>NZ_JYLF01000003.1 GCF_001043055.1 Pseudomonas weihenstephanensis
CTGACTCCACAAGCACCCACACGAATTGCTTGATTCAGTTGTTAAAGAGCGGTTGGTTAAGCTTTCGCTCAACCGAGGCGCGCATTCTACAGCAGCCTCTGTTGCTGTCAAGCGGTTATTTCAGAAGATTTCAAAGTTTCCCTTGTAACTTCAACCACTTGCGCTTTCGATCTCTCGTTAGCGGGAGGCGAATTCTACAGCGTTACACGCCGCTGTCAACACCTCATTTCCTGCTTCGATGATTTGAAGCTAGCATCACCAAAAACCTTCCAACTCATTGATACTCAAGGAGTTTTCCGTTTCGACTACGCCGGAAGTGGGGCGAATTATAGGGCGTTTTAAATCTGAGTCAACCCCTAATTGAGCGACTCTATCAATTACCTTCAACAGCCCAATAAAACCTCTATATAGAAGAGGGGGCTAACGCCCCCTCCTTACATACAGCCACATCAAACCACGCCTGATTTACGCAGCCCTGCCAACGCCCCCGCAGTCAATCCCAGCACGCGCTGCAATACCTCATCGGTATGCTCGCCCAACAAAGGTGGAGCATTGCGATACTCGACAGGCGTCTGCGATAAGCGAATTGGACTGGCAACCTGCGGCACACGCCCAGCCAGCACATGAGGCAACTCTATTGCCAACCCGCGCGCCTGCACCTGAGGGTCCTGAAACACCTGCGCCAAATCATTGATCGGCCCGCAAGGCACCCCCACCGCCTCCAACTGAGATACCCACTCAGCCGTCGTTTTGAAGACAGTCACCTGGCGTATCAGCGGCACCAACACCGCTCTATTCGCCACACGCTCTTTATTAGTCGCAAACCGCGAGTCCTGCGCCCACTCTCCACAACCGGCCACTTCAGCAAATTTTCGAAACTGATTGTCATTCCCCACGGTAAGAATGAAATCACCATCCGCAGTAGGAAAATCCTGATAAGGCACAATATTTGGGTGCGCATTGCCTAGCCGCTTAGGAGGAACACCTGTAGTCAGATAATTCATCGCCTGATTCGCCAGGCACGCCACCTGAACATCCAGCAGCGCCATATCGATATGCTGACCACCGCCACCATGCTGACGATGGGCCAGCGCCGCCAGGATGGCGACGGTCGAGTACAGCCCCGTCAAAATATCTGTCAGCGCTACACCCACCTTGACCGGCCCTGCCCCCTCTTCACCGTCAGGCTGCCCCGTCAAACTCATCAGGCCACCCAACCCCTGAATCATGAAGTCATAGCCTGCGCGCTTGGCATACGGCCCCGTCTGACCGAAACCGGTGATCGAGCAGTAAATCAAATCTGGATTGATCTCCTTAAGCGACGCATAGTCCAAGCCATAAGCCTGCAACCCACCTACTTTGAAGTTTTCGATCAAAATATCGGACTTCGCCGCTAACTCCCGCACCAGCCGCTGACCTTCAGGCTGAGTGAAGTCAATGGTCACCGACTGCTTGTTGCGATTAGCCGACAAATAATAGGCCGCCTCCCCTGTGCTCTCACCATAAGCATCTTTAAGGAAGGGCGGCCCCCAGGCTCGCGTGTCATCGCCATTGCCCGGACGCTCGACCTTGATCACTTCTGCCCCAAGGTCTGCCAGGATCTGCCCGGCCCACGGACCAGCCAACACGCGCGACAAGTCCAACACCCGCAAATGCGATAAAGCACCCATGAGCCGAACTCCTATTAATAGAACGCCTGAAGACCCGTCTGCGCACGCCCAAGAATCAGAGCATGCACATCGTGCGTACCCTCATAGGTATTCACCACTTCAAGGTTGACCAAGTGACGTGCCACGCCGAACTCATCAGAAATGCCGTTACCACCCAACATGTCACGCGCCATGCGGGCGATATCAAGTGATTTGCCGCACGAGTTACGCTTCATGATCGACGTAATCTCTACCGCTGCAGTCCCCTCATCCTTCATCCGGCCCAAACGTAGGCAACCTTGCAGGGCCAGGGTAATTTCAGTCTGCATGTCAGCCAGTTTTTTCTGAATCAATTGGGTCGCCGCTAAAGGACGACCAAACTGCTTGCGATCCAAAGTGTATTGGCGGGCGGTATGCCAGCACGACTCAGCCGCCCCCAGTGCGCCCCAAGAAATGCCGTAGCGCGCCGAATTCAAGCAGGTGAACGGCCCCTTCAAGCCACGCACATCCGGGAAAATGTTTTCTTCAGGCACAAACACGTTATCCATGACGATCTCGCCGGTGATCGATGCACGCAAACCCACCTTGCCGTGGATCGCAGGCGCACTCAGACCTTTCCAGCCTTTCTCCAGAACAAAGCCACGAATGTCACCTGCATCATCCTTGCCCCAGACCACAAACACATCCGCGATAGGGCTGTTGGTGATCCACATCTTGGCGCCCGTCAGGCTGTAGCCGCCCTCTACTTTACGTGCCCGAGTAATCATCGCACCCGGATCAGAACCATGATCAGGTTCTGTCAGACCAAAACAGCCGATCCACTCGCCCGACGCGAGCTTGGGCAGGTACTTCTGCTTCTGAGCCTCAGTGCCGAACTCATTGATTGGCACCATCACCAGCGAAGACTGCACACTCATCATTGAGCGGTAGCCGGAGTCCACACGCTCTACCTCACGCGCGATCAGGCCATAGCTGACATAGTTGAGACCGCTGCCGCCGTACTGCTCAGGAATCATCGCACCCAGCAGACCGGTTTCACCCATCTCCCGAAAAATGGCAGGATCCGTCTTCTCATGCCGGAAAGCCTCAAGCACACGCGGCGCCAACTTGTCCTGGGCAAACTGTTCAGCGCTGTCACGCACCATGCGCTCTTCTTCAGTGAGCTGTTGATCCAGCAGCAGTGGATCGATCCAGTTGAAGCTTGCTTTACCCGCCATGAGTGAACCCTCGCGAAATAGATCAAATGTCGTGGGCCAATCCTAGGTCCCTTCTATATAGAAGGACAAACGAGGTTTACGCACCCTCTTGTGCTAATTTCTCACTCCGTGAAGATCAAAAACGCCATATTTGACTGCCTTTAGTGAGGAAGCCGTACATGCGCCGCAAGATTCCCAGCACGACCGCGCTCATCAGCTTTGAGGCCGCCGCGCGCCACGAAAGCTTCACCAAAGCTGCGCAAGAACTCTCTCTCACTCAGGGCGCCATCTGCCGACAGATCGCTAGCCTTGAAGCGTTTCTCAGCGTCGAACTTTTCAGACGTTCCAAGCGTGGAGTCAAACTCACCGAAGCTGGTCTTTCCTACAGCAGGCGCATTGCAACCCAACTGGACGCCGTAGAACGCGACACCCTTTCGATCATGGGGCAACAAGGCGCTAACGTTATTGAACTGGCCGTTGTGCCCACCTTTGGCACGCAATGGTTGCTTCCCCGACTCAAGGACTTCCAACAGCAGCACCCTGACGTCACGGTCAACCTTACAAACCGTACCCGCCCCTTCCTCTTTGCCGACACCGACTTTGACGCCGCCATCTATTTCGGCGATGCCGACTGGTCCGGCACCACGTCCTACCGTCTGATGGGGGAAAACCCGGTCCCTGTTTGCAGCCCCACCCTCATCAACACCCACAAAACCCTCAGCGCATCAGCACTCGCCGAACTCCCCTTATTGCAACAGACCACCCGCCCCTACGCGTGGCGGCAATGGTTCAACGCACAAGAGATGAGCGTGCCACGCGACATGACCGGTCCACGCTATGAACTGTTTTCGATGCTGGCCCAAGCCGCCATGCACGATATGGGCGTCGCCCTTATCCCGCCTTTTTTGATTCAACGCGAGCTGACCGAGCAACGCCTGGTGATTGCCCACCCCGCCACACTACCCAGCACCAAGGCTTATCACCTGATGATTCCAGAACGCAAAATCGAATCTGCCTCTCTCCAGGCGTTTCGCGACTGGCTCATCCAGCAAGCCCGGCGCTACAGCTTGCTTTAGCCAAGAGCAACGTCCGCAATGATTATGTAGCGCATCAACAAATAGCCCTACATATGTACGTAAATGTCGCTTTATAACACCCTAAACTTATGTCTATATGGACAAACCTGTAGGCCAGTAACCACGCGGCCTACAGGGTATTTCCGAAAGTTATGCCCGCATAACTAAAAGAAATGTGAAAAAAACTCTAAAAGCACCTTTAATCCCTAGAAGCACCGTCGTTACTGGCGCCCGGCTTATCATTGCGACATTCGGTCACGGCATGACTTGTAGTAAAAATTCCGTCACCCTCCATAAGTTCTTGAAGGGCTAAAAAATCGCCTGCATTATGCGGCGCCCCACCCTGATTCTGGTGGGGTCGTGCTGATCGGCCGCCCCAGACGCACCCACCGCAGTGCGCTGGCTTTCTTATAAAAGATCACGCAGGAGATATGACGTGCACATTGGTGTTCCTCTCGAAACCCACACGGGTGAAACGCGGGTTGCTGCAACCCCGGAAACCATCAAGAAGCTGATCGGCCAAGGCCATAAGGTGACTGTTGAAAGCGGCGCGGGCATTAATGCCAGTGTTATCGACAGCGCTTATGAAGCCGTCGGCGCAACCATTGGCAGCGCCCGAGAAGCCTTGGGTGCCGAGCTGATTCTCAAAGTGGTTGCCCCCAATGACAGCGAACTGGCCCTGATTAACAGCGGTGCCGTGCTGATTGGCATGCTCAACCCGTTCAGCAATGAAACCATTGCCAAACTGGCGGGGCACGGCATCACGGCCTTCTCTCTCGAAGCGGCCCCACGCACCTCTCGTGCGCAAAGTCTTGATGTGCTGTCATCCCAAGCCAACATTGCGGGTTACAAAGCCGTGTTGCTGGCCGCTCACTATTACCCCCGTTTCATGCCCATGTTGATGACCGCAGCAGGCACCGTTAAGGCAGCCCGCGTGCTGATCCTTGGCGCCGGGGTTGCAGGCTTGCAGGCCATCGCCACCGCCAAACGCTTAGGCGCCGTGATTGAAGCGTCGGATGTACGACCTGCGGTTAAAGAGCAGATTGAATCGCTGGGAGCCAAGTTCGTCGACGTGCCGTATGAAACGGACGAAGAGCGCGAGTGCGCCGTCGGTGTGGGCGGCTACGCACGGCCCATGCCTACGAGCTGGATGCAGCGCCAAGCTTTGGCCGTTCACGAACGCGCCAAACTGGCTGACATCGTCATCACCACTGCGCTGATCCCCGGCCGTAAGGCCCCGGTACTGCTCAGCGCAGAAACCGTGGCGCAAATGAAACCCGGCTCAGTGGTCATCGACCTCGCCGCGGCGCAAGGCGGTAATTGCCCGCTGACCGTGGCGGATCACGTCGTGGTTGAGCACGGTGTCACCCTCGTGGGCCACACCAATCTGGCTGCAATGGTGGCCGCAGACGCCTCCGCGCTGTATGCCCGCAACTTGCTGGACTTCCTCAAGCTGGTCTTCACCCCTGAAGGGCAGTTTCAGATCAACCTAGAAGACGACATCGTCGCTGCGTGCCTGATGTGCCGCGACGGGCAAGTCGTGCGCAAAAACGGCTGAGGATAAAAACAATGGAAGAGCTGATCTCGCCCGGCATCTACAACCTGATCATTTTCGTGCTGGCCATTTACGTTGGCTACCACGTGGTCTGGAACGTAACCCCTGCCCTGCACACCCCACTGATGGCCGTCACCAATGCCATTTCGGCGATTGTGATCGTCGGCGCGATGCTCGCCGCCGCGCTGACAGTCACCCCGCTGGGTAAAACCATGGGCACCCTGGCCGTCGCACTGGCAGCCGTAAACGTATTCGGTGGATTTTTGGTCACACGGCGCATGCTGGAAATGTTCAAGAAGAAAGCACCTAAAGCTAAAGACGAGGTGCGTAAACCATGAGCATGAATCTGGTCACTGTGCTGTATCTGGTTGCATCGATCTGCTTCATTCAAGCGCTTAAAGGCCTGTCGCACCCGACCACCTCACGTCGCGGCAACCTGTTCGGCATGCTCGGCATGGCTTTGGCGGTAATTACCACCGTAGGGCTTATCTACAAACTAGGCGCTGAAATAGCGACAGCGGGTATCGGCTACGTGATTGTCGGCCTGTTGGTCGGCGGAACAGCTGGCTCGGTCATGGCCAAGCGCGTTGAAATGACCAAAATGCCCGAACTGGTTGCCTTCATGCACAGCATGATCGGCCTGGCTGCGGTGTTCATCGCCATTGCCGCCGTCGTCGAGCCGCAATCGCTGGGCATCGTCAAACAACTGGGCGACGCCATTCCTGCGGGCAACCGTCTGGAACTGTTTCTGGGTGCTGCCATTGGCGCGATTACCTTCTCGGGTTCGGTGATCGCTTTCGGCAAGCTGTCGGGTAAATACAAGTTCCGCCTGTTCCAGGGTGCACCGGTACAGTTCGGCGGCCAACACAAGCTGAACCTGGCACTGGGCCTGGCCACCTTGGCGCTGGGCATCACCTTCATGCTGACCGGCAACCTTAATGCCTTCGCATTGATGCTGGCTCTGGCGTTCGTACTGGGCGTGCTGATCATCATCCCGATTGGCGGCGCAGACATGCCGGTCGTGGTGTCGATGCTCAACAGCTACTCAGGCTGGGCAGCAGCAGGTATCGGCTTCTCGCTGAACAACTCAATGCTGATTATTGCCGGTTCGCTGGTGGGCTCCTCGGGCGCAATCCTGTCGTACATCATGTGCAAGGCGATGAACCGTTCGTTCTTCAATGTGATTCTCGGCGGTTTTGGCGGCGCAACCGATGTGGCCGGCCCTGCGGGTGCGCAAGAAGCCCGTCCGGTTAAATCCGGCTCGGCAGACGACGCCACCTTCCTGCTGACCAACGCCGACACCGTCATCATCGTGCCGGGTTATGGCCTGGCCGTAGCGCGGGCACAGCACGCACTTAAAGAGCTGACCGAGAAGCTGACCCATCGCGGCGTAACCGTCAAATACGCCATCCATCCGGTAGCGGGCCGGATGCCCGGTCATATGAACGTGCTGCTGGCCGAGGCCGAAGTACCTTATGACCAAGTGTTCGAAATGGAAGACATCAACTCCGAGTTTGGTCAGGCCGACGTGGTGCTGGTGTTGGGCGCCAACGACGTGGTCAACCCGGCAGCCAAGAACGATCCCAAATCCCCGATTGCGGGCATGCCGATCCTTGAGGCTTACAAAGCCAAGACCGTCATCGTTAACAAACGCTCAATGGCCAGTGGCTACGCAGGTCTGGATAACGAACTGTTTTACTTGGATAAAACCATGATGGTCTTCGGTGACGCCAAGAAAGTTATTGAAGATATGGTCAAAGCGGTCGAGTAACATCTCCGCCACTGCACGACTGAGAACCCCGGCGCTGAATTGACCGGGGTTTTTTATTCCCCAAAGATCCCGACCAAAGGGTCTAAATCGCCGTCAGGCATTCGACCATGGTAGCGGGACGCCAGCCTTTGAAAATGAATAGACTGCGCATCTTGCTTCCGTTGCCCGAGATAACAATCCATGTACCGTGAACGTATTCGCCTAAATTCCCTGCACGATAAGGTCATGAGCGCCGAAGAAGCCGCCGCCCTTATCCAAGACGGCATGACCGTCGGCATGAGCGGTTTTACCCGTGCCGGCGAAGCCAAGGCCGTCCCAAAAGCATTGGCCGAGCGCGCTAAAACATCGCCCCTGAAAATCACCCTGATGACCGGCGCCAGCCTGGGCAACGATCTGGACAAACAACTGACCGAGGCCGGTGTACTGGCTCGTCGCATGCCGTTCCAGGTAGACAGCACCTTGCGCAAAGCTATCAATGCTGGCGAAGTGATGTTCATTGACCAGCATTTGTCCGAAACGGTTGAACAGCTGCGTAACAATCAACTGAAGCTGCCGGATATCGCAGTAATTGAAGCCGTCGCTATTACCGAGCAAGGTCATATTGTTCCAACGACTTCTGTAGGCAACTCCGCCAGCTTCGCGATTTTCGCCAAACAAGTGATCGTCGAGATCAACCTGGCGCATAACCCGAATCTGGAAGGCCTGCACGACATCTATATTCCGACCTACCGTCCGACGCGCACGCCCATCCCGCTGGTCAAAGTCGACGACCGTATCGGCAGTACTGCGATCCCGATTCCACCAGAAAAAATCGTCGCCATCGTTATTACCAACAAGCCCGACTCACCGTCCACGGTGTCCGAGCCAGACAGCGAAACCGACGGCATCGCCTTCCACCTGATCAACTTCCTCAAGGCTGAAGTTGAAGCAGGCCGCATGACCAACAAACTCGGCCCGCTGCAAGCAGGTATCGGCAACATCGCCAACGCCGTCATGTGCGGCTTGATTGACTCGCCGTTCGAAGACCTGACCATGTACTCCGAAGTGTTGCAGGACTCGACTTTCGACCTGATCGACGCTGGCAAGATGAGCTTCGCCTCGGGCAGTTCGATCACCTTGTCTGAACGTCGCAACTCGGACGTATTCGGCAACCTGGAGCGCTACAAGGACAAACTGGTCCTGCGCCCGCAAGAAATCTCCAACCACCCTGAAGTGGTACGGCGCCTGGGCATCATCGGCATCAACACTGCCCTGGAATTCGACATCTACGGCAACGTGAACTCCACCCACGTCTGCGGCACACGCATGATGAACGGCATCGGCGGTTCAGGCGATTTCGCCCGTAACGCTCACCTGGCGATCTTTGTGACCAAGTCCATTGCCAAGGCTGGCGCGATCTCCAGCGTCGTGCCAATGGTCAGCCACGTCGACCACACCGAGCACGATGTGGACATCCTGGTGACCGAACAGGGCCTGGCCGACCTGCGCGGCCTGGCACCTCGCGAACGCGCTCGGGTGATCATCGACAACTGTGTACACCCGGATTTCCGTGAAGCACTCAATGACTACTTCAGCAAAGCCTGTGCAATCGGTGGCCACACCCCGCACATCCTGCGCGAAGCGTTGAGCTGGCACATCAACCTGGAAGAAACCGGGAAAATGCTGCCGTAACACGCGAGCTAGACAGCCGCCGCAGAAAACACTGTTTCCTCGGCGGCTTTTTTGTGCCTGGAGTTTCAAAAACTGTACTGCTGTACTGGTCATTTCCTACTCTTACCACGGCAATTTCTCACTAAATTGATCAAAAATGCACCAACTTAGTGCCGACAGGTACAGTTGCGCCCATTTATGGCCGTACAGCGCCCATAAACAGTTAACTGGCTCATCACAATACAAGTGAACTGTATCTAGAGAGTCTCGACACGGAGGAGGATCATGGGCACCAGTTAAACCACTCGCCAATGCCGCCACAAGCGGAAGGATGCCATCATGGAACGTACCCTCAGTTCCGATCTGTTCAACGAAAGCAACACTGTAAACACCCAGGCTTCCATGCCTTTGCGCGTACTTGCCAACCTGATGTTGTGGCAGCGCCGTATCTCCAGCCGCCATCAACTGGCTCGCCTGGATTCGCGTCTTCTGGCGGATGCCGGGATTAGCGAAGCACAGCGTTACGAAGAGCTGAGCAAGCCGTTCTGGCGCTAACAAGCGCTCGCTGGCCCTGACCACCGGTCCACCGCCAGCACCCAGAATTGAAAAAACAAAACCCGTCGCGGGCAACCGCTGACGGGTTTTGTCGTTTCAGCAACCCTGTTTACGTAAGCCACCATCGAATAGGTACAGTTTTAAATACAGCACACAAGAACAAGTACAGTTATAGAAATCCTTGAGCCAGAGCGCTAAAACACCCGTTACAGGTAAAACATTCTTTGCCCCGCGCAGCACTCGGCCTACTATTCGCCCATAACGTCTAATGTATAAGCACCTGCCAAGGAGTATCACCATGTCCACACTTCGCCTACTGAGCGCAGCGGCTTTGCTGGTTGTTGCCGCCAGCGCCAATGCTTCCAGCTTCATCGTGACCACCGATGCCATCGTAGGTACGCTCAAGGCCACCACCGACCTGACCTCAGATGCCACCAACTCCATCCGCGACAACAAGATAGTGCGTGCAGCCCGTGACGACGCCGCCAGCTTTGTCGCCAGTGAAGGCACTGTCCGTGGCGTTAAGCTCGAAAGCGCACTGGACTTCATCCGCCAGCAAGCACCGCAGCTGCAAGCCTCCGACACCCAATTGGCTCAGGCCATCCTGACCCTCTGACAGGTCGTCTTCCTGTAGGAGCGCGCTTGCTTGAGATAAAGCCCGCCCCTACATGAAGAACACGCCCCCCGCTCTGGCCCTGCCCCGCCCATTACGCTAGCCTTGGCCCTCGCTCAACCAACGTCGAGACCCATGCGCTTTCTCACTATCGCTTTACTTGCCCTTTGCTGGGTTCAATCTGCATCCGCCTTCGACACCAGCACACAAACCACAGTGCTCACCGGTTATGTCACCAGCAAAGTGACGTCGGCTCCTTTCGACAACAAACTGATCCGCGCCGCTCAGGATGACGCTGCCGCTTTTATCGCCAGTGACGGTCAACTGCGGGGTTCGCAGTTGGAGTCTGCGTTGCGCTACGTGCGCCACAGCCAACCAAAATTGAGTGCCAGCGACTTTGAACTGGCACAAGCGATTCTCGTCCAATAAACACCCGCGTTTTCTGGAGAAATGTCATGCGTAGCCCGTTGATTGTCGCCACCCTTGGCCTGTTGTTGCTCGCCGATGTGGCGCAGGCACAAACCCTGGTGCAAACCAGTAACATCATCGTTCGCGCATTCGGACGCACCATCGACTTCACTTCTGACACCACCACCTCGATCCGCGACTCAAAAGTAGTGCGCGAGGCCCACGATGACGCCGCTACCTTCGTTGCCAGCCAAGGCGACATTCGCGGCGTACAACTGGAAGCGGCCTTCAACACCCTGCGCGATCGCGTACCTGAAGCACGCAACGCCAGCGATCAAGTCCTCGCCGAAGCCATCCTCGCGCTGTGAGGCCGATAGCGCGCTGGCTCGCCGCCTGTGGCCTGCTGCTGATCGGCAGCAGCGCCCAGGCCGCGCTGCATCTGCAACTCAAGACCGACGGCCTGAGCCCGGCTGAGCAACAGGCGACCCAAGCCTTGCTCGACGAGGCCATGCACAAGCTGCCACCGCGCTTGATCGAGCAATTGGACCGCCAGATTCTGGTGGGCTGGACCGAAGGCATGCCGAGCAACGCCTACGGCCAAGCCTCACTGGTGTCCGAGCTGGACCTCAATCGCAAACTGCTGGCGAGCCTGACCGACGGTTCGGCCGCCACCGAGCAAACCAATCGCCCCCACGGCACGGTACGCCGCGAATTACTCGCCACCGTGCTGCACGAGCTGACGCACATCTACGACCGCGCACGTCTGTGGCCTGCTGCCGAGCGCACCCAAATCCAGCGTTGCACGCGCCAGCACAACAGTGCCGGGCTGATTGGCCTGCCGGACGACTGCCGAGGCCAGGCCGAACGCCGCTTCACCCTCAGCGACGATCCGCGGCTGCTTGACCTGGCAGGGTGGCAGCAATACGTCGGCCGCCGCGGCGAACGGGAGCAAGACAACCATCAGGTGGTGCGCAGCCCCGACCTCTACGAGGTCAGCAACCCCCGAGAATTTGTCGCGGTCAACATGGAGTACTTCCTCCTCGACCCGGCCTACGCCTGCCGCCGCCCGGCGCTGTATCGCTACTACAAAGAGCGCTTCGGCTGGGCGCCCGCAGCCAAGGATGAATGCCCCAAAGGCTTCGCCTTTCTCAATGCCGGTAACGACTTTGCCAAACAGCCGCTCGGCACCGTCGACCCGGAACGCGTGTATGCCGTGGACTACTTGCTTGCCGAGGCCAACCAAGAATGGGCCAGCCGCTGGGGCCACAGCATGCTGCGGCTGGTGATCTGCGCGCCGGGGCGTCCTCGGGGGCCGGATTGCCGGCTCGACCTGCAAGAACATCTGGTGTTGTCCTACCGCGCATTCGTCAACGACGTACAGCTGTCGAGCTGGGATGGCCTAACCGGTGCTTACCCGTCACGCCTGTTTGTATTGCCGCTGGCCCAGGTGATCGACGAATACACCAAAACCGAACTGCGCAGCCTGGCGTCCGTGCCGCTCACACTCAACCGTGCAGAAATCGAAGACGTGGTAGAACACGCCGCCGAGATGCACTGGAGCTACGATGGCAACTACTACTTCATCTCCAACAACTGCGCGGTCGAAACCCTGAAACTGCTGCGCAGCGGCAGCGACAATTCGCAGCTCAAAGGCCTGGACAGCATCATGCCCAACGGCTTGCTGGAGGTGCTCAAGTCCCGTGGCCTGGCTGATACCAGCGTGCTGAACGACAAAAAAGAAGCCCTGCGTTTGGGTTATCGCTTTGACTCGTACCGCGACCGTTATCAGGCGATGTTCGATGTACTCAAGACCCGTCTGCCGATCAAGCAAACCAGCGTCGAAGACTGGCTCGCGCTCAGCCCGGATGAACGTCGCCCGTGGATCGGGCAAGCCGACCTGCGCGCCAGTGCTGCGTTGTTACTGTTGGAGCAAGCAGCCTTTCGCCGCCAACTGCTGTTGGCGCAAGACGAGGTTAAACAGAAGTACTTGAAGGTACGCGGCATTGAAGGCGCCGGTATGGACAAGGCCAATCAGACACTGCAAGAGATCCTCGCCAGCAGCGGCTTTCTCAGTCGTCCGGCCGAACTGCTTGGCAGCAGCGGCTATGGTTTGCCACAGGCAAAAGAGTGGGAAATGCTCGAATCAGAAAGCAGCCAGCGCCAGCAGCAATTACTGCGCCTGACCGGTGATTTGGACAAAGAAGTACGCAGCCTGCTGGAGCCGGCGCGCGCGGCTGAAATTGCCGCGACCGAGGCCAACGTCAAACACATCGGCGAACATCTGCGAGCGATCCACAAAGCCTCCGGCGGCCTGCAACTGCCATAAGCCCTCCAGTCGTTAACGAGCAGCGCGAGGCTGCGACCGAACGTGATGCGGCACGCGATCGCAGCCTCGTACCTCGACAGCGGCTACGGCTTAAACCGGTGCGTCTTACGCCCCCGGTACGAAGTGTTTTTGTGCCGTGCCGTGGGCGATTAACCGCGAGAGGTAACCCATCTTCGCCGCATCCTGGTCCACGAAGCGAAAGGTCAGTTGCAACCAATCACTGTCGGGCTTGGGCTCGTAAGCCACGATGGCGTGCAGGTAACCATTCAAACGCGCTACTTCGGCGTTGTCGCCCTGCTCAAGGTCGAGCACTGCACTTTCCAGCACCTGTGGCAGCACTTCACCCCTACGCACCACCAGCAGCGCTTCCTTCAAGCTCAGCGCCTTGATCACACACGCTTGAGTACCGCTCGACAGGCGCAATTGTCCCTGGCCACGCCCGGTCGGGGTTTGGCTGGCGGCTTTGGCCGCCGGGGCCACCGGGGCCGCAACGGTCTGCGGGCGCGCAGCCGGTGCTAGGGCCGGGGTGGCCAGTTGGGTTTTGCCACCGGTCAACGCGCTCAACGAGTCATTGCCGAAGGCCGAATTCATGCGCGTCGGTGCACATGCCATCACCGCGTCCATCAGGCCCGCTTTGGTGAAGGCTTTTTTCACCTTGGTCAGTAATTGCTCATTGGTGAACGGCTTGCTGACAAAATCCGAAACACCGGCCTGAATCGCCTGCACCACGTTCTCTTTGTCGCCACGGCTGGTGACCATGATGAAGGGCAGGGTTTTGAGATGGTCTTGCTCGCGGCACCAGGTCAGCAGCTCAAGGCCCGACATCTCTGGCATTTCCCAATCACACAGCACCAGATCGAACGCATCGCGGGTCAGCATGGCCTGTGCTTTGCGGCCGTTGACCGCGTCTTCGATCTTGATGCCCGGAAATGCATTACGCAGGCATTTTTTAACCAGATCGCGAATAAACGACGCGTCATCCACCACCAACACACTGACCTTGCTCATCGATTGCTCCTCTGAAATCTTGACAAGCATGCGCCGAATGATGGCCATGTGCCAAATCTTGGGGGCACCCCGAATCACTTTACGTTCGCAGAGCGCCTGAATATGAACGCCGAAAAGCAAAACGCCCGGCTAGAGCCAGGCGTTTTCATCTCAGGCAGTCTTATTTATCGTCAGGTGGTTGCGGAACATTAGCGTTATCACCGCCTGTACCTTCAACTTCTTCACGCATGCGCTTAAGGCCCATGTGGCGCACGTCTGTGCCACGTACCAGATAGATGACCAATTCCGAAATATTGCGCGCATGGTCGCCAATGCGTTCCAGCGAACGCAGCACCCAAATGATGCTCAGCACCCGCGAGATCGAGCGCGGGTCTTCCATCATGTAGGTGGCCAACTCGCGCAACGCCGTTTTGTATTCACGGTCGATGATTTTGTCGTACTGCGCCACCGACAGCGCCAGGTCGGCGTCGAAGCGGGCAAATGCATCCAGTGCATCACGTACCATGTTGCGCACCTGATCGCCGATGTGTCGCACTTCAACATAACCACGCGGCGCTTCGCCCTCTTCACAGAGCTGAATCGCACGACGGGCAATTTTGGTCGCTTCGTCACCGATGCGCTCAAGGTCGATCACCGACTTGGAAATGCTGATGATCAACCGCAGGTCAGACGCCGCAGGCTGACGGCGGGCCAGAATGCGCAAGCATTCTTCGTCGATGTTGCGTTCCATCTGATTGATCTGTTCGTCGATCTCACGCACTTGCTGAGCCAGCCCGGAATCGGCCTCGATCAACGCCGTGACCGCGTCGTTAACCTGCTTCTCGACCAGCCCGCCCATGGCCAGCAAGTGGCTGCGCACTTCTTCGAGTTCCGCGTTGAACTGCGCGGAAATGTGATGGGTGAGGCCATCCTTTGAAATCATGGTTCTGCTCCGCAAAAACTGTGAGCCGCAAGCTATACGCTGCTAGCCAAATGTGTCGTTACCGCGAACTGTAAAGCCCGCCCCAACTAGCCATAGCGCCCGGTGATGTAGTCTTCGGTCTGCTTTTTGGCCGGGTTGGTGAACAAGGTGTCGGTGTCGCCGTATTCAACCATTTTGCCCATGTACATAAAGGCGGTGTAATCCGACACCCGCGCAGCCTGCTGCATGTTGTGGGTCACAATGACGATGGTGAACTTGGACTTAAGCTCGTAAATCAGCTCTTCGACCTTCAGCGTCGAGATCGGGTCGAGGGCCGAGCACGGCTCATCGAGCAACAACACTTCGGGTTCAACCGCGATGGTACGGGCGATCACCAAACGCTGTTGCTGACCACCGGACAAACCCAGCGCCGAGTCGTGCAGGCGGTCTTTGACCTCATCCCACAACGCCGCACCTTTAAGCGCCCACTCCACGGCTTCGTCGAGGATGCGCTTTTTATTGATGCCCTGAATCCGCAAGCCGTAGACCACGTTCTCGTAGATGGTCTTGGGGAACGGGTTGGGCTTCTGGAACACCATGCCCACCCGGCGACGCAGCTCAGCCACGTCCTCGCCCTTGCGGTAAATGTTGTGGCCGTACAGGTTGATCTCGCCTTCAACCCGGCAACCGTC
This sequence comes from Pseudomonas weihenstephanensis, assembly GCF_001043055.1. GTDB lineage: Bacteria > Pseudomonadota > Gammaproteobacteria > Pseudomonadales > Pseudomonadaceae > Aquipseudomonas > Aquipseudomonas weihenstephanensis. The sequence continues at coordinate 15,401 of NZ_JYLF01000003.1, forward strand.
CACCAGATCGTTCATGCGGTTGAAGGTGCGCAGCAGCGTGGACTTGCCGCAACCCGAGGGACCGATAAAAGCGGTCACACGCTGCTTTGGAATGTTCAGGCTCACGTCGAACAGCGCCTGTTTTTCACCGTAGTAAAGGTTCAGGCCCGGGACTTCAATGGCAACTTCTTCGTTGGCCAGGTTCAAGCTTTGCTTGGTGCGACCCAGGGCGGACATGTTGATGCCGTGGGCGGAGGATTCATGCTGCATGGGTTGCTCCATACGCTAAACATTCGTGTCGGTCGTTCTGACCGGGCTTTTCATTTGCTGTAGCAACGAGCTGGCTCACACTCCAGACACCTCGGTCCCACCTTGAGACCCTGCCGATGCCTTCACGAGCACGCTCGCGCCTACAGGTGTTGCGTTATCAGCTTTCCAGCGCCTTGTACTTCTCGCGCAGGTGGTTGCGAATCCACACCGCCGACAGGTTCAGGGTCGCAATCACCAGCACCAGCAGCAGCGCCGTGGCGTACACCAGCGGTCGTGCGGCTTCAACGTTCGGGCTTTGGAAGCCGACGTCATAAATATGGAAGCCCAAGTGCATGATCTTCTGGTCAAGGTGCAGGTACGGGTAGTTGCCGTCCAGCGGCAGCGACGGCGCCAGCTTGACCACACCCACCAGCATCAGCGGTGCCACTTCACCCGCCGCGCGAGCCACGGCGAGAATCATGCCGGTCATCATGGCCGGGCTGGCCATCGGCAGCACGATCTTCCACAAGGTCTCGGATTTGGTAGCGCCCAATGCCAGCGAGCCTTCACGCACGGTGCGAGGAATACGCGCCAGCCCCTCTTCAGTGGCCACGATCACCACCGGCACCGCCAGCAGCGCCAGCGTCAGCGACGCCCACATCAGGCCCGGCGTACCAAAGGTCGGCGCGGGTAAGGCTTCGGCGAAAAACAGGCGGTCAACCGAGCCACCCAGCACATACACAAAGAAGCCCAGGCCAAATACGCCGTACACAATCGCCGGTACACCCGCCAAATTGTTCACCGCGATACGGATGATCCGGGTCAGGGTGTTCTGTTTGGCGTACTCACGCAGGTACACCGCTGCCAGCACGCCAAACGGCGTCACGATCACGGCCATGATCAAGGTCATCATCACGGTGCCGAAAATCGCCGGGAAGATCCCGCCTTCGGTGTTGGCTTCACGCGGGTCTTCGCTGAGGAACTCCCAAATGTTGCTGAAGTACATCGCCAGCTTCTGCCAGCTGTTCATGGCGTTGGGCTGGTAAGCCTTGACCACTTTGCCGATGTTGATTTCCAACTCTTTGCCGTTGGCATCGCGGGCCGTCAGGCTGTCGCGATTGAACTGTGCATGCAGCTCGCCCAAACGGTCTTCGATGGCTTTGTAACGTGCATTCAGCTCGGCACGTTCGGTTTCCATGTCCGCCTGGGCTTGCGGCGTCAACTTGCCTTCGAGTTCCAGCTTGCGGCTGTGCAGACGAATACGCTCCAACCCGTAGTTGATCGCGCCAATGTCTTTCTTTTCCAGTTGGCTGAGTTGCTTGGCCAGCTCGTTGACGCGCTTGACCCGGGCTTGCACCTCAGGCCAGGCCGCCGCGCCTTCAGCGACCACCTTGCCGTTTTCTTTCACATTGACCAGGTAACCGTAAAAGTTGCCCCACTCGCGACGCTCAATGGCCATCAACTCGGGGGGCATCTTCTGGTCAGTCAGCCACTCGCCGACGACCCAGGTGAAGTCGTTACCGTTCAAGTCGCGGTTGCCGACCTTGATCAGCTCGCGGGTCATGAACTCCGGGCCTTGGTCGGGCACTGGCAAACCGGCGCTTTTGAGGCGTTCGCGCGGCACTTCTTCCTTTTGCACCACTTCGCCCAGTACGACGTGATTAGCAGAGCCGGGCACGTTGTATTGCGCCAGCACCAGATCCGCGGGCCAAAAATGGCCCAACCCGCGCACCGCAATCACTGCCAGCAAACCAATGGTCATGATGACCGCGAGCGACACCGCGCCACCGCTGATCCAGACACCCGGAGCGCCGCTCTTGACCCAACCTTTGAGGGAATTCTGTTTCACAGACTTCTACCTTCCTTAAAGCGACGAATATTTCTTGCGCAGACGCTGACGAATCAGCTCGGCGAGAGTGTTCATGATGAAGGTGAACAACAACAGCACCAGCGCCGAGAGGAACAGCACGCGGTAATGGCTACCGCCCACTTCCGACTCAGGCATCTCCACTGCCACGTTCGCCGCCAAAGTACGCAAGCCTTCGAACAGGTTCATTTCCATGACCGGTGTGTTACCCGTGGCCATCAGCACGATCATGGTTTCGCCCACTGCACGGCCCATGCCGATCATCAGTGCCGAAAAAATCCCTGGGCTGGCGGTCAGGATCACCACACGGGTCATGGTCTGCCACGGTGTGGCACCCAGCGCCAGCGAACCCAGGGTCAGACCGCGCGGCACGCTGAACACGGCATCCTCAGCAATCGAGTAGATGTTGGGGATAACCGCAAAGCCCATCGCCAAACCCACCACCAGAGCGTTGCGCTGATCGTAAGTGATGCCCAGATCGTGGGAGATCCACAGGCGCATGTCGCCACCAAAGAACCACGCTTCCATGAACGGGCTCATGTACAGCGACAACCAGCCAATGAACAGAATCACCGGGATCAGGATCATGCTCTCCCAACCCTCCGGCACGCGCAGGCGGATCGACTCAGGCAGGCGGCTCCAGGTGAAACCGGCCAGCAAAATACCGATTGGCAACAGCATCAGCAGGCTGAAAATACCGGGCAAATGGCCTTCGACATACGGCGCCAGAAACAAGCCGGCAAAGAAGCCCAAAATCACCGTCGGCATCGCTTCCATCAATTCGATCACCGGCTTGACCTTGCGGCGCAGGCTCGGCGCCATGAAGTAGGCGGTGTAGATCGCTGCGGCTACCGCCAGCGGTGCCGCCAACAACATGGCGTAGAACGCCGCCTTCAACGTGCCGAAGGTCAATGGCGCAAGGCTCATCTTGGGTTCGAAATCGGTGTTGGCGGCGGTCGATTGCCAGACGTATTTCGGTTCATCGTAGTTCTCGTACCAGACCTTGCTCCACAGCGCGCTCCAGGACACTTCCGGGTGCGGGTTCTTCAAGGTCAGTGGCAGCAGCTTGCCGCCCTCTTCCACGATGATGCGGTTGGCACGCGGCGACAACGCCATGATGCCGGGGCCTTCTGCGACTTTTTCCACCAGCAGGGTGCGGTGCGCGGTGCTGTGGAACACGCCGATTTCACCGGCGGCGTCCAGGGCCAGGAAGCCTTTGCGACGCTGCTCAGCGGTGATTTCAACAATCGGCGAGTCGCCCATTTTGAAGCTGCGGATGTGCTTGAAGCGCGATTCGCCATCCGGGTCGCGGGCCATGAACCACTGGCTCAGGCTGCCGGTCGAGTCACCAAAGATCAGCGAAATACCACCCACCAATTGCGTACTGGCAGTGATTTGAGTGGTGGCGTCGTCCGCCAGCTTGTAACGGCCATTCAGGCTCTTGTCACGCAGGCTGAACACGTCGGCCTGGGCACGGCCATTGATCACATACAACCACTGCTGACGCGGGTCGATGTACAGCGCTTTAACCTGCTCGGTCATTTGCGGCAGGTCGATGCGGGTCTCGGAGTTCGTGACCTCGCCCGTCATCATGTTTTCTTCGCTGGCCAACGACAGCACGTTCAATTGCGAACCCGCAGAGCCGGCCAACACCAACGTCGAGTCATTCACATTGAGGTTCACATGATCCAGCGCACGCCCTTGCGGGTCGAGGGCGATGGGCGCTTGGCCATACGGGTATTCAACCGCCGGGGTAATGGTTTTTTTGCCCTCCGGGTAGCTGACTTTATACGTGTGACGGAACACCAGCGCCTGGCCATTGGACAAGCCCAATGCCACCACCGGGTTACCCGGCTGGTCTTCACCCAGCGAGGTCACTTGCGTGCCGGGCGGCAGTGGCAGGTTCACGCGCGACAGTTCTTCGCCATTCTTCGCATTGAAGAACAGCACCATGCCTTGGTCGGACACGCGCATCCCGACCTGATTTTGCTCCTCGACGGAAATCATCAGCGGTTTACCGGCGTCCTGCATCCAGACCGGCGTGATCGCCTGCTTGGCGTTCAGGTCCGCGCCCTGGAACAGCGGGAACACCACATAACCAAGGAAGAAGAAAATCAGCGTGATTGCGCCGAGCACGGCAAGCCCGCCGATAAACACATACCAGCGGGTGAGGTGATCTTTAAGCGCGCGAATGCGCCGCTTGCGTTGCAGTTCAGGCGTATTGAAATCAATGCGCTTGGGAGCGGATGTCGTAGTCATTGGGGAATTGGCCAGATCATTCATGCGCACACCCTAGCGATCCTGTATGACAAAAAGATGACAAAGCAGTGACGCAAAAAAGCCGCTGCCCAGTGGAGCTGGCAGCGGAGTGGAAAATTGAGGTGAATACAGCTCACAACGCGTAGCAGCTGCCGCAGGCGGCGTCCGACGGCGTAGCCGTCGTCATTTCGCACGTAGCCTTCGGCAACTGCTACAGGTTTAGTTACCTTCTTTCAAACCCAAGTCAGCCAAGGCTTTGGCAGCGACTTTGGCGGGCAGCGGGATGTAGCCATCTTTGACGACCACTTCCTGACCTTGCTTGGACAGCACCAGCTTGATGAACTCGGCTTCCAGCGGGTTCAACGGCTTGTTCGGCGCCTTGTTCACGTACACGTAGAGGAAACGCGACAGCGGGTATTTGCCGTTCAATGCGTTTTCTTCAGTGTCTTCGATGAACTCAGAGCTGCCTTTTTTGGCCAATGGCACGGTTTTCACACTGGCCGTTTTATAACCAATGCCCGAGTAACCCACGCCGTTGAGCGAGCTGCTGATCGATTGCACCACCGAGGCAGAACCGGGCTGTTCGTTAACGTTTGGCTTGTAGTCGCCTTTGCACAGGGCTTCTTCTTTGAAGTAGCCATACGTGCCCGACACCGAGTTACGACCAAACAGCTGTACCGGCTTGTTGGCCAGATCGCCGGTCACACCCAGGTCACCCCAGGTTTTGACGTCTTGCTTGGCGCCGCACAGGCGTGTCGAGGAGAAGATCGCGTCCACTTGCTCCATCGTCAGGTGCTTGATCGGGTTGTCTTTGTGCACGAACACGGCCAGGGCATCCACCGCCACCGGGATTGCGGTTGGCTTGTAGCCGAACTTTTGCTCAAAAGCCGCCAGTTCGTTGTCTTTCATCTTGCGGCTCATCGGGCCCAGGTTAGCGGTGCCTTCAGTAATCGCAGGGGGCGCTGTCGAAGAACCGGCAGCCTGAATCTGAATATTGACGTTCGGGTATTCTTTTTTGTAAGCCTCAGCCCACAAGGTCATCAAGTTCGCCAGGGTATCGGAACCAACGCTGGACAGGTTCCCCGACACACCGGTGGTTTTTACGTAGGGCTGAATAGCCGGGTCAACACCAGCGGCAACCGCATTGGCAGTTGCAACGCCTGCGGCGACAAAAGTCAGGGCCGCCATCACACGCTTCAGTTTCATGCCTTACTCCTAGCAAACGGGGTTAGATGAATCGGGGGCCAGTATCTGTAGGCCATGTGACTACTCTATGAACCGATTGTGACAATTAGATGAAAGGCCAGCATTCGCAACGAATGACTGGCCTTCTAAAGGAGCGAGGGTTGGCGTCTAAAACGCTATAACCCGTGTATCAGCGGCCCTGTTTCCACAAATAAGCCCCCACCAGCAAACCCATCGTGCAAATGATGGCGACGTAATAGGCAGGGCCCATTGGGCTTTCTTTAAGCAGCAACGTCACCGCCATCGGGGTCAAGCCGCCGAAAATGGCGTAAGCCAAGTTGTAAGAAAACGACAAACCACTGAAACGCACCACCGGGGGGAAGGCTTTCACCATCACATACGGCACCGCGCCGATAGTGCCTACAAACAAACCGCTCAGTGCGTATAACGGAAACAGCCAATCCGGGTGCTGCAACAGGCTGTGATAGAAGGTCCACGAGGTAATCAGCAACGCGGCACAGCCGAATACGAACACCTTGCCCGCGCCAAAGCGGTCAGCCAACGCACCTGAAGCGATACAGCCCACGCTTAAAAAGACAATGGCCAAGCTGTTGGCTTTCAGCGAGACCGTGGCTGAAAACCCGTAAATGGTTTGCAGCACCGTGGGGGTCATCAAAATCACCACAATGATCCCGGCCGACAACAACCAGGTCAGCAGCATCGAAACGGCAATCGCACCCCGATGGTCACGCAGTACGGTTTTAAGCGGCACCTCTTCGGCCAACGCCTTGCGCAGTTGCAGCTCGGCAAATACCGGCGTCTCATGCAGCCAGCGACGCAAGTACACCGAAAACAGGCCAAATACACCGCCCAGCAAGAAAGGAATTCGCCACGCGTAGTCAGACACTTCGACCGGGGTGTAAAGCGTGTTGATTGCCGTGGCCACCAGCGACCCCAGCAAAATACCCGCCGTCAGCCCGCACGTCAGCGTGCCGCAGGCGTAGCCCACATGCCGGGGCGGCACGTGCTCGGCCACAAACACCCACGCCCCCGGCACTTCTCCGCCGATAGCCGCGCCCTGAATCACCCGCATCAGCAGCAACAGAATCGGCGCCCACATGCCGATCTGCGCGTAGGTCGGCAGCAACCCCATAATCAGGGTCGGTACAGCCATCATGAAGATGCTCAAGGTGAACATCTTTTTGCGCCCCAGCAGATCGCCGAAATGCGCCATGACGATGCCGCCCAATGGCCGCGCCAGGTAACCGGCCGCAAAAATGCCGAAGGTTTGCATCAGGCGTAGCCATTCCGGCATGTCAGCGGGGAAGAACAGCTGGCCGACTACCGTGGCGAAGAACACAAAAATAATGAAGTCGTAAAACTCAAGCGCGCCGCCCAAGGCAGACAGCGACAACGTCTTGTAGTCATTACGGGTCAAGGGGCGCGAAGGCGGCGCGGCGCTGGAAGGCTCAGTGATCATGGGGTTTGGGCATCTCTTATTAGGCTAGGCAAACGCGTCAACACCGCGGGCAATGGCCGGGCGGTCTCGAAAGATAACAAATTGCCTGCAAAAGCACAGAGGTAGACGTGTCGCCCGTTTAAAAAGCAGAATCAGACGGTCGTCGACGGCGTTGTCGCCCGATATACTCGCCAACCGTAAGAAACTACCTACGGCTTCTGAGTGGCTGTGCGAAACACCTTAAGGTGTGCTTCAGCCGATCTCACAGAGTTTCCCCTTGGCGCGGCTTGGGAAGAACGTGACGAACGTAGTATGTTCGGGCTGAATCGTTTTTCTAAAGACGCTTTTTCACCCGCAATACACATGATGAATCACGGGTCAGAGGCCCTTCGGCATGCTAGAGCTCGAACAAGAAGATCCAATCCCGCAAGGCGACCTGGCCTTGCAAATCACTGCCCTGCCACGCGAAACCAATGGTTTTGGCGATATTTTTGGCGGCTGGCTGGTGTCCCAGATGGACCTCGCGGGCACCGCGATGGCCAGCAAAGTTGCCGGCGGGCGTGTAGCCACCGTCGCTATTGACCGTATGGCGTTTCTGGTTCCTGTGGCAGTCGGTGCTCAGTTGTCGTTCTACACCCAAGCGCTGGAAATCGGCCGCAGCTCGATCCAGATGATGGTTGAAGTGTGGAGCGACGACCCGCTGTCCAGCGAATGGCGCAAAGTCACCGAAGCCGTCTTTGTGTTCGTGGCCATCGATGGCAGCGGTCGCACGCGCTCGGTGCCACCGCGTCGTTAAACCTCGCGCGGTTTTGCCTGTCTACTGCTGCCCCTGCCATTTAAAGAGAACCTGCCATGCCCAGCCATAAGTTACTCCCAAGCGCATCGTTCAAATTGGGCGAGCTGGACTGTTGGCACTTTATCCACGGCAACGCTCAACTGCTGGTCGCCAAACAAGGCGCGCAGGTGCTGAGCTATCAGGTGGGCGAAGATAAGCCGATCATTTGGCTTAACGAAAAAGCCAAGTACGAACACGGTAAAGGCATTCGTACCGGCGTACCCATTTGCTGGCCGTGGTTTGGCAACCTGGCACTCAACCCGCAAAGCGTGCAAGACATGCGCGCCAGCGAGCAGCCCGCCACTGCCCACGGGCTGGTGCGTACGCGCGAATGGGAACTGCTCGATTACGACGACGCAGGCGAAGCGCTGCATATCGAACTCGGTCTGCCGCAGATCGAAGGTGGCCTGCCCGGCTGGCCCCATGACGTGGCACTGACCCTGAGCATTCGTCTCGACACGCAACTGCACCTGAGCCTCACCAGCCATAACCGCAGCGACACCGCCGTGAGTATCAGCCAGGCGCTGCACAGCTATTTTGCGGTCAGCGACGTGCGTAAGGTTCAGGTCAAAGGCGTCGACGGCCTGACCTACATCGAAACCCTCAATGACTGGAAACACGTCAAACAGGCGGGTGACTTGACCTTCAGCGGCGAAACCGACCGCATCTACCTCAACACGCCGGACACGTTGAGCATTGTTGACCCCGACTGGTCGCGCAGCATTGAACTCAACAGCCGAGGCTCGCGCAGCGCCGTGATCTGGAACCCGTGGATCGACAAAACAGCCAGCTTCAGCGACATGGCCGCCGATGGCTGGCAACGCATGCTCTGCATCGAAACCGCCAACGTGATGGATGACGTGATTACCCTGCAACCCGGCGCCAGCCATACGCTGGGTGTGAGCATCGGTACTCGACCACTCACGGCGTGATCCAGATCGCGCAGGGCTGCGGCCTTTTAAGCTTTAACAGACCGCAGCCTTACAAATCTTCTTCCTTCACCACCCTCACGTTGCCCGCCTCCAGCGCATAGGCGGCATCGGCCAGATCATTGCTGACCTGTTCAACCTTCAGCGTGCCCGTCACCCACAGCGGCGTGTAGATATCGTCCAGCTTCAAGCCTTTGGGGTAGCGCACCAGCACCAGCTGATTGGGCGGCGGTGGCGGGACGTGGATGCAGGCGCCTGGGTAGGGCACCAAAAAAAACAGCGTGCTGCGCCCTTTGGCATCGGCTTCCAGGGGCACCGGGTAACCGCCCAAACGGATACGTTTGCCACTCATGCTGGCCACGGTTTTGCTCGAATACATCACGGCCGGCAGGCCCTTGCTTTGTTTCAGGCCGCCTTTATCGGTAAACGTCCCCTGGGCTTCAGGCGAGTCATGGTCGATTTCGGGCATTTGTTCGAGGGCCAGTTGATCCGACTTCGGCATCAGGTCGAGCCAGTCGGTTTCCGGCAGATCAGCCGCGTGGGCCAGGCTTGCGCCCAGCAAAAGGAAGGTCAGTACAAGACGGCGCATGGCAGGCTCAATTAAGAAGGACTGGGGACGCCGCGCATTCTAGCCCTCTCTGCGGCTGGCGCAGAGAGAACCCGACACTCAATCAGTTCTTTTTCGAAACCATGCCGTAAATCACCAGCAAGATCACAGCGCCAACGACTGCACCGATGAAACCGGCACCTTCACCCGCCTTGTAGATACCCAGCGCCTGACCGCCATACGTGGCTGCCAGCGAACCGCCGATACCCAGCAGGATGGTCATAATCCAACCCATGCTGTCATCGCCCGGTTTCAGGAAACGGGCCAGCAGGCCAACGATCAAGCCGATAAAAATGGTTCCGATGATGCCCATGGGCGCTTCCTCTCTATAGATGGTGTTAAACCAAAGCCTAGTCAGCACTTTGGCATCACGCCATCAGAGAGCGGCGGCCACCGAATGGTTCCCGCCGATGTTCGTCTTACGGGTGGTCGATCAGTGCTTCAACGCGCAGGATCTGCGCTTGCAAGGTCGCCATGTCCGCGCAGCGCAGGTTGGCGTGACCGACCTTGCGGCCCACCTTGAACGCCTTGCCATAGTGGTGCAAATGGCAGTCGGCAATCGCAATCACCTGCTCAACCGGCGGCACCGTGCCGATAAAGTTGAGCATGGCGCTTTCGCCCACCTTGGCCGTCGAACCCAGCGGCAAGCCCGCAATGGCCCGCAGGTGGTTTTCAAACTGGCTGCACTCGGCGCCCTCTGTGGTCCAGTGCCCCGAGTTGTGAACACGCGGCGCGATTTCGTTGGCCTTAAGGCCACCGTCGACTTCAAAGAACTCGAACGCCATCACGCCCACGTAATCCAGCTGCTTGAGCACACGGCTGGAGTAGTCTTCAGCCAGCGCTTGCAGAGGGTGATCGGTACTGGCCACTGACAGCTTGAGAATGCCGCTGTCGTGGGTGTTGTGCACCAACGGGTAAAACTGTGTTTCGCCATCACGACCGCGCACGGCGATCAGCGACACTTCACCCGTGAACGGTACAAAACCTTCCAGCAGGCACGCTACGCTGCCCAGCTCGGCAAACGTACCCACCACATCGGCAGGGGTGCGCAGCACTTTCTGGCCCTTGCCGTCGTAACCCAACGTGCGGGTTTTGAGCACTGCGGGCAGGCCGATGCTGGCCACGGCGGCGTCCAGGTCTGCCTGGGACTGGATGTCGGCAAAGGCCGGCGTCGGAATGCCCAAGTCTTTGAACATGCTTTTTTCGAACCAGCGATCACGGGCAATGCGCAGCGCTTCGGCACTCGGGTAAACCGGTACAAATTGCGACAGGAAAGCCACGGTTTCAGCAGGTACGCTTTCGAACTCAAACGTGACCAGGTCGACTTCATCCGCCAATTGGCGCAAGTGGTCCTGATCGCCGTAGTCAGCACGAATATGTTCACCCAAAGGCGCCGCACAGGCGTCGGGAGCCGGATCAAGGAAAGCGAAGTTCATGCCCAGCGGGGTCCCCGCCAAAGCCAGCATGCGACCCAACTGGCCGCCACCGATTACACCGATTTTCATCGTTAAAACCTCAGGCCAGGCGCGGGTCTGGATTGTCCAGCACGCTGTCAGTCTGTTCAGCACGGAATGCTTTCAAAACGGTATGGAATTGGGGGTGCTTGGCGCCCAGGATGCTGGCGGACAGCAGCGCCGCATTGATTGCGCCGGCTTTACCGATGGCCAGTGTCGCAACCGGAATGCCCGCCGGCATTTGCACGATGGACAACAGCGAGTCGACACCCGACAGCATCGACGATTGCACGGGCACACCGAGCACCGGCAAATGGGTTTTCGCGGCACACATGCCGGGCAAGTGGGCAGCGCCACCGGCACCGGCAATGATGACCTCGATGCCGCGGCCTTCGGCCTCTTCGGCATACTGGAACAGCAGATCCGGAGTGCGGTGGGCAGAGACCACTTTCACTTCGTAAGGGATGCCGAGTTTTTCCAGCATATCGGCGGTGTGGCTGAGGGTGGACCAATCGGACTTGGAGCCCATGATCACGCCTACCAGTGCACTCATCGTCGCGCCTCTTCTCTTGGGCGCCCGCAGGCGCGTCAAAAAACAACAAGCCACGTGGGGGATCCGACGTGGCTTGTTATAGGAATTAAGGCCGGTCAAGCCAGCCGAAGGCCGCGCAGTATACCCCAAAGAAGTGCGTTAAAAGCACCTTTGGTGACCATCTGTCTGCGCCCCTCTAAATCGCACAAACGCCCGGTTTTACTGACCTTCAGGTCAAACCATGAACAGCCGGCAACGCCCCGAAAAAACCTGGCACGCGGCTACCTGTTGCCGCGAAAAGAGCCACGACTCGTAGCGAATCCTGTCAGCTGCGAAATGCACGGCGCCGCTCTAACCTTCAGCTTCACCCGGGGCCATGCGATGCCTTCATGGCACCCCGCGACATTCAGCCCTCAGCCAGTCCTGCACAGGAGGAGTTACATGAACCCCATCAACCTCAATGCGTTCATCCACAACAGCGTCTCTGACGCCACCTATCAAAACCTCAAAACCTTTAACTTCGATCATTTCGTGCAAGAGCTGGGCAACATCAGTGGTCGTCAAATCAACGTTAACCTCTACGAATACGTACCGGGCGTCACTGACTTCGACTACAAAAGCCCTGATACCGCCACGAAAGTGAATGAATGGAACACCGTGGCTAACCAGTTCGCCAAAGACATCGGCGTGACGCCCTATCGAACTGACCGCAACATATTGATCATTGATGGTTTTATCACTGGCTCCGTCGCGGGGGCGGCCCAGTCCGGCGTTAATGCAGGCAACTCGGTGATTGCTTCCACCGTTGACGCCACCACCATTGCGCATGAGGTAGGGCACACCTTTAATGCCAAACACACCGGCGTGATGCAAACCCCGGACCCTGCCAACCGAGGCCAGGTGCTTTCAAGCTACATGGCCACAGACGATGAAGTGGGCAGCGGCAGCCTTTTGCGTTTCAGCACCATCAACCGCGATCGCATTAAAAGCTTTCTAGGCAAACTTGAATAACACCCGCCACCTGGCTTTGCGCCGTTTGGGCAAAGCCAGGTAACACTCACTCAGGCTGCGTACCACTTTCCAGCTTGCGCCATAGCAACCGCACATTGGCCTTACGCACCAAGGCGCAGCGATAGAGGCGAATCTCCAACGGTACGTGCCATTGAGGCCCGCCACACACCACCAATTCACCGCGCGCCAGTTCGGCCCGCACACTTAAATGCGGCACCCACGCAATGCCCAACCCTTCGAGCGCCATGCTCTTGAGGCTGTCCGCCATAGCCGTCTCATAAATAGTGGTGAAACGCAGGCTGCGTTGGCGCAGCAACAAATTGACTGAACGCCCCAGAAACGCGCCCGCGCTATACGCCAGCAACGGCACGCTTACATCGCCTTCCAGGTCAAACAACGGCTTGCCGTCTGCATCCGCCGCACACACGGGCAACATTTCGGTATTGCCCAGGTGCAAAGACGGGAAAATTTCCGGGTCCATTTGCAACGCGGCGTCAGGATCGTAAAAAGCCAGCATCAAATCGCAGCCGCCTTCGCGCAATGCATGCACCGCGTCTCCGACGTTAGTCGCAACCAGACGTGTCGCGATGTTCAGCCCTTCATTGCGCAATTGAGCGATCCAGCGCGGGAAAAACCCCAGCGCCAAGGAGTGAGCAGCCGCCACTTGCATGACCTCGCCCTGCCCTCCTTCGAGGTGGTGCAGGTGACGCAACACCTCGCCCAGCTGCTCAACCACGGTGCGTGCCGTGACCAAAAACAGCTGACCGGCCGCAGTCAACTCCACCGGGGTGCGGGAACGATTCACTAACGTCAGCCCCAGCGCGGATTCAAGGCTTCGAATACGTCGACTAAAGGCCGGCTGCGTCACAAAACGACGCTCCGCCGCCTGAGAAAAACTGCGCGTGGCGGCAAGAGCACTGAAGTCTTCCAGCCATTTACTTTCGAGATTCATCGAGCCTCCCAGAGGCGCACCAATTTGGGTCACACGTCCGACGCGCCTGTCGCGTCACGTCGCCATTATGCCGTTTATGCATAGGATAGTGTTTAAAGGCATTGGCCCAAAATAGACCGCAAGCCTAGGATTCGCAGCGTTCCGGCCTATACCGGGTCCTTATCGAGATGATTTCTATCATGTCCTCCGCTGCATCTTTCCGCACTGAAAAAGACCTGCTTGGCGTACTCGAAGTACCCGCTCAAGCGTATTACGGCATCCAGACCCTGCGAGCGGTGAATAACTTCCGTCTCTCCGGCGTTCCGATCTCGCATTACCCAAAGTTGGTTGTGGCCCTGGCCATGGTCAAGCAAGCCGCGGCAGATGCTAACCGCGAACTGGGCCACCTCAGTGCACCCAAGCACGCGGCGATCAGCGAAGCCTGTGCCCGTTTGGTGCGCGGCGATTTCCACGAAGAGTTCGTGGTGGACATGATCCAGGGCGGCGCTGGCACTTCAACCAACATGAATGCCAACGAAGTGATCGCCAACATCGCACTGGAGGCCATGGGCCACCAGAAAGGCGAGTACCAGTACCTGCACCCTAACAACGACGTCAACATGGCGCAGTCCACCAACGACGCCTACCCGACGGCCATCCGCCTGGGCTTGTTGCTGGGTCACGACGCGCTGCTGGCCAGCCTCGACAGCCTGATTCAGGCGTTCGCTGCCAAGGGCGTTGAGTTCAACCATGTATTGAAGATGGGCCGCACCCAACTGCAAGACGCCGTACCGATGACCTTGGGTCAAGAGTTCCGCGCCTTCGCCACCACCTTGGGTGAAGACCTGGCTCGCCTTAAAACACTGGCGCCAGAGTTGCTGACCGAAGTGAACCTGGGCGGCACGGCGATTGGGACCGGCATCAACGCCGACCCGCGCTATCAACTGCTGGCCGTCAACCGCCTGGCGACCATCAGCGGTCACCCGCTGGTGCCTGCGGCCGACTTGATCGAAGCCACGTCCGACATGGGTGCCTTCGTACTGTTCTCCGGCATGCTCAAGCGTACTGCGGTCAAACTGTCGAAGATTTGTAACGACCTGCGCCTGCTGTCCAGCGGCCCACGTACCGGCATCAACGAAATCAACCTGCCAGCGCGTCAGCCAGGCAGCTCGATCATGCCTGGCAAGGTCAACCCGGTTATCCCGGAAGCTGTTAACCAGGTGGCGTTCCAGATCATCGGTAACGACTTGGCACTGACCATTGCGGCCGAAGGTGGCCAACTGCAACTGAACGTGATGGAACCGCTGATCGCCTTCAAGATCTTCGACTCGATCCGCCTGCTGCAACGTGCAATGGACATGCTGCGCGAACACTGCATCGTCGGCATCACCGCCAACGAAGCGCGCTGCCGCGAGCTGGTCGAACACTCGATTGGTCTGGTAACGGCTCTGAACCCGTACATCGGCTATGAAAACGCCACCCGCATCGCCCGTATCGCCCTTGAAAGCGGCCGCGGCGTGCTGGAACTGGTGCGCGAAGAAGGCTTGCTCGACGACGCCATGCTCGACGACATCCTGCGCCCGGAAAACATGATTGCTCCGCGTCTGGTGCCTTTAAAGGCCTGATGCTGTAACACGCTCACCAGGTCGAGGGACTAGACACCTCTCACCTTTTGAGGGCTTGCAGATGTATCTGCGGGCCCTTTTTTTTGCCTGCGATTTGGCGTTATTCGCCCTGCAACTGCCGAAGGCAGCGTCCGGCGGCGCCTCCATCGCAATCAAGCGCGCGTACAGGAATGACAGCGCCTTAAAAAGTGAATTTTCAGACGGCATGTATATGAAAAATCAATGGCTTATGCAGACGCTTCCACTGCGCCTAGGTATAGTGCCCGCCCTCTTGCCATGCATCGGCCCCGCTACGGCGGCCAGCGGCACTGCGCAAACAGCATCGTAAACCAAGCAGCAACATGGCCAGGGTCGCCTTGATCGCCTACGTTTATGCCCTGCACACACGGGTGTAACGCGATATTTCGACCTGGCCGTTTTGCCATCAGATAAAAACAGCGAGGAATAATCCATGCTTGAAGTCATCAATGACTTCCTCTCAGGGAAAGTGCTAATCGTGCTCATGGTTGGGCTCGGTGGCTACTTCACGATCCGCTCGCGTTTCGTTCAGTTTCGTTACTTCCTGCACATGTTTGCGGTGTTCAAAGACAGCCTGCGCAGCAGCGCTGGCCAACTCAGCTCCTTTCAGGCCCTGATGCTCAGCCTGGCGGGCCGTGTGGGTGCAGGCAACATTGCCGGCGTCGGCATTGCCGTAACTCTGGGTGGCCCCGGTGCCGTGTTCTGGATGTGGGTGACCGCACTGGTCGGCATGTCCAGCAGCCTCATCGAATGCACCCTTGGCCAGTTGTACAAGCGCCGCGACGCCGAAGGCCAGCTGCGTGGCGGCCCCTCCTTCTATATGAAGCACGGTCTGGGCAAAGCCTGGATGGGCAAGCTGATGGCCGTGTTGCTGCTGGTCACCTTTGGCTTCGCCTTCATGGGCCTGCAAGCCCACGCTGTGACGCACTCGCTGCAAGACGCCTTCGGTTTTGACGTGAACTACTCCGGTGTGGCCATTGCCGTGCTGTTGGGGCTGGTGTTTATCGGCGGTATCAAACGCATCGCCTCGGTCGCCGACTTGTTGGTGCCGGTCAAAACCCTGGCCTACATCGCCGTCACGGTGTACGTGATCGTGCTGCAATTCGACCAAGTCCCGGCCATGCTCGGCCACATCGTGAAAAGTGCCTTCGGCATGGACCCGGTGTTTGGCGGCCTGATCGGCAGCGCAATCGTGATGGGCGTTAAACGCGGCGTGTTCGCCAACGAAGCCGGTTTGGGCAGCGCCCCGAACGTGGCCGCCGTGGCGGATGTGGAACACCCGGTTGCTCAGGGCGTGGTTCAGGCATTCAGCGTGTTCCTCGACACCTTCGTCATCTGCACCTGTACGGCGCTGCTGATTCTGCTGTCCGGCTTTTACACTCCAGGCTTTGAAGGCGACGGCATTGCCCTGACCCAAAACTCCCTGGCCGCCGTGGTGGGCGAGTGGGGCCGCGTGTTCATCAGCGTGGCGCTGGCGTTATTCGTGTTCACCTCGATGCTCTACAACTACTATCTGGGCGAAAACAACCTGCGCTTTTTGATCGGTGAAAACCGCAAAGCGCTCATCGGTTATCGCGCGCTGGTATTGGTGCTGATCGTGTGGGGCTCGATTGAAAACCTGCAAACCGTGTTCGCTTTTGCCGACATCACCATGACCCTGCTGGCGTTCGTGAACCTGATTGCCTTGGCCATGCTGTTCAAAATTTGCATGCGCGTGCTCAAGGACTACGACGACCAACGTCGTGCGGGGATCAAGACACCGGTGTTCGATTCCAGTAAATTCTCGGACCTGGATCTGGACGTGAAGGCCTGGCCGCCGACACCGGCCGCCAAGGTCGAAGACACAAAACGCTGACACTGACGCGGCGGTTCTGAACAGAACCGCCGCGTTTTTGCTTATGGGGACTTATCAATGACTGTTGCCACCTTCAACGCTGCCAAACGGGTCATGGTGCTCTACACCGGCGGCACTATCGGCATGCAAGCCAGTGCCAATGGCCTTGCACCCGCCTCGGGGTTTGAAGCGCGCATGGGCGAGTACCTCGCCAGCCAACCTGACCTGAACGTGGTGCAGTGGTGCTTTCGCGAAATGAGCCCGCTGATCGACAGCGCCAACATGACGCCCGCCTACTGGCTGCGCCTGAGTGCGGCGATTATCGACGCCATTGATCAGCAAGACTGCGATTCGGTATTGGTTCTGCATGGTACTGACACACTGGCCTACAGCGCTGCGGCAATGTGCTTTCAATTGATTGGCTTGCCAGCCCCTGTGCTGTTCACCGGCTCCATGTTGCCTGCGGGCGTGCCGCACAGCGATGCCTGGGAGAACGTCAGCGGCGCATTGACGGCCCTTGCTCAAGGTCAGCCCAACGGTGTGCAGTTGTACTTCCACGGCACGCTCATGGCACCGACCCGTTGCGCCAAAGTGCGCAGCTTCGGGCGCAATCCGTTTGTGTCACTCCTGCGCAATGGCGGTGGGACAGCGGCCGACTACGTGCCGAGCGAGCTGCTCTACAACCGGCCCAAGCACCTTGCCAACGTGGGCGTGCTGCCGCTGGTGCCGGGCATCGGCGCAGCGCAGCTCGATGCGCTGCTCAACAGTGGCATCGAAGCCTTGGTGCTGGAATGTTTCGGCAGCGGCACCGGCCCCAGCGATGACCCCGCGTTCCTGGCCAGCCTGCAACGGGCGCAGGAAAACGGCATCGTGATCGTCGCCATTACGCAATGCCACGAAGGCGGCGTTGAGCTGGACGTGTACGAAGCGGGCAGTCGCTTGCGTGACGTGGGGGTGTTGTCAGGGGGCGGCATGACCCGCGAAGCGGTGTTCGGCAAGCTGCACGCGCTGCTGGGCGCCGATTTGCCACTGGCCGAAGTACGCCGTTTGGTTGAGCTGGATGTGTGCGCAGAGTTGCTTTAACCGACCTGCGTCATTCTCCCGTCGCAGCAACCATTCCCCACCCCGGCACACAACTTGCTCGCTTACAGCACCCTCACGCTGGAAGCGAGCATGCTGCATTCCCATCTCACCACCCTGAACGCGGTGTCGCTGGTGCTCAGCACCTTCAAGGCCGAAGGCCTGCCCAGCGAAGCGCTGCTGGCAGGCAGTGGTATACGTGCCGCGGACTTGAGCCGTGCCGACACGCGCATCACCACGCATCAGGAAATGCGCGTGTGCGCCAACGCCGTGGCCATCCGCCGGGAAATCGGCCTGGAGCTGGGCCGGCGCATGCATGTTTCGTCCTACGGCATGTTGGGTTACGCCCTGCTCACCAGTGCCACCTTAGGTGACGCTTTGCGCCTGGCCTTACGCTACCCGGCGCTGCTGGGAACACTTTTTGAGCTGAGCCTGAGTCTCGAAGACGGCGCGGTGTGGTTCTGCGCTGCGGGCTATCGCGAAAACCCGCAACTGGCGGTGTTCAACACCGAGTTGTGCCTGGCCTCGCTCAAGGTGATTTGCGAAGACCTGCTCGGCCGCCCATTGCCTCTTTTAGGCGCACGCTTCGCTCACCCCGCGCCGGACTATCACGCCCGCTACGCGGACAACTTCGATTGCCCGCACACCTTCCAAGCCCCCGACAACGCCTTCGGCTTTGCCCTGCATTGGCTTGATATGCCGCTGCCTCTGGCCGATGCCGTGACCCATCAGGCGATGGCGGAGCGCTGCCGCAAACAAAACCTTGAGTTCACGGGGCGCCAGTCCTGGCTGGACCGCATCCGCCAACTGCTGGCAGCGCAACTGCATGCCGCGCCGGGGCTTGAGGGCCTGGCGCAACAAATGAACTGCTCGCCCCGCACCTTGCGCCGGCACCTGCAAGACATGGGGTGCAGCTATCAAATGCTGCTCGACGACCTGCGCTTTGAGCGCGCCAAGTTGCTGCTCAATGACACCGAATGGCCGATTTACCGGATTGCCGACACCCTGGGGTTCAGCGAAACCGCGAGCTTTCGCCATGCCTTCGTGCGCTGGAGCGGTGTATCACCGAGCCAGTTTCGCGCTTGAACACCCTGCTTTTTACGATGTTTGCGCCGCCGGGCCTCGCCTTCGACCCCTGCGACGTGGAGCACGTTGATCCGCTCAGGGGCGAATTCAGGTCAATCATTTTGGCCATATCAATCCCCTTTTGGCCGCTCCTGCCGTTCTCTGAACCCCGCGACCCCGCAAGACTGTGGATCATCGATCACGCCTGCGGAGAATAAGAAAATGCTGACGATCTATTCAGACGATCACCACCTGCATCACGGCCGTTGTGAACTGATGGACGGGCAACTGATGCCCTGCTTCGAAATGCCCTCGCGCGCCGACCACATCCTGCAACGGGTTAAAACCCGTGAACTGGGCCCGGTACAAGCCCCCCGCGACTTTGGCCGCGGCCCCATCGAACGTATTCACACGGCGGCGTATCTGGATTTCTTTGAGGGGGCGTGGGCGCGCTGGACCGAACATGGCCGCGACGGCGACCTGTTGCCCTACACGTGGCCCGCTCGCACCTTACGTCCGATCATCCCGACCAGCCTGCACGGCCAGTTGGGTTACTACAGCTTTGACGGTGGCGCACCGATTACGGCGGGCACATGGCAAGCGGCCTACAGCGCGGCGCAAGTGGCACTGACAGCACAAGCAGAAATTCAGCGCGGCGCTCACAGCGCTTTCGCCCTATGTCGCCCACCGGGCCATCACGCTGCCAGGGATTTAATGGGCGGTTATTGCTACCTCAACAATGCTGCCATCGCGGCTCAAGCCTTTCTCGATCAAGGCCGTCGCAAGGTCGCCATCCTCGATGTGGACTACCACCACGGTAATGGCACGCAGTCGATTTTCTACACGCGCAACGATGTGTTGTTCACCTCAATTCATGGCCACCCAGAGGCCGAGTTTCCGTTCTTTCTGGGCTACGAAGACGAGCGCGGTGAAGGGCCGGGCGAAGGGTTCAACTTCAACTACCCGCTGGCCGCAGGCTCCGCCTGGGACCGCTGGAGCGCCGCACTGGAGCAGGCATGCCTTGAGGTGGAGCGGTACAACGCCGATGTGCTGGTGATTTCACTGGGCGTCGACACCTTTAAAAATGACCCGATTTCCCAGTTCAAACTCGACAGCCCGGACTACGTGCGCATGGGCGAACGCATTGCGCGCCTGGGCAAGCCGACGCTGTTTGTGATGGAAGGCGGTTACGCGGTAGAAGAGATCGGCGTCAACGCCGTCAACGTGCTTGAAGGCTTCCTGAGCGCTCAATG
The DNA here is from genome assembly GCF_001043055.1 of Pseudomonas weihenstephanensis. GTDB lineage: Bacteria > Pseudomonadota > Gammaproteobacteria > Pseudomonadales > Pseudomonadaceae > Aquipseudomonas > Aquipseudomonas weihenstephanensis. The sequence goes on from NZ_JYLF01000003.1 coordinate 35,573, forward strand.
AGGACATAACAACAATGAATACCCTTACGCGTTTCTTTACCCCGGTGCTCTGCGCCAGCGCGCTGCTCAGCACCGCCGTACATGCCGAAGACCGCACCTTGCGCGTGTATAACTGGTTCGACTACATCACCCCGCAAACCCTGGTGGATTTCAAAAAGGACACCCAGGTCAAACTCATCTACGACATTTTCGACACTAACGAAGCGCTGGAAGCCAAGCTGCTCACGGGAAACTCGGGGTATGACGTGGTGGTGCCGTCCAATGTGTTTCTGGCCAAGCAGATCGAAGCGGGGGTGTTCCAGCCGCTGGACCGCAGCAAACTCCCGAACTGGAACCACCTTGATCCCAAACTGATGAAGTTGATTGAAGCCAACGACCCCGGCAATCAATTCGCCGTGCCGTATATGTACGGCACGATTCTGATCGGGTTCAACCCGGACAAGGTCAAGGCCGCACTGGGCGAGAACGCCCCCGTCGACAGTTGGGACCTGATTTTCAAAGAAGAGAACATCAGCAAACTCAAACAATGCGGCGTGGCGTTGCTGGATTCGCCCTCAGAAATATTGCCGCTGGCGCTGCAACATTTGGGGCTACCGCCCAACAGCAACAACCCCAAGGACTACGCCAAGGCCGAAGCACTGCTGCTGAAAATTCGCCCATACGTGACCTACTTCCACTCCTCCAAATACATGGCCGACATCGCCAATGGCGACATCTGTGTGGCCGTCGGTTATTCGGGCAGTTTTTCGCAGGCGGCTAACCGGGCCAAAGAGGCTAAAAATGGTGTGACGGTCGACATGCGCCTACCCAAAGAAGGCGCGCCCATCTGGTTCGACATGCTGGCGATCCCTAAAGGGGCGAAAAATACCGAAGACGCCTACACCTTCATCAACTACCTGCTGCAACCCAAAGTGATTGCGCCGATCAGTGACTTTGTCGGCTACCCCAACCCCAACAAAGACGCCACAGAGCGGGTGGCCCCAAGCATTCGCAATAACCCGAACCTGTACCCCACCGAAGCGGCGATGGAAACGCTTTACACCCTCACACCGCTGCCGCGTGACGCCGAGCGGGCGCGCACACGGGCGTGGACCAAAATCAAATCGGGTACGTAATCCCTCCTCCGTAGTCACTGCCCAGGCGGAAAAAGGTCAGCGGTATTTTCGATAAACGGGTTGCTAAGCAACCCTTCGCAGCCTGCGACAGCGACTGCGCGTGCTCATCTCCAGACCTTGCTCAACCGCGCTAGCGCTGCGCGGATATCCGCCTCGGGCACACCCGCAAACCCCAGCACCAAACCGGCACGGTTATCCACAGGCTCGACCGAGTCGCGCAGCCAATAGCGACTCAAACCGTTGATTTCTACCTGTACCTGATGGGCCTGCGCCAGCAATACATGTTCGCGCTCAAGGCTGCTGACCGGCACGGTGACGTGCAAACCTGCCACGATGTCCGGTAATTCTCCTACACCCTCAACACCCTTTGGCCAATGCGCCAGCAAGGCATTACGCCGACTCAATGCGGCGCGCCGCATGCGCCGGATGTGACGCTGAAAATGCCCTGCGGCCATAAACTCGGCCATGACCGCCTGGGCGCTCACCTCCGAATGGCGCATGTCCAGCGAGCGACGTTGGGCGAAGGGTTCAATCAGAGCGTGGGGTAATACCAGATAACCGAGGCGTAACGCCGGAAAGGCGACCTTGCCAAACGTGCCGACGTAAATGACGCGCCCGGTGCGGTCCAGCGCGGCCAATGGCGACAACGGCGCGCCGCTGTAACGGTACTCGCCATCGTAATCATCTTCGACAATCCAGCCTTGCGTGCGCTCAGCCCACGCCAGCAATTCAAGGCGTCGCGCCAGGCTCATGGTCACCCCCGACGGGTACTGATGGGACGGTGTCACGTAGGCCAATCGGCAAGTCGGCAGGCCTGATAACGCGTCACACTTCATGCCCTCCTGATCGACCGGCACCCCCAGCACTTGAGCACCCGCAATTGCGAACGCTTGGGCTGCCGCGTGGTAGCCGGGGTTTTCCACCGCCACGCCCTCACCCAGCTCCACCAGCAACTGTGCACAAAGGCTAATTCCTTGCTGCGCGCCGCAGGTGATCAAAATTTGTTCAGCGGAGCAGGATAAACCCCGCGATGTTCGTAAATATGCGGCAATGAGCCCGCGCAGACGCTCATCCCCGGCCGGGTCGCCGTAACACAGTTGCTGCAAATCCGGCTTACGCCAAAAAGTGGCTTGCAGCTTGCTCCAGACCTCAAACGGGAACAAATCAAAGGCCGGAATGCCCACCCGAAAAGCGCGCGGCGGCCCACTGGGAGGCTGGTCCAGAGAGTGTCTTGAGACCTTGTGCAGCGCTGTGCTGTGGATAACTTTACTGGACGTAATTACAGGTAAAAAAGACGATTTTGTGGATAAACCTGTGGGTAAGCCTGTTGAAAACCCTGTGGACAAGTTGGTGGACAACTTTTTTGGCGCCTGCGCTTTTTGGGGTAATTGCACGACGTAGGTGCCATTTCCAATCCGGCCTTCTATAAAGCCTTCGGCGTACAGCTGATCGTAGGCGCGCACGACGCTATTGCGCGAAATACCGAGCGCTGCCGCTAAGTCACGGCTGGCCGGCAAACGCGCGCCACCACTCAATCGACCGTCCAGTACCCGCTCGCGTAACGCCTGATACAACTGACGGCTCAATCCTTTTTTAGGATCAAGCTCGATACCCGCAGGGTTGAAAGCGATAGGCAAGGCTGAATCAGGCATACATTGGACCTACGAAATGGGTCGTTAGTGGCTCTTACAACGGGCCAATAGCCTGCCTAGGATGCAGGCATTCGCCAAGAACATTCTCTGTAGGTGCGAAGTCCAGACCTCTTGAATCGCTAAGGAATAGCTTCATGACCTCCAACATCCAGATCAAACCCGCCACTGACGCCGACCACGATGTGTGGATGCCACTCTGGCAGGCGTACCTTACGTTTTACAAAACCGAGCTACCCGCCGACGTCAGCCAATCCACCTGGCAACGTTTCATGGACCCGGCCGAACCGACTCATCTGGCCCTTGCCTGGCAAGACGATGAGGCGGTAGGCATGGTGCAGACCGTTATTCATCGCTCTAACTGGAGCATTGGCAACTCGTGCTACCTGCAAGACTTGTACGTTAGCCCGCACTTGCGTGGCACCGGGGTCGGTCGCCAGTTGATCGAACACGTCTATGCGCAGGCGCGCGCCCTGGAATGCGCCAAAGTGCATTGGTTGACCCAAGAAACCAATGCCACGGCCATTCGGTTGTATGAACGTATTGCGGATCGCCCTGGCTTCATCCAATTTCGTAAAGCCTTGTCATAAATAAGGAGCACGCCATGTCCGAATCTCTCCAACACTGGCAACCGGCCACAACCCCGGATAACCGAACACTTGAAGGGCTATATATACGTCTGGAAAAACTCGATCCGGCCCGGCATGGCGACGATTTGTGGCTAGCCTTACAGGGACCCGACAGCGATCCAAAGCTGTGGGATTACTTGCCTTACGGCCCTTTCCCGGAACGCAGTGCATTTGATGCCTGGCTTGAAAAAAATGCCGCCAGTGCCGACCCGCATTTCTATGCCGTCATCGACAGTGCCAACGATCAGGCGCAGGGCATTCTCAGCCTGATGTGCATCGTGCCGGAACACGGGCGAATCGAAATTGGCCATGTGGCATTTGGTGCACCGATGCAACGCTCGCCCAAAAGCACCGAAGCCGTCTACCTGCTAGCCAAAGAAGCCTTTGCACTGGGCAATCGTCGCCTGGAATGGAAGTGCAACAATGACAACACCCGCTCCAAGCGTACAGCAGTACGATTGGGGTACACATTTGAAGGCGTATTTCGCCAGCATATGGTGGTAAAAGGTAAAAATAGAGATACTACGTGGTACAGCATAATCAGTACACAATGGTCACCTGTAGCGGCAGGCTTCGAAAAATGGCTGGCACTGGATAACCAGCCAAAAAGCGGCCAAATCAAGTCTCTGGAAGAATGCAGGGCATCGACTGTATAAAAAATGATCAGTACGCCCAGCAAGGGCTGTTGGGCGTTTTTGGTGCACAGGTGAGGCTAGAAATTTCTCGTCATTCAAGCCAGCCCTCGTCTCTGCCTAGACGCGCTTGCTCGCGAATCGGTTGTTTAGCCTCCATCGCTCATGCGCTCACTCCTAAAGCGTGGTACGGAACCTCAACGTTAGGGCAAAAAAAAGGGGAGCACATGCTCCCCCGAGGTTTAAAGCGTTTGGATCAACGGCGCATCAGGCTTCGATTTCGATCAGGATTTCGCCCGGGTTGACGCGATCGCCTTTGATCACATGGATGGTTACCACTTTGCCCGCAATCGCGGCCTGCACTTCGGTTTCCATTTTCATGGCTTCGGTGATGAGTACCGATTGGCCGGCTTTGACGGTGTCGCCCACGGCCACCAGTACGTCGACGATGTTGCCCGGCATGGCGGTGCTGACGTGACCAGGCTCGCTGGCTTGCTTGCGCTTGCTGGAGGCGCCACCGACAAACTCATTGAGCGGCTCGAACACCACTTCTTCCGGCATGCCGTCGATTGACAGGTAGAAGTGACGTTTGCCTTCAGCTTTAACGCCTACACCGGTGATGTCTACGCGGTAGCTCTCGCCGTGCACGTCGATCACAAATTCAGTCGGTACACCCTCGCCGCCCGCCTTGCTGACACCGCCCGCTTCCGGGATCGGCAATAGCACTTCAGGCACGAGCGTGCCCGCAGCACGCTCTTCAAGGAATTTACGCCCGATGTCCGGGAACATGGCGTAGGTCAGCACATCTTCTTCGGACGTGGCCAATGCACCAATCTCACCGCGCAGCTTGACCATTTCGGGCTTGAGCAGGTCAGCCGGACGGACGTCGATCAGTTCTTCGTTGCCGATGGCCTGACGACGCAGTTTTTCATTCACCACGCCCGGCGCCTTGCCATAGCCGCCTTGCAAATAGAGCTTCACTTCGTTGGTGATGGTTTTGTAGCGCTCGCCCGCCAGTACGTTGAAGAACGCTTGAGTGCCTACGATTTGCGAGGTCGGCGTAACCAGCGGCGGGTAGCCGAGGTCTTCGCGCACACGCGGGATTTCGGCCAGCACTTCGCTCATGCGGTTCAGCGCGCCCTGCTCTTTGAGCTGGTTGGCCAGGTTGGAAATCATGCCGCCCGGCACTTGGTTAACTTGTACGCGAGTGTCGACGGCGGTGAATTCGCTTTCAAACTGGTGGTACTTCTTACGCACGGCGTAGAAGTACAAACCGATTTCCTGCAACAGCGCCAGGTCGAGGCCCGTGTCGTACTCGCTGCCTTTAAGGGCGGCCACCATCGACTCGGTGCCTGGGTGGCTGGTGCCCCACGCAAAGCTGGAGATCGCGGTGTCGATGTGGTCTGCGCCGTTTTCGATCGCTTTGAGCTGGCACATGGCAGCCAGACCAGCAGTGTCGTGGGAGTGGATAAAGATCGGCAGGCTGATTTCAGCCTTCAGCGCTTTGACCAGATCGCCAGTGGCGAACGGGGTCAGCAGGCCAGCCATGTCTTTGATTGCCACCGAGTCGCAACCCATCGCCTCCATTTGTTTGGCCTGCGCCACAAACGCTTCGGTGGTGTGCACCGGGCTGGTGGTGTAGGCGATGGTGCCCTGAGCGTGCTTGCCGGCCGCCTTGACTGCCTCGATGGCGACGCGCAGGTTACGCACGTCGTTCATGGCGTCGAAGATGCGGAACACGTCGATGCCATTGACCGCAGCCTTGGCGACGAAGGCTTTGACCACGTCGTCGCTGTAGTGGCGGTAGCCGAGCAGGTTCTGGCCACGCAACAACATTTGCAGGCGGGTATTGGGCAAGGCCGCACGCAACTGACGCAGGCGCTCCCACGGATCTTCTTTAAGGAAGCGCACGCAGGCGTCAAAGGTCGCGCCGCCCCAGACTTCCAGCGACCAATAGCCGACTTTGTCCAGCTTGTCGCAGATAGGCAGCATGTCTTCGGTGCGCATGCGGGTGGCCAGCAGCGACTGGTGGGCGTCACGCAGGATGGTGTCGGTTACAAAAATCTTTTTGCTCATTATTCTTTTCCTCACAGGCCTGCGTGGGCAGCGATGGCGGCAGCAATGGCCAGTGCCAGCTCTTCGGGTTTGCGCTTGATCGAGTAGTTGGTCAGTTCAGGATGGCTTTCTACGAAGCTGGTGTTGAACTGGCCACTGCGAAATTCCGGGTTACGCAGGATTTCCTGGTAGTAAGCGGCGGTGGTTTTAACCCCTTGCAGACGCATGTCGTCGAGGGCGCGCAAACCACGGTCCATCGCCTCTTCCCACGTCAGCGCCCACACCACCAGTTTCAGACACATGGAGTCGTAATACGGCGGGATGGTGTAGCCGGTGTAGATCGCCGTGTCGGTGCGCACGCCGGGGCCGCCGGGAGCGTAGTAACGGGTGATCTTGCCGAAGCTGGGCAGAAAGTTGTTTTTCGGGTCTTCGGCGTTGATCCGAAATTGCAGGGCAAAGCCGCGGTGCTGAATGTCTTCTTGCTTGATCGACAGCGGCAAACCGGAAGCGATACGGATTTGCTCGCGAACGATGTCGATGCCGGTGATTTCTTCGGTGATGGTGTGCTCCACCTGCACCCGCGTGTTCATCTCCATGAAGTACACCTCGCCTTCAGCGAGCAGAAACTCCACGGTGCCCGCATTCTCGTAGCCCACGGCCTTGGCGGCGCGCACGGACAGGTCGCCGATGTAGGCGCGCTGCTCCGGGGTCAACTGAGGGCTGGGGGCAATTTCGATGAGCTTTTGGTTACGTCGCTGAATCGAGCAGTCGCGCTCGAACAGATGGACGACGTTGCCAAAGCTGTCACCGAGAATTTGCGCCTCGATGTGCTTGGGATTAACGATGCATTTTTCGAGAAACACTTCAGCCGAGCCAAAGGCTTTGGTGGCTTCGGAGATCACCCGCGGAAACGCTTGCTCCAGCTCTTCGCGGCTGTTGCAGCGACGAATCCCGCGGCCGCCGCCGCCCGAGGTGGCTTTGAGCATGACCGGGTAGCCGATGCGCTCACCTTCAACCAACGCCTCGTGAATATCCGCCACGTTGCCCTCAGTACCCGGCGTGACCGGCACACCGGCTTTGATCATGCTGCGGCGGGCTTCAGTTTTATCGCCCATGCGTCGAATGACTTCGGCAGCCGGGCCGATAAATTTGATACCGCGCTCGGCGCAGATATCAGCCAGTTCGGCATTTTCTGACAGGAAACCGTAACCGGGGTGCAAGGCATCGCAGCCGGTTTCTACCGCCAGGTTGACCAGTTTGCGTGGGTTCAGATAACCGGCGAGCGGGTCTTCGCCAATGCTGTGTGCTTCGTCGGCGCGCTTGACGTGCAAGGCATGCCGGTCAGCATCGGAATAGACCGCTACAGAGCGAATGCCCATCTCGGCGCAGGCGCGCACGATTCGGACGGCAATTTCTCCGCGGTTGGCGATCAGGATCTTTTTTATCACTTGGATTTTTCCTAAAGCCCATGGAACAAACGACCTGCTAGACCAGGTCGGCACGTGTCCAAATGTGTCTGAACCGTTGTGTCGTCACACTAGACCCACGCATTGATAAACAAAAATCAATAATTCTTGGGTCATGCATAAGTAACCACTTATAGTCAGATCACTTGTCGCTTCGGATAATTTTATAAAAATGCGTAAGTCATTGATGCGTATCACTTTTAGGCAGCTTCAGGTGTTCAATGAAGTGTGTGATTTACGCTCTTACAGCCGCGCAGCAGAAGAAATGTCGCTGACGCAACCCGCCGTAAGTCTACAAATTCGCCAGCTTGAAGAACTGGTTGGGCAGCCTTTATTCGATTACGTCGGCAAAAAGCTGTACATGACCGAGGCCGCTGAAGCGCTTCAGCGGGCCAGTCGCGATATTTTTGACCGCCTGGAAAACCTTGATATGCAGCTGTCCGACCTGCTCGGTTCGCTACAAGGGCAGCTGAAACTGGCCGTGGAGTCGAGTGCGAAATATTTTGTGCCGCATCTTTTTGCGGCGTTCAAGCGCCTGCACCCCGAAGTCAATTTGCAACTCACGGTGGTCAATCGGGCACAAGCGGTGCGCAGACTTTCAGACAACCGCGACGACCTGGTGATCATGTCGATGGTGCCGCTGGACATGGGCCTGGAATTCTTGCCGTTTTTGAATAACCCCATCATTGCTGTTGCGCCGCCCGATCACCCCTTGAGCCAGCGCGAAACCTTACAACTTCAAGAGCTGGAACCCTTCACGCTGCTGATGCGCGAGCAAGGGTCTGGCACGCGCAGGGCGTGCGAAGAGTATTTCAAAGAGAAACGTGTGCACTTCAAACACACGCTGGAGGTGGCGTCGACCGATGCTCAGCGTGAATGTGCGGTGGCGGGGTTGGGCGTGGCGCTGTTGACGCGCCACGCTGTCAGCCTGGAGCTGGCGACCGGCTTGCTTCGTGAGCTGCCGGTCGAAGAATTGCCGCTGTATCGCAGTTGGTGCGTGGTGCAGGCAAAAGCCAAACGCCTGTCACCAGTGGCGCATGCGTTCGTAGGCTTTATTCGCAGCGAGCGTCAGCAAATCAGCGCGCTGGTTGAGCGCTTCGACGGCCATTTACCGGCGGCGCCTGCCAGTAATTGAGGGCGCCGAGGTCGGGGTAGTCGGCCGTTTCAAGGCGCAATAAGCGCTGGTCCGTATGGTCTTCAATCGCACGCCGGAAGGCCATGCGGCGCTGGTCTTCCTGTTGACGACGGGTTTTGACGGCGCTGTTGCGTTCTTCGTAAGGCTGGGCCATTTCGAGTCTCCCAAGGCGTGTACGGGAGCTTTACGATGGACTTTGTTTGTGACAATTGAGCGAAGGCCCAATGACAAAAGAATGAACCGGGTACGACCTCTGTAAGCGCTGGCGAAGGCTGCGATTGTTTACGATCAAAAAATCGCCGCCTGCGAGGAGTTTAGGCGGTGTTAATCGTCGTGGTTTTTCAGCGATTTTGGCGACAGGCGCAAACTGCGCAGGCTGCGTTTGACGCTCTTGAGGTGGTTGACCAGGCTCGGGCCACGGGCCATTGCCACGCCCATTGCCAGCACGTCGATCACCACCAGGTGGGCGATGCGCGAGGTCAATGGCGTATAGATTTCGGTGTCTTCGTGAACATCGATGGCCAGGTTCACGGTGGCCAACTCTGCCAATGGCGTTTGGCTTGGGCATAACGTGATCAATGTTGCGCCGCTTTCACGCACCAAATTGGCGGTAATCAGCAAGTCTTTGGAGCGACCCGACTGCGAGATGCAGATGGCCACGTCGGTGGGCTTCAAGGTCACGGCCGACATCGCCTGCATGTGCGGGTCGGAATAGGCCGCTGCCGTTAGCAACAAACGGAAAAACTTGTGCTGCGCATCGGCCGCCACGGCACCCGAGGCACCAAAGCCATAAAACTCGACACGCTGAGCCTGAGACATGGCGGTCACGGCACGCTGCAACGCCACAGGGTCGAGCTTTTCACGCACGTCCATCAAGGTGTGCAGTGTGGTGTCGAAAATTTTGAGACTGTAGTCAGCGACGGAGTCGTCTTCATGGATGGCGAACTGACCAAAACTGGCACCCGCCGCCAGGCTTTGCGCCAGCTTGAGTTTCAGGTCTTGAAACCCGGAACACCCAATCGCCCGGCAAAAGCGCACGATGGTGGGCTCACTGATACCGACGTTATGGGCAAGGTCGGCCATGGAACTGTGCATTACAGCCGCAGGATCAAGCAGCACGTGATCGGCGACCTTGAGTTCCGATTTACGTAACAAGTGGCGTGACTGGGCGATATGTTGCAGCAAGTTCAAAGGGCAGGACTCGGTCTGAAAAGGTGAGGTACCAGAGATGTAGCAATCTTGTAGTTATACTACAAGAATTCGATTTCTGCCCAACCAATACGTCGCGTATACCTGCGCTTTACCCCCAATACAGGCTACCAAAGCTCTATGTAGCCCTTTTTAGCACTACAAAAAGACTACATTGCTGCGTAATAAATCACCTAAAGCTGAAGGATTGATGGGCCGGCTGATCAAATATCCCTGCACCTCGTCACACTGCTGCGCCTTGAGAAACGCCAGTTGCACGTCATCTTCCACGCCTTCGGCGACAACCTTTAAATCCAGGCTGTGGGCCATCGCGATAATCGCTTTGGTAATCGCCTCATCCTCGACCGAGCGGCCCACACCGCGAATAAATGTTTGATCGATTTTTACGTAATCCACAGCAAACCGTTTGAGGTAACTGAGGGACGAATACCCCGTGCCAAAGTCATCGATCGCCAGTTTTACCCCCAACTCGTGGAGTTGCTGGAAAGTCGCAACAATGGAATCAACACTGTCGAGCAATTGGCTTTCAGTGAGTTCCAGCTCCAGGCAATGAGGCGCCAGCCCGCTCTCTTCCAGCACTTGACGCACCAAACTGACCAGCTTGCCCTGACGCAATTGATGCACTGACAAATTGACCGATACCCGTATCGGCGCCAGCCCTTCGCGCTGCCACTCACACGCCTGATGACAGGCCTGGCGCAGTACAAACTCGCCAATGGCACCAATCAGGCCGGTCTCTTCGGCCAAACCAATAAAATCACTCGGAGGCACGCTGCCCAGTTGTGGATGATCCCAGCGCACCAACGCCTCAGCCGCGTGCAAACGCCCCGTGGTCAGGCACAGCTTGGGTTGGTAGAAGACGCTGAGTTGCTGGTCGGCAATTGCCTTGCGCAGTTGGTTTTCCAGCTGCAAGCGTTCAAGGGTACTGTCTTGCAGGCTATGACTGAAAAACTGAAACGTGCCGCCGCCCAAGTGTTTGGCTTGCTGCATGGCCTTGTTGGACTGGCTGACTAGCGTGGCGATGTCCCGCGCGCTATCAGGCAACAAGCTGATACCCATCGATGCGCTGATGACCAGTTCATGCCCGTCAACCACCAATGGCCGGCTTATTTTGGCCAATAGCCGGGTCGCCACACGCGCCAGACTCGTCAGGCTGCCGTACGCATCGAACAACACGGCAAATTCATCACCTGAGAGCCGCGCAATGGTGTCTGCCTCCGGCAGTGCTTTGGTCAGGCGTCGAGCGACTTTATGCAGCACTTGGTCAGCGAGTTCGGGACTCAGGCTGTCATTGAGTAGCTTGAAACGATCAAGGTTGATGTAGAGCAGCGCAAGGTTGCGTGAACCTTGGCGCACACGCTGATTGGCTTCTTCCAGCCGCTCTTTGAACAACAGGCGATTGGCCAGCCCTGTGAGTTCATCAAAATGCGTCAGATGGCGCACCCGGGCTTCAGAAATACGCCGCGCTGACAGGTCGCTGACAAAGGCCACGATGTGGCTGATACGCCCGTCATCATCACGCACGACTTTAAGTTGCAGCCATTGCGGGTAAAGTTCACCGCTTTTGCGCGTTTCGACCAACTCGCCCTGCCAGTGGTCGTGCTCATCCAGCACCGGCTGGATCATTGGAAAGTGACGGCGGGCATCACGACTGCAGGCCAGTTCGTTCACACGCCGCCCAACCAGCTCTTCGACGGCGTAGCCACTGATGCGACAAAACGCCTGATTGGCCGCCAACATCCGGTAATCGGGGTCGAGTATCACAATGCCTTCGCTGGCCGCTTCAAACACGGTGGCCGCCAAACGCCGTTGCTCAATCTCGCACGACAGCGGTGCAGTGCGCTGCACGCTGTGACCCTGAGCCTGCGGCAGCACTTCAGGCCATACAGGAGGTGCCAAGCGCCCTTCTTGGCGGCGCTGACTGGCTCGCCAGCCGACAACGCCCAGCAGCGCCAAAAAAAAACCGAGCCCGGTGCCCAACGCCACACCCGACGCGCTAAAACTCTGAATCATCGGCAATATTCTTATCAGTGGATGAGCCAAAAAATGTTGCCCGAGCATACACAAGCCAGGCCCGTGACCAAACTGAGACACGTCATTAAACAGACGAAATAAGCCCCTGTAATTGAAGTGCGCGCCTGCGGTTCTTTTAAAACACTCACCGCAGCGCTGCGACAGACGGCCAGCCCGAACAGGATAGAAGTTTGCCCGGTTTGAGCCAGCACCCTAGAATGCGCCGATGCGCGATGATCTCTCTCTCTTGTTAAATTCCCTCAACGATGCCCAACGTCAGGCCGTCACGGCCAGTGTCGGGCGTCAGTTGGTTCTGGCCGGCGCAGGTTCCGGCAAAACCCGTGTGCTGGTGCACCGTATCGCCTGGTTGATCCAGGTCGAAAACGCGTCCCCCCACTCCGTACTGTCGGTGACGTTCACCAACAAGGCCGCTGCCGAGATGCGTCACCGCATCGAGCAGCTGATGGGTATCAACCCGGCCGGTATGTGGGTTGGCACCTTCCACGGGCTGGCGCACCGCCTGCTGCGTGCCCATTGGCAAGAAGCGGGGTTGAGCCAGACCTTCCAGATTCTGGACAGCGATGATCAGCAACGCTTGGTCAAGCGTGTGATTCGTGAACTGGGGCTAGACGAACAACGCTGGCCAGTGCGTCAGGCGCAGTGGTTTATCAACGGTCAAAAAGACGAAGGTCTGCGTCCACAACACATCCAGGCCAGTGGCGATTTGTTCCTGGCCACCATGCGCAGCATTTACGAAGCCTATGAGGCCGCCTGCCAGCGCGCAGGCGTGATCGACTTCTCTGAGTTGCTGTTACGCGCACTGGACCTGTGGCGCGATAACCCGGGCTTGCTCGCGCATTACCAAAAACGCTTCCGGCACATTTTGGTCGACGAGTTTCAGGACACCAACGCCGTTCAATATGCCTGGCTGCGATTGCTGGCCCAGGGTGGCGACAGCCTGATGGTGGTCGGCGACGACGACCAATCCATCTACGGCTGGCGCGGCGCGAAAATTGAAAACATTTACCAGTACTCCACGGACTTCCCGGACGCCGAAACCATTCGTCTGGAGCAGAACTACCGCTCCACTGCCGGCATTCTCAAAGCCGCCAACGCCCTGATCGCCAACAACACCGGGCGCATGGGTAAAGAGCTGTGGACCGATGGCGGCGACGGCGAAGCAATCAATTTGTATGCCGCCTTTAACGAGCACGACGAAGCCCGCTATGTGGTCGAAACCATTGAGAGTGCGCTTAAAACCGGCCTTGCTCATAAAGACATCGCTATTTTGTACCGCTCCAACGCCCAATCGCGGGTACTCGAAGAGGCGCTGCTGCGCGAGCGCATTCCGTACCGTATTTATGGGGGCCAGCGCTTCTTCGAACGGGCTGAAATCAAAAACGCGATGGCCTACATGCGCCTTCTCGAAGGCCGTGGGAATGATGCTGCGCTAGAGCGGGTGATTAACGTCCCGGCTCGCGGTATTGGCGAAAAAACAGTCGAAGCGATTCGTGAACACGCACGCCACAGCGACGTGTCGATGTGGGAATCGATGCGCCAGTTGATTGCCAACAAAGCGTTGCCTGGCCGCGCGTCGGGCGCCATCGCAGGCTTTGTTGAACTGATCGAGAACCTCGCGGCAAAAGTCATGGAGATGCCGCTGCACCTGATGACTCAAACCGTGATCGAGCAAAGCGGACTGATTGCTTACCATCAGGCAGAAAAAGGCGAAAAAGGCCAGGCCCGGGTAGAAAACCTTGAGGAACTGGTCAGCGCCGCCCGTAACTTCGAGAACAACGAAGAGGACGAGGAGCTGACGCCGCTGGCCGCGTTCCTGGGTCATGCATCGCTGGAAGCCGGTGACACGCAAGCCGAAGAGCATGAAGACGGTATCCAGCTGATGACGCTGCACAGCGCCAAAGGTCTGGAGTTCCCGTATGTGTTTTTGGTGGGGATGGAAGAAGGTCTGTTCCCGCACAAGATGAGCCTGGAAGAGCCGGGTCGTCTTGAAGAAGAACGCCGCCTGGCCTACGTGGGCATCACCCGCGCCATGCAAAACCTGGTCATGACCTATGCTGAAACCCGACGCCTTTACGGCAGCGAAACCTACAACAAGGTTTCGCGCTTCGTACGTGAAGTGCCAAAAGGGCTGATTCAAGAAGTGCGCTTGTCCAACAGCGTCAGTCGCCCTTTCGGCGGCGGTCAACAGCAAAACACCAGCACCCTGTTTGGCGGTTCGGAGATCCCGGAAACCGAATTCAAACTGGGGCAGATGGTCAAGCATGCGGTATTCGGTGAAGGCGTGATTCTCAACTTCGAAGGTGCCGGCGCACAGGCGCGGGTGCAGGTTAACTTCGACGAAGGCAGCAAGTGGCTGATGATGGGCTACGCCAAACTTGAGGCGGTCTGACAGCAACCCGACAGGCATCGAACGATAAGGTAGGCAACATAGGCTCAGACTTTGTTCTTTCTGGACAATCCGGGCCTTGTTGTCAGCCAGCGTGCAGCACTGATTCCAGCCTCCAGGCCCGGGCCAGTCTTCATCCTGAAGCGTGGTCTCTCCCTCTGCTGTTACCCGTTTTCACGGCGGCGGTACGGGCTGGCTTTTCGACGACCCCAAGGTGAACTACACAATATCGGGAACCGTCCTACTCGCATTTAGGCAAAAGCCCGAAACATTTCACTGCTAGCCAGTCACACCTCACCTGTGCAACATGGCGCGCGTGTCATCCACAAATGGGAATTCCCTTTATGAAACGTTTTCTTAGCATCGCCATGGCGTTGTGCATCGGCTTGACGATGAGCCTCGACGCAAACGCCAAGCGCTTCGGCGGCGGTAAAAGCTTTGGTTCGGCCCCAAGCCACCAAACTCGCCAAGCCGCTCCTGCCTCTCCTGCCGCAGCCCCCGCTGCTGCCGGCGCAGCCGCAAAAGCCGGTGGTGCTTCTCGCTGGCTCGGCCCTCTGGCCGGCATCGCTGCTGGCGGCCTGCTCGCTTCCATGTTCATGGGCGGTGGCTTCCAGGGCATGCAAATCTTCGACATCCTGATCATGGCTGTCATCGCGTTCGTGATTTTCCGCTTTATCGCCGCTCGTCGCCGCAAGCAACAGGCTGACATGGCGCCAGCGGGTCACGCACCCATGCAGCGCGAAGTATTCGACGCCAAGCCTGCGCCAACATCAATCTTCGGCGGCGGTGCTTCAGCGGCGCCAGCACGCCCGGTGATCAACGCCCCGGCGTGGTTCAACGAGCAGAGCTTTCTGGAAGCCGCGCGTAACCATTTCCAGTCCCTGCAACAGCACTGGGATGCCAACGAAATGGATAAAATCGCCGAGTTCGTTACCCCACAAATGCTCGATTTCCTCAAGCGTGAGCGCGCGGATCTGGGTGATGGCTTCAACTCAACCTACATCGATAACCTGACCGTTCAGCTGGACGGCCTGGATGATCGCGCCGACAAAACCATCGCGACCCTGACTTTCAGCGGCCTCTCGAAAACGTCGCGTTTTGACCAAGGCGAAACCTTCAGCGAAAGCTGGAACATGGAACGCGCTCAAGGCGAAAACCAACCTTGGCTTGTAGCCGGTATCCGTCAGAACGGCTGATCCCCGCGCTCCACACGCAACACCCAAAGCCCCGGACTTGTCCGGGGCTTTGCATTTCACGATTGCACTTATAACGAGCTACTGTATAAAGCGCGTCATATAAACCGCGCCATAGAGTATGAGGATTGAGGTCGTGGAAGAGATCATCGAAGAACTGCGTGAAAAGAACGAACCTGTGCCTGTTCCTCTGGAACTGCCTGATGACGATCAACTGGTGGAAATCGAAGAACAACTGTTCATCGACATCCCCTTTGTGTTCAAAGAGTTTCTGCTGACCGTCAGCGACGTGGTGTATGGCAGCCTGGAACCGGTCACCGTGACCGACCCACAATCCCATACCTACCTGCCAGATGTCGCAGCTACCGCATGGGATGCTGGCGTCCCCCGTGAGCTGATCCCGATTTGTCAGGACGGCGACGACTATTACTGCGTGGACGAAGATGGCACCGTGGTGCTGTGGTCCGCAGAAGAAGAGTTGGTGACCGAAGAAACCTGGGAATCGGTCTGGCACTGGGCACGGGATGTCTGGCTGGAAAGCTGATTTTTTTGTAGGAGCGAGCTTGCTCGCTCCTACAAGAACTCAGGACAGTGCCGCTAGTGCCCTGCCTCCTTGTGATTGTCCAGCGTCTCCAACAGCGCAACTTGCATGCGCGTGTGGATACGCACAAACCAACGCCACAACACTGCCGCCACTCCCGCCGCCACGACCGCAATCACGATCAGCAATTCATTGGTCGGCAAGATGCTGGCAGACAATGCCGACAGCAATAAAAAAATCACCAGTAGCGACAAGATCGGAATCACCTCAGCGATCACCCGGCGCACGCGTTGCGTGTGACGCCCCGCCATTTCGGGTTTAACCCCCATCTCCGCCAAGAGCATCGACAGCGCCTTGAGCTTGCGATATGCCGCGATCAAGAACGGTAACGACAACAGTAAGGCAGCGCCCCAAATCAAGCCGTTTTGCCAGCTCGATTTCATCACCCAGCCCTGTAAATAATCTGCAATTCGGGGGGCGAAATACCCGCCTGCAAAGAAAATCGCGATAACCAACGCCAGATTGACGCCCACCTGTAGCAGGATTTTTCTGATCATCGCCGCCAATAAAGCACTCTCGCCTTGTGGCTGGATGCTCCTCAACCACTCGCCATACAGAGCAAAAACCCGCGACACCCGGTTTGGCATGACCTGCGCCAGCTTGAGCGAAAGCGGATCTGCGGCACGAATCAAGTAAGGCGTCATCAAGGTCGTCAGCACAGACACAGCAACCGCCACGGGGTACAGGAAGCTGCTGGTGACCTGCAAGGTCATGCCCAGTGCCGCGATGATGAACGAAAACTCTCCAATCTGAGAGAGGCCCATCCCGACTCTCAGAGAGGTGCGTCCATCATTACCGGCGATAAAAGCACCCAACCCACAGGACAGCATCTTGCCCAGTACCACTGCACAGGTGATGACGACAATTGGTAGGGCGTATTCCCACAAGATGGCGGGATCGAGCATCAAACCGATGGCGACAAAAAAGATCGCGCTGAACAAATCGCGCACAGGCTCGATCAGCCTTTCGATGTTCAGCAGTTGCCGTGATTCAGCCATGATCGCGCCGATTAAAAATGCGCCCAGGACCATGCTGTATTCCAGCTTGACCACCAGCAGGCAAAAACCAAAACACAGCCCGAGCACGGTAATCAGCAGCATTTCATTGCTTTCAAATTTGGCCACATAGGCCAAAACGCGTGGCACCAGCAAGATACCGATGACCAGCGCCACAATCATGAACAACGACAGCTTGCCAACGGTGGAGAACACTTCTTCCGGGCTGACGCTGCCACTGACGGCAATGCTCGACAGCAACGCAATGATGCCGATGCCCAGAATGTCTTCAACGATCAGCACACCGAAAATCAGCTGCGCAAAACGCTCGTTTTTCATTTTCAGGTCATTGAGCGCTTTAACGATGATGGTGGTCGATGAAATGGCCAAAATGGCGCCCAAAAACAGCGAATCCATCGTGCTCCAGTCGAACCAGCGGCCAATTTCATAGCCGATCCAAATCATCAGGGTGGTTTCCATGAAGGCCGCAATAAAGGCCGTCGCACCCACTTTGAATAACTTGCGCAGGCTGAACTCCAGCCCCAGGCAGAACATCAAAAAAATAACCCCCAGCTCAGCCAGGGTTTTGATGGTTTCTTCGTCATGAATCAGACCGAAAGGCGGCGTGTGCGGGCCAATAATAAAACCCGCAACGATGTAACCCAGCACCACGGGCTGTTTAAAACGGTGAAAAAGAATAGTCACCACACCTGCGACCAACATGATGACTGCCAGATCCTGAATAAAGCTGATGGCATGCATGGCGTGTCGCCTCCTTGTGTGGGTGCTGCCCGACAACAGAACGACAGACACAGCGAGTCTCGCAGTATGTATCGACTGTTTTAAGTGTAGGAAATACCCGCTAAACGGGCTTTGGCAGGTTAACACCGGGACTTAACGCAGAAAGGCGGCGCAATATATGGAAACATGTACGCCAGAGCGTGACGACAGCCCAAACGGTAGCGTCCCGTTCCTGTCTGTTTAAAAAAATCGAAAAGTATCCACAGAGATACCCATTTCACTGCTGCAACACTACCGCGAGCCTGCTGCTATGGAACCCGGAAACGCCCAACTGTCGATGACGGTCTTGATGACCCCGGACATGGCCAATTTTTCTGGCAATGTTCACGGCGGAACCCTGCTCAAATACCTCGACGAAGTCGCCTACGCGTGCGCCAGCCGCTATGCCGGGCGTTATGTGGTCACTTTGTCCGTGGACCAGGTTATTTTTCGTGAGCCGATTCATGTCGGCGAGCTGGTGACCTTTCTGGCCTCGGTCAATTACACCGGTAACACGTCGATGGAAGTGGGGATCAAAGTCGTCACTGAAAACATTCGCGAGCGCTCGGTGCGCCACACCAACAGCTGTTTTTTCACGATGGTGGCAGTGGACGACGACCGTAAACCGGCGGCTGTACCGCCTTTGCAACCCGTTAACAGCGAAGACAAACGCCGCTTTATTCAAGGCAAACAGCGTCGCCAGATCCGCCAGGAGCTGGAAAAACGCTATCGGGAATTGAAAGACGAAACGGTCTAGGCCTTTTGCCACCGGTCCAGCCTCGCGCAGATAAAACCTATCGCTGACGAGGAGTACGAGGCTGCGTCCGGCGGCGCAGCCGTCGTAAACCATTCAGCGCAGTGCCTCAGACACACCACACTCATCCGGTTTACGACCGCTTCGCGCCCGAGCAGCGCGTGCCTCGGCAGCGCCTACAGGCCGCGACGATGCCCCCTAGGGCAAGGATTACAGGTTGATCGGCGTAGCCTCAAAGCGCACACGCGGGTGAGCAATACGGTCTTGAGCCCGCACCAATTGCAGCTCGTAACTGGCACATGCCTGGGTTTCGAGCAGCACTTCATGCACCGCCGATGCCGCAAATTCAAATGCGGCCACCAGGCTGTCTCCCAGCAGTACCCGTGCCAGGAATAAGCCGGACGTCAGGTCACCCACGCCTACAGGCTGGCGCGGAAACGCTAATAACGGGCGGCGTAAGTGCCAGCTCCCGTCATTCGTCACCAGCAACATCTCAAAACTTTCTTCAGGCTTGCCAGGGTATGACAGGTGCTTGACCAGTACCGCTTTGGGCCCGCGGGCCAGCATGCTGCGCGCCATCGCCAGGCAATCGAACAGCGATTGCGGATGACGACCACAGAAGCTGTCCAGTTCCAGCTGGTTAGGACACAGAAAATCCGCCACTGCGGCCGCCTCATTCAGCAGAAAGTCACTGACTTCGTACGGCACGATGCAGCCTTTCTCCGGGTGCCCCATGACGGGGTCGCACAGGTAAAGCGCATTGGGGTTGACCGCCTTAATGCGCGCGACCCCGCTGAGGATGGCCCGACCCTGTGCCGCGCTCCCCAAATAGCCAGATAACACCGCATCGCAGTTACCCAGTTCGCCAATCGCGGCAATACCGTCAACCAGCGCAGGAATTTGCTCAGGGGCCAGCACTTCGCCAGCCCACTGACCATACTGAGTGTGGTTCGAGAACTGAACCGTGTTTAAGGGCCATACATTCACACCCACGCGCTGCATAGGAAAGACGGCTGCGCTGTTGCCGGCATGGCCGAAAACCACGTGGGATTGGATAGCAAGTAAGTGAGGCGTACGTTTCATGCCGGATTCCAGACTGCGGGTGGATTCAAGCCACGCAGTATGCGACGAAAAGCAACCTGTACGACAGGCTGAAGACGCAGTTAAGCTGAGCCTATTCTGTTGGAGCCCACGTCATGCTGACCCTTGGAAATATGTTTGTGCTGATGCTACTGGCCACTGCTGCTGCCTGGCTGTGGCACAACCACGGTATGCGCGAGCGAGCGCTGGAGCGCGTCAAACAGCACTGCAACAAGCTCGACATCGAATTGCTCGATGAAAACGTGGCCCTCAAGAAAATCGGATTCATTGCGGACGCCAAGGGCAATCGACGCTTGGCCCGTGTGTATAACTTTGAGTTCACCGTCACCGGCGATCAACGCCATGCTGGCACCATCACTCAATTTGGCGCCCACAGCGCGAAGATCGAGCTGGCACCCTACCCGTTCCAAGCACAACCTGAGCCTGAGCATCGCGACATCCCCAGCGCACAAATCATAGAGCTGAGCCAATGGCGCCAGGAGCACACCAAACCGCCCCAGTGATGAATCTCGAGGAGCGCTTCCTTCCTGAGCGCCTCTTTCTCGCCTTTTTTAGTTCCCCTGTGGATAACTTTTCATAAAACCCCGTCAATAGCGCTGAAACCTTTGAAATAGACACTTCAAGGAGGTTAAAACAGATGTCAAAAAAAAGGATTGTAGGACAACTTTACCAGTACAAAATGGCGTATTAATCCAAAATCAGCCCCGAAATCGATCAGGGCCGACTGCTTATTCAGCAAGTCCGCCCGCGTTAACCGTTAATGCCTACAGGGGATGAACGAGGCAGTCTTGCAGCCCTTTTTTGAGTGAATTCACGTCCTGAGGGCTTTCGAAGATCAATTCAACGCGCGAATCGGTGCGCCACTCGCTGGCTTTCCAAGGTTGGAGACTGTTTTCAAGGCAATTGACTGAAAACCACCCTGAGGGCGCATGCACAACGAGCTTAGCGCGCAGCCAGTTCAGCCCCTGAAGCCAATGCCTGAGCAGCACCAGGTCAAATTGCAGTGAGGCGTGCCATTTCCAGCCAATACTCCACGCCTCCGGCTGCTGTTGCGTCATCACGAAGGGGGTCTGGGGGTCAGAAAAAACGCTTACTACTGAATTAAAATCCTTATAAATCAACGAGTTATCCACAGCATGAATATCGCTCATAGTGGCTACAGGCAGCGTATTTAGCGGGATGTAGCCCTGCTCGGTCCATAAAACAGGGCACTTTGGCAGGCTGCATGCAATCTGCTCACGTTGCTCATTTTGGACACTATTAGATTTATTCATGACCACTAAACCGGCCATTTTCAAGGCTTCTTGTTGGGTTGCAGGCACCGGTTTACCCAACGCTAACGCCTCGGCATCTAGCACTATTACGCACGGCTGCAAGGCTAAAACACCTAACCAGGGCGCAGCGCTGAGCTGCTGGAGGATTTGCGCAGGATGCCCGAGACCCGAAGGCTCAATGAATAAGCGATCAGGCTTTGCCTGACGTAACAGACGGCTCAAACCAATCTGAAAAGGCGCACCGTTCACGCAACAGACACAGCCGCCCGCGACTTCAGTAATAGCGATTGCATCACCGCTTTGGCTCATCAAAGCAGCATCCAGACCTATTTGACCGAACTCATTCACCAGTACCGCCCAACGTTCGTGCACAGGCTTCTGGGCCATCAGGTGCTGAATCAGGCTGGTTTTGCCTGCGCCCAGCGGCCCGGCGATCACATGGGTAGGAATGTTGTGCAGCATCATCAAACGCTTCTGTAGGGATGGAAGGCTGCAATATGCCTCAGGCCAGCCAATCCAGGGTCAAAATCAGCCGTCGTTCGCCGGCTTGCAGCGCAGGCGAACGATGGATCAAGCCTGCACCCTCGTTGCCTTGCCACTTTTCGCCTTTAAGCAGCGCCACATCTCCTGTGCTCAGTTGCTCAATCAACGCTGCTTGAGTCGGCTCTGCCTGCGCCTGGCCCAGTTGCTGACGTGCCATCACGCCCTCGGCGAGCCACTGACTGCCCTGTCCTGCGTAGGTGGTGATCAGGCGTGCAGGCACATGATCAACGTGAAAGCGCGGGCACATGGCCTTATCCAAGGCCCTGAGACGCAGCCCAATACGTTTGGCGCCTAACAAACAAGCATAGGCGCTGACCAACCAGGCAACATCCGCCATGAAGCTTTCATAGCCTTCCAAATCGTTGAACCTGTGCGCAAGCCCATAAAGGTTGGGCTGAGCGTTTTCATCGTTCATTTCCAGGCTCAAGGCATCCGCCAAAGGCTCATCCAACGACAGCAGTAAATCGCTGAAATCAGCAATATGCACAGGCAAGTGGCGCTGCCAGACGGCCAAATTGACGTCTTGATCCAGTACACGTGTGAGGATTTGGGGAGTGGCCCCGCAGACCTGTTTTATCGTCATGTTTGGGCTGCAAGCGAAGGCATTCATCAGGCGGCCACCTCGTCATACCACCCACCAAACGGGTCGCTCATCTGCCGCCAGCCCTCTACACCCAAGGCCATCTCTTCATCAGTCAACAGGCAGGAGTCGAGTTCATGTGTGAGCTGATTGAAGTCGATATGTTGACCGATAAAGACCAATTCCTGACGACAGTCAGCGGTGTCCGGCAGCCATTTCTTAAGGATTTCGGCCTTGGCATCTGCCTCTTGCGGCCACTGATCACGGGGTACAAATCGCCACCAGCGCCCGGCATATCCATAGCGCATTAAACCGCCCGCCTGTGACCAGCTGCCGGCTTCCTGGTACTTGCTGGCCAGCCAGAAAAAACCCTTGGAACGCAGCAATTTACCGTTCGTCCACGGTCGATCAATAAAATTAAAAAAACGTTCCGGGTGGAAAGGCCGACGTGCCCGGTAAGCCGTCGAGGCAATGCCATATTCTTCGGTTTCAGGCACATGTTCACCGCGCAGTTCTTGCAACCAGCCTGGCGCTTGAGCTGCGCGCTCGAAATCAAAACGTCCCGTATCCAGAATTTTATTCAGCGGGACTTCACCCATGACCATTGCAATGATTTCAGCCTGAGCATTCAGTCGTTGAAGAATGGCCATCAACTCCTGACGCTCAACACGGCTGATGAGGTCTATTTTGCTGACCAAAATAACGTCGGCAAACTCGATTTGTTCGATTAAAAGATCAGTGATCGAACGCTCATCTTCCTCCCCCAATGTCTCACCGCGCGTGCCAAGGCTTTCGGCGGCCTGGTAATCGTGTAAAAAATTCAGGCCATCAACGACAGTGACCATCGTATCGAGGCGCGCGATGTCGGCCAGGCTTTGGCCCTCGTCGTCTCGAAACGTGAAGGTTTCTGCGACTGGCAGCGGTTCAGAAATACCCGTGGACTCGATCAATAAATAATCAAATCGACCTTCCTTGGCCAGTTTGCTGACCTCTTCCAGCAAGTCTTCACGCAGGGTGCAGCAAATGCAGCCATTGCTCATTTCGACCAATTTTTCTTCTGCCCGGTTCAGGCTCACATCGCGCTGAACCTGGGCACCATCAATATTGATTTCACTCATGTCATTCACGATGACCGCGACGCGCAAGTTGTCGCGGTTACGCAGAATGTAATTGAGCAGGGTGCTTTTTCCTGCACCGAGAAAACCAGACAACACTGTCACGGGTAGACGATTGGGCATGGAAGTTCCTCATCAGGGTCGGCAGGTCAAAGCGCCCGCTTGTGGGCGTGATCATTAAATTGCTTCTAGTGATACATTATAACAATACAAGGCATTATAATTGTTATCTTGTAACGTCACGCTTTTCCATAGATGGGATTTTTTATGAACGCCCTTACTCTTCCTGACATTGCGTCACAAAACGCCCGGCAGACTGTTCCGCTGGAATGGGTCGGCATGTGCGGCATTGCACTACCTGTTGTGATAAATGGTCAGCGTTTGGCCGCAACCGCCGATGCCGGTGTCAGCCTTGATGACGGCGAGGCACGTGGCATCCATATGTCGCGCTTATATTTAGCGCTCGAAGTTTTAGATTCGCAGGCTCTGAACCCGCTACTTTTGAAGAAAATTTTGCAGCAGTTTTTGGACTCGCATGACGATTTATCCATCTGTGCCTACCTAAAAATCCACACGCAGGTGCTGTTAAAACGACCCGCATTAGTCAGCGCATTAAGTGGATGGAAGAGCTACCCAGTCAGCATCGAAGCTTCACTGAAAAATGGAATGTTCCACGTGGAACTAAAAATCGACGTGGACTATTCATCCACTTGCCCTTGTTCAGCCGCGTTAGCACGCCAACTAATCCAACAACAATTTGTCGATGACTTCGCGAACAAACCACTCCATCACGCCGAAGTGTTGACATGGCTTGGCAGTACTCAAGGCATTGTGGCTACTCCGCATAGCCAGAGAAGCACGGCTCACTTGCAGCTGCATCTCGGTCGCGAGCTGCAAAATTTTCCGATCAACAACATCATTGATGAAGCAGAAACAGCCCTGGGCACCGCAGTACAAACAGCCGTAAAACGCGCAGACGAACAAGCCTTCGCATTAGCCAATGGGCAAAATTTAATGTTTTGTGAGGATGCTGCGCGACGCTTGAATGTCGCGCTGAAAAGTACAGCGGGGGTTAAAGGCTTCAGCCTTAAGGTGGTGCATGCCGAGAGTTTGCACAGCCACGATGCGGTGGCTCAGAGTCGCTGGAATTGGCGAAATGCCTAGAGGGCGTTCCGCGCACTGATGGGCCCAGTGCGCGGACAGCTTGAATCATGTGCGAGGTTTGACGGTTCCACAGTTTTGGCCCAGCCATACCGCACGGGTATCCATGCTGCCTTTTTGCTGAACACCCGTGGCGTTGAACGTGCCGTTTACTTGGGTACTAAACTCTCGGTCGCTGGCAAATGTGGCAACCCCTGCGCCTTGGGCTTTTGGGCAACTAAAGCGAAACTTCCACTGATTTCCACTACGCTCAGTGATCTGCTGATTACAACCGGACTTCGGATCTGTCAGCGGGATCGCATCTGATTTGACCTGCTCAGACGTCAGGCATACCCGCACACCTTTACCACCAACGGTGATCCCTTGGTTTTCCAATTGCGCCTGTTGCTCCGGGGTCAACATGGATTGCAATTGGCCCAACATCAGTTGCAGGTCAGGAAGCTGTTGGCCATCGACTTGCATATTGCTGGTGGTCAGCTCCCAAAGGCCCGGTTGCAGCATTTGGGCTTGAGCCACAGGTATCGATAAACCACAGGCCATGAGCAGCCCAAGCACACGAACATTCATCAAGTAGCTCCTACGGATATGTGGGGGTTAGACGTTGAAAAACAGCAAGCGTTGCATCAGCAAGCATTTAGGGACATTCATTGCATAACGTGGTCTTTTAGTACGCAGCGTCACACATTGAGGAGCAAGGATACGCATGGATTATCTCGGCCCGCACGTTTTCGGTTATCTGATTTTATTGATCCACACCTTGGGTTTGATTGCCGCCGTGCACGCGGTATTAACCGTGAGAACCGCTCAAGGTGCAATTGCCTGGGCCATGTCATTGTTCTTCATTCCCTACTTCACGCTCATCCCGTATTTGATTTTTGGCCGTAGCACCTTCGACGATTACATCCGCGCCAGACGTCAGGCCAATCAGGAAATGCGTGAAGCCATCGCAGATCTGAACTGGCGACCTTGGGTCGAGGAAGCCCTTGCCGCACGTAACTCAAAGGCCTACACCTCTTTGCGAGCAATGCCCAAGCTAGGCCGAATGCCGTGCCTGGCGAACAATCAGGTGAGTCTACTGATCAACGGAACAGCAACGTTCAACGCCATTTTTGAAGCCATCCGCACCGCCGAACAGGTGGTCCTGGTGCAGTTTTTTATCATTCATAACGACGACCTTGGTATGAAACTGCATGCCCTGCTGCTCGAAAAAGCGGCTCAAGGGGTTCAGGTGTATGTGTTGTACGACAGCATTGGCAGCCATTCTTTGCCCAATAGTTATTCCGAGTCGTTGCGTGCGGGGGGCGTTCAAGCGCAGGCATTTGCCACCCGCGGCGGCTGGATCAGTCGCTTTCAGGTCAACTTTCGTAACCACCGCAAAGTGGTTGTGGTGGATGGTGTGAAAGGGTTTGTCGGCGGGCATAACGTTGGCGATGAATACTTGGGAGCCAAACCGCCTCTGTCTCCGTGGCGCGATACCCACGTCGAGGTCTGCGGGCCGGTGGTGGCTTGCCTGCAAGAGTCGTTCGCCGAAGACTGGTTCTGGGCTGCGCGCAAACTACCGCCGTTGATCCTGCCGCAGGCTTACCCGGAAGGCGGTGTACTGTGCCAATTTCTAGCCAGCGGCCCAGCCGATCCGTACGAAACCTGCTCACTGTTTTTTGTTGAAGCCATCCATGCCGCCACTGAACGGGTGTGGATAACAACGCCTTACTTCGTGCCGGATGAAGCGGTTTTTTCCGCATTGAGGCTTGCCGTGTTGCGCGGGGTGGATGTACGCATCCTCATTCCCTCACGGCCCGACCATAAAATTGTGTATGCGGCCTCCAGCCTGTATGCCTTCGAGGCGGTGCGTGCTGGGGTGAAAATGTTCCGCTACCAGCCAGGGTTCATTCATCAGAAGGTTGTGCTGGTCGACAACGAAATCAGTGCGGTCGGCAGCGCCAATATGGACAACCGCTCGTTCCGCCTGAACTTTGAAGTGATGCTGCTGACGGTCGACGAAGCGTTTGCCCGCGAAGTCGAACATATGCTGCTGGACGACTTTGCCCTGGCGCGTGAAATCACCGAAGACGACATCAAAACCACGCACCGTTTGCAGCAACTTGGCATGCGTGTGGCGCGCTTGGTTTCGCCTGTTCTATAAAAAAGGGCCATGTCACTGAGTGACACGGCCCTTTGACGATCACCGAAATCTCGACCGCTCAACGATAAATATCGGCCCTCGTCCGTGGCAACTCAAGCGAACCGTCGGCATACGGTTTTGCGGCGAGGATCTGATGAATGTTGATCCAGCCACGGGCAAACGCATACGCGCAGCCTGCAAGGTACAGCCGCCAAATCCTTAATGTCTGCTCTGGCACTTGCTTGGCAGCCGCCTCAAGGTTTTGTTCAAGGCGCTGACTCCAATGCTCCAGCGTGCGCGCGTAATGCAAACGCAGGCTCTCGACATCGACCACTTCCAGTCCAGCCTCGCTGATGTGTGCACTGATCATCGACAAGTGCGGTAATTCGCCGTTAGGAAACACATAGCGCTCGATAAACTCCCCCGCACCGCGACCCACTTGGCGCCCGTCGGTGTGTTTGGCAGTAATGCCGTGGTTCATCACCAAACCACCTTCGCGCACTGCGTTGAACAATACTTGGCAGTACTCTCGCAGGTTGGCGTGGCCGACGTGCTCAAACATCCCCACGCTGACAATTTTGTCGAAGCGGCCATCTTGTGGCAGGTCACGGTAGTCGAGCAGTTGCAGATCGACCTTGTCTTGCAGACCTTCTGCCTTGACCCGTTCTTGAGCCAAGGCGAGTTGCTCTTTGCTCAGGGTGATACCAAACACCTTGACCCCGAATTCGCGTGCTGCAAAACGTGCCAACCCGCCCCAGCCACAGCCGACATCCAGCAGGTACTCACCTGGCTTGAGCCGAAGTTTTCGGCACAAGTGGCGAAACTTGGCTTGCTGAGCTTCATCCAGGCTCTCTTCACCGGTCTCAAAGTACCCGCAGGAATAGACCATCTCGCGGTCCAGCCATAACTGATAAAACGCGTTAGACAGGTCGTAATGGTAGGAAATGGACGCTGCGTCGGTAGCCTTGTCGTGGTAGTTGCGCGCGGGCGTGCTGTCATCATCCTCGTCGAGCAACGCTTGGCTGAGTTCATCGCACACGCGTACGACTTCGCTGATTGACCCTTCAGACAGTTCCAGTCGACCTTCGACGAACGCACTGCCCAACAGGTCGAGACTGGGATGCATGAACTCAGAAACGATCTTCGGATCCTTGACCACAATGGTCACGCTGGGGGTTGGCCCCAGATCCAGTTCATGTCCATCCCAGAGCTTCAGCCGAAGTGGAATTTTAAGATTCTGTAAAGCTGGTGGCAGTTGCGCGAGCATCAGTCATCCTCCCTCATTTCAGACGTCAAAAAATAAGGGTAGTCGATTAACCCAAACTGTCAGCCTCACGGGCTAGAAGGTATGGGCTAGAGCCGATGAAACCTTTTTTAAGTTGCACCGCAAGGCCGCGCTTACTCAGGCGAAAACAGGTCTATAAAAAACGCCAGGCCCCACGCGACAAGACTTAAGCCCGCCAGTCCAGCCCCCAACCGATGCAGCTGAGAAGCCTGAGCACTCGCGCGTTGAAAACGAGGAAGAGATTCAAGGCCACCCTCTTCGACCTCTAAATCGACATGCATGGACGCTCTCACTTCTGAAATATGTAATTGCGATATAACAGAAGAGGTGAAACTTTCGTCGACCCGGCGCAATCTTCATTTTTGGAAAAGACCGCGCCGAAGCACGATTACTGCGGGTGAGTGATAAACTGTTTGGCCAGTGCTTCGAAGGCCGGAATGGTCACAGGATCATTGGCCGAGTTGCTGGCAATCGGATGGGAGGCGAACCGCACGATCACCATTTCCGCTTTCGGATCGATGTAAATCCGTTGACCGTATACGCCGCGGGCCATAAAGGCTCCATCCGGGTTATGCGTCACCCACCACATGTTGCGGTAACTGCCGCCTTTGAGCTGGTCATAACCGGCTTGGGCAAACGCCTGTTTGTCACCGCCTGCTCGAATATCATCCACCACAGCTTTAGGGACGATTTGCTGGCCCAAGTACTTGCCGTCATTGCGAATCATCTCGCCAAAGCGCGCCAAATCCCGCAGGCCTGCATTCAAACCACCGCCCGCAAACGGGGTGCCGATGGAGTCGACGGTGAAGTAGGCATCTTGTTCGGCGCCCACACGCTGCCAGATTCTTTCTGACAATAACTGCGCAACATTGCGCCCGGTCACACGGGCAATCACCCAGCCCAATACATCGCTATTCACGGTTTTGTAGGCGAACGCTTTACCGTGCTCACCTGACGGCTGCACGGTTTGCAGGTACTCCATGTACGTTTGCGGTCCGGTGTAGTCCGCAGGTTTTGGCAGCGGATTACCGGCCATTGCGTGTTGCCAGACTTCAGCGTTGGGATCTGCATAGTCCTCGCTGAATTTGAGCCCGGTGGTCATGTCGAGCACTTGGCGCAAAGTGGCATTGGCAAACGCTGACTTGGCTAACTCGGGGATGTAATCGACGATTTTTTTATTGGCATCCAGCGTGCCATCCGCCACTAACATCGCTCCCATCGTGCCTACCACTGACTTGGTGACCGACATCGCTGCGTGCTGTTTTTGTGGATTCAACACACCAAAATAGCGTTCGTACACCACCTTGCCGCGATGCAAGACCACAATGCCATCCGTGTAATTGGCCGCCAGCGATTGCTCCCACGTCATCGGCTTACTGGCACCGGTCGGGATAAACGTCAGCGCGTCGATGTCCTTACGTAATGCACGATTCAGCGGCACCGGGGCGCCCAAGCCACGCGACACATTGGTCGTGGGCATCAATTGACGGAAGTTTGAAACACTCCAGCGCATGGCCGGAAATTTGAAATAACTGCCATCGGAAAAACGAATAATTCGATCAGGCGGCGGCGGAGAACCGACCATCCATCCCATCTTGGCGGGGTCACTGGCAGCGGCATCCGGGTATGTGGTGTCGGCTGCACCGGCAATGGAAGACGCCAGGCATGAAAGCAGAAAAGCACTGGCGCGAGCGGGTTTTGAAAAAAACTTAAGCATGTAAAAGCCCCATGAAAGGAACGTAACATTGGCCCAGTACTGAATTGAATGTTCCCTTTTCGATTCATGGCCGCACGCCACCTTGCGCGATAAGAAGGGCTTTGCATAGCCAAACTAGACCTTCTTCACGCCACGCCAGCAACGGCGTTCAAACGGGTCTTTTACCAGTTAAATGGATTTGGCATCGGGATGCTCCTCTGTAAGGTTCATCCTCACCCTACAGTGGCGCGTACTTCAGCCGTCTCAAAAAACCGAATTCACCTTTTGATTTTTTGCACCAGCGCTTCTAACTGATGGAAATCGTTTTGGGTGTTTCTGTCTTTGCACCAGATCATGTCCAGGGTGAAGGTCGGAAAACCTGGCGGTGGCTTCAAGACTTTTATCTGATCCGGCACTTTTAACGTGCTTAATACGTGCGTAGGCACGGCGATCAACGCAGGCACCGAAAGCAAAATATTGACCCCGGCGTGATAGGAATTGGCGCGCGTCATGATTGTGCGACTGCGGCCCTGTTTACTCAGCCAGTCATCCACCATGTTTTTTTCAGACAACCACGGCGTCGGAAATACCTGTGGTGTCTCGCAGAATTCGTTGAGGTCCAAGGTGGTTTTGGCCTGGTGCTTGTGCACGCTGGACAGGCACACGAAAGAATCGTCCCCCAGGCTTTGGTAACTCAAGAGAGGGTGCAACTGATGATAACCAGGGCCGAAACCGAAGCAGACATCGGTGTCACCGGCTAACAACTGACTGATGGGCAGATCCTGACCCAAGCGGCTCACACTCAATGACCAATTGCGACCGGCTTCGCGGATGTGCTGCAACAACGCAGGCAACATCAAGATTTCAAAATACTCGGGCGCCGTGATATTCCACTGACGCACGGAGGGTGCCTGCGAAACGCCTTCTTTCGCACATTGATTGATGCACTGCACCATGCTTTGCAAGTACGGCTTCATCGCCAATACGCGCGCTGTTGGCTGCATCGCCCCTTCTGTGTTTTCAAACAATGTGTCGTCAAAGCAATGGCGCAGCTTCTTCAAGCTGTAGCTGATACTCGACTGACTCACGTTCAATATTTCCGAAACCCGCTTTGCACTCCTGTTTTCAATCAGCAGCAAAACGATGGAAAGGTCCTGCATATCCAATTGTTTTAATGCGTTGCTATGAAACATGCCTTTTCCTTATGGCCGTTGCCCGCAGTCCACTAACGATTCGACCCGCATGGGCGGGTCGAAAGGTTAACGTTTTATCAATACGGTGATGTTTATTCTACCGTCACGGACTTAGCCAGGTTACGCGGTTGGTCGACGTCGGTGCCTTTCAATACGGCCACGTAGTACGACAACAATTGCAGCGGCAGCGTGTAGAGGATGGGCGCCAATACATCGTGGATGTGCGGCATGTTGATCACATGCGTGCCTTCACCATTGGTCATGCCCGCTTGCTCATCTGCAAACACAATCAATTCACCGCCACGGGCGCGTACTTCTTGCAGGTTAGATTTCAGTTTTTCCAGCAGCTCGTTGTTGGGGGCCACCGTGACCACCGGCATGTCGCTGTCTACCAGCGCTAATGGACCGTGCTTCAACTCACCCGCCGGGTAGGCTTCGGCATGGATGTACGAAATTTCTTTGAGCTTAAGCGCGCCTTCCATCGCTACCGGGAACTGAGCACCACGGCCGAGGAACAAGGTGTGGTGTTTATCGGCGAACAATTGCGCGACTTTTTCAACCGTGGTGTCCATTGCCAGCGCTTCGCCCAAACGAGCTGGCAGACGACGCAACTCTTCAACCAACTGGGCTTCAACACCCGCTTGCAGGGTGCCACGCACCTGACCCAATGACAGGGTCAGCAGCAACAAACCGACCAATTGAGTGGTGAAGGCTTTGGTGGATGCCACACCAATTTCACGCCCTGCGTGGGTGAGCAAGGTCAGATCAGACTCACGTACCAGCGAACTGATGCCGACGTTACAAATAGCCAGGCTGCCAAGGAAACCCAGCTCTTTGGCGTTGCGCAATGCCGCCAGGGTGTCAGCCGTTTCACCGGACTGCGAGATCGAAACAAACAAGGTATCGGGCTGAACCACCACTTTGCGATAACGGAACTCGCTGGCAACTTCGACCTGACACGGAATGCCGGCCAACGATTCCAGCCAGTAACGCGCAACCATCCCCGCGTGGTAGCTCGTACCGCAGGCAACGATCTGAACATTGCGCACCTTGGCGAACAGTTCAGCCGCTTGTGGGCCGAAAGCCTGAACCAGCACATGGTCCTGCCCCAAACGATTTTCCAGAGTGCGTTGCACAACAGCCGGTTGCTCGTGAATTTCTTTGAGCATGTAGTGACGGTACTCGCCTTTGTCGGCTGCTTCAGCACCATCGCTGTATTGCACCGCTTCACGCTGCACGCTTTGGCCGGTCACATCCCAGATTTGCACGCTGTCACGATGGATTTCAGCAATGTCGCCTTCTTCCAGGTACATGAAGCGATCCGTCACTTGGCGCAGAGCCAATTGGTCGGAGGCAAGGAAGTTTTCGCCCAGACCCAGACCAATCACCAAAGGGCTACCGCTACGCGCTGCTACCAGACGATCCGGTTGTTTGGCGCTGATTACAGCCAAACCGTAGGCACCGTGCAATTCTTTGACGGTGGCTTTGAGCGCGGCCGTCAGGTCGTTGTTGTCTTTGAGCTTGTGGTTAAGCAGGTGCGCAATGACTTCAGTGTCGGTGTCCGAGGTGAACACATAGCCCAAGCCTTTAAGTTGTTCGCGCAGGGCTTCATGGTTTTCAATGATGCCGTTATGCACCACAGCCAGATCCGAACCCGAGAAGTGCGGGTGCGCATTGCGCTCGCAAGGTGCACCGTGCGTGGCCCAACGCGTGTGGGCAATACCCAGCCGTCCGACCAGCGGTTCACCGGCCAGGGCTTGTTCCAACTCAGCGACTTTGCCATTTCGGCGCATGCGCTCCAGTGTGCCGTTGTTTGTAAAAACAGCCACACCGGCGCTGTCATAGCCGCGGTATTCAAGACGCTTCAGGCCTTCGAGCAGAATGGCCGTGATATTTCGTTCAGCGACTGCGCCAACAATTCCACACATAACGTTCTCCTAACTAAGTGCCGCGCATAACAAGGTTATGCCTCGGGCCTGAATCTGTTCGCGAGCGTCTTTGGGCAAGCGA
Source organism: Pseudomonas weihenstephanensis (assembly GCF_001043055.1). GTDB lineage: Bacteria > Pseudomonadota > Gammaproteobacteria > Pseudomonadales > Pseudomonadaceae > Aquipseudomonas > Aquipseudomonas weihenstephanensis. The sequence goes on from NZ_JYLF01000003.1 coordinate 68,286, forward strand.
TCATCAGTAATAAGGGTATGGACGCTGCTCCAGGGCAGTTCCAGATTGGGTATTTTGCGGCCGATTTTGTCGGACTCGACCATGACAATGACTTCACGCGCGACTTCAGCCATGACCCGGCTCAGCCCCAGCAACTCATTAAAGGTGGTGGTACCGCGGTGCAGATCGATTCCGTCAGCGCCGATAAACAGTTGGTCGAAATCGTAAGAGCGCAGCACTTGCTCCGCCACTTGGCCCTGAAAAGATTCGGAATGTGGATCCCAGGTGCCACCCGTCATCAACAACACTGGCTCGTGCTCAAGTTCAGTGAGGGCATTGGCGACATGCAACGAGTTGGTCATGACGACCAGGCCAGGTTGCTGGCCTAACTGAGGAATCATCGCCGCGGTGGTACTGCCACTGTCGATGATGATGCGCGCGTGTTCTTTGATCAGTGTCACAGCAGCACGAGCGATCGCTTGCTTATAAGCAGACACCGGCTGAGTGGGGTCTATCACCAACTCTTGGGGCAAAGTAATAGCGCCGCCATAACGACGCAGCAGCAGGCCATTACTTTCGAGTGCTGCCAAGTCCTTGCGAATCGTAACCTCTGAAGTTTCGAAACGTTTGGCCAGTTCATCCACACTGACTTCACCTTGCTCACTGAGCAGGGCAAGAATGTTGTGTCTGCGTTGAGGCGTATTGCGCTTGGACATAACGACCTAAGTTTCGTTTCGAAAGATAACGAAAGCAATGAAACCCGATCTCGAAATTTTCGTCAACAAAAAACTCCATACACGGGGTTGTGCATAACTTCTCGTGCCAAGGATTTGCAGGGGGGTAAGCCCTGTTTTCGGGTTATTAAAAAGCCCTTATCCACAAGGCATGGATAAGGGCTTTAGCTAACATATTGATTTTTAACAAATATGTAACAATCAAAATTACCCACAAAAAGCTTTTTTAGCGTGTGGATAACACCCTCTTAAGCCTTGGGTCGCTTAACGGGGCGCTTCCAGCCTTCGATATTGCGCTGGCGTGCACGACCAACGGCAAGCTGTTCAGCGGGCACGTGTTGATTAATGGTCGAACCGGCAGCCGTCGTGGCGCCGTCAGAGATATCCACAGGTGCAACCAGTGAGTTGTTGGAACCAATGAATACATCTGCGCCCAACACTGTCTTCCACTTATTGGCGCCATCGTAGTTGCAGGTGATGGTCCCGGCGCCGATATTGGTGCGCGCACCCACTTCAGCATCGCCCAAGTAGGTCAGATGGCCACACTTGGCGTCTTCACCGAGGTGGGCATTTTTCAGCTCAACAAAGTTACCCACATGGGCACGTGCATCAAGCACGCTACCTGGTCGCAATCGGGCGAATGGGCCTGCATCGCTGCCCTCGCCCATGATGGCACCGTCCAGATGACTATTAGCTTTGACCACGACACCTTTGCGCAAGGTGCTGTCCTTGATCACGCAATTAGGACCAATCACCACGTCGTCTTCAATCACCACGCGACCTTCGAGGATCACGTTAATGTCGATCAGCACATCACGCCCGACGCTGACTTCGCCGCGCACATCAAAGCGCGCCGGGTCGCGCAAGGTCACACCCAATGCCATCAGACGGCGGCCTTCACGCACCTGATAGTGACGTTCCAGTTCACTGAGTTGCTTGCGGTCGTTGGCGCCCTGTACTTCCATCGGGTCCAGCGCATGTTCGGTGGCCACGACCAAACCATCGTTCACCGCCATTGCGATCACGTCGGTCAGGTAATACTCGCCCTGTGCATTGTTGTTCGACAGGCGGCTCATCCAGTCCGCTAATCGATGGGCCGGCAACGCAAGAATCCCAGTATTGCCTTCAGAGATTGTGCGTTCAGCTTCGCTCGCATCCTTGTGCTCAACGATGGCACTGACCTTGCCGCTCGCATCACGAACGATACGGCCATAACCGGTCGGGTCTGGCAGGTTGACGGTCAGCAGGCCCAGTTGTTCAGGGCCGACTTGCTTAAGCAGGCGTTGCAGGGTCTCAACTTCGATCAACGGGACATCGCCGTACAGGATCAGCACGTTTTGTGCCGTTATAAACGGCAGTGCCTGAGCCACGGCGTGGCCGGTGCCCAACTGCTTGTCTTGCAGTACAAAATTCAAGTCTTCTGCGGCCAGACGTTCGCGTACTAATTCAGCCCCATGGCCGATCACTACGTGAATACCGGTTGGCTTGAGTTGGCGGGCGCTGTGGATAACATGGCCCAACATAGAATTGCCGGCCACCGGGTGCAATACCTTGGGCAATGCCGAACGCATGCGTGTGCCCTGACCTGCGGCGAGAATGACGATATCGAGAGACATGACTGGCTACCAATCCTGGGTGGTCAGCGGCTGCGACCAAAAAGTATTTCGCGGAAAAAGAAAAAGGGTAGCCGAGGCTACCCTTTTTAATCAATCACACAATGAAGCAGGAGCCTTAGCCGCCGAACTTCTTGCGGATTTGCTGGACGGTGCGCAGCTGAGCTGCGGCCTCGGCCAGTCGTGCAGCAGCAGATCCGTAATCGAAATCTGCGCCTTTTTCGTTCAGGGCCTTCTCGGCAGCCTTAACGGCTTCCTGAGCGGAGGCTTCATCCAGGTCGGCAGCACGTTGCACGGTATCTGCAAGTACCTTAACCATGTTCGGCTGAACCTCGAGGTAACCGCCGGAGATGTAAAACACCTCGGCTTCCCCACCCTGTTTGATCAGGCGGATCGGACCTGGCTTGAGTTCAGTGATCAGCGGAGCGTGACCCAGAGCGATACCAAGATCACCCAGGCTGCCGTGCGCAATCACCATCTCAACCAGACCGGAAAAGATTTCTCCTTCCGCGCTGACGATATCGCAATGGACTGTCATATTAGCCATCTGATTGCCTCAACCTGATTAGCGCCCGTTACCGGGCGCCCGAATTACAGTTTCTTGGCTTTCTCGATCGCTTCTTCGATGCCGCCGACCATGTAGAACGCTTGTTCTGGCAGGTGGTCGTAGTCACCGTTGAGGATGCCTTTGAAGCCAGCAATGGTGTCTTTCAGGGAAACGTATTTACCCGAAGCGCCAGTGAAGACTTCAGCCACGAAGAACGGCTGAGACAAGAAACGCTGGATCTTACGAGCGCGAGATACCAACTGCTTGTCGGTTTCCGACAGCTCGTCCATACCCAGGATCGCAATGATGTCCTTCAGTTCTTTGTAACGCTGCAACACGTACTGAACGCCGCGAGCGGTGTCGTAGTGTTCCTGGCCGATTACGTTCGGGTCCAGCTGGCGCGAAGTCGAATCCAGTGGATCTACCGCTGGGTAGATACCCAGGGAAGCGATGTCACGGGACAGAACGACAGTGGCGTCCAAGTGGGCAAACGTGGTCGCAGGCGACGGGTCAGTCAAGTCATCCGCAGGTACGTATACCGCTTGGATCGAAGTGATCGAACCGTTTTTGGTCGAAGTGATGCGCTCTTGCAGAGTACCCATCTCTTCAGCCAGAGTCGGCTGGTAACCTACTGCCGAAGGCATACGGCCCAGCAGTGCGGATACTTCAGTACCGGCCAAGGTGTAACGGTAGATGTTGTCAACGAACAACAGTACGTCGTTACCTTCGTCACGGAACTTCTCGGCCATGGTCAGGCCAGTCAGTGCAACGCGCAGACGGTTACCCGGCGGCTCGTTCATCTGACCGTAAACCAGTGCCACTTTGTCCAGTACGCTGGAATCCTTCATCTCGTGGTAGAAGTCGTTACCCTCACGGGTACGCTCGCCCACACCAGCAAACACAGAGTAACCGCTGTGTTCCATGGCGATGTTACGGATCAGTTCCATCATGTTTACGGTTTTGCCTACACCGGCACCACCGAACAGACCCACCTTACCGCCTTTTGCAAACGGGCAGATCAGGTCGATAACCTTGATGCCTGTTTCCAGCAGGTCGTTGCCGCCAGCTTGCTCAGCGAAGGACGGTGCAGGACGGTGAATGCCCCAACGCTCTTCGGTGTCAATCGGGCCAGCTTCGTCGATCGGGTTGCCCAGAACGTCCATGATCCGGCCCAGAGTCGCTTTACCGACTGGAACGGAGATGGCTGCGCCAGTGTCGGTGACTTCCAGACCGCGCTTCAAGCCCTCGGTGGAACCCATCGCAATGGTACGAACCACGCCGTCGCCCAGCTGCTGCTGAACTTCCAGAGTGGTTCCGGCCGCGCTTTGTACTTTCAGCGCGTTGTAGATGCTCGGTACGTTTTCGCGTGGGAATTCCACGTCGATCACGGCGCCGATGATTTGAACGATACGTCCGCTACTCATAGCTGGATCCTCTGAATATTTGAACCGTTAAACCGCGGCAGCGCCGCCGACGATTTCCGAGATCTCTTGGGTGATCGCAGCCTGACGCGCCTTGTTGTAGATCAGCTGCAAATCGCTGATCAAATCACCGGCGTTATCAGTGGCGTTCTTCATTGCGATCATCCGCGCAGCTTGTTCAGCTGCACTGTTCTCGACCACCGCCTGGTACACCTGCGACTCCACGTAACGCACCATCAAGCCGTCAAGCAGCTCTTTGGCATCTGGTTCGTAGAGATAGTCCCAGTGGTGCTTGAGTTCTTGATCCGGGGTCGCCACCAGTGGAATCAGTTGTTCCACAGTAGGCTGTTGCGTCATGGTGTTGATGAACTTGTTGGATACCACGGAAAGGCGATCAATACGGCCTTCCAGGTAAGCATCCAGCATCACCTTAACGCTGCCGATCAAGTCATTGATCGACGGTTCTTCACCCAGATGGCTGATTGCAGCAACGACGTTACCGCCAAAGTTGCGGAAAAAAGCCGCACCTTTGCTGCCGACCACGCACAGATCAATCTCGACGCCGTTTTCGCGGTTTACCGCCATGTCCTTGACCAAAGCCTTGAACAGGTTGGTATTCAAACCACCGCACAAACCACGGTCACTGCTCACAACCACATAACCCACACGCTTGACAGCACGGTCGATCATGAATGGGTGGCGGTATTCCGGGTTGGCGTTGGCCAAATGCCCAATAACCTGGCGGATGCGCTCCGCATAAGGACGGCTAGCAGCCATGCGCATTTGTGCCTTGCGCATTTTGCTTACCGCCACTTTTTCCATGGCGCTGGTAATTTTTTGCGTGCTTTTGATGCTCGCAATCTTACTGCGAATCTCTTTTGCGCCTGCCATGTAACACCTATCAGGTTAGCAAGCGGGAGCCTTGCGGCTCCCGCTGCGGCTTACCAGGTTTGGGTGGCCTTGAACTTCTCGATACCGGCTTTGATGCCAGCATCGATGTCGTCATTGAAGTCACCTTTAACGTTGATCTTCGCCATCAATTCGGCGTGATCGCGGTTGAAGTAAGCAATCAGCGCTTGTTCAAAGCTACCGACCTTGGTGATTTCGACGTCAGTCAGGAACCCACGCTCAGCGGCATACAGCGACAGCGCCATGTCAGCGATCGACATTGGTGCGTATTGCTTCTGCTTCATCAGCTCGGTAACGCGCTGACCATGCTCAAGTTGCTTGCGGGTCGCTTCGTCCAGGTCAGAAGCGAACTGGGCGAATGCCGCCAGTTCACGGTACTGAGCCAGAGCGGTACGGATACCACCGGACAGCTTCTTGATGATCTTGGTCTGAGCGGCACCACCCACACGGGATACCGAAACACCGGCGTTCACAGCAGGACGGATCCCGGAGTTGAACATGGCCGATTCCAGGAAGATCTGACCGTCAGTGATGGAAATCACGTTGGTCGGAACGAACGCAGAAACGTCGCCAGCCTGGGTTTCGATGATCGGCAGTGCGGTCAGGGAACCGGTTTTGCCGGTCACTGCGCCGTTGGTGAACTTCTCTACGTACTCTTCGGAAACGCGGGATGCGCGCTCCAACAGACGGGAGTGGAGATAGAACACGTCGCCTGGGTAAGCTTCACGGCCTGGTGGACGGCGCAGCAGCAGGGAAATCTGGCGGTAAGCCACTGCTTGCTTGGACAGATCGTCATAAACGATCAGCGCGTCTTCACCGCGGTCGCGGAAGTATTCGCCCATGGTGCAACCGGAGTACGGTGCCAGGAACTGCAGCGCTGCGGATTCGGATGCACTGGCAGCTACGACGATGGTGTTAGCCAGCGCGCCGTTTTCTTCCAGCTTGCGAACCACGTTGGCGATGGTCGATTGCTTCTGACCGATCGCTACGTATACACAGAAAATGCCGCTGTCTTTCTGGTTGATGATCGCGTCGATCGCCAGAGCGGTTTTACCGATCTGACGGTCACCGATGATCAGCTCACGCTGGCCACGGCCGACAGGGATCATGGCATCGACAGCCTTGTAGCCAGTCTGTACAGGCTGGTCTACCGACTTACGCCAGATCACGCCTGGAGCAACTTTCTCGACTGCATCAGTCTCGGTGTTGTTCAGCGGACCTTTGCCGTCAACGGGGTTACCCAGTGCGTCGACAACGCGACCCAGCAGTTCCTTACCAACAGGAACTTCCAGGATACGGCCGGTGCACTTGGCGCTCATGCCTTCAGCCAGAGTCGTGTAAGCGCCCAAAACTACGGCACCTACAGAGTCTTGCTCAAGGTTAAGCGCCATACCGAAGACGCTGCCCGGAAACTCGATCATTTCGCCGTACATTACGTCGGCCAGACCGTGAATCCGCACAATGCCGTCAGATACGCTGACGACAGTGCCTTCGTTGCGGGCTTGAGAGGTCACATCGAGTTTTTCGATGCGGCCCTTGATAATTTCACTTATTTCGGAAGGATTGAGTTGCTGCATTGCTCTGCTGCCCCTTCAAACTCAAGATTTCAATGCTTCGGCAAGGTTTGCGAGTTTCCCGCGAACCGAGCCATCGATAACCAGGTCGCCGGCGCGGATGATGACACCACCTATCAGGCTGGCATCCTCCGCAACTTGCAGGCGCACTTCCCGGTTGAGTCGTGCACTGAGAACCTTGGCGAGTTTGTCTTGCTGTTCTTGGTTCAATGCAAAAGCACTGGTCACTTCAACGTCTACCGATTTCTCTTGTTCGGCCTTGTACAGGTCAAACAGAGCGGCGATCTCCGGCAATAGCGGGAGACGGTCGTTTTCGGCAACGACATTGATGAAGTTCTGTGCTTCTACAGTGAACTTGTCACCGCACACATCAATAAATGTGGCGGCCTTTTCTGCGCTCGTCAGTCGCGGGGCCTTGAGCACGCGCTGCATAGTGTCGTCTTGCGACACTGCTGCAGCCAGGCCGAGCATGGCTGACCAAGAGGCCAGTTGCTGGTGGGCCTGGGCGTGCTCGAAGGCTGCCTTAGCGTAAGGTCGGGCCAACGTGGTCAATTCTGCCATGATCGCCCTCGCTTAAATTTCAGCAGCCAGTTTATTAACCAGCTCCGCGTGCGCGTTTTGATCGATTGTGGCACCCAGGATCTTCTCTGCGCCTTCAACAGCCAAGCCACCCAATTGGGTACGCAGGGCGTCTTTGACGCTGTTCAGTTCCTGTTCGATCTCGGCCTGAGCCTGAGCCTTCACACGGTCAGCTTCAACGCGAGCCTGTTCACGGGCTTCGTCTACGATCTGAGTACCGCGTTTCTTGGCTTGCTCAATGATTTCAGCTGCTTGAGCCTTAGCTTCGCGCAGTTGTTGACCCGCTTTATCTTGGGCCAACTCCAGGTCGCGAGCTGCTCGGTTAGCAGCGTCCAGTCCAGCCGCAATCTTCTTCTGACGTTCTTGCAATGCCGCGATGACCGGAGGCCACACGAACTTCATGCAAAACAGTACAAAAATGAAGAACGCAACGGACTGGCCAATCAGGGTTGCATTAATGTTCACGCCAACACCTCGCTCGTTCGTTGTCCATCACTCTAATCAACTCGACAATTCGAGTGATTAGCCAGCGAGTTGACCAACGAAGGGATTAGCGAAGGTGAAGAACAGTGCGATACCAACACCGATCATGGTTACGGCGTCGAGCAGACCGGCAACGATGAACATTTTAACTTGCAGCATTGGAACCATTTCTGGTTGACGCGCTGCGCCTTCCAGGAATTTGCCGCCCAACAGGCCGAAACCAATTGCGGTACCCAGTGCGCCCAGGCCGATCAACAGTGCAACAGCGATAGCGGTTAGACCAACTACAGTTTCCATCTTTCCTCCCGACTTTTACGTCGTATGGTTTAGGTTTTTAGATTAAAGCGGTAAAACAAAATCATTTTGCGACGCCCTCCCACCGAAGCAGGAGGGGCACCAGACTCGCCGAAGCGGGCCTTAGTGGTTCTCTTCGTGCGCCATCGACAAGTAGACGATGGTCAACATCATGAAGATGAACGCTTGCAAGGTGATGATCAGGATGTGGAATACAGCCCACGCCCATTGCAGCACCACGCCCAGACCGCTAAGCCAAAGCAGGCCGCTGCCGAACATTACGGCGATCAGGATAAATACCAGTTCGCCAGCGTACATGTTGCCGAACAGACGCAGTGCCAGCGAGATTGGCTTGGCAATCAACGTCACGAATTCGAGCAGGAAGTTAACCGGAATCAGCAGCGCTTGAACGAAGATGTTCTTGCTGCCAAACGGGTGCAGGGTCAATTCGCCGATGAAGCCGCCGATGCCCTTGATTTTGATGCTGTAGAAGATGATCAGCGCAAATACCGACAGGGCCATGCCCAGGGTAGCGTTAGGATCAGTCGTCGGTACGGCACGGAACGGGAAGTGTTCATCGCCAGTGATCAGAATGGCCAACTGAGGAATCCAGTCAACCGGGATCAAGTCGATGGCGTTCATCAGGAACACCCAGACGAAAATCGTCAGCGCCAGTGGAGCAATAACTGCGCTGCGGCCGTGGAAACTGTCTTTGACGCTGCCATCAACGAATTCCACCAGCACTTCAACGAAGTTCTGCAATGCGCCTGGTTGACCCGAAGTTGCCTTCTTGGCCGCCATGCGGAAAACGAGGATAAAGATCAGGCCGACAAACAGCGACCAGCCGAGTGTATCGACGTGGAATGCCCAAAAGCCCATTTCTTTAGCTTCTGCAACGGTGTGAGCAAAGCCCCAGCCGCCATCAGGTAGCTGCCCGAAGGTCAGGTTCTGTAAGTGGTGCTGGATATAGCCCGAAGCGGTTGTTTCTGCCATGGTTGCCTCAAACGCCCTAAGGTCTCGAAAGTGTTGTTCTCATTAGCAGGGGAGCGAACCAACTGACCAGTTGGGTCAGCACGAAGACGCCAAATACTGCTAATGGCGCCAATGGCTTCACACCTGCAAACGTCAGCGCGAACAGCACTGCCGTCAAAATTAATTTGCCTGCCTCGCCAGCGTAAAACGACCGGACGATGGCTTGCGCTGCTCGGGCGCCGGAAAACCGGAAAGCCCTGTGAGCAAAGTACACATTGGGTAGCAAAGCAATCAGGCCTCCGCAAAGTCCTGAATAACCGGCGACGACTCCATGCCATTGCCAGAGCCCCAGAGCAGCCAGCAATACAACGACAAATTGAGCCAGTAAAACCGGAAAAACCGCCAAGCGATGGAACGGCAAGCGGTTTGGCGTGCGTGTTTCCATCACATCTGCTCCTCAAAGGTCGGCTGCCAAAAGTGAAAACTTGGCATAATTTGTGCCGACAAAATGCGCGCAGAGTATAGGGGCGCTTAATTCCCTATTCAACTGTCAGGTAGTGATTTCCGACTGCGCGCTACACGAGGAATTGTTTCAGCGGATGTGTGCAAGCACACCCTGAAGCTCATCCAGAGAATTGTAACCAATTACTAATTGGCCTTTTCCCTTTTTTCCGTGGCGGATTTGCACCGCAGAGCCTAGTCGTTCGGCCAGTCTTTGTTCGAGACGCGTGATATCCGGATCGGGTTTAACCGGTTCAACTGGGTCTTGTTTGCCGCTCAACCACTGGCGAACCAAGGCTTCGGTCTGACGCACGGTCAGCCCGCGTGCGACAACGTGTCGCGCCCCTTCAACCTGCTGGTTTTCCGGCAAACCCAGCAAAGCCCGCGCGTGACCCATTTCCAGGTCGCCGTGGGAAAGCATGGTTTTGATCACTTCCGGCAACGAAATCAATCGCAACAGGTTAGCCACAGACACCCGGGACTTGCCCACGGCGTCAGCCACTTGCTGTTGGGTCAGCTGGAACTCTTGCTGCAAACGCTGCAAGGCAATGGCTTCTTCAATCGGATTGAGGTCTTCGCGCTGAATGTTTTCGATCAGCGCCATTGCGATAGCGGTTTCGTCCGGCACATCGCGCACCATCGCCGGGATGGTGTCTTTGCCAGCTTGCTGGCTCGCGCGCCAGCGGCGTTCACCGGCGATGATTTCAAAGCGCTCGCCTGCAATGGGGCGTACCACGATGGGCTGCATCACACCTTGGGACTTGATGGAGTTAGCAAGCTCTTCAAGGGCTTGCGGGTCCATATCGCGGCGCGGCTGGTATTTGCCACGCTGGATCAGGTCCAGGGGCAAATGTTGCAGTTCGCTTTGATCAACCTTGACCGCTTGCTCCTCCAGCGAGCTGACCGTAGGGCCACTCAGGAGTGCATCCAGTCCGCGTCCGAGACCTCGTTTCTTGACGGCCATGGGATTTCCTTAAGTTGGCTGAACGGTGCGGGAGCTGCGACGTTGACGACGAACCAACTCGCCCGCGAGGGCCAGGTAAGCAATCGCGCCACGGGAATTTTTGTCATACGCCAGCGCCGGCATGCCGTAGCTGGGCGCTTCGGCCAAACGGATGTTGCGTGGAATCACCGTGTCGTAAAGCTGCCCGCCAAAGTGCTCCTTGAGCTGCGCCGAAACGTCATTCATCAGGCTCAAGCGCGGATCGTACATGGTCCGCAACAGGCCTTCGATCTTCAGGTTCGGGTTGAGCAGCTCAGCAATGCGTTTGATGTTATCCACAAGGTCACTCAACCCTTCCAGTGCAAAGTATTCGCACTGCATGGGGATGATGACGCCATCGGCGGCAACCAGCGCGTTCAAAGTCAGCATCGACAGTGAGGGCGGGCAATCGATCAGGATGTAATCGTAGCTCTCGCGAACCGGCGCCAGCGCTGTGCGCAGACGGCTTTCTTTCATCTGCATTTCAAGCAGCACGACTTCCGCTGCCGTGAGATCACGGTTTGCCGGCAGCAGCTGATAACCACCGTGTTCGGAGTAGTGCATGGCCTGGGCCAGGTCGCATTCTCCGATCAACAGGTCGTACACCGAGTTCTCGAGCGCGTGTTTATCCACACCGCTACCCATGGTGGCGTTGCCTTGTGGATCGAGGTCGATCAGCAGCACCCGACGCTTGGTGGCGACCAGCGATGCTGCGAGGTTGATACAGGTGGTGGTCTTACCCACACCACCCTTTTGGTTCGCTATTGCGAATACCTTAGCCATTCTTGCGTGCGTTCCCAATCATGCCGTGCGGCGCAGTATCAGCAGATGGCGTTGGCCTTGGCAACCCGGAACGGTCAAGGCGTGTTCGCTATCGAGACGAAAATCAGTCGGCAATGCTACCAGCTCATCAGCAGGATGAACGCCCTTCATTGCCAACCAGCGCGTTTGGCTGTCGCCCAAGTGGCGCGTCCAGTTGGAGAAGTTCTCCATGCTGCTGAAGGCTCTGGACACAATTCCGTTAAATGGCAACGCCGGTTGATATTCCTCAACGCGGCTGTGGATAACTTGCAAGTTGTCCAGTTTGAGTTCGAGTTTAACCTGGGTCAGAAAACGGGTTTTTTTACCGTTACTGTCCAGACAGGTCACTTGCGACTCAGGAAACAGGATCGCCAGAGGGATGCCGGGCATGCCGCCACCACTGCCGACATCCAGCCAGCGGCCATTTTCGATAAATGGCATGACGCTGAGACTGTCGAGCAAATGACGCGACACCATTTCGTCCGGGTTACGCACAGCCGTAAGGTTGTAAGCCTTGTTCCATTTAATCAACAGGGCCAGATAAGCCAGCAATTGCTGGTGCTGGATGTCGGTCAATTCGACACCCAGTTGACGTGCACCTGTGGATAACTCTTCGGCGTGTTGTGCAGTGACCAGCGAAATCAAGCGTTTTGCTCCAACGTGCGGCCTGCGCCGCGTTTTTTCAGATGAATCATCAACAGGGAAATGGCCGCCGGCGTGACGCCGGGGATCCGCGATGCCTGGCCCAAGGTCTCGGGGCGAGTTGCGCCCAGCTTGCTCTGGATCTCTTTCGACAGCCCGGAAATGACCGTGTAATCGATATCCACAGGCAGTTTGGTATTTTCGCTTGCCCGCAAACGGGCAATTTCATCCTGCTGACGATCGATATAACCCGCATATTTGGTCTTGATTTCAACCTGCTCGGCGACCAACGGGTCTTCAGCGCCTTGCCCGGTCACTTCAACCAGACCGGCGTAGTCGATTTCGGGGCGGGTCAACAAATTCAGCAAATTGTACTCATGGGTCAAGGGCGTACCAAATTTGGCAGCAATTGCATCGCCTTGTTCCGTACCCGGTCGCACCCATGTGCTTTTCAATCGTTGTTCTTCCAGCGCAATACTTTCGCGCTTGGTGCAGAAGGCCGCCCAACGCGCGTCATCGACCAATCCGAGTTCACGACCTTTTTCGGTCAGACGCATATCGGCGTTGTCTTCACGAAGGATCAGCCGGTACTCGGCGCGGGAGGTGAACATCCGATACGGTTCTTGAGTACCCAGGGTAATCAAATCGTCGACCAACACCCCGATGTAGGCTTCATCGCGACGCGGGCACCAGCTCTCTTTGCCTTGTGAAAGCAAAGCCGCATTGGCGCCGGCCAGCAAACCTTGGGCACCCGCTTCTTCGTAACCGGTGGTGCCGTTGATTTGCCCGGCAAAGAACAAACCGCCAATGACTTTGGTTTCGAGGCTGTACTTCAGATCTCGCGGATCGAAGTAGTCGTACTCGATGGCATAACCAGGACGCACGATATGGGCGTTTTCCATACCGCGAATCGATTGCACGATCTGGATTTGCACATCGAACGGCAGTGAAGTTGAAATCCCGTTCGGGTACAGCTCATGCGTGGTCAGGCCTTCCGGTTCGATAAAGACCTGATGGCTTTCTTTGTCTGCAAAGCGATGAATCTTGTCTTCAATCGATGGGCAGTAGCGTGGGCCAATTCCTTCAATCACGCCCGAATACATCGGCGAGCGGTCCAGGTTGGCGGCAATGATTTCGTGGGTGCGTGCGTTGGTATGGGTGATCCAGCAACTGACTTGCGCCGGGTGCTGTTCTTTGTTGCCCATGAACGACATGACAGGAATCGGGGTATCGCCAGGTTGCTCGGTCATCACAGAGAAATCCACCGAGCGACCGTCGATGCGCGGTGGCGTGCCGGTTTTCAAGCGACCTACTCGCAGCGGTAGTTCACGCAGGCGCTGGGCCAAGGCGATCGACGGTGGATCACCGGCCCGGCCGCCCGAGTAGTTCTGCATACCGATGTGGATAAGTCCACCGAGGAACGTGCCTGTGGTCAAAACCACGGCATCGGCCATGAAACGCAGGCCCATTTGGGTCACGACGCCTCGCACTTGATCCTGTTCGACGATCAGGTCATCAGCGGCTTGTTGAAATATCCACAGGTTGGGCTGGTTTTCCAGAATTTCACGCACAGCCGCCTTGTAGAGAATGCGGTCAGCCTGTGCACGGGTTGCGCGTACGGCGGGGCCTTTACGGCCATTGAGTACACGGAACTGAATACCGCCTTTATCGGTGGCTATCGCCATCGCGCCACCAAGGGCGTCGATTTCTTTAACCAGATGGCTTTTACCAATCCCGCCAATCGCAGGATTGCAGCTCATTTGCCCGAGGGTTTCCACGTTGTGGGTCAACAGCAGGGTTTTTACGCCCATACGTGCTGAAGCAAGTGCAGCCTCGGTTCCGGCGTGACCGCCACCGATGACGATCACTGCAAAACGGGAAGGGAAATTCACCACGCACCTCGTGCCTGTTACTAGGGGTTTTTTAGAGAGACCGCAAAGTATAGGGACTTCGCCCTTCTTAAAGAACCCTTTGCACAAAATTTAACCAGCTGTGGATAAGGGCAAGATAGATAAATAAATAGAGAAGAAATTTATAAAGCTTTGTTTTTATGTTTATTTCTACTGAGGCACATTTCTGTGGATAGATTGCTACAGACCATATTTTACGTACTGTACAGAGATTCAAAAGTCTGTGGTCATGTGCCAATGAGGGGCGTGAATAAGTGCTTTAAGCCTGTGGGTAAAACAGGTGCTTATCCACAGGGGTGGTTATCTTCAGTTTTCAGGCCTACTTACCCACTGACCTGAAGGCCAGTTATGCACAGGGCTTATTCCAAAGAAAAAGACTGCACCGGCCAATAAACAGACAGGCGAAAGCCGCCTGAATGAAGGATTCATCAAGCGTTTAGTCGATCAGGAGGGAATTAAGGCGATGAATGGCAGGCCCGCATGCCGTCGGTGAAGATTCAGATTGAGGTCAAACCATCGGGCTGATGATGGACATTTACTCCAGAGATGCACTGATCTGCCCTTGTTGCAGGGGAATCAAGAACTGGCCGCAAGCTTCGCGGCGGCATCAATGGCGTATGGGACGAGTCACTCAGTAGGCACGTGGGTAACGGTAGCAAGATGATTGATATCTGTAGCCGCTGATGCGATACACGGCTGCGATGGGTTGCGAAGCAGCACCGGCAATCTGAAGCCCTTCGGTCCTTTTCGCAGCCTCGCTACGCCTCTCAGCGGCTACAGTGCGTCGTTACTTACCGATACAGAAGCTGGAGAAAATCCGGCCCAGCAAATCATCGGAACTGAAGGCCCCGGTAATTTCGCCCAGTGAATGCTGTGCCTGGCGTAAATCTTCAGCCAACAACTCTCCAGCGCCCGCGAGGGTCAATTGCGCGCGACCGTGTTCAAGCGCCGCACTGGCATGACTCAAGGCCTCCAGATGGCGACGACGTGCGCTGAAGCTGCTCTCAGAGGTCTGTTCATAGCCCATGCAGGCTTTGAGGTGCTCACGCAGCAAGTCCAGGCCTGCGGTGGAGCGGGCGCTCAGGCTGATCGTGACATGGCCATCTGCGCTGACCTCCAGCGCTATATTTTCGCCGCTCAAGTCGGCCTTGTTACGGATCAAGGTTACTTTCGCAGGGTCAGGACGCTGCTCCAGAAATTCTGGCCACAGAGCAAACGGGTCTTCTGCTTCCGGTGCCGTTGCATCCACCACCAACAGCACACGGTCAGCTTCACCAATGGCCTTGAGCGCCCGTTGCACACCGATTTTCTCGACATGATCGTCGGTATCACGCAAGCCCGCCGTGTCGACCACATGCAACGGCATGCCATCGATGTGGATATGTTCGCGCAACACGTCGCGAGTGGTGCCTGCGATTTCAGTCACGATCGCCGCTTCACGTCCGGCCAACGCGTTGAGCAGGCTCGACTTGCCTGCATTTGGGCGCCCCGAAATAACCACCGTCATGCCATCGCGTAGCAAGGCACCTTGCCCCGCTTCGCGCTGAACGGTGGATAACTCTTCACGCACCTTGTCGAGCATGCCCAGCACATGGCCATCTGCTAAAAAGTCGATTTCTTCTTCCGGGAAATCAATCGCTGCTTCGACATAGATGCGTAAACCGATCAGTTGCTCGGTCAAGTTATGCACACGCTGTGAGAAAGCGCCCTGCAAGGAACGTAATGCGTTGCGCGCAGCCTGTGCAGAACTTGCTTCGATCAAGTCGGCAATGGCTTCGGCTTGAGCCAGATCGAGCTTGTCATTCAAAAATGCGCGTTCGCTGAATTCTCCCGGACGCGCCAGGCGGCAACCCAACTGGATGCAGCGCTGCAACAACATATCCAGCACGATCGGGCCGCCGTGGCCTTGGAGTTCCAGTACGTCTTCGCCAGTAAACGAGTGGGGGCCGGGGAAATAAAGTGCGATGCCTTCGTCCAGCACCTCACGGTTTTCTCCGTAAAAAGGGCCGTAATGGGCGTAGCGCGGTTTCAACTCACGCTCACAAAACGCTTGGGCCGCAGCCCGGGCGAGTGGCCCGGAAACACGTACGATCCCCACACCACCTCGGCCTTGGGCGGTTGCTACTGCGGCAATGGTTTGTGCCGGAACACTCATAAAACAGGCCTCAAAACAAAAGTGACGGATAGCAAAACGCCCCACTAGGGGGCGTTTTGAGTGGTGCGCATCAGAGTAAGTTATTCAGCTGCTTTTTTGGTAGCGGCTTCAACTTTACGCGTGATGTACCACTGCTGCGCGATGGACAGGCAGTTGTTCACAACCCAGTACAGCACCAGACCTGCCGGGAACCACAGGAAGAAGAAGGTGAAGATGATTGGCATCAGCTTCATCACCTTGGCCTGCATCGGGTCCGGCGGAGTCGGGTTCAGACGCTGCTGGATGAACATGGTTGCGCCCATGATGATCGGCAGAATGAAGAACGGGTCTTTGATCGACAGGTCGGTAATCCAGAGCATGAACGGCGCTTGGCGCATTTCAACACTTTCCAGAAGTACCCAGTACAAGGACAGGAAGACCGGCATCTGCACCAGAATCGGCAAGCAGCCGCCCAGTGGATTGATCTTCTCTTTCTTGTACAGCTCCATCATCGCTTGCGACATTTTCTGACGGTCATCACCGAACTGCTCTTTCAGAGCGGCCAGTTTTGGCGCCACAGCGCGCATGCGAGCCATCGATTTGTAGCTGGCAGCCGACAGCGGGAAGAAGATCCCTTTGATCAGCATGGTCAGGAAGATGATCGACCAGCCCCAGTTACCCACGATGCTGTGGATATGTTGCAGCAGCCAGAAAATAGGCTGGGCAATGAACCACAGAATGCCGTAGTCGACAGTCAGTTCCAGACCTGGGGATAACTCTTTGAGTACGCCCTGGCTTTTTGGTCCTGCATACAACGTGGCGCTGGTTTCAGCGGTTTTGCCCGGCTCAACGGTCAACGTTGGGCCAGTGAAACCGATGATGTAGTTGCCCTGGTTGTCTTTGCGGGTCTGAACGACGTTGTTATCGCCTTTCTGTGGGATCCACGCGGTCACAAAGTAGTGTTGCAACCAGGCAACCCAGCCACCTTGAACGGTTTCTTTCAGTTGGCCTTTGTCGATATCTTTCATCGACACTTTTTTGTACGGCTCTGCACTTGTCCACAGGGCGGCGCCCAGGTAAGTCGCAGTACCGGTGGCGGTGCTGGAAGAAGGATCGGAGCTGGCATCACGTTTCAATTGCGCGAACAGGTTGCCGTTCCACGGCTTGCCGCTCTCGTTATCAATCAAATAAGTGACTTGTACATCGTAAAGGCCACGCTTGAGCGTGAAGCGCTTGATGTAATTGACGCCGTTTTCGCTGAATTTGAGATCAACAACCATTTGATCCTGGCCTGGAGCCAGTTCATAAGTCTTTTTCTCAGCGCTGAAAACAGGGCGACCCGACGAACGAGCATCCGGACCGTCTACGCCGGTCAGGCCACTTTGTGCCAAATAGGTGCGTTCGTTGCCGTTATCAAACAACTGAAACGGAACATCCGGGTGATCCTGGCGACGCGGGTAGAGCGGCAGACGCAACTGGGCGATGTCACCACCCTGTGGATCGATTGCAATATCCAGAACGTCGGTTTTTACATGAATCAGGTCTTTGCTGGCAGCAACCGGTGTTTCGGTCACGGTGCTGGTATCAGCAGAGGCGCTAGGGACATCAGCACTGTTGGAAGCGTTGTTACCTGGAACCGTGTCGGGCAAAGCCGGCGCGGTCGTACTGCTGGCGGCAACATTCTGAGTCGGCAGAGCAGCTTGACCGTAGTCCTGGTTCCATTTGAGAACCATAACGTAGGACACGACTGCCAGGGCGACGATCAGGATCGTGCGTTTAATATCCATGATTACTCGGCCATCGAAGAAGAACGGGAGGTAGGGATAGGTGGAACCGGGTCATAACCACCGGGATTCCACGGGTGACAGCGACCTAAACGACGAAAGGTCAGCCAGCCGCCGCGAAGAACGCCATGATTTTCGATGGCTTCCAACGCGTAGCAGGAACAACTGGGGTAGAAACGGCAGTGGCTGGCCATCAAAGGACTAATGGCATAGCGATAAAACTGGATCGGAACGAGTGCCAGTTTACGCATCAGGACTGCCTACCCCTACAGTTTCGGTTTTAACCGCTGGAACTGGCGTGTTACGTGCCAGACGCTTCCAGAGTTTGCCGAAATGCTGAATCAATTCGGGGTTCTCTACGTCACCCAAACCTTTGCGCGCGACGATTACGATATCCCAACCAACCAGTAAATCCTGGTGGAGACGAAACGATTCACGCATCAAACGCTTAAGGCGGTTGCGCTCAACGGAGAGCTTTACGCTCTTTTTACCGATCACTAACCCCAGGCGGGGGTGATCCAGATCGTTGTTGCGCGCAAGGAGCAGGAGATTTTTCCCCGGTACCTTGCCGGTGGGGGAGTCAAAGACTGCCTTGAAATGTCGGGGAGTGAGTAACCGCTTTTCCCGACTGAAGTCCTGACTCACCACCATTGTCTGATTATCAAACTGCCAGACGCGCACGGCCTTTGGCGCGGCGACGCGACAGGACGGCACGGCCGTTTTTAGTAGCCATGCGTGCACGGAAACCGTGAGTGCGGGCGCGTTTGATAGTGCTTGGTTGGAAAGTACGTTTCATGTCGTGCTACCTGGTTCGTCCACAACGGGCCGGAATGGCCCCCGTTTTAAGAGACCGGCGATTCTAGAGAATGCAAGCCAATAGGTCAATTTCCAACCAGCCTTTCCTGGTAAATAGATGTCGAGGGTTTTACGCAAACCTTTTGCCTGCCAACTATAGAAATAAAAAAACGAAGTATTTAAAGCTCTTTTAAAGAACTTACTACTCTTATAGAGGCCACCTTCTGTGGATAACTCGCGCTAGGCCATATAAATCAAGGTGTATAGAGAATTGAAAGGTTGTCCACAAGCCGTGCTTTGCCTGTGCCACTCCTTCGGAAAAGCTGTGCATGAAAGGGCCACTTATCCACAGGCGACTTATGCACAGCGTTTCACCCCCACTTGTGCAATGGGCTTAGGCCTGCTTATCCACAGAGCTTACGCACCGACCATTTGTCGCTTTTTTTAGGGATAAAAACCGAATATCTCCTTATAGACAGGCAACCTACATGTGGATAAGTGGGCGAGTGACCGCTACAATGGCGCCTGTTTTTGCCTCACCGGCTTTCAACTTAGGGGATATCCGTGTCAGTGGAACTTTGGCAGCAGTGCGTAGAGCTTTTGCGCGATGAGCTGCCTGCCCAGCAATTCAACACTTGGATCCGTCCACTACAGGTCGAAGCCGAAGGCGACGAGTTGCGCGTGTATGCACCCAACCGCTTTGTCCTCGACTGGGTGAATGAGAAGTACCTGAGCCGTTTACTTGAGCTATTGAATGAGCACAGCAATGGCATGGCGCCAGCGTTGTCCTTATTAATAGGCAGCAAACGCAGCTCGGCACCTCGTGCAGCGCCCAATGCACCGCTGGCGGCCGCCGCCTCGCAACAGGCGCCAGCGCCTGCTCCGAGTGCACCTGCCAATACCGTCAGTGCGCCAGCTCCGGCGGCTAAACAGGCTGCGCAAGCGAGCGAAGAACCGTCGCGTGCCAGCTTCGACCCGATGGCTGGCGCCAGTTCGCAACAGGCCCCGGTCCGGGCTGAGCAACGTACCGTTCAAGTCGAAGGCGCGCTCAAGCACACCAGTTACCTGAACCGCACCTTTACCTTCGAAAACTTCGTTGAGGGCAAGTCCAACCAACTGGCCCGCGCTGCGGCGTGGCAGGTGGCGGATAACCCCAAACATGGTTACAACCCGCTGTTCCTGTATGGCGGCGTTGGCTTGGGTAAAACGCACTTGATGCATGCGGTGGGTAACCACCTGCTGAAAAAGAACCCGAATGCCAAGGTGGTTTACCTGCATTCGGAGCGTTTTGTTGCTGACATGGTTAAAGCCCTTCAGCTCAATGCGATCAACGAGTTCAAGCGCTTCTACCGTTCGGTCGATGCCTTGCTTATCGATGACATTCAGTTCTTTGCCCGCAAGGAGCGGTCCCAGGAAGAGTTTTTCCACACCTTCAACGCCCTGCTTGAAGGCGGTCAGCAAGTGATTCTGACCAGCGACCGTTACCCTAAAGAGATCGAAGGCCTTGAAGAGCGCCTCAAATCCCGTTTCGGTTGGGGGCTGACCGTTGCCGTCGAGCCGCCAGAACTTGAAACCCGTGTCGCAATCCTGATGAAAAAGGCCGACCAGGCCAAAGTCGATTTGCCGCACGACGCTGCCTTCTTTATTGCCCAACGCATCCGTTCAAACGTGCGGGAGCTTGAAGGCGCACTCAAGCGAGTCATTGCTCACTCGCACTTCATGGGCCGCGACATCACCATTGAGTTGATTCGCGAATCCCTGAAAGACTTGCTGGCGCTGCAAGACAAACTGGTGTCTGTGGATAACATTCAGCGCACGGTCGCTGAGTACTACAAGATCAAAATTTCAGACTTGCTGTCCAAGCGCCGTTCGCGCTCGGTAGCGCGACCACGTCAGGTCGCCATGGCACTGTCCAAAGAACTGACCAACCACAGCTTGCCGGAAATCGGCGACGTGTTTGGCGGTCGTGACCACACCACGGTCTTGCACGCATGCCGCAAGATCAACGAACTCAAGGAATCCGACGCGGACATCCGCGAGGACTACAAGAACCTGCTGCGTACACTGACCACCTGATGACACCAGCGCAGCTTATTAAGGCAAGGGACTAGACCATGCATTTCACCATTCAACGCGAAGCCCTGTTGAAACCCCTGCAACTGGTCGCAGGCGTCGTTGAACGCCGCCAGACCTTGCCGGTATTGTCCAACGTGCTGTTGGTTGTCGAAGGCCAGCAATTGTCGCTGACCGGTACCGACCTTGAAGTCGAACTGGTCGGCCGTGTTCAGCTAGAAGACATCGCCGAGCCTGGCGAAATCACCGTACCTGCGCGCAAGCTGATGGATATCTGCAAAAGCCTGCCGAACGATGCGCTGATCGATATCAAGCTGGACGATCAAAAGCTGGTTGTTAAAGCCGGTCGTAGCCGATTCACCCTGTCTACGTTGCCCGCCAACGATTTCCCGACGGTTGAAGAAGGCCCGGGCTCGCTAACCTGCAACTTGCAGCAAAGCAAACTTCGCCGCCTGATCGAGCGCACCAGCTTCGCAATGGCGCAGCAGGATGTGCGTTATTACCTCAACGGCATGCTCCTGGAAGTGTCCGCCGGCATCATCCGCGCTGTTGCCACCGACGGTCACCGTCTGGCGATGTGCTCGATGAAAGCCGATATTGGCCAGCCAGACCGCCATCAGGTCATCGTGCCGCGTAAGGGCATCCTTGAGTTGGCACGCCTGCTGACCGAGCCGGACGGTGAAGTCAGCATCGTATTGGGCGCGCACCACATCCGTGCCACCACGGGCGAGTTCACGTTCACCTCCAAGCTGGTAGACGGCAAGTTCCCGGACTACGAGCGCGTGCTCCCTAAAGGTGGTGACAAAACCGTGATCGGTGATCGTCAGGCGTTGCGCGAAGCCTTTAGCCGTACGGCGATCCTGTCCAACGAAAAGTACCGCGGTATTCGCCTGCAACTGGCTAATGGTCAATTGAAAATCCAGGCCAACAACCCGGAACAGGAAGAAGCGGAAGAAGAAGTGGGCGTTGACTACAACGGTGGCTCGCTCGAAATCGGCTTCAACGTGAGCTACCTGCTGGACGTGCTGGGCGTGATGACCACTGAACAAGTGCGTCTGATCCTTTCCGACTCTAACAGCAGTGCACTGGTGCAAGAGTCGGACAACGACGACTCGGCCTACGTTGTTATGCCGATGCGCCTGTAACTTATGCACAGCCTGCGCTAGATGTCCCTCAGTCGTGTCACAGTCACCGCGGTGCGTAACCTGCACCCGGTGACCTTCTCTCCCTCCCCCCGCATTAATATCCTGTACGGCGATAACGGCAGCGGAAAAACCAGCGTGCTGGAAGCCATCCACCTGTTGGGTTTGGCGCGTTCGTTTCGCAGTGTGCGACTCAATCCTGTGATTCAGCATGAACAACAGGCTTGCACCGTGTTCGGTCAGGTCGAGTTGGCAGAAGGCGGACACAGTGCGTTGGGTATTTCGCGGGACCGTCAAGGCGAGTTTCAGATCCGTATCGACGGCCAGAATGCGCGCAGTGCCGCGCAATTGGCCGAGATACTGCCACTGCAACTGATCAACCCGGACAGCTTCCGTCTATTGGAAGGTGCCCCAAAGATCCGTAGGCAGTTTCTTGACTGGGGGGTGTTCCACGTCGAGCCACGCTTCATGTCGACCTGGCAGCGGCTACAGAAGGCCCTGCGGCAGCGGAACTCATGGCTGCGGCATGGTACACTCGACGCCGTTTCACAAGCGGCCTGGGACCGGGAACTGTGCCTGGCCAGTGCTGAAATTGATGAATACCGCCGCGCCTATATCAAAGCCTTGAAACCAGTCTTTGAGCAGACCCTGAGCGAATTGCTTGAGCTCGAAGGGTTAACGCTGAGCTATTACCGTGGTTGGGACAAAGACCGAGAGCTGAGCGCTGTGCTCGCCGCGTCCGTCCACCGGGACCAGCAAATGGGACACACCCAGGCTGGGCCACAACGTGCTGATTTACGCCTCAAGCTGGGCGCACACAACGCCGCAGAGATTCTGTCGCGCGGCCAGCAGAAGTTAGTGGTGTGTGCGTTGCGCATTGCCCAGGGGCATTTGGTCAGTCAGGCACGACGTGGCCAATGTATTTATCTGGTGGATGACCTGCCGTCCGAATTGGACGAGCAGCATCGCCAAGCACTGTGTCGCTTGTTGGAAGACTTACGCTGCCAGGTGTTTATCACCTGTGTAGATCACGAATTATTGAGGGAAGGCTGGCAGACGGAAACGCCAGTTGCGCTGTTCCACGTGGAACAGGGCTGTATCACCCAGACCCACGACCATCGGGAGTGAAGGCATTGAGCGAAGAAAACACGTACGACTCAACGAGCATTAAAGTGCTGAAAGGCCTTGATGCCGTACGCAAACGTCCCGGTATGTACATTGGTGACACCGACGATGGCAGCGGTCTGCACCACATGGTGTTCGAAGTAGTCGACAACTCCATCGACGAAGCGCTGGCTGGCCATTGCGACGACATCACCATCACCATCCACCCGGATGAATCCATCACCGTGCGCGATAACGGTCGTGGCATCCCGGTAGACGTGCATAAAGAAGAAGGCGTTTCCGCAGCTGAGGTCATCATGACCGTGCTGCACGCCGGCGGTAAGTTCGATGACAACTCCTACAAAGTATCCGGCGGTCTGCACGGTGTAGGTGTTTCGGTGGTAAACGCCCTGTCTGAGCTGTTGGTTCTGACAGTGCGCCGTAGCGGCAAAATCTGGGAACAGACTTACGTACACGGTGTTCCTCAGGCTCCGATGGCAATTGTGGGCGAAAGCGAAACCACGGGGACCCAGATCCACTTCAAGCCATCGGCAGAGACGTTCAAGAACATCCACTTCAGCTGGGACATCCTGGCCAAGCGGATTCGTGAACTGTCCTTCCTTAACTCCGGTGTAGGCATCGTCCTCAAGGATGAGCGCAGCGGCAAGGAAGAGCTGTTCAAGTACGAAGGCGGTCTGCGCGCATTCGTGGATTACCTGAACACCAACAAGACCCCGGTCAACGAAGTCTTCCACTTCAATGTTCAGCGTGAAGACGGCATTGGCGTTGAAATCGCCTTGCAGTGGAACGACAGCTTCAACGAGAACCTGTTGTGCTTCACCAACAACATTCCGCAGCGCGATGGCGGCACCCACTTGGTGGGTTTCCGCTCGGCACTGACGCGTAACCTCAACACCTACATCGAAGCTGAAGGCCTGGCCAAAAAGCACAAAGTTGCCACCACCGGTGATGACGCGCGTGAAGGCTTGACCGCAATCATCTCGGTAAAAGTGCCAGACCCTAAGTTCAGCTCTCAGACCAAAGACAAGCTGGTGTCTTCTGAAGTGAAGACCGCAGTGGAACAGGAAATGGGCAAGTTCTTCTCCGACTTCCTGTTGGAGCACCCGAACGAAGCCAAGCTGATTGTCGGCAAGATGATTGACGCGGCCCGTGCCCGTGAAGCTGCCCGTAAAGCCCGTGAGATGACTCGCCGTAAAGGCGCGTTGGATATCGCCGGTTTGCCAGGCAAGCTGGCCGACTGCCAGGAAAAAGACCCGGCACTGTCCGAACTGTACCTGGTGGAAGGTGACTCTGCTGGCGGCTCCGCCAAGCAGGGACGTGACCGCCGTACCCAAGCGATCCTGCCGTTGAAAGGCAAGATCCTTAACGTTGAAAAAGCGCGTTTCGACAAGATGATCTCTTCGCAAGAAGTCGGCACCTTGATCACTGCGCTGGGCTGCGGCATTGGCCGCGACGAATACAACATCGACAAGCTGCGCTATCACAACATCATCATCATGACCGATGCTGACGTCGACGGTTCGCACATCCGTACCCTGCTGCTGACCTTCTTCTTCCGTCAGTTGCCAGAGCTGATCGAGCGTGGCTACATCTACATCGCTCAGCCGCCGCTGTACAAAGTGAAAAAGGGCAAGCAAGAGCAATACATCAAAGACGACGAGGCCATGGAAGAGTACATGACCCAGTCGGCGCTTGAAGACGCCAGCCTGCACTTGAACGAAGAAGCCCCGGGCATCTCCGGTGAGGCGTTGGAACGCCTGGTTTACGACTTCCGCATGGTGATGAAAACCCTCAAGCGTTTGTCGCGCCTGTACCCGCAAGAGCTGACCGAGCACTTCATCTACCTGCCAGCCGTGAGCCTTGAGCAGTTGGGCGACCACGCGGCCATGCAAGACTGGATGAGCAAGTACGAAGCCCGTCTGCGTCTGGTCGAGAAGTCGGGCCTGGTGTACAAAGCCAGCCTGCGTGAAGACCGTGAGCGTAACGTCTGGTTGCCAGAGGTCGAATTGATCTCCCACGGCCACTCGACCTTCATCACATTCAACCGCGACTTCTTCGGCAGCAACGATTACAAAACCGTTGTGACACTGGGCGCTCAACTGAGCACTCTGTTGGACGAGGGCGCGTACATTCAGCGCGGTGAGCGTAAAAAGGCCGTGACTGAGTTCAAAGAAGCACTGGACTGGTTGATGGCCGAAAGCACCAAGCGCCACACCATCCAGCGCTACAAAGGTCTGGGTGAAATGAACCCGGATCAACTTTGGGAAACCACCATGGACCCAAGCGTGCGTCGCATGCTGAAAGTCACCATTGAAGACGCGATCGGTGCAGATCAGATCTTCAACACCTTGATGGGCGACGCCGTTGAACCACGTCGTGAGTTCATCGAGAGCAACGCACTGGCAGTGTCCAACCTGGACTTCTGATGCGGGTGTAATGCGCAATAAAAAGGCCAACGCTCAGCGTTGGCCTTTTTTTATGCGCGATCGATACAGGCGATCAGAACTGCCAGCTCAGATTCAAACCCATGCCATGCGCCTTTTCTTTGTTGCTTAATTGCCCGTTGTAATCCAGCTCCAGGCGCGTAGCTTTACCCAGTGCCATGCCCACTCGAGCGCCCACCACGGCTGCATCGCGTGCCAATGAAACGCTTTGCACGCTAAACGCGGTACTGCCCGCCACGAAGCTCAAATCCTGATCCGAATGCACGGCGTTCAGGTTGTGCTGCCACCCTAAACTCCCCGCCACGTCCAGCTGTTGATCACAGCCTAATGTGAGGGTTTTTGCGGCCCGTAAGCCCAAGGTCGAGAGCACCGCTTCGCGATTATCACGACGACCTTGCAGAGCCGCTGCCCCACCCTTTTCATGGAAGCTGTCGCTGCCCACATGCACGTACGTCAGGTTGGCGAAGGGTTCCAGCGCCAGTGTGTGCATCTCGACGCGATAGGCGGCTTCGGTAAACACTTGCGCGGTTTGGGCGTCGCGTTTGGTTTTCTGTTTGGCGTCGATGTCGGCGAATTGCACCTCGCGTTTTACATCGATGCGGTTCCAGCTGTAAGAACCCCCAACGCTCAAGCGCAGCGCGTCAATTTCATGCCCCAGATATGCACCCAGGTGATAGCTGTCGGTGGAGGCTGTTGAATGCGTGCCGTCCCCCATGTTCAGGCCGCTGTGGCTATAACCGGTGAACACACCCAGGCGTGTCGCATCGCTTATTAAACCGTCCGCGCCCACCAACATCCCGCCCAAAGAGGTGGTGTAGTTGGCGTTGGCTGAACCTGAGTTGGTTTTACCCCACGCACCGAGGGCTTTGACCCACACGTTGTTTTGCCCTGCTACTTCTGGGCTGGCGCTGTATAAGTCGTGCTGGCGAAGACGATCACCCACGGCATCGCGAAGGTGACGGGTGTCGTTGATCAATTGCGTAGCAATCGCGGGATGTATTTCACCGCTTAATTGCTGATAGGCCTGACGCGCACGGGCCACCGAAGGTGACAGCAAAACGCCTTCGTAGACGGCGTTGCCTGCGTTTAAGCCTTCAGCCGCTTGTGCCACGGCGCGTTGATTGGCGGTCAACGCGACGCTGGCAAAGGAGGTTGCATTGCGCTCGATACCCAACTGCACTGCCGTGGCGGAGTAATCGAGTTGCCCGCCGATAAACAGATAATTGGGCAACACGTCGCCAAATTGGCCGTCAATTCCGCCGGCCGCTTGCAGGATGTCGAAGTGTTGCCCCAACAGGCTTTGGGTTTGCTGGCGGCTTAGCAGCGCGGGGTTATTTTCCAGCGCCAGTGTCACGGTGCCGCCCTTGAGTGTGGCTTTGCCGCCCGCCACGATCCGGTCGCTTTGGGTGGGGGATAACTCCACGGCGTAGGTCGAGCCTGATTCAAACGTTATGTCGCCCGCCACGTTCAGCGTACCGATGGAATTGCCCGGTGCCACAGTGCCGCCGTGGGTCGCCGTGAGCGCCGCGACCTGACCACTGCCGCCCAGGGTGCCGCCAGCGTTCACCGTCACGGCCGAGCTGAGCGAACCATTGATGGCCAGCAGGCCCTGATTGACCGCTGTCGGGCCGCTGTAGGTGTTGGCACCCGTCAACACCAGCGTGCCGAGACCGAGTTTGGTCAGCCCGCCGTGCCCGCTAATATCGTTGCGCCATACATCACGCCCACAACTGATGTCGGTACAACGTCGTTCTGTGGGTTTACCCGCATCGATGAGGGCGCCCACGCCGGGCAAGTTCGCCACAAACTGGCCGTTGCCATAAGTCCCTTCAACCCGCAAGGGTTGTGGAATATCGGCATCGGCAATCAACATGCTCGGGCCGTCGATGGCTTTGTGCAGGTTGATCATGCCCCAGCCATACAACTCGTCGACGCCCGGCGCGCCCAGGTCAGTCGCTGTGGATTTCAGCACGCCTGCGATCTGCGCACCGGTCATGTAGGGGAAGCGCTCCATCAACACGGCCGCACTGCCCGCCACATGGGGCGCCGCCATTGAGGTGCCGCTTTTGTTGCCATAACCGACGGTCATGTTTTCCAGCGTGGTGCCTTCAATGATTGCGCTGTAAATAGTGCTACCCGGTGCTGACACACAAAAACTCGCCGCATACCCGCAGCGGGACGAGAACTTGCTCAGGGTGTAAGGCGTTGTACTGTTGCTATCCGGGTTTTGCTGCAAGCTGGCGACGGTGATCCAGTTCGGCGCGATGTCCGGTACAAAGTGCGCCAGCCCTGCAATCGCGTCGGGGTTGTTCAGGTTGTAGTCATTGCCAGCGGCGAAAATAGTCACGATACCGCTGCGCGCAGATTCGATAGCACCGCGGTAGGCACCCCCTGCTTTGGTGTCCAGCAATGGCAGGATTTGATCGAACTGAGCTTGCGCGTCGTTCACCGTGAAATGCGGGTAAGCCGGATTGCTGCCACCGAGGTTGAATTTATCGGTGATGCCAATGCCCCAGCTGTTGTTGATGATCCGTGCTCCGCTGGCCGCCAGTGCATCCCACCCGGCCTTGTACA
The DNA here is from genome assembly GCF_001043055.1 of Pseudomonas weihenstephanensis. GTDB lineage: Bacteria > Pseudomonadota > Gammaproteobacteria > Pseudomonadales > Pseudomonadaceae > Aquipseudomonas > Aquipseudomonas weihenstephanensis. Next base: position 96,298 of record NZ_JYLF01000003.1, read on the forward strand.
CCGCACCGTCATTGCCGCGAATAATGCCGTCTTCGGGGCCGGGGTCGCCGTTGTCCGCCATGATGATCTGCGCGCCATACGCCACACCATGCATGGGGCCACCGTCTCTGTCACCGGCGGCAATGCCGCCGACGTGGGTGCCGTGCGAGCCCAGTTTGCCATTGGAGCCGGTGGACGGGCTGCCATCGTAAATAAACGCGTCTCCGGCTTTGACCCGAATGTAGGGGTCGGTGTATTCGCGAATCCCTGTAGTCACCACTGTGACCACTTTGTTCGGGCTACTGAATTCGGGGTGTTGGGCGTACACCGGCTGGTCGAAGATCCCGAGTTTGACGCCTTTACCGCTGTAACCTGCCGCGTAAGCGTCTTGCGCGTTGATGGCGCCCAACCCCCAGTCGGCCTTGAATTCAGGGCTGCGCCAGCTGTCAGGCTGCCCGCCCCTCCCTGCTTCTATATAAGGTGCGGCTTGCGCCTGGCCTAGCAGGCTCAGGGTCGCCAGCCCCAGGCTCACTGAAAGCGCACGCTTGCTAAACGGTAGTGCGCGTTTTTCTTGCACAGGCAGACGCTGCCCACGTAGTGATTCCATGCCGGTAACCTTCCTTGGTGGATTGCTGATTAGCCCTGCGCCTTGAGGCACAGGGAGGGATGAACGTTGGGGCATCAGAACTGCCAATTCAGGCTCAAGCCCACTCCGTGGCTTTTCTCCTGAGTGGCCAGTTGGCCGCTGTAATCCAGATTGATCCGCAGATCGCGATTGATCGCCAGGCTCGCCTGCGCGCCCACCAGTGCGGCGTTGCGCACCAGAGGCGAGCTTTCAATCGCAAAGGAGGGGCCACCCGAAGCGAAACGCAGATGCGCGTCTGAATCGACCGAGCTGAGGGCATGCTGCCAGCCCACACTGCCCGCCAGCTCCAGCGGCTGGGCGGCGATATGCACGGTTTTCAGCGCCCGCAGGCCCACGGTGCTAAGCACGGCATCGCGCTGGTCCTGGCTGGCTTTGAGCGCGGCGGCGTCACCTTTTTCGGTAAAGCCGTCACTGTTCAAATGGATGTACGCCAGATTGACGAACGGTTCCAGGCTCAGTGCGGGTACGTTCATGCGATAAGCCGCTTCGGTAAACAGCTGCACGGTTTGCGCGTCGCGTTTGGTTTTTTGTTTGGCGCTGTTGTCGTTGTAGTGCAAGTCGCGCTTCACATCGGCGCGATGCCAGCTGTAGGTGGCTGCGCCGCTCAACCGCACGGCGCCCAGTGTATGGCCGAGGTAGGTGCCCACGTGGTAACTGTCCACCGTCGCCCGCGAATGCGTACCCGCGCCCATGTTCAGCGAGCTGTCGCTGTAACCGCCCAGCACACCCAATCGGGTGTCGTCGTCGAGTGCCCCATCAACACCCGCCAGCAGGCCGCCAATCGAGGTGGTGTAATCAGCCGTGTCGTGGCGGCTGTCGGTTTTGCCCCATGCCCCAAGCGCTTTGATCCACACGTTAGGTGCTGTTGGCGGAGCATTGCGGGTGCCTGCCGGGTTGAGGCGTTCGCCTACCGCGTCGCGCAATTGGCGGCTGTCGTTGATCAGCATCGTGCCCAGTGCCGGGTAAATTTCACCGGATAACTGTTGAAACGCGCTTTGCGCCACTGCGATGGAAGGCGCGCTCAGCACGCTCTCATACACCGCATTGCCAGCACCGAGTTGTTCACTGGCCGCCGCCACGGCCCGCTGATTGGGCGTCGCCGCGACGTGGGCAAAGGGGGTGGCGTTACGCTCGATGTCCAGTTGCACGGCCGTGGCCGAGTAATCGAGGCTAGCGCCGATGAACAGGTAATGAGGTACAACGCTGGCGAATTGCCCTTGCACCCCGCCTGCGGCTTGCAGGATTTGATACTGACGGCCGAGCATGCTGCGTGCTTGTGGCTGGGTCAGGACGTCAGGGTTGTTTTCCAGCGCCAGCGTCACAACACCGCCATTGAGCACGGCTTCGCCACTCACGAGCAGGCGGTCACTGTGGGCTGTGGATAACTCCACGGCATAGGTTGAACCTTGTTCGAAGGTCACATTGCCGTCGACCTGCAAGGTCCCAATCGAGTTGCCCGGAGCCACGGTAGCCCCCGCGTTGGCAATCAATCCGCCAACACGGCCCGTTCCGCCGAGTGAACCGCTGTTGTTAACCGTCACCCTCGACGCCAGCGAACCGTTGACGTTGAGCCTGCCGCCATTGACGGTGGTGGCGCCGCGATACGTGTTGGTGCCATTCAACGTCAGGCTGCCTGCGCCGGACTTTATCAAGCTGCCCTGATATTCACGTTGTGCGCCAGCCGCATCGCGGGCCATGCCAATCGCATAATCGGTGTGCTCTTGCTGACTGGCGTTGCTCGCCAGGCCGTGAGTCCAGCCCTTGTCGATCAGAGTTTGTTGCCAGGCTTGGTGCTCAGCAGCGTCTTCTTTCTGGCGTGCCGCCAAGGCGGTATCTGACAGGTTGTTACTCCATACATCTTGTTGCCCGGGCGCCAATTGCACATCGAAGGTGCCGAGTAACTGGCCCGGCCCTTTCATTGCCCGGTCCAGATCGGGCACACCCCAGCCCACACGGGTTGTGGGCGTGTCGGTGATCGAACCGTCCAGTTGCGTCGAGGTCGTTAATAGCACCTCTAGGGCTTGCTGATTATTCAGATATGGATAGCGCTCCATGACCAACGCCAAGGCGCCAGTAGCATGGGGGGCAGACATCGACGTACCGGATTTAACCCCGTAGCCGTCACCGGGAATGGTGCTGTTGATCAGCGCGCCGGGCGTGGCAATGCACCAATATTTGGCGATGCCACATTGGTTATATTTTTGCTGATTGTTTTTATCCAGCCCCGACACGGCCAGCCAGTGCCCTTCCAGGTCGGGCTGAAAATACGGCAGTGCGGAGCGCACGCTGGCATTGGCCACCCCACTGTTACCGGCGCTGAACACGTTAATCACGCCACGCCGCGACACATCGGCCGCAGCATCCAGCCATGTGTTCTGGTTGTAGTGCTGTGCATAGGCGGCGTGCAGGCCGTCGAGGGTTTGGTAGTTCACGTCTTTGGGCTGGCTGCCCCAACTGTTGTTGATGGCGCGTACCCCGGCATCGGCGAGCGCGTTATAAGCGGCCTTGAAATACAGGGCGTCAGGCTTGGGGCCAAACAGAAAGCTGTCGTTTTGATTGGTATTGGCTACATACAGATCGGCATTAAAGGCGACCCCGTGCATGCCGACGCCATCGCGGGCGGCGGCAATGGTGCCCGTGACGTGAGTGCCGTGGGAGTCGTTACGCGGGTTGAGCTGGCCGCCGACTGAAAACGGTGTGCCGTCTGCGGATTGACCGTTGGCCGTCACGGCATGAAAACGTGCGGCTTCGGGATGGCTGGCGTCAAAACCGGAGTCCATCACCCCAATCTTGACCCCGGCGCCGGTGTTGCCTGCGGCGTAAGCGGCATCGGCTGACAGACGCTTGAGGCCCCAATCCTGTTGGTACTCGGCTGAGCGCCAACTGGCGACATCGCCGAGCGTACCCTGTTCTTGATACTGCGCACGGGCGGGGGTTGAAAGCAGTACCAGCAGGCTGGCGCACAGCATAGGCGCGGCGCTGCCACGACGAACGTCCTTGTTCATAAAAGCTCACTTTTTATCGTTATAAGAGCGTGGGCTTCTATAGCGAAGACCCGATTGAAGGGCATGACTGTAGAACAGGCATCAGGCCTCTGCCGGAATTAACCGCAAGCTGTGGGCTGTTTCGCGTTTTTACCCGAAACCCCAAAAATTACGACGGCCAGGTCATCGGACGCAGCCTTCGGCAGCGGTTAAGGGTTCACGGTGCGAGCAGGAGGGTTTGTTCGGCTGTGCATAACGCCAGCAAAAAATCCCACACCACGCGTAACCTCACCGACTTGTGCAACTCGCGCCGAGTGCTAATCCAGTAGCTGCGTTGCACGGACTCCTGTGGCAAAACCCGCACCAGTTCGCTGTCGTGGCGGGCCATGTAATTGGGCAGCACTGCGATGCCTAATCCGGCACGCGCTGCTTGCTGCTGGGCGATCACGCTGGTACTGCGAAATGTCACGGTCGGCGTGCGACAGAAGGTGTTGAGAAATAACAACTCCTGGCTGAACAACAGATCATCGACGTAGCCAATCCAGTGGTGATGCGCCAGATCATCGCGGTGGTTGAGCGGCGGTGCCTGCTCCAGATAGGCGGGGCTGGCGTAAAGCGCGAGGGTGTAATCGGTGAGTTTGCGCGTGATCAACAGGTCGGCGTTGGGCCGCTCCAGATGAATACTGATTTCGGCCTCACGGTTGAGGATGCTGACAAACCGTGGCACCGCGACCAATTCCACTTCCAGCCCCGGATAGCGCTCAAACAAACCGCGCAGGCGTGAGGTGATGAACATGATGCCAATGCCTTCGGTGACGCCCAGACGGATCTTGCCCAGCGGCGTCATGGCCTGGGTGATTTCTTCCTGGGCCAGCAGGGCAACGTTTTCCATCGCTTCGGCATGTTTGAGCAGCGCCTGCCCGGCGGGGGTCAGTTCATACCCCTGTGCATGCTGCACAAACAATGCGGCCCCCAAGTGCCGCTCGATGCTGTCAATGTGCCGCGCCACCGTGCTGTGGGTGGTGTTCATGCGTTTGGCGGCGGTCAGCAAGCGCCCGCTGCGGTGTAACTCCAGAAAGTAGCGCAGGTCATTCCAGTCGAACATGGTCATCCCCGAGTGCGGCGTATGGGCCAACTGTGCAAAAACGCACAGGCCGTGGGCAAAATCGCGCGTTTTCATCTCGAAATTAATCAATACGATGGTGTAGGACAATAAAAATAAAGACCGGTGCGAGGTGCTTCATGCCATCAGCCACTCAGGTATACGACTACATCATCGTGGGCGCGGGCCCTGCGGGTTCTGTGCTGGCGAACCGGCTGTCGGCCAATCCTGCCCACAAGGTGCTGCTGCTCGAAGCGGGCGGGCAAGACAACTACCCCTGGATTCATATTCCGGTGGGTTACCTGTATTGCATTGGCAACCCGCGCACCGACTGGTGCTTCAAAACCGAGGCACAGGCCGGGTTGCAAGGGCGCCGCTTGAGCTATCCGCGCGGCAAGGTGTTGGGTGGCAGCTCGTCGATCAACGGCATGATCTACATGCGCGGGCAGGCGGGTGATTACGACCGCTGGGCTGAGCAGGGCAATCCGGGCTGGGCCTGGAAAGACGTACTGCCCCTGTTCAAGCGCAGTGAAAAACACTGCGATGGCAACGCGGATCTGCATGGCGGTGACGGTGAGTGGCGGGTCGAGCAACAGCGTTATTCATGGCCCATTCTCGATGCGTTCCGGGAAGCCGCGGCGCAAAGCGGCATTCCCACCGTGGGCGATTTCAACACCGGCGACAATCAGGGCTGTGGATACTTTCAGGTCAATCAGCGCGCAGGTGTGCGCTGGAATACCTCCAAAGCCTTTTTACGGCCTATCCTCAAGCGTCCAAATCTGACCGTTCTGACCGATGTGCAGGTCAACAAAGTGCTACTGACCGCAGGTCGCGCCACCCATGTACGCGCCCGTTGGCAAGGCTGCGAGCATGACATTCAAGCCCAACGTGAAATCATCCTGTGCGCCGGCGCCATTGGTTCGCCTGGCATTTTGCAGCGTTCGGGGATTGGCCCGCGCCCACTGCTGGAAAGCCTGGGCATCAAGGTCGAGCACGAACTGCCTGGGGTGGGCGGCAACCTGCAAGATCACCTGCAACTGCGTCTGATCTTCAAACTGAGCAATGCGCGCACCCTCAACCAAGTGGCCAATAGCCTGTGGGGCAAGTTAGGCATGGGCCTGCGTTACGCCTACGATCGCAGCGGTCCGCTGGCGATGGCGCCCAGCCAATTGGGGGCGTTTGTAAAGTCAGACCCTGCGCAACCGTCCGCCAATTTGCAGTACCACGTGCAGCCTTTATCGCTGGAACGCTTTGGCGAGCCTTTGCACCGTTTCCCTGCGTTTACCGCATCCGTGTGTAACCTGCGGCCCAAGAGCCGGGGCCGCGTGGATATTCGGTCAGCCAACCCGGACGATGCGCCGCTGATCGACCCTAATTATCTGAGCCACCCTGACGATTTAAAGGTCGCGGCAGATGCCATTCGCCTGACCCGTAACATCGTGGCCAGCCCTGCCCTGCAAGGCTTCAGCCCCGAGGAGTACCTGCCAGGCAAAGACCTGCAAACCGAGCAACAGCTGTACGAAGCCGCCGCTCGTATAGGTACGACGATTTTTCACCCGGTGGGCACTTGCCGTATGGGCCAGGACACTCAGGCGGTGGTCGATGCTGAGCTACGCGTCCACGGCGTGCCGGGTTTGCGGGTAGCGGACGCCTCGATCATGCCGGATATCGTGTCAGGCAATACCTGTTCACCCACCTTGATGATTGGCGAAAAAGCCGTGCAATTGATCCTCGACACCCCGATTCAGGCAGCAGAAACACCCGTAGAACGGTTTCGCGCAGCAGCAACACCGGTCGCCTGAAGGCGGTCGTGGTTTCGGTCGCAGTCATCCGGAACCGACAGTGGACAACAACAATAATCACTGTGGCCCCAAGGGCCGAGGGCATTGAAAATGTCAGACTCCATCGCACAAACTGCCAGCGTCGCGAAAGCGCCGACAGGTCGTGAAGAACGAAAAATCATTTTTGCGTCATCCCTCGGGACTGTTTTCGAGTGGTATGACTTTTTCTTGTATGGCGCCCTGGCCACCGTCCTGAGCAAACAGTTCTTTGCCGGGGTAAACGACACCACCGCGTTCATTTTTGCCTTGATGGCCTTTGCGGCGGGTTTTTTGGTCAGGCCGTTCGGGGCGTTGGTGTTTGGTCGGTTAGGCGACATGATCGGGCGAAAATACACCTTCCTGATGACCATCATTCTGATGGGCTTATCGACCTTTGCTGTGGGCTTGCTGCCGACCTACACCAGCATCGGCATTGCCGCACCGATCATGCTGGTGCTGTTGCGCATGCTTCAGGGGCTGGCGCTGGGCGGTGAATATGGTGGCGCCGCCACCTACGTCGCAGAACACGCGGCGCCCGGCAAACGCGGTTTTAACACCAGTTGGATTCAATCCACCGCCACCTTGGGCTTGTTGCTGTCGTTGTTGGTGGTGCTGGGCTGCCGTTACCTGACCGGCGACCAGTTTGAAGTGTGGGGCTGGCGCCTGCCGTTCCTGCTCTCCATCGTGCTGCTGGGCATCTCGACCTGGATCCGCTTGAGCATGCACGAGTCGCCCGCCTTCGTGAAAATGAAGGCCGAAGGCAAAGGCAGCAAATCGCCGATCCGCGAGTCGTTCGGCAAATGGGAAAACCTCAAGATCGTGCTGATCGCGCTGTTTGGCATCAACGCGGGGCAAGCGGTGACCTTCTACACCGCGCAATTCTACGTGCTGTTCTTCCTGACGCAGATGCTCAAGATGGACCCGGCGCAGGCCAATACCCTCTTGATTATCAGCGTGGTGATGGGTGCACCGTTCTTTATCTTCTTTGGCTGGCTGTCAGACCGTGTGGGGCGTAAACCGATTCTGATGCTGGGCTTGCTGCTGGCCACCGTGCTGTACTTCCCGTTATTCAAAGCACTGAGTTATTACGCCAACCCGCAAATCGACACCGCGAGTCGCCAATCGCCAATCGTGGTAATGGCCGACCCGTCCACCTGCACCTTCCAGTTTGACCCCGTCGGCAAGGCGCGCTTTGACAGCCCCTGCGATAAAGTCAAAACCTTCTTGGTCAAGCAAGGGTTGCCCTACACCTCGGTGGCGGCAGCGCCCGGCACCCTGGTTGAAGTGTCAGTGGGTGAGCAAAAAATCACCGGCTTTGACGAAGCGGCCATGCGCGCGGCGATTACCGACGCAGGCTATCCGGCCAAGGCGGACCCGAGCGCCGTGAACCAACCGATGGTGGTGCTGGTGATGGTGCTGCTGACCCTGATCGCGACCATGACCTACGGCCCGCTGGCGGCGGTGATGGTGGAGCTGTTCCCTACCCGTATTCGCTACACCTCCATGTCACTGCCGTATCACATCGGTAATGGCTGGTTTGGTGGCTTCTTGCCGACCGTGTCGTTTGCGCTGGTGGTGTACACCGGGGACATCTTTTACGGGCTGTGGTACCCGGTGGTGATCACCGGTGTCAGCCTGGTGGTGGGAGTGCTGTGCCTCAAAGAAACCCGCAATGTAGATATCGATAAGGTTTGAGGCTGCGCACTATTGCGCTCTCCCCTCAGCCCGCGCTTACAGAGGATACGGGCACAAAAAAACCGGCTAATTAGCCGGTTTTTTCTGCTTAGAAAAACTTATGCACGTTTTTCGCTAAAAAGTCATACCGAGAAATAAGTATTTAAATCATTGGGTTACGACTGTTTTTTGCAAGAAATCCAAAACTTGTGCACACGTTATCCACAATTCGCACTAACCCAGTGCGACATCCGCTGGCGCTGCAACCGGTGGCAGTGATCCCATGTCGCGCTGCGTCTGTTCGTTCCAGGCTTGCACCCGCTCATTGAGCTCGGCAATCGCCCGTGGGCCCGTGCCGTTGGCGTACATCGGCGCGCCAATCACCACTTCAATCGTGCCAGGCTTTTTCGCCCAGCCGGTTTTAGGCCAGTATTTGCCTGCGTTGTGCGCAATCGGCAAGACCGGCAGCTCAGCGTTGACCGCCAATGCGGTGCCCCCGCGCGAAAACTTGCCCACCGTGCCAAACGGCACACGGGTGCCTTCGGGAAAGATCAGCACCCAAATGTTGTCCTTGAGCAGCTCGTCACCCTTCTTGGCGATGTGCTTGAGCGCCGCTTTCGGGTTGTCACGGTCGATGGCAATCGGGCGCAGCATGGCCATCGCCCAGCCAAAGAACGGCACATACAGCAGTTCGCGCTTGAGCACTTGGCTCAACGGCTGAAAGTAGGCCGAGAGAAAAAACGTCTCCCAGGTACTTTGGTGGTTGGCCAGAATCACGCACGGACGCTTCGGAATATTTTCGGCGCCCTTCACTTCAACGTGAATGTTCAAAAACACCCGCGTCAGCCACAGTGCGCAGCGGCACCAGTACACGTTGATAAAGCGATAACGCGCACGAAACGGCAGAAAAGGGGCGACAAAAAAGCTCAGCGAGCACCACAGCAGCGAACTGGTGCCCAGCAGCAGGTAAAAGAAAAAAGTTCTGATGGCCTGCAAGATCGACATAGAGGCTTTTACCGTTGCGGATAACGCATTCGTGAACAGGCCTGGGCAACGGATGTCAGCAGGTGTTCAAAAATGCCTTATGTGTGGATAAGTTGTGCGGCAACTGCCGCCAGATCGTCAAAAATCAGGGTAGTAGCCGGTAGATTTTTTTCGAACGTTTTTTCGCCTTTTCCGGTTTTCACCAAAACAGGCTGTGAACCGACGGCCTCTGCGGCCTGCAAGTCACCCAAACTGTCACCCACAAACCAACATTCACGTAAATCAGTACCGTAATGCTCGGCAATCGTGCGCAACATGCCCGGTTTGGGTTTGCGACAGGCACAGCCCTCATCAGGGCCGTGCGGGCAATACACTATCAGGCCGACCTCGCCACCCTGCTCCGCCACCAATGCCCGCAAACGGGCGTGCATGGCGTCCAGCGTGGCGATGTCGTAGTAGCCGCGCGCAATACCGGACTGGTTGGTGGCAATCGCCACCGTCCAGCCGGCCTTGCTCAACTGCGCGATGGCCTCGATCGCACCGGGGAGTGGCAACCACTCCTCGACAGACTTGATGTAAGCGTCGGAGTCGTGATTGATCACGCCGTCCCGATCAAGAATCAGCAGTTTCACGGCAGCCCCTTAGCCCAGCAGCGAAATGTCGGCTACGCCGAGGAACAAACCGCGCAAACGCGCCAGCAATGCGTAGCGGTTAGCCCGCACGTTGGCATCTTCGGCGTTGATCATCACCGCTTCAAAGAAGGCATCCACCGGTTCGCGCAAGGCGGCCAGGCGGGTGAGCGCTTCGTTGTACTGACGGGCAGCGGCCATCGGTTGTACCGCTTCGTCAGCCTTTTGAATGGCCGAGTACAGCGAGAACTCGCTGGCGTTGTCGAAGAACTTGGCTTCGACGTGAGTCGAGACATTGCCGTCTACCTTGCTCAGCAGGTTCGACACGCGCTTGTTGACGGCGGCCAGGGCTGCGGCTTCCGGCAATTGACGGAAGGCTTGAACGGCTTGCACGCGCTGATCGAAGTCCAGCGCCGAGGTTGGCTGCAACGCACGTACCGACAGGTAAGTGGCCACGTCCACGCCTTCGTCTTCATAACGCGCTCGCAGGCGGTCGAAGATGAACTCCAGCACTTGATCCGCCAGCCCGGCCGACTTGATCTTGGCGCCGAAGGCGGTCACCGCGAAATTCACGGCTTCAGTCAGGTCGAGGTCGAGTTTTTTGTCGATCAGGATGCGCAAGATACCCAGCGCTGCACGGCGCAGTGCGTACGGGTCTTTGCTGCCGGTGGGCAGCATGCCGATGCCGAAAATACCGACCAGCGTGTCGAGTTTGTCAGCAATGGCCACTGCGGCACCGGTCAGGGTGCCCGGCAATTCAGCGCCTGCACCGCGCGGCATGTACTGCTCGTTCAGCGCCAGTGCGACGTCTTCAGGCTCGCCGTCGTTGAGGGCGTAGTAGTAACCGGCAATGCCTTGCATCTCCGGGAACTCGCCGACCATTTCGGTCGCCAGGTCGCACTTGGACAGCAAGCCTGCACGGGCTGCGCGCTGTGCGTCGCCGCCGATGCGCGGGGCAATGAATGCGGCAAGTTTGGACACGCGCTCAGCTTTGTCGAACACGCTGCCCAGTTGGGCCTGGAACACCACGTTTTGCAGGCGCAGGTTGAAGCTTTCGAGTGTCTGCTTCTTGTCTTGCTTGAAGAAGAACTCGGCATCGGTCAGACGCGGGCGCACCACTTTCTCGTTACCCGAGATGATTTGCTGCGCGTCTTTGCTCTCGATGTTGGCCACGGTGATAAAGCGCGGCAGCAACTTGCCGTCCACGTCCAGCAGGCAGAAGTACTTCTGGTTGTCCTGCATGGTGGTGATCAGGGCTTCTTGCGGTACATCGAGGAAGCGCTCTTCGAACGAGCACACCAGCGGCACCGGCCATTCAACCAGCGACGTGACTTCGTCGAGCAGGCTTGGCGGCACGATGGCTGTCCCTTCCTGCATCGTCGCCAGTTCGGCCACGCGCTTGGAAATCAGTTCACGACGCTCGTAAAAGTCGGCCAGCACGTAGGCTTTGCGCAAGTCTTCGAGGTAGTTGGCTGGCGCGCTGATGCGTACGTTTTCGGGGTGATGGAAGCGGTGACCGCGAGAATCACGACCGGCTTTTTGCGCAAGAATCGTGCAATCCACCACGTCGTCGCCCAGCAGCATGACCAGCCATTGGGTTGGACGTACGAACTCTTCTTTACGGGCGCCCCAGCGCATGCGTTTGGGGATTGGCAAATCGTTGAGCGAGTCTTCAACGATGGTTGGCAGCAGGCTGGCGGTCGGCTTGCCGACAATGACCTGGCTGAAACGCAGTTTTGGACCGCTCTGATCGATTTCGCTCAGGTCAACGCCACACTTCTTGGCAAAACCAAGGGCGGCTTGAGTCGGGTTGCCCTCAGCGTCGAACGCCGCCTGACGGGGCGGGCCGTCGATGTTGATGCTGCGATCCGGCTGCTGGGTGTCGAGCTGGGTCAGCAGCACGGCCAGACGACGCGGCGCGGCGTAGACTTTTTTGGCGGTGAAGTTCAGGCCAGCGCTTTGCAGGCCTTTTTCAATCCCGGCGAGGAACGCTTCAGCCAGGGTATTGAGGGCTTTTGGCGGCAGTTCTTCAGTGCCCAGTTCAACCAGAAAATCTTGAGCACTCATTGTGCAGCCTCCAACTTAGCCAACACTTCATCACGCAAATCAGGGGGTGCCATCGGGAAGCCCAGCTTGGCGCGTGCTTCGAGATACGCCTGCGCTACGGCACGGGCCAGGGTACGCACACGCAAGATGTACTGCTGACGGGCCGTTACCGAAATAGCCCGGCGCGCATCCAGCAGGTTGAAGGTGTGGGACGCCTTGAGCACCATTTCGTAGCTCGGCAATGGCAGCGGCTGGTCGAGTTCGATCAGGCGCTTGGCTTCGCTTTCGTAGAAATCGAACAGCTCGAACAGTTTGTCGACGTTGGCGTGTTCGAAGTTGTAAGTCGATTGCTCGACTTCGTTCTGGTGGAACACGTCGCCGTAGGTCACTTTGCCGAACGGGCCGTCAGTCCAGACCAGGTCGTAGACAGAATCAACGCCTTGCAGGTACATCGCTAGGCGCTCAAGGCCGTAAGTGATTTCGCCCGTCACCGGATAGCACTCGATGCCGCCCACTTGCTGGAAGTAGGTGAACTGGGTGACTTCCATGCCGTTAAGCCAGATTTCCCAGCCCAGACCCCAGGCGCCCAGTGTTGGCGACTCCCAGTTGTCTTCAACGAAACGGATGTCGTGCACCAGCGGGTCGAGGCCGATGTGCTTCAGCGAGCCCAGGTACAGCTCCTGGAAATTAGGCGGATTTGGCTTCAATACCACCTGGAACTGGTAGTAGTGCTGCAAACGGTTCGGGTTTTCGCCGTAGCGGCCGTCAGTCGGGCGACGACTGGGCTGCACATAAGCGGCGTTCCACGTTTCTGGGCCCAGAGAGCGCAAAAAAGTAGCGGTATGGAATGTGCCGGCGCCCACTTCCATATCGTAGGGCTGAAGCACCACACAACCTTGCTCGGCCCAGTATTGCTGGAGGGCGAGGATCAAGTCTTGGAAGGTACGCACTGCTGGCGTAGGCTGGCTCACAAATTCACCTGTTTCTTGGGCTGCGATTTAAAGAGCGGGAGTATACCCGATTCGGTCGCGCCTCTACCTCTTGGAGCCTGTATGGCACGTTGTTTCTGGTGTTCGGATGACCCTTTGTACGCGGCCTATCATGATCAAGAGTGGGGCGTGCCGTTGCGCGATGCGCACGGGTTGTTCGAGTTGTTATTGCTCGAAGGGTTCCAGGCCGGTTTGTCATGGATCACGGTTTTAAAAAAACGCGAGCACTATCGCAAGGTCATGTTTGGCTTTGATGTGCAGCGTTTGGCCGCCATGACGGACGCCGAGATAGAGGTCTTGCTGCAAGATCCGGGGATTATCCGCAACCGCCTGAAAGTGGTGGGCGCCAGGCGCAATGCCCACGCCTGGCTGGCGCTGGACAACCCGGTGGAGTTTTTGTGGTCGTTCGTGGGCGGCCAGCCGAAGATCAATCACTTCACTGAACGCCATGAATTCCCGGCGGTTACACCCCAGGCTGAAGCCATGAGCAAGGGCCTCAAAAAAGCCGGATTTACCTTCGTTGGCCCGACTATTTGTTACGCGTTCATGCAGGCCAGCGGCATGGTCATGGACCACGCCACCACCTGTGACCGCTACGCGCAGCTGGTCAACGGCGGTTAGAATACGGGCCAATTGCATTGACTGTAGTCGCTGGCGAAGGCTGCGATAAGGCCATAAGGGCCTTCAATAGCGAGGTTGTTGGGCAACTGATCGCCACCTCGTACTTCGCCTGCGACTACAAGGCCGTTTGTTTTGAATGGGAAAACCCTGTGGAAAAGTTTAAAGGCGCCCTGCTGGTCGGGGCTTTGCGGTTATTTGCCATGCTCCCGTGGGGCGCGGTGCAACGCGTGGGCTCGGCCATTGGCTGGCTGATGTGGAAACTGCCGAATCGCTCACGCGATGTGGTGCGCATCAATCTGGCCAAATGCTTCCCTGAAATGGACCCGGTTGCCCGTGAGCAACTGGTCGGCCAAAGCCTCAAAGACATCGGCAAAAGCCTGACCGAAAGCGCCTGCGCCTGGATCTGGCCGGCTCAACGCTCGATCGATCTGGTGCGTGAGGTTGAAGGCCTGGACGTGCTCAAGGATGCTTTGGCGTCAGGCAAGGGCGTGGTTGGCATCACCAGCCACTTGGGCAACTGGGAAGTGCTCAACCATTTCTATTGCAGCCAGTGCAAGCCGATCATTTTCTATCGCCCGCCAAAACTCAAAGCGGTAGACGAGTTGCTGCAAAAGCAGCGTGTTCAGTTGGGCAACCGCGTCGCGGCATCGACCAAAGAAGGCATCCTGAGTGTCATCAAAGAGGTGCGCAAAGGTGGTCAGGTGGGTATTCCGGCAGACCCGGAGCCAGCAGAGTCGGCGGGTATTTTTGTACCGTTCCTGGGCACCATGGCCCTGACCAGCAAATTTGTACCGAACATGCTGGCGGGCGGTAAAGCGGTCGGGGTGTTCCTGCACGCGCTGCGCCTGCCGGATGGCTCGGGCTTCAAGGTGATTCTGCAAGCCGCGCCTGAAGAAATGTACAGCACCGACACGGCCACTTCGTGCGCGGCCATGAGCAAGGTGGTCGAAAAATATGTGCGCGCTTACCCCAGCCAGTACATGTGGAGCATGAAGCGCTTCAAAAAGCGTCCGCCAGGCGAGGCGCGCTGGTACTGATAACCGTGCAGGCTGCGATCTTTCCAGATCAGAACATCGCAGCCTGCGTTAACGCCCACCGGACCGTGTCAGGGCTGCTGTTTATCCAGCTTCTTCAAAAACACGCTCATTTCTTTTTCGGCCTGTTTGTCGCCATGGGCCTGCGCGGCCGCAATGCCCTGCTCCCATGCGGTGCGCGCTGCCGCTCGGTCCCCGGCCGCCAAATACGCCTTGCCCAATAACTTCCAGGCCGCCGAGTACTTGGGATCAAAACCTACGCAGCGTTGCAGATGCTCTGCCGCCTTGAGGTTATCCCCGAGGTCGAGATACCCCTTGCCCAGGCCAAAGCGCAGCAGTGAGTTATCCACACCCTTGGCCAGCATTTTTTCCAGTGATTCCAGCATCCGTCCGGCTCCTTAGAAAAAGCTCAGTCCTACATGGAACAGCTTCTCAACGTCGCGAATATGCTTTTTATCCACCAGGAACAAAATCACATGGTCGCCCGCATTGATGACGGTGGCGTCGTGGGCAATCAGCACTTCTTCGTCACGAATGATCGCGCCAATGGTGGTGCCCGGTGGCAGGTGAATCTCGCCGATACGGCGGCCAATCACCTTGCTCGACTTCGAGTCGCCGTGGGCAATCGCCTCAATGGCTTCGGCCGCACCCCGACGCAATGAGTGCACGCTGACGATATCGCCGCGCCGCACGTGCGCCAGCAAGGTGCCGATGGTGGCCAACTGCGGGCTGATGGCGATGTCGATTTCGCCGCCCTGAATCAAGTCAACGTAGGCCGGGTTGTTGATGATGGTCATCACCTTCTTGGCCCCCAGACGCTTGGCCAGCAGCGAGGACATGATGTTGGCTTCGTCGTCGTTGGTCAGGGCCAGAAAAAGGTCGGCGTCGGCGATGTTTTCTTCCAGCATCAAATCGCGGTCCGACGCGCTGCCTTGCAGCACCACGGTACTGTCGAGGGTGTCCGACAGGTAGCGGCAGCGGGCGGCGCTCATCTCGATGATCTTGACCTGATAACGGCTTTCAATGGCCTCGGCCAGCCGTTCGCCGATTTGCCCGCCACCAGCGATCACGATGCGTTTGTAGCTTTCATCCAACCGGCGCATTTCACTCATCACGGCGCGAATGTTGGCGCGTGCGGCGATGAAAAAGACTTCGTCATCGGCCTCGATCACCGTGTCGCCCCGTGGGGTAATCGGGCGATCACGTCGGAAAATCGCAGCAACACGCGTGTCCACATTCGGCATGTGTTCGCGCAACTGGCGCAGTTGCTGACCAATCAACGGGCCGCCGTAGTACGCCTTGACCGCCACCAACTGCGCTTTGCCTTCGGCGAAGTCGATCACCTGCAAGGCACCGGGGTGTTCGATCAGGCGCTTGATGTAGTTGGTCACCACTTGCTCGGGGCTGATCAACACGTCGACCGGAATTGCGTCGTTGTCGAACAGCTCGTTGCCCCGGCTTAAGTAGGCCGATTCACGCACCCGGGCAATTTTGGTCGGGGTGTGAAACAGCGAGTACGCCACTTGGCAGGCAACCATGTTGGTCTCGTCGCTGTTGGTCACCGCCACCAGCATGTCGGCATCGTCGGCACCGGCCTGACGCAGCACATTGGGCAACGAGGCGCGGCCCTGAATGGTACGAATGTCGAGACGGTCGCCGAGGTCACGCAGGCGTTCGCCGTCGGTATCGACCACGGTGATGTCGTTGGCTTCGCTGGCCAGATGCTCTGCCAATGTGCCGCCGACCTGACCCGCGCCGAGGATGATGATTTTCATGCCGTCATTTCCTGTTCTCGATTAGCCGCGCGCGGCTGCGATCTTTATCAACTTGGCGTAATAGAAGCCATCATGCCCGCCTTGCTGGGCCAGCAACTGGCGCCCGTGCGGCTGCTTGAGGCCGAACTGCCCGGCGATGTCCAGCTCACGCGCACCCGGTGTACGGGCCAGGAAAGCTTCAATCACTTCGGTGTTTTCGGTCGGCAACGTCGAGCACGTGGCGTAGAGCAGGATGCCACCGACGTCCAGCGTCGGCCACATTGCGTCGAGCAACTCGCCTTGCAGGGTCGCCAAAGCGGCGATGTCGTCAGGTTGGCGTGTCAGTTTTATGTCTGGATGGCGTCGGATAACGCCTGTCGCCGAGCAAGGCGCGTCGAGCAAGATGCGCTGGAACGGCTTTCCGTCCCACCAGGTAGCGGTATCGCGGCCGTCGGCTGCGATCAATTCTGCACTCAGGCCCAGACGCTCCAGGTTTTCGCGTACACGCACCAAGCGCTTGGCTTCCAGGTCTACTGCCACCACGCCAGCCAGTTTGGGTTCGACTTCAAGGATGTGGCAGGTTTTACCGCCCGGCGCGCAGCAGGCGTCGAGCACGCGCTGGCCGGGTGCCAGGTCGAGCAGGTCGGCCGCCAATTGCGCGGCTTCGTCCTGCACGCTGATCCAGCCTTCGGCAAAGCCTGGCAGGTTGCGCACGTCGCAGGCTTCGGCCAGCACGATGCCGTCCTGGCTGAAGGTGCACGGTTGCGCTTCAATGCCGGCTTCGATCAGCAATTGCAGATACGCATCGCGGCTGTGATGACGGCGATTGACCCGCAGAATCATCGGCGGATGGGCGTTGTTGGCCGCGCAGATGGCTTCCCACTGCTCAGGCCAGAAGGCTTTCAGCGATTTTTGCAGCCAGCGCGGGTGCGCCGTGCGCACTACCGGGTCGTGCTCCAGCTCGGCCAGCAAGGCTTCGCTTTCACGCTGCGCATTGCGCAACACGGCGTTGAGCAGCGCTTTGGCCCACGGTTTTTTCAGTTTGTCGGCGCAGCCTACGGTTTCGCCGATGGCGGCGTGGGCAGGAATACGGGTGTAGAGCAGTTGGTACAAACCGACCAGCAGCAGCGCCTCAACGTCCGCATCGGCGGCCTTGAACGGTTTTTGCAGCAGTTTGTTGGCCAGCGCGGACAAGCGCGGTTGCCAGCGTGCCGTGCCGAAGGCGAGGTCCTGGGTGAGGCCGCGATCGCGGGCCTCGACCTTGTCCAGTTGCAACGGCAGTGAGCTGTTAAGCGAGGCTTTGCCGTTGAGCACGGCGGTCAGTGCCTTGGCGGCGGCCAGACGCGGGTTCATTGAGCGGTTTCCGTTGCGCCGAGGAGGGTGCTGATGGCGAATTTCTCACGACGGCTGTTGAAAAAGTCGCTGAAGTTCAGCGCCTTGCCACCGGGTAATTGCAGGCGGGTCAGCGCGAGTGCGCCATCGCCGCAACCAACGATCAGGCCTGTTTTTCTGGCTTCAAGGATTTCGCCAGGCTTACCGACAGCGTCGAAAGGCAACAGGCTGGCCGCGAGCACTTTCATGGCTTCGCCCTTCAACGTGGTGTGGCAAATGGGCCACGGGTTGAACGCACGAATCTGACGCTCCAGTTCACTGGCCGGACGGGTCCAGTCGATACGGGCTTCGTCCTTGTTCAGCTTGTGGGCGTAAGTCGCGAGGCTGTCGTCTTGTACTTCGCCCTGCAACGTACCGGCCGCCAGCCCGGCGATGGCTTGAATCACCGCAGGCGGGCCTAGCTCGGCCAGACGGTCGTGCAGGCTGCCGCCGGTGTCTTCAGAGGTGATCGGGGTTTTTACCTTGAGCAGCATTGGCCCGGTGTCGAGCCCGGCTTCCATGCGCATCACGGTCACGCCGCTTTCACCGTCGCCCGCTTCGATGGCGCGCTGGATCGGTGCCGCGCCCCGCCAGCGTGGCAGCAAGGAAGCGTGGCTGTTGATGCAGCCCAGGCGCGGAATATCCAGTACCACTTGCGGCAGGATCAATCCGTAGGCCACGACCACCATCAAGTCCGGTTTGAGCGCGGCCAGTTCGCCTTGCGCGTCAGGTGCTCGCAGAGTCGGCGGCTGCATCACGGGAATGTTGTGTTCCAGCGCGAGTTGTTTGACCGGGCTTGGCATCAGCTTTTGCCCGCGCCCGGCCGGACGGTCCGGCTGGGTGTAAACCGCGACGATCTCGTAAGGCGTGTTTAGCAGCGCCTTGAGGTGTTCAGCGGCAAATTCTGGGGTGCCAGCAAAGACGATGCGCAGTGGCTCAGTCATGGGGTTCTCACTTGGAATAGGGGGAGGCGGCAAATACACACCTGGATGACTGGCGAATAACCCCGAAGGCTGCGAGCGTAAGCCTTTAAAAGCTCGCAGCCAGCGCCTGCAACGAGGCTTGGAAACCCGGGGTCAGGCCGCGTGTGCCCGTTAAAGGTCGATCAAGTGTTCTGGCGGTGCAGCTTTTCCAGCTTCTTCTTGATCCGGTCACGCTTGAGATTAGACAGGTAATCGACAAACAGCTTGCCGTTGAGGTGATCGCATTCGTGCTGGATACACACGGCCAGCAGGCCTTCAGCGATCATTTCGAACGGTTTGCCGTCGCGGTCCAGCGCATTGATTTTGACGCGCTGCGGGCGATCGACGTTTTCATAGAATCCCGGTACCGACAGGCAACCTTCTTGATACTGGTCCATCTCGTCGGTCAGGGTTTCGAATTGCGGGTTGATGAACACCATTGGCGCGCTGCGATCTTCGCTCAGGTCCATGACCACGATGCGCTTGTGCACATTGACCTGGCTGGCGGCCAGGCCAATGCCCGGTGCTTCGTACATGGTTTCAAACATGTCATCGATCAACTGACGCACTTCGTCGTCCACAACCTCCACGGGCTTGGCGATGGTGCGCAGTCGCGAGTCTGGGAATTCGAGGATATTTAGGATGGCCATAGGCGTAATTGCTGCACTGTATGAAAGATTGATAACGGTTGTCAGGTGGTCCTGAGGACTCGGGCAACCTGTGCAAAACGTCTCTTCCAGAGAGAACCCGCTCGGGTTCAGGCGTTTTACGCGAAGAAACATAATAAAGGGATTCATCCGCGGATGAAACGACTAGCTGCCGGGCTGCATGGCGCGCGCGCCGTGCTGGCCGCTGCTTGCAGCACTTTGAAACCACCCCGTGGCATCTACTGTGTCAGCAGATATGACATGTGTGGCGGCGTTCTGTCCCCCGCTTTTGGGCTTGGAAACTCAGGCCCCGCCTGCGTTAGATGTGAGTCGGATGCTTACAGGGCCTGAGTTTTATTGCCCACTTCCTGGCGATTCTGCCAAGTGGCCATTGGCCCCTTCCCTGCCTGGCTGAATCGTTCAACTAAGGTGGGGTGTGCCCGCTGTTTTTCAAGTGAATGAGCAGGCTCAACCGTCGCGATTGCGGCGATTGCCCAACAACTTGTTAACAGAGTTATCCACAGCTTGTTCATTGCGTAACGCTGCTGAAACCGATCAAGGATGATCCTATGTCGCTGTCTGATTGTTCCCGTATTTCCCCTGCTGAGCTCGAAGCCCGACTGCGCTTGCATGGCTTGCCCGAGCTTGGCCCCCGGCGTTACTCCACGCTTTTCAGTGCCTTTGGTTCGGCCAGTTCGGCGCTCAGCGCACCGGCCAGCGCGTGGCGTGCTTTGGGGCTGCCAGCGGTGTGCGCCGAGGCTCGGCGCAGCGCCGTAGTTCGCGACGGTGCAAGCGCTGCATTGCGCTGGCTTGAGGGCTGCAAGCACCATGTGCTGCTGCATGATCAGTGCAATTACCCGGCGTTATTGTCTGAACTCAACGATGCGCCGCCGCTGTTATTCGTGGCGGGCGAGCCATCTATTCTGGAAAAACCGCAGTTGGCGATGGTCGGTAGCCGACGCGCTTCACGGCCCGCTCTGGACACCGCCACGGCCTTTTCTCGCGCATTGGCGGGTGCCGGTTTTGTGATCACCAGTGGCTTGGCGTTGGGCATAGATGGCGCGGCGCATCAGGCTGCACTGGACATCGGCGGGCAAACAATTGGCGTGTTGGGCACCGGGTTGCAAAAACTTTATCCACAGCGCCATCACGCGCTGGCCGACGCAATGATTGCCAGCGGCAGCGCAGTGGTTTCGGAGTTCCCGCTGGACGCCGGACCGCTACCGGGCAATTTCCCGCGGCGCAACCGCATCATCAGCGGTTTATCGCTCGGCGTGCTGGTGGTGGAAGCCAGTGTGGCCAGCGGCTCGCTGATCACGGCCAGGCTGGCGGCCGAACAAGGGCGTGAGGTGTACGCCATACCCGGCTCGATCCACCACCCCGGTGCGCGGGGTTGCCATCAATTGATCCGCGATGGGGCTACGCTGGTGGAAACAGTCGAACACATTCTGGAAGGGTTACACGGCTGGCGATCCATGCCCTTATCGACAGGTGGAATGTTTACGCCAAGCTGTCATCTGCTCGTGCAATTGTTGCAGGCATCGCCTTACACCAGCGAAGGACTGGCCAGTGCCAGTGGTTGGGAATTACCCGCGTTGCTGGCCGCCCTGACCGAGCTGGAACTGGAGGGCCACGTGGTGCTGGAGGCCGGGCGTTGGTTTGCTCGCGCCAGCTAAGTACACTTGCGCACAGCACACATCTGGAGACATTCAATGATCAGCACCTGGCGCGTACAGCAAGCCGCAACAGCCATTCGCGCGGGCGCGGTAATTGCCTACCCCACCGAAGCTGTTTGGGGATTGGGTTGCGACCCATGGGATGAAGAGGCCGTCGAGCGGTTGCTGGCAATCAAATCGCGGCCGGTGGAAAAAGGCCTGATTTTGGTGGCCGACAACATTCACCAATTCGACTTTTTGTTTGAAGACTTCCCGCAGGACTGGCTCGACCGCATGGCCAGCACTTGGCCGGGGCCCAACACCTGGTTGGTGCCGCACCAAGGGTTGTTGCCCGAGTGGATCACCGGCATGCACGATTCGGTGGCCTTGCGTGTGAGCGATCACCCGCTGGTGCGGGAGCTGTGCTCGCTGGTAGGGCCGATTGTGTCGACGTCTGCCAACCCGGCCGGGCTGCCGGCGGCACGCACGCGACTCAAGGTGGAGCAGTATTTCCGTGGGCAAATCGACCACGTTTTGGGTGGCAACCTGGGCGGGCGTAAAAACCCGAGCGTGATTCGTGATTTGGCGACGGGCAAAGTGGTTCGCCCGGCGTAAATCCTTACACAAACGTAGGAGCGAGTAAGCTCGCTCCTACGTGGTTTGGCACATCAGGGCACCAAGATGGTCGACCCGGTGGTGCGACGGGCTGACAGTTCGGTCTGCGCCTTGGCTGCGTCTTTCAAGGCAAAGCGCTGGCTGATGTCCACGGTGATGTGGCCATTGCGGATCATGTTGAACAGCTCGTCCGCCATCGTTTGCAGGTTTTGTGGGCTGTTGGCGTAGGACGCCAGTGTCGGGCGCGTGACGTACAACGAGCCTTTCTGCGCCAAGATCCCCAAGTTCACACCCGTCACTGCACCGGAGGCATTGCCAAAGCTGACCATCAGCCCACGCAGCGACAAGCAGTCCAATGATGTGAGCCAAGTGTCTTTGCCCACGCCGTCATACACCACGGGGCATTTCTTGCCGTCGGTCAGTTCCAGCACGCGTTGAGCGACATCTTCATGGCTGTAATCGATGGTTTCCCACGCGCCAAGCTTTTTGGCCAGTGCGGCTTTTTCTGGCGAGCTGACGGTCCCGATCAACTTCACACCCAGCGCCTTGGCCCATTGGCAGGCAATCGAACCGACGCCCCCGGCAGCCGCGTGGAACAGAATGGTTTCGCCACCTTTAAGTTCATAGGTCTGACGCAGCAGGTACTGCACCGTCAGGCCCTTGAGCATTACGGCTGCTGCGTGCTCAAACGAAATATCGTCGGGTAGCTTCACCACATTTGCGGCGGGCAGCACGTGCAATTCGCTGTACGCCCCCAGTGGGCCGGTGCCATAGGCCACGCGGTCGCCTACTTTGACGTTGTGCACGTCGCTGCCGACCGCGTCGACAACGCCTGCGCCCTCGTTGCCCAGCCCGGACGGCAGTTCAGGCAGCGGGTAGAGGCCGCCACGGTAATAGGTATCGATGAAATTGAGACCGATGGCCTGGTTGCGTACCCGCACCTGTTGCGGGCCCGGCGCGGCGGGTGAGTAGTCAACAAACTCAAGCACTTCTGGGCCGCCGTGGGCCCGAAACTGAATACGTTTAGCCATCTGCACTGTCCTCGCTGATTTCACGAAGGCTACATCCAACGCTTAAGCGTGATCTTCGTCAACTGCGATGAGGCCGGGGGCGGTGTTATGCTAGCCGCCCTTTGCCGCCGGCCCCGCTCTGACGAAGTGCCGCGTAGCTTTGACCTATTCAAGGTGATGTCATGACTACCCGCACCGAGGCTGTAAAAGCCTACTTGCTCGACCTTCAAGACCGCATTTGCAACGCGCTGCAAACCGAAGACGGCGGCACCCGCTTCGTGGAAGACGCTTGGCAGCGTCCGGCAGGCGGTGGCGGTCGGACCCGTGTGATTGAAAATGGCCATGTGATCGAAAAAGGCGGCGTCAACTTTTCCCACGTCTTTGGCAGCGGCTTGCCACCCTCGGCCAGCGCTCACCGCCCTGAGCTGGCAGGCCGTGGTTTCGAAGCGCTGGGCGTGTCGTTGGTGATCCATCCGCACAACCCGCATGTGCCAACGTCCCACGCCAACGTGCGTTTTTTCATCGCTGAAAAAGAAGGCGAAGAGCCGGTCTGGTGGTTTGGCGGTGGCTTCGATCTGACGCCCTACTACGCCGTTGAAGAAGACTGCGTGCACTGGCACCGCATTGCCGAGCAGGCTTGCGCGCCGTTCGGTGCCGATGTCTACCCGCGCTACAAAGCCTGGTGCGACACCTACTTTCACATCAAGCACCGCAACGAGCCGCGCGGCATCGGCGGCCTGTTCTTTGATGACTTGAACGAGTGGGATTTCGACACCTGCTTCGCTTTCATTCGTGCCATCGGCGATGCCTACATCGATGCCTACCTGCCGATCATTCAGCGCCGCAAAAACGACGAATACACCGCCCAGCAGCGCGAATTCCAGGAGTTCCGCCGCGGCCGCTACGTGGAGTTCAACCTGGTCTACGACCGTGGCACCTTGTTTGGCTTGCAGTCCGGTGGCCGTACCGAATCGATCCTGATGTCGTTGCCACCTCAAGTGCGCTGGGGCTACGACTGGAAGGCCGAGCCAGGCAGCCCCGAAGCGCGTCTGACCGATTACTTTTTGCAAGACCGCGATTGGTTGGCCAACGCCTGACATTGCCCGAGGAGCTTGCCTGATGGACCGTTACGTCGTTTTTGGTAACCCGATCGCCCATAGCAAATCGCCGGTGCTGCACCGCTTATTTGCCGAGCAAACCGGTCAGGCCATGCAGTACGACACCCTGCTCGCACCGCTGGATGATTTCACAGGCTGCGCCACCGCGTTTTTCAAAGATGGGCGTGGCGCCAATATCACGGTGCCATTCAAGGAAGAGGCCTACCGCCTGGCCACGCAACTGACCGCGCGCGCGCAGCGGGCCGGTGCGGTGAATACCTTGAGCAAGCTGGCCGATGGCAACGTGTTGGGCGACAACACCGACGGCGCAGGCTTGGTGCGCGACCTGACGGTCAACGCGGGCTTTAGCCTCAAAGGCAAACGCATTCTGATATTGGGCGCGGGTGGCGCGGTGCGGGGTGCGCTGGAGCCATTGCTGGCTGAACAACCGGCCTCGCTCATTATTGCCAACCGTACCGTCGAAAAAGCGGAAGTGCTGGCCGAGCTGTTCAGCGACCTGGGACCGGTCTCGGCCAGTGGTTATGACTGGTTGGCTGAGTCGGTGGACGTGATCATCAATGCCACTTCGGCCAGCCTGGCAGGTGAGTTGCCGCCCATTGCCAGCAGCTTGATCGAGCCAGGCAAAACCCTGTGCTACGACATGATGTATGGCAAAGAGCCAACACCTTTCTGTGTGTGGGCCAGCGCGCACGGCGCGGGCACGGTCATGGACGGACTGGGCATGTTGGCAGAGCAGGCGGCAGAGGCCTTTTACCTGTGGCGTGGCGTACGCCCGGACACCGCACCTGCGTTGGCGCACTTGCGCAAATTGTTGGCCAACTAAACCGGTAGCCGCCAGCGCAGGCGGCGTTTGCTTATTACGACGGCTATGGCGCCGGACGCAGCCTGCGGTTACGGCGGTTGGAGGTTTTTATGCAGCGCATCAAGGGTTACCACGCTCACCTATATTTCGATGCCTCGACCCTCGATCAGGCACGCGCCCTGGCCGAAGAAGCGACCCAGCTATTTAACGTGCAGATGGGCCGGGTCCACCAACGCCCGGTTGGCCCGCACCCGGACTGGAGCTGCCAACTTGCGTTTGGCCCTGAACTGATCGGCGTGGTCTTACCGTGGCTGGCGCTTAATCGGCGTGGATTAGTGGTTTTTCTGCACCCCGATACTGGAAATGACCTGCTGGATCACACGGAACATGCGATCTGGATGGGGGCGATTCGGCCGCTGGATTTGTCTGTTTTTTGAACGCGAACGCAGGCCCTGTGGCGTATAAGTTTGAGTAGATTATTTAAATCGGGATGCGTCTGACATAAAGTTGGGCTCCTTCCTTATGGTTGTATTTCGTCGTTGAGTCTAGATTTAATAATCTTAGGTGAATGTATACGGTTATTAAATGCGCACAACATTGCCTGCTATCGATGTTACGGCTTACCCTGAATGTAATTCTGGAGGCCACTATTCACCGTCGGCCCACGTCTAAATTGTGGGCAAAGTTTCCCCCAGGCAGGTCAGATCCGGTTGCTATGTCGCTGGAGTCTAGAATTCAAAACTCTTCAAAGTTTGACTGTATTGCTACTTTTGAAGAGTTTGTGAAACGCAACGGTTGGAGCGTTTATTCAAAAATCGAATTAAAGGCTTGAGCTGCTGCTGATCAACTGTGTGCCAACAGGTAAACAAAAAATCCAGCGCTGGTTGGTTATTCAATGGAGAGATTTGCGCACTCAACGATAGAGATGATGCGAATCCGTCGAACCCTCGTAATGGGGTGGGCGAAACGCTTGCTTCTATTCTTGGCAAGGTAATGCGATATGACGACACGATAGAAGTGCCAGGCGAGATCCCCATAAACAGGGTGGGTCAATGATTAATATCTGTGACGCTGGAGAGGATAGTTTCAGCGGTTATGCCTTGCTTAAGGCGTTTATTTTTAGCGAAAGGGTGGAGCGGTGTCAGTCTAATATTTGAATAGGCAGCATGTCGTAAATCAACCAAAAGGCCAGACTGCAACTCGTTGAAAAAAATCGAGGTGTTCGATGAGTCGTTCCAAGTTTTTGTTGGCGTCTATTGTTTTTTTTATATTGGCCTGCTTTAGTTTGCACTTGGCCAGCGGTGATATATCCGAGAATCCTTCGAATGTGTTAGAGACGACGGGTGTTCCTGCGCCAGTAATTTACGTTGCAATAATGCTAGGCGTCGGGCTTCTTGCGGTGTTGATGGCAGGTGTGGGAGTGCTGATTTCCACTCAGCTGTCAACGTCCTCCTACCGTTTAAAAATAGCGGTATTTATCATGTTTAATAGCTGGCTGGTGCTGGCTTCGTTGCTGGGTATTTTAATAATCGCTGGGTATGTGCTCGATACATTTTTCAGTGTGGTGGGCGTTGTGCTTTATGCGCTTGTTATCGGTCTTGTGTGGGTGTCGGTACCGAGACGAGTCTACATCCTCAAATAGTGGCGTTGATCGTCGGATTTCTACCGGCACCTATTCCTGATTAAACGCTTCGAAATTGACTGTTTTTTGATCAGTTTCTTGGTGTGAGGATTTTTTTTGAATTTTTTTTCAACGCTGAAATCCAGCCGCTTCTCCCAGCGCCCTCATGGCGCTGATAGCCCCTTGTGGCAACGGCTGAACGTTGATCATGGCCATGTGTCATACCATGCCATGAGCTAACGTATTAGACGTGAAGCCGTGGGCAGCGATTAGTTCTAAAAGGCCATCCATGTTTAACTTGAATACTCGTTCAACTTAAAACGGTGGTCCGCTGCCCGCTCACAACAGGAGGCTAACCTTTGCCGAATCCGCTCTTTTTGCCCGCGTTTTATCTCTATAAGGTGCACATCCAATGAGTGTACCCATGACGTCTGAGACGTCCTCGATCCGCATGAACCCGCCCGTGTTTTACTTCGCAGCGATCTTTATTCTGATCTTTGGCGTGGTAGTGATTTGCATGCCCGTGGAGGCCGGTAAATGGCTGCTGGCTGCGCAAAACTGGGCGGCCAATACGGTCGGCTGGTATTACATGCTAGCGATGACCCTGTATCTGATCTTCGTGGTCGTCACCGCCTTGTCCGGCTACGGCAAGATCAAGCTCGGTGCCGACCACGACGAACCTGAGTTCAGTTACCTGTCCTGGGCGGGGATGCTGTTCGCCGCTGGGATCAGCATCACGCTGTTTTTCTTTTGTGTGTCCGAACCGCTGACCCACATGCTCAATCCGCCTCAAGGCCCGGCCGGTAATGCCGAGGCCGCGCGCCAGGGCATGCAGTTGCTGTTCTTGCACTGGGGTTTGCATGGCTGGGGCGTGTTTGCGTTTGTCGGCATGGCGCTGGCGTACTTCGCGTATCGCCACAACCTGCCGCTGGCGCTGCGTTCGGCGCTGTACCCGCTGATCGGTAAACGAATCAACGGCCCTATCGGCTACGCGGTAGACGGCTTCGGCATCATCGCGACCGTGTTCGGTCTGGGTGCCGACATGGGCTTTGGGGTGTTGCACCTCAACTCCGGCCTCGACTATCTGTTCGGCATGCCGCATACCCAATGGGTGCAGGTGGGTCTGATCACGTTGATGATGGGCGCGGCCATTCTGGTGGCCATCGCCGGGGTCGACAAAGGCGTGCGGGTGATGTCGGACATCAACATGCTGCTGGCCTGTGCGCTGCTGCTGTTTGTGTTGTTCGCAGGGCCGACCCAACATTTGCTCAACACCCTGGTGCAAAACATCGGTGACTACCTGGGCGCATTGCCGACCAAGAGTTTCGATGTGTACGCCTACGACAAACCGAGCGACTGGCTGGGTGGCTGGACCGTGTTTTACTGGGCCTGGTGGATCGCATGGTCGCCGTTTGTAGGTTTGTTCATTGCGCGTATTTCCCGGGGCCGCACCATCCGTGAGTTCGTGTTCGGCGTGCTGCTGATCCCGCTGGGCTTTACCCTGGCGTGGATGTCGATTTTCGGTAACAGCGCCATCGACCAAGTGCTCAACCACGGCATGGTTGCCCTCGGTCAGTCGGCCATCGACGACCCGTCGCGGACCTTGTACCTGCTGTTGGAAACTTACCCGTGGAGCAAAACCGTGATCGCCGTGACGGTGTTCATCAGTTTTGTGTTCTTCGTCACCTCGGCCGACTCCGGCACCGTGGTGCTGTCTACCCTCTCGGCGCGAGGTAATAACGCTGACGAAGACGGTCCGAAATGGCTGCGGGTGTTCTGGGGTGCAATGACGGCGCTGATCACCAGTGCGCTGTTATTTTCGGGCAGCATTGATGCGCTCAAGTCGGCGGTGGTGCTGACATCGTTGCCGTTCTCGCTGATTTTGTTGCTGATGATGTGGGGCCTGCACAAAGCGTTCTATCTGGAATCGCAGAAGCAAATTGCACAGATGCATTCCTTGGCACCGGTCTCGGCCTCGCGCCGTGGGCGTGGCGGTTGGCGACAACGCCTCAGCCAAGCCGTGCACTTCCCGTCGCGTGACGAGGTGTACCGCTTTATGGACTCCACGGTGCGCCCGGCGATTGAAGAAGTGAGCGCGGTGTTCCGTGAAAAAGGCCTGAACGTCGTCACCCAGCCGGACCCGGCCAATGACAACGTGAGCCTGGAGATCGGTCACGGTGAAGAGCACCCGTTCATCTATCAGGTGCAGATGCGTGGCTATTTCACGCCGTCCTTCGCCCGTGGCGGGTTTGGCAAAAAAGAGCAACTGCGTAATCGTCGTTACTACCGCGCTGAAGTGCACTTGAGTGAAGGCAGCCAGGACTACGACCTGACCGGCTATACCAAAGAGCAAATCATCAACGACATCCTCGACCAGTACGAACGCCACATGCAGTTCCTGCATCTGGTGCGCTGATTGAAACAAGCCCGCCCGCAATGGGCGGGCTTGTTTTCGCAGGGGTTGTGCTGGCGGTACGCGCGGTGCGTGCGCTAAGAGCTGCTGCATCATTGACCTGCGAAGGGCCTTATCAGCCGCCGGTGCGTGAGCAGATCCGGAATTTGCCGCTGGCGTTTATGGCGTGCTGATACACCTGTCTCGCAGGCTGTGATCTTTAACGATCAAAAGATCGCAGCCTGCGGGGTGTTGTGTCACTTGAAGGCTTGGTGCAACTGCGCCAGCGTGTCGAAGTGGTATTTGGGGGCGAACGCGTTCAGCTCTTCAAAGCTGCCAAAACCATAGCCCACTGCGGCGGCATCCAGGCCGTTGTCCCGCGCCCCGATCAGGTCGTGTTTGCGGTCGCCGATCATCAAGGTTTGCGCCGGGTCCAGCCCCTGTTCGTGCATCAGATGAGCAATCAGCTCGACCTTGTTGGTGCGGGTGCCGTCCAGTTCGCTGCCGTAAATCACCTTGAAGTGCTGTGCGAAGCCAAAGTGACGGGCGATTTCACGGGCATAGACGTGCGGCTTCGAGGTGGCGATAAAGAGCTGCCGACCCTGCGCCACCAGCTCTTGCAGCAACGGCGTGACGCCCTCGAACACTTCGTTTTCATACAGCCCGGTCACCGCGAAACGCTCGCGGTAGAACCCCATCGCTTCCCACGCTTGTGCCTCGTTAAAACCATAGGTGGCCATGAACTGTTGCAGCAATGGCGGGCCGATGAAGTGTTCGAGTTGGGTCAGGTCAGGTTCGTCGATCCCCATTTTGCTCAGGCCATACTGGATCGAGCGGGTGATGCCTTCGCGCGGGTCAGTCAGGGTGCCGTCGAGGTCGAACAATACGTTTGGGTAATGCATGCAAGGCTCCTAAAAAGTGGGCTTAAAGCGGCAGGTGGTAGCCTTCGGCCAAGTGCTGGTCTTTGAGTTTTACGTAGTTACCCGCGCTGTAGGTGAAGAAGGCTTGCTCTTTTTCGGTCAGTTCGCGCACCTGCCTGACCGGGCTGCCGACATACAGAAAGCCACTGGCCAGACGCTTGCCCGGTGGTACCAGGCTGCCCGCGCCGACAATCACGTTGTCTTCAATCACGGCGCCGTCCATCACGATGCTGCCCATGCCGATCAAAACGCGGCTGCCCACGGTACAGCCATGCAGCATGACTTTGTGCGCGATGGTCACATCGTCACCCATCAGCAAGGGGAAGCCCTGGGGGTTGAACGGCCCGGCGTGGGTGATGTGCAACACGCAGCCGTCCTGCACGCTGGTGCGCGCCCCGATGCGGATGCGGTGCATGTCGCCACGGATCACGGTCAACGGCCAGACGGAGCTGTCGGCACCGATCTCGACATCGCCGATGACCACGGCCGAACGGTCGACGAAGGCGCGCTCGCCCAATGAAGGTGTGTGCTGCTGGAACGGACGGATGGACACAAATAGCTTCCTTCTTTAGCAGTAATAGCGGGGCAGAGTGCTGCGCAGAGCGTCGATTGTAATTAAGATGGCCCAATGTTTCTTCCAGCCAAGGTGCCAAACGTGAGCGAGAACAACCCTCTATTGCAGCCCTACGACCTGCCGCCGTTCTCGGCGATCCGTCCTGAGCACGTACAGCCGGCCATCGAGCAGATCCTCGCCGACAACCGCGCCGGCATTGAAGCAATTCTTAAACAACAAGGCCACAACCCGACCTGGGAAGGCCTGGTGTTGGCGATGGATGAGCTGAACGACCGCCTGGGCGCCGCCTGGAGCCCGGTCAGCCACCTCAACGCAGTGTGTAACAACGCTGAACTGCGTGCCGCCTACGAGGCGTGCTTGCCTGCATTGAGCGCCTATTCCACCGAAATGGGCCAGAACCGTGCGCTGTTCCAGGCTTTCGACGCGTTGGCGCACAGCCCGCAGGTGGCCGAGTTTGATCACGCGCAAAAAACCATTCTTGAGCACTCGCTGCGTGACTTCCGTCTGTCGGGCATCGACCTGCCCGCCGAGAAGCAAAAACGCTACGCCGAGGTGCAGAGCAAACTGTCCGAGCTGGGCAGTACGTTCTCCAACCAATTGCTCGACGCCACCCAAGCGTGGACCAAGCACATTACGGACGAAGCCGCACTGGCTGGCCTGACAGAGTCGGCCAAGGCGCAAATGGCCGCAGCAGCCCAGGCCAAAGGCCTCGATGGCTGGCTGATTACCCTCGAATTCCCCAGCTACTACCCGGTGATGACCTACGCCGAGGACCGCGCCCTGCGCGAAGAAGTCTACGCGGCGTATTGCACCCGTGCGTCGGACCAAGGCCCGAATGCCGGTCAGTTCGATAACGGCCCGGTGATGGAACAAATCCTCGACCTGCGTCAGGAACTGGCTCAATTGCTGGGCTTCGGCAGCTTTGCCGAGCTGAGCCTGGCCACCAAAATGGCCGAGACGCCGGATCAGGTTCTGACCTTCCTGCGCGATCTGGCCAAGCGCAGCAAGCCGTTCGCCGAGCGCGACCTTGAGCAGTTGCAAGCCTATGCCGCCGAACAAGGCTGCCCGCAGCTTAAAAGCTGGGACAGCGGCTTTTATGGCGAGAAACTGCGCGAGCAGCGTTACAGCGTGTCGCAAGAGGCCCTACGTGCTTACTTCCCCATCGACACCGTGCTCAAAGGCCTGTTCGACATCGTGCATACGTTGTACGGCATCGACATTGTTGAAACCAAGGGCTTCGACACCTGGCACCCGGATGTACGGCTGTTCGAAATCAAAGAAAACGGCCAGCACATCGGGCGCTTCTTCTTTGACTTGTACGCCCGCGCCAACAAGCGTGGCGGTGCGTGGATGGACGGCGCCCGCGACCGTCGTCGCACGGCGGCGGGTGTGCTGCAAAGCCCGGTGGCCAACCTGGTGTGCAACTTCACGCCTGCAGTTTCCGGTAAACCTGCACTGTTGACGCACGACGAAGTGACCACCCTGTTCCATGAGTTCGGGCACGGCTTGCACCACATGCTCACCGAAATCGAACACGCGGGCGTGTCGGGCATCAATGGCGTGGCGTGGGACGCGGTCGAGTTGCCGAGCCAGTTCATGGAAAACTGGTGCTGGGAGCCTGAAGGTCTGGCGCTGATTTCCGGTCATTACGAAACCGGTGAAGCGTTGCCACAAGACTTGCTGCAAAAAATGCTCGCCGCCAAAAACTTCCAGTCCGGGCTGATGATGGTTCGCCAACTGGAGTTTTCGCTGTTCGACTTCGAACTGCACGCCACCCACGGTGATGGCCGCACTGTGGCGCAGGTGCTTGAAGGCATTCGCGACGAAGTGTCGGTGATGCGTCCACCGTCCTACAACCGCTTCCCTAACAGCTTCGCGCACATCTTTGCCGGGGGTTACGCGGCCGGTTACTACAGCTACAAGTGGGCCGAAGTGCTGTCGGCGGACGCGTTCTCGCGTTTTGAAGAAGAAGGTGTGTTCAACCCGCACACCGGCAAGGCATTCCGTCAGGCTATTCTGGCCCGTGGTGGCTCAAAGGCACCCATGGAGCTGTTCAAGGACTTCCGTGGCCGTGAGCCGTCGATTGACGCATTGTTGCGTCACAGCGGCCTGACCGAAGGCGCGGCAGCATGAGTGATGCACCGGTGAACGTGACCAAAAAACGCTTTATCGCCGGGGCTGTGTGCCCGGCGTGCAGCGAGCCTGACAAGCTGATGATGTGGAATGAAGATGAGGTGCCGCACCGCGAGTGCGTGGCGTGTGGCTACTCGGACACGTTGAATGAGCAAGGTTTGTCGATACCCAAAGAACTGGGTACGCGGGTGAATGTTTCAGCGCTGAAAAAAACCCCGGACCCTAAAGTGCAGGCGGTGCAGTTTTACCCGAACCCGAAGCTGAAAAAGCCTTAGTTCCTCCGCCCATTAAGCACAGTGATGCGGTGTTGCACAGACACCGCATCACCCTCATGAGGTGTGAGTGTGGTGGCCTGGCTCTGATGCCAAATCGTCCCGCAAGAGATTAAATTGACCTGTTGCTTTTTTCTCAGTGCTGTCGATCGTGAACGTTGCTTCGAAGGTGGCTTCTACAGTGCCTGCCGAGGGGTCAAGCTTCACTTTCAGCGTGGCACTGTCGGCCTTGTGTTGGCGAACAGTGTGGTACTGCGGTGGCGGTGGTATCGAGTAAGAATAGGTGGCATACAACCCGTCACTGAGTTGGTAACTGCGGTCCAGTGGTTCATTGTTTATATACGGAATCATGAATAAGAAGCCGACATAGTTATCGGTGACGACTTGGCCTATTGAACCGGAGAACACCCACTGCGGTTTGTCTCCCATGCTCCAGTCACTCAAATAGAAAGTGTTGGCCGTGGCGCGAAAGTTCCCCTCATCAAACACCCATTCAAAATTACCTTTAAGGGTATGGGAGTGGGACGTTTTTGGAATTAAAACAATGTGTTCGGACATGGTTTATTTCCTCTGCGTGAGCATGATCAATTATTTGGCCAGTTCGAAAACCCTTGAAATATCAAGCTCCCCATTTGTCACTTTGTATTCATTTTGTTGGCCAGCAACAAAATTGAAGGTCGCCTGGAAATGGTGCCGTTCAGGCGTGATAACCACCTTGATATCGACTTTACCTTCGGTGGCCCTTGTTGTTACCTGCGCATACCGAATGTCCATGTAGACATCCCGATTCGCCTGGCCCAAGTCATAAACGCCATTCGATATGCCCTTTTTTATCCACAGAAAAATGGTGCTATCGGGTTTGCTGCTCACGCCAGACATACGGTAGTGCGAGAAGCTGGGGTTATAGAAGTGCGTGACTGAATCCGAACTAAAGGTGTAAGAGGTGCCGTCCACGGTCATGTTGGCCTTTACACTGCCAGTGGCAGGTAGACGAACCGTTGAATCATCATCTTGCTCAGTGTTCATCAAGTGGCGCCTTTGTGACAGTCAATGAGTAGGCACGCGGATAACAGCGCGATGACCACAGGGTATTAACAGAGCGCCGCTTTGCCTACTGTCAATATTGACAGGGGCTAAGGCGTGATGACCAAAGGGTGATAAGTGCACGGGTTTAAACAGTGAATGACGTCTGTTCACCGGCGAGCTGTTCAATAAAAAGGCCTGAGCGTCGTAAGACGTCAGGCCTGTTTGTCACTGTCGACGATTACACGCTGGCGTGTTTTTGCCACACCTTAGGCTTGAAGAACAACGTCTCGCCCCGCACCAAGTCGGTGAGGCTGTCGTGGTCTTTAACCACTTCCACTTCGATCAGCTCGCTCTGACCCTCAACTTTCAACGTCACCCGGGTGGTCGCGCCCAATGGGCGAATGTCGCGTACCTGCGCGGCGTGGTGGTCCTCTATCTCATGACGTGACAACGACACCTCATGCGGACGGAACAGCACATGTTGGTCCTCACCAATGTGCAGGCGGTTAGAGTCACCCAGGAAGTGGTACACAAAATCGCTGGCCGGATGTTCGTACACATCCCCCGGTGAGCCGATTTGCTCGATCACGCCCTTGTTCATCACCACGATGCGGTCGGCCACTTCCATCGCCTCCTCCTGGTCGTGGGTCACGAACACTGAGGTCAGGTTGATGTCTTCGTGCAGGCGCGCCAACCAGCGGCGCAGCTCTTTACGGACCTTGGCATCGAGGGCGCCGAACGGTTCGTCCAGCAGCAGCACTTTAGGCTCTACGGCCAAGGCGCGAGCCAGGGCAATACGCTGGCGCTGCCCGCCCGAAAGCTGCTCGGGGTAGCGATCCGACAGCCAGTCCAGTTGCACCATGTTCAGCAGTTCGTGGACTTTTTCGGCAATGCGCGTTTCGCTTGGGCGTTCTTTTTTCGGCTTCATGCGCAGGCCGAACGCAACGTTGTCAAACACCGTCATGTGGCGAAACAGCGCGTAATGCTGGAACACAAAACCGACGTTGCGATCGCGCACGTCGTGGCCGGAGACGTCTTCGCCGTGGAACACGATGTTGCCTTCGTCCGGGGTTTCGAGGCCGGCGATGATGCGCAGCAAGGTGGTTTTGCCACAGCCCGAAGGGCCAAGCAGGGCCACCAGCTCGCCGCTCTGGATGTCCAGGTTGATGCTGTTCAGCGCCTTGAAGGCATTGAAGTTCTTGCTGACGTTACGGACTTCGATCGACATGGTTTATTCCTCCGCGGCGCTGGCGCGCAGGCGGTTAATACGGGATTCGCTCCACTGCTTGAGCAGCAGGATGAAGAGCGCCAGGATCAGCAACAGGGTGGCCACAGCAAAGGCGGCGACGTGGTTGTATTCGTTGTAGAGGATCTCGACGTGCAGCGGCAGGGTGTTGGTCACCCCGCGAATGTGCCCGGACACCACCGACACTGCACCGAATTCACCCATCGCCCGCGCCGTACACAGCACGACGCCGTAGATCAGGCCCCATTTGATGTTGGGCACGGTGACGTGCCAGAACATCTGCCAACCGTTGGCACCCAGCAGGCGTGCAGCCTCTTCTTCCTGGGTGCCCTGCTCTTGCATCAGCGGGATCAGTTCACGGGCCACGAAAGGCACGGTGACGAAGATCGTGGCGAGTACGATGCCCGGTAACGCAAAGACGATTTGAATGTCGTGGTCTTGCAGCCAAGGGCCAATAAAACCCTGCGCGCCAAACATCAATACGTAGACCAGACCTGCAATCACCGGTGACACCGAAAATGGCAGGTCGATCAGGGTCACGAGGATGCTTTTGCCGCGAAAGCTGTATTTGCTCACGCACCACGCCGCGCTGACGCCGAACACCACGTTGAGTGGCACCGAAATGACCACGGCGATGATGGTCAGCTTCAAGGCCGACAGGGCATCGGGTTCAAGGA
The DNA here is from genome assembly GCF_001043055.1 of Pseudomonas weihenstephanensis. GTDB lineage: Bacteria > Pseudomonadota > Gammaproteobacteria > Pseudomonadales > Pseudomonadaceae > Aquipseudomonas > Aquipseudomonas weihenstephanensis. The sequence goes on from NZ_JYLF01000003.1 coordinate 131,601, forward strand.
TCGCGTCGAAGAACGCCCCGAAACCCAGTTTCAGGCCTTGGGACACTACGATCAGCAACGGCAGCAGCAGAAACACGGTGAAAAACAACCAGCCGAAACCGATCAGCAGGCGGCGTGAGCGCGGGCTGCCACGGCGCGCCGCGTTGGCGACCGAGGACGTGCTCGAAATGGAGTTGGACATGGTCAGGCCTCCTTCACGGTTTTTCGATGCGGCGCTGAATCAGGTTGATCAGCAGCAGCAAAATGAAGGAAACCACCAGCATCATCACGCCAATGGCGGTAGCGCCGGTGTAGTCGTATTGGTCGAGTTTGACCATGATCAGCAACGGCAGGATTTCTGTTTTCATTGGCATGTTGCCCGCAATGAAAATTACCGAGCCGTACTCGCCGACGCCACGGGCAAAGGCCAGCGCAAAACCGGTCAACCAGGCAGGTAGCAGGGCGGGCACCAGAATGTAGCGGAACACTTGCAGCGGCTTGGCGCCGAGGCAGGCGGCGGCTTCTTCGATTTCACGCGGAATGTCTGCCAGTACCGGTTGCACGGTGCGCACCACAAACGGCAGCGTGACGAAGGTCAGCGCCAGGGTGATACCCATCGGGGTGTAGGCGATTTTAAAGCCCAGGTCGGCAGCAAACTGGCCGATCCAGCCATTGGGGGCGTAGAGCGCCGTCAAAGCAATCCCGGCCACGGCGGTCGGCAAGGCGAAAGGAAGGTCGATCATCGCGTCGATCACTTTGCGCCCTGGGAAGGTGTAACGCACCAGGACCCAGGCCAGCACGGTGCCGATGATGCCGTTGATCAGCGCCGCGACAAAGGCGGTGCCGAAGCTCAACTTGAGCGCGGCCAGCACGCGAGGTGCGCTGATGATGGCCCAAAACTGGTCCCAGGTCAGTTGCGCGGCATGTACGAACATGGCGGCCAGCGGGATCAGCACAATCAGACTGAGGTACACCAAGGTGTAGCCCAGTGTCAGCCCGAAGCCGGGTATGACGGGGGAGATACGACGCGACATAAAAGTCCTTGTTTAACGCACGAAGCCCGCAAACCAATTGCGGGCTCAATGTTCTAGCTTTCAGCGATGCCTAATGGCCCCGCCCCACAAGTTATTGCGCCTGGTAGATCTGGTCGAACACGCCACCGTCATTGAAGAATTTCGGTTGAGCAGTCTTCCAGCCGCCGAAGTCTTTGTCGATAGTGACAAGGTCCAGCTTGGGAAACTGTTGTGCGTATTTGGCCGCGACCTTTTCATCACGCGGGCGGTAGAAATTTTTGGCAGCAATTTCTTGTCCGGCCGGGCTGTACAGGTGTTCGAGGTACGCTTTAGCGATCTCGCCATTGCCCTTTTTGTCGGCGTTTTTGTCGACCACGGCCACAGGAGGCTCCGCCAGAATCGACAGTGAAGGCACGACAATGTCGAACTTGTCAGCGCCGCCGTCTTCTTTCAGCGCCAGGAACGCTTCGTTTTCCCACGCGAGCAATACGTCCCCCTGACCGTTGTTGACGAAGGTAATGGTCGAACCGCGTGCGCCGGTGTCCAGCACCGGGACGTGTTTGAACAGGGTTTGTACGTAGGCTTTGGCCTTGGCTTCGTCGCCACCGTTAGCCTTGAGGCCATAAGCGTAGGCCGCGAGGAAGTTCCAGCGCGCGCCGCCGCTGGTTTTGGGGTTCGGGGTAATCACCGATACGCCGTCTTTGGTCAGGTCGCCCCAGTCCTTGATGCCTTTGGGGTTGCCCTTGCGCACCAGGAACACGATGGTTGAGGTGTACGGGGTGCTGGCCTCCGGCAGGCGGGTTTGCCAGTTTTCCGGGAGCGAGCCTTTGTTCAGTTTGGCGATTTCGTCGATGTCACCGGCCAGCGCCAGGGTCACAACATCAGCACGCAGGCCATCAATCACGCCACGCGCTTGCTTGCCCGAACCGCCGTGTGATTGCTGAATTTTGACGGTGTCGCCCGGATGATTTTGCTTCCAGAAGTTGGAGAATTCGGCGTTGTAATCCTGATACAGCTCACGGGTTGGATCGTAAGAGACGTTCAACAACTCGTAATCTTTGGCCACAGCGGAGCCAGCAAAAATGGCACTGGCCAGCGCGGCCAAAGCGTAACGGCGTAGGGACATAGGTGAGGCTCCAAAACAGCGTGTGTTTTTAGTTGTTATAGGCGGCTCAAATGAGCGCTATGGGGTTCAGCTATTTTTTTGACCGGGGTTTTGCAGGCGGAATTTTTCTTTACGTTCGATCTGAACCACTTGTGCGTTGTGCACTGTGATTTCAACGGCACCGAAGCGCAGGTCTCGTAGCGCGCTCTGGATTTCCCGCAGAATGGTGGCTTCGTCCTGGCCGTCAACGCTACGCAGAGATGCGCTCATGGTGGTGCTCCTGAAAATAGGGGGTGCCGAGGGGGTGCGGGCATGAAGGCAATAGTAGTGAGGCGCGATTATTCTTAAAAATACTATTTAAGAATGTTTATATAACTGAAATGTCATTTTTCATCTGGCTCGCTCGTCGCTGCCCAGGCGCGCAGGCTGCGATCGGCGGCAAAGCGGTTGTAAATCAAACCGTTGGGAAGTGGGCGAGGGGTTCAGAGAGCAGGGTCAAGTGAGACTTGGCACGGTGTCGCAGCCTGCGTGCCTGGGCAGCGACTACAGGTTGCGTCTAGGCTCTCAATGCCCCGCAGGTCCACCATGGCGAGAACTGCCACTGGACAGACCGCCTAAGTAAGCTCACCTTAGAGCCGTTGTCGTCTCTTCCTGCATAGTCTGGAGTCCTTATGACGTTTCCCCCTGAATTGGTTGCCGAACTGGAAGTCCTTGCACTGTTTGATCTGAACAGCACTCAAGAGGGTCTGAAAGTCCATCAAGATGCTGACAATAACCTGATTGCAGCCGCCAAACGCCTCCACGAAAAAGACCTCATCACTCAAGCTGACGGCGGTTACCTCACCAGTCTGGGGCGTGATGCTGTCGAGCATGTACAAACGCTGTTGTCCATTCTGACCTCCAAGCCTTTTGCTGCCGTTCGACTGGCAGAGTTTGCCTGACGCCACTGATCGCCCACGGAATTGCTCTGATCATGAATGATTCCGCGGGCATACCTTCTGAGTAAGCAAAAAATCTGACGCCAAAAGAGCTTTCCTCCTAAGGTTTTTCGCCCTCTCGCTGTAGACTCCTTCCTACGTTGCCTCCCTCCTCTTTCTCGCCTGGCGAGCCGGTTTGAGTTCGATATGACGCGCACCCAGGAAATTCAGATCAATCTGAATGAAGGTATAGATCGGCAGACACTCACTCATTTGCGCGAGAGGTTTCTGCGCGTCAATCAGGGTCGACTGCTGCGCGCACTGGAAGGTTTGACCCCGCGTCAGCAAACGGTTTTAAGCCTGCTGCCTCTTTTTTTCCATGTGAACCATCCCTTATTGCCCGGTTATGTGTCCGGTAGCACCCCTGCCGGGGTGGCCGGTTATGAGCCAGACACAGTCAGCCTGGCCGAAGCCCAGCGCCTGACCCGCTCCTTTTCATATAAAGCGCGTACGCCCACGACGGCGTTGCCGATTCATGGCCTGTTTTTGATGGGCAGCCTCGGCACGCTGGCCCAGACCGATCAGAGTGATATGGATGTGTGGGTCTGTCATGGGCCTGACCTTGGCGAGTCGGCGCTCGATGAGTTGCGTAAAAAATGCCAATTGCTGGAGGCATGGGCGGCGGGGCTGGGGGCGGATGCGCATTTCTTTTTGATTGACGGGCCACGCTTTGCGCTCGGTGAGCGTGATGCCCGCTTGAGCACGGATGATTGCGGTACGACGCAGCATTACTTGCTGCTGGATGAGTTTTATCGCACCGCCATCTGGCTCGCGGGCCGTACGCCAATGTGGTGGTGGGTACCCGCGTGTGAAGAATCACACTACGCGCAATTCACTCACACGCTGCTCTCCAAGCGCTTTATTCGAGCCGATGAGGCCGTCGATCTTGGGCATTTGGCGCGCATTCCGCCGGGGGAGTTCGTCGGTGCTGGTTTGTGGCAGTTGTTCAAAGGCATTGAGTCACCCTACAAGTCGGTGCTCAAGCTGCTGCTGATTGAGGTGTATGCCAGCGAACACCCGAAGGTTGAGTGCCTGAGCCTGCGTTTCAAACAATCGGTGTACGCCAATCAGTTAGCCCTCGATGAGCTGGACCCCTACGTGGTGGTGTACCGGCGCATTGAGCAGTACCTCAAGGCGCGTGGCGATGTGGATCGGCTGGAGCTGGTGCGCCGCAGCCTGTACTTGAAAGTGAACCGTAAGCTGACCGCCAGCATCGCCCAGCGCGGCACACAGTGGCAGCGCCAGTTACTGGCGCGATTGACCACAGAATGGGGCTGGGATCAGCGCCAATTGGCGTGGCTCGACAGTCGTCCCCTGTGGAAGGCCGAGCAGGCCATTCACGAGCGCCGGGCGTTGGTGCATGAGTTGAATTACAGCTATCGGTTTTTAAGCCAGTTTGCCCGTGATGAACAGGCGGCAGGCTTGACCAATAAGCGTGACTTGAATGTGTTGGGCCGCCGGTTGTATGCCGCGTTTGAGCGTAAGGCGGGCAAGGTTGATCACATCAACCCGGGTATCGCGCCCAACCTGGCGCAAGATCTGCTGACGCTGGTGCACTCCCCCAATAAAAAAGAACCCGGTGAGCACCATTGGGGGGTGTATCGCGGCAATCTGGCGGTGCATGAGTGGGAACATACGCCCGTCATCAGGCGCAGCCCTGCTCTGCTGGAGTTGCTTGCCTGGTGCCATCGCAATGGGGTGATCGACAGCAGCACCCGCTTGGCGTTGAACCCGGGCAGTACGGATGTTACTGAATATGAGTTGTTTAACCTGTTGGGCTGCTTGCAGCAGTTGATCGCCTTACCGCTGGCAGCGGTCGATGAAACGCAATTGCTGCGGCCCAGCATCCCGGCGCAGGTGCTGATCGTGGTTAACGTCGGGATTGACCCACTCAAGCACCACCGGGAAATGAACATCGTGATGACTACCGAGCGTACCGACTCGCTGAGTTATGCCGGGGTGCGCGAAAACCTGGTGCTGACGCTGGATCAAGTTACGCTCAACAGCTGGAATGAAGTGATCGTCAGCCGGTTCGACGGCGAGCATGCATTGTTCGACTGCCTGACCGATTACCTCAACGCCCAGCCGCACGGGCGTGAGACGCCTGAGTTGCGGGTGCGCTGTGTGTGCCATAACCGTGCGCAATTTATCGCGCATCGGGTGGAGGGCGTCTTCAACACGGCGCAAGCCTTGCGTTTGAGCGGGCGCGCCGTGAGTTATGTGGTGCAAGTGGAGCAGCGTTTTCACGTCATGGAGCTGGCGAGGGGCGAAGTGCGGCATGTGGCGTTGGCCGACAGCGCCGCGCTGGTGGGGTATTTGAGCCAGAGCGTGCCGGCTTATCGGGCTGTGCATCTGGATGCGATGGCGTTGGGCGAGCATGACCTTGGGTTGATGCTGCCCAAAGCAAAACCTGGCGCGATTCAGGTGTTTTACCGGCTCAATGACGGGCGTGCCGAGTTGACCGTGCTGGATGAGTGCAATGTGGTGTGGCAGCAAACAGTCCCTTTCCATGACGAATTGAGCTTGTTGGTGCCGCTGCAACGGTTCGTGCAAGCGTTGTTGTTTCGCCGTGAAGCCTGCCAACCGCTTGAGGACAACAACCCAGCTGCTGCACTTGAAGTGTTGTATTACCAGTTATTGCCTTCAGGCACTGGCCGTGCGCGTAGCATCGAAGCCCGGCGCGCACCGGTCAGCCCGGCGAACAGCGCCTACTACGAGGTGCAGGCGATCATCGGCAAGGGCGCTCATGGTGGGCAATGGGTCACGTTGTATTGCAATCAGCGTGAGTTCAGCCAAATGGACCATGGCGATCAGCTGTATGGCGCGGTGGCGCGGGAGATTATCGGGCAGCGCCGCGAAACCGAGCGCTACCGTTGTTATATCACTGATCTGGATTTGTCGGGGCTGTTGGGCGAAAGCCACAGCCCGAGCCATCTATACCTGCGCTACAAGGCGGATCTGGAGCAGGCGCTCAACGAGGCGCTGGCGCAGGTCTGAGGCTTAGGCCGGGAAAGGGCCGCCGTCTTTGGGCTGGTCTTCAACAGCCAGCAGTTCCATCTTCAGGGTTTTACCGCCCGGTGCTGGCCAATCGATGTGCTGACCGACTTGCAAGCCCAGCAAGGCGCTGCCCACCGGCGCGAGGATCGAAATTTTGCCTTCGTCCGCGTTGGCGTCCTTGGGGTAAACCAGCGTCAGGTGGTAATCCTTGCCGCTGCTCTGTTCGCGGCAGTGCACGCGCGAGTTCATGGTGACGACATCGGCGGGCACTTCATCGTGGCCCACGAGGGTTTCGGCGCGATCAAGTTCGTCTTGCAGGGCAATAACGCCCGGCAACGTGTCATCCAGTTTGTCGATCAGTTGCTCAAGACGTTGCACGTCCAGGCGAGTGAGCGTGATGGCGGGTGAAGTGGTCATGACCTGGCAGACTCCTTTTTTCTGCACGAAAAAGCAAAACCCCGCCAGAAAATGGCGGGGTTTTGACCAACCTCGTTAGTGCGAGGCGAACCCGGACACTACCACAGCAAAATAAATACACAAGCCAGAGGGGGTCGCTGAGACTCGCTCGCACCTATAGCTGAATGTGGTCTTGGCGTTGCCGGGCCTGTTCACAGATGACCCGGCGCCGCTGGTCGTCAGCCGAGCGCCACTCACGGATGTCTTCGACATGGCGAAAGCAGCCCAGGCAGACTTTTTGTTCATCCAGCCGGCAGGTGCTGATGCAAGGCGACGGCACTGCCGGACTGACGTTGCTGTAGAGCGGTTTTGCGGGTTTAGCAGGAGCAGTCACGTTTAGATCTCGTCAAAATCCAGCTCGACGCCGGTGTGTTCCTTGGTCAGGCGCTGAACCATTTCACTCAATAGTTCATCAGAACTGTCGCATTTCCAGCGTGACTCTTCTTCGTCGTACTCGAAGTGAAAGCCTCCTGCGCGTGCAGCCAGCCAGAGCTGTCGTAGCGGTTCCTGGCGGCTGAAAATCAGTTGCGTGCCGTCTTCAAACTCGACCGTCAGTACACCGGCCGAGTTCTCAAGGTCCAGGTCCAGACCGCTCTCATCAAAAACGTCTTCCAGGTTTTGCTGGGTTGCATCGACCAGATCGTGGAAACGGGCTTCAGTCAAACTCATGGTGGAACCTCGTAATGTCTAGTCATGCTCGGAGCTCGCAAGATACGGGCGCTCCAGACCGATTGCAAACCCCAACTGAGCGCGGGTCACAGCACCACTGATTATCTACACAGGCGGTTTTGCCCGACCGCTCTGGCGCATAGGCAAGCTGGTAGGTGCTCGGTATACTCGGGCGCAATTAATGCTTTTCAAAGGATTTCGCCATGAAGCGCCTGATCTCTTCTATTGCTGCGCTGGTTGCGGTTGCTTGCCTTGTTTCTGCCTGTGGTCAAAAAGGCCCGCTGTATCTGCCAGACGACAGCCAGTCCCCTGATGACCAAGCGAAGTCGTCGCAATCGCAAGCGCACAAGCACCAATAAGGGAACACCATGGACGCTTTTAACTACCGGGACGGCGAGTTATTCGCCGAAGGTGTCGCGCTGACGGCCATTGCCGAGCGTTTTGGTACACCGACTTACGTCTATTCCCGGGCGCACATCGAGGCGCAATACAACGCTTTCGCCGATGCTTTGCAGGGCATGCCGCACTTGGTGTGTTTTGCAGTAAAAGCCAACTCCAACCTGGGTGTGCTCAATGTCCTGGCGCGTGTGGGCGCTGGTTTTGACATCGTGTCCCGCGGCGAACTGGAACGTGTGCTGGCGGCGGGCGGTTCGGCCGACAAAATCGTGTTTTCGGGTGTCGGCAAGACCCGCGATGACATGCGCCGCGCGCTCGAAGTGGGCGTGCACTGCTTCAATGTCGAGTCCACCGACGAGCTTGAACGTTTGCAAATGGTTGCTGCCGAAATGGGCGTGCGCGCGCCGATCTCGCTGCGCGTTAACCCGGATGTCGATGCCGGCACTCACCCGTACATTTCCACCGGCCTCAAAGAAAACAAATTCGGTATCGCCATTGCGGATGCCGAAGATGTGTACATCCGCGCCGCGCAATTGCCCAACCTTGAAGTGATCGGCGTCGATTGCCATATCGGTTCGCAATTGACCACGCTCGATCCGTTTATCGACGCGCTCGACCGCCTGCTGGCACTGATCGACCGCTTGAGCGATTGCGGCATTTACCTGCGCCACATTGACCTGGGTGGCGGCCTGGGCGTGCGTTATCGCGACGAAGAGCCACCGTTGGCCGCCGATTACATCAAGGCGGTGCGCGAGCGTATCGAAGGCCGTGAGCTGGCGCTGGTGTTTGAGCCGGGGCGTTTCATCGTCGCTAACGCAGGCGTGCTGTTAACGCAGGTCGAATACCTCAAGCACACCGAACACAAAGACTTCGCCATTGTCGATGCGGCGATGAACGACTTGATCCGCCCGGCGCTGTATCAAGCCTGGATGGACGTGACCGCGGTTCGCCCGCGTGACACCGCAACCCGCGCCTACGACATCGTGGGTCCGATCTGCGAGACCGGTGACTTCCTGGCCAAAGACCGCCCGTTGGCGCTGGCCGAAGGTGACCTGCTGGCAGTGCATTCGGCCGGGGCTTATGGCTTTGTCATGAGTTCGAACTACAACACCCGTGGTCGTGCTGCCGAGGTTCTGGTGGACGGCGATCAGGCGTTGGAAGTGCGTCGTCGCGAGACCGTTGCCGAGTTGTTTGCTGGCGAAAGCCTGCTGGCGGAGTGAACCCATGTTGCTGCGTTTTACCAAAATGCACGGCCTGGGCAATGACTTCATGGTTCTCGACCTGGTCAGCCAGCACGCGCACATCCTGCCCAAGCACGCCAAGCAATGGGGTGACCGGCACACAGGCGTCGGCTTCGATCAATTACTGATCGTTGAAGCGCCCAGCAACCCGGAGGTGGATTTCCGTTATCGGATCTTCAACTCCGACGGTTCCGAAGTGGAGCAGTGCGGTAACGGTGCGCGCTGCTTTGCGCGTTTCGTGCTCGACAAGCGCCTGACCACCAAGCGCCAGATCAAGGTCGAAACCAAAAGCGGCATCATTGAACTGAACGTGCGCAGTGACGGGCAAATCAGCGTCGACATGGGCCCGCCGCGTCTGGTGCCGGCCGACATCCCGTTTGTGGCCGATGCGCAGGCGTTGAGCTATGACGTGGACGTTGACGGCCAGACCGTGCAATTGGCCGCCGTCTCAATGGGCAACCCGCATGCGGTGTTGCGCGTCGACGACATCAATGCCGCGCCCGTGCACGAATTGGGCCCCAAAATCGAACATCACCCGCGCTTCCCGGCCCGGGTCAACGTCGGCTTTCTTCACGTCATTGATCGTCATCGCGCGCAATTGCGTGTGTGGGAACGTGGCGCCGGGGAAACCCAGGCCTGCGGCACCGGCGCCTGCGCGGCAGCGGTGGCCGCGATCAGCCAGGGCTGGATGCATTCGCCCGTGACGCTGGACCTGCCCGGTGGTCGCCTGACCATTGAATGGGAAGGCCCGGGGCGCTCGGTGATCATGACCGGCCCGGCGATGCGTGTTTACGAAGGACAAGTCCGTTTATGAGCGAGCGCATACGATGACCGACCAGCCACAGCCAGCAGACCTCGACATTCTTGATCAAAGCCCTGAGGCTGCGGCCGTGGCGGCCTACCTCCAGGCGCATCCAGACTTCTTCAGCCAGCGTGAAGAGTTGTTGCTGACGCAGCGCATTCCTCACCAGCGCGGCGATACGGTGTCGCTGGTCGAGCGCCAACTGGAACTGTTGCGCGGTCGCAATATCGAGATGCGCCATCGTTTATCGCAGTTGATGGACGTGGCCCGCGACAACGACCGGCTCTTCGAAAAAACCCGTCGCCTGAACCTGGCGTTGATGGATGCCACCAGCCTTGAAGACTTGGTGATCGCCGTCGAAGACAGTTTGCGTCAGGACTTTCAGGTGCCTTTCGTAAGCCTGGTGCTGTTTGGCGACAACCCGATGCCGGTTGGCCGTTGGGTGAACAGTGCCGACGCCCAGCGCGCCTTGGGTGGCTTGCTGACCGAAGGTAAGGCGGTGAGCGGCAGCTTGCGTGAGCACGAGCTGGACTTCCTGTTTGGTGAAGAGCAGCGCAAACAAATCGGCTCGACCGCGGTGGTCGCACTCAATCATCTGGGCTTGCATGGCGTTCTGGCGGTTGCCAGCCGCGACCCGCAGCATTACAAAAGCTCGGTAGGCACCTTGTTCCTCAGCTACGTCGCGCAAGTGCTCGGCCGTGTGTTACCGCGCTTTACCAACGCCCTGCGCTCGGTGCGCTAGGCATGGAACGGCAACTGGACGCTTACTGCACCCACCTGCGCAGTGAGCGCCAAGTGTCGCCTCACACGCTTGAAGCCTACCGCCGTGACTTGGGCAAGGTGTTGGCGTTTTGCAATAAAGAATCAATCTCCAGTTGGTCAGCACTGGATATCCAGCGCCTGCGCCAGTTGGTGTCCCGCCTGCATCAGCAAGGGCAGTCTTCACCCAGCATTGCGCGGCTGCTGTCGGCGGTGCGCGGGCTTTATCACTACCTCAACCGCGAAGGCCTGTGCGACCACGACCCGGCCAATGGCTTGGCACCGCCCAAGGGTGAACGCCGCCTGCCCAAAACCCTCGACACCGATCGTGCCTTGCAACTGCTGGAAGGCGCGGTGGAGGAGGATTTTCTGGCATTGCGTGATCAGGCCATTCTGGAGTTGTTTTACTCCTCCGGGCTGCGCTTGTCGGAGCTGACAGGTCTGAATATGGATCAACTGGATTTGGCTGACGGGCTGGTGCAAGTGTTGGGCAAGGGCAGCAAGACGCGTGTGCTGCCGGTCGGTAAAAAGGCCCGCGAGGCCTTGCATGCCTGGTTACCCCTGCGGGCCTTGGCCAACCCGCATGACGACGCGGTGTTTATCAGCCAGCGTGGTCGACGGCTTGGGCCGCGCGCGATTCAAATGCGGGTCAAGGCTGCGGGTGAGCGTGAGTTGGGACAAAACCTGCACCCGCACATGCTGCGCCATTCCTTTGCCAGCCATTTGCTAGAGTCCTCTCAGGATTTGCGGGCGGTGCAAGAACTGCTCGGGCATTCGGACATCAAAACGACGCAGATCTATACCCATCTGGACTTCCAGCATCTGGCTTCGGTCTACGACAGCGCCCACCCGCGGGCCAAACGCAGTAAGGGCAGTGAATGACAATTGAACTGGTTACCTTCGATCTTGACGACACCTTGTGGGACACCGCGCCGGTGATCGTACGGGCCGAAACGGTATTGGGTGAATGGCTCGCCGCCAATGCACCAAAATTGGGCGTCATTGAAGCTGTGCACTTTCAAGCCCTGCGGGAGCGGATTTTGGGCGCGCAGCCGCAGTTAAAGCACCGTATCAGTGCGCTGCGCCGTCGGGTGTTGTTTCACGCGTTGCACGAGGCGGGTTACCCGCAAGCGGATGCGCAGGCGTTGGCAGATCAAGCCTTTGAGGTCTTCCTTGAGGCGCGGCATGCGCTTGAGGTGTTCGCCCAAGTTGAACCGACCTTGAGCGCGTTGGCCCGCGATTACGCGTTGGGCGTGGTCACCAATGGCAATGCGGACGTCCGCCGTATAGGCCTGGGGCACCACTTTAAATTTGTGCTCTGTGCCGAGGACATTGGCATTGCCAAGCCCGATGCACGGTTGTTCCATGAAGCATTGTCGCGAGGCGGCGTGGCAGCCCATGCGGCCGTGCACGTGGGTGATCACCCGGGCGATGATATTGCCGGTGCGCAGCAGGCAGGTTTGCGCGCGGTGTGGTTCAACCCTGGCGGCAAGTCGTGGGACGGTGATAAGCGCCCGGATGCCGAAATTGGCTGTTTGAGCGAGTTGGCACAGGTGCTCAACCACCTGAAGTGAACGCCTTGCAAGGCTATTGTCGTCACTCGTCAGCGGCTACATGTCAGGTGCCCGCCAGGCAACGCTTCTCGCGCTCACAAAAAAGCCCGCAGCGACGGCGGGCTTTTTTCAAGCAAGCATCACACCCTTAGATAGGGCGGCTGCCGTACTTGTTATCAGGCTTCTTGGGCGGGTCTGCCACCACATTGGCCTCAACTTCCTGCACTTTGCCGCCACGGGAAAGAAACTCCTCCATGGCGCGAGCCAGAGCATCACGCTCTTTATTTTTGGCTTCTACGCTGGGCAGGTCATCAACGGACACCGCAGCCTTGGATTTACCCTTGGCGGCCGGAACCGGTGCATCTTCGCCACCGTCGTCGTCAGCCACGTCATCCGCAGCAACTTCCAGACCTTCTTCGGTTTCGTCTTCGTCACCTACTTCGAGGTCATCATTTTCCAGATCATCGTCGCTCATGTTCTACCCCATGACTTACGTAAAGCAGATTAGTTATAGACCAGCTACGGCCACTGTCGACTGCCGCTGGTGCAAAAGTAGCCCTGGATTACCCGGGGCTTACGCCTCGACGCCTTTGACGGCGGTAGGACTTTACAAGTGCCGTTGTAAGCATGGCGCTCGTTATATAAACACCTTGCCAAGTGTCCAATTAATAACTTGCAACACTGGCCTTGAAGGCATGTGGAGATGCTCCGTGCCTTCGTCGTTCGTGGGGCGTTTTACTTCGCCCTTCGGCGCGCATTCTAGCGTGCTCAAGGAAAAAGCAAAGCAGCTAATAGTCGAGTTGTGCTGTAAGTCTTCGTCGCCTATTTCATCGTAGAACTGATCTCTCCTTAACGGTGTAGGAAAAATCATTCTCTTGGTGCGAATACCGCCACATTTCAGGCAAAAAAATACCCGGCATGCCGGGTATTTTTTTCAAAGATTTTTACAAGTTGTAGCCACGCTCGTTGTGTTGCGCGAGGTCGAGGCCAACGGCCTCTTCTTCTTCCGTTACGCGCAGACCCATCACAGCATCCAGCACTTTGAGAATGACGAAGGTGACGATTGCGGTGTAGATCACCGTGAAGGCGACCCCTTTGCACTGGATCCAGACTTGGGCTGCGATGTCGGTCACGGCCCCGAAGCCGCCCAGTGCGGGCGCTGCGAACACACCCGTAAGGATCGCGCCGACAATACCGCCCACACCGTGGACACCAAAGGCGTCCAGCGAATCGTCATAACCCAGCTTGCGTTTGAGGCTAGTGGCGCAGAAAAAGCAGATCACACCAGAGGCCAAGCCGATCACGATTGAACCCATTGGGCCGACAGTGCCCGCTGCCGGGGTGATGGCCACCAGGCCCGCGACCACGCCTGACGCGATGCCCAGTGCGCTTGGCTTGCCGTGGGTAATCCACTCGGCAAACATCCAGCCCAGTGCGGCGGCGGCGGTGGCGATTTGGGTCACGAGCATTGCCATGCCCGCCGTGCCGTTCGCTGCGGCAGCAGAGCCTGCGTTGAAACCGAACCAGCCGATCCACAACATTGCAGCGCCGACCAGGGTGTAACCGAGGTTGTGCGGCGCCATTGGGGTGGTCGGGTAGCCTTTACGCTTGCCCAGTACGATGCACGCTACAAGGCCGGCAACACCTGCGTTGATGTGCACCACCGTGCCACCCGCGAAATCGAGTACACCCCAATCCCACATCAGGCCGCCGTTGCCGCTCCACACCATGTGTGCAATGGGCGCATACACCAGGGTGAACCATACACCCATGAAAATCAGCATGGCCGAGAACTTCATGCGCTCAGCAAACGCCCCGACGATCAGCGCTGGCGTGATGATGGCGAACGTCATCTGGAAGGTGATAAACACAGCTTCGGGAAACAGTGCGGTGGGCGAGGTCAGGCTGGCCGGCGTGACACCCGCGAGGAAGGCTTTGCCGAACCCGCCGATGAACGAGTTGAAGTTGGTGACGCCCTGCTCCATACCGGTGGTGTCGAACGTGATGCTGTAGCCATAAATGACCCACAGGATGCTGATCAGGCCGGTAATGGCGAAGCACTGCATCATCACAGAAAGAAGGTTTTTGGAGCGCACCATGCCGCCGTAGAACAGCGCCAGGCCGGGAATGGTCATAAACAGCACCAAAGCCGTTGCAGTCAGCATCCAGGCGGTGTCGCCGGAGTTGAGGGCTGGCGCAGCCACTTCGTCTGCCGCCATGGCCAGGCCAGGCATTACGACAGACAGCAGGGCTGCGAGCCCTGCGAATTTACGCAGAGTCATAGTGTTTTCTCCTGGGGCGTTGGGTTTGGCGGCTTAGATGGCGTCGGTATCGGTTTCGCCGGTACGGATGCGGATAGCCTGTTCCAGATTGACCACGAAAATCTTGCCATCACCGATCTTGCCGGTGTTGGCAGCCTTGGTTATCGCCTCGATAACCCGGTCAAGATCTTTGTCGTCGATGGCGACATCAATCTTCACCTTTGGCAGAAAATCGACCACGTACTCCGCGCCACGGTACAGCTCGGTGTGGCCTTTCTGCCGGCCGAAGCCTTTGACCTCAGTAACGGTAATGCCCTGTACGCCGATCTCGGACAGCGACTCGCGCACGTCGTCTAACTTGAACGGTTTGATAATGGCGGTGACTAGCTTCATGAAACTTCTCCCGAATTGGTGGACTTGCCCCAGGAAAACAAACCCGGGCCAAGTCTAAGCGCAGTGTCTGGCTTTGTAACGCGCCGTCAGCCTTCTTCAGGCCGCACTGCGCGAGTAAATCGCTGGCGACGAAAACATGCCTTGAACCACTTGGCGCACTGCCTTCGTCACAGCGACTGCATCAGTGCATGAGTCATAGGCGTCTAAGCAGAAACCTTGCCATGTCTAGAAATTTCAGCAATTACAGGTGGTTAGAGACACTAGGTGGCGTTTGGCCTGTTTATAGGCGGGTTTTGCGCACAAAAACAGTGCGCGTGCGGCGCAGCCAGTGCTCAAAAATGTGCAGCGGCCCCTGCGCCGTGAGCGTCGAAACCCCGTGATACACTCGCCGCCATCAGTTTTAAGGACCTTATCCATGCTCGCGCCCAAAGATTTTCTCGATGCCCTGAGTGGCCATGCATCACGTTTATTCAGCGGCGACACCGCGCTGCCGCGCAACGAAATCGAAAGCCAGTTCAAAGCGCTGCTGCAAAGTGGCTTCAGCAAACTCGACTTGGTAAGCCGTGAAGAATTTGACAGCCAAATGGTTGTCTTGGCCCGTACTCGGGCGCGTCTTGAAAGCCTGGAAGCGAAAGTCGCAGAGCTGGAAGCCCGCTTGCTGCCACCCGCGCAGTAACACCCAGGTGCAGGCGGTCTATTGGATCCTTGCGCGCTGCACGCTCTAAACCCTGCTTAGCGAGAAAGGTGACGCCCGTCCCTGTTCTCAAGCAGGTCAGCCCGGAGTCAGGAAAAAGCCAGTAGCGTTTGTCTGGCATGCGGTTCGGAACCGTCGTGAGTCTATTGGGTACACAGGATTACACCGCAAGGGGCTAGCGCCCATTACCGCGGCGTCCTGTGAACCCATTCAGAGCTACTCATGACTATCACCTTCGCGCACTTTCGTCCCTCATCTCAGTTGCCAGAACATGTGGTTCCTAAGCGCCCTGAACTGAGTAAACCAAGTGCTGGCGAGGTAAAGAGCGGTTTGGCAGTGTCGCGTTTACCCACGTTTGGTAGCACTCGAACAAGTGGCAGCAGTCGTCAAGTTGAGTTTGACGTACTAACGCCACGCTCAGCAGATACAGCCCGAAGCGTGACTCCACAGGTGTCAGAGGAGGCTGAACCTCAACGGCCTTTGGTCCGCAGGCCTCGAGCGGTCAATCCCCAGAGCACCACGCCGGTATTGGTTGAAGCCACGCTGGACGATCCCCGCAAGCGTGGCGACAGCCAAATGGCTGCCCTTGTTGCGCAAGCGCTGCGCGTTGGCGAAAGCACCGGACACCTTCCAGAGCGTATTGACAATATTGTGCCGACCTCGACATTTGGTCAGTGGTGGGCGCATTTGCATCAGGCCGTGCAGTCTCCGGCTTTTTTGCATTGGGCCGCCGCGCAGAAGCTGGATTTGTCAAAACCCATTCAGTTGTACCCCAACACCGAACCGCCTCAACAGGATTACATAGCAGGCATGGTCGCCGGTGAGCGCACCTTGTTTGTAGCCTCGGACCGTGGCAATCGATGGACCCTGGAGCCTATTCTGCAAGCCGCTAGAATTATCAGCCCGACCGTGGGTACGACGAATCTGTTTGAGTCACCCACTCTTAGTACGTCAGCTCCCTACAAGGTCGTGGCAAACTTTTATAGTGAAAGGATTGACCCGCAACCCCCAGAGGACATGGGGAGTCGCGCGGAACAACTCGAACAGGTCAAAGCGTTTGTGCATCTCCCGCCCACAGATCCCATGCGCTCTAGTGCGGCGCGATCCGAAAAGGCGCTTGAAGAGGCACGCAGCAAACTGATTGAAAACCATGACGCGCACCAGCTCTACGTTCAATTGGCGGACATCATCAAGCGAAGCGAGGAGCGTGCCACTGCGTTCAAACGGCGTTCGGCATTGCCTGTGAGTGACAGTGAACACATTCCACCAGCGCAGCTTGAAAACCAACTTTCGCAAGCCATTCTCAGCGACGTCAGCGGCGCGAGCATCACACTACATCCCGATTCGCCTTGGCGGGCATTGCACACAGACTCCACCATGACGCTGGACAGATTCATTTCTGAGAACGGTTGGTTAGCGCCCAGCAGTCACGATGCACTGACCAGCCTTGCTCAGGTTCTGACCCAGCCGTTACTCGCCACACCGCCACACGGTAATTTCGGCGGTGCATTGTGCTGGTCCATTCCGTTGAGCGACGAAGATCAAAGCCGTGTACTGGCCGCCATTACCCAGAACGGTCTGGGTTTGGGGGGCCTGCCGAGCGATGAACAAGGTGTACTGAGCTATCTGACGCGCAACCTGGAACTGACGGCAGACGAGCGTCAAAATCCGCGAGCGGTCATCCAGGCTCTTTTGGCCACGCCCAAGGCTCAAGCGCTTGGGTTGGCCCTGGAGAGAAAATTCAAAGGCTTCAGCACCCCGGACAGTATTAATGACTGGGTGCTGGCCGCGCTGGGCGCCTCCCTTGAACGGCCCAGCGTCGCGATAAGCGCGTTGAACCCTGTCAGGACGGGTGTTGCGGGTTTTAATCTGGCGTCAGAGGAGCACTGGGGCAAACCCCCGGCGACGGTTGTCAAAGGTCTGACTAACCACTTGATTGCCAACAGGTCCATAAGCGCTGTCATGGCGCCCGCTGCCGCGCACTTGTTGCTGTCTCGCAAGGCACCGGAGTTTTTGGTCAGGGACATTCCGTCCCAAGTGGTTTATGGGTCGCATACCTGGATGAACTTCACCACCGCCGTTGCGCGTATCGAAGCCCAAGCGCCAGGCGCATCCTCCCTCATGACATTTGCCCAAGTGCTAACCCACGCAACAACAAGTCCGATCACGGCTCGAGAACAAATGATGGACTACGCCGCACAGCGTGATGCACTGGTTGATTGGGGGGTGGTCAACGGTTTTATGCCCGCAAGTGCAGAGGATGTTTATACCGATGTTCAAATGAGTAACGTCTCTCAGGCCTTCAATAACCAAGTTACGGAATTAAGTGCTGCGTCCTGGGTGTATGCGACCCCTTTGCCCGAGCGCAAGAAAATGGCGTTGCGGGTATTAACATTAGCCTTCGGTGATCGCATTCCGTTTGAGAAAAAATGCATCACGACCGTTCCTCCTCAGCGTAATTTTCCAGGGCCTTATTCGGTCCTTGATCTCTACTTACAAGAAAGATTCAATGGAGCGCATTGGTTCTCATCCAGCGAAGATGTTCCAATCCGCGGGATCAAGCACCATAGCGGAAAACTGCCTGACATCAATAAATACTTCTCGGCTTATTTGGCCGCTTTTTTCACAGCGATGGAGAAAGGGATTGCAGCTCAAGTTAAAAGTTTGATAAGTAATCTGCCCCTTGAAGATCGAAAAAATATTGAAGCAGGAAAATTAACAGTCATTAAAGAAACCACGGTAGGCACCACCCATGGGGGGTGGAGGGTGGAAGAAACCACGGTACCGAATGCATTACTCCTTCGAACTCTGCGCGAGGGCGTTACTCATACCTATGAAATAAAGATACGGGACAATACGGTCAGTAAACGCAATGAGTTAAATGCGCTGGCGTTAGGCGCTCAATTTACCAGCCATAGCCATGGCAGTGTCAGTGGGCGTGTTCGCACATCGCCTACCCTAGATGCTGTTACACCTTCGGGTGCCTGGTCAGCGAAGCTAACCGATGAAAAGAAAGGCACGGCGCTCGTCAACATGTTTACCCATGAGCGCGCGCAGTACATCGCTGCTGCCATGGTAGAAAATGTGGGCATCAGGCGCCTGGCTGCCGAAGCCCGGGGCCTTACAACGTTCGAAACTGAAGTGCCTTTCCACAAGAAAGTGAGGGAGTTCCTTCTAAATCTTATCCCGCTGCGGTCTGCCATCCAGAACTTCAGGCAAGGCAATATAGGAGAAGGGGTGGTTGATTTAACACTGGACGTCTTCTGCTTTGCAATGGGGCTTGGGGTGGCGGCTAAAGGTGCGAAGGCGCTTCATGTGGGTCTTTCCACTGCCAGTAAAGTTGCGCACAGTGTCAGAGTGCTCGGCCGCGTTGCCGTCAGTACGCTAAACCCCTTGAGTGGGGTCGATGATTTGGCGCGTGGAATCATAAAAGGGGGCGCTAAAGCATTAAGGACCCTCGGGCACGGCCTAAATAAAATGCGGGGTGTCGACCTCGCCTCAATTATACGAAAGCCGGGAATTGCGCAAGGCGCCTACAGGGCGGCCAGTGCCAGCGAAGAGATAAAGCTGCTGGCAAAGCTCGATGAAAAAACCGGCTGCTGGTATGCCATCCACCCCCGTACCAAAACGCCGTTTGGGCCGCCACTGGAAAACTTTAAACCCAACGTCTTTTCCAGCAGTGAGCTTAAAAAAAGTATTGATACGTTATATTCAAGTTTTGGAACGACGCCCCCGATTGATATTTGCTATGCCACCGCATTGCTCACCGCTCAAGCGGATAAAAAAATAACAGCGTCGGTCTTCAATGCCCTGATCGTGGACACTATGAATGGTGTGTCCCCTGCGTTTTATCAGCGCATGAATATTAACTCAGGCACGTTGAAAAACGCCTTTAATATTGGCGACATCAATGAATCCGGCCTCCTCTCGTTCGTCAGTAAAAATGGATACAACAAAGATAAGATCACGCATATGGCCTATCTTCACAAAGCCAGTGATAACCAGACGTACTTGTATCATTCCAACTCACATATATTGGACAAGTATTTGGGGGGCATAGAAAACCGCCCTTCAACGGCCGGTAAAGCCAATGTGTACACGCTGGATGTGCAAAGACAGCGTGGACTGCAACAGTTTATGGAAGAAGGTGCAGGGTTTACGGTCGCTTTTACTCCTGCGAGCATTCTGAATGCGCGGGTACTGGCGCCCGCCGCTTAGACACCGTTGGATCCGGGTGCATATTCACATCCCGTATCCATTCAAATGCTCCCCCTGCGCCTCAACACGTGCAGGATGCGTTTTTTGCGCACTCAAGGAATGAGTCATGTCACTGGCAATTGTTCACAGCCGCGCCCAAGTGGGCGTCGAGGCACCCGTTGTGACGGTGGAAGCGCATTTGGCCAATGGATTACCGGCGCTGACCTTGGTCGGGCTGCCAGAAACAGCCGTCAAGGAAAGCAAAGACCGAGTGCGCAGCGCGATCCTTAATTCAGGTTTTGAATTCCCGGCGCGTCGCATCACCTTAAATCTGGCGCCCGCTGACCTGCCCAAGGACGGCGGGCGTTTTGATTTGGCCATCGCATTGGGCATTTTGGCCGCCAGCGGGCAGTTGCCAGCGGGGGCGTTGGAGCACGTTGAAGTGCTGGGGGAGCTGGCGTTATCCGGCGCGATTCGCCCGGTACAAGGCGTATTGCCGGCGGCATTGGCGGCGCGGGCTGCCGGTCGCGCATTGATGGTGCCGCTCATCAACGCCGAGGAAGCGTGCATGGCCTGCGGGTTGACGGTGATTGCGGTGGAGCACTTGTTGCAGGTGGTGGCACATTTTGCGGATCGTGCAGTGATGGCGCCTTACGTTGCCAGTGGTCTGTTGCACGAGAGCCAACCCTACCCGGACTTGAGCGACGTGCAAGGCCAACTGTCAGCCAAACGCGCGTTGTTGGTGGCGGCGGCGGGCAGGCATAACCTACTGTTCACAGGCCCGCCTGGCACCGGCAAAACGTTGTTGGCCAGTCGCTTGCCCGGTTTGCTACCGCCGCTGGATGAACAAGAAGCACTGGAAGTGGCGGCCATACAATCGGTGGCCAGTCACATGCCGTTGAGGTGTTGGCCGCAGCGCCCGTTTCGTCAACCCCACCATTCCGCTTCCGGGCCTGCGCTGGTGGGGGGTGGGTCCAAACCGCAGCCTGGAGAGATTACGCTGGCTCACCACGGGGTGCTGTTCCTTGATGAACTGCCCGAATTCGATCGCAAAGTACTCGAAGTGTTAAGAGAACCGATGGAGTCGGGTTTTATCGTGATAGCCCGCGCGCGGGATCGCATGCGCTTCCCGGCCCGCTTTCAACTGGTGGCGGCCATGAACCCGTGCCCCTGTGGCTACCTTGGCGAACCTACGGGCCGCTGCCGTTGCACACCGGAGCAAATCCAGCGCTATCGCAACAAACTCTCCGGCCCCTTGCTCGATCGCATTGACCTGCACCTGACCGTGGCACGAGAAACCACCTTGCTCAACCCTCCCCCTCAAGACGGTGGTACCACGGCCAAGGCGGCGGCGTGGGTCGCCTTGGCGCGTGAGCGGCAGTTGCAGCGTCAGGGCTGCGCCAATGCCTTTCTCGATTTGCCTGGTGTACGCAGCCATTGCCAATTGAGCGCGGTCGACAACCGTTGGCTGGAAAACGCCTGCGAACGGATGACGCTGTCGTTACGCGCGGCACACCGCCTACTGAAAGTGGCACGCACACTGGCGGATCTGGAAGGCGATGTAGACATCGCACGGCGGCACTTGGCGGAGGCGTTGCAGTATCGGCCGGCGAGTGGGTGAAGGACTGGGCTGCGGTTACGCGCGGAGGGTATTGCTTGTTAAGTGACGGATTTATAGGCGCGACAAGGAGTGCGCGTAGTAAAAGAGCGGCATTACCTGGCGGGGTATAGGAAGGCATCAGCGCAGTCGATACAGTGACTGGCGACAGAGGTATTTGATTAAGGCAATTAAATAGGAAGTTTGAAGACTTTCGCTGTTATGACCGCCGTCACCGTCTTGGTCGGTAGTTGTTCACTCGTCTATAGCGGGCTTGTGGTGTGGTTTATCACTGAATTTTTATCATTGAAGGCCTCATGTTAAAAGTGGGTCGCCTTTTACAGGTTCCCTAAAAATAGACGCATACATGCCGTGCATAGGCCCCTGTGCCACACCATCGTTGAGATGGGCTGCACTGGCTGTGCACCCCCCCAACGCCACCACTTCGTCGGCAGCGTGAACGAGGTCCGTGTTACCACAAAGCACGGTGTTCATCGGCCGGTTTGCCTCGCGTCCTTGGGGTAGGGCCCCCCCGCATGGTGCAGCCAGCTGATATGCCGATAGCGGATGGACACGGCCTCTATCGGTAAGGCCAACGATGAGCGCGAGGAAGGGGCCATTTGCAGGGAGATTTGCACAATGCGCGCGCCCTCCAGGCACATCGCGTAATAGTGATCTTGACCACTCGCATCGGCGCTGTAATAGAACTCGATCGTGCATACCAGCTCTTCGCCCTCATTGAGGGCTATGGCCAGTAATGGGGTTGATTTGTCCAGGTACTTGGTGAAGACCACCGGCAAGTGCTGCTCATTGTCGCCTGAGGAGCCGACCCTGTTACCGGAAAAAGGGGTGTGGGACACCGACAACGCCATGATTTTGTCTTGATGAGTGGACGGGTACAGATGGCCGATCGAGGCTTGTGAGGAGCAGCCCGATGACAGGAGGGAACCGGTCTTTTTGCCTTTGATAATGACGTAGCTGAGGTCGTTCATAGTCGAAGATCTTGAATGAAGATCGCAGTCTAGGAGCGCTTATCGCTGTAGTCTGTAGGCTGTTTCTGAATTATTCAGATTCATTCGGAGCGGCCCTGTCACGTGGTTCGCACCGGATGTGCCACAAAAATGACACCCATCAGCCAATGGCTAATTGACGCCGATGTCTATTAGCCATTACTGTCGCACGTTCATCAGGGAAGCGGTTCGGGCATAAGTCCGGGTTTAACCGCGCGAACTTATAAAACGGAGAACGGATGCGCGGCGCACTTCTACGCAGTGGCAAAAGCGGTGATTTCACAGCCCTTGGCGAAACCGGACAACCGGTTTACCGGGCCGCACTGCAATTGCGTGAAGCCATTGCGCGCAATAATCCTGAGATGGCCCTGCATCTGGCCATTGCGCAAAGCGATGAGCATGGCAATAACATTGACTGGTACAGCGAGCTGCCAGGCGATGTGATCCCCTGGTGCAGTGCCACCCCTCAAGAGCGGGCCAACGCGCTCGTTGAGCTGGAAAAGCTCCAGGCCGATCTCAACCAGTTGAGCGTCACTTACCTGGACCCGGACCATAACGGTAAACCGTCGGTCGACCGCACCGTATTCGGCAAATTGCTGGCACACGTGCTGCCCTTCCCGGATGAAAACTACGTTTATCTGGTCAACGGCAAACCAGTCCTGACGTTCTGGGGCTTTCGCCGCCCTGGCGCCGATCACAACGCAGACCCGCTGCATTGCCTGCGCCCGCAACCCGCCCCCGTGACTCCCGCGCCAGTCATCGCGCCAATTGCCGAGCCGGTGCCGCCTGCGCCTGTGCCTGCACCGTTGCCGGTGGTTGCGCGCCCTTGGTGGCGCCGTTGGTGGTGGCTGTTGCTGCTGCTTTTACTGCTGCTGTTGCTGTTGTTCGGCTTGCGCGGTTGTGGGCCACAGTTGGGCTTGACGCTGCCGACCTGGCCCAACGTTGACCCCAAGCCGGATGTGACCGAGCCTTACCCCGATGCCGATTGGCAATTGCCCAACGCCGACGGCTCGACGACGGTGCCCGGCAATGGCCAAGGCACGTCGACCACGCAAGTGCCGACTACCGGCACAGGCGCGGCCCTGCCACCTGACGCACAGCCGAATCAGACGCCTGCGACTGAGCCACAACCCGAGCCTGGTAGCGCGCAGCCACCGGTGCCCGATGAGTCGCCTGCGCCGGACGGGGGCGAACACCCCGACACAACCCCGCCTGAACCGCCACAGATCCCGCAAGAGCCGCAGCCCGCGCCAGGGCCAACGCCGCAGGTACCGGGCGAGCCTCTGACCATTCCGGCGGACAGCCCCGACGGCCAGGCGGACTTCCTGAACGGGCACTACCGTGCGGGTGCAGGTATTCAAGACAAAAACACCGGCAAGTCACTGCGCCTTGAGTATCAATTCAAGGATGGCAAAGGCGAGGTGATTGTGCGCAAGGCCAATGGCATCAACTGCACCGGCCCGGTGTCCGCCGCCATGCAGAGTGGCAGCCTGGCGATCACCAGCCAGGGCCAGGCGGCGTGCAGCGATGGCAGCCGTTACGACATGCCGCAAGTCGATTGCCGTCAGGGTGCGCAGAGCATTGCTGACTGCACCGGCGTTTATGAAGACAAAAAATTCCCCATCTCCATGCGCCAGACGGGCGAATAATGACTGGAAGACTCTGACATGCTGCCTCAAGTTACCCAATTTGAAGACACCGTCATCCTTGTGGGTGACACCGGCATCCAGTTCATGGATTTCGCCCTGCGTCTGGACCCGCGCAAGTTGCCTGCGGGCGACTTTGCGCCGCTGACCAACGGCTTGCTGTGCCGCCTTGAAGAAGGCGAGCGCAACGGCATGACCAGTTACTTTTACGAAAGTGAGCCAGGCAAAACCGTTGAAGCACGCAGCACGCTCAACATCGGCATGGATGCCAGCCTCAAGCTGTTTGACGGGCTTTGGCTGCCACTGCCGGTGTTCCGTCATCGCCCCCCGTTCAGCTTTGACCAAGGCCCGATCAACTGGTCGCGGATGCGCCTGGTACGGCTGGCCGAGCCGGACATCGATGGCAACACCCATCGCCTGACCGTTGCATTCGACACCCGCACGCGCACTGAGGAAGAGAACAGGGGCTGCCTCTACTTGGGGCCGATGGACACCGATGCCAGCTCCGGCGTGTCATTCAAGCTGGCCTGCAAGCCGCAACAGGCGCGCTGGTTTCTGGATCAGATCTGGGTCAAGGAGTGGCTGCTGGAGGTCTTCAAGGAAGGCCATCCCAAAACCCCGCGCGATGAGCTGGACAAGGACATCAAGGAGGGCCATCCCGAAGCCCACTACTTGAACCTGCTCAGTCTGTTTATGGAGCCGTGCACCACGCGCGACAGCACCACCCCGCCGCCGCAAGTCAAACTGCCGGAAATGAAAATCGTGGCCAGCCACGGCAGCGGCGTCACCCCGCCGATTCCGGTCGACTTGGTGCTCGATGTCGGCAACTCGCGCACCTGCGGGATCTTGATCGAGAACCACGGCCAGTCCGGCTCCGGGCTTAAAGACAATTACGTGCTTGAGCTGCGGGACTTGATGACCCCCGAGCACGTGTACAACGATGCCTTTGAAAGCCGCGTCGAGTTCGCCCAGGCCGCCTTCGGCAAGGACGAAAGCTCGACCAAAAGTGGTCGCGCCGATGCCTTCCAGTGGCCGACGATGGCGCGCGTGGGTCGCGAAGCAGGCCGTCTGGCCAGCCGCCGTCGCGGTACCGAAGGCTCCACCGGGCTGTCCAGCCCCAAGCGCTATCTGTGGGACGAAAACCCCTACGATCACGGCTGGCGTTTCAGTCACGCCTACGTCAAAACCGATAAAGAGCCGTTTGCAACCGCCCCGCCCTTTTCGCTGTTAATCAACGAAACCGGCGACGCGCTGCACAGTTTTGAGTGGATGGAGCTGCCGGTATTCGTCCCGCGCTATTCGCGCAGCTCACTGATGACCTTCATGCTCGCCGAAGTGCTGACGCATGCGCTGATGCAAATCAACAGCCCCGCGCAGCGTTCGCGCCAAGGCCATACCCGTGTGCCGCGCCGCCTGAACAGCATCACCCTGACCGTGCCGCCAGGCATGCCGCAAGCCGAGCGCAGCATCCTCGAAAAACGCATGCGCCACGCCATTGGCCTGGTGTGGAAAGCGTTGGGCTGGCAGGTCGACAAAAAAGACCCGTTCGATCCGGACTCGGCCCCGGCCACCACCCCGCTGCCCAACGTGCGTGTGGAATGGGACGAGGCATCGTGCGGGCAGTTGGTGTACCTCTACACCGAAGTGAACGAAAACTTTGCCGGTCACCCGGAAGAATTCTTCGATGCCATTTCGCGCCCCGGCAAGACCGACCGTGAACGCATCACGCTGGCCACCATCGACATTGGTGGCGGCACCACAGACCTGGTGATCACCGACTACCGCCTCGACCGTGCTGGCAATGCCACCAGCGGCAGCAACGTGCACATCGTGCCGGAGCAACGCTTCCGTGACGGCTTCAAGGTGGCGGGCGATGACATCCTGCTGGACGTGATTCAAGACTTCATCCTGCCCAGCTTCGACAGTGCCTTGCTGCACACCGGGGTTAACGTGCCGGCCTCATTGATGTCGCGTTTGTGCGGCGCCGAGTCGGGCAGCGCGCAAGACCAGGTGCTGCGCCAGCAACTGAACCTGCAAGTGTTCACCCCGCTGGCGCTGGAGCTGTTACGCCGCTACGAGCTGTTCAACCCCGAGTTCGCCGGGGCCGCCACCGACCACACGTACCTGGAGTTGCTGGGCAACGAGACCGTGAGCAGCAACGTGCTGGACTATGTGAACAGCGCCGTGCGCCGTGAGCTTGGGATGCAGACCGATTTCGATCTGCTCAAAACCGCCATCACATTCGACCTGCAAGCCCTGCATGTAGCGTTCACCAGTGGGCGCATCAACATCACCAAAATCTTGTCCGGGCTGTGCGAAGTCATCGCCCATTACCCGTGCGACATGCTGCTGCTGACCGGGCGTCCTTCGCGCCTGCCGGGTATTCAGGCGTTTATCCGCAAAATGCTGCCGCTGCCGCCGGGGCGCATTCTGGCGTTGCAAAACTACCGCACCGGCAACTGGTACCCGTTCCATAAAAACGGCTTGATCGACGACCCGAAAAGCACCGCTTCGGTGGGCGCCATGCTGTGCCTGCTGTGCGCCAACCACAGCGTGCCGAACTTCTATTTCCGCACCTCGGCGCTCAAGCCGTACTCGACCATCAAGCACATCGGCAAGATCGACCAGGCCAACATCATCACCGACTCGGACGTGCTGTACCGCGACCTGACCTCGGACAACGGCCGCATCGTGCTGCCTGAAATTGGCGAAGGGCTGGACGCTCGCCCACCGGCGCTGCAAATGCGCGGTGACATGCGCCTGGGCTTTCGCCAGTTGGCCGCCGAGCGTTGGTCTGCCACGCCGCTGTACACCTTGCACTTCACCCCGCAGGGGCGCCAGCGCTTTACCGAAGCCAAGTCTGAGAACAACGAAATGCCCGTGGTCAACGTGTACTTCAAGGTCCTCGAAGCCACCGAGAAGATGAAGCGCCAAGGTCAACTGAGCGACCTGCTGGAGATCGATCAGGTGGAGTCCAACACGGACAAAACCTTCAGCAAAAAAGACCTCTCGCTGCAACTCAACACCACCTTGGTCGAGGGCTTGAGCGGCAACAAATATTGGCTGGACAGCGGGAGCGTAAAACGCAAATGAGCAACCAGACCCCAGAACAAATCGCCCTCACCCACGGGTGGAACGCAGTCTACGACGGTGCCGGTCAGGCCCTTGAGTGGGTCGACAAAACCCGCGTCACCGCGCCCAAGCTGGAGCGCGATGCCTACGACTTGAAGCTGGGTTTGTATCAGGCGCGCAACCTGGCCCGCAACCTGGGGCGTGTGGCAGGCACACCGATGACCACCGGTTTTTTCGGCCTGTCGCAAGCGGGCAAGTCGTACCTGATTTCGGCGCTGGCAGCCGGTGTCAATGGCGCACTCGAAACTAAGTTCGGTGAAGAGCGCCTGGACTTCATTCAAGACATCAACCCCAGTGGCGGCGGTACCGAAGCCACGGGTCTGGTGACGCGTTTCAGCCGTTTGGCCAAGCCCAGTGAAGACCCCGCTTATCCGGTTGAGCTCAAGTTGTTCCGTGAGGTCGAGCTGGCCAAGATCTTTGGCAATACCTGGTTCAAGGACTTCGATCAGGAAAAAATCGCCTTTGAGATCGACGAGGCGATGGTGCGCCAGGTGTTGCAGCCTTTTGAAGGCCGTGAGTCAGGCCCGGTTCAGTCGGGCTTCAGCGCCGAAGACGTCGTCTCGCTGATGGATTACCTGAACCAGAGTTTTGAAAAATCACTGAAAATTCTGACTCACCATTATTGGCCCAAAGTAATCGAACTGGCGCCGCGCCTGACGGCGCAAGAGCGCGGCGAAGTGTTCTCGATCCTGTGGGGCAAGCAAGACGGCCTGACCCAGGTTTACCAACAGTTGGGCGCCTCGCTCAATCGCTTGGGCATGCCCGACACCGTGTTCGCGCCGCTGTCGGTGCTGGCTGAGCGGGTCGGCACCGAATACGACCGCCGCAACAGCATCATGAACGTCGACATTCTGGAGCGTTATGGCTCGGCCATTGACGTGCCCGTGTCGGTGCGCCCGTGGATCGACGGCAAATTGCACAACGCCAGCAGCATTTCACTGGTGCAATTGGCGGCGCTGACGGCCGAAATGACCTTCCGCCTGGTCGAAGTGCCCGCTGCCCAGATCGTTGAACAAATGGACCTGCTGGACTTCCCCGGTTATCGCGGGCGGTTGAACGTGACGGCCATCGCCAAAGAAAGCGGTCAGACCAACTCCATCTCCCAGTTGATCCGTCGCGGCAAGGTGGCGTACCTGTTCGAGCGTTATGTCGAAGATCAGGAAATGAACGCGTTGGTGATCTGCACCAACAGCACCAAGCAGAGCGACGTCAACGATGTCGGCCCGGTGCTGACGCGCTGGATCAACGCCACGCAGGGCGACACCCCGCAAGAACGCGGTGGCCGTGCCACGGGCCTGATCTGGACCCTGACCATGTTCGACCTGTGCATCTCCCAGTCGCTGAACAAGCAGTCGCGACTGGCGCTGGAGGAAGAGTGGGACGGCATGATGACGCGCACTATGCTGGAGCGCTTCAAGGACTACCCGTGGATGTCGAACTGGCAAGCTTCGCAGCCGTTCAACAACACGTATCTGGTGCGCAAGCCGCGTCATCAGACGGCCTTCATCGGGCGCACCGACGGCAGCGAAACTCACTTCACCGACGACAGCCTCGACACGCTGGAGATGATGGCCAGCACCTTTGTCGAGCGGCCCACGGTCAAAAAACACATCAAGGATGCGCAGCAGGCATGGGATGCCATGCTCACCCTCGACGATGGCGGTATCACCCGTTTCAGCGAGAGCTTCACGGCGCTGGCCAGCGTGGACTTCAAGCTCAAGCGCATCCGTGAACAGCTCGATAAAGTCTTGAACGGCAAAGCCAAAAACACCTTGAGCAGCCTGTACGTGGCAGATGGCGCCGACATGGTGGCGATCAAACGTGCGCAGGCGCAGATGATTCTGGGCCAGCTCAAGCGCCGGGGTTCGGCGTTGGGCGAGTTGATCAACGCGTTGCAACTGCCCAGCGAGGAGATTCGCGAGCTGTACCTCAACGGCGTGTACGAAGAAGACACCGACGCCGCGCCCGGTGACACCGCGCAGGACGGCACCCAGCAGTCCATCGTTTATGCCTCCAGCAACGAATTCGATTTTGGCGATGACTTTGGCGACTTGTCGCTGAACTTCGATGCGCCGCCCAGCGCGTCTTCCCTTGCCCCGACCGCGGCCCCGGCGCTGCAAAGCAATGAGCACAAGTTTGCCCGTGCGGTGTTTCGCAACTGGGTGACCTACCTGCGGGCAGTGCCTGAGCGCGACGGCCTGATGCGCGCGCTGGAGCTGGATAAAGCGTCGATTGAGGCGCTGATTCAGGAGTTGATCGTCAGTGGCGATCGCCTTGGCCTGCAAGACCAGTTGATCCGCGTCGTGCTCAAGCGCGCGCAAAGCGGCTCGCGCCGCGACCAAATGGTTGAACGCCAAGTGCTCGAAGTGCAGCGCGTGCTCAGCGATTTTGTGGCGTGGTTCGGCTACACCGCCGCGCCGGTCGAGACGCGGCCAAAAAGCCATACAGGCAACCGTGAAGCGCTGTTTTCGTTCTACGGCGACGTCGCCCGCGATGCCTTGCCGCAACTGCCGGCGCAGCCGATCAATCAGGCGCAGCAGTTCCTCGGCGATTGGTTGTCCGGTGTGGCGTACATCACCATGGACAACGCCAGCCACGGCACCGGCAGCGAAATTACCCCTGAACAAAATGAACGCCTGGGCCACGTGCTCAGCGCGTTTGAAGCGAGATAAGACATGTCAATTTTCGTCGAGCTGGTCACCCTGCAACCCCACATTGCCGGTCAGGGATGCCTGATCGTCAAGAACTGGACCGGTGGTCACGAGCGTCTGGAGTTCTCTATCCAGCGCAATCAGGACGGCTACTTCCTGCAAGGCGACCAGCACTGGAGCAACAGCCAGTACTGGTTCAAGGTCGCGCATTTCAGCGTCGCCGCCAACGGCGACGAGCTGGAAACCGTGGTCGGCCCGCAGTTGGTCGACCCGTTGCTCGACGTGGGCGGCATGGCCACGTTTCGTATTGTCTTGCGCGAGCAAGGCGGCGAGGGGCATATCCAAGTCGGCATGTTAAGCCCTGCGCCCAACCTGCAATCGTCCGTTGCGGCCAGTGATGAAAAACAGGTTGCGCACGAAGACACCGGTCAGTTGAAAACGCCGGTGGCGCCACCGGCAGTGGTTGCGCCAGAACCCGAGCCAGAACCTGAGCCTGAGCCAGTCCCTGAGCCGGTCGTGGAACCCGTGGCGCCTGAACCTGTGCCAGCGCCACCCCCTGCGCCCGCGGCTGCCAAAAAGAAAGGCTGGCTGATTGCATTGATCATCGCCTTGCTGGTGCTGGCGGCGATCGCCGTGGGTGCCTGGTTTTGGCTGAACAAAACGCCGGCAGTGGATGCACCGGTGGGCGACAAGACACAGATGCCAGAACCCAAGCCCGAGCCACCTGGCGATAACCAGGCTTGCACTCTGGACAGCATGAGCACCCTGCCTGAGCTGGCCTTCGTGCAGGCATGCATCAAAAAAGCACCCGGCAGCGCCGAACTGCTGGAAATCATCAAGGTGGCCAAAGCCAACAACCACTGTGGCGTGGCCCAGCGTTTGTATGCCAACCGTGCACAAGCGGGCGACCTGCAAATCGCCGCCGCGTATGCCCACGAATACGACCCAAAATTCCATCAGACCAGCACCTGTTTCGCTGAGCCGGACAAAGCCACCGCCGCGTACTGGTACGAAACCATCCTCAGCCAAGAGCCTGAGAATGCTGAAGCCAAGGCCCGTTTTGAGGAATTGAAACCATGAGTCGTTTTGCTCTGGCTGCCAGCGCGGTGTTGGCTTTGTGCATCGGCAGCTCGCTGGCCCACGCAGCCGACAAGCCACTGATTCAGGAAGGCAAGAAAACCCTGTTTCAACGGGTCCTGACCACGCCCGGTTGCACACTCAGCAGCAGCGCCGGTGGCGAACCCGGCGCCGCGCAGCCAACCTTCAGCCGCTTTTACGTGTACGAGCGGGCGCAGGCGGCGAATGCGCAATGGCTCAAAGTCGGCCCCGACAGCTACGGCAAAACCATCGGCTGGCTACCGGCCAGCTGCACCACCGACTGGAAGATGCAGCTCACGCTGGCCTTCACCAACCCGGCCAACCGCGACCGGCTGATGTTCTTCAAAGACCGCGCCACCCTCGAAGGCATCCTTGATGCCCCGGACCCGGTGAGCCAGGTCGCCCCGCTGCGCGCCAAGCTCAAGCAAGGCACGCTGGCGCCAGGCGTGTTGGCGCAAGAGCCGGAATACTTCGTCGACCTGCACAAGCAGTTCTACCTGCTGCCGGTGCTCAGCGGCGAAGAAGTCATGACCGAAGAAGGCTTTCGCACCCGCCTGCTCAACGTGGCCTCGGTGAGTAAAGCCGAAGACAAGCCGGTGCAGGCCGGCGCAGCCAATGCGCCCGATGCTGGCGCGGTGAAAACCAGTCAGTTGAAGGAATTCAGCGCGGCGGTGGTGTTCGTCATCGACTCCACCATCTCGATGGACCCGTACATCGACCGCACCCGCGAAGCGATTCGCAAGGTCTACAAGCAAATCGAAAGTGAGAACCTGGGCAATCAGGTCAAGTTCGGTCTGGTCGCGTTTCGCTCCAACACCCAGGCGGTGCCGGGGCTTGAGTACGTGACCAAAATGTACGCAGACCCGAACAAGGTCACGGGCAGTGACGATTTTTTGGCCAAAGTGGCTGACCTCAAACAAGCCAAAGTCTCCAGCAAAAGCTTCGACGAAGACTCGTATGCGGGCGTGATGCACAGCATCGAGAAGGTGGACTGGTCGCAGTTCGGTGCCCGTTACGTGGTGCTGATCACCGACGCGGGCGCCCTTGAGGGGGACGACAAACTCAGCAGCACCGGCCTGAGCGCCGATCAGGTGCGGCTCGAAGCGGCCAACCCTGGCGTGGCGATTTACACCCTGCACCTCAAAACCCCGGCCGGTATCAAAGACCACGGCAAAGCCGAGGCGCAGTACCAGAACCTGTCGACTTACCCCGGCACCAACACCTCGCTGTACTACCCGGTCAATGCCGGTGACGTGCAAGCGTTCGGGCAGAAAGTCGATGCGCTGGCAGGCGCTATCACCGCGCAGGTGAAAGCCGCTTACATGGGCGACGACGCTATCGGCAGCGCGCTGAATGCCAAGCAGGACGTGGTCGCCAAAAAAGACCCGGCTGAACAGAAAATGCTCGCTGACGCAGCGCTGATCGGCCACGCCATGCAGTTGGCGTATCTGGGTGAAAAAACCAACAGCCAGGCACCGCCGGTGTTTAAGGCGTGGATCACCGACCGTGACTTGATCAAGCAAAACATCCCCACCACCGATGTGCGGGTGCTGCTGACCAAGGCCCAGCTCAGCGACTTGAGCGACGTGATGAAACAGATTCTCGACGCCGCCAACGAAGGTCTGATCTCTCCCACCGAGATGTTTGATCGCTTGCGTTCGGTGGCCGCGACGATGGGCGCCGATCCTAATCAGCTCAAGCAAAACGGCAACGCCAAACTGGCTGACATGGGCGTGCTCGGCGAATACCTCGAAGACCTGCCCTACCAGAGCGAAGTGCTCAACCTGGACGAAGAAACCTGGAAGAGCTGGGACGGTCTGGCCCAAGAGCGCTTCATTCGTAACCTGAGCACCAAGCTGCGCCACTACCAGCGTTACAACGCGGACGTGGACCGTTGGGTGGCCTTGGCCAAAGACAGCGATGCACGGGACAACGTGTACCCGGTGCCGCTGGAAATGATGCCGTAACGGGGCGCGCATGCTCGACATTCAAGACATGCTCGTGCGCCGTGGCAGCGGCGCGCAGGCGCACAGCGTGCGCTTGGCGACCTTGCAGGTGAAGCCCGGAGAAATTCTGGCCATCACCGGTGAAAGTGGCTGCGGCAAAAGCACCTTGCTCGAAGCCATCGGCCTGTTGCTGCAACCGGTTGAGCTGGGGCGTTTCAGCCTCGGCCCGCCGCGCGCCTCGCTGGACATCGCGCAGATGCTGGCGGGCAACGACCAACCGGCGCTGTCGCAGGTGCGTTCGCGGCACTTGGGTTTCATCTTGCAGAGTGGCGGCCTGCTGCCGTTTTTGAGCGTGCGCGACAACATCAGCCTGCCCCGGCGTTTGTTGGGCATGCCAGCAGAGAGTGCGCAGGTAGATCGCGCGGTCCACGCCCTGCGCCTCGACGGCTTGCTCGGCAAACTGCCGCAGGCCTTGTCCATCGGTGAGCGCCAGCGTGTGGCGTGTGTGCGGGCCATCGCCCATGAACCGCAATTGCTGCTGGCTGACGAACCCACGGCTTCACTCGATCCGCACAGCGCCAAGCGTCTGTTTGAGTTGTTGCTCAGCCTGGTTAACGAGTTGGGCTTGAGCGCGCTGGTGGTGTCCCACGACTGGGCGCTGGTGCGCGACTTTGGCTTGCCGCGCCTGGGCGCGGTCAGCCGTCAGGGAGAAACACTGTTTGAAGCGATGGATTAGCCGCCTCGGCCTGCTCGGTTCGCTGGCGGTCCAGGACCTCTGGCACGACCGCAAAGTGTCATTCTGTATCGCCGCCTCGCTGGTGGCGGTGATCGCGCCGCTGTTGCTGCTGTTCGGACTCAAACACGGGGTGGTCAGCCAGTTGCAGAACGAACTGCTGAGCGATCCGCGCAACCTTGAAGTGAAAATGCTCAGCAGCGGCAATTACGACACGGCGTGGATCGAGCGTTTGCGCCTGCAACCTGAGGTCGGTTTTGCCATCGGCCAGACCCGCTCGCTTAATACGCAGGCTGACCTGTTGGTGGGCATGCAGCGTTTTGTCGAAAACGCCGAAATCATTCCCAGCGATGCGGGCGACCCGCTGCTTAACCTGCCGCAGATCCGCCTCGACGGCCAACAAGTGATTCTCAGTGATCGCGCCGCCCAGCGTTTGCAGGCCAAGGTCGGTGATAACGTGCGTTTGCGCGTCTCACGGCGTCTAGACGGGATCAATGAGCGCGGCGAACTGAATGTGCAGGTGGTGGCCGTGCTCGATGCCGCACGCTTTGGCCGCGCCGCAGGTTTTGTCGCGCCGCCGTTGCTGCTGCAACTTGAGCGTTTTCGCGACGGCTATCAGGTGCCCGCGTTTGGCCTTGACACCGGTAAGCCGCAGGGGGAGCTGCAACCGCTTTACGCCCGTGCTCGCGTGTATGCCCGCGACATCGATGCGGTCGCGCCGCTGGAGCGCTGGCTCAACCAACAAAACATCGAAACCGCCAGCCGTTTGGCCGATATCGACAACGTTAAAGCCATCAACCATGTGCTGGGCCTGATCTTCGGCGTGATTGCCGCGGCGGCGCTGATCGGCTGTATTGCCTCGATGATCGGCGCCTTTTTGGCCAACATCGACCGCAAGCGCAAAAGCCTCGCGGTGCTGCGCTTGCTCGGTTTTACCAGCCCGGCGGTGGCCGGATTCGTCATCGCCCAAGCGTTGTTGTTGAGCCTGGTGGGCTATGTCGGCGGTCTCGCATTTTATGGGGTCGGCAGCCTGCTGTTCGACCACTTGCTCGGCAGCAGTCAGGCCACTGGCACCTTTGTTTGTCACATCACTGTCTGGCACGGGCTGGCAGCCCTGCTGATTGCTTTATTGGTCGCAGCACTGGTCGCCATTATCGGCGCGCTACGGGCCATCAGCATCCAACCTGCGGAGAGTCTGCGTGAGCTATAAACGTGTTGTGTTGATCGCATCCTTAAGCCTTGGCTACCTGCTCAACGCCTCGGCGGCGGGCTGGGACGAGAAGTATTACAACCCCGCGCCCGACGCCAATGACGTGGTGCTGCCAATGCCGTGCGACGGTGCAATGGTGTTTCGCAAGGTGTTCATCCCGGTGACCGGTCCGCTGGACGACTACCCGATCAACATTGGTCAGGACAGCCCGGAGTGGGGTTACGTCGAGCAAAAGCGCCCCTCGTTCATTGCGGGTAGCTTTACCGGCGCCAAGAGCGACAAGTCGCGTTACTACTTGATGGCCAAGTACGAAATGAGTCAGTTGCAATACCAGGCACTGACCGCCGAGACCTGCCCCGCACCGTCCAACAAACTGCGCTTGGCGCAAGTGGCCGTGAGCTGGG
Organism: Pseudomonas weihenstephanensis; assembly: GCF_001043055.1. Classification (GTDB taxonomy): domain Bacteria; phylum Pseudomonadota; class Gammaproteobacteria; order Pseudomonadales; family Pseudomonadaceae; genus Aquipseudomonas; species Aquipseudomonas weihenstephanensis. The sequence goes on from NZ_JYLF01000003.1 coordinate 166,520, forward strand.
TGCAAGCCATCGACGCCAGCGACAAATACAACCTGTGGTTGCGCAAACATGCGGCCGACAAGTTGCCCAAAGAAGACGGCGCGCTGGGCTTTTTGCGCCTGCCGACTGAAACCGAGTGGGAGTTTGCTGCCCGTGGCGGGCTGGAAGTCGGCGCGGCTGAGTTCAGCGACACGCGCTACCCGATGCCCGAGGGCCTGAACGCCTACGAATGGTTCGGCGGCGCGCAATCGTCCAACGGCAAGTTGCAACTCACGGGCCTGCAAGAGCCCAACCCGCTGGGCCTGCATGACATGCTCGGCAACGCCGATGAAATGATGTTTGAACCGTTCCGCCTGAATAAACTCGACCGCCAGCACGGTCAGGCTGGCGGCTACGTGGTGCGCGGCGGCAACTACCTGACGCCGCAAGCGGACCTGCGCACAGCGCTGCGCAAGGAAGAGCCGTACTACAACGCTGACGGCCAGGTTAAAAACAAAACCACCGGCCTGCGGCTGGTGCTGGTCTCGCCCACGCTGACCTCGCGCGAACGCGTGGGCAGCATCGAGAAGAGCTGGAAAAAACTCGGCACCGGGACTCAAGAAGGCGATCAAGCCAAAGACAAAGGCGCTGTTCAAGAATTGAACAACCTGGCGTCGGCGGTCGAAGACAAAGCCCTCAAAGAGAAGCTGCAAGCCTTGGAGAACCAGCTGCGTGCCAGCAACCAGCAGCAGGAAGAAACCCGCGATCAGGCGATTCGCGCCAGCCTCAATCTGGGCGCCTTTTTGTGCACCAAGATGCTCGACGACGGCCAGTACCTGGACTTCTTGCAGAAAAACTACGCGCTTAACTGCGAATCCGAAGACAAAGACCCCAGCTGCGACATGCGTAAAGGCAAGCTGGAGGAGCAAAAAGACCGTCTGCACAAACTCAGCCGCTACTACGCCAGCAGCCTGGTGGAATCCGCCTCGTTGTATGGCCAGCCGCTGCTGGAGCCACAAGTGCCGGTGATGGAAGAAATCATCAGCCAGAACAAACAACTGCAAGAACTCAAACCTTACCTGCGCACCCACTGGGCGAATCAGAAGACCTACCTGCAAAAGCAGAAGATCGACACTGACGCCTGGCTGAAAAGCTGCAAGTCGGTCACCCAATAAGCCCAACACCTGTTTCAACAAGGAGCAATACGATGATGCGCAGCCTGTGGTCCTCATCCAAATTACTGATCAGTTTTGTACTCACAGGCAGCCTGCTGCTGGGGGGTTGCGCCAGCACCGGCAGCGGCATGTTGGGGGCGGGCGCTCCGGCACCGGACCCACGCCTGACTCAGGGCACCGATGCCGAGTTCTTCAGCAAGTCGGGTTATCAGGCGTGCGCGATGGGCGCGGGCGCGGCAATTCTGGCCTGCACTCTGTCTAACTCCGGCAACAAAGCGGTGTGCATGGTGGCCGCCGGTGTGGCAGCGTGTGGTGTGGCGATGGGCGCCAACTATTACGTGGATCAGCGTCGCAGCGAATACGCCAACACCTCGCAGCGTTTGCAGAAGTACAACAGCGACGTACAACTGGACACGCAAAAAGTCGTGACCCGTACCGCCACGGCCCAGCAAGTGATCAACGATGACAAGCAGCAGATCGCTCAGATCAAACGCGACCTGGCCAGCAAGAAAATCGACAAGGCCCAGGCACAGCAGCAGATTGCGGTCATCGACAGCAACATCGCGCAGTTGCGTAACGAAGTGAACAACATGAAGACCAAAGTCGCAGGCTACAACGACGTGGTGAAAGTCGAGCGCGCCCAGGGCAATGCGCCTGAGCTTAAGCAAATGGATGCCAACATTTCGAAGATGAACCAGAAAGTGGCCAGCCTGCAAAAAGAAGTCGATGGTTTGTACAGCCAGCGCTCCGCGATCACGTTGGGTTAAGACCATGAATACACGATTGATTCTGGGTTTTGCTGCTTTATTGGCGCTGTCTGGCTGCGCCACCCAACCGGGTGAATGTGACGCCAACAACCGAGACGCGAGCCTGTTCACCAAAGTGAACTGCGACGCGGGCGGCGGTTACAGCGAGCAGATTCGCCAAAACGAAACGGAGCTGGCCAAGTCGCAGCAAGAAAACGCGATGTTCCATCAGGTCTATCAAGACATTGCCGCGCAACAAGCGGCCTCGCGCACTGACCTGCAAGCGCAGCAAAAATCTCAGGCGGCGTTGAACCAGTCGCTGAGCCAATTGCTCGGCTCGCTCAAGGCCCGCAAAGGTAACAAGGCGCAGGTTCAGCAGCAGATCGCCAGCCTTGAACAGCAGCTCAAGGCCGCGCAAGCCAAACCTGCCAGCAGCACTAACCCCAAGCAATTGGCGGCCAAGCAGGCAGAACTCAAAGCGCTGCAAAAGAAGGTTAACCAGCTGCAATTTAGCCTCGGTTACGAATAACCCCTTCGGGTGCATTCAGTCGGCGGCCTTGCGCCGCCGACGTCATTTTCAGGAACTCACTGCATGCAGCGCATTACCCGGGACGAGCACGCCACCTCAGCAGGGCTGGACGCGCTCAAAGCCAAGATCGCCTTGATCCTCAAGCACTTTCCACCTTCGGTGGCGAGTGTCTACGCGATCCCGCGGCTGGGCAGCGGCGATGTGGTGGAGTGGTGGACCGAGTTGGGCGGCCAGCCCACGCGCTTTCATGAGCTGGACGAAGACCGGCAGGTCGCGTTGCTGGAGCGTTACCACCAGCGCCAGGAAACCCTGGGGCTGTTGGCCGATGAGTTGGTCACCCGTGGCCAGTCGGAGCAGGCGGCCAGTTTGCGCACGCTGATTGGCCCGCCAGACCTCAACAATCTTTACAGCATCAATGGCGATCCGGTGGTGGTGCGCTGGGGCCTGGCGCCGGAGCCGGTGGTCGCGCCGCCGCCCGCGCCCACCCCGCCGCCTGTGCCGCGCCCGGTGGTGGTGCGCCGCGTGTGGCGCGGCTGGCTGTGGTTGCTGCTCGGGTTGTTGTTGCTGGGCCTGTTGCTGTGGGCGTTATGGCATTGGCGTCTGCCGGCGATGAACCTGTTGCCGAGCCAGAACAACCACGTTTGCCGCGCCAAAACGCCGGTGGGCAGCGAGTTGCCGCCAGAGTTTGTGGTCATCCTCGACACTTCGGGGTCGATGAACCTCAACATCGACGCCACCAAGGACGATGAGGACTGGTACTTCAAGAGCCGTCCGCAACCCGAAGACGATGACCCGCGCACGGTCAAAATTTTCGCGGCGCAAACCCGTCTGGATGTGGCCAAGGCGTCGCTGACCGGGATGATCAACAACTTGCACCCGGACATCGACACGCGGTTGATGACGTTTGCCGGGTGTTTCCGTCAACCGGATCACGGCGTATTTAACGCCGCGCAGCGCCCGCAACTGATCGCGGGCATTCAAGGATTGACCGCCAATGAAGGCACGCCGTTGGCGTCGAGCCTGAAAAAAGCCGCCAGGCAGGTCAATGGCCGAGACCGCGATGCGGTGATCGTGATGTTTGTCGACGGCGACGATGGCTGCAACGAAAACGTCTGCAAAGTGGCGCAAAACATTGCCATCGAACAACCTCGTCTGCGGGTCAACGTGGTCAATATCGGCGACAGCTCGTTGTCCAACTGCATTGCAGAAAACACCGGTGGCAGCATCTACTCCAGCCGCAACGCCAGCGACTTGGCCAACGCCCTGAAAAACGCGACCGAGGCCGTTTCAGAATGTGATTAACGCGCAGGCGCTGCCGCCCACTGCGAGCGTTTGATTTAAACGTTCGCAGCCAGCGCCAGCGGCGGTTACGTTAAGCGCTGTACCTCAGGCAGGTGCATGGCCTGGACTTCCTGTTGCAAAAAGTCACTCAGGCGGCGCAAGCGCTCACCGCCGGGGCGGGTTTTTGGCCACACCAAGTAGTAATTTTCGCCACTGGCCACCGCCGTGCGGAACGGCAAACTCAGACGGCCCTGCGCCACGTCTTCGGCCACCATCAGCAAGTCGCCCATCGAAATGCCGTACCCGCGTGCGGCCGCGATCATGCCCAGTTCCAGGGTGTCGAACACCTGTCCGCCTTTGAGCGATACCTGCCCGGTCAAGCCCTGGCAGTCGAGCCAGCGGCGCCAGTCACGCCGGTCGGGGGTCGGGTGCAGCAACTCGGTGGTGGCCAGACGTTGAATATTCCAGGGCTGATCTGTGAGCAAATGGGGCGCGCCCACCGGAATCAACATTTCAGGAAACAGCAACGTTGCTTCCCAGTCAGGCGGGAAATGCCCGTTGCTCAGCAGCACGGCGCAGTCGAACGGTTCCTGATTGAAGTCGACGTGGTCGATGTCCATCCACGCGCTGGTCAGTTGCACTTCATTGCCCGCCTGCAAGTGCCGAAAGCGGCTCAGCCGCGCCAGTAACCAGCGCATGGTCAGGGTCGAAGGCGCCTTCATGCGCAAGATGTCATCTTCGGCGCGCAACGTGGTGCAGGCGCGTTCCAGCGCGATAAACCCTTCACGCACCCCCGGCACCAGCAAACGGGCGGCTTCGGTCAGTTGCAAGTGGCGGCCATTGCGCTGAAACAACCGACAGGCAAAGTGCGCTTCGAGGGTTTTGATATGGCGGCTTACCGCACTTTGTGTGATCGACAATTCGTCTGCCGCACGGGTAAACGAACTGTGGCGGGCTGCCGCTTCGAAGGCGCGCAAGGCATACAGAGGAGGAAGGCTACGCGACATGAGGAATATTCCTTGAATACACCGGATCAGGACTTATATGACGGCATCAGGTATGAGTTTTTATCATGTTATGGATCGTTTTTATCCCTTTGCTTAAAACACGCAAGGCGCCGAGAATCCAGCCTTTGAACGTATCTTAAGAAATCGAACCGATGACCAAACAGCATTCTGCCGCTATTGAACTCAAGGCCATCATGCGGTTGGCCGGGCCGCTGATCGCCTCGCAGTTGGCGCACATGTTGATGGTGCTCACCGACACGCTGATGATGGCGCGCCTGAGCCCCGAGGCTTTGGCAGGCGGCAGTCTGGGGGCGGCCAGCTACTCGTTTGTGTCGATCTTCTGCCTGGGGGTGATTGCGGCGGTGGGCACGCTGGTGTCGATCCGCCAGGGCGCGGGAGATATCGAGGGCGCTACCCGTCTGACCCAGGCCGGTGTGTGGCTGGCGTGGGGGCTGGCGCTGGGCGCGGCGCTGATCCTGTGGAACATCAAGCCGGTGTTGCTGTTATTCGGGCAAACCCCGAGCAACGTCGAGATGGCCGGGCAGTTTCTGTTGCTGCTGCCCTTCGCCCTGCCCGGCTACATGACATTCATGGCCTTGCGCGGCTTCACCAGCGCGATGGGTCGGCCGATGCCGGTCATGGTCATCAGCGTAATCGGCACGGTGGCGAACTTTTTACTCAACTACGCGCTGATCACCGGGATGTTCGGCTTGCCCAAGTTGGGTTTGATGGGCATCGGGCTGGTCACGGCCATTGTGGCGACTTGCATGGCGCTGGGCCTTGCCTGGCATATTCACCGGCATCCGGCCTACGACGCGTATCCCCTTCGCAAGGGGTTGTCGCGTATTAACCTGACCTACCTGCGCGAGCTGTGGCGCCTGGGTTTACCGATTGGCGGCACCTACGCCGTCGAAGTCGGCCTGTTTGCCTTCGCAGCGTTGTGCATGGGCACGATGGGCAGCACGCAACTGGCAGCGCATCAAATCGCGTTGCAGATCGTGTCAGCGGCGTTCATGGTCCCGGCGGGCATGTCGTATGCCATCACCATGCGCATTGGCCAGCATTATGGGGGTGGCGACTTGCTACGGGCGCGACTCGCAGGCCGGGTGGGCATCGGTTTTGGCGCGGCGACCATGTTGTGCTTTTCGTTTGTGTTTCTGGTGTGGCCTAAAGAGTTGGTCGGTTTGTTGCTCGATTACGACAATCTGGCGTTCCGCCCGGTGTTTGAACTAGCCATGAGCCTGTTGGCGGTGGCCGCGTGGTTCGAACTGTTCGACGGTGCGCAAACCATTGCTATGGGCGCCATTCGCGGTCTTAAAGACGCCAAGACCACTTTTTTGGTCGGCCTGTTTTGCTATTGGGCGATTGGCGCACCGCTGGCCTGGGTGTTGGCGTTCACCTTCAATTGGGGGCCTGCGGGCGTGTGGTGGGGGTTGGCGGTGGGCCTGGCGTGCGCCGCCATCAGTCTGACGCTGGCATTTGAATGGAAGATGCGGCGCATGCTCAAGCGTGCGAGCAATGCTGCCATCACCGTGTAGTCACTGCCGAGTAATGCGGCTATGCGGTTTTACGGGTGCGATGCGTGGCCGGCAACAGCGTATCGGCCGCTGTCTTGGGTCAGGAACGTGACCAATTCGGCCAGTGGTAACGGCTTGCTGATCAAATAGCCTTGCACCTGATCGCAGCCAAAACTGCGCAGCAGTGCCAATTGCTCAGGCGTTTCGACGCCCTCAGCGACCACTTCCAGCTTGAGGTTGTGCGCCAGGTTGATCATGGCAGGCACCAACTGGCGGTTTTCTTCGCGGCTTTCAATACCGCCAACGAAGCTTTTATCAATCTTGAGCAGGGTGATCGGCAGGCTGTTGAGGTGCACAAAGGACGAAAATCCGGTGCCGAAGTCGTCCAGCGAGAAGCGCACGCCCAAGCGTCCCAGTGCATCCATCGTTTGCTTGACCAGGTCGCTGCGCCGCATCACGGCGGTCTCGGTCAGCTCAAATTCCAGCCATTGCGCTTCAACCCCGCGCTCGGTGATCAAGCGGCTGAGGGTGGAGAGCAACTGGCTGTCCTGAAACTGGCGAAACGACAGGTTGACCGCCATGTGCAACGGCGCCAGCCCGCGTTCGCGCAGGGCCTGCATGTCACGCAATGCGCGCGAAATCACCCAGTAACCCAAGGGTACGATCAGCCCGCTTTGCTCGGCCAGCGGCACAAATTCGCTGGGGGCCAACAAGCCGCGCTCGCTGTGACGCCAGCGCACCAGCGCTTCGAGGCCGACAATTTGCCCGCTGGCCAAGTCCAGGCGCGGCTGGTAGTGCAGTTCCAGTTCGTCACGGCGCAACGCCCGGCGCAGCTCGCTTTCGAGATCGGCCAGGCTGCGTGCGTTGCGATTGATGCGCTCATTGAACAGGTGATACGTGCAGCCCTGGGTGCTTTTGGCTTGCTGCATGGCGATGTGTGCGTGCCACATCAGCGGGTCAGCCCCGGCATTGGCCCGAGCGTGGGCGATGCCCAGACTGCAACCAATCAGCAGGCTTTCGCCGTCGACCCAATACGGTTCGGCCAGCGCTTCGGTGATGCGCTCAGCGATCAGTTCAGCGCGTTCGGGGGCGCGGCGAGTGTCGATCAACAGCGCAAACTCGTCGCTGCCCAGTCGTGCCAATTGATCGCCCGCCTCTAGCTGGCTTTTGAGTCGCGCCACCACTTGCAGGATCAGGCGGTCGCCCGCTTGATGCCCAAGGGCGTCGTTGGCATGACGAAAGTTGTCCAGATCAAGGTGCCCGAGGGCGATGCCGCGCCCTTCGCTTTCGGCCAGCCGCACCGCCAGCAAGGTCTGAAAACCCTGGCGATTGGCGATACCGGTCAGCGGGTCTTCTTCGGCCAGGCGCTGCAAGGTGTGTTCGAGCACGCCACGCTCGCGCACATGGCGCAAGCTGCGGCGCAGCGAATCAGCGTTCAGTTGGGGGGCCACTAACCAGTCGCTGACCCCTTGGGGCGTTGCCTCGGGTTCGGTGTCCAGCAACAAAATCGTCGACAACCGGCAGCGACCCGGTGCGGGCTGTAGCGTGGGGGTGGTCAGCAACAACGCGTGGCGGTCGTTTTCGAACAGATAGCTGACAGCTTCCCAATTGGGCGCGCACACCAGCACGGCTGCGCCTTTCATTGGCGCCAGACACTCGCGCAATAACGCTGCCCAAGAAGGCTCTTGGGCCAGTAGCAGCAAACGCAAGGGTTCGACAGGCGTAGACAAGCTGGCTCCCTAGACTCTGCAATAATTTCAGGCGGTGGGCATTATGACGCGCCGCCGACCAATGGCAAATGACACTGGTTATCAAATACATATTTGCAGTCATAACAGAACGGTAGCCGCCAATTTGGCCGGCATCCTGCGCGAAGGTAACAAAAGCAGAAAATTTAGACAGAGTGTTACGTCACACTGTCGCAGAGTGGCAGCAATATTTGCTCAGCCTGTTAAAATGCCCGCCCTTTTCAGATACGACCCCCTGACCCGTCATGTCCCGACTCAATCCCCGGCAGCAAGAAGCCGTGAGCTACGTCGGCGGCCCTCTTTTGGTGCTCGCCGGCGCAGGCTCCGGCAAAACCAGCGTGATTACCCGCAAAATCGCGCACCTGATCCAGAACTGTGGCGTGCGCGCTCAGTACATTGTCGCCATGACCTTTACCAACAAGGCCGCGCGCGAGATGAAGGAGCGGGTGGGCACGTTGCTCAAAAAGGGCGAAGGCCGGGGCCTGACTGTGAGTACCTTTCACAACCTGGGACTCAATATCATCCGCAAGGAACACGCGCGGCTGGGCTACAAACCGGGGTTTTCGATCTTTGACGAAGCGGACGTCAAAGCGCTGATGACTGACATCATGCAAAAGGAATACTCGGGCGACGACGGGGTCGACGAAATCAAGAACATGATCGGCTCGTGGAAAAACGACCTGATCCTGCCGCCTCAGGCGCTGGAAAACGCCCGCAACCCCAAAGAGCAAACGGCCGCGATCGTTTATACCCACTACCAGCGCACTCTCAAAGCCTACAACGCCGTGGACTTTGACGACTTGATCCTGCTGCCGGTGAAGCTGTTCGAAGAACACGCCGACATCCTCGAAAAGTGGCAGAACAAGGTGCGCTACCTGTTGGTGGATGAGTATCAGGACACCAACGCCAGCCAGTATTTGCTGGTCAAGTACCTGATCGGCACACGCAATCAGTTCACCGTGGTGGGCGATGACGATCAGTCGATCTACGCCTGGCGCGGCGCCCGCCCGGAAAACCTGATGCTGCTCAAGGACGATTACCCGTCCTTGAAAGTGGTGATGCTGGAGCAAAACTACCGCTCCACCAGCCGTATTTTGCGTTGCGCCAACGTGCTGATTTCTAACAACCCGCATGCCTTTGAAAAACAGCTGTGGAGCGAAATGGGCCACGGTGATGAGGTGCGGGTCATTCGTTGCCGCAACGAAGACGCCGAGGCCGAGCGGGTGGCGGTCGAGATCCTCACCTTGCACCTGCGCACTGACCGGCCGTACAGCGACTTTGCGATCCTGTACCGCGGTAACTATCAGGCCAAACTGATTGAGCTGAAGTTGCAGCACCATCAGATTCCTTATCGTCTGTCAGGCGGCAACAGCTTCTTCGGACGTCAGGAAGTGAAAGACCTGATGGCCTACTTCCGTTTGATTGTGAACCCGGATGACGACAACGCGTTTTTGCGCGTGATCAACGTCCCACGCCGGGAGATCGGTTCTACGACACTGGAAAAGCTCGGTAACTACGCGACCGAACGCAAAATTTCGATGTACGCAGCCACCGACGAAATCGGCCTGGGCGAGCACCTCGATGCGCGCTACACCGACCGCCTGGCGCGGTTCAAACGGTTTATGGACCGTGTGCGCCAGCAATGCTCGGGCGAAGACCCGATCTCGGCGTTGCGCAGCATGATCATGGACATCGACTACGAAAACTGGCTGCGCACCAACAGTTCCAGTGAGAAGGCGGCGGACTACCGCATGTCCAACGTCTGGTTCTTGGTCGAGGCGTTGAAAAACACCCTCGAAAAAGACGAAGACGGCGCCATGACCGTCGAGGAAGCCATCGGCAAGCTGGTGTTGCGCGACATGCTCGAACGCCAGCAGGAAGAGGAAGACGGCGCCGAAGGCGTGCAGATGATGACGTTGCACGCGTCCAAAGGGCTGGAATTCCCTTACGTGTTCATCATGGGCATGGAAGAAGAAATCCTGCCGCACCGTTCCAGCATTGAAGCCGACACCATCGAAGAAGAACGGCGTCTTGCCTACGTGGGTATTACCCGCGCCCGTCAGACACTGGCGTTTACCTTTGCAGCGAAGCGTAAGCAGTACGGCGAAATCATCGACTGTGCGCCGAGTCGCTTCCTGGATGAGTTGCCGCCGGACGATCTGGCCTGGGAAGGCAACGACGACACCCCTACCGAAGTTAAAGCGGTTCGCGGAAATACAGCATTGGCCGATATACGCGCCATGCTTAAACGCTAAAATCGACTATTTTTTCATTCTACCTTCAGCGCATAAGCGCTATTTGAGGACGTTACGTTGGAAGCACTGCACAAGAAAATTCGCGAAGAAGGCATCGTGCTTTCCGATCAGGTTTTGAAGGTCGACGCCTTTTTGAACCATCAGATCGATCCGCAACTGATGAAAGAGATCGGCGACGAGTTCGCGCGTTTGTTCAAGGATGCGGGCATCACCAAGATCGTCACCATCGAAGCGTCGGGCATTGCCCCGGCTGTGATGACGGGCTTGAACCTGGGCGTACCGGTCATTTTTGCCCGTAAGCACCAGTCGTTGACCCTGACTGAAAACCTGCTGACGGCCACGGTGTACTCCTTCACCAAGCAGACCGAAAGCACCGTTGCGATCTCGCCGCGTCACCTCAAAAGCACCGACCGCGTGCTGGTGATCGACGACTTCCTGGCGAACGGCAAAGCCTCGCAGGCGCTGATTTCGATCATCAAACAAGCGGGCGCGACTGTTGCAGGTCTGGGCATCGTGATCGAGAAGTCGTTTCAGGGCGGCCGTGCCGAACTGGACGCGCAGGGTTATCGCGTTGAGTCGCTGGCCCGGGTTAAATCCCTGGCAGACGGCCACGTGACCTTTATCGATTAAGTCCGCTTGCCCCTGCTTTCGTAGCAGCCGCCTTCGCCAGCTGCTACGAAGAGCGGTGTCTGCTATTTGGCCGTGGCCTGTAACCCCGCCAGCAGCAAGCGCTGATACAGCTCTTCGCGCAGGCCACTGGGGTGTGCCAGTTGCATGCGTTCCAGGTGTTGCGCGAAGGCTTGCGGCGACGGTGCGTCGAGGGTGGCTTTGCCCAGTTCGTAGATTTGCGTGAGTTTGAATTTGCTCTTGAGCCAGTTCAAGGCTCGCAGCAGGTCTTGTTCCTGTGCGCTGAAATCACTCCCCAGCGGGTATTCGGGAAATAAGTGCGGGTGGCGCGCCGCTATCGCCTGCAAGCGTTCTGGGCTGTTGTCGGCAAAGCGCGGATCAAGGCAGAAGTCCTTGGGCAATTTGCCGATCTGCTGTGCCTGCTCGATCAGTTCGGTCTGGAAACGCGAGTCGGTGATGTTGAGCAAGGCTTCGATGACCTTGCGGTCGGTCTTGCCACGTAGATCGGCAATCCCGTATTCGGTGATCACGATGTCGCGCAAGTGCCGCGGGATGGTGCAGTGGCCGTACTCCCAGACGATGTTGGAACTCACCTCCCCGCCCGACTCGCGCCAACTGCGCAGAATAATGACCGAGCGTGCGTCATGCAGCGCGTGGCCCTGGGCGACGAAGTTGTATTGCCCGCCCACGCCGCTGAGCACGCGGCCGTCCTGTAACTGGTCGGCTACACCGGCGCCGAGCAGGGTCATGGTGAATGCGCTGTTCACAAACCGTGCATCACGCCGTTGCAGGCGCTTGAGTGCTTCCTGGCCGTACAGCTCGTTGATAAAACTGATAGCCGTCATGTTGAATTCACAGCGTCTGCTGTGGGGCAGTTCTCTTAAGCGCTGGTAAAAACTGGCGGGGCCGAGGATGAAACCGCCATGCACGCAGACGCCATCGGTGTGCAGGCTTTCGTCCAGCGTGCCGGCATTGGCCTGCGCCTGACGCTCCTCATCGGCATACACCTTACGCCGCACAATGCCTGCGTCCGCGAGCACCATCAGCCCGTGCACGAACATTTCACTGCATCCGTACAGGCCCTGAGCGAAAGGATTGAGCCCGCCTTCGCGCTCGATGAGCGTGCCCCAGGGCGTGACGTCCACCTCATCGAGCAACGCGCGATAACCCGCGTTATCGGCCTGACGCGCCAACAAAGCCGCCACCAGAGCATCGCCCATTGCGCCAATGCCGATCTGTAAGGTGCCGCCGTCGCGTACCAGGGTACTGGCGTGCAACCCGATGAAGTGGTCTTGCGTGCTCACCGGCATGTTGGGCGTCGAAAACAGTGTGGTGCGTTCATCTTCGTCGATCAGCAGGTCAAAATCCTCGGCCTGTAACTCTGAGTCGCCGGGCATGAAGGGCAAGTCTGCGTGCACATGGCCGAGCAGCAAAATGGTTTCACCTGCGGCGCGGCGTTTGGCGATCATCGGCAGTAAATCGAGGGTGATGTCGGGGTTGCAGCTCAGGCTCAGGCGCCTGGCATCCTGCGGGTCGCGGGCGATGAGTTGCGCCACCAGGTTCAGGCCGCTGGCGTTGATGTCGCGGGCGGCATGGCTGTAGTTGCTGCTGACGTAATCTTGCTGGGCGGGCGGGCTGTTGAGCAGGCTGCCCGGTTGCATGAAGAACTGTTCGACATGGATGTTGTGGGGCAAGGTGTTGCGGTGCAAGTCGCCAAGGAAATCCAGTTCGATGTAATCGCCGAAAACCCGTTCAATGAAGGGCTCCAGAAATTGGCGCTGCAACCCTTCACCCAACGCCGGCCGACCCAGGCTGAGTGCGGTGTAGATCGTCAAATGCCGCTCGGGCAGTTGCCTGATGCGCTGATACAGCGCGTTGACGAAACGGTTGGCCTTGCCCAGGCCCAGCGGCAAACCCAGGTGGATATGCGGGGGCAGCCGCGCCAGCACGTCATCCACTGCGCATTCGATTGAACAGGACTGCACCATCTGATCCTCCTAAACCATCCATGTGTAGAGATGTGACTGAGCGTGACGGGTGTTGGTTGCACTGTAACCCTGCCTTCACTGATCAGAACAGGAACAGCGCGTTTATCAGGCGCTGGGGTCGTCTTCACGTTTGGGCATGCGGGTGTTGATTGATAAATAGAAGGGTGCCCTGTGCGGGTGCTCAGGGAACCAGACAATCGCATCCTGATAGTCCGGTGGATGCACTGGGTTGACCAGAATCTTGTTGGCCTGTTCGGTTGGCGGGAATACCCAGGCCGTCGGGTTCAGCGTGACGCCTTCGAGCGCCGGGATACTCATGACTGACGCGGGGTCTGCGGCCGGCGTCCAGATGACTTCGATGCCGCAGCCCATGTCTGCTACCCGTTGATCGCCGCGTGCTTGCGCGGCAATCACCGGTACGCGCTGCCATTGGGATTGGGTGCCCGTATAAAAACCGTAGGCGCTCACCGAACCGTCTGACAGGCGTTTGACGTTCAAGCGCACGCGGGTGTTGCCATCGGTGAGGTGGGCGTATTGCTCGGCGCGATAAAAGGCGCTGTCGCCTGAATTGGTGCTGGGCATCAACACGGTAACGATGACGTTGGTTTGTGGCAGTGCCGTGGCCGATAGCGTTCCCTGCAGGCGTGCGCCAAAGATCCTGGCGCTGGTTGAGCCGCCAATCCATTGCAAGGGTGTGTCTGTATGGCTGGCCTTGACGGTGGTGCCCAGTACGGCATAGGCGCCGTACTGGGTCAGCGCTTCGACGGGTACAAAGTCGTTGTAGTTGTTGAAGTCCATCAGCCCGTCAGGCAATGCACATGACTTGGCGAACACGCAGCCCCGGGTCAGCCTGACGGGTGCTTTGGCCACGGCTGTATGCGTTTGTGCGGCCTTGTGTTGTTGGCGGCACGCGGCACATGGGCAACGCGGGTGAAGGGTAGCGACGCAGGTTTCGTACACAAGCGTGATTCACTGGCTGGAGGTTGTCGTGATGCTAGCCAAGCGCCGGTACGGGGCATGTAGGAGGATTCTGAGATGCTTAAGTGGGTTTGTAACCGGGCATTTCAATTGTTCGGAGGGGGGCGGGAATAAAGGCGCACAGTGGCGACCTGGAAAACAGGCACAAAAAAGCCGCCCATCAGCGGCTTTTTTGCAGGAGATCGGTTTATTTCAAACCAGACATCTTCTCGATGGCGCCTTTCAGGTCTTCATCGGAGCACGTCATGCACGTGCCTTTTGGCGGCATGGCGTTGATACCGGTGATGGCCTTGGCCAGGATGCCGTCGAGGCCGCCCTGGTGATCAGCACGTTCTTTCCAGGCAGCGGTGTCACCGATTTTCGGTGCGCCCAGCAGCCCGGTACTGTGGCAAGCGCTGCAATGCTTGGCGATGATGTCATCAGCCGACATACCACCGCCGCCGCCCACAGAGGCCGTCACTTCCATCCCTTTACATTCTTGCCCTTGAATGCAGACCTTACCGACCGGTTCAAGGCGTTTTGCAATGTCATCGTTCGTTGTTGCCTGAGCGTTGACTGCCCATAGGGCCACTACTGTTGCTGGTACGGCCAGCATTTTCATAATTAGGTTCACGCGTTCACCCTCAATGGTGGCTAGTCACGCCCACAACCACGGTTTCGCGGGCGGCGAAAGTATAACGGTTAGCCCGCCACTCTGAAACAACCCTAAAGTAGAAGGGGTCTTATAAGTGGCGAAATGCAACGCGGGCGGCCTCTGCAAGGCGTGCAGGGCGCCTCGGTTCTTAGAAGTTCGCCGGGGTGGCTGCGCTGATTAGTCGCGCCGCGACGTCGAACGGATTACGGAAACGGTGCGGCTTGGCGCTTTCGAAATAGTAGCTGTCACCGGCTTCAAGCACGAAGGTCTCAAGACCTACGGTCAACTCAAGGCGACCTTCCACCAAAATGCCGGTTTCTTCACCTTCGTGGGTCAGCATCTCGTCGCCAGTGTCGGCGCCCGGCGGGTAAATTTCGTTCAGGAAGGCAATGGCGCGACTGGGGTGGGCGCGGCCGACCAGCTTCATGGTCACGGCACCGTCCGAAATGTCGATCAGCTCATTGGCTTTGTAGACAATCTGCGTGGGTTTTTCTTGAAGTATTTCTTCGGAAAAGAACTCGACCATAGACATGGGGATGCCACTCAGCACTTTTCTCAGCGAACTGATCGAGGGGCTGACGCTGTTCTTTTCGATCATTGAAATGGTGCTATTGGTGACGCCCGCCCGTTTGGCGAGTTCACGCTGAGATAGCCCTTTCAGTTTGCGGATGGATTGCAGTCGTTCACCGACGTCCAATGCGGGAGCCTCCTAGGGTTCAGATTCAGGTCGAATTGGCGCCATCATGGCGATAGCGTTCAGTATTTACAACACTTCGACTTCAATCCTGTGCGCCCGTTTGGCCCCGCACCTTGCACGTAGCCCATCAGCTCCCGGAATAGAGGCGTGGCACGCGTTTTAAGTTACAAAAGATCTGGTAAGGAATGGTTTCAGCGTGGGCCGCCACTTCACTGGCGAGGATGTTTTTACCCCACAGTTCAACGTTCGAACCCAGCCCTGCGTGTGGTACATCGGTGAGGTCGATGCACAACATGTCCATCGACACGCGGCCCAGCAACCGGCTACGTTGACCGGCCACCCACACGGGGGTGCCCGTAGGTGCCTGACGCGGATAACCGTCGGCATAACCCATGGCCACAACGCCGATACGCATGGGACGGTCGGTGACGAATTTGGCGCCGTAGCCCACGGGTTCGCCTACGGGTAGTTCGCGCACGCAAATCACTTTGGATTCCAGCGTCATGACCGCCTGCAAGCGCTCGGCAAGCACCTGCGACTCTTCAAACGGCGTGCTGCCGTAAAGCATCAATCCAGGGCGTACCCAATCGCTCGGGACCTGGGGCCAGCCGAGCACGGCGGGGGAGTTACGCAAGCTGACTTCAGCCGACAACTCGGCGCGGGCGGCCTGAAACACCGCCAGCTGTTCATCACTGCGGCCGCAGCCCAGCTCATCGGCCCGCGAAAAGTGGCTCATCAGGACGATTTTTGCGACGTTGGCACAGGCTTGCAGGCGCTGATAAGCGGCCTTGTAGTCCGAGGGATGCAGACCCACGCGGTGCATGCCGGAGTCGAGTTTGAGCCACACGTTGATCGGTTTGGCGAGGCGGGCCTGCTCGATGTCGTCCAGTTGCCACAACGAATGCACCACACACCACAAATCGTGTTCAACGATCAGCGGCAGTTCATCGGCAGTGAAAAACCCCTCAAGTAGCAGGATCGGGGCGCCAATACCAGCCGCACGCAGCTCCAGCGCTTCTTCAATGCACGCGACGGCGAACCCGTCGGCCTGCGCTTCAAGCGCTTGGGCGCAACGCACGGCACCGTGGCCATAAGCGTCGGCCTTGATCACGGCAAGGGCTTTGGCGCCCGTCACTTCGCGGGCCAGTTGGTAGTTGTGACGCAGGGCTTGAAGGTCGATCAGGGCACGGGCTGGGCGCATGGCGGGCTTCTAACGGCTGTTGAATAAAAAACCGGCGCTCACCCGCAGCGTTCACTGCGTGCTGCACCGGAAGAGGGACTGTTACAGGAGCAAAAAACCTACGGCAGCGCTGCAATCACCGACAGCTCGACCAGAATTTCGGGTTCGCACAGCTTGGCCTCAACCGTGGCACGAGCGGGCTGCACGCCTTTTGGCAGCCATTTGTCCCATTCACTGTTCATGCCCGCAAAGTCGGCATCAATGTCTTTGAGGTAAATGGTGACTGACAAAATGTGGTTTTTGTCGGTGCCCGCGATATCCAGCAAATGCTCAATATTTTTCAGGGTTTCGCGGGTTTGCTGCTCTACGCCCGCATTCATGTCGTCACCCACTTGCCCTGAGAGGTAAACCGTCCCGTTATGGGCAACGATTTGGCTCATGCGTTCATTGGTGAGCTGGCGCTGGATTGCCATGTTTTGCAGTCTCCTGTGGGTTGCCGTAACGGGAAATATCGAGGCCTTCGGTGCTGATTTGCGGCGTTTTCTTCGCCATGACGTCCGCCAGGTAGCGGCCGGAACCACACGCCATCGTCCAACCGAGTGTGCCGTGACCGGTGTTCAGGAACAGGTTCTTGAACGGGGTCGCGCCCACAATCGGGGTGCCATCGGGGGTGGTTGGACGCAGGCCGGTCCAGAAGCTGGCCTGGCTCAAATCGCCGCCCAAAGGATAAAGGTCGTTGACGATCATCTCCAGGGTTTCGCGCCGACGCGGGTTAAGCGACAGGTCAAAACCGGCGATTTCAGCCATGCCACCGACGCGGATGCGGTTATCGAAGCGGGTGATCGCGACCTTGTAGGTCTCATCGAGAATCGTCGACGTCGGCGCCATGTTCGGGTCAGTGATCGGAATGGTCAGCGAGTACCCTTTGAGCGGGTAGACCGGCGCCTTGATGCCCAGCGGCTTGAGCAACTGTGGAGAGTAGCTGCCCAGTGCCAGCACATAGCGGTCTGCGGTTTCGAGCTTGCCGTCGATCATTACGCCGTTGATACGGTCGCCTGCGTAGTCCAGGCGCTGAATGTCCTGACCGAAGCGGAATTCGACGCCAAGGTTTTTTGCCATTTCGGCCAGGCGAGTGGTGAACATCTGGCAATCGCCGGTTTGATCGTTCGGCAGGCGCAGGGCACCCGCCAGAATGTCGGTCACATTGGCTAGCGCCGGCTCAACGCGGGCAATGCCAGCGCGGTCGAGCAGTTCGTAGGGCACGCCAGACTCTTTGAGTACGGCGATGTCTTTGGCTGCGCCATCCAATTGCGCTTGGGTGCGGAACAGTTGAGTCGTACCCAGGTTACGGGCCTCGTAGGCAATGCCGGTTTCGGCGCGCAGTTCGTCGAGGCAGTCACGGCTGTATTCAGACAGGCGCACCATGCGCTCTTTGTTCACGGCATAACGGCTCGCGGTGCAGTTGCGCAGCATCTGCGCCATCCACAGGTATTGGTCGATATTGGCGGTGGCCTTGATCGCCAAAGGCGCGTGGCGCTCCAGCAACCATTTGATGGCCTTGAGCGGCACGCCCGGTGCGGCCCACGGCGAGGCATAGCCTGGCGAGACCTGGCCTGCGTTGGCAAAACTGGTTTCCATTGCTACGGCTGGCTGACGGTCGACCACGACCACTTCAAAACCGGCTCGGGCCAGATAATAGGCGCTGGCAGTACCAATAACGCCGCCACCCAATACCATAACTCGCATATTTATATCCCTCATCGCGGCCAGCCGCAGACGTTTATTGTTCAAAGCGAAGATGGGCGCAGTATAGGAACCATTGGCTAGTGGAATTCACTGTATAAACGGCTATATTTGGCGACAATTCTCGGCCAAAACGCTTTTGACAAAGGAGATTCTCCTATGCGTACAAATCATCAAACAAAGCGTGAGCTGGACAAGATTGATCGCAACATTTTGCGCATCTTGCAGGCCGATGGCCGGATCTCGTTTACCGAGCTGGGAGAGAAGGTCGGGCTGTCTACCACGCCCTGTACCGAGCGGGTGCGCAGGCTGGAACGCGAAGGGATCATCATGGGCTACAACGCCCGGCTCAATCCGCAGCATTTGCAGGGCAGCTTGCTGGTGTTCGTCGAGATCAGCCTTGATTACAAATCTGGCGATACATTTGATGAGTTCCGACGGGCCGTGTTGAAGCTTCCCCATGTATTGGAGTGCCATTTGGTGTCGGGGGACTTTGACTATCTGGTGAAGGCGCGCATTAGCGAAATGGCGTCCTATCGCAAACTGTTGGGCGATATCTTGTTGAAATTGCCCCATGTGCGCGAGTCCAAAAGCTACATCGTGATGGAAGAAGTGAAAGAGAGCCTGAATTTGCCGATTGCGGATTAACAGCGGCCCTCACCCCCGCCCTCTCCCTGCGGGATGGGAAGCGGATGGGGGGGGAGCTGAGCTGAGCTGCTTTTGCTTTTAGTCCCCTCTCCCTCCGGGAGAGGGTCAGGGTGAGGGGCTTTGGGGGTTTCAGACCAATACCTGCCGCGTACTGGCGATGTATTCATGCACCAATTTTTCAGCGCTGGGGTGGATCAACTCCACCGGTCTGCGCCCGTTGGGGCAAGGCAAGGTTGGTGTGGTGCCGAACAGGCGGCAAATCAGCGGGCGTTCTTCGTACACCGTGCAGCCGTTGGGGCCCAAATGCACGCAGTTCAGCTCGTCCATGGCCGCTTCCTGCTCGGCGGCGGTCTTGCGCGGCAAGCGCGCCATTTCTTCAGACGAGGTGGTCACCGGTCCGCAGCAGTCATGGCAACCCGGTACGCACTCAAACGATGGTATTTGCTGGCGCAGAAAGCGGATTTTATGGCTGTTGCAGCTCATCCAGGGCGTACCGATTTTTTAAAAGGCCGCAGAGTCTGCCTGAAAACCCCTGCCCTAGACAGCGCCGTCCAGCTGTTCTTGCCCCATGTGAATGGCACGGCTTATGCTCCGTCAAATTTTCCAAACACAAATAATCAGGATCACGCACATGAACGCCCCTGTTCAGCGCAGCCAGCACACCGCCTCTTATTACGCCGCCAGCAGCTTGCCGCAGCCCGATCATCCGGTGCTGCAAGGCGAACATGTGGCCGATGTGTGCGTAGTGGGCGGGGGCTTTACCGGGTTGAACACGGCGCTGGAACTGGCCGAGCGCGGTATGAGCGTGATCTTGCTTGAAGCGCACAAGATCGGCTGGGGTGCCAGTGGGCGTAACGGCGGGCAACTGATACGTGGCGTGGGGCATGGCCTTGAGCAGTTTGAAGGCATCATCGGCAAGGACGGTGTGCGTCAGATGAAGCTGATGGGGCTGCAAGCCGTGGAAATCGTGCGCCAGCGTGTTGAACGCTTCAATATCGCCTGTGACCTGACCTGGGGATATTGCGATTTGGCCAACAAGCCTCGCGACCTTGAAGGCTTTGCCGAAGAAGCAGACGAATTGCGCAGTTTGGGTTATCGCCATGAGACGCGATTATTGCAGGCCAACGAAGTGCGCAGTGTGGTGGGGTCTGATCGTTATGTGGGCGGGTTTGTCGACATGGGCTCGGGGCACCTTCACCCGCTCAATCTGGCGTTGGGGGAAGCGGGTGCAGCGGCACAGTTGGGCGTCAAGCTGTTCGAACACAGCGCAGTGACGCGCATTGATTACGGCCCGCAAGTGCGCGTGCACACCGCTCAAGGTTCTGTGCGCGCCAACAGCGTGGTGCTGGGCTGTAACGCCTACCTTAAAGACCTCAACCCTCAATTGAGTGGCAAAGTGCTGCCGGCTGGCAGTTACATCATCGCCACCGAACCGTTGAGCGAAGCGCAGGCCCACGCCCTGTTGCCGCAAAACATGGCGGTGTGCGATCAGCGCGTGGCCTTGGACTACTACCGCCTTTCGGCCGATCGGCGCTTGTTGTTCGGTGGTGCTTGCCATTATTCAGGACGTGACCCACAGGACATTGCGGCTTACATGCGGCCGAAAATGCTCGAAGTATTCCCTCATCTAAAAGACGTGAAAATCGACTATCAATGGGGCGGCATGATCGGTATTGGTGCCAACCGCTTACCGCAGATTGGCCGTTTGCCCGATCAGCCGAACGTGTACTTCGCTCAGGCTTATTCCGGGCATGGGGTGAATGCCACGCATTTGGCGGGCAAGCTATTGGCCGAGGCCATCAGTGGCCAGCACAGCGACGGCTTCGACCTGTTTGCCAACGTCCCGCACATCACCTTCCCTGGCGGCAAGTACCTGCGCTCGCCCCTGCTGGCGCTCGGCATGCTGTGGCATCGGCTCAAAGAGCTGCGCTAAATAGGGTGTAGTCGCGGCCGTAGGCAGCGACTACACGACGTGTGTTCAAGAGCGCCAGAACGGTTTGCAGCCTTCACGCAGGGCCATCGCCCGGCTCAACCCCACGTCGCGCAATTGTTGCTCGTCCAGTGCGAGCAGTGCGCGACGCGTACGAGAGCGGTGCCACATCAGGCTCCAGCCACTCAGGCCCGCCGGGGCTTTAATCACCTGAAACACGTGCTGCTCATCCTGCAATTGCGGGGCGTGCAGCGTCAGGCGTACATCGCTTAAACCATTCATGACCAGGCTCCTTGTTGACTCGTTGGCTCAGAGCAAAATGATGGCCTTGTCGTGAAAACCATGACAGATTCAGCAAACTGTTTTTACGTGCATACAGATGATGCTTTTCGGGGGCTGAATCCCCGTTTTGCGCCCCATCTGTCATGGTTTTTGTTCGCTACCTTGCCCAGAGTGCTGCCATGACCCTTTACGTCAACCTCGCTGACTTACTTGGCACGCGTATCGAGCAGGGTTTTTATCGCCCCGGTGACCGTCTGCCTTCCGTGCGTGCCTTAAGTGCCGAGCACGGGGTGAGTTTGAGCACCGTTCAGCAGGCGTATCGGCTGCTGGAAGACAACGGATTGGCTTCGCCGCGGCCCAAGTCTGGCTACTTTGTGCCTATGGAACGTGAGCTTCCCGCCTTGCCGGGGATGGGCAAGCCGGCTCAACGCCCGGTGGAAATTTCGCAGTGGGAACAAGTGCTGGAGTTGGTGCGGTCGGTGCCGCACAAAGATGTGATCCAGCTGGGGCGCGGTATGCCGGACGTCACCACGCCCACCCTCAAGCCGCTGTTGCGCAGCCTGGCGCAAATCAGTCGTCGTCAGGACCTGCCCGGCCTGTATTACGACAATATTCACGGCGTGCTTGCCCTGCGCGAGCAACTGGCGCGGTTGCTGCTCGACTCGGGTTGCCAGTTAGGCCCTGACGAGCTGGTGATTACCACCGGCTGCCACGAGGCGCTGTCTTGCAGCATCCGCGCCGTGTGTGAGCCGGGCGACATTGTGGCGGTCGATTCGCCGAGTTTTCATGGCGCCATGCAAACCCTCAAGGGGTTAGGCATGAAGGCGCTGGAAATTCCTACAGACCCGCTCACCGGCATCAGCCTTGAGGCGCTCGAACTGGCGCTTGAGCAGTGGCCGATCAAGGCAATCCAGCTCACCCCCAGTTGCAACAATCCGTTGGGCTACATCATGCCCGAGGCGCGTAAGCAGGCTTTGGTCGCATTAGCGCAGCGCTTTGATGTGGCCATCATTGAAGACGATGTGTATGGCGAGCTGGCCTACACCTACCCTCGCCCGCGCACGATCAAGTCGTTCGACGACGATGGCCGGGTGTTGCTGTGCAGCTCGTTTTCCAAGACCCTGGCGCCGGGTTTGCGCATTGGCTGGGTCGCACCGGGGCGTTATTTGGAGCGGGTGCTGCACATGAAATACATCTGCACCGGTTCCACCGCGCCGCAGCCACAACTGGCCATTGCCGACTTTTTGAAGAATGGGCATTTCGAGCCACATTTGCGGAAAATGCGCACCCAATATCAGCGTAATCGCGATTTGATGCTGGGTTGGGTAAGTCGCTACTTTCCAGCCGGCACGCGGGCCAGTCGGCCCCAAGGCAGTTTCATGCTGTGGCTTGAGTTGCCAGAGGGTTTTGACAGTTTGCGACTCAATCGCGCGCTGTTAGAGCAAGGCGTGCAGATCGCGGTGGGCAGTATCTTTTCGGCGTCGGGCAAGTACCGTAATTGCTTGCGCATGAACTACGCGGCCAAGCCTGCGTACCAGATCGAGGACGCCGTGCGCAAGGTCGGGCTGGCGGCCACTAAGCTGTTGGCCGGCGCCCTTTAACTTCTTTGCAACGTTTGGTCCGAGGCGCTCCCCGTTGAAATCACTGTGTGTATTAATCATGAGTGTTGTGCTGGGAGGCTGCGCCAGCATGGACGTCCCTCGCGAACCGAGCCAGGCCATGCCAGCTGCGAATTCGTCCTTTGGTCGCTCGATCCAGGCGCAGGCAGCGCCGTATCAGGGGCGCTCGGGGTTTCGTCTGTTACCCAACAGCGGCGAGGCGTTTCGCGCGCGGGCCGAGCTGATTCGCAACGCGCAAACCAGCCTCGACTTGCAGTACTACATTGTCCACGACGGCTTGAGCACGCGCATGCTGGTGGACGAGCTGCTCAAAGCGGCTGATCGCGGGGTGCGCGTGCGGCTGTTGCTCGATGATACCGCCAGTGACGGGCTGGACGAATTACTGGCCACCTTGGCCGCGCACCCCAATGTGCAGATCCGTCTGTTCAACCCTTTGCAGTTAGGTCGAGGTACTGGCGTAACGCGGGCAATGGGGCGGCTGTTCAATTTGTCGCGTCAACACCGGCGCATGCATAACAAGCTTTGGTTGGCGGATAACAGCGTCGCAATTGTCGGTGGGCGTAATTTGGGCGATGAGTATTTCGATGCTCAGCCCGACCTGAACTTTACGGATATCGACTTATTGAGCGTTGGCCCGGTGGCTGAGCAATTGGGGCACAGTTTCGACCAGTATTGGAACAGCGCATTGAGCCAGCCGATTGGCGATTTTGTCTCGTCGCGGTTGTCCAGGCGCGAACTGTCCAAGGCGCGCAAAGAGCTGGAGGCGTCTTTGCAAAAGGCGCAGCGACGCAACCCCGGCTTGTATCAGGAGTTGGCTGCGTATGAGACCCGCCCGCAAATGGAGGTATGGCGCAACGAGCTGATCTGGGCCTGGAATCAGGCGTTGTGGGACGCTCCGAGCAAGGTGCTGGCCAAGGATGAGCCAGATCCGCATTTGCTGCTGACCACTCAACTGGCCCCGGACCTTGCCGGTGTGAGCAAAGAGTTGATTTTGGTGTCGGCCTACTTTGTGCCGGGTGAAACCGGGTTGGTTTACCTGACCGGCAGAGCCGACGCCGGGGTTGATGTGCGTTTATTGACCAACTCGCTGGAAGCCACGGACGTGCCCGTGGTGCACGGTGGCTATGCGCCGTACCGTAAGGCGTTGCTTGAGCATGGGGTCAAGCTGTTTGAGCTGCGTCGCCAACCGGGCAGCACCGGCGGCAGTGGCCCGCACTTGTTCAAGACCAGCCTGAGTTCGGATTCGAGCCTGCACAGCAAGGCGATGATTTTTGATCAGCGAAAATCCTTTATCGGATCATTCAATTTCGACCCGCGCTCGGGCTTGTGGAACACCGAAGTCGGGGTGCTGGTGGACAGTCCCGCACTGGCTGCGCAGGCCCGAGAGCTTGCGCTGCAAGGCATGTCCCCGGCATTGAGTTATCAACCGGTGCTGCGCGAAGGCTCGATTGTGTGGCAAACCGAAGACAACGGGCAATTGCACACCTTGACCCATGAGCCGGGCAGTGGGTGGCGCCGGCTCAATGCGTGGTTCAGCACGCGCGTGGGTTTGGAAAAAATGCTCTAGCGACGGGGTCAGGCGGGTGATTGTTCGGCGCCAAACGCGCCTTGGCGCAGCACCAATATCACCAAGCCCAATGCGCCGACGGCCATGAACAACGGCAGCGCATGCCCACTGATCCACTGGCTGCCCGCCCCTGCCGCCAGCGGCCCGATCAGACAGCCAATGCCCCACAACTGGGCCACGTGCGCGTTGGCACGAACCAGCGCGTCGTCGCGGTAGCGTTCACCGATCAGGATCAGCGACAGCGTGAACAAGCCTCCCGCACTGGCGCCGAAAATCACCCACAGCGGCCATATCAGCAAGGTATTGAGCAGCAACGGCACCGCAAGGCTCGATAGCATCAACAGCACCGCGCAGCCGGTGAACAGTGTACGGCGTGAGAGTTTGTCGGCGAGTGCACCAATGGGCAGTTGCAGCAAGGCATCGCCCACAACCACGGTGCTGACCATCGCCAGCGCGATATCGGCCGTAAACCCCTGGCGCAGACAGTAGATGGGTAGCAGGGTCAGAATCATCGCTTCAAACGCGGCGAACAGCGCGACGGCCCAGGCGATAGCGGGTAACCCGCGGCAGAAAACCAGCAGATCCTTGAAGGTGACGCTGCATGACTCGGTTGTGGGTGCGCCATCACGCCCCATCAGCAGCAAGGGCGCAAGCGTAAGCAAACCTACGCCGATCCAGAAACCGTAGTCGTTTTGCGAACCCACCAGACCCAAAAGTAGCGGCCCGGACAGCTGGCTCAGGGCGTACGCACAGCCATACAACGCCACCAAACGGCCTCGCCATTGCTCGACCACCAGTTGATTGATCCAGCTCTCGCCGAGAATAAAAATCACCGTAAGCACTACGCCGATCAGCAATCTGAGCACCAGCCAGACCGGATAGCTGGGCAGCAACCCCAACAAACCGATGGACAGCGCGCCACACCACAGGCAGAGACGCATCAGGCCCGGCGTGCCAAAGCGTGCTGCCAGTTTGCTGGCGATGCTGGCACCGACCAATACGCCAATGGCGGGCATGGCGGCCATCACACCGATGGCAAAGCCGCCGTAGCCCCAGCTTTCAAGCCGCAACGACACCAGCGGCATGCTGACGCCCAGCGCCAACCCGACGCTCAGGACTGAGGCGAGTACGGCGAAATAAGTCGCCCAACGCATGGGTGTGCTCCTGTGGATAACGTGAACTCAAGGGTGCGAAACAGCTGTGGGAGCGAGCTGGCTAACGATTTACATACCTTTCGGTACGTTCATCGCCAGCCAGCTCGCTCCCACAGGCGTTTTACTGGGCGCAGCCGTTGCTCAAAGCGGGCAACGGCCACGGTGCTTGCGTGTTACAGCTTGATCCAGGTGGATTTCAGCTCGGTGTATTTGTCGAACGCGTGCAGCGATTTGTCACGACCATTGCCCGATTGCTTGAAACCGCCAAACGGTGCCGTCATGTCGCCGCCATCGTATTGGTTAACCCACACGCTACCAGCGCGCAGGGCTTTGGCGGTCAGGTGAGCCTTGGAGATGTCGGCAGTCCAGACCGCTGCCGCCAGGCCGTATGGCGTGTCGTTGGCGATCTGTACAGCTTCCTCAGCCGTGTCGAAGGTAATCACCGACAGCACGGGGCCAAAGATTTCTTCCTGGGCGATTTTCATCGCGTTGCTCACACCGTCAAAAATGGTCGGTTCGACGTAAGTGCCGCCTGTTTCTTTCAGGATTTGGTTACCGCCCGCCACCAGCTTGGCGCCCTCGGAGTGGCCCGACTTGATGTACGACAGCACGGTGTTCATTTGCTGCGTGTCGACCAGCGCACCCACGTTAGTGGCGGGGTCCAGCGGGTTGCCCGGTTTCCAGCCTTTCAGGGCTTCGATCACCCGTGCCAGGAAAGTGTCCTTGATCGAACGCTCGACCAGCAGGCGCGAACCGGCGGTGCAAACCTCGCCCTGGTTGAAGGCGATAGCGCTGGCGGCTGACTCGGCGGCGGCTTGTAGGTCCGGGGCATCGGAGAACACGATGTTCGGGCTTTTACCGCCCGCTTCGAGCCACACGCGTTTCATGTTGGATTCGCCGGAGTACACCATCAACTGCTTGGCAATTTTGGTCGAGCCGGTGAACACCAGTGTGTCGACGTCCATGTGCAGCGCCAGTGCTTTACCCACCGTGTGGCCATAGCCCGGAAGGACGTTGAGCACGCCAGCCGGAATACCGGCTTCGACGGCCAGTGCGGCGATGCGGATTGCAGTCAAAGGCGATTTTTCGGACGGTTTGAGGATCACCGAGTTACCGGTGGACAGCGCCGGACCAAGCTTCCAGCAGGCCATCATCAGAGGGAAGTTCCACGGCACGATAGCCGCAACAACACCCACGGGTTCGCGAGTCACCAAGCCCAGTTGATTGTGCGGGGTCGCGGCCACTTCGTCGTAAATCTTGTCGATGGCTTCGCCGCTCCAGCTCAGCGCATTGGCGGCGCCCGGGACGTCGATGCCCAGTGAGTCAGAAATCGGTTTGCCCATGTCCAGGGTTTCAAGCAGCGCCAGCTCTTCAGCGTTTTGCTTGAGCAGACCTGCAAAGCGGATCATGGTGGCCTTGCGTTTGGCGGGTGCCAGGCGCGACCAAACGCCGGAATCGAATGTTTTGCGCGCATTTTCGACGGCGCGTTGCGCATCTGCGCTATCGCAGCTGGCAACCTTGCCCAGCAAACGGCCATCGACCGGGCTGAGGCACTCGAATGTTTCATTGGAGACCGCGGCGGTGTATTCACCGTTGATGTAAGCGCGACCTTCGATTTTCAGCTGTTGGGCACGTTGTTCCCAGTCAGCACGCGTCAGGGTGGTCATTCGAGTGTCCTCCTCTTATTAATAAAAAAGCACCACGGCTTTCACGTGGCACGTCAGGAATGCTGTCCGATCCACCAATGTGATCGGCACAAGACATGCGCCACCCTAAACCAGTGGCTGTGGGACTTTCAATATATTTGACACAGGTGCCGTAAACGGCATGGCTTGTTCGTTTTAATAAACATAGACTTTGGTCTTTCTGATCACACATGCCGCAATTTCGGGGGGACAAACACCATGAGCATCGAAAACATCGTCGATTTCAGCACGACCAACACAGAGGCCGAACGTTTTCGTCCGGCACCTGAAAAGGTGCTCAAAGGAGATCCCGAACACGTTATCCACAACCATTACGACAGCCCTTGTGGGCAAATGAATGCCGGGGTGTGGGAAGGAGCTGTGGGGCAGTGGACAGTCAATTACACCGAACATGAATATTGCGAAATCTTGCAGGGCGTTTCTGTTCTGCGTGACAAGGAAGGTAACGCTAAGACACTGAGAGCGGGTGATCGCTTTGTCATCCCAGCTGGATTCAAAGGGACGTGGGAAGTGCTGGAGCCATGTCGGAAAATTTACGTAGTGTTTGAACCAAAAGCCTGAACTCATTGATTTAGAGCTATTTAAAGCCCCGGTATCGATTGATTACGGGGCTTTTTTTGTGTTCGTCATTTACGTGTATCGGTACAAATTTAGACATACGTCGGCAACACCGTCAGCGTTGATCTGGGCCAGTCTTTGAGGTGCGCAGGGTGTGAATGGAACGTACGGCCCGAGCGTGAACCCAAATCTCTGAAGTGTTTAAACAAGGAAGCTTTATATGTTCAATTTCAACGCAGTTACTCGTTTAGTTTTGGCGACCAGTCTTGTTCTGGGCGCTTGCTCCATGCCTGCAATGGCTGCCCAGGCAGGCCAGTGCAAAGCGTTCACCGTTAACTTTTTAGTTGCCCCTGAGGTCACGCCAGCGCTGCTGGAAATGCTGCGCAAGGAGTCCGGCGCAACATTGGCACGGGTCGAGAAGCCGGGTGACATATTCACCCAGGAGGTGAACCCGAACCGCCTGCGCGTGATCGTAGATAAAAACAATATCTTGGTGCGATACCTGTGCGGCTGAGGATAACGCTGCGCATTGATCGGTAAGCCCAATGCTGAGCGGGAAGTTCCATATGGATATGGAGTACACGCAGGGTTACAGCTCCAGGGCATAGCTTTACTGGCGCGACACCCGGATGTTCAAGCATCGGATCGGTGCGGGTCTGGATGACTCAACGATCTTTAAAGCCAACGATGGCTGGTAAGCCCACACATTTAGCCCAAGCGGATTGGCTCAACAGCATAATCTTGCGCAGCCTCAGGGGGCGTGCGATGAAGCGGTTGTACGAAAAGGGCTTCCCGTATCTGAGTGAAAGCAGCTCGGGTGAGGACGGCATCTTGATGATAAAAGTGGTTCAGGTTGGGCAGGGGTATCTGTTCCCCTGAATCATCGGCACCTGTTACCGAGCTTCAAAGCCTTGGCAGATAGATACAAAAAAGGCCCGTATCGTGAGATACGGGCCTTTTTCGTAAAGAAGAAAAACCAATTACTTGATTTTGGCTTCTTTGTAGATCACGTGCTTGCGAACCCGCGGATCGAATTTTTTGATTTCGATTTTGTCCGGAGTGGTGCGCTTGTTCTTATCAGTGGTGTAGAAATGGCCTGTACCAGCGCTCGACACCAAACGGATCAATTCACGCATGATTAGCTCCTTTAGATCTTGCCAGCACGGCGGATTTCGGCCAGCACGACAGTAATGCCACGCTTGTCGATGATACGCATGCCTTTGGCAGATACGCGCAGACGCACGAAACGTTTCTCTTCTTCAACCCAGAAGCGGTGATGCTGCAGGTTCGGCAGGAAACGACGACGGGTTTTGTTATTTGCGTGGGAAATGTTATTCCCAGTCACCGGACCCTTACCGGTAACTTGACAGACTCTCGACATGCCTCAGCCCTCTAAAACCACATGCCCAACCCGGCATGGGTTGGCCGCTTAATCTCTCAGTCATTTGGCGCTAGGCGCCGCGTTTCTTTAAGGGTCTTACCGGTTACGCCTACAAACGAAGGAACCGGGCCCTTAGAAAAGAGCGCTGCTTTATACCAGAAAGACTAAAGAGCAACAACATGCAGTGTGATTTGCATCGATAAATAAAGGCGGCATTCTAACGGCAATCCGCCCTGATGCCTATGCCAGACTGGGTCTTGCCGCTCGTCGCAAGATGAAAGGTTTCAGGGGGCGGATACCCGTGCAATTGGCTCAGAGGCCTCGCCGGTGGATGCCAGGGTCATCCTTGAGCGAGCAGAAAAGGAGGGTTGCGCGGCCCTGAAAGGGTGTTTTCGAAGTGATTAAAGGGAACGGGCTACGCTTAAAAGTAGTCATTTGGTCACCAGAACACTAGGGTAGGCCCTTTTCCAGACTGCATACGCAGATGGGCCAACGACTTGCAAAGGAAACCGACTATGCGCCTCGCTGCCGCCCCGTTATTGCTCACTTTTTGTTTGGCGCCGTTGGCGCACGCTGCCACATTGAGCGTGTGCACCGAGGCAAGCCCTGAAGGGTTTGATGTGGTGCAGTACAACTCGCTCAGCACCACTAATGCGTCGGCAGACGTGCTGATGAACCGCTTGGTGGACTTTGACGCCCAGGCCGGGAAGTTAGTGCCCAGCCTGGCGCAAAGCTGGTCAGTGTCCCCTGACGGCCTTGAGTACACCTTCAAGTTGCGCCCTGGGGTTAAATTTCACACCACCGCGTATTTCACCCCGACGCGTGAGTTGAGCGCCGAGGATGTGCGTTTCAGCTTTGAGCGCATGCTCGACCCGGCCAATGCGTGGCACAAAATTGCGCAAAGTGGCTTCCCGCATGCGCAGTCCTTGCAGTTGCCCCAACTGATCAAAAAAATCGAAACCCCGGACGCGCAAACTGTTCGCTTTACGCTTGCGCACCCGGACTCCACGTTTCTGCCTGCGCTGAGCATGGGCTTTGCCTCGATTTATTCAGCGGAGTACGCCGACAAGTTGCTCAAGGCCGGCACGCCCGAGTTGATGAACAGTCAGCCGATTGGTACGGGGCCGTTTGTGTTCACGCGTTTCCAAAAAGATGCCGTGGTGCGTTATAAGGCCAACCCGGACTACTTTGCGGGCAAGCCTGCAGTGGACGGGCTGATTTACGCGATTACCCCGGATGCCAACGTGAGGCTGCAAAAGCTGCGGCGTAATGAGTGCCAGATTGCACTGTCGCCCAAGCCACTGGATGTGGACGCGGCGACGAAAGACCCGGCCTTGAAAGTTGCTCAAACCCCCGCGTTTATGACCGCTTTTGTGGCCATAAACAGCCAGCACCCGCCGTTGGACAAGCCTGAGGTGCGTCAGGCCATTAACTTGGCGTTTGATCGCGACACTTACCTCAAGGCGGTCTTTGAAAACAGCGCGCAAGCGGCCAACGGTATTTACCCGGCGACCACGTGGGGGTATGCCAAACAGTTGCCGGGCTATACCCATGATCCGCAAAAGGCCCGCGATTTGCTGGCTAAAGCAGGTCTTAAGGACGGTTTCAGTACCACCATTTGGACCCGACCCACGGGCAGTGTGCTGAACCCTAACCCGAGCCTGGGCGCACAGTTGTTGCAGGCGGACTTGGCCAAGGTCGGGATCAAGGCAGATATTCGCGTGATCGAATGGGGCGAATTGATTCGCCGGGCCAAAGCGGGCGAACACGATTTGCTGTTTATGGGCTGGGCGGGTGACAACGGTGACCCGGATAACTTTTTGACGCCGCAGTTCTCGTGTGCAGCGGTGAAATCCGGGACCAATTTTGCGCGCTATTGCGACAAGACGCTGGACAGCCTGATCAGCGAGGGCAAAACCCTGAGCGACCAGGACAAGCGCAGTGCGCTGTATCAGAAGGCTCAGGGACTGATTCAGCAGCAAGCGGTGTGGTTGCCGCTGGCGCATCCAACGGCCTACGCACTTACCCGTAAAGACGTACAGGGTTATCAGGTGAGTCCGTTTGGTCGCCAGGACTTTTCGACAGTGAGTGTTAAGCCTTAAGCCTCACATCCAGCCGTGCTCGACCATTGAGAGCGGCTCGCCGTCACCGACAATGAAATGGTCGAGCACCCGCACCTCGATCAGATCCAGCGCCTCTGTGAGGCGTTGGGTCAGGGTGCGGTCGGCCTCGCTGGGGTCTGTGATACCCGAGGGGTGGTTGTGACAAAAAATCACCGCTGCTGCGTTGTGCACCAGGGCGCGCTTGACCACTTGGCGGGGGTACACGCTGGCGCTGTCGATAGAGCCTCGAAACAGCACCTCAAAGGCCAGCATGCGATGTTTTGAGTCCATAAACAGGCAGCCAAAGACTTCGTGGGGTTCGTGGCGCAGCAGTGCTTTGAGGTAGTCGCGCACCGCTTGCGGGCTCTCAAGTGCTGAGTCGCGACGCAGCCGTTCTGCCAGGTGTCGGCGACCCATTTCCAGCACTGCCTGCAACTGGCTGAACTTGGCGGGCCCCAGTCCAAGTTGGCGACTGAACGACCCCAGGTCGGCTTCAAGCAATGCGCGCAGGCTGCCGAACTCAGCCAGCAAATGGCGGGCTAAATCCACGGCACTTTTGCCCGAAACACCGGTGCGCAGGAAGATTGCCAGCAGTTCTGCGTCTGAAAGACTGGATGATCCCAGCGCTAAAAGTTTCTCCCGCGGACGCTCCGCTGCGGGCCAGTCTTTAATGCTCATAACCACTCCATGTTCTGTGAGCGCCGCTGTTCCATAGCAGGCGCTGTGTTATCTTAGCCCATCATTTTTGCGTGGCATTTGGCCATTTTCCGCGCAGTCCTCATCGAACTAAAAGGCAGGCCTATGCAGCGGCTGTATCGAAAACGCATCGTTTTGGGCGTCGGCGGCGGCATTGCTGCCTACAAGAGTGCAGAGCTGGTTCGCCGCTTACTGGATCAAGGCGCTGAAGTGCGGGTGGTGATGACCCAAGGCGGCAGCGAGTTCATCACCCCTTTGACCATGCAAGCGTTGTCCGGGCATCCGGTTCATCTGGACCTGCTCGACCCTGCGGCTGAAGCCGCGATGGGGCATATCGAGCTGGCCAAATGGGCTGATCTGGTGCTGATCGCGCCTGCAACGGCCGACTTGATCGCCCGCCTGGCTCAAGGCATTGCCAATGACCTGCTGACCACCGTGGTGCTCGCCACAGACGCTACCGTGGCCATCGCACCGGCGATGAACCAGGCCATGTGGCGTGATCAGGCTACCCAAGCCAACACACAGTTGCTCCAGAGCCGTGGGGTGAAGGTCTTCGGGCCAGCCTCTGGCAGCCAGGCCTGTGGCGACGTGGGTTTTGGTCGCATGCTTGAAGCTGGCGATCTGGTCAGTTGTGCGGCTGAGTGCTTCCAGCGTCAGATTCTGACCGGCAAGCATGTGCTGATTACGGCGGGGCCGACGCAGGAAAACATCGACCCGGTGCGTTACATAACCAACCACAGCTCGGGGAAAATGGGCTTTGCTCTGGCCGAAGCTGCCGTAGAAGCGGGTGCTCGCGTCACGTTGATTACTGGCCCGGTACATTTGCCTACGCCGGACCGCGTCACCCGTATTGATGTCGTCAGTGCGCGCGACATGCTGGCAGCGTGTGAAGCCGCGATCCCGTGCGACGTGTTTATCGCGTCCGCAGCCGTCGCGGATTACCGCCCGGAAGTAGTAGCCCCGCAAAAACTCAAGAAAGACCCTACGAGTGGTGACGGCCTGTTGCTGCAAATGGTGCGCAATCCAGACATTCTGGCCACCATTGCTTCACGTCCTGATCGCCCTTTTAGTGTCGGCTTCGCTGCCGAAACCGAGCACTTGCTTGATTACGCGGCACGCAAGCTGAAAGACAAAAACCTCGACCTGATTGTGGCCAACGATGTGGCTAACCCCAGCATTGGTTTCAACAGCGAGGAAAATGCGTGCAGCGTGATTGATCGCCAGCTACACGCCACCGTATTTGCTCAGACCAGCAAGGGCAAAATTGCCCGTCAGTTGGTTACTTTTATCGCCGAACGTCTGAACCAGGTTTAACTCGTATGCACGCTTTGCAAGCCAAAATCCTTGATCCACGCATTGGAAACGAATTCCCGCTGCCGCAATACGCCACGCCCGGCTCGGCCGGTCTGGACCTGCGCGCCATGCTTGAACAAGACACCGTTCTGGAGCCGGGCCAAACCCTGTTGATCCCCACCGGTCTGTCTGTCTACATCGGCGACCCTGGCCTGGCGGCGCTGATTTTGCCGCGCTCGGGCCTGGGCCATAAGCACGGTATTGTGCTGGGCAACCTGGTGGGCCTGATCGACTCGGACTATCAAGGTGAGTTGATGGTGTCGTGCTGGAACCGTGGCCAGACGGCTTTCAATATCGCAGTGGGCGAGCGTATTGCTCAGTTGGTGCTCGTGCCGGTGGTGCAAGCGCACTTTGAATTGGTTGAGGAATTTGACGAAAGTCAGCGCGGCGCAGGTGGTTTTGGCCATTCCGGCAGCCTCTAACTATGCTGCATCAGGTCGGGCGCCCTGCCCGACCTGAACTGATCGCGTGGTAATTCAGGATGAAGCTCGCGCCCTTGTTGTCTCCGTTTTCATTGCCTGCACCCATGGCGGCCCTCTGCCATGCGGCCCGTGATGCCAATTGGCCTCTCGAACTCTCGCGACAAAACACCGTCCAAACCTTCAGTTTGTGTTCGACCCCGTGTATCGCAGGGGCGTTTTTACGCCGTGTAGCGCGGTCGACTTTTGTATGGCTGAGCATTTCAGCGCATGCCCCAAATTCCCTGAAAGTGGAGTACCTCTTGTAATGACTAGCCCATCTGCGGTCGCACCTGCATTTCCTGACAGCATTTTTCGCGCATACGACATCAGAGGCGTAGTGCCGAAGACGCTGACCGCAGAAACCGCCTACTGGATCGGGCGTGCCATCGGCGCTGAGAGCCTGGCCAAGAATGAGCGGAATGTGTCGGTGGGCCGTGACGGGCGGCTTTCCGGGCCTGAGCTGGTGGCGCAATTGATTCAAGGCGTGGCCGACAGTGGTTGCCATGTCAGCGACGTGGGGCTGGTGCCAACGCCGGCGCTGTATTACGCGGCCAATGTGTTGGCCGGCAAGTCCGGGGTGATGCTTACGGGCAGCCATAACCCTTCGGATTACAACGGTTTCAAGATCGTGATTGCAGGCGATACGCTGGCCAATGAGCAAATTCAGGCCCTGCACACACGTCTTAAAACCCATGATCTGACGTGGGGCCAAGGCAGCATTGCCCAGGTCGAGATTCTTGAGCCGTATGCTAAGCACATTACGGGCGATATCCAGTTGGCCAAGCGTTTGAAGGTGGTGGTCGATTGTGGCAACGGCGCTGCGGGTGTGATCGCGCCACAACTGATCGAAGCGCTGAACTGCGAAGTGATCCCGTTGTTTTGCGAGGTGGATGGCAACTTTCCCAACCATCACCCGGACCCTGGCAAGCCGGAAAACCTGGTGGACTTGATCGCCAAGGTCAAGGAAGTGAACGCCGACTTGGGCCTGGCGTTTGACGGCGATGGCGACCGTGTCGGTGTCGTGACCAACACGGGCACTATGGTGTTCCCGGACCGCTTGCTCATGCTGTTTGCGCAGGACGTTTTGGTGCGCAACCCGGCGGCTGAAATCATCTTCGACGTGAAATGCACGCGTCGCTTGATCCCGCTCATCAAGGAATATGGCGGCCACCCACTGATGTGGAAGACCGGTCATTCGTTAATCAAAAAGAAAATGAAAGAAACCGGCGCGTTGCTGGCCGGTGAAATGAGCGGGCACATCTTTTTCAAAGAGCGCTGGTTCGGTTTTGATGACGGTATTTACAGCGCGGCACGCCTGCTGGAGATCCTCAGCAAGCGTGAAGAGCGCGCCGAAGAGCTGTTTGCCGCATTCCCCAACGATATTTCGACCCCTGAGATCAATATCGATGTGACGGATGAGAGCAAATTCAGCATTATTAGCGCCCTGCACGACGCCCAATGGGGTGAAGCCGCCGAGCTGACCACCATTGATGGTGTGCGGGTCGACTACCCACA
Organism: Pseudomonas weihenstephanensis; assembly: GCF_001043055.1. Taxonomy (GTDB): domain Bacteria; phylum Pseudomonadota; class Gammaproteobacteria; order Pseudomonadales; family Pseudomonadaceae; genus Aquipseudomonas; species Aquipseudomonas weihenstephanensis. Next base: position 201,555 of record NZ_JYLF01000003.1, read on the forward strand.
CGGCTGGGGCCTGGTTCGCGCATCCAATACCACGCCGGTGCTGGTGCTGCGATTTGAGGCCGATACCGAGGCCGAACTGCAACGCATCAAGGATGTTTTCCACGCTCAACTCAAGCGTGTGGCACCTGATCTCCCTCTACCGTTTTGATCGACTTGTTCTACCGGAGCCCTGAATGACCCTCGAACGTGATGCCGCCTCCAACGTCGCCAAGGTATTGTCCGAAGCGCTGCCCTACATTCGCCGTTACGTCGGCAAGACGCTGGTGATCAAGTACGGCGGCAACGCAATGGAGAACGACGACCTGAAAACCGGGTTTGCCCGTGACATCGTGCTGATGAAGGCGGTGGGCATCAACCCGGTCGTCGTACACGGTGGCGGGCCGCAAATCGGTGATTTGCTCAAGCGTTTGTCCATCGAGAGTCATTTCATTGATGGCATGCGCGTAACTGACGCGCAAACCATGGACGTGGTGGAAATGGTGCTGGGCGGTCAGGTCAACAAAGACATCGTGAACCTGATCAACCGTCACGGCGGTAGTGCGATTGGCCTGACCGGTAAAGATGCCGAGCTGATCCGTGCGAAAAAGCTTACGGTAACGCGTCAGACGCCGGAAATGACTTCGCCGGAAATTATCGACATTGGTCATGTGGGTGAAGTGGTGGGCATTAACACCGACCTGCTGCACATGCTGACCAACGGCGATTTCATCCCCGTCATTGCGCCGATTGGCGTGGGGGCCAATGGTGAGTCTTACAACATCAATGCGGATTTGGTTGCCGGTAAAGTGGCTGAAGCGCTCAAGGCCGAGAAGCTGATGTTGCTGACCAACATTGCAGGTTTGATGGACAAGCAGGGCAACGTGTTGACAGGGCTGACCACCACCCAAGTGGATGAGCTGATTGCCGATGGCACTATCTATGGCGGCATGCTGCCTAAGATTCGCTGCGCATTGGAAGCGGTGCAAGGCGGCGTCACCACGGCGCATATCGTGGATGGTCGCGTGCCGAATGCGGTATTGCTGGAGATTTTCACCGACACAGGTGTGGGCACGCTGATTACTAACAGCAAGCCGGTTTAAACCGTATTAAAAAGGCCCCGTGCGCAGATTCCGCACGGGGCCTTTTTTGTGGGCGGCGGGTTAGATCCCGTACTGCGCCCGATACGCTTCAACGGCAGGAAGGTGTTGCTTGAGCTGGTCGTCGTCGGCCAGAAATTGCAGAACCTGGGTCAACGAAACGATGCTGACAACAGGAATGCCGAAGTCGCGCTCGACTTCCTGAATGGCTGAAAGCTCGCCATTGCCACGTTCCTGGCGGTTAAGTGCGATTAGCACGCCCGCTGCTTTGGCGTTTTGCGAGGCAATGATTTGCATGACTTCGCGGATAGCGGTGCCAGCAGTAATCACGTCGTCGATGATCAAAATGTCGCCTTCGAGCGGGGAGCCTACGAGGCTGCCACCTTCGCCGTGGGCTTTCGCTTCTTTGCGGTTGAAGCACCACGGCACGTCACGTTCGTGATGTTCGGCCAGGGCTACAGCGGTTGTTGCGGCCAAAGGAATACCTTTGTAAGCCGGGCCAAACAGCACGTCGAAAGGAATACCGCTGTCTGCGATGGCGGCAGCATAAAAGCGCCCCAGTTGAGCCAGCGCAGAGCCGGTGTTGAACAGGCCGGCATTGAAGAAGTAAGGACTGGTGCGCCCGGACTTCAAGGTGAACTCGCCGAAGCGCAAAACGCCGCGATCGATGGCAAAACGGATGAAATCGCGCTGATACGCTTGCATGAAAAAAGCCCCTGATACCGCGGATTTAGCTAAATAGTAAGACGGCGTGTATCATACACGCACGTGATTTTTGGGGCCATTTATGCGGATCATCAGTGTGAACGTTAATGGCATTCAGACGGCAGTCGAGCGCGGTTTGCTCAGTTGGCTGCAAGCTCAGAATGCCGACGTTATTTGCCTGCAGGACACCCGCGCCTCCGCCTTTGAATTGGACGATCCGGCCTACCAGCTGGATGGCTACTTTCTTTATGCCTGCGAAGCTGAAGTCCCTGCCCAAGGCGGTGTGGCTTTGTATTCGCGGTTGCAACCGAAAGCGGTCATTACTGGGCTCGGCTTCGAAACCGCCGATCGCTACGGGCGCTACCTGCAAGCCGATTTCGATAAGGTCAGCATCGCGACCTTGCTGCTCCCTTCGGGGCAGAACGGCGATGAAGACTTGAATCAAAAATTCAAGTTGATGGACGACTTCGCACGCTACCTGGACAAGCAGCGTCGCAAGCGTCGTGAGTACATCTACTGCGGTTCGCTGTATGTGGCGCAGCAGAAGCTCGATATTAAAAACTGGCGTGACAGCCAGCAGTCTCCTGGTTTCCTGGCGCCTGAGCGGGCCTGGATGGATGAGATTGTCGGCAACATGGGCTATGTCGATGCCCTGCGTGAAGTCAGCCGTGAAGGTGATCAGTACAGCTGGTGGCCGGATAACGAACAGGCTGAAATGCTCAACCTTGGCTGGCGTTTTGACTACCAGTTGCTCACACCCGGCTTGCGCCGTTTTGTGCGCAGTGCGCGTATGCCGCGCCAGCCACGCTTCTCGCAGCATGCGCCATTGATCGTGGACTACGACTGGACACTGACGATCTAAGTGTCTTGTTCGCCTTAAAAAAATGCCCGTATCCAAGGATACGGGCATTTTTTTTGCTGCAAGCGACAGGCTGCTTACTTGATCGGGCGCCAGGTGAAGGGGTAACGGTAAGTCACCCCGTCATTGGCCTTGACGCCGGCAATCACCACCAGCACCACCGCACCGATAAATAACAGTCCGATCAGGGCAAAACCGATCAGGACGAACATCAGTACGTAGCAAATAGCCGAAGCTATCGCCACGGTGATCTGGAAGTTCATGGCTTCCTTGCCTTGGTCGTCAATGAACGGGTCGCTTTCGCGCTTCATTTGCCACAGGATCAGCGGGCCGATCAGGCTGCCAAACGGAAACCACATTCCCAGGAACGCCGAGAAGTGGCAGAACATGGCCCATTGCCGAGCTTCGCGGCTCGGGCCTGGCTCGGGTTTTGAAAGGTCCAGCTCACTCATGGTGTTCTCCAGGTGGTCAGCGAAAGCGCAGGTAATCAGTCAGCCAGCGCAGTTTGTTGCAGTGCAAAAATGTCGGTCATGCCTTTTTGAGCCAGTGCCAGCATGGCGTTCAGCTCGTCCGGCTGGAACGGCGCGCCTTCGGCGGTGCCTTGAACTTCAATGAAACCACCGGTGCTGGTCATCACCACATTGAGGTCGGTTTCGGCTGCTGAATCTTCAGGGTAGTCGAGGTCAAGCACAGGTACGCCCTGATACATGCCCACCGACACGGCTGCGATCATCTGCTTGATCGGGTCGCCGTTTTTGAGGCCACCACGTTTTTTGATCACTTTCAGGGCGTCGACCAAGGCAACCATTGCGCCCGTAATCGATGCAGTGCGAGTGCCGCCATCGGCCTGAATCACATCGCAGTCAACATAAAGGGTGATGTCACCCAGTTTGGACATGTCCAGTGCGGCGCGCAGGGAGCGGCCGATCAGGCGCTGGATTTCAAGGGTGCGGCCGCCTTGCTTGCCACGGCTGGCTTCACGCTGGTTACGGTCACCTGTGGCGCGCGGCAGCATGCCGTATTCGGCGGTCAGCCAGCCTTGGCCCTGGCCTTTAAGGAAACGTGGCACGCCGTTCTCGACGCTGACGGTGCAGATGACTTTAGTGTCACCGAACTCGACCAGTACAGAACCCTCTGCGTGTTTGGTGTAGTTGCGGGTGATGCGGATCGGGCGTAGCTGATCGGCAACGCGACCACTTGGACGTTTCATGTGGGATACCTGTACGGGACGGAAAACTGTCGAGCATTATAAAGGCCATAGACCGTCAGGGGCACACCTAAAACTGCGTTGTGTTTTGTAGGAGCAAGCTGATAACGAAGCCTGTCGCCGCTGCCGCGGGGGCTTAACATTGCGCGTGATTACGACAGACGTCATTTGGGACGTTCGCTGCACTGCGCTACAATCCGCCGCCTTAGTAGCCGTTTGGCTTAACTCATCAGATCGCGAGGTACCTCCATGGTGCATAGCATGACCGCCTTTGCCCGCGTTGAAAGCGCTGGCACTCAAGGCACCCTTAGCTGGGAGCTGCGTTCGGTCAACAGCCGCTACCTGGAGCCGCACCTGCGTTTGCCCGAGTCATTTCGCGACCTTGAGGGTGCGGTGCGTGAAGCGCTGCGCCAGGGTATTTCGCGGGGCAAGCTGGAATGCACGTTGCGCTTTACCGAAGAAACCACCGGCAAGCCGCTGCAAGTCGATCGCGAGCGCGCTGCGCAACTGGTGGCAGCCGCCGAATCGATTGCCAGCCTGATCAAGCAGCCTGCCGCACTCAACCCGCTGGAAGTGCTGGCCTGGCCTGGCGTCCTGGTGGCGGATGCGAGCGACCCACAAGCCCTCAATACGCAGGCGCTGGCCTTGTTCAAGCAAGGTCTGCAAGAGTTGAAAGACGGCCGCGAGCGCGAAGGTGCAGAGCTGGCTCGCTTGATCAGTGAGCGTCTGACCTCCATCGAAAGTGATGTCGATACTTTGCGTGAGCTGGTGCCGCAAATGCTTGCGACTCAGCGTCAAAAGGTGCTCGACCGCTTCAACGACATGAAGGCTGAGCTAGACCCGCAGCGTCTTGAGCAAGAGATGGTGATGCTGGCGCAGAAAAGCGATGTGGCCGAAGAGCTCGACCGGCTGAGCACCCATATCCTTGAAGTGCGACGTGTGCTCAAGTCTGGTGGGGCGGCGGGGCGTCGCCTCGATTTCCTGATGCAAGAGCTCAACCGCGAAGCCAACACCTTGGGCTCCAAAGCTTTCGATCCACGCAGCACTCAAGCGGCGGTCAACCTCAAAGTGTTGATCGAGCAGATGCGCGAACAAGTACAGAATATTGAGTAAGGCTCCCCCTGACATGACCCACAGCACTGGCACCCTTTACATCGTTTCTGCCCCTTCGGGCGCAGGCAAGACCAGCCTGGTCAATGCGCTTACCGATCTTGACAAGCAAATTCGCGTTTCGGTTTCGCACACCACCCGGGCCATGCGCCCCGGTGAAGTGAACGGCGTGAACTATCACTTCGTCGAGCGCGAAGAGTTCGTGAAAATGATCGAGCACGGTGATTTTCTGGAGCGCGCCGAGGTGTTCGGCAACCTCTATGGCACCTCGCAAAGCCACTTGCTGCAGACCCTGGATGAAGGCCATGACCTGATTCTGGAAATCGACTGGCAAGGTGCTGAGCAGGTTCGCAAGTTGATGCCTCAGGCGCGTTCGATCTTTATCCTGCCGCCTAGCCAGCAAGCATTGCGTGAGCGTCTGGATAACCGCGGGCAGGACAGCGACGAAATCATTGATGGCCGTATGCGCGAAGCTGTGAGTGAAATGAGCCACTACGTCGAGTATGACTACCTGATCATCAATGATGATTTTGCGGTTGCGCTTGAGGATTTGAAGGCGATTTTTCGCGCCAATCGCTTGCAGCACAATCGTCAGCAGCAGCGTTATGGCAAGTTACTGGCCGAATTACTTGGCTAAAAGCTTCTTCCCAAAACCCCTGCAAGGGCTTTACATTGGCGCTTACAGAGGCTTTTGGGGCAGGGCTTGAAAAATCAGCGCTTCCCTAATGGCTGGTGATTTTTTAAACTGTTCAGTCCGCTCGCCCATCCGGGCAGCGCGCATATTGCATTTGCTACGAGGAAGACCATGGCCCGCGTAACCGTTGAAGACTGTCTAGAACACGTGGATAACCGCTTTGAGCTGGTCATGCTGTCTACCAAGCGTGCCCGTCAACTGGCCACCGGTGGTAAAGAGCCTCTGGTTCAGTGGGAAAACGACAAGCCTACCGTTGTTGCCCTGCGTGAAATCGCTGAAGGCCTGATGAGCTACGAGTTTATCGCCAACGCTGAAATCGTCGAAGACGAACCGCTGTTCGCAGCGTTCGAGGACGAGTCCAACGAGGCGAACTAAGCCTATGCCCGGTCGACGTAGCACGGCGAAGGGTTCACAGTTTTGGCAGGAGGCTCCCTCTTGCCGAGCATAGACGCCCTCGCCGATCGCTTGTCGGCGTACCTCGGCCCGGACCAGGTTAATCTGGTCCGCCGAGCGTACTACTACGCAGAACAAGCCCACGACGGCCAACGCCGACGTAGCGGCGAACCTTATGTCACGCATCCGCTGGCAGTCGCAAATATCCTTGCCGATATGCATATGGACCATCAAAGCCTGATGGCAGCCATGCTGCATGACGTGATCGAAGACACCGGTATTGCCAAGGAAGCGCTGGTTGCGCAGTTTGGCGAAACCGTGGCAGAACTGGTTGATGGTGTCAGCAAGCTGACCCAGATGAACTTCGAAACCAAAGCCGAAGCGCAAGCCGAAAACTTCCAGAAGATGGCCATGGCCATGGCGCGGGACATCCGCGTGATTTTGGTCAAGTTGGCTGACCGCCTGCACAACATGCGCACCCTCGAAGTGCTCTCCGGCGAAAAGCGCCGGCGGATTGCCAAGGAAACCCTGGAAATCTACGCGCCCATCGCCAATCGGCTGGGCATGCACAGCATTCGCATCGAATTCGAAGACCTCGGTTTCAAGGCGATGTACCCGATGCGCTCAGCGCGCATCTACCAGGCCGTCAAACGCGCCCGGGGCAATCGCAAAGAAATCGTCAACAAAATTGAAGAGTCGCTGAGCCACTGTCTAGCCATTGATGGCATTCAGGGCGAAGTCAGCGGGCGTCAAAAGCATATCTACGGCATCTACAAAAAGATGCGCGGCAAGCGCCGGGCTTTCAACGAGATCATGGACGTTTATGCGTTCCGCATCATCGTCGACAAGGTGGATACCTGCTACCGCGTGTTAGGCGCTGTACATAATTTGTACAAACCGCTGCCGGGCCGCTTCAAAGACTACATCGCGATTCCCAAAGCCAACGGCTATCAGTCGTTGCATACCACGCTGTTTGGCATGCATGGCGTACCGATCGAAATTCAGATCCGTACCCGTGAAATGGAAGAAATGGCCAACAACGGGATCGCGGCGCACTGGCTCTACAAATCCAGTGGCGATGAGCAGCACACCGGTACGCATGCCCGGGCGCGGCAATGGGTCAAGGGCGTGCTGGAAATGCAGCAACGCGCAGGTAACTCCCTCGAATTTATCGAAAGTGTGAAGATCGACCTGTTCCCGGACGAGGTCTATGTCTTCACGCCCAAGGGCCGGATCATGGAGCTGCCCAAAGGCTCCACGGCGGTCGACTTTGCTTACGCCGTACATACCGACGTCGGTAACAGTTGTATCGCCTGTCGGATCAATCGCCGTCTCGCACCGTTGTCCGAGCCGCTGCAAAGTGGCTCCACGGTCGAGATCGTCAGTGCTCCGGGTGCACGCCCTAACCCGGCCTGGCTCAACTTTGTGGTCACCGGTAAAGCCCGCACGCATATCCGTCACGCGCTCAAGTTGCAGCGTCGTTCCGAGTCCGTGAACCTGGGCGAGCGCCTGCTGAACAAAGTGCTCAACGGCTTCAACAGCTCGCTGGACAAAATTGCGCCCGAACGCGTTCAGGCCATGCTCAGCGAGTACCGCCTGGAGCACATTGAAGATCTGCTGGAAGACATCGGCCTGGGTAACCGCATGGCCTATGTGGTCGCCCGCCGCTTGATGGGTGAAGGTGAGCAATTGCCAAGCCCCGAAGGTCCGTTGGCCATTCGCGGTACCGAGGGCCTGGTGCTCAGTTATGCCAAATGCTGCACGCCTATTCCGGGCGATCCGATTGTGGGTCACCTGTCGGCGGGCAAAGGGATGGTTGTGCATTTGGACAACTGCCGCAATATCAGTGAAATCCGCCACAACCCCGAAAAATGCATCCAGCTTTCGTGGGCCAAAGACGTTACCGGCGAATTTAACGTCGAGTTGCGCGTCGAGCTGGAACACCAGCGTGGCTTGATTGCGCTGCTGGCCAGCAGCGTGAACGCCGCCGACGGCAACATCGAGAAGATCAGCATGGACGAACGCGATGGTCGTATCAGCGTGGTCCAACTGGTGGTCAGCGTGCACGATCGTGTGCATCTGGCCCGCGTGATCAAAAAACTGCGTGCCCTTACCGGGGTTATCCGCATCACTCGGATGCGTGCATAGGCCGTTACAAATGGCCATTACAAGGAGTCACACATGACCAAGACTGTTATCACCAGCGACAAAGCACCTGCTGCCATCGGTACTTATTCCCAAGCGATCAAAGCTGGCAATACCGTCTACATGTCCGGTCAAATCCCGCTGGACCCAAAAACCATGGAGCTGGTTGAAGGCTTTGAAGCCCAGACCATCCAGGTATTTGAAAACCTGAAGTCGGTAGCTGAGGCCGCGGGTGGTTCGTTCAAAGATATCGTCAAGCTGAACATCTTCCTGACCGACCTTAGCCATTTCGCCAAGGTTAACGAGATCATGGGCACCTACTTTGAGCAGCCGTACCCGGCGCGTGCAGCCATTGGCGTAGCAGCCCTGCCAAAGGGTTCGCAGGTTGAGATGGACGCGATTCTGGTCATCGAGTAACACCCTCGGCGCAGCGTCTTCATGCTGCGCCAACCCTCGCTTTTCCCCGTTTTAAAAGGATTCCACTATGCGCAAAGCGCTAGTCTTGTCACTGCTCACCGTTTTTCTGGGTGGCTGTGCCAGCGAACCCGCCCACCGCGATATCAGTGGTATCTGGATCAACCAAGCAGCGATTGATGCGGCGGCCAAAGGTGGCAACCTGCGTGAAGCGTTGCTGGCGTATGGCCCTAACCTTGAGTGGGACATCGACACTCAAACTGCTCAAGCCCGCTACACCAATGGCTTTGAGCGGGTGGAGGGCAAGCTGCAACCCGAAGACAAGGGCGTGTGGCAAGTCGACTTCTATGGCAGTTCGGCAACGGCTTTGAGCCTTGCAGGCGAAGAGCTGGTACAAGCGGCGGCAGACGCCGATCCTCAACAGGTATTTGCCCGCTCGTCAGTAAATGTGGCGGCGCAAGACCCGCTGGGCACCAGCTTTGAAAAAGCCCTCAAAACGGCTTACTTGGGTGGCCAATGGCGTATTGCCGAGGGTGCAGGCCAAGGCGCCAGCGTGACCTTTTTGGCTGGCGGGCAGCTCAAGGGCTTGCCGGGCATGAACGCCTATGCCCTGTGCCTGGCAGGTGATTGTGCGTCGATGAGCGGCGAATACGACAGCCTTTGGCTCCAGCAAGGTGAGACCGGTGCGGCTCACATCTTTGTGCGCAATGGCAAACAGCTCGAAATTTTTGAAGCGCTGGATGCCTCTCAGCCAGACGAAATGCCTCAGTTGTACCCCGGCAAGCGCGAATGGGTGCTTGAGAAGCAGCATTGATCACGCCCAACGCCCCGCAGGCTGCGAGCCTTTAAGGTCAAAAGCGCGCAGCCTTCGCCAGTTCCTGCGTACTCAGTGTGCTTTGCCAGGCTGCCCCGCCAAAATCGCCGCATAACCTTCGCGATAGCTTGGGTAGCGCGGCTCCCATCCCAGGGCCTTGGCGCGTGCATTGCTGCAACGCTTGCTCCCCGCCCGCCTTACGCTTGCCTCTTCAGACCACTCGGTCACGCCCAATTGCTCACGGAGCCAGTTCACAACCTCTGACAATGGCGCGGGAGTATCGTCGACCCCGATATAGCAGTCCTCCAACGTTTTGCCGTGTTGATGAGCCTCAAGCAGATAGGCCAGCAGTCCACCCGCGTCATCGGTGTGGATGCGGTTGCCATAAAGAGGCGGTTCAACAGCCACGCGATAGCCTTTGCGTACCTGCCCCAGCAGCCACTCCCGGCCAGGTCCGTAGATCCCGGTCAAGCGCACTACGCTGGCGGGAATGCCGCTGTTCAAGGCGATCTGCTCCGCGTCCAGCATGATGCGCCCCGAGTAATTGGTAGCCTCGGCCGGTGAGGTTTCATCGACCCACTCACCTGCCTGCTGCACATAAACACCGCTGCTGGAAACGAACAGCAGGTGCTTGGGTTGTTGATTGTGTTGCTTGAGCCAGCTGAGCGTGCGTTTGAGCGCATCGACATACGCGGCTTGGTAACCCGCTTCGTCGTGTTCGGTGGCGGCGACGCTGTACACCACATAGTCGATTGGGCCCGTGGGCCATTGCGCCGGGCACGGGTCTTTAAACAGGTCGGCCGCGACGCCATTCACGCCTTCAGGCAGTTGATCGATGGATCGCCTTAATCCGTAAACCTTCCATTCGTCCTTCAGTAACTGAGTGGCGAGTCGACTTCCGACATCGCCACAACCGACGATCAAGACAGAGGCGTTGGGCATCTCAAACTCCTAATGAAAAGCTGCAAAGCGGCCAAAAAAGGTCAGACGTTGGTCGTGACTTGGGAAAAAAACAGGTGCTATTGCTTTTGTTAACAAGAATTACTTGCAATAATAACGCATCATTTGTCCTTGGTCTTACACCCGTTGTAGGGCAAAACCTCAAAACTTCTCAGGTCCGGCTAGCATGACACGCAATCATTCCACCGCTTCGCCAACCCAGCTGTTGAGCCCTGCACGCCTTTGGCGTGGTGTGGCGGCGCTGATGTTCAGCCTGTTGCTTGCTCCGGCTGCGGCATTTGCCGATGAGCCCGCGAACGCTGCCGTACCTCCTGCAACCGTTACTGCTGCTGCCGCTGATGCCTCCGCGCCTGTTCCAGCGCCGGGTGCTACAGATCCAGCCCAAGCTGAGGGTGTGGTTGCCCCTGCGGATGACGCACCACAAATCGTCGCAGAAGAAGACAACAGCCTGGGCATGGCCCATGACCTGTCGCCGTGGGGCATGTACAAAAACGCCGACATCATCGTCAAAATTGTCATGATCGGTTTGGCAATCGCTTCGATCATCACTTGGACCATCTGGATCGCCAAAGGCTTCGAAGTGCTGGGCGCCAAGCGTCGTCTGCGCTCCGAAATCGCCAGCCTGAAAAAAGCCCGCACCCTTAAAGAGGCCAGCGAATCGGCCACTAAAGAGGGCACGCTGGCTCACCTGCTGGTGCAAGACGCCCTTGAAGAGATGCGTCTGTCGGCCAATAGCCGTGAAAAAGAAGGCATCAAAGAGCGCGTCAGCTTCCGTCTTGAGCGTCTGGTTGCGGCTTGCGGTCGCAACATGAGCAGCGGCACAGGCGTGTTAGCCACCATTGGTTCGACAGCGCCGTTCGTGGGTCTGTTCGGCACCGTGTGGGGCATCATGAACAGCTTTATCGGCATCGCCAAAACCCAAACCACTAACCTGGCCGTTGTGGCGCCGGGTATTGCCGAGGCGCTGTTGGCCACGGCATTGGGTCTGGTAGCGGCGATCCCTGCGGTTGTGATTTACAACGTTTTTGCCCGCTCCATCACCGGCTACAAAGCTCAGGTGGCGGACGCATCGGCTGAAGTGTTGCTGCTGGTTAGCCGTGACCTCGATCACCTGCCGCCTGAGCGCAGCTCGCAACCGCACATGGTGAAAGTGGGGTAATCGGCCATGGGCCTGCATTTAAAAGAAGGCGCAGACGACGATCTGGCCGAGAACCACGAAATTAACGTCACCCCCTTTATCGACGTAATGCTGGTACTGCTGATCATCTTCATGGTGGCCGCACCGCTGGCCACCGTGGATATCAAGGTTGACCTGCCCGCGTCCAGCGCCAAACCGGCGCCGCGCCCCGAGAAACCGGTGTTCCTTAGCGTCAAGGCGGATCAGCGTCTGTACCTGGGCGATGATCCCGTCACCGTTGAAGCGTTGGGCCCGACTCTGGACGCACGTACGCATAACAACAAAGACACGACGATCTTCTTCCAGGCCGACAAGGGTGTGGACTACGGTGACTTGATGAGCGTCATGGATGCATTGCGCGCAGCCGGTTACTTGAAGGTCGGGTTGGTCGGACTTGAGACGGCAGCCAAGAAATGACCATAGCGCGCCAAAAGATGACGCGTTACGCAACCAGCCTGGCCGTGGTGTTGGGTGTCCATGCAGTGGCGGTAATTCTCGCCCTGCAATGGTCTAACCCGCGCGCAATCGAACTTCCGCCCCAGGCGATGATGGTCGATCTCGCGCCGCTGCCGGCACCGCCTCCTCCTGCTCCGCCGAAAGTGGTAACGCCACCACAACCGCCGGCGCCCGTAGAAGAGTTGCCGATCCCCAAGCTGGCCGAAGCGCCCAAGCCGAAGATTTCTGTTCCCAAGCCGGTCAAACCCAAGCAAAAGCCTCAACCGCCCAAGCCTGTGGAAAAACCTGACCCGGTCAAAGAGAAACCTTCAGAAGAGAAACCGAGCGACGCGACGCCGACCAAGGCGCCCAGCGAGAAGTCAGCCGCACCGGCCCTTAGCCCTTCGGCGCAACAACTGGCAGCCAAAGCCAGTTGGGAAGGCGCTTTACTGGCTCACCTGGGCAAGTACAAAAAGTACCCGGCTGCGGCTCAATCGCGGGGCAAGGAAGGTCTGAACCGTCTGCGCTTTGTGGTCGATGCGCAAGGCAAGGTGCTGTCCTACGAATTGGTCGGGCGCTCAGGCAATGCTGATCTGGACCGGGCCACCCTGGAAATGATCCGTCGGGCACAGCCTCTGCCCAAGCCTCCGGCTGACATGCTGACCAATGGCAGCATCGAGATCGTGGCACCCTTCGTGTATTCCATCGATAAACGTCGACGCTGACAGCAGAAAGGGCACCGTAAGGTGCCTTTTTTGCACCTGCTGTATAGATAAAAACCGGCAAACGCGTGATTAGCGACTGTAGCTCTGTGGGTAATGTCTGATAACGTGCGTCTATCGATTGCAGCCGTTATGCTTCGGCCCGCAGCCTTATGGACGCCCGCTATGACCCTTACAGAATTGCGCTACATCGTTACGCTTGCCCAAGAGCAGCACTTCGGCCACGCGGCCGAGCGTTGCCACGTCAGCCAGCCGACCCTGTCGGTGGGCGTGAAAAAACTGGAAGACGAACTCGGTGTGCTGATTTTTGAACGCAGCAAAAGTGCCGTGCGCCTGACGCCTGTCGGTGAGGGCATTGTTGCCCAGGCCCAGAAGGTACTGGAGCAAGCCCAAGGCATCCGTGAATTGGCGCAGGCGGGCAAAAACCAGCTCACCGCACCGCTCAAGGTCGGCGCGATCTACACCGTAGGTCCTTACCTGTTCCCGCATCTGATTCCACAACTGCATCGGGTTGCCCCGCAAATGCCGTTGTACATCGAAGAAAACTTCACTCACATCCTGCGCGACAAGCTGCGTAACGGTGAGCTGGATGCGATCATCATCGCCCTGCCGTTCCATGAGGCTGACGTGCTGACCCTGCCGCTCTACGACGAGCCGTTCTACGTGCTGATGCCGAGCGAGCACCCGTGGACCAAAAAAGACACCATCGACGCCAGCCTGCTCAACGACAAGAGCTTGCTGTTGCTGGGTGAAGGTCACTGCTTCCGCGATCAGGTGCTTGAGGCCTGCCCTACCCTGACCAAGGGCAATGACGGCGCCAAGCACACCACGGTCGAATCCAGCTCACTGGAAACCATCCGGCACATGGTGGCTTCAGGCCTGGGCATCTCGATCCTGCCGCTCTCTGCTGTCGACAGTCACCATTATTCTCCCGGTGTGCTGGCCGTACGCCCGCTGACCCCGCCAGTGCCGTTCCGCACGGTGGCGATTGCATGGCGCGCCAGCTTCCCTCGGCCTAAAGCGATTGAGATCCTCGCGGACTCGATCCGTCTATGCTCGGTGGCCAAGCCGCCTGCGGCGACGTAAGAACTGTTATGACCGAGTTGTCGAATGTGCCGGTCACGGCGCTTAAGGGCGTGGGAGAGGCGATGGCCGAGAAATTGGCCAAAGTCGGGCTGGAAACCGTGCAAGACGTGCTGTTTCATTTGCCGTTGCGCTACCAGGACCGCACCCGCGTTGTGCCGATCGGGGCGTTACGCCCCGGTCAGGATGCGGTGGTCGAAGGGCGGGTGATTGGCACCGATGTGGTCATGGGCAAGCGACGCAGCTTGCTGGTGCGCATCAATGACGGCACGGGTGGCCTGAGCCTGCGTTTCTACCACTTCAGTAATGCGCAAAAGGAAAGCCTGAAGCGCGGCACTGAAGTGCGTTGCTATGGCGAAGCGCGTCCCGGCGCCTCGGGGCTGGAAATCTACCACCCGGAGTACCGTGCCATTACGGGCGATGAACCACCGCCGGTCGACACCACGCTGACCCCGATCTACCCCACCACTGAAGGTCTGACTCAGCAGCGCTTGCGCCAACTGAGCCTGCAAAGCCTGGCGATGTTGGGGCCACGCAGCCTGCCGGACTGGTTGCCGCGCGAGCTGGCCAAAGACTATCAACTGGCACCTTTGGATGAGGCGATTCGCTATCTGCACCAGCCACCGGCCGATGCAGACGTGGAAGAACTCGCCTTGGGCCATCACTGGGCACAGCACCGCCTGGCATTTGAAGAACTGCTGACCCATCAGCTGTCTCAGCAGCGTTTGCGCGAAAGCTTGCGCTCTCAACGGGCGCCCGCCCTGGCTAAAGCTCAAACGTTGCCTGAGCAGTTCCTGCGCAACTTGGGCTTTTCCCCGACCGGGGCGCAAGTGCGTGTCGGCAACGAAATTGCCTACGATCTCAGTCAGCCCGAGCCTATGTTGCGCCTGATTCAAGGGGATGTGGGTTCGGGTAAAACGGTGGTGGCGGCGATGGCCGCCTTGCAGGCGCTGGAGGCGGGTTATCAAGTGGCGCTGATGGCGCCCACCGAAATCCTCGCCGAGCAGCACTTCATCAGCTTCAAGCGCTGGCTGGAACCGTTGGGGCTTGAGGTGGCATGGCTGGCGGGCAAGCTTAAAGGTAAGGCGCGTATCTCTGCACTCGAGCACATCGCCAACGGCGCGCCGATGGTGGTGGGCACTCACGCCTTGTTTCAGGATCAAGTGCAGTTCAAGCGCCTAGCGCTGGTCATCATCGACGAGCAGCACCGTTTCGGTGTGCAACAGCGCCTGGCCCTGCGTAATAAAGGCGTGGGCGGCGTCATGTGCCCGCATCAATTGATCATGACCGCGACGCCGATCCCGCGCACCCTGGCCATGAGTGCGTACGCCGACCTCGACACCTCGATCCTCGACGAACTGCCGCCGGGCCGAACCCCGGTTAACACGGTGTTGGTGGTCGACACGCGGCGTTTCGAAGTCATTGAGCGAGTGCGTGCGGCCTGTGCCGAAGGGCGTCAGGCGTACTGGGTGTGCACGCTGATTGAAGAGTCTGAAGAGCTGACCTGTCAGGCGGCTGAAACCACCTTTGAAGACCTCTCCAGCGCCTTGGGTGAATTGCGCGTCGGGTTGATACACGGGCGCATGAAAGCCGCTGAAAAGGCTGAGGTCATGGCCCTGTTCAAAGCCGGCGAGTTGCAATTGCTGATTGCCACTACGGTGATTGAAGTCGGCGTGGACGTGCCCAATGCCAGCCTGATGATCATCGAAAACCCCGAACGACTGGGCTTGTCGCAGTTGCACCAATTGCGCGGACGCGTCGGTCGAGGCAGCGCGGTGAGCCATTGCGTGCTGCTGTATCACCCGCCGCTGTCGCAAATTGGCCGTCAGCGTTTGGGCATCATGCGCGAGACCAACGATGGCTTCGTCATCGCCGAAAAAGACCTCGAACTGCGCGGCCCCGGCGAAATGCTGGGCACCCGGCAAACCGGGCTTTTGCAGTTTAAAGTTGCCGATTTGATGCGTGACGCCGACCTGCTTCCCGCTGTTCGCGACGCGGCACAAGCCTTGCTGGAACGCTGGCCCACCCACGTCAGCCCTTTGCTGGACCGCTGGCTGCGCCACGGTCAGCAATACGGGCAGGTTTAAAGGCGCGTTCAGTAAATAGATCAGCGGCCGATTAACTGTCTGATTACCACATTTGAGTTGTAAGAACCGGACACACACCATGACTGAAGTTGCCAGCGCCCCAACTGTTCCGCACACGCCGTCGGTTATTCGACAGCTGCTTGGCGAGTTGGCCATCCCGTACCGGGAAGTCATTGACCACCCCGGTCTTAACCCCGCACGCAAAGTTCAAGCCGCGTTGCTCGACGACACGGTCGGCGCGCTCATGGTGCTGTTTCCGCAGAGTCACTTGCTTGACCTCAATCGTCTGGCCGAGCTGATCGGGCGGCGCATGACGGCTGTCGCCCCCGTCCACCTTGAGCGCATGCTCGGCAAGCATGAGCTGACGCTGCTGCCAGGCTTGCCAGCTCTCACCAGTTCGCCTTGCCTGTATGAAGAACGGCTGCTGCAACAGCCCTTGCTGTTGATTAACGCCGGTGAGCCGGGGCTGTTGCTGGAGATTTCTCAAGAACACTTCAAAAGCATGCTGACCAAGGCCAGCGCAGGGCGTTTTGCCGAGCCGCTGGAAGCCATCAAGCTCAATCTGGACCGCCCGGATGAAGACGGTGAAGCCATCACCCAAGCGGTGCACGCGTTTACTGCGCGCCGTATTCAGCAGCGTCTTGAAGCGACAATCGAAATCCCGCCGTTGGCCGAAACTGCCCGCAAAATCATCCGCCTGCGCGTAGACCCCAACGCCACCATCGACGACATCACCGGTGTTGTCGAAACGGACCCGGCGCTGGCGGCACAAGTCATGAGTTGGGCGGCGTCACCGTACTACGCCTCGCCGGGCAAGATCCGTTCAGTTGAAGACGCGATCGTGCGCGTACTGGGCTTTGATCTGGTGATTAACCTGGCACTGGGACTGGCGCTGGGTAAAACCCTGAGCCTGCCCAAGGATCACCCGCAATCGAGCACGCCTTACTGGCAGCAGTCGATTTACACCGCGGCGGTCATTGAGGGGCTGACCCGTGCCATGCCCCGGGCCGAACGCCCTGAAACCGGTCTGACGTACCTGGCGGGGCTGCTGCACAATTTTGGCTATCTGCTGTTGGCCCACGTGTTTCCGCCGCACTTCTCGCTGATTTGCCGTCACCTTGAAGTCAACCCGCATGTCAGTCACAGCATGGTTGAACAGCATTTGCTGGGTATTACCCGTGAGCAAATCGGCGCCTGGCTGATGCGCTATTGGGACATGCCGGACGAACTGGCGGCGGCCCTGCGGTTTCAACATGACCCGCACTATGCGGGCGAACATGCGCAGTACCCCAATCTGGTGTGCGTGGCGGTGGGGCTGCTGCGCAGCCGTGGCATTGGGCACGGCTCGTACGACCCGTTGCCTGACGCGCTGTTTGAAAGCCTGGGCGTCACTCGCGAAAAAGCCGAAGACGTCGTCAGCAAAGTGCTGGAGGCCGAGGTGTTGTTGCGTGAGCTGGCCGCCCAATTCGGTCAGGCCTGACCTACGGGGCAAGGTTGGCCGAAGAACAGCGCGCAGCGCTACCCCCTCCTCGTAGAGGCTGGCAAAGGCTGTCTCGGTCGTTGTCCGGCTTTAAGCCTTTGGTTTTTTACGTGGTTTCAGGTACTTGGTCAGTCCCTGGAACCAGATCACCAGTGCAGGGTTGCCCTTGATCTGGATCGACTTGTCCTGAATCCCGGTCATGAACGCCAGTTGTTTGTTCTTGGCCTGCATGGTCGCGAAACCGTAGGCCGCATCTTTGAAGGCGATAGCAAACGCAGGCTCGGGGTATAGCCCTGAGTGGCTGGTGATGCGCTGGTTTTTGACTTTGAAGTGACGGGCGACGCTGCCGTCCAGGGTTTGCAGCTGGAACACCAGGTCTTTGTCGACCAGTTGTTGGGCAAACGCCGGGTTTTTTCGGCTGGCCCTGCTCATCATGAAGCCCAGCATCCAGAGCAGAAAACGAAATTTCATGTACGCGGCCTCAAGAGAAAAATAAATGGCCGGCGCAGTGTAACGATTTGTTCAAGGAACGCCATATATCTGCATGGATAGGCGTAGATGGGGGGCGTTTTGCCACTTATGGCCGCACGATTGTTCTGTCGCTATCAAGAATGGGCCGCCAGCCGCGCCAGCTTGCCCATTCTTCAAGGCCTCATGTGACTAAAGGCCGGTGTGTCACTAAGGGTTGACGCTGTCTTTCAAGAACTTGCCCGGCTTGAACGCAACGGTGTTGCTGGCCTTGATCGTGACTGGCTGACCCGTTTGCGGGTTTTGGCCGGTGCGGGCACCGCGGTGGCGTTGAACAAAAGTGCCGAAGCCAACCAGCGTGACGCTGTCTTTGCGATGCAGGGCTTGGGTGATTTCTTCGAGCACGGCATTGAGCACGCGGCTGGCTTGCTCTTTGGTGAGGTCAGCCTTTTCCGCGATAGCGGCGGCGAGATCGGGTTTACGCATGATGAAGCCTCTTTGACGGTTTTTTGTTGTTATGTCCGTGCTGCTCTCCAGGGAGCAACGCCTAAGGCGCCGCAGGCTCTACTCTGCGGCAGACCGGTGTGAGAATGGCATGCGGCCAAGGCCGGCGCCAGCTTCGATCCGGCCTTTGTTGAGCCAAGGCAAAGGCATATGCGACAGAGTTGCCAGTGTTTACGCCAAAAGTGCGGGCAGCTCTTTGTTGAGGGCGAGTTTTTCGCGGACGGCCTCGCCGGTCAGTGCATAACCTAGCAATTTGCCATCTGCGTCGCGGCACACCGCCTTGATGTCTGGGCCGCTGCCTTCGACCGACCAAACGCCCTCATACCCTGGGGGTACAGGCGACACCACCAACGGGCACACCGGGGTTTTTACCGTGATGGGCATGGCGCCATAGCTGACAGCAGTCGGGTTGCCAGCCAGGGTTTTGGCCAGTGCGCGGGCGCAGCTCATCAGCGGCATGACATACAGCAAACTCAGGCCCTCAACCTGTGCGCAGTCACCCAGCGCAAAAATGTTGGCGTGGGAGGTCTTGAGCAGGCGGTCCACTTCAATCCCGCGATTGACCCGAATCCCGGCCGCGGCGGCCAAATCAGTCCGTGGGCGCAAGCCAATGGCTGACACCACGACGTCACAACGTATGACGCTACCATCAGACAAATGCGCCTCAACCCCGTCCGCACTGTGTTGCAGACGCGTGAGTACCGGGCCCAGATGCAAGCGTGCGCCGATACCTTCAAGAGCGGTTTGCACCGCTGCTGCTGCCGCAGGATGCAATAACGTGGGCATGACTTGCTCGCACGGGGCGACCAGATCCACGTCATAGCCGCCTGCGATCAGGTCATTGGCAAACTCGCAGCCGATCAGGCCGGCCCCCAGTATCAGTACGCGGCGCTTGCCTGCGGCGGCGGTGCGAAAGCGTGCGTAATCTTCCAGGTCGTTGATGGGGTAAATAGCGTCCTGCGCATCGCCTTCCACGGTCACCTGCACCGTTTGCGCGCCCCACGCCAGAATCAGGTCGCGATACGGCACGGCTTCGTCACCGATCCACAATTGCTTGTGGCCGGGATCAATCCCGCT
The DNA here is from genome assembly GCF_001043055.1 of Pseudomonas weihenstephanensis. Lineage (GTDB taxonomy): Bacteria > Pseudomonadota > Gammaproteobacteria > Pseudomonadales > Pseudomonadaceae > Aquipseudomonas > Aquipseudomonas weihenstephanensis. The sequence continues at coordinate 220,965 of NZ_JYLF01000003.1, forward strand.
GATGCGCGTGTGGGTGCGCACTTGGGCGTTCAGTTGCTCAGCCATCGCTCCGGGGCTGGCCATGCTCAGGCCGTCGGCGTCTTTGTTTTTACCGAAACCGGTGGACAGCATGGGTTTGGAGTAGGAACGCCCGTCATCGGCGGTGATCAACAGCAGCGGCGTTTCGCTGTCCAGCTTGCGAAATTCCCGGGCCAGGTTGTAGCCAGCCAGCCCGGTGCCAACGATCACGACAGGTGCGTTCATTCCAATCTCCCTAAAGGCGAAACTCAAAAAGGTATCAGTTGATTTCGATCATTTCGAAATCCATTTTGCCTACGCCGCAGTCCGGGCACAGCCAGTCTTCGGGCACGTCCTGCCACAGCGTGCCGGGGGCGATGCCATCATCCGGCCAGCCATCGGCTTCGTTATAAATCAGTCCACATACGATGCATTGCCACTTTTTCATGGGGGGTATTTCCTTGGGTTCAGGCTTTGGCGAGGGCACAGACTTTTGCAGTGACGCTGTGTTGCTCGTCGAGTTCAGGGCGTTTTGTACGGATCAAAACCGGTAGATGCAAGCGAGATTGCAGCCAATCGGCACTCAAGCGCTCATTCGGGAGGCAGCGTGATAAGCTCGGCGCCCTCAATGGCTGCCAATTATGACCGACTGTGCCGCACATGACTTCCCCGTTGATCTCCCCCGTCTGGCTTGAACAAAGCCGCCTTCCTGCGTTGCCCGACGAACACACCCTAGACTGGTTGTTCGATCAAGGCTCGTTGACCCTTCGTCTCACAGCCCTTTCTGACGATAACTTCAGTGTCTTGCCTTTGTTTGAAGGCTGGCAGACCTTGCGCGAGGACGAATGCGCCGCGCTCGACCTGCCTGGCAACAGCCGGGGCTGGGTGCGCGAAGTGTATTTGTGTGGGCACCAGCAGCCCTGGGTGTTTGCGCGCAGCGTAGCGTGCCAAAGCGCACTTGAAGCGGGCGGCTTGCACATGGACGAGCTGGGCACGCGTTCATTGGGGCAATTGCTGTTCAGCGATCAGGCGTTTAAGCGCGGCGCGTTGCAGGTGTGCCATTACCCGCGCGAGTGGCTGCCCCAGGCCGATCAGGTCGATACGCTCTGGGCGCGACGGTCGCGCTTTGTACGAGGAGAGCTGAGCGTGCTGGTGGCTGAGGTGTTTTTACCCAAACTGTGGGCCGCCGTGAGTGCCCGGTCGGAGAACAACTGATGTACGTGCGTCTGCTTAAATCACTCAACCGTTTGAACCCTCGCGCATGGGACTTTATTCAGTTAACGCGCATGGACAAGCCCATCGGCATTTACCTGCTGTTGTGGCCGACCTTGTGGGCGCTGTGGGTTGCGGCCAAAGGTGTGCCGTCGCTGAGCAACCTGCTGATCTTCGTCTTCGGCGTGATCCTGACCCGCGCCGGTGGCTGTGTGATCAATGACTTTGCAGATCGCAAGGTCGATGGCCACGTCAAACGCACAGAACAACGGCCGTTGGTGAGCGGAAAAATCAGCGGCAAAGAAGCGTTGGTGTTTTTTGCCGTGCTAATGGGGATCAGCTTCCTGCTGGTGCTGTGCACCAATGCGCCTACGATCTGGCTGTCATTCGGCGGTTTGGCGTTGGCCGCCAGCTACCCGTTCATGAAGCGTTACACCTACTACCCGCAAGTGGTGCTGGGCGCAGCCTTCTCGTGGGGCATGCCGATGGCGTTTACCGCCGAGACGGGCAGCCTGCCAGCGGCGGCGTGGTTGCTGTACATCGCCAACCTGCTGTGGACGGTGGCGTACGACACCTACTACGCCATGACGGACCGCGAGGATGATCTGAAAATCGGGGTTAAGTCGACCGCTATCCTGTTTGGCGACGCAGACCGGGTGATCAACCTCAGCCTGCAAGGGTTGGCGCTGGGTTGTCTGTGGCTGGCCGGCACCCAGTTTGAACTGGGTGGCTGGTTCCATATGGGGCTGCTGGTGGCAGCGGGCTGCTTCGTGTGGGAATTCTGGTACACCCGCGACCGCGATCCACAACGCTGCTTCAAGGCCTTCTTGCACAACCATTGGGCGGGTTTGGCGATCTTTGTCGGCATCGTCCTCAACTACGCGTTGGCGTGATCCCACGCCACCCGTAGTCGTTGCCCGCCTCTATAGCTTGGGCATCAATCGCAACGTGCTGCGGGTATTGAGCTGCACGTCGGCGTCCTCCATGTACGGTTTGTCGTAACGCCCCTCGATGTAGCTTTGCGCCTGATCCTTGTAGTGTTTGTCGAACGGCACGCCGCTCTGGCCCACCGGGTTGATGCTCAGCGTGTGGGTGGGCTCGGCAAAGTCGATCAGGCGCCGCGTAGACGGTCCGTAACCCACCGCCCAAGGGGCAGGGCCGAGTTTTGCGGACAAATTGTTGGGGACTTCATGGCTACCCGGCGCTGCGAAAGGTCCGACATTGAACAACCAGTCCAGTGGTTTTTGTTTACCTAGCGGATGCTCGTGGGTCAGGGTGTGCGCCCGGCCCCATTGCCACTGCGCGGGGTCGTCGCCCAAGGTGGCCTTGAGTTGAACGAGGCTGTTGCGCCAGGCAACGTTGACCGTGTCCGCCCGAGTCTCATTGGCCAACGTGTGACGATTGTCCCACCACGGCGAGTCCGGGCTGGCGACCAGACGCGGCAGCGCCTCATCGATCACGCGGGTGGTCAGCAGGATGTCAAAAAACGCATCGCCCAACTCGTCGTGCATGGCGGCATCCGCCAGGCTGAACAGCAATTGGTTGAACAGCGTGGCACTGGTTGAGTCCAGCGGGTAATCGCCCTTCCACTGCGCCAATTGTTCAACCAACTTAAGCTCGGCCGGGTCGCTGACACCCTTGCGCAGTACCGGCAACAGAGGCTTGAGTACGCGCTGCGCATAGCCGGTGGTGGTGCCCAACTGCAACGCCTGGCTGTTTTTCAGGTTCCATTTCACGCTGGCGTCGCTCAGTTGGCGATTGAGCTGTTGACCACGATCGGCCAGGTTGTAATAACCGGGAATCTCCAGCCCGGTGGGCGATACCGGCTGGAAATTGGCCGACACGATGTAGCCGCGCGACGGGTTGACCTCCTGCGGGTTGGCACTGAAAGGGTAGAAGCCCAATTTGTCCGCCTGCGCGGTGCTGCCGTCCAGAATGAACGCCGGGTTGACCCCGGCCGGGCGCCTAGGCAGTTGCGCCGCCGCCCACCAGCCGATGTTGCCGTGGGCATTGGCCCACACCACATTCAACCCCGGCGCCTGAATATACGTGGCAGCCTTGCGCGCCTTGCTCACGGTGTTAGCGCGGTTGAGTTGGTAGAAGCCTTCCAGGATTGGATTTTTGGTCTCCAAAAAGCCCCACCACATGGCAATCGGCGTATTGCCTGCAATATCGCCCAGCACATCGTTAACAATCGGCCCGTGTGGCGATTGACGCAGCACCAGCGTCACCGGCGACTCGCCTTTGATGGCAATCTCTTGCTCGGTGCGAGTCATGTCGACCCACTGGCCGTGGTACCAGACCTGATTGGGATTTTTGGGGTGGGTCTTTTCGGCGATCAGGTCCAGGTCATCGTTCTGGAACATGGTCAGGCTCCAGCCGAACTCGCGGTTGTTGCCCAAAAAGGCGAACGGCACCAGCGCCTGATGGTAGCCGTACAGCTCAAAGTCGGGCGCAGACAGCTGCGCTTCGTACCACACCGAGGGCACTGAAAAGCGAATGTGCGGGTCGCCCGCCAGCAACGGCTTGCCGTTTTGCGTGCGCCTGCCGGACACGGCCCACGCGTTGCTGCCTTCAAACTGCGGCAAGCCAGCCTGACTCAAAGCACTGTCGCTGAGTTGCGCCAGAGCACCCAGGGTTTTCCAATCGTTGGCCGCCAGCGCCGGAGGCAAGACGCCCTTGGGTTGCCATTGCAGATCGAAAACCTTGAGGTAGTCGCTGCCCAATTGATCACGTACGTAGGTGAGTAAGGGTTCAGTGCGAAACGCCGCCGCAAAGCTGTAGGCCATGTAACCGGCGATGCTGATGGTGTCTTCGGCGGTGAAGGCCCGCGGGGGGATACCCAGCACGTCGAACTCCACGGGTTTGGCGTGGGTGGCCTGATATTGATTGATGCCGTCCAGGTAGGCTTGCAGCGCCTGCCACGCGGGGGACTGCTGATCCAGCTCGTTCACATAGGTGGCTGCGCGTTCGCGGATGCGCAGGCTGCGAAACAGCTTGTCAGTTTCTACCAGCTTGGGCCCGAGGATTTCGGCCAGTTCACCGCGGGCCAAGCGGCGCATGATTTCCATCTGAAACAGCCGGTCTTGCGCCTGCACATAACCCAGCGCGCGGTACATATCGAGCTGATTACCGGCGCGAATATGCGGCACGCCGCGCTCGTCGTAACGCACGGTGACAGGCTCTTTGAGCGTATACAGCTCGACCTGGCCCTGACGCGTGGGCAACTTGCTCTGTACGTACCAGACCCCTCCCCCGGCCACTGCGGCAACGACAAGGGCGATGATGGTCAGACTGCGTTTCATGGGTGAACTCCTTGTTCTTTAAGGCGCCATCACGGGGTGACGTGATCGGCCTGCCACGGGCAATAACAGCCCACAGCCATAGTGTGAGTGGCTCTTACCGGGCGGCCTGCGCTCAGCGCTTGCAGGATGGGTTCGATAAAACTGTTGCTGGCATTGCAGGTGGCGCCTTCGCTGTACGGCCCGAAATAAGCCAATTGGCCACTGTGGTCCCAGATCGCCACGGCCGGGCTTGCGCTCAGGTGCTCAGCGCCGGGCAGGTTGGTCAACGGCTTGATCGCCCCCAAGGTGGCTGGCAGTTGGCCGTGGGTGCCGGGTTTTTGCACCGAATAGAAGGCGACGCCCAGCGGTCCGTAATGCGCGAGCAGTTCGCTCAGGTGCTGCTGATTACCCACATTGCACGGGCAGGCCGGGTCCCAAAAGTGCACCACGCGAATCGGCCCCGGCCCGGACAGTTCGGCGGGCAGGCTTAATACATCGCCGGCAAATAGCGCGGTTTGATCACTGAACGCACGAATGTAACGCCCCTGAAACCAGTCATACGCGGCCCACAAACTGAGCGCACAGGTAAGGGTGAACGCGCAGGCAAGCAGGGTTTTGAAGGTGGGCAGGCGCATGCAAAAAGATCCTCGAAGGCCGCGTAGCTTGCCATGCTTGACCTGACAGATGAATATCGACGGTCTATAAAGCCTGTTTTGCGCGCACGCGCCCTGTTTGGAAGCCCTTATGCCTGCCCCGTTTTCCCCCGACACCTTACGCGCCAGTTTGCAGCCTTTAGCCGCAGCCCGGCCGTTATCGAGCGAGGGGCTGGCGTACCAGCGGTTTTACGGGTTGGACTTCGCGCATCACGCCGCGCCCGTGCAACGGCAACTGGGGTGTTACCGCGCCGGTGGTTACGATCTGGTCAGCCAAGTGTGGTGGCCCGAGGGTGCGCCAGTGGCGACGTTGTTTGTGATCCACGGGTTTTACGATCACATGGGGTTGTATCGGCATGTGATCGAATGGGGGCTGAGCCGCGGTTTTGTGGTGATTGCCTGTGATTTGCCGGGGCATGGCCTGTCCAGCGGCGAACGGGCCAGCATTGGCGATTTCAACCAGTATCAGGAAGCGCTCCAGGGGTTGTTCATCGAGGCGCAATCGCTTGGGTTGCCGCAGCCGTGGCATTTGTGCGGGCAAAGCACCGGCGGCGCGATTGTGATTGATCACCTGTTGCATCAGGGCACCCACAGTCCGGCCCAAGGGCAGGCCATCTTGATGGCACCGCTGGTACGACCCAAAGACTGGCGTTGGTCAAAATTGAGCTATTACCTGCTGCGCCCGTTCGTCAAAGGCATTGCCCGACGCTTTAGCGAAAACACCAATAACCCTGACTTCATGCCTTTTTTGCTGGCCGATCCATTACAGCCGCTGCGTTTGCCCACGGCCTGGGTCGGCGCATTGGCGCGCTGGATTGGGCGTATTGAAGAGGCTGCACCGAGTGCGCGCGCGTTGCTGATCATTCAGGGCGAGGCCGATAGAACGGTGGATTGGCGGCACAACCTGGGGGTGTTGACAGCCAAATTCACGCAGCCCGAGGTGCTGTTATTGCCTGAGGCACGCCACCATCTGGCCAACGAAACAGACGAGATACGTGCGCGCTACTTCGCGTTTCTGGATCAGCACTTCAACGACTAACCCGCAGGCTGCGATCTTTAGGTCCTAAAACGCCTACGGGGCCAGGCTCGACGCGCTTTGGCCGACGGCAAGGCCTGCGCGCACCGCCGTCAGCGCTGCCTGGTAATACACTTTGCCGTCTTGGGACTCCGCGAAGGTCACGAACTCTTCCAGTTCAGGGTCAGACAAATCGCGATAGACGAAGAGCAAGGTGTTATCCAATTCGCCGCCAATTTGCTCCATCAACCGCTGGCGCTGACCATTGAGCATGCTTTGCGCCTGACCGCCGCCGAGCAAACCGGGGATCATTGAACTCAAGCTGTCTGCGGCTACGCCGGCAATGGCCAGGCTCACTTCTGCACCGGCCTCACGCGCTGGCAGCGCATTGGACAAGTGATTGATCAACAGCTGGCGAGTGGCGCTGGCCTCGATACGCGGCAAGCCCTGTGCATGCTTGGCCAACTGGTCGCGACGTGTGGCCAGCAGTTCGGCGGCCACGATCTTGCTTCCCAGCGGGGACTGAAAAAAGGCCAGCGCCGGGGCCGGATCAGGCAAGTTCTTGCGCATTTGATCTTTGGCCCGCTTGTCCATTGCTTGCGGGTTGAAACGCTGGCTGCTGTTGGTCACTAACGCTTGATAAACAGCAGGCGGCAAGTTGCTGCGATAGCGCTCTTGGGCGGCATTCAGGGCGTCATTGAAATGCGCACGTTGGTCTGACCAGCCAGCCACCTTGAACAAGTCATCCAGGTTGTCAGCCCATGCGGGTAATGAACAAAAAATAAGTAACGATAAAAACAAGCGGCGCATGAAGGACTCCTGTCAGCAGGTCGCTATTGTCCGGGTGTGGCGTAGGACTTGTCGAGATATCGTCTCTCCCAACCCGCTTTAAATGTGCGAGCGGTATTTATTTCAGAACACCGCTCTGCGGCTCTGTCAGATTTTGAGGCGTATGGATACTATGCGCGCCATGCAAATACCTTCTGATCATCCGCTGCTGCTGCGCATTGTCGACGACCTGTATGCACAGGGATGGTCGCAGCAAAACATCTTTCTGCCCCAGGGTTTGACCCAGGAGCTGGCGGCCGAGTGCCATAAGCGTTCGGTGCAGGGTGAGCTGTCCCCGGCAGCGGTCGGGCGTGGGCCCAATCAGGAGGTCCGCGAAGGTATACGCGGTGACCATATCCAATGGCTGGAGCCTGGTGAAGCACTGGCTTGTGACAGTTATCTCGGCTTAATGGAAAGCCTGCGAATCGCCATGAATCGCAGGCTTTTTTTGGGCCTGGAGGACTTCGAAAGTCACTTTGCGATGTACCCGCCCGGCGCGTTTTACCTCAAGCATCTAGACCGTTTTCGTGACGATGACCGACGCATGGTATCGGCGGTGGTGTACCTCAATGACGCCTGGCTGCCTGAGCACGGCGGGCATTTGCGTATGTACCTCGACGATCGGGGTGAGTACGACGTGTTGCCGACCGGCGGGTGTCTGGTGGTGTTTTTGTCGGGCGAAGTCCCGCACGAAGTGATGCCCGCGACCCGCGACCGCCTGTCGTTGACGGGCTGGTTTCGGCGGCGTGCCGCGCAGGTGCTGTTATGAGCCAAAAAGTGTTGGTCAGCCGCTGCCTGTTGGGCCATCGCGTGCGCTATGACGGCGGGGCCAGCGGGCCTTATCCACAGCTGACGAAATGGCAGGCCGAAGGCCGAGTGATTGCGCTGTGCCCCGAAGTCGCCGGTGGGTTGCCCACACCGCGAGCCGCCGCTGAAATTCCCGGCGGCCAAGGCATACAAGTGCTCAGCGGCAAGGTGCCGGTCATGACCACGGACGGCGAAAATGTCACCGATGCTTTTGTGTCCGGCGCACAGCAGGCGTTGGCGCTGGTCGAAAAACACGGCATTAAAATTGCCATTCTCAAGGCCAACAGCCCTTCATGCGGTAACCGCTTGACCTACGACGGCAGCTTCAGCGGGATCAAAGTCGAAGGCCAGGGAGTGACGGCAGCGTTACTGACCCAGGCCGGTGTGCAGGTGTTCAGTGAACTGGAGCTGGAAGAGGCCGCCAGCGTGCTGGAACGGGTGTGGGCCGCCCGCTTTTGAACGTAGAGCCAAAATTTGAGTTCAGGTAACATCGCGTGCCACTTTGCCTTGGGGAATACGCGATGAGTGATAAACAAAAACCGCAGCCTGCTGCCTCGGCCACAGCTCCTGCTACCGCTGACAGCGCCGATGCAGCCTTGCACCACATTGTTGATGGCTTTCTGCATTTCCATCACGAAATCTTCCCCGAACAAGAAGCCTTCTTCAAAAAACTGGCCACCGCACAAAGCCCGCGCGCCATGTTTATCGCCTGCGCAGATTCGCGCATCGTGCCTGAGCTGATTACTCAAAGTGCGCCGGGTGATCTGTTCGTGACCCGTAACGTGGGCAACGTTGTGCCGCCGTACGGTCAAATGAACGGCGGTGTTTCAACCGCTATCGAGTACGCCGTGCTGGCCTTGGGCGTGCAGCACATCATCATTTGTGGGCATTCGGATTGCGGCGCGATGCGGGCTGTGCTCAACCCCGCCAGCTTGAAAAAAATGCCGACCGTTAAAGCCTGGTTGCACCACGTGGAAGTGGCCAAAACCATGGTGCAGGACAACTGTAACTGCGCCAACGAAGCCGAAAGCATGCACGTATTGACCGAAGAAAACGTGATTGCCCAGTTGCAGCATTTGCGCACGCACCCCTCAGTTGCATCGCGCATGGCCAGCGGGCATCTGTTCATTCACGGCTGGGTGTACGACATCGAAACCAGCGCCATTAAAGCGTATGACGCGGACAAAGGCGCCTTTCTGCCACTTGATGGCACCAGCCCGATCCCGAGTGCGACACCCAAGGCGCGGTTTTAACCACCGCCTGTCAGGTTACAACGTCAGCCCGACGCCCAACTGCTTGGACAGGCACGGCCAGCGTTTCCAGGCAGCACCGGTTTCAGGGCTGATCAGCTTCTCGCGGTAGGCTTCGACCGACTCCAGGGCAAAGCTTTCGTCGTTGAGCATCTCGTCAACGGCGTGGTGCACCACCTCGTCCAATTGGTTGGCGAACGTTTCGCCGATCAATTGGTGCGCGATCAGGTTGGCCACGGTGGTGTCCAGCGGGATCAGCGGCTGTTTGAAGTGCTTGATGTACAGGTCGTTGACCTCTTCCACCAGGCGGTGCGCCAGGTACGCTTCATCCAGCAAAATTTCCAGCCCGACGTGCCCGGCCATCAGTGCAGGTGGCTGAAGAAAAAACTGCTCGGCTATCTTCAGCACCGGCTTGATTTGCGATTCGATACCCGCCTCGCGGGCGACTTCGTAGGCCGCGTCCAGCAAGTCAGGCACCTGAGCGATGTAGGCACTGACAAACCGGGTCATGACCGCATTTTTGTCGAGTTCAGGCAGATGAATGGCTGTGTGAAGGTGTGGCAGTGTGGCTTCCAATTGGCGGGCGAGCAGGCCTGTATCGGCCTCATGCTGTTGGGCACGCAAGATCTGCTCGCGCAGGGCAGCGGTATTCATGGGCACTCCAGGGGAACGCTAGACAGGGAATATCGTTAAAAATAGCCCATGTGAAACCCAGGGCCTTTTTCAGAGGGCGCGTATTGTTATTCATTTTGTGACCCGGCAGTGAGTGCCATTTGTCGTTGGAGTCAGTTTTTCGCTGTTTTGCCCCCTCACATTGCGGGGTTTAAGGCGCTGGCTATACTCGATTCTGTAAACGTTTTCTGATGATGCCCGACTGCCTGAGCAGGCGAGGCTCGGCGGTCAAGGTTCACTGGTTTGAAAACCGCCCCCTTGTAACGCAGGTACACACCGGCGCAATAACAAGAAAAATAAAGGGGAACCCGCAATGAAGCGACATCCACATCTATGGATGGGCCTGTTGTTGTGGTCTGTTTTCAATCAGGCGCATGCCGCCTGGACCGTGAACATGACGCCCGGTGCGACCGAAGTCAGCCATGCGGTGTTCAACCTGCACATGACCATTTTCTGGATCTGTGTGGTCATCGGCATTTTGGTCTTCGGTGCCATGTTTTGGTCGATGATTGTTCATCGTCGCTCCACGGGGCAGGAACCGGCCAAGTTCCATGAGAGCACCACGGTTGAAATCCTTTGGACGGTCGTGCCTTTGCTCATCCTGGTCGCAATGGCGGTGCCGGCCACCAAAACCCTGATCAACATCTACGACAGCAGTGAATCGGATGTCGACATCCAGATCACGGGCTACCAGTGGAAGTGGCATTACAAATACCTGGGCCAAGACGTCGAATTCTTCAGCAATCTGGCCACCCCCGCCGATCAAATCCACAACAAAGCGCCCAAGGATGAGCATTACCTGCTCGAAGTGGATGAGCCGCTGGTGCTGCCGATTGGCGCCAAGGTGCGCTTTCTGGTGACCTCGGCCGATGTTATCCACTCCTGGTGGGTGCCGGCCTTCGCGGTCAAGCGTGACGCCATACCGGGTTTTATCAACGAGGCCTGGACCCGCGTCGAGAAACCCGGCGTCTACCGTGGCCAGTGCGCCGAGTTGTGCGGCAAGGACCACGGTTTCATGCCGATTGTGGTCGACGTTAAAACCCGACCCGATTACGACGCCTGGCTCGCGGAGCGCAAGGCCCAGGCTGCGCAACTCAAGGAATTGACCAGTAAAGACTGGACCCGCGAGGAGCTGATCGCCCGTGGCGACAAGGTCTATCACACCGCCTGCGTGGCGTGTCACCAGGCTGAAGGCCAGGGCTTGCCGCCGATGTTCCCGGCGCTTAAAGGCTCGCCGATTGCCACCGGCCCTATTGAAGACCACTTGCACCGTGTGTTTTTCGGCAAGCCCGGCACCGCAATGGCCGCGTTCGGCAAGCAACTGTCAGAAGTCGACATGGCGGCGGTCGTGACCTACGAGCGCAACGCGTGGGGTAACAACAAAGGCGACATGGTCACCCCTAAAGACGTGCTCGCGCTGAAACAGGCGCAAGGCAAATGAGCGGTTCATTGATGTGCGCGCAAGGAGTCAGAACATGAGTGCTGTGATTGATGACCACGGGCCTGCACACGACGACCACGCTCATGGCCCCGCCAAAGGCCTGATGCGCTGGGTGTTGACCACCAACCACAAAGACATCGGCACGTTGTACCTGTGGTTCAGCTTCTGCATGTTTTTACTCGGTGGCTCGTTCGCGATGGTCATTCGTGCTGAGCTGTTTCAACCGGGATTACAGATCGTCGAACCGGCCTTTTTCAACCAGATGACCACCATGCACGGGCTGATCATGGTGTTTGGCGCCGTGATGCCTGCCTTTGTCGGGCTGGCCAACTGGATGATTCCGCTGATGATCGGTGCGCCGGACATGGCGCTGCCGCGCATGAACAACTTCAGTTTCTGGTTGCTGCCCGCCGCGTTTTTGCTGCTGGTCTCGACCTTGTTCATGGCCGGTGGCGGGCCGAACTTCGGGTGGACCTTCTACGCTCCGTTGTCCACCACGTATGCACCCGAGAGCGTGACGTATTTCATTTTTGCCATCCATTTGATGGGTATTAGTTCCATCATGGGTGCGATCAACGTCATTGCCACCATCCTCAACCTGCGTGCGCCCGGCATGACCCTGATGAAAATGCCGCTGTTCGTCTGGACCTGGCTGATCACCGCGTTCTTGCTGATCGCCGTGATGCCCGTGCTGGCCGGTGTGGTGACGATGATGCTGATGGACATCCACTTTGGTACCAGTTTTTTCAGCGCTGCGGGGGGCGGTGACCCGGTGCTGTTCCAGCATGTGTTCTGGTTCTTCGGGCACCCCGAGGTGTACATCATGATCCTGCCGGCCTTCGGCGCTGTCAGTGCGATCATCCCGACCTTTTCGCGCAAGCCTCTGTTTGGCTACACCTCAATGGTCTACGCCACGGCAAGCATCGCTTTCTTGTCCTTTATCGTGTGGGCGCACCACATGTTCGTGGTCGGTATTCCACTGGTGGGCGAGCTGTTCTTTATGTACGCCACGTTGCTGATCGCGGTGCCGACCGGGGTCAAGGTGTTCAACTGGGCCAGCACCATGTGGCAAGGCTCGCTGACGTTTGAGACGCCGATGCTGTTCGCAGTGGCGTTTGTGATCCTGTTCACCATCGGCGGGTTTTCCGGGTTGATGCTGGCCATTGCGCCCGCTGACTTCCAGTACCACGACACCTACTTTGTAGTGGCGCATTTCCACTACGTACTGGTGCCAGGTGCGATCTTCGGCATCTTCGCTTCGACCTATTACTGGCTGCCGAAATGGACCGGCCACATGTACGACGAAACCCTCGGCAAGCTGCATTTCTGGTTGTCGTTTGTGGGCATGAACCTGACCTTCTTTCCGATGCACTTTGTGGGATTGGCTGGAATGCCGAGACGGATTCCTGACTACAACCTGCAATTCGCGGACTTCAACATGGTGTCGTCGATCGGTGGGTTTATGTTCGGCACGACGCAGCTGTTGTTTCTGTTCATTGTCATCAAATGCATACGCGGCGGGCCTAAAGCGCCGGCCAAGCCGTGGGACGGGGCCGAAGGCCTGGAGTGGAGCGTGCCTTCGCCCGCGCCGTATCACACCTTTACGACACCGCCCGAAATCAAGTGAATCGCTGGCCCTCACCCCAACCCTCTCCCGCAGGGAGAGGGAGCTGACTGGGGAGGTTTTGAGACCGCACGCGGTCAGTCCCCTCTCCCTTTGGGAGAGGGTTGGGGTGAGGGTTTTATCGGCAACAGGAGCGTCTATGGCCGACTCTACATCCATTAAGCGCCTCGTCATCCGCCTGTCATTGATGGTGGTGGTGATGTTCGCTTTCGGATTTGCCCTGGTGCCGATCTACGACGTGATGTGCCGTGCATTTGGCATCAACGGTAAAACCGCCGGGCAGTACGAAGGCGAGCAAGTGGTCGACACCCGCCGTCAGGTGCGGGTGCAGTTTTTGGCCACCAATAATCTGGGCATGGTGTGGGAGTTTTACCCCAAGGGCGAACAGTTGGTGGTCAACCCCGGCGGCGTTTACGAGATGGTGTTTGTGGCGTCCAACCCCTCCGACCATCCGATGTCAGCGCAAGCGGTGCCGAGCATCTCACCGGCGCAAGCGGCGCAGTATTTTCACAAGACCGAGTGTTTTTGCTTCACCCAACAAGTGCTGCAACCGGGGCAGCGCATTGAAATGCCGATGCGCTTTATCGTCGACCGCGACCTGCCCAAGGACGTGAAACACCTGACGCTGGCCTACACGCTGTTCGATATCACCGCGCGCCAACCGCCCGTCGCTGCTGCTGGCAATGACGTCGCCCGGCCAGCCCGATAAGGAGAACGCTCCATGGCAACCCCTGATCACTACTACGTCCCGGCTCAAAGCAAGTGGCCGATCATTGCCACCATCGGCCTGTTGGTGACGGTCTGCGGCCTGGCCACATGGTTCAACGACCTCAAGGCCACGCGTCCCGAGTCCCATGGCCCGTTGATTTTCTTTGTCGGCAGTCTGCTGGTGGCTTACATGATGGTTGGCTGGTTCGGGGCGGTGATCAAAGAAAGCCGCGCCGGGCTGTACAGCCCACAACTGGACCGCTCGTTTCGCTGGGGCATGACCTGGTTTATTTTTTCGGAAGTGATGTTTTTTGCCGCCTTCTTTGGCGCGCTGTTTTATGTGCGTCACTTTTCGGGTCCCTGGTTGGGCGGCGAAGGCAGCAAGGCGGTGGCGCATATGCTGTGGCCCAATTTCCAGTTTGCCTGGCCGCTGTTGCACAGCCCCGATCCGGTCCTCTACCCCGCGCCCAAAGACATCATCAACCCGTGGGGCTTGCCGCTGCTCAATACGGTGCTGCTGGTCAGTTCCAGCGTGACCCTGACCCTCGCTCATCACGCGTTGAACAAAGGCCAGCGCGGGGCATTGAAAGTGTGGCTGGGTCTGACGGTGCTGTTGGGGGTCGCGTTTTTGGGCTTTCAGGCCGAGGAATATATCCACGCCTATCAAGAGCTGGGGCTGACGCTGGGTTCGGGTGTATATGGCGCGACGTTCTTTATGCTCACGGGTTTTCACGGCGCTCACGTGACCATCGGCACCCTGATTTTGCTGGTGATGCTGATTCGCATTGTGCGCGGGCATTTTAATGCCGAGCACCAGTTCGGATTCCAGGCGGCGAGCTGGTACTGGCACTTTGTAGATGCAGTGTGGGTGGCGTTGTTCCTGTTTGTTTACGTGTTGTAAGCGGCCGGTCATGACGGCCTTTCGCCCAGGTCTGGTGCCCACGTTGGTGGTGGCTATGCTGTTGCCCATGTTGGTGTTGCTGGGGTTTTGGCAACTCCAGCGCGCAGAGCAAAAGCGCCAGTTGCTCGACACCTATGCCCAACACCGCAACGCTGCACCGCTCAGCGTGGAGCAATTGCTGAACAGCCCTGAGCCGGCGTTTCGACGGGTGCACTTGCGCGGTCATCTGGATGCGCAACACAGCCTGTTGCTGGACAACCGCATACGGGACGGCAAGGTCGGTGTAGAGCTGTTGCAACCGTTTCAGGACCTGGCCAGCGGTCAATGGCTGTTGCTCAATCGTGGCTGGATCGAGTGGCCGAGTCGGCGTACACCGCCTGTGTTCAGCACCCCCGATCAACTGCTGGAACTTGAAGGCTGGGTGTATGCGTCACCCGGTGCGCCGTTCCAATTGCACGCCGATCCGACGCACGCCCACTGGCCGCGCCTGATAACCGCCGTATTCCCGGCCAGGTTGTGGGCCGAATTGGGACGATCAGGTAGTGCAGAGGAAATTCGTATTCAGCCAGGGCCTGTGGCGTATCAAGCCGACTGGTCGGTGATTGCCACGGGCATGGGCCCGGAAAAACACACTGCCTATGCCGTGCAATGGTTCGCTATGGCGTTGGCCCTTTGCGGTCTTTATCTGTACCTCGGTTGGCATAACGCGCAGGAGAAACGCCATGGGAACGGCCATCAATCCGCCTGATACGGCTCGCACTCAGGCATCTGCTTCACGGCGGCGCGGGCGATTGCAACTGCTCCTTATCCTGTTGCTGACCCTTGGCCCGATGGTATTGGCCACGGGTATGTACAAGCTCAAGTTCTGGGTGCCCGACAGCCGCAGCTATCACGGTGAAATGATTGGCAATGGTCAGGGCCGCGCCGCGCTGGGTGTGCAAACACAGGAGTCACGCTGGCAATTGCTGGTGACGGCGCCGCGCACGTGCGCCGTGGACTGCCAGCAACTGGTGTACCTGGCGCGACAGATTCAAGTGGGGCTGGGGCGCGATGCCTCACGCGCGACCCATGCGTTGGCAATGGCCCAACCGCTGGCGGATGACTACGCGGCTCTGCTGCAACGTGAATACCCGCAACTTCAGCGCTACCCGCTGGACCTGCCGAGTTATACACAGGGCGCGCAAGGCAATGGCGCCGCGCAACTGTGGATCATCGACCCTCACGGCAATTTAGTGCTGCGCTACGACCCACGGGTGAAAGGCAAGGACGTGCTCAACGACCTGCGCCACCTGTTGAAACTGTCCAACATCGGATAGGAATACCGCCATGGCCAAAGCCGGATTTCGCCTCGCGTTGTTTGCCACCCTGCTGGCGCTGGTGGTGGTATTGCTCGGTGCTTATACCCGCCTGACCCACGCAGGCCTGGGTTGCCCGGACTGGCCCGGATGCTATGGCTTTATCAGCGTGCCCAACACGGACGCGCAGTTGGCCCATGCCGAGCTGCACTTTCCAGACACCCCCGTGCACGTCGAAAAAGGCTGGAGTGAGATGGTGCATCGCTATTTTGCGGGCACCTTGGCGTTAGTGATTGCCCTGCTGGCGGCGCGTGCCTGGCGCCAACGGCATGTGGCCGACCAGCCACTCAAGTTACCGGTGTTCATTCTATGGGTGGTGCTGGCACAGGCTGCGTTTGGCATGTGGACGGTCACGCTCAAGCTGTGGCCGCAGGTGGTGACGGGGCATTTACTCGGCGGTTTTGCGACCCTGAGCCTGCTGTTTTTACTGACGTTGCGTTTGTCCGGCGTGTTGCCCGCCCTCGCCGTGCCTCGGCGCTTACAGCGCTGGGCAACGGCCGGGCTGGTGTTGGCCATTGTGCAAATCGCACTGGGCGGTTGGGTCAGTTCCAATTACGCGGCGGTGGCCTGCGTCGATTTGCCGACCTGCCACGGTCAGTGGTGGCCAGACGCCGACTTTGCAAACGGTTTTCATCTTACCCAACACATTGGTCCCAATTACTTGGGCGGCCAGTTGGACAGCGATGCCCGTACCGCGATTCATCTCACCCATCGCCTGGGCGCACTGTTACTGACGCTGGTACTGCTGGGGCTGGCCTGGCAATTACGCCGCGTGGGCATGACGCGTCTGGCGGGGTTGCTGCTGTCAGCGCTGGCGCTCCAAATCTGCCTGGGCCTGAGTAATGTGCTGTTCGGTTTGCCGCTGGCCGTCGCAGTGGCACATAACGCGGGTGGCGCAGCGTTGCTGCTGACGCTGGTGCTGGTTAATTACCACGCGCGCACGGCGCTGGTCAGGGTTAAAGCCCCACGTCTGGCCCGTTGGCGTTTCAGCCCCCGGCGTCCGGCCCCCAGCCCGATCCTGCTCAAAGGAGAACTGCCATGACGACCTTGCTTGGCGAACGGCCGCGTCAGGCGTTGTGGCGTGATTATCTGGAACTGACCAAGCCCAAGGTGGTGGTGTTGATGCTCATCACCTCGCTGGTGGGCATGTTTCTCGCCACGCGCGCAGGTGTGCCGTGGACGGTGCTGGTGTTCGGCAACCTGGGCATCGGCTTGTGCGCGGGCGGCGCAGCGGCCGTTAACCATGTGGTGGACCGGCGCATTGATGCGCTGATGGCGCGCACTCAGCAGCGCCCGCTGGCGCAGGGGCGCGTGTCTGCTGCGTCGGCGTTGGCGTTTGCCCTGTTGCTGGCAGTCTGTGGGCTGGCGTTGTTACTGGTGTTCACCAACGCACTGGCGGCTTGGCTGACGCTGGCGTCTTTGCTGGGCTATGCGGTGATCTACACCGGCTTTCTCAAGCGCGCCACGCCGCAGAACATTGTGATTGGCGGGCTGGCCGGGGCTGCGCCACCGCTGTTGGGTTGGGTTGCCGTGACCGGGCATATCAGTGCCGAACCGCTGCTGCTGGTGCTGATCATCTTTGCCTGGACCCCGCCGCACTTTTGGGCGTTGGCCATTCACCGCAAGGCTGAATACGCCAAGGCCGACATCCCGATGCTGCCCGTGACCCACGGCGAGCACTACACCAAAGTCCACATCCTGCTGTACACCTGCATGCTGCTGGCCGTGAGCTTGCTGCCGTTTGTGATTCACATGAGCGGCGTGCTCTATCTGGCCTGTGCACTCGGGTTGGGCGCACGCTTTCTGCATTGGGCGTGGGTGCTGTACCGTGGCACCCTGCCGCACGCCGCGATCAACACCTTCAAGTACTCTATTTGCTACCTGTTTGCGTTGTTCATCGCGCTGCTTGTCGACCACTACTTAGTGTTGAACCTATGACTAAAACTCAAAAAACCGTCTATATCCTCGTTGCGCTGGTGGCATTGGTCATGGGCCTGACGTTTAACAAAATCATGTCGGGCAAAGGTCAGGCCGACAACACCACGCTGATCGATGCGGGGATCATCTTGCTGCCTCAGAGTCGCCAACTGCCGGACGTGAAAATGACCAACCAGGACGGCCAGCCGGTGGTGATGAATGAGCTGAAAGACAAGTGGAGCCTGCTGTTCTTTGGCTACACCTTCTGCCCGGACATCTGCCCGACCACCCTGGCCCAGCTGCGTCAGATCAAAAGTGAATTACCTAAAGAGGTGCAGGACAAACTGCAAATCGTGCTGGTCAGCGTCGACCCCAATCGCGATACGCCGCAGCAGCTCAAGCAGTACCTGGGCTACTTCGACCCGCAGTTTGTGGGCCTGACGCCCGGCTCCATTGAGGCGCTGCAAACGTTGGCCAACGCGGTGAGCATCCCGTTTATTCCGGCGGACACCAGCAAGCCGAACTACACGGTCGATCACAGCGGCAATTTGGCGCTGATTGGTCCGGACGGCACCCAGCGAGGTTTCATCCGCGCACCGTTCAACAACCAAAAGATGGTTGCCCAGTTGCCGGGGTTGGTTGAGAGGAAGTAAGTGGGGGTAAAAGTGTCTGTAGGCGCTGGCGCAGGCTGCGAGCTTTTAAAATCAACTGCTCGCAACCTGCACCCGCTTCTAGGGGCAGTGCTTAGAACGCCGGGACGATGGCGCCTTTGTATTTCTCAAGAATGAAGGCTTTCACTTCAGGCGTGTGCAGTGCGGCAACCAGCTTTTTCATGTCTGCCGAGTCTTTGTCGTCCGGGCGAGCCACCAAAATGTTCACGTAAGGCGAGTCGCTGCCTTCGATCACCAGCGCGTCTTTTTCCGGGTTCAGCTTGGCTTCCAGCGCGTAGTTGGTGTTGATCAGCGCCAAGTCAACCTGGGTCAGCACGCGCGGGATGGTGGCGGCTTCCAGTTCGCGGAACTTCAGGTTTTTCGGGTTTTCGGTGATGTCTTTGAGGGTGGACAGAATGTTGGTCGAGTCTTTGAGCTTGATCAGGCCCGCCTTGTCCAGCAGCAACAGCGCACGGCCGCCGTTGGTGGCATCGTTGGGGATCACCACGTTAGCGCCGCTTGGCAGCTCGTCCAGCTTCTTGTGTTTGGCGGAGTAAGCACCCAGTGGCTCAAGGTGAACACTGGCCACGCTGACCAGTTGCGTGCCTTTGGCCTTGTTGAATTCATCCAGGTACGGCTGATGCTGAAAGAAGTTGGCGTCCAGGCGCTTTTCGGCCACTTGTACGTTTGGCTGGATGTAGTCAGTGAACACCTTAACCTTCAAGTCCACGCCTTCTTTGGCCAGCGCGGGTTTCACAAACTCCAGAATCTCGGCGTGCGGCACGGGCGAAGCCGCCACGGTCAACGTGTCGGCTTGTGCCGAAAACGCCGCTACAGCGGCCACAGCAGCAAATAACTTCTTCATTCAGCAACTCCTTGTGAACACCTGACTTCAGGTGCCTGCCAGCCGCGAAGCTGGCGGTTACGTTTATTAACGAGAGGTCGCGCTTACTTGCGCGAAAAGTGCACCACCAGCCGATCGCCAACGGTTTGCAGAATTTGCACCAGAATCAGCAACAGCACCACCGTGACAATCATCACGTCAGGTTGAAAGCGCTGGTAGCCGAAGCGGATGGCCAAGTCGCCCAAGCCACCTGCGCCAACAACGCCTGCCATCGCGGTGTAGCCCACCAGCGTAATGGCGGTCACCGTAATCGCAGCAAAGATGCCGGGGCGTGCTTCGGGCAACAACGCATTGGTAATGATCTGACGCGTGTTGGCGCCCATTGCCTGAGTGGCTTCGATGATGCCACGGTCCACTTCACGAAAGGCCGTTTCAACCAGCCGCGCAAAGAACGGCGTGGCGCCCACCACCAGTGGCGGAATCGCGCCTGCCACACCCAGTGAGGTGCCGGTAATCAGCACGGTGAACGGGATCATGACCACCAGCAAAATGATGAACGGCAGCGAGCGCAGAATGTTCACCACAAACGACAGGCCTGCATACAGGGTCTTTTGTTCGAGCAACTGGCGCGGGCTGCACAGGAACAACAGGATGCCCAGCGGCAAACCGAGCAGCACCGTGAACAGCAGCGAGCCGCCGAGCATGATCATGGTGTCGCCAGTGGCCAACCAGATTTCGTACCAGTCGATATTAGAGAAGAAGCTCAAGAGGGTTTCCATTAGCGCAGCACCTCCATATGGACGTCGGCGGCGGTGAAGCGCGCGAAAGCAGCGTCCATGTCGCCACCGGTGATGGCGAGGGTCAGTTGCCCATAAGGGGTGTCTTTGATGCGGTCGATGCGGCCAGCTAGGATGCTGTAGTCCACACCGGTTTCACGGGCGATGGTGCCCAGCAAAGGTGCGTAGGTGGCTTCGCCCTGGAAGGTCAGGCGCACGATGCGGCCAGGCACGTGAGCGAAGTCGTCGCGCTGTTCGCTTTCGTCGACTTGCTCGTCTTCCTGCACAAAACGCCGGGTGGTCGGGTGCTTGGGGTGCAAGAACACATCGGCCACCGGGCCTTGCTCCACGATCTTGCCCGCATCCATGACCGCGACCACATCACACACGCGACGAATCACGTCCATCTCGTGGGTGATCAGGACGATGGTCAACTTCAACTCGCGGTTGATTTCGGCCAGCAATTGCAGCACCGAGGCCGTGGTTTGCGGGTCGAGGGCGCTGGTGGCTTCGTCACACAGCAGCACTTTGGGCTTGGTGGCCAGGGCGCGGGCAATCCCCACCCGTTGTTTTTGGCCGCCCGAGAGTTGCGCCGGGTACTTTTTGGCGTGGTCAGCCAGGCCGACACGGGCCAGCAGTTCAGCGACGCGCTGCTCGATCTCACTGCGCGACAGTTCGCCAGCCAGCGTCAGCGGCAGCGCCACGTTGTCAGCCACCGTCTTGGAGGCCAGCAGGTTGAAGTGCTGGAAGATCATGCCCACCTGCTGACGGAAACGGCGCAGGCCGTTGGCGTCCATCGCAGTGACGTCTTCGTTGTCGACGATGATCTGGCCACCGCTCGGTGTTTCGAGGCGGTTGATCAGGCGCAGCAATGTACTTTTGCCCGCGCCGGAGTGGCCAATCAGGCCAAACACCTGGCCGCTCTCGACACGCAAACTGGTGGAGTGCAGCGCGGGAATGTCCTTACCGGCGACCCGGTAAGTTTTATGAACGTTATGAAACTCAATCACGTAGCGAACCTTGTGGGGCGCGTAAAAAGAAGATCAGCGGTAAGCCGGGCGCGCATTTTAGCCTGTCCGTATAGAGGTTCTTAGCATTTATTTGTGCGCGAACCTTTGATTTGGCAATAAGACGATCAAAGGTCAGAAAAAAGGAACGCTGCCAAGGGCCGCCAGTCACTAGTGGAGCAACTCACTTCCCGTCTCGGGACATTTGTCTACAAAGCCCGGCCAATGGGGCTTTTGCCAACAAGGAGTTTAGTCTGATGAGCAGCAAAAAACCGTCTTCGAACAAGAGCCAGATGGCCGGAACCGACACCTTGGATCGTGGCAACACGAACGTCAAACTCGACAGCCTCCAACCTTTTCGTGACGACGCGACCGATCAAGCGCTGCGCACCAACCAGGGGGTGAAGATTGCAGACAACCAAAACACCCTCAAAGTGGGCGCCAGAGGCCCTTCGTTGCTGGAAGACTTCATCATGCGCGAGAAGATCACGCATTTTGACCATGAGCGCATTCCTGAGCGCATCGTGCATGCCCGTGGCACCGGCGCACATGGCTACTTTCAGACCTACGAAGCGCATTCGGCGTTGACCAAAGCAGGATTCCTGCAAGATCCGAGCAAAAAGACGCCTGTATTTGTGCGTTTTTCGACCGTGCAGGGGCCGCGCGGCTCCGGCGATACCGTGCGCGATGTCCGCGGGTTTGCTGTGAAGTTTTTCACCGACGAAGGCAACTTCGACCTGGTCGGCAACAATATGCCGGTGTTCTTCATTCAGGATGCGATCAAGTTTCCTGACTTTGTACATGCCGTAAAGCCTGAGCCGCATAACGAGATTCCTACAGGCGGTTCGGCGCATGACACCTTCTGGGACTTTGTGTCGCTGGTGCCAGAGTCTGCGCACATGGTGATTTGGGCGATGTCTGACCGGGCCATTCCCAAAAGCCTGCGCAGCATGCAGGGCTTCGGCGTCCATACCTTTCGGCTGATCAATGCTGAGGGTACGTCCAATTTCGTCAAATTCCATTGGCGCCCCAGCGCGGGCACCTGTTCGCTGGTGTGGGATGAAGCGCAAAAACTCGCAGGCAAGGACACCGACTTCCATCGCCGCGACCTATGGGACTCGATTGAAGTCGGCGATTACCCGGAATGGGAGTTGGGGGTACAGATCATTAGCGAGGCGGACGAGCATAAGTTCGAGTTCGACATCCTTGACCCTACCAAGTTGATCCCCGAAGAGTTGGTGCCGATCACCCCGCTGGGCAAGATGGTGCTCAACCGCAACCCCGACAATTACTTTGCCGAGACCGAGCAGGTCGCCTTCTGCCCCGGTCATATCGTGCCGGGGATCGACTTTTCCAACGACCCGTTGCTGCAAGGTCGACTGTTTTCCTACACCGATACGCAGATCAGCCGTCTGGGCGGGCCCAACTTTCATGAGATACCCATTAATCGCCCGGTAGCGCCCTTCCATAACAACCAGCGCGATGCGCAACATCGCAGCACGATTCATACCGGTCGGGCATCTTACGAGCCGAACTCCATTGATGGTGGCTGGCCGAAAGAAACACCGCCGGCTGCACGCGATGGGGGGTTTGAAAGCTACCCGGAACGCATTGATGCGAACAAAATTCGCCAGCGCAGCGACTCGTTCAGCGATCATTTTTCGCAAGCGCGGCTTTTTTTCCACAGCATGAGCAAGCATGAACAAGAGCACATCATCTCGGCGTACAGCTTTGAGTTGGGCAAGGTCGAGCGTGAGCACATTCGGGCACGCCAAGTGAATGAGATTCTGGCCAACATGGATCTTGAGTTGGCCAAGCGTGTGGCCGACAACCTCGGGCTGCCTGCACCCAAGGCGGGCACGGTAGCCGCACGCAAAACCAGCCTCAGTCAGTCGCCCGCGTTGAGCCAGGTCAACTTGTTGCCGGGCAATATCAAAACCCGAAAAGTGGCGATTCTGGCGGCCAACGGTGTTGATGGTGCGGCGATTGAGGCCATCAAACAGGCGCTGGCGGCAGAGGGCGCGCACGCCAAATTACTGGGGCCGACTTCGGCGCCAGTGAAAACGGCCGAAGGCAAGTTGTTGCCTGTGGATGCGTCGATGGAAGGTTTGCCTTCGGTGGCGTTTGACGCGGTGTATGTGCCGGGCGGTGCGGCCTCAATCAAGGCGCTCAGCGGCGACGGGGTGGCTTTGCATTATTTGCTGGAAGCCTACAAACACTTGAAGGCGATTGCCTTGCACGGCGAAGCCAGCCAGCTCCTGGACGTGCTGCATGTGCAGGCGGATGAAGGGTTGTTGGTGCTCAAGGACGCCAAGGACGTTAAAGCGTTCTTTGCCGCCATTGGCCAGCATCGGGTATGGGCGCGGGAGCCGAAGGCTAAGGCGATTCCGGCGTGATGTAGCACTGTTTAACGGAGGGGGCAGGCTGCGATCGATCAAAAGATCGCAACCTGCGGCCACCCGCAGGACCTGACGGGGCGCGCGGATTTAGGGTTTGCTGGGGATCAGCACCATTTGCGCCGGTACGTGGCGCACGATCTGGCGTTCAAGCTTGAGGTCGAAATCCGGGTTGAGCTTTTTAACGCGTTTGCTGATCAGCGTGGCCAGCCAAGGGTAGTCAGCCGTGCGCGGCACCTGCAAGGTGACGCCACATTGGTAATTGACGATATCTTGCGCGATCAAGTCCAGTTGATGGCGAAGTTTCTTAATATCGGCGATGTTCAACGCCACCGTGGTGCTTTCGGCGGCGGGATCGATGACTTTGGCCGGTGGGCGCGCTTCGGCAGCCTTCAGGGCGGCTTCGGCTTTGTCCAGTTCGGCCTTGCGTGCATGGGCAATGGCACTGTTGACGCCGCTGGTCAGTGCAGGCGCCTTGGGCATCAAGGTGCGGGCACGGCTGAGCGCCGTGGCGGCTGCATTCACATCGCCCTTTTGCAGGAAGATCTGGCTGCGTTGCAAGTAGGCTTCAGCCAATTGGCGCTGGTACTGCACCCACTGCGGGTCGTCCGGGGTTTGGGCTTGCAAGGTCGCCAATTCGTCTTCGGCGGTGGCAAGTTCGCTGCTGGCCAGGTTTTGCTCCAGCTGAGCGATGGCCGCAGCACGTTGTTGCTGCGCGATCTGGTCGGCAGTCGGTGTGCTTTGGCAAGCACCCAGCAGCACACAAAATGCGGCCAGGAGCCTATATCGATAGTTGAACAGCTTCATTCCTGCGGCTCTCTAAGTGCGCAAAAAACGAGCAAGTCTACACCCCTCGACGGGGCAGAACAAAACTCAGCAGAAACAGTGCAGCGGCACACACCACAATTGACGGCCCGGCGGGCGTGTCTTTGAACCATGACAACGCCAGGCCACCACACACGGCCACTATCCCCAGCAAACTGGCGCCCAACGCCATCTGTTCAGGTGAACGGGCGTGACGTTGCGCAGCGGCCGCCGGGATAATCAGCAGCGAGGTAATCAACAGCACCCCGACGATTTTCATCGCGACCGCAATCACGACGGCAATCAACAGCATCAGGGTCATGCGCAATGCGGCAACCGGCAAGCCTTCAACGGTGGCCAGCTCCTCGTGCACTGTAATGGCCAGCAGCGGTCGCCACAATGCGACCAATAGCGCCAGTACGGCGGCGCTGCCGCCGATGATCCACATCAGGTCTGTGGGGCTGATCGCCAGCAGGTCGCCAAACAGGTAGGCCATGAGGTCGATCCGCACTTCATGCATGAAGCTTAGTACGACCAGCCCGAGGGACAAGGTGCTGGGTGCGAGAATTCCGAGCAGCGTGTCGGAAGCCAGTGGCTGACGTTGCTGCAACGTGACCAGCAAGATGGCCAACAGCAGGCAACCGACGGTCACGGCAATGGTGGGGCTGATGTCCAGCAAAAAGCCCAGGGCGACGCCCAGCAGGGCGGCATGGGACAACGTGTCGCCGAAGTAGGCCATGCGGCGCCACACCACGAATGAGCCCAGTGGGCCTGCGACCACCGCCAACGCCAAACCTGCCAGCAGGGCGTAAAACAGAAAATCAGCCATGCTTGCAGCCTTCTCCATGAACGTGTGCCGGTGCCGGTGTGGCACCTTCGTTGACCACCGAGCCATGCAAGTCATGGGCGTGGTCGTGATGGTGGTGATAAATCGCCAGGCTTTGTGCGTTTTTGCCGAATAGCTCAACGAATGCAGGGTCGCCGCTGACCTGTTCCGGGTGGCCCGAGCAGCAGACATGGCGGTTGAGGCACACCACCTGGTCGGTGGTGCTCATGACCAGATGCAGGTCGTGAGACACCATTAACACGCCGCAGCCATGACGATCACGCAGGCGGGTGATGAGCGCGTACAGCTCGGACTGGCCTGCTACGTCGACGCCTTGCACCGGTTCGTCGAGCACCAGCAGTTCGGGTTTGCGCAACAAGGCGCGGGCCAGCAGGACACGCTGCATCTCGCCACCCGAGACACTTTGCACCGGGCTATCGATGACCTTCTCGGCACCCACTTCTTTGAGTGCGTCCAAGGCTTGATCGCGATCAACGCCTGGCACCAGTCGCAAAAAACGCAGCACCGACAAGGGCAGCGTCGGGTCAACGTGCAGCTTTTGCGGCATGTAACCCACGCGCAGTTTGGGTTTGCGCCATACGCTACCGCTCGTCGGTTTCAGCAACCCGAGCACCGCCTTGACCAATGTGGTCTTACCGGCGCCGTTGGGGCCAATCAGAGTCACGATCTGGCCCGGCTCAACCGTTAGCTCGATATTGTCCAGCACGTTTTGCCCGGAGTACGTCACGGTGACGTGTTCAAGACGAATCAACGCAGTGCTCATCAGGCCTCCCGGCAACCCGAACAAAGCCCGACCACTTCGACGGTCTGGCCTTCGACAGTAAAGCCGACATCGCGTGCGCTGTTGACGATGGCGTCACTGATGGACTTTTGTTCAAGTTCAATGGCCGCGTGGCAGGTGCGGCAAATCAGGAATTGACCCTGATGCGGGTGCTCAGGATGGCTGCACCCCACAAACGCATTGAGTGACGAAATGCGATGCACCAGGCCGTTTTCCAGCAGGAAGTCCAGTGCCCGATAAACGGTCGGCGGCGCGGCGCGGCGCCCGTCCTGTTCGCTGAGCACGGCCAGAATGTCATAGGCGCCCAGCGGTTTGTGGCTCTGCCACACCAGTTCCAGGACACGCTTGCGCAGCGCGGTCAGGCGCAGGCCCTTTTGCGCGCACAAGGTATCGGCCTCGCTGAGGGCGCTGTGAACGCAATGGGAATGGTCGTGAGGACGGCTGGCAAGCGGCGTAATAGGCATGGGCGGCGACGATCTTTGAGAGAGACGTTATTATGTTACCCGTTTCAACCACTCTGAGTGCTCATCGTGTCCCGTCTTTTTTCGATTTTTCTTGCTTTCAGTGCCAGTTTTCTGGTGATTGGCCCGGTTCAAGCGGACGTTAACGTGCTGACCAGCATCAAGCCCCTGCAATTGATTGCCGCGGCTGTACAGGACGGTGTGGGCCAGCCCGAAGTGCTGCTGCCGCCCAATGCATCGCCCCACAGCTTTGCGCTGCGCCCCTCCGACGTACGGCGGGTGCAGTCCGCGGACCTGCTGTACTGGATTGGCCCGGACATGGAAGGGTTCTTGCCGCGGGTGCTGACGGGGCGTGCCGCGCCTTCGGTGTCTGTTCAGACCTTGCCGGGTCTCAAACTGCGCCATTTTGCTGAAGACAGTCATTCGCATGATGAGGATGCGGCCGAGCATGATCACGATCATCGCCCCGGCACCCTGGATGCCCACCTGTGGCTGGCGCCAGACAACGCCCGGGTCATCGCTGCAAAAATGGCCGCGGACCTCAGCGCGATAGACGCGCCGAACGCGGCCAGATACCAGCGCAATCTGAAAGCGTTCAATGAGCGCCTTGACGCATTGGATGCCCGCCTCAAAGCGCGTCTGGCCGGGATCGCCGACAAGCCGTTCTTCGTCTTCCACGAAGGGTATGACTACTTCGAAAGCACTTACGGCCTCAAACATGCGGGCGTGTTCAGTGTGGCGTCCGAAGTACAGCCGGGTGCACAGCACGTGGCGGCCATGCGTAAACGTCTGGAGGAAGTGGGCAAGACGTGCGTGTTCAGTGAACCGCCCTTGCGTCCGCGTTTGGCTGAAACCCTGACGGCCGGGATGCCGGTCAAACTGGCAGAGCTGGATGCTTTGGGTGGCTTTACCCCTGCGACGGCCCAAGGCTACGAGCAGTTGCTGGAAAAACTGGGTAACGACTTGGCGAGTTGTCTGGAAAGCCTGTAAGGCGTGTAGACGCAAGCTCACCAGGTTACCCATCAGCCCCCCGCTTTCAGGGCATTTGCCTGATGGCGAGGGGGGGAGTGGGCCACGCCTACGGCTGAGGCGTTTGCGCCCCCAGCCATTTCTGCGACAGGGCCGCTAGCCGGCCATCGGCCTTTATCCGCTGGAGCGCTTTGTCCAGGCTGTTGTGGAATGCCGGGTTGCCTTTCTGAAACGGGATCGCCAACGTCACCCTCTGATCTTCAACCGGGCGTGTGTCCTCGACGGTTACTCGTGGCGGATGTTCGACAAACGGGCTGCCCTGAACTACGCCTATGAGCTGACCCTGAAAGGTTTCAGGGGCAGTGGGCGTTGGTGGTTGCGCAGCTCGATTGATTGCGCGCGCGTGGGTGTAACCGTAAGGCTCACTGAAATCGAACCGATTCTCAAGGTCCGGAGTCAAAGCCATGTGGTTGAGCGCGACATCGTATTTACCGCTCTCAACCCCTTGCAGCAGGTCGTTGCTGTCGGTCACCAGCAGGGAGGCATTCACGTCCAGCTCCTGCGCCAGCAGCTCGCCCAATTCCACTTCAAAGCCGGTCAAGTGCCCGTCCTGTTTGAAGCTGTAGGGCGGCACGTCAGCTTCAAGGGCAATGCGCAGCTCGCCCCGATCGTTAACGTCATCGATTAATTCGGCTTGAGCCAAAGGGCTTACCAGCGGCAATAACAGCATCAGGCCAGGCAAAAGGCGCATGGTCACTCCTTTGAACGGATGCAAGCGATTCGCAATAGGCGCTCACTTTGCTTTATGTTGGTCAACTGCGGGTTGGACAGCGTAGCGACGCGAAGTTGTCTTAACCCTATGAATTTTGTGAAAAACGGAGAAATAAATGAACAATCTACTGTCTCGCGTTGCACTGGCTTCCATGTTGATGGGCGCTTCGGTCATGGCCATGGCTGCGACTGTGGCCCCTGAAGGCGCAAAAGTTTCCATCCTTTCCCCGGCTGACGGCGCCACCGTGGACAAAACCTTCACCGTCAAATTCGGTGTTGAAGGCATCAAGCTGGCACCCGCTGGCGACCAGACCCCCCACACAGGCCATCATCACCTGTTGATCGACGTCGACCAGCCGATTGCGGCGGGCCAGGTGATCCCGGCAGATGCCAACCACGTGCACTTCGGCAAAGCGCAGACCGAAACCGAAGTGACCCTGGCCCCCGGCAAGCACACGTTGCAGCTGGAGCTGGCTGATAAAAACCACATGGCCTTCGAGCCGGTGATCGTGTCGAAAAAAATCACGGTCAACGTGAAGTAATAACGCCCGCGCATAAAAAAGGGAGACCCGAGGGTCTCCCTTTTTCGTACAGCGCTTTGCTGCTTAGAACAGCACGCGGCAACGGATGGTGCCGGTGATGCTTTGCAGCTTCTCTTGCGCCAGGTCCGAGGACTCGGCGTCGACGTCGATGACCACGTAGCCAACTTTCTCGTTGGTTTGCAGGAACTGGCCGGAGATGTTGATGCCGTTTTCGGCAAAGACCTTGTTGATCTCGCTCATCACACCCGGAATGTTCTGGTGGATGTGCAGCAGACGGTGCTTGCCAGGGTGAGCCGGCAGGGCCACTTCCGGGAAGTTGACCGACGATACCGACGTACCGTTGTCGCTGTACTTGACCAGCTTCTCTGCCACTTCCAGACCGATGTTGGCTTGCGCTTCAGCGGTGGAACCGCCGATGTGCGGGGTCAGGATCACGTTGTCCAGGCCGCGCAGCGGGCTTTCGAACACGTCGTCGTTGGAGCGCGGCTCAACCGGGAACACGTCGATGGCGGCGCCGATCAGGTGCTTGTCCTTGATCGCGTCGGCCAGGGCGTCCAGTTCAACCACGGTGCCACGGGCAGCGTTGATCAAAATGCCGCCCTTTTTGATGGCACGGATTTCTTTCTCACCGATCATCCACTGGGTGGCGGCGGTTTCTGGAACGTGCAGGGTCACGATGTCCGACATGCCCAACAGCTCGTGCAGGTTGCCCACTTGCGTGGCGTTACCCAACGGTAGTTTGGTCACGGTGTCGTAGAAGAACACCTGCATGCCCAAGCCTTCAGCCAAGACCGACAGCTGTGTACCAATCGAGCCATAGCCGACGATACCCAGCTTTTTGCCCCGGATTTCGAAGGAGTTGGCTGCGCTTTTGATCCAGCCACCGCGGTGGCAGGAAGCGTTTTTCTCAGGAATACCGCGCAGCAACAGGATCGCTTCTGCCAGCACCAACTCGGCCACCGAACGGGTGTTGGAGTAAGGGGCGTTGAAAACAGCGATACCGCGTTCGCGAGCAGCGTTGAGGTCGACCTGGTTGGTACCGATGCAGAAACAGCCAACAGCCACCAACTTCTTGGCGCAATCGAACACTTCTTCGGTCAGCTGAGTACGGGAACGGATGCCGATAAAGTGGGCATCGGCGATCTTTTCCTTCAGCTGGGCTTCAGGCAAGGAACTGGTGATGTACTCAATGCTGGTGTACCCGGCGGACTTGAGAACATCAACAGCGGATTGGTGGACGCCTTCAAGAAGAAGGAACTTGATCTTGCTCTTATCGAGAGAAGTCTTGCTCATCTGCGTAAACCTGTGTCCCAGAGAAAAATGGCAGGGAAGTGGACAGCCTGAGCTGACCTGGCCGGCGTGAAGACCGGCACCGAGAATCGTCCTACGTCTCGATTCTACGGGGGGGCCGTATGCTAGCATAAGCGCCCCGCTAAACACCCATTCCTGCGACGTGAAGCGTTCTCAGGATGACCATGAATTGTTCGAGAGTTCTGTTGATGACCCATCCTGCCGTAATTGATGAGCTAAAGACCCTGGTAGAGCCTGGAAAGGTTCTGACCGACGCCGATTCCCTCAATGCTTATGGCAAGGACTGGACCAAGCATTTCGCCCCGGCCCCCGTGGCCATTGTGTTCCCCAAAACCACTGAGCAAGTGCAGGCCATTGTGCTGTGGGCCAACGCGCACAACGTGGCATTGGTGCCTTCAGGCGGGCGCACCGGTTTGTCGGCAGCCGCCGTGGCGGCCAATGGCGAAGTGGTGGTGTCATTCGACTACATGAACCAGGTGCTGGACATCAACCTGACCGACCGCACCGTGGTCTGCCAGCCGGGGGTTGTGACTCAACACCTGCAAAACCTCGCGCAAGAACATGGCCTGTACTACCCGGTGGATTTCGCGTCGGCGGGTTCCAGCCAAATTGGCGGCAACATCGGCACCAATGCTGGCGGGATCAAGGTGATTCGCTACGGCATGACCCGTAACTGGGTGGCGGGCATGAAAGTCGTCACGGGCAAGGGCGACGTGCTGGAGCTGAACAAAGACCTGATCAAAAACGCCACCGGCTACGACATGCGTCAGCTGTTTATCGGGGCTGAAGGGACGTTGGGCTTTGTGGTCGAAGCCACCATGCGTCTGGACCGTGCGCCGAAAAACCTGACGGCGATGGTGCTCGGCACGGCCGACTTTGACTCGATCATGCCGGTGCTGCATGCCTTCCAAAACAAGCTGGACCTGACCGCGTTCGAGTTTTTCTCTGACAAAGCGTTGGCCAAAGTCATGGCGCGTGGCGATGTGCCTGCCGCGTTCGAAACCGACTGCCCGTTCTACGCGTTGCTGGAGTTTGAAGCGAGCACTGAAGAGGTGGCCAACGCGGCGCTGGAAACCTTCGAGCACTGCATGGAACAAGGCTGGGTGCTGGACGGTGTGATGAGCCAGAGCGAAACCCAGCTGCACAACCTGTGGAAACTGCGCGAGTACATCTCCGAAACCATTTCCCACTGGACGCCGTATAAAAACGACATTTCGGTCACTGTGTCGAAAGTCCCGGCCTTTTTGAAAGAAATTGACGCGATTGTCGGTGAACACTACCCCGACTTCGAAATCGTCTGGTTCGGTCACATCGGCGACGGCAACCTGCACTTGAACATCCTCAAGCCTGAAAACCTGAGCAAGGACGAGTTTTTTGCCAAGTGCGCGACGGTGAACAAGTGGGTATTTGAGACGGTTGAGAAATACAACGGTTCGATCTCGGCCGAACACGGCGTGGGCATGACCAAGCGCGATTACCTGACGTACAGCCGCTCGCCGGTGGAGATCGAGTACATGAAGGCGATCAAGGCCGCGTTCGACCCGAACGGCATCATGAACCCCGGCAAGATTTTTGCGATTTAAGCCATGAAGGTGTAGTCGCTGGCGCAGGCTGCGATGGCCTGGCAACCCCCATCGCAACCTGCGCCAGCGACTAAAGAAGCAGCATCCAACAGCGGAGTCGGTCAATGAGCTATCAGCACCAGTATCTCGACGGTACCCGGATTCACTTTCCTATCGGCAAAGTGGTGTGCATCGGACGTAACTACGCCGAGCACGCCAAAGAGCTGGATAACCCGATCCCGACTGAACCTTTGTTGTTTATCAAGCCCGGCAGTTGTGTGGTGGCGCTTGAAGGCGGTTTCGCCATCCCGGCCGAGCGCGGTTCGGTGCATTACGAAGCCGAAATTTCGGTGCTGATCGGCAAGCCGTTGTCCAACAACCCAAGCGCCGAAGAAGTACTGGACGCCCTCTCCGGTTTCGCGCCGGGCCTGGATCTGACCCTGCGCGACAAGCAAGCCGAGCTGAAAAGCAAAGGCCTGCCGTGGGAAATCGCCAAGTCGTTCGACGGCGCCTGCGTGCTGGCGCCGTTTGTACCGAGCTGCACCTTTCCTGATCTGGAAGACATCGGCATCCGCCTGACCATCAACGGTGAAGTGCGTCAGGACGGCAACAGCGCCCTGATGCTCAACAAGATTGTGCCGATGATTCAGCACATGGCGGCCTGCTTTTCGCTGCAAGCCGGCGACGTGATCATGACCGGCACCCCGGTGGGCGTTGGCCCGCTGAATATCGGGGATGAACTAGTGCTGGAGTTGCCGGGCGTGAGCCGTTTCGAAAGCCGCGTTCGCTAATCTGACTAAGCCGCGTAGGCACTGTCGCAGCCTGCGCCAGTGCCTACCCGGAGATTCGCCTGTCAGATATCAGTAGTCGCGGACGCGACAGCCTTAAAACGCTATTCTGCTGAGGTTTTTTCCTACACAGAATGTGAACCGCCGAATGCCAAACTGGAACCACTACGTACAGCGCATCCTTGAGTTGATGAAGCGCTATCCAGGGCTGATCGCGCTGTTTGGTTTCTGCTCGGGTGTGGCCAGTTTCATTCTGGTGGACCGCCAGCAAGGCATGGCCCGCTGGATCGCGGTCATCCTGTTGGTCAGTTGGGTCTGGCTGATGCTGGAAAACACCTTCACCCAGCTGTTTACGCGGGTGTTCAAACGCGAAATCCCGCCGCCCCTGCTGCGTTACGCCACGCAGATGATTCATCAGGAAAGTCTGTTTTTCGTGTTGCCGTTTTTCTTCATTACCACCACCTGGAACAGCGGCCAATTGGTGTTTACCGGGTTGCTCGGCGCCACGGCACTGGTGACGATTACCGACCCGCTGTATTACAAGTGGCTGGCGCCCAAGCGCTGGCTGTATCTGGCGCTGCACACCCTTGCGCTGTTTGCGGCGCTGCTGACCGCGCTGCCGATCATCCTCAACCTCACCACGTCCCAGAGCTACAAACTGGCGTTGGGCACCGCCGTACTCTTGTCCATTCCTAGCCTGGCCGTGAGCTTGCCGCTCAAAACCCTGCGTGGCTGGCTGATATTGCCGATGATCGTACTCGCACTCGGCGGCACCGGCTGGTGGCTGCGTTCATGGGTGCCGCCCGCCACGCTGTGGATGACCGAGGTGGCGGTTACCCCACAACTGCAAGACCGCACGCCCGGTGAGAGCATCAAGCACATCAGCGTCAATGAACTGCGCGCGCGTGGCTTGTATGCCTACACCTCGATCAATGCCCCGCGCGGTCTGAACGAGCGGATCTATCACGTGTGGCAACTCAATGGCCAGGAAGTGGACCGCATCGCGCTGGACATCAAGGGCGGTCGCAAAGAGGGTTACCGCGCCTGGACCCATAAACAGAACTTCCCGCCCAACCCGGTGGGCCGCTGGCAAGTGCGGGTGCTGACCGAAGACGGGCAAATGATTGGCGTGTTGCGCTTTCGGGTAACCGACGCAGATCAATCCTCTTCAGCATCGAGTCAGGCAAACTGACGCAATTGTGCTATTACCTATGGTCTGCGTATTCGCGAACCGAGCTTGGAGCTGACGATCATTACTGCTAAGGCTGGCGATGCCCAATTAGACACTTCAAGCACTGCGGCCAAGCTGCACATCAGTGGCGAATGGACGCTGGCCAATTATGCGCGCCTCAAACAACTGACCGACCAGTTGGCGGGTCAATACGACGACAGCACCCAGGTTGATCTCAATGATGTCACCCGCCTTGATACGGCCGGTGCTTCGCTGCTGGTGGAGTTGCTAGGCTCGGAACGTGTCAGCCAGTTGGCCGAGACCACGCCCAAGCTGCCTGCCGCCGACCGCGCCTTGCTGCAAACGGTTTATTCCTCGATGCGCGATTTCTGTGTGCCGGTCAAAGAACCCGAGCAAAACACCGGCATTCAGGTACTCAGCCGTATTGGTTGCGCCGTCGACAAGCTGTGGCAAGACTGCCTGCAACTGCTGGGTTTCATTGGTTTGATCCTGCAAACCCTGACGCGCAACTTTTTTCGGCCCAAGCAATGGCGCATCACTCCGGTGGTGGCGCACATCGAGCAAATCGGGTTGAACGCTGCCCCGATTGTGGTGCTGCTGACGTTCATGGTCGGCGCGGTGGTGGCGTTTCTCGGGGCTACGGTGCTGGCCAACTTCGGCGCGGGGATTTTCACCGTCGATCTGGTGGCCTTTTCCTTCCTGCGTGAATTTGGCGTGTTGCTGACTGCCATCCTGCTCGCAGGCCGTACCGCCAGTGCATTTACCGCACAGATCGGATCGATGAAAGCCAACGAAGAAATCGACGCCATTCGCACCCTTGGCCTTGATCCAATGGACTTGCTGGTGTTGCCACGGGTGCTCGCGCTGCTGATCGCCCTGCCGCTGTTGACCTTCCTGGCCATGATGGCGGGCATTTTGGGTGGCGCGATGGTGTGCATTGTTTCGCTGGGCATTTCACCGGACATGTTCATTTCGCTGCTGCACTCGGACATCGGCGTGCAGCACTTCTTGGTGGGCATGGTCAAAGCGCCGTTTTTCGCCTTTCTGATCGCTGCGGTCGGTTGCCTTGAGGGCTTCAAAGTCACTGGCAGTGCAGAGTCCGTGGGCGCGCACACCACGTCCAGCGTGGTGCAATCGATCTTTATCGTCATCGTGCTTGATGCGGTGGCGGCGTTGTTCTTCATGGAGATGGGCTGGTGAGTGCGTCTGTGCAAAAAAACCGCGAGGCGGTGATTGAAGTGCGCGGCCTGTGCAATCGCTTTGGCAGCCAGACCGTGCACGAAAACCTCGACCTGGATGTGTACAAAGGCGAAATTCTGGGCGTGGTGGGCGGCTCCGGGACAGGTAAATCCGTGCTGTTGCGCAGTATTGTTGGCTTGCGTCGACCCACCGAAGGCGAGGTCCGGGTTTTCGGTCAGGACCTGCTGAGCTTGCCTGAAGAAAAGCGCTCGCTGATCGAGAGACGTTTTGGCGTGTTGTTCCAGAAAGGTGCGCTGTTTTCGTCACTGACGGTGACTGAGAACATCGCCCTGCCCCTGATTGAGCACGCGGGCCTGAGCCGCCCGGACGCCGAACACCTGGCGCTGGTCAAGCTGGCCCTGGCCGGTTTGCCGCTGTCTTCGGCCGACAAATACCCCTCTTCGCTGTCGGGCGGCATGGTCAAGCGCGCAGCGCTGGCCCGCGCATTGGCACTGGACCCGGACATTCTGTTTCTGGACGAACCCACCGCGGGGCTTGACCCGATTGGCGCCGCCGCGTTCGATCAACTGATTTTGACCTTGCGCGATGCGCTGGGATTGAGCGTGTTTTTGGTCACCCACGACCTCGACACGCTGTACACCATCACTGACCGCGTGGCGGTGTTGTCGCAAAAACGCGTGTTGGTGGCCGAACCGATCAAGCAGGTCGAAGATTACGACGACCCGTGGATTCATGAGTATTTCCATGGCCCCCGTGGCCGCGCCGCGTATGAAGCGGCAACCCAGCGTAAGGAGCAATGACATGGAAACCCGCGCCCATCATGTATTGATTGGCTTATTCAGCGTGTTGGTTATCGTGGGGGCCATGTTGTTTGGCCTGTGGCTGGCCAAAGCCAGCATGGACAGCACTTTCAAGGATTACGAAGTGGTGTTCAACGAAGCCGTCAGTGGTTTGTCCAAGGGCAGTTCGGTGCAGTACAACGGCATCAAGGTCGGTGACGTGATCGAACTGCGGCTCGACGACAAAGACCCGCGCCGGGTACTGGCGCGCATCCGTCTGGCGGCCAACACACCGGTCAAGGTCGACACCAAGGCCAAGCTGGCTCTGACCGGCGTGACCGGCACCTCGATCATTCAGCTCAGCGGCGGCGACCCCAACAGCCCGCCGCTCAAGGGTAAAGACGGCAAACTGCCCGAAATCGTGGCCTCGCCCTCCCCGATTGCCCGCCTGCTGACAGACGGCTCTGACGTGATGGC
The DNA here is from genome assembly GCF_001043055.1 of Pseudomonas weihenstephanensis. Lineage (GTDB taxonomy): Bacteria > Pseudomonadota > Gammaproteobacteria > Pseudomonadales > Pseudomonadaceae > Aquipseudomonas > Aquipseudomonas weihenstephanensis. The sequence goes on from NZ_JYLF01000003.1 coordinate 256,786, forward strand.
CAACGTCAACATGCTGCTGCACAACGCCAATCGCCTGTTCTCCCCGGATAACGTCGACCGCGTGGGCAAGACCCTCGACAACCTTGAGCAAACCACGACGGCCATTGCCAGTCAGCGCGGGGATATTTCCCAGACCCTTAAGCAACTGGCTCAAGTGGGCAAACAAGCCAGTATCACGCTCGAACAAACCACGGCGTTGATGCGTAACGCCAATGGCCTGTTGAGTACCCAGGGCAAACAGATGTTCGGCAGCGCCGAGCAAGCGATGCAGTCGCTGGAACACAGCGCGGCCACCATCAACACCTTGCTCAACAATAATCAGGAATCGTTGAACAATGGCATGCAGGGGCTCAATCAGCTCGGCCCGGCGGTCAATGAGCTGCGTGAAACCCTGAGCACGCTGCGCTCGATATCGCGGCGTCTGGAAGCCAATCCAAGCGGTTACTTGCTGGGCCGCGAACAGAACAAGGAATTCACGCCATGAGTCGTACTTATCGCCTGGCCGGTTCAATCGTATTGGCGGCGAGCCTGAGCCTGCTCAGCGCCTGCTCGATCCTGCCCAAGCCCGAGCAGGTGGATGTGTATTGGTTGCCGTATGCGCAAACCCCGATTGCTGCGAGCCAAAGCGCGCCAGTGAACTGGTCGCTGCGCCTCGACAAGCCGATGGCGAGCAATGCGCTGAACAGCCAGAACATTGCCGTGGTGCCCGAAGGCAACTTGATCAGCAACTACAAAGGGGCGCGTTGGAGCGACCCGGCACCGGTCTTGCTGCGCAATCGCTTGCTGGATGCGTTCTTGCAGGACGGCCGCATTCAGGGCCTGAGTACAGACGACAGCAACCTGCAGGCCGATTACGAACTGGGCGGGGAATTGTTGGCGTTTCAGACCCACTACAACGGCAAAAGCCCGCAGGTGTTGGTGCAGTACAACGCGCGGCTGGTGCGCACCAGCGACCAGCGGGTGATTGCCTCCAAACGCTTTGACGTGCGTCAGCCGCTCAACAACCCGCTGGTACCGGGGGTTGTGGCAGGTTTTGGCCAGGCGAGCGACGTGCTGATGCCGCAAGTTGTGCAATGGGTGCTGCATCAAGGCCAGGCACAGCGCTAACCCCGCGTGGTAGGCGCTGCCAAAGGCTGCGAGGTACGGGTTTGTTAACCGAAGAACCAGTAACACACGGCAATGGCAGCGACTACGCCTGAGAACTCCGCTAATAACGCGCAACCTACTGCGTGTCGGGCGCGTTGGATGCCCACGGCGCCAAAGTACACCGCCAGCACATAGAACGTCGTCTCAGTGCTGCCCTGCACGGTTGCCGCCACTAACGCCGGGAAGCTGTCCACACCCTGGTTTTGCATGGTTTCGATCAGCAAGGCCCGTGCGGCACTGCCTGAGAACGGTTTGACCATCGCCGTCGGCAAGGCGTCGACAAAGCGCGTGTCCCAGCCCAACCATTCGACCGCATGGCGAATGCCGTCCAGGCCAAAATCCAAAGCCCCCGACGCCCGTAGCACGCCCACCGCGCACAACATCGCCACCAGATAAGGCAGCAAGGTTTTGGCCACGTCGAAGCCTTCTTTTGCGCCTTCGACAAACGCTTCGTAGACCTTGACCTTACGCAGCGCGCCGATCACCAGGAACAGCATGATCAGCCCGAACAGGGTCAAATTGCCGAGGATCGACGACAAACTGGCCAATGCCGTCGCTGACAAACCCGCCAGCAAGGCCATAAAGCCGCCCAGTATCAGCGCGCCGGGCACCAAGTACGCCAAGACCACCGGGTCCCATAGCCGCAAACGCTGCATGAAGGCCACTGAGAGCAGCCCTACGAGCGTTGAAGCACTGGTCGCCAGCAAGATCGGCAGGAAGACCAGCGTCGGGTCAGCAGCGCCCTGCTGAGCGCGGTACATGAAGATGGTGACGGGTAACAGGGTCAACGAGGAGGCATTGAGCACCAGAAACAGGATTTGCGCGTTACTGGCGCTGGTCGGGTTGGGGTTGAGTTCTTGCAGTGCCCGCATCGCCTTAAGGCCAATGGGGGTGGCGGCGTTATCCAGGCCCAGACCGTTGGCGGCAAAGTTGAGGGTGATAAACCCCAATGCCGGATGACCGGGCGGCACTTCAGGCATCAAGCGTTTAAACAGCGGGCCCAGCGCCTTGCCCAGCCAATCCACGATCCCGGCTTTTTCGGCGATGCGCAAAAAACCCAGCCATAAGGTCAGCGTGCCGAACAGCAGAATCATCACCTCAACCGACAGCTTGGCCATGGCAAAGATGCTTTCCACAATCGCCGCAAAGATCCCGGCGTTGCCCCCCACCAGCCATTGGGCAAGCGCCGACACGGCCGCGACCACGAAAAAGCTGAGCCATAGGCCGTTAAGCATCGAAAGAACTCCTTAAAGATGCCGCGAATGATAGCGGCCAACCCCCAGAAACAACAAACCCCGGACAAGTCCGGGGTTTGTGGGGCGAAGCGTGCGCGGGGCGATTATTCGCCTTTTGGCAGGGCTTCCTTGCTGCGCCAGTTCGGCAGCGAGTTCCAGTAGCGCTCGCCTTTGGCGTCGTCGTACATGCCTTCCCAACGCGAAATCACCAGTACCGCCAAGGCGTTACCAATGACGTTCAGCGCGGTACGTGCCATATCCATCACACGGTCAACACCTGCGATAAAGGCCAAGCCTTCCAGCGGGATACCTACGCTGCCCAGGGTGGCCAGCAGTACCACGAAGGACACGCCCGGTACGCCGGCGATGCCTTTGGAGGTGACCATCAGGGTCAATACCAGCAGCAGTTGCTGGCTGATCGACAAGTCGATGCCATACAGCTGGGCAATAAAGATCGCCGCGATGCTCTGGTACAGGGTCGAGCCATCAAGGTTGAACGAGTAACCGGTCGGCACCACGAAGCTGCAAATAGCTTTTGGCGCGCCGTACGCTTCCATCTTCTCGATCACGCGCGGCAGCACGGTTTCGGAGCTGGCGGTGGAGTAAGCCAGTACCAACTCATCCTTGAAGATGCGCATCAGCTTGATCACGGAGAAGCCAAACAGCTTGGCGATCAGGCCCAGTACCGCAAAGGCGAAGAACAAGATGGCGGCGTAAACCAGTATCACCAGCTTGGCCAACGGCACGAGCGAAGCAAAACCGAAGTTGGCGACGGTCACGGCGATCAGCGCAAACACACCGATTGGCGCGTAGTTCATGATCATGTGAGTCACTTTGAACATCGACTCGGACACGCCCTGGAAGGTTTTCACCAGCGGGTCGCGCAGTTCGGCGTTCAGGCTCGACAAGCCGAGGCCAAACAGTACCGAGAAGAAGATGATCGGCAGCATCTCACCGCGAGCCATGGCTGCGAAGATGTTGGATGGAATCAGGTTGAGGATGGTTTCGATGAACGCATGTTCATGCTGAACTTCTGCGGCAGTGGCCTGATATTTGGAAATATCAACCGTGCCCAGCGTGCTCATGTCGATCCCGGCGCCGGGATGGAACACGTTGGCCAGCACCAGGCCGACCAGGATCGCGATGGTGGTCACCACCTCGAAGTAAATGATGGTTTTAAGACCGATGCGACCGAGTTTCTTCGCATCTCCCACGCCTGCAATCCCGACAACCAGTGAGGAAATCACGATTGGGATTACGATCATCTTGATCAGACGGATAAAGATATCGCCAGCGGGTTGCAAGACGTTACTGATCCACCAGGCCTTTTCAGCACTGAAATGGTTAAGCAGCGCGCCGATTGCAATACCCAGGACCAGACCGATTAGGATCTGCCAGGCGAGGCTAAGTTTTGCCTTCTTCATGTCATTACCCTTACTTCAAGTGGACTCGGGAAGAGGCTCAGACTAGAGCGCTTTGAAGCGCTGAATTCTACAACCTCTGCCCCCGTAGAAGGTCGCCCAAATCGAGCCAGAGAGGCTCTTTGGCAGGCGAAAAAAGGCGCAACTATTCCCATGCAAGAGGAAGCCGTCTAATGCCGTAAACGCCTACCCTATGCCGAATCGGCATGGATATTGTCCGACAAGAGCTCAAATTCACGGGGTATCAAAGTCACAGAATAGACGACATAAGCGCCGCAGACCGGCTGTTTCAAGGTCTTTTTGCCGCAGGCGGGACGGCGTAAATCACGCCCAGCACTCAGAAATATCCGACAACATAAATCGAATAGAGAGAAGAAATCATTTTGCTATTAGTCGATAGATGGTCGACGTTCTCAAGGGCCATCCGAGCCACATTTGTTTTTAAAAAAATGAGCAGTGATAAGGTTTTACGACTAAAAAAACATTTTTTTAGACCCAAAAAAACCAAGGCAATGCCTTGGTTTTTTGGTGTTTAACAGCTGAAGAAACTGCCCAAATGATCAGTACCAGTTAGGGTCTTTCTTCAATTGTTCTTTAAGCAGCGCTTGTATCCCGACATCAGGTTGGCCCAAGAATCGGTAATCGGCATGACGTGTTGGTGACTTGTCGGCCGGCAAACCTGCCGGGACTTCGACCAACATGGCATAGGCGTGCTTCTTGTCCAGACTGACGGCAACGATCAGGCGTTTGTTCAAACAGGTCTGAGCGGTTTCGCACAAAGGCCCGACTAAATACTGATCGCCGTCTTCGTTGACTGCGTTCATCTGTTCGGCACTGCCCGACAGGTTCATCACCCATTCAGGCAAGCGATCTTCTTTTTTGACCACTTTTTGCCAGGTATCACGATAAGCAGCATCGTTTAACAGTTCGTTGGCACGCGACTGGCCATCATTGGCGGCCAGCGCCATAGCACTGCCGCCCATCAACAGGGCAGCAGTCATTGCCTTAAAGGATCGGCTAAACATGGTTACCCTCGACCACGGCGGCCAAAGATGAACGACACGACGAACATCACCAGGAAGACGACAAAGAGAATCTTGGCGATACCGGTGGCGGTGCCCGCGATACCACCAAAGCCCAGAACGGCTGCGATGATGGCGATAATCAGGAAGGTAATTGCCCAACTCAACATGGTGATTCTCCTTATTACTGTGGGAAAGCGTGGTGATGCCGCTGCTGCGTCTTAACGCCCTGCAAGGGCCTCAAGGTTGTGAACACTTAAAACACCCAACGTTCCTGCGGCACGTCTGAAGATGCGATTTGCGTGTCATCGGCAGCCGCTAGCGCATAGCCGTTGGTCGCCTGATGGTTTGAGCTGATCGCACTGAAGTGTGTTTGCGGGGCGGCTTGATGCAATACGGCCTGAACCGGCTGCGGTGCCTGTTCAAAACGCACAAGTTGCTGACCACCGATCAATGTCACCAACAACGCGAGGCTGGCGAACAGACCTTGTTGAAGGTGCAGCGAAGTAAGGCGAATGCGGGGGAAACCTTGACGATTCATGCTCAGACTCCTGCCACTCGGTGGTCAATGTTGGATTTGCCTTCAGCCCGGTAGCGCTGAATGACTGGGTTGCATGAGTTATTGCAGGCGGCATGCCAAGTCTTGAGTCTTAATAAAAGTTATATAAATCAAACACTTGTAGTAAATGTGAGTGCAGCTGTGCACGCATCCTGCACGATGGACTCTTCAAGCGTCGGGCGTTCTGCACGATTGGCCAAGGACCCTATCCGTTCTTTTATAGAGGGGGCAAAAAACAGAACTGTTTTGTCCGGCAAACGTCGAGTCAAATCGGCTCTAAATAGTGTTAAATCAGACAGTTACAGCATGCAGGCAAGTGGCTACCCTGCTAGCCTCTTAATGAATCGTGAAAAATCATGCAACTTGCCCGATTATTCCGACACTAACCAACATCACTCATTAAGGAACGTAGGAAATGGAGTCTGCCAAAGAGCACCAAGGCCGCATTCTGCTGGTCGACGATGAGTCCGCCATCCTGCGTACATTCCGCTATTGCCTCGAAGACGAGGGTTACACCGTCGCCACCGCTAACAGTGCCGCTCAAGCCGATGCCCTGTTGCAGCGCCAAGTATTCGATGTGTGCTTTTTGGACCTGCGCCTGGGCGAAGACAACGGCCTGGATGTGTTGGCCCAAATGCGTATTCAAGCGCCGTGGATGCGTGTGGTGATTGTGACCGCCCACTCTGCGGTCGACACGGCAGTGGACGCGATTCAGGCAGGCGCCGCCGATTATCTGGTCAAACCGTGCAGCCCGGATCAACTGCGACTGGCCACGGCCAAGCAACTGGAAGTGCGCCAACTGTCCGCTCGCCTCGAGGCCCTTGAGGGCGAAGTGCGTAAGCCCAAGGACGGCCTTGATTCTCATAGTCCGGCGATGATGGTGGTACTGGAAACAGCCCGCCAAGTGGCTGGCACGGATGCCAACATCCTGATTCTGGGTGAATCCGGCACCGGTAAGGGTGAGCTCGCCCGGGCAATTCATGGTTGGAGCAAACGGGCGAAAAAGTCCTGTGTGACGATTAACTGCCCGTCTTTAACCGCCGAGCTGATGGAAAGCGAGCTGTTCGGTCACACCAAAGGTGCGTTCACCGGGGCCAGTGAAAGTACCCTGGGCCGGGTCAACCAGGCCGATGGCGGTACGTTGTTCCTCGACGAAATCGGTGATTTCCCGCTGGCTTTGCAGCCAAAGCTGCTGCGATTTATTCAGGATAAAGAATACGAACGCGTTGGCGACCCCGTGACGCGCCGCGCCGATGTGCGCATTCTGGCGGCCACCAACCTCAACCTTGAAGACATGGTGCGCGATGGCCGCTTCCGTGAAGACTTGCTCTACCGCCTGAACGTCATCACTTTGCACTTGCCACCGTTGCGTGAGCGCAGCGAAGACATCCTCACGCTGGCGGACCGCTTTCTTGCACGTTTCGTAAAAGAGTATGCACGCCCTGCCCGCGGCTTCAGCGAAGAAGCCCGCTTGGCGCTGGCGAACTACCGTTGGCCGGGCAACATTCGTGAACTGCGCAACGTGGTGGAGCGCGCGAGCATTATTTGCCCGCAAGAAGTGGTTGAGGTGAGCCACTTGGGCATGGCCGAGCAAACCATTCCGAACGCCCCGCGCATTGGTGCAGCGTTAAGTCTCGACCAGTTGGAGAAGGCACACATCGGCGCCGTGTTGGCCACCAGTGAAACCCTCGACCAAGCGGCCAAAACCTTGGGCATTGATGCGTCCACGCTGTATCGCAAACGCAAGCAGTACAACTTGTGAGCAGGCCGCGATGAAACTCGCTATCAAGCTGCGAACACGCCTGTTTCTGAGCATCTCAGCGCTGATCACGGTCGCGCTCATGGGATTGGTGCTCGGCGTATTCGGCGTGCTGCAAATGGCTAAAACCCAGGAAGCCTTGATCCGCAACAACTTCATCACCCTTGATCTGGGTTTGAAACTGCGCCAGACGTTGGGTGACCAACTGATTCTGATGCTGCACAACGAGCCTGATACGGTGGCGCTCAAAGCCTCGTCAGAGCAGTACATGAAGTTGCTCGATGAAGGCATTGCGCATGAACAAAAAAACCATTTGCCCAGCGGTTTTGTTCGGGCGCGGGCCGACTACCTGAGCTTTTTAGAGGCGTTTAACCAGTCGCATCACGAGGGCATCAACCTCAGCAACGACGACGACCTCACCACACGTTTCAATGCGTTGCGTAACGGGCTGATTGACGAGCATCGTAAAGCGCTGGAAAGCATCAACCACGCACAAGCCCAGGCGCGCGACCGGGCAATGTTGATTGCGACGGTATTGGGCCTGGTGGGTGTCGCGGTATTGATCATTGGCTTTATCACGGCACATGGTATTGCCCGACGTTTTGGCGCCCCCATCGAGGCGCTGGCCAAAGCGGCGGACAACATTGGCAAAGGTAACTTTGAAGTGGTGTTGCCGCTCTCCTCGGCCACCGAAATGAACCTGCTGACGCGGCGTTTCGGCATTATGGCCGAAGCGTTGCGCCAGCATCAGGCAACCAACGTGGACGAGTTGCTCGCGGGTCAGCAACGCTTGCAGGCCGTGCTCGACAGTATTGATGACGGCTTGCTGATGATTGATCAACAAGGTCGCCTCGAACACTTGAACCCGGTGGCACAGCGCCAGTTGGGCTGGGACGAAGCGCGTTTGGGGCAGTCATTGGGTGAGGCCTTGCAACGGCCCGAACTCGATCAACAATTGCTGACTGTATTGTGCGGTGGGAGTCTGGAGCGTTTGCCCGAGGACCTGAGCGTTGATATCGAAGGCGAAACGCGCTTGCTGACGTACAGCCTGACCCCGGTGAGTCAGCCCAAGGGGCCGATTCTGGGTGCGGTCATGGTGCTGCATGACGTGACCGAACAGCGCGCATTTGAGCGCGTGCGCAGTGAGTTTGTGTTGCGCGCCTCTCACGAGCTGCGTACGCCGGTCACCGGTATGCACATGGCATTCGGGCTATTTATGGAGCGGGCGCGCTTTGACCCTCAATCGCGCGAGACCGACTTGCTCAACACGGTCAACGAAGAGATGCAGCGGCTGATGCAGTTGATCAACGACCTGCTGAATTTCTCTCGCTACCAGAACGGCATGCAAAAACTGACGTTGGCACCTTGCGACCTGCAAGAAATGCTCGAACAGGCGCGCGCACGCTTCGCTGATCGGGCGGTGGCAAAAGATGTCGAGATCCTGATTGACCTGCAACCGCCATTACCGCGCTTGAATGCCGATCAGGGCCAGCTTGAACGCGTTCTGGATAACTTGATGGATAACGCCCTGCGACACACTGCCATTGGTGGGCAAATTCGCTTGCAGGCCCGGCGTCATGGCGAACGCGTGATCATCAGTGTCGAGGACAATGGCGAAGGCATCGCGTACAGCCAGCAAGGGCGAATCTTCGAACCCTTCGTGCAAGTAGGACGCAAAAAGGGCGGCGCAGGGCTTGGTCTGGCCTTGTGCAAGGAAATTGTGCAGTTGCACGGCGGACGCATCGGCGTGTACTCGCGCCCTGCTCAGGGGACGCAGTTTTATATGGCGCTGCCGTTATAGGCGAGGTTCACACCTGGTCTTCTGCGCGGCGCGGGCCTTGTCGGCGCCCGCCGGTGATGCGCTCGCGAAATTGGTGAGCGTTCAACGGTTTGTCGAACAGCCAGCCTTGGCCATAACTCACGCCTTCACTGCGCAGCAGTTCTGCCTGGTACTCGTGCTCAATCCCTTCGGCAATCACCGTCAGGTTCAGCGCATGCGCCATGCGGATAATGTGCGGCGCCACCCCGCTGCTGGCGGCGTCATAACCCAGCGCATCAATAAACGCCTTGTCGATTTTCAGGCAGTCCACCGGCAAGGTTTGCAGGTAAGCCAGGCTGCTGTAACCGGTGCCAAAGTCATCAATGAGAATCCGGTGCCCTTCGTCTCGCAGGGCCTGAAGCTTGAGCTTTGCGATTTCTACATCAACCATGCCGCGCTCAGTGACTTCAAACGCGATCTGTCGGGGTGCCACGTCATGCAGGGCCAGCAAGCGCGCCACCACCTTGCCGATGCGCGGGACCATCACGTCGCACGCTGACAGGTTGATGGACACATACAAGTGCGGGTTGGCCCTTAACAGCGGGCCGAGTTGTTCCAGTGTGCGTTGCAGGACGAAATCAGTCAGCTGTCGGATCTGCCCGGTGCTTTCGGCCACGGGAATAAACAGCTCGGGGCTGGTCATCGTGCCATCCGCATGCCGCCAGCGAATCAGCGCTTCTGCGCCCACGCACTGGCGCGTGTTGAGGTCAACAATGGGCTGATAATGCACCGTGAATTCGCCCCGGCGCAGAGCGCCCTGCAACTCCCCACCCAAGGATTGACGCTGTCGTGCCACATGCAAGGCCAGCGCGCCCAGGCACAGGGCAATCAATAGAATGCCTGGCAACATCCACCCCAGCTGCGACAGGTACTGCGAGGTGTCGGCACGCGGCATGCTCAACACCAATTGGTAATCTGAATTGTCGGTGGGCAAGCGATAGAGCACGCGATAGTCAGTGACGACCACCTCTCCATCGCTCGGCGGCCAACCGGGGCTGGGCGGCCAATCCTGTGCCTGCCCCAATACCGGCAGCGCCCGCTGGTCATCATCGACCACCACCAGCAAGCTCCCGCCGGGCGGCAGATCGACCGCATCGCTCAAGTGCCCGCGAGATGTCGTCACCTCGAAGTCGCCACGGCCCAGCATCAAACCGGCCAGGTTGTCGTCGGGTTGTTCAGCGGTGTTCAGCCAATAGCGATAGACCGGCCCCTTGATATCGGGCTCACGGCCCGGCGAAGGCGTCAGGCTGAGGTTCGCAGGCCAGTTGGAGCAGACCTGGGTGCCGTCATAGAAGATGGCTTCATAAATGAAGCGGTACTTGAAGCTGGTCTTTTGCAGCTGCGAGGTCATCAACGGGCTGCATTCGCGCAGCGGCTGCTTGTTCAAGTCGTCCAGCCCTCTGCGAAGCTGGGTGAACAACTGTTCGAGCCGTTCAAGCAAACGCTCGCCCTCCACGCTCATCCGTTCGCGTTCACGCTGGTGCACTTGATGCATGACGACGGGGACGCTCAGCGCCAGTAAAACGCTGGCGCTGAGTAACGTAGCGACAATCGCCAGCGACCAAGGGCGATACAGCCGGTTACGTATACGCTTGATAAATGTGCGCGGCGTTCTGCGTCCTGGCACCAATCCTTGCTCCTGATAACGTGCTGACGGTGGCTGGGGCTTTCACTGCTGTTATTTGGCGGTGTTTAACACCTTCAAAATAGCTGCACTTTCGGCATCCGGGGTGCCGTCGAAACGGGTGGGGCGAAAATGCATTTGAAACGCAGCCAGTACGTGCCGTGTAGCGACGTCAAGCTCACCGGTTTGCGGGGTTTCGTAACCCAGTAACGCTAACTGTTGTTGAAACCAGGTGATGCTCGGCAATTGATTGGCATACAGCGCTTGCTCGCGGGCGACGGCTTGCGCATTTGGCCAAACGCCAAAACCGGCTTGTGCCAGTCGTTGCCACGGGAACAGCGGTCCCGGATCAAGTTTGCGCAGCGGAGCAATATCGCTGTGACCAATGATGTTATGCGGGTCAATTTTGTAGCGCGTGGAGATGTCTTTGAGCAAGACGATCAAGGCTTGAATTTGACCTTCGGTGTACGGATACCAAACCCGACCCTGGGGCGTATCACGGAAACCCTTGTTGACGATTTCGATCCCGATGGAGCTTGAGTTCAACCAGGTACGGCCCTTCCATTGGCTTTCGCCCGCATGCCAGGCGCGCTGGTTTTCATCCACCAGTTTGTACAGCGTCGGCGGCGTGTCACCAATCAGGTAATGGCTGCTGACGGGACCGTGGGTCAGCAGCTCAAGTGAGTGCTCAAGAGACGTCGAGGTGTAATGCAGCACAATAAATTGCACACGGCTGTCATGGTTGACCGAAGGATGGCGGGTGTCCATGCGCGGTCCGCTGGCGCAACCGGCCAGGAGCAGTGCAGACAACATCAAAGCAAATAATTTCATAGTTTAGACAGTGGCGTGAGGGCAGACAGGGCACAGCATAACGCACGGCTAGGTTTTAGCCCTGTTGAATGGTGTTACGTCCGGCGGCTTTGGCACGATAAAGCGCTTCATCCGCGCGTTTTAGCACTTGATCACTGCGATCACCCGGCTTGAACGCTGCCAGACCGATAGACACCGTAACGGTGACCGGCTCACCTTTGAAGTGGAATGGGCACGCTTGAATCGCCGCGCGCAGTTTCTCGACCAACTGCAAGCCTACGGCCATCGAGGTATTGGGTATCAGCAAGACAAACTCTTCACCGCCAAAGCGAGCAATAAAGTCGGTGGGACGCAGGCGTTTGCGCAGTTGCGTGGCGATGATCTTCAACACTTTATCGCCTGCTAAATGGCCATAGCCATCATTGATGCGCTTGAAGTGATCCAGGTCGAGCATGGCCACCAGCAGCAGGTTGCCGTGAAGTTGCCACTGTTCAACCTCATGGGCCAAACGCTCGCCCCAGGCCGCACGATTGGGCAAGCCGGTAAGCGGGTCGATCAGGGCTTTTTGGCGCTGCTCTTCAAGGTGTTCACGGTAGCCCTGGGCCTCCTGCTCCATGTGCGCCACACGCTCGGCCAGCCCTTGCAGGTGCGCCGCGACTTCTTGCTCGCGTGCATCGCGTTGTTGCTGGTGCTGGTCCATTGTGCCCAACAGGCCTTCCAGACGGCTTTCAAGGATGTGCTTGAGGCTGCTGAGGTCGCAGGCTTCTTGCACACTGCTTTGCAGGTCGTCGACGTGCTCGCGCATTTGGGTGTGCAAGTCATCGGCCGCCGTTCGGCCTTCTGCATGGCCTTCACTGGCGGCCTGGAGGTTGCCCTGGAACGACTCCAGGCGCTCGTTGAGTTGCTTGAGGTAAGCCTCGAACTCATGTTGGCCGCTGTCAGTGATGGCCAGCATCAGCACGGCAAGATCATCGAGGATAGGTAGCAATTCGTACCAGTTAAGCCCTTTTTCAAGACGGCTGCGCATGGCTTCGACTTGCGGTCGATGGTGTTCGGGCAACGAAAGGTCGTTCAACAGCCCCAGCAATGTGGATTCGATGTGGGTCGCTACCGAGCTGTAGGATGGCTCTGGCGTGCTTGGCAGCGCGTAAATCGGGTCTTCTTCAAGGGGCTCAAGTGGCTCAAGCTGATCAAGGTCAGCACGGCTGTCTTCTGGTGCTTGAGTTTGGCTGATATGCGCTTGCGCCAACGCGACCACTGACTCCAGCGCGCCTCCCGCCCCCTCGTCAACAGCATCCACCACCTCCTGCACTTCAACTGGCTGCACCGGTGAGGGTGGTTCCAGGGGTGGGGGCGATTTGATGTCGTCGTCAACGTGCGACAAGGGGAGGTTGTGTGGCACTTGCACTTCAACAACAGGCGGCGTCACCACCGGTTGAGGGGCCGTGTCTTGAGCAACCTCAATAGCAGCGGCTTGAGCCGGAGTCGCCTCATCGACAGGCTCGTGGTTCGCCACTGGCACGACGACGGCTGCCGCAGCTTGCGGGGTTTGCACTGTGACAGGCTCTGGAACGGCTTTATCGGCTTCGCCGCTGCCAAACAGACGCTGCAACAAGCCCGGTTTGGCGGGTTCTGCGTTGTGCAGTTGCGGTGCTAGTGCCTGGCCCTGTAATTGGCTCAGTTCGCCCAGTAGCAGCGGTATTTCACGCGCCTGGGTGACGCGACTGTCGAGCTGCTTGGCGAATGTCTTAAGCGGTTTGCTGACTTCACGCGGTAACGGTAGCGCTTGCAGCTGAGTCACCAAGGTACTGAGCGCGGTACTGACTTGCTCAACCCGGGTTTCGCGGCGCTGTTCGGAGTCGAGCACGGCTTTTTCCAGGCGCGGCATCAATGCCGCCAATGCCGCGTCCATTTCGTCTGTGCGCACGGCCTCGCGCATTTCTTTCATGCATTGGTCGACTGTGCGGTCAGAGCCCTCGGCCGCCAAGGTGCTGCGCACCAGGCCGCGACGCAGTAAGTCGAGGCGGGCATTCCAGCGACGCTCTAGTTTTTCTTGTTGCTCGATACTTTTGAGGTACTTCTCTTTCCAGCGTTTTGCGTCGTCGGCGGTCATGCAAGGGGCTCACTGGCGGAAGGACTCAACACTGGCAGTGAATCTCCACCAATAGAGCCCGGCAAACGGATTTCAACCGCGACCGGCAAATGGTCTGAAATGGGCTGATCCAGCACTTGCACCCGTTCAAGGGTAAGGCTGGGGCTGAGCAAAATATGATCAAGGCAACGTTGCGGGCGCCAACTGGGGAAGGTGGCTTGCATTTGTGGCGCCAGCAAACCCAAATCCCGCAAAGGGGATGTTTGTAACAGATCACTGGCATGGGTGTTCATGTCGCCCATCAATACTTGGTGCTGATAACCACCAATCAGCTCGCGTACGTAGGCCAGTTGCAGGGTTCGGGTCTTGGCACCCAACGCCAGATGCATCATGACCACGACCAGCGCGTCGGCACCTTCGCCAAAACGTACCAGAATAGCGCCACGACCAGCGGGGCCGGGCAGGGGATGATCCTCAATCGCGGTAGGCCGAAAACGGCTGAGCACACCATTGCTGTGCTGGGCCAGGCGACCCAGATTGCGATTGAGTTGCTGATACCAGTAAGGGAATTCGCCCTGTTGGGCCAGGTATTTAACCTGGTTGATGTAGCCGGATCGGTGGCTGCCACCGTCTGCTTCTTGCAGAGCGACCAGATCGAAGTCGCTCAACAAGTCGCCAATTTTGTCCAGATTACCGGTCCGCCCTTTGTGTGGCAGCACGTGCTGCCAGCTGCGGGTCAGGTAGTGGCGGTAACTCTGGGTGCTGTTACCGACCTGGATATTGAAGCTGAGCAAACGCAAACGTCGATCATCCGACAGCCCGCTTGCCGCCAGATGATCTTCGTTAACCTGCGGTTCATGCAGGCCAACAATTCGCTCGCTTTTCCAGCGCCGCACGGGGGAGGGCGCCGCTTACTTCGCCGCCTTGGCTGCACGCTCTTTGGCGATCAACTGGTCGGCCACGTTCAAGGCTTGCTCCGGGCTACCGGCAGTGCCGAGGTCGAAGCGATATTTGCCGTCGACGATCATGGTTGGAACGCCAGAAACTTCGTATTTCTTGGCAAGCTCTTTAGCTTTTACGATTTGGCCCTTGATGGCGAATGAGTCAAAAGTTGCCAAGAATTTGTCTTTGTCCACGCCTTGAGTGGCGAGGAACTCAGCCATCTCTTCAGGTTTTGTCAGCGGCTTGCGATCCTTCTGGATGGCGTTGAACACAGCTGAGTGAACCTTGTTCTCAACGCCCATCGCTTCAAGGGTCAGGAACATCTGACCGTGAGCGTCCCACGGACCACCGAACATGGCCGGAATGCGCACGAAATGCACGTCAGCAGGGAGTTTTTCCGCCCACGGATTGATCACCGGCTCAAACGAATAGCAGTGCGGGCAGCCATACCAAAACAGCTCAACGACTTCGATTTTGCCAGGCTCGGCAACCGGAACGGGGTTGCTCAACTCAACGTACGTTTCACCTGCTACAAGCGGCACATCGGCGGCTTGAGCTGACATGCCAAACAGGCTGGCACTGACGAGAGCGGCGCTGAGGATCAGATTACGCATGCTTTACTCCTGGGCAAATAAGGTCGCAGTCACGTGACCTGTATTCAGACAGGTCCGTGCTGGCTTGAGTTCGGTAGTGTAACGGCAGATGCCATAAAAAAGGGCAGCCAAAGCTGCCCTTTTAACATCACATGCAAGGATTAAACGATCGTTAACGTTGCCAAAAGCGTCAAGCCCTGGCGGTACCGACCGTTTTTGCCTTAGTGCAGGCCTTGGATGTATTGGGCCAGTGCTTTGATGTCCTTGTTGCTCAGCTTGGCCGCGATGGTGCGCATGGTCATCGCGTCGCCGTCGTTGGTACGGTCGCCTTCGCGGAAGTCTGTCAGTTGTTTCTCGATGTAGCTGGCGTGCTGGCCACCCAGATGCGGGAAACCGGCAGGTGCATTGCCTTGACCATCGGGCGAATGGCAGCCGGTGCAAGAAGGCAGACCTTTCTCGACGTCCCCACCACGGAACAACGCCTGGCCGCGCTCGACCAGTGCCGGGTCAGCTGCACCCACGCTGTTTTTCTGGCTGGAGTAGTAGGCCGCGATGTCAGCCAGATCCTGATCGCTCAGGTTGGTCAGCAGGCCGGTCATTTCCAGGACCTGACGCTTGCCGTCTTTGATTTCGTGCAACTGCTTGAGCAGGTATTTATCACCTTGCCCGGCCAGTTTTGGGAAGTTTGGCGCCATGCTATTGCCGTCTGGACCGTGACAAGCGCCACACACAACGGTTTTTGCCTGACCGGCAGCAGCATCGCCCACAAGAGCAGTGCCTGCGGCCTGGGCAACACCGGTGACGCCCAAGGTCAACAGCAGACTCACGAGTAATTTGTTCATCAGCTAATCCAACTACGGCTAAGGGTTAAAGAGTTATGGGCCGGGTTTACTCATTCATCGCACGATGATCAATCGGTAAACCTCGACACTGCAGTCCATGCACACACCACGCGGCGGCATCGCCTTGAAACCCTGGGGCACGTGTCGCACCAGCGCTTCCATACCCTGCTCTCTAGCTGGCTCCAGGCTTTGCGACGACCGGTTTCGGCTCGGTTGGCAACTGGCCAGTATGGCAGGCAATACAAACGCGGTTGTACACGGCTTCCGGATCCTGTGTAGCCTGAGCGCTATTCACGGCATCAAGATACCGGCAGCTAGCAGCCATTTCGTCATAAAACGACCTTTTCAGGGTTGGGAGCTTGCTGCGTTCTAATGCGCAACCTAGGTCTATCGCTCCCGTGTACTTCATCCTACGCTGGGACAAAGCGCACACAAAATCTGCGGCATTATATACTGGCGCCACTGAAACGGAAACGACACGCTCGCCGCGTCCATTCCTGACGCCGCTCACATCGGAAATCCCATGCAACTCAAGAACCCCATCCTCGGCCTGTGCCAACAGGCTACCTTCATGCTCAGCGCTGCCAAAGTCGATCAATGCCCTGACGACGAGGGCTTTGAAGTCGCCTTTGCCGGGCGTTCCAACGCCGGTAAATCCAGCGCCCTGAACACGTTGACCCACGCCAGCCTGGCGCGAACCTCAAAAACGCCGGGCCGTACTCAACTGCTCAACTTCTTCCAGCTCGATGAAGATCGTCGTCTGGTCGACTTGCCGGGTTACGGCTACGCCAAAGTGCCTATCCCGCTAAAAATGCACTGGCAGCGTCACCTTGAAGCGTATTTCGGCAGCCGGGAAAGCCTCAAAGGCGTCATTTTGATGATGGATATTCGTCATCCATTGACCGATTTTGACAAGTTGATGCTCGACTGGACCGTCTCCAGCGGCATGCCGATGCATATTTTGATGACCAAAGCCGACAAACTGACGTACGGCGCTGCGAAAAATACCCTGCTCAAAATTCAGGCAGAAATTCGCAAGAAGTGGGGCGACAGCGTCACCATCCAGTTGTTCTCCACCCCTAAGCGCATGGGCCTGGAAGAGGCGTACACCGTGCTCGCCAAATGGATGGAATTGCCTAATAAAGGCGAAGAAGAGACCGGCGAATAACAAATCGCAGGCAAAAAAAACCCCGGACTTCGTATGGGGAGGGGGAAGTTCGGGGTTCAAGTACTGAACCGCTAGGGCGGGGTTCAGAATTCTGCCAACACTTAACACAACATTAGGAGCATTGAAGGGCTTCACCACCCATTCAGTAGATCTGAGTGGTGAAGGCAGATTTAGTTCAAAACGCCTAAAAACGATTTGATCTAAGCCCATACCCTTTACAACTAATGGCATATTGCCTGCGACTATTGGTCGCAGGCTTTTCGCACTGTTAGTGCGCTTGATCCCAGTTGTTGCCCACGCCCACTTCAACCACCAGTGGCACGTCGAGCTGGGCCGCTTCGCTCATGTGCTTGCGCACTTCGTCGCGTACCTGGTCCACCAGGTCTTCGCGCACCTCCAGCACCAATTCATCGTGTACCTGCAAGATGACGCGTGCATCGAGATCAGAGGCGCTCAACCAGTTATCCACAGACACCATGGCTTTCTTGATGATGTCTGCTGCCGTGCCTTGCATCGGCGCGTTGATCGCTGTGCGTTCAGCACCTTTGCGCAGCGCAGGGTTTTTCGCGTTGATTTCTGGCAAGTACAGGCGACGACCAAAAATGGTCTCGACGTAACCTTGCTCGGCCGCTTGAGTCCGCGTGCGCTCCATGTAGTCCAATACGCCGGGATAACGTGCGAAATAGCGGTCGATGTACGCCTGCGACTGTTTGCGGTCGACACCAATCTGCTTGGCCAAGCCAAACGCGCTCATGCCGTAAATCAGGCCGAAGTTGATCGCCTTGGCACTGCGCCGCTGATCGGTCGTGACGTCAGCCAATTCAACACCGAAGACTTCGGCAGCCGTGGCGCTGTGCACGTCAAGGTTATTACGGAAGGCATGCAGTAAACCTTCGTCCTTGGCCAGGTGGGCCATGATCCGCAGTTCAATTTGCGAATAGTCCGCTGCTAACAGCTTGTAGCCTTTAGGGGCCACGAACGCCTGACGAATCCGACGCCCTTCCGCCGTGCGAATCGGGATGTTTTGCAGGTTAGGATCGCTGGACGACAAGCGCCCGGTCGCCGTGACTGCTTGGTGATAGGACGTGTGAATCCGGCCTGTGCGCGGGTTGATTTGCTCTGGCAGGCGATCGGTGTAGGTGCTTTTCAGCTTGCTCATCGAGCGGTACTGCATCAGCACTTTAGGCAGCGGGAAGTCTTGCTCGGCCAGCTCCGCGAGCACGGCCTCGGCGGTGGACGGCTGACCTTTTGCGGTTTTGCTGATAATCGGCAAACCCAGCTTTTCGTACAGGATCACGCCCAATTGCTTAGGCGAGCTGAGGTTGAATTCTTCGCCTGCAATCTCAAATGCCTCACGCTCAAGCGCGACCATTTTGTCGCCCAGTTCAACGCTCTGCACGCCCAGCAGCTTGGCGTCGACCAGCGCGCCTTGGCGCTCAATGCGCGCCAACACAGGCACCAGCGGCATTTCAATGTCCGTCAGTACGCTGTTCAACGTGGGGATGGCGGCCAGTTTTTCGTGCAGCGTGTTGTGCAAGCGCAGCGTCACGTCCGCGTCTTCGGCTGCGTAGGGGCCAGCCTGCTCCAACGAAATCTGGTCGAAGGTCAGTTGTTTGGCACCTTTACCCGCGATGTCCTGAAAACTGGTGGTGGTGTGACCCAAGTACTTGAGCGCCAAGCTGTCCATATCATGGCGCGTGGCGGTGGAATCGAGTACGTAGGATTCAAGCATCGTGTCGAAGGCAACGCCTTGCACCATGATCCCGCACGCCTGATCGCCACCGATGGCGCAGTTGGCCAGGATGTTGATATCGAATTTGGCGTGCTGGCCGACTTTGGCTTTGTTTGGGTCTTCAAGCAGGGGCTTGAGCGCGAGCAACACCGTGTCCCGGTCCAACTGCTCGGGCACGCCCATGTAGGAATGCGTCAGCGGAATGTAGGCTGCCTCGCCCGGTTTGACTGCGAACGATATGCCTACCAGTTGTGCTTGCTGAGCGTCCAGCCCGGTGGTCTCGGTGTCAAAGGCGATCAGCTTGGCGGCCTGCAACTTCTTCAGCCACACATCGAAACGGGCCTGATCGAGGAGGGTTTCGTACTGTGATTGAGCTTCAGCCACCACCACCGGCGCTTCTTGCGTAATCACCTGCCCGGCACGCTTGGCTTCACGCTCGACGTCGGCAATCCAGCTTTTGAATTCCAGTTCGGTGTACAGCTCAATCAGCTTTTCACAATCCGGGGCCTTGAGGTGCAGGTCGTCAAGGCCGATATCCAGTGGCACATCAATTTTGATCGTGGCCAATTGATACGACAAAAATGCCATTTCTCGGTGTTCTTCGAGTTTGGCCGGCAAATTTTTAGCGCCGCGAATCGGTAACGTCGGCACGATATCGAGCTTCTCGTACAAGTCCACCAGGCCGCCGCCTACACCTACCAGCAAGCCAGATGCTGTCTTCGGCCCAATGCCCGGCACGCCAGGGATGTTGTCGGACGAGTCGCCCATCAGTGCGAGGTAATCAATGATCTGCTCCGGCGAAACGCCGAACTTCTCTTTGACGCCTTCAATGTCCAGCACACTGCCAGTCATGGTGTTAACCAGCGTGATGTGGCCATCGACCAGTTGCGCCATGTCCTTGTCGCCGGTCGAGATCACCACCGGGCGGTCGGCTGCGGCGCTGCTGCGCGCCAGCGTACCGATCACATCGTCGGCCTCAACCCCCTCAACGCACAGCAACGGGAAGCCCAGCGCGATCACGCTGGCATGCAAAGGCTCGATCTGCACGCGCATGTCATCGGGCATGCTGGGACGATTAGCTTTGTATTCGGCGTACATGTCATCACGAAATGTACCGCCCTTGGCATCGAAAACGACCGCAAAGGGGCTGTCCGGATACTGCTTGCGCAGGCTTTTCAGCATATTCAGCACGCCCTTCACGGCACCTGTCGGCAGGCCCTTGGACGTGGTCAGCGGTGGCAGCGCGTGGAAAGCGCGATACAGATATGAAGAACCGTCCACCAGGACGAGGGGGGCTTGGCTCATGAGCAGGATCAACCTTTTCGGCGAGTCCGGCGCTAGAATGTCCGGACCAATGACGACAAAGGGACAAGGTTATCATGCGCACACTTAATCGCCTGTTGCTCACCGGCTTGATTGCAGCCATTCCGCTGGTAACCTTTGCGGCCGATGACGCACCCGGCGCGGAGCCAGAGGTCACCATTCGCACGGAAGGCGATAAAACCATTCAGGAGTACCGTCAAAACGGTTTCCTATATGCCATCAAGGTCACCCCAAAAGGAGCGCCGCCGTACTTTTTAGTGCGTGCTGATGGTACTGATGCCAATTTCATCCGCTCCGACCAGCCGGATATGCTGATTCCTTCGTGGAAAATCTTCGAATGGAAGTAGCGTCTTAACTTTAATCGGCGCCGCACGCCTGCGGCGCCCGTACTGGCAGTTTTAAACCATGTCTGTTTTCACGCAACTGGCTCGTCCCGAGCTGGAAACCTTTCTTGCACCTTATGGGCTTGGCCGTCTGCTGGATTTTCAGGGGATCGCCGCGGGTAGCGAAAACACCAACTATTTCATTAGCCTGGAGAAGGGCGAATACGTCCTGACTCTGGTTGAACGTGGCCCTATCAATGAAATGCCGTTCTTTATTGAACTGCTGGATGTGCTGCACGACGCGGATTTACCCGTGCCCTATGCGCTGCGCACCCAAGACGGGCAGGCCCTGCGCGAATTGAAAGGCAAGCCCGCGCTGCTGCAACCACGTCTGGCGGGCAAGCACATTCGCCTCGCCAACGCTCAGCACTGCACGCAAGTGGGTGAATTGCTCGGGCATCTGCATTTAGCGACCCGTGACAAAGTGCTGGAGCGCCGAACCGACCGTGGACTGGACTGGATGCTGGCCGAAGGCCCTGCGCTGAAAGCGGACCTGGCCCCCGAATCCGCCGACCTGCTGCAAAAAGCGCTCGACGAAATGACCGCGCGCAAAGCGCACATTTTGGCGCTGCCACGGGCTAATTTGCACGGTGATCTGTTTCGCGATAACGCCATGTTTGAAGGGACACACCTGACCGGGCTGATCGACTTTTACAACGCCTGCTCAGGCCCGATGCTGTACGACGTGGCCATTGCCCTGAATGATTGGTGCGCGGACGACGCAGGCAACATCGACGCCCCACGTGCCCGCGCCTTGCTGGGTGCTTATGCGGCCTTGCGCCCATTTACGGCCAGCGAGGCCGAGCTGTGGCCCACCTTGTTGCGCGTCGCCTGTGTGCGCTTCTGGCTATCGCGCTTGATCGCCGCACACGCCTTTGCCGGCCAAGACGTGCTGATTCATGACCCTGGCGAGTTTGAACAACGGTTGGCCGCTCACCAAAAGGTCAGCATCCAGTTGCCATTTGCGCTGTAAATTGCGCTACGCCGCTTGAAGTTACACAGGTGCTGCGGGCTGTAATGTCGCCCGCAGATTTTTATCCCAATCCCCGACATCAGGTGGGGTCCGTTCCAGCAGAGGCGGGCTTTACTGACTTTTTGGTTATTAATAAATAGCTTCTTATTCCTTAGCGAATCTAAAAACCCTCCCTATACTGGCCCGGTAACGCACACAAAGCAGGAGGCGCACACCCATGGGCAACGAGTCGATTCGCTATTTGATAGTGCCGGGCTGGCAAGGTTCTGCCGACGATCATTGGCAAACCCACTGGCAGAACAGCCTGCCCAACGGTGCCCGTGTGGAGCAGGCCAACTGGTTGACGCCACGGCGCGAAGACTGGATTGCGGCGCTGGCCGAAGCCATTGCGGCCGACAGCACGCCGGTGATTGTGATCGCACACAGCCTGGGGTGCATCACCGTGGCTCATTGGGCCGAACGCGCGCCCGCCAGCCTGTTAAGCCAGGTACGCGGCGCGCTTTTGGTGGCCCCGGCCGATGTCGAACGGCCTGCCTGCGCGCCTGCCCTGCGCAACTTTGCACCCATCCCGACGAGCGTTTTGCCGTTCCCGAGCCAGATTGTCAGTTCCGACAACGACGCCGCTGTCAGCGCCCCGCGGGCGTTGGAATTTGCTCGCAACTGGGGCGCCGAAGTCGGAATTATCAGCGGTGCTGGCCACATCAACGTCAAGTCCGGGCATCAGCGCTGGGAGCAAGGCTTCGCCTTCCTGTATCGCCTGCAAACCCGCATCGAGCACGACGCCCTGCGACGCGCGTGAATTATTTGTAACGCCCGCGCCCACCCTTCGGCGGCGGGCGGGAGCCTGCCATGAGCCTGAATGAAACCTTTGGTCAGCCGCTGCTGACCTTTCCCGACGCTGAAAAAAGCCCGCTCAGCATTCGCGCCAAGGCGCTGGTGTTTGTCGACCCGCGTTCACGCCAACTGCGTAACGATCTGGAGCTGTTGGCGCCGCGTGCGCTGCCCGTGCTGATCCGTGGCGAAACCGGCAGCGGCAAAGAGTTGCTCGCCCGTCACATTCACCGCGCCAGCGACCGCACCGGCTTGTTTGTATCGGTCAACTGCGGGGCGATCAGCCCGACGTATGCCGACGCCGAGTTGTTTGGATACGCTGCCGGCGCCCACAGCAGCTCGGCCAGCAGCCGCGCCGGGTGGTTCGGATCGGCCAATGGCGGCACCTTGTACCTGGATGAAATCGGGGACTTGCCACTGGCCATTCAGACCAAGTTATTGGCCGCGCTGGAAACCCATGAAGTTACCCGCGTGGGCGCGCATCAACCGAGTCCGGTGGATGTGCGCTTAGTCGCGGCCACCAGCATCGATCTGGCGCAGGCTGTGGCAGCGGGCAAGTTCCACGAACGGCTGTATCACTATTTAAGCGAAGGGCGACTGGACTTGCCCGCGTTGCGCGAGCGGCCGGGGGATATTTTGTCGTTGGCTGAATACTTTTTGGGCATCTACAGCCAGCGACTGAACCTCGCCGTGCCGTTTATCAGCGAGCGCGCCCAACGGGTACTGGAGCGCCACAGCTGGCCGGGCAACACCCGCGAGCTGGAGAACGTGATCCATTTTGCGTTGTTGGTGAGTACGGGGGAGGAGATTGAACCCGAGCACTTGAATCTGCCGGATGCACTGAGCCAGATCGCCTTGTTTATCAAAGGGGCGACGGCGCAGGAACTGGCAGCGCTTAAAGACCTGCTTTGAAGAGTGGCGACTTGCAAGTGAACAAAATGGAATAAGAAGCTGAATAAATATTATTGTTCGGGAATAAAGAATCTCGGTATTGTCCGCAGCGTCTTCCCATAAAAACCGTCATCCGAACGGTCACTCGCACTAGGGGCATTGCATGAAAAAGGTTCTGTTGTTTACCGCACTGGCGGCTGCTTTGACGGCAGGCCTGGCACAGGCTAACGAGAAACTGGTGGTCGCCGCGACCCCGGTTCCCCACGCTGAAATCCTTGAACTGATCAAACCGACCCTCGCCAAAGAAGGCGTGGATCTGGAAATCAAGGTCTTCACTGACTACGTGCAGCCCAACGTGCAAGTCGATCAAAAGCGCCTGGACGCCAACTACTTCCAGACCCTGCCGTACCTCAAAAGCTTCAATGAAGGTAAAGGCACTGATCTGGTGACCGTGGTCGGCGTTCATGTTGAACCGTTCGGTGGTTATTCGAAGAAAGTTAAATCTTTGAGCGAACTCAAAGACGGCGCCACCATTGCGATCCCGAACGAGGGCAGCAACAGCGGCCGTGCGTTGATCCTGCTGCAAAAGGCCGGCCTGATCGAGTTGAAAGACCCGAAAAACGCTGTCGCCACACCCAAGGACATCGCTAAAAACCCGCACAACTTCAAATTCAAGGAGCTTGAGTCCGCCATGCTGCCTCGTGTTCTGGATCAGGTTGATTTGGACATGATCAACACCAACTACGCGCTGGAGGCGGGCCTGAACCCGGCCACCGACGCGTTGATCATTGAAGGCGCTGACTCGCCCTACGTGAACTTCCTGGTTGCACGCCCAGACAACAAAGACAGCGACGCCATCCAGAAACTGGCCAAAGCCCTGACCAGCCCTGAAGTGAAAGCGTTCATTGCTCAAAAATACAAAGGTGCTGTGCTGCCAGCGTTCTAAACCCGCGCAGCTTCACTGAAAACGCCGACGGCTTGCACTGCGTCGGCGTTTTTATTTGTCTGGCCAATACCACGCGGGTTGATCCAGCAGGCGTTGGCCGACGACTTCGGTCTGGCCGAGGTTTTTTTCCAGCACGATGCAATTGCATTCCGGGTCTTGCTGCAACGCTGCGATCAGGCGGCGGGCATGGGACACAACCCATACCTGAGTGTGCTGCGAAGCATTGATAATCAGCCGCGCCAGCGCGGGCAGCAGGTCAGGGTGCAGGCTGGTTTCGGGTTCGTTGAGCACCATCATGGTCGGCGGACGCGGGGTGAGCAGGGCAGCCACGAGTAACAGATAGCGCAAGGTGCCGTCTGACAGCTCGGCGGCTGACAACGGGCGCAGCAGCCCTTCCTGATAAAACTCGATATAAAAATGCCCGCCAAACTCGCTGTCTATTGCCAGTTTGGCGCCGGGAAAGGCGTCGCTGATAGCCGCATGCAGGGCCTCGGCCTTGCCGATTTCAAGGATGGTTTGCAGCGCTGCCGCCAGGTCACGGCCATCGTGATGCAGTACCGGTGTGCGTGTGCCCAGTTGCGGTTGACGCACGGGCGCGTCGGGGTCGGTGCGAAAGTGATCGTAAAAACGCCAGCCCCGAATAGACTCGCGCAATTGCAAGACTTCGGGCGATGCGTGCAAATTGCCAACCTGATCGAACAGACTGTCGAACATCGGCGTGTGTTGCGCCAGTACCTGCCAGTTGCGACCGTCGCGAGCACGGATCATGGGCCCTTTACGCTCAACCAGCTCGCTGGCGAGACGGTAACAAGGACCTGCCCAAATGCTTTCATGCTTGATTTGAGGGTCTAGGGTGAATGCTGAACCCTCAGGGATCGGCAGGCCCATAACGATCGCGTAGCTGAAGTCAACGGCTGAAAACCCCAGACGCAGGCGAAAGGTTTCCTTGCGTACGTTGCCCTCGATGTGCACTTCGCCTTGCTTCATGCGCCGAGAGGTCACCTCGGGGCCTGCCCAGAATGTCGACGTAAGGCCGCCTTCACGGGCCAGGGCATTGACCACACCGCCCTGGGCGGTTTCGGCCAACAAGCGCAGGGCACGATAAAGATTGGATTTGCCACTGCCATTGGGGCCGGTGATCAGGTTCAGTCTGGCCAAAGGCACTACCAACTGCTTAATGGAGCGGTAGTTGGCCACCGCCAGGGTTGTTAGCATCTGTGACCTCTTGGAAACATGCGGAAATTATGCACCCAGTCGCAGCCTCAGGCTGCTGTGTGTTTATATCGCAGCCTTCGGCAATCACTACAGATGTTTCGTATGCAGAGCCCGACAGACACTGAACCCTGTTCTACGCTGTCAGTCGTATCGTCAGCTAAATCAGCATCACGCAAAGGAGCCTGCATGGCTGGTCCACGAAGTCAGGTTGTATTGGGCATGAGCCTGTTGGTGCTACTCACCGCGTGCGGCAAAGAGGCCCCCCAAGAGCCTTTGTCGCCACGGGTGTATGTGCAGCAAGTCAGCACACGCGAGTTTGCTCCGCCTATTCAGCTCAGCGGAGACATTCAGGCGCGGGTCGAAACCCAACTTTCATTTCGCGTCGGCGGCAAAATCATCGAGCGCTCGGTGGATGTGGGTGATCACATTCAAGCCAATCAAGTGTTGGCGCGTCTGGACCCCAAAGACTTGAAAATCCAGGTTGCTACCGCTCAGGCCAGCGTCAATGCCCAGCAGGCGCAAGTTGTACAAACCCGTGCCGCGTTTATTCGCCAGCAAAAGTTACTGCCTAAAGGCTATACCAGCCAAAGCGAATACGACGCGGCCAATGCTGCGCAGCGTAGCGCACACAGCGCGTTAGCGGCCGCGCAAGCGCAATTGGCCAATGCCCGTGAACAACTGAGTTACAGCAACCTTGAAGCCGAAGCGTCGGGCGTTATCACTGCACGCCAGGCCGAAGTCGGGCAAGTGGTGCAGGCCACCATGCCGATTTTTACCTTGGCCCGCGACGGTGCTCGAGATGCGGTGTTTAACGTCTACGAGTCATTGTTTATCGACCCCCCCAAAGACCCGACGGTGCAGGTCACGCTGCTGAGTGATCCGCACATCAAGGTCAACGGCAAGATCCGCGAAATCACCCCAACGGTGGCAGCGCAAAGCGGCACACTGCAAATCAAAGTGCAACTGGAGGCGCTGCCCAAGGGCATGGATCTGGGCGCTATCGTGAGCGTTAACCTCACACCGGCCGCCAGCCGCAGCATCGAACTGCCCTGGTCGGCACTGACCAAAGACGTCAGTGAGCCTGCCGTCTGGCTGGTTGACGACAAAAACAGCGTGCACCTGAAGCGGGTCAAGGTCGGGCGTTATCTGACCGGTAGCGTGATCATCAGTGAAGGCCTCAAGGACGGAGAGAACGTGGTGGTCGCAGGCGGGCAACTGCTAAACCCCGGCATGCGGGTCGAAATTGCCCCCACGCCTGAGGGGGGCGCCCAACTATGAAGTGTTTGTGGATAGTGCCGTTCGCTGCCGCACTGCTGGTCGGCTGCTCTGAAGATCTCCCCCCCCAAGCGGTACGCCCCGCCTTATACGTTGTAGTGCAGCCCGAACGGTCAGAGCACCTTGGGCGTTTTGCCGGCAATATCGAAGCCCGCTACGAGAGCACCTTGGGCTTCCGCGTACCGGGGCGCATCGTGCGCCGCTTCTACGACGTGGGCGCAGTGGTTAAACAGGGGGACATCCTGGCTAATCTGGACCCGACCGATCAGCAAAACCAATTGCGCGCAGCCCAAGGCGACTTGGCCAAAGTGCAGGCACAGTTGATCAACGCACAGGCTAACGCCCGCCGCCAGCAAGAACTGTTCGACCGGGGTGTCGGCGCGCAAGCACAACTGGACACCGCTCAGGCTGACCTCAAAACCACTGCTGCCTCGATGCAGCAGGCCGTCGCTGCGGTGAATCAGGCGCAAGACCAACTCAGTTACTGCAACCTGCGCGCCGACCATGACGCGGTCATTACCGACTGGAAAGCCGAAGCAGGCCAAGTGGTCAGCATCGGCGAAGAGGTGGTGACTCTGGCGCGGCCCGAAATCAAGGAAGCGGTGATCGATCTTCCCGGTCCTTTGGCCGAGGCGCTGCCCAAAGGCATTGAATTTCAGGTCGCGGGGCAGCTTGATCCCAATGTCAAAACCACTGCTCACGTGCGTGAAATCGCCCCGCAAGCCGACAGTGCCACCCGTACCCGTCGTACACGGCTGACACTGGACCAAACCCCTCCCGCGTTTCGTTTGGGCAGCTCCGTGAGCGTGACCGTGAGCACCCCGATTGTCGAGCACTTCGAGTTGCCCGTCACCGCGTTACAGGACGTCGATGGCAAAACCCGCGTGTGGGTCATTGACACGCAGACGCAAAGCGTCAGCCCGCAGGATGTGACCGTGCTCAGTCGCGATACCCAGAATGCACTGCTGACCGGTGGTCTCAAACCAGGCGACAAAGTCGTCATTGCCGGCGTGAACAGCCTCACCCCCGGGCAGAAAGTCAGACTCGATAAGGAAAGCTCGCAATGAATGGGAAGTTCAACCTGTCTGAGTGGGCCCTGAAGCATCAGTCGTTTGTCTGGTATTTGATGTTTGTGTCTGTGCTCGCCGGGATTTTTTCGTACATGAACCTGGGGCGTGCCGAAGACCCGAGTTTCGCGATCAAAACCATGGTGATCCAGACGCGTTGGCCGGGTGCCACGGTCGATGAAACCCGGCTTCAGGTCACCGACCGCATCGAGAAAAAACTCGAAGAGCTCGACTCGCTCGACTACGTGCAAAGCTACACCCGCCCAGGCGAGTCCACGGTGTTCGTGTTCCTCAAGGACACCACAAACGCCAAGGCCATCCCGCAGATCTGGTATCAGGTTCGCAAGAAGATCGATGACATTCGTGGCGATTTCCCTCAGGGCATTCAAGGCCCGGGATTCGACGATGAATTCGGAGACGTGTACGGCACAATCTATGCCTTCACCGGCGACGGCTTTACCATGCGCCAATTGCGCGATTACGTGGAACACGTGCGCACCGGCGTTCGTGACGTGCCCAATCGCGGCAAGGTGACGACCATTGGTGAGCAGGACGAAACGTTCTATCTGAATTTCTCCACCCGCAAACTGGCCGCCTTGGGCCTTGACCAGCAACACGTGCTCGAAAGCCTGCAAGCGCAAAACGCCGTCACCCCGGCGGGGGTGATCGAAGCGGGGCCGGAGCGCATGTCGGTGCGCACCTCGGGCCAGTTCCAAACCACCGAAGACCTTGAGGCCGTCAACCTGCGGGTCAATGACCGTTTTTATCGACTGGCAGATGTTGCCGAAATTACTCGCGGCTACGTCGACCCTGCCTCACCCATGTTCCATTACAACGGTAAACCGGCTATCGGCCTGGCGATTGCCATGAACGATGGCGGCAACATTCAAGCCTTCGGCAAACAACTGCATCAACGCATCGACGAACTCACCGCCGAGCTGCCGGTGGGCGTGGATGTGCACATGGTGTCCGATCAGGCTCAGGTGGTTGAAGTGGCCGTGGGCGGCTTCACCAGCGCACTGTTTGAAGCGGTCATCATCGTGCTGGGGGTGAGCTTTATCAGCCTCGGCTTGCGTGCGGGACTGGTCGTCGCCATCTCGATCCCGCTGGTGCTGGCGCTGGTGTTTGTGTTCATGGAGTTTGCTGGCATCGCCATGCAGCGCGTGTCGCTGGGTGCGCTGATCATCGCGCTCGGGTTATTGGTGGATGACGCCATGATCACGGTGGAGGTCATGATCACACGACTTGAAATGGGCGAAAGCAAAGAGGAGGCAGCGACATTTGCTTATCATTCCACGGCCTTCCCCATGCTCACCGGCACCCTGGTGACCGTTGCAGGCTTCGTGCCCATCGGCCTCAACAACAGCTCGGCGGGGGAGTACACCTTCACCCTGTTCGCAGTGATTGCCGTGGCGATGCTGGTGTCGTGGGTGGTGGCCGTGCTGTTTGCGCCGGTGCTGGGCGTGCATATCCTGAGCACCAAGGTCAAACCCAAACCAGAAAAACCGGGGCGACTGGCCCATGCCTTCGACACCGGTTTACTGTGGTGCATGCGTCATCGCTGGATGACCATTGGTGCCACGGTACTGATGTTCGTGCTCTCGGTGTTTGGCTTGGGACTGGTGCAAAACCAGTTTTTTCCGTCCTCGGATCGCCCCGAAATTCTGGTGGATTTGAACCTGCCACAAAACGCATCCATCGAGGAGACCTTAAAAGTCACCCAACGGTTCGAGCAAACCCTCAAGGGCGACCCGGACATCGTGCGTTGGAGCAGTTACATCGGCGAAGGGGCCATTCGCTTTTACTTGCCGCTGGACCAACAACTGCAAAACCCGTTCTTTGCACAGTTGGTCATCGTCAGCACCGGCCTGGAAAATCGCGATGCCTTGATGGAGCGCTTGAACAAACGCCTGCGTGATGACTTTGTCGGTGTGGGCACATTCGTGCATACCCTTGAGCTGGGGCCTCCGGTGGGGCAGCCGCTGCAATACCGCGTCAGCGGCCCCAACATTGACCAAGTGCGCAAGCAGGCGATTGATCTGGCCACGGTGCTGGACGCCAATCCAAATGTCGGTGAAATAAACTTCAACTGGAACGAACCGGGCAAAGTGTTGCGCATCGATATCGCGCAAGACAAAGCACGCCAATACGGTTTGTCGTCCGAAGATGTGGCTCATGTGATGAACAGCATTGTCACGGGGGCAGCCGTCAGCCAGGTCAAAGACAACATCTACCTGATCAACATCGTGGGCCGGGCGGTGGGCAGCGAACGCGGCAGCCCTGAAACCTTGCTCAACCTGCAAATCACCACCCCGAGCGGGACATCCATCCCGTTGTTGGCTTTTGCGTCCGTACGCTACGAACTGGAGCAACCGTTGATCTGGAGCCGTGACCGCATTCCGACCCTGACACTCAAGGCTTCGGTGCGCGGCAGCCTGCAACCCACCGATCTGGTCGCGGATCTCAAACCCGAGATCGAGAAGTTCGCGGCCAACTTGCCGCACGGATATACGCTGCAAACCGGCGGCACGGTTGAGGAAAGCGCCAAGGCGCAAGGCCCGATCGCCAGAGTGGTGCCGTTGATGCTGTTTTTGATGGCGACCTTCTTGATGATTCAGTTGCAGAGCGTGCAGAAGATGTTTTTGGTGGCCAGTGTGGCGCCGCTGGGCCTGATCGGCGTGGTGTTGGCGCTGGTGCCAACCGGCACGCCGATGGGCTTTGTGGCCATCCTGGGAATCCTGGCGCTGGTGGGCATCATCATTCGTAACTCGGTGATCCTAGTCACCCAAATCGATCAGTTCGAACGCGATGGCTACGACCCTTGGCATGCCGTGGTACAGGCCACCGAGCACCGTCGCAGGCCGATCTTGCTCACGGCAGCCGCTGCCAGTCTGGGCATGATCCCTATCGCTCGCGAAGTATTTTGGGGGCCGATGGCCTACGCCATGATCGGCGGCATCATATCGGCAACCTTGCTGACGTTGCTGTTCCTGCCTGCGCTGTATGTGGCCTGGTACAAAATCAAAGAATCGAAGGAGCCAAGCCCGGTGGCTAAATAATCTGTGCCCGCGCCTGCTTGCTTGCGAGGATTTGTCGCGAGCAAGCACGGCTACACCGCTGGATTGTTTAGAATTTCAGAATACTGGTATCAATTTATGAGGCTTTATCCGCGCTGACCGATCTGTGAATCTAGCAGCACACCTTTTCCACTCTGAGTGTTGCCATGACCACTACACCCACGCGCGTTGCCATCATCACCGGCGCCTCGCGCGGCATCGGTGCCGTCATTGCCAGGCAACTGGCCAGCGAAGGGTTTGCCGTCGCCATCAACTACGTCAGCAGCGCCCGCGAAGCTTCTGCGCTGGTGGTTGAATTGCGCCAGGCCGGGCATAAAGCGATGGCCGTGCAGGCAGACGTCGCCAACGCCGCTGACGTGGCGCGCCTGTTCACTGAAACCGAGCAGCAACTGGGCAAGGTGGATGTGCTGATCAACAACGCGGGCATGCTCACCGTGATGCCGTTGGCACAACACAGCGACGAGCTGTACGACCAGACTTTCAATATCAACACCAAAGGCACGTTTAATACCCTGCGTGAGGCGGCTACGCGGCTGAACAGCGGGGGACGCATTGTGAATTTTTCGAGCAGCACCGTGGGTATGAACCTGCCGGGTTATGCGGTGTACATCGCGAGCAAGGCCGCCGTCGAATCACTGACCCAGGTGTTTGCCAAAGAGCTGCGCGGACGGCAGATCACGGTCAACGCCATAGCACCGGGACCAGTGGCCACGCAGCTGTTCTTGCAGGGCAAGACCGAGGAGCAAATCCAGGCATTCGCTAAAATGCCGCCGCTGGAGCGTTTGGGCCAGCCGCAAGACATCGCCCGCATCGTCTCATTTCTGGTCAGCACTGCCGCTGACTGGGTCAACGGGCAAGTGCTGCGAGCGAATGGAGGGTTGGTCTAAGCAGTCAGCGGGTAGCGAAGGGGTCAGGGTTTGCGCCTCACTTGTCCGAACGTAAACCCTTCACATCCGTTGCCTTGACTTCACCCGCCTGGTTGCCCCAACTGGTGCGAATGAAATTCACCACATCCGCCACTTCCTGATCTGACAAACGCCAGTCAAAAGCCGGCATGGTGAAGGTCGAAGGCGCCGTGTGCGTTGCCGGTAATGTTCCGCCCTTGAGCACGATATGAATCAAGGAGGTCGGGTCATCAGACTGCAACACAGGATTGCCGGCCAAGGCCGGGAATACACGGGTGTAGCCGTTGCCGTCAGTGCGATGGCACGCCGCACAGTTATCGATATACACCGCTGCGCCGCGTTTGCTGTCGTCACCGTTCCACAAGGCATCTGCCACGGCCGGATCGTACTGATGCGGCTTGTCAGCCGAGTCAACAGCAGGCAATGACTTCAAGTAGCGTGCGATAGCGGTCAAGTCAGCTTCAGACATGTACTGCATGCTGTGCACGATCACGTCACTCATGCCACCGAAAACTGCACTGCGATCACTGCGACCGGTTTTCAGGAACTGCACCAGTTGCGCTTCGTTCCAACTGCCCAGCCCATCTTTATGATCGCCGCGCAGGTTCTTCGCGATCCAGCCTTCCAGGGGCGCACTGCCTGACAGGAAGGTGCTGCCATCGGTAGCGCTCAGGGCTTTTTCCTGCATAGTCAGTGCGCGTGGCGTGTGGCATGCGCCGCAGTGGCCAAGGCCCTCCACCAGATACGCACCGCGGCTGACCACAGGGTCTTGTTGGGCCACGGGTGTGAAATCTTCAACCGCAGGCGCAAACATCCAGCGCCACATGGCCAGCGGCCAGCGCATGCTCATCGGCCACGGAATATCCACGGCCTGATTCTCTTGCGCGACGGGTTTAACACCGCTCATGAAGTAGGCATACAGCGCTTGCATGTCAGCCTGATTGACCCGCGCGTAGGACGGATAAGGCATCGCCGGGTACAACGTGCTGCCGTTTTTAGCGATGCCATGACGCACGGCTTTGTCGAAGTCTTCAAAGCTGTAATCGCCGATACCGCTTTTATCGGGTGTGATGTTAGTCGAGTAAATAAGGCCAATCGGGGTTTCCATCGCCAGGCCTCCGGCGAATGGTTTGCCCCCCTTTGCGGTGTGGCAGGCCACGCAGTCACCGGCGCGCGCCAGGTATTCACCTTGCTGGATCAGTGCATGCGCGCTGTCTTGGACGGCCATTGCCGCAGTGCTGCCCAACAGGGCCAAGATGGCGATAACAAATGTTTTCATGGTCATCGCTCCTTATGCCTGAACCAGTGGGCCGGGGTTTTTCAGGTACTGCTCACGAATCGCCCGGGCTGACCAGTACGTCAACGCAGCCACCAAGCCTGTTGGGTTGTAGCCCAAACCTTGTGGGAACGCCGAGGCGCCTGGCACAAACACGTTATGCACATCCCAACTCTGCAAGTAGCGGTTCAGGGCACTGGTTTTGGGGTCGGTGCCCATGATTGCGCCACCGTTGAGGTGAGTGGTCTGGTAGGACGCGGTGTTGAAATGGTCACCGACTTTTTTACCGATCAAGGCGATGGCTTTCGGGTTCATCGCTTCGGCGATCTTGCCCATCTTTTCCATCATGAAACGGTTCATTTTGATGTCGTTTTCTTGCCAGTCGAACGTCATGCGCAGCAGTGGCTGGCCGTAGGCGTCGCGGTAAACCGGATCGAGATCAAGGTAGTTACCGCGGTAAGACTGATGCGCACCGTGAGCGTCCATTGAGACCTGATGCGTGTAGTAATCGGCTGTGGCCTTTTTCCAGGCGCTGCCCCACGCCGGGGTGCCGGGCGGGTTGGACGTACCGGCAATCGGGCGACTGCCTGCCTGGTTGACCCACATCGGCGAACCGCCCACAAAACCGTGGGGGCCGTGATCGAAGTTATCGGCGTTGAAGTCATCGATGGCCACGCCATTACCGCCAGCGCCGATGAAGTTGTTGGTGTGCACGTCTTTGTCGAAGTACGCCTTGATCGTGCCCATGTTCTGGTAGGCAAAGTTACGTCCCACCACCCCTTCATTGGTAATCGGGTCGTAGGGTTTACCGATCCCGGAGAGCAGCATTAAACGCACGTTGTGGAACTGGAACGCACCCAAAATCACCAAGTCGGCAGGCTGCTCGATTTCGCGGCCCAATGCGTCGATGTACGTCACGCCCGTGGCTTTGGTCTTGGTGTTGTCCAGGTTCACGCGAATCACGTGGGCGTTGGGGCGCAGTTCGAAATTAGGCACCTGCTTGAGCGCAGGCAGGATGTTTACGTTGGGCGATGCTTTGGAATACATGTAGCAGACGTAGCCACTGCAAAAACCGCAGAAGTTGCACGGCCCCATCTGCGCGCCGTAGGGGTTGGTGTACGGCCCGGAAGTATTGGCTGAAGGCAGGTTGTAGGGCTTGTAGCCCACCTCGTTGGCGGCCTTCTGAAACAGCTGTGCAGAAACGGTGTTTTTCTGCGACTCCAGCGGGAAATGATGCGAGCGATCCGGCGCATACGGGTTGCCGCCTTTGCCTTCGCCGACCAATTGACCGTTTACCGTCCATGCCTGACCCGAGGTGCCGAACACTTTTTCGGCGTAATCGAAGAACGGCTCCAGCTCTTCATAGCTCACGCCGAAGTCCTGGATGGTCATGTCCTTGGGGATAAAGTGTTTGCCGTAACGCTCTTCGTAATGGCTGCGCATGCGCAACTCAATAGGGTCAACACGAAAGTGCACCCCCGACCAATGCAAACCCGCCCCGCCCACACCGTTGCCGGGGAGGAAGGCACCCAACTGGCGATTAGGCAAAGCGACGTCATTCACGCTGTGGCGGATGGTGACAGTTTCTTTCGATACGTCTTGAAAGAGTTTTTTTCGAACGCTGTAAGTGAGTTCGTCGATTACTTGCGGGTAGTTGCCATCCGGGTAAGTGTCCTGCATCGGGCCGCGTTCAAGGGCGACAACGTTCAGTCCTGCTTCGGTGAGCTCTTTGGCCATGATCGCGCCGGTCCAGCCGAAACCGACGATAACTGCATCAACTTTTTTCATTACGGTGGTCATGCTCAAGCCCTCTCGCCGCGAATGGAGACTGCCGGGAAGGGGTATGGTTCGTTGCGTTCAACCCAGTCCATGAAATCAGCGCGCGCGCCGGGAAAGCCGATCAAGGTCCAGCCGACCATGCCTTTGTTGCCCCCGTGAATCGGGTCGCAGAAAAAGCCTTCTTTGGTGTTTTGCAGCAAAAAGCTAAAGAACATCTTGGCCGGGACACTCTCAAATTGCGGGGCGCCTGCTTCCAGCTGTTTGAGTACTTCGTCTCGGGTAGCGCTGTCTAGGCCAGCAAATACTGAACCATGTACCTTTTTGCAGTGCTCATCCGTAGCGGCAATGCCCAGGCGATAAATCTGGTTGGGCACCAGTTTGCTCTGCCAGCCCATCTCGGCAGGGGCGTCAGCATTGAACGGGCCTTGCATGAACCACAGCGCGCCGCTGGCATAAGGTGTGTTCATTTGGCGGTCGATGTATTCCGGCACGCCTGCTTCCAGAGCACCGGGGCCTTGTTCGTCGGCCGGGATCAAACGCGCCACGGCAGCATTCACAAACGCCCATTCTTCAGCGGTGAAATATGTCGGTTCATAGGCTTTGCCGGGCGCCGGCGTGCGGCCCTCAGCCGACGAAGCGGTCTGTGCGTCAGCGTTGGAGGTGGTCATGAGCACAGAGCCGCCAAGGCTGGTGCTGGCCACCGTTACAACAGGAATCAGGGTCAGGGTTTTGCGCAGAAACTCACGCCGCGGGTTGTCTTGCTCAGACATGAGGCACCTCATCAGGCAGTCACGGATTACAGCTGCTCATGGGCAGCTTCTCGTTTTGGCAGGCGGTACGGGGTCGAAAACAACCTAAAAAAAACACGCAGGCAAAAATTGGTTACAAATTCTAACAGGCCATTCGCCTTGATGAACCGTTTCGTGCGTAATTTTGCCGCACCCATGGCCAATTGATTTTAAGTGTTTGCACCATGACGAATTTTTGACAAATGGCTCACGGAGTTTTTATCCGGTTTAACGCACGCTCGTCGTACTTTCCCTGATCCCTATAAAAGCGGTCGAACTGATATGGCGAAAAAACGGATTTTCCCTGCGTTGTGCCTGACCTGCCTGATGCTTGGAGCACAGCCACAGGCCCAGGCGGATGAACGTCCGATGCTACGGCCGCAACAATGGGCGCAACCCGTTGCCACGCAGTACAACCTGTATCAAATGTCTCCCACGCTGTACCGCAGCGCATTGCCCGACAGCACTGCCCAGCCCCTGCTGGAAACGCTGCACATTGCGACCGTGATCAATTTTTTGCCCGAGGCTGATAGCACCTGGTTGAAAACGCCCGGCGTCAACCAAGTGCAGTTGCCGTATCGCACGAACCATGTGGACGACGAAGATGTGTTGTCGGCCCTGCGCGCTATTCAGACTGCTCAGGCGCAAGGCCCAGTGCTAATGCACTGTAAGCATGGCGCTGACCGCACGGGCTTGATGTCTGCGATGTATCGCGTGGTGGTGCAGGACTGGAGCAAGGAAGACGCCCTGAAAGAGATGACGCAAGGCGGCTTTGGTGACAACTCGCATTACAAGGACGGGGCCAACTACATGATGAATGCCGACATTCCTAAACTGCGTTCTGCTTTGAGCAGTGGTGCTTGCAGCACTCGCCCGTTTGCTTTGTGCGTGGTTTTGAACGCGTTGAAGCCCACCAAGGCGTAATACCTGCTTTCTGACAAGGAGACACATTGCATCAGAACCCCTTGGCGGGTGCTCCCATGAAGTGCTCAAAGGACTCAAGGAGCGAGCGCTCGTCCCCCGGAGAGAAAAATGCATCTCTGAAGGCTTGCCCTGTGTTTTGGTTGAAAATACCGTCGTTCTCGAACTTGGCGAACACTTTCTGTGCCAGGCTTTCAGCCCACTCATAGGTGTAATAGCCCGCTTCATAGCCTGTGACCATGTAATCGAATGTATTGGCGAATTGATCGTTTTCTGGCCAGCCCAAGGGCAGGGCTTCAGTCCTTGCATGGCGTAACACTTGCTGCACGGTACGTCCGTCGCCAACGCTTAGGTGCACCTCAAAATCAAACTGCGAGCGGAGCAGTTCGGTGGCGGTCTCCAGGGCCGCGGTTACTTTTCTCGCATCCAGCAGCCGTCCAACCTGCTCACTGCTAAGGGCTTTGGCTGTTTGATAGTGACGTGAAATCCACAGCAGACAAGCAGGTGACAAGCACCATTGCTCCAGCATCTTTCCTGCGAACTCGCTGGCATCTTTACCCATGTGCAGGATGCTCGACAGTTCGCGCACATCGCTGAGCGTCAGAACCTGTTGCAGGCAATGGCCAAATTCATGAAACAACATGCGCAGCTGCAAGGGGCTTAACAAGCACGGTGTGGTGTCACTGGCAGGCGAGAAGTTTCCATGGAAAATGGCCACGGGCAATATGACGTTGCCCTGTGCATCGATACGGCGGTCACGCGCTGCTTGGGTCCAGCAGCCATCTGCCTTGGGTTCGCGAAAGAAGGGATCGATATAAATGTGCCCAAGCAGGGTGTGTTTATCCCGGACTTCGAACAGCATCACATCGTGATGCCAAGTACTGAAGCTGAGTTGCGCGACCAATTGAATGTCAAACAGTCGCTGGACGATCAGGATCAAGCCGTCAAGCACATGGTTGAAAGGAAAATAAGCCTGCAGTTCGGCGTCAGACATGCCGGACAGTTGCGCGCTTAGTCGATGAGCCACATAAGGGTAGTCCCACGCCTGGAGCGTCGAATACCCCAACGAACTGGCTAATGCCTTCAGCGACGGCATCTGTGCAGCGAGTTGCGGCTTTTTATGTGCATTGTTTGATTTTAAAAAGCCCATAACCTGTTCAGTCGACGTGGCGATCTTTGTTTGCAAGCTCAACTGGGCGTAATTGTCGTAGCCCAACAGGTGAGCTTTGTGATGACGCCGCTCCAAGAGTTGCTCAAGGATAGGCCCATTGTCGTTGTGACCTGCCATGGGGCCATGATCCGAAGCGCGGCAGCTATAAGCCGTTAACAGTTCCTGACGCAGCGCCCGGTTTTCACACTGCGCCATGACATCGTTGTAAATCGCCTCTTCGTCCAGCGTCAGTAACCAGCCTTCGCGCCCGGTCGCTATGGCTTTGAGTGCGAGTTTATTTTTGAGAGGCTGGCTCAGCCCGGCTAACAGGGACTCGTCAGAGATCAGTTTGCTCCAGGCTCTGCTGGCCACCTGCACGTTGGTGAAGAACGTGTGTTCAAGTGACTGGATGTGTTCGTTGAGGGTTATCAAGGCTGTTTTTTGGTCGTCCGCAAGGTTTAGGCCTGCGGCGTTAAACGCGTTGATCTTTTTCGCCAGTAGTGTCTTTGCGGCAGGCGATAATCGCTGCGCGGCTAATGTCTGGTAAGCCTTGAATAGCCCCAGGCTTTGGGTCACTTCAACGTGCCAGTCGCTGATGAGGGTCCAGCACTCGCTGGCGATGGCCTGCCAGTCATCCGTTTGGGGGATTAGGGCCAAGGTGACCAGCACATTTGAGGCGTCATCCACGCGAGCGCTCAGTGCGTCCATAGCCAGTACCAAGCCGCTCCACGTAGGCGTCTGTGCCTGACTTGAAATGATGAGTTCTACAGCGCTGCGATTTTCGTCAAGGATCCGCGTGATGGCAGGCTTGAGGTGCTCAAGCCTAATGTGTGCATAGTTGACGAGATTATGGGGTTGTAAAAGCGGGTTGCTGTCATTCACGTGCAAACTTCCTGTCTGTGTTGAGCGTGGCGAGATAGCCACCATCCGTGAGGCACAGACTAAAAGTCAGATTCAGCAACATGTCATACAGTGCTACCGCGAATCGACTGGGTTTTGGGGGTACGGCACAGCTAAAAAACGGGGGGCGAAGCGGCCGCCGACAGGTTGTGTCTGAAATGGCGTCGTTTTGCGAGTTACAAAGATGTCAGCGGATAAAGCACATACGCTCGTGATCACGACCTGCTTTGTAGGGGCGTGTGTTTAATCTGAACGCAGTGTGTGAGCAGGCTTTTCAGGGGGTGTTAGATAACTGGCGTAATGCCGCCTTGCGCCGCTCAGCGGGCAGCTTTGCGAGGTGTTCTACCTCGGTATAGAACGTTGGCCAGTCGCTCGTGCTTTTTTTGAATAGTGCTGCAAAAGCAGGGACCCATTGATCGTAGAGGCCAAAAGGCAGCAACTTGGCGTTATTCATGGGGGCATAGACCCACGCGTCAAAGCGTGTGTTACCACTCCACTGCTGATCACGTAACTGACGGTAGGCTTCGCGCATTCGCTCAAACTCTTCAGCTTTACGTTGGCGCATTTGCGGGGCTGTTAATGGCTGTTCGTAAAGCTGCTGCAAACGTTGTCGGGTTTGCAGCACCAGGCCAATGAATTGATCACGTTGCTGCACTGCGCGCATATCTGGCGAAGGCAAGCCTTGCCGGGCACGCCATTGGCGGGTGCCCTCCTGCTCGACGAAGGTGGCGAAGGACTCATTGAATTCAGTGTCGTCTTTGACATAGAAACGCTGGTGCGCCAGTTCGTGAAAGATCACGCTGGCAAGGCGCTCATCGCCCCAATTGAGCATGGTGTTGAGGATGGGGTCATCAAACCAGCCCAGCGTTGAGTACGCTTCAACGCCCCCCACAAATACGTCCATGCCTTGTTGGCTTTGCAGGGCGGCTTCTCCCCGCGCGCCGCCCACTGAGTAATAACCACGGTAGGCCACGCACCCGGCAATCGGGAAGCAATGGGTCACAGGGTTGAGTGAAAACGGGGGCGTGGCGAACACGTTCCACACCACATAGGGCCGCTTGAGGTCGGCGTACACGCGATAGCTCGGGTTGTCTGGCAGGTGCAAGTGTTGACTGGCAAAGGTGCGTGCTGCCTGGGCTTTGACCAGTTGTTGACGCAGGGCCGCAGGGCGTTGAGGGTCGGCGATCACCGCGGCCGCCGGTTCGCGGGCCTGCAAAACGTGCAGTTGGCCGCTGGCCAGTTGCGAGTAGTAGCCCAGGCTGGAGCAGCCATTGAGTAAGGCCAGTGCAACGAGGGTCAGCACACGGCGAGCAAGTGGTGTCATACAACAATCCAGAAGAAGACTGCCGCAAGCCTAGCGCCTGAGCAGGGCTGCACGCCACAGCATTGCGGATCGGCGCTATGCTGGCACTTCAATCCCTCATGGAAAATGACTATGCGCACGTATTTGTTGCTGGGGATGGCTTGCCTGCTGAGTGCGTGTGTCAGTACGCCACTGCCCAAGCCGGACCCGAACCTGGCGTGGGTTGACCTCGAAACGCAAACCGGCAAGCTGGTGATGGCTGAACGCCTGGATCATCAACGCATGACCGACGGCCGCTATTTTCAGGTTTCACCGGGTAGCCATGAGCTGATGGTGCGCTTTGATTACGAGGTGTTTATCGGGGGCATGAGCCAGTTCAGTAACCCACAAGAACGGCTGTGCTACATCACGCTCAATTACGCCGATTTCCAGCCTGGCCAGCGCTACCGTTTGCAAGCGCGCTCTTTGGGGTTCAACGCCTACGCCCGGCTCTACAGCGCCGAGGGCAAGGTGTTGGCACAAGAGCGGCAGGTCAACTGCTTGCCGTAGCGATCAATTGTCGTTCTTTTGGTAGATGATTTTTTTGGTGCCGTTTTCGCATGTCCCGACCACCATGTTCTGATCGTGGACCTCTTCATTGCTCACGATTTCAAGCGTGTAAGAGGGCACATTGTTGGCTTGGATCTTGGCCTCGATCTCCGCTTTCAATTCTTCGCAAGGCTTGGGTGCTGCCCATACTGAAGTGGCCAAGGCGCTACAGATGACAGCCAGAGCAATACGTTTCATGGTGAGACTCCCTTGATAGCAAAATGCAACGTCATAGGTTGACGCCAATGCGGCTCATTCGATCACATTTGGCAACATTTATGACTGATCCAAGGCATCGCAAGCCATGTCGTCATCGGCCCGTACCCTAGCAGGCGGGCCGATGGCGCCATGTCCAATCAGCTCAGCAAGGTCGCGTCGAGGGTGATTTTTGCGTTGAGGACCTTCGATACCGGGCAGCCTTCTTTAGCCTTGGTGGTCAATTCGGTGAATTTTTCTTGGGTGGCACCCGGCACTTTGGCTTTGAGCACCAAGTGCACGGCAGTGATGGCAAACCCCCCATCGACTTGATCCAGCGTGACTTCGGCCGTGGTGTCGATGGTGTCGGCTTTGAGTCCGGCATCGCCAAGAATCATTGATAAAGCCATCGAGAAACAGCCGGCATGGGCGGCGCCGATCAGTTCCTCCGGGTTGGTGCCTTTGCCGCCTTCAAATCGGGCCTTGAAGCCATAGGGCGCGTCACGCAATACGCCGGTTTCAGTGGAGATGGAGCCGATGCCGGTTTTAAGATCGCCTGCCCAATGAGCCGATGCTGTCTTTTTAATACTCATGCGTGCCTCCTGAAGAGCGGCGTGAAGGTTTCACGCCTTGTGTAGAGTTGTGAGGGTAGTCGGCGGCACAAAGTTCATCCTGTCAGACCAATCGTCTTTTTAGGTAACTCATTTCATAGGTAGCTATTGAAACTCGGGTATATGCCCATATTGCAAAGAACACTGGCAGGTTTTGGCGAGCGTCTTGGCCTGCGTCCCACTAGGAGTAGCTGGTTGATGAAAACCCTGTCCGACATCAAATTCTCGACCCTTGACCTGGTGCCTGTGCGTGAAGGTGGCAGCCCCGCGCAAGCGCTGCGCAATTCGCTGGATCTGGCGCAGCACGTTGAACAGTTCGGCTACAACCGTTTTTGGGTGGCTGAACACCACAACATGGACGGTATCGCCAGCTCGGCCACGTCGGTGCTGATTGGTTATTTGGCGGGAGGTACTTCGACCATTCGTGTGGGTTCGGGCGGTGTCATGCTGCCCAACCATGCGCCGTTGGTCATTGCTGAACAATTCGGCACCCTTGAAAGCCTCTATCCGGGAAGAATTGACCTTGGGCTGGGGCGTGCCCCTGGCTCCGACCAAATGACGGCGCGCGCACTGCGTCGGGAACGGTCGGGAAGCGCCGATGACTTCCCCGAAGATGTGGCTGAGCTGATGCGTTATCTAGGCCCACGCGCCCCGGATCAGCGCGTGATTGCCATGCCGGGCACTGGCACCAATGTCCCGGTCTGGTTGCTTGGTTCCAGCCTGTTCAGTGCGCAACTGGCGGGTGAGCGCGGCTTGCCTTACGCGTTCGCTTCACATTTCGCTCCACGCCTGATGCACGAAGCGATCCGCGTTTACCGCAATCACTTCAAACCTTCAGCCGTGCTCGATAAACCCTACGTGATGCTAGGCGTACCGTTAGTGGCTGCCGACACGGATGAGCAGGCAGAGTATCTGGCGACGTCTGTGTATCAGCGCATTCTGGCGTTGATGCGTGGGCAAAGCCTGGTGCAGCGTGCGCCTGTCGATACGATGGACGGCCTCTGGCTGCCCCATGAGAAAGACGCGGTGATGAGCTTCCTCGGCTTGGCGATGGTCGGCAGCCCTGAAAAAATCCGGGCCAAACTGGCCGTCCTGGTTGAGCAGACGGGCGCGGATGAACTGATTTTTACCTCTGACCTCTATGAGCACGCCGACCGCATTCATTCTTATGAGTTGCTGGCGCAGGTCATGAAGCAGGGTTAAGCGCGGCAGGTTTTTTACAGCTCTCCCTTCAAGCAATAACTATTTACCACCTGACGACCCTTCGGGGACGTCAGGCTGGCCTGACCTTGTTCCCCTCAGGTCATGAGCATGCCTTCTTCTTTGCACCATCACACGCCGGTTTTAACAGCCTTTGACCCTCGCGGCTTGAATGTTCGCAGTGTGGCGTATCACCGAACGTCATCTGAAGTGCCGGCTCAGGCGCGTGTGAGTTGTCAGGTGCATGGGGCCAGCGGTTTTTTGCTTGAGCAGTGGGACCCGCGCTTACACGGCTTACGTCAGCGCGAACCGCAAACCCGCTCAAATCAAGGCAGCCATTTCAGTCTGTCCGGGCACCCGCTGCTCACCCGCAGTGTTGATGCCGGTAGCCGCTGGATTTTGCGCGGGGCCGCAGGTCACGTGCTCACCCGTTGGGACTCGCGTGGCGGGCGGCAACGTTATGAGTTCGATCAAGCGTTAAGGCTGACGTCGTCCTTTGAGCAAGGCGCCAATGACGCGCGGGAACGTCAAGTCGAGGCGTTGGCTTACGCAGGCAGTACTGCGCAAGATCTGGCTGCTAACCGTTGTGGCCGGTTGATCCGTCACGATGATGCGTGCGGCACATTGCACTACGAACACTATGCGCTCACGGGGTCGCTGTTGAGCGAGCAGCGCAAATTTCGTCGCGGCCTTGACCCTGTGGACTGGCCGCTCTCAGTGCTTGAGCGCGATGAGGCGCTGCACCCGCAGGGCTTTACCACGACGTGGCAATACGATGCGTTGGGTGGCGTGGTGGCGCAAATCGATGCCAAGGGCCATTGCCAGCACACCGTTTACGGCATTGACGGGTTGTTGCGTGAGAGTGCTCTGACCCTCAAAGACGGCGTGCGCCAAGTGTTGCTCGATCAACGCGTGTGTAACGCCAGCGGCCGGGTTCAGTCGGAGCGCGCGGGCAATAACGTGATGACGGTTACACACTATTCTGCGTTCGATGAGCGTCTGGAGCGTTTGGTCGCATACCGCTCGGGCCAGTCGCATGCGCCGTTGCAATCGCTGGATTATGAATACGATCACGTCGGTAATGTCACGCGCATCCGGGATACTGCCCAGCCCGTGCAGTGGTCGAGCAACACGCAAATCAGCGCGGATAGCACGTATGTGTATGACTCGCTGTATCAACTGATCCGTGCCACGGGCCGAGAAAATGCGCATAACGGGGCGGGTCCCGCGCTACCTGAATATGTGGGCTTTGGCGCAACGGATGACAGCGTGTGGCGTCGTTACACGCAAAACTACCGCTATGACGAGGGCGCCAACTTGATTCACTTGCAGCATCAAGTGAGTTCGGGGCAAGGCTATAGCCGCACCCTGGAATTGGCCAAAGGCAGTAATCATGGGTTGCTTAACCTCGCTCCGGCACAGATGCCGGTTAATCCGGGGCTGGGCAGCGGGTTTGATTTGAATGGCAACCAGCAAGCGTTGCAGGCCGGGCAAACGATGCATTGGAATGTTGCCAATCAACTGGCCAAAGTTACCTTGGTACACCGAGATAACGCTCGTGACGACGACGAGGTGTATGGGTATGACGCTTTGGGCCAACGTGTGCGAAAAGTGCGCACTACATTGGCCGCTCATCGGACCCACACCCAACAGGTCCTGTATCTGCCGGGTCTTGAGATACGCCACGATACTGCCAGCGGCGAACAATTAAACGTCATCACCGCTCAGGCCGGGCGTTGTGAGGTGAGGGTGTTGCAGTGGGAACATTGCCGAGCGCAAGCCTCGTGCGATACGCAGCAACGCTTCAGTCTCTG
Organism: Pseudomonas weihenstephanensis; assembly: GCF_001043055.1. Classification (GTDB taxonomy): domain Bacteria; phylum Pseudomonadota; class Gammaproteobacteria; order Pseudomonadales; family Pseudomonadaceae; genus Aquipseudomonas; species Aquipseudomonas weihenstephanensis. The sequence goes on from NZ_JYLF01000003.1 coordinate 300,961, forward strand.
TGATCTTGTGGGTAGCAGTACGCTGGAGTTGAATGACCAGGCGCAGATACTCAGTCAAGAAAGCTATTACCCCTTTGGTGCGACCGCGTGGTGGGCTGCCAGGAGTGAGGTTGAGGCTTCTTACAAAACCATTCGTTATGCGGGCAAAGAGCGCGATGCCAGCGGGTTGTACTACTACGGGTTCCGCTACTACGCCCCTTGGTTGCAGCGTTGGATCAGTCCGGATCCCATTGGCAATGTAGAGGGGTTTAACCAGTACGCGATGGTCTCCAATAACCCGGTCTCACAAACGGACAGCTTTGGTTTGCACGGGGCCTCTGTTGATACCAGGCCAGAGCGTGTTCAGGCGCTTGACCGTTTCTTGCGCGAGCACTTTCCGGGTGTCTACCCCCAAAGTCTGGACACCTTTGCATACAGATACAGCCTCTCTCAAGGCCCGCATGCCAGCATCATCAATGCCGTACGCACTGCCGGGTATAGCTTTGATGAAATAGATGTTTACAACACCTCTGTGAGTATTAAAGCCACCAGGCCGGCCAATATCATGGCGGGGCTGACCGAAGTGTATGTGGCGTCCTCCAGTTACTTTAACGAAACAGCCAGGTGGATGACCAACCCGGTGATTAACCCTGACCCGGGTGTATGGGGTGGACCCAATATCGTGTCGACCTACGAGAGCATGCGACCGGCGGACTGGGGCATGTTTGATGCTCAGGAAACGGGTATGAGCGATGCATTGAGTATCAGCCGAAAAGAAGCGGTCACGCTGTTCAATAAACTGATCAAGGGCAATCCCGCAGGGCAGGCCACCACTTACAGTGGGCGCAGAGTGAGTGATGTCGGGCTTAACGCATTGGCGGCCCAGGCCCGAGAAGGAAAGACCCTGCGCACTGAACAGTTCTTGTCAGTCAGTGACTCGCTGAGTGTGGCCAAATCATTTGCCATGGGCACTTACGACAGGCGCCCAGGCCCTCTGCACCCCGTGATGCTGACGATTAAGGGCGCGCGCGCGATGAAGCTGGCATCACCGGTCAATGAAGCTGAAGGGGTGTACCCGTTGCAATCAACGTTCACCCTCCACCCGGCGGGCTTTTCCGAAATGATGACTCAGGCGTATGTCCCGAGCGCGACGCACTTTATTTTGCAGGAGGTGATGGTCCCCAAGGCTCAGCGAAAAAATTTGGCCTTTTTAACCGATCCACGGGGGAGAAGCTGGCATTGAGCGACATCACCACGGCCAGTCATGCTGAGGTGTTATTGATCAAAACGGCGCATCGCCCAAAATAGTGGCGCGATGCATCACGCGTCGGTTCGGACGGTAGTCATCCACAGCGTAATGCTGGGTGACGCGGTTGTCCCAAAAGGCCACATCGTTTTGCTGCCAGCGCCAGCGAATGGTGTATTCGGGGCGGGTGGCGTGGGCAAACAGCAGCTTGAGGATTGCTTCGCTCTCGGCCTCTGAAAGCTCGTTGATCCGCGTGGTAAAACCTTCGTTGACGAACAGGGATTTACGACCGCTGACCGGATGCGTGCGAATCACCGGGTGTGATAGCGGCGGGTTGTTTTTACGGGTTTGATCCCAACGGGCGAAGTCTTCGGGGGTGGAGCCAAAGCGCTCCAGCGGGAACGATTTGGTGAAATCATGTGTGGCCGTCAGCCCATCCAGCAGCCGTTGCAGCGGTTTTGATAACCCTTCGAATGCAGCAATGCCACTGGCCCACAATGTGTCACCGCCGAACGCAGGCAGTTGTTTGGCGCTCAGCACGGCACCCATGGCTGGCGTTGGCAAAAATGTAACGTCGGTGTGCCAGACCGCGTTGTCGCGTACATCGGTCACGGCGGTGTCCAGCACCAGCACTTCTGGCTGTTCGGGCACGTTGGGGTAAATCGGGTGAATGTGCAAATCGCCGAAATTGGCTGCAAAGCGTGCTTGCTGTTGCGGGGTGATGGACTGGTTCTTGAAGAAGATCACCTGGTGAGTGAGCAGCGCTTGTTCGATGGCATCACGCTGTTCGAGGCTCAACGGCTGAGTCAGGTCAACGCCTTCTATTTGGGCGCCAAGGGCAGAGCTAAGTGGGGTAAGGGTCAGGCTCATGGTTATTCTCTTCATCAGCGCGCCGATTGATCAGCGTCGTGTTTTATTCGAAAAATTTAGTGAGCCTGGCCGTGCCACGGCACCAGCTTGCGTTGCAGGGCGCGCAGTCCCATTTCCATGGCGAAGGCGATGATGGCTATCACCAAAATCCCCAGCACCACCACATCGGTGACCAAAAACTGCGCGGCGGACTGCACCATAAAGCCCAAGCCACTGGTCGCAGCGATCAGCTCGGCCGCCACCAGGGTCGACCAGCCCACGCCCAAACCAATGCGTACGCCGGTCAAAATGTCAGGCAAGGCGCTGGGCAAGATCACATGGCGAATCAACTGCCAACGGCTGGCGCCCAATGATTGCGCAGCGCGTACTTTGGCCGGGTCGACGGTGCGTACGCCGGTGGCGGTGGCAATGGCTATCGGGGCGAAAATCGCCAGGTAAATCAGCAGCACTTTTGACAGCTCACCAATGCCGCACCAGATCACGATCAATGGCAAATAGGCCAGCGGCGGGATTGGCCGATAGAACTCGATCAGCGGGTCGAAAATGCCCCGGGCAATACGGTTATGGCCAATCGCGATGCCCACCGGGATGGCCGTCAGAATCGCAAAGCCCAGGCCCAGCCCGATGCGGCTCAGGCTCGCACCCAAGTGCTGCCACAAGGTTGAGTCCATGTAGCCTTTTGTCGCCAACAACCAGCCTTTTTCCAGCACGGCCGAAGGTGGCGGTAAAAACAGCGGCTCGATCAAACCCGCGGCGGTGACGGCCCACCACAGGGTGATCAAAGTGATCAGGGTCAGCACACTGATCCCGCGGGTGCTCAGGCTGCGCTTGATCGGGCGTGGCGCATGGGGCACGGCGACCGGAGCCTGGTTGCTTGTCAATTCATAACTGCTCATGCGTGCTCCTGCCGCTGAGCGGCGCCGCGTTGCGAAAACACGCGTTCAAGCACGTGCTCGCGGGTTTCAATAAAGCGTGGGTCTGACTTGATCGAACGTGCCGATTCTCCCGCGTTATAACGCTGGCCGAAATCCAGCGTCAGGCGCTCCACAATACGGCCGGGGTTGGGGGCCAGCAGAATCAGGTCGGTGGCCAAAAACACCGCCTCCTCGATGTCATGCGTGATCAGAAATACCGGTTTGGCAGTGCGCTTGCACACTTGCAGGAGCAGCTCTTGCATTTGCTCGCGGGTAAAGGCGTCGAGCGCGCCAAAAGGCTCGTCCATCAGCAATACCCGAGGGTCGGCGGCCAAGGCGCGGGCCAGACCTACGCGTTGTTTTTGCCCGCCCGACAGTTCCCAGACGCGGCGTTTTTCAAAACCGGACAAATCCACCAGGGCCAGCATGTCGCGAGCACGTGTCTCTCGTGGGTCGCGTGCAACGCCTGCCAGCTCCAGGCCGAATGCGACGTTGGCCAGCACATCTTGCCAAGGCAACAAAACATCATCCTGAAACACCACGCCACGTTCGGCGCTTGGGCCGTGAACCGCAGCCCCGTCAAGGGTGATGCGTCCACCACTGGGTTCGACAAAACCTGCGATCAAATTCAATAACGAGGTTTTGCCGCTGCCCGACGGGCCGAGTGCAACCAGCAGTTGCTGAGGGCCGAGGTTGACGGAAATATCCGACAGTACCGGCTCAGCAGCGCCCGGGTACTGTGCGCTGATGCGCTCCAGTGATAACAAGGCCATGACGGGCGACTCCTGAATCAGCGTGAGTTATTGGGCAATGAAGCGGGCGTTTACTGAAGGCGCGTAATCGGGCAGAACGGCGTCAACCTTGCCTTGCTCTTTGAGGAAGGCCGCAGTATCAGCCAAGGCTTTGGTGGTGGGTGCGCCGAGCAACACCGCTTGGTCGGTGGCCAGCGGGTACACGTTGCCTTGCAGCAATAAAGGGATGTCAGCGGCTTTGGCACCTGAGAGCTTCACCAGTTTGTCGACGTTGCTCTGATTGGCCAGCCAGGCTTTCGGGTCTTTGTGGTAGTCGGCGTAGGCATCCAGGGTCACCTTGGCAAACGCCTTGACGATGTCCGGGTGTTTGGCCGCGAAGTCTTTGCGCACGATCCAGGCATCGAAGGTCGGTGCGCCTAATTTGCTCAGCTCGCCCGAGGTGATCAGGACCTTGCCGTTTTCTTTGGCGGTACCCAATGCCGGGTCCCACACGTACGTCGCGTCAATATCGCCGCGCTTCCAGGCGGCAACAATCGCCGGCGGTGCCAGGTTCAGAATCGTCACGGTTGAGGGGTCAATGTTCCAGTGCTTGAGCGCGGCCAGCAGGCTGTAGTGCCCCGTGGAGACAAAGGGTACGGCGATTTTCTTACCGACCAGATCCTGTGGGCTGTTGATACCCGAACCATTGCGGGCGACCAGGGCTTCAGCGCCGCCGATCTGGGTCGCGATCAAAAAGGTTTCAACCGGCACCTTACGGGTGATGGCCGCGGTCAGCGGGCTTGAACCCAGGTAGCCGATTTGCACGTCACCCGACGCAATGGCGGCAATGATGTCGGCGCCGTTATCAAATTTTCTCCATTTAATGTCAGCTTGAGTGGCCTGCTCATAAGCACCGTCGGCCTGGGCAACTTTGGCCGGGTCTACGGTGGTTTGGTAAGCCACGGTGACGTCGCTGGCAGCCTGTGCGAAGAAGCTGGTCATCGCCAGAGACAAAGCCGCCAGAAGGCGAAGGGGAGAATGCAGTTTCACGATGAAGCTCCTCGACAGGCGGCCGGAGATCGGCAGAGTGCGAGGTTAAATGATCTAAGAAAGGCTAAATAAATAACTTTTAAGCATTAGCTTATGAGGTTCTGCATCCCTCAATCCCGCGCGCGTAACACGACTGATGCGGGCTTTTTTTCTACAGCTGATCTTCCGCGCAGCGTTATACCTTTAGGGACTTAAAAATTTCATAAAATTCTGTTTAGAAATTAGACCAAAGGCCGATAGCATCCCTTCACCCGAGCGTAGGAAGTTTCTTTGTATATAGCTATTCGGTCTGAAAAGTTTATAAATAAACCTTTTTGGGCTTAACCAAAAGCCATTACCCTACGCACAAATGACGGATGACTAGACAAAGGTCGTAGACATGAATGGTTACGATTGACTTGTCAGTCACGGTCTGGCGCTAATCGCGCATCTCTAGCACCGAAACGTCAGATTTCGGGTTAAAGAACTACAAAAATTAGAAAAGCAAAGGAGCAAGACAATGAACAAGTCCACCTTGGCCGTGGCTGTGGCCGTAGGTTTGTTGGCGCAACAAGCAGGCGCTGCCGGCTTCATCGAAGACAGCAAGGCAACCCTGAAGCTACGCAACTTCTACATCAACACCGATAACCGCGACTCGGGTACCAAAGCGGCTGGCGCTCAGAACAAGCAGGAAGAATGGGGCCAGGGCTTCCAACTGGACTACACCTCGGGCTTCACCCAAGGCACGGTCGGTTTCGGTGTGGATGCCATCGCGCTGTTGGGCGTGCGTCTGGATTCGGGTGGCGGTACTAATGGTGTTGGTTCGTACGGCGGCACGGTTTTCCCGAGCAAGTCCAACGGCGACGCGGTAAATGAATATTCCAGCCTGGGCCTGACAGCCAAAGCCAAGATTTCCCAGACCGAACTGCGTTACGGCACCCTGATGCCCAAACTGCCGGTTATCTCCTATAACGATGGTCGTCTGCTGCCTCAGACCTTTGAAGGTGGCCAAATCACCTCCAATGAGTTCAAGGACCTGACCCTGATCGGTGGTCAGATCGAACACGTTAAAGGCCGTAACTCCAGCAACAACGAACAGATGTCGATTGGGGGTGCGAACGCTCGCACCGCCAACAGCAACAAGTTCATCTACGCCGGTGGCGACTACAAGGTCACCAAAGACCTGTTGCTTCAGTACTACTACGGCAACCTGGACAAGTTCTACAAACAGAACTTCCTGGGCCTGGTACACAACTGGTCGATCGGCCCTGGCGTGTTGAAAACGGATCTGCGTTATTTCAACAGCCGTGATGACGGCAAAAACGGTTATGACTCCTCGTACTTCAGCAACGGCGATTACAGCAACAGCGTGCTGAAAAACGGTAAAGGTAAAGTTGATAACAACCTGTACAGCGGCTTGTTCCTGTACACCGTTGAAGGTCACACCTTTGGTGGTGGTTACCAGGTGAGCAACGGCAGCAGCGACTTCCCTTGGTTGAACCAGGGCGACGGCTCGTCGAACTACACCATCACTGACATGCAAATCCAGAAGTTCGGCCGTGCCGGCGAACGTACTTGGCAAGCTCGCTACTCGTATGACTTTGCCAAGGTTGGCGTACCGGGCCTGACGGCCGGTGCGGTGTACCTGCGTGGCGATAACATCGACACCTTTGGCAAAAGTGGCCAGACCAGCAATGGCGCCTCCGAGTGGGAACGTGACATCACGGTGGCCTACGTGGTGCAAGAAGGTCCGTTGAAAAATCTGGGTGTAATGTGGAAAAACGCCATGTGGCGCAACGACATTGCCGGCCAGCGCGATCAGGACGAAAACCGTCTGATCGTCAGCTACTCGATCCCGTTGCTGTAATGCGGGCGTAGTGCAAAGGTAAGAAAAATCCTGCCCGGCGCAATGCCGGGCAGGGTGTTTACCGAAGACCAGAACGATCAATTCGCAACACATTAATAGTCGCAGCTCCCTGCCGCTCCCCTTGCCTAAACCTGAGTCCAGAGTGGACCCGGTGCTTTGGTGCGTCCAATGAAACAGTTTTTAATATTCGTTTCAGATCTAAATAAATCGTCATTTATTCTTTTTAATTAAGTCATGCCGCAGGCAGAGTGAACGCTCACTGCCTCGCCATCTCTTATAAAAAGGAACTGCACCATGAGCCTTAGACTCGGCGATATCGCCCCCGATTTCGAACAGGATTCCAGCGCTGGCAATATCCATTTTCATGAGTGGCTGGGCGACAGTTGGGGCGTGTTGTTTTCGCACCCGGCGGACTTCACCCCGGTGTGCACCACAGAGTTGGGCTTCACCGCCAAACTCAAAGATGAATTCGCCAAGCGCGGCGTCAAAGCCATCGCACTCTCCGTTGACCCGGTGGACTCGCACCACAAGTGGATCGACGACATCAACGAAACCCAGCACACCGTGGTCAACTTCCCGATCCTGGCCGATGCCGATCGCAAAGTCAGCGACCTCTACGACCTAATCCACCCCAACGCCAGTGATACCCTCACCGTGCGCTCATTGTTCGTGATTGATCCGAACAAAAAAGTTCGCCTGACCATCACTTACCCGGCCAGTACGGGCCGCAACTTTAACGAAATTTTGCGCGTGATCGATTCGCTGCAACTGACCGACAGCCACAAGGTCGCCACCCCGGCTAACTGGCAAGACGGTGACGATGTGGTGATCGTGCCGTCTATCAAAGACGAAGACGAGATCAAGCAGCGTTTTCCCAAAGGCTATCGCACCGTGAAGCCCTATTTGCGCCTGACGCCGCAACCGAACAAGTAGTGCCTGGCCACCGCGATTGATCGACTGAAGTAAGCATCCAGTTCAATCACGGGGACCGTGTTTGCCCGGTGAAACCTATGTTCAGGGATGTACGACAGGTTGATAGCGCTCAATATTGCCGCCCAATCGACTGATCAATAGCGTGAGGGAATCCGCGTTACTAAGAATGACATTGAAACGACTCTGCGGGTCGGCTAAAAAAATCAGGCGCGCCTGATCCAGTGTCGAGGCGCCCGTCTCCGCTAGAATACGGTCTTGGATACGGGCAGACAGACTGGCAGGTGGCGTGTTGGTTGAGGTATGGCTTATGAACAGATCACTAATGGTTGTCGACCTGGACAATGCCGTGGCTTGCATACTCGAAATCTGATCAAGGATGTCATGAAATGGCGCAGCGCTGTTTTCGAGTAATTCGATGTAAGGGGAACTAGCGTTCATGTAGGCAATGTCCACGGTCTTTGCCGTTTGATGAGACACCTCATGAATAAGCGTGGTCGCACGAAAGTGCAGATTGAAGTCGAACGGCGGGTTGGTGCGTTTTAACCCCAGCATGATCCCTGTGTTGAAAGGATCCTGCACAGTCTGAAAGAACCCTTCGTAAATGTAGATGTACTTACGCGTGTCGTCGGCCAGTATGAAGGCCAACTCAGCGTTATTAGCGGGTACGTGGCGAAGTACGACATAGCGCTCGGAGGTAAGGGGGTTCATTGAGGGCTTTAGCAAGCGGCCTAAAATGGAGTCAATGGCGGCTTTAATTTTTTTGATTTGCTGGGGTGTAAGGCTAGGGCTGCCGAAAAAATCTTCAAGCCACTGACGGTGCTGCTCGAATGGGGAACCCGGCTCATACAGGCGCTTGAGTACTCTTTTTGCCTCGATCAAGTATTCAATCGCCTGCTGGTGAGCCGCCTCAATCGCAGCGGCTTTGGCAGGATAAAGCCTACGGATCTGTGGCATGCCTTCTGCTTCAGTCACCACGTTAGGAAAGTTTCTTGCGGGAGATGCATGCCTGGACAGTATTGGCCCGCCACCTAATAAAGGCTCACGTGGATCTAACTCCCAGCGCTTCTGGCTATCACGTTTTAACGCCGGGCCTGTGCGGCCTTCACCGATATCAATGCGCCAGCGTTGAAGGTCTTTTTTAACCTTATAAATATTGCCGCTCAATACGATGTAGCTCGTCTCGTTGGCCGCGTTGCTATAAATGCCGGTTTCTTCATTGAGGGTCATTTCATGAAGGGAGACGAGGTGATCAATATAGGGTTGTAGCGCATTCAGTTGCCGGGTCTTGAGAAATGAAGCCTCGCTAGCGTGACCAACAGGCTGATGGGCAACCGGGGGTTCAAGGGGCACTCCTACTGGATGTTCACGCGGCTTTTGGGCGGGCGCGCTTCGCACGGTTATCAGCATCATCATGGAGGCTACAAAACGGGTTAGCGCTTCGCCCCAGTGCCCTTCGGCAGCCGCGAGTACCGACGATTTCAATGTGTCTTGTGTCTGCCAAACGGTGATGGGTAGGCTGAGCTTGCCGGGCAAAAACATGAGGGCTGTTTCAGCGATCAAGGAAAGCAGGGTTTTGAACGAGGTCCAGTCGGCTTCTGAGGTGGTGACGGACTGCTGTTTGGCCATATCCAGCAACAAAGCAGTGTTGTCGTCGTACAACGTCAAAAATGCATTGCCTTCAATGGCCTCGCCTGAGAGCGTGACCGGAGCAGGTGTTGAATACACATCAAAGCTGAAGAAGTCTTGAGAGATGTAGGTGACGTGCGGCTCTTTAAAACCGCCGTTATCATATTTTTTGCGGATGTAGGGTGTGAGCCTGCTCAGAATTAGCGATTGCAGTGTCGCCCGCGAACACAGGTCCAAAATAAAGTGCTGTTCATCGGGATACTCCTTGAACGAAAAATCCTGGTTGTAAGTGGCCCACACCACAAAAGGACCTTCACCAGGGGCTTGGGGGCTGATCACATACACCCCTTTTACCGGGTCAGGGGTCGCGTCGCTGGATGTGCACAGCTGTAAGCGCCGCAACTGGATGCGCTGACCCTTCACAGATTCCCGTGCTCCGCCATCGGGCATATTCATGACCTGTTCAATACAGCGGTAGGCAGCGTCTGTGAGCTGGCCTGCCAATTTACTGTTGAATGCGGCTTCTAGCACTTGGAGAGGCAGGTGATTGCAGAACATGCCGAACCGTGCCGCATAGTCCGGTTTGCCACGGGGTAATTTCTCAGCCAGTAAGGTTCGGTACTGAGTACCGATGTTTAATTGTCGGACCAGGTCTTTCACTGCCGACGCATCGAGTTCAGGCGGTAATGGTTTCGCGCTTAACGAGCGGAGTGAAAGATGTCCTGTCAGTTGTCCAAATCCGCGAAGCGCATACGCTGACAGCGGTTGCACCGATCTGGACACGGCCCCGCCCAAGGATGCAATTTGTGCCGTCCAGGCGGGTGATGTGGTGACGGTAATGGTCACCTCAATGTCATGAGGGTCAAGTTCAGCGTGCGGGTAATCCGCGCTCAGTTGTGTTTTGAGTGCCTTGTAGGCGAAGTCGTTGATATCGGGAATATCGTGCAAATAATCGTTGTTGTCCTTGACCACATCCCGGTAACGCTCCAACAACGTTGCGTATTCAAGCTGGTCCTGTAAGGGGGCTTCTTTTAACGCTTTTGGCAGGGCCGCCTCAAACAGTAGCGTGTCAGTGTATTGAATGAGGGACGTGATATTGAAACTGTGGCGGATGCGCTCTTTGTAATTAAGAACGCTGTCTTGAAACACAGCACTTGGCATATTGATTTCGATGGCTTGGTCCACCACCGCCGACAGGTCTTGTATATGTTGTTGGGTGCTGCTGCGCGATAAGGATTCTAAAAAGTTGTCCTGGATAACTTCAAAACTAAAAAGGCCATTGCTATCGGCCAGCAGCATCGCCCTTTTGGCAAGCACTGTCGCCCGTTGAGCACGGCCCAGGGTCGACATTAATGCTTCGCCCTCTACGTCATCAAAAAGCCGTTTGCGCAAGGCTGCCTGGCAGTCTGCGAGACTGGCGAAAACTTCGAACTTCTTGGCCGGTGACCAAAAATAAACGCGCCCGCAACACGACGCGTCCATCCCCCCGCGCTCTGTAATCAGAAAACATTCTTCAAGGGTGGCGCTGATGCCAGCCTGGGACGAATAAAGCGTGACGCTAAACACATCGGACACAAAGTGGTAAAACGACCTGCGCTGATCCAGTTGCAGACCTAAGTTGAACATTTCTATGCAGCTTGCGTCGTGCGGTGAGAGCGTGGGTTCATATTGATAAAAATACAGCCCTCCAGCCCATAGGTTTTCCAGGCGTAAATCGACCAGTTTTTTAATGCCGGTCTTGGGTTGTTCAGGCAGAGCAGGCCGCAGGTTGTTTTGTTCGTGCAACAGCGTCTCGGCGAAGTAATCGATCAGTGCGCCACTAAAGCCATCCGCCATCGAGAATAAAATCCGATGAATCGCTGCACTTTCGTTGTCGTCGAGCAGGGTGGCAGGCGTGCCGGCTTCGTTTTTTATTTGATATTGCACACGGGCGTTCTTGGCCGGTAACGGCGCATGTCCCGTCACATGCTCTAACAGGCTGTCAATCAGGGTCAACGGTGTTGCAGAGGGGGTGTGCGGCGCGGTGTCATACACCTCGATGTTTTCAATATCCAGAGGGCGTTTGTTGGTGCTCGACCAGTGTTGAGCGAACCGTTTTTTAATGAAGGAGGCGATACTGGGCGAGGCGGCCAGGAAACTGTCGAGTTGTCTATCAAGTGCCTGCAAATCTTTTTTAATTTCCTGAACAGAGGATTTCAGAGAATTTAATAGTTCACCGTCGATGACGGTGGTGGTTTGCCCCACGCTGAAATGAGTGCACCAGCGCTGCTGATTAAACCGTGGTATCAGCGCCGGATTCACCAAGGCGCGAATATCCAGTGCATCCTCCAGCACCGCGGATACCAGGCTGGCATAGTCTCTGGCGGTATAAGAACTCTGTAGAAAGTCCAGATTTTTTATCCAGGCGGATAAGAAGTTCACATCAGAGATTATTTTTTGCAAAAGCCGTTCTTCGACGGTTGCAAACACGTTGCCATGAATCAAGGTATGGCCGAACCCAAGCGGCGGCTCTAGCGTTAAAGCTGCACGATCAATGCGAGCCATATAACGCGCCAAGAAAGGCTCCATGCCGTCGGGGCCATAGGCTCTTTGCGGGGACAGTAATGCCTTCACGCGAGGCAAAACGGTGAGCACGAAATGCGTCCACGAGTCAAAAAACTCGAGCCCCCTATCCGTCATGACAATGAATTGACCGTTTGTGTCGCCTATATAGATGCCATACCACCCCTCCCAGGCGATGGGTGAAAAGAGCGTTTGATTAATGTGCAGTAAGACACACTGTATGGGCGCCCCGTTGTTTAGATAGAGCCCCCCAAACAGGTGGTTGAACATGTTTGAACTCACGCGGTTGGAATGTCGCGCCTCAAGCAACTCGCTCAAAAACCGGTCACTCAACTCGTAGACCAGTGTGGTTTGCAACGTGGGAAAGGGCAGTTGAAGAGTGGTCCAGGACGCAAGGAGTTCTGCGGCAAGTTCGGCGTCCAGATGACGGGCGGTACTTGCAATCATGCTTATCAGTTCGAGTTCAATTTCACTGCGACTTTTGATGACTTGCAGGTTACAGGTTGTCGAGGACCTGTATTCAACAATTTCACTGTCGACCATAGTGCCTTTCAAGTAGTACTCAAATATCCAATTCACTATCGGGTGCTCAGCAACGAGCGGGGTCATTGCGCAGGTTGTTTCCAGTGAATCCGTCGATGGCCTGGTTGTGCGGACGGCTGCTTGAAGTTGTTTAAACAGGGCAGAGCGCGCAGAGGGCAGTTGGGAGAACAGCGTCACCGTCAGGAATCGGTCGGCGTCGATCTGTGCGTTAAACAGCTCACTCATACTTTCAAACACATCGCTTGTAATACCTTTCTTTTCCAGAGGCGTGTCGATGTATTGCGTTAAACGATGCCGCATAGAGAAAGGCGTTGAATACATCAGCGCCGGGTCTGCATTAGTCAGTCGTTGGCGAATATCTGCGACCGCCTCAGCCCAGAGGTTAAATTTTCTAAAGCCATCTACCAGCGAGTAGAGGTAGTAACGGTTTGAGTCTTCTGGTTCAGCACAGAGCAGGCAAACGCCTTTAAAGGTAATAGAGGGCGTAGTGGGATGCCGGAAACCGATATGGTGCGCATACCCCCTTGTCTCACCCTGAGCGGGCAGGTCTTCGCGGGGTGTTATGCAAGCTTCAACCCATGCTTTTTCAGCCAACGTGATAATGCCTTGATCAAGCGCCTCACGCGCATGGGTCAGAAAACGCTCTTTTATAGAGAGAGGTGAATAAAAAGTGCTCGCTGGTTTCTCGCTCATGTCGCATTCCTTGTGAGTAATGACCTGCACCCTATGTCGCGTGACGCGCAGCTGGGCGGTACATAACTGTTATTTGTTTGCGTGCATGGGCATCTGACATGCGCCCGTAAACCGCCGGTACGGCGCTGTTTCAATGAGGTATCGAATCCAGGCGCAGCGAGCTGATTGAAGCGGACTCCTTCTTATTCGTTTAAGGAATAAATAAATGAATAAATATGATTTATAGATATAAAAATCCCCTGTTATGGTCTCTCCACTCAAGCGAAAACGCTGACAGCGGTTTGCACACATTCATGCAAGGAAATGCCTAGATGCTGGTTGTGACTCTCGGAGGAAGCCCAAGCCAACGATCCCGCTGCGGGGTGTTGCTGGACCGCGCCAAAGGTTGGCTCAACCGCCAAGGCGTCGAAGTGGTGAGTTACCAGGTGCGCGATTTCCCGGCTGAGGATTTGCTGCATGCGCGGTTCGACAGCCCGAAAATCATCGACCTGCTGCAACAGATCGAAAACGCCGACGGGTTGGTGATTGCGACGCCGGTGTACAAGGCATCTTTTAGCGGCGCCCTGAAAACCGTCCTCGATTTACTGCCTGAACGCGCCCTGAGCCACAAGGTGGTGTTGCCCATTGCCACGGGCGGCAGCATCGCCCACATGCTGGCGGTGGATTACGCACTTAAACCCGTATTGTCGGCGCTCAAGGCCCAAGAAATGCTGCACGGCATCTTTGCCGATGACAGCCAGATTGCTTATGGCGAAGGCAGCGCTCAAGCACAGTTGGCGCAGGTTTTGGAACAGCGCTTGAACGAGTCGCTGGAGCAGTTTTACAGCGCGCTGGCCCGTCGCCCCAAGCCGCTGGACCCCAACCTTCTCAACGAGCGCCTGGTCGCGGCTCGCTGGAGTATCTGATTTAACGCTTTCCCCACCTTACTGACCCGCTAACGGCTCGGCAGGTGCAACCCGAATCTCGAACAACAAAAGGAGAGCGCCATGCGCCCTGTCATTTTGCGTCGAGGTCTGGTCGCACTGTTAGCTGCGGCTGTGTCCTTCGGCGTCGTGTTAGAAGCTCAAGCAGATGCCCTGCGCATCGGTTATCAAAAATACGGCACGCTGATGCTGCTCAAAGCCAAAGGCACGCTTGAAAAGCGTCTGGCCGAGCAGGGCGTCGATGTGCAGTGGACTGAGTTCCCCGGCGGCCCACAACTGCTGGAAGGCTTGAACGTCGGCTCGATCGACTTCGGCGTTACCGGTGAAACACCACCGGTGTTCGCCCAGGCTGCGGGCGCTGATTTGCTTTACGTTGCCTACGAGCCACCGGCGCCCACCAGCGAAGCGATTCTGGTGCCCAAGGACTCGCCGATCACCTCGGTGAAAGACCTCAAGGGCAAAAAAGTCGTACTGAACAAAGGCTCCAATGTGCATTACCTGCTGGTGCGTGCGCTGGAAGACGCGGGCCTGAAGTACACCGATATCCAGACAGTCTTTCTGCCTCCCGCGGATGCGCGTGCGGCGTTCGAACGCGGCAGTGTGGATGCGTGGGTGATTTGGGACCCGTACCAGGCCGCCGCCGAGCAACAGTTGCAAGCGCGCACCCTGCGTGATGCCAGCGGTATTGCAGACAACCATCAGTTCTATCTGGCGACCAAGCCGTATGCGCAGCAGCACCCCAAGGTGATCGAAACCTTGGTCGATGAAGTGCGCAACATTGGCGAATGGGCCAAAGCCAACCCTCAAGAGGTGACCCAACAAGTGGCGCCGCTGTTGGGGTTGTCGCCCGAGATCACCCTTACAGCCGTCAAACGCCAGGGTTACGGCGCACAGTTCTTGACCCCGGAGGTGATCAACGCACAGCAAAAAATCGCTGACAGTTTTTACCAGCTCAAGTTGATCCCCAAGCCACTGGTGGTCAAAGACGTGATCTGGACGCCCCCGGCCGCCGTGGCCAAAGCCCTCTAACGCTTGCCGTACCCATTTAGGAGACCACTCCATGAGCCTCAATATTTTCTGGTTCCTGCCTACCCACGGTGATGGCCATTACCTTGGCACCAGCGAAGGCGCCCGCGCTGTCGATTACGGTTACCTGCAACAAGTGGCGCAAGCGGCGGATCGGCTGGGCTTTGGCGGGGTGTTGATCCCCACCGGCCGTTCCTGCGAAGACTCCTGGCTGGTAGCCGCCGCACTGATTCCGGTGACTCAGCGTCTGAAATTTCTGGTGGCTTTGCGTCCTGGCATCGTTTCGCCCACCGTGGCCGCGCGGCAGGCGGCGACGCTTGATCGTTTGTCGGGCGGACGGGCGCTGTTCAATCTGGTGACGGGGGGTGACCCGGAAGAGTTGGCCGGTGACGGTCTGTTCCTCAGCCATGAAGAGCGTTACCAGGCGTCGGTGGAATTCACCCGCATCTGGCGCCGTGTACTCGAAGGCGAAACCGTGGACTACGATGGCCAGCACATCAGCGTCAAAGGCGCCAAGTTGTTGTACCCGCCGATCCAGCAACCGCGTCCGCCGCTGTACTTTGGTGGTTCGTCGCAAGCGGCGCAGGATCTGGCCGCCGAACAAGTTGAAATGGTGCTGACGTGGGGCGAGCCACCGGCCGCGGTCGCTGAAAAGATTGAACAAGTGCGCGCCAAAGCCGCCAAGCTCGGGCGCACGGTGCGCTTCGGCATTCGTTTGCACGTCATCGTGCGCGAGACCAATGAAGAGGCATGGAAAGCCGCAGACAAGCTGATATCGCATCTGGACGATGACACCATCGCTCGTGCTCAAGCCTCTTTGGCGCGCTTTGATTCGGTGGGCCAACAACGCATGGCTGCGCTGCACGGCGGCAGCCGCGACAACCTCGAAGTCAGCCCCAACCTATGGGCGGGCGTGGGGCTGGTGCGCGGCGGCGCGGGCACGGCGCTGGTCGGTGACGGCCCAACGGTCGCGGCACGGGTTCAGGAATATGCCGACCTGGGCATCGACACGTTCATCTTCTCCGGCTACCCGCACCTGGAAGAGTCTTATCGCGTGGCGGAGCTGTTGTTCCCGCACCTGGATATCGAGCGCCCGGAACTGCCGAAAAGTGCCGGATATGTGAGCCCCTTTGGCGAAATGGTGGCCAACGACATCCTCCCTAAAGCCGCGTCGCAGAGCTGAGGCGGCCATGATCACAACGAAGGCTTCGCGCCTTAATAACCTCGCTCACACGTTGGCGCCCTGGACCTTGCCCGTGTTGCTGTTGGCGGTGTGGCAGCTTTCGGTGTCGGCCGGTTGGTTGTCGACGCGCATTCTGCCGGCGCCCAGTGCCGTGATTGCGGCAGGCGTTGAGCTGGTGCGCAGTGGCGAGATCTGGAAGCACCTCGCCATCAGCGGCTGGCGCGCCGGGTTGGGCTTTGTCATTGGCGGCAGTATTGGCCTGGCCTTGGGCTTTATCACCGGCCTGTCAAAGTGGGGCGAACGCCTGCTAGACAGCTCGGTGCAAATGATCCGCAACGTGCCGCACCTGGCGCTGATTCCGCTGGTGATCCTGTGGTTCGGGATTGATGAGTCGGCGAAGATTTTTTTGGTCGCGCTGGGCACGTTGTTCCCCATTTACCTCAACACCTATCACGGCATCCGCAACGTTGATCCGGCGCTGGTGGAGATGGCGCGCAGCTATGGCTTGTCCGGTTTCAGTCTGTTTCGTCAGGTGATTTTGCCGGGCGCATTGCCTTCGATTCTGGTGGGTGTGCGGTTCGCGCTGGGCTTTATGTGGCTGACGTTGATCGTGGCTGAAACCATCTCTGCCAGTTCCGGCATTGGCTATCTGGCGATGAACGCCCGGGAGTTTTTGCAGACCGATGTGGTGGTGCTGGCGATTGTTTTGTACGCGGTGCTTGGCAAATTGGCCGACAGCGCGGCCCGGGGTCTGGAACGCGTGTGGTTGCGTTGGCACCCGGCCTATCAAGTGGTTAAAGGCGGTGCAGCATGACGGCTCAACAACCCCCGCGCTTGCGTCAGGGTATACCGCTGGCGATCAACGGCCTGCAAAAGTCCTTTGGCGAGCGCCGCGTACTGCGCGACATCAACGTGCACATCCCGGCAGGTCAATTTGTGGCTGTCGTGGGGCGCAGCGGTTGTGGCAAAAGCACCTTGATGCGCCTGCTGGCCGGGCTGGATCAGCCCACGGCAGGTCAATTGCTGGCAGGCAGCGCGCCGCTGCAAGACGCGCACGACGACACCCGTTTGATGTTTCAGGAAGCGCGTTTACTGCCGTGGAAAAAAGTCATCGACAACGTGGGCCTGGGGCTTAAAGGCGATTGGCGTGGCAAAGCGCTCAAGGCGCTGGAAGAGGTCGGCCTGGCCGAGCGCGCCCACGAGTGGCCCGCTGCGTTATCGGGCGGGCAAAAACAGCGTGTGGCCTTGGCCCGCGCGCTCATTCATCAACCGCGTTTGCTGTTGCTGGACGAGCCGCTGGGTGCGCTTGACGCACTGACCCGCATCGAGATGCAGCAACTGATCGAACGCTTGTGGCGCCAGCATGGTTTCACGGTGTTGCTGGTGACCCACGACGTCAGCGAAGCGGTGGCCATTGCTGATCGGGTGATCCTGATTGAAGACGGCGAAGTGGGGCTGGACCTCCTCGTCGAACTGCCCAGACCGCGCGCGCGTGGCTCGCATCGGCTGGCGGCGCTGGAAACCGAAGTCCTTAACCGAGTGCTTGCTTTACCTGGCTTGCCGCCTGAGCCAGAACCCGTTGCACCGTTGCCTACGCAATTGCGTTGGGCGCAATAACCTCAGTTTTCTCTCCCAAGACAGGAATCGACACCATGACCATTAAAGCCATCAACGTGCGTAACCAGTTCAAAGGCCACATCAAGGAAATCGTGCTGGGCGACGTGCTGTCTGAAATCGACGTACAAACGGCTTCGGGTATCGTCACCTCCGTCATCACCACCCGCTCGGTCAAAGAGCTGGAGCTGGTGGTGGGCAGCGAAGTCATCGCGTTTGTGAAGTCCACCGAGGTGTCGATCGCCAAGTTGTAAGCGTGGGTTATCCACAACCCCGAACGGCGTAAGCCTTTCGGGGTTTTTTACGTGTGGGAGGGGCGAAAGCTGTAGCAGGGGGGGAGTCAGACCGCCATTGGCGCCGTCATGGGCGCATGGTGTTCATACCCTTCGAGGCTGAAGTCACTCGGCTCGATCAAGCCCAGCCATTCGGGCTGATAAACGCCGGTCTTGGCAAACTCAGGCACACGGTCCGAGATCACCAGTTTGGGCATCGGGAACGGCTCGCGGGTCAGTTGCTCGTTGAGCATGTCCAGGTGGTTCTCATACACATGGGCGTCGCCGATGAAGTAGGTGAACCAGCGCGGCGTGTAACCGGTCAGACGGCCGATCAGGCTTAGCAGCGCCGCGCCTTCGGTCAGGTTAAACGGCGTGCCCAGGCCCAGATCGTTGGAGCGAATGTAGAGGGTCAGGGAAATTTCCTTGGTCTCGACATTGGGGTGGAACTGATACAGCAGGTGGCACGGCGGCAGGGCCATTTCGTCGAGTTGGGCGCAGTTCCAGCCGTGGAACAAAATGCGGCGGCTGCCCGGGTCGTTGATGATGGTGTCCACGCACTGGCGCACTTGGTCGATGGCCTTGTACAGCACCACGTAAGCCTGGCCGTCTTCCTCGCCTTCTGCGATCTGGCGGTAGCCCTGGCTCAGGCACAACGCGATGGCGTCCTGATTGCTGCGCGCCACTTGTTTGTAGGCGGGCCATTTGCGCCATTGCACGCCGTAGATTTCACCGAGGTCGTCTTCACCCTGGCGGAACGGGTTGGCCAGCCATTGGACGTTTTCGTTGGCGTTCTGGTCCCACACTTTGCAGCCCAGCGCGCGGAAGTCGGCGGCACTGTTGACCGGACGCAAGAACCCGCACATTTCGCCAATCGCTGATTTGAACGCCATGCGCCGGGTGGTGATGGCCGGAAAGCCTTCTTTGAGGTCGTAGCGCAACATGGCGCCGGGCAGACTGATGGTCTTCACGCCGGTACGGTTGGCTTGCAGGGTGCCGTTTTTAATGACGTTGGCAACGAGGTCGAGATATTGCTTCATGGTTTTCCTACCGTTTGAATGCAGGGCCGGGCAGCCCTGCGATTCGAATTTATTGCGCTGTTTTCTGGGTCGCCGAGTCGCGGTGGTAAGCCCACCAGATCAACAGCAAACCCCCGACAATCATCGGGATGCATAGGATTTGCCCCATCGTCACCCAGCCGAACGCCAGATAGCCTAGCTGAGCATCCGGCACGCGGACGAACTCAACGATGAACCGGAAGATGCCGTAGAACAGGGCGAACATGCCGGAAACGGCCATGGTCGGGCGCGGTTTGCGCGAGTACAGCCAAAGAATCAGGAAGAGTGCCACACCTTCGAGGGCAAACTGGTAAAGCTGCGACGGATGACGCGCCAGTTGCTGCGGGTCGGTGGGGAAAATCATCGCCCACGGCACGTCGCTGGCCTTGCCCCACAACTCGGCATTGATGAAGTTACCGATGCGCCCGGCCCCCAGACCAATCGGCACCACCGGGGCAATGAAGTCCATGATCTGGAAGAACGATTTGTTGTTGCGCTTGCCAAACCACCAGGTGGCCAGCATCACGCCAATCAGCCCGCCGTGGAACGCCATGCCGCCTTTCCATACTTCAAAAATCAGCAGCGGGTTGGCGATGTAAGCGCTCAGGTCGTAGAACAGCACGTAGCCCAAGCGACCGCCGACAATCACGCCCATCGCCACCCAAAACACCAGGTCAGAGAGTTTCTCTTTGGTCCAGGTCGGGTCGAAGCGGTTGAGGCGGCGCGACAGGATCAGCCAGGCGGCGCCAATGCCGATCAGGTACATCAAGCCGTACCAATGGATTTTCAGCGGGCCGATGGCCAATGCCACCGGGTCAATCTGCGGGTAAGGCAGCATTGCGACTCCTTGTTAGATCAGGAAACTCACACCGACACAGAACAACAGTGCGGCAAACAGCCGTTTCAGCAGACGCGGCGAAAGCTTATGGGCCAAACGCGCACCGAAACGGGCGAAAAACATGCTGGTCAGGGCAACCCCCCAGCAACGCCGGCAAGTACACAAACCCCAGACTATGCGCGGGCAGGTCGGGGTTGTGCCAGCCAATGATCATGAAACTTAATGCACCCACCAACGCAATCGGCAACCCGCACGCCGCCGAAGTGGCGACCGCTTGCTGCATCGGCACACTGCGCCAGCTCAGGAACGGCACGGTCAAGGAGCCACCGCCCACCCCGAAAATCGCCGAGGCCCAGCCAATCACCGTACCGGCCAGGGTCAGACCGACTTTGCCCGGGACCGTTCGGCTGGCCTTGGGTTTAAGCTCCAGGGCCATTTGCGCGGCAATGACCAAGGCAAACACGCCAATGATCTTTTGCAAATGGGGCCCGGCGATTGCTTCGGCTGTGAGTGCACCAATGCCCGCGCCGATCAAAATACCCAGCGCCATCCACACAAACAGCGGCCAGCGCACCGCGCCTTTGCGGTTGTGTTCACGGATCGAGTTGATCGAGGTAAAGATGATCGTCGCCAGGGACGTGCCCACGGCCAGGTGAGTCAGCACCTGCGGGTTGAACCCCTGCAAGGTGAAACTGAACACCAGCACCGGGACGATGATAATCCCGCCACCGACCCCAAACAGCCCGGCCAAAACCCCTGCGAAGCCTCCCAGCACCAGATAGAGCAGAAATTCCATGACGCCCCCCCCCAATTTGATCCGCATGGTAACGGAGCAACGGCTTAGGCTCCACACATGGCGCGAGGCGCCGGGGCAATCTATAAGTAGTGGGGTTAAAAAAACATTAAGGACTGCCCATGTGCTTGATTGTGTTTGCCTGGCGCCCCGGCCATGCACAGCCGCTGGTGGTAGCGGCCAACCGTGATGAGTTTTATGCACGCCCCACCCAACCGCTGGCCCAGTGGGCCGAAGCGCCGCAGGTGTATGCCGGGCGCGATCTCGAGGCGGGTGGTACGTGGCTGGGGATTGGCGCTGATGGCCGTTTTGCGGCGCTGACCAATATTCGGGAGCCGCACAAGCCTGCTTCGCGCCGTTCGCGGGGCGAATTGGTGGAGTTTTTTTTGAGCGGAAGCCAAACATTGGGCGACTACTTTAAAGACGTTGGGCAACGTTCGCTGGATTATGCAGGCTTTAACTTGTTGTTAGGCACGCGTGATGAACTGTGGCATTTCAACTCCCATGAAACGGCGCCAGTACCTTTGAGCGCCGGGGTCTACGGCTTATCTAACGCAGGCCTTGATAGTCCCTGGCCGAAGTTGATTAAAGCCAAAGCCGAGCTGCATCAGGTGTTGAGTGACCCGCAGCCCTACGCCTTACTCAAATTGCTTGAGAATCGGGACACTGCGCAGGTCAGTGAGCTGCCTGATACCGGCGTGGGGTTGGCCACAGAGCATTTGTTGTCGAGTGTGTTTATTGCCAGCGCCACGTATGGAACGCGCGCCAGCACGGCATTGATCGTCAAAGCTGACGGTTCAAGGGTCATGGTGGAGCGCAGCTTTGGGCCTGGTGGTGGGCGTTTGGGCGAGGTTTGCCTGGATCAGCCCTCACCCTCACCCTCACCCTCTCCCCGAGGGTGAGGGTGAGGGGCTTTTAATACGGTTTGATCGCCGCCGGGTTCATCATGCGGGTCAGCCCCATGTTTTTCAGCGCCAATTGCACGGTGCTGCGGATGACCTGCGGGTTGTCGATGGTCATCACTTCTGCCAGCAGTTCCTTGGCGCGGCTCAGGCTGACCTGACGCAGCATCCATTTCACTTTCGGCAGGTTGGTGGCGTTCATCGACAGGCTGTCAAAACCCATGGCCATCAACAGGATCGCCGCCGCCGGATCGCCCGCCATTTCGCCGCAGATACTCGCAGGTTTGCCTTCGGCATGGGCGTCGCGGACCACTGACTGCAATGCTTGCAGTACGGCGGGGTGCAAGTAGTCGTACAAATCGGCAACGCGCGGGTTGTTGCGGTCCACCGCCAGCAAATACTGGGTCAAGTCGTTGGAACCTACGGACAGGAAGTCGACCTGACGCGCCAGCTCTTTGGTTTGATACACCGCTGCCGGAATCTCGATCATCACGCCAATCGGCGGCATCGGTACGTCCGTGCCTTCATCGCGCACTTCGCCCCAGGCACGGTGCAGCAGGTGCAGGGCTTCTTCGAGTTCGTGGGTGCCGGAGATCATCGGCAGCAAAATACGCAGGTTGTTCAGGCCTTCGCTGGCCTTGAGCATGGCCCGGGCCTGAACCAGAAAGATTTCGGGGTGGTCGAGGGTGACGCGAATCCCGCGCCAGCCCAGGAACGGGTTGTCTTCTTTGATCGGGAAATACGACAGTGACTTGTCGCCGCCAATGTCCAGGCTGCGCATGGTCACCGGTTGCGGATGGAAGGCGGCGAGTTGCTCGCGATAAATCGCCAGCTGCTCCTTTTCGCTCGGAAAGCGCTGGTTGATCATGAACGGCACTTCGGTGCGGTACAGACCCACGCCTTCTGCGCCGCGCTGTTGCGCGCGCGCCACATCCGCGAGCAAGCCGGTGTTGACCCACAGCGGCATGCGATGCCCGTCGGGGGTGATGCACGGCAGCTCGCGCAGGGCGTCGAGGCCCTGAGACAGCTGGCGCTCTTCTTCAACGACTTCGGCGTATTGCTTGCGCAGCAGATCACTGGGGTTGGTGTACACCTCGCCGTGATAGCCGTCGACGATCATCTGAATGCCGTCAACCTTCGAGTACGGCAGGTCGACCAGGCCCATGACCGTCGGGATGCCCATCGCCCGGGCCAGAATCGCTACGTGGGAGTTACCCGAGCCCAATACCGAGACCAGACCGGCCAACTTGCCCTCAGGCACTTCGCCGAGCATGGTCGCGGTCAGTTCTTCGCTGACCAGAATCGTGTGGTCGGGGTAGACCATGGTTTGCTTGCGATCATGCTGCAAATAGGCCAGCAGGCGCCGCCCCAGATCACGCACATCCGACGCCCGCTCGCGCAGGTAGTCGTCGTCCATCAATTCAAAACGGTTGACGTGATCCGTCACCACCTGGCGCAGAGCGCCCTGTGCCCATTGGCCGGTCTTGATCACATTTTTGACTTCGCTGCCCAGCGATGCGTCATCGAGCATCATCAGGTACACGTCAAACAGCGCCTGTTCTTCCGGGCGCAGTTGCGTGGCAAGTTTTTTCGACACGGCGCGCATGTCATTGCGCACGCCTTCAAGGGCGGTCTTGAACAGGGCGATTTCAGCAGGAATGTCGGTAATGGTTTTGTCGGGCACCACATCGAGGTCAGCTGGAGGCAACATGACCACCGCTGTGCCGACCGCAGCACCGGGCGACCCCGGAACCCCGACAAACTTGGCTTCCTGAATGCCCTTGCCCTGGCGCCCAAGGCCACGAATCGACCCGGTGGCTTCGGCGTGGGCAATAACGCCCGCCAGTTGCGCGCTCATCGTCACCAGAAAGGCTTCTTCGCCTTCATCGAACTGGCGGCGTTCCTTTTGCTGGATCACCAGTACACCCACCACACGGCGGTGGTGGATGATCGGCGCGCCGAGGAAGGAGGCATAACGTTCTTCCCCGGTTTCGGCGAAGTAGCGATAGCGCGGGTGATCGGCGGCGTTTTCGAGGTTCAGAGGTTCTTCACGGGTGCCCACCAGGCCGACCAGGCCTTCGTTGGGCGCCATGCTGACCTTGCCGATCGAGCGCTTGTTCAAGCCCTCGGTGGCCATCAGCACGAAACGGTTGGTCTCTGGATCAAGCAAATAGACCGAGCAGACCTGACTGCCCATGGCCTCTTTGACGCGCAACACAATAATCCCCAACGCCGCCTTGAGATCCTTGGCGGAGTTAACTTCCTGGACGATCTTGCGCAGCGTATTGAGCATGGCTCGGGGTCGAACTCCGTGTCAGGCGCGCGTTAAAAGGCGCGGGGCAAGCTCTTTGAGAGCGCGACGGTAGACCTCGCGCTTGAATGTCACCACCTGGCCCAACGGGTACCAATAACTGACCCAACGCCAGCCATCGAACTCCGGTTTACCGGTCAAATCCATCCGCACCCGCTGCTCGTTAGAGATCAGGCGCAGCAAAAACCACTTCTGTTTTTGGCCGATGCACAGCGGCTGGCTGTGGGTACGGACCAAACGTTGCGGCAAACGATAACGCAACCAGCCTCGCGTACAGGCAAGAATTTCTACATCTTCGCGTTCAAGGCCAACTTCTTCGTTCAGCTCACGGTACAAGGCGTCTTCCGGCGTCTCATCAGGGTTGATACCGCCCTGGGGAAACTGCCACGCGTCTTGATTGATTCGGCGAGCCCAAAGTACCTGACCAGCATCATTTGTCAGAATAATCCCGACATTAGGACGGAAACCATCGGGGTCGATCACGGCAACAACCTCGCAAACGCATGTCGCCGCATTGTTCCACAAAGGTTGTGAAAGCAGCAACGCGCCTTCCTGCCTTATGTGCACTCTTATTAAAAGACCGTATTGTGGTGGGCCTTCAACGACAGCTCAGCGGGTAATTGCAATGCGTCTGGCTTTATTTGACTTGGACAACACCCTTTTAGGCGGCGACAGTGACCACGCGTGGGGCGACTACCTGTGCCAGCGCGGCATTCTGGACGGCGACGCGTACAAGGCGCGTAACGACGCGTTCTATCAGGATTACCTGGCGGGCAAGCTCGACAATGCCGCCTACCTGAATTTCAGCATGGAAATTTTTGGCCGCCATGACATGGCGCAACTGGATCAATGGCACCGCGAATTCATGCGCGACTGCATTGAGCCATTGATGCTGCCGAAGGCCTTGGCCCTGCTGGCCCAACACCGCAAAGCTGGCGACACGCTGGTGATCATCACCGCCACCAACCGCGTGGTCACGGCCCCGATTGCACAAAAACTGGGCGTGGAACATTTGATCGCCACCGAATGCGAAATCGTCGACGGCCGCTATACCGGGCGCAGCACCGACGTGCCGTGCTTTCGCGAAGGCAAAGTCACACGGTTGAATCGCTGGATGCAAGAAAACGGCTATAGCCTGCAAGACAGCTACTTCTACAGTGACTCGATGAATGACCTGCCGTTGCTGGAGCAAGTCACGCATCCAGTGGCGGTTGACCCCGATGAGAACCTGCGGGCTGAAGCCCTCAAGCGCGGCTGGCCGGTCATCTCGTTACGCGCCTAAAAGCAAAAGCCCCTCACCCTAGCCCTCTCCCTTCGGGAGAGGGGACTAAAAGCAAAAGCAGATGTGCGTAACGCCACAGATCAAACGCCCTCTCCTGCGGGAGAGGGCTGGGGTGAGGGCAAGCCTTAAACCGGCTTGGCGCCCATCAACCCCGCAATGGCGATAAAGCAAACGGCACAAAAAATCGCCAGCCCCAGCGTAAAGCGTGGATGTTTGGCCACCCGGCCCAAGCGCAAGCGGTTAAGCCGTACCACCAGCCATAACCAGCTCAACGCGCCCAGCCCATACAGGCAACTGCCCGCCAACAACCACAGTTGACTCAGCGGCCAGCCCGCCAGGTGCACCAACCACCAGCCACTCACCGGCAAGGCCAGCAGGCAAAGTCCCATCAGCGCCCAGACAAACCCCCACGGGCGACGCACGGCGCCACCCGACAGGTCTTTGTCCCCGGCACGCCAGCGGCGTATCACCACCACCAACAAAGCGATGGCGCTGACAAACAACAGCAGTGTCGACACGCCATGCAGCAACTTCAACGCGGTGAAGGTTTCCATGTCATTGATTCCTTGAGCAGTTCAATCAGCGTAGCGGCTCTTAGCCAAGAAACAGCTGATAGGCCGGATTATCACTTTCATCCCAGTAGGGGTAACCGATATCGGCCAACGCCGCAGGCACCAAATGACGCTCATCGGCAGGCACTTGCAGCCCGGCCATCACCCGGCCGTCGGCAGCGCCGTGGTTGCGGTAATGAAACATCGAGATGTTCCAGCGCCCGCCCAGTTTGTTGAGGAAGTTGAACAGCGCCCCCGGACGCTCCGGGAATTCGAAACGGAACAACAACTCATCACTGACCTTGGCCGCGTGCCCGCCCACCATGTGCCGAATGTGCAACTTGGCCAGCTCGTTGTCGGTCAGGTCGACCACCGGGAAGCCTTGCTCTTTAAGGCTCGCCAGCAAGGCACTGCGCGGATCGTTGACCGGGTGCGTTTGCACACCGACAAAAATGTGCGCTTCGCTGCCGGTGTGGTAGCGGTAGTTAAATTCGGTGATCTGGCGCTTGCCGATCGCCTGGCAGAACGCTTTGAAGCTGCCCGCTTCTTCAGGAATGGTCACGGCGATGATGGCTTCGCGACCTTCACCCAACTCAGCCCGCTCGGCTACATGGCGCAAACGGTCGAAGTTGACGTTGGCGCCCGAGTCGATGGCTACCAGAGTCTGGCCGCGAACACCGCGCTGTTCGACGTATTTTTTGATCCCCGCCACGCCCAACGCCCCAGCAGGTTCGGTGATTGAGCGGGTATCGTCGAAGATGTCCTTGATCGCTGCGCAGATCTCGTCAGTGCTGACGGTGATCACTTCGTCGACGTAGTCTTTGCAGATGTCGAACGTGTGCTGGCCGATCTGCCCAACGGCCACGCCGTCCGCAAAAATCCCCACGGTTGGCAGCACGACACGCTCTCCTGCGGCCATCGCGGCTTGCAGGCAGTTGGAGTCATCTGGCTCGACACCAATGATTTTGATGTCCGGGCGCAGGTATTTCACATACGCCGCAATACCTGCGATCAGTCCGCCACCCCCGACGGGCACAAAAATCGCGTCCAGTGGTGCCGGGTGCTGACGCAGAATTTCCATTGCCACGGTGCCCTGCCCGGCAATGGTGTGCGGGTCATCGTAGGGGTGAACGTAGACGTAGCCTTTTTGCTCAACCAGTTGCAGCGAATACGCCAGCGCTTCAGGGAAAGAATCACCGTGCAGCACCACAATGCCGCCACGCGAGCGCACGCCTTCGATTTTGATCTCGGGTGTGGTTTTAGGCATGACGATGACGGCTTTGACCCCCAACACCTTGGCGGCCAGCGCCAGGCCTTGCGCATGGTTACCGGCCGATGCCGTGACCACGCCACAGGCGCGCTCGGCATCTGTCAGGTGCATGAGTTTGTTGTAAGCGCCACGAATCTTGAACGAGTACACCGGTTGCAGATCTTCACGTTTCAGCAAAATCTGATTGCCCAACCGCTCGGTCAACTGGTTAGCAGCTTGCAGGGGCGTTTCAACGGCAACGTCATAAACGCGCGAGGTGAGGATCTTCTTAACGTACTGTTCGAGCATCGGAAAGCGTCACTGTGCGAGTTGGCAGGGACCCGGGAGTCTACCCCAGCGTTTACACGGGCGACCATACGAAATGGAAGGTTTATAAAAGCCCCCTCTCCCAAAGGGAGAGGGTTGGGGTGAGGGCAAAGGGTTGCACCACACAGCCGGGCACTTGCCCGTATAATGCCGGCCTTCTGTTTTCCTTCCCGCCCCGGAGCCCGCAATGACCCAGGATCAACTCAAACAGGCCGTCGCCCAAGCGGCGGTCGATTTCATCCTTCCCAAGCTGGATGACAAGAGCATCGTGGGGGTTGGCACCGGCTCCACGGCCAACTGCTTCATCGACGCACTGGCCCAGCACAAGGGCGCGTTTGACGGCGCCGTTGCCAGTTCCGAAGCCACCGCCGCCCGCCTCAAGGGTCACGGCATTCCTGTGTATGAGCTCAACACCGTCAGCGACCTGGAGTTCTATGTAGACGGCGCCGACGAAAGCGACGAAAACCTCAACCTGATCAAGGGCGGTGGTGCAGCCTTGACCCGCGAGAAAATCGTGGCCGCAGTCGCCAAAACCTTTATCTGCATCGCCGACGCCAGCAAGCTGGTGCCGGTGCTGGGCGCCTTCCCGCTGCCAGTCGAAGTGATCCCGATGGCCCGCAGTCACGTGGCCCGCGAGCTGGTCAAGCTGGGCGGCGATCCGGTGTACCGCGAAGGTGTGATCACCGACAACGGCAACATCATCATTGATGTGTTCAACATGCAAATCACCAACCCGGTGGAGCTGGAGCGTCAAATCAACGCCATCGTCGGTGTGGTCACCAACGGCTTGTTCGCCGCGCGACCTGCCGATTTACTGCTGCTGGGCACGCCAGAAGGCGTTAAAACCCTGTCGAAGTAAATTCACAGGTGTAAAAAAGCCGACGCTCAGCGTCGGCTTTTTTGTACGCGTTGGGTTAACCGCGCTTGTAAACGATCTCTTTGGTGTTGCCACCGCAGGTGCCGACCACTTTGCCGTCGGCCGATGCGCCTTTGTCGACGATCTCCAGCGAATAGTGTGCAACGCCTTTGGCGTCAAGCTCGGCAGCGATTTCGTTTTTCAGCTCGCCACAGTCTTTCGCGGCAAAGGCTGTACTTGCCAGCGTCATCAAGCTGACAGCCACTAAAATCTTCTTCATCCGTCACATCCCCTGTTCAAAACAAATAGGGTGCGCCGCGCTTGCACAGCGTCGCACCCAGACGGTGTAGCGGAGTTTATGGCAAACGGCCAGCCTTTAAGTTCAAAAGGATGGCGTGACTCAGCTGCTGGCGATCCGGAATCCCACCTTGAGGGTCACTTGATAGTGCGCCACTTTGCCGTCCTTGATATGCCCGCGCGTATCGAGCACTTCGAACCATTCCAGGTGCTTGATGCTTTTGTTGGCCTCGGCCAGTGCATTACTGATGGCGTCTTCTATGCTGCTCGGGGACGAGCCTACCAGTTCGATTTTCTTGTAGGTGTGATGGTCAGACATAACGTTCTCCTTTTGTCGTAGGTCAAAGCCTAGCAGCGAATCTGCTCAATACTTGGGAAGCGCCGTGAAAGGAAAAGTTCAGGTTTACTGCACTTTCTGAAAACGGCGCAGTCGGACTTAACACACACAGTCACTCATCAATGCAGGAGAGCCCTAATGGCTAGCAATTCTTTACGTAAAGCCTCATTGCAAAGCATGGAAGCTGAGATCGAGAGCCTGCTTAAGTCTCTGGAAAGCCTCAAGGACGACGCCTCGGACGAGTCTAAAAAGACCCTCAAGGCCCTGAAAGGCAATGCCGAAAACGCGCTGAAACATTCGCGTCACCTGCTCAGCGAAACCTTCGAGGAAGTGAAGGACAAAACCCGCGAAACGGCCATAGCCACCCGCGAATACGCTCAAGAGCATCCGTATGCCACTGCCGGTGTTGCCATCGGTGCACTGGGCCTGTTGGCCGCGTTTTTGATGTGCAAACGCGGTAATTAATCCGCGTCACGCGCAAGCTCAGCCTTGAGCCACTGCGCCAGTTGTCGGGCACGCCCATCTGCGGCGCGCTTGGGCAGCCATAACGCCAGTTGCGCCGGGGTTTGCTTAAAGCCCCACGGCGCAACTAGGCGCCCTGCCTTGAGGTCTTCGGCCACCAACGGTTCAGGGGCGA
The DNA here is from genome assembly GCF_001043055.1 of Pseudomonas weihenstephanensis. Lineage (GTDB taxonomy): Bacteria > Pseudomonadota > Gammaproteobacteria > Pseudomonadales > Pseudomonadaceae > Aquipseudomonas > Aquipseudomonas weihenstephanensis. Next base: position 330,410 of record NZ_JYLF01000003.1, read on the forward strand.
TCGCCACACCCAATCCCGCCACCGCCGCTTCTAGCAAGTAGTACAAGTGCTCAAACCCCTGCCCATAGTTCAACGCTTTCGCGTCGAGCCCATGCTGCTGCGCCCAGCTTGGCCATGCCTGTGGCCGTGACGTGGTGTGCAATAAAAGCTCGCCCAGCAGGGCGCTGGCCGGGGCGTGACACAACTGTTGATAACGGCCCAAGCGTGGGCTAAGCACCGGCCCGATACGTTCGCTGCCCAACGCGTACACGTGCATATCGGCTGGCCACGGTGGCTCGGCAAACACCAGCAACGCATCCAGCCCGGGTTTACGCGGGTCAAGATCACCTTCGCCCGCCGACAAGTGCAGGCGCAGATCCGGCAGGTCTGCATTCAAACGGCCCAGGCGCGGGATAAACCAGCGTGCCAGCAAACTCCCTGAGCACCCCAGAACAAACGGCGCGTCGATATGGCTTTGCGTGAGTTCAGTGCATACGTTGCGCAAACGATCAAACGCTTCGCTGCTGGCATCGCGCAAGCGCACACCCGCCTCTGTGAGCTTCAGGCCGCGGCCTTCTTTGACGAACAAGCTCACGCCCAGATGCTCTTCAAGGACTTTTAGCTGCCGACTGACGGCGCCGTGGGTGACGCTCAATTGCTCGGCCGCCTGGCTGACGCTGCTCAGGCGGGCAGCGGCCTCAAAGGCGCGCAAGGCGTTCAAGGGGGGGAGATCGCGGCTCATGGGATATGTGAGTTTTCCTGACAGGTTGCGGCGATCTTATCGGTTTTCATCCGGGGCTGTCGCGGGTAAAGTCAGGTCCATCGACCTTCGTACCTTTTCAGCTGGAGCGTCCCATGACTCAATCCAACCTGCGTAACGGCCCGGATGCCAATGGCCTGTTCGGCTCATTCGGCGGCCGTTACGTGGCCGAAACCCTGATGCCGTTGATCCTCGATCTGGATCGCGAATACGAGCTGGCCAAAACCGACCCCCAATTCATCAAAGAGCTGGCGTACTTTCAGCGCGACTACGTGGGCCGCCCAAGCCCGCTGTACTTTGCCGAGCGCCTGACCGAGTTCTGCGGCGGTGCAAAAATCTACCTCAAGCGCGAAGAGCTGAACCATACCGGCGCGCACAAAATCAACAACTGCATCGGGCAGATCCTGCTGGCGCGGCGCATGGGCAAAAAGCGCATCATCGCCGAGACTGGCGCGGGCATGCACGGTGTAGCCACCGCCACCGTTGCCGCGCGTTTCGGCCTGCAATGCGTGATCTACATGGGCACCACGGACATCGAGCGCCAGCAAGCCAACGTGTTCCGCATGAAGCTGCTGGGCGCTGAAGTGATCCCGGTCGTGGCCGGCACCGGCACGCTCAAGGACGCGATGAATGAAGCGCTGCGAGATTGGGTGACCAACGTCGACAACACCTTCTACCTGATCGGTACAGTGGCAGGCCCGCACCCGTATCCTGCGATGGTGCGTGATTTCCAGGCCGTGATCGGCAAGGAAACCCGCGAGCAGATGCAAGCCCAGGAAGGCCGCCTGCCGGACAGCCTGGTGGCGTGCATCGGTGGCGGTTCCAATGCGATGGGCCTGTTCCACCCGTTCCTGGATGACACCGGCGTTGAAATCATCGGCGTCGAAGCGGCCGGTTACGGCATCGAGACCGGCAAGCACGCGGCCAGCCTCAATGGCGGCGAACCGGGCGTGCTGCACGGCAACCGCACCTTCCTGTTGCAGGACGACGACGGTCAGATCATCGACGCGCATTCGATTTCTGCGGGCCTCGATTACCCCGGCATTGGCCCTGAACACGCGTGGTTGCACGACATCGGCCGCGTCGAATACACCTCGGTGACCGACAACGAAGCACTCGATGCCTTCCACAAATGCTGCCGTCTTGAAGGCATTATCCCGGCGCTCGAAAGCGCCCACGCACTGGCCGAAGTGTTCAAGCGCGCGCCGACCCTGCCAGCGGATCACTTGATGGTGGTCAACCTGTCGGGCCGAGGCGACAAAGATATGCAAACCGTGATGCATCACGTCGAACAGTCCCAGCAGGAGAAACACTGATGAGCCGCCTGCACACCCGCTTTGCTGAACTCAAAGAACAAAACCGTGCTGCGTTGGTGACCTTTGTCACGGCGGGCGACCCGGATTACGCCACCTCCCTGGCCATCCTCAAGGGCCTGCCCGCAGCGGGTGCCGATGTGATCGAGCTGGGCATGCCGTTCACTGACCCGATGGCGGATGGCCCGGCAATCCAGCTGGCCAACATTCGCGCGCTGGGAGGCAAACAAAACCTGGCCAAAACCCTGCAAATGGTGCGCGAGTTCCGTGAAGGCAACAGCGACACACCGCTGGTGCTAATGGGCTATTTCAACCCGATCCACCATTACGGCGTGGCCAAATTCATTGCCGAGGCCAAAGCGTCAGGTGTCGACGGCATGATCGTGGTCGACATGCCGCCCGAGCACAACAGCGAGCTGTGCGACCCGGCACAAGCCGCGGGGCTGGACTTCATTCGCCTGACCACCCCGACCACCGACGATGCACGCTTGCCCAAAGTGCTGACGGGCAGCTCGGGTTTTGTGTATTACGTGTCGGTCGCGGGTGTGACGGGCGCGGGGTCGGCCACCACCGATCAAGTGCGCGAAGCCATTGAGCGTCTGCGTCGCCATACGGACCTGCCCATCAGCGTAGGGTTCGGCATTCGCACCCCGGAACAGGCCGCAGCCATTGCGCGCTTGGCCGATGGCGTGGTGGTGGGTTCGGCCCTGATCGACAAAATCGAAAATGCAGCGACGCCTGAACAGGCCCTGGACGGGGTGTTGAGTCTGTGCGCGGCATTGGCTGAAGGTATACGCACGGCTCGCTAGATCAAAAGCCTCTCACCGTAACCCTCTCCCTTTGGGCGAGGGTCAGGCTGAGGGGCTTTTCAGCACCCCGCCATTTCCTGCGCCAGCCCCAGAAACGCCGCCGGCAAACGTGCCGTTTTTCGCTCCTTGAGGCAGTACAGATACTCGTGGATTACCGGCGCATTCTCCAGCGTCAGTACCCGCAACTGCGGATCGTGCGGCACTTCCTGACGCGCAATGATGCTGATGCCAATGTTGCGCAGCACGGCCTCACGAATCGACTCGCGGCTGCCGATTTCCAGCAGCGGGCCAAATCCAATACCGGCCGTGGCGAGCAATTGTTCCGTCAGTCGGCGGGTGGTCGAGCCTTCTTCACGCATCAACAGGCAATGCCCGGCCAGCGCCGTAAGCGGCACATGATCGAGTGTGGCCAGCGGGTGATTGCGGTGCACGGCCAGCACCAGCGGATCACTGCCCAGCACCCGGCGAATCAGGCGCGGGTCTTCAAGTAATTGTGAGGACGCTGCGATGTCGACGCGGTATTCCTCCAGCGCCTCCAGCACTTGCTGCGAGTTGCCAATGTCCACCGACACGTCGATGTTCGGCAAACGCTCGCGAAAAGCTTTGACCAGGTCGAGGATGTAATACGGCGCGGTGGCCGCGATACGCAATGCGCCCGCACCCTGGCCGCTGTTACGCAAAAAGAACTCGATGTCGGCTTCTTGCTGCAACAGCGCCTTGACCATCGGCATCAAGCGCACACCGTCGTCGGTCAGGGTTAACCGCCGCCCGCCGCGGTAGAACAACTCCACCGCGTATTGGCTTTCAAGCTGGCGCACCTGCGTGGTCACGGTCGGCTGGCTAAGCCCGAGCTTTTTCGCAGCCTGAGTAATGCTGCCCAATTGGGCCACCCGGTAAAACGCTTTCAGCTCGGCACTCAGCACAACGGCCTCTCTTGATCTATTTGCGCAACAGGCGTAACCCGTTGAACACCACCAACAGGCTCACGCCCATGTCGGCAAACACGGCCATCCACATGGTGGCCAAACCGAGGAAGGTTACCGCAAGGAAGATGCCTTTGATGACCAATGCCAAGGCAATGTTCTGTTTGAGGATGCTGGAGGTCTGACGTGACAGGCGGATGAATGCCGGAATTTTGCGCAGATCATCGTCCATCAGTGCGACATCGGCGGTTTCAATCGCGGTATCGGTGCCCGCTGCGGCCATTGCAAACCCGATCTCGGCACGCGCCAGCGCAGGCGCATCATTAATGCCGTCGCCCACCATGCCGACATGATGGCCTTGGGCGTAGAGCGCTTCTATCGCCTTGAGTTTGTCCTCAGGCAGCAAGTTGCCCTGCGCTTCGTCGATACCCACTTGGGCCGCGATGGCCTTGGCGGTGTGCGGGTTATCGCCGGTCAGCATCAGGGTTTTGATCCCCAGCGCATGCAACTCGGCAATGGCTTCGCGGCTTGAGGCTTTAACGGTGTCGGCCACGGCAAACAGCGCCATTGGCCGGGCGTCGTTGCACAGCAGGATCACGCTTTTGCCCTGCTCTTCGAGCGCGAAGAGTTTGGCTTCCAGTTCAGGTGAACACAGGCCCAGCTCCTCAACCAGGCGGTGGTTACCCAAGTGGTAGAGCGTGCCGTCGATTTCACCGCGCACGCCGCGACCGGCCAGTGCGGTGAAGTTATCCACAGCGCTCAAGACCCGCTTTTTATCCACAGCCGCATTGGCCACCGCCAGTGACACCGGGTGATCGGAGCGCGAAGCCAGGCTGGCCGCCAGCAGTGCGGCGCTGTCAGCAAGCTGGGGGTCGAGCGGCAGGTAATCGGTTTGCACCGGTTTGCCGTGGGTAATGGTCCCGGTTTTATCCAGTGCCAGGTAATCGAGTTTATGGCCGCTTTCGAGGTAGACCCCGCCTTTGACCAAAATGCCTTTGCGCGCCGCTGCCGCCAGCCCGCTGACGATCGTCACCGGGGTCGAAATCACCAGCGCACACGGGCACGCCACGACCAGCAGCACCAAGGCGCGGTAGATCCAGTCAAACCACAGCTCGCCCATGAACAGCGGCGGGATGACGGCCACGGCCAACGCCAGCACAAACACCACCGGGGTGTAGATTTTGGCGAAGCTGTCGACGAACCGTTGGGTCGGCGCACGGGCGCCCTGGGCCTGCTCCACAGCATGGATGATGCGCGCCAGCGTCGAGTTATTCGCCGCCGCGGTGACGCGATACTCCAAAGACCCCGCCTGATTGATGGTGCCGGCAAACACCTTATCGCCCACGGTTTTTTCAATCGGCAGGCTTTCGCCAGTGATCGGCGCCTGATCGATGGTTGAACTGCCCGAGATCACCTCACCGTCCAGCCCGATGCGTTCGCCGGGCCGCACGCGCACGATGGCCTCAAGCGCGATGTCTTTGACGTCCTGCTCCCGCCAACTGCCGTCCGCCTGTTGCACGGTGGCTTTGTCCGGGGCCATTTGCATCAGGCCGCCGATGGCGTTGCGCGCACGGTCCAGGGATTTGGCTTCGATCAACTCGGCCACGGTGAACAGGAACATCACCATCGCGGCCTCGGGCCATTGACCGATGAGGATGGCGCCCGTCACAGCGATGCTCATCAGGGCGTTGATGTTCAGGTTGCGGTTTTTCAGGGCGATCCAGCCCTTTTTGTAGGTGCCAAGGCCGCCACTGAAAATCGACACCAGCGCCACCAGAGCAATCACCCAGGTCGGCGCGGCATCGGTGAAGTGCAGCACTTCGGCCGCCAACGCGGCCACACCGGATACAGCCAATGGCCACCAATGCTTTTGCACGGTGGGCGCAGGCGCGGTCTCGCTGCCCGACTCCAACGGCTCGGCCTGCATGCCAAGGGACTTGATAGCCGCGACTATCGGGTCGGTAGACGCCAAATCGTGGGTCACGCCGAGTACGCGGTTGATCAGGTTGAATTCCAGCTGCTGCACGCCCGCCAGCTTGCCCAGTTTGTTCTGGATCAGGGTTTGCTCGGTTGGGCAGTCCATCGCTTCGATCCGAAAGCGGCTCAACCGGGCGCCCGCGGTAGGGGTTACGTCAAGTGTGATCACGCTCGGGGCTTGAGCGGCCGAGCAGCAACTGTGGGCATGCGCAGCATGCTCATGCTGTGCGCCGTGATCATGATCGTGATCGTGATCAGCGCCGGGTGTGTGCGGGGTGTGAATGGAATCGCTCATTAGGGTGCGTCCAAAAAGGTGCTTGTTGCCAAGTAAAGACCCTGTAGCCACTATAGGGTCAAGCGACCTTTTGGAGAGATGCGCGATGAAAATCGGTGAACTGGCGAAATTGACCGACTGTCAGGTCGAAACCATCCGTTATTACGAGCGTGAAGGGCTGCTGCCAGAGCCGGCGCGCAGTGAGGGCAATTACCGTTTGTACACGCAGGCGCATGTGGAACGGCTGACATTCATCCGCAACTGCCGCAGCTTGGACATGACCCTCGAAGAAATCCGCAGCCTGCTCAACCTGCGTGACAGCCCGCAGGACCAGTGCGAAAGCGTGAACGCATTGATTGATGAGCACATCCAGCACGTCAAGGCGCGTATCGACGGCTTGTTGGCGTTACAGACGCAACTGCTGGACTTGCGCCAACGGTGCGGTGCAGGGCCTGAAGGTGAGCATTGTGCGATTTTGCAACGTTTGGAAGTCAGCGGCTCGGTGAGTGCCCCCGAAGGTGAGCCGAGTCATGTAGGTCGAAGCCACGGGCATTGAGGGCGAAGGTGTTGACCTTCGCGCACTTAAAAAGACACCGCAGCCTTGGCCCTATCAACGCTTGTTCAGCACCCGCGCCAAACGATCACCGCCCAGCTGGATGACGGCCACCAGCACCACCAGCAACACAATCACGGTGAGCATGACTTGCGTGTCGAAGCGCTGGTAGCCGTAGCGATAGGCGATGTCGCCCAATCCGCCCGCGCCGATGGCACCTGCCATCGCGGAAGAGTTGATCATGGTCACCAGGGTGATGGTAAAACCGCCCACGATGCCCGGCAGCGCTTCGGGCAGTAGAACGTGCCAGATGATGTGATGGCGTTTGCAGCCCATCGCCTGGGCCGCCTCGATCAGGCCGTGGTCCACTTCGCGCAAGCTGACTTCGGCGATGCGTGCAAAGAACGGTGTGGCGGCCAGGGTCAGCGGCACGACCGCGGCCCACACGCCGTAAGTGGTGCCGACAATCAGTCGGGTAAACGGGATGAGTGCCACCATCAAAATCAGAAACGGGATCGAGCGAAACAGGTTCACGAACGCGCCCAGTGCTTTGTTCAGCGCTGGCGCCTGATAGATGCCGCCCTTGTCGCTGGTGACCAAAATCACGGCCAGTGGAATGCCCAGTACCAGTGCGATGAACGATGACACGCCGACCATCAAGAAGGTGTCGATGACCCCCTGCCATAAACGATCAAATCCCATAGCCCACCACCTCGACCTGTTGTGCCCACGGTTGTGCACGTTTGCGTAACGCTTCGGCGCCCAGTGAGCTGTTGCTTACGCTGACCAGCAGTTGCCCCAGGGCATGGCCTTGTATGTGTTCGACCCCGCCGTGCAGCAGGTGCACCTGCCCGCCCAGGGCGCTGAACAACGCGCCCAGGTCTGGCGCTTGTGCGTGCTGGCCGGTGAAGCGCAGGCGCAGAATCACGCTCGATTGCGCCGACAGCGGCTGCGCCGTGATGCGGCTTTGCAGTGCGGGGGGCACGGTGTCCTGCAAGGGCGCGAGCAGGGTTTTACTCACTTCGTGCTGCGGGTCGCCGAACACCTGCCACACCGGGCCTTGCTCGACAATGTGCCCTTGTTCCAGCACCACCACGCGGTGGCAGAGGTCGCGAATCACAGCCATTTCGTGGGTAATCAGGATGATGGTCAGGCCCAGGCGCTGATTGATTTCGCGCAGCAAGCTGAGGATCGATTGCGTGGTCTCTGGATCGAGCGCAGACGTGGCTTCGTCGCACAGCAATATGGCGGGGTTGTGCACCAGCGCGCGGGCGATACCGACGCGTTGTTTCTGCCCGCCTGACAACTGCGCCGGGTAAGCGCCGTGCTTGCCATGCAGACCGACCAGCTCCAGTAACTCCCGGACCTTTTGCTCACGTTGCAGCTTCGGCACGCCTGCGACCTTGAGCGGCAGCTCAACGTTTTGCCACACGGTTTTGGCCGACATCAGGTTGAAGTGCTGGAAGATCATGCCGATCTGACGACGCAGCCCCACCAACGCGTTTTCATCGAAGCTGCTGATGTCAGTCTGGTCGATCAGCACCCGCCCGCTGCTGGGTTGCTCCAGACGGTTGATGGTGCGGATCAGCGACGATTTGCCCGCGCCGCTGCGGCCAATAATGCCGAATATTTCGCCATGTTGAATCGCCAGGTCGATGCCTTTGAGCGCCGCCACGGGGCCTTGGCGACCGTCATAGGTTTTGCCTACGCCGATGAAACGCACATGGGCACGGCTCAGTTCAGGGTGCAGCTCGGTCTGGGTCGCGTTGGGCGGCTCGTTGAGCTGCACGCGAGCAATGGCCACGCTCATATCAGCCTCCCCAACCCGGTTGGTACAAGGTGCCGTAGGTTTTATCCAGCGACGCTTTGACGACCGGCGAGTGCTGATAAATGTCGACGAATTTGGCGATGCGCGGGTCGTCTTTGTTGTCCGGCTTGATCACAAATTGAATCACGTATTCGGGGTGATCGAGCCCGTCGAACAGCAACGCAGAGCCTGCATCAAACGTTTTGGCCAAGCGGATGTAAGCCGGGTAACCCTGCACCAGATCGGCATCGTCGTAGGCCCGAACCAGTTGCACCGCTTCGACTTGCAGAATCTTGATTTTTTTCGGGTTGGCGATGATGTCGTCTTCGGTGGCCTTGTACCCGACCCCGGGCTTGAGGGTGATCAAACCGGCCTTGGCCAGTAATTGCAGGCCACGTCCGCTGTTGATCGGGTCATTGGCGATGGCCACCGTGGCGCCGACCGGCAACTCATCCAGGCTTTTATATTTTTTGGCGTACAGCCCGATGTTATTGATGATTCCCGGTTTGAACGGCACCAGATCGCTGCCCGCGGCCGCATTGGCATTTTCCAGAAAGGGGATGTGCTGGAAGTAATTGACGTCGATATCACCGGCCGCCAGCGTGGTGTTGGGTGCGATCCAGTCGGTGAACTCCACCAGTTCAACGTTTAGCCCTTGTTTCCCGGCCTCGGCCACCGCCGTTTCCAGCGGGATGGCGAAGGCGGCGGTGGTGCCGACTTTGAGCGGTTTATCGGCTGCATGCGCGAGGCTGCCGAGCAGTCCCAGGGCAAGTACCAGTGCGTATTTTTTGTTCATGGCCGTTATCCGTTCAAAGAATTCAAAACCCGCAGCCGCTGACGCAGCCTGCGCCAGCGGCTGGGGGGTTAAGCGTTATGGCGGTAGTGGGCGCCGGTATGCCGTGCAGGCAGATGCGCCTCACCTTCGCTAAACAGTTTTTGGCGCAAGCTGCCACTGTCATAGGCCGTTTTGTACGCACCCCGGCGTTGCAGTTCAGGGATCACCAGGTCGATGAAATCGACGTAGCTTTCAGGGGTGACGATGCGAGTCAGGTTGAAGCCGTCCAGCCCGGTTTCTTCAATCCATGACTCCAGTTCATCGGCGACCTGCTCCGGCGAGCCCACCACCGTCATGTAGCGCCCGCCCAGTGCGTGTTGGTCGAGTAATTTTCGGCGCGTCCAGTCGTTGTTTTGCAGCACTTGGGTGGCTGACTGGATGGCGTTGCTTTTCACGTACTGGATTGGTTCGTCCAATTCGTAGTCCGCAAAATCGATGCCGGTGGAGCTGGCAAAGTGCGCCACGCCCGCTTCGGCGCTGGCGTAGCTCAGGTATTCCTCGCGTTTGGCCTGCGCCTGAGCGGGGGTGGGGGCGACGATCACGTTAAGGCCCATGAACAATTTGATGTCGTCAGGGTTGCGTCCGGCCGCCACCGCGCTGGCGCGCACTTTGTCGACCTGGGTTTTGGTCGCAGCCTTGGTTTGGCCGCTGATAAACACGCATTCGGCATGGCGCCCGGCAAACGCCAGCCCGCGCTCGGAGCTGCCCGCCTGAAACAGCACCGGAGTGCGCTGCGGTGACGGCTCGCACAGGTGATAGCCCTGCACCTGATAGAACTCGCCGTCGTGTTGAACTTTGTGCACTTTGTCGGGCTGGGCGTAGATACGTTGTGCCGGGTCGTTAAGCACGGCGCCGTTCTCCCAACTGCCTTCCCACAGTTTGTAGAGCACCTCCAGGTATTCGTCGGCCTGGTCATAACGGCGGTCGTGCTCGACTTGCTCTTTGAGGCCCATGGCCTTGGCGGCGCTGTCGAGGTAGCCGGTGACAATGTTCCAGCCCACGCGTCCACGGCTCAGGTGGTCCAGCGTCGACATGCGGCGTGCGAACAAATACGGCGGCTCGTAAGTCAGATTCGCGGTCAGGCCAAAACCGAGGTTTTTAGTGACGGCAGCCATGGCTGAAACCAACAGCAACGGGTCGTTGACCGGCAGTTGGATCGACTCTTTGAGCGGCACCTGCACCGAGTTCTGGTACACGTCGTAGACGCCCACTATGTCGGCGATAAACAGCCCGTCAAACAGCCCGCGCTCCAGTAACTGCGCAAGCTCGGTCCAGTATTCGAGGGTGTTGAATTGTGTGGAGTTGTCGCGCGGGTGTGTCCACAACCCGTGGTTGATATGGCCAATGCAATTCATGTTGAAGGCATTGAGCAGGATTTTCTTTTTGGCCATCAGATGGTCCCCCGCAGTGGCGGGTTTTCATCGTTGAGGTAGTAGTTACCTATCGCGTGGTACTTCCAGCGCACCGGGTCATGCAAGGTGTGCACCCGGGCGTTACGCCAGTGACGATCCAGGCCATGTTCGGCCAGCGTGGCCTGACTGCCCGCCAGTTCAAACAGCGTGCTGCCCGCTGCCAGGGAGATTTCAGTGCTGATGGCGCGCGCTTCGGCCACGGCAATGGAGGCTGCCGCGACGGTGCTAGCGTTCGGGTCGGCCTGGGCAATGTCGAGAAACTCCCCGGCGCGTTCCAGCAAGGCTTCGGCGGCGCTCAGGCGTACGCTCAAATGGCCGAAGCTTTTTAGGGTCAAGGGGTCTTCGCTGGCGATGTCGGTGGTGGCGTCGATCCAGGGCCGGGTTTTGGTGCGCACAAAGTGCAACGCATCTTCAAAGGCGGCACGGGCGATACCGGTGTCGATGGCGGCATGAAGGATTTGCGCCAGCGGCCCGACCGTGGTGGGACGTTCGAATGCACTCTGGAAAGGCACCACGTCTTCGGCGGCCACAAAAACGTTGTCCAGCACCACTGAACCGCTACCTGTGGTGCGCTGGCCAAAGCCGCTCCAGTCATCAATGATGCTCAGGCCCTCGCTGTCGCGGGGTACGAACGCCAAGTGCTGCACGCCGTCGTCGTCCACCACCAGCGTGGGGATGCGTTGCGCATACAGCGCACCCGTGGCGTAGAACTTGCGACCGGTAATGCGAAAGCCGTGTTCGGCCTTGGCCAGATGGGTGGTGCGTTCATGAGCATTTTTAGTGCCCAGTTCAGCCAGTGCATTACCGAAGCGCTCGCCCGCCAGCACCTGGGCATACAGGCGTTGCTTTTGTTGCGGGCGACCATTTACCCGCAGCACTTCGAGGGCATAAAAGTGGTTTTGCGGGATTTGCCCCAGCGAACTGTCGGCGGCCGAAATCAACGCAATGACTTGGGCCAGCGTGGTGCTGGAAACCCCGGCGCCACCGTAAGCCTTGGGCACGGAAATGCCCCACAGTCCGGTGTGGGAAAACAGTTCGAGTTCATCGTGCGGCAAGCGCCGTTCACGGTCGCGCAGTGCGCTGTCGCGCTTCAACACGGCGGCCAGCTCATGGGCGACCTTCAGGGCCTCGGCGTCGCTGTGCAGCACCGGGACCTGTTTGGATGTCAGTGACATGGTGTTCTCCAGCGTCAGATCCAGGAATGCCGGGCAGGCAAGGTGCCGTTAAGGCGATACGCACCGATGGCGTGGTATTTCCAGCGCACCGGGTCGTGCAAGGTATGCACGCGGGCGTTGCGCCAGTGCCGGTCAAGGTTGAATTCGGCGAGGCTGGCGCGGCTACCGGCCAGTTCGAAGAGCTTTTCACTGGCCAATAGCGACAGTTCAGTGCTCAGCACCTTGGCCTCGGCCACCGCAATCGAAGCGCGTGCCGCCGCTTGGGCGTCTATCGGCTTTGCGCTGACTTCATCCAGCACACGGCCCGCTTTGCGCAGCAGCGCATGGGCGGCGTGCAGTTCAATGCTTAGCTTGCCGATGTCGGCAATCACATAAGGGTCATCGCTGTTGCGCTCCACCTTGGCATCAATCCAGGGACGTGAGCGTTCGCGTACAAAACTGAGGGTGTCGGCAATGGCCTCGCGGGCGATACCCAAGTCGATGGCTGCCTGGATCAATTGCGAGACTGCGCCCTGAATGTTGGGGCTTTCGTTGATGCGCCAGTTGTCGACGACCAGGTCGGCGTCTACGCGCACATCATTGAGCAACACGGTGCCGCTGGCGGTCGTGCGTTGGCCAAAACCTGACCAGTCATCCACTACGCGCAAGCCCGGCGTGCCGCGTCGTACAAAGGCAATCACTTGTTTGCCGTCTTCGTTCAGCGCTTTGACGGCAATCCAGTGGGCGAAAAGTGCACCGGTTGAGTAAAACTTCTGGCCGTTAATGACGAACTCGTCGCCATCCGTGGTGATGCGGGCTTTGAGGTCGAGGGTGTTTTTACTGCCGCGCTCAGGCCCGGCATTACCGATGCGCCAGCCTTGCAGCACGCTGCTGAACAATTGCTCTTTTTGGGCGTGGGTGGCCGTGCTCTGGATCAGGTTAAGAATGCCCACCTGGTTTTGCGGGATTTGCCCCAACGCCGGATCAGCGGCCGAAATGATGGCGAAGACTTCGGCCAAGGTGACGTAAGACACCTGAGGCCCACCGAATTCACGGGGGATAGAAATACTGCCCAGCCCGCTTTGCGTGAACGCCTCAAGCTGTGACCAGGGCAACTTGCGTTGCTGATCGCGCTTGGCCGCGTGTTCGCGGGCCACTGCAGCCAGGGCATGCGCGGCTTGAAGGGCTTCGTTGTCGTTGCGCAGGACATGCGCTGATAACAACAAGGGCGCGACATCGTGGTCGCTTTGCAAATGTGCATTAGCCAAGTTAGACATCAGTACCGCTCCTTGGCTGCACTCAATGCCCTGGCGTTACGCACAAGGGTGATTGTGTTACTGACCATACCTACCTCGCATCTCAGGGAAGCGCCGTGTAAGCGGCGCGAATAAACGCTAGAGAGTCCGGTGGTCCGGTCTATATACCCTAATCGAGTATAAAAATTTAAAGAACTAACTTTTAGGAATATGAATAGACCTTTCTTTCAGCCCGTTACGGCTAGTCTCGCCAATTGGGCCTGGGTTCAGCGACGCGCAGTAACGCGTTGGACGACGGGTTTACGTAGCGCCTGTTAGCACCCACCTTGAGCGTGCGTGCTGGCGCCCAACGTGAGTTGTTACCGACGCGGTCAATGACGCAGTAGGTGACTTCCAGTTTGGCGTCTTCCCCGGCTTCCAGAATGATGTCGGGCGGCACGAACACGTTGACGGCCTTGCCGATGTCCTCTCGGCGCAATTTGGGCACGTCCATGCGTATATCCCCCCACATCAAGGTAATGGCATCGTCGATTGCCATGTTGGGGTAGGGCTCAATGATCAGGGGCACACCGCGTTTCATTTGGCTGGCATTGACCCCATACCGCTGGATGGGGCCTGGAATCCCCACCGGTGCAAGCCCTTGATTTTCTTCGCCGATGGCTTTGCCGCCGGGGCAATCAAGTTTAACCAACACCTTGAGTTGGGCTGAAAGAGCAGGACTGCTGCCGATATGCATCACGCGGTAATAGAGTCGCGCCGAGCCATTTTGAATAAAACTTTCGGGCACTCTTAGCTGGCAGGGTTGGCCGATATCAGACTTCACAAGTTGCCGTGAAGTTACATAGCAGCCGTCCCAGAACAATTCGATCAGGTCACCTTCTTCCATATCTAAGTAGGGCGGTACGGTAATAAATAGCTGCTCGGCGGCCCGGGCACAAATCAGCGGCTTATTAGTTTGATAAAGAGCGGGGGGTGCGAGTTTATTGGCGTGCGAGGTGAAAGGCATATGAACTCCGAAATCATTAATTTAATAAATGGCCGCGCACACCAGAGCGGGCGGTTCTCTAGTGGAAGTCAGGAGCTAGGCGCCTTCGTCTCTGAGTGCGCGTGATCGATGCCGTCCGCTCAATACAGGTGCTTGTGCAGCTCCGGTAAGTTCGAGCGTAGGCCGATCTGTTTTATTAGATAAGAGGCTGGATGGAGGAGTGTCAAGTTTGAAGTTGGTGAATACGCATGTCGTCTTATTATTCAGAAAGATCCTACCGGGCGGGCGGTGGAACCGGAAAATAATTATCCCGGTCGACATTTGTTATCTCAATGCCTGCACATAATTAAATAGGTGGGCGGTGCAAGTCGATGTGCAAAGTGCAATATATTTAGAGTGGCCTAGTTTCTGGCGGCGTAAGCGTAGAGAAGTTGTCGCGTAGAGGGGAAAAGTTTCCTACGTTAAATTTATATTTTTCGGTGCATAGCGTTCTGGTTGTCATCTTTAATACGCTGGCGGCACATGGCTCAGTGCCATTATTTGGCTTTTTTCGGGTTTCCTCTAGTCTTGCGGGCTGCGCGTGGCGCTTTTGCCATTAATTTCACATTCAGTCTGCATAATGCCTCTTGCCTGAGCAGCCTGCGTAACCTGTTTGTGTTACTCAGACGTAGCAAAAATTTTCTGGAAGAGCACATCAATGGCCACCGATCCTCTGCTGACCCCATCTGTCCGCCAACCTTCTCGCTTCTCGTTGCGCTGGTATTACTGGCTTTTATTGTTGGCAGCATTGCTTTACGGCGTGGCGGCCGTCATGCACTGGGATGATCGGGGTGCATTGTGGGTATTGGAGCGGTTTGAAAGCAGCGGCGAGCAGAGCGAAAGCGTCTGGCTGCCCGATTACACGGCGGTCATCGATGCCAAGCCTTTGCCCGGCATGGAGAAGGACGAAGCCTCCGATCTGGCGTATTCCCCACTCAGCAAAACATTGTTTTCGGTCATGGGCAAAAACCCTTTCCTGGTCGAGCTGACACTTGAGGGTGATGTGTTACGCAAAATTCCTCTGGTGGGCTGGAGTAACCCGGAAGGTCTGACAGTCATGGAGAACGGGCTGTTGGCCATCGTTGATGAACGTGAACATTTATTGACGATTGTGAAGGTCGATGCCAACACCAAAAGCTTGAACATTGCCGATTTCCCCAAGTACAACCTGGGTGTTTCCAAGGATCAGAACAAAGCATTCGAAGCCATTGCCTGGGACCCGCGTCGCCAACAATTATTACTCGGTGAAGAGCGTCCACCTGCCATGTTTGTCTGGAAGAGTGATGGCAGTCAGGTTCTCACGGGTAACAAACAAAAAGTGCCCAGTGATGAGCTTGATCTGCGCAACCTCTCGGCATTGAGCATTGATCCTCGCACCGGCCACACCCTGGTGCTCTCAGCAGACTCGCACCTGTTGCTCGAACTGGATGAACTGGGCGAACAAGTCAGCTTTATGACGTTGCTGGGCGGTTTCAATGGCCTTAAAAACACCATTCCTCGTGCCGAAGGCGTGGCCATTGATGAGCACGGCACGTTGTACATGGTGAGTGAGCCGAACCTGTTTTATCGATTCGAGAAGGCACCCAAATAAGCTTGGGCTAATGTAGGAATGTTCTTAAAGGCGCAGAGGGGGTGTTGTGGATTAAGGTTTAATTCATACAGCCGTGGTATCTACACGGCCTGATCTGATTGTGAGTCATGCCCCCATGCGCCGTGCCAGCCGTTCGACCGTGTTTTTCATTAGCCTGCTGCTCGTGGTTTTTGTAGCAGGCGGGTTTGCTGCACAACATTACCGCTTGTTCGAGCGCACCTGGTTCAATGCCCGCCAACTCTGGGAGCCTATGGACCCCAACGCGATCAACCTGGGTGAGTATCGTGCTGTGCTGCAAGGCCAGAAAATCGAAGGGCTTGAGGATGATGTGTCTGCTCTCACCTACGATCCGTTACGAAAAACCCTGTTTACAGTCACCAACCAGAAAGCCGAGCTGATTGAACTCTCCTTGGACGGCAAGGTTTTGCGCCGTATCCCGTTGATCGGGTTTGGTGATGCAGAGGCCGTGGAGTTCATTGGCCCCGACACCTACGTCATCACCGACGAGCGCCAGCAGCGACTGATCAAGGTGCATGTAGATGACGCTACGCATTCCCTGGATGCCGCTGATGCAGAGCAATTGATCCTTGGTATCAATCTGTCGGGCAACAAGGGCTTTGAAGGGCTGGCGTATGACTCGGCGGGCAAACGGCTGTTTGTCGCCAAGGAACGTGATCCCATGCTGATTTATGAAGTACGCGGCTTTCCTCAAGCTAACCCGCAACAGCCGTATGCGACTCACGTGGTGAATAATCCACGGCGTGATTCGCGATTATTCGTACGTGACTTGTCGAGTTTGCAGTTCGATGAGCGCAGCGGTCATTTACTGGCGTTGTCGGATGAGTCCAAGTTGCTGATTGAACTGGACGTCGAAGGGCGCCCGATCAGTACTTTGTCGTTGAAGAAAGGTCGGCATGGCTTAAAGAAGTCAGTCCCGCAAGCCGAAGGCATTGCGATGGACGATGAAGGCACGGTCTACGTGGTCAGTGAGCCGAATCTGTTTTATGTGTTCAAAAAGCCCGCGCCCGATCAGTGATCGCACGGCACAGGCACTTCTCGTTTAGGTAAATAGGGCGGTAAGTAGAGGGCCAGATAAGCCTCGAAAACCCGCATGCCTTCTTCGGCCATGCGTGGGGTAATGCTGGCGTGAAGCTGAATGGAGCGCGCATAGACCCGGTCGCCCAGCTCCATTGCCAGCGCAAAAACATCCACGTCATCGGGCAAGGCAGGCAGTTCAAAGTGGCGTGAAAACAATGCCTGCAATTGCTGGCCCAGCTCCAGATCGTGTTGACGGTCAGCCTGGGTCACTTCCGTCAGGCCGTGCTGGGCCAGAATCAGCTGCCTGGCAGCTCCATCCTCGTTGTAAATCCTTAGCATGCGTTGCTCAGCCTGACGCGCCAGGTCTCGCCAGCTGTTGAGGTGCTGATGTGCCACAGGTGCTTGCAGGCAAGCGCGGAAGGCGGCGTGTATGTCTGCGGTCAGCGCCTCAAGCAAGGCGGGCACACTGTTGAAGAAGTGATACACCGAAGAGGGTGGGATTTTTGCGCGCTCAGCCACGCTGTAAATCGAAAGACTGGCCACGCCTTCTGTCGCCAGCAGTGTGCGGGCGGCGTTCAATATGGTGTCGATTCGAGCCTGGCTGCGTGCGCGGGCCTTGCGAGGTGTAGCGCGTGAAGTCACGGGGGCCGTCATGGGTGTCTCCTGCGGGCAGCAGGCATTGTACGAGCCGGATAGTCGGTTAGCCACCGACCCGAACCGAGCGGTTGCGCGCAGGGTGCGCCGGCCGCCTGTGCGCAGGGAGTATCAATTGGAAGGCGTGCAGTTGCGCATCCGATACTTCCATCGGGGTCTTGAGAATATGCCAGTTAATGCCTTCAATGCCGGGCTGCGCGGACATTGATTCTTTATAGGCGTAGTACTTACGCTGTTGTGGAAGCAGTTGAGCGATATCGAATTTCCCCAAAACAAATGCATCGCCCTTATGACGCGGCATTACGGCGAGTAACTGTGCAAGATTGGCGTTTTCCCGGCCTCTTTTGAAGACGATGGCGACCACAGCCACTTCGCCGGTTGAACTTCTATGCACCAGATGCGCGACCAGCGGGTAGCTGCGACCCTTTATGAGGTCAACTCCAGGCAGATGAAAATGCAACTGCACAAAATCGTAGGACTTGGCCCCCAATGTGAGGTGTCCCTTCATTTCAGTCCTGACTTCCAGGGTGTGGCCAATGTGCTTAACCGTTGCTGGCCCTGGACTGTATCGCGTGACCAGTTCGGGCAGATGAGCGCGCAGTGAATGCTTGATGTTGATAGGTGACTGCAACTCTCCACACCCGCACGGCGCCTCTTCGGGGGACTGCTGCGAGCAATCGTCGGCCTTGGCAGGCGTCGTAAAGTGCCAAGGTTGCTCCTCAGACAGTGCGCTGTGATAAACAAACATGCCAATCAACAAAATGACCGCCGCGAGGCGATGGTGTTTTGTGTAGGGGAGCTTTTTAGCGATAGGCATGTAAGTGCGGTCCGGTAAAGATGGCTGAGCACCCTGCGTGTGGCTCAATAAGCCGATCATCTTGGGAGCTCGGAGTACTTTTATATGTAGGTTTTTTCCTGAGTTCTTGTGGACAGCGACGTAAAAGAGGAAAGAAAAAAGCCACAAAAAAACGCCGCTGGCTTTAAGGCCAGCGGCGTTTTTTTAGAGCAGCAATCGTTTACACGGTATGCAAGTACCAGTTGTATTCGAGGTCGGAGATGGAGTGTTCAAACTCTTCCAGCTCGCTCTCTTTACAGGCCACAAAGATATCGATGTATTTAGGGTCGATGTATTTGGCCATGACTTCGCTGTCATCCAGCTCACGCAGTGCATCGCGCAGGTTGTTTGGCAGGCTTTGCTCGTTCTGCTCGTAGCTGTTGCCTTCGACCGGAGCACCCGGCTCGATCTTGTTGGTCAGCCCGTGGTGAATACCGGCCAACACAGACGCCATCAACAGATACGGGTTGGCATCGGCACCGGCTACCCGATGTTCGATGCGCACAGCATCAGACGAACCGGTCGGTACGCGGATAGCCACCGTACGGTTATCCAGGCCCCAGCATGGCGAGTTCGGCACATAAAACTGAGCACCGAAACGACGGTACGAGTTGACGTTAGGGCATAGGAACGCCATCTGCGCCGGTAGGGTCTCCAGCACACCGCCGATCGCGTGACGCAATGCGGCGTTCTGCTCGGGATCCTCGCTGGCAAAAATGTTTTTGCCTTCTTTGTCCAGAATCGAGATATGTACGTGTAGTCCGTTGCCCGCCTGGCCTGGGTAAGGCTTGGCCATGAACGTGGTATCCATCTCATGGTCGTAGGCGATGTTTTTAATCAGGCGTTTGAGCAGTACCGCGTAGTCGCAGGCCTTGATCGGGTCGGCAACGTGGTGCAGGTTCACTTCGAACTGCGCCGGGGCACTTTCTTTAACGATAGCGTCAGCCGGGATGCCTTGCTCTTTCGCACCTTCCAGAATGTCCTGGAGGCAATCGACGTATTCGTCGAGGTCGTCGATCAGGTACACCTGAGTCGAGTGCGGGCGTTTGCCGGAGATCGGCGAGCGCGGAGGTTGCGGGCGACCGTTCACGTTCTCTTGGTCGATCAGGTAGAACTCAAGTTCGAAAGCGGCGCAGATGGTCAGGCCAAGCTCGTCAAATTTAGTAACAACTTGACGCAGCACTTCGCGCGGGTCGGCGAAGAAAGGTTCACCTTCAAGTTCGTGCATGGTCATCAGCAATTGCGCGGTAGGGCGCTTTTGCCACGGCTCGTTGCACAGGGTGTCAGGGATTGGATAACAGATTCGGTCTGCGTCGCCGATGTCCAGACCCAGACCGGTGCTTTCCACCGTTGAGCCATTGATATCCAGAGCAAATAGAGAGGCTGGCAGGTTGATGCCTTTCTCGTAAACCTTGTGGAGGCTGGTGCGTTCAATGCGCTTACCGCGCACTACACCATTCATATCCGCAATTAGAAGGTCAACGTACAGAACCTCAGGATGTTCCTTAAGGAACGCGTTCGCTTCATTCAGCTGAACGGCACGCGGGGGTACCGACATGATGCAACACCTTTGTTGTTAAAAATATCAATCATTGAGCGCTACGGGTTTCAGTCAACCCGAACGGCATACCGAAGTCAAGCAGCCTATTTTTTGCCCTAAAAAAGCGCTTAAAGGGCATTTTTGACGCTTTTTAGAGCGTCTGATGCCTAAAAAAAAAGCGTGCCGCCCGCAGGCTTGAGCGGGCCGTATTGTATTTTTTACGGGAGTGTTGTGTAAAAAAATGAACAAGGCTAAGCTCGATTCAAACCCATAACAGCAATAATACCGGGGTGTTACATGTCACGCCTGCCGTTAATCGGCGTCACCGCCTGCACCAAGCAGATCGGTTTGCATCCTTATCACATCACCGGTGACAAGTACGTGCGAGCAGTTGCGGTGGCAGCCCAAGGCTTGCCTCTGATCGTTCCGTCTTTAGCGGAGCTGATTGATCCGACCGATATTCTTGACGGTCTGGACGGCCTGCTATTTACCGGGTCACCTTCCAATATCGAACCTCATTTGTATAACGGTCCTGCCAGCGCGGCCGGCACGCTGCACGATGCTGACCGTGATCGCACCACACTCCCCCTGATTCGCGCGGCACTGGCTGCCGGCGTTCCCGTGCTCGGCATTTGCCGTGGCTTTCAGGAGTTGAATGTAGCCCTCGGCGGCTCGCTTCACCAGAAACTGCATGAAGTCGAAGGCTTTATCGAGCACCGTGAAGACCCGAGCGCGCCAGTCGATGTGCAGTACGCCCCCAGCCACGCCATGCACGTTCAACCCGGCGGCGTATTGGCGGGCTTGGGCTTGCCTGCCGAGTTCGACGTCAACTCCATCCATACCCAGGGCCTTGATCGCTTGGCCCCCGGTTTACGGGTGGAAGCTACAGCACCCGATGGCCTGGTAGAGGCCGTCTCGGTCGAGGGCGGCAAGGCTTTTGCTTTAGCTGTTCAGTGGCACCCCGAATGGCAGGTAAGCTCTAACCCGATTTACCTCGCCATCTTTCAGGCATTTGGCGATGCCTGTAGAAGGCGCGCAACCCAACGCGACGCCGATGCGTCAGTAAACGCCTGACTAATTCAAGTCAGGACACTCAGCCCAGAGGCATTTATGAGTAACAACCTCGACCAGCTCACCGATTGGTTGAAAGACCACAAGATCACAGAAGTCGAATGCATGATCGCCGACCTTACCGGGATTACTCGCGGGAAGATTTCGCCGACCAACAAGTTCATTGCCGAAAAAGGCATGCGCCTGCCCGAGAGCGTATTGCTGCAAACCGTAACGGGCGACTATGTCGAAGACGACATCTATTACGAACTCCTCGATCCGGCCGACATTGACATGGTCTGCCGTCCCGATCAGAACGCCGTATTTCTCGTGCCTTGGGCGATTGAGCCTACGGCTCAGGTGATTCACGACACGTACGACAAACAGGGCAACCCGATTGAGTTGTCGCCGCGCAACGTGCTGAAAAAGGTCCTCAAGCTCTATGCCGACCACGGTTGGCAGCCGATCGTGGCGCCAGAGATGGAGTTCTACCTGACCAAGCGCAGCGACGACCCGGACTACCCGTTGCAGCCGCCTGTCGGTCGTTCCGGTCGCCCCGAAACTGGCCGCCAGTCCTTCTCTATAGAAGCTGCCAACGAATTCGACCCGCTGTTCGAAGACGTCTACGACTGGTGCGAGCTGCAAGAGCTGGATCTGGACACACTGATCCACGAAGACGGCACCGCGCAGATGGAAATCAACTTCCGTCACGGCGATGCGCTGTCGCTGGCCGACCAGATTCTGGTGTTCAAGCGCACCATGCGCGAAGCCGCACTCAAGCACGACGTGGCCGCCACCTTCATGGCCAAGCCCATGACCGGCGAGCCTGGCAGTGCCATGCACTTGCACCAGAGCATCATCGACATCGAAACCGGCAAAAACGTCTTTTCTAATGAAGACGGCAGTATGAGCCAGCTGTTCCTCAATCACATCGGCGGCTTGCAGAAGTTCATTCCAGAGCTGTTGCCGCTGTTTGCACCGAACGTGAACTCCTTCCGTCGTTTCTTGCCTGATACCTCGGCACCGGTAAACGTGGAGTGGGGCGAAGAGAACCGTACGGTAGGTTTGCGTGTGCCGGATGCCGGCCCACAAAACCGCCGCGTCGAGAACCGCTTGCCGGGCGCCGACGCCAACCCGTACCTGGCGATTGCGGCCAGCTTGCTGTGTGGCTACATCGGCATGGTTGAAGGCATCAACCCGAGTGCACCGGTGGTGGGGCGCGGGTACGAACGCCGCAACCTGCGCTTGCCGCTGACCATCGAAGATGCCCTGGAGCGTATGGAAAACAGCAAGACCGTCGAGAAGTACCTGGGCACCAAGTTCATCACCGGCTACGTCGCGGTGAAACGTGCCGAGCACGAAAACTTCAAGCGCGTCATCAGTTCGTGGGAGCGGGAATTCCTGCTGTTCGCCGTCTGACACGCCGGAGCCGCGCTTGGGAAGCGCGGCTCCCCACTGAATAAAGGAGAAGCCGTATGACTAACAAGAACCCGCAAACCCGCGAATGGCAAAACCTCAGTAATGATCACCACCTGGCGCCGTTCAGTGACTTCAAACAATTGAAGGAAGTTGGCCCGCGCATCATCACTCACGCCAAGGGCGTGTATTTGTGGGACAGCGAAGGTCACAAGATTCTCGACGGCATGGCCGGCCTGTGGTGTGTAGCAATCGGTTACGGGCGCGATGAACTGGCAGACGCTGCCAGTCAGCAAATGCGCGAATTGCCGTACTACAACCTGTTTTTCATGACCGCTCACCCCCCGGTGCTTGAGCTGTCAAAAGTCATTGCCCAGATTGCGCCTGAAGGCATGAACCACGTGTTCTTTACCGGCTCCGGCTCCGAAGGCAACGACACCATGTTGCGCATGGTCCGCCACTACTGGGCGATCAAAGGCCAACCGAACAAAAAAACCATCATCAGCCGCAAAAACGGCTATCACGGTTCGACCGTGGCCGGTGCCAGCCTGGGCGGCATGACCTATATGCACGAACAGGGCGACTTGCCGATCCCGGGCATCACGCACATCCCGCAGCCTTACTGGTTCGGTGAAGGCGGTGACATGTCCCCGGAAGAGTTCGGCATCTGGGCGGCCAATCAACTGGAAGAAAAAATTCTCGAAATCGGCGTCGATAACGTCGGTGCCTTTATTGCCGAGCCGATTCAGGGCGCAGGCGGCGTGATCGTGCCACCTGATACCTACTGGCCGCGCATCAAAGAGATTCTGGCCAAGTACGACATTCTGTTCGTGGCCGATGAAGTGATTTGCGGTTTTGGCCGCACAGGTGAGTGGTTTGGTAGCGATTTCTACGGCCTCAAGCCCGACATGATGACCATCGCCAAGGGCCTGACCTCGGGCTACATCCCGATGGGTGGTCTGATCGTGCGCGACGAAGTGGTGGCGGTACTGAACGAAGGCGGCGATTTCAACCACGGCTTTACCTACTCCGGTCACCCCGTAGCGGCAGCCGTTGCGCTGGAAAACATCCGCATCCTGCGCGACGAAAAAATTATCGAAAAAGTGCAGGCCGAAACGGCACCGTATTTGCAAAAGCGTTTACGCGAACTGAACGATCACCCGTTGGTGGGCGAAGTGCGCGGCGTTGGCATGTTGGGTGCCATTGAACTGGTACAGGACAAAGCCACGCGCAAACGTTATGAAGGCCGTGGGGTTGGCATGATCTGCCGCCAGTTCTGCTTTGATAACGGCCTGATCATGCGCGCCGTGGGCGACACCATGATCATTTCGCCCCCGTTGGTGATCAGCAAAGACGAGATCGATGAGCTGGTAACCAAGGCTCGCAAGTGCCTGGATCTGACCTTGGAAGTGCTTCAAGGTTAACTGCAAGGCTCCGAGCGTAAGACAACTACCGCTTTTACGTAGGTAATTACGCTCTAAGCCTTAAGAATAAAGGCTCTTCCCTTGAAAGCCTGCCCCGGAACTTGCCAGACTAGCCGCCGGCTTTAGTCACCCTGATCTCAGGACGCTGAATCGGTGGTTTAAAAGAATAAGTGGAGCATTACAGATGAAGGCATCAGGTTTTAAAAAAGCTGGCAAGACCCTTCTCGCCCTGTCTTTGATGGGTGTGATGGCGGGGGCAGCGCAGGCAGCCGACAAAGTGCTGCACATCTACAACTGGTCCGACTACATCGCACCCGATACCGTGAAAAAGTTTGAAGACCAGACCGGTATCAAAGTGGTGTACGACGTGTTCGACAGCAACGAGACCCTCGAGGCCAAGCTGCTGGCGGGCAAGTCCGGCTACGACATCGTCGTGCCGTCCAACAACTTTCTGGCCAAGCAGATCAAGGCCGGGGTTTACCAGGAGCTGGACAAGTCCAAGCTGCCCCTCTGGAAAAACCTCGACCCTGCGTTGCTCAAGGCCGTTGGCGATGCCAGCGATCCGGATAACAAACACGCGTTCCCGTACATGTGGGGCACCATTGGCATCGGCTACAACCCTGAAAAGGTCAAAGCGGCCCTGGGCGTCGACACCATTGATTCATGGGACGTGCTGTTCAAGCCCGAGAACGCGGCCAAGCTGAAAAGCTGTGGCATCAGCTTCCTGGACTCGCCGACCGAAATGATCCCGGCTGCCTTGCATTACTTGGGCAAGCCCACCAACTCGACCAACAAGGATGACTTGAAAGCAGCGGAGGACCTGTTCCTGAAAATCCGTCCTTCGGTGGGTTACTTCCACTCCTCCAAGTACATCTCCGACCTGGCCAACGGCAACATCTGCGTCGCCGTGGGCTACTCGGGCGACCTGGAACAGTCGATTTCCCGCGCTAAAGAAGCCGGCGACAAGGTCAAGCTCAAGTACGTGATCCCGAAAGAAGGTGCTGGCAGCTTCTATGACATGGTCGCCATCCCTAAAGACGCCGAAAACGTTGAGGCCGCCTACGCCTACATGAACTTCCTGATGCAGCCTGAGGTGATGGCCGAAATCACCAACAGCGTGCGCTTCCCCAACGGTAACAAGGCTGCAACGCCGCTGGTGAATAAAGACATCTCGGGCGACCCGAGCATCTACCCGTCCGACGAAGTGAAAGCCAAGCTGTATGCGATCAGTGACTTGCCGCCTACCACCTTGCGCCTGCTGACGCGTAGCTGGACCAAAATCAAGTCCGGTAAGTAACTCGACACCCTGTAGGAGCGGTCACAGGCTGCGATCTTTATAAACGTTCAACAGATCGCAGCCTGCGGTTTAGGGTGAAATCAGCGCTAAATCAGGGCATTACAGCAATAAATCGCAGAAAACTTTGCTGTGCACGTTTATCGAGGGTAAGTTGCGCGCCGGTTTTGTCTTTGGCGGTTCTACTGCCGTGTGACGCGGGCAACTCAGGCCCAACTATTTTGAGGACCATCACGTGTCTACATCTTTGTTTCGCAGGACCTTGCTGGTCGGCGCTGGTTTGACGCTTGCCGTCAGCGTACAAGCAGCACCTACCGTGCACATTTACAACTGGTCGGACTACATCGCGCCGACCACGCTGGTGGATTTTGAAAAGGCCACGGGCATCAAACCGGTGTATGACGTCTTCGATTCCAACGAAACGCTGGAAGGTAAACTGCTGGCCGGGCGTACCGGTTATGACGTGGTTGTGCCGTCTAACCACTTCCTGGGCAAGCAGATCAAAGCGGGCGCGTTCCAGAAACTCGATCTGGCGCAACTGCCCAATTATTCCAACCTTGACCCGGCCCTGCTCAAGCGCCTTCAGGCCAACGATCCGGGCAACCAATATGCCGTGCCGTACCTGTGGGGCACCAATGGCATTGGTTACAACGTGGACAAGGTCAAAGAAGTGCTGGGCGTCGACACCATCGACTCCTGGGACGTGGTGTTCAAGCCCGAAAACATGAAGAAGCTGCAAAGCTGCGGCGTGGCTTTTCTGGACTCGGCAGATGAAATGCTGCCCACCGTACTCAACTACCTGGGGCTGGATGCCAACAGCACCAACCCCAAGGATTACAAGAAAGCTGAAGAAGTGCTGATGTCGGTGCGTCCATACGTCACCTACTTCCATTCCTCCAAGTACATTTCCGACCTGGCCAACGGCAACATCTGTGTCGCCATTGGTTTCTCCGGCGATGTGTTCCAGGCAAAAGCGCGTGCCGAAGAAGCCAAAAAAGGCGTCAACATCGCCTACATCGTGCCCAAGGAAGGCGGCGCCCTGTGGTTTGACATGCTGGCGATCCCCAAAGATTCCGGCAACGTCAAAGAAGCTCACACCTTCATCAACTACTTGCTCAAGCCTGAAGTGATCGCTCAGGTCAGTGACTATGTCGGCTATGCCAACCCTAACCCGGCCGCCGACAAGGTGATGGATGCGTCCATTCGTGCCGACGAAGCGGTTTACCCAACCCAGGCGGTGCTGGACAAAACGTACGTTTCCACCGAACTACCCCCGAAAGTGCAGCGTCTGATGACGCGCACGTGGACCAAGGTCAAAACGGGTAAATAACCCCCGCGACCGCCTATCCAAGGCCTGGCTATTGAAGTCGGGCTGCTAAATTTGTTGGGAGTTTCGTAATGGCTGTTGCCTCCGGCGCCTATAAGAAAGCCCTCGAGGGCGACCAGACACCTAAACAGGTGCTGGTCAAAATCGACCGGGTCACGAAAAAATTCGACGAGACGATTGCGGTGGACGACGTGTCCCTGGAAATCAACAAAGGCGAAATCTTCGCCTTGCTCGGCGGATCGGGATCGGGCAAATCCACCTTGCTGCGCATGCTCGCCGGTTTCGAGCGCCCAACAGAGGGCCGTATTTTCCTCGACGGTGTAGACATCACTGATATGCCGCCGTACGAACGGCCGATCAACATGATGTTCCAGTCCTACGCCTTGTTTCCGCACATGACCGTGGCGCAGAACATCGCGTTCGGCCTCAAGCAGGACAAAATGTCCGGCGCCGAGATTGATGCGCGCGTGAACGAAATGCTCAAGCTGGTGCACATGAGCCAGTACGCCAAGCGCAAGCCGCATCAATTGTCCGGTGGTCAACGTCAGCGTGTGGCCCTGGCCCGTTCGTTGGCCAAACGCCCGAAACTGCTGCTGCTCGACGAGCCGATGGGCGCGCTGGATAAAAAGCTGCGTTCGCAAATGCAGCTCGAACTGGTTGAAATCATCGAGCGCGTGGGCGTGACCTGCGTCATGGTGACTCACGACCAGGAAGAGGCCATGACCATGGCCCAGCGCATTGCGATCATGCATTTGGGCTGGATCGCGCAAATCGGCAGCCCGATCGATATTTACGAAACCCCGGTCAGCCGGTTGGTGTGCGAGTTCATCGGTAACGTCAACCTGTTCGAGGGTGAAGTGGTCGACGACGCGGAAGGCTATGCGCGCATCAACTGCCCGGAGCTGGAGAACGACATTTATGTCGGTCACGGCGTCAGCACCTCGGTTGAAGACAAGCACACCACGTACGCGATTCGCCCGGAAAAAATGCTCGTCACCACCGAGAAGCCGACCTGCGAATACAACTGGTCGCGCGGCAAGGTGCATGACATCGCCTACCTGGGCGGCCACTCGGTGTTCTACGTCGAGCTGCCGAGCGGCAAACTGGTGCAATCGTTTGTGGCCAACGCCGAACGCCGTGGCGCGCGTCCTACCTGGGACGACGAAGTCTACGTGTGGTGGGAAGACGACAGCGGCGTGGTACTGCGCTCATGAACATGCGAAAACTTAAACGCCGTCTGCAACGAATAACCCCCAAGGGCCGCCATGCGGTGATCGGGATTCCATTCCTGTGGCTGTTTTTGTTCTTCATGTTGCCGTTTTTCATCGTCCTGAAAATCAGCTTTGCTGAAGCCGACGTCGCGATCCCGCCGTACACCGAGATCTACAGCTACATCGACCAAAAGATCCAAATCCTGCTGAACCTGGGCAACTACGCCATGTTGGGCGACGATGAGCTGTATATCGCGGCCTACCTTGGCTCGTTGAAGATGGCCTTTTTCAGCACGGCGTTATGCCTGCTGATCGGCTATCCAATGGCCTACGCCATTGCCAATGCGCGCAAAGAGATGCAGACCGTGCTGGTGCTGCTGATCATGATGCCGACCTGGACGGCGATCCTGATCCGCGTGTACGCGTGGATGGGCATCCTCAGCAACAATGGGCTGCTCAACGGCTTTTTGATGTCGATGGGCTGGATCAGCGAACCGTTGCAGATCCTCAACACAAACATTGCGGTCTACATCGGCATCGTCTATTCGTACCTGCCGTTCATGATCCTGCCGTTGTACGCCAACCTGGTGAAGCACGACCACAGCTTGCTGGAGGCCGCGTCTGACCTGGGTTCAAGCACTATCAACAGCTTCTGGAAGATCACCGTTCCGCTGTCCAAAAACGGCATTATCGCGGGCTGCATGCTGGTGTTTATCCCGGTGGTGGGTGAGTTCGTGATCCCGGAACTGCTGGGCGGCCCCGAAACCCTGATGATCGGTAAAGTGTTGTGGCAAGAGTTCTTCAACAACCGTGACTGGCCGGTAGCGTCTGCGCTTGCCGTGGTCATGCTGGCGATCCTGATCGTGCCCATCATCCTGTTCAACCGCAGCCAGGCTAAAGAGCTGGAGGGCAAGATATGAATCGCGTCCGTTTTTCGAGCTTCATGTTGGTCGTCGGGTTGCTGTTCATCTACCTGCCGATGTTGATTCTGGTGATCTACTCGTTCAACGCCTCCAAACTGGTGACGGTATGGGGCGGCTGGTCGCTGAAGTGGTACACCGGCTTGCTGGACAACACGCAGTTGATGGGTTCGGTGATGCGCTCGCTGGAAATCGCCTTGTACACGGCGATTGCAGCGGTCGCGCTGGGCACGTTGGCCGCCTTCGTGCTGACGCGTATCAGCCACTTCAAGGGCCGCACCCTGTTTGGCGGTCTGGTGACCGCGCCGCTGGTCATGCCTGAAGTGATCACCGGTCTGTCATTGCTGCTGCTGTTTGTCGCGATGGCGCAAATGATTGGTTGGCCGCAAGAGCGGGGCATTGTCACCATCTGGATCGCTCACACCACGTTCTGCTCGGCCTATGTGGCCGTGGTGGTGTCATCGCGCCTGCGTGAGCTGGATTTGTCGATCGAAGAAGCCGCGATGGATCTGGGTGCCAAACCGTGGAAAGTGTTCTTTCTGATCACCATCCCCATGATTGCGCCGTCGCTGGCGGCGGGCGCCATGATGTCGTTTGCCTTGTCACTGGATGACCTGGTCCTGGCCAGCTTCGTGTCCGGGCCGGGTTCCACGACCTTGCCGATGGAAGTGTTCTCGGCGGTACGTCTGGGGGTTAAGCCCGAGATCAACGCCGTGGCCAGCTTGATTTTGCTGGCGGTGTCGCTGGTGACCTTTATGGTGTGGTTCTTCAGCCGTCGTGCGGAGGAGCATCGTAAAAAGGCTATTCAGCAAGCCATTGACGAATCGGCGGCAGAGTCGTGGAAGCAGCCTGATGTACGCCGTCCCAAGTCGCCTAACGCCGTTTAAGGCCGCGCTATAAAAAACCTCGCCTCCTGTAACAGGGAGGCGAGGTTTTTTATGGGCGCTGGGTCTGTTCTGGGGCACAGTGCTTTCATTGACTAATGCCCGCTCTTGCGCTTGTGCTGGGTCAGACTGCCCTTCAAGGTGAACGTCCTGTGACAACCCGCAGTGTTGCACCAGAAACGTGGTGCTTGTGTATGAATACTTTGATGCTTCTTTAGGTTGCTCCCATCTGTAAAGCTTTTTGTGCAGCCAGGTTCAGGGCATGAGTAAGGTTTCTCACCTGTATGAGTCCGCTGGTGCAGTCTTAGATGTTCCTTCAGCGCAAAGCTTTTTGCGCATCCAGGCTCTGAACATGCGTAAGGTTTTTCGCCTGTATGAGTTCGCTGGTGCCTCTTTAGATTACCTGCCTGCTTAAAGGTTTTGGTGCAGCCAGGCTCAGCGCACGCGTAAGGGGCCTCCCCCGTATGAACGCGGGTGTGGATTATCAGGTTGTGGTTGCTGAAAAAGCTTTTATTGCAGTCAGGGGTACTGCACTTAAAGCGCTTCTCTTTTGGCGCAGCAGGCACTTTGAATGTGCCCTGCGTGGACGTACCAGGCTGTGGTTTTGCAGCAACGGGAGCTAATGTTTCAACGATTGCTGCGTATTGTTCTTGCAAACTGAGTGTCGGTAGCAACGTCTCATCAAAATCGCTCAGAGACGGCGCTGGCGAGGGGGGGGGAGAAGGAGCGGGAGAGAATAGACTGGTATCAAAATCACTCAGAGACCGAGCAGGTGATGACGGCCTTGACCCACCCACATTGGTAGGTTGCAGAGATTCAGACCCAGCCGCTTCGGGAATCAGGCTCCCGTCCGCTCGCCGTTTGATCTGCCCATCCGTATCGACATGACCAATCGGGTCATTGCCCACAAACCCATACCCATTGAGCCCATCAACAGTGCCCCCAGGGTCAGGGTTCAGCCAGCGCCTTAGCCACGGCGCGTAGTAGCGGTAACCGTAGTAATACAAGCCCGTGGCATCACGTTCCTTACCCGAGTAACGATGGGTATTGTAGGTGGCCTCAATCGCACTTTTGGCCGCCCACCAGGCCGTGGCGCCATAGGGGTAATAGCCCTCGTGGTTGAGCAGCGCGGCTTGCTCGTCGAGTTCCAAGGTGCAACTGCCGCTCAAGTCCGACAGGCTGAAACGCACTTGTTCGTCGGCTGTTTGCGCAGGCCGATGTTGCTCCCATTGCAGGGCTCTGACGGTGGTACGCCCGGTCTCGATGCAGAGCACGCTGAGCCACTGTTCGCTGGCATGGTCGCGACGCAGTTCAAGCCCCGGCAAGTACATGACTTCGCGGGTGTGGGTCAGGCTTTTGGCCTTGCTCAACCGTCGTTTGAGCACGCGTTGACCGGCGCCATCGTAGGTGTAGGTTTCTTCATCGCACTCACCGTCCTCGCGCAACACCTGTGTTACTTGCGACAGTTGGTTGCGCAAGCTCCAACTCATCACTTGGCCTCGTGCCAGGGTGTGCTGATTGCCGCCCTGATCGAAGCCACGGCCCAGCCCCGGGTTCGCGTTCGGTGTCTCCAGCAGGCTGTGATTACTATGAGCTGCCACGTTCATACGCTGGGTATAACCTTGGCCGGTGGAGGGCACATGCTGCATCTGCAACAGATTGCCAGCCGCGTCGTAGTGATAATGACGGGTGTAATTACCCCAAGGCGTATTTTGCGTGGCGCCGAACAAGACCAGCCCCGGCAAGGTTGCCTTACGGTTGTTCTGAACGTTTTCGCGGCCGGTGGCCTTGGTCAGTTGATACAGCGTGTCGTACTCATACTGACTCACGGCATCGATTTTGGCGTTACTGAACCAGGCTGTCGGTTGGGCGGCGTCCTGAATGCTGATCACATTGCCAGTGCGGTCATAAGAGTAGGTCAGGTCTTGCAGCACACGGCCCCTATTGTGCGACTGATAGACCTTCATCTGCTGTAAACGGCCGTCTGCCTCATGGTGGCTGGCCATGGTGATAGCACCGTTTCCGGCGCGTTCAGAGATCACTTGGCCCTGCGCGTTATACACCCTGCTGTCCACCAGCACCTTGCGTTTTCCGCTGCTGAACTGCAGCGTGATCCGGCTCAGTTCACCGTCGATACCGTATTCGGAAAACCGCCGGTTGCCTTTGGCGTCGACCTGTTCTCGCACTGCATTCAGCGCGCTGTAGTGCCAGGAACTGGTGAACGACTCCGGCGCCAGCAACTGCTCGCGTGCTGTTATGAGTGCGGGCCAGTTGAGCGCGGTGTGTGCCTTGACAAAACGGCGAGACTGCTGCGTGACGGCGCCATTGAGCCCGTAGTGTTCGTAACGCACGCTGCCTGCCGGATCATCGTGGCGCAACAGTCGGCCGCTACAGTTAAGCGCCGCGTATTCGGGGGTTGCGCCCGCATACGTCAAGTGCTCAATACAGGCTTCGAAGGGGTCATCCTGCGCTTGCTCAAACACCGCCACCTGCCTGAGCATGCGGTCGTATTCATGGCGTTGCAGCCCGCCGCGAGCGTCCCAGCTTTTGACCGGCTGACCGGCAGTGCCCAGCAGTGAAACGCGCCATCCGGCATCGACACTGTCGTTGCGCAGCACCTGCCCGGACAGGCTCAAGCGCTGGCTGAAATTGGGTTTTATACCGGCATCCGTGGCGTGCAAGGTGTGCAGGCGCGGGTCCCACTGCTCCTGCAAGAACCCGGTGTGGCCGAACACGCTGCGTGTGACTCGGGCAACCGGTGCCTCCTCGGCGCGCACGCGGTGGTAAGCCACCTTACGCACGCAGGCCCCTCTGGGGTTGAGGGCGGCGAGGGAGGGGGTGTGATGATGTAAGGAAGCCATACGTGTGACCTGATTGGCACAATGATCCAATCAGATTAAAAGAGAGAGTTTCACCAGAGGCAGTAGTTATGTATGGCCGTTGGGCGGGGCTAGCGTTTTTGCTTTCCGTGCTCAACCCACTATAACGATGGGCTTGCACCGTTGTAGTCGCTGTCGAGGAACGAGGCTGCGATCAATCGCGAAGCGGTCGTAAAATTCCACGAGGCAGTGTGTCTGCAATACCAGGCTGGATGGTTTTACGACGGCGGCGCAGCAGGACGCAGCCTCGCATGACGGGTCAGTGGCTACAGGGTTGCGTCCGTTAGGGTTTGGCCACTTTCCACGCGCCATCCATTTTGCCGTCCCCGGTCTTGTCCCCGGCTTTCTTGTCCATGACAAAGGTGTACAGCGGCTTGCCGTTATAGGCCCACTGCATCTGTTGGTCATCACGAATAAGGGTGGTCCATTGACCCTCGCCTTTGTCCGTGCTTTCAGCTTTGAGCGGCGGCCAATTTTTGGCGCATTCGTCATTGCACTTCGATTTGCCTTGCTCATCTTTGGCAAAGGTGTAAAGCGTCATGCCGCGGTGATCTACCAGCACACCGTTTTGGGTCATCGCCGGTTCTGCGGCAAAGGCCAGGCCAGGCAGCGCCAATACAGCGCCTAAAAACAGTGACTTCAGGGAAAGCGAGCGGTGAGTCATCGGAATCGTCCTCTAGGTGGTTGTACGATTTGAACCTACAAGCGTAGTTCACTCGCCCTTCGAACGTGGCGCTTGCCCAAAGTTGTCACACGACTGCAATAATTCCGTTATCTAATGCGCCACAAGACAGTTAAATGACATGGGGATTACGGCATGGTTGGCAGGAGCATTCTGATTGTTGATGACGAGGCACCGATCCGCGAAATGATCGCAGTCGCCCTGGAAATGGCGGGCTACGACTGCCTCGAAGCAGAGAATGCTCAGCAGGCCCACGCGATCATCGTCGACCGCAAACCTGATTTGATCCTGCTCGACTGGATGCTGCCCGGCGGCACCTCCGGCATTGAGTTGGCCCGACGCCTCAAGCGTGAAGAAATGACCGGCGATATTCCGATCATCATGCTCACGGCCAAAGGTGAGGAGGACAACAAGATCCAGGGCCTGGAAGTCGGCGCTGACGATTACATCACCAAGCCGTTTTCCCCACGCGAGCTGGTAGCACGCCTTAAGGCCGTGTTGCGTCGCGCTGGCCCGGCCGATGGCGAGTCGCCGATTGAAATCGGCGGCTTGCTGCTCGATCCCATCAGCCATCGCGTCACCATCGACGGCACGCCCGCCGAAATGGGCCCCACTGAATACCGCCTGCTGCAATTTTTCATGACCCACCAGGAACGCGCTTACACCCGTGGCCAGTTGCTCGACCAAGTATGGGGCGGCAACGTTTATGTCGAAGAGCGCACCGTGGATGTGCACATTCGCCGTTTACGCAAAGCGCTCGGCGAGGCGTACGAGAATCTGGTACAAACCGTGCGCGGCACGGGCTATCGTTTTTCGACCAAAGCCTGATTTGCACTTTCAGACTCAACGCCAAGCAAGGACCCGCGCGACGTGAATCAAAACTGGCATAGCACGCTGATTCGTCATTTGTTGCTGTTGGTCACCGCCTGCCTGTTGATCGGCCTGGTCAGCGGTTATTACGGCTGGAGCCTGGCAGCAGGTGTGACGCTGTACTTGGGCTGGACGCTCAAACAGCTGTTACGTCTGCACGACTGGTTACGCAATCACCAACCCGACGAAGCCCCCCCTGATGGCTATGGCCTGTGGGGCGAAGTGTTCGACAGCATTTATCACCTGCAACGGCGCGACCAGCGGGTACGCGGGCGCTTGCAAGCTGTGATCGACCGCGTGCAAGAGTCCACCGCAGCGCTCAAAGACGCAGTGGTGATGCTCGACAGCGACGGCAACCTCGAATGGTGGAACCGCGCCGCAGAGACCTTGCTGGGCCTCAAGACGCCACAGGACAGCGGACAGCCCGTGACCAACCTGGTGCGTCACCCGCGCTTCAAGGAATATTTCGAACAGAACAGCTACGCTGAGCCGCTGGACATCCCTTCGCCGGTCAA
This sequence comes from Pseudomonas weihenstephanensis, assembly GCF_001043055.1. Classification (GTDB taxonomy): domain Bacteria; phylum Pseudomonadota; class Gammaproteobacteria; order Pseudomonadales; family Pseudomonadaceae; genus Aquipseudomonas; species Aquipseudomonas weihenstephanensis. The sequence goes on from NZ_JYLF01000003.1 coordinate 364,616, forward strand.
CGATCACCTGCGTATCCAGCTCTACATCACCCGCTACGGCAACAATGAGCACTTGATGCTGGTACGCGATGTCACGCGCATTCATCAGCTCGAACAAATGCGCAAAGATTTCATCGCCAACGTCTCCCACGAATTGCGCACGCCGTTGACAGTGATCTGTGGCTATCTGGAAACCCTGCTCGATAACGTCGACGACGTGAACCCGCGCTGGAAGCGCCCGCTGTCGCAAATGCAGCAACAGGGCGAGCGCATGCAAACGTTGCTCAACGACCTGCTGCTACTGGCCAAGCTGGAAGCCACCGATTACCCGTCAGACAACCAGCCGGTGCAGGTCGAGCGTTTATTACGCACAGTCAAAAGCGACGCACAGGCGTTGTCCGGTCAGCGCAACCAGACCATCACGCTGGAGGCGCAGGCCGATGTAGCGCTAAAAGGCAGTGAGTCTGAGCTGCGCAGTGCGTTTTCGAATCTGGTGTTTAACGCGGTCAAATACACCCCGGACGGTGGGAGTATTCGGATCCGCTGGTGGGCCGACGCCTTGGGTGCGCACCTGAGCGTGCAGGATTCCGGGGTCGGAATCGACAGCAAGCACTTGCCACGCCTGACCGAACGTTTCTACCGCGTTGACTCCAGCCGCCATGCCAGCACCGGTGGCACCGGCCTGGGCCTGGCCATCGTCAAACATGTGCTGCTGCGCCATCGTGCGCGCCTTGAGATCAGCAGCGTGTTGGGCCACGGCAGTACGTTTACCTGCCATTTCGCTCCGGTTCAGGTGACAAAAAACCTTAGCGTGGACCCGATCGACTGAGCCATGCGGCGTTAGCCCACTAGGCAAGGGCCACGTCAGTCGTTACATTGCTTGCCATGTGCCTGTCGTTCAGGCACCTGACCCTCCCTATTTGAAACAACGGAACCATTAAAACTCCATCATGGACCCTTCCCCTGGCTTGACCCTCGCCACACTGTTCGCCGATTTCGGCATGATTCTTTTTGCACTGATCCTGGTTTTGCTCAACGGCTTCTTCGTTGCGGCCGAATTTGCCATGGTCAAACTGCGCTCCACCCGGGTCGAGGCCATTGCTGACCAGAACGGCTGGCGCGGACGTATCCTGCGCACCGTGCACAACCAACTCGATGCTTACCTCTCGGCGTGCCAACTGGGTATCACCCTGGCATCGCTGGGCCTGGGCTGGGTCGGCGAGCCGGCGTTCGCGCACTTGCTGGAGCCGCTGCTCAGCGCCTTGGGCGTTGAATCGGCCGAAGTGGTCAAGGGCGTGTCGTTCTTTACCGCCTTCTTCATCATTTCGTACCTGCACATCGTCGTCGGCGAGCTGGCGCCCAAGTCTTGGGCCATTCGTAAACCCGAGGCCCTGTCGCTGTGGACGGCCGTGCCGCTGTACCTCTTCTATTGGGCCATGTACCCGGCCATTTATTTGCTCAACGCCAGTGCCAACGCGATTCTGCGGATTGCCGGCCAAGGTGAGCCGGGCGCCCATCACGACCACGCCTACAGCCGCGAAGAGCTCAAACTGATCCTGCACTCCAGCCGTGGTCAGGACCCCAGCGATCAAGGTATGCGAGTGCTGGCGTCGGCGGTCGAAATGGGTGAGCTGGAGGTGGTCGACTGGGCCAATTCGCGCGAAGACCTGGTGACCCTTGATTCCAAGGCGCCACTCAAAGAAATCCTGGCGTTGTTCCGCCGCCACAAGTTCAGCCGCTACCCGGTCTACGATGCCGAAAACAACACCTTCGTCGGGCTGTTGCACATCAAGGACCTGTTGCTGGAGCTGGCTGATCTTGATCACCTGCCCGAAACCTTCAACCTCGAAGAGTTGACCCGGCCACTGGAGCGCGTGTCGCGCCATATGCCGCTGTCGCAGTTGCTCGAACAGTTTCGCAAGGGCGGCGCGCACTTTGCGCTGGTCGAAGAAGCTGACGGCAAGGTCGTGGGCTACCTGACGATGGAAGACGTGCTCGAAGTGCTGGTGGGCGACATTCAGGACGAACACCGCAAGGCCGAGCGCGGCATTCTGTCGTACCAGCCGGGCAAGCTGCTGGTGCGGGGCGACACGCCGTTGTTCAAGATCGAGCGCTTGCTCGGCGTTGACCTGGACCACGTCGAAGCCGAAACCGTCGCAGGCTTGATCTACGACACCCTCAAACGGGTGCCCGAAGAAGAAGAGCTGCTGGAAGTCGAAGGTCTGCGCATCATCATCAAAAAGATGAAAGGCCCGAAAATCGTCTTGGCCAAAGTCCTCAAGCTGGACTAACCCCCACGCGTAACCGGTCAGGGGGTATTACCTGCCGAGCGCAAAGTTCGGCAGGCCCTGCAGCGGTTGGTTGAACTGAAACGGGATTGACACCCAGCCCAGCCCCGAGTTGCGTTGCACCACAAAGTGCAGATGCGGCCCGTTGCTGTGGCCGGTGTTGCCAGACAGACCCAATACACTCCCCAGCTTCACCTGTTGCCCCACCTGCACCCGCACCGATCCACGGCTCAGATGCAGGTACACCCCGGTGCTGGCGTCGCTGTGCAGCACCCGCACAAAATTGCCTGATGGGCTGGGCCACGCGCCGCTCTGGCTGTTCTCCAGATCCAGCACCCGGCCCGCGCGCGCCGCGATGATGGGCGTGCCCTCGGGCATGGCGATGTCCATCGCGTATCGGCTGCGCACGTCCTGATGGCTGTAAGACCCGCCGGGGCCTTGGGTCAGACGGAACGGTCCACCTCGCCACGGGAAGGGATAACGCTCGCCCTGCGCCACCCACGGCACGATGGGTGCCGACAGGCGCGGGCGGTTGCGGATCAGGCTCTGCCCCGGCACATACCCCAGCGCGGGGTTGTCCGGCACCCAGGCGCGACGTTTGACGGGTTTGGCCGGGCGTTCATTGCAGGCCCGCGCAGCATGGGGGTCGGGCGGTGTACTGAATGCACAGGCCGCTGGCGCCGTGAGTGTGAGCAGCAAACCCCCACCCGCTAGCCACATCAATGCCTTGGCCGAATGCCGCTGCGGTGATTCGCGCATGGAGCTGAAACCCTTCACAGGCAAGTCCTTCACACCAGGGCTGGCGCATTGCAATCAGCCTGTGATTAAACATATGCCAGCGCGTAGGAATAATCCGCTACCAGTGGTCAGACTCTTTTCTTTAGGCCCGTTCGCTCAGGTATTTCAGCGCCACCGCTCAGAAAACTTACTCGTGAAAGCGGGATGAAAGGAATCATCACTAGCATCCCGTCACCCCCGGCATTAGACCGGCTGGCCAGAGCCGCGGTGTAAGCCGTTGCCAGCGCCCACTCGACAACAATAAGAATGGTGATTGTTTATGCTGACCTTCCTTGGCTTTGCCATGGTCATTACGTTTATGTACTTGATCATGACCAAGCGCCTGTCTGCGCTGATCGCGTTAATCCTGGTACCGATCCTGTTCGCCGTCTTCGGCGGTTTTGCGCCCAAAATCGGGCCGATGATGCTTGAAGGCATTACCAAGCTGGCCCCGACCGGGGTGATGCTGATGTTTGCCATCCTCTATTTCGCGCTGATGATCGACTCCGGCCTGTTCGACCCGGCGGTGCGCAAAATCCTCAAGCTGGTAAAAGGCGACCCGTTGAGAATCAGCGTCGGCACCGCTGTGCTGGCGCTGGTGGTGTCGCTGGACGGTGATGGCGCTACCACCTACATGATTTGCGTGGCCGCGATGCTGCCGCTGTACAAGCGCATCGGCATGAGCCCGCGGATCATGGCGGGGCTGATTATCCTGGCCGGTGGCGTGATGAACATGACGCCGTGGGGCGGCCCGACGGCGCGGGCAGCGAGTGCGCTGCATGTCGACCCTTCTGACATTTTTGTACCGATGATCCCGGCCATGCTCGCAGGCTGTGCGGCGATTTTGGTCATCGCCTGGTGCTATGGCTTGCGTGAGCGTGCGCGCCTGGGTGAACTGCACCTGCATGGCGACGAAGTGGACCACAGCGAAATCAGCGTCTCGCAGTTCCCGGATGCCCGCCGTCCCAAACTGATCTGGTTCAACGGTGCATTGACCCTGGCGTTGATGATCACCCTGATCGCTGGTCTGCTGCCTTTGCCGGTGTTGTTCATGGTCGCGTTCAGCATTGCGATGATCGTCAACTACCCGTGCCTGCAACAGCAAAAAGACCGCGTGGCCGCCCATGCTGGCAGCGTGTTATCCGTGGTCGGGTTGATTTTCGCCGCGGGTATTTTCACCGGCATCCTCTCGGGTACAGGCATGGTTGATGCCATGTCCAAAAGCCTCCTGGCCGTGATTCCGCCAGCGATGGGGCCGTACCTGGCCGTGATCACCGCCTTGGTCAGCTTGCCGTTCACCTTCTTCATGTCCAACGACGCGTTTTACTACGGCGTGTTGCCGGTATTGGCCGAAGCTGCCAGCCATTACGGCATCACCGCCGTCGAAATGGCCCGCGCCTCGATTGTCGGTCAGCCCGTGCATTTGCTCAGCCCGTTGGTGCCGTCGACCTACTTGCTGGTGGCCTTGGCGGGTATCGAGTTTGGCGATCACCAGCGCTTCACGCTCAAGTGGGCCGTTTTAGTGTGCCTGTGCATTTTGGTGGCAGCCTTACTGCTGGGCACCTTCCCGCTCTACAGCACGCTCTAACCCGCACTATTCGTAGGAGATTGCCGAAGGCTGCGAGCGGTTCAACGATCGCAGCTTGCGGCGGCTCCTGCGCAATGGGGGCAACCTTCGGTAAGTGTTTCAGAAATGTTTCAACGCTGCGCCAGCTATGCGATGCTGGCGTTCTGCTTATTTGCCGACTACAGCTTAAGAAACGACTGTAGGAAATGGCCGCAACCCTTTGATCCAGCCCACCAGGGCATCCATCGCACAGGGAGCCTGCATGCTGACCCTGCTTAATCTGCTTTCCGCCGTGACCTTGCTGATTTGGGGCACGCACATTGTCCGGACCGGCATTCTGCGGGTCTACGGTTCAAACCTGCGCCATGTGATTGGGCAAAACGTGTCCAAACGCATGCTGGCGTTTGTCGCCGGGATCGTGGTCACGGCCATGGTGCAGAGCAGCAACGCCACCGCGATGCTGGTCACCTCGTTTGTTGGCCAGGGCTTGATGGCATTGACGCCAGCCTTGGCCACGATGCTCGGGGCGGATGTCGGCACGGCGCTGATGGCGCGGGTGCTGACCTTTGACCTGTCGTGGCTGTCGCCGCTGCTGATTTTTCTCGGGGTGATTTTTTTCCTGTCGCGCAAGCAAACCCGCGCGGGCCAGTTGGGCCGGGTGGGCATCGGCTTGGGCCTGATCATTCTGGCGCTGCAACTGATCGTCGAAGCCGCCGCCCCCATCACTCAGGCCCAAGGCGTCAAAGTGATTTTCGCCTCGTTGACGGGCGACATCTTGCTCTATGCGTTGATCGGCGCCCTGTTCGCCATGATTTCCTACTCCAGCCTGGCCGCCGTGCTGCTCACGGCCACGCTGGCGGGCGCAGGAGTGATCAGCTTGCCGGTGGCCATTGGCCTGGTAATTGGGGCCAATATCGGCAGTGGCGTGCTGGCGTTTCTCAGCACCAGCATGCAAAACGCCGCCGGGCGCCAAGTCGCATTGGGCAGTCTGCTGTACAAGTTGTTTGGGTTGCTGTTGATCATCCCGGTGCTTGACCCGCTGGTGGCGTGGATGGACACCCTCAGTTACAGCGCCCAAGAGCTGGTGATTGGCTTTCATCTGCTCTACAACACCGCGCGGTGTTTCTTGATGCTGCCCACCGTCGGCCTGATGGCGCGGGCGTGCGCCTGGTTATTGCCCGAGCGCGAGCAGGCCAACGGCGCAGTCAAACCCCGCCATCTGGACCTTACAGCACTGGAAACCCCAAGCCTGGCGTTGGCCAACGCGGTACGTGAAACCCTGCGCATTGGCGACTTGATCGACAACATGCTGGTGAACATGCTCGACGTGCTGCGCGGTAAGCAAACCGCCGTCACCCAAGAGATGCGCACCCTGGCCGATGACGTCGAAGTGCTCTACAGCGCGGTCAAACTGTATCTGGCACAAATGCCCCGCGAAGATTTGGGCGAGCAAGACAGTCGGCGCTGGGCTGAAATCATCGAACTGGCGATCAACCTCAAGCTGGCCAGTGACCTTATCGAACGCATGCTGCGCAAAGTGCAGCAACAGAAGACCTCCAAACGCCGCTCCTTCTCTGAAGACGGGCTTGAAGAATTGACCGGTTTGCAGCGCCAGTTGATCGACAACCTGCGACTCGGGCTGACGGTCTTCCTCACCGGTGACCCGCAAAGTGCCCGGCAATTACTGCGTGAAAAACGCCGTTTTCGTGCGCAGGAACGGCGCTTGGCCCACGCACACGTCAGCCGTTTACAGCGCAAAATCACCCAAAGCATTGAAACCAGCTCCATGCACCTGGAACTGATCGCCGACATGCAACGCCTCAACTCGCTGTTTTGCGCCAGCGCCTACGTGGTGCTCGAAACCTCTGAAACCGGCGCATTGCTGCTCGATGAGATCACCGACACCACACACTCGCCTTGAACGTTGCGCGATTCACTGTTGTCAGTCTTTAAGCAGCGACTAACCTGCGCTGACTGCTTCATCACCCAACAGGGATTCAGGGATTTTTTATGCGTTGCCTGCTGTTCATCTGTCTGCTGCTTGGCGCAGCCCAGAGTTTTGCCCTTGATCGCTCCAGTGTTGAGGGCTATCAACTGCCCAACGGCCTGCAACTGATCCTCAAGCCCACCCGTGATAGCGGCCATGTGTCGATTCGTTTGGTGGTGGGCGTCGGGCTGGACGATTTCAGCTGTGCCGACCAACAACTGCCGCACTTGCTGGAGCATTTGTTGTTCAGCGGCACCGACGATACAGGCGAGGGCGGGCTTGAAGAGCGCATGCAGGCGCTGGGCGGCGAGTGGAACGCCTTTACCAGCCACGCAGACACCACGTTTGTGATCGAGGCCCCGGCAAAGAACCAGCGCAAGGTGCTCGACCTGTTACTCAGTTTATTGACGCAAACCCAGCTCACCGAACAACGCATTGCAGAGGCCAAGCAAGTGGTTGAGCGCGAAGACGGCGGCCATTACTCGCACTTGCAACGTTGGCTCGATCGGCAGGACGTGGGCCACAGCGCCAGTAATCAACTGGCGGTTGAGCTGGGCCTCAAATGCGCCGAGCGCGCGCAGGTTCAGGGCCTCACCCGTGCACAGCTCGAAACCGTGCGCAAGGCGTGGTACGCGCCCAATAACATGACGCTGATTATCGTCGGCGAACTCGACCGCGTGTTGCCGGCCTATCTGGAGCGTACCTATGGGGCGCTGGAGCCGGTCGATCCCAGCGATCACAAACCGTTGGCCGACATTGACGCCCGCGCCGACGCAGAGCGCGTGTTGCTGCGCGGCGTCGTCGGTGACACGGCCAAGCTGCACTGGCTGTTGCCGGAACCGGTGATTGCGGGCCAAAGCGACGAAACCTGGGACTTGCTGCGCGACTACCTGGAGTGGGCGCTGTACAGCGAACTGCGGCTCAAGCACGGGTTGTCGTACGGGCCGTGGTCAGAGCGCGAGGTGTTTGGCGGGGTAGGATTCTTGAGCCTCAATGCCGACCTTGAACGCGACGATGTGGCCAAGGCCCAGCAGGTCATGTCCCAACTCAAGGCTCAACTGCTCAAAGACGGCCTCGACCCGCAGCGCTTCGCCCGCCTCAAGCAAGCGGCCATTGCGCGGCAGGCGTGGGCGGTGCAGGGCAACAGTGCGCTGGCCGATTATTACTGGAGCGCGCTGGGTGACTACGACCAAAGCCGCTTTGCCGATCCGGCCAAGCGCTTGCAGGCTGTGAGCCTGGAGGAGGCCAATCATGCGTTGCGCCAGTTGTTTGCAGAGCCGGGTTACGTGCGCATCGAAAAGCCGCTGTTCAGCTATAACGGCTTGAGCGGGGTGATTCTGGCGGCGCTGGTGCTGCTGGTGTTGATCGGGCTGGGTTGGCGTGTTTGGCGTCATCGTCATCAGTGATCGCGTAATTGTCCGAGTCCGACATCCTTTGATACCGTAAAATCATTGCCATTTCGCGGCCGGTTAATCCGGCCGCCAGCGTGCGGAGTATTCATCGTGAGCGAGCGTTCCAATCCTTGGCAATTGCAAACCATCGTCAGCCAGTTGCGCACGGCGCGTAATCAATGGCGCACGCAGAACGGGCGTGTCAGTGGCGAGCTGGGCGGGCGTGAACTGCCCTCGCGTGCAGCGATGGCCGATATTCTGGAAGCGCTGTGCGGAGCATTGTTCCCCATGCGTCTTGGCCCGGTGGACCTGCGCGAAGAAAGCGAAGACTTTTATGTCGGCCACACGCTGGACGTGGCGCTCAACGCCCTGCTGGCACAAGCACGTCTGGAATTGCGTTACGCGGCGCGCCAAAGTGGCCAGCTCGATGACGGTGTGGATGCCACGGCCACTTTATTGATTCAGGATTTTGCCCTGGCCCTGCCGAGCTTGCGCAGCGTGCTCGACACCGACGTGCTGGCGGCCTATCACGGCGATCCGGCAGCGCGCAGTGTGGACGAAGTGCTGCTGTGCTATCCGGGGATTCTGGCGGTGATTCATCACCGTTTGGCGCACCACTTGTACCGTGCGGGTCTGCCTTTACTGGCGCGCATCAGTGCCGAAATTGCCCACTCGGCCACCGGCATCGACATCCACCCCGGCGCGCAGATTGGCCGCAGCTTCTTCATCGACCACGGGACGGGCGTCGTGATTGGTGAAACCGCCATCATTGGCGAGCGCGTGAGGATTTACCAGGCCGTGACCCTGGGCGCCAAACGCTTCCCGGCGGACGAGTCGGGGCAATTGCAAAAAGGCCACCCACGCCATCCGATTGTTGAGGACGACGTAGTGATTTATGCCGGGGCGACGATTTTGGGGCGCATCACCATTGGTCAGGGTTCGACCATCGGCGGCAATGTGTGGCTGACCCGCAGCGTACCGGCTGGGTGCAACCTGACCCAGGCCAACTTGCAACATGATGACGGGACGCAGAAGTAAGACCGGGGCCACATTGCCCCTCACCCCAGCCCTCTCCCGAGGGAGAGGGGGCCGATTTGCGGTGTTAAGGGAATCTGCTTCTTGCCCCTCTCCCGAGGGCGAGGGGCTTTTGATCGTGCATCACACCCAAATCCGCCAATACCACTATCGGCAACTTTTGCCTCGCTGCCACATCGTGTACGCATTGCCTCTCTAGGATGACCCTCATCTGCTTGATGAGGTGCATCCATGAACCGCTCGAACGCAACCGCTGTGTCCCAACCGGGCGTGCCGATGAAGGTGCGCAATGTGAGCAAACGCTTCGGCGCTTTCACCGCGCTGGATGATGTGTCGCTGGAAGTCGCCGCCGGTGAACTGGTGTGTCTGCTCGGGCCGTCCGGCTGCGGCAAGACCACCCTGCTGCGTTGCATCGCAGGCCTTGAGCGTCAGGACAGTGGCGTGTTGTATCTGGGCAGTCGCGATGTGTCCGACCTCGCCCCGCAAGCGCGCGATTACGGCATTTTGTTTCAGTCCTACGCGTTATTCCCCAACCTCAGTGTCGAAGCCAACATCGCCTACGGGTTGGCGGGCAGCAACCGCGACGTGGTGCGCAAGCGCGTGAGCGAGATGCTCGAACTGGTGGGCCTGAACGGCAGCGAAAAGAAATTCCCCGGCCAGCTGTCGGGCGGCCAACAGCAACGTGTGGCCCTGGCCCGCGCCTTGGCGCCAGCGCCTTCGTTGTTGTTGCTGGATGAGCCGATGTCGGCCCTCGACGCCAGGGTTCGCGAGCATTTGTGTACGGAGTTGCGCCAACTGCAACGCCAGCTCGGTATCACCACGCTGATGGTCACGCACAACCAGGACGAAGCCATGCTCATGGCTGACCGCATCGCGGTGATGAACCACGGCAAGGTCGAGCAGTACGCAACCCCGCAGGCCATCTACAACAAACCCGCCACGCCGTTTGTGGCCGAGTTTGTCGGGCAGGGCAATTGGCTGCCGTTCCAGCGCAGCAGCGACAGCCACGCGCAGGTCGGCGGCCTGAACATGCGTTTGGCCGACGACGCCAGCGGTGTGGCGTCTGGCCGACTGTTTTGCCGCCCCGAAGCCATCACCGTGAATCCGCTGCAGCATCAGGAAAACCTGTTCCCGGCGCGGGTGCGCGACATCACGTTTCTCGGCAATCGCTGCCGCATGCGTTTTGAACTCAACCACCTGCCGGGCCACGCCTTGACGGCCGAAGTGGGCAGCCACGACCTGCCGCGCCTGGGCAATCAGGACATCGTGGTCGCCCTGCCGCCGAGCTGCTTGCAGGTGTTTGCCTGAGATGGCCGCTGACATGACGCTGCCACACACCGGCAAAATGACCGGCCTCACGTCGCGAGCCGAGCGCGCTGACAAGATTTTCGTGGTCGGCGGCAAATGGCTGCTGCTGTTGCTATTGGGCGTCGCGGTGTTGATGCCGTTGCTGGCGATTTTTTGGCGCGGGTTCAGTGCAGCAGACGGCCAGGGTGGGGGTTGGATCGCCGCGCGGGAGCTGGTCAGCAGTGACAACTTCCATTGGTTGCTGGGCAACAGCCTCAAGGTGTCGCTGAGCGTGGCGGTCATTGTCGTCCCGCTGGCTTACCTGTTTGCCTACGCCCTGCAACGCACGATGATTCCCGGCAAGCGCGTGTGGCGCGGGCTATCGCTGTTGCCGCTGATGGCACCGTCGATGCTGCCGGGCATTGCGCTGGTGTACCTGTTCGGCAATCAGGGCCTGTTGCGCGGTCTGGTGTCAGACAACATTTATGGCTTCTGGGGCATCGTGCTGGGCGAAGCGATCTACACCTTTCCGCATGCGCTGATGATTTTGCTGTCGGCGTTGTCGCTGGCCGATGCGCGCCTGTTTGACGCGGCATCGAGCATGGGTGCCGGGTCGTTCAAAGCCTTTCGCAGCATTACCTGGCCGGGCACAAAACAAGCTGTGTTCGCAGCGTTCTGCCTGGTGTTTACCCTGACCATTACCGACTTCGGCGTGCCCGTCGTGGTAGGCGGCGATTACCAAGTGCTGGCGCTGGAGGCTTACAAGGCCGTGGTTGGCCAGCAGCAATTTGGGCGCGGGGCCTTGATTGGCATGGTCTTGTTGCTGCCTGCGCTGTTGAGCTTCGGCGTGGATGCGTGGCTGCGCCGTCAGCAGGGCGACTCAATGAGCGGTCGTGCTCAAGTGTTCAAGCCAGTGCCTGGCAAAGGGCGCGACCGCTGCTACTTGGCCATCGTGATGCTGATATGCGCCGCTCTGTTACTCGTATTCGGGATGGCGGTGTACGCCTCACTGGTGAAGTTCTGGCCATACAACCTGTCGTTGTCGTTGCATCACTATCAGTTCAACGATACGGCGGGCGGCGGTTGGCTGGCCTATCGCAATAGCCTGACGATGGCGTTGTACACGGCGGTGATCGGCAGCGCGGTGATCTTCACGGGTGCCTATCTGATGGAGAAAACCAAAGGCCAAAAAGGCCTGAATCTGGCGCTGCGCATGCTCAGTTTTGTGCCGATGGCTGTGCCGGGCCTGGTGTTGGGGCTGGGCTACGTGTTCTTTTTCAATGTGCCCGGCAATCCGCTGCATGTGCTGTACGGCAGCATGATCCTGCTGGTGGTGTGCACCATTGCTCATTATTTGAGTACCGCACACATGACCGCCACCACGGCCCTGCGCCAGCTCGATAGCGAGTTCGAAGCCGCCGCGCTGTCGCTCAAGGCGCCGCTGTACCGCCACTACCTGCGGGTCACGGTGCCGATTTGCCTGCCGGCGTTGCTGGACATCGTGCGCTACCTGTTCGTGTCGGCCATGACCACGGTGTCGGCTGCGATCTTCCTCTACAGCCCCGACACCCTCCTTGCGGCGGTGGCAGTGTTGAACATGGATGACGCGGGCAACGTAGGCGGCGCGGCCGCGATGTCGACCTTGATTCTGTTCACCTCGGCGGGTGTCTCCCTGTTGTTGGCCTGGGCGTCGCGCGGCGTGCTGCGTCGCTCCCAAGCCTGGCGTCAGGACGCACCTGCGCCATGATTCGTGCCCCTAAAACCAAAAGGAAACGCACCATGTTCAAGCCTCTTGCTCTTGTTGCTGCTGTCCTCACTGCGTTTAGCGTCAATGCGTTTGCGGCCAAAACCGAGTTGACGGTGTACACCGCCCTCGAAGCCGAGCAGCTCAAGACCTACAAACAAGCCTTCGAGAAAGCCAACCCGGACGTCGAAATCAGATGGGTGCGTGACTCCACGGGCATCATCACCGCCAAACTGCTGGCCGAAAAAGCCCGTCCGCAAGCGGATGCCGTGTGGGGCCTGGCGGCGTCAAGCCTGGCGATCCTTGATCAACAAGGCATGTTGCAGCCCTATGCACCCAAAGACTTGAGCAAAATCGGCCCGAACTACCGCGATGCCGCCAACCCCCCGGCGTGGGTGGGCATGGACGTGTGGGCCGCGACCCTGTGTTTCAACACCATCGAAGCCCAGAAGCAGGGCCTGACCAAGCCTGTAAGCTGGCAAGACCTGACCAAGCCTGAGTACAAAGGCAAGATCGTAATGCCCAACCCGGCGTCGTCCGGCACGGGGTTTCTGGACGTGAGTGCGTGGCTTCAAACCTTTGGCGAAAAGCAGGGCTGGCAGTTCATGGACGACTTGCACCAGAACATCGGTCAATACGTTCACTCCGGTTCCAAGCCGTGCAAATTGGCGGCGGCGGGTGAGTTCCCGATAGGGATCTCGTTTGAATACCCGGCGGTGCAGCTCAAGCGCCAGGGTGCGCCACTGGACATCATCTTGCCCAAAGAGGGGTTGGGCTGGGAGATCGAAGCCACGGCGCTGATCAAAGGCACGCCGCATGCAGAAGCAGCGCAAAAACTGGCGGATTTTTCGGCGAGTCCGCAGGCGATGGAGCTTTATAAAGAAAACTTTGCGGTGTTGGCCCAGCCGGGGATTGCCAAGCCGCAGACGGAGTTGCCCGCTGATTACGAGCAGCGGCTGATTAAAAACGACTTTGTGTGGGCTTCGCAGAACCGCGATCAAATTTTGACCGAATGGCGTAAGCGCTATGACGGCAAGTCTGAGAAAGCGGCGCCGTAAAGTCCCTAAGGGTTATGTCAGACAAGGAATCCGCAATGGCCCCACCCCACTCAGTTCTCATCGTCGGCGCCGGTATTTTGGGCCTGTCCCACGCTTACGCCGCTGCCAGGCGCGGGCTTAAGGTCCGGGTGTTCGAACGCACCGCCACGCCACTGGGCGCCTCGGTGCGCAACTTTGGCCAGGCGCTGGTCACCGGCCAGCCCCCCGGTGTAATGCTGGACCTGGCCCGCGCCAGCCGCGACATTTGGGCCAACTGGTCACAACAGGCGGGCTTCGAACTCAAGCGCAACGGCTCTTACCTGTTCGCGCGCACCGAAGCCGAAGAGCTCCTGCTCGATGCCTTCTGCCAAAATCGTGCCCCGGCCTATGGCTATCGCGCCGAGTTACTGCGCGCAGGGGATCTGCGCGATCTGTACGGCGGCCAGTTCAAACACCACCGCGCCGCATTGCACGGGCTGGACGATCAACAGGTCTACTCACGCGAAGCCATCCCGGCATTGATCGAGTTTCTGCACCGCGAGCTGGGCGTCGAGTTTCATTTCTCGACGCTGGTGCGCGAGGTCGAACCGGGCGTGGTACACACCACGGCTGGCACTTTCACCGGCGCTCACGTCATTGTCTGTTCAGGCCACGACTACCAGACCTTGTTGGCCGAACCCTTAGCGGCGCTCGACCCGAAAATCTGTCGCCTGCAAATGCTGCGCGTACGCCCTGAGGTGGATTTAAACCTGCAACACGCCTTGCTCACGGGTTTGAGCTGCGTGCATTACGGTGCGTTCGCCGACCTGCCAGAAGCCGCAGCGGTGCACGCACAAATTCTGCGTGACAGCCCGCATCTGGATGAACACGGCATTCACCTGCTGATCAGCCCTACGCCGTACGGGGATTTGATCGTCGGCGATTCTCACGATTACGCCGACGATCCATCACCCTTTAACGGCGAACAGGTCGACAACTGGATGCTGCAACTGTGCGAAGACACACTGGGTTGTCGCGTGCAGGTGGTCGAGCGCTGGCAAGGTGTCTATGGCGCTAAAGGTGCCAAACCCTTTACGTGGTTAAGCGTCGCGCCTGGCCTGAATGCAGCGCTGATGCATACAGGCGTGGGGATGAGCGTTGGCCCCGCCATGGCCGAGGCCAACATCGCCCGGATGCTGGAGGAGCTGTGATGAGGAACGCGCAGCTGGTGGTTGAAGAGGTCTTTGGCCTGTATCAGCAATATGGTGCTGACGATTACATCGGCGAACCGGTGTCGCAGATCGAGCACATGTCCCAGGCCGCACAGCTGGCGTTGGCGCAAGGGTATGACGATGAAGTGGTGCTGGCGGCGTTCTTTCACGATATCGGGCATATTTGCGCCGAAACCGCGGACAACATGGGCGGTTACGGCGTGATCAGTCACGAGTTGCAGGGCGCCAATTATCTGCGCGATAAGGGCTTCAGTGAGCGCATCGCCAAACTGGTGGAGTACCACGTACAGGCCAAGCGCTACCTCGCACTGCGTCAGCCGGGCTATTACGCCCTGTTGAGTGAGGCTAGCTTGCGAACCCTGGGTTATCAGGGCGGGGTCATGAGTGACGCTGAGGCTGACGCGTTCGAGCAAGACCCGCTGTGCGCCCTGAGCCTTCGCATGCGGGCGTGGGACGAACGGGCCAAGGCCATGAACGTGCCGCTGATCGACATGGGTCTGCTCAAGGGCAAAGCGTTAAAGCTGCTAAGCGCGTAGCAGCGGCCGCAGGGCATCAAATCTGCTCGGTCAGCGCTTCGATTTGCGCTTGGCGCTCGGCCTGGCTCAGTTTCGGGTGCGGGTTGAGGGACGACCACTGCGGATGTGCGCGGGCTTTGTTCAGCGCCTCAGGCAGTTTGCCTTCGCGCCAGGTTTTCTCTTGCGGTGTTGCCACCTTGATACTGTCCACCGCCGCGTGCCCCCGCGCACTCAGCGCATGCAGCAGTTGGCGTTGGCGCAAGGCCAGCAAGCGCAACACGCTGTCGTCCACGGTCAGCTCACGTTGGCCTTTGATCTTGCCCAGCAGGCGGCTGCCGTAACTGCGCGCGGTTTGCAGGGCGCCACCGGCAATGGCACCGGCCAACGCCGCCGCGCCCAAGGTCAGGCCGCCGACCATCAAGTCCACTCCCGCCCCCGCCGCGGCGCCTGCGGCAATACCGCCGCCCACCCGCACGCCCAGTTGCTTGAGGGTTTCAGGGTTGAACAGGTCATCGCCCCAGCGCCCGTCCAGCAGCGGCAAATCGCTGGCCGCTGCGTCGCTGGCGCGAAAGCCATAAAGCTTGAGCAAGGCTTCGACGCAACGTTGTTCACGTTGGCGAATGGCCTGTCGCAGTTGGTTGATGGCGTCTTGCTCGGCACTTTTTTCGCTGACTACGCTGCGCCGACACGCGGCGCAATCAATCAGCAATTCGGCGATCAGGCGCAATGCGCTGTGCTTGCGCGCCACGCGTTGAGCCTGCTGGTCAGTGATCAGGCGCTGCAACGCGTCCCGTGAGTGTTCCAGCAGCAGCGCAAGGCTTTCATACAAACGGCGCTCGCCGTCTTCGGGCGGGGCCACGCTGTCGAAGCGCACCAGCGCATGCAAGCCCAGACGCGCCAGTGCGTCGCGCCATTCGGGTTCGCGTTGCTGCGGGTTGCTGACGAAATTCAAGACTGGCAGTAACGGTTTGCCGCAACTGGCCAGCACACTGAGTTCGTCGCGGTACTTGGCCAGCACCGGTTCGCGGGCATCGATCACGTACAGCCCCGCGTCCGAGGCCAGCAATTGGCGCAACACTTTGGCTTCTTGCTCAAAGCGCTGGCGGGCCTCGCTGCCTTCAAGAAAACGCGCGACGCGGGCCGGGCCGTCCAGGCGTTCGCCGGGGCGGTCGAGGCGCTCAAGGTAGTCGAGCAGCGCAATGGCATCTTCCAGCCCCGGCGTGTCGTACAACTCCAGTAACGGCTCGCCGTCCACCGACAGCCGCGCCCCTTCGACATGCCGCGTGGTGCTGGGGCGATGGGACACTTCACCGAAACCCACATCCCGCGTCAGGGTGCGCAATAGCGACGTTTTGCCAACATTGGTGTGGCCGACCACGGCCAGCGTCAGTGGCTTAGTCATGACCTGTCTCCAGCCAGTTCAAGGGGGCGCTGGTGGCGAACGGCAGGCCCAGTTGCTTGAGCGCGGTGTGCCAGTCGCTCAGGCGGTCGGCGTCTAGCGCCTGGCCGGGCGGGGCTTGCAGCAGCCAGACCCGTGTTTGAGCAGCGCTGCGGGCCAGTTCGCCGATTAACGCCAGGCTGCCGCGATCCGGTGAGCGCCTGGGGTCACAGGCAATCGCCAGCCGCGCAGGCGGGAAGCGGGTCATTTGCTCCAGCAGGGTTTGGCGTGATTCGCGGCTGTCGAGGATGCCTGCGTCTTTCACCGTCGGGGGCAATGTGGGCGGCCACGGGTGTTGGTCGTCGAGTTCGATGGCCACGATCAGTGCGCCATCGGTGTGCAGATCTGTGTTCCCAGCCTGTACCGTGTGCAGTTGCTGGGGCGCGATGTCGTTGACGCCAAGGCGTTCGCTGCTCGGCATCAAGGTTTCGCGCAGTTGACTGTAGCCGGGCAAGTTGAGGTCCAGTTGCAGCGCATTGCGCCCGCTCTTCCAGCGCCAGCGGCAGAAAAGGTAAAGCAGCAAGCGCGGGATCACGCCATAAATAAGGACCGCGCCGACAAGCCAGATCGCCCACGACTGACGTACCAGTTCGTTGTTGTAGAGGCTGCTGTCAGTGCTGACGAGGATCATTTCCACCGTGGGCACGCTGAACCCCAGCCAGTTCGGCAGAGCGCCCAGTGCCCGTGTGGCGGCGACAAACGCATCGGCCCCCAGAAGGGTGGTTTCCCAGATAAACCCGTAGCGGCGGGTGGCCATGAGCAGCAGCATCATCACCAATGCGCTGAGCATTGCCAGCAGCCACAGCCCGTTGACCAATGCGCCGAGCGCCCAGCGATTGAGCTTGCGCCGTTGCAGCAACAACAGGAGGGCGGGGGCCAGTTGGGCGGCCTTGGCATCGCGGGCGAGCTTGTCGCTGAGCCACAGCCATACGCGGCCAAGGCTGGCGCCGTGCTCACCGGCCAACAGCAGGCCAAGCACCCAACTGAGCAATAAAATCGAGTTGAGGCCCAGCAGGCTGCCCAGCGCCCAGAACACATTAACCGGGGTTTGGCCGTTGCCCAGCGCGGCAAAGGCCAGCCCTGCGCCACTGATCACGGCCAACACCGCCAGCACCAGCACCGACAGCCGTGCGCCTTGCAGCCAGTGGTGCAGGGCGCTGAGCAAACCATCGCGTTCAGCCAGCCACAAGGCCCGATGCTCAAGGCGGTGGGTCAGGTCGCCGCCGCTGCTGCGGGCGCGACGATTGGCTTCCTGGTCATCCAGCGGGCCCGCGTGTTCTTCGCGCAGGCGCACGGTTTCAGTCAGCCACAGGCGTTGCAAAGGGGAAAGTTGAGTCACAGGCCAATCCATTCAAGTGAGCCAAGAGCATAACCGCTGTTACGTCGCACGGGGTACTGCGGGCGCGGGTCGCTCTGGTATCCTCGCCAACATGAAAAAAACTCTCCCCCTCAGCCTGATCGCAGCGCTCGGTGAAAACCGCGTGATCGGCGTCGATAACAGCATGCCGTGGCATTTGCCGGCGGATTTCAAATATTTCAAAGCCACCACCCTGGGCAAGCCGATCATTATGGGTCGCAAAACCTGGGATTCGCTGGGCCGCCCTTTACCGGGGCGCTTGAACCTGGTGGTCAGTCGTCAGACCGACTTGCAGCTTGAAGGTGCCGAGGTGTTTGCCTCGCTCGATGCGGCCGTGGAGCGCGCACAGGCGTGGGCCAAAGAGCAGGGCGTGAGCGAAGTGATGTTGATTGGCGGCGCGCAGTTGTACACCCAGGGGCTGGCAGATGCCGACCGGTTGTACCTGACGCGTGTGGGGCTTAGCCCGCAAGGCGATGCGTGGTTCCCTGAGTTTGATCAGGCGCAATGGACGCGGGTGTCGAATGAGCCGCATGCGGCTGAAGAGGGCAAGCCGGGTTTCAGCTTTGAGGTGTGGGAAAGGGTCTAACATTTTGTAGACGCTTTACGCGCAGTTGCGTAGGCGTTACCGAAGGCTGCGATCTTTTGATCTTGAAGCTCGCAGCCTGCGGCAGTTCCATTCCAAAGGGGCTACGCGAATTTACGCGTGCGCCAGCTCACCATGATCGTCTTCAGCCAAAATGGCTTTATCGGTTTCATTCATGATCTGGCTGGTTACCGTACCGGCAACCATTGCGCCACTCACGTTCAAGGCTGTGCGGCCCATGTCGATCAGTGGCTCGACCGAGATCAGCAACGCCACCAGCGACACGGGCAAGCCCATCGCTGGCAAGACGATCAGCGCGGCGAAGGTTGCACCACCGCCCACGCCCGCCACACCGGCCGAACTCAGGGTCACAATCGCTACCAGCGTGGCAATCCACAGCGGGTCCAGCGGGTTGATGCCCACGGTGGGGGCAACCATCACCGCCAGCATCGCCGGGTACAGACCGGCACAGCCGTTTTGCCCGATGGTCGCGCCAAACGAGGCCGCGAAGCTGGCGATGGACGACGGAATCCCCAGGCGACGGGTTTGCGCTTCAATGCTCAACGGGATGCTGGCGGCGCTCGAACGGCTAGTAAACGCGAACGTCAGCACTGGCCATACTTTGCGGAAGAAACGCAGCGGGTTAACCCCGGAAAGCGACACAATCACGCCGTGAATCACGAACATCAGCGCCAGGCCGATGTAGGACACCACCACAAAACTGCCGAGTTTGATGATGTCTTGCAGGTTGGACATGGCGACCACTTTGGTCATCAAGGCCAGCACGCCGTACGGGGTGAGCTTCATCACCAGACGCACCAGACGCATCACCCAAGCTTGCAGGGTGTCGATGGCGTTAAGCACTTTGCTGCCTTTTTCAGGCTCGTCCTTGAACAGTTGCAGCGCAGCAACCCCCAGGAACGCGGCAAAGATCACCACGCTGATGATCGACGTCGGCTTGGCGCGCGCCAAGTCAGCAAACGGGTTTTGCGGGATGAATGACAGCAGCAACTGCGGCACATTCAGGTCGGCCACTTTACCGGCGTAGTCGCTCTGGATGATTTGCAGGCGGCTCATTTCAGCCGCGCCCGCCACCAGGCCGTCAGCCGTGAGGCCGAACAGGTTGGTCAGGCCGATGCCGACCAGTGCTGCAATCATGGTGGTGAACAGCAGAGTGCCGATGGTCAGAAAGCTGATCTTGCCCAACGATGATGCGTTGTGCAGGCGCGCGACCGCGCTGAGGATCGAAGCAAAGACCAGCGGAATCACGATCATTTGCAGCAGTTGCACATAGCCGCTGCCGACCAGATCGAACCAGCCGATAGAGGTTTTCAGGGTTGGGCTTTCGGCACCGTAGATCAGGTGCAAACCAAGACCAAACATCACACCGACAACCAGCGCCAGCAGGACTTTTTTCGCCAGGCTCCACGCGGTGTGGCGGGTCAGCGACAAGCCGAACAGCAACGCGAGGAACACCAGCAGATTGAGGATCAGCGGGTAATTCATGAAAGCTCCGGGGGCGACTTGTACCAGTCTTGGGTTGTAACAATTTCGAACCGGAAATGCTAACAGGTTGATATAGCTAGAAATATACCGTTCTGGAATGACTACCTATGTTTTGGGTATAAGCCTCATCCACCTGCGCGATACAAAAATCCCGGCACGTGGCCGGGATTTTTGAATGGAGCCGCCTGGCTTATGGCACCAGCTTGTCTAGCAAGGCTTTGTCACGCACCGCGCCTTTGTCGGCACTGGTGGCCAGCAAGGCATACGCCTTCAATGCTGTAGTGACTTTGCGCGGGCGTACTTCCACCGGCTTCCAGCCCTTTTTGTCTTGCTCGGCACGACGAGTGGCCATTTCTTCATCGCTGATCAACAGGTTGATCGAGCGGTTGGGAATGTCGATCAGCACTTTGTCGCCGTCCTGCACCAAACCAATCGCGCCACCGGCGGCCGCTTCTGGCGAAGCGTGGCCAATGGACAGGCCCGAAGTACCGCCCGAGAAACGGCCATCGGTCAGCAGCGCGCAGGCTTTGCCCAGCCCTTTGGATTTGAGGTACGAAGTGGGGTAGAGCATCTCTTGCATGCCGGGGCCGCCTTTAGGCCCTTCGTAACGAATGATCACGATATCGCCGGCTTTTACCTCGTCTGCCAAAATGCCGCGCACGGCGCTGTCCTGGCTTTCGAAGATTTTGGCATTGCCCTCAAACACATGAATCGACTCGTCAACGCCAGCGGTTTTAACCACGCAGCCGTCCAGCGCGATGTTGCCGTAGAGCACGGCCAGGCCTCCCTCTTGCGAATACGCATGTTCGACACTGCGGATGCAGCCGTTTTCACGGTCGTCGTCCAGCGTGTCCCAACGGGTTGACTGGCTAAACGCGGTTTGTGTCGGGATACCGGCCGGGCCTGCGCGGAAGAAGGTGTGGACGGCTTCGTCGTCAGTCTGGGTGATGTCCCACTTGGCAATGCCCTCGGCCATTGTCTTGCTGTGTACGGTCGGCAGGTCGGTGTGCAACAAGCCACCACGGGCCAGCGAGCCGAGAATGGAGAAAATGCCGCCTGCGCGGTGCACGTCTTCCATGTGGTAATTCTGGATGTTTGGCGCCACTTTGCACAGCTGCGGCACCTGGCGCGACAGGCGGTCGATGTCTTTGAGGTCGAAATCGATCTCGGCCTCCTGGGCGGCGGCCAGCAAGTGCAGGATGGTGTTGGTCGAGCCACCCATAGCGATGTCCAGCGTCATGGCGTTTTCGAACGCCTTGAAGTTGGCGATGTTGCGCGGCAGTACCGACTCGTCGTTTTCGACGTAGTACTGACGGCACAGGTCGACAATGGTGCGCCCCGCTTGCAGGAACAATTGCTCGCGGTCGCTGTGGGTGGCCAGTGCCGAGCCATTGCCCGGCAAGGCGAGGCCCAGGGCTTCGGTCAGGCAGTTCATCGAGTTGGCGGTGAACATGCCGGAGCACGAACCGCAGGTTGGGCATGCGCTGCGCTCGTACTCGGCAACCTTCTCGTCAGAAGCGCTGGAGTCGGCGGCGATGACCATGGCGTCTACCAGGTCGAGGCCGTGGCTGGCGAGCTTGGTTTTGCCCGCTTCCATTGGCCCGCCCGAGACGAAAATCACCGGGATGTTGAGGCGCAACGAAGCCATCAGCATGCCGGGGGTGATTTTGTCGCAGTTGGAAATACACACGATGGCGTCGGCGCAGTGCGCGTTGACCATGTACTCAACGGAGTCGGCGATGATCTCGCGGCTCGGCAGCGAGTACAGCATGCCGTCGTGGCCCATGGCGATGCCGTCGTCGACGGCGATGGTGTTGAATTCTTTGGCAACGCCGCCAGCGCGTTCGATCTCGCGGGCAACCAGTTGACCCATGTCTTTGAGGTGGACGTGGCCGGGTACGAACTGGGTAAAGGAGTTGGCAATGGCGATGATCGGCTTCTTGAAGTCGGC
This sequence comes from Pseudomonas weihenstephanensis, assembly GCF_001043055.1. Taxonomy (GTDB): domain Bacteria; phylum Pseudomonadota; class Gammaproteobacteria; order Pseudomonadales; family Pseudomonadaceae; genus Aquipseudomonas; species Aquipseudomonas weihenstephanensis. The sequence goes on from NZ_JYLF01000003.1 coordinate 386,269, forward strand.
ATCTTTCATCCCCGTGGCGCGCCACAAAGCGCGGGCACCGGCCATATTGCGGCCGTGGGTGGAGGTTTTTGAACGATAGTCAGGCATGGAACAACTCCGGGCGGCTAATCAGGTAACAAACAGGGAAGTGAGCTTCTAATAACTGAGGGACCACACAGAAAATGACTACGTGTCCGAAAGCTGCCGTGAGCGCTGCGGGATCGCCGCGTGCCTGGGCCTGAGCTCATAAACCCGCCGGGGATGATTGGCGATGAATGCGTCGATTCTACACGGCTGGCGTGCGGAGGGAATGGGCCAACGTAGGGGGCTGAATCGTAAAAGACTCAGGCAGCAGGTTGTATACGCTGGTGCTGGCAAATGCATGCGATCAAGCCCAATGCAATCACGCTCATTGACACAAAGCCCGTTGCCAGCGTGATTTGCAGGCTGCCGGGGATCAGATTGACCAAGGCGCTGACCGTGCCTGCGAAAATGAATATGAGCGCGCTGCCGACGGACGATGCAGTGCCTGCCCACTCAGGGAACACGTCCATCGCCCGCGAAGTGGCAATGGGTCGGGCAATGGTGATGCCTGCAGTGCAGACGATCATGGGCAGCAACACACTTGGCACGCTTAAGCCCATGAGTCGGTACAGGAGCAACATGAGTGCCCCTGCCACAAGGATTAACAGCAGGCCTACGATGATCTGGCTGTTTGCACTGATGCGCCGGGCCAGCAGGTGAGCCATTAACCCGCCGCTCACATAGGCTGCGCCATACAGCAGCAAAATCAGCGAGTATCGGTAGCTGGTCAGTTGCAGTTGCTCAAGAAACAGCAATGGCGAAACGACGATGAATGAGAAGTGACAGGCAAAGGCAAGGGCTGCAATCAGCCAGTAGCTGATGAACATCGGACTGCGGCACACAATGGCGTAGGCTCCCAGCAGGCTTTGGGAGGGCTGTGCAGGGGCAGGGTGCTCGGTTAGCTGGTGCCAGGCAATGATCCATACCCCTGAGGCCAGTGCAATAAACAGCCAAAAGCTCCCGGGCCAGTCAAATGTTTCCTGCAACAGGGTGCCAGCCAACGGTGACAGTGAAATCGCCAGCCCGCTGGCGGTGACCATCAGGATTCGCAACGAGTCCCGTTTTTTACCGGTGAACAGGTCTTGAACCAAGGCTTGAGACAACACAAAACATCCACACCCGACTGCCTGCACACACCTGAACAGTAAAAATCCCAGGTAGTGCGTAGAGAGCACGCAGCCCGCTGCTCCGACAATCGACATGGCCATGCCAGTCAGCAACAGGGACTTGCGTCCTAATTTGTCAGAAAGGGGGCCAATCAGCAGTTGCGATATGGAAATGCCGATGGCGAAAAGGCTGACGGATAACGCGATATCGCTGGGTGTGCGTTGGTAGTACTCAGCCAGAGCCGGGAATGAGGGCAACACCACATCCAGCGGGAATACTCCCAGCACCACCATGCTCAGCAACAAGAAAATGGCCATGCCGCGTCGGTTGGCCGGGGCTTCAGGCATCGATATAACCCGCGTTTTGAAAAAGGTGTCGGTTGTGCGCGATGTTGAAAAAACCGGCGTTGAATAACGCCTGCAGGGTGACTTTGGCGCCAGAACGTACACGCTGTTGATGTGCGTGCGGTTGCTGCAAGCGTGTGGTGATGTATTCGAGGGTGTCGGGGTGCAGGCCGACACTGGCCAGGCTTTCTTTTAGCCAGTCAGTGTCGCTCTCGAAAAAGATCTCGAGGATGGCGAGCAGCTGCGTGGCGGCGAGGGTGCGCTGACAGTCATCAAACAATGGCCACAGATGGCTGAACACGTCGCAAAAATAACGGCTGTGTCGGGCTTCGTCGGCCAGGTGGCTCTTGAACATGCGCAGCACGGTAGAAACCAGGGGCAGGCGAACCGCGCTCAATAATTCTTTGGCAATGATCGTTTCGGATACAAAACCGATCAAAAACCAGACCATCGCCTCGTCAGCCGGGCTGCATGCCTGTATCCGCTCCAGCAGGCGGCGGATGCGACGGGCCGGGCGTGAGCGGTTGTCGATGCCATATAACTCGGCCACCTGTTCGGCGATTTGATTGGAAAACAGCGCGTGATAACCCTCGTCTGTGTACAGCTGCAAGGCGGCAGTTTTCACAGCGCAAGGCACAGGTACACCCAGTTCGTCATGGATCAGTGTTTCGACCGAGCGGTTAACCAGTTTGTGTTCCAGAACCGTGGTGTAGTCGAGAAAGTACACCAGTTGATTAGCTTCAAGGCGTCGCACCACAGAAGGCCCGGCCAATACGATGTCAGGGTGGTCGAGATAGGGCATGAAGTCGGGTACGAACCAGTGGCGCTCGCCCAGTTGGTGCTCCAGGTCGGCAGGCAATGTGTAGGGTGAGCGATCCGTGCGTACGCTGGCCTTGGTATCCCAGTCTGGCAGGGTACAGGGCGGGTACAGGGCAAAAGGCTCGGGGGGGCAATGTTCTTTCACACGACGACTTCCTTGTGCTTGATCAGTGCCATCAGCTCCGGGCACTGAACCTGACCATCGCCCTGGCCACAGCCGACAAAGAACAAGGGTTGCTCCGGGCTGTCTTTCAGACCCAGCAGGGCTTCAACACGATCATCGGTTAATGCGCCGGTCAGCCAGGTATCGAGGCCCAGTTGTGTCGCTACGAGCTGAAAGGTTTGAGAAATATGCCCGACTTCAACGTAGGCCATTCGATAGGCGCGTGAGTGTTCGTATTTCCACCACAGTTTGTCGAAGCGCGAGGTGATGAACAGGCCTACGGGTAACGGGTTGATGAAGTGTTGCCCGCATAGCAGCTGCCCCAGCGGTTCCTCGGGCAGCGTATTGACCAGGCTCAGGGCATGCAGTTCGCTTGAGTAGGCATAAACGCCGGGTTTGAGCCCCTTCACATTGCGCACATAAACGTAGCCTTCGCAGGCGTTCAGTCCACCCCCTGAAGGGCTGCTGCGGCGTGCTTCCATGCCACGCGGGATGGACAGATGGGTATCGCCCTTGCGCTCGTTAAGATACCCCAGTGAAAGGTAAAGCAAGGTACTGAGCTGGCTGAGGGACAGGCTTTGCCCGGTGAATGAGCGAGAGGTCTTTCGGCTGAGCAGGGCAGTGGCCAAAGAGCCTTTCAAGACCTTGGCAGGGGCACACGCGGGCAAGGCAACCATATGACCGTTATGAGGGTCAATCCGATGAGGGGGCGGCGCGGGAGTACTCAGCACGTCCGAACAGTGGGCAAGGTACTGTGTGGCCCATTCATTGGCATCTTCGGGTACGTGCTCTTGTGGCAGGTTTTTCGTGCCGATATGAAAAATCTTCGACAAGTCGTCCCACCCCCATTCAGGGCTGGGGATAGGTTCGTGAGTCATGATCGAGGCTGTCAGAAAGGCCTGGTCGATCGGATTGTGTTTATTGAACAGTTCAGGGCAAGAAATAAGTTGGGTCAAGCGTTCACTGTAATGAGCGTCGAGTTCGTATTGTGTGTGGTTAAAGAAGTTCCAGACGATGTGGTGGGGTGTTCGGGCCAATATAAACAAGTAAGGATTTATATGCATGGATGAACAACTCTGAAGTGAGAGGGTAATGAAACCGGGGTGCCGACATTCCCCGGTTTCATTATCGTCCGTGTGGCTTTAGCGCTGAATCACAGCGAGACAAGCCAGGTTGGCGATTTTATTAGCTTCCAGAGTGATTGTTTTCATCTTGATGCTCCTTACATTGGGATAGGACACTTCAGATATTAAGTTCAGTCACTTCATGCTGTGTCATTCTTAAAGTGACTTTGATAAAGCTAGCTGCTCAATAAAAAATGACAACGTTGAATCATGTAAGTTATTACCCGCTTTTTCGTAGGAATAATCCTGCTAAAGATGATGGCTGTAGGAGGCGCCCCCGGCACGCTTACAAAAATGGCCGTATAGGCGATCTGCAACTTAGCGCTTAGAGTATCGGTGTGTTTTAACAACAGGGATTTTGAACAATGGTCATTACACGCTCTATCAAGGCCTGCCTGGGCATTGGCCTGGTGCAGGGGCTGCTGCTCTGGTTGGCCAGCGGTATCAGCGAACATGGCATCAAGTTTGCGCTGGTCACGGCGGTTTTGGTGGGGGGCATCAATGCGCTGCTACTGGGCGATGCCCTGCGTCAGCGCGGCACCCTGTGGCTGGTAATGGCGTTGACGGTGGTGATGTCGGCCATCAGCGCCTGGGTGTTTTGGGACGGCGGTGAGCAGTGGCGCTCCAGCAGTTGGCTGACCGGCAGTTGGACGTGTTTTGCCGTGGTGATTGCCTACATTTGTACGGCCTTCATCTTGAGCTGGCCAACCCGCGAAGGGCGCTGTCCGCGCTACGAAGACTTGTTCCGTCACGCGTGGGACACGGTGTTCATCGTGTTGCTGGGATTGCTGCTTAACGGCGTGTTCTGGGCCTTGATTCTGCTGTGGGGCAGCCTGTTCAAGATGCTCGGGATTGTGGCGCTTAACCAATTGTTCTCCACGGACGGGTTCATCTACATCAGTTCAGCCGTAGTGTTTGCGCTGGGCGTGAAGATGGGCCGCGACAACGATCGGGTCATTGGCCTGTTGCGCGGCATTCTGCTCACGTTATGCCGCTTCTTGCTGCCTCTGGGGGCATTGATTGCCCTCGTGTTCACCTTCGCCCTGGCCTTTACCGGGTTAGGCCCGATCTGGGACACGGGGTATTCGACGCCGATCATGTTGTGCCTGGTGGCGGTCAATCTGTTTTTGCTCAACGGCGTGGTGCAAGGCGGTGAGCACGAAAGCGGCTATCCGAAGTGGCTGCTGCGCATGGTCGACCTGTGCCTGTTGTGCCTGCCGGTACTGGTGGTGCTGGCCGGGTATTCGAGCTGGTTAAGAATTGAGCAGTACGGCCTGACGCCAACCCGTTTACTGGCGATGTTGCTGGTGGTCGTGATGCTGGTGCACAGCGTGGCCGCCGCTTGGGCCGCCGTGGTGCCGCAGCGTCAGTGGTTGTGGCGCTTGCGGGTCAGCAACCCGGTGATTGCACTGCTGAGCGTGGTGGTGTTATTGGCGATTCACACCCCGTGGTTCAGCCCGTTGCAGTTCAGCGCCAAAAACCAGATAAACCGGGTCTTGAGTGGCCAGTCATCGGTCGAAACCTTTGATGCCGATGCCTTGCGCTATCGCTTGGGACTTCCCGGCAAACAGGCCTATGACGCGTTGCTGGCGCAAGTGGAGCAAGGGCAGGTATTGACGGAGCCTGAGCGCCAAGTGCTGCTCAAACGTCTGAAGGATGCAGACACCGGCGGTGGTGTTCGAGCGCCGAATGCGCGGGTGCTGGAGTGGATCGGCCCCAAGGTTGAAGGCAGTGAGCAATTTGATCTGCCGGGCGTCGGCGGGCAGCCGTGCTGGGCGCCGGGTTGCGCACTGTGGGCCGTGGATCTGGACAACGACGGGCAGGTGGAAGTACTGCAACTGCCCAAGCAAGGTTGGTCTGACGGGCTGTACTTTTTTACGCGCGATGCGCAAGGCGAATGGAAGCGTGCGGGCACCTATGAAGGTGGCGAAAACCCACTTCAAATGATTGATCAGATTCGGGCAGGGAAGGTGAAGGTGGTGAAGCCGCGCTACCAGTCATTGCAGATTGGCGAGGTTGAGTTGAACCCCAAACTGGACCGCGAACCCCAGCCATGAAGCGCAACCCGTAGCCGCTGGCGGCTACGGGTTGACGCTACTGCTTAGCTGTTGGGCAGCAAACGGCAGGTGATGCTTTTGATGTAGCGAGTTTCTGGGATCGCCGGGTGTACCGGGTGATCCGGGCCTTGGCTGCCGCGTTCCAGCAACTGGATGTTGCGGTCCAAGTGGCGGGCGCTGGTCAGCAAGATGTTTTGCAGGTCGTCTTCGGGCAGGTGCATGGAGCACGATGCGCTGAACAGGATGCCGTCTTTGGTGAGCAGGCGCATGGCTTGCTCGTTGAGGCGGCGATACGCGCCTTCGCCGTTTTTCAGGTCTTTTTTGCGTTTGATGAACGCCGGAGGGTCGGCCACGATCACGTCGAAACGTTCTTCGTTGGCTTTGAGCTCTTTGAGCGCTTCAAACACGTCGCCTTCCATGCAGGTCACACGCTCGGCAAAACCGTTCAGTGCCGCGTTACGCTCAACACCGTCCAGCGCGAACGAGGACGCGTCAACACACATCACTTCGCTGGCGCCAAAGGCCGCTGCTTGAATGCCCCAGCCGCCGATGTAGCTGTACAAGTCCAGAACACGTTTGCCCTTGGCGTACGGTGCCAGGCGGGCACGGTTCATGCGGTGGTCGTAGAACCAGCCGGTTTTCTGGCCGGCAATGACCGGTGCTTCGAACTTGACGCCGTTTTCTTCCAGCGCGACCCACTCCGGCACCAGGCCGAAGACGGTTTCGACGTAACGCTCAAGGCCTTCGGCATCACGGGCAGCCGAGTCGTTCTTGAACAGAATGCCGCTTGGCTTGACCACTTGGACCAAGGCTGCAATCACGTCAGCTTTGTGCATTTCCATGGTTGCAGAGGCCAGTTGCACCACCAGGATGTCGCCGAAACGATCAACCACCAGGCCTGGCAGCAGATCGGAATCGCCGAACACCAAGCGGTAGTAAGGCTTGTCGAACAGGCGATCACGCAAGGACAAGGCCACGTTCAGGCGGTGAACCAAAAACGATTTGTCTAAGGGCACTTTCACGTCGCGCGACAGCAGGCGCGCGCAGATCAGGTTGTTAGGGCTCATGGCAACGATGCCCAGCGATTTGCCGCCAGCAGTCTCCAGCACCGCTTGGTCGCCAGCCTTAAAACCGTGCAACGGAGTGGTGGCTACATCGATTTCGTTGCTGTAGACCCACAAGTGGCCGGCGCGCAGGCGTCGATCGGCATTGGCTTTAAGGCGCAGGCTTGGCAGGGACATGACGTCGCTCCGGGTATTGAAAAGGGCGCGATTATAGCCTTAGACGCAACCGCGGGGCTTGGTTGATTCACCGCATTGCGTCGGATTACGTACCCAACCCGGCCGAAAATTCCGTTAGAATCGCGGGCTATTCCAGAGTGTGTCGTCATGCCCCCAGAGCTTTCATCCGAACAGATCAGCCAAACGCTGCAAGGCATCAGTGTGCCGCCTCAACCGCAAATCATGGTGGATTTGCAGATGGAGCAGTACATGCCCGATCCGGACCTGGAAGTGATCGCCCGTCTGATTGCCCAAGACCCCGGTTTATCGGGCGCCTTGATGAAGATCGTCAACTCGCCGCATTACGGTCTGAGCAATAAAATTGCCTCGATTCAGCGTGCCGTCACGTTGCTGGGCAGCCGTACCGTGATCAACCTGATCAACGCGCAGTCGATCAAGGGCGAGATGTGCGATGAAACCATCGTGACCCTCAACCGCTTTTGGGACACCGCGCAGGACGTGGCCATGACCAGCATGACGCTGGCCAAGCGCACCGGCTCTCAGGCGGTCGATGAAGCCTACGCGCTGGGGTTGTTTCACGATTGCGGCATCCCGCTGATGCTCAAGCGCTTCCCTGACTACATGGCCGTGCTGGAGCAAGCCTACGCCAATGCCAGCCCGGCCAGCCGTGTGGTTGACACCGAAAACCGCCATTTCAACACCAACCACGCGGTGGTCGGTTATTACACGGCCAAGTCCTGGCGCTTGCCGGAACACCTGACCCACGCCATTGCCAATCACCACAATGCGCTGGCAATTTTCAGCGATGACTCGTCGCGCAACAGCCAACTGAAAAACCTGCTGGCGATCCTCAAGATGGCCGAGCACATTTGCGCCTCGCACAAGGTGTTGGGCAATCAGCGCGAAGACCACGAGTGGAACAGCATCAGCCACTTGGTGCTCGATTACATCGGTTTGTCCGAATACGACTTTGAAAACCTCAAAGAGAGCATCCGCGAGCTGGGTGCTCACTAGGTTTTTCCCCGCAGGAGCCTTGCATGCCTGAATTACCTGAAGTTGAAACCACCCGCCGCGGTATTGCCCCTCACCTGGAAGGGCAGCGGGTCAGCCGGGTAATTGTGCGTGAACGGCGCCTGCGTTGGCCCATCCCCGAAGACCTGGATGTACGTTTGTCGGGGCAGAAAATCGTATTGGTCGAGCGGCGCGCCAAGTATTTATTGATCAACGCCGAAGTGGGTACGCTGATCAGCCATTTGGGCATGTCGGGCAATTTGCGTCTGGTTGAGGCCGGGTCGCTGGCGGCCAAGCATGAGCATGTGGATATCGAACTGGAGTCCGGGCTGGCCTTGCGCTACACCGACCCGCGCCGGTTTGGCGCGATGCTTTGGACCCACGATGCGCTTAATCACGAACTGCTGATCAAATTGGGGCCGGAGCCGCTGACTGACCTGTTTGATGGCGACCGGCTGTTTCAGCTGTCGCGCAAACGTTCGATGGCGGTCAAGCCGTTCATCATGGACAACGCGGTGGTAGTGGGTGTGGGCAATATCTACGCCACCGAAGCGCTGTTTGCCGCCGGCATAGACCCGCGCCGGGAAGCCAAAAGCATCTCGCGGGCGCGCTATTTGAAGCTGGCGATTGAAATCAAACGGATTTTGGCCGCCGCCATTGAGCGCGGAGGCACTACCTTGCGCGACTTTATCGGTGGCGATGGTCAGCCCGGTTATTTTCAGCAAGAACTGTTCGTGTACGGGCGGGCCTACGAGCAGTGCAAGGTATGCGGCAGCGAGTTGCGCGAGGTCAAACTGGGCCAGCGCTCCAGCGTATTTTGCCCGCGCTGCCAGTCGTAGACGCAATGACGAAAAAACCGTCGTGAAATCAGGTTCGACCCTGCGTCAGGCAAACCGCAAGTATCAGGCCGCAAGGACGTTGCCGAAGTGGCACGCGGCTCTGGCGTAGCCTCGTTCCTTCGGCAACGGCTTCCGACTTACGCTTTGCCGGTTATCGCCCGGTATTTTTCCATCAATTGGGCTTCGGTTTCCGGGTGGGCTTCGTCCAGCGGGATGCAGTCGACCGGGCACACTTGCTGGCATTGCGGCTCGTCGTAATGGCCGACGCACTGGGTGCACAGGTTCGGATCAATGACGTAGATCTCTTCGCCCTGGGAAATGGCGGCGTTCGGACACTCGGGTTCGCAGACGTCGCAATTGATGCAATCGTCGGTGATGATCAGGGACATGGGTACTCCTGCCGGGGCGGTCGGCCCGGGCAACTGAAATCGAATGCGGGCAATTGTGCCGCATTGGCGCCCGCAGTGCACGCGGGCGCCGCTTCAGCGGTCATTTCTTGCGAAAGCGTTCGGTCAATGCGTCTGCGACCACCGGGTGCACGAATTTGCTGATATCGCCGCCCAATGCCGCAATTTCACGGACCAATGTCGACGATATAAACGAATAGCGCTCTGACGGCGTGAGAAACAGGCTCTCGACGTCTGGTGCCAGTTGGCGATTCATGTTCGCCAGCTGGAACTCGTATTCGAAGTCAGACACCGCACGCAGGCCACGCAGAAACACATTGGCGTTCTGCTCTTTGGCAAAGTGCGCAAGCAGGGTCGAAAACCCCACCACTTCGACATTGGGCAGGTGTTTGGTGACTTCACGTGCCAGCTCAACGCGCTGTTCCAGAGGGAACAACGGGTTTTTCTTGGTGCTGGCCGCAACAGCAATGATGACGTGGTCGAACAAGCGCGAGGCACGTTCAACCAGGTCGCCATGGCCCTTGGTAATAGGGTCGAATGTACCTGGGTACAACACTCGGTTCATCGCGTCGTCCTGGCGGGAATCCGTTGGGGAGTCGGATGGTATCGCAGCATTCCCGGTCGGCCAAGTCGCCATTGGCAGAAGAAAGCACTATAGACGCCGCCGAATTTGTCCTTTTTCACGGATTTTCAAGACGCTTGCCCAACTGCGTGGCCAGTTTTGCAGTCAGCCCGTACACCGATAATTGTGGGTTTGCGCCAATGCTGGTGGGGAATAGCGAGCCGTCGTGGACCGATACGTTGCGCAATTGATGATGACGCCCAAGGCTGTCGGTGACCGCCATGTGGGGATTTTCTCCCATAGCGCAACCACCCATGACGTGGGCACTGGCCAGACGTGTCCGATACAACTCCAGGCTCAAACTGTCTATCAGTTCACGCGTTTCACTCAAGTTGTTCACGTAGCGCGCATCGCTGTGCAGCGGCATGACGGCGCTGGCACCCGCCGCAAACTGAATCTCGGCCATGCTGTGGAAAGCGCGTTTCAACCCCTCCCAGACATACGGCGTGAGGCTGTAATCCAGCACCGGGGTGCTGTCATTGCGCAATTGGACGTTGCCGCCGCGACTGTCTGGATGAAAACCGTCGCGCATCAGCGCCAACATCATGTGCGTATTGGGCAGTTGGGCCATGTGTTCGGCGCTGCTCTCGCCGTAGCGGGCGAACAACGTGGCAGCCAGTGCGGGGTGGATCGGCGGTACTTCGAGTTTGTAGCCCATTGAGCCGGTGGTACCGTCTTTCCACTGAAAATGATCGGAGTAAATCGACTGCGGTGCGCCTTCAAACGCATTGATAGCCGTGGGAAAGGTTGCCGCAGAGAAGTTGACCACATGCAGGAAGGTGCGTTTGCCCAGTGTTTTATGCGGGTCTGGAGCATCTGAGCGCATGAGTAAGCCGGGGGTGTTGATGCCTCCGCCCGCGAGCACGTAATGCCGCGCCTGGACGGTGATGGTGCGGCCACTGGGTGTCACGCAACGCGGGTCCATGCCTTGGCACTCAAGACCGGTGACCTGATCGCCCTTGATTAACAGGCGCTGGGCGCGGGCCAGATACAGCAGCTCGCCGCCTTTTTCGAGGGTCGCAGGGATAGTGGTCACCAGCATGGATTGCTTGGCATTGGTCGGGCAGCCCATGCCGCAATAGCCCAGGTTCCAGCAGCCGCGAACGTTTCGCGCGATTACATGCCAGCTATAGCCGAGCTTTTCGCAGCCGGTGCGGATGACTTGATTGTTGGCATTCGGGGGGATCAGCCACGGCGCTACGCCTAAACGCTGTTCCATCTGCTCGAACCACGGTGCCATTTGTTCGCTGCTGTGGCCGACTACGTGATGTTCGCGTGCCCAGTGTTCAAGGGTTTGTGCGGGAGTGCGAAAGCTGGACGTCCAGTTGACCAGCGTTGTGCCACCCACGGCCCGGCCTTGCAGGATGCTGATGGCGCCGTCCCGGGTCATGCGGCCTACGCCTTCCTGATACAGGCTGGTGTACGCCTCGCCTTCGAGCATTTTGAAGTCGCTGCTGGTTTTGAGCGGGCCTTCTTCGATGAGTAACACTTTGAAGCCCGCCGCGCTGAGGATTTCAGCCGTGGTGCCGCCTCCCGCACCGCTGCCGATGATGGCCACATCAGCGTGCAGCGTCAGGTCGCTGTCCAGTTGTGAGCCGTTGTAGGTTTTCCAGCCTCGGGCCAAGCCTTCGCGAAACAGATCCGGTACGGGCATTAAGGTGTTCCTTGTCTTTTTATTTTTATGAGTGGCAGGTTGTCTGCTCACTGAAAATCGGTAGGCGCGAACGTGTTCTTATGGGGGTATTCAGACTGTGGGCGGTCCCGGATACCCGCAATGGGCCCAGGACTCTGGCCGCTCGTACCAACTCATCATCACCAGTTGCACCAAGGAGGCGTGGCCCATGCGCAGCAGGCTCAGGCTGCTGTTTTGCCAGCGCTCAAGAAAGTGGCGAACCTGCTCAGGGCTGGCGGTTTCCCAGCGGCCCCAGACGCCAGTCAACGGACCGCGCGTAACGGGCATGGCTACGACGTCGAATAATTGCCGGGTGAGTGTGAGCAAGGCGGGTGACAGGCGGTTGAGGTTGTCGTCCAGCGTGTGCAACGTGGCATCGGCAGCGCTGGGCATGAGCGGCGCGGCAGTGCTGGCGGCCAGCATCACCGGGATCAGCGTGCGCAAAAAAGCCAGATCGCTGCTGCGCAGTACCGCAAAGCCGCGGGCGTTGTCACGGGCGGAGCAGCCTGTGAGGCTGGCGCTCAACCCGGCTGTCGCCAGTAGCGCGCTGGCACACAGCCCCACTTTAAGGGCGCCTCGACGTGAGAGCAGCGCGTTTTCAACACGGGGTTCGGGCATGGTCGGGCCTCGTTAACGAATGAACAGCTTCTGAACCAAACGCCCCAGCTTTCGTCCATAAGGCGGATAAATGGCCAGTGAGCTGTTCACGCGCTGCTTGGCCAGTACGCCCTTGGCATGGCTGAAGGTCAGAAACCCTTCATGGCCGTGGTAACGGCCCATACCGGAAGGCCCGACACCACCAAACGGCAGGTCGTCAACGGCCACATGCAGCAAGGTTTCATTGATGCACACGCCACCTGAGTGGGAGTTTTGCAGCACGCGCTGTTGCTCGGCTTTGTTGTAACCAAAATAGTAGAGCGCTAGCGGTCGCGGCCTCTCAGTGATGTAGGCCAGCGCCTGCGCCAAGTCGCGGTATGCCACGACGGGCAGCAAGGGGCCAAAAATTTCCTCCTGCATCACCTGCATGTCGTCGTTGACATCCAGTACCAGGCAGTGGGCCATGCGTCGGCCCTGATCCTGTTCATAAAGAGGGATCAGGCGTGCACCTTTGGCGACGGCGTCTGTTTTGAGATGTTCAAGCCGGGCCAGTTGGCGCTCGTTGATGATGGCGGTGTAGTCCGGGTTATCGATCAGCGTCGGGTAGAAGCTGTGCATCACTTGGCGGTAAGCGTCGACAAACCCTTGAACGCGGTTTTCTGGCACCAATACGTAGTCCGGGGCGATGCAAGTCTGCCCGGCGTTCAGGCTTTTGCCCCAGGCAATGCGCTGTGCTGCGTCTTTGAGCGGTACATCGGCCGACACGATGGCCGCAGATTTACCGCCCAGCTCCAGGGTCACTGGGGTTAGGTGTTCAGCGGCGGCACGCATGACCAATTTGCCGACCTGGGTGGAGCCGGTGAACAGCAAGTGATCAAACGCCAGCCCGGAGAACGCAACGGCGACATCGGCTTCGCCCAGCACCACCGCCACACTGTCTTCAGGAAAGATGCGCCCCAGTAAATCTTTGAGCAGACGCCCGGTGGCCGGGGTGAACTCGCTGAGTTTGAGCATCACCCGATTGCCGGCCGCCAACGCACCGATCAATGGGCCCATTGCCAGATAAAGTGGGTAGTTCCACGGCACGATGATGCCGATCACCCCCAAGGGTTGATACATGACGTGGGCGCTGGCAGGTTGAAACATGAGGTCTACGCTGCGGGCAGAGGGTTTCATCCAGCGTTTGAGGTGTTTGAGGGTGTAGTCGATGCCATGCAGGCTGGGCATCAGTTCGGCAAATAAGGTCTCATCGGCGCTGCGATGGCTAAAGTCCTGGCTGATGGCGTCGATTAAGACTTCACGCTCATCACTTAACAGCTGGCGCAGGCTTTTTAGCCATTGCTGACGTTGCTCAAGGGGTGGGTAAGGATGTGCAGCGTAAGCCTGCCGTTGTTTGTCGAGCAGAAGATGCAGATCACTCAGTAAGTCTGAGGCGTCTTTGGGGTAGGCACTGTCGACAGACATGGGTCGCTCCGAGCTGATTTTTATAGGTGTAATTTTTAAGAGAGCAAGGACGTTTCTAGAGCCTATGCTCTAAGTTGTCAATCAGGGGGCCTGCCCGCCGCGATGTTTATCGAACTGAGGTTAGGCCGTAAGATGCCGTCCGTTCTCAAATTAAAGCCCAAGCCTATGGCCACGCGAATAAAAACCAGCCAGCGCATAGTCAACAACAGCCTGGAGTTGTTTAACCAGCTGGGCGAGCGCGCTGTCAGCACCAACCACATTGCCGCCCATATGGAGATATCTCCGGGCAATCTGTATTACCACTTCCCCAACAAGCAGGCGATCATCTCGGTGTTGTTCAACGAGTATGAAGCGCTGGTGCTGAGTTTTCTGCGCCTTCCCGAAGGGCGTTTACCCACCGTTGCGGATAAGCATTTTTATTTGCAGCAATTGCTCGATGCCATGTGGCGTTACCGTTTTCTGTACCGCGATATCGAGCATTTGCTGCACAGCGACAGCGAGCTGGCCACCCGATATCGGCATTTTTCACAGCAATGCTTGAAGCAGGCGCAGGCGATTTATTCAGGGTTTGTCGACGCTGGCATTCTCAACATGACGCCACTGCAAATCGAATCGGTGACCCTCAATGCCTGGATCATTCTTACCTCGTGGATCGGCTTTTTGTGCACCACCCGTGAGACGAGTGATCAGCTCAGTGAGCAAGCGATCAAACGGGGTGTTTATCAACTGCTGGTCCTTGAAGCCGGTTTTGTGACCGATCAGGCGCGTGATGCCATTGATGAGTTGATTCAGGAATATTATGTGCCGCTGGACTTTGCGCTAGACGATCACTAACTGCGTTTCACCCCTTCACAGGAGTTCACTATGCCCGTTGCGCAACTGATCAGCCCTCACGCCCTGAAAGAACGTCAGGCGCAACCCGGCCTGATTATTCTGGACTGCCGCTTTGCCCTGGAAGACCCCGACTATGGCCGTTGCAGCTATGGCGAAGGGCATATCGAAGGCGCGCAGTATGCAGACCTGGAACGGGACCTGAGCGGCCCGGTGGTCAAAGGCGTGACGGGCCGTCATCCGTTGCCCGATGCGCGGGCATGGGTTGAGCGCTTGCAGGCGTGGGGCGTCAATGCAGACAGCGACGTGGTGGTGTATGACGACGGACCAGGTGCGTTTGCCGCACGCGCATGGTGGTTGCTTGCCTGGCTGGGCAAGCGCGACGGTGTGTTTATGCTCGATGGCGGTTTGAAAGCGTGGCATGCGGCCGGTTTCTCGTTGAGCCTGGATGCCGTGACGACGCCGCGCGGCACCTTCGAGGGTGCGCCGGATAAACACTTGGTACTGAGTGCCGAGCAGCTGCAAACGCGCCTGGGTGATCCGCAATTGACCTTGATCGATGCGCGCGCGCTGCCGCGTTTTCGCGGTGACGTTGAGCCGATAGATCCTGTTTCAGGGCATATTCCGGGCGCGCAGTGTGCAGCGTTTGGCGAAAACCTCGACAGCACGGGGCGTTTTCTACCGGCTGAGCAACTTAAACAACGCTTTGCTGAAAAACTGGCGGGGCGTTCGCCAGATGCACTGGTGGCATATTGCGGTTCCGGGGTAACGGCGTGCCATAACCTGTTCGCGCTGGCGTTGGCGGGTTATCCACTGGGCAAGCTGTACGCGGGGTCGTGGAGCGAATGGATCAACGATGCGCAACGAGGCGTTGCTACGGGCGATTAAGCATGGCGCCGCGGGGTGCCCGTTGCGATCGCTACGTCAAATGAGCGTTGTTACGCGCTGCGCGATAGGCCCCCGGGCCAACGCCATAGACCTTCTTGAATTGCCGGCTCAAGTGGCTTTGATCGGCAAAACCCAACTGGGCGGCGACCTGCACGGGCAAACACCCTTGTTGCAATAACGCTCTGGCATGAGCGATGCGTTGTTGCATCAGCCAGGTGTGCGGCGGCATGCCAGTGGCCCGTTGAAACACTCGCGCAAAGTGAAACGGCGACAGATTGACTGCCGCAGCCAGTTCTTCCAGCGACGGCGGCTGTGCCAACCGCGTCTGCAACAACTCTTTGGCTTGATTCACCGCGCGGTGTTCGACACCGGGTTTGGCGGGCGTGGGTAATCGTGCGTGGCGATGGAGCAAGGCAAACATCCTCTGGCGCCACACCGTTTGTTGTTGCAGCGCTGATTCCGGGCCTTCGAGCAATTGATGTAACTGGCACAACCCGCTGAACAGTTCAGGGTCTTGCAGCAAGGTGTCCTTGAACAGGGGCAGGTGTGCGCCGGGCAGTTCCAGTTCGTCCAGCAAGCGGTGCATTTGCGCGTTATCCGGGTAGAACGCGCGATAACGCCAGCCTGCGTCATGTCCCTTGTGACCGTTATGCACCTCGTCGGGGTTGATCAACACCAGCGTGCCCGTGGCCGCCAGATGCTCTGCACCGCGATAGCGATAACGCTGGGCGCCCGCCATGATCATGCCGATCACAAAGCCATCATGCACATGCGGCACAAAGCGGTGTTCGATGTAGCGAGCGGTGAGCAACTCGACGCCCGCCAATGGGGGCGTTTGCCAAAACCGGATGGACTCAACCTGCTCGCTGTCCATCACGCCGAACCGCGGCGCAGGGAAGCCAGCCATTGTGGAATGCGCCGCTCAAGATAGTACTGGGGCGTCCTCAGTGAGCCTTCGATGAAACCGACATGCCCGCCCTTGGCGTGCAGCTCCAGCTCGGTGTCGACCGCCAGCTCGCAGGCGTCGGGAATACTGTGTTTGAACACAAACGGATCGTCTTGGGACTGGATAATCAGTGTCGGCGTTTGAATGGCCCCCAGAAAATAGCGACTGGAGGCGCGACGGTAGTAATCGTCGACATTCAAATATCCGTTAAGCGGGGCCGTGACGCGGTCGTCGAACTCCCAGAACGTGCGCATTTTGCTCAAGGACTTGAGCGTGCCCAGTTCGGCCAGTCTGGCCAGACCTTCCTGTTTGGCATCGTGCTCAAACTGGCGCTGCTTGTTTTTGACGTACGCCACCATCTCACGCATGAAGTGCGCCTGGTACACCTTGGAAAATCCCAGGCCAATGCGGTCGGCGCACTGGTCGAGGCGAAAGGGCACCGACACCGCGACGGCGCCTTGCAGCTCACTGCCCGTCCCCGTTTCGCCCAGGTACTTGAGCAGCACGTTGCCCCCCAACGAATAGCCCACGGCATACAGCGGTGCCAGCGGGTAACGGGCCCGCAGGTGAGCCACGGCGGCGGCCAGGTCTTCACTGGCGCCGGAATGGTAACTGCGAGGCAGTAAGTTGGGTTCGCCGGAGCAGCCGCGCCAGTTCAGGGCTACGCTGGCCCAGCCTTGCGCCGCGAGTGCGCGCTGCTGGCCCACGATGTAGTGCGAACCCGAAGAGCCGGTCAGCCCGTGGAGTAATAGCACCAACGGTGCATAGGCTGACGGGGTGCCGTGCCAATCCAGGTCCAGAAAGTCGCCGTCCTCCAGCCACAGGCGCTCACGCTGATGTTCAACGACAGGTTTTGTGCGCCACAACGGTCCCCACAGCGTTTGTAAATGAGGATTGCCCAAGCCCGAAGCAGGGATAAACGGTTGAGCAGGTATGACAGGGAAAGCGGTGGCGCGCACTTAGGTTCTCATTGGGTAGCGGGGGAGTGGGGTGTGCTTAAGTTGCCACAACATAGGCCCACGCCCAAGTGTTGTTTGAGCCCCGAAACTGGCCCAGTTGGTCGAAGTACAGATGCTTTGCGTGCTGTCCTGCGGGCGGGTCCTTTCTGGCAAGGGCAGTTGCTCAGCCTGTGGCCCGACTGTCACGCTGACCCAGCCTTCTGTCTTGAAATGGCGGCTCATGGCGCCTCTTATGTGTGCTGGGGTCATGTTTTGAATGGCCTGGGTCTTGTGAGTAAAGTTCAAGGACTGGTCAAAACGATTGATAATTACCAGCTCATTGCGCAGGCTCGCATTGGTGGCCGTCAGTTGGGGCAGCGCTTTGCGGATGTATTTCTTGATGTCGTCCAGTTGTTCTTTGCTAGGCCCCTCTTTGATGTATTGGGCAAACAGGGCTTTGATCTGCGCTATGGTCGCCTGGCTGTAATGGGGTGGCAGGGAAAGATGAATCACCCAAGGGGTTTGGCCCTTGGCGTGATTGATATCGGACAGCACGCCGTAGGTCACACTGTGCAGTTCACGCAATTGTTTATTAAGTATCTGGTTGAAGATCACATTGCTGATACGCACGGCCAACGCATCCGGGTGGTGATCGGGCAAGGAGTTATGCCCCATCATCAGCAGAGTCTGGGTGGTGCTCTCTTGCAGGTGAAGTGTTGTACCGGTGTTTGTGGAGGCAACCAGCGCCCCTGAAACAGGTAGGGCAGGGCCACTTGGCAGGGCATCGGCGAGTGTTTGACTGAGCACTTGCGCTTGCTCACGTGACAGATCACCCACAATCACTATTTGTGCATTTGTTGCCGTATAAGCGCGGCGATAAAAAGCCCGAACCTGTGTGGTATCAATACGCTTCAGGCCGTCGAGGGTGCCATACATGGGGTTTAATAAGGGGTCATCGACATATAACGCCTTATGAACAAGTGCATGCGCCCGCGATTGCGGGTCTATCTGATCGAGTTTGAGTCGAGTTTCCAGTTCGTGCCTGGCGTGCCGTAAGCCACTCTCGGTAAAGCTTGGCTGTGAGAGCATTTCAGCCAGCAGAGCCATGGCAGGAAGCCTGATTTCAGGACTGCTCAAAGTACGCAATGTGAAGTGGCTTTGCTCTGTACTAATGCCGTTCTCCACATTCACGCCAAGCTGATCAAATGCTCTGGCCAGCGCCTGAGCATCCTTTAATGTAGAGCCCTCGTTGAGCATCGACAGTGTCATGGCGGCCAGGCCGGGTGTGTTTCCTTCGTAGTGACTGCCTGCTGCAAAACTGATGTGGAGGTCGACCATAGGTAAGTCGTGTTTTTCCACAAATAACACTCTGGTGCCCTGCCTGAGTTTCCAGTCCTGGATAAGGGGGGCGTGCAGCGTCAGGGCTGGCTCTTTCAGCTCCAGCAGCGAGGCGAGAGGGGTACTGGAGACCGTTTTTTCTGCAGCGTGCGCGTACTCGGTGACCAGTAATGCAACGCTTAGCCACGCGCTCAGGCAGGCAGGTAAACAGCGTGTGATCAGGTTGGCCTTAATCATGGGGCACCTCTTCAGGCAATGCATAGCTGGTGGTGAGTCGGTCACGGGACAGAAACGTTTGAGCGGTGTGTTGAATGTCCTGCGGGGTGATGGATTTGAAAACATCCAGCCTGGCTTGCTCGTCCTGCCAGGACAGACCGGCCACTTCCAGTTCACCCATGCGTGACGCCTGATTAAACAGTTCGTCACGGTCAAATACGCGCCGCGCAATGATTCGCGTGCGTGCACGCTCAAGGTCTTCAAGCGCGGGCGGATTTTTTTTCAAGGTGTCGATAATGCCAATAATCCGTTCCTTGACCGCCTCCAGCGACTTTGCCTTTTCCATATCAGGCATCGCGCTGATGTTGAACAACTCATCACCCCGGCTGATGGCGTTGTAATGGGTGGTTATCGCCGTCACGAGGCCTTCACTGCGCCATAACTGGCTCTTGAGCAACGAGCTGTCCCCTCCTGCGAGCATCTCGCTGAGCAGTTCCAGTGCTGGGGCAATATGGGGTGCGGTCTGAGTGTTCTGGCTGGGAACGTTGAATGCCATGTACAACATCGCGGGTTGGTGAGCGATGTATTGCGTGATGCTGCGTTCACCCGGCGCAGCCAGTTCGCGCGCCACTGTGCGTACGGGTAACGCTCTTCGCGGGATAGGGCCGAAATAGCGGTCGGCCAGTGCTTTGACCTGCTCTGCCTGCACATCACCGGCAACGACCAGGATGGCGTTATTGGGTGCATACCATTGTTGGTACCAGCGCTTTAAATCGTCGATGTGCAAACGTTCTAGATCATGCAGCCATCCGATGATCGGGCTTCCTTGCGGGCTGGCCGGGTGGGCGAGGCGATGGAGCAGTTCTCTAGCCCGTTGCACGGGGTTGTTATCAACAACTTCGCTGCGTTCGCTTTTTATGACCTCACGCTCTCCCATCCATTGGGCCTGCGTCAGGTGTGATGTGCTCATTTGGTCAGCCAGCATTTCAAAGCTCACGGCCAGTGCGTGCGGTGGAGTCGTTTGAAAGTACAGCGTCGCGTCATGTTCTGTGGTTGCGTTCTCACTGCCACCCAGGTGTTGCAGGATCTGGTCTGATTCGCCCGGGCAGAGCTTGCTGCTGCCATTGAACTGCATATGTTCAACAGCATGAGCCAGGCCGGATTTCCCGGGTTCCTCCTGATTTGAACCGCTGCGGTACCACAAGTGGGTATGTACAAGGCTGGCCCGGTGGTCTTGGTGGACGATGAGTTTGAGGCCGTTATCGAGTATGAATTCATGCGTGGAAGGCGCGCGCGTGGCGCACGCTAACAGCGGTTGCAATGCAATGCCGAGCACCAGCCCGGCGATGAGTCGTTTCATGGTGAGTGTCCTGACGGTTGAGCGTCAGGACAGGTTGAGTCAAACACGTGTAGCAGATGCGTTACATAAGTACGCAATAACAGGTCAAGGGCCCTCAGGGATGAACGGCGGGTATAGGTCGTTGCGCGGCGATCGGACCATGGCTTGTGATTACCCATTGATCGCTTTTGAACTGGCGATTGATCGCCTCTTTGATGTCTTGCCGAGTGAGTGATTGGGCCTGCATGGCCAGCGCATCAAAGTGTCTGGGCAGGCCGTGAGCGCCCATGATGAGTAATTGTTGGAGCATTTGCGCATTGCTGGCACTGGTCAGCGGCAGGTTACCTGCCAGTTGGCGCTTGGCAGCGGTGAGTTCCTGCTCAGTCGGCCCTTCGTCCAACCACTGTGAAAACAGGGCCTTGACCCGCTCAATTGCGGCGTCTTGCAGGCCGGGTTCGGTCTGCAAGCTAATTGTCCAGGGGCCGCCTGCGTGCCAGGCCGGCATGAACGAAGACGCTCCGTAGGTCAGCCCGTGTTTGTGGCGTAACTCATTCATTAGACGGTTATGGCTGGCCCCGCCAAATATCAGATTGGCCACTTGCAGGGCAACGTAATCGGGGTGCTGTGCAGGTACGCCGGGCTGTGCCAGCAAGATCAGGGTTTGGCTGGCGGGGGAATCGAGGTGTGTATGCCCGGCAGGGGGCGCAAACGCGGTGGTGATCGCGACAGGCGCCAGTGCAGGCCCTTGGGGCAGCGCTTGGCTGAGTGCGATGCTTAAGGTTGTTGCGTCGTCCAGCGATATATCCCCCACGATCACCAGCAGCGCGTTGGCGGCGGTGTAGGCCTTCTGATGAAATGCCCGCACGTGCCCTTCATCAATCAACCCAAGACTTTGGTCGTTACCCTGCTGGGCGCTGGCGTAAGGGTGGCCGGCATACAACCGGGCATGCAGGTCTTGTTGGGCAAGGGCTGTGCGATTGTGCCGGGTGATCTTGAGTTCATTGAGCAGCGACGCTTTGGCGCGGTCGATGGCCGCAGGTGTGAAAGCCGGTTCAGAAACCAGCCGGGTAAGCAGTTGCACGGCTGCGTTTCGTGTTTCGTTGTCACT
This sequence comes from Pseudomonas weihenstephanensis, assembly GCF_001043055.1. Taxonomy (GTDB): domain Bacteria; phylum Pseudomonadota; class Gammaproteobacteria; order Pseudomonadales; family Pseudomonadaceae; genus Aquipseudomonas; species Aquipseudomonas weihenstephanensis. The sequence continues at coordinate 407,403 of NZ_JYLF01000003.1, forward strand.
CAGGGTGCGCAGGCTTAACCGGGCTTCATCTTTGTCCAGTGAGGAGGTCAATTGAGCGCCTAACTGATCAAGCGTTTCGCCGATAAGCTGAGCTTCCATGCCTTCGGCGCCTTGGCTCAGCATTTTCAATGTCATGGCCGCAAGCCCCGGTGCGTCATCGTCTCTGCTGCTCCCGGCAGCAAAGCGGATGCTCACGTCTACGACGGGAATTTCACGGGTTTCAATAAACAGTACACCAGCGCCTTCGTGCGTAGTCCAAGCCTGTATTTGCAGTGCCCGGGTTTCGATTTGGCGGTCATCAAGGCTTTTCAATGTCTGTAATCCGTGCGGTACAGCATCAAGTGCCAGCGCTGAACACGTCAGGCAAATGCCCGTGAACAGTGTCGTGATTAAAGCCACTGTCTGGGATGTACGCGTGGGAGCCACGGGCATGTTAGTCATGTTTTTTCTCCTGCCCGGAAACATAGGCGGCGCTGAAACGGTTCTCGGTGAGGTAGGTGCTGGCCAGCTGCTGGATGTCGGCGGGCGTCAGTGCGCGCAGCGTTTGGGCTTGCGTGTCGAGGGTGGACCAAGGCAGGCCGATGCTTTCCAGTTCGCCTATTTCGCTGGCTTGTTTTTCAACCTGATCGTGGGCGTAGATGCGTTTGGTGATGAGCCTTCGTTTGGCACGATCTAAGGTCTGGGCACTGACCTGGGTGGTTTTTAACTCGCTAAGCTGTGCCCAAATCAAGCGTTCAACGGCTTGCGGTGTTTCAGTGCGTGACGGGCTGATTTCGGCCCAGATTCTGAGCAAGGCATCACCGCGATTCAGCAGGTCGTAATGTGAATAAGTCCCCGCCAGCAGACCTTGCTGATGAACCAGACGAGCCTTGATAAGCGAGCTGTCGCTGCTGGCCAGCAGTTCGTTGAGCAACAGCAGGCCAAAGGCGGTTTTAGGGTCTTGCGCGGTGTTTAAGCTGGGCAGATTAAAGGCCATGACCAATTTCCCACTGGGGCTTGGGAGGTCAAGGTGCAGGCTTCGGCGCCCAATAAGTGTCAACTCTGTCGGTGGCCTCGCAGCCGTTAGCGGACGCGGGGTAAGGGGGCCGAAATGCTCGGTGACCAACCCTTGAACCTGCTCCAGCGTCACATCCCCTGCAATGACCAGTAAGGCGTTGTTTGGCGCATACCACTGTCGGTACCACTGGGTGAGTTGCAGATGTTGCAGGCGACCAATGTCATGCATCCAGCCCAGCACAGGGGTTCTATAAGGACTTGCTACATGGGCTATGGTTTTGATCCGCTCATTGACCAGGCTCCAGAGGTTATTGTCGACCGTTGTGCGTCGCTCGTTTTCGATGACTTGGCGTTCTGTCTGCAACTGGGCTTCGCTCCAGCGTGCGCTGTTCATCTGGTCTGCCAGGATTTCGAGAGACACGGCGAGCCGGTTTTTAGCCTGCAACTGGGTATAAAAAGTGGCATCCGGGCGGGTCGTTGCGTTGGCGCTGATGCCCAGCGACTCAAGCACCTTCAAGCCTTCGCCCTGTGGCAACTTGCTGCTGCCTTTGAACACCATGTGCTCCAGGGCGTGAGACAAGCCTGTTTGCCCTTGTTGCTCATAACTGGCGCCCACTTTGTACCAAAGCTGGGACGCGACCACGGGAGCGCGGTGGTCTTCGCGAACGATGACTTTAAGGCCGTTTTGAAGTGTAAAAACGTGAGTAGGAGGGGGTGTTTGTGCATAAACGGTCGCGGGCAACCACAAGGCGATAAGCCAACGACCCAAAAGAGGGTATTTCATCCGGGAAGATCCTTGAGTGTTCTGAGTAGGTCAGAACAGGTTGGATCAGCCCGAGTACTGCAAGGCGTTATATAGGTAGCGCGGCTGACTTAAAGAGCGATCAGGCTTCTCGCGCAAAGATATGCGTGACGCTTAAGCGCTCCGGGCAGAAATACTGATTAGCGACGCGCTGGATGTCATCAGCCGTGATGCGCTGCAATTGTGCGGGTTCGCTATCGATCAGCGTCCAGCTTTGGCCGATGGCCTCAAGGTTGCCAATGACCGAAACCTGTACCTCCAGTGAGTTCAGCTCATCAAGCTTTTTCAGGGCCTGAGCCTGGCCGTAGCGCAGAGTGTCGGGGTCGAGTGCATGGAGTTTTAGCCCCTCAAGCAGCTGTTTTATTTCCAGTTCAACCTGTGGCAGCGACGCAGAGGTGTGTGCACCGAGCGTAGCCGCGATCAGAAACAGGTCATCGTTGAGGCGATAACCCGGCAGGCGGGTGATGGCGCTGGTCAGCGTTTTTTTCCCCTCAGATAACTTGCCTGGTAGCCAGGCGTCAGGGCCGCTGGTGAGCAAGGCACTGATAACTTGCAACGCCCGGATATCTTGAATGTTTTCGGTGGTAGAGACGCTGGGTGTGTTGAAGGCCATTTGCAGGCGTGGCAGCTCGGTGTCCAGATATTGCGTGAGCCTGCGCTCCGCAGTGTGCGGCTCGCCCACCGGTTGTTCCTGCCTCTTATAGGGGGTGCCGCGTGCGAAACCTCCAAACAGGCGTTGAACCACCGGCTGGGTGTGTTCGAGTGTCGTATCCCCTGCAATGACTAGAATCGTGTTGTTGGGCGCGTAGTTCTCCTTGTGCCAGTGCAGCACATCTTCAACGGTGATGTGGTCAAGGTCAGCAATATCGCCGAACGTGTGAGCTTTACCGGCTGCCGGAAAGATGAGTTGTTCAAATTGTGAGGTGATCCAAAAGTCGGAGGTGAAGTAGGGATCTGCACGTTCCAGTTCTTTTGTGCGCTTTATGCCTGCGTTGAGGCGCTCTTGGGACAGTATCGGTTCCTCCATTCTGCTCGCCAGCATCTGAAGTACCGACGACAACGCGGCACGGGGGGCTTCAAGGCTATATGTGCTGACATCGTAATCAAGCCAGCCATTGGCGATGGCGCCGATTTCATTGATCAGGGCTTTATTTTTGAACGCAGCGCCGCCTGTAAGGTATGCCAAGCCTTGTTGGTCAGGACGTTCATGGCGAGTGCCTACTTTGTGAAACAGTGAGGCGCAGACCATTGGGATGCCCGGGTCTTGGCGTATGACAACGCGCAAGCCGTTGTCCAGCGTAAATAGGTGAGTTGCTTTGTCGGTATTGGGTCGCATATTCAACATTCCGTTGTTCAGGGACGCGCTGATCAGGTGCAGATTTGCACATGAGGCGTGTGGTTTATTTGAACAGGCAGAATGCGATGGTGTGAGGGCGTGGAGGCGGTAAATAAATATGGAGGTTAATCGCGGGTGGGTTTGTAAACCTCTACCGCAGACTGCGGTAGAGGTTACAAAAAATTTAGCAGTTGCCTTTAAACCGTAGGCGCTTCGACGGCTTCACGCTGCCACAGGGCATAGTTCACGCCCCCGGCTTTTTGTTCGCGGTGCAGGCGCCAATTGGTAGGCAGGCCCAGTTCTGAGGGGCGCAGCTCGCTTTCGGTGTATACCCACGCCTCGTCTGCCAACCAGCCGCGTTGTTCCAGCAGGTCGCACGCTGGCTTGAGCAGGTCCTTGTGGAACGGCGGGTCGAGGAACACCACGTCAAAGGTGTCACTCGGTGTTGCGTCCAGGTAGCGCAGGGCGTCTGTTTGCTGCACTTCACCCACCGTGCAGCGCAGGATGCCCATGTTTTCGCGGATGTTGGAAATCGCATCGCGGTTGCTGTCCAGCGCCACGCCTTTGGCAGCGCCGCGGGACATGGCTTCGAGGAACAGCGCGCCGCTACCGGCAAACACGTCCAGAACCTTGGCGCCGCCGATATGCGGTGCCAGCCAGTTGAACAGGGTTTCACGTACCCGGTCGGGTGTAGGGCGCAGGCCTTCTACGTGGGGGAAGTCCAGCTTGCGGCTGCGCCATTCCCCGCCAATGATGCGTAACTGACCCGCACCCGAGTGCGATGTGTTTTTTGGCTTTGCCATTAATGCTCCGGAACCCCAAGAGGTTGCTCTGAAGGTTTGTCGGTGGGAGGTGGCAGTGGTTTTTGCGGCACGGTTGGGCCTGCGGTCACTACGACCATTTTATCGGCGCTCAGGTGCTTGTTCATGGCGGCCTTGACCTGCTCGGTAGTCAGGTTCTGGGACTGCTGCATGAAGGTTTCGAGATAGTCCAAAGGCAAATCGTAGAAGCCCATTGCGCCCAGTTGGCCGACGATTGCCGCGTTGCTGGCGGTGGACAGCGGGAAGCTGCCTGCCAATTCACGCTTGGCATCGTCGAGTTCTTTTTGCGTGGGACCTTGTTTCAGGTAGTCGGCCAGAATGTCTTGCACCAGTTTGAGCGTGCCTTCGCTCAGTTCGGCGCGTGTTTGCAGGTTAATCATGAACGGGCCGCGCGCTTGCATCGGGCTGAAGCCTGAGTAAACGCCGTAGGTCAGGCCACGTTTTTCACGTACTTCGGTCATCAGGCGCGTGCCAAAACCGCCACCGCCCAACACCTGGTTGCCCAGTGACAGCGCCGCGTAGTCCGGGTCGTCGCGGTCAATGCCCAATTGCGACAACAGCAAGTGAGTTTGTTTGGACGGGAACTCAATGTGGGTAGCGCCCGCTTTGGGTTCGCCCGGCTGTACGGTTTTGGGCAGCGCCGGGCCTTTAGGCAGTGCTGCTGAAACCTGCGCCGCCATTGCCTCGGCTTCTTCACGCGACAGATCACCCACAATCGCGATCACCGCATTGCCTGCGGTGTAGGCCTTGTTATGGAAGGCTTTGAGCTGATCGACGGTGATCAAAGCGATGCTGTCAGCGTTGCCATCACTGGCATGGGCGTACGGGTGGTTGCCGTACAGGCGCTTGAACAGCTCATCGCTGGCCAGTTTGCCGGGGTTTTGCTTCTGGAACTCAAAGCTGGCCAGCAACTGATTTTTGATGCGCGCCAGCGAGTCGGCCGGGAACGTCGGTTTGCCAATCACTTCAGCGAACAGGTTAAGCGCCGGGGCACGTTTGGCCGGGTCGCTCAGGCTGCGCAGCGAGACCACCGCCATGTCGCGATAGGCGCCGTTGCCAAAATCAGCGCCTAGGCCTTCAAAGCCCTGGGCAATCGCGCCGACATCTTTGCCCGCCACGCCTTCGTTGAGCATGGCATTGGTCAGCAAGGCCAGACCGGGCGTGTTGTCGTCCTGGCTACTGCCGGCGGCAAAAGTCAGGCGCAGGTCGAACATCGGCAGCTGCCGGGCTTCGACGAACAGCACTTTGGAACCCTCGGCGGTTTTCCAGGTTTGCACGTTCATTGCGCGATGGCTGGGGGCCTTGCCGTCGAGTTCGGCCAGCGATTCGAGCGTGTGCCCGGCCTTGGCGTTTTCAAGTGCGGGGCTGGCCACGGACACGGCCGGGCTGGCGAAGTAATAGCCGAGTGCGCCGACCAGGACTGCGGTGGTCAGGCCGAGCAGGGCGTAGCGGGGACCTTTACGCTCACTCATGGGTTTTCTCCTCGGGCAGTACATGCGCAACGCTCAGGCGGTCGCGAGTGAAATAGGTACGCGCGGCTTGCTGGATGTCGGCCGGGGTCACTTTTTGTAAGTCTTGCAGTTCAGTGTCCATCAGCTTCCAGGACAAACCGACGGTTTCGAGCTGACCAATAGAGGTGGCTTGGGAGGTGATCGAGTCACGCTCGTAGACCAGCCCGGCGATCACTTGGGCGCGCACGCGCTCCAGTTCTTGCGCGGTAGGCGGCGTTTTTTTCAGCTCATCGAGCAGGCGCCATACACCCGCTTCGGCTTGAGCCAGGGTGACTTTCTTCTGGCTGTTGGGCATGGCGCTGAGCAGGAACAGGCTGTCGCCACGGGTGAACGCGTCGTAGCTCGACGAAGCGCCGGACACCAGTTCTTCACCACGCTCCAGCTGTGTCGGCATGCGCGCACTGTAGCCGCCATCCAGCAAGGCTGAAATCAGGCGCAAGGCGTTGGCGGTGACCGGGTCTTTGGCGGTGGACACGCTCGGTACGTTGAAACCCATCATCAGGCTTGGCAGTTCGGTTTGAACGTGGACTTTGAGCAACCGTTCGCCGGGGGTCGCCAGTTCAAGCGGTGCCTTGGCAATTGGAATTTGACGCTGAGTCACCGGGCCGAAATAACGCTGGGCCAGCTTTTTGACTTCATCCGGGGTCACGTCACCCACCACCACCAGGGTGGCGTTGTTGGGGGCATACCACTCTTCATACCAGGCACGCAGCTCGGCAACGTTCATGCGCTCCAGGTCAACCATCCAGCCGATGGTCGGCGTGTGGTAGCCACTGGAGGGGTAGGCCATTGCGCTGAACAGCTCGTAAGCTTTGCTCATGGGCTGGTCATCGGTGCGCAGGCGGCGCTCCTCTTTAATGACTTCGATTTCGCGCTTGAACTCTTCTGGCGGCAGACGCAGGCTGGCCATGCGGTCAGCTTCAAGCTCGAACGCCACACCCAGGCGGTCGCGGGCCAGCACTTGGTAATAGGCGGTGTAGTCATCGCTGGTAAAGGCGTTTTCCTGTGCGCCGAGGTCGCGCAGGATCAACGAGGCTTCGCCGGGACCGACTTTGTTACTGCCTTTGAACATCATGTGTTCAAGGGCGTGCGAGAGACCGGTCTTGCCGGGCGTCTCGTAACTGGAGCCCACCTTGTACCAGACCTGTGACACCACCACCGGCGCACGGTGATCTTCGCGCACGATGACTTTAAGGCCGTTGTCCAGGCGGAACTCGTGGGTAGGCTGCGGTTCGGCCGCCAGGGCCGAAAGCGGGAGGCAAACTGTGCTGAGCAACAGGCCAGCAGCGCGGCGGGCTAGAGCATTCATTCGTTTTTAAACCTGTTGGGCTGCCCGCTTGGCCTTAGCGTCGGCGGGTGAGGAGGTGCTAGGATACTGATCCGTTTTACTGGCGGCCACGTCTATCCGGCCTTTGACGATCAGGCGACGTTTGATCGGGCAGTATAGAAGCCCGCTTGGCGATGTGGATGCATGTCGGTAAATTTCATGTTTTTGCCGATTTTTCTGTTCAAAGTCCGAGTAAAGACGAAGTTTCGCAGGTGTTTTTTACCCTTCGACTAAGTTGTGTGCGAACGAGCTGACGAAAATACAGTCTTTTTCACACCGAATATTATTTGCCGGGGCGCCACAGTGGCGCGTCGCTACGATGAGATAGCCGTCCTCCATGTTTGGTTCCAACGACGACAAGAAGAACCCAGCCAAGGCTGGCGAGAAAAAAGGCCTGTTCGGGTGGCTGCGCAGAAAGCCGCAGGAAACCGTCGTTGAGCAGCCATCTGCTCCCGAAGTCACGCCCGAGCCGCTGATCGAACCCACGCCCGTCGTGATCGAAACTGTGCGTGAAGGGGCAGTGCTCGCTGAGCCTGAACCGACGCCTGCTGCCGAGCCGCCAATGACACCTCAACCGTGGCCAACTCTGCCGGTGGCAGAAGAGCCGGTTGCGCTGGTTGAGGACGTGCAAGCGCCGCATGTGGTACCGCCGATTCCTGCGCCCGAGGTTGAGGTGGCGGTTGAGGCGGTGATTGCGCCTGCGCCTGTGGTCGAAGTGCTTGAAGTGCTTGAACCCGTCGTAGAGCCTGTCGAGCCAGAGCCAGAGCCAGAGCCAGAGCCAGAGCCAGAGCCAGTTGCGGTCATCGCGCCTGTCGCAGTTGTACGACCGGCTGCGGCCCCTGCACCTGTCGTGCAGGCACCGCCCGCTGTCATTGAAGCGCCTGCGCCCAAAGCCGAACCGGTTCCAGAAGCTAAAAGCGGTTTCTTCTCGCGCCTCAAGCAAGGTCTTTCGAAAACCAGCGCCAGCATCGGCGAGGGCATGGCGAGCCTGTTTCTGGGCAAAAAAGCCATTGATGACGACCTGCTTGAAGAGATCGAAACCCGCTTGTTGACCGCTGACGTGGGCGTTGAAGCCACCTCGGTGATCATCAAGAACCTGACGCAAAAGGTGGCCCGCAAGCAACTGACCGACGCCGATGCGCTCTACAAATCCTTGCAGGATGAGCTGGCGGCGATGCTCAAGCCGGTCGAACAGCCACTGAAGATTGAATCGCAGAACAAGCCTTTCGTGATTTTGGTGGTGGGCGTCAACGGTGCGGGTAAAACCACCACCATCGGCAAATTGGCCAAAAAGCTGCAACTCGAAGGCAAGAAAGTCATGCTCGCTGCGGGCGATACCTTCCGTGCGGCGGCCGTTGAGCAGTTGCAAGTGTGGGGCGAGCGCAACAACATCCCGGTGATTGCACAGCACACTGGCGCCGATTCGGCGTCGGTGATTTTCGACGCCGTGCAGGCCGCCAAAGCCCGTGGCGTGGACGTGTTGATTGCTGACACCGCGGGGCGCCTGCACACCAAAGACAACCTGATGGAAGAGCTGAAAAAGGTGCGCCGCGTGATCGGCAAGCTCGACGCAGATGCGCCACACGAAGTGCTGCTGGTGCTCGACGCGGGCACCGGCCAGAACGCGATCAGCCAGGCCAAGCAATTCAACCAGACCGTCGCGCTTACAGGGCTTGCCTTGACTAAGCTTGACGGTACGGCCAAAGGCGGGGTGATTTTCGCGCTGGCCAAGCAATTCAGCATCCCGATCCGCTTTATCGGTGTCGGTGAAGGCATCGACGATTTGCGCACCTTTGAATCCGAACCCTTTGTCCAAGCTCTGTTTGCGGAGCGGGAGCGTCCATGATTCGTTTCGAGCAGGTCGGTAAACGCTATCCAAATGGACATGTGGGCCTGCACGAGCTGAGCTTTCGGGTCCGCCGTGGCGAATTCCTTTTTGTGACCGGCCATTCTGGCGCGGGCAAAAGCACGTTGTTGCGCCTGTTGCTGGCGATGGAGCGGCCCACCAGCGGCAAACTGCTGCTGGCCGGCCAGGACCTGAGCCAGATCAGCAATGCGCAGATCCCGTTTCTGCGTCGTCAGATTGGCGTGGTGTTCCAGAACCACCAACTGCTGTTTGATCGCACCGTGTTCAACAACGTCGCCTTGCCGTTACAGATTCTTGGGTTGTCCAAGGCTGAAATCGCCAAACGCGTTGATTCGGCGCTGGAGCGCGTATCGCTGTCGGATAAAACCGATTTGTACCCAGGCGACTTGTCCACCGGCCAACAACAGCGCGTGGGTATTGCGCGCGCAATCGTGCATCGTCCGGCGTTGCTGCTGGCCGATGAACCCACCGGTAACCTCGACCCGCGTCTGGCGGCGGAAATCATGGGCGTATTTGAAGACATCAACCGTTTGGGCACCAGCGTCCTGATCGCCAGTCACGACCTGGCCCTGATCGCCCGCATGCGCCACCGCATGCTGACCTTGCAGCGCGGCCGATTGATCGGTGACGGGGAGGCAGGGCAATGAGTGCAACACGCAGCCCCAAAGTGTCTGAGCGCGTAGCCCCCAAGGCTGCCGACCCACAGCCGTCGAAGAAAAAACACGATGAAGACGACGGGCCAACCTTTGGCATGTTGTTTCATGCCTGGATCGAAGCGCATCGCGCCAGTCTGCTCGACAGCCTGCGACGTTTGGGCAAGCAGCCGATTGGCAGCTTTTTCACCTGCCTGGTGATGGCGGTGGCGTTGAGCTTGCCGATGGGCCTGTCGTTGTTGCTCAACAACGTAGAGCGCCTGGGCGGTTCGTGGCAGCGTGCGGCACAGATTTCGCTGTATTTGCAGATGGACGCCAGTGGTGATCAAGGCGAACAGCTGAGCAATCAGATAAAAGGTATGTCAGGGGTCGCGGACGCTGAGTTCATCAGCCGCGAAAAAGCCCTCGAAGAGTTCCAGCAGCAGTCAGGGCTGGGCGAAGCGCTTAAAGAGTTGCCGGATAACCCGCTGCCCGGCGTAGTGCTGGTGACCCCCAATCAGGTTGACAAAGCCACCCTTGAAGCCCTTCGCGAGCGTCTTTCCGAGCTGCCGAAGGTGCAACAGGCGCAACTTGATCTAGTCTGGGTCGAGCGCCTGGCGGCCATTCTGAAGTTGGGTGATCGTTTTGTGTTCGGTTTGACGGTGTTGTTGGTCTCGGCGCTGTTGCTGGTCATCGGTAACACGATTCGCCTGCATATTGAGAACCGCCGAGTCGAAATCGAGGTCACCAAGCTGGTCGGTGGCACTGATAGCTATGTGCGTAGGCCGTTTCTATACATGGGTGCGCTTTATGGTTTGGGCGCTGGCGTACTTTCGTGGGGCGTTTTGGCCTTTGGCCTGAACTGGCTCAACGACGCGGTTGTGGGGCTTGCCGGGTTGTACGGCAGTAATTTTGCACTGGCCGGTGTGCCGGTAGCCGATGGTCTGTCTCTCTTGCTTGGTGCGGTGCTGTTAGGGTATATCGGTGCATGGATTGCGGTAGCACGTCATTTACGTGAGCTTTCACCCAAGTAGTTTCATTTTTACCTGTTGACCTTTTCAGCTTATGTGGGAACTTTTTTCGTGGTTCCCGGTCAATTTTCGCAGTGCTGAACTGCACGAGTTATGTGAGTCGGAGGTTTTTCGTATGACCACTTCTTTGCAACCTGCGTATGCGTTAGTCCCTGGTGCGAACCTTGAGGCCTACGTAAACACCGTGAACAGCATTCCACTGCTGACACCGGAGCAGGAGCGTGAACTGGCCGAGAGTCTCTATTATGAGCAGGATCTTGAGGCGGCTCGGCAGATGGTGCTCGCCCACCTGCGTTTTGTTGTACACATTGCCCGCAGTTATTCGGGCTATGGTTTGGCACAGGCTGACCTGATCCAGGAAGGTAACGTTGGCCTGATGAAAGCGGTTAAACGCTTTAACCCTGAAATGGGTGTGCGTCTGGTGTCGTTTGCGGTGCACTGGATCAAAGCCGAAATTCACGAATTCATCCTGCGTAACTGGCGGATCGTGAAAGTGGCCACCACCAAGGCTCAGCGCAAACTGTTCTTCAACCTGCGCAGCCAGAAAAAACGTTTGGCCTGGCTGAACAACGATGAAGTGCATCGTGTGGCTGAAAGCCTGGGTGTTGAGCCTCGCGAAGTGCGCGAGATGGAAAGCCGGTTGACGGGCCATGACATGGCGTTCGACCCGGCCGCCGAAGCTGACGACGACAGTGCGTTCCAGTCGCCAGCCAATTATCTGGAAGACCACCGGTACGACCCGGCGCGTCAACTGGAAGATGCTGACTGGACCGATAACTCCACCAGCAACCTGCACGAAGCGTTGGAAGTGCTGGACGACCGCAGCCGCGACATTCTCTATCAGCGCTGGTTGGCTGAAGAGAAAGCCACGCTGCATGACCTGGCGCAGAAGTACAACGTGTCTGCCGAGCGTATTCGTCAGCTGGAAAAGAGCGCGATGAACAAGCTCAAACTGTCGATTGCCGCCTAAACCGGCTCGACAAAAAAACGCCCCGATCCTTCGGGGCGTTTTTGTATGCGCAACCGCGCAGGAGCTGCCGAAGGCGGCGAGCTTCAGCGATCATGCTCGGGCCTATCCTGTAAGCGCGTGATTACTCAGCCCACGGCGCCTTACGCGAATTATTCAGCGTAGCGAGATAGCTATCGCCCCCCAGCTGGCGCATTTGCTGGCGGATCCATGCGGCTCGCGTGCTCACATACGGCGTCGGGTGACTGGCACTCCAGTTGCGCGGATTAGGCAGCACGGCGGCCAGTTGGCTGGCCTGCTGGCGACTCAAACGTGCAGCGCTTACACCAAAATGATGCTGCGCGGCCGCTTCTGCACCGAACACGCCGTCATCCCACTCAGCGCTGTTGAGGTACACCTCAAGGATTCGCTGCTTGGGCCACAGCACTTCGATCAATGCCGTAAACCAGGCTTCCAGACCTTTGCGCAGCCAACTGCGGCCCGACCACAAAAACACATTCTTCGACACTTGCTGACTGAGGGTACTGGCCCCGCGCAGTGTGCCGCCGCGCTCGTTGTGCACGAAAGCGGCGCGAATGGCGCTGAAATCAAAGCCCCAATGCTCGGCGAACTTCTGGTCTTCCCCGGCAATCACGGCCACTTTCAACTCGTTGGAGATTTCATCCCAGGGGCGCCAGCTGCGTTGCAAGTCGATGGGCTGGCCATCGAACCAAGATTCAACCTTGCGCTCGACCATCAGCGCGGTGCCTGGTGGTGGCACCCAACGAAAGATTAAAACGAGCAACGCGCTGCCCGCTGCGAACCACAGCAAGGCTTTGAGCAAACGATGAACCAGTAAACGCAGCATAGATGGCTTGGCCGAACCCGTTGAGCGGGCCATTATACAGACCCTGCGTCATTCGATGATCCTGAGGGGAATGTTCCATGTTGCGCGTATTTCTGATGTTGGCTGCCTTCTTTGGTTTTACCGGTGTGGCCTTGGGCGCGTTTGCCGCACATGGCTTGAAGGGCCGCTTGAGCGAGCAGTACCTGGCCATTTTTCACACCGGCGTGACCTATCAGTTGGTCCATACCCTCGCGATTATCGGTGTAGCGCTGCTCGCGACGCAGTTGCAAAGCCGTTTGGTGACGTGGGCCGGTATCTGTTTCACGCTGGGGATCGTGTTGTTTTCCGGCAGTTTGTATCTGCTGACCCTGAGCGGTATCAGCAAGCTGGGCATCATCACACCGATTGGCGGCGTAGCCTTTTTGGCCGGCTGGTTGTGTCTGGGACTGGCCGCCTGGCGCCTGAGCTGAACCTGCAAGATGAATGGCTTGGGTCGACCTGACGGATCGGGCTAGAATGCTGGCCCCCTAAAAACGAAGGCAGCGTCGCGCATGCGCATTCAGTTGAACGGTGAACCCTTTGAGCTGCCGGACGGCGAGACCGTCGCGGCCCTTTTGGCGCGGCGCGAGCTGACCGGCCGTCGTGTGGCAGTTGAGCTGAACCTGGACATCGTCCCGCGCAGCCAGCACGCACAGACCGTTCTCAAAGAGGGTGATCAGGTTGAAGTGGTGCACGCCATCGGTGGCGGCTAGGCGGCGGGCCGACGTTTGACCCCCGCCCCACTGAGAACTCACATTCCAAGAGGATTACCGATGAGCAATGTTCGCAGCGACAAGCCGTTTACTTTGGCCGGCCGTACCTACCAATCGCGTTTGCTGGTAGGCACTGGCAAGTACCGTGACCTTGAAGAAACCCGTTTGGCCATCGAAGCCTCGGGTGCTGAAATCGTCACGGTGGCGGTTCGTCGCACCAACATTGGTCAGAATCCCGGTGAGCCGAACCTGCTCGATGTGCTGCCGCCCGACCGTTACACCATCCTGCCGAACACGGCCGGTTGCTTTGACGCCATTGAAGCGGTGCGCACCTGCCGTTTGGCCCGTGAACTGCTTGACGGCCACAACCTGGTCAAGCTGGAAGTGCTGGCCGACCAGAAGACCCTGTTCCCTAACGTGATCGAAACCCTCAAGGCCGCCGAAGTGCTGGTCAAGGAAGGGTTTGACGTGATGGTTTACACGAGCGATGACCCGATTATCGCCCGCGAACTGGAAGCCATGGGTTGCGTGGCTGTCATGCCACTGGCCGGCCTGATCGGCAGCGGTCTGGGCATCTGCAACCCGTACAACCTGCGGGTCATCCTTGAAGAAGCAAAAATTCCGGTGTTGGTGGACGCGGGCGTAGGCACAGCCTCCGACGCGACAATCGCCATGGAAATGGGCTGCGAAGCGGTGCTGATGAACTCGGCCATCGCCAATGCCCAGCACCCGATCATCATGGCTCAAGCCATGAAGTACGCCATTGAGGCGGGTCGTTTGGCCTATCTGGCCGGGCGCATGCCGAAAAAACTCTATGCCAGCGCCTCCTCGCCGCTGGATGGTCTGATCAAGTAAGAGCCCCTGATGACTGAACCACTCGATACCCCAACCCCGGAAGAAGGCGAAGATCGCCAGCACCGTCGCATCAAGAGCTTCGTGATGCGTGCCGGGCGCATGACCGAAGGCCAGCAACGTGGCCTCGATCAAGGCACGCCGCTGTATGTATTGCCGTTGGCCGATGCGCCGGTGGATTACGACCAAGTGTTCGGTCGTTCTGCGCCGCGCACGCTGGAAATCGGCTTTGGCATGGGTCACTCCCTGCTGGAAATGGCTGCTGCTTCGCCTGAGCAAGACTTCATTGGGGTCGAGGTTCACCGTCCGGGCGTGGGCGCACTGCTCAATGGCGTGTTGACCCAGGGCCTGACCAACTTGCGCGTCTACGACTGTGACGCCATCGAAGTGCTGACCCGTTGCGTGGCCGATAACAGCCTTGATCGTCTGCTGTTGTTCTTCCCGGACCCGTGGCACAAGAGCCGTCACCACAAGCGCCGCATCGTACAAGCGTCGTTTGCCGAACTGGTGCGTTCCAAACTCAAGGTCGGCGGTGTACTGCACATGGCCACTGACTGGGAACCTTACGCCGAGTACATGCTGGAGGTGATGAACGTGGCGCCGGGTTATCGCAACCTGGCTGAAGACGGCCTCTGCGTGCCACGTCCTGCCGAGCGCCCGATCACCAAGTTCGAGCGTCGTGGCGAACGTCTTGGGCATGGCGTGTGGGACTTGAAGTTCGAAAAACTGGCCTAAGCCGTTTTCAATGACCGGCCTCAGCCCTGAGGCCGGTTTCTTTGCGCGACGTCCGTCGCCTTGCACTACAAAACAAACCTCACACGCTTACTCAGCGCAATCAGCAAGGGTGCCGCGACCAGCGCCAGGCCGATGACCAGCAGTGCAAGCAGATTGCCGTAGGCCATACCCGCTGCCAGGGCGCTCACAATAAACAGTGGATGAATGTAGTACACCGCCGAGGACACCTTGGCCGGTACGTGGCTGGTCGACGCCCTGAAGTACACACACGCCAGCATGAACAGCGCAGGAGTGAGGATGGGCAGCGAGAACATAAAGTCGAAGTACAGCTGTGGATTGGCCCGCAGCGAGTAGTTTGTGTACGATTCGGCCAGCATCAACGCAGTGCCGGATACCAGCCAGATCCACACCGCAGGGCGTGTAACGGTCTGGGTGATTTTATGCTTGGCAAACACGAAACCCAGGCACATGAACGGGAAGCCCATAAACAGGAAGTTGCGCGCGGCGTAATCGTTTTGATTGAAGTGTTGTAAGAAAGGGTTGGGCAGCACGTAGTAAACGCGCATGTATTGGAGCGTCAGACCGATCAGGTAGGCGATCAGCGCTAACGTGATCAGCCGCTGGGTTGGCGCGTTTCGCAGGGCATACAGAATCAAGCCGCCGCCGAGCATGCCCACCAGATACCAGAGGTGGAAATAACCGATCAGCAAAGACTTCACCACGCCCAGCACGCCTTTGAGACTGCCCAGCGTGGCCGTATCGACGTAAAACGGGCTGTAAATCAGCATCCAGAACAGGTACATCCACAGCCCGCGCTTGAACCACTTGCTGAAGGAATGGCCTTCGCTGAGGGTGTGGAACAGGTAATACCCGTTGATGATGAAAAAAACCGGCACCGCGACCCGAAACAGCCCGTTGCCCAGCATGTAACCGATGGCCGTGTCATTGCCGCCGAAGACCTTGCAGTGCAATGCGACGACACAAATCGCCAGCACCACCTTTAGCGCATCGAGATTGCCATTCAAAACCTTCGGCATGGGCGGTGCTCACAGTAAGCGATACCCAAGCGTAGCCCACAATTTGTAGCCGCTGGCGCAGCGATCAAAAATGCTGAGGCCACGGTTTTAGCAAGTGGAATGAATACGTTGGCTCAACGCCGCCTTCGGCTGCTGCTACAGGTAACAGGCGAAATTAACGGCGGTCTGCAACTACACCAATCAGCACCAGCACCACGAGCAATACGGGCGCCAAACTGTAGTTGTTGAATTGGCTCAGTCCGCGCTCCACCCAGGGGGTCGCGTAGATTAATGCAGCGCCGCTGCCCACCAGGCACAGCAAGGCCATCAAGGGGACGCGCAGTGCGCCGGCGATGCTGCCCAGACGCTGCTCGACCCAGCCCTTGAAGTCCGCCCCAAACAACACCAGCAAACAGCCAATCAACGCCAGAGAGATGTCTGAAAGATGGCTGCGGCTCCAGCGCGATACTGTGGCAAGCAGGTCGAGTACCAAGTCCATTCGATTTCCTTAGGTCAAAAAGTGCTGCAACAGGTCATTGAGAAACAATTGGCCGCGGGCAGTCGCCGCCAGGCGTGTCGGTTCGACCTGCAATAAGCCACTTTGTTCGGCGGCTTCTCGCCCTGTTTTCAAGCTCTCGAGGGGCAGGCCGGTGCGCTGCGGGTAAAGCTCTGAATCTACGCCGTCCGTCAGGCGCAAGGCGTTCATTAGAAACTCAAACGGTAGCTCTTCGGCAGTCAGGGTTTTCTCCCCGGCCTGGAAGTTTTTGGCCGGATTGAGGTAGTCCTTTGGCAGACGGGTTTTCCATGTGCGTACGATACGACCATCGGGATGGCTCAACTTGCCGTGGGCACCGGCACCAATGCCGATGAAGTCGCCAAAGCTCCAGTAGTTGAGGTTGTGCCGCGCGGGGCGGTTGGGCAACGCGTATGCGGACACTTCGTATTGCGCGTAGCCGTGCTCGGCGAGCAGGGCTTGCCCGGCTTCTTGAATGTCCCACAACGTGTCGTCTTCCGGCAGCGTGGGCGGCTGGTTCCAGAACACGGTGTTGGGTTCGAGCGTCAGTTGATACCACGACAGGTGGGTCGGCTTCAGGGCGATGGCCTGGCGCAGATCGCTCAGGGCATCGTCCAGCGACTGATCGGGCAAGCCATGCATCAAGTCCAGGTTGAAGTTGTCAAAACCGGCCTGACGCGCCATGCCAGCGGCGCGTACGGCTTCGTCGCCGTTATGGATGCGGCCTAACGCCTTGAGTTTCTCTTGCTGAAAACTCTGGATGCCGATCGACAGGCGATTGATCCCCAATTTGCGGTACGCCACGAACTTTTCTTGCTCGAACGTGCCGGGGTTGGCTTCCAGGGTGATTTCAATGTCGCTGGCAAAAGGAATGCGCGCTTCAACCCCCGCGAGCAGGCGACCCAGCGAGGCAGCACTGAACAGGCTCGGCGTGCCGCCGCCAAAGAAGATCGAGCTCAGCTCACGGCCATACACTGCGTGCAGGTCCTGGTCCAGATCGGCGATCAGGGCGTCGACGTATTCGTCTTCGGGCAGCACAGGGCTGGCGGTGTGGGAGTTGAAGTCGCAATACGGGCATTTACGCACGCACCACGGGATATGGATGTACAGCGACAAGGGAGGCAATGGGCTCAGCGGCGCGCGTGGCGCCTGCTGGGTAAAGCCAGCCGCACCCAGATAGAGCGGCTGTGGCGGTGTGTCGTGGGTCATTTGAGGCCCAAACGCTGGCGCAGCAAGACCATGGCGCGAGCGCGGTGGCTCAGTTGGTTTTTTTCTGTCGGGCTGAGTTCAGCGCTGGAGCAGTTACGTTCAGGCACCCAGAACAACGGGTCGTAGCCAAAGCCGTGTTGGCCACTGGCGGCGGGCAGGATACGCCCGTGCCACAAGCCTTCGCAGATGATTGGCAAAGGGTCGTCGGCGTGGCGCACCAACGCCAGCACGCACACAAACTGTGCGCCGCGCTCGGCGTCGGGCACGTCTTTGAGGGCATCGAGCAGTTTGGCGTTGTTCGCCGCATCGCCTTGGCCATCAGCGTAGCGGGCCGAGTAAATGCCCGGTGCGCCACCCAGAAAGTCCACGGCCAGCCCCGAGTCGTCAGCCAAGGCTGGCAAACCCGAAATTCGCGCCGCGTTACGGGCTTTTAAAATCGCGTTCTCAACAAACGACAAGCCGGTTTCATCCGGCTCGACGCTGCTGAATTCTCCAATCGAGCGCAACTGCACCGACTCGCCGAGCATGGCCTGAAGTTCTTTGAGTTTGCCCGCGTTGTGGCTTGCGAGTACCAGTTGCGTGAAGTTCATCATTCGATTGGAGCGACCATTTGAGTAAATTCGATTGTTTCAGACGTGGCTCCGGGAGCTTTTACGTCCACTTTGAAGGTGAAAGTCTGCGGGCCTTTGACCGGGAATTGAGCGAGATAGTTGATTTCGCCGTTTTTGCCGACTTGACGAAAACTCAACGGGGTTGCTTTTTCATCCCCGGTTTTTACGCTGCCCTGCACATTGGCGGCAATATTGTTGCCCGCCTTGTTCACGGTGATATTCAACACGGCATTCTGTTTGCTGCGCATGACTCCTACCGTGTTGGCGATGTCGGGCGTCAGAAAAGTAGACGGGATGGCGTTGTAGTACACCGTGGTATCGCCAAATGTCTTCTGGCGTTGGACGCCTGTTTGGTCGGCGGCCAGCGCGTTCGCGCCCAAACACATTGAAAGCAGTAGTAATCCAATACGACCCATGGTCTTTCTCCTTTGAGCGAACCTGTTAAACCGCGACTTTGTGATCCTGAAGGCCAGGACTGCTGACACGATAAATGCCAATCTCGCCTAACAGGTTAGGCCATAACTTACTCGCCCACCCATGCCGGTGTTGTTGATCCACGGCAAGACGGTTGATGACCTGCGCTTCGCGTTCACGGCACAGCGCCTCGAAGTCTTCAAAGGTGCAAAAGTGAATGTTGGGCGTGTTGTACCAGGTGTACGGCAAAAACTCGGACACCGGCATGCGGCCTTTGCTGGCCAGGTACCAGCGGCAGCGCCAGTGGCCGAAGTTGGGGAAGGTGATGATGCATTGGCGGCCGACGCGCAACATTTCGTCGAGGATCCGGTCGGGGTAATGCACCGCTTGCAGCGCCTGGGTCATGACCACGATGTCAAAGCTGTTGCTGGCAAAGTTGCCCAGCCCTTTGTCGAGGTCTTGCTCGATAACGTTAATGCCTTTGGCCACGCACTCGGCAATGTTGTCCGGGTCGTTTTCAAGGCCGTAGCCGGTGACTTGCTTGTTGTCGCGCAGCCAGCTCAGCAGTTCGCCATCACCACAACCGAGGTCGAGCACGCGGCTGCCGGCGGGGATCCAGTCTTGGATGATTTCCAGGTCGGCTCTCATGGCGTTCTCACAGGTCTATTCGGTTCATGTAGTTGCTGAAGGCTTGCAGGTAGCGCGGGATCGGGATCAGGAAGGCGTCATGGCCCTGCGGCGCATCGATTTCCAGATAACACACGTCTTTTTTCGCGGCCATCAGCGCATCCACCAGTTCGCGCGAACGCGCGGGCGAGAAGCGCCAGTCGGTGGTGAACGACATCACGCAAAAGCGCGCCTTGGCCCCGGCAAAGGTTTTGGCCAGATCATCGTTGAAGTTGGCCGCCGGGTCGAAGTAGTCCAGGGCCTTGGTCATCAACAAATAGGTGTTGGCATCGAAGCGCCCGGAAAACTCTTCGCCCTGATAACGCAGGTAGCTCTCGACCTGAAACTCGACGCTGTGGAAGTCGTAGTTGAGGTTTTCGTTCTTAAGCCCGCGGCCGAATTTCTCGCCCATCGAGTCATCCGACAGGTAAGTGATGTGGCCCACCATGCGTGCCAGCATCAGGCCGCGTTTGGGGATCAGGCCTTTTTCCTGGAACGAACCGCCGTGGAACTCGGGGTCGGTGAGGATGGCTTGGCGCGCGACTTCGTTGAACGCAATGTTTTGCGCGGACAACTTGGGTGCCGAGGCGATAGCCAGGCAATGGCGCAGGCGATCGGGGTAGCTGATGCTCCACTGCAAGGCTTGCATGCCGCCCAGGCTGCCACCGATCACGGCGGCCCATTGCGTGATGCCCAGGCGATCCGCCAGGCGTGCCTGGCTGTGCACCCAGTCTTCAACGGTCAGTACCGGGAACGAGGCGCCAAAGGGGCGGCCGGTTTGCGGATCGATGCTGCTCGGGCCGGTCGAGCCGTTGCATCCACCGAGGTTGTTGAGGCTGACCACGAAGAATTTACGGGTGTCGATGGGCTTGCCGGGGCCGATGCAACTGTCCCACCAGCCGGGTTTGCGATCGTCGACGCTGTGATAACCGGCGGCATGATGATGCCCCGACAGCGCGTGGCAAATCAGCACCGCGTTACTGGCCGTGGCATTGAGCTGGCCATAGGTTTCGTAAATCAGGTCATAGGCAGGCAGTGAGCGCCCGCAGGCCAAAGCCAGCGGTTCGCCGAAGTGTGCAACGAGTGGCACAACCAGACCAACGGAATCGGGGGGAAAGGCAGTTGGCATCGACCCTGCTCTCATTTAAATGAGGCGTAAGTCTAATGAGCGCGGTAGCAAGCAGCAAGCAATGCGCGGGGCTGATTTATGACCTGCCCCAAACCCGTAGTCGCTGGTGCAGGCTGCATGCAAATGCGCTGCTGGAGGTCGGCCTGCCTCCATCGCAGCCTGCGGCAGCGACTACAGAGGCTGACTCAAGGTTTGGCAAGCCCTGGAAGGTCTGGCAACTTTTTAGGGCCATGCAAACGCACGCGTTTTTGGCGATTGAGTTCGCCGCTGATCAAGCTCACTTGGCTCTTGGAAATGCCGAACGCCTTGGCCAGGAAGGCCACCAGGTGGGCGTTGGCTTTGCCTTCAACCGGTGGGGCGGTGAGGCGGATTTTCAGGCGGTCACCGTGCAGGCCAGCAAACTCATCGCTGCTGGCCTTGGGTTGCAAGTGACAGTCGAGAATCAGGTCGTCACCGTCCCAGCGGAAATAGCTCATCAGATCAGGCCGAACAGCTCAGGCGGCATGTTGACGTACACCGCCAGGGGCGGAATCACGTAGCTCTGGATCAGCTGGATCACCATGAACGCCAGAATCGGTGAAATATCCAGGCCGCCCATGCTCGGCAAGAAGCGGCGGAACGGTGCCAGTGCAGGTTCTGTGATCTGGTTGACCAGCTCGGCGCCAGGGCTGGTGCTACCCGGTGCCACCCACGACAGAATCACGCTGATGATCATGGCGAAGAAGAACACTTTGAGAAACAGTGCCGTCACCCCAATGATCGCCCACACCAATAGCCCGAGGACGTTGAACGGGATGTAGCTTAAGGTCAGCACAATGGCGAACACCACCATCTGCACCAGAATCGCCAGCACCAGCGAGGACATGTCCAGGCCGAGCACGCTTGGAATGACGCGGCGCATCGGTTTGAGCAGGGTTTGCGTCGCTTTGACGGTGAACTGGCAGATCGGGTTGTAAAAGTTGGCCCGAACCAGCTGCAAGATGAAGCGCAGCAGCACGACCAGCAAATACAGGCTGCCCAGGGTTTGAACTACAAAAATGGCAGCGCCATTAAGTCCTGACATCATTTGCTCCTTTATTGACCCAGTTGTTCGGCCATTTCGGCCGAGCGGTGCGCGGCGGCACTCAATGCTTTTTCGACCATGGCTTCAAAACCACTGGCCTGGAATGATTTGATTGCAGCGTCAGTGGTGCCCGCAGGCGAGGTCACGCGACGGCGCAGTTCGCTTGCGTCCACATCGCTGCTCACGGCCATGTGGGCAGCGCCCAGTGCGGTCTGCTCCGCCAGTTGCTCAGCCACCTCATGGCTCAAGCCAAGTTTGACGCCGGCGGCGGTCATGGCTTCGATCAAGAGGAAGAAATACGCCGGGCCGCTGCCCGATACGGCGGTTACCGCGTCGATCTGGGCTTCTGTTTCGACCCAGACCACGATGCCCACAGCGCTCAACAATTCGTCGGCCTGCTGGCGTTGTGCTGGCGTCACCTGAGCAGTGGCGTACAAACCGCTCACGCCTTTACCCAACAGGGCAGGCGTATTGGGCATGCAGCGCACCAGTGGCTGAGTGCCCAGCCATTCAAGCAGGCTGGCGCAGGTAATGCCGGCGGCAATCGACACCAACAGTTGATGCGGCTTGAGGTGTGGGCGCAGGTCCTGGCACACGGCTTTCATGGCCTGCGGCTTGACGGCGATGACGATCACATCCGCGTCTTGAACGGCCTGCGCGTTATCGGCGAACAGCTCGATACCGTGCTGTTCAGCGACCTTGGCGCGAGTGTCGGCGCCGGGATCGCTGGCGCGGATCTTTGCAGCGTCCAGACCTTTGGCCAACAGGCCGCCGATCAGGCTGGAAGCCATGTTACCGGCTCCGATAAAGGCAATACGCGTCTTGCTCATAACAGATCCTTATCAAAAGTGAGGCAGGCTTTCTCAGGCCTGGCTGTAGTCTCGGGCGCCAAACAGTGCAGTACCGACCCGCACCCATGTGGCGCCTTGGGCAATGGCCGACTCCAGGTCGTGGCTCATGCCCATCGAAAGCGTGTCTAGCCCCAGGTTCAGGCTCTCTTGCAGCGTGCGTACCGCCGCAAAGGCAGCATCCTGTTCGGCGCGGTCGTCGGTTGGTTCCGGGATCGCCATCAAGCCGCGCAGCTTCAAACGGGGCAACGCATGGATCGCGGCAGCCAGCGCGGGCAAATCTGCCGGGGTACAGCCGGATTTACTGGCCTCACCACTGACGTTGACCTGAATGCAGATGTTCAGCGGCGCCAGCTCAGCCGGGCGCTGTTCGGACAAGCGCTGGGCGATTTTCAGACGGTCCACGGAGTGCACCCACGCGAAATGTTCAGCGATGTCGCGCGTCTTGTTCGATTGAATGGGGCCGATGAAGTGCCAACACAAGGGCAGGTCAGCTAATTCAGTCTGTTTGGCGCGGGCTTCTTGCAGATAATTCTCGCCGAAGTCGCGAACCCCGGCGGCATACGCTTCGCGCAGTGCGCCAGCGGGTTTGGTCTTGCTGACTGCCAGCAAGTGAATGCTCGTTACATCACGTTGCACAGCCAGTGCCGCTGCACGGATGCGCGCCTCAACCTGAGCGATGTTGTCAGCTATCGTGGACATTCAATTAAGCCCGCCGTGGTGAAAGTCTGCGGCATTCTACTGGAATTGGGAGGGGGGATGGACATCGCCGACCTGTTGGCCGTTTGCGTCAATCGCGGGGCTTCAGACTTGCACCTGTCAGCGGGCGTGGCGCCCATGCTGCGTATCGACGGCGACATGCAGCGGGGCGAGTGGCCCGTGCTGGACTCAGACGCTGTGCGTGGGCTTATCCACAGCGTCATGACCGAGCCACAGCGTGTCGCGTTCAAGGCCGAGCGCGAAGCTGATTTTTCATACGCGGTGGCGGGCTTGGGCCGCTTTCGGGTGAATGCGTTTGAGCAACAGCGCGGCGCGGGAGCGGTGTTTCGCAGCATTGCCTCGACGGTGCCCAGCCTTGAGTCGCTGGGCTTGAGCGGGGTGTTCAGCGAACTGAGTCATGCGCCGCACGGGTTGGTACTGCTTACGGGCGCCACGGGGTCCGGTAAAACCACCACCTTGGCGGCCATGATTGACCACTTGAACAGTACCCGCCCCCTGCACATTCTCACCATCGAAGACCCGATTGAGTTCATCCACACGCCGCGCCAGTGCTTGATTAACCAGCGCGAGGTGCATCGCGACACAGGCAGTTTTAGCGCCGCGCTACGTTCAGCGCTGCGTGAAGACCCGGACGTGATCATGCTGGGCGAAATGCGCGACCTGGACAGCATTCGCTTAGCGCTTAGCGCCGCTGAAACCGGGCACTTGGTCTTTGCGACGTTGCACACACCGTCTGCGGCAAAAGCCATCGACCGCATGGTGGATGTATTTCCTGGCGAAGAGAAAGCCGTGGTACGCACGATGCTGTCCGAATCACTGAGGGCGGTGATTGCGCAAACGTTGGTCAGGCGACAGGGCGGCGGGCGCGTGGCGGCGCACGAAATCATGCTGGGCACGCCAGCCATCAGGCATTTGATTCGGGAAAACAAGGTGGCGCAAATGGTGTCGGCAATCCAGACCGGCGGGGCGGTAGGGATGCAAACCCTGGAAATGAGCCTGGCACGGCTCAAGCAGAGGGGCGACATCCTGTAAACGCGAGCGTACCCGCGCCTACAGTGATGGGATGTTTAGCGCTGAGCAACCCGCAGGGTGGTTTTCTCTTTAGGCAAAATGCGCTTGGCGACCACGTAGTGGCTCTGCCAGTAAGGTTTTTTCAAGGTGTCGATAGAGACCGACTTGCCGCGACGGGGTGCATGGATAAACCGGTCGTTGCCCAGGTAAATGGCAACGTGATTGACCTTGCGGCTCTTGATGTTGAAAAACAGCAAGTCGCCCGGCTTCAGGTCCTTGCGATCAACCTTCTGGCCATGACCGCTGGCCATCGCGCTGGAGCTGCGTGGCAAATTGACGGCCGCCACATCGTTGAACGCGTATTTGACCAGACCGCTGCAATCAAAGCCTTTACTTGGGCTGCTACCGCCCCAACGATAAGGCGTACCCAGCACGTTGACGGCACGGCTCAGTACACTGCTGCTTTGCTTGTTGGCCGCGACCAGTGCCGGTGTCGCAATTTTGCCTGGGGCTTTGCGATGAACTTTACTGGAGGTCGGGCGTGTGACGGTTTTGCTGTTAGAGGCGACAAACGGAGCACTCGCAGATGATTTTGCGGTGTAACCGGTGAAGCCCGAAGGAAGATGTTGCTCACGATTGGTGGCGTGGGCGGCCAGTGGCATTAATAGGCAAATGGTTAGCCATGTCTTGAATAAAGGACGCATTCGGCAGGGCTCTATATAGGTAAGCGCGCAACTTTATAACAGCTTTTTTGTCCTTTCTCAGGCCGTTTGTCGCTTGGACCTGGAGGTCAAAAACCGCAAGCGGGGTGGCAAATTGTCACATGGTTGGAGCGCAGGTCAGGCAGTACAAGGGTTTGCGCCAAATCTTGTAAGACACTTTTACCTTTTGCGCGACAGTAAAAAAGTCACAAAAAACTTCACAATTTTTTTCTATCGACACCTAAGGGGGCATCAATGAGCGGCTATCGAGACGATCTACAACGCGATACCCACAGCAAAGTGCTGGGTTACTTGCTGTGGATTTTTGGCTTTTTGGGAGCGCATCGCTTCTATTACGGCAAGCCGGTGACCGGGACGATCTGGTTCTTTACGCTGGGCTTGCTGGGCATCGGCTGGCTGATCGACTTGTTCTTGATCCCGAGCATGGACCGCGAAGCGGACCTGCGCTTTACATCGGGTGATACCGACTACAGCGTGGCGTGGATTCTGCTGACGTTCCTGGGCGTGTTCGGTGTGCACCGCATGTACATGGGCAAGTGGATCACCGGGATCATTTACCTGTTTACCGGTGGTTTGTTCCTGGTCGGCATTCTGTATGACTTCTGGACGCTCAATACCCAGATATCAATCAAGAACGCAGAGCGTCGTTAAGCGCCACAGCCTCCGACCCTCTCCCGCAGGGAGAGGGTTGGGGTGAGCGCAGCGCTTCAGCCTTCGTAGCTGATCCGCCCATCCACCAGCGTGTAACGCACGGCACCCGGCAGGCAGTGGCCAAGGAACGGGCAATTGTCGCCTTTTGAGTGCCACGTCTCACCGGCCACCGTTGAGGCCGTTGGATCAAACAGCACCAGATCTGCCGCTGAACCCACCGCCAAGCGCCCCGCTGGCAGGCGTAAGGCGTCTGCCGGGCCTGTGCTCAGGCGGGCCAACAGGGTCGGCAAGTCGAGCAAGCCGTCTTCTACCAACGTCATCGCTAAAGGCAATAGGAGCTCTACGCTGCTCATGCCCGGCTCAGTGGCGCCGAACGGGGCCAGTTTGGCATCGCGCTCGTGGGGCTGGTGATGGCTGGAAATGGCTTGCACCACCCCTGATTTCACCGCCTCACGAAGGCCGTCACGGTCAGCGCGGGTGCGCAGGGGCGGTTGGACGTGGTACACGCTGGAAAAATCCACCAGCGCTTCATCGGTCAGTATCAATTGATACAGCGCCACATCCGCCGTGACTTTCAGGCCGCGTGCCTGTGCCTGAGCGATCAGGGCCACGCCGCGGGCACTGGTCAACTGGCTGAAGTGCGCGCGCGCACCGCTTTGCTCGACCAGCAACAGGTCGCGGGCCAGGGCCACGGTCTCGGCGGTTTCAGGGATGCCCGGCAAGCCCCGGAACGCTGCCATCGCGCCATCGTGGGCGATACCGCCTTCTGCCAGGTCACGGTCCTGCGAGTGGAAAATCACTGTCAGGTCGAAAGTGGCCGCGTATTCCAGTGCCCGGCACAGGGTGCGGGTATTGGTGAAGCTGTTCAGACCGTTGCCGAACGCGACACACCCGGCATCACGCAAGGCGATCAGCTCAGCCAGTTGCTCGCCATCCAGCCCTTTGCTCAGCGCACCGATGGGGAACACTTTGCAGTTGCCGGCTTCGCGTGCGCGGTCAAGGATCAGCTCGGCCACGGCCGAGGTATCGAGCACCGGTTTTGTGTGCGGCGGGCAACACAGGCTGGTCACACCACCGGCCGCTGCGGCGCGGGTTTCACTGGCGATGGTGCCTTTGCGGCTGTAGCCCGGCTCGCGCAGAGCGACGTTCAAGTCAACCAGCCCCGGCGCGGCAACGAGGCCTTTGGCGTCCAGGGTTTGGGTTGGGGTAAAACCGGCCGGGGCTGCGCCGATGGCAATAATTTTGCCGGCTTCCAGATGCAAGTCGGTGACGGTGTCCAGCTGGCTGGCGGGATCAATCACGCGGGCGCCGAGAATGCTGAGCTTCACTGGGCGTTCTCCTGTTCGTATTGGCGCTGGGCCGTTTGCCCGCTCATGGTCATGGACAGCACCGCCATGCGCACGGCGATGCCGTAAGTCACTTGGTTGAGAATGACCGAGTGCGGGCCATCGGCCACGGCAGACTCAATCTCCACGCCCCGGTTGATCGGGCCGGGGTGCATCACGATGCAATCAGGTTTGGCACCGGCCAGACGGGCGGTGGTCAGGCCGAACAGGCGGTAGAACTCGCCTTCGCTCGGCAGCAGACCGCCGGACATGCGTTCGCGTTGCAGGCGCAACATGATCACCACGTCGACGTCTTTGAGGCCCTCGGTCATGTCGGTGTAGACCTTGACCCCGTATTGCTCGATGCCGATGGGCAGCAGGGTTTTGGGTGCAATCACGCGGATGTCCTGACAGCCCAGGGTCTTGAGCGCGATCATGTTCGAGCGCGCCACCCGCGAGTGCAGAATGTCGCCGACGATAGCTACCGACAGGTTTTCAAACCCGCCTTTGTGTCGACGAATGGTCAACATGTCGAGCATGCCCTGCGTGGGGTGCGCGTGACGGCCGTCGCCGCCATTGATGATCGCCACCTGCGGACACACGTGCTCGGCAATGAAGTGCGCGGCGCCGGAGTCGCCGTGGCGTACCACGAACATGTCGGCGGCCATGGCTTCAAGGTTGCGCAGGGTGTCGAGCAGGGTTTCGCCCTTGCTCGCCGAGGACGTGGACACGTTAAGGGTGATCACGTCCGCAGACAGGCGCTGGGCCGCCATTTCGAATGTGGTGCGGGTGCGGGTGGAGTTTTCGAAGAACACGTTGCAGACGGTCTTGCCGCGCAGCAACGGGACTTTTTTCACTGCCCGGGCGCCGACTTCAAGGAACGAGTCGGCAGTGTCGAGGATCTCTGTCAGCAACTCGCGGGGCAGGCCGTCGAGCGACAGGAAGTGGCGCAGCTGGCCCTGATCATTGAGCTGCAGCGGGCGCTTGGCGTCGGTAGGCGTCATCGCAGTGGTCTCTTAAAGGGCTGGATCTTGAGATAAGTCTTGAAGTTCAAGTGTCAGTGGCGCAGGGCCGGATAATTTCACCCGTTGGGTCGGCTCGAGGGCCAAGGTCGCCCCCACCACGTTGGGCCGGATCGGCAGCTCGGCGGCGTCCAGGTCGAGCAGGCTGACCAGCGTTACGCTGGCCGGACGACCATAGTCGAACAATTCGTTGAGCGCGGCGCGAATGGTACGACCGCTCATCAGCACGTCGTCGATCAGCACCAGGTGCTGGCCTTCGATCTCGAACGGCAGCTCCGAGGGGCGCACTTGCGGGTGCAGGCCATTTTGGCTGAAGTCGTCGCGGTAGAACGATACGTCCAGGGTGCCCAGCGGGGCCTCACTGTTCATTGCGCGCAACAGTGCCTGGGCCACCCAGATGCCACCGGTGCGAATGCCGATGTAGCGCGGCTCAGTGATGTTACGACGGGCCAGATGGGCCTTGAGATCAAGCGCCATCTGAGAGATCAGTTCAGCGGGAACAGGCAGGATCATGGTGGCTCCTTAAAAGGCCCGCGCAGGATGCGTGCTGCGACGGGCGCAAACAATGAGGTGCGTCAAACAATTGAGCGCAATGTCAGGCTTGAGGTTGAGCCGGGTTGTCGTCGAGCCAGCCTTGCAAGACCAGTTTGGCGGCGATGGCATCCACCGGGTTGTCGCGATAACTGCCACGCTGGCCGCCCTGAGCCTTGCGTTCGCCTTTGGCTTCAAAGGTGGTCAGGCGCTCGTCGTGGGTGAACACAGGCAGATTGAACCGGCCATTGAGGCGGTTGGCAAATTTTTGCGCCCTTGCGCAGAACTCGCTCGGGGTGCCGTCCATGTGCAGGGGCATGCCGACCACCAGGGCGTCGGGTTGCCATTCTTTGATGAGCTTTTCGATGTCTTCCCACTTCGGTTTGCCGTTCTCGGCTTTCAAATTACACAGCTCGCGGGCTTGGCCAGTGATCATCTGGCCGACGGCGACGCCGATCGAGCGGGTGCCGTAGTCAAAACCCAGCAGTAAACGAAGGCTGGCCATCAGGCGTGACCTGCTTGAGTGCTTAACAAGTTGAGGTTCACTCCCAGGTGATTGGCGGCGGCGTCAAGGCGCAACTCGCTAGAGGTTTGAAACAAAATATCGGCTGAGTATGGGCAGGTCAGCCACGCGTTGTCGGCCAGTTCGGCTTCCAGTTGGCCCGCGTCCCACCCGGCATAGCCCAGGCAGATCAGGCTGCGCTGCGGGCCGTTGCCGTCAGCGATGCTGTCCAGCACATCCAGCGACGTGCTCAGGGCCAGTCCGTCTTCAAGTTCAACCGTGGCATCGAAATTCATGCTGGCGGGGTGCAGGACAAAACCGCGGTCGGTCATGATCGGGCCGCCGGCATAAATCGGTACGTGCTTGCACAGTTCAGACATTTTACGGTCGGGCCGCAACTGCTCAAGGATATCCCCCAGGCTCAGATCCAACGGCCGGTTGATGGTCAGGCCCATCGCACCATTGGCCGTATGCTCGACGATGTAGGTCAAGGTATGAGCAAAATGGGGGTCGGCCATATGCGGCATGGCGATCAGCAATTGATGCTTGAGGTAGGTCGGGGCGTGGGTTTTCATGAGCCTTAGTGTGGCGCTGGCAAGCGAAACTGACAAGTTGGCGGCAGCGGCTACGCGTTTGGGTTAATGACTGGACAACCGATCACCCTGGGCGAATTTCCAGGTGCGGATGATTTCCAGGCGGTCGATGTCGGCCAGGTCGCCGCTGAAGGGGGCAAACGGCGCGGCCAGCCGCACGATGCGCTGCGCGGCTTGATCCAGCAATGGCTGGCCCGAAGATTCAAGCACCAGCACTTCATGCAGCGAGCCGTCGCGGTTGATCGACACCAGCAACCGCAACCTCCCGTAGATTTTTTCGCGGCGCGCTTGCTCGGGGTAGTTGAGGTTGCCGATGCGTTCGATCTTTTTGCGCCAGTCTTCTTTGTACCAGGCACCTTTGTCGCGCATGGTCGAGGCCGCGCTCATGCGGTAGATTTTTGGGCGTTTGGCGTACTGTTGTTGCTCGTTGGCCAGTTCGGCTTCGAGGCTGGAAATCTCGCTCGACAGTTGGGAGCTGTCAAACGTTGGAATGCTGGCCTTGGGCGCCGCTTCGGTTTTGACCTTCTGCGGTTCGCTCGTGGCTTTTTTGAGTTTTGGCGCCACGGTGGTCACGGCTGCTTTGGGGGCCGCCTGGGTCTGTTCAGGTTTGGCGGCGGGCGGCGGCGTGACTTTTTTGACTTCGGTGTCCTGGAACGGTGCCACCTGGGTGGTGGTGGGCACGGCTTTCTTGTCCAGCGTGCCGCTGCCTTCCTGATTGTCCTGCGCCAGAAAATCCGCTTTCTTGGGCGCGGTTGCGCTTTTGAAGGTCGACAGCGTGATTTCAAGGGTTTTGCTGATTTGCTTGGGCTCGCTCATGCTGAACCCGACACCCAGGATCACCGCGAGGTGAATCAGGGCCGCGACGAATAGAGTAAAACCCAGGCGATCAGCCGCGCGTACGCCGCTGTGGCTCAGTTCGGGGGGCAGGTCGCTGGGGAGTTTCATGGCAAAAGACCAACATCGCGGGTTTCACAGGCTGCGCATGATAGCGCAATGTTGGTCTGTTTCAGGCGGTTAGCGATCAGCGCGCCGCCAGCTTGCGTTCGATGGCGTCCATCAGCAGGTCGCCGATGCGGGTGCCAAAGGCGTTATCAATCTCGCGGATGCAGGTCGGGCTGGTGACGTTGATCTCAGTCAGGTGTTCACCGATCACGTCCAGGCCTACAAACAACAAGCCCTTTTCACGCAATGTGGGTCCAACTTGCTCAGCAATCCAACGGTCTTTTTCGCTCAATGGGCGCGCTTCACCACGGCCACCAGCGGCCAGGTTGCCACGGGTTTCGCCGTGCGCCGGGATACGCGCCAGGCAATAGGGCACGGGTTCGCCGTCGATCATCAGGATACGTTTGTCGCCGTCCTTGATCGCTGGCAAGTAACCTTGCGCCATGATTTGCTGCGTGCCGTTGGCGGTCAGGGTTTCGAGAATCACTGACAGGTTCGGATCACCCGCGCGGTGACGGAAAATCGACGTGCCGCCCATGCCGTCCAGCGGCTTGAGGATCACATCGCCGTGCAGCGCTGCAAATTCGCGCAACACATCCGCCCGGCGGCTGACCACGGTCGGCGGGGTGCACTGGGTGAATTGAGTGGCGAACAGTTTTTCGTTGCAGTCGCGCAGGCTCTGCGGTTTGTTGACGATCAGCACTCCGTCGCGCTCGGCTTGTTCGAGCAAGTAGGTGGTGTACACAAACTCCATGTCGAACGGCGGGTCTTTACGCATCAGGATCACATCCAGATCGCTCAGGGCTGTGTCTGTCTCGGCGTCTAGCTCAAACCATTTTTCAGGGTTGGCGAACACGGTGAGCGGCTTCATGCGCGCCCGCGCCTTGCCTTCAGTCAGGTACAGGTCTTGCTGTTCCATGTAGAACAAGGTCCAGCCGCGGTCCTGCGCTGCCAGCAACATGGCCAGCGAGCTGTCCTTTTTATAGGAGATGCTCGCAATGGGGTCCATGACAATCCCGACTCGAACGCTCATGGCAAATTCCTCAAAAGTAGTAGGCAAATATCAACTGTAGGCCCTGCCGATCGATAACAAGGTCGTCGCAAAACCAGGCAACCCCATGCGTGAGCGACACCGCACTCATCCTGTTGCGCCCGCTTGCTACCTCGTCAGCGCCTGCACGATAAGCAGGTCATCAAAAAGTGGCGCCAGAGTGGCGCTGAGTGGGGTCTCGGTCAAGGAAAAACCGCCTCGTCCGGCATGGCGCGGCCCGTCCGATAGATTGCATGTAGAGACTGTGCTAAAAAGGCTCGCACAGCACTTGCAGCCCTTGTCCATTAAGGATTTGAGCTGAAATTTGGCAAAGTTGTAACAAAACGGGTCGCCGTGGCGATGGTAGAGCACATATGGACACGCATTCCAGCACCTTGAAGGTGATGGTGATTGATGATTCAAAAACCATTCGCCGCACCGCCGAAACGCTGCTGAAAAACGTAGGCTGCGAAGTGATTACCGCGCTCGATGGCTTCGATGCATTGGCCAAGATTGTCGATCATCATCCGCACATCATCTTTGTCGACATCATGATGCCGCGCCTTGATGGCTATCAAACCTGTGCGCTGATCAAAAGCCACCGATCGTTCAAGTCGACGCCGGTGATTATGCTCTCATCCAAAGA
Organism: Pseudomonas weihenstephanensis; assembly: GCF_001043055.1. Classification (GTDB taxonomy): domain Bacteria; phylum Pseudomonadota; class Gammaproteobacteria; order Pseudomonadales; family Pseudomonadaceae; genus Aquipseudomonas; species Aquipseudomonas weihenstephanensis. Next base: position 439,023 of record NZ_JYLF01000003.1, read on the forward strand.
CGGTCTGTTTGACAAGGCTAAGGGACGGATTGTGGGTTCTGATCAATTTTTGACCAAACCCTTTAGCCGGGATGAACTGCTGAGTGCGATCAAGGCCCATGTGCCAGGGTTCACATTTGTGCAAAACGCTCAATAACGCTCAATGATGCCCGGCCCGCAGGCCAATTACCTTATAGATGGGGAACACCATGGCTCGCATTCTGATCGTCGATGATTCGCCGACTGAAATGTTCAAATTGACTGAAATGTTGAAAAAGCGCGGTCATGAAGTGCTCCAGGCGGTCAACGGCGCAGATGGCGTCGCACTGGCGCGTCAGGAAAAACCCGATGCCGTGCTGATGGACATCGTGATGCAGGGGCTTAATGGTTTTCAGGCGACGCGCCAGTTGACGAAAGACCCTGAAACCAGCGCCATCCCTGTGATCGTGGTCACCACCAAGGAACAGGAGACCGATGTGCTCTGGGCCAAACGCCAGGGAGCAGTGGATTACATCACCAAGCCCGTCGATGAAGCACTACTGATCCAGGCGCTTAAAAACGCATTGGCAACAAAGCCTGCTTCACCGCGCCCGCCCCATGCCTGACTCACAGACTGCCTTCGAGCTGCTGCTTGAGATCGACCAGCGCTGTCGTTCACTGGCCGCCGGCCTGGTGGCGGAGCCAGTCAAGGCCCAGGCCTGGAGCGGCATCGGTTTTCGCATCGGCGAACAGTGTTTCGTGGCGCCGATGGGTGAAATTGCCGAAATCCTCCATGAACCGCGGTTTACCTTGTTGCCGGGCGTCAAGTCTTGGGTCAGGGGAGTGGCTAATCTGCGGGGGCAATTACTGCCGATCATGGATCTGTGCGGTTTTTTCGGCGTTGAATTATCGCCTTTGCGCAAACAGCGCCGGGTACTGGTGCTGGAGTTCGAAGACATCTTTGTGGGCCTTCAGGTCGATGAAGTGCTGGGTATGCAGCATTTTGCCCAGAGCGATTTAAACGCCTGTGAACCCGCGTCCCCCGGCCTGCCATTCGTTCCCTATGTGCAAGGGCGCTTCGCTGGCGAGCATGAATGGTGGGTCTTTAGCCCGTTTGCGCTGGCCCAGTCGCCTGAATTTTGGGCGGTCGCTGTGTGAGTGGGCAGCGTCTGTCACGTCAAGCGTTAAAACAGCACCTCAGGGCCTGATCGATGACCACAGCAAAAACCGTTAAACCAATGGAAGGGTCGCGCAGTCGTTCGCAGATCATCGTGCTTTTTATCGCCCTGATCGTGTTCATCATGCTGTTGTTCGCCAATTTTGCTTACCTCAATACCCAGTCCAACTACGACAAGCAATACATCAGCCACGCGGGTGAATTGCGGGTGCTGTCCCAACGTATCGCCAAAAATGCCACCGAAGCGGCGGCCGGTAAGGCTGCGGCTTTCCGTCTGCTGAGCGATGCACGTAACGACTTCAGCCAGCGTTGGGGCTACCTGAAAAAAGGCGACCCTGTCACCGGCCTTCCTGCCGCACCGCCCGCCGTGCACAAAGAAATGCAGGCCGTTCAACGCGACTGGGAACAGTTGTTGAGCAATACCAACGCCATTTTGGCCAGTGAGCAAACGGTGCTGTCGCTGCACCAGGTGGCCGCGACGCTGGCCGAGACCGTGCCGCAGTTGCAGGTCGAATACGAAAAAGTGGTCGAGATTCTGTTGCAGCGTGGCGCTCCCGCCAGTCAGGTGGCGTTGGCCCAGCGCCAGTCATTGCTGGCTGAGCGTATTTTGGGTGCGGTCAACACGGTGCTGGCCGGTGATGAAACCGCCGCGCAAGCCGCCGATGCGTTTGGCCGCGACGCCAACCGTTTTGGCCAGGTGCTTAACGGCATGCTCGAAGGCAATGCGGGGCTGCGCATTTCACAGGTCGAAGACAAAGATGCCCGCGCCCGCCTGCTGGAGATCTCGGAGCTGTTCCAGTTTGTCTCCGGCTCGGTGGATGAAATCCTCGAAACCTCACCACAGCTGTTCCAGGTGCGTGAGGCCGCGAGCCACATTTTCAGCCTGTCGCAAACCCTGCTCGATGAAGCGTCAATGTTGGCCAACGGTTTTGAAAACCTGGCCAGCGGTCGCTCGCTGGATATTATCGGTGGCTATGTGTTGGGCCTGCTGGCGCTGGGTTCCATCATCCTGATCGGGCTGGTGATGGTGCGTGAAACCAATCGCCAACTGCATGAAACCGCTGAGAAGAATGACCGTAACCAAAACGCCATCATGCGTCTGCTGGATGAAATTGCCGATTTGGCCGACGGCGACCTGACCGTCACCGCTTCTGTGACCGAAGACTTCACCGGCACCATTGCCGACTCGATCAATTACTCGGTCGATCAATTGCGCGATCTGGTGGCCACCATCAACTTGACAGCCGGGCAAGTGGCTGCGGCCGTGCAAGACACGCAAGCCACTGCGATGCAGCTGGCCGAGGCTTCCGAGCATCAGGCGCAACAGATCGCCGAAGCGTCGGGCGCCATTGCGCAGATGGCCCAATCGATTGATGAAGTGTCGGCCAACGCGTCCGAGTCCTCTGCGGTGGCTGAGCGCTCGGTGGCGATTGCCAACAAAGGCAACGAAGTGGTGCATAACACCATTCACGGCATGGACAACATCCGCGATCAAATTCAGGACACCGCCAAGCGCATCAAACGCTTGGGCGAGTCGTCTCAGGAAATCGGCGACATCGTCAGCCTGATTGATGACATTGCGGATCAAACCAATATTCTTGCCTTGAACGCCGCGATTCAGGCCTCTATGGCTGGCGATGCGGGGCGTGGCTTTGCCGTGGTGGCGGACGAGGTACAACGTTTGGCCGAGCGTTCGTCGGCGGCCACGCGTCAGATCGAAACACTGGTGCGGGCCATTCAGGCCGACACCAATGAGGCCGTGATCTCAATGGAGCAAACCACCACTGAGGTGGTGCGCGGCGCCCGTTTGGCGCAAGACGCGGGCGTGGCGCTGGAAGAGATCGAAGGCGTGTCGCAAAACCTGGCCGAGCTGATTCAAAGCATCTCCAATGCCGCGCAGCAGCAAACCACCTCGGCGGGTCAGATTTCCTTGACCATGAGCGTCATTCAGCAAATCACCAGCCAAACTTCATCCGGGTCAACCGCTACCGCCGACAGCATTGGCAACCTGGCCAAAATGGCCAGCCAACTGCGGCGCTCGGTGTCCGGTTTTACCTTGCCGGACACGCAAAAAACACCAGGGCCTCACTAGTGCGGCGTACGTTTGAGGGGAGTCGTTATGGTTGACCGGCACGACTATGTGGCCCTTGAGTGGGTCAAAGACGAAATTGCCGACACCTTAAAGCAGGCTCGCGTGGCACTGGACAGCGACGGCCAGCAAGCGACGCCCGAAGCGCTGGCGCAGTGTCTGGCGTGCGTGCATCAGGTGCATGGCAGCTTGTTGATGGTCGAGTTTTACGGCGCAGCCCTGCTGGCAGAAGAGATGGAGCAACTGGTGATCGCGTTGCAACAGCGCCGCGTCAGCCAGCTCGACGAAGCGGTACGTGTGCTGCAACAGGCCTTCAACCAATTGCCGTTGTACCTGGAGCGCGTCCACAGCGCCCGGCGCGACTGGCCGTTGGTGGTGTTGCCGTTGATCAACGACTTGCGCACTGCCAGGGGCGAGTCGCTGTTGTCAGAAACCAGTTTGTTCAGCCCGCCGTTGCAGGTGCTGGCGCCGCTTGATCACGCGACCTTGACGCAACGCTCCCCGGCCGACCTGCCTGCGCAGGTGCGCGCTTGGCGCCAAACCCTGCAAACGTCGCTGTTGGGGTTGCTGCGCGAAGACGATGTGCAGCGCCAACTGGAGCAACTGGCCAGTGTGTTTACGCAACTCGAAGCGCTGTGTCAGGGTGCGCCGCTCAATGCGCTGTGGGAAATCGCCACGGCGCTGGTCGAAGGCATGCTCAAGGGCAAAGTGGGCAACAGCCCGGCCTTGCGCAGCTTGCTCAGAGACACTGACAAAGAACTCCAGCGTTTACACACGCAGGGGATTGAAGCGCTTAACCAGCCTGCCTCTGATGTGCTGCTCACCAGCCTGCTGTTTTACATCGCCAAGGCCGAGCGCCCGACGCCGAAAATGCTCAGTTTGAAAAACCATTACGAGCTGGACGAAGCCATGCCCGACGCGGCAATGGTCGACGAAGAGCGTGCGCGCCTCGCCGGTCCCGACCGGGACGCCATGCGCTCGGTGGTGGCCGCCTTGTGCGATGAGCTGGTGCGCGTCAAAGAGCGTCTTGACCTGTTTGTGCGCAGTGACCGCACGCATGTGTCCGAACTCAACAGTTTGATGGCGCCCTTGCGCCAAATCGCCGACACCCTGGCCGTGCTGGGTTTCGGCCAGCCACGCAAGGTCATCATCGACCAGTTGGCCGTGGTCCAGAGCTTGGCCCAGGGTCAGCGCGAACCCACGGATGCCGTGTTGATGGATGTGGCAGCGGCGCTGTTGTACGTCGAAGCCACGCTGGCGGGCATGGTGGGTACTGTCGAGCCTTCGCAGCGTGAAGAAAGCCGCTTGCCGACCACCGACTTGATGCAGATTCACCAATGGGTGATCAAAGAAGCGCGCATCGTCTTCGATGAAGCCAAAGACTTGATCAGCGACTCTCTGGCGGGCGGTTTTGATCGTCAACATTTGCAGCCCGTCCCTGCACTGCTCACGCAAATTCGCGGGGCGCTGGCGATGATTCCGCTGAACCGCGCCGCCGACTTGCTGCAAGCCTGCGACGATTACCTGTGTGAGCATTGGTTGCTGGGCACTGAGCCTGTGACCGCGCAGCACATCGACCGCCTGGCTGACGCGCTGGTGAGCATCGAATACTACTTGGAGCGCTTGGCCCAAGACCCTGGCGCGGCGGGCGAGCAGGTGCTGGACCGGGCCGAAAGCAGCCTCATCGCGCTGGGCTATGCGCCGACCGAACGCCATGTGCCGCTGCTCGACGACATCCTCAGCCCCACCGAGGTGCTGGTGATGCAGGATTTGCAGGCGCTGCAAGACCCCGAGGTCATGCAGAGCCTGGCCGAGGTGCTGGCAAACCCGGTGTCGGCGCTCAACCCGCCCGCGCAACACATTCCCGCCAGCTTGCTGCCGCCCCCCGTGGATGAAGCGCGGGTAGACGAAGAACTGTTAGACGTTTTTCTCGAAGAAACCGATGAAGTGCTGAACATGCTGCACCACGCCTTGCCGCAGTGGGTTGCCAACCCGGCGGACAGCGCTGCGCTGGCTGAACTGCGGCGCGGTTTCCATACGCTCAAAGGCAGCGGACGCATGGTGCGCGCGCTGGTGCTGGGCGAGTTGGCATGGGCGGTCGAAAACCTGCTCAATCGTGTGATTGAACGCAAGGTTGCGCCGGCCCCGGCGATCTATCAGTTACTCGAAGATCTACTGCGCGTGCTGCCCGGTTTGATTCAAGCGTTTGCCGAGGGGCGTCAACGTCAGTGCGATGACGTCGACACACTGGCCGCCCAAGCCCATCACCTGTCCAAAGGTCATCCACTGCCGTTGTTGATTGAGCAAGAGGCCCTCGGTTTCGACCCGCAATTGCTCGATATTTTCCGTCAAGAAGCGCACAGCCACCTCGACACACTTAACCGTTTTCTCGATCACGCCAGCGAGCAACTGCCGCTGTATGCCAGCGACGAATTGCAGCGTGCCGTGCACACCCTCAAAGGCAGTGCGCACATGGCGGGTGTGTTGCGCATGGCTGAGCTGGCCGCACCGCTGGACCATTTGGTGCGTGAATACAAAGCACACCATCTGGCGTTGGACCTGGACGAAATCGAGCTGCTGCTTGAGGCCGACAGCCTGTTGCACCGCGGCCTGAAACAGTTGGACAGTGATCCGCTGGCCGAGATTCACGGTGCCCGCTCGCTGATTGAGCGCACTGAGCACCTGATTGCCGACCGCCTGGACGTGCTGCTCAATACGCCCGGCAATGCGGTGAAGCTCACCCGTGACCCGCAGCGCATCGGCGCATTTCTGGAGCAGGGCATGGACACCCTGTTTGAGGCCGAAGACGTGCTGCGCCATTGGCGGCAACAGCCGCACGAGCGCGCAGGTCTCGACACGTTGCTGGACCAATTGACCGCGCTGGGTGAGTCAGCGCACTTGCTGGATTTACAGCCCGTCGATGCCCTGTGCGAAGCCTTGCTTGACCTGTACGGCGCAGTGGAAGAAAGCAGCCTGGCCGTTAGTGCGCGTTTTTTTGACGAAGCCGAACAGGCGCACGAAGCGTTGATCAACATGCTCGACCAACTGGCCGCGGGCCAGGACATTACCCCGCAACCGACCCGCATTGACGCGCTGCACCGGTTGCTGCACGAAGGGTTGGCGCCCGACGCCACGGGCCTGATTCGACGTGAGGGCAGCCAAACCCTCGACATCACCGAGTTGGGGGCTGCCACGGCTCATTTGCAGGCAGGCACATTGGCGGGCGAAGGCGAGTCGATGGATGACGAAATCGTCGCCATCTTTCTGGAAGAGGCGGTCGACATCCTTGACAGCGCGGGCCAGGCCTTGCAGCGCTGGCTGAGTGAGCCGGAGAGTCTGGCACCGCTGTCTTCGTTGCAGCGTGACTTGCACACCCTCAAAGGCGGGGCGCGCATGGCGGGCATTGGTCCGGTGGGCGACCTGGCCCAAGAGCTGGAGCATTTGTACGAAGGTCTGCTGGATCGGCGCGCCAGCGAAAGCCCGGCGCTGGCCGACTTGCTGCAACGTAGCCATGCGCAGTTGGCGCTGATGCTCGAACACTTGCAACAACAGCAACCGTTGCGCGACCCCGACCAATTGATCGACGCCATTCGCGGGTTTCGGCATCACCCCCACCCGGCTGCCAAACTGCACGTCGCACCGCCTGATGGGGCCTCAGGCGGCGACACTGAACTGCGGGACATCTTTCTCGAAGAAGCCTTCGACATTCTCGAAAGCTCCGGCGCTGCCCTGACGCGCTGGCAAGCTGAGCCTCAAGGTACGGTGGAGGTCGAAAACCTGCTGCGAGACCTGCACACCCTCAAGGGCGGGGCGCGGATGGTTGAAATCGCCGCCATTGGTGATTTTGCCCACGAGCTGGAAACCCTGCTCGAAGATGTGTCAGCAGGCGTGCTGCCTCCCGGTGCCGATTTGTTCGCCTTGTTGCAGAACTGTCATGACCGGGCTGCACAAATGCTGGATGCGCTGCGCAGCGGTCAGCCTGTGCAGTCGCCCCAGGATTTGATCGAACGCATTCGTGACACCGAGCGCAATGCCCGGCACGCGGTTCAAGCGCCCGCCTCGACGAAGGTTGAACCCCAGGGCGCCGCCATGACCGAAGGGGAGCGCACGGGCCTGGACATGGTCAAGGTGCCTGCCGAGTTGCTGGAAGACATGGTTAACCTGTCAGGTGAAACCTCGATTATCCGGGGTCGCCTTGAGCAGCAAATCAATGATGGCCAGGTTGCGCTCAACGAAATGCAGACCACCCTTGAGCGCATGCGCGACCAATTGCGGCGTCTGGACACTGAAACCCAGGGCCAGCGCCACAGTCGTGGGCACACTGAAAGCGATGGTCTGGCGTACGACGAATTTGACCCGCTGGAAATGGACCGTCACTCCCAGCTGCAACAGTTGTCTCGGGCGTTATTTGAATCTGCGTCCGACTTGCTCGACCTCAAAGCCACGCTGGCCGCCCGTAATCAAGACGCTCACAACTTGCTGCAAAAGCAGGCGCGGATCAACACGCAACTGCAAGAGGGCTTGATGGGCACGCGGATGGTGCCGTTTGAACGGGTGTTGCCGCGCCTCAAACGCGTGGTGCGCCAAGTGGCCAGCGAGTTGGGCAAGCAGGTGGAGTTCAGCGTGATCAATGCTGAAGCTGAAATCGACCGTAACGTCCTGGAGCGCATGGTTGCCCCGTTGGAGCACATGCTGCGTAACGCAGTCGATCATGGCCTGGAACCGAGCGATGTGCGCCATGCCAGCGGCAAGCCCGAGCAAGGGCTGATCACGCTGGAGTTGTCCAACGAAGGCGGCGACGTGGTGTTTGATATCCGCGATGACGGCGCGGGTGTTCCGCTTGAAGCGGTGCGGCGCAAGGCGATTCATCGCGGTTTGCTGGACCCGCACAACAGCGTCAGCGACCGCGACGTGTTGCAATTCATCTTGCAGCCGGGGTTTTCTACCGCTGAAAAAATTACCCAGATTTCCGGGCGTGGCGTGGGCATGGACGTGGTCCATGAAGAAGTGCGGCAGTTGGGCGGCAGCATGACGCTCGATTCGGTGGCAGGGCAGGGTGTGCATTTTCAGATCCGGTTGCCGTTTAGCGTGTCGCTCAACCGCGCACTGATGGTGCAGTGCGCGGATGAGCAATACGCCATTGCGATCAATACCGTCGAAGGCATCGTGCGCGTCATGCCCAACGAGCTGGAAGGCTATTACCAGCTCAACCCGCCGCTGTATCACTACGGCGGCCAAACCTACGAATTGCGCTATTTGGGCGAGTTATTGCAAACCGTGGTCAAGCCTAAACTGGCCGGTGAGCAACATTCATTGCCGGTGTTGCTGGTGCATTGCCAAGACATGCGCGTGGCGCTGCAAGTGGATGCGCTGGCCGGCTCGCGCGAAATCGTGGTCAAGAGCCTGGGTCCGCAATTTGCCGCTGTGCAAGGGTTGTCGGGGGCCACGATTTTGGGCGATGGGCGTGTGGTGTTGATCCTTGATTTGCTCGCCTACATTCGTGCCCATCAAGTGCGTCAACCCTTGCAGCGCGCCCACCATGAAGTCAGCGGCAGCCTTGAATTCATCCCGGCGGTGCGTCCGCCGTTGGTGTTGGTGGTGGACGACTCCGTCACCGTGCGCAAAGTCACCAGCCGCTTGCTGGAACGTAACGGCATGAACGTCATCACCGCCAAAGACGGGGTTGACGCCATGAGCATGCTCGAAGAACACACCCCGGACTTGATGCTGCTGGATATTGAAATGCCGCGAATGGACGGCTTTGAAGTTGCCACCCATGTGCGCAACGACCCGCGTCTAAAAGACATGCCCATCATCATGATCACCTCGCGTACCGGGCAAAAGCACCAGAACCGCGCCATGGCCATTGGCGTCAACGACTACTTGGGCAAACCGTATCAAGAGTCTGTGTTGCTGGAGCGCATCGCCTACTGGAGCCGCTTCCATGCTTGACCACCGTGTTGGCAGCCTCACCTGCCTGCTCTTGCCGCTGGCTGACCGCTACTTGCTGTTGCCCAACGTCGCGATTGCCGAGTTGATCGACTACCAGCGCGGCGAACCCAGCAGCGACTCCCCGCCGTGGCACCTGCGCCAGATCACCTGGCGCGACCACCCGTTGCCACTCATCAGCTTTGAAGCGGCATGCGGCAGCCCGCTGCTGATTGGCGAACGGGCGCGCATCGTCATCCTCAACACCTTGAGCGCCAATCCAGCGTTGAAATACATCGCGATGGTGGTTCAAGGCATTCCACGCTCCTACAAACTCGACAGCCAACTGAGCTTTGTCGACGTGCCCCTTTGCCCACTGGAACGTGCCGCTGTGCAAGTCGGCGAGCATGTGGCGAAAATCCCTGATTTGTGGGGCTTGGAGCGGTTGGTGTCGGGGTTGCCCCCAGGACCCCTCGACGAACGCCGCATTGCCCTTTAAGTTCGCAACCTTGACCCTTATCTCGTATCAAAGTGAGGCAGTCGCACTATCGGCTCTTGAGGATGTTGCAGATGTATCACGGAGAAAAGCTCAACGCCTGGACTCACCTGTTGGGGGCGGTGGCCGCCGCAGTGGGCAGTGTATGGTTGTTGGTCATGGCGTGCCTTGATGGCAGCCCGCAAAAAATAGTCAGCGCCGCGATTTACGGCGTCACGCTGGTGTTGTTGTACAGCGTGTCGACCGTGTACCACAGCGTGCGCGGGCGGCCCAAGGTGATCATGCAGAAGTTCGATCACTTGTCGATTTACCTGTTGATTGCAGGCAGCTACACGCCTTTTTGCCTCGTGACCTTGCATGGGCCGTGGGGCTGGTCGCTGTTCGGGATTGTGTGGGGCATGGCCGTGATTGGCATGTTGCAAGAGATCAAGCCGCGCTCTGAGGCGCGTATCTTGTCCATTGTGATTTACGCGGTGATGGGCTGGATTGTGCTGGTGGCAGTCAAGCCCTTACTGGCGGCGCTGGGCACGGCAGGCTTCATTTGGCTGGCCACGGGCGGCGTGATGTACACCGTGGGCATTATCTTTTTTGCCCTCGATCACCGCCTGCGCCATGCCCACGGTATTTGGCATTTGTTTGTGATTGCGGGCAGCCTGTTGCACTTTGTGGCCATCGCGCATTACGTGATTTAAAGCGCCTGTGTGTCAGCGACCCCGCCATCAGGGTGACGGCGGGGTCGCGCCCCGGTTCTCGTCAGCGCGTATTAAGGGGCGCTTAAGTCTTTTGCGGTTTTTTGTTGTCGCTGCGGATTTGCGCGTGGCTGATCAGGGCGAAGATAAAACTGCCGCCAATGATGTTGCCCGCCAGGGTCGGGCCGGCAAACACCAGCCAGAAGTCTTTCCATGGCAACTCTCCCGCAAACACCAAATACGAGACCTCTGCGGTGCCGACCACAATGTGCGTGAAGTCGCCCAGCGCCATCAGGTAGGTGATGAGGATGATGATCCACATCTTGGCGCTCTCCATTGAAGGGATCATCCACACCATCGTCGCGATCATCCAGCCCGAAATAATGCCTTTGGCAAACATTTGCGACGTGTCGTTTTCCATGACTTTGCGGCCGATTTCAAGAAACGCCTTGTCGGTCTGGGTGTCAAAAATCGGCAAGTGCAACATGACGTAGGCCACCAGTAGCGTACCGAGCAGATTACCGACCAGTACCACGCCCCATAACCTGAATAAACGCCCGAAATTGCTCAACGTCGGTTTGCTCATGATGGGCAACACGGCCGTCAGGGTGTTTTCGGTGAACAACTGCTGACGCGCCAGAATCACCGCTAAAAAGCCTGCACAGTAGCCAAAGCTGGCAATCACTTTAAACGCTTCGCCGCTGGGCAGACGCGAATTGAGCAAGCCCATCGCCATCAGCGAAAGGCCCATCGTCAGCCCGGCGGCCAGTGCCGACCAGAACAGTGCAGCGACGCTGCGTTCCAGCTCCTGATCGCCCTGTAAACGAATAATCTCGTGCAGCACGGCAGCGCGTGGTGGCTGGTTTTTGGTGGCGTCGTGCTTTTCTTCAGCCGACAGGTTGGGAGTTTTACCGCCGTGTTGAGTGGCCATGATGGGTACCTGGATCCGAGGTGGGCTGTGTAGGTACGACACACAGGGCTCAGGGGTGTTCAATGGCCGGTGGGTCAGGTCTGCATGCGCCAGGCCTTGGCCAGACCAACGGTGGTGGCCCCCTGCGGATGCTTCCAGGGCTTGTTACGTGCAACATACTTATTAACGATGTCGTCCAGCGCCTGGTTAACCTCAGTGGAGGTGGTTGCTTGTTTGAGGGTTTGCTCGACCCGCCGCAACAGGTTCAGGTTGGCCTCAGGCTGGCCAGGCAGAAACAATGCCGGGTAGATCACTTCTCGCGTGAAGTTCTCGGCGATCACCGCCACATCACGTTTCTTGGCTTCGGCGTAGGCGCTGGTCAGGACTTTCGACAGGTTGGCGGGTTTGCTCAAGTCGCTTTGCAGTAATTGCTGGAAGTTGCATTTTTCGGCCACATTGAGCTGTTTGCCTAGCCATTCGACTTGTTCCGGGCGACGGGCCAGCGCGTCGAGGTTGCGTAATGCCGCACCCAGTTTTTGCGTTAACTTCAGCGTGGGTGCCGTGTTTGCTTCGTTGATCGCAGCGTCAAGCGATGCTAGTGCGCTAGGTGCCTGCTGACGAAATTGCAAAATATCAGCGTATCCGCCCAGCTTCTTCAGGGCGGGCGCAACGCAGCTGAGCATCTCATCGTCCATCGCCAAAACGGCATCCGGCATCGAAGCAAAGTGATGCTGCTCGCGCACGGCTGCGCGCTTGTCCAAATGATCAATGACGGCTTGGCGGGAGAGCGCTTGCAGGTGATGTTTAACGCCCAGGTTCATGGTGAAGTTGACGGTTCCGTTGAACTTGCCGCGAAAATCGCCCAGGGCGGTGTTTAAAGGCAGCGTGACACGCTGTTCGGAAAACGACTCGCTTCGGTTTTTCGCAAAGTTTTTTGCACCGTTAGGGGGCAGTCCTGTGAGTTGGTTGATGGCATGGCTGATAAAACTCCCCTTGGGGTTTTCGGCTTTCGACGCTCCAGGCTCAAAGCGTACGATCAGTTTTTCAGCCGCGCTGAGCGGACTACTGTGGGAGGGAGGGTCGTAGACATCAATGTCAGGTGTATTGAGTAGCAAGCCGCCGTCCTGAAACGCGGTTTTTTGTCCGTCTTGTTGAAACGCCAGGTGTTGTTCTGAAGGCTGCTTGAACAGAATCGGCAGCGCTCCGGAAATGTGCGCTGCGCGGGCAATGTCCATGTCCGGAGTCAAGCTGGCATTGAACAGGACTAATTGCTGACGCCCCCCGAAAATGCCCACACCCGTGATATTGAGTTGTTTGATCTCAGGAATGTGCCGGCTCAGCACGTCAAGGTCGGCGAAGGTGGTAGGCCCTCCGGCGTGCAATTTGTCAGCAATGGCCATGATGGGCGCGGTGCGTGTCTCACGTGTCATGTTTGCAATATGGGCAAGAATGACTTTGCGCGACTCAGTGCGTATCAGTTCTTCAAGGGGTTCGGCTTTGGATTGGAGGCGCGGCAGCACGGTCAGCAACATTTGCGCAAAGGTGCCCGTTTTCCCCGGTAGATGGCTGACCCTTTCTCCCAGCGCGGTGCTGGCATTTTGCAGGCTTGCCAAGGTGCTGCTCGTGCTGTTTAACAGCTGCGGGAAGTTGATGGTATTGGACAGTGTGTTGAACGCTTTGGCGCCCACCCCGCTGGCCAGCAGTGCGGCTGAAATCCCGCCCGCTGATGAGCCGCAAATGGTTACAACATCTTTGAGCAGATTTTTGTCCTCAAGCGCCTGTATGACGCCAGGAAAGGCGATGCCTTTGGCGCCGCCGCCGCTGAGGATGAGTTGGGTCACCGGCGGGGGCGACAGCATCACATCAACGCTGCCATTACTGTTGAGTTGAAGGGTGATTCTGCGTTTGCCTGCATTCTCGGTTAATAGCGTTTGAGCAGCCTGCGCATCGCTTCGTACGCTTGGCGCATGGCCTGTGATTTGTGATGTCGGGGGATATAGAAGGGGCGAGATGGTTTTTTTCATACTGCTCGGGCTCTCTCACTGTTAAGCGCTTTATTGGCGAAAGAGCAAGGTAGAAAAAACCGGGTAGTTTGTCTGTGCGCTGAACGATAAGGCCACACTAAAAGGGTGCCCGCTCAGTGAGCCTCAGAAAGGCTCACGATGGCGCTAGAAAGACGGTGTACTCACCTCTCTGTCAATTTCCTACAAGCCTCTAGGCTCCAGTGAAAAAGAATCCCGCCACTTGCGTTGAACGGGCCTATGCCGACGGTTTATGTTTCGCCGTTTGCATCGTCCTGAAACTGGTCTTTGACGTATTTGATTTCTGTGCGTCCGTGCGGAGCAGGCAGGCCGTCCTCACCCAAGTTAACAAACACCATTTTGTCGACGGTGAGGATGCTCTTGCGGGTGATCTTGTTGCGCACTTCACAGGTGAGGGTGATCGAGGTACGGCCGAATTCGGTGGCGGTGATGCCCAACTCGATGATGTCGCCCTGACGTGAGGCGCTGACAAAGTTGATTTCCGAGATGTATTTGGTCACCACGCGCTGGTTGCCCAACTGAACAATGGCGTAGATGGCGGCTTCTTCGTCGATCCAGCGCAGCAAGCTGCCACCGAACAGCGTGCCATTGGGGTTGAGGTCTTCGGGTTTTACCCATTTGCGGGTGTGAAAGTTCATGTTCGCTCCTGACCGTCTGCCGTTAGATGCGGGCCATCATGTCAGACCCTGGCGCTGCGCTCTATTAAGCTTCGACTATGGTCTCGATTAAGCAAATGGAAAAAGGCGTGGATAAAGCCTTGGGAACATCTGCCTTGATGGCTATAATCACCTCCGCTTCAAAACGGTCATTTTCATCCAGTACCGTTCCCGCCACCTGTCCGAGGGGCGCTGCAGCAGGTAAAACCTGTCAGGCTCGGATGGGGCGTTGTTTGTTCAGGGTTCCCTGGGCAGGCACTAAACGCACAACGGCGCCCATTCGCGATCAAACGAATGGAGGCTCTAAATGAGCGCTGTAAACACGCCTGCTGGTTTTACCGACTACAAAGTCGCTGACATGTCCCTCGCCCAGTGGGGCCGTCGTGAAACCTTTATCGCCGAATCCGAAATGCCGGCTCTGATGGGCCTGCGCCGCCGCTATGCAGCAGAACAACCGCTCAAGGGCGCGAAGATTCTGGGTTGCATCCACATGACTATCCAGACTGCCGTACTGATCGAAACCCTGGTTGCATTGGGCGCCGAAGTGCGTTGGTCGTCGTGCAACATCTTCTCGACTCAGGATCAGGCCGCTGCCGCTATCGCTGCTGCCGGCATCCCGGTGTTCGCCTGGAAAGGTGAGACCGAGCAAGAGTACGAGTGGTGCCTTGAGCAAACCATCCTCAAAGATGGCCAGCCTTGGGATGCCAACATGATCCTGGACGACGGCGGCGACCTGACTGAGCTGCTGCACAAAAAATACCCGGACATGCTGAAAAAGATCCACGGCGTGACAGAAGAAACCACCACTGGCGTACACCGTCTGCTGGACATGCTGGCCAAAGGCGAGCTGATGATCCCGGCGATCAACGTGAACGACTCGGTGACCAAAAGCAAAAACGACAACAAGTACGGCTGCCGTCACAGCCTGAACGATGCAATCAAGCGTGGCACCGACCACCTGCTGTCCGGCAAGCAAGCGCTGGTCATCGGCTACGGTGACGTGGGCAAGGGCTCGGCTCAGTCCCTGCGTCAGGAAGGCATGATCGTTAAAGTGTCCGAAGTTGACCCGATCTGCGCCATGCAAGCGTGCATGGACGGCTACGAAGTGGTTTCGCCGTTCATCAACGGCCAGAACGACGGCACTGCCGCCAGCATCGACGCTGCACTGCTGGGCAAGATCGACCTGATCGTGACCACCACCGGTAACGTCAACGTGTGTGACAAAAACATGCTGGCTGCGCTGAAAAAACGCGCTGTGGTGTGCAACATCGGTCACTTCGACAATGAAATCGACACCGCTTTCATGCGCAAAAATTGGGCATGGGAAGAAGTTAAGCCACAGGTGCACAAAGTTCACCGTACCGGCCCTAACGATTTCGATCCGCAGAACGATGACTACCTGATCCTGCTGGCCGAAGGCCGTCTGGTTAACCTGGGCAACGCCACAGGTCACCCAAGCCGCATCATGGACGGCTCGTTCGCCAACCAGGTACTGGCGCAGATCTTCCTGTTCGCACAGAAGTACGCTGACCTGCCGGCCGAGCTGCAAGCCGAGCGTCTGACCGTCGAAGTGCTGCCCAAGAAGCTCGACGAAGAAGTCGCACTGGAAATGGTGCGTGGTTTTGGTGGCGTGGTGACGCAACTGACTAAACAACAGGCTGACTACATCGGCGTTACCGTCGAAGGCCCGTTCAAGCCAGACGCTTACCGTTACTGATTAGAAAAAGGCGGTCAGGCTTGTACTGACCGCCTTTTTTTTATGTGTGAGTTCAGCGTCAGGGGTTGTCATCAACCGCCTGCGCGTATGCAAGGGTATTCCCATGTCTCAAGACCGTCGTTTCAGCTTCGAGTTCTTCCCGACCAAGACCGATGCTGGACATGAAAAACTGATGAACACGGCTCGCCAACTGGCGACCTACAACCCGGATTTTTTCTCCTGCACCTACGGTGCCGGTGGCTCTACCCGTGACCGCACGATCAACACCGTGCTGCAACTGGAGAGCGAAGTAAACGTACCTGCGGCCCCGCATTTGTCCTGCGTTGGCGACAGCAAGGACGATTTGCGCAGCCTGTTGGCACAGTACAAGGCCGCAGGCATCAAGCGTATTGTTGCGCTGCGTGGCGACCTGCCTTCGGGTATGGGCATGGCCAGCGGTGAGCTACGTTATGCCAACGACCTGGTGAGCTTCATTCGTGAAGAGAGCGGCAGCCACTTCCACATTGAAGTCGCCGCGTACCCGGAAATGCACCCCCAAGCGCGTAATTTCGAAGACGATATCACCAACTTCGTGCGTAAGGCCCATGCCGGTGCTGACAGCGCGATCACCCAATACTTCTTCAACGCTGACAGCTATTTCCGTTTTGTTGAGCGCGTTCAAGAGGCGGGCGTCACGATTCCGATCGTGCCGGGCATCATGCCGATCACCAACTACAGCAAACTTGCGCGTTTCTCTGACGCCTGTGGCGCTGAAATCCCACGCTGGATTCGCAAGCAGCTCGAAGCCTATGGCGATGACGTGCAGAGCATTCAGGCGTTTGGCGAAGAGGTCATCAGTGACATGTGCGCACGCCTGCTCGACGGTGGCGCACCGGGGCTGCACTTCTACACCTTGAACCAGTCCGAGCCGAGCCTGGCGATCTGGAACAACCTGAAGCTTTCGCGCTAATCCGTACCCTGTAGTCGCTGTCGAAGGTTGCGAAGGGTTGTGAAACAACCCGTTTGTCTGAGGACCCTTCGAGCCTTATCGCAGGCAGCGCTCCGGGGTTATTTTGCGCAACAAGCCGTTGAGCAGCATGAAATCGGCGCGCCGTGAATGCTCTGTTATACTGCGGGCTTTCCGCCAGGCTTACGCCCGGCCGCTCGTCCTTGTACAAGGCATTCAACCCCGCTACTGCGCAGCACTTGCCAGCGCGAGCGGTGCGAATGGACCTTCAGGACCGAAGCAGGACCGGACGGGATTGCGTCTCCTATAAACGCCATTCACGCCAGGCAAGACTATCCCTTTGGGCCAAGCCCTAACTAGAACAGGATTACTCATGTCCTTTGCTTCCCTCGGTCTCTCCGAGGCTTTAGTCCGCGCCATTGAAGCAGCGGGCTATACCGAGCCTACTCCGGTGCAACAGCGGGCCATTCCCGCCGTGTTGCAAGGTCGCGATTTGATGGTTGCGGCTCAGACAGGTACTGGTAAAACCGGCGGTTTCGCTCTTCCGATCCTGGAAAAGTTGTTCCCCAACGGTCACCCAGACAAATCCCAGCGTCACGGCCCGCGTCAACCGCGCGTACTGGTCCTGACCCCGACTCGCGAACTCGCCGCCCAGGTGCACGAGAGCTTCAAGCTCTATGCCCGCGACTTGAAGTTCGTCAGTGCTTGCGTGTTTGGGGGTGTCGGTACCAACCCTCAGGTTCAGGCGCTGGCCCGTGGTGTTGACGTGCTGGTGGCATGCCCGGGTCGTTTGCTCGACCTGGCCGGCCAAGGCAGCGTTGACCTGTCCCACGTTGAAATCCTGGTGCTCGACGAAGCAGACCGGATGCTCGACATGGGCTTTGTCCATGACGTGAAAAAAGTCCTCGCCCGTCTGCCGTCCAAGCGTCAAAACCTGCTGTTTTCGGCGACGTTCTCCAAGGACATCACCGACCTGGCCGGCAAGTTGTTGCGCAACCCTGAGCGCATCGAAGTCACGCCGCCCAACACCACGGTCGAGCGTATTGAGCAACGCGTATTCCGCCTGCCTGCCAGTCATAAGCGTGCCTTGCTGGCGCATTTGATCACGGCCGGTGCATGGGAGCAGGTACTGGTATTTACCCGTACCAAGCACGGCGCCAACCGTTTGGCCGAATACCTGGACAAGCACGGCCTCAGCGCTGTGGCCATCCACGGTAACAAGAGCCAAAACGCGCGCACCAAAGCGCTGGCTGATTTCAAAGCCGGCAGTGTGCGCATTCTGGTAGCGACCGACATCGCCGCGCGTGGTCTGGACATCGACCAACTGCCGCACGTCGTCAACTTCGAGTTGCCTAACGTCGATGAAGATTACGTTCACCGTATTGGCCGTACAGGCCGTGCCGGTCGTTCGGGCGAAGCAATCTCGCTGGTTGCCCCGGATGAAGAAAAGCTGCTGAAAAGCATCGAGCGCATGACCAAGCAGAAAATCGCCGATGGCGACCTGATGGGTTTTGACTCCAGCACCATCGAAGCTGAAAAGCCTGAAGTGCGTGAGCGTCCGGATGTGCGTAACCCGCGCAACCCACCACGCGGCCCACGCGGTGACGGTCCTAATGGCGGCGGCGGTGGTCGTAAGGACAAAGGTAAGGACAAGGGTAAAGAAAAGCCTGCCGCCGCACGCGGTGAGCGTCCGGCCCGTGAGCAAAAGCCACGTGAAGGCACGTCCGCCCGTGAGCCACGTCAGCAGTCAGCACCATCGGCACCGCGTCAGGACGCTAACCGTGCCCCGGACGAGTTCCGTGATGACGATGTGGATAACTTTGGTAACCGCGCTGATTACGTCAGCCCCTACCAGAACAAAAACAACCAGAGCCGTGGTCGCCGCCCAGGCGCTCCGGCGCAGGGTACAGGGGCTGCTCCCGCTGCGCGTAACGGCGCTCGTCCAAGTGGCCCGCGCACAGGCAGTGGCGCAACCACTGGCACACCGCCAGCCAAGCGCAATGGCCCACGCAGCGGCGCACCGCGAGATGGTCAGGCCCGCCGCGAGAATCGCCCGGTCCGTGACGATGCCCGTCAAGAACCCGCCGTTAAAGGTCCTCGTGAGAGCCAGCCAAAGATCATGCACAAAGAGTCGAAAAGCGACCGCTTCCCGACGCCTGAGCAGCTTGATCAACTGCCTAACCGCCCTCGCGGTGAAAAACCAGCGTTGCTGACCCGCAACCGCTGAGTGAACGGCTTATAAAAAACGCCCTCGATCGCACGATCGGGGGCGTTTTTGTTTGGGCATAAAAAAGCCCCGACTCTCACGAGTCAGGGCGTTTTTCATCTGTACGAAAGCGCTATTACTTGTCTTTCACACCTTCCAGCGAAATATCCAGGGTCAGCGTCTGGTCGGTACCTGGGGACTTGATGCCGAAGTCGTTCAGGTTGACAGACGTGGTCGCGTTGAAGCCTGCGCGTTCGCCACCCCATGGATCTTTGCCTTCGCCGTTGAACGTCGCTTTGAACGTGACTGGCTTAGTCACGCCGTGCAAGGTCAGGTCGCCTGTCACGTCAGCTGTTTTCTCGCCAGTCGGCACCACTTTGGTCGACTTGAAGGTGGCTTGCGGGTACTTGCTCACATCCAGGAAATCTTTGCTGGCGATGTGCTTGTCACGTTCAGCGTGGTTCGAGAACAGGCTGGCAGTTTTCAGGGTGACGTCGATTTTGCTGTCAGCAGGTTTGGCAGCGTCCCACGAGAATGTGCCGCTCCAGTCCTTGAACGTACCGTGAATGAAGCTGAAGCCCAGGTGGCTGACTTTCCAGTCGATAAAGGCGTGTTGGCCTTCTTTGTCGATGGTGTAGTCAGCAGCCATGACCTGGCCGGCCGACAGCAGTGCAGTACCCAGTGCCAAAGCGGCGAGTGTTTTTTTCAACATGCGTTCTATTCCTTTTGAGTTGAGGTTGAACATCAGGCTTTACGCCCCAGCATACGAGTCAGGGTCGCATCACGATCAATAAAGTGGTGCTTGAGTGCGACTAGACCATGCAAACCGGCGAAAACCACCACGGTCCAGGCCAGGTACAAGTGCACGACACCTGCCACATCCGCCTGGTCGGGCAGACTGGAAACCAGTGCAGGCACTTCAAACAGCCCGAAAACCGGGATACCCACGCCTTCAGCGGTGGAAATAAGGTAGCCGGCAATCATTACCGCGAACAAACTTAGATACAAAAAACCGTGGCCGAGCGTGGCACCGATGCGGGTAGCACGGCTGTAACTGGCCAAAGCGGGCGGTGCCGGGCTGAACCAGCGCCACACCACACGTATGACCATCACCGCCAGTAGCGTGAGACCAATGCTTTTATGCAGGTCAGGTGCTTCCTTACGCCAAGGACTGTAGTAGTCGAGACCGACCATCCACAAGCCCAGCGCGAATAATCCAAATACCGCCAACGCAACAGACCAATGCAAGAAAACGCTGACAGCGCCATAGCGAGAAGAAGAATTACGTAGCTGCATTGCCGACATCCTGTAGGAACTTGGGCCTAAGACTAATGGTTTACCTATCGAATGAAAGCGCATTTTTTCGCTGTAAGGTATCGATAAATACGATCTGTAACCTTACCCAAAGAGGTTAAGGGAATATTAAACCGGAGGTAACCGAGGTGGAGCTGCCCATTCGGGAGGTGTCAGAGCAATGCAGTCAGGCCCCCTGTGCGTCAGCTCGCGATAAACAATCAGCAATGATGTGGCTTGTACGTGACACCTTGCCCGTGCACTCCCGCAGGCATGGGTTTGGGTTGGGCGTATCCTTTTATGTCCAAAAGCCAGTTACACACTAGCGCTTGATATGAACCCGTATGACCGACAGATTTCGCCTCGAAAACGCCAGCCGTTTTAATCGCTTTGGCTGAACTAAAAGGTCTTTTTATGTCGGTTGTTTTGAAACGTGATAACCCGTCTGTTGGCGTAAAAAACCGACCGTCGAGCAGCGCGCTGGCGATGACTAAACGCCTGCTGGAATTTGATGAGTATGTGCAGGGTTTAACGTCGTCCGGCGCGTGGGTGGATAAACGATCAGCCCCCTCGATAACGCCGCCCCCTCGTTTTGCGCAACGCCACTTCAACTTTCTGGACGCCGTGGCGGATACGCAGGATGTCGCACTTTCAGCACCTGACTTGTTGAAAGAAGTGGCGCGTTTTTTTAACGGTGCTATCCGCCCACACTCTAAATATGCCCTGTTCAATATCATTGCAGAGCCGGATGTTGACGCCACGGCGGCGGCGAATTTAGCCACGGCTTACAACATCAACTGTTTGATGGAAGGGTTCGCAGGCGAGAGCTTGTTGGTCGAGCAACAGGTGGCGCGCAGCGTGGGTAAATGGGTGGGCTGGGACAGTGCAATGGGGATCGCATGCAGCGGTGGAAAAATAACCCTCATGTACGCTATCCGCACGGCCCTGAGTCGAATAACGCCGCACTCTCTGATTAACGGCCTGCCAGGCGACACGGTCATTTTGTGCAGTGAAGGCGGGCATTACTGCGTAGAACATATTGCCAGCCAATTAGGTTTGGGCTCTGCCAACTGCTGGCGTGTATCGACTAATGCACAGGGGCAGATGTGTCCACAGGCATTGTTACAAGCGCTGAGCAAAGCGCATGGGCAGGGTAAAAAAGTAGCCGCGGTCATTTGCTGCGGCGGTACAACGATCAATTTCAACTGTGATGACACGCGTGAGGTCAAGGCAACGGTGGACCATTTTGTTGCCATGCAAGGCTTGAGCTACCGACCGTATCTGCACCTGGACAGCGTCATTGGCTGGGTCTACTTCACCTTGTTGAAGGGAGGTCTGGAGCGGCTGGCGGCCACGTGCGCTATTAGTGCACCAGCGATGCATCGTCTCAGGACCCTCTGTGAACGTTTTGCAGGTATTGAACACTTTGATTCCTTCGGTGTTGATTTTCATAAGACGGGTATGTGCCCCTATAACAACAGTTACTTCATCAGCCAAGACCGTCGTTTTATGGATGAGTTGGGTGATGGTCACTATACGTTCAGTGACAAGGACTTCGACAAAGGACAGTTTCGAGCGTATCGCTATACGTTTGAAAATTCCCGATCTGCGGGTGCGATTCTTGCCAGTTGGGTGGTATTAAAAAAATATGGTCGGTTAGGTGTGTCGGGGTATGCATTGCAGCTGCAACACGCGCGCGATGCGCTGACTGAGGCCATTAAAAGGCAGGGGCTGTTTACTCAGGTCAATGACCTGACGTTGGGGCATGAAGTAGTTTTTTTGATTCCTTTCTCGCCAGACTTACTGCGCGACAGTGACAGCCATGAGTCTGTGGCCAAACAGTTCATGCAGCATTGCTGGGACATCACCAATGCCGGTGAGATGTTTCCGTTGTTCAGCATCGTGCCTCACTACAGAATCAATAATGATCCGGCTCGCATCACGACCGCCTTTCTGCTGACGCCTTGCAACACCGAGATGACCCCCGACGATTGGGACTGGGTGTTGGCGCAAATTGCACAGCAAAAAGAGGTGTTCGAAACAGCGTATCGCCAACGCCTGGTGGGTGAGTCGATGTGTGATTTTGAAAAGCCCATCAGATGACTCACTCCCAACGCCCTCCCGCCGAGGGCTTTGCCCTGCTCAAAACCATGACTGAGCAGTATCGACAGCGTCAGTTAAGCAGTGGCGGGGCTTTACCTGAGTTGATAGACCTGTCTGTGGGTAACCCCGATGTGCTGCCTGCCGGGTATTGGCAAGAGCGCTTGATTCATCACATAAAAGACCCGCAACTGCATGGTTACGCTGAGTTCAGGCCGGATATCAATCAAGCATTGCGTCAACAAGTGATTGCTTACCATCAGCGCCGATTTGAAGGTGCAAGCGCTGTGCCGCTGGATGTCGGGCATCACGTACTGGATCTGCTGGGCAGCAAAGAGGGAATCTTTTACGCCCTGTTCGCCTTCTTAAAACCCGGTGACACGGTATTGCTGCCTGCGCCTTCATACAGCGTTTATCACGCCTGTGCAGAGCAGGTCGGTGCGCGTGTGGCGTACTTTCCGTGCGACGAACACGGCCAGCCGGATGTCTGTCTGATTACGCCGCAGCAACTGACGCGTGCACGGTTAGTGGTGCTGTGTTCGCCCAATAATCCGACCGGAACAATACTCACGCAACAAACTCTGCAACGCACCGTGGTATTTGCCCGGCAGCACTCGCTTCGCGTGATTTTGGACAGGGCCTATGCGGAGTTGCAGGTTGCCCCGGATGAGGGAATGTTGCGTGGCGGCGGTTTACACCTGGAGGGTGCCATGGCCTGCATGATTGAACTTCACAGCATGAGCAAGTCATGCGGGCTTGCGGGTTGGCGTATGGGGTTTGCACTGGGGGCGCCGTCAATGATTGAGGCAATGAAGCGTCTTAAATTCAATAGCGACTTTGGGATGTTTTTGCCTTTTCAGCGCGTGGCCACCGAAATACTGACTCAGCTCGAATCTGTGTCAGGCCCTATCCGCGAACGTTATGTACACCGGATCACCCTTGCCGTTGAAGCGTTTAACGCCTTGGGCTGGAAGGTTGAAGCCCCTGAGGGCGGGTTCTTTCTGTGGGCTCAGTTGCCTGGGCATGTGCTGTGCGCGTGTGATGTGGTGTTTACTCAATCACTTCTCGACGAAACAGGGCTGCTCGTCACGCCGGGGAGTGCCTTCGGCCCTGCTGGCAAAGGCTATGTGCGCATTGCCTTGGTGCACAACGATGGCGTGCTGGTCTGTGTGTTTGAGCGTTTACGCACCTGGTTTCTCAATACGCAATAGCGCAGCCAGGGTTTGCCTTCGAGTGGTTGAGGCACGCAGCGAGTGCGCAATGGCTTGTGACACGCTCGCGCATTGCATAGGCTTGCGCGATTGTTTGCCCGCACACGCCGGGAGCCAGCGCCAGGAGAGTGGAAATGGGCTTGAATAATCAGTGGATGCAGCGCGACTTAGCCGTTTTGTGGCACCCCTGCACCCAAATGAAAGATCACGAGCAATTGCCGCTTATCCCGATCAAGCGCGGTGAAGGCGTGTGGTTGGAAGACTTCGAGGGCAAGCGTTACCTGGATGCCGTGAGTTCCTGGTGGGTCAACGTGTTTGGCCATGCCAACCCGCGCATCAACCAGCGCATCAAAGATCAGGTCGATCAACTGGAGCACGTGATTCTGGCGGGCTTCAGTCATCAACCGGTGATCGAGTTGTCCGAGCGCCTGGTCAAGATGACCCCCGAAGGTCTGACCCGTTGCTTTTACGCCGACAACGGTTCGTCGTGCATTGAAGTTGCACTGAAGATGAGCTTTCACTATTGGCTCAACCGTGGCCAGCCAAACAAAAAGCGTTTCGTCACGCTGACCAATAGCTATCACGGCGAGACGATGGCAGCGATGTCGGTGGGTGATGTGCCTTTGTTCACCGAAACCTACAAGGCGCTGCTGCTCGACACCATCAAGGTGCCCAGCCCCGATTGCTACTTGCGCCCTGAAGGCATGGGCTGGGAAGAGCATTCGCGCAATATGTTCATGGCGATGGAACAGACCCTGGCCGACCACCACGACACGGTGGCCGCGGTGATTGTCGAGCCACTGATACAAGGCGCGGGCGGCATGCGCATGTATCACCCGGTGTACCTCAAGCTGCTGCGCGAAGCCTGCGACCGGTATGGCGTACACCTGATCCATGACGAAATCGCCGTGGGCTTCGGCCGCACCGGCACCATGTTCGCCTGTGAGCAGGCCGGTATCACCCCGGACTTCCTGTGCCTGTCCAAAGCGTTGACCGGCGGTTATTTACCGCTGGCCGCGTGTGTGACCACTGATGAGGTGTACAGCGCGTTCTACGACGACTACCCGACCTTGCGCGCCTTCCTCCATTCCCACAGCTACACCGGCAACCCGCTGGCGTGTGCGGCGGCGCTGGCGACCCTGGACATCTTCGAACAAGACAACGTCATTGAGAACAACCAGGCCCTCGCGCAGCGCATGGCCAGCTCGACCGCGCATCTGGTGGATCACCCGCATGTGTCAGAAGTGCGCCAGACCGGGATGGTGCTGGCCATTGAAATGGTGCAGGACAAAGCCACTAAAACGGCGTATCCGTGGCAAGAGCGCCGTGGGCTTAAGGTTTTTCAGCATGCACTGGAGCGCGGCGCGCTGTTGCGTCCCTTGGGCAGCGTGGTGTATTTCTTGCCGCCCTACGTGATCACGCCAGAGCAGATCGACTTTTTGGCTGAGGTGGCCACTGAAGGCATCGACATTGCGACCCGCAGCGACATCCGCGTGGCGGTCCCGTCGAACTTTCACCCGGATTTTCGTGATCCGGGCTAACGCCTATTTTGCGTAGGGGCGAGTTCGCCCCTACAAAGCGCATTTTTTCCAGAGTATTGACATGAGATTGTCCCGTTTCTTCATTGATGCGCCCTTGAGCCTCGGTGAGCATGAGTTGCCTGAAGCACAGGCGCATTACATTGGCCGCGTACTGCGCATGGCTGAAGGTGACGCCTTGCAAGTGTTCGATGGCTCGGGCCACGAATTTTTGGGGCGTTTGCTGGAGGTCGGCAAAAAGCGCGTGCGCGTGCTGTTGGACGAAACCTTGGCCGGGCAGATCGAATCCCCGCTGGTCATCCACCTCGGCCAGGGTTTGTCCCGGGGTGAACGTATGGACTGGGCGATTCAGAAGGCCACCGAGCTTGGGGTCAATGAAATCACGCCGATCATGAGCGAACGTTGCGAAGTGCGGCTCAAGGACGAACGTGCCGACAAGCGCCTGGCGCATTGGCGACAAGTGGCGATCAGCGCTTGCGAGCAATGTGGCCGTTCGCGAGTGCCGGTGATTCATCCGCCGGTAGTGCTCAACGACTGGATCAAAACCACCGAGGCGGATCTCAAGCTGGTGCTGCATCCGGTGGCCGAGCCATGGGCCAGTCACGCCAAACCTTCACGGCTGGCGTTCCTGATCGGCCCTGAGGGCGGTTTGACCGACCCCGAAATCGAGCAGGCCCAAGCCGCCGGTTATCAACCGGCACGTCTCGGGCCTCGGGTGCTGCGCACAGAAACCGCCCCCGTCGTCGCGCTGGCCGTGGCGCAACAGCTGTGGGGCGATTTCTAAGCGCGGGTGCTTACATCGACACGAAAAAGAAGCTGACAATCAGCCCCATGCCGATGAACCACACCAGTGAACGCAACAGAGCCCAGTCGGCCAGGTAGCAAATGATGTAAAGCAGGCGGCTGGTGATAAACAGCACTGCCAGCACATCAATGGTGACGGGCTGGGCGTTGCCAACGATGTCGGCAATGATCACCGCTGCGGCAAACGCCGGTGTCACTTCGAAGCTGTTGAGTTGCGCGCTGTGGGCGCGTTTGGCAAAACCGTCGAGGGTGGCCAGAAACGCCCGCGGATCATGGTTTTGCCGAGGCCCGAATCGACCGCCACTGAACTTGGCAACCGCGGTACACACGTACGGCAGACACAAGGCAATCAGCACACACCAGAAGGCAACCGTCATTGGAACTTCCTTTTTTTAGGGGATGACGGCTGTTTATACGTCAAACAGCCGTCTGCGCGGGTACTGTTTGTGCGGTCAAACGAACAAACGTGCGCCTGACACCGGCTGTGGTCGATCCACCACGGCTTCAAGCAGCGGGCTGAAGTGCGCGTGGCCCTGACACAGCTTGGCGTACCACTGGTTCAAGGTTGGCACGTCCACCGCCCCTTCCTGCACCTCCACCCACAGCACCAGGTCCCCTGCGCTGTCGGCCGCCAGATGCACCGGTGCCAAGGCAGAAAACGGGCCATTGGCTTGCAGCAGTTGTAACTGCACCCCTAAAAGCATCGGGCTGGGGACGCTGCCCAGACGCATCGCCATCAACCAGCCGCCCTGGATCTTTTCCAGCACCAACTCCGGGTCATCGGCCACTTGCAGGCGGCAGGTCTCGGCGTCGTGAGCGGGCAGGCAGATGCCCCATTGGTCCAACCATTTCTGTAGGCTCATGTGTGCTTACCCCGCCATCCGCCAGGCCTTGGCCATGTCAATCGTGGTGGAACTGATGGGCTTGTTCCACGGTTTATTGCGCGCGCCATAGTTCTCAATAATGTCGTCAAGCGCCTTGTTCACCTGCGCAGGCGTCGTGGCACGGGCCAGACTGTGTTCGGCGCGACGCAACAGGGCGACGTTGGCGTCAGGCTGACCGGCACGGTACAGCGACGGGAAGATGACTTCCTTGCGGATGTTGTCGGCCACCACGGCGACGGTACGCAGTTGCATCTCAGCGACCGCGGCTTTGAGCACCGGCGACTCAATGGCCTGACCACGCACAGCACTGAGCAATTGCTGGTGATCGGCGTTATCGGCGTGATTGAGTTCCTTGGCCAGCCACTCCTTGCGTTCGGGCGTGGAGGCCAATGCGTCCAGTTGGGTGAACGCGCCGCGCATGACGTCGTTGAGCTTCAGACCGGCCGGTGTCTCGTTTTGCGCCACAATCGCCACGGTCAATTGGCTGAACGCATCGCGTGCCTGCTGGCGGAACTGCAACACTTCACCGGCGCTGGCCGGGTCTTGTGCACTCAAGCTGGTGAGCATCTCGTCATCCAGTGCCATCAGCGCCTCTTCCATCGAGGCAAAGGTGTATTGCTCACGAGACTGGCTGCGGTTTTCAAGGTGGCCGCTGACGGCCTGATCGAGGCGTTCTTGCAGATGGTTCTTGATGTCGTCCGGCATGCTGAAATTCAGCGTGCCGCCAAACGTGGTACTGAAATCGCCCTTCTCGGTTTTCAGCGGCACGGTCACGGTTTGGTCGTCATGCCCGCTCAGCGCTTCGTTTTGCAGGATCACCCGCGCGGCCACAGGCGCGCCCACTAACCAGTCAGTGAAGGCGCCGCCGATACGGCCGCCACGGTCAGGCGCCACGCCTTCTTCCTCCTCGAACTTGAGGATCAGATTGTCCGACTGGCGCAGCGGGCTGGTGTTGAACGACATGTCGACCATCTGCGGCACGGGCACGTTGAGCATCACACCGCCGTCCTTGAATTGAGTGTGCTCGCCTTCGGCCTGAAACGGCTGTGCCTGCTCATCCACCGGTTTGAACACGACCGGGAACGAACCCGAAATATGCGCCGCCCGGGCAATGCTCATGTCCGGCGTGAGGCTGGCGTTAAACATCACCATCTGCGGGCGACCTTCGAACATCGCGGTGCCGGTGATGTTCAGCTCCTTGATCTGCGGGATGTGCCTGCTCAGCAGCGCCAGATCCCCGAACGTGACAACCCCGCCTTGTTCCAGCTTGCTGGCGATGGCGGCAATCGCGGGTTGATTGGCCAACTGCGGGTGAGCGTTGATCTGCCCCAGCACGGCTTTGGACGATTCGTCGCGCAGCACTTTTTCCAGCGGTATGGCTTCGGACTGAACTCGCGGCAACACGTTGAGAATCAACTGCGTGAAGCTGCCGACTTTGGGTAAATACTTTTGCGCCAGATTGCCGATCTCGGTGCAAATGCGCTGGAACAACTTGTGTTTTTTGTGGGTGCTGTCGAGCAAGCCGATCAGGTCCATGCCATCGGACAGGGTTTTGAATTCGGACGCGCCCATGCCCGATGCCAGCAGTGCAGCGGTGATGCCGCCAGCGGAAGACCCCGACATGCTGCGGATACCGTCCAGTGCGCCGTTGTCTTCCAGAGCCTTGATCGCCCCAGGGTAAGCGGCACCTTTGGCACCACCACCGCTCAACACCAGGCTGGTCAAAGGCGGGCGGCTGAGTTCCAGTTGCGCCACGCCGTTGTCGAAACGGCGCAAGGTCAGCTGGCGCTGGCCCGCCTGCTCGGCCACGGTGTGTGCGGCCCCTTGCGGCTGTGGCGTCACCAGCTTGATACGGCCCACGTCGGGCAGTTGATCTTTGATCACAATCGCCGAGGCGCTTTTCAGCGCGCTGCTCAGGCTTTGGCCGATCGGGTCTGTGGATAACTTGGCTTTCGGGGTTTGCGCGGCAGGCGGCGGGGTATCGGCGATAGCCGGATTGAGACCGGCGGGCGGGGTGGACTGAATTTTCATATGCGCTCCTTAGAGAACCTGAGGTCCTTGATGGCGCAAAGCTTAAGTGAATCGTTTCAACGGCTTTTTTAGTATCAGGCGCATTTTTGTCACTTTGCGAATTGCCCAGGGTTGGCGTAGCAGTTGCCGACGGCGACGTCCGATTGCGCAGCAAACGTAAACCCAATGACAGCAGTGTCTGTGAGGCACCGTTTTGAAGGGTTTTACGAACGCTACGCGCCCTGACCGAAGTATTTATGCGCTCAAAGGGGCTTTTTCAGGGCCAGGCCCAGTGCTGCCAATTGCCCGTCGACACTGGCATCGATGATGCCGATTTCAGTTTCCAGAATGCAGCCGCCCTGGTCCAGGCGTGCATCAGCCACCACTTCGACGTACCCCACTTCGGGGAAGTCCTTGAGCACTTGCGACACTTGCTCGCGCATTGCCACGACTTGCTCAGGCTGAACGTGCAGGATTACGTGCTTTTGATTGCTCACCAGCGACAACGCTTCGCGGGTCACGCTCAGCGCCAGTTCAGTGTTGTCGTATTGCTTGAGGATTTTACGCACCGCTTGCAGCACCACCTCGCTCATCTGCTGCTCAACCTGGCGGTAATACTGGTTGCATTGCACCAGGGTTTCCTGGATCAACGTGGCTTGCTGGATGCGCGCTTCTTCGACGCCCGCCTGCCAGCCGAGTGCCTTCTGCTGTTCGTAGACATCATGCGCGCCTTGCTCGATGGCTTGCGCGCGCTCGCGTGCCAGCTCCACCAGTTGGTTGGCTGTCAGGTAGCCCTGATAGTCCGTGCTGCGCAGCACCACTTGATCGGGGGCGAGGAGTACCTGATCACTTTTTATTTCAATAAATGGCAACATTCGGGACTCACCTGTCGGGCAACTTTGAGGCATAGCGCCCGTGCCAATGCGGGGTTTTCAGCCGGTAATGCGGCTGAGCGAGAAGGTGGGCCGGGCGGCAAGCGCAGGCGTAAGCGGCGGGCAAATCCGCCGTCCGCTTCACCGGCGGCGCTCAACCAAAACTCCAGGCCGCTGGTTTGCAGGTACACGCTCAAATCGCCGTCGGGCAAGGCGCTTTGCCACCCCGCAGGCCACAGGCCGATGATCATGTCCACCTGTTGCAGGCAGTAGCGATGCCCGGCGTCGCCCAGCGCGGCCTGCACGCGTTGTGATTCACGCGCCGTCAGTGCATGACGCAATGCATGCCCATGCAGCAAGCCCCCCAGGCACCGCAGGGTGTGTTGCAACGCAGCGTGTCCAAACAACGCCAGCCCGCCGAGCTGGGGGGGCAGTGGGTAGTCAATGGTCAATGCCAGCTCATCGAGCAGCCAGGCATTGATCGCACTGCGTTGACGCCAGTCGGGCAGGGCGTCGCACACGGCGAGCAAGGCGTGCGGCAGGTGCGCGTCGTCAATGTAGCGCGCCGGGCAAAACCTGAGCTGGTAAGGGGTCAAACTGCGGGTCATGCCTTGGTCCGGTGCCACATAAACTGCGCGGCATTGCTCACCAGCAGCAACGTGATGAGCACGCCAAACAAACCGATTAAACGTCCGCGCGAATCTTCTGTGACCTGAATCGAGAAGAAGGTTTCATAGTGCGGCGCCAAGGGCACCTGACGCACATCGGCCGAGGGCACCAGCACCACGCTGATGCGGTCGTAATTCAAACCCTCAATGCCGTTGTTGACCAGTTGTTTGATCTGCGGGATGTAGGCATCGAGCTGGATATCCGCCGCATGTTTGATAAACACCGAGGCTGATGCGGGGGAGGATTTTTTGCCCAGCCCGTCGCGTTCTTCAGGCAGTACCACATGCACCCGCGCCACCAGCACACCGTCGATTTCAGACAGGGTGCGGGAAATTTCCTGAGCCTTGGCGTAGTTCAGCCGTGCCCGCTCTTCAACGGGGGACGAGATCAATCCGTCCTTGGGGAACACATCTTTGAGCGTTGAAAAGCTCTCGCGCGGGTAACCTTTGCGCTTAAGGGCGTCCACCGCCTGGGCGATGTCCGACTCTTCCACCAACAACTTGATTTTGCCTTCCTTGTCCGGCTGTTTATCGGCCGAAATACCTTCGGATCGCAGCAAGGCGAGCATCTCGTTACCTTCCTTCTGGCTGACCCCGGCGTACAGCTCGATCTTGCATCCGGCAAGCGCCAACAAGGCCGCCAGCAGCAGGGTACGGTGCAGGTATTTCACCTTCGTTTTAACGCCGCGCATCATTGGGTCTTCATCAAGGTTTCGACGTTTTGGCTCATGCGGCCGACGGTCTTGGCGATCAGTTCTTCCTGCATGCTGATGCGCATCAGCGACCACTGCATTTGCATCAGGCTGTTGGGGTCGTCACCGGGGGTCGATAACTGCACTTTCAGCTCGTTTTTGGCTTGGGTGAAGTTCTCTTTGATCTGCCCGATTTCGCTCAAGAAGCTACCGCCCAAACTGCTGGAACCGTTGCCCATTGCGTGATCGAAATCGGCCACGTGCTGTGCGCTGGCATCGCTCGGCTTGAGTTCTTCAAGGCTGGTGACCACCGATTGACTGATCTGGCTGATGTCCATTACGACTCCAGGTCGGGTTTGTGGGTATGGCGCATCAGGTGGTCGATCATCCCGGCCAGGGGGATCAGGTGCCTGAGTTCCGTGTTGATCACGCGGCTTGCGTCGGTGGTGTCCGGCAAGGGTTTTATCTCGCCCAGCACGCGCAGCAGCGCGTCTTGCTGCTGCTTGGCAAAAGGCGCGTCTTGCTTGATCAGGTGTTTGAGCGCAAGGCGTGCCTGTTCATCGTTGCCCGCGTTGGCTTGCAGGGTTTTGAGCGCCTGCAAGGTGACGGCGCTCACCGGTTTGGTTGCCTCGACAGGCGTTTGCATCGCCTGTTCAAAGGCGTGGGTGTCGGCCGGTCTGGCGGGCGCGGTGGGGTTCAGCGTGCCTGGCACCCGCTCACGGTTGAACGCCAGCGGGTCCACAGGGTTCATGGCCCCTCCGGGTGGCGCATGCCTTCGGCAAACTGCACCAGTCGCGGGTCGTCGCTCTGCGCCAACTGTGCCAAACGCCGGTCCAGCGCCGCGCCCATCCCCAGCCGCCACTCGCACAAGGCCAGCCAGGGCGTCAGCGACGGCCACTCTTTGCCTTGTGCTGCAATCAGCGCCTGTTGGTAGTCGCCGCGATTCATCAGGCTGGAGAGACGAATCAGGCACGCGGCTTCGTCCTGGTGTTCAACCTGCTCCAGCCAGTCGGCGATTTGTTCGGCGTAGGCGTGACAATGATGCCCCGTGCCAGCCAGCGCCACTTCGGCCAAAAGCCCTTTCAATGAACTCTCCATGCTCAGATCTTCTGCAAAATGCTCTGCATGAGATCTCTCATGGAGCGGGTCACCGTGGAGTTGATGTTGTAGATCACCGACCATTTGTTGAGCTTGTGTTGCAGGTCTGCCAGCACCGCCGGGTTGTCCCCGTTATCGGTATTAAGGGCGGTAATCGCGGCCGTTACATCGGTGTTGGCGGTATTGGCCTGGGCCTTGAGCTGTTCGGCGACCTGATCGAGGGTGTTGGTGGTGCTGTTGGTGAAAATAGCGGCCATCACAAAGCTCCTTTAAGGGTGTTGAGGATGCTGAGGGCAGCATCAATTGCTTGCGCCTCCTGTTGCCATTGTTGGTATTGCGTCGGGTTGGCGCCCTGCTGCAAGCGTCGTTTGCAGTCGTTCTGTGCCTGCTCCAGCCGGTTGCACAGCTGCGTGTGATAACCCGCGCCTTCGCGGCGCAGGCGTTGCTCCAATGCGGTCATCAGGGTGTTTGTCCTTTGAGGTGGATGATGAATTGCTGTTTGCCGCGACTGACCACAATGGCCTCGTCTGTGATCGACAGCACGCGTACGCCGTTAGCGGTCGAGGCGTTGACCGGGTATTTCTGGCTGTCGTTGAGGACGACATAGGGCACCTTGCCCAACGACACGCCGCGCACCACGAACGCGAGTTCTTCGACGTTGCCCCGGCGTGAACGGTTGACCAGCTCCAGGGTTGGGCGGGTGCCAAACTCACGGCTGAATTCGCGCTGCAAGTGGGTG
Source organism: Pseudomonas weihenstephanensis (assembly GCF_001043055.1). Classification (GTDB taxonomy): domain Bacteria; phylum Pseudomonadota; class Gammaproteobacteria; order Pseudomonadales; family Pseudomonadaceae; genus Aquipseudomonas; species Aquipseudomonas weihenstephanensis. The sequence continues at coordinate 471,746 of NZ_JYLF01000003.1, forward strand.
AACGCGCCCAATTGACGTTCGTCGAGCTGGCCGCGCAGTTCGATGCGCTCGCCTTGATCGGTGTAACTCAGGGCTGAGGTCAACTGCGCGTCACTGAGCAATTGTTCCAGTCGCTTGATGTGGGAGCCGGCCAGGCGCACGCGATTGTCCACGCCCAGCAAACCGGGCACGTCGGCCATCAGCAGCGCCTCGATGTTGAGCCAGTGCTCGTCTTGCTGCGCCAGCTCACCTTCGAGCATGATCCAGCCGGCATTGGGCGAGGGTGTGCTGCGTACCCGCACGTAACCAAACTTTTGCAGGATGAAATCCACGCCCTGGCGCACTTCTTCCATACTGCGCACGTCCAGTCGATAATTCAGGCCGGTTTTTTCCAGGTATTGGGTCAGCAGCAAACGGCTGCGGTTATCGTCCAGATAACCGCTCAACACCACAGTGCCATCGGCTTGCGTGGTGTCGATCTGTAGGTGTTGGTAGGGTTTGTCAGCCAGGAACAGCTGTACGGCCATCAGCCGGTCTTCATCGGCCATGCCTCTCTTGACGCTGGACCACGGATCGCTCAGCAAACCAATCAAAAGCAGCAGCAACAACACACTGAAAACGGCCATCAAACGCCCGCCCCAATGCGCGCTGCGGCGCACGGTACGCCGCTCTTGCGCACGGCTGGCGATCGGTTGCAGCGGGGCAAAGGCGCGCTCTTGAGCGCAGTAAGCCCAGCTCAAAGGCCCGCATTGCTGCGCGGCCAACGCTTGCAGCACGGTGCCGGGCTGCACGGGCTCGCCGTCCTGGGTGGGTTCGTGTGTGGCCTCCCATTCCAGTAGGCGTACGCCTTGAGGGTCGACCTCAAGCACCAGGTGGCGGGCTGCGATACCGTCATCCACCAGCACCAGATCGGCGTTCAGCGGGTCTGAACCGATCACCAGCCGACCGGTGCTCAGCGGGACGTCGACCCCCTGATTCAGGCCGCTGTAGAAACGGATCTTCCAGCTCATGTCAGGGCTGCTTCAGCGGGCGAACGCAGTGCGCCACCGAGTCATCACAGGCGCCTTCAATCACACGCCAGCCACGGCTTTCGCCGTCCATGCGGCAGGCCGACAAATGCGAGCTTTTAGCCGCCTGTTGCAGTTTTTGTTGCAGCAACCGGGCGCTGCTTAGTGCCTGACATTGGGTCGCGCCGAGGGCGCTGGCCAAGTCCAGGCTCTGATTGGACAGTTGGTCGACATTAAGCAAGTCATCGAGATAACCCCGCTGGCTGCCCAGCGCGGCGTAATGCGCCAGCCCATCGTCAATCAGGCGCGGTTCGATCAAAAACAAACGCACCGAGCGTCGAACCGAGTTGGACTTGAAGCGAAACAGCGCACCCACATAAGGGATGTCACCGAGCAGTGGCACTTTGCGCACACCTTCGCTCAGTTCGTCGCGGTGGATACCGCCAATCAACAGGCTTTGGCCGTGCCCGACGCGGGCCACGGTGTCGACCACGGTGCGGTTGATGGTCGGGATACCCTCGGGGCCGGAGCTGTTGGGTTTTTGGCTGCCGTCTTCGATGTGCAGGCTCAAGCTGATTTCAGGTTTGTCGCCAAGCTGAATCACCCGCGGGGTCATTTTCAGCATGGTGCCGTAGGTGATGGACTTCAGTTCCGCGACCCGTTCACCGGTCACTTTCACGTAATAGGTTTCGCTGTGATCGATCACCGCCAAGGTGTTTTCCTGGGTGAGCAGAGTCGGGCGCGACCCCACCTGCGCGCGGCCCTGGCTTTCGAGCAAGGTGACGCGAGCCATCAAAAAGTCCAGGCCACGGCTGTCGACCAGGCTGGCGCCGGGGGCTTGCTGCCCTTGGGCGCCAGAGCCGCTGGTGCGAATATCAATCAGTTTTTTTGGCCCCAGACCGATGCCCACATGCCAGTCCACGCCCAGTTCGGCGAGGTTTTCGGCGTTGATGTCCACAATCGACAGCGCCACTTCGATGCGTGCCGAAGGCCGGTCGAGTGCCTCGATCAAGCGTTTGTACATCGGCATGCGTTCAGCGCTGTCACGCACCACAATCGCGTTGAGCGAAGGCTCTGCCTGAATCACCGCGCGCCCGGAGCGGGCAGGCGGGCGGGCGCCGCTGGTTTGACCGTCAACCGACACCACATTGGCATCGCCCAGCACTTTGGACAGGATCGTGGCGACACCCGGTGCTTGAATATCGTCTTCGCGGTATTTGATTTGACGGTCTTCGGCCGAGGCGTATTTGAGCGGGAAAATTTCCACCGACAAGTCACCCGTCTTTTCGCTGCGCAGGGTGGATTGCTGTTCAAGGGCCTGCGCGGTTTGTTCGATCACATCCAGATAACGAGCCGGGCCAGAGACATACACCAGCCGCCCGTCGCCGCCTGAGCGCCAACCAAAACTCGGCTCCCATACACCTGCGGCCTGCAAAGCCTCTTGCAGGTCAGACTCGGTGACTTGTTCGAGCTTGATCAGTCGCGACTGCATTTCGGTGCTTTTAAACACGTACAGCACGGCGCCGTCGTAGTACCAGATCAGGTTGTACAGCGAGGTCATTTGTTGCAGGAAGTCTTGCGGCGTGGGCAGGTCGAAACGGCCGCTGACCTGATCGTTGACCTTGTCACTGACAATGACCGGGCTGTCGTAGTTGGCGCCAAAGTTGATCAACACATCGCGCAGGTTTTCACCCTGGGCGACGTAGTGGTAAGGCAGCGGTGCCCAGTCCAGCTCTTGCGCGGCGGCCGGGAGCGCCGCGCCCATCAGCAGCCATGCCGCAGCGCGCAGCCAGTTCAGGGACGCCATAAGGTTTGGGTCCATTGAGGGGCCAGTGCAGCCTGCTGCAAATCGGGGGTGATCGACTCCACAATGCCTACTTGCGCGGCCACCACCCGCTCAAGTTCATCCAGCTCAAGGGCAGCCAATTCAAGGCGGGCTTCAAGCAGCAAGTGGCCTTTGTCATCCAGCACCAGTGCCTGCGGGTAGCGGCGGCTCCAGCGTGTGACGTGTTCCAACAGCGAGCGCAGCACGTCACGCTGGTTGGCGGCGTCGGCGCGGGCCTGCCAATTCAGAGGGCTGTGAACGATCAGATCGCCACCCTGGCGCGCAATAAACAGGCTGTGGCCATCGATACGCAGGTGATACACCCCCGTTCGATCGGCAACAAAAGGCCCTTGGCCGGTACGTGCGGCCAATCCAGTCAATAAACGTTCCATGAGTCCTCAGTGCAGCGGGCGGTCAGGAGCCTTGCCAGTAAAAGTGATCCTGGGCCTGACACAGGCTGCGTTCGTGCAGCCAGTGCTGAACGGCGTCGGCAGCGCTCGCGTCTTCGTCCAGTTTGATCAGCGGCTCCCACAAGGAGATAAGCGCCAGTGGCACCGGTGAAAAACCATCCAGCTTGCCATCGGCCAACAGTACCGCCACGCCTTGATGCCAGTTGGGCCACGCGTGTCGGGCCTGCTCGGAGATAACGCCCAGTTTGCGTGCCAGCTCGGCCATTGCGATTTCAGTGTCGACCTGACGGCGTGCCACTTCTGCCAGTTCATGTGCGACCAATTGCGGATCGGCATCGTTGGCCTGGCGCCAGAACTGCGCCTTGATGCGCAACTGCCGGGCCTGCGTTTCGAACTCGATCAACGAGGCTCGCCAGCTCGGGATCGCCTCGTCAAACAGGCTTTCCCACCAGCTGTAGACCGGCAACAGTACCCAGTCAATCAAGGTTTGAGGGTTGGCCAGATTGATTCGGTCGCCCAACCATTCACACCAGTTAGCCCCTTGCTCGCGGGCCTTGCTCAGCACCAATTGCACGTCACCGCGCTCCAGCGCCATGCCGCGTGCCAGACGCTGTTGCAACCAATTGGATTGAAACAGCTGCTCCAGTTGCTCGCGGGGTAACAGGCGCTGCATGAGCATCAGTTGCCGGGCGCTGATGATGTCGCCGTCGCGGTACACCTTGCCCGAAATACAACCGGCAACATTTCCCCGCGCGCGCGCCTCCTGGCTCACGACAGAGACGCGCCGGCCGGCGAACATCCCTTGGCGGGGACTTTGATTTGGGTCTTCCTGGCTCATTCTCTGCCTTGACTGTTTTGTTTCGTGACACGCACATCAGGGGCTTGCGTTGCGTGGCAATCTTACTGATGAGGGGCGCGAGTGACTTGCAATAAACGTCCGTTTTTTTTAGTCCGGGGCTATTCTTTGCCCTGCCGCGAACGGCTGGGTGTGCAGGCAAACCGGCGGCGGTAACTCTGGGTGAAATACGACTGGCTGGAAAAACCGCTTTCCATCGCGATGTCGACAATGCTCATTTCGGTGTTGAGCAGCAGATGATGCGCATACAAAATCCGCCGTTCGCTGATCCAGGCCCTGGGTGATACGCCGTAGACCGAGCCGAACAACTCTTTGAACGTGGTCAGGCCCATCCCAAACTCGCGCGCGAACTCACTCAAACGCCACTCTTGCAGGTAATGGGTTTCCATAAACGCTTGCAGGCGCTCCACATGGCGATTGCCCTGCTGGCGCAACACCGCCATCAACGCGGGTCCTTGCGGGCTGAATGCCAGCAACATAAGCAACTCTTCCGTGCGCAACACCGCCAGCGCGGGCGGGTGCTCATGCATCAGCAAGCCTTTGAGCCCTTTTATGCAGTCGGCCAGCAACGGTGTGCTGGCAAATGCAATCATCCCGCTCCCCGGTTCTTCACAGCGCTCCACTTCGCTGAGCAACGCGCCAAAGCGCTGTACAAAACTTTGCAAACGCGTGACCGATAAAGGGATCCAAAGTACGCGCGTTTCTTGCCCGCCCGTACTTACCACGTAATTACCACGTCTGGCAAAGATCAATTCACCCGGCGCCAAACTAAGCGTTGTATTGACATCTTGAACCGTCAGGCTGCCTTCAATGAGTACAACAATTCCTTCTTCGGTGTTGGACATGAACTCGAAGGCGGGTATACACCATCGGCACTGCGTTATTCGTTGGCCACGTAAACTGGCACCTTGCATAGGTAGTGATCCTGAACGTGTGCGGCGTATCGACGCGTCATTACTGACAGACGTATGAGCACACTCTATCTCCATGCACATGCGTAAATTCGCATATTGCTGATTCTAGAAAGCAAGCCAGGTCATGAATAAGAGTAATTATTCAAATTTAGAATAATTACTCTTATTCAATGAACCGCTCAATATGAGTCGAACTGTTCGGTGTTTCGGCTGCAATCCGAAATCGTTTAATTATTTATAACCAGACGTGCAACACGGTATTACTGCGGGCGGTTAATACGGCAATTGGGGTAACACGTTAAAGGGCTCAGTTGCAGGTGCACCGCTTGGCCCGGTACCCCCTGTTGCCACCCGCGTGCTTGAACCGAACCTGCCTGTGACCACGCCAGTTCACTTTTAATCAGCCACTGGCGATCCTTCGTCGCAGGTACTTTGAACTGCACACCCAGCGGTAAGGCTGACACCCGATAGTCGGACGTCGCGACCTGGCGAGGTTGCCCTTGACTGACTTCATACACGCGAACACGCACATAGGCCGCCTGGGTCAAGACCAGGCGGCTGCTCACTGTCCCTGTGAGGTCAAGCGTGTGTTCGGGGGCGGCGGGTTGGCTGACACAGCCCAGCAGCGCACTGGCGACCAGTGCGCAGGTCGCCGCGCGCCTCATGGCCGCCGAACCCGGCGTTCATACAAAGGCGTGATATCGCCGTCCAGCAATCGCTGCAAGTGCTGTTCGCTCTTGGGGCTGGTGGGCAATTCAGTGCCCAGCCAGTCCAGCAGTTCGGCCAGCGTGACGGGTGCAGCTGAGGGGTTGGCCCCCGCGTTCAGCGTACGCCCGTGGAATGTCCCCGCCTCTGTCGGGGCTTCACTCACGGATAAAGGTGAAACCCCCGCGCTTTCGATCTTCATGACAGGTTCACACCCTCATGCCCGCAGGCTTGGCGGCCTGCGGTGTGACACACGCTTGTTCAGGCAATAACTGCTGCCAGAACTCGGCATGGTCCAGCAAATTGGCCAGCGTTTTCTCGAAGTTTTCCAGCGTCAATTCTGCGGCTGGCAACTGGGCATACAACTGCACCTGGCCGCTGGTTTCATCAAAACCGAAATGCAGATCGAAGCGATACCAGCGACGGTTGAAGCTCGCCAACTGGCGAAAAATACCTTCACCCAATGCCTCCAGCCCGGCCACATTGGCTTCCATGACCAGCCGGTGACGGCCACCCAAAAGCACCAGCGTCACGTGTAACTGCTCATCAAACAGCAACGTCGCGACCCCGTCAGCGTCGAGCGACAAGGTGGGCAACCCACTGCGATTGGCAAATTCGGCCAGCAGCCGATTAACCCTGATCGTTAAATCCATGCTTGTCTCCTCGGACTAGGCGAATGCTAGCACCAGGTCACAACCTGATTTTGTCACTGGTAGACTTATCTTTTAAGAAAAAAGCCACATCTCTGTGGCTCTTTTCTTACTTATGACGCTGAATCAAACAACTGCAGCAGCGGCTCTCCACGCGGCCACGTAGTTTTGTGAGAGTTCATGAAGTGTCTGGATCAGCTCTTTCATGGAATTAGAGTTATAACTCAGTTGTTCATCAACTATCTGTTTGCGGCTTTGTGCAATTGACGCATCCACTTCATCTTCTTTGGCGTTGGCCTGAACTTCACCTTGGCGCACTTGCACCGAAGTATTGGCCATTTGCCCCAGTGATTGGTTAACACTATTGATGGCCTGGAAAGTGGTATTGCGCGTGTCTATCTTCTTTCCTGTCCTATTAAGTAGGCTGCTATCGAATTCTTGCGCTTGCGCCCACGGTGCCGCGACAGTTTTGCGCTCTGCGTCAGTGGTTTTACCCAACGATTGCATCTTGGCGTCGATTAATTCATTGCGTCCGGCAATGGACTTTTCCAGTTGGCCTTCCTGCTTGATGGCTTTGCCATTTTTGCTGGCGCCCACCGCGCCAATAATCGCCGTACCCACCGCCATGATCCCGGAGATGACCGCCATCGCAATCATCAGGCTGGCGCCCGAGCGCATTTCAGCCACCTGGGATTTTTGCGCCTCGATAATCGCGGTGTTTTCGCTATCACGTTGCAGCACGCCCATCTCGCGGGCTTTTTGTGCGATGCGAAACAGCAGCACCATCAGCTCAACCGTGGTATCCAGCTCGCTGGTGACTTTGCCCAGGCTGACGGGGTTGAAGTTTTGCGTCGGTTTCACCAGTTCGATGCTACCGGCCGGGCTGGTGGCAGGCGCCGCCAAAGCGGCTGCGCCGTGGGCTGTTTCACGGCTGACCGGTGCCGGGCTTTTTTCAACAGCAGCGGCTGCGCCGACTTCGCCCAGCGCCCGAGGGCTGACACTCATATCAATCATCATGTTGTGGCTCCTCAAATCGCCGCAGGACGGCTGGACAGGTTATGCAGCAGGTCGCCTTTGGCATTGATCATCTGGAAGATCTGTTCCATGACGTGGGTAAATGCCTCGACCATCCGGCTCAGTTCTTCCCTGAGTGTGTCCATGACGGTCTGGAACGCGGTCAACTCGGCACGGTTTTCCAGCACGTCGGCCTGGCGCAGTGCGGCATGTGCCTGATAACCGTTATTCACCGCCTGGGACGCGCCATTGGCAACGTCCAGCGTTACGTCGGCCACTTGCACGCCCAGCTTGGCGCCATGGGACATGGACATACTGGCCGCGGTGCCGAACTTGCTGCCCAGGTCTGCAACTTTGCTGGCCAGGCTGGCGGTCAGGTCGGCCACCTTGGTGCCCATCTTCGCCCCGAGCTTGGCAATGCCCGCGGCTGCGGAGCCGCCGAAGCTGGCGACTGCGGCGAGCAAGGCGACAGCGATTTCAATGCCCATCAATGCCGGGCCGAGCTTTTCCATCACCTCTTTACTGATCAAGCCCGCAGCCGCAGCTGCCTGCACGGACTGGGACACGATGCCCATCACGCCGCCGGCGATCATCAAGGCACCGGCGACTGCGCCCGCGCCGGTGGCGACCATGATTGCGCCCACGATGATCGAGGCCACAGCACTGATCCAACCGAAAACTTTGGCTGCAAGACCCGACTTCTGGGCCTCCTTGGCAGCGTCTTGCGACTCTTGAATCTTCTTCTGGTTTTCATCCATCTTTTGCAGGTTTTGCTCGCGCGCCCGCTTGATGTCTTCCAGCTTGTTGGCTTTTTGCGCGCTTTCCAGCTCGCCCGTAATGCGCGCCAATTCAATCTCGAACGCTTGCGGTGAACTCAAGCGCGCCAAGGCCAGGCGCGGGACTTCAGTGATCAGCTGTTGCGTGATGCCGGTGCTCTGAATCACCGAGCTGACCAATTGGTTGATGTTGGCCAGAGTCTGAGGTTTCAAACTGTGGGCAACGCCGGGCGCCGGGGCAGGTAACTGCACCCCTTGTGACGCCACGGCAGATGACGCGTTAGCCTGAACCCGACTGACGGTGACATCCTGCTCGCGCGCTGTACGTTTGGGCGCAACCGGTTCGGCAGATGACACTGCCGCCGGGTTGAGCCCAACGCGATCAATCGCTGTTGGAATCATGTTGTTGATCCTTTCTGATGAGTACGGCTTCCAATAAAGCGCCTGCACGCTCGGCTAACGCCGCGTGTTCAGGGTGCGCTGTGGCCAAGGCCCGGGCCGAATAGAAGCCACTTTCGGCACCGTCGAGATCACCCAATTGCAGGTGACATTCAGCAGCGTGAAACGGGAAGCGCGGCTCGTTGACATCAATCACCGCGCCGTAGCTGTAGCTCTGTACCGCTTGCTCAAATTGCCCCATGGACTGGCGGCAAGCGCCCAACCCCAGGAAGAAGCGCACGTCGTAATGGTCAAGCATGCACAGCGCCTGAAACACCTTGTGCGCGGTCTCCCATTTGCCCGCTTGATAATCATTGAATGCCAGTGAATACAGCTGTTCCAGGCTGTCGGCAGACACATCGCGCAGCATGGCGAGCGTGCCGCCGTCGCGCAAAAACGCTTCCATTTCCTGCTCGCAGGCGTCTTGAGTGGGTTGGGTCATGGGGCGTTCCTTAAATGGCATTGAGAATGTCGCGCAGCAGGCTGTCGTGTTTTTGCACAAAGCGATTGAGTGCTTCGATGGCCGCGTTGTAACGCGAGCTGACATCGTTGAGCAGGGTGGTTTTCTCGCTCACTTTGTCATTGAGCGGGCGCGAGCGATCCCCCACGGTGGTGGCCAGATTGGCGACCGGGTTGTTGTCTTTTTCGAAGGCGTAACTGTTTTTCAAATCAGCGGCCTTGATTGCGCCGCTTTCCTTGGGCACGCCGCTCAAAAAGTCCTTGATACTGATCTGCGACTTGTTCTTGCCGGTGTCCAGCCCGGTCAGCAGGGCGTACTCCGCGCTCTTTAGCCAGGGTTGCTCTTCGCTGTAGCCATACAGCGCTTTGTCGAGCAAGTTGAGGCCGCCCGCGTCGGTCTTGCTGATGTCGATATCGGATTTGGACGATAACTTGGCATTGATTTGCGCCTGCACCACGCTGTAAATCGACAGCTCACCGGTCAGGTCTTTTAGCTCATCGCGCAGCTTGAGGCGCTTGGCATCTTGCTTCTCCAACACTCCGACATACACATTAATCACGTCATCATCGAGTCGATCCGCCGTGAGGCCGTAATGGTTGAGCGCCAAAAAGTCGCTCAGTGGCCACGCGGTGCGGGGGTGGGCTTTGGCATAGTCGGTGAGGTTTTTTTTCACCCCCTCAAGGCCGTTTTGCAGCTGGCTCGCATACCCGCCCTTGGCAAGTTTGGCGTCGGGTGGCAGTAAAAAGGCCAACACTTTGTTCATCTGTGCCGAAGTCAACTCGGTGCCTTCGTGGGACACGCGGATCTTGAGCGTTGCGAGCAGGCTTTGAAGCTCGGTCAGCGCCGACGCATTGTGACCGCGCAGTTGGTCCAGCGCAGTGCTGGTCACATCGCTGAGAAATTGAGTGGTGTGGGTGTAGTGGCTGATGCTCATGCTGAGTCCTTAAACCATAAGGCCGCGCATCCGGGCAGGGCGCCGCATGCGGCTACCTTCTTCGGCGGCGGGACGTTGGGCGGCGCGCATGCGCTCGACTTCCTTGAGCAATTCTTGCTCGGCGGCTTCAATCAAACGATTCGGACCTGGGCGAAACACCCGGTCGCGCACCTCGGGAGAGAGCCCCAGGCCCTCCCACATTTCCGAGAGCAAACGGCTGCGCTGTGCATTGTTTTCAATGGCAAGTTTTGCCGCCTGGACGGTATTTGCATGGGTGGAAGGGTCTTTGTTCATGCGCCCTATAGTAGGGATAGCGCACGGGGCTTCCTGTCAGGCACGGTCGAGTTTTTGTCGTTTTCGCATGTCTTGTAATGAGCACACGCGGTTGGCGTCCAGCTCGAACCAGCCGGGTTGTGGCTCGCGGGCACCGGCCCAGCGTTGATAGAAACGGCCCAGGCGCGCACCGGCCAACGGGCTGTCGGCCAGCACTTGGACATTGCCGTACAACCAGGCAGGTGCTGGCAGCACGCTGCGCGCCGCTTCGGCCAACACGTACAGCGCGGCAAACGGGTTGGCCAGCCCGAGGCGTGTATCGAGCCTGCGAAACATCACAATCCACACCCGCTGGCCTTCGCAGCGCCACGCGACTTCGCAGCCGCTGTCGACAAATCGCCAGCCCAGTTGAATGCCCGTTTTACGCAAAAAATGCGCGCGCACCTCGTAACCGTGCTGCTCAAACCACTCGCTTATCGGGTCTCGTTTCACAGGGCAATGCGTCCCAGTGGCTGGATGTTGATTTGCTGCGTCAGCTCCTGATACGACAGCACTGGCAGGCCGTAGTAATCGCTTTCAATCAACTTGCGCACGTAGCGGCGAATGTCCATCGAGACGATCAGCACCGGCTTGCTTTGCATCTGTGACAGGTCGCCTACGGTGTGGCGCACTTGCTGTAAAAACGCCTGCGTCACGCTGGGGTCCAGCGCCAGATAACTGCCTGCGCTGGTCTGGCGGATGCCGCCGCGAATCTGCTCTTCAACCTGCTGGTCGAGCAAGTACGCGGGCAGGATGTTATTGCCGCTTGAATACTTGTGGCAGATATAGCGTTTGAGGCTGCTGCGGATGTATTCGGTGAGTTGCACCACGTCCTTTTCCTTCTGGCCCCATTCCACCATCGCCTCCAGAATGGCCCGCAGGTTACGGATGGAGATGTCTTCGCCTACCAGCCGCTGAAGGATTTCGGTCATGCGTTGCAGGGGGATAATGCGCAGCGCTTCTTTCACCAGCTCGGCGTAGCTGTGTTCCATCTGCTCCAGCAGGTAGCGGGTTTCCTGGATGCCGATAAAGTCTTCGGCGTACTCGCGCAGCACATGCGACAAGTGCCAGGTCAGTACCTGATCCATGCTCAACACGCTGCACCCCGAGCGCTCCAGTCGCGGCTTGTGTTCCTCGCTGACCCACAACGCGGGTTGACCCGGCAGCACCGGGTCGCCCTCTTCGAAGGGCACGCCGAGCAACTCCAACTGGCTGCTGCGTTCTTGCACCAGCAATTGCGCCGCTCGCAAGCGCCCTCGCGCCACGGGCACTTCCTGCAACTGGATCAGGTATTCGCCTTCCTTTAGTCCTTCATTGAAACGCAGGTGAATCCCCGGAAACGGCACGCCGAAATCCAGGTACAGGGCGCGCCGCACCCGTATCAGTTCCTCGTTCAGCGAGAAACCCTCAAGACTTTGCTGCATGCTCGCATCGACGTCGATCAGCAGCGGCACGGTCATGGCGAACTCTTCCTTGTCGCTCAGGCGCCCGCCCTTGGTCTTGCCCGAGGACGGTTTGCTGCGGGGTTTGACGGACGGCGCGCCTGCGCCCTGCGCCAACAGGGTGGGCAAGTCGTGCGATTCGTCGGCGGCTGCCACGCCGCGCTGGCGCAGTACCATCCAGTAACCGCCGCCACCGACCAACAGCGCGAGGGCAAAAAAGGTCACGGTCGGGAAGCCCGGAATCAGGCCGAACAGCACCAGCAATACGCCGCCAATCATCAGCGCTTTGGGTTGAGCCACCACCTGGTCGCCGATGTCGCTGCCCAGATCAGTAGAGCTGTCCGAAGAGTCGCGGGTCACGATGATGCCCGCAGTGATCGCGATCAGCAGCGCCGGTATTTGCGTGACCATGCCGTCGCCCACCGTCAGCACCGAATAGAGCTGCAAGGCGTCGGCGGCGGTCATGCCTTTTTGCGTCACGCCGATGGTGATGCCCGCCAGAATGTTCACGAAGATGATGATCAGCCCGGCGATGGCGTCGCCTTTGACGAACTTCATCGCGCCGTCCATCGAGCCGAACATCTGGCTTTCTTTCTCGATCATCGAGCGCCGATCACGCGCTTCGTTGACGTCAATCACGCCTGCGCGCATGTCGCCGTCGATGCTCATCTGCTTGCCGGGCATGGCGTCCAGCGAGAACCGCGCACTGACCTCCGCGACCCGTTCGGCCCCTTTGGTGATCACCAAAAACTGCACGATGGTGATGATCAAAAACAAAATGCAGCCTACGACCAGATTGCCGCCGACCACAAAGTTGCCGAAGGTTTCGACGATTTTGCCCGCGTCGGCTTCGAGCAGAATCATGCGTGTGGTGCTGACCGACAGCGCCAGGCGAAACAGGGTGGTAATCAGCAGTACCGCCGGGAACACCGAAAATTGCAGCGGCGAGTTGATATAGACCGACATCATCATCAGCACCACTGAAATGGTGATGTTGATCGCAATCAGGATGTCCAGCAGAAAGGGCGGCAGCGGCAGCACCATCATGAACACCACGGCTAGCAACATGACTGCCAGCATGATGTCTTTGCGCGCACCCAGGCGGGTCAGAAACTCCGTGACTTCAGGCATGGGTGTCCCGCAGGCCAAGGAAATGATCGTAAGTGCGACGCGCCCGCTCAAGCTGGCCTTGCACCTGTTGCGCCCGGCTCAGGCACGCCCACAAGGCGGGGTCGTTTTCGCCCTGCGCGAGCAAATGCTCGCAGTGTTGCTCGGCCTGTGCGCCCTGTTCCAATTGCAGCAATGCCACCACCAACGCCTTGCGCGCCGCAGGCTGCTGCGGATCGGCACTCAGCACTGCTTCAAAAAAAGTGCGTGCGTGTGCCGGTTGAGCGCATTGCAGTTGCACCCATCCGAGTAGCAACAGCAGCTTTTGCTCAACCGGTTTTAACGTCATGTCACTCATACCTTGTGCAACAAATTCAGGGCCATGCGCAGCAGATGTTCATCGTCACTGCGTTGCGCGATTAACCCCGCAGCGGCCTGTAACGGTGCGCTGTCAGAGGCCTGGAGTGTGTGGCGTAACCCGTTCAGTGCCTGGCGAAACGCCTGCGGGCGCAGCAGCTCATGGAATTGGCCGGTGGGGCGCGCCAGGCTGAGCCATTGCTGCTCGGCGCGACGGGCCGGGTACAAGGCATCGAAATGTGCCTCGACACTGTGGCCGTCCGGCGGTAACACATAGCGTTCGGGCAGCCCGGCCAGTTCGTGTTCGCTGCCGATTTCGCTGAGCTGTTCGATCCCGATATGCAGGCCGCTGATGCGACTCACGGTGCGATGACTTCGTCGCGCACCCTGATCAGGGTCCGCAGCGCCTGGTGCAACACCGGCGCCGTGACACGGCGTGCATCCAGGGTGATGAGTAACAGCAAGCGTGTGTCACCCGACCAGCCACAGCGCAGTGGCAACTCGGGGGCTGCGCGGCTGTAACTGCGCGACATGGCACGCAGCATCCCTTGGTGCGCCTGATGCCACGGCAACTCCAGCGCCAGCCACACGGTCAGGCCGTTGGCGTGTCGCTCCAGTTGCAGGGTGCCCATGTGCTCGAATTCCAGCTGGATCAGATCACTCAAGGGCGAGGGCAGCGCCACGCCCATGTCCTGACAGAACTGGGCCAGCGCCTGATCAATCCACTGCATGCTGTTTACTCATTGGGCTTGCCATTCGTCCTCTTCCTGGTCGATGGCCAAATCCATGGCCAACTGACAGGCATTGAGCAGATTGTGCCGCTGCTCCTCATCGGCAAAGATTTCGATCGGCAGCAGGCGCAACAAGCGCTTTATTTCGCGATAAAAGGTGATCACTTCGGCCACGTTGTTGAGCGCCATTGACTGGCCCATGCGCTGAATGTCTTGCACGGTGACCCAGCGTTTATCCACCACGGCCACCAGGTCGCCCATCAAGTCAGAAGGCCCGTATGCCATGCCCTTGTTCTCCTGTGACCAGTGCTTTCCAGAGCGCGTGAACCTGATCGGATAAACCGGCCAGGATTCTGAGCTTGGACATGTCGCTCATCACGCGCTCCAGCTTGATCGGGTCGAGGCGCGTTTGCTGGCTGTCCAGGTCGGCACTCAACGCTTTCATCATGAAGGAGGTCACCCCTTCGATGGCCGAGCTGGCGAAGCGGGCCTGAATGTCATTCCAGGCGGCCGACAGGCCTTTGTAATCGAGCACCGCATCACGGTAGGTGTCGCGCAACGCTTGCACATCGCCCACGCCTTGCTGTTCGGCGTGCAGCGCCAGCGGGCCGATACTCAGGCCGGTTTCAATGGCTGCGCCATGCTCGTCCGCCATCTGCAACAAGGCTTGATCGATCAGCGCCAGCAGAGCACGGGCATCGGTTTTAGTGGCCAGGGTCTGGCGTGCAAACGACAGCGCCACGAACTGATGGCTCACCTCGCCTGAAAAGCCTTTGAGGTACGCCTTGAGCTGCGCCATGTTGGTCAATTGCCCGCTCGCCAGTTGCGCCACCAGGGTTTCAAGTTTTTGCTGGCGTTCGAGGTCAGGCACCTTGTGCAGATACTCTTCGAGCATCTCCTGCACTTCGCTCAGGCGGGCCTGGCCGTCGCTGATCTTGCGTTTTGCGAGTGATTTTTCCACGCGTTCGGAAAACGCAAACGTCAGTTCTTCTGCGGCATCGGCCATTGATTGGCTGGTGGAAATGTACTGCACGCGTTCGCCTTGAAAGCTGCCGCTCAGGCGTGGATCGGGGTTGCGCGATGGCTCGACCTCGCGATCCGGCTGTGCGGTTGGCGCCAGCAGGTTCTGGATGTTGGCCATAGAGGTACTCACTCTCGTGCAGCTTTGAAGAAGAGCGCCATTGTAAAAATGTGCGGGGTGGGGCGGCTGCCAAAATCCGTCGCATTTTTTTAGGCAACCACCCCAATACACCACCACCCCGCGCAGAAGTTGGCGCAGGCGGCGGGCTTTGGGTTTCAGGCAGGCAACGCATTGTGTCTGTAAGGAGCAATCGAGAGGGGGCCACGTTTGCCACGGTCGGCGAGCGGGCTTAAACCCCAACCAATTTATAAAAACTCGCGACCAAGGTTGAAATTTCCTACAGGTGCTTCTCTTTAGAATGATGGTCAGCCCCAGACCCAAGCCGACCATGCACCTCTCCCTCGAACACGTCACCGATCAGATGCAGCACGTCATCGAGCAATGTCGGCTGATTCAAATTCGTGGCCGTGTGACTCAGGTCACCGGCACATTGCTCAAAGCCGTGGTGCCTGGCGTGCGGATCGGTGAGTTGTGCCATTTGCGTAACCCGGATCACTCGTTGTCGTTGATGGCCGAAGTCATTGGCTTTCAGCAGCATCAAGCACTGCTGACGCCGTTGGGTGAAATGCACGGTATTTCCTCTAATACGGAGGTTAGCCCCACCGGGACCATGCATCAGGTGGGCGTGGGCGATCACTTGCTCGGGCAGGTGCTCGACGGCCTGGGCCAACCCTTGCAAGGCCCGCCGTTGGGCGAACCCGCTGCGTGGTACCCGGTGTATCGCGATGCGCCGCCGCCCATGAGCCGCAAACTGATCAGCCAACCCATCTCGCTGGGTGTGCGTACGCTCGATGGCCTGCTGTGCTGCGGCGAAGGCCAGCGCATGGGCATTTTTGCCGCAGCGGGTGGCGGTAAAAGTACGTTGCTGGCCACGCTGATGCGCAATGCCGACGTCGATGTAATTGTGCTGGCGCTGGTCGGTGAGCGTGGGCGTGAGGTGCGCGAATTTATTGAGTCCGATCTGGGCGAGGAAGGGTTGCGCCGCTCGGTGTTGGTGGTCGCCACCTCTGACCGTCCGGCGATGGAGCGGGCCAAGGCCGGGTTTGTCGCCACCAGCATTGCCGAGTATTTCCGCGACCAGGGCAAGCGGGTGTTGCTGCTGATGGATTCGGTCACCCGCTTTGCCCGCGCCCAACGCGAAATCGGCCTGGCCGCTGGTGAACCGCCCACCCGTCGCGGTTATCCGCCGTCGGTCTTTGCCGCCTTGCCGCGCCTGATGGAGCGCGCGGGGCAATCGGACAAAGGCTCGATCACCGCGCTGTACACCGTGCTGGTGGAAGGCGACGACATGACCGAGCCGGTGGCGGACGAAACCCGCTCCATCCTCGACGGGCACATCATCCTGTCGCGCAAGTTGGCCGCGGCCAATCATTACCCGGCCATTGACGTGCTGCGTTCAGTGAGCCGGGTGATGAACCAGATTGTTGCGCCCGGCCACCGGCACGCTGCCAGCCAGGTGCGCGAATGGATGGCCAAATACGAAGAAGTGGAATTGCTGCTCAAGATTGGTGAGTACCAGAAGGGCCAGGACCCGGTTGCCGACCGCGCCATCGACAAGATGCCCGCGATTCGTGACTGGTTGCGTCAGGGCACCCACGAACTCAGCCACTTGGCGCAAAGCCTTGCCCAATTGGAGGCCCTTGCCCTGTGACCTTGCACACCTTGTTAAGCATTAAGTCTTTGCGCGCCCAGCGTGCCGAGCAGGAACAACATCGCCATCAACTGCGGGTGCTGGCCAGTCGCAGCGCGCAAGCGTTGAGCGTGACTGAACATCAGCAGTATCAGCAGTGGCGTCAGGCTGAAGAAGCGCGGCTCTTTGAGCAGTGCAAAGAGCAACCGCTCAACCGTCAAAAACTGGAGCAGTGGCAACAGCAAGTGGCCCTGCTGCGTGAAGAAGAAGCCCGGCTCGAACAAGCCATTGCTGAGCGCGCGCAGGTGCTGGTGCAAGAGCGCGAACTGTGGCGCTTGAGCCAGCGCAAATGGGTGGCCGCGCAGCAGCAAGTCGAAAAATTCACCGAGTTGAGCCGTCACGCGTTAGATGAAGAGCGCCTTATGAATGAGTTGAAAGAAGAAATGGAACTCGATGAATTCCGTCGCCCGGACATCGCGCTATGACCCGCATCACGCCGGTTGAACCCGCAGTACCTGCTGAGCGGAGCGGGCCGAACATCCCGGACAAAGCCTTGCAACACCACTTCGAACAGGTGATGCAGGTGCCCATGACGCAGGAGGTGAAACCGCTGCGCCCGACATTGTCGGCGTTGGGCGCTTCGTTTCAAAAAGCCCATGCCGCCTTTGCCGAGTTGATCAGGGGCGCAGAGGGCACTAACCCGGCGGTGGAGCCGCGTGAAGTGGCACCAAAGGGCGATGAGCAAACGTCGCCGTTGGGGTCGATGCACCCGCCTGAAACGCCGCCTCGCGAGCACGCTCACACCAAGAGTGAGACGGCGCCGCTGGACACCGCGCAAGGGCTTCAACACGCCTCTGTGCCTCGCGAAAACCTGACGCCGCCTTTTAACCCCGCAGCTCTTGCGCCGCGGCCTCAGGCCCCAGTCGTCGCGAGCCAAACCGGTGAAAAACCGCAGCCCCCTTTTAAGCCAGAAGACGGTGCGCGGCCACACGTAGCCAGCGCGCAGCCACTGCCCCTGCCACCCGCCTGCGCCCCGGTTGTGGTTGGCGACAGCGTTGAAAAACCGCAAGTGCCCACCAAACCTGAAAGCAGTGCATTGCCGCCTGCCATCGCGCCTGCCGTCGCCGCCGAAAGGGGCGAAGCGCCTTGGATGGCGTGCAAAGCAGAAGACAGCGCGCGGCCCCTTGCCCCCTCGGCGCAGCGTCCGGCCCCTGAAATACCCGCCGTCGAGGCCCCGCGAACTGCGCCCGCGCCCTCCACCGGTGACAGCGCCAGCCACGACGATCAACCCCACGATGAACCTGCACGTTTTATGGCCCCCGTGGATGATCTGCCTGAGGCCATTGCCCCGTTGATGACCCCCGGCGACAAGCTGCTCGCCCGCTTGCAGCCGAGCAGTGAAGCGCCAGTCTTGACCCGCGATCTACAGCAGTTGCTCAGTGCCTTGCAGCCACACATTCAGTCCGCCGCCACGCACCTGGGCAGCGCCAGTGTGGTGCAGGTGCACTTGCCGCACCTGGGCCACGTTGAGGTGCAGTTGGTGACGGTTCACGGTCAGTTGCAAGTCGACATTCAGGCCAGTCCCGGCAGCCTGTTGCAGTTGCAACTGGCCCGCCAGGATCTGCTGGAACGCCTGCAACGGCTTAATCCCGAACAACCGGTGCAACTGTCATTCAGCAACTCGCAAGACAGCGATCAGCGTTCGCGCCAACGCCGCAGTGTCTATGACGAGTGGGAGGCGCAGCCGTGAAGGCATTGCCCTTAAATACCGTCGAGCCGCAGGAATGGGCGTTGCAACAACGCCTGGCGTCTTGCCGCAGTCGCTTCCCGGTCAATGACGGGCATGCGCAGTTGGGGGTGAGCCAGCCACCTGCGGGGTTGGACCTCGCGTTGCATGTGCATTGGCGCGGCGTGCCGTTGCGTTTGTTGTGTCATTGCGCCTGCCTGGCGCAATGGCTGGCGCCACGTTTGCAAGAGGCCGCTTTTGCCCGCTTGCCCGCCGCATTGCAACTGGCCCTGCTGGAAGTCGAAGGCGCGCCGTTCACCGGATTGGTGTGGGACGCCATCGAACCTTATTGCGCCAGCGCCGCCGCGGTGTGTTTGAGCCTCAGCCTGTCACGCGGCGGCGAGCAACTGGTGTTCTGGATCGAGGGTGATCCCCGGGCCTTGCTGGCGTTGTTGCCCGCCCGCCCGCTGCGCGAAATGCGCCCGATTGCGCTGGTGTTGTCGTTGCAATGGGGGCCGGTGCAATTGACTCCGGCGCTGCTCAATTCAGTCTGCACCGGTGACCTGTTGCTGTTGCCGTCTCGCCAACAGGTGCAAAGCCCGCTGTTGGTCTATGTCGAAGGTCGCCCGTGGGCGCACGTTCTCCCCGAAGAAAACCACCTTAAGGTACTTGCCATGCACACCCCAGCCCCCACTGAGCCCGAGCACGCGCTGGCCGGCCTTGAACAACTGCAAGTGCAGGTCAGTTTCGAGGTGGGCCGCCAGACCCTCGACCTGCAAAGCCTGGCAGCACTGGAGCCGGGGTCGTTGATCGACCTGGCGTGCGGGCTGGAAGGTGAAGTGCGGATTCTGGCCAATCAGCGCTACGTGGGCACGGGGGAACTGGTGCGTATCCAGGACCGCTTGGGCGTACGCGTAACCCGCCTGCTGGCGAGCAGCGCAACATGATTCAACTGCCAGACGAACTCAGTCTGATCATGGGGTTGGCATTGTTGGCCCTGTTGCCGTTTATCGCGGTGATGGCGACTTCGTTTATCAAGATGACCGTGGTGTTTTCGCTGCTGCGCAACGCGCTGGGCGTGCAGCAAATTCCGCCAAACATGGCGATGTACGGGTTGGCGATCATTTTGAGCGTGTACGTGATGGCGCCCGTGGGTTTTGCTACCCGCGACTACCTGAAAACCCATGACGTGAGCTTGAGCAAAACTGAGTCGGTGGAGTTGTTTCTCGATGAAGGCATGCAGCCGTATCGCGACTTTCTAAAACGCCAGATCCAGGCGCGCGAGCACGCGTTTTTTGTCGACAGCACGCGCCAGATCTGGCCCGCTGAATACGCCGATCGCCTGGAACCTGACAGCCTGCTGATTCTGTTGCCCGCGTTTACGGTCAGCGAGCTGACACGGGCCTTTGAGATCGGGTTTCTGATCTACCTGCCGTTCATTGCCATCGACTTGATCATTTCCAACATCCTGCTGGCGATGGGCATGATGATGGTCTCGCCGATGACCATTTCCCTGCCCTTCAAGTTGCTGCTGTTTGTGTTGCTTGACGGCTGGGCGCGCCTCACCCACGGGCTGGTGATCAGTTACGGGGTGTGGCCGTGAACAACGCCGACATTCTGCACTTCACCAGCCAGAGCCTGTGGCTGGTGCTGGTGCTGTCTATGCCCACGGTGCTGATTGCGGCGGCGGTCGGCACCCTGGTGTCGCTGCTGCAAGCGCTGACGCAAATTCAGGAGCAGACGCTGGGCTTCGTCGCCAAGTTGGTGGCGGTGGTGGTGACGTTGTTTGCCACGGCGGGCTGGATGGGCAATGAGCTGTTTACCTTCGCAGACATGACCTTGCACAAAGTCGCGCTGGTTCGATGAGCATTCAGGACCTGCAACAGTTGTTGTTGGCCTACACGCTGTTGTTGCCGCGCATCCTCTGTTGTTTTGTGGTGATGCCGATCCTGAGCAAACAGATGCTGGGTGGCGGGCTGGTGCGCAACGGCGTGGCCTGTTCGCTGGCGCTGTTTATCTACCCGGCGGTGGCGGGCACGTTGCCGCTGACCATCACCGGGCTGGACCTGGCGCTGATGATCGGCAAGGAAATTCTCCTCGGCCTGTTGATCGGCTTTGTCGCGACCATTCCGTTTTGGGCGATTGAGGCCACCGGTTTTATCATCGACAACCAGCGCGGTGCTTCGATTGCCTCCACCCTGAACCCGACGCTGGGCAGCCAGACCAGCCCCACCGGGCTGTTGCTGACGCAGACGCTGATCACGCTGTTCTTCTCCGGCGGGGCCTTTTTGATGCTGCTCGGGGCGCTGTTCCAGAGTTACGTGAGTTGGCCGGTGGCGACATTCTTCCCGCAGGTGGGTGAGCAATGGGTGGTTTTTTTCTACAGCCAGTTCAGCCAGTTGCTGAGCCTTTGCGTATTGCTGGCTGCGCCGTTGCTGATTGCCATGTTTTTGGCAGAGTTCGGGCTGGCGCTCATCAGTCGTTTTGCGCCGTCCTTGAACGTGTTCATTTTGGCGATGCCGATCAAAAGCATCATCGCCAGCTTCCTGCTGGTGATTTACCTCAACGTGCTGATGACGCACGCCTATGACAGCCTCTTGCTGGCGCTGGACCCGGTGGCCCTGTTGACGCCGATTCTGGGTGGCCAATGAGCGGCGAAAAAACCGAGCAGCCCACGGCCAAGAAACTGCGCGATGCGCGGGATAAAGGGCAGGTGGTCAAAAGCAAGGAGGTGGTGTCCACGGCGTTGATTCTGGCCTTGGTCACGCTGTTCATGACCTGCTCGGAATACTACATGGAGCATCTGGGCGGCTTGATGCTGATGCCCGCCAACTACCTGAACCTGCCGTTCGGTCAGGCCTTTGAGCTGGTGCTGGAAAACCTGATGCAGGAGTTGGTGTACCTGTGCCTGCCCATCTTGGTGGTCGCCGCCCTGGTGGTGATCGTGTCGCACTTGGCGCAGTACGGTTTTTTGCTCAGTGGCGAGTCGATCATGCCGGACCTGAAAAAGATCAACCCGGTGGAAGGCGCGAAGAAAATATTCTCGATCCGCAGCCTGGTGGAGTTTCTCAAGTCTGCGCTCAAGGTTGCGCTGCTGTCGTTGCTGGTGTGGGTCACGCTGGAAGGCAATCTCAATGCGCTGATCCGTCTGCCTGCGTGTGGCTTGGGCTGCATTGCGCCGATTGTCGGGCTGATGCTCGAACAGCTGATGCTGGTGTGCGGGGTCGGGTTTGTGCTGATTTCGGCGGCCGACTATGCCTTCGAGCGTTACCAGCACAACAAGCAACTGCGCATGAGCAAGGACGAGATCAAGCGCGAGTACAAGGAGATGGAAGGCAGCCCCGAGATCAAGAGCAAGCGCCGTCAGTTTCATCAGGAGTTGCAAACCAGCAACCTGCGGGCCGATGTGAAACGCTCCTCGGTGATCGTCGCCAACCCGACGCATATCGCCATTGGTATTCGTTATGTGCGCGGTGAAACGCCGCTGCCGCTGATCACCCTCAAATACACCGACGCGCAGGCATTACGGGTGCGGCGCATGGCCGAAGAAGAGGGCATCCCGGTGCTGCAACGCATCCCTTTGGCCCGCGCGTTGTATCAGGGCGGACACGTGGATCAATACATTCCGGCCGACTTGATTGAACCCACGGCAGAGGTGTTGCGCTGGTTGGCGGACCTGCACAGAGAGGCAACCTGAGTTCGGCTTTGTAACGTCTGGCAATGTGTCGCTGATGTGGTTTTTTGCATCAAACCATTGCCCGGCCTGATCGGGCCTTCCCCCCACTCTCGCCACCACAGGAACTCGGATGCTTGAGCTTGTTGCTGCGTTTATCTGCCTGACGTCATTGCTGACGTACGTGAATTACCGTTTTATCGGCCTGCCGCCCACGATTGGCGTGATGGTCACAGCCCTTATGTTTTCCCTGCTGTTGCAAGGCTTGAGCGTGCTCGGTTATCCGGGTCTCGAAGACCGTGTGCAACAGTTGATCGGCCAAATTGATTTTGGCGATCTGTTGATGAACTGGATGCTGGGCTTTCTGCTGTTTGCAGGTGCCTTGCACGTTAACTTCAATGACGTGCGCAGTTACCGTTGGCCGATTGGGCTGCTCGCCACGGTGGGTGTGCTGATCGCCACCACGGTGATCGGCAGTCTGGCGTACTGGATTTTCGGCCTGTTCGGCTGGCACATCAGCTTTTTGTACTGCTTGTTGTTTGGTGCGTTGATTTCGCCCACCGACCCGATTGCCGTGCTCGGCGTGTTGCGGACCGCCAACGCGTCCAAACCGCTGAAAACCACCATCGTGGGCGAGTCGCTGTTCAACGACGGCACCGCGGTGGTGGTGTTCACCGTGTTGCTGGGTATTGTGCAACTGGGTGAAACCCCCAGCGTCAGCGCCACGGCCATGATGTTTGCCCACGAAGCCATTGGCGGCGTGGTGTTCGGCGGGCTGATCGGTTATCTGGTGTACCGGATGATCAAGAGCATCGAGCAGTATCAGATCGAAGTGATGCTCACGTTGGCGCTGGTGATTGGCGGCTCGGCGATGGCCAGTGAGCTGCACGTCTCGGCACCGATTGCGATGGTGGTGGCCGGTTTGATCATTGGCAACCTGGGCCGCAACAAGGCGATGAACGAGATGACCCGTCGCTACCTGGACGGCTTTTGGGAGCTGCTGGATGACATGCTCAACGCGCTGCTGTTTGCGTTGATCGGTATGGAGCTGTTGCTGCTGCCGTTCTCGTGGTTGCATTTGCTGGCCGCCAGTGCGTTGGCGGTGGCGATCCTGTTGTCGCGTTTGCTGACCGTGGCCCCGGCCATTGTGCTGCTGCGCCGCTGGCGTGCGGTGCCGCGTGGCACCATTCGCATCCTGACGTGGGGTGGTTTGCGCGGCGGGGTTTCGGTAGCGCTGGCACTGGCCTTGCCGCTGGGGCCGGAGCGTGACTTGATCCTGAGTATCACCTACATCGTGGTGTTGTCGTCGATCCTGTTCCAGGGCCTGACCATCGGCAAACTGGTCAAGCATGTGACCAAAGACACCTCTGTTTCGGCTGAGGCCGACAACGCGCATTAAGCCCACTCCCGGCAGGCTGCGAGCTTTTGGATTGAACGATCAAAAGACCGCAGCCTGCGCCTAATCCTACGCTGTAGTGCGACTCGTCTTACCTTGACTACACTGAATTCGTTTGGCTGAAGGGGCTTTCAGCGATGGGCTGAGTGTGCCTATAACGAAAAAGGGGAAAGGGATGAGTACATCTGCGACTTACGCACCGCCATCGGGAGCGCCCAGGCGCCATACCGGTGCCTATATTTTGATCATTGCGGCCTTGGTGGCCCTGGCCATCACGGCCTGGCGATTCTTTACGCCGTTGTCAGGTATTGATGGCTCCGGCGGGGCGATGACAGCGATGTTCGCTGAAGTGGTGATGGTGGTTCTGGGCCTATTACTGGTTAAAAGTCATACAGGCGGGCTGCGCGGTTTTCTGCTGTTTTTGAGCTGGGTCGGGATCGTCGGGACCTTTGTCGCTGCACTGTTTTTGCATGGTTGGTTGACCGCGGCGGTGCTGGCTGTGGGCGCGATAGGCGTTGTGATCGAAACCTTCACTCAACCGGCCAGGAGCGCGTGACATGAATGGACTGAAAAAGCACCTGTTGGGTGCACCGGCCCTGTGCATTCTGGCGGGCATTAGCACCGCTCACGCCCAGACCTATACCGTACCGCCGCCGTTGCTGGCACCTTCCAGCGTGTCGGCCGAAAGCGCCAGGCTGGCGATACCTGACGGCAAAGAATGGGACAGCTTTCACGGCCAGTTGAGTTCGCAGAAATACTCGCCTCTGACGCAAATCAATAAAGACAACGTCGGGCAGTTGACCAAGGTCTGGCAATATTTCACCGGCGACATGTCCACCGGCACCGGCAAGATTCCGCCGTCGGTCTGGTCGGCCACGCCGATTTTTGCCAATGACACGTTGTACGTCGGCACGCCTTTTTATCGCATCATTGCCCTCGAACCCGAGACCGGCAAAGAGAAGTGGGTCTTTGATACCCAGTCGCCCTTGGTGGCCGAAACCCAGCCTGCGTTGAAGTCGCGTGGCGTGGCCTATTGGCAGGAGAAAACCCCGCAAGCGGGTGTTGCCTGCCAAAAAGTCGTGTATCTGGGCAACATGACCGCCCAGTTGTACGCCGTCGATGCGGACACCGGAAAACCGTGCGAGAAGTTCGGTAAAAACGGTGTGGTGGACGTCAACCAATGGAACACCGTTAACGCCAAATGGCCGCTGTCGGTGCTGCAACCGCCTACGGTCATCGGCGACAAACTGATCGTCGGTTGGGCCGGTAAGGACTGGGAGTACGAAGTTGAATCGCCAGGTTCATTGTTCGCACTCAACGCCCGCACCGGTGAGCTGGAGTGGGAGTTCAAGCCGATCCCGGAAGAAGAGGCAGGCAAAACCGGCACCGCCAATATCTGGACCGCCATGTCCTATGACCCGGCGCTGGGCTTGCTGTACATCCCGGTCTCTTCGCCATCGCCCAATTATTGGGGTGGCAACCGCACCAAGCCGATTCCGCTCGGCACTTCAACCACCGCACTGGACATCAACACCGGCAAGGTGGTCTGGTCGCGGCAGTGGGTTCACCATGACATTTGGGACTACGACATCAACTCGGCCCCGACGTTGATGGACATCACGGTCAATGGCAAGCCGGTAGCCGCGCTGGTACAGGCGACCAAAATGGGCTTCCTGTTTACCGTTGACCGCCGCACGGGCGAGGACGTGTGGCCGATTGAAGAGCGTGCGGTGCCGCAAGGTGATGCTGAGGGCGAGGTGTATTCGCCGACGCAACCGTTCCCGACCAAACCAGCGCCGTTGATGGATCAGTCGAAAAAACCGGCGATCTGGAAGGTCGCCGACATCGTGGGCCTGGGGCAGTGCTCGAAGATGTGGGACGGCCTGGAATACAACGGCATGTACTCGCCACCCTCCACCAAAGGCAACGGCGTGCTGGCGTACCCGGACAGTGCGGGTGGCGTGCAGTGGGGCGGCGTTGCGTTCGATCCGGTGAGCCAGGTGGCAATCGTCAACACGTCGCACATCGTGCAGATGATCAAGCTGTGGGACCGCGCCGCGTATGACAAACAACCGAAAGAGGCAGGTAACGAAAACGGCTTCTACCCGCAAATCGGCGCGCCGTATGGCATGTCGTTGCTGAACGCGCAGAACTGGGCCGGCATGCCGTGCTGGGCGCCGCCGTTCGGTGAGATCGTGGCCCTGGACATGCGCACCGGTGACGTGAAATGGCGTCGTCCGATGGGTGCAGTGCAACAGTGGGGCTGGTACATGCCTGAAGACATGGGCTCGCCGACCATTGGTGGCCCGGCCGTGACTGCGGGCGGGGTGATTTTCATCGGTGCTTCGATGGACGCCAAGGTGCGTGCTTACGCACTGGAGGACGGCAAAGAGCTGTGGTCGGACATCGTCATGGCGCCTGCCGTGGCCAACCCTGCGGTGTATGAGTACAAGGGTCGGCAATACGTAGCGTTTGTGGCGGGCGGTAACTCGATCATGAAAGACCAGGTGGGCGATCAGGTGGTGGTCTACGCATTGCCCAAATAATGCGTGGCACCTGAACCACCCGCAGGCTGCGAGCCTTTGATTTTAAAAGCTCGCAGCCTGCGGCATCGACTACGGTTACGAGGACAATCGCTGCAACTGTTCGCTGGCGCGTAGCGCAAACAGTTGCAGCAACCCGTCGAGTGTATGCGGCCCCGGTTCGTCGGCACGGGTCAAGGCGTACAGCGTGATCGGCAATGCCGGTGTCAAAGGCCGTATCCGCGTGCTCTCACGTGAGGCCCCCAGCGCGGTAAACGGATCAATCACTGCCAATCCGGCACCTGACTCCACCATGGCTCTGGCCAGCGAATAGGTTTGCACCGCGATGTTGATGCGCGGCGGCGGTTCGACGGTGTTCAGGTAACTTTCAAACCGCGCAAACAGCGGGTCGGCACTGCTCAGACCGATTAACGGTGCGTTGGCCAGTTCATCCAGTGCCAAGGGTACACCAAGGTCTTTTTCGGCCCAGTAGTCCCTGGGTGCCAGCGCCACTAAAACCCCATGAGCCAACGCCTGTGCCTTGAGCCCTGGGTGTTCGGGTTGCTTGAAAGTGAGGGCCACGTCCAGTTCGCGCATCAACAGGTTTTGCACCAGTTCACGGGTGTGCGCGCTGGCCAGCTCGCACTGGGTATCGGGATAACGCTGCGTCCATTCGCTGATCACCGGCGGCATCAGTGACAAGGCCAGGGCGGGCGTGCTGCCAATGCGCAACCGGTGACCGGGTTGGCGGCGCAAGCTTTCAGCCAGACGCTGCACCCCTTGCAGGCTTTCAGTGACCTTGTCGACTTCGCGCTCCAGCAGCAAGGCTTCGGGCGTGGGCTGGAGTTTGCCGCGTACCCGTAAAAACAGCGCAAACCCCAACTGCAACTCGGCGTGCTGCAACACCTTGCTCACCGCCGGTTGCGAGACGTGCAGTAACTGCGCCGCCGCGCTCACCGAGCCGGTTTGACGAATAGCCTGGAAAACTTCGATATGTCGCAAGCGCATGGCTGTAGTCCATAACCTTTGTTTATGGGTTAAGCATCTTTATTCATTGTTCGGCGCCTGTCACCTGCCCCTAATCTGAGGTTCGCATAACTTTGGGTTAAGGACTGACATGGCACAGCGGGTTTGCATCATCGGCGGTGGCGTCATTGGGCTGGCAACGGCGTATGCGCTGGTGCGTGACGGCTTTGTAGTGACGCTGATCGAAGCCCAGCCCACGCTGGGCAGCCAGACCAGCTTTGCCAATGGCGGCCAATTGTCCTATCGCTACGTGGCACCGTTGGCAGATGCTGGCGTGCCGTGGCAGGCCATGGGCTGGCTGTTGCGCGCCGACTCACCGCTCAAGCTGCGCCCGCGCATGGACCCGGCCCAATGGCGCTGGCTGGCCGCGTTTGTCGGCGCCTGCCGTGGTTCGGTGAATCAGCGTAACGGTGCACATTTGCTGCGTTTGGCGCTATTGAGCCAGGCAACGTTGCAACAGTGGCGCGAAGAAGACCAACTGAGCGGGTTTGGCTGGCGACGAAACGGCAAGCTCGTGGCTTTTCGTGAGCAGGGCCATTTCGATAAAGCCCGGCAAAACGTTATCCACAGCCCTTTCCAACACGCGCTGTCGGCCAGTGAATGCGCAACGCTTACGCCGGGTCTGCAAGGGTCAAGTTTTGTGGGTGGCATTTACACGCCGGATGAAGAAGTGGGCGATTGCCACGCGTTTTGCCAGCAGTTGGTCGCGCGCTTAGAGGCTTCTGGCCGCTGCACCTTTGTGCTTGGCAAGCCCGTGACGGGTGTGGTGCACAGTCACGGTGCCGTGTCGGCCGTGGACATGGGTGATGAGCGTTTGCAGGTCGATCAACTGGTCCTCGCGGCGGGCCACAACAGCCCGGCGCTGCGCTTGCCCGGTCTGAACCTGCCGTTGTATCCGCTTAAAGGCTACAGCCTGAGCTTGCCGCTGGCCGATGTGGAAAAAGCCCCGCACGTGAGCATCACCGACTACGACCGCAAAATTGTTTACGCAAGGATTGGCGAGCAACTGCGTATCGCGGCAATGGTCGACATCGTGGGTTTTGACCCGGCCCCGGACCCCAAACGCCTCGCACAAATGCGCCAACTGGCGCGCAGCACCTTCCCTGAGGCGGGCGACTATGCCCAGGCCACTGAGTGGGCTGGCATGCGCCCTGCAACACCCACCGGTGTGCCGATTCTGGGCGCCAGTGGTTATCGCAACCTGTGGCTCAATCTGGGTCATGGCGCACTGGGTTTCACCCTGGCCTGTGGCAGCGGCCGTTTACTGGCCGAGCTGATCGCGCAACGTCAAACGTCTATCGACATGCACGGCCTTACGCCGCATGCCGCTTGAATCTGTAGTTCACCACAAGGAAAGCCCGATGACCCTTCACCGCATTAACAGCAATGAGCGATTGAGCGCCGCCGTGACGTTTGAGGCACTGGTGTTTTTGTCCGGTCAGGTGCCGACTCAAACCGTGGATATTGCTGCGCAAACCGCGGAAGTCCTTGGCAAAATCGACGCCTTATTGGCCGAGACCGGCAGCGACAAGGACCACATTCTCAATGCCACGATTTACCTGCAAAACATCCAGCGCGACTTCGCCGCCATGAACACGGTGTGGTCTGCCTGGTTGTCAGCCGGTAAGGCGCCGACCCGAACCACGCTGCAAGCCGAACTGGCGCGGCCCCAGGTGCTGGTTGAAATCAGCGTGATTGCTGCACGTCGTTAATCTGTTTTAAAGGGGAAATAAGAAGATGAAAAAACTCACCTTGATCAGTTGCACGTTGGGCCTGTTGATCAGTCAGGCAGCATCCGCCACAGAGGCGCCATTGCAGGGCGCACTGAAGAAAATTGCCGACTCGGGCAGCATCACGCTGGGCTACCGCGATGCTTCGGTGCCGTTTTCCTATGTGGGCGATAACACGGGCAAACCGATGGGTTACTCCGTCGATCTGGCGAATAAAATCGTCGAAAACGTGCAGAAGAAGCTGGGCGATAAACCGCTGAAAATCAAATACAACCTGGTGACGTCGCAAACCCGTATTCCTCTGGTGCAAAACGGCACGGTGGATCTGGAATGCGGTTCCACGGGTGTCACGGCGGAACGGCAAAAGCAGGTGGCGTTCTCTTATGGTTTTATTTACGTCAAAGGCCAGTTGTTGACCGCCAAGGACAGCGGCATCAAAGGCTTTGATGACCTGCGCGAGAAAAACGTCGTGACCACGGCGGGCACCACCAATGAGCGTTTCATCAAAAGCTACAGTGCCGATCACAAAATGGGCATGAATGTGATCAGCGCCAAAGACCACGGTGAGGCGTTCAAAATGCTCGAAACGGGGCGAGCAGTGGCGTTTTACATGGATGACGCGCTGCTCTATGGCGAACGCGCCAAGGCCCGTGACCCGCATCACTGGGTGGTGGTGGGGGATGAACAATCGCGTGAAATCTACAGCTGCATGGTGCGCAAAGACGATCCGCAGTTCTTGGCAGTGGTGAACCAGACCCTGGCCGACCTGTACCGCTCAGGTGAAATCACGGGTATTTACCAGCGCTGGTTCGAACAGCCGATCCCGCCCAATGGCTTGAACCTGGAGTTCCCGATGACGGCCGAACTCAAGCAAATCATTGCCAAGCCCGTAAGCGATCCTGTGGAGTAAACCGCCACTGACCTGTTGAGGGCCTGTAGCAGCCGAGCACCGCGAAGCTGCGTCAGGCCACTCGAGGTGAGTGACCTGACGCAGCCTTCGGCAGAGGCTACGGTTTTTTAGGAAGTGGCAGCGCCAGCAATACGCATGAACTCGCCAACAGCAGCGGGTTCCAGCTGATAGCGCCGCACACCACAAACATCAGGCTCATACCGGCCTGCCCAAGGGCTGCGCCGCGCAGCACTTTGCCAGACACAAACCAGACCCCCAGGGCCACCTCCAGCAGCGGGATGACAGCGTTGACGACGGGCATCCCCGTTTTAACCAGCCACTCAACCACCGCAACCGTCAGCCCTGCGTAAGGCGCGGCCTGGACAGCGGGGTTGCCGAGCGCACCCTGCAAAAATGCCGTGGCATCGAACCCGTAGAGCCACTTACTCAGCCCGGCCCATAGCCAGAACCCGCCCAGTACAGCGCGAAAGCCCCAAATGAGCGGCGTCATGCGATGGCCGTTCTGCGGGACAGGCCCAGCGACAGCATCCCGATCAGGGTGACCACAAACAAGGCGAAGAACAGACCCGCGATAGCGACGTTAGTCTGCAACGGCAAGGCGCTGGCCGCCGCGCAAGCCGCAGAACCAAACGCAAGCATCAGGCACCCTTGAAGGCTGGCAGCAACACCTGCCCGGTCAGGGAACAGCGACATGGAGCGGGCCAGTGCATTGGAGAAAATGAACCCCTGACCAAATGCAATCAGCATGATGCCCGCCAGCGCAGTCGCCAGGCGCAGTTCATTGGGGGTTGAGGCGATAACGGCGGCGCCCGTCACGAAGAGTGCGGCGCCTGCCCACATTAATTTTGCGGGGGCGATGAACTTGATTAAAAAGCGGTTGATCAACGTGCCTGTCAGGTAGCACGCGCCTACGCCTAATGCCGTGGTCCCGAAGAATTGGGCGCTGTACCCCAGGCGGTCCTGCACGATGTAGGGACCGATAACGTTCCACAACAAAAAGGCAGAAAAACTGGCGCCCAGAATAATCACTGACGCGCGGAAATTGCTATCGGCCAGAATTGCGCCATAGCCAGCCACTGTCTGAAGCGGGCTTCTTCTGCGCTCAACGGGCAGCGATTCCTTCAGGCCCGCCATGACGAACGCCAACACCACGAGGCCATAGACGGCGTAGAGAACGAAGTTATATCTCCAGCCAAAATGCACCTCAATGGCGCCCCCAATATAGGGTGCGATCACGGGGCCCAAGCCGAACGCCAGGCTCAGGTAAATAATCGCCACCGTAAATCGAGGACCTTTGACCGTGTCGACCAGTACCGCTCGCGCTACGACCTGACACGCGCCAATGGCAAACCCTTGCAAAGCCCTGGCGACGAGTAGCATTTCAATGGAGGACGATGTGGCCGCCATGACGCTCCCGGCCAGGAACAGGCCAAGCCCCAGCAACACGGCCGGTCTGCGTCCCCACGCATCCGCCAGAATGCCGAAGAACAGTTGCCCGATGGCGTAGCACAGCAGGGTGATGGTGATGGTGTTCTGCATGAGCGACGGGCTGGCGTCCAGCTCCCGCCCAATGGAGGGGATGCTTGGCGCGTAGAGGTCAATGGCGATGCCGCCGACGCTGTTGATCAGCGGGGCCAGAAAGACGATGAAGTTTTCGTAACGCTTATTAGTAACCATAGATAAGCCTCAAAGGCCCGGGTGACGAGCGTCACCCGGGCCGGGATACGTTAAGCGGATGCCGCAAGGGCATAGTTTTGAGGTCGCACTAAGCCCAGCGGCTTGTGCTCCCACGACATCGGCGGGCTGAGTCGTGAAGCAACTACGCGGGGGGCCTGGCTGTAGTAGGTGCCCCAGTTGACCTGCTGATCTTTCACGCGGCTATGGTCGGCCTGCCCCAGATCATCCAGGCTGACGTCGATCTGGCCCAGAATCTGTCGAACCTGTTCAGTGGCTGTCAGCACGACGAGGCCGTAGTTATGCAGGGCCAGCGTTTTGAGGACCGTGTTGAGCAGGTATCTGCCAGCACCGCTGCCGCTTTGAAAAGAAGCAAACGCCCCGATTTCTGCAATGCGCGCACGGCCAATGGCATAGGAGGTGTCGAGCGATTCATCGAGGTATTGCTCGCTGAACAGCGTCCCGGAATCACCATAGGTGATGCCCAGGCAGGCAAACCCTGGTGCTGCGCCATCGGCTTGGGTCAGGCAGACGAACAGGTCCGGTTTTGGCTCAGGCGTCGCGCCGTAATGCTTCAAGTAGTTATCGCGCACGGCCTCCTGAACGCAGCGATAGCCCGGTCGGTCGCGGTAGAAATTGCGTACTAAGTACATAAGGCTTCCTTTCGCTTATGCGTACAACGAGTCAAGGAAGCGAGCTTCAATTTCAGCGCGACGTGGACGCCCGGTGACGGTGTAGAACTGCTCTCTGAAACCGGAAATATCATTGATCACTTTCATCCGGTTAATCCGCGCAAAGTCCGCCAGGCGATGTTCCAGTTTGGCCATTTCGGCCCGCACGGTTGGCTCGTCTGCGGACGAGAGCACCAGTGCACAAGGTTCATCCTTGCCCTCACCCATCACGATCATGTCGTCGATCAGCGGGCTTTCTTTGTAGACGTTTTCAACCCACTCGGGCGAGATGTTGCGTGCGGTGGACAGGATGATGACGTGCTTTTTTCGTCCGGTGATATACAAAAAACCGTCGCGCAAATCGGCAATGTCGCCGGTGTGCAGATAGCCATCGGACAGATCGCAGGAGGTGTCATCCGAGTTGTAGTAACCGGCACACAGGGTGGGTGTTTTGACCAGCAATTCACCGTCCACGAACTTGGGCTCGATCCCGTCCAGCAGCTTGCCGGCTGAACCCAGTTGGCGTTCAGCGGGTGAGTTCAGGGAAATGATCGATGAGTTTTCGCTCAGGCCATAGGCTTCGAATACCTGCACGCCTTTGGCGTCCAGTTCGTGGAGCACGCTGGCCGGTATTTTGGCGCCACCGGTAATGATGTGCGGCTGGTTATTGCCGAACAACTGCTCGCGGGTGTGGGTTTCCAGAAGCAGGTTGGCTTCTTCCAGCAATTTTGGTGGGAGGTACAGGAAGTTCGGCTCGTTTGGCGCGATCAATTCCAGGTAATGCCGCGCATTGCCGCTCGCCGAACCGTACTCTGCGATGCCTTTTGGCATCAGTGTCAAGGTGCCGCCCGAGAGGATCGGGATGAACACGCCGAGCACCTGTTCGATGAGCAGGCTCATGGGAACAATGGAGAAGTAATGGAGGGGCTGCTGCGGCAGTCGCTTCATTACATTGTCAACGAGCAGCCCGACGGCCTCGTCCCGGATCAAGACCCCTTTTGGCTTAGACGTAGTGCCCGAGGTGTGGATAACCGACACGATACCTTCAGCCAGGCGTTCATCCTCGTGGCTCCAGGCTTCATGCGTCTGGCCTGTCACTAATTGGGCAGGTATGAAACATGGCTTGGACGGCAGGATGTGGCCCATCCGGCTTTTGGTCTTTTCATCGCTGACAAATACAGCGCTGGCTTTGCCGAGCAGGCTCTCGATTTGATCGTCGGAGAACTCGATAGGCACGGGCAGCAGCACACCGCCCACTTTCTGGATCGCCAGCAGCGTATAGACCCATTCGTAGCAAGAGCGCATGGCAATGCCGAACACCTTGCGCTCACAGCGACCCACACGTTCTTCAAGCGCGCTGGCCAGACGGTTCACATCGTTGCGCAGTTCATACAAGGTATAGCTGCGACCGTTCATTTCTTTGATAACAACCCGGTCAGGGGTGCCGGTCAAATAGTCCTGCATTTTTTTCGTGATCATTGATCAATCCCTCCTACACGATAACTTTGAGCACCAAAAATACGGCGGGACTGATCGTCGAGGCGGCGACGGCCGTGCATGACGCGGGTGTTATCAATCACGACGATATCGCCTTTCTTCCAGAAGTGGCTGTAGGTGTTGCGCTCGGTAACGTCTTTCAACTCATCCCATATATCGAGGGATATATCGTCGCCGTTTTCCCATGTAATGCGGGGTGGCTCATAGTTAACACTTGGGCCAAGCATGGAATTGCAGAAGGCTTGTTTGCCACCAAAGCAGCTTGTTTCTACTGCTGAAATGATTAATTGCGAGTGGATTAAGTTCTGGTCAATTCGGCGATAAGTTTGGCCGGTCACTTTTTGGTTAACGAGTTCCAAGTGCTCATCGGTGATGTCTTCGAGAGGCAGCTCAAGTTCAACACTCAGAAAACGCTTTACGTTATTCCATGGAATACGGCGCGAATATTTTATCGGTGTGTTTTCAAACTGTTTGCGTGTTTTAGAAGACAGGTCAAAGAGCACCTTTTGGCCGTCACACATTGTTGTTTCAGAGCCCACCGAAGCGGCTTCAAGGCAGAAGAACCATTGGATATCAGGGTTGAACGGCAGGTTTCCGTTTTCCCGATGCAGGCCCATCTCATGCAAGCCAGCAATAATCTCGGCGGTGTTGGCAGTCGATGTGGTGCGCGCAGGATCGAACGTGACTCTCGACGAGTGGGCGCTGACAAAATCGTTAAAATCTTGAAGTGTGTCGCTAAAATCGCGGTAAATCACCACGCCGCTGTGGGCGAGGTCACCGTACAACTCCTCAGTGCTGACTGACGTGAGTGCCTTGACGTCAGGTTCTACTGCATAAAGGCACTCAAATCCAAAGCCTGGTGTAGGTTGGCGATAAAACGGGAAATCTAACGACTGCGCTTGAGCCAGCATCGAACGTTCCTCCTGGAGGGTGAGCTCTGGTAGCCATGGCTGCTACCGGTGAACACACAGTAAGAGAAACTTGATTGGTGCGGGTTTTAAGAATTAGAAATGCGCTCGGAAAATTTAAATTTTACTTATCTTACTTGTTCATGATTTCTTCGGAGGCACTGTGGATTAACCTTCTAAGGTTGCCAATATCAAGGCTGCGACTGCGGTCTTTTGACCAGATCATGTCCAGCGTGAATTGTGGGAACCCCATCGGCGGTTCACAGATGACCACACTTTCAGGAATACGAAGTAACGGTAGCAGTTTTGCGGGAAGTGCCAAGGTGGCCGGAACAGCGGCAATAATATTGACGCACGCCTGGTACCCGTTTGCTTTGACTAATACTTTGCGCGCACGGCCTATTTTATCGAGCCAACTGTCGACCATGTTTTTTTCAGAGAGCCAGGGCGTGGGGTATACATGCGGCGATGCACAAAACTCATCCAGGCTCATGGTCTTGCCAGCGTCCTGTCTTAGATAACTGGTGAGGCACACAAATTGATCATTCAAGATGGATTGCCATTCCAGTTCCGGGTGAAGTTGGTGATAACCCGGGCCAAACCCGATGGCAATGTCGACGTCCCCGGAGATGAGCCGATCAATGGGCAGGTCACGGCTCAGGCGTTCCAGGTGCAACGAGACAGCGGTCTGCTCTTTGGCCAACGACTGCAGGGCCTGCGGCAAGACAGACAACTCGAAATGCTCGGGTGCACATATTTGCCAGACTTTGGTCACGGCAGCCGAGGGCCAACCGGCTTCCTCCTCTGCACAGCGGTTGACTGATTCCACGACCACGCGCAGATACGGCGCGATTTTTTCTGCTTTCGTTGTGGGGAGTAATGCGCCCTGTGACGAGGCGAACAGCGTGTCGTCGAAACACCCGCGCAGCCTTTTCAAGCAGTAACTGACGGTTGGCTGACTGATGCTCATCAGCTCGGCGGTGCGCTTGGCGCTGCGTTGTTCAAGCAAGTTCAAAAACACGACGATGTCTTGCAGATCCAGTTGCTTGAGATAGTTGCTGTGTAGCATAGAAAGTTCCCTCTAAATTATGCTGATCACTCGGTGGGAGCGCACTCGCCGGGCAGATGTGACAGTACGCTTTTCAGAATTCCGGCCAGGGTTTGCCGCTGCTCGGCCTTGAGCGGTGCAAGCACGCAATTCTGGATTTCTGTATGTGTGTTTACCGCCTGTTCAATCAAGGCCTTGCCCCGTTCAGACAGACACACCTGCACGCTGCGTCTGTCTTGCTCATCCACTATGCGCTCGATCATCCCGGCGCTTTCCAGTCGGGTCAAACGGTTGGTCATGGCCCCCGAAGTTATCAACAGTGAACGATAAAGTTCGGTTGGCGTGAGGCAATAGGGTGCCCCTGAGCGACGAAGAGTGGCCAGGACGTCGAACTCACCTTCTTTAAATCCATATTGAGCCAAGGCTTCAGCGCGAAGGCGATCCAGGTGTTTTTGGATGCGGGCCATTCGGCCAAAAATCTCCATTGAGGAGGCGTCTATACCGGGCATTGCTTCAGCCCACTGGGCCACCACAAAATCTACATGGTCTTTCAAAGCTGCTCCTTTTTATTCGTAAACGCATCGGCGTTGGCAGGATAACGAACATTATCGGCTTCCAGATGTCTTAACGTTAAGATATCTTTGTCATCGAACGCAGTTTACGAGGGAGGACGTATGGCATTTTTCGATCACAGTGAAGACCGCTATTACTATTTCGATGCAGGGGCCGGGACTCCAATAGTACTTCTGCATGGGCTGGGGAACACAGGAAGGGTCTGGGCACCGCAGGTCGTGGACATGCTGCGTTTAGGCCACCGGGTGATTATCCCTGATTTATTGGGGCATGGTGCATCCGCAAATGTGGGCCGGGCGTTCACCGCACATGAGCAAGCACAGGCGATAGTGGCCCTGCTTGAGTTTCTTGGCTTGGAAAGTGCCATTTTTATCGGTTTATCGCTCGGCGGTATGGTCGCTCTGGAAGTGGCAGCGCAGTACCCCGACGCGGTCGACAAACTGGTGGTCGCCGGGACGTTTAAAACAATGGCCACGCCGCATCGACAACAGATGCTCGATAGCTGGATAGAGGCGCTGACGCAGCCCGACGGCTGCCTGAAGCGTTTTAAATCGAGCTGGACTGACCTGGTGGGTCAGGCCTTTGCCGACACCTCGGCCGGGATGATGTGTTATCAGGCCTGGCATGCACAGGCGGCGGCGCAAGATGCACGTAACCCTGTTAACTGGTGTGAGGGGATGAAGCGTTACGATGTCGGCCCCCGGTTGGGGCTGATAACCGCTCCGACCCTGGTTCTGGCCGGTCAGGCCGATCCTATGAGTTCTGTTGCAGAAGCTCAGGCAATTGGCGACCTGATCCCGTCGGCCGTAGTTGAAGTGGTGGCGGGTGAAGGGCACGTTTTCAATGTCCCTTGTGCTGCTGAATTCAACCGTCTGGTCACTGATTTTTTGCAAGGACATCGGCATGGATAGTCGCCTCTCAAAAACGATGATTGGCATTCTGGCTGTGCTGGTTGGCATCAACTTGCGGCCCATCATGGCTTCAATTGGGCCTTTGCTGGGCGTCCTGCAAACTGACTTGGCACTGAGCAGTGCTCAGGCAAGTCTGCTGACCACGCTGCCGGTCATGATGATGGGCCTGTTTGCGCTGGCCGGGCCTTGGCTACAGGGTTGGATCGGTGAAAACAAAGGGATTGCAATGGGCCTGTTGCTCATTGCCGTGGCCAGTGGCGCGCGTGCGTACATTGACGGCTCGTCCAGTTTGATCGCCACGGCGGCCCTGGGCGGTATCGGGATCGCGGTGACCCAGGCGCTGATGCCTGCCTTCCTTAAGCGCAATTATCCCCAGAGTGCAGGCACCTTGATGGGCTTGTTTACGACGGGGATCATGGCCGGGGCGGCCATCGCTTCCGCGTCAGCGGCGCCCAGTGCCGATGTGCTTGGCTGGCGAATGACGCTCGGGATGGCTGCATTCCCGGCAATCATCGCCTTCGGTGTATGGGTGATAAGCGTCAATGACCATCGTCCCCAAGCCAATAAGGCCCGCTTGCCCATCAAAAGCAGCCGTGCCTGGCTGCTTATGGCGTTTTTCGGGATAGGCACCGGCGCCTACACCTTGGTGTTGGCCTGGTTGCCGCCGTATTACATCGAGCTGGGTTGGCCAGCGTCCAATGCCGGGTATCTGTTGGGAGCGCTCACGCTCACAGAGGTGCTGGCCGGGCTTTTTGTATCAGCAATCATTCATCGGTTCCCGGACCGTAGAGGTCCGCTCGCGCTGGTGATTATCCTGGTCATTGCCGGGCTGGGCTGTTTGATTGCGGCGCCGCTCGCACTGGTCGTGCCAGCGACGATTTTGCTTGGGCTGGGCATCGGGGCTCTTTTCCCGCTGTCGTTGATCGTGACCCTGGATCATGC
This sequence comes from Pseudomonas weihenstephanensis, assembly GCF_001043055.1. Classification (GTDB taxonomy): domain Bacteria; phylum Pseudomonadota; class Gammaproteobacteria; order Pseudomonadales; family Pseudomonadaceae; genus Aquipseudomonas; species Aquipseudomonas weihenstephanensis. Next base: position 509,641 of record NZ_JYLF01000003.1, read on the forward strand.
CAGTTCACCCGCCGAAGCGGGGTCGTTGCTGGCGTTTGTCCAGGGGGGCGGTTATTTAATCGCCGGAACCATGCCCTTTTTGGCGGGCGTTTTGCGTGATGAACTGGCCTCGCTTCGACTGGCGTGGGTGGGTATGGCCATCGCCGTGGCCATACTCCTGATCCTGTGCAGGCACTTCGCACCGTTAAGGTCTGTTTCAGCCTCGCGGACGTAAAGGGATTCAACGCGGTGCTCTCGGGGTTTCGCCGCAGCAGTTTCGGCTGCATTTTGCGGCGATGACCTGAGCCTTTACCTCGCGTAGCGGCTTATCGGCTTTATTGCGGTAACGGCATCCCTTTAGGCCACAGCAACCAGATATTGCCCTTTTGCTTCATGTCGCCCGCCAGCGCGCCGGCTTCGGGGCCGGTACCGACAAAGAAGTCGGCGCGCACTTCACCTGCAATTGCGCCGCCGGTGTCTTGTGCCGCCACCGGACGCACGATGGGTTGCCCGTCAGCGTGCGTGGTCGACAGCCACAGCAGGCTGCCCAATGGAATCACCTTGCGATCCACCGCCACGCTATAGCCTGCGGTCAGTGGCACATTCAACGAGCCGCGAGGGCCTTCGTTGCTGTCGGGGTTCTGGGTGAAAAACACGTAGCTGGGGTTGCTGGCCAACAGTTCATTGACCCGGTGCGGGTGCGCCATCGCCCACGCGTGAATGGTGCCCATGGTCACGTCTTCTTTTTTCAACTCGCCTTGTTCAACCAGCCAGCGGCCTATTGGCTTGTACGGGTGGCCATTCTGGTCGGCGTAGCCAATACGCAGTTGGCGGCCGTTATCGAGTTGCACGCGGCCCGATCCCTGGATTTGCAGAAATTGCAGGTCCATCGGATCGGTCAGCCAGGCGATCACCGGGGCGTTCAGGCCCTGGGCGTTGATGGTGGCAGCTGTGTCGTAGGGTTTGATCACACGGCCTTCAAGGCGTCCGCGTAAACGCTTGCCCTTGAGTTCGGGGTAGAGGCTGTCCAGATTGACCACAATCAAATCCGCTGGCACCCCGTAAACCGGAACGTGGGCCACGTCGGTGGCGGTGAGGCTGCCGGGGTAGACCGGTTCGTAATAGCCGGTGATCAGGCCGTCACTGCTGCCTTCGGCGGAACGCAGGCTGTACACGTCGAGATGGGTTTGCAGAAAGCTGCTGATCTGGGCCACATCGGGGTTGGCAGGCAGTTTGGCGGCTTCGCTGCACAGGTTGCCCCAGTTAGGGTCGGCTTTGAGCCGGGTACAGGCGCTGCGCCATGATGTGAAACCGCCTTGCAAATCCGCCCCTGTGACCTCTGGCAGCGCACTCCAGTCGGCTTTGCTGTAAGTGGTGTGAGGGGGTTCCGGCTGTTTGGCTTCGTTGTCGGTGCCATTGCACCCTGCCAGCAACATGACGACGGGCAGCGCCCAAGCCAGAGGCTTTAAAAAACGACTCATCTGCGATGTTCCTTTGCGGTTGCCGAGGTCTGATGACCGTCAAGGCAATCCTTATATTCAATAGGGGTATTGGTCTTTGCAGGTGACACGAGGATACTGGCGACCGATTTTCGTGATGTGAAGCGACCATGACTTTGAAACGATTGACTGTTGTACTGCTGGCCTGCCTGACGCTGTCGGCGTGTGGTGGGGTTGATCCCAACTCGCCATTGGGACAGCGTAAAGCGATTTTCAAGCAGATGCTCAAGACCAGTGAAGACCTGGGCGGCATGCTGCGTGGTCGAATTCCGTTCGATGGCCCGCGTTTTACTGAAGGTGCGGTCAAACTTGATGCATTGGCTCACGAGCCGTGGAAGCATTTCCCACAAGTTAAAGAGTCTGATCAAACCAGCGCGACTGATGATGTCTGGCAAAAACAGGCCCGTTTTCAGGACTTGGCGCGTCAATTGGAAGCAGCGACTGGTGAGCTGGTGATTGCCAGTCAGGTGCAGCCGTATAAAGCCAGCAACCTGGCGCCTGCGGTGCAGAAAGTTGAAGACACGTGCAGCGCGTGCCACAAGGAATTTCGCAACCACTGAGTCAGTGTTGAATCAACAGACCCTCACCCTCTCCCTGAGGGAGAGGGGACTGAATGCCTACAGCCTGAGCGCTTCATTCGCCAGACAGACTGAATGCATGCAATCCCCCGTTAAGCCGCGCATCGGCGCCCTCATCTTGCGGCAGAGGGTGGGGTTGAGGGTGTAGTGGGCTTACTGGTCCAACTGATCCAGCGCTTCCTGCAATTCTTTGCGCGATTCAGCCAGTTTGTTTTTACGCTTGTCGATTTTCTCCGGGTCGCCTTTCTTCATGGCTTTGTCCAGATCCGCCTGACGCTGGCTAACCTCATGCTTGGCGTCGAGTACCTTTTTTTCGCGTTCTTTTTTCAGGCCAGCCTCTGTGCAATTGGCTTTGACTTCCTTCAGTGCTTTTTCCAGACCCGCCACCTGGAAGGGGTTGTTGTGGGCGCGTGCGTACTCAAGTTGAGTTTCGATATTTTTGACTTTGGCAGCGCAACCGGTCAATTCAGGCGCTTGTTGCGCAGCCATCAGTGGGGCAGCCAGCAGGCCGCAAACAGTGAACAGGGCGAGCGGTGAAAGAAGTTTCATAAAAAAGCTCCATAACAAAAAGTAACAATACACACAGTTCGTTAGATCCCAGGCGCAGCATGCGCTTGGGTAAACGCTGGTGGGATCAGTCGAAACCGGCAATCCCGACAGCTTGTAATTCTTGGCTCAAGGCCCGTACGTCAGGGTCGCGCAGGAACGCACTCAGCTGTTCGGCGCGACGCGGGCCAATGCCCGGTTCCGCCATCCAGTCCTTGGTGTCGCGTGCAACCAACGCCTGCCAAGACTGGCCCAAGGCGCTGTCACCGGTGGGCGGCAACCCGAGTGCTTTGACCCAGCGTTCGAATGATTGTTGCCGAGCGGTGTGCAAACTCTTCAATAAACGTGCGCTGCTGCGTTCGCCCAAGCCCGTAATACTAGCAAGCTGAGCAGGATTGAGGGTCAACCAATCCAGCAAGCGGCTGATTTTGCCGGCCTGGATCAACTTCTCCCACGTGCCAGGGCCGACAAACGGCAGGTCCAGACCTTTTTTGCCACTCAGCCAGTTCAAGCGCGCCAAAAACTGGCTTTCGCAGCCCGGTTTCGCTTGCCAACAACTCAGTGCGTGGAAGTCATGGGGGTCAGGTGCCTGTACTTCAATACGCTCGGGAGCGCGAAAAACGACGTGATCAAAGCGCGGGATCGTCATGCCCGCCAGGCTGATGGCTACGTGATCGCCGGGGCGAATGTCTAGGGTTTGCCAGCGTTGTAGCGAGCCAAGGCTGATGCGCTGGATTTGTCGGTCGTCGAGCCGAACCGGGGTGAGTTCCAGCAGGGGTGTGATACGCCCGGTGCGGCCAATCTTGAACGTTACCTTGCGCACCTCGCTGATGGCCTGCGCATGGGGGTATTTCCAGGCGGCGGCCCAGTTCGGCGGTTTGGCTTGCCACCGCTTCGCGGCAGGGCGCTGGCTTTGGCGCAAGACCACGCCGTCTGTGGCAAAGGGCAGGGGGCTGTTATGCCAGTGCTGGCGCCAGTGTTGCGCGTGCTCAAGCTGCTCGACGGGGTGGCTGTAGGTCAGGCTGTCAATAAAGCCCAGCGCGCTCAGTTGCTGCAACCGTTCGGTTTGGGTGTCCGGGCCATCGGGCCAGTCCCATACAAACAAGCCAATGTCATGGGCGTGTTCCGCTGGCAGGTCATGACGGGCCATTAACCCCGCCACGGTGCTGCGCGCATTGAGGCTGCCGGATGTGGCTTGCACGTGCCCGGACATGCGCCAGTACAACTCACCTTGCAGCACGGCATTTACCGCCAGGGGCAGTTGTTTTGGAATGGCGCTGATCAAGCGTGCGCCGGGCGTCCAGTCTTGCCCTTTCTCACCGTCACCGCGACTGATGACCTGCTGCAAATGGCCTTGCTCATAAACCAGGGTTACTGCGACGCCATCGACTTTGGGTTGTATCCACACCCCCTGACGGTTTTTTAGCCAATGGTTGACGGCCTGCTCGTCGGGCAGTTTTTGCAGTCCGGTCTGGGCTATCGGGTGCCAGACCTTGCCGCGAGCTGTGTGCAGAGGGTTATCCACAGGCGTAGCGTCAAAGCAGCGTCGCCAGTGCTCCAGGCGAGCGCGCGACTTATCGTAAACCGCGTCAGTGACGAGTGAGACTCCGCGGCGGTGGTAGCTGTCGTCCCAGGTTTTCAATTGCTGGCTCAGCGTGGCGAGGTGCTGCTGCGCGCGTATGGACGGCCAGTCAGGGCAAGTGTCCGCGTGTGCGTTGAGCGTGAGCAGTGCGACTATAAAAGTGCCGATAAAACGGAGTGTGGCCAGCATCATGAGCGTCCTTGCCCGGAATGAATGCTTAAGGCTAGCGCAGGTTTTTTTGCAGGCGCATCAGGACGTTTACAGGGTGTTGCGGCTTAGCCAATCTGCGGCACAGTTTTTTTTTGCCCAAAAAAAAGCCCCGGGCAGTCACCTGTCCGGGGCTTTTGGGTGCAGCGGGCGTCGTTAAATGCCAGCAGCAGCGCGCAGCTCTTCAGCGCGGTCGGTACGCTCCCACGTGAACGTGGTGAAGGTATCGTCGCCTACTGTTTTGGTCTGCGGCGTGCGGCCGAAGTGGCCGTAGGCTGCGGTTTCCTGGTACATCGGGTGCAGCAGGTCGAGCATCTTGGTGATCGCGTAAGGACGCAGGTCGAACACGTCACGCACCAGCTTGATGATTTTCTCGTCGGAAATTTTGCCGGTGCCGAAGGTGTTCAACGAAATCGAAGTCGGTTGAGCGACGCCAATTGCGTAGGAAACCTGAATTTCGCAACGCTCAGCCAGGCCGGCAGCCACAATGTTTTTAGCCACATAACGGCCGGCGTAAGCAGCCGAGCGGTCTACTTTGGACGGATCTTTACCCGAGAATGCGCCGCCGCCGTGGCGCGCCATGCCGCCGTAGGTGTCAACGATGATCTTTCGACCGGTCAGGCCGCAGTCGCCCACCGGGCCACCGATGATGAACTGGCCAGTCGGGTTGATGTGGAACTGGGTGTCTTTGTGCAGCAGTTCGGCAGGCAACACGTGCTTGACGATCAGCTCCATCACGCCTTCGCGCAGGTCAGCAGCGCTGACGTCCGGGCTGTGCTGGGTCGACAGCACGATGGCGTCGATGCCCACCACTTTGCCGTTGTCGTAACGGCACGTAACCTGGGATTTGGCATCCGGGCGCAGCCACGGCAGCAGGCCGGACTTGCGGGCTTCAGCCTGGCGCTGTACCAACTGATGCGAGAAGGTGATCGGTGCTGGCATCAGCACCTCGGTTTCGTTGCTGGCGTAGCCGAACATCAGCCCCTGGTCGCCAGCGCCCTGATCTTCAGGCTTGGCGCGGTCAACGCCCTGGTTGATGTCAGGGGACTGCTTGCCGATGATGTTCATCACGCCGCAGGTCGCGCCGTCGAAACCGACGTCGGAGCTGGTGTAACCGATGTCGGTGATCACGTCACGAACGATCTGCTCCAGGTCAACCCAGGCCGAGGTGGTGACTTCGCCTGCGATGATCGCTACGCCGGTTTTCACCAGAGTCTCGCACGCCACACGGGCGAACTTGTCTTCAGCAATGATGGCGTCCAGCACCGCGTCAGAAATCTGGTCGGCGATTTTGTCCGGATGCCCTTCAGACACGGACTCGGAGGTGAAAAGGGAGTATTCGCTCATCTCGACGGTTTCCTAATATTTACCGATGGTGAGTGTTGCCAGAGGGTCGCTGAAAGTGGCGGACCTGAATCTGGAAACCATTACGTAAGCCTACATAGAGGCTTTCCCCGGGAACCAGTCCCGCAGCGGTGGCCCAACGGGCCAGATCATCTTGTTCAAAACCTAACCATAAATCACCGCACGCCTCGCGGGCCCACGCCTGATTATGGCTACACAACTCTGTTACCAGCAGGCTACCGCCAGGTTGCAGCAGGGTGGCCAGTTGCTTTAATGCGTCGGCCGGTGCGGCGAAATGGTGCAAGACCATGTTCACCACCACGCAATCGACCTGGATTTGCGAACCGTTGAGCGCGTCTGCCAAGGTCAGGCTGACGTTGCTCAGCGCTTCTCGCTCACACACCTGGCGCGCCAGTTCGAGCATCGCCGGGCTGTTGTCCAGTGCCGTGACCTGATGAAAGCGGCGGGCCAGATCAGGCAAAAAGCTGCCGTCGCCGGGGCCGACTTCAAGGGCCGTGGCCGCAGGGCTAAAACTCAGTTTGTCGAGCAGTGCCAGTACGCTGTCCCGGTACTGCGGCAAGCCTGCAATCAGGTCTTGCTGGGCGCGAAACTTCTCGGCAATGCGTGAGAAAAAATCTTGGCTAGCGGCAGCACGCTGCCGGTGTACGGCGCTGATGCGTGCTTGTACCTCTGCGGGCAAGGTCAGGTTGTCGACCTCCTCCAGCAGCGCGGCGTGTAACGTGCCGCCCAGTTGCTCGGTGTGGGGCAGGGCGCGGCGATAAAAAATCGCATTGCCCTCGCGGCGGGTGGCCACCAGCCTGGCCTGGGACAGCACCTTGAGGTGATGGCTCATGCCCGACTGGCCGGTTGCAAAAATCTGCGTCAGCTCCAGCACACCAAATGAATCATTGGCCAACGCGCGCAGCACATTGAGTCGCAGCGGATCACCTCCAGCCTTGCACAGGGCGGAGAGCTCGTCGCAATCGTCATGGCGAATTGAAGGCACGCGTAAGTTCATGGGGTGGCAGTCTAGTTACCCGTTTGTGTCGTCGCAAGTTCAATATCAAAACTTTTTGATATTGGTCGATAAGTGGTGCGTTTGTCGGACGGGTTCTGTGAATGGACGAGCGAAGCGGGCCAATCCTCAGCAGATTGAACGGTTAAGCGCAGGAAAAACCGCTCAAGTGACTATCTGTCATTGCCCGAGGGCGCTGCCTGAGGGAAAATGCTCGCCTTTTTTCCGTTTCGTTTTATTTATCAATACCCAGGAGAACAGCGATGCCCAGCCGTCGTGAGCGTGCCAACGCCATTCGTGCACTCAGCATGGATGCCGTGCAAAAAGCCAACAGCGGCCATCCAGGTGCCCCTATGGGCATGGCGGATATCGCCGAAGTTCTGTGGCGCGATTATCTGAAGCACAACCCGAGCAACCCGTCGTTCGCTGACCGTGACCGCTTCGTGCTGTCCAACGGCCACGGTTCGATGCTGATCTACTCGTTGCTGCACCTGACCGGTTACGACCTGTCGATCGATGACCTGAAAAACTTCCGCCAGTTGCACAGCCGCACCCCCGGTCACCCGGAGCTGGGCTACACGCCGGGCGTTGAAACCACGACCGGTCCATTGGGTCAGGGTTTGGCCAACGCCGTGGGTTTTGCCCTGGCAGAAAAAGTCATGGGCGCGCAGTTCAACCGTCCTGGCCACGACATTGTTGATCACCACACCTACGTGTTCCTGGGTGATGGCTGCATGATGGAAGGCATTTCCCACGAAGTTGGCTCACTGGCCGGTACCTTGGGCCTGGGCAAACTGATCGCCTTCTACGACGACAACGGCATCTCCATCGATGGCGAAGTTGAAGGCTGGTTCACCGACGACACGCCAAAGCGTTTCGAAGCCTACAACTGGCAAGTGATCCGCAACGTTGACGGTCACGACCCGGAAGAAATCAAAACCGCGATCGAAACCGCGCGCAAAAGCGATCAGCCAACCCTGATCTGCTGCAAAACCACCATCGGTTTTGGCTCGCCAAACAAGCAGGGCAAGGAAGATTGCCACGGTGCCCCACTGGGTAACGACGAAATCGCCTTGACCCGCACCGCGCTGAACTGGAACCACGCGCCGTTTGAAATCCCGGCCGATATTTACGCCGAATGGGATGCCAAGCAGGCCGGTGCCGCGGTTGAATCCGAGTGGGACAAGCGCTTCGCAGCCTATGCTGCCGCATTCCCGGAACTGGCGTCTGAGCTGTCCCGTCGTCTTAAGGGCGACCTGCCTGCCGACTTCGATGCCAAGGCGACGGCCTACATCAATGAAGTGGCCGCCAAAGGCGAGACCATCGCCAGCCGTAAAGCCAGCCAGAACACCCTGAACGCTTTCGGCCCGCTGTTGCCGGAACTGCTCGGCGGTTCGGCTGACCTGGCCGGTTCCAACCTGACCCTGTGGAAAGGTTGCAAAGGTGTGTCGGCTGAGGACGCCAGCGGTAACTACATGTACTACGGTGTGCGTGAGTTCGGCATGAGCGCGATCATGAACGGCGTTGCCGTGCATGGCGGCCTGGTGCCTTACGGCGCGACCTTCCTGATGTTCATGGAATACGCCCGCAACGCGATCCGCATGTCGGCTTTGATGAAGCAGCGTGTGATCTACGTGTTCACCCACGACTCCATCGGTCTGGGCGAAGACGGCCCGACGCACCAGCCGGTCGAGCAACTGACCAGCCTGCGTACCACGCCGAACCTGGACACCTGGCGCCCTGCCGACGCGGTTGAATCCGCAGCGGCCTGGAAATTCGCCCTTGAGCGTAAAGACGGCCCGTCGGCGCTGATCTTCTCGCGTCAGAACCTGAACCACCAAACCCGTGATGCCGCGCAAATTGCCGACATCAACCGAGGCGGTTACGTGCTCAAAGATTGCGCAGGCGAGCCTGAGCTGATCCTGATCTCCGCCGGTTCTGAAATTGGCCTGACCGTTCAGGCATACGAGAAGCTGACCGAGCAAGGCCGCAAGGTCCGTGTGGTGTCGATGCCGTGCACCAGCGTGTATGAAGCTCAGGACGCAGGCTACAAGCAGTCGGTTCTGCCGTTGCAAGTCAGCGCGCGTATTGCCATCGAAGCGTCCCACGCGGACTACTGGTACAAGTACGTGGGTCTGGAAGGTCGCGTCATCGGCATGACCACCTACGGCGAGTCGGCGCCTGCGCCTGCCTTGTTCGAGGAGTTCGGTTTCACCCTGGAAAACATCCTGGATCAGGCCCAAGAACTGCTGGAAGACTAAATCACAACGCGGTGGCCCTTGGCTGCCGCGCTCCCCGTAGTCGCTGCCGCAGGCTGCGAAGGGTTGCTCTGCAACCCGTTTCTTGAAGGCCCTGCGGTCCTTGTCGCAGCCTTGGGCAGCGACTACAGGTTTTGAATAAGAGAACCCCATGCCTGAACTGCGTCCTTACAAAGTTGCACTCAACGGCTACGGCCGCATTGGTCGTTGTGTCTTGCGGGCGTTGTTTGAACGAGGCGCGGCTGCCGGGTTTGAAATTGTTGCACTTAATGATTTGGCCGACATGGCCAGTCTCGAATATTTGACGCGCTTCGACTCCACACATGGCCGGTTTCCCGGCGAGATACGGATCGAAGGCGACTGCCTGCATATCAATGGCGACTGCGTGAAAGTGTTCCGCAGTGCCACTCCGGAAGGCATCGACTGGGCCGCATTGGGCGTAGATCTTGTGCTGGAATGCTCCGGTGCCTACAACACGCGCGCTGACGGCCAACGTTTTCTGGATGCCGGCGCACCGGCGGTGCTGTTTTCGCAACCGATGGCCAGCGAGGCAGATGCTGACGCCACCATCGTGTACGGCGTGAACCAGCACAGCCTGAGCGGTACCGAACGCCTGATTTCCAACGCTTCTTGCACCACCAACTGCGGCGTGCCGCTGCTGCGCTTGCTGGATAAAGCGTTTGGTCTGGAATACGTGTCGATCACCACCATTCACTCGGCGATGAACGATCAGCCGGTGATTGACGCTTACCACGACGAAGACCTTCGTCGTACACGTTCGGCGTTTCAGTCCGTGATTCCGGTGTCCACCGGTCTGGCTAAAGGCATCGAACGTTTGTTGCCGGAACTTGCTGGCCGAATTCAAGCCAAAGCCGTACGGGTGCCGACCTTGAATGTGTCGTGCCTGGATATCACGTTGACCACTGCGCGCGACACAACCGCGCAGGAAGTGAACGATATGCTGCGCGAGGCTGCCACCAGCGGCCCGCTCAAAGGCTTGTTGGCATACACCGAGTTGCCGCACGCCAGCTGTGATTTCAACCATGACCCGCATTCGGCGATTGTTGACGCCAGCCAGACCCGCGTTTCCGGCCCCCGGCTGGTGAACCTGCTGGCGTGGTTCGACAACGAATGGGGGTTTGCCAATCGAATGATCGATGTGGCTGAGCACTATCTGCACGTAACTCACCCAAAACCCGCTCTCTAACATTAGAAACTCAGGAACTGCGACCCATGACCGTGTTGAAGATGACCGACCTCGATCTGCAAGGTAAGCGCGTGCTGATCCGCGAAGACCTCAACGTCCCAGTCAAGGACGGTGTTGTCACCAGCGATGCGCGCATCCTTGCTTCGCTGCCGACCATCAAGCTGGCGTTGGAAAAAGGCGCGGCAGTCATGGTCTGCTCGCACCTGGGCCGTCCGACTGAAGGCGAGTTTTCAGCAGAAAACAGCCTCAAGCCTGTTGCTGATTACTTGAGCAAGGCGCTGGGCCGTGAAGTGCCGCTGGTGAGCGACTACCTCAATGGCGTGGACGTTAAAGCCGGCGACATCGTGCTGTTCGAAAACGTGCGCTTCAACAAAGGCGAAAAGAAAAACGCTGACGAATTGGCCAAGCAATACGCGGCCCTGTGCGACGTGTTTGTGATGGATGCCTTTGGCACTGCACACCGCGCCGAAGGCTCGACCCACGGCGTGGCCAAGTTCGCCAAAGTGGCGGCCGCGGGCCCGTTGCTGGCGGCGGAACTGGACGCACTGGGCAAAGCCCTGGGTGCTCCGGCCAAGCCAATGGCTGCGATTGTTGCAGGCTCCAAGGTGTCGACCAAACTTGACGTACTCAACAGCCTGAGCCAGATCTGCGACCTGCTGATCGTTGGCGGTGGCATTGCCAACACGTTCCTCGCGGCGGCCGGTCATCCGGTGGGCAAATCGCTGTACGAGCCTGATTTGCTGGACACCGCGCGTGCCATCGCCGCCAAGGTCAACGTGCCGTTGCCTACCGATGTGGTCGTGGCCAAGGAATTTGCTGAAAGCGCCGAAGCCACCGTCAAGCTGATTGCTGATGTGGCAGCAGACGACATGATTCTGGATATCGGCCCACAAACAGCCGAGCACTTCGCGCAGCTGTTGAAGACCTCGAAGACTATCCTGTGGAACGGACCTGTCGGCGTGTTCGAGTTCGATCAGTTCGGCAACGGTACCAAAGTGCTGGCCAAGGCCATCGCCGACAGCGCTGCATTTTCTATTGCAGGCGGCGGCGACACATTGGCGGCCATCGACAAGTACGGTGTGGCCGATCAAATTTCCTACATCTCCACCGGTGGCGGTGCATTCCTTGAGTTCGTTGAAGGCAAAGTGCTGCCTGCTGTAGAAGTGCTGGAAAGCCGCGCCAAAGCCTGAAAATGATTCAGGCCCTGAAAGGAAGCATGGACATGGTCAAGTTGTTACCGCTGTTGATGATCGCGGGCTTGTTGGCCGGTTGCGCCGGTTCAAGCGAGTCAGTACCTGAAGCGGCTACGCCTGAAGAGAGCGGCTGCTATCAGGCCGACTGGCAGGCGCAGAGCTTGCCATTGGTCAATAAACGATCAGGGCCGCAAGCGCTGGAAAAATACGAGTCACCCACGCCTTCAAAAGTACGCGGGTGCCCATGATTTGAACACGCCAGCTCCTACAGAGCGGCGTGTAGCTATGGCTGGAGCTGTAACGTTTCAGCGAAAACGAATTCGCAGTAAAGGGCTAAACCCCCGATCTGCAAAAACTTGAATAGCAGCTGCCGCTACGGCAGGCTTGCACGATTAACGACCCTCGTCCGGGAGAGAGACACACAATGGCACTTATCAGCATGCGTCAGATGCTGGACCACGCCGCCGAATTCGGCTACGGCGTTCCAGCTTTTAACGTCAACAACCTTGAGCAGATGCGCGCCATTATGGAAGCCGCTGACAAGACTGACTCCCCGGTGATCGTTCAGGCTTCGGCCGGTGCGCGCAAGTACGCAGGCGCTCCGTTCCTGCGTCACCTGATTCTGGCTGCAATCGAAGAGTTCCCGCATATCCCGGTGTGCATGCACCAGGACCACGGCACCAGCCCTGACGTGTGCCAACGTTCGATCCAGCTGGGTTTCAGCTCGGTGATGATGGACGGCTCGCTCGGCGAAGACGGCAAGACCCCGACTGACTACGATTACAACGTGCGTGTCACCCAGCAGACAGTTGCGCTGGCGCATGCGTGTGGTGTGTCGGTAGAAGGCGAGCTGGGCTGCCTGGGTTCGCTGGAAACCGGTATGGCCGGCGAAGAAGACGGTATCGGTGCTGAAGGCGTGCTGGATCACAGCCAAATGCTGACCGACCCGGAAGAAGCGGCTGACTTTGTGAAGCGCACCCAAGTGGACGCCCTGGCCATTGCCATTGGTACGTCCCACGGCGCGTACAAGTTCACCAAGCCACCGACCGGCGACGTGTTGGCGATTGACCGCATCAAAGAAATCCACAAACGTATTCCGAACACTCACCTGGTGATGCACGGTTCGTCTTCGGTGCCGCAAGAGTGGCTGAAAATCATCAACGAGTACGGCGGCGACATCAAGGAAACCTACGGTGTGCCGGTTGAAGAAATCGTTGAAGGCATCAAGCACGGCGTGCGCAAGGTCAACATCGACACCGACTTGCGTCTGGCATCGACGGGCGCCATGCGTCGCCTGATGGCGACCAACCCAAGCGAGTTTGACCCGCGCAAGTTCTTCGGCGCGACCGTGACGGCCATGCGTGACGTGTGCATCGCCCGTTACGAAGCCTTCGGTACCGCTGGCAACGCTTCGAAGATCAAGCCGATCTCCCTGGAAGCCATGTACCAGCGTTACCTCAAGGGTGAACTGAACGCCAAGGTCAACTAAGACCTGTTGGTAGGCGCTGGTGAAGGCTGTGGGCTTTCGAGATCAAAAGCTCGCAGCCCTCGCTGGCTCCTGTAAAAAGGCAGAAAGTGTTGCCCGGTAAATAGCTCAATCTTGAGCGACCCGCCGCACGCAACCCGAAAATCCGGAGTCTTCAGGGACTGCGGATTTTTTTATGCCTGTTCCTCGGCCCACCCCTGCTGTCGAATCCCCCTTGCATAATCAGCGTGCCATCACGACAATGCGAGCGATTACCATTTACGCATTGGTGGCATGCTCATGTCGGCGCTTGAACGTTCAGCTCTTCATCAGTTGTACAGCGACCACAACAGTTGGCTGAAGGGCTGGTTGCGGGTGCGATTGGGCAATGCGGCCGATGCATCGGACTTGGCCCAGGATACGTTTGTGCGCGTCATGACGGCGCGTATCGACACGCCGATCCGCGAACCGCGGGGCTATCTGAGCGCGATTGCGCGTTCGCTGATGATCGATAAATCGCGCCGCCGCACCATTGAGCAAGCCTATCTGCACACGCTGTCGCTACGTCCAGAGCCGGTGGATGTGTCGCCCGAGACGCGTCTGTCGATCATCGAAATGCTGGTCTCGATCGATACGCTGCTCGATGAATTGGGCAGCCGCACCCGCGAGATCTTCCTCGCCGTGCAGCTTGAAGGGCTGAGTTACGTGGCGGCAGCCGAACGGTTCGGTGTGTCCGTCACCACCGTGAAAAACCATTTGATTCGCGCCATGACCCGCTGCCTGTTGCTGATGGAGGACGAATGAGCCGCGCGCCTGACCTCAAGACGCTTGAGGCCGCGGCGACGTGGTTCGTGCAATTGAATGACGGCGCGCAGTGCGAGGCCACATCCCGTGCGTGGCAAACCTGGCTGGACGCCAGTCCCCAGCATGCGGCTGCGTGGTCGCGTGTCGAGAAACTTCAGCAACAATGGGCCAGGGTGCCCCGCCAGTCGGCTTTGTCCAGCCTCAGTGCCGCCAAGGCACAGCGCCGTGAAGTGTTGAAAATACTCAGTGTACTGCTGGCCGCAGGCGCGTGTGGCTGGCTGGCGGTTGAAGAGGTGCCGTACCGCTCGATGCTGGCCCAGCAACGCACGGGCAGTCGCGAACGGCGCACGCTTGCGCTTGCGGATGGGTCGCAGCTGGAACTCAATACCGACACGGCGCTGGATGTGCGTTTTGACTCACACCAACGGCTGATCCAGCTGTACCGGGGTGAAATTTTGATTCAGACCGCCAAGGACCCGGCCCAACGTCCCTTTATCGTGGACACCGCCCAAGGTCGCGTTCGCGCACTGGGTACGCAGTTCAGCGTGCGTCAACTGTCCGGACACACTCGGGTCGGGGTGCTGCAGGCCGCTGTCGAAGTGTCGGCCTACCGCTTTGCCGGTCAGCCCGTGCGACTGGAGGCGGGGCAGCAAGTCACGTTCGACCGCGAGGGTGTCGATGCCATTCGCCCTTTATCCGCAGGCTCGACGGCTTGGGTACACGGCATGTTGAGTGTGGACGACTGGCGGCTGGGCGACTTTGTGGATGAGTTGAGTCGCTATCGTCCGGGGGTTCTGCACTGTGCGGCAGCAGTTCAAGACTTACGCATTTCAGGGGCGTTTCGTATCGATGACACAGAAACAGTGCTGGAGAATCTCAGCAAAACCCTGCCGGTAAAGGTTCGTTTCATGACCCGCTATTGGGCCAGCATCGAACCGGTCTGAGCGCCGATGCAAAAGGTTTGAGTTTTAACCTTGCTGATTTCGATTCTCATCCGTCAATGACATAAGCCACGCTCATAGCGAGTTTGTGCCATGACAACGCAAGGATCTCCGAATGCTCCCGCTCCCCCTCAGTGCCACTCATAAAATAACCCGCGCTGTGCGCCTGACGGTATTGGGCGCGTCCCTCGCCAGCCTGTCTGCATTGGCGTTGACTCCGGCTGTGGGGTATGCCCAAAACCAGGCGGTGTACCAGATAGCCCCCGGCCCGCTGGGCAGCGCCCTGACTCAATTTGGCGTGCAAGCCGGGGTGACGATTTCGTTCGATACCCAACAGGCGCGTGATCTCACCACGGGCGGGCTTGAAGGGTCCTACAGCATTGAGGAAGGGCTGGACCGCTTGCTGGCCAACAGCGGGCTGCAAGCCGAGCGTCAACGCAATGGGGGCTATGTGTTGGTCGCCAGCCGTATTCAGTCCGCTCTGGAGTTGGGCGCCACCGAGGTTGTGACCAACCAGTTGGGCACGGTGACCGAGGGCACTGGCTCGTACACGCCGGGCTATATCGCCACCGCCACGCGCATGGTGCTCAAACCCCGCGAGACACCGCAATCGATCAGTGTCATCACCCGTCAGCACATGGATGACTTCGCGCTCGATAACGTTGATGACGTGATGCGCCATACACCGGGCATCACTGTGTCGGCGTATGACACAGACCGCACCAACTATTACTCGCGCGGTTTTTCGATCAACAACTTCCAGTACGACGGTATTCCCTCGGCGGTGCGCAACGTGGCCTATTCGGCGGGCAATACGCTGAGTGACATGGCGATCTATGACCGGATCGAGGTGCTCAAGGGGGCGTCGGGGCTGCTCAGCGGCGCCGGTTCGCTGGGCGGCACCATCAACCTGGTGCGTAAAAAACCTACCCGCGAGTTTCATGGCCATATCACCACCGGCGCGGGTTCTTGGGACAACTACCGCACGGAAGCCGATGTCAGCGGCCCGTTGACCGAAAGCGGTCATGTGCGGGGGCGTGCCGTGGCGGCCTATCAGGACCGCCAGTCGTACATCGACCGCTACTCCAACCAGAGTTCGGTGTTCTACGGCATCCTCGAAGCCGACCTCACGCCGGACACGTTGCTGACCGTGGGCGCCGACTATCAGGACAACAAGCCCCAAGGCTCAACCTGGTCGGGGAGCTTTCCGCTGTACAACTATGCAGGCGAGATCAACAGCGCCAAACGCTCATTCAGCAACGCCACCGACTGGAGCAGTTGGCAGCAATACACCCGCACCGTGTTTGCAACGCTGGAACAGGATCTGGGTGGCGGTTGGGTCGGCAAACTGCAACTGGATCACAAGCTCAATGGCTACGATGCCCAGTTGGGGGCCATCCAGTTCAACCAGCCGGCGATGGACGGCACTGCCACCATCAACGCACAGCGCTACAAAGGCGAAACCACCAGCGATGCGGCCGACATCTATGTCAGCGGCCCCTACAATTTTTTGGGTCGTGAACACGAACTGGTACTGGGCGGCTCGATCAGCAAAGCCAACTGGCAAGGCAAAGGCTATTGGGATGTCACGTTTGGCACGCCCAATCTGGTCGATTACTTCAACTGGAAGGGCCACCTGGCCAAACCTGATTGGGGCAAAGCGTCGCAAATCAGCGATGACACGGTGCGCCAGACCGGTGTGTACGCCACGACGCGGCTCAATGTCACCGATGAGCTGAACGTCTTTCTGGGCGCCCGGGTCGTCGATTACACCCTGACCGGCACCACCAATACGTATCGTGAGTCGGGACGGGTGATTCCCTACGCGGGCATCACCTATGACCTGACCGATTACCTGACAGCCTATGCCAGCTACACCGATGTGTTCATGCCGCAGGAGTTCTACAACCTGGATCGCCACAGCAAGATGCTTGACCCGGACCAGGGTGAAAACTATGAAATCGGCCTCAAGAGCGAAATGTTCGACGGTCGCTTGAACGCCAGCCTCGCGTATTTTGAAGTCAAGGAAAGCAATCGCCCTATCCCGGACGATGCCTGGAACAACCTGGTGCCCACCCCGCCCAACTATGCCTTCAAGGGCACGGCCGCGCGCACCAAGGGCTATGAACTGGAAATATCCGGTGAGCTCAGCCCGGGTTGGAGCGTGCAGGGCGGTTATACGCACAAGGTGGTGCGCGATGACACGGGTAAGAAGATTTCGACGTTTGAGCCTGAAGACCAGCTCAGTTTCTACACCATTTACAAACTCAAGGGCGCCCTCGACAAAGTTTCTGTGGGCGGTGGCGCACGCTGGCAGAGCACGGCCTGGCAAGAGATGTATAACGGCCCCAAAGACCGCTACGAAGACTTCTCGCAAAAGCCGTACTGGGTAGTTGATTTGATGACCCGTTATCAATTCACGGAAAACCTGTCGACCACCGTTAACGTCAATAACGTGTTCGACAAGTATTACTACACCAACATCGGCTTCTATAACTCGGCCATTTATGGTGAGCCGCGTAACGTGATGGTGACCACGCGCTGGGACTTCTGACTCTGCCTGCAAACGCCTGACTGTTCTGCCTGAGCAGTCGGTGCCGGTAAAAAAGGGGTCAAGTCAGTCACGACACATGACCCCTTATCACCTGTCCCCTGAACATCCATCCTTTGTCAGCCTCCGCGGATGTCACGTTTAATTGCGCGAAGCAAAGAGCGCCTCGGCGATCGATCCAATCCGTCTTTTAGTCTGACTGTTTAAGGGACTCCATCATGATTTTGGGCAGAACACTTGAAAGCTGGTGCGCCAGCTATCCACTGATTAGCGATCTGGTCGCCCTGCACGAGACCAGCTGGTTCAACCCCGGCCTGGCACCCGCAGCGCAGGCGCTTGGCGATGTAGGGCTGGGTGCTGCGGACGTGGCCGATGCCAGTGCCCGGCTCGCACGGTTTGCTCCCTACCTGTGTCGTGCATTTCCTGAAACCGCGGCCAGCAACGGCATTGTTGAATCGGATGTGGTGCCGGTCGCGCAATTGCAAACCGTGCTCGCAGAGCGCTATGGGCAGGCTTTGTCAGGCGCGCTGTGGCTCAAGCGCGACAGCCACTTGCCCATTTCGGGGTCGATCAAGGCGCGAGGGGGGATTTATGAAGTGCTCAAGCATGCCGAAGACCTCGCGCTGGCCGCTAAATTGATGAGCCTCGATGATGATTACGCCGTGTTGCACAGCGATCAGGCGCGGGCGTTTTTTGGTCAATACAAAATCGCCGTCGGCTCCACCGGCAACCTTGGCATGTCGATTGGCATCATGGGCGCTGCCTTGGGCTTTCAGGTGACGGTGCACATGTCAGCCGATGCGCGGCAGTGGAAAAAGGACACTTTGCGCGCCCATGGGGTGAGCGTGATTGAGTACGCCAGTGATTACAGCGCGGCTGTGGCTCAAGGGCGACAACAGGCTGAAGCCGATCCGGGCTGCCATTTTGTCGACGATGAAAACTCGGTCAATTTGTTCCTCGGCTATGCCGTGGCCGGCGAACGCCTGAAACAACAATTGGCGGATGAGCACATCACCGTCGACGCGCAACATCCGTTGTTTGTGTACTTACCGTGTGGTGTGGGTGGCGCCCCTGGCGGGGTAGCGTTCGGCCTCAAGCTGGCCTTTGGCGATGCCGTGCATTGCATTTTCGCCGAGCCTACCCATTCGCCCTGCATGCTGCTGGGCGTGTACACCGGGCTGCATGATCAGGTCAGTGTTCAGGATTTCGGGATTGATAACGTGACGGCCGCCGACGGTCTGGCCGTGGGCCGTGCTTCCGGGTTTGTGGGCAAGGCCATGCAGCGTCTGCTCGATGGTTTTTACACCGTCAGCGACGAAGAAATGTACAGCCTGCTGGCCCTGATGGAGCGCAATCAAGGCCTGCGCCTTGAACCCTCTGCGCTGGCGGGCGTACCCGGTATTGCCAGGGTGCAGGCCGATCGGCAAGGCTACCTGGCCCGCCTGGGGCTGGATGCGCAACACCTGCTAAACGCCACCCACCTGATCTGGGCCACGGGCGGCAATCGGGTGCCCGCAGACGAGATGGATGCTTACATCAGCAAGGGCCGCGCGTTGCTGGCCCAAGGTTGAGCCGATACTCGATTCAGGCATCACACCGGATATGGCACTATGCAACCCGGCCATATCCGGCCTGATCACCCTTTTTGGCTCACTCACATCACCATGCTCAACCTTCCCCCGCGCATCAGTGCCAGGCTCAACAGTAACCAGTTTGCCCACCTGCATACGTTTCTGGTGGCTGCCCGGCATTTGAGTTTCGCGCGGGCTGCGCAAGAACTGTGCTTGACCGCCAGTGCGGTCAGCCACCGGATCAGTCGGCTTGAAACGGCACTGGAGATGAAGTTGTTCCTGCGTCTGACCCGTCAGGTCAACCTGACTGATGAAGGCGAACGCATTTTTGACATTTTGCAGCAGGCGATGGGCGAGTTGTCCGAGGCCCTTGAGCATTCGTCACAGGCCGACATTGCTGGCTCGATTGCGCTGTATGTCAGGCCCTCGGTCGCGCAGTGCTGGCTCGTCCCCCGGCTGGCCGACTTTCTAGAGCGATACCCTTCGGTCTCACTGGACCTGCGCGTGGGCAATGACAACGTCGACTTTCGCACCCGCAAATTCGATTTGGCCTTGTACTACGCCAATGGTGAGTTTCCGGGCCTGGCCAGCCAGTGTTTGATGCAAGAACGCCTGGCCCCGGTGTGCAGCCCTGCGTATGCGCAACGCCACGACTTGCTCAATAACCCGCAAAACTTGAAGTTGTGCACCACGTTGCACGACTCTCTGGCCTGGGACCATGCGGCGTTCGATGCCGAGTGGACGTTATGGGCGCAGCAGCACAACCTGCTCGATGCCTTGCCCAAACGCACCTTGACCTTTGATCGCTCAGACTTGAGCGTGACAGCCGCGATGAACCACGCGGGTATTGCCATGGGTCGTCAGCAACTGGTGCAAAAGCGCGTCGATAGCGGCGAACTGATCCTGCCTTTTGCCGACTTCAGTGTGTGCGGCCACTACGACTATTACCTGGTGCATCCACCGCTCAGCGCCGTGCCAAAACGCGTGCAGGTATTTATCGACTGGCTGCATGAATGCGCGCAGCAGACGGTCACGTAAGGAGAGGTGTATTCGCGTTTTGTAGTCGCTGTCGAGGAACGAGGCTGCGATCGGGCGCGTTGCGCTGGTGGGTCTGTATCTGACGTATCCAATCTCGCATTACGCGTCAGCGGCTACAGGTTTTGTGCCTACAGCGACTCGGGGTCGACGCCGTTGCCCTTGAGCAGCGCATCCACCAGCGCGCGTGACATTTCGACCGAGTGCACCAGCGACCACACCAAGCCGCGCTCAATGCCACTGGCCCGCTCGGTGATTTCATCCGAGACTTCTTCGGCGCTTTTGAGCAGCATCGACACATGCTTCAACGCCTCCAGCGCCCGCACGTTGCCCCGCACGGCGAAAGGCGAGGCCGGGGAAACGTCATCGTTGCGGGTTGGGTTCAGGCTGTCGAGCGGCGCAGGCTCGGCATCAAGCTCATCCACAATGCGCCGGGTCGATTCGTCGTGCTGGTGATCGTCGCGCTTTTTTTTCATGGTTGTTCCACTGGGATCATCAATTGAGCCAAGGCACTCGGCGACTCAAGAAGATAGTCCGCTGACTTTCCGGCCCGCAAGCAGTGGCTGAGGTGAAAACACCTTCTCGGAAACGCCCTTCATTTACATATGGAAACATCCGACTTTTTGCCGGGGCCGCATCCCTTGACCCGTATCATCTGGCCATCACGGCAACTGACCCATAGTGATCAAAAAACCATAACGTGATGGAGAACAACCGTGATTAAACCGTGGGTCGCACTCTGTAGTTTGATGCTGGGGGCGCAGGCGTGGGCCGCTGCGCCCATGAATGAACCGATACAGCCGATACAACCGGCGAACATCACCGACCCGGCGAAGGTGGAGCTGGGTAAGCAGTTGTGGTTTGACCCGCGCTTGTCCAAGTCCGGGTTTATTTCCTGTAACTCGTGCCACAACCTGAGCATGGGCGGCAGCGATAACTTGCCCACCTCAATCGGGCACAACTGGCATCAAGGGCCGATCAACTCACCGACCGTGCTCAATTCCAGCCTGAACGTGGTGCAGTTCTGGGACGGGCGCGCCAAGACGCTCAAGGAGCAGGCCGGTGGGCCTATCGCCAACCCCGGTGAGATGGGCTTTACCCATAACCTGGCGTCCGATGTGGTGCGTTCGATCCCGCAATACCGCGACTCTTTCAAGGCGGTGTATGGCGACGACACGGTCAGCATCGACCACATCACCGATGCGCTGGCGGCGTTTGAAGAAACCCTGGTCACGCCCAATGCGCCGTTCGATCGCTGGTTGAAGGGCGAGAAAGACGCCCTCAGCCCAACCGCGCTCAAAGGTTATGAGCTGTTCAAAAGCACGGGCTGCATTGCGTGCCATAACGGCGAAGCGGTGGGCGGTGCTTCGATGCAGAAGATGGGCATGATCGAACCTTATGTCACCCAAAACCCCTCGCAGGGTGTGGCAGGTCTGACGGGTAAAGACACCGACCGCATGCTGTTCAAGGTCCCAACCTTGCGTAACGTGGAACTGACCTACCCCTACTTCCATGATGGCGCGTACTGGAATCTGGACGAGGCAGTGGATGTGATGGCCCGCCTGCAATTAGGTCGCAAGTTGAGCCAGGAAGAAGTCGGCCAGATCGTGGCCTTTCTTAAAACCCTGACCGGCGATCAGCCGGATTTCAAGTTGCCGCAGCTGCCACCTTCCTCCCCGCAAACCCCGCATCCCGTGCCATTCGGTCAGTGATGCGCTGATCGCAGAGCCGCCAGTGCGGCTCTGCGTTTGACTCACGGCGCGTCGTGGTCGATGTCCAGCTTGCTGAACGTGACCTGAGCGCCTTCCTTGCTATTGCCGGTGTTGTCCTGCACGTAGGCGCCCGCCTTGAAATACAGCGGTTTGTCGCGCCAAGTGGCGCTGATGGGGCTGTGCCACTCCTTATTGGCGCCCTTGATGTTCAGCGTACCGTCGGGTGTCAGGTTGATCACATAGGTGAAGCTTTTTGCCAGCGGCACATTTTCGGCAACGGTGACGGTTTTTATGGTGGTGTCATTGGGCCGTATGCGCACCTTGGCCACCAGGTTGCCACTGAGCTTGCTGGTCTTGTACTGATACTCAAGCTTGAGCATGGGCTGTTGGCTTTGAAACGCGTGGATCTGCCCGATCACGATCTTGCCCGATGACGGCACTTGATTGACCGCGAGGGTGGCATTCAAAAAATGGTTGGCGCTGGGGTATAGCCAGTTGCGCAGGGAGCCATCGGCGCGGGTCTCGCGCAGTTCGCTGCGAGGGTAGATGGCGTTGACGGTGGTACTGCCGGTGACGGGTGCCCAAAAAAACAGGGTGCCGGTGTCGGCGTGAAAATACACATTCTTGAAACCTTTAAGCAGGCGAGGGGTGTCGATGGTCGTCGGCGTGGTGCCGACAGGAACACTCAGGTTCCAGGTTGCCAGATCGATCATGTTTCAGGCCTTGGGCAGCTGCACTTACAGGCATCAAACGCGGTTGAGGCGATTGGTCCATGGCTTTGAAGGGCGGTCTTTATAGGACGAACGGTATGGCCAGTTAAAGTGATGGCACTTTTTTATGGGCGACAACGAATGGTCACGCAAGCGTAAAGCCAGCATTACAAGCGGGGTTAAACAGCTATACCGTTAGTCGGTTGGATCCATTTATGTCCACATGTGTAGGTGCGTATCACTTCTGCTTTGTGAGGCTCGGGTTTAGAGTTAACCCTCAGTTTTGTCCGGTTTTCACCTGAGTTCAGGACAGTCAAATAGAGAAGCAGCATGGAATGCGTGCACACGAAGTCAGTCGACACTGGCTCTGTTCTTTTGGTAGTGGATGATTACCCCGAAAATCTGGTCAGCATGCAGGCGTTGTTGCAGCGTGAAGATTGGCAAATTCTCACCGCTGTATCCGGCGTGGCAGCGTTGGATATCTTGCTGCGCAATGAGGTCGACCTGGTGCTGCTGGACGTGCACATGCCAGGCATGGACGGGTTCGAAGTCGCCCGGCTGATGCGTGGCAGCCAGCGCACTCGCTTTACACCGATTATTTTTTTGACGGGCAATGCGCAATCGCGTGATGCCGTGCTTGAGGGCTACGCCTGTGGCGCGGTGGACTACCTGCTCAAGCCGTTTGACGCGCAGATCCTCAAACCCAAAGTGCAGGCACTGCTTGAGCAGCAGAGTAATACCCGCGCATTGCGTCGCTTGAGCCACGATCTGGAGATTGCCCAAGCGTTCAACGCCTCAGTTTTGGAGAACGCTGCAGAGGGGATTTTGGTGGTCAATGAAGACGGCCGTATCCGCTTTGCCAATCCTGCTATTTCGCGGTTGCTCAAAGTGCCGGTGGCAGCACTGAAGGGGGTGCCACTACTGGACTTTCTGCAAAAGCCCCATGTACCTGACTGGTTTGAGTCCGCCATTTATCGCGGGTACCTAAGAGGGGAAATCTATCGCGTTCACGACGCCATTTTGCGCTGCGTTGACGCTCAATTGTTGCCTGTGACGCTATCCTGCGCGCCGTTGAGCGGCCAGCAACAGGCGATGGTCGTCACGGTGCTGGACATGTCTGAAGTCTGCCTGCTGCACCATCAGCTTGAGTTGCAAGCCGTGACCGACTCGTTGACGGGGTTACTCAACCGTCGGGGCTTTCAGCGGGCCGTTGAGCAAGTGCTGGAGCGGGATGACACGAGCACGCAGTTGCGGGCGCTGTTGTACCTGGACCTGGATGGTTTCAAGCGTATTAATGATTCGCTGGGGCATGAAGTGGGAGACCGGGCCTTGAGTTGGGTCGCTGACCAATTGACGCACTGTGCGCGGCCTGGCGACATTCTGGGGCGTATCGGCGGGGATGAATTCACCCTGCTTTTGAATGTGGATGATCCCCGTGAGGCCGCGCAGCTCGCGGAGCAACTGATCGACAAGATTGCGGTACGCCAGCACCTCCAGGGGCTGGACGTCAGCCTGGGTGTCAGCATCGGAATTGCGGTCTGTCTGGGCGGTGATGCCCATCTCGAAACGTTGCTGCGTTCAGCCGACGCGGCGATGTACGAGGCCAAGCGCGCCGGACGTCAACAGTACCGTTTTTATGAGGCGCAACTGAGTGCCGACACGCTCCAGAACCCCATTCACTGGAAGTAATCGCCGTGGCGCCGCTACACTGGCGCACTTTTACGCTGTGCGTTGGCCCCTATGACCGTTCTCAAATACCTTCAGGCTTACCCTCAGACGTTGCAGGATCAAGTGCGCCACCTGATCGAGCGCGATCAACTGGGTGCTTACCTGAGTGAGCGCTACCCCGCCAAACATGCGGTACAAAGCGACAAAGCGCTGTATGCCTATGCGCTGGAACTCAAACAGGAGTACCTGCGCAACGCACCGTCTTTTGACAAAGTGCTGTTTGATAACCGACTGGATTTGACCCACCGCGCATTGGGTTTGCACACCACGATTTCACGGGTGCAGGGTGCCAAGCTCAAATCCAAGAAAGAACTGCGTGTGGCTTCGCTGTTCAAGGATGCCGCCCCCGAGTTTCTGAACATGATCGTGGTGCATGAGCTGGCGCACCTCAAAGAGTCCGATCACAACAAGGCTTTTTACAAGTTGTGCGAGTACATGCAGCCGGGGTATCACCAGTTGGAGTTCGACCTGCGGGTGTACCTGACGTGGCGCGATTTGCAGGGTAAACCCTGACGAACAGTTGACGCTGCGAGCGTGCTCGCCAGCGCGGCAATCTAACCTGTAGCAGGAGTGTTGAATGGAAGTCAGCAAAACCAAAAGCAGCTTTTATCGGCGTCTGTACGTGGCCTGGCTGATTGACAGCCAGCTGGCCAGTAGCGTCCCGGCCTTGACCGAAATGACGGGCATGCCGCGCCGCACCGCGCAGGACACCCTTGCCGCACTGGCCGATCTGGACATCGTGTGTGAGTTCGAGCAACAGGACGGTGCCCGCAACCATGCGGGGCGTTATCAGATCCACAGCTGGGGCCCTATCGACAGTGCGTGGGTTGGCCAGCATGTGGAACAGATCAAGCAGGTACTGGGTTATCCCTGATCGCCTGGGGTCAGGCGCATGCCGATATGGGGGATGTTGTCTTCCAGGTACTGCTCGCCCGCGACGACAAAGCCGTGTTTGGCGTACAGCGATTGCAGGTGCGCTTGCGCCGACAAAAAGATGGGTTCACCCGGCCAGTTCTCTTTGATGTTCTCCAGTACGCAGTCCATCAAATCGTGGCCCAGGCTTTTTCCTCGGGCTTGTGCGGCAACGATTACGCGGCCGATGATCACATCCCCCGCGTGTGAAGCCGGATCCAGTAATCGCGCATAGGCCACCAGTTCATCGTTTTGCCAACCCATTACATGCAGGGTATCGCCCTCCAGATCCTGACCGTCGATGTCGGGGTAGGCGCATTTCTGCTCAACAATGAAGACGTCGCAACGCAGTTTCAACAGGGCGTACAGCTGTTCTTTGCCCAAGTCGCTGTGGTGTTTACAGATCCAGTCGGTGGTCACGGTGTTGTCCTGAGAGAGAGACGATGGCCTGATACTAGGCGTGATACCGATGGGCGCCAAGCGTAAAAGTGTCAACGGATGCGGCTTTTTGATATCAACTTAAGGCCGTTGCCGGTTATCTTTGATCAGGTCGCGAATGTGTGCCTTGACCGCGATCAGCATGCCCCAGGCTAAATGCTAGCTAAATAACAATAAGCAGCTACCCATTAAGGATCTTGCATGTCTCGCTTGCGTCGGGCTTTGATTGTGTCGGGATTGACCTTGTGGGCACAGCATGCGAGTGCTGAACCGCTGCGTCTGGTGGGAGACCTGTGGCCCCCCTTTACGGATGGCACGCTGGTCAATGGCGGGCTGGCCACCGATCTGGTCAGTACCGCCCTGGCTCGCGCGGGTTATAGCAGCGGTTTCGAACAGGTGCCGTGGGCCAGGGCCATGATGGGCTTGCGCAACGGGCGCTACGACATTCTGGTCAACGCCTGGTACGACGAAGACCGCATGAAGATTGGCGAGTTTTCGGCCCCTTACCTGCAAAATCGTCTGCGCTTTATTCGGCGCAAAGACTCCCCGGTGGACTTCACTACGCTCGCGCAGTTATCCGGCTATGGCATTGCCTATGTGCCGGGTTACGCCTACACAGCCGAATTTGACACCCACACCCAGCTCAAAAAAATACCTGTGCATAACTTCGCGATGGCCGTGCGCATGCTGGTGGCCGGACGTGTCAGCCTGACCCTGGAAGACGAGTACGTGGCGCGGTATCGGCTGGCGCGTGAGTCGGCGCGGGTGCGCAATGCGGTGGAGTTTATGCCCAAGGTGTTGAGCGAAAACCAGCTGCATATTCTGGTCAGCCTACAGAACCCGGACCACGCCAAAATCGTCTCGGACTTTGACCGCGAAATCATCGCCATGAAAGCCGATGGCAGCTTTGATCGGTTGATCAAAGCGCATGGGATGTGATCCATCCTCAGCGAGGTGCCTGGGCTCACGGGCGCTTTGCGCTCGATCGCAGCCTCGTCCCTGATCAGCGACTACGGCACATGAATACACGCAGCGGTTGCTCACGAGCAGCGCTACGCAGTCTTGATCAAATGCGCCGCCAGCGTGCGCAACGGCCCAAGCTGGCGGCAAATCAGTGCCAGTTGGGTTTGCACCAGTCGCTGGCTTTCGTCCAGTTCGTCCGGCATCTGCTCCAGTTCATTGGCCAGCGCTTCTTCTTCATCACTTTGCACCGCCACCGGTTGTTTGGCGGCCAACCCTTGGGCGATCAGGTCAATGCTGTCGGCAATCTGCCGCCCCGCGCCCTCAATCAACTGCTCACGTATGTCCCCCGGCAGTGGGGTGTCGCGGTGCGCGCCCAAGCCTGACAAGTAGCTGAGCAGGGTGTGCGACAGCACCAAAAAGCGGAAACCCATGTCGGCATCCTTACGGAAATGCCCCGGTTCCATCAGCATGTTGGCCAGTGTGGTCGAAAGCGCCGCATCGGCGTTGTGCGCATTGCGTCGCGCCAACCGGTACGCCAGATCATCCGTTTTACCCTGCGCGTACTGCTGCAAAATCTGCCGCAAGTATTGGCTGTTACAGCTCAAGGTATTGGCCAGCACCTTGTTCAGACGGCGGCCTTGCCAGTCGGGCAAGAACAGGAACACCGCCGCCGCTGCAATCACACTGCCCACCAGCGTGTCGAACAGGCGCGGCAGGAACAGCCCGTAGCCATCGCCCACTTGATTGAAGCAGAACAGCACCATCAGGGTGATCGCGGCGGTGCTCAAGGTGTAGCGCGTGGTGCGGTTGATAAAGAACACCACGCCTGCGGCCACCGCGAACATGGATTGAATCAGCGGGTTGGGGAACAGGTCGAACAGCGCCCAACCCACGGCCAAACCAATCGCCGTGCCGATAATGCGCTGACTGAACTTGCGCCGTGTGGCGCCATAGCTGGGCGAACAGACAAACAGCGTGGTGAGGATGATCCAGTAACCTTGCGTCGGGTGAATCCAGTGCACCATCGCAAAACCGATACACAAGGCCAAAGGCAGGCGCAGGGCGTGGCGGAAGATCAGCGAGGTCGGCGTCAGGTGCTGGCGCAGCCGCGACCAGACGTCTTTGAGGTTGCGCGGCGAGCGATCCAGCAAGCTGCTGTCGGTGGCGTCGGCCAGGGTGTCGGGGTTGCTGGCGTCACTCAACAACCGGTCGAGCGTACCGAGGTTGGCAGCCAGCGCGCGCAGCGAGCGCAGCAAGCCGCGCCAGGCCGGGTTGCTCTGAATGCGCAGATGTTCGAGAGAGGCGTGCAAGTCGCTCAGGGCTTCAGCAAAACTGTCGTCGTAGACAAACGGTTGGCGCAGTTTGATCGAGTCCGACAGGCGCTGACAGGCCACGCCTTGTTGGCGCAGCAGGCGCTGGCAGCGGAACATCACATCGCTGTGAAAGAAGGCGTCGGCCAAAGCGTTGTACGGGTAGTGCGAAGAACTGGCGCGCTCGTGGATATCTTGGGCGAGGAAATACAGCTTCAGGTATCGGCTGAGTTTGGACCCGGGCCGCGAGTTACCGACGCGGTGCAGAATGATTTCTTTGGCCGTGTTCAGTGCGGCGACGACCTTGCCATTTTGCCGCGCAAGGTCCAGACGCCCGGCTTCTACATCCAGCGTGCGGATCGGTTCGAATAATGAGGACTTGAGCTTGAGGTACAGCCCCAACTCCCAGAACAGCCGGGCCAGGCTTTGCTGCACCGGCTGATGGGAAAACAGCGCTTGCCACAGCACCGACAGCAGCCCGTACCAGGCCGCGCCAGCCACCAGCAGCAGAGGCTCGTGCCAAAAATCGGTGACTTCGCCGCCGCGCTGATCGACGCCGATCATGGTGTACACCGCCAGGATCAGCGTGGCAGAGGCAATGGCACCATAGCGTTCGCCCAACGCACCGAGCATGGTCAGGCCGAACGCGGCCAGCGCCAGTGCGCAGACCATGAGCAACGGATAGGGGAACAACAACTCGACGGTGGTCGCGGCGGCGGTGAAGCACACCAATGTCACCAGCAAGGCGTTGAGACGGCCTTGCCAGCTGTCATCGGTTTCGGAAAGGGCGCTGGCGATGATCCCCAGAAACAGCGGGATCAGCAGCTTCATCTCATCTTGATACCAGCAAAAAGCCATGCTGCCGGTCAGGGCGATAAACACCCGAACGCTGTAACTGAACTTGTCCCGCGCCCACAGGCGGCGCAAAGACTGCTGAAAAGTTTTCGATGACATGAAGTGGCGTGGCCTTGCGAGTCGTTTCGCTAAATTGAGCCAGTTAAGACGACAGTGCAATGACACTGTTCACATCGCGCTCAAATTATTTTTGCGCCCATGAAGGCGAAGGCGGCGCGCGTTGATGTTTAAACGCTCGCCGCTTTAGGCGAGGGTCAGACGTACTGCGCGGCTGCGTAACCCGATGCCCACGCCCACTGGAAGTTAAACCCACCCAGATGGCCGCTCACATCCAGCACTTCGCCGACAAAGTACAGGCCGGGGCTTTTCAGCGACTCCATGGTTTTGGACGACACCTCGCGGGTATCCACCCCGCCCAGTGTCACTTCCGCCGTGCGGTAACCTTCGGTGCCTGCCGGTACAACCTTCCAGCACGCCAGTTTGTCGGCCACGTCTGCCAGTTCATTCGGGGTGTACTGCTTCATCGGCTTGGACACAAACCAGTGCTCGGCCAACAGATTGGCCATCTTCTTGGTGAAGATTTCGCCAAGCAGGGTTTTCAGCTCACTGTTGGGGCGTTCGGCTTGTTGGGTGTGCAGCCAGTCCAGCGCGTCGGCGTCGGGCAGCAGGTTGATCTCAACCGTGTCACCAGGGAGCCAGAACGATGAAATCTGCAAGATCGCCGGCCCGCTCAGCCCCCGGTGAGTGAACAGGATGTTTTCGCGAAAACTTTGATCATTGCAGCTCACCAGGCAGTCCACCGAAGTCCCCGACAGCTCCGTGCACAGTGCTTTGAGCTGGTCGGTGATGGTAAACGGCACCAGCCCGGCGCGGGTCGGTAGCAGCGTATGACCGAATTGCTTGGCCACTTGATAACCGAAACCGGTCGCGCCGAGGGTCGGAATCGACAGCCCGCCGGTGGCAATCACCAACGACTGGCCGTTGATCGGGCCCAGCGTAGTGTTGAGGCTGTAACCGGTGTCGGTTTTTTCGATCTGCTCCACCGAGGTGTCCAGGTGCAGGCTCACGCCCGCCTGTTTGCACTCGTCGAGGAGCATGTCGAGGATGTCGCTGGATTTGTTATCGCAGAACAGCTGGCCGAGTTTTTTCTCGTGATACGGCACGCCATGTTTGGCCACCATCGCGATGAAATCCCATTGGGTGTAACGGGCCAGTGCCGACTTGCAGAAGTGCGGGTTCTGCGACAGGAAATGGTTGGGTTCGGCGTACATATTGGTGAAGTTGCAGCGGCCACCGCCGGACATGAGGATTTTTTTGCCCGCCTTGTTGGCGTGGTCAATCAGCATCACCTTGCGCCCACGTCCGGCAGCGGTCAGCGCGCACATCAAACCTGCGGCGCCAGCGCCAATAATTACAACGTCGGTAGAGCGCAAAACTGAATCCTCATTAAAAACGGCCCTCACCCCAACCCTCGCCCGAAGGCAGAGGGCGCTTGATTGAGGTGATCTTGAATTCTGTACAGATCAGCCCCCTTCCCCTCAGGCAGAGGGGTGAGGGAGCCGATACCGCGGTGTTACAACACGCGCACGCGCAACACGCGGCCTTTGATTTTGCCTTCGCTCAAACGCTGTGCCGCTTGCTTGGCGATGGTGCGGTCGACGGCGACATAGGCCTGGAAGTCAAAGATGGCAATCTTGCCCACCTGAGCGCCCGGAATGCCGGCATCGCCAGTCAGTGCGCCCAAAATGTCACCCGGACGCACTTTGTCTTTACGACCGGCACCGATCACCAGCGTGCTCATGGCGGGTAGCAACGGAGCGCCACCCTGCGAGGTCAGGCTGTCCAGGTTTTCCCAGTTCAGCGGGGCCTTTTGCAGTTGCTCGATGGCTTGGGCGCGGTGCGCTTCAGACGGGGCAACCAGGCTGATGGCGATACCTTTCTCTCCCGCACGACCGGTACGGCCTACACGGTGAATGTGGATCTCGCTGTCGCGGGCCAACTCAACGTTGAGCACCATGTCCAGTGCGTCGATGTCCAGGCCACGGGCTGCCACGTCAGTGGCCACCAGTACCGAGGTAGAGCGGTTGGCAAACATCGCCAGGACTTGATCACGGTCGCGCTGTTCCAGATCGCCGTGCAGGCCAACGGCCGAAATACCTTTGGAGGTCAGGTGATCTACGGTTTCCTGAACCTGCTGCTTGGTGAAGCAGAACGCCACGCAGGATTGTGGACGGAAATGGCCCAGCACCTTGGTCACGGCACTCATGCGCTCTTCAGGGGAGATCTCGTAGAAACGCTGCTCGATCTGGCTGTCGGTGTGCAGGGCTTCGGCCTTAACCTGCTGCGGGTTACGCATGAACTTGGACGACAACTGCTTGATGCCCGTCGGGTAGGTGGCCGAGAACAGCAGGGTCTGGCGACGTTCCGGGGTTTTGACAATGATGTCTTCGATGGCGTCGTAAAAGCCCATGTCCAGCATGCGGTCAGCTTCGTCGAGCACCAGCGTGTTCAAACCGTCGAGTACCAGCGAGCCTTTGCGCAAGTGCTGCTGAATGCGGCCTGGCGTGCCAACGATGATGTGCGCACCGTGCTCCAGCGAGCCGATCTGCGGGCCGAACGACACGCCGCCACACAGGGTCAGCACTTTGATGTTGTCTTCGGCGCGGGCCAGACGGCGGATTTCTTTAGCCACCTGGTCAGCCAGTTCGCGGGTTGGGCAAATCACCAGCGCCTGGCAGCCGAAGAAGCGCGGATTGATCGGGTTCAACAGGCCGATACCGAAGGCGGCGGTCTTGCCGCTGCCGGTCTTGGCCTGAGCGATCAGGTCCATACCCTTGAGGATCACCGGCAAGCTCTGCGCCTGAATCGGCGTCATCTGGGCATAACCGAGTGAGTCGAGGTTAGCCAACATGGCGGCGGACAAAGGCAGAGTGTTAAAAGCGGTGGCAATGGTGGTCACGGGACTGGCCTGCAAAACAAAATGTCGCGCAGTGTAACAGCCCAGCGCCCTTTGCCTGAAGATTCTGGACGAGTTGCGGTGCAGAACCTGTAGGCGCCAGCACGCTGGCGCCTACAGCCGGGATCAATGCTCCAGCTCATGCTCCGAGTTGGCTTTGGGTTTGCGCCCGTCCTGAGGCGACAGTTGCAGGAAGATCGCCGCTGCCAGCATGGCCATGATGCCCACGGTGAGGAAGGTCAGCTGGAACGCGCCAAGTACGGTGTCGACCCCGTCGCTGCCGCCATCCCCGGTGAACCCGCCAAGCAAGGCGCCCGCACAGGCCACGCCCAGGCTCAGCGACAGTTGCGCCACCACTGACAGCAAACTGTTGCCGCTGCTGGCGCTGGCGTCATCGAGGTCGATCAGGGTGACGGTGTTCATCGCCGTGAATTGCAGCGAGTTGATCGCGCCGAGCACGGCCAGCATCGCGAGCAGCAGCGGGTACGGCGTGTGCGCCGTCACCAGCCCCATACTGGCCAGCATGATGCCCAGCGCAAAGGTGTTGATCGTCAGCACTTTGCGGTAGCCCAGACGCTCGATCAGCGGCCGTGCAATCCATTTGGCCAACATGGCCGCGGCGGCCAGCGGCAGCATGCTCATCCCGGCCTGGGACGGTGAGTAGCCCAGCGCCACTTGCAGCAGCAGCGGTACCAAAAAAGGCAGTGCGCCGCTGCCCAAGCGGGCGAACAGATTACCCAGGATGCCCACGGCAAACGTTTTGGTCTTGAACAGCTTGGGCGAAAACAGCGGGTTGGCGATGTTACCGGCGCGCAGCCAGTACGCCGCCAGGCACGCCATGCCCGCAAACAGCAGCAACATGACCCGCAGGTGCGGCATGTGCAACTCGCCCAAGCCTTCCATCGCAATGGTGATAAACACCATCGCTGCGCCAAACAGCACAAAGCCCAGGCCGTCGAACCGTGTGCGCTCATCGCCGCGCAGGTCCGGGATAAAGTGCCACACCGCCCAGCAGCCAAATGCGCCCACGGGCAAGTTGATCAAAAATATCCAGTGCCAGCTCAGGTACTGCACCATCCAGCCGCCCATGGTGGGACCGATCAACGGCCCGAGCAGGCCGGGGATGGTGATAAACCCCATGATGCGCACCAGCTCCGAGCGCGGGTAGGCCTTGAGCACCACCAGCCGCCCGATGGGCAGCATCAGCGCACCGCCAAGGCCCTGAATGATACGGGCGCCGATCAACTCGTTGAGGGTGCCTGACAGCGCGCACAGCAACGATCCGAAGCTGAACAACAGAATGGCGGTAAAGAAGATTTTTTTAGTGCCGAAGCGGTCAGCGATCCAGCCCGAGGCCGGTATCAGCAGCGCGACCGTGAGCATATAAGCGACGATCACGCCTTGCATGCGCAGCGGGTTTTCTTTCAGGTCGCTGGCCATGTCGGGCAGCGCGGTGTTGAGGATGGTGCCGTCAAGCGACTGCATGAAAAACGCGATGGCCACCACCCACGGCAACCAGCGCAGCGTTTCAGGACTCAGAACCGGGCGTGCGGGCATAGGACCTCTTTTTCTGATCAAAACTCTGTGTAGTGGCTGTCGCAGGCTGCGATGAGGTCCTTAGCGAGCAACCTTCGCAGCCTTTGGCAGCGACTACAGGTGGGTTACAGCGTCAACGTAAGTTTTTTGACCAGTGCCCCCGGCAATAAATTCGACGCCGTTTGCCGTTGGTCATAGGTGCTGGCCGACAGCAGCAGCTCGCGCTCTACGGTCAGTGCTTCTAGCTGTGAACCCAGCAAACTGTAGATGCTGTCATCAAAGCGCATGGTATTGACCGGGGCCTTGATCTCGCCGTTTTCCACCCAGAACGTCGCAAAACGCGTCATGCCGGTCAGACGGGCTGCCGGTTGGTCAGAGTAGTTCAAATACCACAGGTTGCTGATGTACAGCCCGGTGCCCAGTTGCTTGAGAATGTCGGCCTGCGCCAGCGTACCGGGCGCCATCGCCAGGGCGCTCGGGGCCTCGCCCCCCGGCGCGCCGTTGACTTCAAGGCTGTATTCGGCGGCACTGCGTGAACCCACCAGTTGCTGATTGGCCTTGCCGTGTTTGACCAGCGACAAGTCCTGACGCGGGTAGCCTTCACCCGAAAACGCAGGGCTTAACGATTGGCTGACGTGTTCATCCAGCGACACCAGCGGGCTTAGGTGGGCGTCGCCTGCGTAGAGCTTTTGCAGCGGGCTGGATTTGCTGGCCAGCGCCTGCGCCGAGAACCCGCCCCAAGTCAGCATGCTCATGACTTCTTCCAGGGCCGCCGGGGCCAGATAGGCGCGGTATTCACCGGGTGCCAGCACCTGCACCGGGCGCCCGAGAAACTCAAGCTGCTCGCGGGCCTGCTGCATGCGGTGGGCGAAGCGCTGGCTGTTCCAGTCGGTCCCCGCGTAGCTGGCTTTTACCGCTTGGCCGTCGCTGTGGAACAGGCTCCAGTCGAAGTTGAAACTGTTGGCCTGATGCCAGCCAAACGCACCTTCAGAACTGGCGTAGCCCACACTGATCGGTCCACAGGCATAAAACCCCACCAAGTCGACGCCCTCGCTGGCACGGCGAATGTCTGCCAGCACCTGCGCCGTGTCGGGCAGCGGCGGTTCTTGCACATGATGGCTGTGCCACGGCTGCGGATTGAGCAGCAAATAGGGGTCTGGCGCCAGCAAGGGCAGGGTGTCGCGCAGTTGCTGCAAGGCGCTGGCCAACCGGCGTTGATCCTCTTCGGTGGCCCCGGCAAGCGTCATGCTGACATCGGCGTGACGCCCTTCGTGGATCAGTTTCAGGCTCAGGCTGGCCTGCTGTACCTGTCCGGCCTGACGTACCCGGCCCTTGTTGAAACGAATGAACTGCGAGGCTTCAGCGTCATAGCTCACGGTGAATTGCTCAGGGCTGTTGATCGCTGTGCGCAGCCACGCAACCAGCGCTTGGAACTGCTCGGCCTGACTCAGTCGGGTGCTCATCAGGCGTCACCTCCAAACACATCAATGTCACGGAACACGCACGCGGGCGATGCATGCCCCACGCGAATCACTTGGTTGGGCTCGCCCTTGCCGCAGTTCGGCGTGCCCAGCACTTTAAAGGTGCTGGCGTCGCCCACGGCGCTCAGGCTGCGCCAAAACTGTTCGGAAATGCCCCGGTAGTTGGGGTTTTTCACCACGCCCTTGAGTTCGCCATTCTCGATCAGTTGACCCCATTCGCAGCCGAACTGGAATTTATTGCGCGCATCATCAATCGACCACGAACGGTTGGTCGCCATCAGAATGCCGCTTTCGATACCGCCAATCAGTTGTTGCATCGATTGCTCGCCTGGCTCGACGTTGAGGTTAGCCATGCGATCAATCGGCGGACGATTCCAGCCACAGGCCCGGCTGTTGGCCACGCCCTCGAGGCCGGAGCGAAATTGCGACAAGGCACCGCCCAATGGGCGCAACAGCAAGCCTTCGCGAATCAGGTATTCCTTACGCGCGGGCGTGCCGTCATCGTCATGGCTGTAGCTGGCAAGCTCTTCAGGGAGGGTGGGGTCGAACGTCACATTGAGCAATTTCGAACCGTATTGCAGGTGCCCGAAGTCGCTGGTCTTAACGAAACTGGTGCCCGCGTAATTACGCTCATCACCCAGAATGCGGTCCAGTTCCAGCGGGTGGCCGATGGACTCGTGGATTTGCAGAATCATCTGGTCCGGCATCAGCAACAGGTCGCGTTTGCCTTGGGGGGCGTTGGCCGCCAGCAGTAATTGCAAGGCTTGGTCGGCGACGTGCGGGGCTGCGCCGATCAGCCCGCAGCGGCTGATGACATCGGCACCGCCTTGTTGGCCAAAATTGTCGCGGCCCAAACTGCGGGTCTGGCTGTCGTGGCCGTCGTACGCGGTGACTGACATACCCGGATAAACAAAGCGCTGCGCCTGACGTAACTCGGCGCCTGCGTTGTTGAGGTAAATCTGTTCGACGAGATTCAGGCCCAGGCCCACCTCCCAGCTCACCAGCCGCTCATCGTTGGGCACAGCGGCAGATTCGGCGCTCAGCAGCTCAAAGCACTCGCTGAGCGAAGGGAAAGGTTGGTCGAGGTTGGGCGAACAGTAATCGGCGCGTTCGCCCGACACCGGCTCTTGGCTCAGGTCGAGCAGCGTGTGGGCAGCGATCAGGCCGGCCTGCGCTTCGGCCCGCTCCAGCGCGGCTTGCAAGCCGGCTTGCGACAGGTCATTGGTGGCGGCATAAGCTTCGACACCGTTGATGCGCACGGTCAGCATTGCGCCTTGGTCGTGATTGAAAGAAGGCGGCTCTGCGACATGCTTGCGTACCGACAGGTATTGCCCGGACTCGCGCACATAACGTAACGAAAAGAACTCGGCCCGGGTGCGCAGCGCGTCGAAGCGCTGCTTGAGCTGAGGGTAGAAATCAAACATGCACAGACCTCCTTGTTGAGAGCGAAAGCGGCCTCACCCCAACCCTCTCCCGCAGGGAGAGGGTTGGGGTGAGGGTTACTCAGGGCAGCGATTTAAACCGGGCAACCCTTGGCGCGCAGGATGGCGTCAAAACGGTCCGGGTCCAGCGTGCCTTCTTCAATGGCCTTGAGGGTCGCTTGTTCACGCGCCAACAGATCATGGCAGCGGATCAGCAACTCTGGCAGCTCAGTGCGTGATGCGGCAACCACGCCATCGCCATCGCCAATCATCAGGTCGCCAGGCATGACCAACATGCCCGCGCACGAGATCGGCACGTTGATTTCGCCGCCGCCGTCTGTGCTCGGGCCACGGTGTACGCCGCCGATGGCGTAAGCCGGCAGCTCGCCTGTTTGCCACTCGTCAAGGTCGCGCAGGGCACCGTTGATCACGACGCCGACGATGCCGGCTTTAAGGGCCATGGCGCGCATGATGCCGCCAAATACAGCGCGGGTCAGGTCGGCGCTGCCGTCGATCACCAGCACATCGCCGGGGCGGGCCATTTGCATGGCTTTGAGAATCATCAGGTTGTCGCCGGGACGCACGCGCACGGTCAGTGCGCTGCCGAGCATCGGGCGGTTGCCGTGGAACGACTTGAGACCCAGGCCGCCAACGTTGCGGCCCAGGCAGTCGCTGACAGCGGCGGCAGGGATCTTGCTGAACTCGGTCAGCCATTTTGGATCGAGAGGTTCTGCGTTTGGATTAATCAGGAAGCCGGTTGGCCATTTGCTCGAAGAGACAACATCAAACATAGAAAACCTCTTGGCCAGGCAGGTGCTGGCGTGTCGGGTGGGGCGGGGGGGTGAGGCGCGAAACGAGGCACTAGATTAGGCCTGCGTTGAGGCCGGGGCAAGCGGGGGGAAGATGAAACAATGAACGACACCCACCCCGTAGTCGCTGCCGAAGGCTGCGATGAGGGGTGTGGCGGGTTCAAGAATACGGGGGGGCAACCCCCCCTTCGCAGCCTGCGGCAGCGACTACCGATTGATCGCTGTTACTGCGCGGTACGGCTCACGTCACGCAGCGGCTTGCCGCGTACCGGTGCATCACCTGCCACGTAGTAGTCAGCGGTGCTGCGCGGCAACGGCTGGCGACCACGGATCTTGTCGGCGATTTTCTCGGCGATCATGATCGTTGGGGCGTTCAGGTTACCGGTGGTGATCAGCGGCATGATCGAGGCATCGACCACACGCAGACCCTGCATGCCATGCACACGGCCTTCGCCGTCTACCACGGCCATCTCGTCGGTGCCCATTTTGCACGAGCAAGAGGGGTGGAACGCGGTCTCGGCATGTTCGCGGATAAACGTGTCCAGCTCTTCGTCTGTCTGTTTGTCGATACCGGGGCTGATTTCACGGCCACGGTAAGCGTCCAGCGCAGGCTGCTGCATGATTTCACGGGTCAGGCGGATGCCGTCACGGAACTCTTGCCAGTCTTGCTCGGCTGCCATGTAGTTAAACAAGATGCTTGGGTATTCACGCGGGTCTTTGGACTTCACGTTGATCCGGCCACGGCTCGGCGAACGCATGGAACCCATGTGCGCCTGGAAACCGTGTTCTTTCACGCCGTTGCTGCCGTTGTAGTTAATCGCGACTGGCAGGAAGTGATACTGAATGTTTGGCCACTCGAACTCTTCGCGGGTGCGGATAAAACCACCGGCTTCGAACTGGTTGCTCGCGCCAATGCCTTTGCCCAGGAACATCCACTCAGCGCCAATTGCCGGCTGGTTCCACCACAACAGTGACGGGTACAGCGACACCGGCTGGGTGCAGGCGTATTGCAGGTACAGCTCAAGGTGGTCTTGCAGGTTCCGGCCCACGCCTGGCAGGTCATGAACCACCGGGATGTCGAGGCTGTTAAGCAACTCGGCCGGGCCGACGCCGGAGCGTTGCAGCACGGTCGGCGAACCGATGGCGCCGCTGCACAGCAGCACTTCTTTACGGGCCTTGGCCTGAATGCGGGTGTCGCTGTCGCCGACCATGTAGGACACGCCAACGGCACGCTTGCCTTCAAACAGGATTTTGTCGGTCAAGGCGTGGGTGACGATTTTCAACGTCGAACGCTGCTTGGCCGTGTCCAAGTAACCGCGGGCGGTGCTGGCGCGACGGCCGTTCGGCGTCACGGTACGGTCCATCGGGCCGAAACCTTCCTGCTGGTAGCCGTTCAAGTCTTCGGTGCGCGGGTAGCCCGCTTGTACACCGGCTTCAACCATGGCGTGGAACAGCACGTTGTTCCCGGCTTTAGGCGTGGTCACGCTGACCGGACCGTCGCCACCGTGGTAGTCGTTCGGGCCGATGTCACGGGTTTCAGCCTTGCGGAAGTACGGCAGGCAGTCCAGGTACGTCCAGTCTTCGAGGCCCGGGTTTTTCGCCCAGCCGTCGTAGTCCATTGCGTTACCGCGGATGTAGCACATGCCGTTGATCAGGGACGAGCCGCCCAGACCTTTGCCACGGCCACATTCCATGCGGCGGTTATCCATGTGTGGCTCTGGATCGGTTTCGAAGGCCCAGTTGTAGCGGCGGCCTTGCAGCGGGAATGCCAGTGCCGCAGGCATTTGCGTGCGGAAGTCGAAACGGTAGTCCGGGCCGCCAGCTTCAAGCAGCAGCACGGTGACGCCTTGGTCTTCAGTCAGACGGGTCGCCAGGGTGTTACCGGCAGAACCGGCACCAATGATGATGTAGTCGAATTCTTGGGACATAAAATGCACCCTCGTATAAATAAAGAACGCTGTAGTCGCTGCCCAAGGCTGCTGCGAAGGATTGCTGTGCAACCCTTCGCAACCTGCGGCAGCGACGACCAGTAATCGGCTGTCAGGTGGGTTTAGAACACCGAGACGTAATCGCCCAGCTCTACCTGTACCGATTTGATCTGGGTGTACTGAGCCAGCGAGCTGATACCGTTTTCACGGCCAATGCCCGACTGCTTGTAGCCGCCCACCGGCATTTTTGCGTCGGATTCGCCCCAGGCGTTGATCCAGCAAATACCCGCTTCCAATTGATGAATCACGCGGTGAGCGCGGTTCAGGTCTTTGGTCACCAGGCCCGCAGCCAGACCGAACTCGGTGTCATTGGCGCGGCGGATCACTTCTTCTTCGGTGTCATAGGTGAGGATGCTCATCACCGGGCCGAAGATTTCTTCTTTAACAATGGTCATGTCGTCGGTGCAGTCGGTGAACACGGTCGGTGCCACGAATGCGCCTTTGGCCAGGTCGCCTTCGGTCAGGCGTTCGCCGCCGCACAGTACGCGGGCGCCTTGCTCTTTACCCTTGGCAATGTAGCCAAGCACGCTTTCCATGTGGGCAAAGCTGACCAACGGGCCGAAGTTGGTGTTTTCGTCTTCCGGGTTGCCGATGCGGATGCGCGCAACGCGCTCCAGAATCTTGGCTTCGAATGCGGCTTTGAGTGCAGTCGGCACGAACACGCGGGTGCCGTTGGTGCACACCTGGCCCGAGCTGTAGAAGTTGGCCATCATCGCGGTGTCAGCCGCGCGGTCCAGGTCGGCGTCGTCAAAAATGATCAGTGGCGACTTGCCGCCCAACTCCATCGTCACGTCCTTCAAGGAAGAGCTGGTGGCGCTGGCGGTGACTTTTTTGCCGGTGTCGGTGCCGCCGGTGAACGAGATTTTTTCGATGCGCGGGTGTTCGGTCAGCCAGGTGCCGACTTCACGGCCGCTGCCGGTCAGTACGTTGAACACGCCGTCTGGCAGGCCCGCAGCCGTGAAGATTTCAGCCAGTTTCAAGGTGGTCAGCGAGGTGACTTCGCTTGGCTTGAAGATCATTGCGTTGCCCGCTGCCAGCGCCGGTGCGGATTTCCACAGGGCGATCTGGATCGGGTAGTTCCACGCGCCGATACCGGCCACAACGCCCAGCGGCTCGCGACGGGTGTAGACGAACGAGGTGTCGCGCAGCGGGATTTGCTCGCCTTCAATCGCAGGCGCCAGGCCAGCGTAGTACTCCAGCACGTCAGCACCGGTGACGATGTCAACGTAGCGGGTTTCGGAGTACGACTTGCCGGTGTCCAGGGTTTCCAGCGCGGCCAGTTCATCGTTGCGCTCGCGCAGGATGTCCACCGCGCGGCGCAGGATGCGCGAACGCGCCATGGAGGTCATGGCAGCCCAGATTTTCTGGCCTTTTTCAGCGCTGACAACCGCGCGCTCAACGTCTTCCTTGGTCGCACGTTGCACTTGTGCGAGGACTTCGCCGTTAGCCGGGTTGATGGCATCGAAGGTTGCATCGCTGCTGGCGTCTGTGTAACCGCCGTCGATGTAAAGTTTTTGCAGTTCGAAACGGGCCATAAAATCCTCGCAAGTGCATAAGTGGTTGGCGTTGATCGTGGAGCGGGATGCCATCTAACTGGGGCAACTCAGATTCACGACAGTTCAGGGGTTAAGCGTTA
Source organism: Pseudomonas weihenstephanensis (assembly GCF_001043055.1). Classification (GTDB taxonomy): domain Bacteria; phylum Pseudomonadota; class Gammaproteobacteria; order Pseudomonadales; family Pseudomonadaceae; genus Aquipseudomonas; species Aquipseudomonas weihenstephanensis. The sequence goes on from NZ_JYLF01000003.1 coordinate 549,871, forward strand.
ATTGAGGCTTAACTCACCTGTTTCGCCAGTTGTAGATCCATGTATTCGTAGCAGATGCGTTGCGCCTGTTCTGTGTCGAAAGCATCTCCCGACAGGGCGCCACGCAGCCATAGTCCATCGATGAGGGCCGCCAGGCCGCGCGCTGCCGAGCGGGCTTCGGCCTGCGGCAACACACGACGAAACTGGCAGCACAGATTGGAATACAGGCGGTGATCGTTGATCCGCTGCAATCTGTGCAACGACGGTTGGTGCATGCTGGCAGCCCAGAAGGCGAGCCAGGTTTTCATTGCCGGGCCACTGACTTGGCTGGCGTCAAAGTTGCCTTCAACGATGACCTGCAAGTGAGCCCTCGGGCTGTCGTCGTCCAGCGCTTGGCGGCGCTCGGTGACGTTGTCGATCAAGACGTTCATCAAGTACCGCATGGTGGCGGCAATCAGACCGTTCTTGTCTCGAAAATAGTGGCTGATGATGCCGTTCGACACACCGGCCAAACGGGCAATCAGCGCAATGCTGGCATCCGCCATGCCAACCTGATCGACGGCCTGTAAGGTGGCTTCGATCAACTGTTGACGGCGTATGGGTTGCATACCGACCTTGGGCATTTTTGCTCATCTCCTTGGGCCGGCGGACAGTGCAGGAAAGATCACTGAACGGCGGCCAGTCTATTTTGTTTTGATTGAACGTTCAATCAACAAAGAATACTATCTGCGACAATTCGTCGCGATTGATGCCGTTTCCCTACGCATGAATGGCGCCAAACGACACTGTAATTTCTTCTGAATCCCTTACGTCTGTAGGAGCGAACGTGGTCGCGAAGGTCTTTACCGATACGCGCGGTAGCCGAGCAGGCACGGTGCTGTTGGGACGATCGCGAGCAAGCTCACGCCTGCACACGGTGCGTTGGCTGAACATACGAACGGGTCCAGTTTTTTTGCGGTGCCTTTATATCACTCGACCGTTGGTCGCTATCTAAGCGTTTGGTCGGGTGTTGCTTTGCATCAAGTTCTTCTCTCGCGCTGCCTGGAGCATCCGTGCAATGAGTTCTGCTTCTCTTATAAAGACCCCACCGCAAAAGGTGACGGTCAACGGTTGGGTGTTTTACACCTCCACTGCCTTGATCTTGTTGTTGACTGCCATTTTGATTGCCGCGCCACAAGAAGCCGGCCGCCTGCTGGGCATTGCCCAAGAGTGGCTGTCGCGCTCCTTTGGCTGGTACTACATGGTGGTGATTGCCGCGTACCTGATCTTTGTGGTCGGTCTGGCGTTTTCTTCGTACGGCAAACTGAAACTGGGGACCAAGCAAGACACCCCGGACTTCAGCTATGGCGCGTGGGCCGGGATGCTGTTCTCGTCGGGTATCGGCATCTCGTTGCTGTATTTCGGCGCGTCCGAGCCGCTGGACCACTACTTCAATCCGCCAGAAGGCGTGTCGGGCAGCCATGAAGCCGCGCGTCAGGCGCTGCAACTGACGTTCCTGCATTGGGGCCTGCACGGCTGGGCGATTTACGCGCTGGTCGGTTTGGCCGTGGCCTATTTTGCCTACCGTCATAACCAGCCGCTGGCGCTGCGTTCGGCGTTGTACCCCTTGATGGGCGAGCGTTGGGTGAAAGGCGCTGCGGGCCATGCGGTGGATGGTTTCGGCATGTTCGTGACCTTGCTCGGCCTGGTGACCAACCTGGGGATTGGCTCGATGCAAGTGTCGTCCGGGCTGGAAAACCTGTTCGGTATGGAACACAGCAATACCAATTTGCTGATCGTCATCATCGTGATGAGCACCGTGGCCACCATCGCTGCCGTTTCGGGCGTTGAAAACGGCATCCGTCGCCTGTCCAACCTGAACATCGTGCTGTTCAGTGGCTTGCTGATTTTCGTGTTGTTGTTTGGCCCCACCTTGCACCTGCTCAACGGCTTTGTGCAGAACACCGGCGATTACCTCAACGGTATCGTCATGAAAACCTTCGACCTGTACGTGTACGAAGGCGACACCCAAAAAACCGAAGGCTGGTTGGGTCTGTGGACCCTGTTCTACTGGGCGTGGTGGATTTCCTGGGCCCCATTCGTAGGCATGTTCATTGCGCGTATTTCCCGTGGCCGTACCGTGCGTGAGCTGGTGGCTGGGGTGTTGCTGATCCCGCTGGGCTTTACCTTGGTCTGGTTGTCGATCTTCGGTAACTCGGCACTGGATCTGGTGGTTAACCACGGTGCGGTGGAGCTGGGCAAGACGGCGCTGGAACAGCCGTCGATGGCGATCTACCAACTGCTTGAGCATTACCCGGCGTCGAAAATCGTGATTGGCGTGTCGATCTTTGTCGGTTTTGTGTTGTTCCTGACCCCTGCGGATTCTGGCGCGGTGATGATGGCCAACCTGTCGTGCAAAGGCGGTGATGTGGACGAAGATGCCCCGCACTGGTTGCGTATCTTCTGGTCGGTCGTGATCACTCTGGTGACCATTGGTCTGCTGTTTGCCGGTAACTTTGCGGCGATGCAAACCATGGTGGTGTTGGCGGGGCTGCCGTTCTCGGTGGTGCTGGTTCTGTTTATGTTTGGCCTGCACAAAGCAATGCGTCAGGACACCCAAATGGAGCTGGAACAAGCGGAGTTGGCGGCGCGTGGTCGTCGTGGTTTCTTCAGCGAGCGTTTGACCGCCCAGGAGTTGCAACCGACCCAGGCGGTGGTGCAGCGCTTCATGGACAAACACGTCACACCTGCACTGGAAGAAGCGGCCGTGCAACTGCGCAGCCAAGGCATGAGCGTGCAGACCCTGCTGGGCAAGGCCAAACGTTGCATGGGTGTGCGGGTTGAAATGGACGAGGGCAACCCGTTCGTTTACGAAGTCAGCCTGGACGGTTACCTGGCCGCGCCAAGCGAGTCGACGCAAGACGCGGCGACGGATGAAGAAGTGCGCAGTCGTTACTACCGTGCCGAAGTGTACTTGCACAACGGCAGCCAGGAGTACGACTTGATGGGCTTCACGGATGAGCAAATCACCCGTGACGTGCTCGATCAGTTTGAAAGCCATCGCCAACTCCTTGGCCGGGTTTATAGCTGATTGCGGTTCAGGGCACCCTCTCCCTAACCCTCTCCCTTTGGGAGAGGGAACTGACTTGAGGTGTTCTTGAATTTGCGTGTGATCAGCTCCCTCTCCCTTTGGGAGAGGGTTGGGGCGAGGGCCGCGTCTAGCCCAGATTTTTGCCCAATAACGCGTGATACAGCTCTGTATCTCCCAAAATGCCTACCACCTGCTGATTGTCGTGCAGCACCAGTTTGTTGCCGGTCTGGTAGCGAATCTGCAACGCATCCCGCATCCCGATCCCTGCATCCACCAACGTAGGCCTGCGGCCCAGGCTTTCAACCGCTTGGCCCCGCGTCCAGCTCTGCAAGTCAGTCTGTTGCGTAGCGTGTACGGTGTTGCCTTCAGCCAGATCAATCCAGGAGTCATCCCCAGGATCAATGCACACCGAACCCCTCACCCGTTTGCAGTTGCCTAACGGACGCATCAGGCTGCGCCCGCACAGCACGTTCAGCGGGTTGGTGTGCGCGACGAAGGTGCGCACATAGTCATCGGCCGGGTTGAGCACGATGTCTTCCGGCTTGCTGTATTGAATGATGCGCCCGTCCTTCATGATCGCGATGCGGCTGCCCAGTTTCAGCGCTTCATCCAGGTCATGGCTGACGAACACAATGGTCTTGTTCAGCTTGCGTTGCAGCGCCAGCAGTTCGTCCTGCAAGCCCTGACGGATCAACGGGTCGAGGGCCGAGAACGGTTCATCCATCAGCAAAATATCGGCGTCCATCGCCAATGCCCGCGCCAGCCCTACACGCTGCTGCATGCCACCGCTCAGCTCATCGGGCTTTTTGTTGCGCCATTGGGTCAGCCCCACCAGTTCCAGTTTTTCGTCCACCAGCGTACGCCGCTCCTTTTCGGGGCGGCCCTGCATTTCGAGGCCGAAGCTGATGTTTTCGCGCACGGTCAGCCACGGCATCAAGGCGAATTTTTGAAACACCATAGCGATGCGCCGGGTGCGCATCATTTTCAGCTCGGCCGCCGTGCACGCGGCGATGTCGATCTGCTTGCCTTCATGCTCCACGTACAGATGGCCACGGCTCACCGTGTTCAGGCCGTTGATGCAGCGAAGCAAACTGGACTTGCCCGAGCCGGACAACCCCATCAATACGCAGATTTCGCCTTTGTCGATGTCCAGGCTGGCCTTTTCAACGCCCACAATCTGCCCGGTTTTTTTCAGGATCTGATCGCGGCTCATGCCTTGGTCCAACAGGCCAAGGGCCGCGCGCGGGTCTTTGGCAAAAATCACGTCGACGTTATCGAAACGGACAATGCTCATGCGTCAGCTCCTTTCTTGGCGTCCGGCTGCTTGCAGATCCGGTCGAGCATGATGGCCAACAACACAATCGCCAGCCCGGCTTCAAAGCCCAGGGCGATGTCGGCGGTGTTGAGCGCGTTGACCACCGGTTTGCCCAGGCCATCGGCGCCGACCAGAGCGGCGATCACCACCATCGACAACGACAACATGATGCACTGCGTGATGCCCGCCGCGATGCTGGGCATGGCGTGGGGCAGTTCGATGCGCGTGAGCAACTGACGCCGCGAGCAGCCAAAGGCTTTGCCTGCGTCGAGCAGCTCGTGCGGTACGTCACGGATGCCCAAATATGTCAGGCGAATGGGCGCCGCAATGGCGAACACCACGGTTGAAATCAGCCCCGGTACCACCCCCAGCCCGAACAGGGTCAAGGTGGGGATCAGGTAAACGAAGGTTGGCACGGTCTGCATCAGGTCCAGCACCGGGCGCATGAAGGTGTAGAACATCGGTTTGTGCGCCGCGAGTATCCCTAGCGGCACGCCAATGATCACGCACACAAAGGTGGCAAACAGCACCTGAGCCAGGGTCTCCATGGTTTCTTGCCAATAACCCAGGTTCAAAATAAGCAGAAAAGAAAACGCCACAAACACCGTCAGTCCCCATTTGCGTTGAATGGCGTGGGCGAGCAGGGCGATCAAGCCGATAAACACAAAGGGGTTGAACCAGGTCAGCGCAAACGTCACGCCGTGGATCATCGTTTCCAGCGTCATTGCAATGGCATCGAACGTGCTGGCGCCGTGTTGCGTCAGCCATTCAACGAAGCCTGCAATGTACTGGCCTAAAGGGATTTTTTGATCGATCAGCATGGTAGTGAACATCCGCATGCAGGAGGAGTGAAACGGAGCCGCACGGGGAGGCCGTACGGCGCCCGCAATTACTGCGCGAGGCTGGCTTTCACGGCCTCCAGACCCGGTTTGCCGTCAATCGTCGTCACGCCCGCCAGCCAGGTGTCGAGCACCTGCGGGTGTTGTTTAAGCCAGGCTTTGGCGGCAACGTCGGGTTTGATTTTTTTGTCCAGCACCTCGCCCATCAGGCTGCTTTCCATGTCCAGGCTGAACACCAGGTTTTTCAGGAGCTGGCCCACGTTGCTGCATTGCTCGACGTAGCCTTTGCGGGTGTTGGTGTAGATGGTGGCTTGCCCGTAGTTGGGACCAAAGAAGTCATCGCCGCCGGTGAGGTATTTCATCTTGAAACGCGTGTTCATCGGGTGTGGCTCCCAGCCCAGAAACACCACGTCAGTGCCACGCCGCTGGGCGCGCTCCACCTGCGACAGCATCCCGGCCTCACTGGACTCCACCACTTTGAAGCCCGCGTCTTTCAAGCCGAATGCGTTCTTGTCGATCATGGTCTGGATCATGCGATTGCCATCGTTGCCCGGCTCAATGCCGTAGATTTTGCCGTCCAGTTCCTGTTTGAATTTGGGCAGGTCGGCAAAGTCTTTCAAACCCTTGTTGTAGAGGGCTTCGGGCACGGCGAGGGTGTATTTGGCGTTCTCCAGATTGGCGCGCACGGTGTCGACGGTGCCAGCCTCACGGTAAGGCTTGATGTCGTTTTCCATGGTCGGCATCCAGTTGCCCAGAAACACGTCCATGTTCTTGCCATCGGCCAGCGACTTGTAGGTGACCGGTACGGAAATCATCGTGGTTTTGGTTTTGTAACCCAAGGCGTTCAGCAAGGTGCTGGCCACGGCGGTGGTCACGGTGATGTCGGTCCAGCCGACATCCGAAAAATTAACCGTGGCGCATTGCGCGGGTTCGGCTGCCTGGACGATGACCGGCAGACTCAGCAGGGCAGCCAACAACACTGATCGGGAATGTCTCATGGGGCGACTCCTGGAGTTCGGTGGGCGGTTTTGGCGGGTAAAACCGTACGTATCAGTGGCGGTTGGACGATGCCGGGCCGACGGGCTGACCGAGCATCTTGCAATCGAGTCGACACCGATCATGTAACAGTCAAAATCAAACGCCTACAGGGGGCGTCGCATCCAGTACAGGGAGGGTCGTATCTGATACCGGAGAGGTCGTATCTGGAGATTTTCTGGGCCAATAGCCGGTTTTTGATGCGTCTGAGCCGTCTTTAACCCCAGCACTTTTTAAGCGCACGCCGACCCTGTTTGGCGCATTTGTGCCTTTCGTGACACTTCATCTTGCCTTCGTTCCTACACGCTTCCCACAAGTGCTACCTATTTGCTCAACCGTGCCTGGCGACTCGCCAACGGCCTGTTTAAAGGGTCTTTGAACAGCGTTTTGCCATGACCCGCCCAGACACTTTGCGACGTCGTTTTCAGGTTTTATTGAATGGCCATTCAAGTTTGGGCATGGCATTTGCGTTGTGATCATAAAGCCCCTAGCCAAGCGGGCAATAACAAGAGCCTGCGCCTGGGCCATTCTCAGCATTGTGTGAGGAGATACCGCGATGACGTCGTTCAACTCCGGGGCCCAACCCCAGAACCGTGCGCCTCAATCCATCGGCTTTTTGCTGCTGGACAATTTCACGCTCATTTCCCTGGCTTCCGCGATAGAACCCTTGCGCATGGCCAATCAATTGTCCGGCCGCGAGTTGTACCGCTGGAGCACCCTCAGTGCAGATGGCAGCCAGGTGTGGGCCAGTGACGGCTTGCAAGTGACCCCCGACGCCAGCATGCATAAGGCCCCGGCGCTGGACATGGTGATGGTGTGCGGCGGCATCGGCATTCAACGCACCGTCACCCGCGAACATGTGTCGTGGCTGCAAACGCAGGCGCGCCAATCCCGGCGTTTGGGTGCGGTATGCACCGGCAGTTGGGCGCTGGCATACGCAGGTTTGCTCGACGGCTTTGATTGCAGCGTGCACTGGGAGTGCCTGGCGTCGATGCAGGAAGCCTTTCCGCGGGTGTCGATGAGCACGCGTTTATTTACCCTTGATCGCTGCCGTTTCACCAGCTCGGGCGGCACAGCCCCGCTGGACATGATGCTGCACTTGATCAGCCGCGATCATGGCCGCGAGTTGTCGGCAGCCATTTCAGAAATGTTTGTGTACGAGCGCATTCGTAACGAGCAAGACCATCAGCGCGTGCCGCTTAAGCACATGCTCGGCACCAACCAGCCCAAGTTGCAGGAAATCGTGGCGCTGATGGAGGCCAACCTCGAAGAACCCATCGACCTCGATGAGCTGGCGGTGTACGTCACCGTGTCGCGCCGTCAGCTGGAGCGGCTGTTTCAGAAATACCTGCACTGTTCGCCGTCGCGCTACTACCTCAAGCTGCGACTGGTACGAGCGCGGCAACTGCTCAAGCAAACGCCGATGTCGATTATAGAAGTGGCGGCGGTGTGCGGGTTCGTGTCCACCCCACACTTTTCAAAATGCTACCGCGAGTATTTCGGCATACCGCCACGCGATGAACGCGTGGGTTCCAACACTGCGCAACACACCCGCCTGGTGCCAATCGCGCAATCGGTGCTGTTAAGTCCGCTTGCGGGGCCGATGTCAGCGTTGAACCAGGCACGCAACGAGTCAACGTTTGCCAGCGTGAGGGTGTGACTCGGCACGACTCTGTGGGTGCGAGCCTGTTCGCGTGCAGGCACCTGTTGCATTCGACCTTCGTATAAAGCCACCACAGTCCAGCTCGCGTCTACATTGCGGTGGCTAACAGTGATGTGTCGATGGATGCTAAACATTCGGTCCGCCAAATAAGGATATTAGTGTGTTCTCAGAAAAATCAGGCCACAAGCGCAAATACCAGTTCAAAAAACCGGGCGATACCAAAGAGCATGTCGAGGCGTTGTATGAAGAGCTAGCCAGCGGCGCTGAGAAAGATTCTGCCGTCATGCAAAAAACCCTTAAAGCCTATGTCCTTGAAATCGTCGAGCACCTGCGAGGCGCCAAGAACAAGACACGGGATGAGGTAGAGGAAAAAGAGGGGGAGTTTTGGCGGGCGCTGATTCTATTGGGGGTTGCTGCTTTAGCCCTGATTGTTCTCGGTAATCAAGAGGCCGGCGGCTGGGCTTGGCTGGATAAAAAACGCTTTTCTTTCAAATTGACGGGCACCCTGCTGGCATTCATTTTTCTAATGATTCAGATCGAGCGAATGGCCTTTTTCAAAGTGCTGTGGGGGTATGGCTTCACCAAGCTCATAGTGTCTATCGGTGCCTCAGCGTTGCTGGTTTTTTCTACAGGCAAGGCCGCCGGGGTTATCAATGGCGTTTTCGGGGTTGATTCAACCGCATTACCGCTGAGTTTGACGTTCATGACCGGTTTTGTATTTTTCAAATACCTGTCTCCGTTCGTTTTCTTGATTGGTTTGCTGGCGTTGGTCCACGTCCTCATCATCGCGGTGTGGCTCAAGGCGGTCGCCAAAGGAGATTTCCCGACCGGGCCTTTGGTGAGTTCGGCAGTCTTTTTTATTTTTTCGATTTTGGTCATGGGGTTTTATTGGGGATGGGGAGGCACTCGTCTGAGTGACGAGCGCTTGCCAGAAGTCGCGTACAAATTGGCGCATATTCTGGACTTTAATAACCGGCATCTGTGCGCCAACATTCCTTCTGCCGATGCGGTGGTCTTTATTGGCTCCAGCCAGAATGTTGTGTTGATTGATCCTCACCCGGTGAGCATCGACAGCGTGCAGGCGTTCTTTGAACAAGACCTGTCTATTCCCCCAGCGTTCGAGCGCCAGGCGTGCGCATTGCCCTCGGCACATTCAGCCCTTCTTTAACAAGGCCGCACACGCGGCTTTATAAGCGTCATGTTGATACTTGTTCAGCGACGCCGGTAGCTCGAATGCATATTTCTTGAATTGCGCCGTCAGGGTTTGCGGTGACAGCAACTGCACCTCGCATTCATCGAGCAGTTGCAGGATGCCCTCGATCTTGAACGTGGTAGGGCCACCGGCGAACTCGCCTTTTTTGCTGCGCTTTTTAATGGCGATGCGGGTGATGCCATTGGCCGCGACAAATGCTGCCACCTGAGCGGCGAAGGCTTTGACGTTCGCGGCGTCTTCATCGTCGTCGAGGGCGATTTTTTTGGTGCTGATGGTGACGTGCTCAAGGCCGGCCTGGCCTTGACGGGCCAAGGCGAAGATGGCTTCGCTGCCTTTGATGTCGATACCGCAAATAGTCATAAATCCCCAATCCGTCATTAATGCGCTGATGCTGCGTAAATGAAGTACGCCTGCGAACGTTATTGCTGGCCGATCGACTCCAAAAACTCCGACCGGTCATCGCTCACGGCAGCAATGCAGTCGTTTTGCGCAATGTTGAACGCCTCTGTCCCCGCTGTGGCCGGGAAGACCACCACCGAGCAATCGGCATCCCGCTGGTGCAACCACAGCGACTGGGCGGTTTTGATTTTGCTGGTGATGTTGTTGAGCTGGGTCGCGTTGCTGCCGTACAGCGAGGTCATGCGCGCTTGCAAGGCTTCGTAGTTTTCAGTCAACAACTGCTCGGCAGCGTTGCGGCTGTACACCGAACACGCGAGGGTTTGCTGGTCGTTTTCGACGGCATCACACGGGTTGAAGTCGGCATCATCGGCCGCGTATGCGCCGCTTGTGATCAACGCCAAGGCCAGGAGAATCGATTTCATTGCGGCTTCCTAATCCAGAGTTGGGACGGATTCTGGCTTAAGCGTGCGTCAAAAGCCACGCAACATCGGCCAATTGCCTACCTGCTGAGCGCTTTGACTGTGCTTGACGCTTTCTGCAATCGCGCTGTCGCTTTTGCACCCGGCTGCTTTTAACCCCAAGCCTATGCTGGCCCAAAGCGCCGGCAGACGATTCGGCGCAGCATTCGCCATAAGGGGACGCCTGATGAGCCCAGCCGAGTTGCACGCCGACAGCATCGTTATCGACGGGCTGATCATTGCCAAATGGAACCGCGAACTGTTCGAAGACATGCGCAAGGGCGGCCTCACGGCGGCCAACTGCACGGTGTCGGTGTGGGAGGGGTTCCAGGCCACCATCAATAACATCGTCGCCAGCCAAACCCTGATGCGTGAAAACAGTGACCTGGTGCTCCCGGTCAAGACCACGGCAGACATTCGCCGCGCCAAGAAGCAGGGCAAGACGGGGATCATCCTGGGCTTTCAAAATGCCCATGCATTCGAGGACCAGTTGGGCTACATCGACATCTTCAAGCAGCTTGGCGTGGGGGTGGTGCAGCTGTGCTACAACACGCAAAACCTGGTGGGCACCGGCTGTTACGAGCGTGATGGCGGGTTGTCGGGGTTTGGCCACGAAGTAGTGGCTGAAATGAACCGTGTGGGGATCATGTGCGACCTGTCCCACGTAGGCGCTAAAACTTCCGAAGAAGTCATTTTGACGTCGAAAAAACCGGTCTGTTATTCGCACTGTCTGCCCTCGGGCCTCAAAGAGCACCCGCGCAATAAATCCGACGCCGAGCTTAGATTCATCGCCGAGCATGGCGGCTTTGTGGGCGTGACTATGTTCGCGCCGTTTCTGGCCAAAGGCATTGACGCCACCATTGACGACTACGCCGAGGCCATCGAATACACCATGAACCTGGTGGGCGAAGACGCCATCGGCATTGGCACCGACTTCACCCAGGGCCACGGTCAGGCGTTCTTCGACATGCTGACCCACGACAAAGGCTATGCACGGCGTCTGACCCGCTTCGGCACGATCATCAACCCGCTGGGCATTCGCACCGTGGGTGAGTTCCCCAACCTCACTGAGACGTTGCTCAAACGCGGCCACAGCGAACGCGTGGTGCGCAAAATCATGGGTGAAAACTGGGTCAACGTGCTCAAAGACGTGTGGGGCGAGTAGCGGTACGGCCCGCAGCCTTTCGCAGCGACTACGCAGTGACTCATTTTTTAGAGGTATGCCCAATGGCAACAATCGCCCCGCAATTGCCCATCGAAGTCGACAGTGAAACCGGCGTCTGGACCTCTGACGCGTTACCGATGCTGTATGTGCCGCGGCATTTTTTCGTCAACAACCATATGGGCATTGAAGCCGTAATCGGCGCGCAGGCCTACGCCGACATCCTCTACAAAGCGGGCTACAAATCGGCTTGGCACTGGTGCGAAAAAGAAGCCGAATGCCACGCTCTTGAAGGGGTCGCGGTGTTCGAGCACTACATGAAACGTCTGTCGCAACGTGGCTGGGGCCTGTTTCACATTCAGGACATTGACCTGGACGCCGGTACGGCCACGGTCAAGCTCGAACACTCCTGTTTTGTCTACGTGTACGGCAAGGTCGGGCGCAAGGTCGACTACATGTTCACGGGCTGGTTCGCGGGGGCTATCGATCAGATTTTGAGCGCGCGCGGCAGTCAAATCCGCACCGTGGCGCAGCAAGTGTATAGCGCATCGGAAGAGGGCCACGAGCACGGCCTGTTTAGCGTCAAGCCGTTGTAAAACGAGGAGCGGGATATGGCGTTCGAAGCGATGTTTGAGCCGATCCAAATCGGCAAGTTGACCATCCGCAACCGTGTGCTCAGTACGGCCCACGCCGAGGTGTATGCCACCGACGGTGGCATGACCACCGAGCGCTACGTGCGGTATTACGAAGAAAAGGCCAAAGGCGGCATTGGCCTGGCGATCTGTGGCGGCTCATCCGTGGTGGCCATCGACAGCCCGCAAGAGTGGTGGAGTTCGGTCAACCTCAGCACCGACCGCATCATCCCGCATTTTCAGAACCTGGCCGATGCGATGCACAAGCACGGCGCCAAAATCATGATCCAAATTACCCACATGGGGCGTCGCTCACGTTGGGACGGGTTCAACTGGCCCACCTTGATGTCGCCCTCGGGCGTACGCGAGCCGGTGCACCGCGCCACTTGCAAAACCATCGAGCCTGAAGAGATCTGGCGCATCATCGGCAACTACGCCAGCGCCGCAGGCCGGGCCAAGGCGGGGGGGCTGGACGGGGTGGAACTGTCGGCGGTGCATCAGCACATGATCGACCAGTTCTGGAGCCCACGGGTTAACAAGCGCACGGATGAGTGGGGCGGCAGTTTTGAAAACCGCATGCGTTTTGGCCTCGAAGTGCTTAAAGCGGTGCGCGCGCAGGTCGGCCCGGACTTCTGCGTGGGCATTCGCCTGTGTGGTGACGAATTTCACCCCGATGGCTTGAGCCACGAAGACATGAAGCAGATCGCCAAGTACTACGACGACACCGGCATGCTCGACTTCATTGGCGTGGTCGGCTCGGGGTGCGACACCCATAACACACTGGCCAACGTGATCCCGAACATGAGCTACCCGCCGGAGCCGTTTCTGCACTTGGCGGCCGGTATTAAAGAGGTGGTCAAGGCGCCGGTGTTGCACGCGCAAAACATCAAAGACCCGACGCAAGCCACGCGCATTCTTGAGGGCGGGTACGTGGACATGGTGGGCATGACCCGCGCGCACATTGCCGACCCGCATTTGATCGCGAAAATCAAAATGGGCCAGGTCGATCAGATCAAACAATGCGTGGGCGCCAATTACTGCATCGACCGTCAATATCAGGGGCTGGACGTGTTGTGCATCCAAAACGCTGCCACCTCGCGCGAATACATGGGTGTGCCGCACCTGATTCAGAAGTCCATTGGGCCAACGCGCAAAGTGGTGGTCGTGGGCGCAGGCCCTGCAGGCATGGAAGCGGCGCGAGTCGCGGCCGAGCGCGGGCATGACGTCACCCTGTTCGAGAAGCGTGAGGCTATTGGCGGGCAAATCAGCCTGGCAGCCAAAGCCCCGCAGCGTGACCAGATGGCCGGTATCACCCGCTGGTTTCAGTTGGAGCTGGCGCGCCTGAAGGTTGATTTACGTGTGGGCGTGGCGGCCGATACGGCCACGATTCTCGACTTGCGGCCTGACATCGTGGTGCTGGCGGTGGGTGGGCATGCCTATCTCGAACAAAACGAACACTGGGGCGCAGCGCAGGGGTTGGTGGTCAGCAGTTGGGACGTGCTCGACGGCAAGGTTGCGCCCGGTAAAAACGTGCTGGTGTACGACACCATTTGCGAGTTTACCGGCATGTCGGTGGCGGACTTCATGGCCGACAAAGGCGCACAGGTCGAAATTGTCACCGACGACACCAAGCCGGGCGTGGCAATTGGCGGCACGTCTTTCCCCACGTACTACCGCAGCCTGTACCCCAAAGACGTGATCATGACCGGCGACATGATGCTGGAGAAGGTCTACCGCGAGGGCGACAAGCTGATTGCGGTGCTGGAGAACGAATACACCGGGGCCAAGGAAGAACGCGTGGTGGACCAGGTGGTGGTGGAAAACGGCGTGCGCCCGGACGAAGCCTTGTATTACGCGCTCAAGCCTGACTCGCGTAACAAAGGGCAGATCGACGTTGAAGCGTTGTTCGCGATCCAGCCGCAGCCATGCCTGAGTGGGGCGGGGGATGGGTATTTATTGTTCCGCATCGGTGACTGTGTGGCGCAACGCAACGTGCACGCGGCGATCTATGACGCGCTGCGGCTGTGCAAGGACTTTTGAGGTGAACCCCGGTCCTCACCCTAGCCCTCTCCCGAAGGGAGAGGGGATTGATGTGCCGTCATTCGGCTTCTTCGTCTGACCAGTGGGTGAGGGGGGGCCGAGTGCGTGCTCAAGGCCACCGCACTTAGCCCCCTCTCCCTCCGGGAGAGGGCTGGGGTGAGGGGTATGTGTTCACAATCATTGTTGTCGGGAGCTTCCCATGCTGAACGTTCTGCTTCCCGTCCTGATCTTCGCCGCGCTGGGGCTGGCCTTCATCGGCGCCTTTCGCCGCCTGCGCCTGTGGCGCCAGGGCCGCCCTGCCAAGGTTGACCTGCTCGGCGGCCTGCTGGCCATGCCCCGCCGCTACACGGTCGACCTGCACCACGTCGTCGCGCGCGATAAATACATGGCCAACACCCATGTCGCCACCGCTGGCGGCTTTGTCCTGGCCGCCCTGCTGGCGATTTTGGTCCACGGGCTGGGGGTGCATCAGCGCATCCTTGGCTATGCCTTGCTGTGCGCCACGCTGCTGATGTTTATCGGGGCCGTGTGCGTGTTCATGCGGCGTGTGAACCCGCCCAGCCGTCTGTCAAAAGGCCCGTGGATGCGCCTGCCCAAAAGTCTGATGGTGTTCGCCGCCAGTTTTTTCATGCTGACCCTGCCCGTGGCAGGCCTGCTACCGCAAGGTACTGGCGGCTGGCTGCTGGCCACGCTGTTAAGCGCCGGCGTGGCCTGGGGTGTGGCTGAGTTGTTTTTCGGCATGACGTGGGGCGGTCCCATGAAACACGCGTTTGCAGGGGCGCTGCATCTGGCTTGGCACCGCCGCCCCGAACGCTTTGGCGGCGGGCGTTCCACCGGTCTGAAAGCGCTGGACCTGAGTGATCGCAGCGCGCCACTGGGGGTGGAAAAACCCAAAGACTTCACCTGGAACCAACTGCTGGGGTTTGACGCTTGCGTGCAATGCGGCAAGTGCGAAGCCGCGTGCCCGGCCTTTGCGGCGGGCCAGCCGTTAAACCCGAAGAAACTGATTCAGGACATGGTGGTCGGGCTTGCAGGCGGTACTGATGCGCACTTCGCGGGCAGCCCTTACCCCGGCAAACCGCTTGGCGAACATGGCGGCAACGCGCATCAACCCATCGTCAATGGCCTGGTTGACGCTGATACGTTATGGGCCTGTACCACCTGCCGTGCCTGTGTCGAAGAATGCCCGATGATGATTGAACACGTTGACGCCATCGTCGACATGCGCCGCTTCCTCACGTTGGAAAAAGGCGCGACGCCCAACACCGGCGCGCAGGTGCTGGACAACCTGATCGCCACCGACAACCCCGGCGGTTTCGCCCCCGGTGGACGCATGCACTGGGCGGCCGACCTGAACCTGGACCTGATGCGCGACAAGCTGTCGGTGGACGTATTGTTTTGGGTCGGCGATGGCGCGTTCGATATGCGCAACCAACGCACCCTGCGCGCCTTCGTCAAAGTGCTGCAAGCGGCCGGGGTCGATTTTGCCGTGCTGGGGCTGGAGGAGCGCGACACGGGCGATGTGGCCCGACGCCTGGGTGATGAGGCAACGTTCCAGGCCCTGGCCAGGCGCAACATTCAGACGCTGGCGCAGTACACCTTTACACGCATCGTCACCTGCGACCCGCACAGCTTGCATGTGTTGAAAAACGAATACACAGCCTTTGGCGGTGACTACCGGGTGCAGCATCACAGCACCTGTATGGCCGAGTTGATTGAGGCCGGATTACTCACCCTCGCGCCCGATAGCGGGGGCCGCGTCACCTACCACGACCCGTGTTATCTGGGCCGTTACAACGGCGAATATGACGCGCCGCGGTCGGTGCTGCGCGCCTTGGGGCTTGAGGTCATCGAGATGCAGCGCTCGGGGTTGCGCTCCCGTTGTTGCGGCGGCGGTGGCGGTGCGCCGATTACCGACATCCCCGGCAAGCAACGTATCCCTGACATGCGCATGGCTGACATCCGCGAAACCGGCGCTGAGCGGGTGGCTGTCGGATGTCCGCAATGCACCGCCATGCTTGAAGGTGTGGTTGAACCCCGGCCGTTGGTCAAAGACCTCGCGGAGCTGGTGGCGGATGCCTTGATTGACGCACCCAACCGTCTCAAACCGTTGAAAAGAGCAGCGCCTGAGGTGATCGCATGAGTGACTTGATCCGCCGCGATCCGCGTGCCGAGTGGATTGCCCGCAACCGCCTGCACCCACTGCATGCCGCCGTGCAGCCCGTTTTGCAGCGTTGGCTGGGGCCGGGCGGTGTTCTGCGTAAAAACGTGCACGGTGTCGGTTTCATTGGCCCCAATGGCCTTAAACGCATTGATCGCAGCGGTGCGCAGCAAGGGGGCGCCCGTGGGCGCACAGCCCGGGCTGAGGTGCAATTGCCGCTGCATCAGGTGGCGTCGCCTGCGTTCTACATCGCTGTGGTGCCGGACATGGTGGGCGGTCGTTTGAGCCGCCATGACCGCGATGTGCTCGGGTTGGCGCACCAGTTGGCGGGCAGCGAGGGCGCGGTGTTGGCGGTGGTGTTGGGTGAACACAAAGACACGACGCTGAGTACGGCGGGGGTTGACCGCGTGTTGGTGCTCGACCACCACGGTTATGCACCGGAGCGCCAGATGCTGGCCCTACGGGCTGTGGATAACCAATTTGCTCCGCGCCATTGGTTGTTCCCCGACAGCCGGGACGCGGGTGCCGAGCGCGGTCGACGTTTTGCCGCCTGTGTCGGCGAGCGGCCTGCTACACGGGTATGGCAAATCCGCGAGGGTCGCTGCGTCGGGCGTGCGGGTGCGGGCTTGCACGACGTGGAGCAAGCGCTTCCCCGGCTGATTCTGGCCGCGGCTGAATGCGCCGAGCCTGTGAGCGAAACCCGGCATGAGGTGCAAGCGGTTGAGTTATCCACAGCCGTTACCACGTGCCTGCCGCGGATTGAAGACATGGGCGCTGTCGAGGTCGACCCGTCCGCGATTGTGATGGCCGAGGCGCCTTTTATCCTCAGCGGCGGCAACGGGGTGAAAGACTGGGGGCTTTTCCACAGAGCGGCGCTCGCGTTGGGCGCAACAGAAGGCGCCTCGCGTGTGGCGGTGGACGACGGCTTTATGGGCCGTGAGCGGCAGGTGGGCGCCAGTGGTACGTGGGTCACGGCGCGAGTTTACGTGGCGGTCGGTATCAGTGGCGCAATCCAGCACCTGCAAGGGATTGCTGCGTGCGACAAGGTGGTGGCGATCAATTTAGACCCAGCCTGCGACATGGTGAAGCGCGCGGACTTGTCGGTGGTGGGCGACAGTACGGCGGTTCTTGAAGCCTTGATTGCGGCTGTGGATAAGTGGCGCCGGGGTGTTAAACGTGATGCAGCTTAATGACGCCCTCACCCCAACGCCATCCCGGTGGGAGAGGGTTGGGGTGAGGGGCTTTTGATTGGGAGAAGAGTGGATGAGCATTCCCACCGTGGTATTGGTTTCAATCGGTGTCCACCCTGCCTCGGGTCGCCCCCGGCGGGCTGAACAAGATGCCCGTGCGGTCGAAATGGGCCTGCAACTGGCTGGGGATAACCTGCATGTGCTGCATGCAGGCAACCCTCAGGAACCGGCTTTGCGCGCCTATCTGGGCATGGGCCTGGACGAGCTTCACGTCCTTGAACAGCCCGCTGGCGCCGATGCGTTGCCGGTTTTGCGCGAATACCTGCGCGAAGCCGGCGTGCAACTGGTGCTGACCGGTAGCCAGGCCGAAACCGGTGAAGGCTCGGGCATGCTCCCGTATCTGTTGGCCGAGCAACTGGGCTGGCCGCTCCTGGTGGGCGTGGCGCAAATTGAATCTGTGCACAACGGCATGGCCCATGTGCTGCAAGCGTTGCCCCGTGGCCAGCGTCGTCGGCTTTGTGTGCGCCTGCCGTTCATGGCCACTGTGGATAACGCGGCCCCCAAAGCACGGCAAAGCGCGTATGGCCCTGCGATTCGCGGATCGGTCGACGCTCAGGCGGTTGAGGTAACGGACGGGGACTTATCCACATCGCCCGTTTTGCAACCGGCAAAACCTAGGCCCAAGCGCCTCAAGGTGATCAAAGCTAAAAGCGGCGCCGAGCGCATGAAAGCCGCTACCGCCAAGGCGACAAGCGGGCAAGGGCAGGTGCTGCAAGGGATCTGCGCCGAAGACAGTGCACAGGCTATTTTGAACCTGCTGATTGAAGAGGGTGTGCTGCGCTGAGAGTTGCCCACAAAGTCTGTTAGCGCTTATGTGGATAACATGTTCGTTGTCGGCTAAGCGCTATATAAAACGGGCCTTTCAAGCTTTTGGCTAAAAAACGATCAAATGCTGTGGTTATCCACTGATGCGTCACTAAAGCCTTGAAATCCAGTGCTTTGCGCCGCTTTTCCACAGCACGAAGGTCCGGTGAATAAGTTGCACACATTCTCTGTTGGCGGATATGTGGATAACATGTTCGCGGTTGGCTACAGGCCATGTAGAACGTGGCTTTGGCTTCGTTGTATGAAAAACAACCAATTGACGTTTCAGGGATGATTTATCCACTTCCCCACAATTGCTGTGGGTGTGCCTGTGGATAACGTGTTCGTGAGTGGCTGCGGGCCACTCACTGCGTGCTCTGTACGGTTTTGGTTAAAAAATGATCAGGGGCGCTCAGGGTGAGGTCCGCACTACTGCGCGACCACCCCTTTGAGGTAGGGCGCAGGCGCTGCCCCCAAATTATTGAGCAACCTTTCGCTGTACCAATCCACAAAATTGACCACGCCGAATTCATAGGTGGTGGAGTACGGACCCGGCTGGTAGGCGCTGGAGTTGATGCCGCGCTGGTTTTCTTCGGCCAGTCGACGGTCTTGATCGTTGGTGGCGTCCCATACCTTGCGCATGCGCTCCACGTCGTAATCCACGCCTTCTACCGCGTCTTTGTGCACCAGCCATTTGGTGCTCACCAGCGTTTCTTGTGCGCTGATCGGCCACACCGTGAAGACGATGATGTGGTCGCCCATGCAGTGGTTCCACGAGTGCGGCAGGTGCAGGATGCGCATCGAACCCAGGTCCGGGTTTTTGATCCGCCCCATGAGTTTTGCACAGCCCTGTTTGCCATCCAGGGTCATCGACACGGTGCCCTTGAGCAACGGCATGCGCACGATGCGGTTGCGCAGGCCGAAACTGGCGTGCGCGTAAGGGATTTTTTCGGCGTCCCACGCCGCCGCGCTGGCGGCAACGTGGTCCTTGAACGCCTGATCGGCACGCGGGTCGGTGACGTCATCCCACTCCAGCAACGTTTTCAACAGCTCGGGGTGCGAGGCGTTGCAGTGGTAGCACTCGCGGTTGTTTTCCAGCACCAGTTTCCAATTGGCTTTCTCCACCAGGGTGGTCTGGATTGCCACCTTGGTGTTTTCCATGTCGTAGGGTTCCATGTAGTGGTTCAGTGTGGCGAGGAACTCGTCGATGGCCGGTGGGTGCTCGGCCAGGCTGATAAACACGTAGCCGCCAGCGGTTTTAACGTTCACCGGTTTGAGGCCGTACTGCGCCATGTCAAAGCCTGCGCCCATTTCAGTGCCCGCGAACAACAGTCGCCCGTCCAGTTCATAGGTCCACTGGTGGTAATGGCACACCAGTTTGGCGACTTTGCCTTTGACCGTGGTGCAAAGCCGCGAGCCGCGATGGCGACAGACGTTATGAAACGCATGCACCTGCCCCTCTGCCCCGCGAATGACGATGATCGGGTTGTTGCCCACTTGCAGGGTCATGAAGTTGCCCTTGGTCGGTATCTCACAGGTCATGCCTGCAATCAGCCACTCCTTCTGGAAGATTTCCTGCATGTCGATGGCGAACAGCCGTTCGTCGTTGTAGAACGGCTGTGGCAACGAAAAGGTGCGCTCGCGGTTCTGCAACATCTGGGCGGTGGCCTTGCGTGCAGGTTCCAGTGGATCGCCCAGGCTCAAGGTTGCGGTGACGTCCATCGTGTAGTCCTCATGGCCATGGGGTGCGGCCTTCAAGTGGCTGATCAAGGGTGCGACGCAAGGTAAAGCCATTGACGCTGAGTGTGCGTTCCAAGTGCTGCGAGGCCATATCTGCGGGCGACATGGCCCCATCTGTTCCCGACGCTTGAGCGCCTGTTTTCAGGGGCTGGTCGCGATAAGCATGTGAATGTCGTGAATAGATAAATGCCCGCCCCGGCCCGTGCGCAGAATCGCCCATAAGAGGCTGGCAGTCGGCCGTGGAGAAGCGCATGTCCAATAGCTTTCTGAACCCGGTTACCACCCAGACGTGGGCCAACGGCCGCCACACCGTTCGCTGCGTGAAAGTGATTCAGGAAACCTGGGATGTGCGCACCTTCTGCTTTATGGCCGAGCAGCCGATCCTGTTCTTTTTCAAACCGGGGCAGTTTGTGACCCTGGAACTTGAGATCGACGGCGAACAAGTGATGCGCTCGTACACCATCTCCAGCGCGCCATCGGTGCCGTACAGTTTTTCGGTGACCATCAAGCGCGTGCCGGGCGGGCGCGTGTCGAACTGGTTGCATGACACCTTGGCCGAAGGTCAGGAGGTGGCGGTGCACGGCCCGGTCGGGCTGTTCAATGCCATCGACGCCCCCAGCCCCAAAGTGTTGTACCTCAGCGGTGGTGTGGGCATTACCCCCGTGATGTCGATGGCGCGCTGGTTTTACGACACCAACGCCAATGTCGACATGGTGTTTATCCACAGTGCCCGCTCGCCCAAAGACATCATTTACCACCGTGAACTGGAGCACATGGCTTCACGCATCGATAACTTCAGCCTGCACTTGATCTGCGAAAAGCACGGGCTGGGCGAGCCGTGGGCGGGCTATCGCGGCTATTTGAATCACAAAATGCTGGAGCTGATGGCGCCCGACTTTCTTGAGCGCGAGGTGTTTTGTTGCGGGCCGACGCCGTACATGAGCGCGGTCAAGCGCCTGCTCCAAGCCAATGGTTTCGACATGAGCCGTTACCACGAAGAATCGTTTGGCGCGACACCCCCTGAAGTGCGGGCCGATGCCGTGGAGCAAGCCGAACAAGCCGCCGATGCGCCGCAGCTGGATGTGGCGGACTTGAACCAGGTGGAGTTCACGGCGTCAGGCAAAAGCATTCGCGTGGGCCCCGCAGAAACCGTGCATGCAGCGGCGGCCAAACTGGGGCTGATGATTCCCAAAGCCTGCGGCATGGGCATCTGCGGGACCTGCAAAGTGTTGAAGCTGGGGGGGGAGGTGGACATGGAGCACAACGGCGGGATAACCGATGAGGACGTGGCAGAGGGCTACATTTTGTCGTGTTGCAGCGTGCCCAAGGGCGACGTGCGGATTGAGTTTTAGGGCGCCTGTTTGCCCTCACCCTCTCCCGGAGGGTGAGGGTGAGGGGCTTTGGCCTTACAGGCTGAACCGCGAAACCATGCTGTTCAGGTCAACGGCCAAACGCGACAGCTCATTGCTGGCGGAGCTGGTCTGGCTGGCACCGGTCGCCGATTGCACAGACAAGTCGCGGATGTTGACCAGGTTGCGGTCCACTTCGCGTGCCACTTGCGCCTGCTCTTCGGCCGCGCTGGCGATCACCAGGTTGCGCTCGTTGATTTCCACAATCGCGGTGTTGATGGTCTCCAGCGCCAACCCGGCGCCTTTGGCGATGTTCAATGTCGATTCAGCGCGCTCAGTGCTGTTGCGCATCGAGTCCACGGCATGTTCGGTGCCGCCCTGAATGCTACCGATCATGCGTTCAATCTCGCTGGTCGACTGCTGAGTACGATGGGCCAGGGCGCGTACTTCGTCTGCAACCACGGCAAAACCACGGCCCGCTTCACCAGCGCGTGCGGCTTCGATGGCTGCGTTCAGGGCCAGCAGGTTGGTTTGGTCGGCCAGGCCGCGAATCACATCCAGCACTTTGCCGATGTCCCGCGACTCGGCCGCCAGGTTACCAATCAAGGTGGCAGTGCTTTGCACATCGCCGCTCATGCGTTCGATGGCGCTGACGGTTTCCAGTACCAGGTCGCGACCATCACCGGCAGACGCCGTTGCACTTTTCGAGGCTTCGGAGGTGCTGACGGCATTACGCGCGACTTCTTCCACGGCGCTGGTCATTTCGTTGACGGCGGTGGCGGCCTGTTCGATTTCGTTGTTTTGCTGGGTCAGCCCTTTGGCGCTTTCTTCGGTCACGCAGTTCAGCTCTTCCGCCGCCGAGGCCAGTTGAGTGGCCGAGCCCGAAATACGCTGCAAAGTGTCGCGCAGCTTACTTTGCATCTTGGCCATCGCTTGCAGCAAGCGCCCGGCTTCATCGCTGCCGTCCACTTTAATCGGCCGCGTGAGGTTGCCTTCAGCAATGGCTTCGGCAGCTTCCAGCGCCTGGGCGATAGGTTGCGTGATGCTGCGGGTCAGCAGCAACGCGCACAGAACGGTCAGAGCGGTGGCCAGGAGCAGCAGGAATACCACCAGTTTGATGGCCGCTGCGTACATGTCGCTGGCGTGTTGATTGGCATCGCTGATCTGCTGACCATTGATGCGCATCAGGTCGTTGAGTTCTTTGTTGATAGCTTCGGAGTTGTTCAACAGGTCGGTGTTGAGCAAATCACGCAATTTGTCGACTTCGCCGTTGCGCGACAAGCTGCGCATGCGGTCTTCCAGTTGGCGGTACTGGCTCATCAGCGTCTGGTAGTGGTCGTATACCGCCTGTTCATCAGGACCGCTGATGTACTTTTCGTACTCATTCTGGGCATCGCGGATTTGCTGATTGCGCTGGTCCAGCAACTCCATGGTTTTTTGCTGAACTTCCGGCTCACGGTTAATCAGCAAGCGGTACGACAACACCCGCAGGCGCAGGGCCAGTTGAGTGAACTCGTCCAGGTTTTGAATGCTCGGCACGCTGCTGGTGCTGATCTCTTCGGCGGCAGAACGGATTTGGCTCATTTGAAGGAGTGCGCCTGCACCCAGAATCAGCATCAGTGTGCCGATCAACGCAAACCCTAAAAAGGCGCGCGGGGCGATATTCATATTGCGTAAAGACATGATGTTTCCTGGGGGAAGAGGCGCAATCCGTGCGGCGTCAATGCGGGGTGTATATGACCTATCGGTCATAAGACTAAAGTCTTGAATGCCATGTGCGATTTTGTCGCACACAGACCTTGGGCGACCGGGGGCGGGAACCTAGTTCACAAAGCACAGTCTTTAAGGGGCAAAGGAAGGTCGCCCCGCGCTAAATCGGGCCTTTGGGCCTGAATAACCCTAGCTTAGAAGGTGACTTTTCTTTATCGTACGCGCCCTCTGAAACTGCTTGAGATCTTCCCCATGATTGAGTCATCCCTTAGCAAACTGGAACAACTGGTCAGCGACCTGGTTCAGCAAAAGCAAGAGCTGCTGGACACCAACACGCAGCTGAGCGCCGAACTGGCCCAGGCCAAAGACGAAAACGAAAGCCTGCAATTGAGCCTGATGGAACAGGAAGAGAAGCAAGGCGCCACCGCAGCCCGCATTCAGGCATTGGTTGAGCGCGTAAGCGTGAGCCCTGTCAACGCATGAGCGTGGACAGAGACGGTGTAAATGTCGTCTCGATTCTGGGTAACGACTACACGATCAAGGCACCGGAGGGGGAGCAAAAGACCCTGATGGCCGCCACAGTCATGTTGAAAGCCGCCCTGGCCGAAACGAAAAGAAAGTACCCGAGCCTGATCGGGGACAAGCTGTTGGTGCTGGCAGCATTGAATCTGTGTTCGCAACAGATTGAACTGCAACTGAGCCACAAGCAGGAACTCGACCGTTATCAAGAGCAAGTCAGCGCCACGGTCGATGTGATAGAGCGAACGCTCGGGCAGTCCTGAGAATTCGCCACGCTCTGCGTAGCCGCAGCCTGGCGGCAGCGGCTACGGGGGGCTTAGCCTGCCATGACTTCGCGAATATCGGCTGCCAATTCCCGCACGCGGGCTTCGTCGGTGTCCCATGAGCACATGAACCGTGCGCCACCTTTGCCAATAAAGGTGTAGAAACGCCAGCCCTTGGCGGTCAGCGCGGCAACCGCCGGTTCCGACAGTTGCAAAAACACACCGTTGGCTTCTACCGGGAACATCAACTCCACCCCTGCAATGTCACTCACCAGCTCGCTGAGCAGCTGTGCGCAGTGGTTGGCGTGGCGCGCGTGTTTAAGCCAGGCGTCGTTTTCCAGCAGGCCGACCCACGGCGCTGACAGAAAGCGCATTTTCGACGCCAGTTGCCCGGCCTGTTTGCAGCGGTAGTCAAAGTCCACAGCCAGGTTGTGATCGAAGAACAGAATCGCTTCGCCCACCGCCATGCCGTTTTTAGTGCCACCAAAGCACAGCACATCGACCCCGGCTTTCCACGACAGCTCGGCAGGCGAGCAACCGAGGAACGCGCAGGCGTTGGAGAAACGCGCGCCGTCCATGTGCAGCAGTAAGCCCAGTTCTTTACAGGTGGCGCTGATGGCGCGGATTTCTTCGGGGTGGTAGACACTGCCCACTTCTGTGGCCTGGGTAATGGTCACCACGCGTGGCTTGGGGTAGTGGATGTCTTTGCGCTTGAGGGCGATTTCGCGGATGGACTCGGGGGTGATCTTGCCGTTTTCAGTGCGTGCGATCAGCAGTTTTGAGCCGTTGGAAAAAAACTCGGGCGCGCCGCATTCGTCGGTTTCAACGTGGGCGGTTTCGGAGCAGATCACGCTGTGAAAGCTCTGGCACAGTGATGACAGG
Source organism: Pseudomonas weihenstephanensis (assembly GCF_001043055.1). GTDB lineage: Bacteria > Pseudomonadota > Gammaproteobacteria > Pseudomonadales > Pseudomonadaceae > Aquipseudomonas > Aquipseudomonas weihenstephanensis. The sequence goes on from NZ_JYLF01000003.1 coordinate 574,354, forward strand.
GCCAGCGAGTTGGCGGCAGTGCCATTGAACGCGAAGTACACCTCGCAGTCGGTTTCGAACAGTTTGCGAAAGTCATCTGCTGCGCGCAGCGTCCATTCGTCATCGCCGTAAGAGCGTTGGTGGCCGTGGTTGGCTTTTTCCATGGCAGACCAGACTTCGGGGCAGATACCGGAGTAGTTGTCGCTGGCGAATTGTTGGCTCTTGTCAGTCATTTCCCGGTTCCATGGTCGAAGATTGTCGTGCACTTTAGCCAAGAAATCCGCGAGTGCACAGTTGTGGGTTAAAACCCGGAAATACCTTACAAGGAACTGTTTGAGGGTGTATGTCGTAAATGCACCCTTGCGTGGCGTCCTTGGGCATTTGGTCACCCCGCGCCCGCTCTACCATCGGTCTTAAAGGGCAAGCCCTCACCGACTATGGCGCGCGGGCGCCGGGAGTACAGCCTATGCAACGCTATTCAGGCTTCGGCCTGTTCAAACACTCCCTCAGCCACCACGAAAACTGGCAAAAGATGTGGCGCACGCCCACGCCGAAAAAGGTCTACGACGTGGTGATTGTCGGTGGCGGCGGGCATGGTTTGGCCACGGCGTATTACCTGGCCAAAGTCCACGGCATCAGCAACGTGGCGGTGGTTGAAAAAGGCTGGTTGGGCGGTGGCAACACCGCACGCAACACCACCATCGTGCGCTCCAACTATTTGTGGGACGAGTCGGCGCACTTGTACGAACACGCGATGAAGCTGTGGGAAGGCTTGTCTCAAGACCTCAACTACAACGTCATGTTCTCCCAGCGCGGCGTTTACAACCTGTGCCACACCCTGCAAGACATGCGCGACTCAGAGCGACGTGTCAGCGCCAATCGCCTGAACGGCGTGGACGGCGAATTGCTCAACGCGCAACAAGTGGCAGACGAAATCCCCTACCTCGACTGCTCTAAAAACACCCGTTACCCGGTGATGGGCGCCACCGTGCAGCGGCGTGGCGGTGTGGCCCGCCATGATGCGGTGGCCTGGGGCTTTGCCAGGGCGGCCGATGCGCTGGGTGTGGACTTGATCCAGCAAACCGAAGTGCTGGGCTTTCGCAAGGAAAACGGCGTGTGCATCGGTGTCGAGACCAGCAAGGGCTTTATTGGCGCCAAACGCGTGGGCGTGGTCACCGCCGGTAACTCCGGGCACATGGCGCGCCAGGCAGGCTTTCGCTTGCCGATTGAGTCGCACCCGCTGCAAGCGCTGGTGTCCGAGCCGATCAAACCGATTATCGACAGCGTGATCATGTCCAACGCGGTGCATGGCTACATCAGCCAGTCCGACAAGGGCGACTTGGTGATCGGTGCGGGCATCGATGGCTGGGTCGGTTATGGCCAGCGCGGCTCGTACCCGGTAATCGAGCACACGATTCAGGCGATTGTAGAGATGTTCCCGGTGTTGTCCCGTGTGCGCATGAACCGTCAATGGGGCGGCATCGTCGACACCACCCCCGACGCCTGCCCGATCATCTCCAAAACGCCGCTGCCTAACGTGTTCTTCAATTGCGGCTGGGGGACGGGCGGGTTCAAGGCCACGCCTGGCTCGGGCCATGTGTTTGCGGCCAGTTTGGCCACCGGTGAAATGCACCCGCTGGCGGTGCCATTCTCCCTCGAACGTTTCCACAACGGCGCGTTGATCGACGAACACGGCGCCGCCGCGGTCGCTCACTAACAGGAGAAATACCGATGCTGCATATCTTCTGTCCTCATTGCGGCGAACTGCGCTCGGAAGAGGAGTTTCACGCGGCCGGTCAGGCGCACATTCCACGCCCGCTTGACCCTGATGCCTGCACCGACGCGCAGTGGGGCGATTACCTGTTCTTTCGTGACAACCCCCGCGGGCTGCACCACGAGCTGTGGAACCACGTGGCCGGTTGCCGTCAGTTTTTCAACGCCACGCGCAATACCGTGACCTACGAAATACTGGAAACCTACCCCATTGGTACGGCGCCGCAATTCACTGAACAGCGGCCTCCGGCGACCGCGACTGCTACCAGCGCGCAGGGAGAAAAGGTATGAGCCAGACCCATCGCCTGGCCAATGGCGGCCGTGTGGATCGCAGCAAAGTGCTGACCTTTACCTTCAACGGCCAACCCTACTCAGGTTACGAAGGCGACAGCCTGGCCGCCGCCCTGTTGGCCAACGGTGTCGACATCATTGGGCGCAGCTTCAAATATTCCCGGCCCCGGGGTATTTATGCCGCGGGCGCCGAAGAGCCGAACGCGGTGCTGCAAATCGGCGCCACCGAGGCGACGCAAATCCCCAACGTGCGCGCCACGCAGCAGGCGCTGTATCAGGGCCTGGTGGCCACCAGCACCAACGGCTGGCCCAACGTGAACACTGACATGATGGGCATTTTGGGCAAAGTCGGCGGCACGTTGATGCCACCGGGGTTTTACTACAAAACGTTCATGTACCCGAAGTCGTTCTGGATGACGTATGAAAAGTACATCCGCAAGGCGGCAGGTTTGGGCCGTTCGCCGACGCAAAATGACCCGGATACTTATGACTACATGAACCACCACTGCGACGTGCTGATCGTCGGCGCCGGGCCTGCGGGGCTGGCGGCGGCCTTGGCGGCAGCGCGCAGCGGCGCCCGGCTGATCGTAGCCGATGAGCAGGAAGCGTTCGGCGGCAGTTTGCTCGACAGTCGCGAAAGCCTGGACGGCAAGCCGGCGATGGCCTGGGTTGCCAGCGTGCTGGCCGAACTCAACGCATTGCCCAACGTGGTGTTGCTGCCGCGTGCCACGGTCAACGGCTATCACGACCACAACTTTGTGACGATTCACGAACGATTGACCGACCACATGGGCGACCGCGCGCCGGCCGGCCAGGTGCGTCAACGTATCCATCGGGTGCGCGCCCAGCGCGTGGTGCTGGCCACCGGCGCCTGTGAGCGTCCGTTGGTGTATGGCAACAACGATGTACCGGGCAACATGCTTGCCGGGGCGGTGTCCACTTACGTGCGTCGCTACGGCGTGGCGCCGGGCCGTACGTTGCTGCTGAGTACCAATAACGATCATGCCTACCGTGTGGCGCTGGACTGGCTCGATGCCAGCTTGCCAGTGGTCGCGATTGCCGATGCCCGCAGCAACCCCCGCGGTGCGCTGGTCGAAGAGGCGCGGGCCAAAGGCATCCGCATTTTGACCGGTAGCGCGGTGATCGAAGCCCGGGGCAGCAAGCGCGTAACCGGCGGGCGGGTGGCGGCAATTGACCTCAAAGCCCACCGCGTGACCAGCCCCGGCGAGATGCTCGACTGCGATCTGATTGCCACCTCGGGCGGCTACAGCCCGGTGGTGCACTTGGCCTCGCACTTGGGCGCCAGGCCGATCTGGCGTGAAGACATCCTCGGGTTTGTGCCCGGTGAAGCGCCGCAAAAGCGCGTGTGCGTGGGCGGTATCAATGGCGTCTACAGCCTCGGCGACACACTGGCTGACGGTTTTGAAGGCGGCGCGCGCGCGGCCAGCGAAGCCGGGTTTAAAGCCGTGGAAGGCGTGCTGCCCAACGCGCTGAAACACTATGAAGAACCGACGCTGGCGCTGTTTCAGGTGCCGCATGAAAAGGGCACCGCGCGAGCGCCCAAACAATTTGTCGACCTGCAAAACGACGTCACGGCGGCAGCCATCGAACTGGCGACCCGTGAAGGCTTTGAGTCGGTGGAACACGTCAAGCGTTACACCGCGCTGGGGTTTGGCACCGATCAGGGCAAGCTTGGCAACGTCAACGGGCTGGCCATCGCTGCGCGCTCGCTGAACGTGAGCATCACGCAGATGGGCACCACCATGTTTCGGCCCAACTACACACCGGTCACCTTTGGTGCCGTGGCAGGGCGTCATTGCGGCCCTCTTTTCGAGCCGGTGCGTTACACCGCGCTGCACCCTTGGCACGTCAAACAGGGCGCAGCATTTGAAGACGTCGGCCAGTGGCAACGCCCTTGGTACTTCCCGCGGGGTGGCGAAGACCTGCATGCCGCCGTCAAGCGCGAGTGCCAGGCGGTGCGTGACAGCGTGGGCCTTCTGGATGCCTCCACGCTGGGCAAAATCGACATTCAGGGCCCGGATGCGCGCGAATTTTTGAACCGTATCTACACCAACGCCTGGACCAAACTGGACGTGGGCAAAGCGCGTTACGGGCTGATGTGCAAAGAAGACGGCATGGTCTTCGACGACGGCGTGACCGCGTGCCTGGCCGATAACCATTTCCTGATGACCACCACCACCGGTGGCGCGGCGCGCGTGCTGCAATGGCTGGAGATTTATCAACAGACCGAATGGCCGGACCTCAAGGTGTACTTCACCTCCGTCACCGACCACTACGCGACCCTGACCTTGTCTGGCCCCAACAGCCGCCTGTTGCTCAGTGAGGTGAGTGACATTGATCTTGACCGTGAAGCCTTCCCGTTTTTGAGCTGGAAAGAAGGTCGGGTCGGTGGTGTGCCTGCGCGGGTGTTCCGCATCTCGTTCACCGGAGAGTTGTCGTACGAAATCAACATCCAGGCCGATTACGCGATGGGCGTGCTGGAGAAGATCGTCGAGGCGGGTAAAGCCTACAACCTGACCCCTTACGGCACTGAAACCATGCACGTATTGCGGGCCGAGAAGGGCTTCATCATCGTCGGCCAGGACACGGACGGCTCCATGACCCCAGATGACTTGAACATGGGGTGGTGCGTGGGCCGCACCAAACCGTTTTCGTGGATTGGCTGGCGAGGCATGAACCGCCAAGACTGCGTGCGTGAACAGCGCAAACAACTGGTGGGGCTTAAACCGGTCGACCCGAGGCAATGGCTGCCTGAAGGCGCGCAACTGGTGTTGGACCCCAAACAGGCGATCCCGATGAACATGGTGGGCCATGTGACTTCCAGCTACACCTGCGGCTCGCTGGGGTATTCATTTGCGATGGGCGTGGTTAAAGGTGGCCTCAAACGCATGGGCGAGCGGGTATTTGCGCCGTTGGCGGATGGCCGCGTGATCGAAGCCGAGATTGTGTCTTCGGTGTTTTTCGATCCCAAGGGCGAGCGGCAGAATATTTGAGTGTGTGATGTGTGCAGACGCGACCAACCACAACATTTGCAACGGGTGAGTTCATGACCACAGCCAACGTATATCAGCAGCGCCCGGACGCGGCGGCCAAAGCCGAGTCATCACTGCATCACAGCACCCTGGCCAGCCTGATCGGCCAGGGCGCGCAACAACCCGGCGTGATCGTGCGCGAGAAAAAACTGCTGGGCCATCTGACCTTGCGCGGCGACGCCCGAGACCCCGCATTTAGCCAAGGGGTGCATCACGTGCTGGGCCTTGAGCTGCCGGTGGCGCTAACGCTGGCGGTGGCGGGCGAGGTGTCAGTGCAATGGATGGGGCCGGATGAATGGCTACTGATCGTGCCGGGCGGCCAGGAATTTGCGCTTGAAACAGCCCTGCGCCACGCGTTGGCCGGGCTGCACATCAGCGTGGTGAATGTCAGTGGCGGCCAGCAATTGCTGGAGCTGAGCGGGCCGAAGGTGCGTGAGGTACTGATGAAGTCGACCAGCTACGACGTGCACCCCGACAACTTCCCGGTGGGCAAGGCGGTGGGCACGGTGTTTGCCAAGTCGCAGCTGGTGATTCGTCATACCGCGCAAGACACATGGGAGCTGCTGATTCGGCGCAGCTTTTCGCAGTATTGGTGGCTATGGTTGCAAGATGCTGCGGCTGAGTATGGGTTGAGGGTTGAGACCGAGTGATGGCCGGCCCTCACCCCAACCCTCTCCCAGAGGGAGAGGGGGCTGATTCGTGGGTTTTCAGCGATCTGCTTTTGCTTCTAGTACCCTCTCCCTTTGGGAGAGGGTTAGGGTGAGGGGCTTTTGCTTTTTCACTTAACCACAATAAGGACACCTGCATGAGCCGCGCCCCGGATACCTGGATTCTCACTGCCGATTGCCCCAGCAGGCTCGGCACCGTCGATGCAGTCACACGCCACCTGTTTGAGCATCAGTGCTACGTCACCGAGCACCATTCCTTCGACGATCAACGCTCCGGGCGTTTTTTCATCCGCGTCGAATTTCGCCAACCTGACGGCTTCGATGAACACGCTTTTCGTGCGGGCCTCGCCGAACGTGGTCATGCGTTTAACATGGTGTCCGAACTCATCCCCCCGCATTACCGGCCCAAAGTGCTGATCATGGTGTCCAAGTCTGACCACTGCCTGAACGACTTGCTGTATCGCCAGCGCATCGGCCAGTTGTCGATGGACGTCGTGGCCGTGGTCTCTAATCACCCCGACCTGGAGCCGCTGGCGCGCTGGCACGGCATTGCATACCACCATTTCGCCCTCGATCCGAACGACAAACTCGCCCAAGAGGCCAGGGTCTGGCAGGTGATCGAGGACACCGGCGCCGAACTGGTGATCCTTGCCCGCTATATGCAAGTGCTGTCACCCCAGCTGTGCCGCAAGCTCGATGGCAAGGCGATCAATATTCACCACTCGTTGCTGCCGGGTTTCAAGGGCGCCAAGCCCTATCACCAAGCCTATGAAAAGGGGGTGAAGCTGGTCGGCGCCACCGCGCATTACATCAACAATGACCTCGATGAAGGCCCGATCATCGCTCAAGGTGTGGAAGCGGTAGACCACAGTCATTACCCCGAAGACCTGATCGCCAAAGGCCGCGATATCGAGGCGCAAACACTGGCCCGGGGCGTGGGCTATCACATTGAGCGACGCGTTTTCCTAAATGGAGGTCGTACGGTGGTGCTGTAGGCGCCGCTTCGCCAACTAAGCTGCAAGAAGATCGGCTTGCGGCTGGCCGATCACCCCTCTCAATAACAACAAGGGTGAACTCGATGGCTGACAATCGCGGTGTGGTGTACTTGGGCAATGGACAGGTTCAGGTGCAATCCATTCCTTTTCCCAAGATGCAAAACCCTCAAGGCAAAGCGATTCACCACGGCGTGATTCTGCGGGTGGTGTCGACCAATATCTGCGGTTCTGACCAGCACATGGTGCGCGGGCGCACCACGGCGCAAACCGGTCTGGTACTGGGCCATGAGATCACCGGCGAGGTGATCGAAGCCGGGCGCGATGTGGAGCATCTCAAGGTCGGTGATTTGGTCTCGGTGCCGTTCAACGTGGCGTGCGGACGTTGCCGCAGTTGCAAGGAGCAGAACACCGGTGTGTGCCTGACCGTCAACCCGGCCCGTCCCGGCGGCGCATATGGTTACGTGGACATGGGCGATTGGGTGGGCGGTCAGGCTGAATATGTATTGGTGCCGTATGCCGATTTCAACCTGCTCAAGTTGCCAAATCGCGATGCGGCGATGGAAAAAATCCGCGACCTGACTTGCCTGTCGGACATTCTGCCCACCGGTTACCACGGCGCCGTCACCGCGGGTGTTGGCCCCGGCAGCACGGTCTACATTGCAGGCGCAGGTCCAGTTGGGCTGGCGGCGGCCGCGTCGGCGCGTTTGCTGGGGGCCGCCGTGGTGATTGTCGGGGACGTGAACCCGATTCGACTGGCGCATGCCAAGGCGCAAGGTTTTGAGATTGCCGACCTGTCCAAAGACACACCGCTGCATGAGCAAATCGCTGAGCTGCTGGGCGAACCCGAAGTGGATTGCGCGGTAGACGCCGTAGGTTTTGAGGCCCGTGGCCACGGGCATGACGGCGCCAAACACGAAGCCCCGGCCACGGTGCTCAACTCATTGATGGGCGTGGTGCGGGTGGCGGGCAAAATCGGTATTCCGGGGCTGTATGTCACTGAAGATCCGGGCGCCGTAGACGCCGCCGCGAAGAAGGGCAGCCTGAGCATTCGCTTTGGCTTGGGCTGGGCCAAATCCCACAGCTTCCATACCGGCCAGACCCCGGTCATGAAATACAACCGCCAACTGATGCAGGCCATCATGTGGGACCGCATTAAAATTGCCGACATTGTGGGGGTGGAGGTCATCAGCCTGGATGACGCGCCGCGTGGCTACGGCGAGTTTGATGCAGGGGTGCCGAAGAAGTTTGTGATTGACCCGCACCGCCTGTTCAGCGCCTAGAGCGCAACACTGAGTCGCAACAGTGAGCGTGCTCGCTGTTACGGCTCATTCGCGCAGTGGCGTGCTGATGTACAACGTTGGGCCCTGCGGCTGGCCATGTTTGGCACCGCCGCGTTGTTCCAGGGTAATAGCGAGTTGGCGCGCCCCTTTGAGGCTGCTTTGCTGCACGAAGTTGATGCCTGCCCAGTCCTCAGTCAGGGGTGAGATCAGCCCCAGAGACACCGGGCTGGCATTGTCTTGCAAAGCCCACAGCTCCAGATCGCTGCTTTTGGCGGTCATGATGGCTTGCTGGGGATACATCTTCAGGTAGTCGTTGTAGATGTCGACGCGGATCACGGGTCGGGCATTGGCGTCCAACAGCATGACCTGGCGTTGAAGGCGCTCGTTTTGCCAGATCACGATCAGCGCCAACACCCCGATCAGCAGGCTGGCATAAACCCAGACAGACATCCGCCGCCATGCGGTCTTTTTTGCGGCGTTTGCAGGCGGGGTCCCCTGTCGCAATGAGCTGTAGTAGGGGTTGTGGTACAGCGTGAGGCGAGGCGCGGTTGACATGTAAAAGTCCTGTGAAACAAGCCGGCTGAGCGCTTAGCATCCAGCGGTTTGTGACAGGTGCCTAGCTGTCAGAACTGACAGGTCACGACAGCGACTAAAGCGCCGCCAGTGGGCCTTGGTAAAGCACCGGCCCGGTCGGCTGTCCGGTCGGCGACCCTCCGCGTGGCTCCAGGCTGACGGCCAGCACCACAGATGCCTTGAGCAATTGTTGCTGACGGTCACTCAGGCCGATCATTCCCTCGCCCCCGGTCGGGATCAGCCCCAGCGACACCGGTTTGCCCTCCACCGGGAGCGCCCACAGTTCCAGGCTGCGCCCAGGCTCGATGGCGGCCAATTGCAGTGGTAGCACCCGCAGATAATCGGCATGGGCTTCGATCCGCAGGCCCGGCTGCGCCGTACCGCTGAGCAGGGTGGCGTTGTACAGCACGTTATCGCGCAAATAGAGCACGCTCACGCCTACGACGATGACCAGGGTGCAGAGGGCAGCGCTGAGTCGCAGCCTGTTCCAGAACGGGCGTTTTTGCGGTGCGTGGAGCTTTTGCGGCTCGATGCGCGCCACGATGGTTTGCCACACCTGTTCGGGCACCGGTTGTTCGGTCAGTGGTTGGCTGAGGCTCATCAGGTGAGTGTGCCAGTGTCCGAGTTCCGCGCGCAGGGCCGCATCTTCCAGCAGCAAGTGTTCGAAGCGTTTGCGCGCCAGTGGCGGCATCAGGCCGATGGCGTAATCGGCTGCGAGCGCACGGCGCAGGCTAGGCGTTTGATAATTCATGCTTCGAGGCACCTGCGCAGGCGTTCCATGCCCCGGCGAATCCAGGATTTGACCGAGCCCAGCGGCGCGTGCAGCTGATCGGCCAGCTCGCTGCAACTGAGCCCATGGAAATAAGCAATGGTGATGGATTGGCGCTGCATGGCGTCCAGTTGCTCGATGCAGTGATTGAGTGCATGGGCCTCACGGGTGCTGTCCAGCTGCGCGTGGGCGTCGGGGCTGCCATCGGCCAGCGCCGCCTGTTGCGGGTCGCTTAACGGCAGTTCACGGTGTTTGCGCAGTTGGTCGATGGCCAGGTTGCGGGTGATGTGGGTCATCCACGTCAGCGGCGCCGAAAGGTGCGCTTCGTAGCGTGAAGCGTTATGCCAGATGCGCACAAAGCTCTCTTGCAGCACGTCTTCGGCCAGATCATGCCGCCCGCTCATGCAACGCAGCGCCACCGCATGCAAGCGCGGGGCGACAGCGCGATAAAGGCTTTCAAAGGCGCGGCGGTTGCCCAGCGAACATTGGGCCAATAACTGTTGCAGATGATCGGCGTCGGCGAGGCTGATAACCGTTCTCCCGTCCATTGAGGCTGAGGCATTGAGCCCATTGATGCCTGAGCGTAGTCCACGATGTACGGTTGTTCCATTCATGGCTGAGTCCTCACTGCCTTGATATACGTACATCGCGCAGCAATTGGATGCAGGGCATTCGGGGTTTTTTTCCACTAAGATTGGCGCCCGGTCGATTCGATAGTGGCACTTGGGAACAACGGCCATTGTTTTGAGTCAAAACCACAGTTTTGCTGCTCCCTGCTGGCGAGCGGTTTTTTAGGTTCTAGAGGTTGAATTGATGAAAAAGTTGAGCGGCGTAGCACTGGCAACATTGATGACTGTGGCGGCAAGCCCTGTGTTTGCGGGTTTCAGCCTGGGTGATGTGGCGAACGTCGCGGCCCAGGTGCAAGGCGCAAATAGCAATGGCGCCTCCACTGACAAATCAGTTCAAGCGGTACAGATGCTGACCAAAGTCAATGAACTGGGCGTCAAGCCAGAGCAAGCGGCCGGTGGCGTGGGTGCAATGCTGAGCCTTGCGAAAAACCAGCTGAGCGGCTCCGACTACAGCGAACTGGCCAAGCAAGTGCCGGGGATTAACAAATTGGCCGGTGCCGGCGCGCTGGGTCAGTTGAGCCAGTTTGGCGGTTTGCTGGGTAAATCTAAGGGCGTATCCGAAACAGCAACCAGCGCTGTCAGCAACGTTGCCAATACCGATCAATTGAATGCCGCCTTCACTGCGCTGGGCATGCAAGACGGCATGGTGGCCAAGTTTGCACCGGTCCTGCTGGACTACTTCAAAGGTCAGAACGTCAGCGCTTCGCTGCTGAGCAAACTGGGCAGCGCCTGGGGCGTTTAACGTTAGCCGCGCTCGGCACGCAAAGTGCTGATGCGCTGGTCTTTCTTGATCCAGAGCTGGTTGACCCAGCTCTGGATCTGCTCACGAAACACCGGGTCGTTCTCGTAATCACCCTGCCACAACGCCGGATCCAGCTCGCGGGTCTGAATGTCGACAATCACCTTGGGCACCTGCCCGCTGATCAACTCCCAGAATCCCGGAATCCTGGCCTGTGGATACACCACGGTCACATCCAGCACGGCATCCAGTTGTTCACCCATCGCCGCCAGCACAAACGCCACGCCGCCCGCCTTGGGTTTAAGCAAGTAGGTGTAGGGCGAGTGTTGCAGGGCGCTTTTGGCCGGGGTGAAACGGGTGCCTTCCAAATAGTTCACCACTGTGACCGGCTGGCGCTTGAACAGCTCGCAGGCCGCCTGGGTGATTTTCAGATCCTGGCCTTTGAGTTCCGGGTGCTTGGCCAAAAACGCTTTGGAATAGCGCTTCATGAAGGGGTAGTCGAGCGCCCACCACGCCAGGCCCAGAAACGGCACCCAGATCAGCTCTTTCTTGAGGAAGAATTTGAAGAACGGCGTGCGCCGGTTCAGCCCCTGCATCAGCGCCGGGATGTCCACCCACGACTGGTGGTTGCTGATCACCAGATACGAGGTATCGCGGCTCAAGCCTTCGGCGCCGCGAATGTCCCATTGCGTAGGCAGGCACAGCGCGAAAATACGTTTGTCGATCTCGGACCACGTCTCGGCGATCCACATCACTGCCCGCGAGTTGAGGTCGCGCAGGCGGCCTGATGACAGCAGTTTGAACACGGCAAACAGCATCAACGGGCCGAACAGGATTAAGGTGTTGCACAGCAACAATAAGGTGACCAAACAGCCGGTGAGCAGGCGGCGCATAAGCAACTCTTGAACGTTTAAGGATTGCCAATGATAAGCAGCGCACCGCATAACGCCAAATCGGTGTGCTGACAAATGTTTCACACCGGTTGGGTTAACCTGACGCCACGCAACTCTGTGACCTACCGGGCTGTCTGAATCGCATGCCCCCGCTCGCGCCCACCGATGGCGTGAACACTGCCCCCTCAAAAGGAAGCTGTCTCATGAAATCCGTTCTTGCCTTGCTGTCCGTATTGGCCTTGCCGGTGATGGCCGCAGAGCCGACGCTGTACGGGCGTTATGAATACATCAAGCTGCCGGAGATCGGTGAAACCCTTCAGGCCAAAATGGACACCGGCGCCCTGACGGCTTCGTTGTCGGCCAAAAACATCGAGTTGTTCACCCGTGATGGTGAAGAGTGGGTGCGCTTTATGCTCGCAACCAAAGGCGCGAGCAGCAAGGTGTACGAGCACAAAGTGGCGCGCATCAGCAAAATCAAAAGTCGCGCCGACGAAGATGAAGACAAGGACGAGCCGGTAAGCGCCAAGCGCCCGGTGGTCGACCTGGAAATGTGCTTGGGTGATGTCAAACGCACGGTCGAGGTCAACCTGACGGACCGCAGCAGCTTCAACTACCCGCTGTTGATTGGCGCCAAGGCGCTGCGAGAGTTTGGAGCCGCGGTCAACCCGGCTCGTCGCTATACCGCCGACAAGCCGGACTGCTAAGCAGGCCGCGTGGCCTGCATCGAAGGGCGCTTGCTCACCTCGGCGTACCACGCGCTTAACTGCGCATTAGGCGTGCGCCAGTCGAATTCGGGCAGGCGCAGGTCGAGATAACCCAATGCGCAGGCCAGACTGATGGCCGCAATATCGAAGTGGCTGGCCAGTTCAGCGATGGCGTCCTGCTCAAGGGCTGCCAGCGCCCGATGGATTTTGTCAGCCTGCGCGTTGAACCAGTCGTCCCACTGTTTTTCAACGGGGCGCAAGCCGCGTTCATAACGCATCAGCACGGCCGCATCCATGATCCCGTCCGCGGTGGACGCCAGCGTCAAACGGCGCCAGCGCGCCGCACCGATGGCCGGGATCAGCGGGTTCCCGACGTGTTGTTGATCGAGGTAGTCGAGGATCACCCGGCTGTCGTGAATCACCGAGCCGTCTGCCAATTGCAGTGCGGGCAGTTTGCCCAGCGGGTTGGCGCAGTTGAGCGCCGCATCGGGGGCGGTGGGTGTGAGCGTGACCGGATGCAGGGTGACGCGATTCTGCTGGCCGGTCTCGTGCAGCATCACCAGGACTTTGCGGCCAAAGGGCAAGGCCGGGTTGTTGAACAGGGTCATGCTCGGTAGGGACATGGTGCTGACTCTACAAGGGTGGATCGAATGAGCCTAGACACAGACAGAGAGGCGCGCCAAAAAAACCGGCGCGCGATTCAGCGCTTGAGCAGGCCACGCGCGCAAATCCACACCGGTATTCCCAGGCCGATCCAGCTCAATACATCCCAGGCGCCGTCATCGAGCAGCGCGCTGAATAATCCCATCGCGCTGAGCAAACCGATGGCCAGCGGGATGGAAAACACTTTCCAGAAATTGGATTGACGCGGTTTCATCGCGCGGCCTCCTTTGCGGCTTTGCGGCGTACCCACCACAGGTACAGGCCGCTGCCGAGCATGACGATAGTCAACAGGTCGAGGGCCGCCCACAGGATTTTCATCGGCATGCCACCGTAGTCGCCGAAGTGCAGCGGTTGCGACATACCCATCGCATCCATGTACCACGGTCGGCTGCCTACGGCCGTGACCTCAAGGGTGCTGGCGTCGATCAACACCGGCGTTAGCAAATGGGAGGTCAGGTGCGTACTGCCCTTCATGAACACCGCGTAATGATGCTCGCTGGAAAAACGTGTACCGGGGAATGCAATGAAGTCCGGGCGCATGCCGGGGGCGGCGTCGGCGGCGATGTCCAGCAGGCGATTGGCAGGCGCCAGGTGCGTCAGCGGCGGTGCGTTGCGATACGGCTCGACCATAGCGGTGAGGCTGTCGGTGCGCCACGCGGCGATGATCAAATCGGCACAGGCGCTGATGACGCCGGTGACACCCACCACCAACGCCCAGGTAAGCGTAACGACACCGATCAGGTTATGCAGGTCGAGCCAGCGCAGGCGGGTGGACTTGTCGGTGCGCACCGTGGCGAAGGTCTGGCGGCGCATAAAGGGCAGGTACAGCACCGCGCCCGAGATGATTGCCAGCACGAACAAAATCCCCATGAACGCCAGCAGCAGTTTGCCGGGCAGCCCGGCGAACATGTCCACATGCAGGCGCAGCATCACCATCATGATGCCGCCATTGGCCGACGGCATCTCCAGCGCCTCACCGGTACGGGCGTCGAGCATGAACGTGTGCGACGAGTTGGGTTCGGTGCCTGCGGTGGCGGCCATGATGGCGATCACCGCGTTTGGCTCGTCGTCTTCACTGCCAAAGTACTGCATCACCTCACCCGGCCTGTGGGCCTCGGCGGCCTTGACCAGTTGTTGCAGGTTCAGGCGAGGCGTGTCGGCGGGCATCTCCCGAAGCTGGGGGCTGTCACCGAGCAAGTGATCGATTTCATGGTGAAAAATCAACGGCAAACCGGTCAATGCCAGCAACAGCAAAAACGCGGTGCAAATCAGGCTGGTCCAGGTATGAATAAAAGACCAGCGGCGGATGGTTTTGCTTTTCATGACATTCCAAAAATGACGCTACATGTCGTAGCCACTGCCGGAGGCTGCGTTCGATTGCGAAGCGCTCGTAAAACCTGAGTGCCAGGTTTAACTGGCACTCAGCGGCCCCTGAGTTTACGGCGACTCAGCCGCTCGCAGCCTTAGGCAGCGGCTAGGAATTCAGGCGAGGCTGCTTAGAACTCTAGCTGCGCCGAGAACTGGACGGTGCGTGGATCGCCCAGGTAGTGGCTGTTGAGCCAGTAATCTTTATTGGCCAGGTTGCTGACGTTCATGCGCAAGGTCAGGTCATTTTCTGACACCTTCATGCGATACCGCGCGCCAGCGTCAAAGGTGGTGAAGGAGGGCAACTGATAGTCGTTGGCTTCGTCGGTGTATTGCTTGCCGGTGTAGAACGCACCGCCCGTCAATGCCAGACCGGGCACCGCGTTGATGTCGTATTCGGCGTACACCTTGGCCAGTTGCTTGGCCACGTCCACCGGCGCATTGCCGTCGTTGGCTTTGACGTTGGCGTCTTTTATTTTCGGGTCGAGCAAGGTGAAACCACCGACCACGGTCAGCTCAGGCGTGACCTTGCCGGTGACACTGAACTCCAGACCGTTGTTCACCTGCTTGCCGCTTTCACTGTAAATCATCGACTCACCGAGGTAGCCGTTAGGCTTTTCGATGTTGAACAGCGCCAGGGTGAACAAGGTTTCGCCCACGGTCGCTTTAGCGCCCACTTCGTATTGCTTGCTGACTTGTGGCGCGAAGATTTCACCCACATTGATGGCGTTGTACGGTGCAGTGCCGCCTGCTTGCAAGCCTTCAATATAGGTCGCGTACGTGGTCAGCCACGGAACGGGTTTGTAGATCAAAGACACGCTGGGCGAAGTTTTGCTGGCGTCATAACGGGTTTTCTTGTCGGTTGCCGAGTAGATGAAGTCGTTGGCATAAGACTTGATCTGGGTACGGGTCACACCCAGGATGCTCGACCATTGATCGTTGAAGGTAATGACGTCGCCAATCAGGACGTTATTGGTCTGGGAGGTGTTCGACAACCGCTGATTGCCATGTCCTACGGAGTATGCGGGTTTACTCACTTGCTCTGACGTGCCGAAAGGCAAAGCGCCACTGCCGACGTCGCCATACTGCGTGCCGTTTGTAGGGATGTGGTCCTCGTACATGCGAACACGCGCGTTGTTGCCCTGATAGCCCAGCGTCATCTTGTGGCCGATGGCGCCTGTGTTGAACGCAGCATCCAGGAACAGGTAACCGGAGTTTTCCTGGTGCTCGATGGGGGCGAATGCATACAGCGGCTGGGTATAGACACCCGCGCTGGAGACCGTCGGGCCGGTGTAGGTGTTTTCTTCGGTGAATTTTTGAGCAGAGAAAGCAGCGCGCAAGGTAAAGGTGTCGTTCAGGCGCCATGTGGCGCGGACGCCACCCTTGTCGGTTTCGTTGTCCGAAAATGACCAGCGCTGGCTGTACAGCTTGTCGTTGTCCAGCACTGAGGCCCGCGGTCGCAGCGCTTGATCGCTGAAGTACCAGTAGCTGGTCAAACCGCGCACTTGCGTTTTTTTGTGCGAGGCGTCGAACTGGATTTGCAGGTCGTCGCTGACGTTCCAGTCCACCGCGAGGCTGATCAGCTCGCGACGGCGTTTCTGCATATCGATGGCGGTTTCGCCATCTTGGGTGAGCAAGTTCAAGCGATAAGCAAACTGGCCGGCGTCGTCGATTTTGCCGCCGAAGTCACCGTGCAGGTAATAGTTGTCCCCACCGGCATTGCCCAGCGTCACGCTGCGATAGTTTTCGTAGGTGGGGCGTTTGAGCACGTAGTTGACCAAACCGCCTGGTGACGCAGGTCCATACAGAAACCCGGTCAGGCCGGTGACCACTTCCAGTTGCTCGGTTTCTTCGAGAAAGTTACCGGCGTCGGCCAAGGTTGAGAAACGCAGGCCATCGTTGGCAATGCTCAAGTTGCCCGGTGCGCTGAAGCCCCGGATGTTCACGGCGCTGGCATAACCAGCCCCCGTGGGGGAAAACACCTGGGTGAACGGGTTGCGCTTAAACACATCATCCAGCGAAGTGGCCTGGGTATTTTTCAGAAAATCTTGCGAAGTCACGCTCATGGAGTACGGCGTGTCTTGCAGCTTCATCCCGCCCAGTGCGCCGACGTTGTTGACGTTTTCACTGACATAACCCGCGGCTTCGGAACCTTCGGCCACCGCTGTGGCGTTAATATTCACATCGCCCAGGGTCAGGGTGCCTTCCTCGATGGGCAGCAACGTGTACGACTCGCTGGCGCTTTGCTGCAACTGCAACCCACTCCCTTGCAACGCCTCGCGCAGCGCGGTGGTCGGCTCGAACTGGCCGTTGACCGGCGCTGAGGTTTTGCCCGCCAGTAACGAGGCGTCAATCGCCAGCGTGATCCCGGCCTGGCTGGCGATCTGGTTCAGTGTCGACGCCAAAGGCCCGGCAGGCAGGTTGTAGCTGCGCGCGGTTGCGCTGAGTTCGGCGGCCATCAGCGCGGGGCTGGTCAGCGGAGCGCTCAGGGCAATGGCAATGGCGAGCAAGCTGGGGCGCAATAACGTGTCGAGGGTACGGGACATTCGGCGAATTCCTGAATGGAAATGTTTCTCAATGCCTGTATGCCGAACGAGTTTGGAAAAGTGATAGGGCTGATCGAAAATTATGTGTATTCAGGTTGAGCCTTGTCGTCGTTGCCGAGTTTAAAGCTGCGGTTGAATGGTTTTACGACCGCTGCGCGCCCGGACACAGCCTCGCATTACTCGACAGCGGCTACAGGGCATTTGTAGCGGTAGGCACTATCGTCGGTGCGTCAGGTGGTTGCGCAGGTCGATGGCGTTCTGGGTCAAGGGCGCATACGTCTGTGCGCCGGGTAATATTTTGCTCACACAGCGGGCCATGTAGCCGTTGCTGCCCAGGTCAATGAACAACGGGTTTGATAGGTCACGGGCCAATGCGTTGAGGGTGTTGGGCAGATGGCAGGGTTTGATGGTGTTGTCGGTAAACCCTGCGATCAAATCATCCTGAACGGTATATGCCCGCTGTTGCACGGTGGAATAGAGCGCCAGGGTCAGTGGTGACCGTGGAATGCCTGACAGGGTGCGAAGCGCTTCTTGCTGGACGCCCGTGTGTTGTGGATGGTGAGAGGCATACGCGATGTTGAGTTTGCGCGGAGGTGGCGTACCCGGTTGCGTGGCATCGATCATGGCTTGAAGTGCGTCATGAGAGCCACTGACTACCGTGTGGGTCGGCGAATTGACCGTGGCTAGCGCCAGATCAGGGTGATTGATTTTACGTAACGTGGCGCGGGTTTTTTCTTCGCTGGCGTTGACCAACAGCATGCTGCCTTGGTTCAGCACTGAGCGATAGGCATCATTGAGCGCACAGACCATGCGCGCTCCGTTGGTAATGCTGACGTTGCCTGCACATTCACACGCGGCGATTTCGCCGAAGCTTTCTGCGAGTGCCGCCTTGGGTTGGATGCCCGAGCGGCGCAAGACGTGCGATAACGCCACCGCACCCGTATACAGCGCCAACTGACTCAAACCATAGGGCAAGGATGCCCCCGTGTCCGGCGTTAGCAGTACCTCGCGCAGCATGTCGGGGGCAATGGCATGACCTTGTTGCTGGCGTTCTTGAACCACGCTGTCGACCGCGTCGAGCACTGCGTCGAGGGTGTTTTGAATATCGGCGTTCAGTTGATACAACTCTTGCAGTATGCCTTGAGGGCTGGCGCCTTGGCCGGGGTATAAAAAGACGATGGGGCGACGGTTGATTTCAGGTAATAGCAGCATGGATCCTTCCTCGGCTATTGAGTGTCCGCGCTTTGAGCCGCGCGAAAGCGAGCATAGCCACAAGGCTGCGTCATGGCGGGTCAAGGGGGCGATAAAGCGATCACTGGTAGTACCGCGCCGATTAATGGACCTGCGGCTTGCCGCTGACGGTGACCCACCACGGTGTGTGTTGCTTGATTTGCACGGGCAGGGTGGGCAGCAAGGCGTTGAGCGCCAGTTCGATGTTGTTCAGCGGGAAGCTGCCCGTGATGCGCAGGTCGGCCACGTCGTCGTCAACGCCCAAGTGGCCACGTTTATAGCGGTTGAGTTCGCGCACCATGTCAGCCAGTCGCGCGTTGTCGAGCACCAGCATCCCGTGGGTCCAGGCGTCTGCTGCGGGGTTGACGGCGAACATCTGGCCCAAGCCATCACGGTGCATCAACACTTGTTGGCCTTCGTTGTAGAGGGTTTCGTCGACGCTGCTTTGCGGGCGGGCAGCAACGCGCGATTGCAGGACGCTGAGCCGTGTGCCGTCGTCTTCGCGTTTGACCAAAAACCGTGTGCCCAGCGCACGCAGGCTGCCATCGCGGGTTTGTACGATAAACGGGCGAGCGTCGTTATGGCCGGTCTGCACCATGATTTCGCCTTCGTGCAGCACGATCAGGCGGGTTTTGTCGTCGAATCGCACATCCACGGCGCTGTGGGTGTTGAGGTTGATCAAGGTGCCGTCGGCCAGTCGCAGTACGCGCTGTTCTCCGGTGGCGGTGCGTTGGTCGGCCATCCAGTAATCAACCGGCAAGTAGTTTTTACCCGCGAACAGCGTTAGCCCGATCACGAGCGCAAGGCTCGCCACGCCACCGCCGATTTTGCGCAGGCGCTGGTGCGCACTGTTGCGGGCCTTGAGCAATGCATTGCGGGCCGGGACGCTGGCGGTGCTGAAACGATGGTCGAGCATGCCCAGTTGCAGCCAGGCCCGGGCGTGTTCTTCGCTGGCGGCGTACCACTTGGCGAACTCGGCTTGCTCGACCTCACTGCCGTTGCCGCAGTCCAGGCACAATTGCCAGGCAATGGCGGCGTCCAGTACGCGGGCCGAAACCGGCTTGGTGTTGGCCTGGCTCATGTCGGCTCGCCATACAGTGCGATATAGCACTGACGAATGCCTTGGGTCAGGTACTGACGCACGCGTGGCACCGACACGCCAAGGCGTTCGGCGATTTGGGCGTGGGTCAAGCCGTCGAGGCGGCTGTAAAGGAAGGCGGCGCGGGACTTGCTCGACAGCTTGCCCAGCAGACGATCGATGGCTTTGAGGTCTTCGAGGATCAGTTGCTGTTCTTCGGGCGACGGTTGCTCGGCCTCCGGGATCAGCATCAATTCGTTGAGATAAGCCTGCTCCAGCGCGGCGCGGCGAAAGTAATCAAACAGCAGGCCCTTGGCGATGGCGGCCAAAAAGGCGCGCGGCTCGCGCGGTGTTTGTAGTTCGGTGCGGCCCAGCAGGCGTACAAAAGTGTCCTGGCTCAAGTCTTCAGCCCGTTGCGGGCAGGCCACGTTGCGCCGCAACCACGCCAGCAGCCAGCCGCGATGGTCGCGGTAAAGCGATCCAACCAGCTCACCGTGGGGATTTTGGACTGACGACAAAGGCATCACCGAATGCAAGTTTTAACTAACGATAATTATTCGCGATTGTGTCAGAGGCAAAAGCCATGCGCAATTGACGCTCATCGGATGGCCCACCTCACTCCGGTGCTTTTGGATGGGAGCGCGGTGAGGCTTGAGTCAGAGCGGTGTACCGAGCAACACCAGCGAGGGCGCAAATTGCACATGGGCCTGGCTCCCAGCCTTTAGTCCAAGTGTTGCCAAGTGTTGCGCTTCGGTCAGCGCACACAGGGTTTGGCCATTGGGCAGGCTGATGCGCACTTCGCTGGGGCCATTGTCGGCAGCCAAGACCTGTTCAATTTGGCCCTCTAAGTGGTTGTGATCTGCGATGACGTCCTGGGGCGCAATCAGTTGTAACCAACCTGCCTTGATCAACGCGACGACTGGGGTGCCGACCTCAAGCGCCAGCCGTTGCGTGCTGTCGTGAGTGATTTGCGCATGCAACAGCAGCCCGCCTGCCAGTTCAAGCGCAATCAAATCGTTATGGCCCTGGTTGCGGATGGCGCCGACGGTGCCGTGCAACTGGTTGCGGGCGCTGGTTCTGAGCATCAACCGCCCCAGTAAATCGAGGTCTTGGGCGTCTTCAGCGGCTTCCAGCACTTGATGTTGCAACGCGTGCAAACGCTTATACAGGCGCAGCACACGCTCGCCAGCGACGGATAACCGTGCGCCGCCACCTCCTTTGCCGCCCACGCTGCGCTCCACCAGCGGTGTTTGCGCCAGGTTGTTGAGCTCGTCGATGGCATCCCACGCGGCCTTGTAGCTGATGCCCGCGCTTTTGGCGGCGCGGGTGATCGAACCTTGCTCGCTGATGTGCTGCAACAAGGCAATACGCTGCGGACGACGAACAATGTGTTGCGCAAGCAAAGCGGGCACGTGCATGGCGGTGGATTCGTAAGACGTCAGGGTCTGGCAAAGTGCCCGCTCACCGCCTGGCCGTCAAGGCGGCCCGTCGGGCTTGGGCGTGCGCGCCAGGCAATACACGTCAACCCGTTTGGCGCCCGCCTTGAGCAACAGCCGGGCGACGCTTTCAGCGGTTGCGCCGGTGGTCAGCACGTCATCGACCAGCGCCAGATGCCGGCCGCGAACCTGTGCATCGGGGGCAATGGCAAAGGCGTGCAGCAAGTTGCGCCGACGGGTTTTGGCATCCAGCGCTTGTTGTGCGGGGGTATCTTGGGTGCGCATCAGCCAGTGCGTGGGGCATGCAATGCCCAGGCGCTGAGCGAGCCATTCGCCGAGCATGGCGGCCTGGTTGAACCCACGCTGGCGCTGGCGGTGCAGTGACAGGGGGACCGGCAGCAGGAGGTCGGGCCGGACATGGCCGTGTGCGTAGTGATTGAGCAGCGATTGACTCAGAAGTTCGGCTAACAAGTGGCCATAAGGCCATTTTGCGTGGTGCTTGAAGCGCACGATCAGGCTGTCCACCGGAAAGTCATACACCCAGGCCGCATGTACACGCTCAAACGCGGGAGGATGTTTGATGCAGTCGGCGCAGATCAGGCCCGATCCTGGCAGCGGCAACGCACAGTGTTGGCAGCCTTCACCCAGCCAGGGCAGCTCATGCTCGCAATCGACGCACACGCTGTGGAGGGCGTCGGCGTGCCCGTCACACACTAAACAATGCTGGCTATTAAATAGCCAGATGTAAACCTTGTTAAATAGACTGGGTTGACAGCTCATGTCGCATCCTTAAACATGCCGGGCATCCGTGCCGTGCCTGAAGTGATCGCTTCAGGTTCAAGTCCAGCATAAACAAGAGAAACGCCGATGAGCGCCAGCACCTTTAACACCATGCGTCATGATTGGTCTTTAGCCCAAGTGCGGGCGTTGTTTACGCAACCGTTCAATGACCTGCTATTTCAAGCGCAGACTGTTCACCGTGCGCATTTCAACGCTAATCGGGTGCAAGTCTCGACGCTGTTGTCGATCAAAACCGGCGCCTGCCCGGAAGATTGCAAATATTGTCCGCAGTCGGGCCACTACAACACTGGCCTGGCCAAAGAGAAGCTGATGCAGGTGCAAGCGGTGCTGGACGAAGCCGCGCGCGCCAAGGCTATTGGTGCGACACGTTTCTGCATGGGGGCGGCGTGGAAACACCCGTCTGCCAAAGACATGCCCTACGTGTTGAAAATGGTGGAAGGGGTCAAGGCACTGGGGCTGGAAACCTGCATGACCCTGGGCAAGCTCGATCAGGCGCAAACCGCTGCCCTGGCTGACGCGGGGCTGGATTACTACAACCACAACCTCGACACGTCGCCAGAGTTCTACACCAGCATCATTACCACGCGCACCTACAGCGAGCGTCTGCAAACCTTGAGCTATGTGCGCGATGCCGGGATGAAGATTTGCTCCGGCGGGATTCTGGGCATGGGCGAGTCACTCGACGACCGCGCCAATCTGCTGATCCAACTGGCCAACCTGCCAGAACATCCGGAGTCGGTGCCGATCAACATGCTGGTGAAGGTGGCCGGTACGCCGATGGAAAACGCCGAAGACATCGACCCGTTTGACTTCATTCGCATGCTGGCGGTGGCACGCATCATGATGCCGCAAAGCCATGTGCGGTTGTCGGCCGGGCGTGAGGCGATGAACGAGCAAATGCAGGCGCTGGCGTTCTTTGCCGGTGCCAACTCGATCTTTTACGGCGATAAATTGCTCACCACCGCCAACCCGCAAGCGGACAAGGACATGTTGCTGTTCAGCCGCCTGGGCATCCTCCCTGAAGCCCACGAAGACCATGCCGACGAAGTGCATCAGGCGGCCATTGAGCACGCCTTGATGGACCAAAAATCCAGCGAGCAGTTTTATAACGCTGCGGTTTAACAGCGCCGCATTTTTGTAGTCGCTGACGCAGGCTGTGATAAAGGCCGCAGCACCTTGTTTATAGGGGGCTGCCCACCGCAGCTCGCGGCAGTGACTACAGGGGACCTTTTTCTCATGTCTTTTGATTTAACGGCTCGTCTGGCCGCGCGTCGTGCCGACAATTTGTATCGCCAGCGCCCTTTGCTTGAAAGCCCGCAAGGCCCGCAGGTGGTGGTGGACGGTCAGCCTTTATTGGCCTTTTGTAGCAACGACTACTTGGGCCTGGCCAATCACCCGCAGGTGATCGAAGCGTGGCAAGCCGGTGCGTCGCGCTGGGGCGTGGGCGGCGGGGCGTCGCACTTGGTCATTGGCCACAGTCGCCCGCATCACGCCCTCGAAGAAGCGCTCGCCGAGTTCACCGCTCGCCCGCGCGCGCTACTGTTCAGCAACGGTTACATGGCGAACATGGGCGCTGTCACAGCGCTGGCAGGTCAGGGCGACACGGTGCTGGAAGATCGTCTCAACCACGCCTCTTTGCTGGATGCGGGCTTGTTGAGCGGGGCACGGTTCAGCCGCTATTTGCACAACGACGCCGCCAGTATGGCCAGCCGTCTGGAGAAAGCTGTTGGCCATACGCTGGTGGTGACCGATGGCGTGTTCAGCATGGACGGTGATGTGGCCAATTTGCCCGCATTGGTCCATGAAGCTCGCGCTAAAGGCGCGTGGTTAATGGTCGACGATGCCCACGGTTTTGGTCCGCTGGGTGCCACCGGGGGCGGAATTGTCGAGCATTTCGGCTTGAGCCAGCACGACGTCCCCGTGCTGGTCGGCACCCTGGGCAAAGCCTTTGGCACCAGCGGCGCCTTTGTGGCCGGCAGCGAAGCGTTGATTGAAAGCCTGATCCAGTTCGCCCGTCCTTATATCTACACCACCAGCCAGCCGCCTGCGTTAGCGTGCGCCACGCTCAAAAGCCTTGAGCTGTTGCGCAGCGAGCACTGGCGCCGTGAGCATTTGAATGCCTTGATCCGCCAGTTCCGTGCCGGTGCCCAGCAGATCGGCTTGCAACTGATGGACAGCTTCACGCCGATCCAGCCGATCATGATTGGCGACAGCGCAGAGGCGGTGCGCTTGTCGCAGCAATTGCGCGAACGCGGCGTGCTGGTCACCGCCATCCGCCCGCCCACGGTGCCTGTCGGTAGCGCGCGGTTACGTGTGACGTTGTCTGCCGCCCACACAGAGGCGCAGGTGCAGCTACTGTTAAATGCATTAAACGACTGTTGGCGAAAACCGGAGTCCGAGCATGCGTGATCGTTTGATTTTGCTCCCCGGCTGGGGGTTGGGTATCTCACCGCTGGAGCCTTTGGCGGTTGCACTGCGTGGCCTGGACGCGCACCTGCGGGTGGAAATAGAACCCTTGCCGGTGCTCGCTTCGGCGCAGTTGGATGACTGGCTGGATGAGTTGGACGCGGCGTTGCCGGATGACGTCTGGCTGGGGGGCTGGTCACTGGGTGGCATGTTGGCCAGCGAATTGGCCGTGCGGCGCGGCGAGCGGTGTTGCGGGTTGGTGACGCTGGCCAGTAACCCGTGTTTTGTCAGCCGCGACGATTGGCCCAACGCAATGCCTTGTGACACCTTCGAGGATTTTATCGACGGTTTTCGTAAGGCCCCCAATACGACGCTTAAGCGCTTTTCTTTGTTGTGCAGTGAAGGTCGAGGTATGGCGAGCTTACTCCTCAATGGTGCGCCGAAGGCCGAGCCAGATACCTTGCTTGCAGGGCTGGAGCTGCTCGCCAAGATGGACACCCGTGCCGCCCTGCAACACTTTAATGGCCCGCAGTTTCATGTGTTTGCCGGGCAGGATGAGCTGGTGCCGGCGTCAGTCGCCAGTGATGTGCTGGCGTTGTTGCCTGATGTCGAAGTGGGCCTGATGGAACAGGCCTGTCATGCGTTTCTTCTGCAAGCACCCCACGAATTGGCGGCGGCGATTCAGAGCTTTTTAACCGGGTTGGGTGATGACTGATTTGAGTGTGGCAAGCCTGCCGGACAAACGTCTGGTGGCGGTTTCGTTTTCCCGCGCGGCGGCCAGTTATGACAGCGTGGCTGAACTGCAACGCAACGTCGGTCATGAACTGATGAGCCGTTTACCTGTGGGCCTAAGCCCACAACGTTGGTTGGATGTGGGCTGTGGCACGGGGTACTTCAGTCGCGTGTTGGGTCAGCATTTTCCTCGCAGCGAAGGGCTGGCGCTGGATATCGCACAAGGCATGCTGGCTTACGCCCGGCCATTGGGTGGCGCCCAGCACTTCATCGCGGGTGATGCCGAGTGCCTGCCGTTGCAAGACAACAGTTGCGACGTGGTGTTTTCCAGCCTGGCGTTGCAATGGTGCGCGCACTTTGACGCAGTGCTCAGCGAGGCGCAGCGGGTGCTCAAACCGGGCGGTGTACTGGCTTTCGCCAGTTTGTGTGTGGGCACGTTGAGCGAGCTGCGTGACAGTTGGAAGGCGGTTGACGGGCAGGTTCACGTCAACCGATTTCGTGAGTTTTCGGCTTATCAACAGCTGTGTGCAGAAAGCGGCTTGCAGGTCAAAAGCTTGCACACGCAGCCCCATGTGCTGCATTACCCGCAGGTGCGCCAGTTGACCCATGAGCTAAAAGCGCTGGGCGCACATAACCTTAATCCGGGGCGACCTGAAGGCTTGACCGGCAGGGCGCGGGTTCAAGGGTTAATAACGGCCTATGAACAATTTCGTCAGCCACAGGGGCTGCCGGCGACGTATCAAGTGGTCTACGGCATCTTGGAGAAAGCGCAATGAGCCTTGCCTATTTCATAACCGGCACGGACACGGACGTGGGCAAAACCACGGTTGCAGCAGGTTTGTTGTACGCCGCCCGCACGGCGGGTTTAAGCACGGCAGCGGGCAAGCCTGTGGCCTCGGGGTGCGAAAAAACCGCCCAAGGGCTGCGCAACGCTGACGCGCTGGCGTTGATGGCGCAATGCACGATTGGCTTGACGTATGAAGAGGTGAACCCGCTGGCGTTCGAACCTGCCATCGCCCCGCATATTGCCGCGCGCGAGGCGGGTGTGGCGCTGACGGTTCAATCATTGCTGGCACCGATGCGCCATATTTTGGAGCAACACGCCGATTTCACCCTGATAGAGGGGGCGGGTGGCTGGCGCGTGCCTTTGTCGGGGCAGGACAGCCTGTCTGACGTGGCCCAAGGGCTGGGACTGCCGGTGATTTTGGTGGTAGGCGTGAGGTTGGGCTGTATCAGCCACGCTTTGCTGACCGCTGAGGCGATTGCTCAAGATGGTCTGCAACTGGCGGGCTGGGTGGCCAATATCATCGACCCGCACACCGCACGGCTTGAAGAAAACCTGGCAACCCTGGCCGAACGCTTGCCAGCGCCCTGCCTTGGCCGGGTGCCCGCGCTCACGTCACCCACGGCGCAGGCGGTGGCCGAGCATGTGCAACTGGACCTGCTGGACTGAGTGCGGCGCTATTGCTCAGGGCTATTGAAGGGTGCGCAACCATCAGGTTTTTTGACGGGCCTTTTGCCAGTATGTCTGCTTCAATGAAACCTGATGACCTTGAAAGGGAAGATATCGCTCATGGAAATCTCGGGAAGCACCGCGTTCTACGCAGGTTTAAGTTCCATTCAGGCGGGGCAGAACCGTGTCGATCAAGCGGGCGGCCACATTGCCAATGCCACGGTTGAACGCTCGGTCGCGAGCCAATCCTCCGACACACAGGTCAACCGCATGCGCGCTGTCGACCGCAGCCAGCTTTCAGATATTGCCAGTGATGTGGCTGATTTAAGCGTAGGCAAAGCGCAGGTCGAACTCGGCGCCAAAGTGGTACGCACCGCCGACGAAATGGTCGGTACGCTGATCGATACCTACGCCTGATCCTGGCGTGCTCTTGTAGCCTCGGCCCTACTGCCTGAGGGCTGCTGCGACGCCGCACCTCGCTTTCGCCTGCGGCGATGCTCGTGGGGTGACATTCAACAGTCTTTCGATAATTCGCAGCTGTTCACCCTTAGGGACGAACGGCTCCTTGTGCCTGCTTGACAATAAATGGGCGTAAACGTATGTTTCAAACACCTGTTTGACCGCAATAACAAATTCTACGCGGTTGTTCATTCCCGGATTCATCAGCAGAGGTTTATCGCTATGCCTGATTACAAGGCCCCCTTGCGTGATATTCGCTTCGTTCGTGACGAACTGCTCGGTTACGAAGCGCATTATCAGAGCCTGCCGGCTTGCCAGGACGCTACTCCAGACATGGTTGACGCCATTCTTGAAGAAGGCGCCAAGTTTTGTGAGCAGGTGCTGGCACCTCTGAACCGTGTGGGTGACACCGAAGGCTGCACCTGGAGTGAGTCCGGGGTCAAAACCCCTACCGGTTTTAAAGAAGCCTACAAGCAATTCGTTGAAGGCGGCTGGCCGAGCCTGGCGCATGACGTTGCCCACGGCGGTCAGGGCCTGCCTGAGTCGCTGGGCCTGGCGGTCAGCGAAATGGTGGGTGAAGCCAACTGGTCGTGGGGCATGTACCCGGGCCTGTCGCATGGCGCGATGAACACCATCTCCGAGCACGGCACTCCCGAGCAGCAAGAGACCTACCTGAGCAAGCTGGTCACCGGCGAATGGACCGGCACCATGTGCTTGACCGAATCGCACTGCGGGACTGACTTGGGCATGCTGCGCACCAAGGCCGAACCTCAAACTGATGGTTCCTACAAAGTATCCGGCACCAAGATCTTCATCTCGGCCGGTGAACACGACATGGCCGACAACATCGTCCACATCGTTCTGGCTCGCCTGCCGGATGCACCGGCTGGCACCAAAGGCATTTCGCTGTTTATCGTGCCCAAGTTCATGGCCAATGCTGACGGCACGCTCGGTGAGCGTAACGCCGTATCGTGTGGCTCCCTTGAGCACAAAATGGGCATCCACGGTAACGCAACGTGTGTGATGAACTTCGACGGTGCGACAGGTTTCCTGATCGGCCCGCCGAACAAAGGCCTGAACTGCATGTTCACCTTTATGAACACCGCACGTCTGGGCACCGCGCTGCAAGGCCTGTCCCACGCCGAAATCGGTTTCCAGGGCGGCTTGAAATACGCCCGTGACCGCCTGCAAATGCGCTCGCTGACCGGCCCTAAATTCCCGGAAAAAGCCGCCGACCCGATCATCGTTCACCCGGACGTACGTCGCATGCTGTTGACCATGAAGGCATTCGCCGAAGGCAACCGTGCGATGGTTTACTTCACGGCCAAGCAAGTCGACATCGTGAAATACGGCGTTGATGAAGAAGAGAAGAAGAAAGCCGACGCACTGCTGGCGTTCATGACGCCGATTGCCAAAGCCTTCATGACCGAAGTGGGTTTTGAGTCCGCCAACCACGGCGTTCAAATCTACGGCGGCCACGGTTTCATCTCTGAGTGGGGCATGGAGCAGAACGTTCGCGACAGCCGTATTTCGATGCTGTACGAAGGCACTACCGGCATCCAGGCACTCGACCTGCTGGGCCGTAAAGTGTTGATGACTCAAGGCGAAGCGCTCAAAGGCTTCACCAAGATCGTGCACAAGTTCTGCCAGACCAACGAAGGCAACGAAGGCGTTCAAGAGTTCGTCGCACCGCTGGCTGCACTGAACAAAGAATGGGGCGAGCTGACCATGAAGGTCGGTATGGCGGCCATGAAAGACCGTGAAGAAGTGGGTGCGGCCTCGGTCGACTACCTGATGTATTCCGGTTATGCCTGCCTGGCGTACTTCTGGGCTGACATGGCGCGTTTGGCCGCAGAGAAACTGGCTGCTGGCACGTCGGAAGAAGCTTTCTACAAAGCTAAATTGCAGACGGCGCGTTTCTACTTCCAGCGCATCCTGCCGCGTACCCGTACACACGTTGCAACCATGTTGTCAGGCGCTGCCAACCTGATGGACATGAAAGAAGAAGACTTCGACCTGGGCTACTAAGCCTAAGCGCGTCACCTTCCCAAAAACCGTTTCACCTCTGGGTGAAACGGTTTTTTTATGCGCGGATTCTGCGTAGCAGTTAGCCAGCACCACGTTCGGCCGCAGAGCCGTCGTACAACCTGAGATGACGCCCGGTTAAAGGGTGCGCGATTGTGGCGTAATCGCCGGTCACATTGGGCAATAGCGACGACATGCAGAACGCCTCCGTGAGTCTTTTTTTAATCCGACAAATGCGTTAAGCCTTTTGCCTTTCCAGCCGTTAAAACCTATGGCTGAGGCGACCGGGACGTTTCCAAGTGTGCTTAACTGCGGTAAAAGCAGGCACAATGCCATTACTTGGTTGTTCGGGTCGGAGCTTTACTTTTGTCGCGTTCTTCTGCTGCATGTGTCAGTCACTTTTTGCCGTCTCTCCTGCTGCTAATCGCAGGGCTTGCGGCTGCTTACGTCAAAGACCTCAATGTGTTCTTCACCTCGCTCTTCAACGTGCTGCCCACCTTGGTGCTGTTGTTGGGAGGCGCTTACTGCGCGGTCTACCGCCGCCAGCGTGAATTGTTTTTGATGCTTACGGTGTATATCGCCTATTTCTTGCTCGATACCCAGACCGATTACTACCGCGATAACGGCGTTGTGCGCCCGGACGCGGCGGTGATCTTTCATGTGTGCTCACTGTTATTGCCGTTGCTGTACAGCGTGTACGCGGCCTGGGAGGAGCGCACACATCTGTTTCAGGACCTGGTGGCGCGTTTTGCGGTGCTGTTGGCCATCGGCAGTGTCGCGCTGGGGCTGGAGCAAAGTTACCCACAGGCGCTGCTCAATTGGCTGGCCGAGATCCGTTGGCCCGCACTGCATGGCCGCTGGATGAGCTTGATTCAGTTGTCGTATCCGGTGTTTTTCATCGGCTTTGTGCTGCTTGGCTGGCAATACTGGCGCAACCCGCGGCCCCTGCATGCCGCCCAGCTGGTAGGGCTGGTAGGGTTGTTCTGGATGCTGCCGCAGACGTTTATCTTGCCGTTCACCCTTAACATCATGTGCAGCCAGGTGATGTTGATGATTGCCGCAGCGGTGGCGCATGAGGCGTATCAAATGGCCTTTCGCGATGAGCTGACCGGCCTGCCGGGGCGTCGCGCACTGAATGAACGCTTGCAGCGTTTGGGGCGCAATTACGTGCTGGCCATGAGTGACGTCGACCATTTCAAAAAATTCAACGACACCCACGGTCACGATGTGGGCGATCAGGTGCTGCGACTGGTCGCCAGCAAACTGTCCAAAGTCGGCGGTGGCGGTCGGGCCTATCGCTATGGCGGTGAAGAATTCGCCCTGGTGTTTGCAGGTAAAACGCTGGATGAGTGCATGCCGCATCTCGATGAGTTGCGTGAATCCATTGCGGTTTACAACATCCATTTACGCAACCAGGAAAACCGCCCGCAGGACGACCAGCAAGGTCGTCAGCGCCGAGCGGGTACGCGTGCTACCAGCGTGTCGGTGACGGTCAGTATTGGTGTGGCCGAACGCATGCCAGAACAGCGCACGGCCGAGGAGGTGCTAAAAGCGGCGGACAAGGCGCTCTACAGCGCGAAAAGTGCCGGGCGTAACTGCGTCGTTGCCTACGGGCAAACCCGACGGGGAGCGGTGCGCACGACAGAAATTCCTGCGTAGCGTGACCGTACATTAAATTTAAGTCACTACCAGACCCTATGTATCGCAATCGTTGTTAAGTTAGACTGGCCATAGCAAAACGTGGCCCGGCTCGGGCTTAACTAGTAGTAATTGCGAGGTTTGTCATGGCTGATTACAAAGCGCCCCTGCGCGATATGCGCTTCGTCCTTAATGAAGTGTTCGATGTTGCAGCGCTTTGGGGGACATTGCCTGCTTTGGCAGACACGGTTGATGCAGAGACGGTAGAAGCAATTCTTGAAGAAGCGGGCAAAGTCACCGCTAAAAGTATCGCCCCGCTCAGCCGTAGCGGCGATGAAGAAGGATGCCACTGGCACGATACCGTCGTCACCACCCCCGCAGGTTTCGTTGATGCTTATAAAACCTACGCCGAAGGCGGATGGGTGGGCGTCGGTGGCGATCCTGAGTTCGGCGGCATGGGCATGCCCAAAGCGGTCTCGGCGCAAGTCGAAGAAATGATCAACTCCTCCAGCCTCGCGTTCGGCTTGTACCCGATGCTGACCGCGGGTGCGTGCGTGTCGATCAATGCGCATGCCAGCGAAGAACTGAAGGCGATGTACCTGCCCAATATGTATTCGGGCGTGTGGGCTGGCTCCATGTGCCTGACCGAACCCCATGCGGGCACTGACTTGGGGATCATCCGCACCAAGGCCGAACCTCAAGCCGATGGCTCCTACACCCTCAGCGGTACGAAGATTTTCATCACCGGTGGCGAGCACGACCTGACGGAAAATATCATCCATTTGGTACTGGCCAAGTTGCCGGACGCGCCGGCTGGCCCCAAAGGTATCTCGCTGTTTCTGGTACCCAAATTCAGGGTCAATGCCGATGGCAGCCTGGGCGAACGTAACCCGGTCACCTGCGGTTCCATTGAACACAAAATGGGTATTCAAGCGTCGGCAACGTGCGTGATGAACTTCGACGAGGCGGTGGGTTATCTGGTCGGCGAACCTAACCGTGGTCTGGCAGCGATGTTCACCATGATGAACTACGAACGTTTGGGCGTCGGTATCCAGGGGCTGGCGTCGGGTGAGCGTTCCTACCAGAACGCGGTGGAATATGCCCGTGATCGCTTGCAAGGCCGCGCTGCGACCGGTGCTCAAGCCAAAGACAAAGCCGCTGATCCGATCATCGTCCACGCCGATGTGCGCCGTATGTTGCTGACCATGAAAGCGTGCAACGAAGGCGGGCGAGCGTTCTCCACCTATGTCGCCAACCAGTTGGACATCGCCAAGTTCAGCCAGGACCCGGCCGCCCGTGAACGGGCCGATGGCCTGGTGGCTTTGCTGACGCCAGTCGCCAAAGCGTTCTTGACCGATTTGGGCCTTGAAACCACCGTGCACGGTCAGCAGGTGTTTGGCGGTCACGGTTACATTCGTGAATGGGGGCAGGAGCAGTTAGTACGTGATGTGCGTATTACGCAGATCTACGAAGGCACCAACGGTATTCAGGCGCTGGACCTGGTGGGGCGCAAGATCGTGGGCAACAACGGGGCGTATTACCGTTTGTATGCCGATGAGATTCGTCAGTTCATCGCCTCGTCGTGTGGCGACTTGAATGAATTCACCGCACCGCTGGCAAGCGCTTTGGACACACTTGATGAGTTGACGGCCTGGGTTTTGGAACATTCGAAAATTAATCCGAACGAAATTGGCGCGGGTTGCGTCGAGTACCTGCAAGTTTTTGGTTACACAACGTATGCCTACATGTGGGCGCTGATGGCCAAGGCTGCGCAGGGCAAGGAGTCTGAGGACGCGTTTTATGTCAGCAAAATGGGCACGGCGCGCTTCTACTTCCAACGTTTGCTGCCGCGTATCCACTCGCTGAGTGCTTCGGTCAAGGCCGGTAGCGAGTCGCTGTATTTGCTGGATGAAGCACACTTTTAAGCTGTTTAACGTTATGTAAGCATTTGCTTACATAACGTGCTGGCAATCGTCCATATCGCAGAATTGGATCCATCGGTAATCTACTTCACATGGACGTCGAGCAGGAAGCTCAAAGAAATAACAGGGACACGTAGGATTCTGCCAGGATGGCGGAGTGAAAAGGATGTCAGGGAAACAGTCTGCAAAACCCCGCTTCGGCGGGGTTTTCTTTTTGTGCGTCAGAAATACGTGTATGCGTTGTAGGAGCGAGCTTGTTCGCGCGCCCTCATGCAGCGGGTCAATAAACGTGACCTACAGCGTTGATTCTTCACGCTGCATCACATCCTCAAGCAGGGTACGCAACAACCCCAGCGTGGCTTGTTGGCGCTGCACATCGCGACACACCAGCCCCACTTTGAGCGGCACCCTCGGCTCACTCAGCGGCTTCCACAGCAGCGCCTTGTCATCGTGTTCGTGACGTGAACGCCCCGGCAGTACCGTGGCCAACTTGCTGTGCGGCAAGCTGTCGAGAATCCCGGCCATCGTATTGAGCTCAGCCTGCACTTGCGGCCGTCGGCCCAGATTGGCCAGTTGGCTCTGCCAGATCTGGCGCACCTGAAACTCTTCCCCGAGCAGCAGCATGGGCAATTCGGCCGCCTGGCTTAACGACACCTTTTTGAATTCACGCAGCGGATGGTCTGCCGGGATGACCAGTTGCAGTTCATCTTCGTACAGCAACATTCCGTGCAAGCCAGGCTGGCGGGGCGGCAGGTAGCTGATGCCGATGTCGAGTGAGCCATTGAGCAAACGCCGCTCAATCTCAAGCCCGGTCAGTTCGTAAATCTGTACCACCAAATGCGGTTGCGCCTGGCGCACGCGTTCGAGCATTTGCGGCACCAGGCTGGTGTGTACGGTTTGCAGCACGCCGATGGCCAGGGTCCGCAGCGCGTGGCCTTGAAAGTTGCGCAACGCCTCTTTGGCGCGCTGCAAACCGTCAAGGAGCGGTAACGCGTGGTTGTACAGCGTGTGCGCGGCAAGGGTTGGCAGCAAGCGCTTGCTGCTGCGCTCGAACAGGCTGACATCAAGGTTATGTTCGAGCTGGCGAATCTGCTGCGAGAGTGCCGGCTGGGAGATGGAAAGGCGCTCGGCAGCACGGCCCACATGGCCTTCTTCGTACACCGCGACGAAATAACGCAGTTGTTTGAAATCCATAAGTATTACTTATCGAAAATGCTTAAAAAACGAAATGGCTCAAAGGCCGACAGGCGCCTAGTCTACGCCCATTCCAAAGGGCTCGTAGAGCCAGAGAACGTCATGAAAAGCGATTGTGCAGGCCTGTTTTACATAGGCAAGGCTGAAAACCCCACAGAGGGATTAGCCTCGCACTGGCATGACGCTCAGTTGCAAATCGATTCGGCTTATGTTCACAAGGTCCGCGTGCATGAACCTGTTTAACCTGCGTCGCCCTTCTTCCAGCCTTGATGCTGAGGCGGTTGAAGCTGTGTCACTCCCGATCTGCCCTGAGGCGGCCCGCGATTGCCTGATGCCCAGCGTCGAGCGCCCGGCGCAGGTTTTTGTGCGCGGCCAAGGGTCGTGGATGTGGGACAGCGAAAGCCGGGCGTATCTGGATTTTACCCAGGGCGGTGCCGCAAACAGCTTGGGTCATAGCCCGGCGGTCTTGATCAAGGCACTGGCTGAGCAGGCGCAATCGTTGATCAACCCGGGATCGGGCTATTTCAATCACGGGATGTTGAGCCTGGCTGAGCGGTTGTGTCACAGCACGGGCAGCGATCAGGTGCATTTTCTCAACACCGGCGCTGAGGCCAACGAAGGCGCGATCAAGCTGGCGCGCAAATGGGGCCAACTGCATCGTGGCGGCGCGCATCGCATCATTACCGCCACGCACAGTTGCCATGGCCGCAGCTTCGGTGCGATGTCGGCCTCGGGCAGCGCGACGTTTGATAACCGCTTCGAGCCGCAATTGCCGGGGTTTATCAATGTGCCGTTCAACGACTTGCCTGCCTTGCACGCAGCGGTCGACGCGCAAACCGTGGCCATCATGCTGGAGCCGGTGCAGAGCGAGGCAGGGGTGATCCCGGCCACCGAGCATTACCTCAAGGGTGTTGAGCGCTTGTGCCGTGAGTTAGGCATTTTGCTGATCCTTGATGAAGTACAAACCGGTATGGGCCGTTGCGGCACCTTGTTGGCAGAGCAGCACTACGGCGTTCGTGCCGACATCATCACTCTGGGTAAAGGTTTGGGCGGTGGTGTTCCGCTCGCGGCGCTGCTGGCGCGTGGTCAAGCGTGTTGCCTGGAAGCCGACGAGTTGGGCGGCACCCATCACGGTAATGCCTTGATGACTGGCGCAGGTAGCGTTGTGCTCGATGCCGTGCTGGAGAAAGGTTTTTTGCAGCAGGTTCGCGATGCGGGGCAGCACCTGCGCGAGGGTCTGGGCCGATTGGCCAATAGTTATGCACAGGGTGAATTGCGGGGGCAGGGCCTGATGTGGGGGCTGACGCTGTCGGATAACTCGGCAAATGAGGTTGTAAAAGCTGCGTTGTATGAAGGTTTGTTGATTACAGCGCCACAGCCCAATTGCCTGCGTTTCACCCCGGCACTGTGCGTCAGCAAAGGCAACATCGATGAAATGCTGTTGCGTCTGGCCCGAGCGTTTGCCCGTGTCCGCACTGCGCAATTGCAGTGCCGTCGTGCAGCAGTGATCTAAGCGTCATACAGAATTTAAAGAACCGTCTCGCGGTATAACGCATCGCCCTGTGCCTGTTTCGTTCGGCACGGGGCGTTTTTTTGCCTGTGCAAAACTACAACTGAACCTTTCGCCGTGGCTCAGAGTCGATTAATCGTAGGGCTTGATTGAGCCCACCTTTGATTGGGGACGGAACACATGGACATTATTCGCATCATCATCGCCATCTTGCTGCCGCCGCTTGGCGTGTTTTTGCAGGTCGGTTTCGCGGGCGCTTTTTGGCTGAACATTTTGCTGACGCTGTTGGGTTACTTCCCCGGCGTGATTCACGCCGTGTACATCATCGCCAAGCGCTAAGCCCTCTACGACCCTCGACCCTGAAGGCTGCGATCGTGTGATGGATCGCAGCCAGCGCCTACGAGCTGGGGTTCATGACGTTTTGATAAAACTGCCACTCCTGCTCCAGCGCGTGTGCCTGGTTACTGGCCTTGCGAAAGCCGTGGCGTTCGTCAGGGTAGTAGTGCGCTTTGGCCGGGATGCCGTTTTGTTGCAGGGCGTGCAGCATGTCGCGGGTCTGCTGCGGCACCACCACGGCATCCAGTTCGCCCTGAAAGAAAATCACCGGCACCTGGATGTTTGCCGCGTGCAATAACGGCGTACGGGCAGCGTAGCGTTCGGCATCACGCTCAGGGTCGCCGATCAGCCAGTCCATGTAATCGCCCTCGAACTTGTGCGTGTCGCGCGCCAGTGCAACCGGATCGCTGACGCCATACAAGCTGGCCCCTGCGCGGAACACCTGTTTGAACGCCAAGGCGCACAACGTGGTGTAACCCCCTGCGCTGCCGCCGCGAATGAAGGCGTTATCGGGATTGATCAGACCCTTGTCAGCCAGATAACTGACCACCGCACACGCATCTTCGACATCCACTTCACCCCATTTCAGGTGCAGCGCCTGACGGTATTCGCGGCCATAGCCGGTGCTGCCGCGATAGTTGAGGTCGGCCACGGCAAAGCCGCGTTGCGTCCAGTACTGGATCCGCGGGTCGAGCATTGGATAACAGGCCGAAGTCGGGCCGCCGTGGATAAACACCACCAGCGGCGGTCGGCTTTCACCGTGCATGGCCGGGTAGAAAAAACCGTGTGCCTGGCTGCCTGCCGACGGGTAGTTCAGGATTTGCGGACGGCTGATCTGTGCCTGGGGCAAGGGCGCGATGCCGCCGGCAAGCACGGTCACCTGCCGGGTATCGCGCGCGATACGGATGACCGCAGAGGGACTGACAGGTGAGGCGGCGATGCAATAAAGCGCGTCATCGTCCAGCGCCAGGCTACGGAAACGGCTGTATTGGCCGGTGAAGTCGTCAATGTTGGCATCAGACGCGTGTATGCCCAAGCGTCCAAAGCCGTGTTCGGTCCAACTGGCCAGGTATGCGCCGTCGCCCAACGGCAGCCACGTGCTGGCGCCCAGTTGCCAAGGTGCGGGCGCGTGATCGGCTGCTGCACTCGGCAACGCCACTAAGCCCGTGGCAGATTCAGCCCACGGTTGCCAAAAACCACCACGGTCTGTCAGGCAATACAGGCGGTTGTTTTGATCAAAACGCGGTTGTTGCAACGACTCTTCGCGGTCATTGCCTGCCAGGCAGACGGGTGACTGCCAGCCGCTTGCCCCGTGGTGTTCAACCAGCATCAAACGGGTTGATGTCCACGGCTGATGCGGGCGGCTCCACTCAATCCACGCCAGTCGCTGGCCGTCGGGGCTGAGGGTGGGTGCGGCATAAAAATCTGCACCCTGGGCCAGCACGCAACGCTCTAATGTGGCCGGGTCAACGCTGACCAGGCGATGTTGGTCGGCCTCTTCTTCGACTGCCAACACCCGGCCCTGGGCAAATTGCACATCACCATAGCGGCAGGTGCCTTGGGTCAAGGCGCGTGGCGCCGTGCCGGCCAGTGTTTGCCAGTACAGTTGTTGATCAGACTCGTTGACGAACACCACGCCGTCATCGCTCAGGCAAAACGATCCACCGCCGTACTCGTACACCCGGCTGCGCACGCTGAAACCGTCGGGGGTCAGGCAATGTGCCTGGCCGTCACGCCAGTGCCAGATGCGGCAAGCGGCATCCTGAGGGCGGTATTCGTTCCAGAACAGGCCGCGCGGGCCGTGTTTGAGTTCGGCGAAATCCACCCCGGCGGCCACGGCGAGGGCGGCGCTGAACGGTTCAACCTTTGGCGATGAGTCGTGAGTTTCGGTCATTTCGAAAGGCCAGTTGCTCAATGGTTTGGGTGGCGTGCTCGGCTTCTTCGCGCGCCTTGAGGATCAGGTCATGGTGAGGCGACTTGCTGCACACCGGGTCTGCATTGCTTGCATCGCCGGTGAGCATAAAGGCTTGGCAGCGACAGCCGCCGAAGTCCTTTTCTTTCTCGTCACACGAGCGGCACGGCTCGGGCATCCAGTCATAGCCGCGAAAACGGTTGAAGCCAAACGAGTCGTACCAAATGTGCTGCATGCTGTGATCGCGCACGTTGGGGAACTGGACCGGCATCTGCCTCGCACCATGACACGGTAATGCGGTGCCGTCAGGGGTGACGGTCAAAAAGATACTGCCCCAACCGTTCATGCAGGCTTTAGGGCGCTCTTCGTAGTAGTCCGGGGTGACGAAAATCAGCTTGCAGGGATGGCCTTGGGCCTCCAGCTTGGCGCGGTATTCGTTGGTGATGCGTTCTGCGCGCACCAGTTGCTCTTTGGTCGGCAACAAGCCCACGCGGTTGAGCTGCGCCCAGCCGTAGAACTGGCAAGTGGCGAGTTCGACGAAGTCGGCTTCCAGTGCGATGCACAGTTCGATGATGCGATCGATCTTGTCGATGTTGTGCCGATGGGTGACAAAGTTCAGCACCATCGGGTAGCCGTGAGCCTTGACTGCGCGGGCCATTTCCAGCTTTTGCGCGAAGGCTTTTTTCGACCCGGCAAGCAGGTTGTTCACTTGCTCGTCGCTGGCCTGAAAGCTGATTTGAATGTGATCCAGCCCGGCCTTTTTGAAGTCGCTGATCTTTTGTTCGGTCAGTCCGATGCCCGACGTGATCAGGTTGGTATAGAAGCCCAACTTGCGCGCTTCACCAATCAGTTCGGCCAGGTCCTGGCGCACCAACGGCTCGCCCCCCGAGAAGCCCAGTTGGGCGGCGCCCATTTCGCGCGCCTCGCGAAACACCTTGATCCACTGTTCGGTGCTCAGTTCTTTGCCTTGCTGGGCGAAATCCAGCGGGTTAGAGCAATACGGGCATTGCAGCGGGCAGCGATAGGTCAGCTCCGCCAATAGCCAGAGCGGCAGGCCCACTTCGGGTTTGGGCGGCATCAGGCTGTCAGGCAAGTTCGATCCAGTGCTCTGCACGAGCGACCTCCATAAATTGCTCGATGTCTTCACCCAGCTCGGGAACACCGGGGAACTGTTTGTCCAGTTCCACAATGATGGTCGCCACGCTGTGTTCGCCATCGATCAAGCCACCAATCAACGCCGCGCTGTCGTTGAGTTTGATCATACCTTCGGGGTATAGCAGCACATGGCCTTTTTGCGCGGGCTCGTATTGAAAGCGGTAGCCGGGGCGCCAGGCCGGGATTTTGCTGCGGTCGAAGCTCATAGGGTGATTCCTTTATGCCAGACGCGCTGGTCGGTCACGCTGTGGTAAGGCGGGCGGTCAAGCTCGTAGGCCATGGTCATGGCGTCGAGCATGCTCCAAAGAATGTCGAGTTTGAATTGCAGGATTTCCAGCATGCGCTGCTGGCCTTCCCACGTCGTGTAGTGCTGCAAGGTGATGGCCAGCCCGTGTTCGACATCGCGCCGGGCCTGACCCAAGCGGGTGCGGAAGTACTCATAGCCCGCCGGGTCGATCCACGGATAGTGCTGTGGCCAGCTGTCGAGGCGGGACTGGTGGATTTGCGGGGCAAACATTTCGGTCAGCGAGCTGCTGGCGGCTTCTTCCCAACTGGCGCGGCGGGCGAAGTTGACGTAAGCATCCACGGCGAAACGCACGCCGGGCAGCACCAACTCTTGGGAGCGCAACTGGTCGGGGTCCAGGCCCACGGCCTGCCCCAGACGCAGCCACGCTTCGATGCCGCCGTCCTCGCCGGGGGCTCCGTCGTGGTCGAGCAGGCGCTGAATCCACTCGCGACGCACTTCGCGGTCCGGGCAGTTGGCCAGAATCGCAGCGTCCTTGAGCGGAATATTGACTTGATAGTAGAAGCGGTTGGCGACCCAGCCCTGAATCTGTTCGCGCGTGGCGCGGCCTTCGTACATCGCCACCTGATACGGGTGATAGATGTGGTAGTACGCGCCTTTGGCCCGCAGCGCGGCTTCGAACTCGGCGGTAGTGAGTGGGGCTTGAGTCATCAGGTGCCTCCAAATAAATGGGTTTTGTAACCGCTGCCGCAGGACCGTCAAAACAACGGGGCCGCTGCGCAGCCGGCGGCGGCAGGGGCTACAGACGTTTGCGTGTTACAACTCGATGCTCATGCCATCGAAGGCCACTTCAACCCCCCGACGGGCCAGTTCGGCGCGTTCGGCGGAGTCTTCGTCGAGGATCGGGTTGGTGTTGTTTATGTGGATCAAGACTTTGCGTTGCTTGGGCAGTTGCTCAAGCACTTCGAGCATGCCGCCGGGGCCGTTCTGCGCCAGGTGGCCCATTTCACGGCCGGTACGCGTGCCCACGCCACGGCGCTGCATTTCGTCGTCGTCCCACATCGTGCCGTCGACCAGCAAGCAATCGCTGCTGGCCATGATCTCCAGCAGCGGAGCATCGACTTTGCCCAGGCCCGGTGCATAGAACAGCTTGCCGCCGGTACGCAGGTCTTCAACGATCAGGCCGATGTTGTCACCGGGATGCGGGTCGAAACGGTGCGGCGAATACGGCGGTGCAGCGCTGCGCAAGGGCAGGGGACTGAAGCGCAGGTTCGGGCAGGCGGCGATGGTGAACGAGCCTTGCAGCTCGATGCGTTGGCGGTTCAAACCACCATTCCAGTGTTTGAGCATGGTGAACAGCGGGAAGCCGGTGCTGAGGTCTTCATGCACCATGTCGGTGCACCATACTTCATGCGGGCACCCTTCGCGCAGGCTCAGCAGGCCGGTGGTGTGGTCGATCTGGCTGTCCATCAAGATGATGGCGCTGATTCCGGTGTCGCGCAGGGCGCGGCCCGGTTGCAGGGGGGCGAAGCTTTGCAGCTGGGCGCGAATGTCGGGCGAGGTGTTGCACAGCACCCAGTTCACGCCGTCATCGGAGATCGCAATCGAGGACTGGGTGCGGGCCGTGGCGCGCAGGCTGCCATCACGAAAACCTGCGCAGTTGACGCAGTTGCAGTTCCACTGCGGGAATCCACCGCCAGCGGCGGAACCTAGAATCTGGACGAACATGGGCGGCTGTTCTCTTGCAAATCTGAAAATAAAAACGCCCCGGCGAACCGAGGCGTTGGGTTGCTCTGCTCAGTAACAGCGGCAGATCAACGGCTTGCGAAGTACATGGTGACTTCAAAGCCAATGCGCAGATCGGTGAAAGCAGGTTTAGTCCAAGCCATGAGGTGACTCCTTAGCAGTGGGTGGGTGGGGTGTCTTTAACTTAGTCCAGCTCCCGAAGGAGATGTTCAGATGCTTAGGTGGCTATGTTACTAAATTTGACAGTTGCTGAACGACCAAAGTCGAAGAAAGCTCATTACACCGTTGGTAACGATCAGCTTCGTCCTCGATTAAACGTTTCAGTTTCGGGCGACGTGGCCAAGCACAGCCAGTCGCAATTGGGCTGGTTGATGCGCTGAGCTGCGGTGAGTGTAGTGCTTGGTTCTAGCGCCATAAGTGCGGTGTAGAGCGCTATGAGGTAATCCGACGAATGGCCCGCTTGTTTGGCGTGCCAGAGCAGGTCGCGGGCGTCTGCCATGCTCAGAGCCTCTATCGAAAACTGTTGGGCCAAGCTGGCGCGTGCCTGAATGAAGGAAGGTTCATCGAGCGTTGATACAAGCGTAGGCAGTTGTTCAATGAACGGTCTGATCTGCTCAAAGATTTCTGTCGTTGATGCGTGCGGGGATTGCACACCGAACAGCAAGCCGGTGCGCCTGTTGAATTGGCGCAGGCCGCTGAAGACGGCATACCCCAGTTGCAACTCAACGCGCAGGCGCTGATAGAACGGCTGTTGCGCAAGATGGGCGAGCAAGCGCCATGCGGCCTCATCCGCGATATCGGCGGTGGGCGCAGGGCAAAACAGCAATACGGCGTGCTCACTCGATGCACAAGGTTCGGTGTGCCACTGCCGCGTGCGCATAGGCGCAGCGGCGGGTGAGAGGTCCGTATCCGGCGTGCCGGGGGCCTTATTCAATACCGCCGTAATCAACGTTTGAGTGCTGCTAGCAAGGCCCACAGCCAACCCATCCCAGCGCGCCGAGGCCCAGCCTTGTTGCAGGTCGTTGATGGCAGGCAGCGCTTGCGCCTGGCACCGTTCGGGCAGGCGCTTGAGCAAGTGGCGAATAGGCATCAGCGGCGCCTCAGGCGAACCCTGTGCCTGGTCTTGCACGGGCGCGTTAAGTGAACGCAGCACGTGTTCAAGGATGGTCGGCATGGGTTCTTGCACGCCGTGCATATTGAGCAGCCAGTCATTGCCCTGAGCGTTGAGTGATAGCTCAACCCCCGCGTGATGTGCGTCCTGCTTTACGGTTTGCAGTGAATGCTGAACCTGCGACAGAAACGTCGGTTCGTGGGCTGTAGCAAAATGCCAGCGCAGACAGAACGCGGCTTCGTCGCTGTCAGTGGGCATCGCTGCGCTGAACGTCATGGCCGACCTGTCGCGGCGGCTGCGTAAGCGATCTTGGGCGAAGGTGCGCAGGCCTCGGTGGGCGCTGGTTTGTCCGCGAATAAGGCCAGCGTTCACGGGCTCTTTCTCCGATGTCAAAAAGGGGTTGGGGTTGGGCAATTGCCAGTCATGCTGGCACGTTGTCGGCGCCACAGGCTGTACCTGCGTCAGAATCGCGTGCAGTGCTTGCACACCCTGGTCTGACAAGTGTGATGCACATTGCTGACCCTCAATGCGGGCCAATGCCAGTGCGCTGCTGACCTGCTGCTGACGTTGGTGCAGCAAGCGGTACTCTTCACGCAGTGCAGGCCACGGCTGCTGGGCGCTGAAAAAGGCCAACCAGCCGTCGAAGGCGTCGCTTATCTGCTGGGTCTGCGGCGCGCTGTCAGCCGGTGTTGTAAGCGCGATGTTAAGAAGCGCCTGGCCGTCGAATTGATACACAACGCTGGCATTGAGGGTGTCGATCAGGTGTAGCTGACGCAGCTGTGCGACAAGCCCGCCAGTTTTGTCGGCATTGATCCAATGACACAAAAACGCCAGCGCTTGGTCGCTCGCAACTGGCAAACGTTCCATCGCCAGCATCAGGTTCAAGCGCCGGCCGTCAACCTGTTGATAACGCTGTTTGCCGGTCACCATCAACGGTGGCGGTGAACACTGGCGCACGGGTTCGCCACGTATGAGGGGCGCGCTGTGGCGTTCAGCCAGCGTGGTCAGTTCTTCAAGGGACTGTGGACCCACCAGGGTTAACGTCATTTGCCCGGTTTGGTAGTACTGCTCATGGAAGTCTTTCAACGCCTGCTGAAAAGCCGCACGCGGGACCGGCAAGCTATAGCGGTTACCCGCGTGGAAGGCGCACAGCGGGTGCGCCGGATTCAGGGGTTGAAACAAGCGTCGTTCATGCTGCGTCGATGGCTCACGCACCCATGCGATAAATTCGGCGTGCAACACTTCGCGTTCGCGCAGTTGATCCGCGGTATTCATGCGCGGGTGAGCAAGCATGTCGCACAGACGCTCAAGACCGCCCTCAAACGCAACGGGTGGTAACTCAAAAAAGAAGTCGGTATGGCGCTCGCTGGTGCGGGCATTGATATGTCCCCCCTGCTGTTGCACATAGGCCATCAACCCCTGCGCCGGGGGGAATCGGTCAGTGCCCAGGAACAGCAAATGCTCCAGAAAATGAGCCAGCCCAGGCCAGGCTGCGGGCACGTCATGACTGCCCGCAGCAACCCGCAAATAGGCGGCGCTGTGCTTGAGCCGGGGTTCATGACGCACGGTCAGCGTCAGACCGTTGTTACAGGTCAGACGAGAGTCGTGAGGAGGGTTTGGCGCAGGCATGGGCACTTCCGTAACAGAGAAGCGCTCATGCTAGCGGATTACGGGTAATCAGCGCTCGCATAGCGCACGGTAAAGTTCTGGGCGGCGGTCCAGCAGGTAGTCGTTTGCGGCTTTTGCGTCGATCAGCGCTTGGTGGTCTAGGGTTGCGCAAATCAGCACTTCAACGCGTTCAGCCAATGCAACTTGCTGGCCATTGGGCGCGGCGATACTGCTTAGCCCGCAGTAACGAATTTTGCTTTCGTGCCCGCAATAGTTGGCATAGGCGACGTAACACTGATTCTCAAAGGCGCGGCTGCGCACCGTGACATCGGCGATGAATTCGAAGGGCTCCATGTTGGCGGTGGGCACCACGATCAACTCCGCCCCCGCCAGCACCAGTCGGCGCGCGTTCTCCGGGAACTCCAAGTCGTAGCAGATCAGCATTCCGAGCTTCCAGCCATTGAGTTCGATGACGGGAAATGCGTCGGGACCTGGGCAGAACATGTTTTTATCGAGTTCGCTAAACAAGTGCGTTTTGCGGTAATTGAGCAGGCGCTGGCCGTTGGCATCGATCAATTGCACGCTGTTATAGATGTCACCGTGCTCGTCGCGTTCGGGGTAGCCATAGATGATGGCGGTGTTGCAGGCTTTGGCCACCTCGGCAACTTTGATGGCCGCCTCGCCGTCTTGAGTTTGTGCCAAACGGGCCACAGCCTCTGCGCCAATGTTGTAGCCCGTGAGGAACATTTCCGGCAGCACCAGCAGGTCGATGTTGTTGTTTTGCTGGGCAATTTGACTCAGTCGCTGCAAATTACCCGCTACATCCAGTGGCCGGGGCAGGCATTGATAAAGGGCGACACGCATGGGGATTC
Source organism: Pseudomonas weihenstephanensis (assembly GCF_001043055.1). GTDB lineage: Bacteria > Pseudomonadota > Gammaproteobacteria > Pseudomonadales > Pseudomonadaceae > Aquipseudomonas > Aquipseudomonas weihenstephanensis. The sequence goes on from NZ_JYLF01000003.1 coordinate 618,142, forward strand.
TCCTGTGTGCATTTGTGCAGGCGCGAGCAAGCGGGCGCCTACACAGGTGTGTCAAATTAATCCGGCAAGGCGATCGGGCCGATGTCGTGAAACACGTCGCCCGGACCAGGGTTGTCGGCGTGGGAGCTACCGCCGAAGTGGGTCATGATGCCCCATACGGCGTTCAATGACGTCTGTACTGCGCCTTCAACCCATGCCGGCGTCCACGACACATCGTCCCCTGCAATGAAGATCCCGCGTTGTTCGCCGGGGATGTCCTGCTGCATGAAGTGCGCATACATGCGCTGGTTGTAGCGATAGTGGCCAGGTAGCGCACCTTTGAAGGCGCCCAGGAAGTGCGGGTCGGCCTCCCAAGACACGGTGATCGGGTCGCCGATGATGCGGCTGGCAATGTCGACCTTGGGGTAGATTTTTTTCAGTGAATCGAGTGCCAGCTTCACGCGTTTTTCAACGGGGTGGGGGAGCATTTTCAATGCATCGCTCATCCATGCGTACGACAGGCAAATGACCCCCGGTTTGTCGTCGCCATTGTCGAACAGGTAAGTGCCACGGGTCAGGCGATCCGTGAGGGTCATGCTCATCAGGTCGCGACCGGTGTCAGGGTCTTTGTCTTTCCAGAACGGGCGGTCGACCATGACGAAGGTTTTGGACGATTGCATGTAGCGCGTACGGTCGAGGGCCATCCACATCTTTTGCGAGAACAGCGATTCTTCGCATTCGATCTGGGTGGTCAGCAGCCAACTTTGGCAGGTCACCAGGACCGCTTCGTAAGGGCGGGTTACACCCAGGATGTCGGTGACAGAAAACTGCCCGTCCTCTGTGCGCGAAATCGCTTTGACACCCGTGCGTGGAGCGCCGTGATGCAGCGAACTGAGGCTGGTGCCTTCAGGCCAGTGGGCGCAACGCTGCGGCGCATGACGCCAGATACCCAGCGGTACTTGCTCAACGCCGCCTACCACCAGGTGCTGATGGTCATCGCAGTTGGTCATGACCACGCGGAAGATTTCGAGCATCGAGTTGGGAAAGTCAGAGTCCCAGCCGCCAGTGCCGAAACCGACCTGGCCAAACACTTCGCGGTGTTGAAACGAGAGTTTGGCGAACGCTTTGGAGGTGGCCACAAAGTCATAGAACGTGCGGTCATCCCACAAGGGAACGAGGGTATTCCACAGTTCTTTGAGACGCGGGACGTCGCGATCACGGATCGCTTGTTGAATGTCACCAAAGCGCGAGCCTTCTTCCAGCGCGTCCGCCCAGGCATCCGCAACTTCTTGGAACAACGCAGGCAAGTCCGCCAGTTTTTGTGCGTAAAAGGTCTGGCCTTCGAGGTCGATCACCGTGCTGCCGCAAGCGGGTGTCAGCGGATTGGGGAAAGGTTTGGTCTCAAGCCCCAGCTTATCGACGTAGTGGTAAAACGCGGTGGAGGACACCGGGAAGCGCATGCCGCCCAATTCGGCGATCACCCCTTCGCTGCCCTCGAAGGCTTGGGAGCGCAGACGCCCGCCCATTTTCGAGGCTTCATACACCACGGGTTTGAGGCCCAGCTTCATCAGCTCATACGCCGCAACCATCCCGGCCATACCTGCCCCGACAATCGCCACCTCTGCGCCCAACTTGTGCGTGGGAATACTGCCCAAACCTGCCGGGTGTTCAATCCAGTCATCGAAGGCAAACGGGAAGTCCGGGCCGAAAATCGTAACTGGTTTTTTGCCGTCCTGGGGGTGGCGATTATTCTTGTTCATGGCTGACCTTGCTGGCGACCCGCGCATAACGCTGAGTATAGGAAAAGACAGGCAACATGATAGGGAGCGCGCAACACATAAATAAGACGCAAAGTGTCGTCGTTCTGCCTTGTTTTTAGGCGTTATGACGAAAGCTGTAGGCGAAATGCAGTGCGCGATGGATGAAAAGGCTTATCCGCGATCGACTTTGCTGCTGAGAATGATCGAGGTCGTGGTTTTCTCGACACCTTCGACGCTGCCGATCTGATCCAACAATTGATCCAGTTGCTCTGGTGATTCGCTGCGCAGCCACGCCACATAATCAAACTCACCGCTGACCGCACACAGTTGCTGCACTTGCGCCATAGCACTTAATCGTCTGACCACCTCCTTGCCTGAGCGCGGTTGAACGGTGATCCCCACATACGCTTGCAGTCCGCCATCAATCAGGCGTTGCCCCAGCCGAACGCCATACCCGGTAATCACGTTGTTTTTTTCCAGCCGTGCCAGCCGCGAGGTCACCGTCGTGCGTGCGATGCCCAACTGCCGGGCCAGCATTGCCACACTTTCACGGGCATTGAGCTGCAAAGCGGCAATCAACTGCCGGTCAATTTCATCCAGTGCGGGCGGGCGAATGTCTGGCAAGAGAGGCTCCAATGACGTCAGCGATATGGGTCGGCCATGGTACAGCGCTTGAGGGTGGGAGCGTCCAGCGGAGGACGTCTGCGCTGGCGTGAGGACTCAACCCCCAGAAACACGAAAGCCGCGCAGTGCGCGGCTTTGAGTATGGTGGGCCCAGTAGGACTCGAACCTACGACCAAGGGATTATGAGCCGTTATTAATGGCCCAGAACATGGGCTAAAGCCCGGAAATTCACCATTTTCCGGAGTTTTTTCCGTCATTTGCGGAAAGTATTATCCGCAGGTGTGGACGGTCAAACGCCAATTCCTTTCTCCTTCTTTCACAGCCTTTCAGAATGTGAAATCAGCTCTGTTCGTGCCAGCACTCTCTAGTGCTTGGCCCATGCTGGCTTTTACATTCTGATTCACATTTCACAAAAAAAGCATGCGCGTCCCGTTGGCGGGAGGGGAAAAGTGCTTTCTTTGCCTGAGTTTTTTCGCTCCTTCGACAATTTTCTTCGGGAGTGGCGTTTAGTCATTTTCCTTATCTGTTTCGACTAAACGAAAATTGAAACTCAGACCTAACTTTTTAAGTTGGGTATGCGGTTGGTTGGCATTTTAGCGTTTTAGCGTTTTAGTTAATGGGTTAGAGTTTTAGTTGATTACTTGGGGTTTTAGTTTATTGGTTTAAGTTTTAGTTTATTGCCGTTTCGAGGGTGTGTTTCTATGTTGGAATGGCAGCCGAAGCCAAGCGGGGCGGGGGATGTAGGGCGCTAGCGTGTATCGATAGAAAATGTGCGTGCTAAAAAGTTCTGAAAATGGTGGTTTTTCTTGAGGAAGTCAGTTGTAATATTCGGGCAGGCAACAGCCTGCAACAGAGGCTATTGGTTTCCAATAGTCAAAAAAAATCGCATATGGGGTTTAAGCCATGAGCACAAATTATAATTTCCATGGGAGTATCAAGTATAGTGAGCGGGGCAAAAAAACAAAGCAGCGAAGTTGAGCAGGAGTTTAAATCTGCACTATCTAAGCACCCAGATGTGGTGGTGACGATTGATACGGATACGCTGTGGGCTCGTGTACAACCCACCGAGTTTGACAACCCAGTTTTCTACAACCGAGACTCTGACACACGTTATGGGGATCCAGAGAAGGAAATCGGCGTTTGTTACTTGGCAGGCAGTAGCAAGGTTGCTATTGCGGAGACATTCCAGCATGGGCCGGGCGGCCCCGATTCTTCTGTCTTGATGGAAGACATTATGAATCGGTCTCTACATCAGCTGAAGGCGGCTCGTCCGCTGAAAGTGATTGATGTAGGGGTGCTTGCTGCTTACACGGGGCGGAAAGCAAGAGCTATCGTTGAAGCTAAGGGGCAAGGTAGTGAAGGTTACAGCCTTACCCAAACGCTGAGTGCTGTGAGCATGAGATATGGTCCAGAGATTGATGGTCTCCTCTATACCTCTACTGTGTTACCCGGAGCAGCTTCGCTTGAGTGGTGTAATCTTGTGTTGTTCGAAGGAAGAAAAACACAGTTAGTGCCTGTAAGTTCAGAGCCTTTAGCAGAGGCCCTGCTTACAGACGATAAAACGGCGGTGGAGTTCTTGGTAGACTTGAACCTGTCCGTAGTATAAGAAGCTGGACTCCCTTGCAGGAGTCCAGTTTTTACTTGCCCATTTCCAAACGGTTTTTAAAGTCTCGAACGATGATCTGGAAAGCAAGCTCATTGTCCAGGAACTTATAGCGAGGCAGCACGTTTTCGGTTTCACCTGGATTGGAGAAATCCATCGGCTTTGCCAGAAAACCAACCAGAAGATTTACCTTGGATTCATCTTCTGGATCGATATCCAACACTTTAAGAAGCTTGCTTATCGATGCAGTAGCTTTGTTTTTTTCGAACTGAAAATCAGGGTAGTACTTACGCCGATTTTTAGTAAAGGCAATTACTTGACCTGATTTTGTCTTTTTGCTTAAGGCTTGCTTCGATATGCCAAGTATTAGGCATGCATCGCCGGCATCAAGAAGGTCGTAAGACGATTTAACTGCTTCAAACGCATTTGCTTTTAGCTTAGCGAAAGCGATTTCGTTACGTGCTTTAACACTTAACGGCTTATCGCTGACTTTGCTGGCCTTTTTGATAATTACAGCCAAAGCCTTATCGTCGTCGAGCTTCGCAGCATCGATAACCACGGATTCGGATACGTTGTTCATCCGGGCTATGAATTTCTGTACGAGCGAGGCCTTAGCTTCGTCAATTGACTTGACGTTGCTCTGGGATCTCTCAATCGTTACGCTGTTCATAGGTTCTCCTCCGTTGCTCACATTTGAGCACGTAAGCAAAGCCTACGCCCCGCCAAGCGCCCCTGTCAACCTGTCAACCTATCCACTCGTCAACAAAATATTGCTTTCACCATCCCCTGCCGGCATAAGTAGCACCAGAACGTGTCCCAGTGATTTGGGGCGTTATCCAGTCTTTGGAGGCTACCCATGCCAATCCTGTACACCCCAACATATCCAAGTCGACATGATGCATTGCGTCAGCAGGCTCCCCAGGTTGCCGAGCTGATTGGTCGAATTGCCGAGGCTATAAAACCAGAGCTTCAACGCCTGAGTCCTGAGGATCTGGAGAACGTATTGTTTATTCACGCCGATGCAGTTGCTCAGCAAATACCGTCCTGTGTTACGCGTCTGGCCGTCTGGCTGAATCTGTTGGCAGCGCCTAAGGTCAAAGCGTTGGAGCACCGCGAAGTGGCTGCCTTTGTCAATGAAGCGGCTAGCCTCGGAGGGCTATCCGGGGTAGTGCCGGTATGAGCGCATACTAAAACCGGCGTGACGTGGGTAGGATCACCAACAGTTCGAAGCATCCCAGCCCCGTCACTCTAATCCTCTGAGCTCATCAACCCCCGCCCAACCCACTCCGCCACCTGCGTAACAACGGCATTTCCGGCACCAAAAGCCTCCGCAAGGTTGGCCGCATCCAGTCCGAGGCAAAGCCCATCATCTTCAGCCGTTCGCTGCCGCTCAACCATCTGATCCCATCCGTGCGGTTCAGCGACGAGAGTGGTACAGCCCATAGTGGTTTGGGATCCGGCTTTGTTTGCCAATAGAGTATTGGCAGCCCAGGCATCCGCGGGGCGTGGCCAGCGCTGCGATTGATACGCTGGAGATATTGCGTCCACTGGCGCGGCGTCAGCCAGGAACTGGATGGGGGGCATACGTCGATAACCGGCGACCAGGAATACCCGGCGACGTTGCTGGGGGACTCCGAAATATTGAGCATTAAGCACTCGCCAAAATCCCACATACCCGCATTCCGCAAGGGCCCGGATGACTGTCTCAAAGTCTCGGCTATCGTTGACAGCGAGCAGGTTAACGACGTTCTCAAGGACCACCCAGCGAGGTTGTGTTTCTTTGAGGATTCGTATGACTTCCCAAAACAATCCGCTGCGCTCACCTTGCAGTTCTCGGGTGGCGCGGTTGTTCTCCCGGCAGCCTGCAATGCTGATGTCCTGGCAGGGGAAACCTGCGGTGATGACATCGACGGCGCACAAGTTGTGGGCCCCGCACTGGCGTACGTCTTCAAATTGGCGTGCATGGGGAAATCGCTCGGCAAGCACAGCCCGGTTGACGGGGTTGAGCTCGACTCGCCAAGCGGTGCGGTATCCGGCGTTTTCAAATCCGACATCAAAGCCTCCTATGCCTGCGAACAGGCTGCCAATGGTGGGTTGCTGCATGCTTGAACTCGTTGTTCTGGATGCTCGCGGCACGCTGGCGGGAGGCTCTGGGCCTTCAAATGGTTCAGTGTCCGGCAACGGGGCACTTGATCTGTAATTCATCAAAACCGCTGATAGCGGCGAGTTTGCGGGCGCAGTGACCGCAACGTATGTCTTGCATTGATTCATCCGGTAATGGGTTTCAACTGCCCGGCCAGTACCTGGGCAGATCCTGCATGCGTTGAAAATTCACTGGCATTCCCCGGCGGCGGTGTCGGGCCGTGGGTGTGGCTGGCGATGGCGATGTTCATCTACTCCACCAGGTCGAGCAGGTCGCATAGCACTTTCAGGACGTTGACCCCTTCGGATCCCAGCCAGGTCCTGGGCGCCTGCAACCGTTGGCCTACCCGAAAGCGCAGCCCTGTCAGCCGGCTGACTTCAGCCACTACCGCGCTCAAGTCCACATGGCGCAGTGCCAGAGGCAGTGGATAACTCAAAATCGCTGCTAGCTCCCGGCAAAACAGTACTTGCTCATACGGGTTCGCGCTGGTGCAGCGCTCTATATAGCCGACAAAGTGCCGCTGCGAGGGCTTGTCGTTGTAGCCCAGATCCAGCGTGACCAGCCCGCGCACAGGCGCTTGAGCCTTGATCGTCAAGCTGGCACGACCGGGATTGTGCAAGTTCAAACGCACGTCGTGGTACACCAGATCGAAGGGCTGGCCGTTGACGCTGATCACCACGTGGGCCTTCATCGGGCGGGTCCCAGGTAGTCATCCACGCGCTTCAAGATGCTCTCAAACCCGCTTAATTCGGGGGTGTTGGCTTCGTGGGGCACAGAGGCGGCGGCCACACTGCTACCGCTGCCGGTCTGCTGGTTAACCTTGTTCGCTGGGCGGCGTGTCTCGACCCGTTCCGGGTTCGATAGCTTCTCGCTGAGCGTGAACTGCACGCGCCAGGCGGCCAGGCTGTCGTCTTCTCGGGCGATAATGGTGTCGCTGAAATTCGCCTGTCGCACGCCGAAAGCCTCGGCAGTGTCGTTGACCACTCGGTATGTCTTGCGCTGCCCGCCATCTACCGTGGTTTCTGACAGGCGCATCAACTCCATCAGATGTGCGCGGTCGCGATAGGGAATCAGCAACGAGACCGTCAGCGTTTTGGGTTTGAACCCTTTGTGTGAGCTGTCGGTGTTGCTGGTCTGCCCGGACAAATCACCCCTCTCTATCCTCAGATTGGCGGTCACCTTCAGCGACTTGCCGTTGGCCTTCTGTCCATCGAGCAGCAGCGTCATAGACCCACCAGTTCCTGAACGAAACTCAACCCTTCTTTTGACCCCAGCAGTATCAAACCTGCGCACAGCACCCATTCATGGCCCGGTGCGTTGCCCGTCAGCAAGTCGCTGCGTATTTTTGCGTAGTGCCCGGGGCCAACCAAGCGCACAACCATGGCTGCGTCCGGATTCGGGCTCGCCAATTGGTTCTGTAAATTCTTTAGCTGCTGATCGCGGGCAGCAACCTGCCTAGCTTTACGTGCAGCAAGTGCTGATAAATCGGTCAGCGGCGAACGGCCTGCCGAGTAGTTTTCCAGTCCTGCCAGTTGGCCGGAAAGCGATTGCTTGGCCGCCCTGGTGATCGTGCAGTGCTCCAAGGGCAGGGTCCCCCAACGCGGTAGCGAAGGGGCGCTGGGCAAAAACCACTTTTCAGCCTCAAGGCGCGACAGATATCGGGCGCGCTTCTCACTGCGCACCAGTTAGGGCACTGGCAGCAGGGCATTGAAGCGTGACAACGTTTCAGCTAACTGTTTGTAGTGGGTGGCCCGGAAGATGATCGCGAGGGCGTACCGATCAACACCCGCTTGCCGTTCAAGCGAGCCGTCCAACAGCTTGTCACCGAGCAATGCTAGCAGATTGGGTGCCGACAGAAAGCGCTGATATCCGCGCCCCTGCCCGACACCACTTTGAAAGGGAGTAATGACCAGGCAGGTGAGTGAGTGCCCCATCTGCTCTGTCATGGCGACACGGCCAGCTTCGATAGCAGCTTTTGCAGCAGGCCCTACCGGCCCGGGGTTGGTGCTGGTCAATCCGCCGAGGCTGGCCAGTCGTTTGGTGGTGCCCGCAAGTTTGGTGCCGGCCAGTGCCTTTGCCGGGCCTAAAGCGTTCATCCACGCTGGTGAACAGCTTCTGCGCTTCTTTTTTGAGCTGGAGCAGGCGGTCGTTGGGGGCCAGTTTGGCGAACAGCGCGACGTTCCCACCATCTATGTCTTCTGCTTTGACCTCGACCACGCTGCCGAAATTGCCCATGTAGCGAATGTGTTCAAACCAGATCACGGCGGTGTAGGTGGCGGGATTATAGGTGTCCGCAATGTCGCGCAGGTCCTGTGGATCAATCGTGCGGCCGTCGGCGGTTTTGCTGCTGGTGGCGACACGTTTCCAGTCAGAAACAAGGGATCGTGGCATGGGCTGTTCGCTTGGGTGGGTTGCGTATGGCGCCACGATAGGCAGCCGCAACCTGGTGTACAAACGGATCCATTGCGGGCTGTGCGTACAACACGTTCCGCCGGTCAGTAAAGTCAGTTGGGATTAGCCTGCCTGATGGCCAAATGACTCATGTTTTGCGGCATACATTTGCCAGTCACTATATGATGAATGGCGGGGATATTTTGACCCTGCAGCGAGTGTTGGGGCATGCAACATTAGCAATGACGCAGAAGTATGCGCACTTTAGTCCGGGGCATATGGCGGAGGTTGTTAATTTGAATCCTCTCGCTAACAAATAATAAAACTGAGGGAGTGGTGGGGCGATGGATGAAGACGATAAAAAGAAACAGCGTGGGGATGCGCTGAAGAAGATGCAGGATTTATTTAATAAGCCAATGTATGCCAGTATTCTTGCCAATAGTCCGGCTGAGCAACTTGGAAAAACTCTAGACGTAGTTTCTCTTATGAAGCTTGATGGCATTGCAGAGCAGATTCTCAACGCGCAGAAAGCCGTTGCGTTCGTGAAGGTCGGCGGTGGAATTACGGAACAGATACTCAAGGCGCAGGAAGCCGTTTCTGTCATGAAGAGTGGCGGCTTTATAGATCAGATTAGCAAGGCGCAGGAAGCAGTTAGCTCTCTCAGGCTTGGCGGTATTGCGCAGCAGCTTAGTTTGGCGCATGAAGCAGTTTCTTCTATAAGAACTAGCGGTTTTGCAGAACAGATTCTTAAAGCTCAAGAAGCTGTTTCTGGTATGAAGTTGGGGCGTTATGCTGAACTGTTAGGGCAGATCAATAAGTCTGGGATAGGCACCGTATCGAGTAATATGCTAGGTTTGTCGCAAAGTGCTAAATGGTTTGAGATTCAAAAAAAATCAGCGCTATATAGCTATCTTGCAACGGTAGAGTCAGCAGATGGTTTGGCTTTTTTGGATCTTCAAGAAGGTTTAGATCCTGCTTCGGTTACATTGGATGTTAGTACTTGGGAGGAAGTGTCTGCTGCCCAGCCCGAAGTAGAAAAAGAAATTATTGGCCTGTTAAAAAGTCGTGGCGATCTTAGTCAACTCTCACATCAGTCCAAGAGACACTTGTGCGTAATCTATTTGTTGTTGTTTCTTGAGCTGATGAATCATGCCTCGGCGCTTATCACTGTTGGTACTTGGGTAGAGGGCATAGTTGCGTCCGCAGGAACGTCTAGCGAGGTACGCAAGCAATTTAAGGGGCTCTCGGAGGCGCAAAAGGCATTGCTGGAGGGGCAGTGCGTTACCACAGGAGAGCAAGTGATCTTACGATCGTCGTTCAGTACTGATTCCCCTGAACTCGGACGCCTGGCGCGAGGTGTGTTTCTAGATGTGTTGGAAGGGTCTAAAGATGGATGGGTTTATGTCCTGGCAGAGATCGATGGTGAGGCGGTTGAGGGCTGGGTTGCGCGTCGGTACGTGGTGGTTTTCTGAGCCGGTTTTTTTGAAGTGTGGACGGTTTGTGGACGGAAACCGGTTTTTGGAGCTTTTTGAAAAGCCAAAACCCACCCCCCAGAAACACGAAAGCCGCGCAGTGCGCGGCTTTGAGTATGGTGGGCCCAGTAGGACTCGAACCTACGACCAAGGGATTATGAGTCCCCTGCTCTAACCAACTGAGCTATAGGCCCTCAGTAGGCCGCGGATTATAACGATGGTTTCTCTACAGTGCTATCCGAAAAGTCTGAAATAGAGATACGAAGAAATGTCGCAGCGAATTCTTCTGCCGATAAAGGCACGCTAACGATGTAGCCCTGAATTTGCTCGCAGCCTGCCTGGGCTAGGAAATCTTGTTGGGCGAGGTTTTCTACGCCTTCTGCAATGACGGTGAATTGCATGCTGCGACCCAAGGCGATGATGGCGCGCACGATGGCCGCGTCATGTGGGTCGTCCGGCAGCCCACGGATGAAGGATTGGTCTATTTTCAGGGTGTCCAGCGGCAGTCGCTTGAGGTAACTGAGCGAAGAGTAACCGGTGCCGAAGTCGTCGATGGCCAGTTGCACGCCCAGGCGTTTGAGTTGGTGCAGCACTTTAAGCGCTTCTTCGGTTTGGCTCATGATGAAGTTTTCAGTGATCTCCAGTTGCAGGCAGTCGGGTTTCAAGCCGTGACTGTTGAGTAACTGGCGGATACGTCCGACAAGACGAGGCTGGTGCAACTGGGCGCCGGCAAGGTTAACCGACACCGGGCCAAAAGGTTCGTAACCCTGATTCCAGATGTTTAGTTGTGCGCACGCGTGCTCCAGTACCCAATCGCCCACCTGGATGATCATGCCGTTTTCTTCGGCCAGATGAATAAAGCGCTCGGGCGGAATAACGCCCAGCGTGGGATGAGTCCAGCGAATCAGTGCTTCGGCGCCCACCAGCGTAAAATCAAGCAGGCTGATTTTGGGTTGATAGAACAGGGACAGCTCATTGCGTTCAAGGGCGCGCCGCAGCTCTTGCTCAAGCACCACGCGCTCACGCGCTTGTGAGGTGAGGTCGTGGGTGTAGCGCTCCACACGGTTGCGGCCTTTGAGCTTGGAGCGGTACATGGCGGCATCGGCATTTTTAACCAGTGTGGCAACGTCGCTGCCGTCATCCGGGTAAACACTGGTGCCGATGCTGGCACTGATAAACAGTTCGTGTTCGCCAGCAGGAAAGGGCGCGTTGAAACACGTCAGCAGCTTGTCGGCAATCAGTTCGGCATCGTGGGGTTGGTGCAGGCCCGGCAGCAGGATGATGAATTCGTCGCCGCCCAGGCGGGCGACGGTATCGATATCGCGCAATTGCTCTTTCAGGCGCGTTGCGATGCCCTTGAGCAAAAGATCGCCGACGGGATGGCCCAGGCTGTCGTTGATGTTTTTGAAACGATCGAGGTCCAGAAACAGGACGGCGCCGCATTTGCCTTGTGTGCTGTGCTCGTTAAGAGCGTGTTGCAGTCGGTTTTCGAACAATAAGCGGTTGGGCAAACTGGTCAGCGGGTCGTGATGGGCTTGATAGTCAAGGCGCGCCTGAGCGTGTTTGAGGCTGGAAATGTCGGCAAACACGGCCACAAAGTGGGTCACGATATTTTCGGTATTGCGCACTGCGCTAATGGTCATCCAACTGGGGTAAAACTCACCATTTTTGCGTTTGTTGCAAATTTCGCCCTGCCAGTGCCCTTCACTTGTGAGTTGGTGCCACATCGCGGCATAGAACGCGCTGTCGTGCTGGCCGGAGGCGAGTATGCGGGGCGTATGGCCCAATGCTTCACGTTCGCTGTAGCCAGTGATTTCACTAAAGGCGCGGTTTACGGCGGTGATTTTTTGCTGTGGGTTGGTGAATAAAATACCTTCGGCCGTGCTTTCAAAGACGGTGGCCGTTTGTTGCAGTTTTTCCTGCATGTGTTGGCGTTCGGTGATGTCGCGAGCGATGGTCAGCATGCACGCTTCGCCGCCTATCATCAGCGGACGGCTGGAAACTTCGCACAAGCGAATGCGGCCACTTTTGTGCCGCAGGTTGCACCTGAAATCACGGACAAAGCCATGTTGTTTCAGCAATGCCAACAATTCATTGCGCTGGTGCAGGTCGGCCCAAATCTTCAGGTCCAGGGATGAGCGGTTCAGCGCGCTGGCCGTGTCGTAGCCGCTCAGCCGGCTGAACCCCTCATTGATTTCGATCAGCAGGCCATCGCTTTGGCGGCTCAACAACAAGCCATCGGGGGAGGCGTGAAAGGCTTTGGCGAACTTCTCTTCCGACAGGCGCAGGGCTTCTTCGGTGTGTTTGGCTTCGCTGATATTGATCATGAGGCCGCGCAGAACGGGTTTTTCGTTGTGGTGGGTGAGGCTGATGATGTCGCGTAGCCACAGGGTTCTGCCGTCAGCGGTGAGTACGCGATAGTCGATGCTGTGGTCGCGGCCCGCGCTGATCTCTTGGTTGCAGAAGGTTTGGGTTCGGTCCAGGTCATCGGGGTGAACGATTTTGGCCCAGAAACCCGGTACTAACCAATCCGCCAACGGGTAACCAATTAACGCTTCGGCTTGAGGGGACACGTAGGTGTAGGTGTAGTCATCCAGATGCGCCTCCCATGCAATAGCCGACAGACTTTCGACCAGCCCTCTGTAGCGGTATTCGCTGCTGCGCAGTTCTTGTTCAAGGGCGATACGGCGGGAAATTTCGGAGCTCAGGCGTCGGTTGATCCGAATTACCACCACCAAGACGCTGACCAGCAACAGGATGCCCGGCAATACATAGAGCAGCACGCCGCGCCACAGGGGGCCGTAGTCGTTAGTGTTGCCGATCCAGCGTTCCTGGATGGCCTGGAGTTCGCGTGGGCTTATATCGGCCATGACTTTATCGAGCAGGCGCAGCAAAACGGCCTGATCTTTAGGCACGGCCATTGCCAATTGATAGCGGTAGGGCGTTTCGCCACTGACGTACAAACCATCCAGTTTGAGTTGGCGCAAACTCCACACACTGGAGGCCAGATCGCCGACCATCGCATCCACTTGGTCGGTGGCCAATGCTTGCAATGCGGAGCTGACATTGGGCAGTGCCACCAGATTCAGGTCGGGGTGTTGGGCCTGAAGCAGCTCGTGGGGGGCATAGTTTTCAACCACCGCGACTTTCAAACCGTATAGGTCTTTGATGGTTTTTGGTGAGGCCCCGCCTTTGTGCGCCAGGATCACTATCGGGAAGTCGAGGTAGGGACGCGTAAAGGCCAAGCTTTTTTGCCGCTCGGGGGTCGACATGATGCCGGGCAGCCAATCCAGATTGCCCTCTTTGGCCAGCGTTAGCACGTTGCTCCAGCTGTACGGCTCCACGGGTTTTATCGTTACGCCGAGTCGGTCTTTGATCAGTTGCACGTAGTCCGCAGCAAGACCGGTGTAGAGACCTTTTTCATCGCGGAATTCGAAAGGCGGCCACGTAGCATCGATCCCCAGGCGCAGCTCAGGGTGGTTATCCAGCCACTGGCGCTCTTCATCGGTCAGCGTCAGGGCGTTTGCCGTTGCCGTCCAGGCGATGAACAGTAAGCAGAGGGGGGCTATCAGTCGGGGCATGCGCGTCTCGCTCTACGCTCGGGTGAGTCGAGTGTAGACGGGGGCAGGGCGCGAGGATGTGCAGAGGGGAAAAGAAGGTGAAGCGTGTGGCGGGCACATAGCAAAACCCCCGGCAGGGCCGGGGGTTTTGGGATCACTCGTCGAGGAAGGAGCGCAAATGCTCGCTTCTCGTCGGGTGGCGCAGCTTGCGCAGCGCTTTGGCTTCGATCTGGCGAATCCGCTCACGGGTCACGTCGAACTGCTTACCAACCTCCTCAAGGGTGTGGTCGGTATTCATGTCGATACCGAAACGCATGCGCAGTACCTTGGCTTCACGGGCTGTGAGGCCGCCGAGTACGTCGCGTGTCGCTTCTTTAAGGCTCTCAACCGTGGCGACATCGATTGGCGACTGCATAGTCGAGTCTTCGATGAAGTCACCCAAGTGGGAGTCTTCGTCATCACCGATCGGGGTTTCCATGGAGATCGGCTCTTTAGCGATCTTCAATACCTTGCGGATTTTATCCTCAGGCATTTCCATGCGTTCACCCAGCTCTTCCGGGGTCGGTTCACGGCCCATTTCCTGCAACATCTGACGGGAAATACGGTTGAGCTTGTTGATCGTCTCGATCATGTGCACCGGGATACGGATGGTGCGGGCCTGGTCGGCAATCGAGCGAGTGATCGCCTGACGGATCCACCAGGTGGCATAAGTCGAGAATTTGTAGCCGCGGCGGTATTCAAACTTGTCTACCGCTTTCATCAAGCCGATGTTGCCTTCCTGGATCAAGTCGAGGAACTGCAAGCCACGGTTGGTGTACTTCTTGGCGATGGAGATCACCAGACGCAAGTTGGCTTCAACCATCTCTTTTTTCGCGCGGCGGGCCTTGGCCTCACCGATCGACATGCGACGGTTGATGTCCTTGATCTCGGCAATCTTCAAGCCGGTTTCAGCTTCCAGGGCCGACAGCTTTTGCTGGCAACGGATGATGTCCGGTTGCAGGCGACCAATGGCTTCAGCGTATTTGCTTTTGCCCTTGGCCAGCGCGTCGCTCCAGCTTTCGTCGACTTCATTGCCCGGGAACAGGCGCAAGAAATCGGTACGCGGCATACGTGCATCACGTACACACAGCTGCATGATGGCTCGCTCTTGCGCACGCAGACGCTCCAGGGCGCTACGAACACGTTCAACCAGGCCTTCGAATTGCTTCGGGACCAGCTTGATTGGCATGAACAGCTCAGCCAGGGCAACCAGCTCGGCAATTGCCTGCTTGCTGTCGCGACCGTGCTTTTTCAGGGCCTTGCGAGTAATTTCCATCTGATCGGAAACGGCGCCAAAGCGCTGTGCCGCGATGATTGGGTCGGGGCCACTTTCGACCTCTTCCTCTTCTTCGCTGGCCTCTTCCTTATCGTCCTCTTCGTCATCACCTTCGGCTTTCACCTTGGGGTCGACAGGAGGCGGAATCTCGGCTGCGGGCGGCGCAATACCGTCGTCCGGGTCGATATAACCGCTCAGGACGTCAGACAGGCGACCACCTTCGGTGGTGACACGAGTGTACTCGGAGAGAATATGGTCAACCGTGCCAGGGAAGTGCGCGATTGCGCCCATCACTTCACGGATGCCTTCTTCAATACGCTTGGCGATTTCAATTTCGCCTTCGCGTGTCAGCAGTTCTACCGTGCCCATTTCACGCATATACATGCGCACAGGGTCGGTAGTGCGACCGATATCGGTTTCTACTGCCGCCAACGCTGCGGCTGCTTCTTCAGCAGCGGCTTCGTCGGTGTCAGCATCGGCCAACATAAGGGCGTCCGCATCCGGAGCACTCTCGTGTACGGGGATCCCCATGTCATTAATCATGCGGATGATGTCTTCCACTTGCTCCGGATCTGAAATATCTTCGGGCAGGTGGTCGTTGACCTCTGCGTAAGTCAGATACTTCTGCTCACGGCCGAGGGTGATCAACTCTTTGATACGAGACTGCTGTTGCGCTTTTCCGGACATAACACCCTATCCACTGAAGGTCTTGGCGGGCAAAAAACAAGCCGAGGATTATACCTTAGCTATGACCTCACGCGCCAGTTGAGGTCGGGTTTGATGCAGGATTATTGCGACTTAGGAGGTCGCGTAACTGATTTTTCTCCTCGGTACTGAGCTCGCCTTGACGTGCTTTTCGAAGAAGTTGCTCTAAATTTCGCTCGCGTTGACGAGCTGACAAGCTTGTTATGGTGTCGAAAAACTGTTGTTCAAGGTTATCGGCATCAATTAGCCACTCCTTTTCCAGCAGCCTTTGCAGTAAGCGACCCTGTTCAGTGCCGTGCCAGCGCGACAGTAACTGGATAGAGCTTAGCTTAGGATTTTTCTGTACAGCCTCTACCAGTGCAATCAATAGCTGGTTGTTCGTCTGATCTTCGGCTGCAAAGTGCTCGGCATCCTCAACTTTTTTAGCCAGTTGAGGGTGATGCAGCAGTGTGCGCAGGGCGGTCAGGGTGGGCGGTTCAACGCCCACGGGGATCCACGCCTGTTCGCGCTCGCCGCCACGCTTGCCCTTTTTGTCCCACGGTTTGTTTTCCCACTTTTTGCCGCCAGCGCCGGTTTTTTTCGGCGTCCATTCCTGTTGGGGGATGTAGGCGTCTGGCTGCTGGAAGTCGCTGTAATCCGGCATGGCGTCGTAATCAATGCCGGGGTCGTAGGCGGGTTGCGCGGGTGGGGGAGCACTTTGCGCCAGTTGGCTGACCGCTTCGCTGTTGAGACCGGTTATTTCGCTTAAATGCTGACGCATCAAGTTGCGCAGGTTGGCGCCGGGCACTTTATCGATAAGCGGCGCTGCCAGCGTGGCCATGTGGGCCTTGCCTTCAAGCGAGCGCGGATCGGTTTCTTCCGTCAGTTGCTGGAAGAAGTAGTCGGCCAGCGGCTGAGCGTGCTGATTGATTCGCGCCTTGAATGCATCGCTGCCTTCGGACCGCACCAGGGTGTCCGGGTCTTCGCCTTCGGGTAAAAACAGGAAGCGTGCCCGGCGGCCGTCTTGCAAGCAGGGCAGCGTGGCTTCCAGTGCGCGCCAGGCGGCATTGCGGCCTGCCTGGTCGCCGTCAAAGCAAAACAATACGCTGGGCACCACGCGAAACAGACGTTTCATGTGCTCTTCGCTGGTCGCGGTGCCGAGTGTTGCAACGGCATTGCGCAGCCCTTGTTGGGCCAGTGCAATAACGTCCATATAGCCTTCAACCACGATAATTTCATCGAGGCTGCGATTGAACTTTCGCGCTTCGAACAGCCCGTACAGTTCCTGGCCTTTGTGAAAAACCGGGGTTTCCGGGGAGTTCAGGTATTTGGGTTTGTCGTCGCCCAGTACGCGGCCACCGAAGGCGATGATGCGGCCACGGCTGTCGCGGATCGGAAACATCACGCGATCGCGAAAGCGGTCGTAGCGTTTGCCGGTCTCTGCGTTTTCGACCAGCAAGCCTGCATCGATCATGGCTTTTTGCTGGAGCGTGTCATTGCTCAGGTGCTTGAACAGGTTGTCCCAGCCGGGTGGGGCGAAGCCCAGTCCGAAGTCGCGGGCGATCTCGCCGGTCAGGCCGCGACCTTTGAGGTACTCCACAGCCGATTTACGCGCCGGGTGGCTTTTCAGGGCTTGACGGTAAAAGTCGGCGGCAGCGGTCAGCAACGGGTAAAGCGGGGAGTCGGTCGGCTGGCGTGGTTTGTGCGGGCGACCGCTTTCTTCCCGGGGGATTTCCATGCCCGCGGCTTTGGCCAGTTCTTCGACGGCCTGGGGGAAGTCCAGGTTGTCGTGGTCCATGATGAAGCCGAGAGCGTTCCCCCCTGCGCCGCAGCCAAAGCAGTAATAAAACTGTTTGTCCGGGCTGACGCTGAAGGAGGGGGTCTTTTCTTTGTGGAAGGGGCAGCAGGCGGTGTAGTTTTTGCCTGCTTTCTTCATTTGCACGCGTGAGCTGACGACATCGACGATATCGGTGCGGTTCAGAAGGTCGTCAATAAAGCTCTGGGGGATTAACCCTGCCATAGCGTTCTCGTCATCTCAGCGCAAAAAAATAGC
Organism: Pseudomonas weihenstephanensis; assembly: GCF_001043055.1. Classification (GTDB taxonomy): domain Bacteria; phylum Pseudomonadota; class Gammaproteobacteria; order Pseudomonadales; family Pseudomonadaceae; genus Aquipseudomonas; species Aquipseudomonas weihenstephanensis. The sequence continues at coordinate 635,726 of NZ_JYLF01000003.1, forward strand.
CGAATAAATGGGCTTGGTCATCAGGGCGTGCAGGCGAAAGCGCTGCTCGAACGTGTGGCGTCTGCTCAATCATGTCGGGAAGTGTATCTGTCGAAGCTCCGTAGACTCGGGTTTAAATCTGAGTGAATGGGTTCGAAAATGTCACGCTCTGAGTCCGGCATTGACCAATGGCTGGTCTCGGATAGCTCATAAGCAGGCAGGGGAGAGATGCCTTGGGCTGATCGTCTTTAAGGAAAATCAGAGGTGTGTGCTCGTCGGTAGCCTTGAAAGGCTCGTCAGTAAAGACGTGCACCGCTGGCTTATAGGCCAGGTCTGACGTGTGTAGCTTTTGTCGCGGTCGCATCTGCGGCCTTGACGATAGTGCGTGTAACTTGCTGCAACTGCCTACGGCCCGGCTTTAGGCCGGGCTTGGCAGAAGCATGCAACGAACGTCTGTGTATTAGTACAGACGAACGGCGCGGCGCTGCTCGCGCTGAACTTTCTTCGCGTGACGCTTAACAGCAGCTGCTGCCTTACGCTTACGCTCAGAAGTCGGCTTCTCGTAAAATTCGCGGCTGCGAACTTCAGCCAGTACACCGGCTTTTTCGCAGGAGCGCTTGAAACGACGCAGAGCTACGTCGAAGGGTTCGTTCTCTTTTACTTTGACGGCTGGCATCCAGAGCTACCTTCATTCATTACCGGGGTCAACGTCTCAAGGCAAAATCGCGTTGGAAGACGTCGGTTTTTAAGGGTTGCGGATGTTAACCCCTCATCGCCCGGAATGCAAAGCCTCTGATCGAAAACCGCTGGCCGGGGGCGGTAGTGGCGACTATTATGCGCGCCTTCGAATTTAGCCTCTACAAGGCGCAAACCCATGCTAGTACTGGGATTAGAAACTTCCTGCGACGAAACCGGCGTCGCGCTATACGACAGTGAGCGCGGGCTTTTAGCCGATGCGCTGTTCAGTCAGATCGACCTGCACCGCGCTTATGGCGGTGTGGTGCCGGAGCTGGCGTCACGCGATCACGTCAAACGCATGCTGCCCTTGATTCGTCAGGTGCTGGCCGAGGCAGACTGCGTGCCCACAGAGATTGACGCTATCGCCTACACGGCGGGTCCGGGGTTGGTCGGGGCCTTGCTGGTCGGGGCTTCGTGCGCTCAGGCACTGGCTTTTGCCTGGGGCATTCCGGCACTGGGCGTGCACCACATGGAAGGCCACTTGCTGGCCCCTATGCTGGAGGAGCAGCCCCCCGAGTTCCCGTTCGTCGCTTTGTTGGTCTCGGGTGGTCACACGCAGCTGGTGCGCGTGGATGGCATCGGTCAATACGAGTTGCTCGGCGAGACGCTCGACGACGCCGCAGGTGAGGCGTTTGACAAGACCGCGAAGATGATGGGGCTCAACTATCCAGGCGGTCCTGAAATCGCACGTCTGGCCGCTCACGGGGTTGCGGGGCGCTTTGTGTTCCCACGCCCGATGACGGACCGTCCGGGCCTTGCATTCAGCTTCAGTGGGTTGAAAACCTTCGCCTTGAACACATGGCAGCGCTGCGTAACGGCGGGCGATGACAGTGAGCAAACGCGCAGCGATATCGCGCTGGCGTTCCAGCAGGCAGTGGTCGAAACCTTAACCATCAAGTGCAAGCGCGCGCTTAAGCAGGCGGGCATGAAGCGTCTGGTGATTGCGGGCGGCGTGAGTGCCAATACGGCATTGCGCGCTTCACTGGAGAAAATGCTCGGCGAGATGAATGGCAACGTGTTCTATGCGCGTCCTGAGTTCTGTACAGACAACGGCGCGATGATTGCGTTTGCAGGTTGCCAGCGTTTGCAGGCCGGTCAGCACGAAAGCCTGGCAATCAGCGTGCAGGCACGCTGGCCAATGGAGCAACTGAGTCCGCTGTGAGGTTGAACGGGCGCGGACGTTGCCGAATATGAGCTTTTTTCATTTGGCGCATTCAGAAATGCCGTTCGCGCCCGGCCAGCAGGTCGCGTAAATTGCCGCGGTGGCGCCACACAATCAGTGCGGTCAGTGCACACATGGGCAGCAGGGCGGCGGGTTCTTGCCAGGCCAGTAATGGCAGGGTCAGAGGGGTGGCAATCAGGGCGGCGAGTGAGCTGGTGCGGGTGAGTTGAAAGGTCAATAGCCACGCAGCTACGGCCAGCAGGGCAGCGGGCGGGTACAGTGCCAGCAGCATGCCGGCAGCCGTGGCGACGCCTTTTCCGCCCCTGAAGCGGAAGAAGGCCGGGTACATGTGGCCGATGACGGCGAAGACGCCGATCCAGGCTTGTTGCTGGAGTGCGAAGTCGAGTTGGTTGGCGAGCAAGACAGGCAGCAAGCCTTTGCACAGGTCGCCGAGCAACGTGAGGATGGCCAGTTTTTTACCGGCCAGGCGCAACATATTGGTCGCGCCCGCATTGCCTGAGCCACTCATTCGCGGATCGGGGTTACCGGTCAGGCGGCTGAGCAAAATGGCGAAGGACAGCGAGCCAAGCAGGTAGGCGATAATCGCCAGTAACCAAAACATGCTAACTATTCCGGGCGAGGACGCCCTGATTCTAACGGCGCATTGCGCCCTTGTCGTGCTGCGGAGAAGAGTGCTTGGACAGAGTGTTTATCGAAGGCCTGGAAGTTGACACCGTAATCGGTGCTTATGACTGGGAGCGTGGCATCCGTCAGTGTTTGCGCCTTGATCTGAGTTTTGCGTGGGACAACCGCCCGGCTGCTGCGGGGGATGACCTGACACTGGCATTGGACTACGCCAGTGTGTCGGCGCGTATTCAGGCATTTGCCGACCAGGCTCAATTCCAGTTGGTTGAAACCTTTGCCGAGCGTTTGGCCGAGGTGTTGATGAACGAATTTAATATTCCCTGGCTGCATCTCAAATTGACCAAGCCTGGTGCCGTTGCGGCGGCCACTGGGGTGGGTGTGGAGATAGAGCGCGGATGTCGCTAACTCAGGTCTTTCTCGGGCTGGGCAGCAATGTCGAGCGCGAAACGCATTTGCGCGCAGGTCTTGATGCACTGGCGGGTTTTCTTCGGGGCGTGAATTGCTCGCCAGTGTTTGAAAGTCAGCCGGTGGGGATCAAAAGCGGACCCTTTTTCAACCTCGTAGTGTCGGCTGAAACGGATCTTTCGTTGCCTGAGTTGAGTCGACGTTTGAAACTTATCGAAGCGGATAACGGACGATATGCTCAGGATCGCAAAGGTTTGCCCTTGGACATCGACGTGTTGTTTTACGGTGACCTCACGGGCAATTTCGACGGATTGATCTTGCCGCGTGCTGAAATTCTCACCAATGCCTTCGTGCTATGGCCGTTGTCGCTAATGGCCACGGAAAGGGTTCATCCGGGTACAGGTAAAACGCTGGGCCAAATGTGGGCAGACGCGCAAATCGATCAAGTGCTCGTACCCGCCGCATTCGAATGGCGCGGTGTGCCGTTGACGCCGGCAAACATGCTGCCCCCCTGTCCGTTGTTGTAGTCGCTGTCGAGGCGCGAGGCTGCGGCGCGGGTAGCATCACCCCCGCAAGCAGCCTCGCATGACGCGTCAGCGACAGGTTTTGCGTCCGAGGTCGTGGCAACCTGTTTCGGCATCAGTTTTTGGCGGCGTCTTTGTAGGCTTGCAGTGCCTTGAGTCGCTCGCGCTTGAGGGCCTCTCCCAGGTCCGGGCCTTTGAAACCCTGTTCAAGCAGGGGTTGGACTGCGACGCTCAGGGCTGCCTGTGCCGCTCCTCGCAGGTAATCCGCTTGTGGATAAGGCCGGTTTTCTAGCCCCAACCGTCCCTTGGCATCCATCTCGCACGCCACGATGAACTCTTCAAAGCGTTGCGGCCGACGGTACACGTCAAAACGTTGCAACAACTCCAGTAAGGTCGATGCCTTGAGTTCAAGCGCGCGATGGCCGTGGGTGTGGTATTCGCCGACCAACATGGCCAATTCCTGACAGTCCCGAGGCACTTTAAAACGTTCATTGATGGCTTTAATCAGGCGCTGTCCCTTGTGCTCGTGGGCGATGTGCCGCGGCCACTCGCTCTCGCGGGTCAGCCCTTTGCCCACGTCATGCAGCAGACACGCCCAGCGCACGGTCAGGGGCTGATGATGCCGCGCCGCTTGTTCAAGCACGCTTAGGGTGTGAACACCACTGTCTATTTCGGGATGGTGGGCAGGGGGCTGCGGCACGCCAAACAGTGCGTTTACCTCGGGTAACAGCACGTGCAGTGCACCGCAACTGCGCAACACTTCGATAAATACCTGTGGGTGGTCTTCCATCAGTGCTCGGGAGATTTCTTTCCAGCAGCGCTCGGGTGTCAGGGCTTGCAGTTCGCCTGAGGCAGACAATTGGCGCATCAGTTCCAGGGTTTCGGCAGCCACCTTGAAACCCAGCCCGGCATAGCGCGCAGCAAAGCGTGCAACGCGCAACACTCGCAGCGGATCTTCGGCGAATGCGGGTGAAACGTGACGCAATATCCGGGCTTCCAGGTCCTGTTGGCCATGATACGGGTCGGTGATATTGCCAGCGTTATCTTCAGCCATCGCGTTGATGGTCAGGTCGCGGCGAATCAGGTCTTCTTCGAGGGTGACGTCGGGGCTGGCATGGAACACAAAACCGCCATAGCCATGACCACTTTTGCGCTCGGTGCGGGCCAGCGCGTACTCCTCACCCGTCTTGGGGTGCAGGAACACAGGGAAGTCGGAGCCTACAGGGCGAAAGCCCTTGGCGAGCATTTGCTCGGCACTGGCGCCTACCACCACCCAGTCGATGTCGGTGACCGGTTTGCCCAACAAGCGATCACGTACTGCCCCGCCGACTTTATAGATCTGCATAAAAAACCTCCGTTAGCGCGACAGGATAACCGCTGCGCCGCACAAACGGAGGCCCTTGTGTCACAGGTGGAGGGCGCTGAGATCCAGTCGCGCGTAGTCCATCTCGCCATGCTCGCCTTTGGGCGGCACATGATGGACTTTCATGATCTGATCGCCTTGCAGGGTTTCGAGGTGGATATCAAAGCCCCACAGACGATGCAGGTGTTTGAGTACTTCGTCGGTGGACTCGCCCAGGGGTTTGCGGTCATGTTGTTGGTGGCGCAGGGTGAGCGAACGGTCGCCGCGCCGGTCGATGCTCCAGATTTGCACGTTGGGTTCGCGATTGCCCAGATTGTATTGAGCGGCCAAGGTTTCTCGAATGATGCGATAGCCGTTTTCGTCGTGAATGGCCGGGACCAGCAAGTCGTCTTTCTGGTCGTCATCCATGATGCTGAACAGCTTCAGGTCTCGGATCACTTTAGGAGACAAGTATTGCAGGATAAAACTCTCGTCTTTAAAGCTGCTCATGGCGAACTTGATACTCGACAGCCAGTCGCTGCCGGCCATGTCCGGGAACCAGTGATAATCCTCTTCGGTGGGTGCTTCGCAGATGCGCCGGATGTCGCGGTACATTGCAAAACCTAACGCGTAGGGGTTGATGCCGCTGTAGTAAGGGCTGTCGAAGCCGGGTTGAAACACGACGCTGGTGTGGGACGTGAGGAACTCCATCATGAAGCCTTCGGTCACAAGCCCCTCGTCGTAGAGGTCGTTCATCAGGGTGTAGTGCCAGAAGGTCGCCCAGCCTTCGTTCATGACTTGGGTTTGGCGCTGCGGGTAAAAATACTGAGCGATTTTGCGCACGATTCGTACGATTTCGCGCTGCCAAGGCTCCAACAGCGGAGCGTGTTTTTCGATGAAGTACAGAATGTTTTCCTGCGGTTCATCGGGGAAGCGAGCGTTGTCTTTTTCGCTGAACTTGTCTGCGCCTTTGGGAATGGTGCGCCACAGATCGTTGATCTGTTTTTGCAGGTGCTCTTCGCGGTCTTTTTGCCGGCGGCGTTCTTCCTCGGCAGAAATCGGATACGGCCGTTTGTAGCGATCGACCCCGTAATTCATCAGCGCATGGCAGGAGTCGAGCAGGTCTTCAACAGCATCAATGCCGTGGCGTTCTTCGCACTGCATGATGTACTGCTTGGCGAACACCAGGTAGTCGATGATCGAGCTGGCGTCGGTCCAGGTGCGAAACAGGTAATTGCCCTTGAAGAAGCTGTTGTGGCCGTAGCAGGCGTGCGCGACCACCAGCGCTTGCATGCAGATGGTGTTTTCTTCCATCAGATAAGCGATGCACGGGTCTGAGTTTATGACGATTTCGTAGGCCAGCCCCATCTGTCCACGGGTGTAGGACTTCTCGGTGCTCAAGAAGTGTTTGCCATAGGACCAATGGTGATAGCCAAGCGGCATGCCTACGGAGGCGTAGGCATCCATCATTTGTTCAGCGGTGATGACTTCTATCTGGTTGGGGTAGGTGTCCAACGCATAGCGTTCGGCCAAGCGTCCGATCTCACGGTCATAGGCCTGAATCAGTTCAAAGGTCCACTCTGAGCCAGTGGAGATGGGATGGCGTTTATTCTCTTTGGCGGTCATGTCACTAACCTGCGCTGGAAGAGTTCACGGAAGACCGGGTAGATATCGCCGGCCGAAACTAATTGCTGCTGGGCGAAGGTGTCGCTAAACGCCTCGCTGATGCGTTCGTACTCGTACCAGAGTGCCTGATGCTCGCGGGGGGTAATTTCCACGTAAGTGTAGTACTGGACGAACGGCATGATCTGGTTGATCAAAATGTCGCGGCAAATGGGGGAATCGTCGTTCCAGTTGTCGCCGTCGGACGCTTGTGCGGCGTAGATATTCCATTCGTTGGTGGGGTAGCGCTCAGCCATGATCTCCTGCATCAGTTTGAGTGCGCTGGACACAATGGTGCCGCCGGTTTCCCGGGAATAGAAAAACTCTTCTTCGTCCACTTCACGGGCGCTGGTGTGGTGGCGAATAAACACCACGTCGATCTTGTCGTAGTTCCGTTTCAGAAACAGGTACAGCAGGATGAAGAAGCGCTTGGCGATGTCTTTGGTGGCCTGCGTCATGGAGCCGGAAACGTCCATCAGGCAGAACATCACGGCTTTGGAGCTGGGGTTGGGTTGTTTGACCAGCAAGTTGTACTTGAGGTCGAAGGTGTCGAGGAACGGCACGCGATGAATCCGCGCGCTGAGTTTCTCGATTTCGCTCTCTATTTCTTTGATATCGCCGAAGTTGTCAGGCTCTTCGCGCTTTAGTCGCTCAAGTTCAGCGTTGGCCTCTTTAAGTTTTTTACGGCTGCTGCCCGTCAGGGCGATACGCCTCGCGTGGGCTGAGCGCAGGGTGCGAATGATGTTGATGCGCGACGGGTTGCCCTCATTGCTGATGCCCGCGCGTACGGTTTTGAAGGTGTCAGTGCCGGTCAGGTTGCGTTTGACCAGGTTGGGCAGTTCGAGGTCTTCGAACATGAATTCGAGGAACTCTTCCTGTGTGATCTGGAACACGAACTCATCCATGCCTTCGCCGGAGTTGCCCGCCTTGCCAGGCCCGCCGCCACCGCCTGAGCCGCCTTGCGGGCGCTGGATATGTTCGCCGCTGGTGAACTCCTTGTTGCCGGGGTGGACGACGGTTTGTTTGCCGCCACGGCCATGATGGAGCACCGGCTCGTCGATATCGCGGCCTGGAATGCTGATTTGTTCGCCATGCTCCATGTCTGTAATGGAGCGGCGACCTACGGCTTCTTCGACGGCCTTTTTAATGTGGTCGCGATAGCGGCGCAGGAAGCGCTGGCGGTTTACCGTGCTCTTGTTCTTGCCGTTGAGGCGTCGATCGATCACATAGCTCATAAGCCCTCCGGGCAGCTTCAAGGGGTGAGCGGCAAGCTGCAAGTTGAAGCGCTCCCGGTGTGGGGCTTATGCGCTTTTTACGTGCAACCTGCTGCTGGGTGCCTGGCGCTGCATCACTGCGATTTTCTGACCCGCAGGTACCACTCGGAGAGCAGTCGTACTTGTTTGTCGGTGTAGCCGCGTTCGACCATTCGGGTCACAAAGTCGTTGTGTTTCTGTTGGTCCTCTTTGCTCGCTTTGGCGTTGAAGCTGATGACCGGCAGCAGGTCTTCAGTGTTGGAGAACATTTTCTTCTCGATCACGACCCGCAGTTTTTCGTAGCTGAGCCAGGTCGGATTTTTGCCGTTGTTGTTGGCACGGGCGCGCAACACGAAGTTGACGATTTCGTTGCGGAAATCTTTCGGGTTGCTGATGCCGGCCGGTTTTTCGATTTTTTCCAGCTCCTCGTTGAGCGCCACGCGGTTGAGGATTTCGCCGGTTTCGGGATCGCGGTACTCCTGATCCTGAATCCAGAAGTCTGCGTAAAGCACGTAGCGGTCGAAGATGTTCTGTCCGTATTCGCTGTAGGACTCCAGGTACGCGGTCTGGATCTCTTTGCCGATGAACTCGATATAGCGTGGTGCCAGGTACTCTTTCAGGAACCGCAGATAACGTTCGCGGGTTTCAGGCTGGAACTGTTCCTGTTCGATCTGCTGTTCGAGCACATACAGCAGGTGCACCGGGTTGGCGGCAATTTCGTGCGGGTCGAAGTTGAACACCTTGGACAGGATCTTGAAGGCAAAGCGGGTCGACAGGCCGTTCATGCCTTCGTCTACGCCAGCCGTGTCGCGGTACTCCTGAATGGATTTGGCTTTCGGATCGGTGTCTTTGAGGTTTTCACCGTCATACACGCGCATCTTGGAGTAGATATTGGAGTTTTCTGGCTCTTTGAGGCGTGACAGTACGGTGAACTGAGCGAGCATCTTCAGGGTGTCAGGCGCGCAGTGGGCTTTGGCCAGCGAGCTGTTGAACAGCAATTTGTCGTAGATTTTGACTTCGTCGCTGACGCGCAGGCAGTACGGCACTTTGACGATGTAAATCCGGTCGATAAACGCTTCGTTGTTTTTGTTGTTGCGGAAGGTATGCCACTCCGACTCGTTGGAGTGCGCCAGCAAGACTCCGGTAAACGGAATCGCCCCCAGCCCTTCGGTGCTGTTGTAGTTGCCTTCTTGAGTGGCGGTAAGCAGCGGGTGCAGCACCTTGATCGGCGCTTTAAACATTTCGACGAACTCCATCAGGCCCTGGTTGGCCCGGCACAGTGCGCCCGAGTAGCTGTAAGCATCGGCGTCGTTCTGTGGGAATTCTTCGAGTTTGCGTATATCAACCTTACCCACCAGCGCAGAAATGTCCTGGTTGTTCTCATCACCCGGCTCGGTTTTTGCCACTGCGATCTGGTTGAGGATGGAGGGATAGAGCTTGACCACGCGAAATTGGCTGATGTCACCGCCAAACTCGGCCAGCCGTTTGGTGGCCCACGGCGACATGATGGTGCTCAGGTAGCGCTTGGAAATCCCGAAGTCTTCTTCAAGGATGGCGCCATCTTCGGTGGCGTTGAACAGCCCCAGTGGCGACTCGAATACGGGCGAGCCTTTAATGGCATAGAACGGCACCTTCTCGATCAGCTGTTTGAGCTTTTCAGCCAGCGAGGACTTGCCGCCGCCCACCGGGCCGAGCAGGTAGAGGATTTGTTTCTTTTCTTCCAGCCCTTGGGCGGCGTGGCGGAAATACGAGACGATCTGTTCAATGCATTCTTCCATTCCATGGAAGTCAGCAAAGGCCGGATAACGGCGAATCACTTTGTTGGAGAAGATTCGCGACAGGCGAGAGTTGGTCGAGGTGTCCAGCAGTTCCGGTTCACCGATGGCCAGCAGCAGCCTTTCGGCGGCAGAGGCGTAAGCGCTTTTGTCGTTTTTGCACAGCTCAAGGTATTCCTGGAGCGTGAGCTCTTCTTGGCGTGTGGATTCAAAGCGTTGTTGGAAGTGGCTAAAAATACTCATGACGTCACCTCGCTCGATACGTGGAGCCGGCGATTGATCGGTCAGTTCGAGTGCTGGCATGCAGCAACGTTGCAGTCGCTGTGTACCCCCCAGGACACCATCAAAGGGGCTAACCCTTTGAAGTTACTACTGATGATCCATACGCCGGTGTACCGGCTCTCCCCAGATTCGGATGGCCTGAGCTAAAGGATAGTTGGTTATGGGAGAGGTCAAGGCGAGATGCGTGATTTGTTGCGTTAGACCGTTGGTCTGGGGGGCGCCAGCCCACTGAATACGCGGGCTTGGCGTTTATTAAAAATTATTCGGCAGATCCTTCGCACGTTTCTTGCGGAAAAGTCTTGTGCCATAGTTCGAAGCCACCGTCCAGGCTGTACACCTCGCTAAAGCCTTGGCCAACCAGATAGGCCGCTGCACTTTGGCTGGAGTTGCCGTGGTAGCAGGCGACGATCAGTGGCGCGTCTAGATCGGCTTTGGTAATGAAGTCGTGCAGCGAATGGTTATCCAGGTGTTTGGCGCCAGTGATATGTCTGGCGGCAAAGGCTTGCGGGTCGCGGATATCAACCACTACGGCGCCTTGTTCGCGCAGTGTGTGGGCTTGCTGGGGCGGGATACGTTTGAATTCGGTCATGGGAAATTCCTGTGGCCTGACTACGGGCGCGTGGGGGTTGCGCCCAAAGGTTGGGAAGGGAGGGGAGCCGTGACAGGCGCCGCAAGGTGGAGGTCGTCGCAATCGCAGCTTAAACGCTGGCCGGTGTCGACATTGAGCAGGGTCATGGCCCCGCCCCAGACGCAGCCGGTGTCGAGGGCGAAAATCCCCGGCTCCTTGCAGTGGCCTTCCAGTGCGGCCCAATGCCCGAAGATGATCTTCAGGTCTTGCGTTTTACGTTCTTTGTAACTGAACCACGGTGCGTAATCGGGCGGGGCGCTGCCGACGCCTTCTTTGCTTTTAAGGTCGAGTTTGCCGTCGCGGGTACAAAAGCGCATGCGCGTGAAGTAGTTGGTAATCACCCGCAGGCGTGCGATGCCGGTCAGGTCGTTGTCCCACTTGGCCGGTTCGTTGCCGTACATGCCGTCGAGAAAAGGCCCCAGCAGGCTGTCATCCCTTAGTGCATGTTCCACTTCGCTGGCGTACTTGAGGGCTTTTTTCAGGCTCCACTGCGGTGGAATGCCCGCATGGACCAGTGCGGTATTACGCAGCAGGTCGTAGTGCAGGAGCGGCTGTTGGCGTAGCCAATTGAGCAGCTCGGCGCAATCCGGGGCGTCAAGGATCTCGCGCAACGTGTCGCCTTTTTTCAGGCGCTCAATATTGTGGCCCACTGCAAGCAGGTGCAAGTCATGGTTGCCCAGCACGCACACCAGTGATTCGCGCATGCGGTACAGATAACGCAGGGTCTCCAGTGACTCGGGGCCACGATTGACCAGGTCGCCCACCAGCCAGAGGGTGTCGGTGGTCGGGTTGAACGCTACCCGCTCCAGCAGGCATTTAAGCGGTTGCAGGCAGCCTTGCAGGTCGCCAACGGCATACACCGTCATCAGTGCAACGCTCCGGGTACGGCAAGGCGGAAGGGCGCGATGGTGGCTTTGAACTGATAGTTGTCGTCAGCCTGCATCAGATAACTGCCTTGCATGGTGCCGACCTTGGTCGTGATGACCGAACCGCTGCTGTAGGTGTGCTCTTCACCGGATTGAATCAACGGTTGAAGGCCCACCACGCCTGCACCACGCACTTCTTCGACGTGCCCGTCGCCATCGGTGATCACCCAATGACGTGACAACAATTGTGCAGGCACAGAGCCGTTGTTCTTCACCGTGATGGTATAGGCGAAGGCATAGCGATCCTGATCGGGTTGGGATTGTTCTGGCAAGTAACGGGTGACGACGCTGACGTCGACCTGATAGCGGGGATCAGACATTCTGAAGGCCTTACTTGAATGCGGAGACACAGCTTGGGATAAAACTGATGCCTGAGTCTAGGCCAAGACACGGGTACTAGGCCAGATGTGGCCTGTACCCGTTTTACGCGTTCAATCAGTCGGCAGCGGGCGCTGCAACCGGTTGTTCGCTGAGCTTGTCAGCCAGGCGCACAAAGGCGGCAAGGTCGAGTTGCTCAGGACGTTTGCTGCCATCGACGCCTGCGGCTTCGATTTCAGCGTTGCTGAGCAAGGCTTTAAGGGTGTTGCGCAGGGTTTTGCGACGCTGATTAAAGGCTTCGCGAACCACGCGTTCCAGCAGGCGATGGTCTTTGGCCGGGTGCGGAAGGACTTCGTGCGGCACCAGACGGACAATCGCGGAATCAACTTTAGGCGGCGGGTTGAATGCGCCCGGGCCTACGTTGAACAGATGTTCGACGCGGCAGTGGTACTGAACCATGATCGACAAGCGACCCCAGTCGCCACCGCCAGGCCCTGCGGCCATGCGCTCAACCACTTCTTTTTGCAGCATGAAGTGCATGTCGCGAATCAGCTCGGCGTTTTTCAGCAGGTGAAAAATCAGCGGCGTGGAGATGTTGTACGGCAGGTTGCCCACTACGCGCAGAGTGCGCGGTGCGGCGTTGAGGCTTTTGAAGTCGAACTTCAGCGCGTCACCCTGGTGCAGAGTGAAGTTGCTCATGCCGGCAAACTGCTGGTTCAGGATCGGGATCAGGTCTTTGTCGAGTTCAACAACGTCGAGCTGGCCGCCGCTGTCGAGGATGCCTTCGGTCAATGCGCCTTGGCCCGGGCCGATTTCCAGCAGTCGGTCGCAGGCCTTGGCATTGATAGCACGCAGAATGCGGTCGATAACACCGGCGTCATGCAGGAAGTTTTGGCCAAAACGCTTGCGCGCCTTGTGTTGGTATTGCTCGTTCATATACGGGTCTCGGCCATCTGGTAGGCGGTTTCCAGGGCGACTTGCAGGCTGCCGGTGTCGATCTTGCCGCTGCCCGCCAGGTCCAGGGCGGTGCCATGGTCTACGGAGGTGCGGATAATCGGCAAGCCCAGGGTGATGTTGACGGCGGCGCCAAACCCTTTGTATTTCAGCACGGGCAGGCCTTGGTCGTGGTACATCGCCAGCACTGCGTCGCAGTGTTCCAGATATTTGGGGGTAAACAGAGTGTCAGCAGGCAGCGGGCCACGCAGGTCCATGCCCTCGCTGCGCAGTAGCTCCAGGGTGGGTTCAATGATGTCGATTTCTTCATGGCCCAAATGTCCGCCCTCGCCAGCGTGGGGGTTGAGCCCGCACACCAGGATGCGCGGTTGGGCGATGCCGAATTTGTGTTGCAGGTCGGCGTGCAAAATACGCGTAACGCGCATCAGTCGCTCGGGGGTGATTGCATCGGCGACCTGACGCAGCGGCAAGTGCGTTGTTACCAGCGCCACGCGAAGTCCGCGGGTGGCCAGCATCATCACCACTTGTTCAGTGCGGGTCAGGTCGGCGAGGAATTCGGTATGGCCGCAGAAGGGAATGCCGGCCTCATTGATCACGCCTTTGTGTACCGGGGCGGTGATCATGCCTGCAAAGTCGCCATCGAGGCAGCCTTGGGCGGCGCGAGTCAGGGTGTGCAGCACAAAGGCTGCGTTGGCCTGGTCCAGAGTGCCCGCCGTGACAGGGGCGTGCAAAGGCGTATCCCAAACATACAAACTGCCTGCTGGCGCCGGATGCTCAGGCCAGTGGCCGGGGCTGACCGGCAGCAGGGTGACAGCCACACCGAGCTGCGCGGCCCGCTCAGTGAGCAGGTCGCAGCTGGTGATGGCAATCAGGGGATGTGGCTGGTGTTGCGAGGCGAGTAGCAGGCACAGGTCTGGACCTATGCCTGCCGGTTCGCCGGGTGTCAGTGCAAAACGCGGGTTTTTCACTGTGCTGCCTGGTCGGCGTTCTCTTGCGAGGTGGCGCCAGGCAGTTTGATCTCTACATAGGCTTCATCGCGGATCTGACGCAGCCAGGTTTGCAGCTCTTCGTCGTACTTGCGGTTACGCAGGGCGTTCATGGCCTGTTGTTCGCGTGCTTGAGACGTGCTGTCAGTGGCGCGGCGGCCAAGCACTTCCAGTACATGCCAGCCGTATTGAGTCTGAAACGGCTTGGACAGTTTGCCTTGCGGGGTATCAGCCAGGACCGCGCGGAACTCAGGCACCAGCGAATCCGGGTTAACCCAGTTCAGATCGCCGCCGTTAAGCGCCGAACCCGGATCTTCGGAGAAGGTTTTAGCCAAGGTCGCAAAATCTTCGCCCGCTTCGATACGGTCGTGGATTCTTTTGATCAGCTCTTGCGTCTGCGCTTCGGTACGGATTTCGCTTGGCTTGATCAGAATGTGGCGTACATGCACCTCGTCCACCACCACAGACTCACCGCCACGTTTGGCATTGAGTTTGAGGATGATGAAACCGCCAGGCGTGCGAATAGGCTCAGTGATCTCGCCCACCGGCATTTCACTCAATAGCCGGTCGAACGGTGGTGGCAGTTGGGCCGCTTTACGCCAGCCCATGTCGCCGCCTTCCAGCGCAGTATCGCTGCCCGAGCGTGCGATTGCCATTTGGCCGAAGTCAGCGCCTTTTTTCAGCTGGTTGTAGATATCAACCGCTTGTTTGTAGGCGTTCTGGATCGCTTCCGAATTCGCGCTTTCAGGCGTTGGAATCAGGATGTTGGCCAGTTGGAACTCTTCGGACATTTGCATCTTGCCCAGATCGGACTTGAGGAAGTTTTGCACTTCCTGATCGGTCACCTGAATGCGCTCCGCCACACGGCGTTGACGCACACGGCTGATGATCATTTCGCGACGGATCTGGTCACGGGCATCTTCATACGACAGGCCATCATGAGCCAGCGCCTGACGGAACTGGTCAATGGTCATGTTGTTGCGCTGGGCAATCGTGCCTACAGCCTGGTTCAGCTCTTCATCGGTGATGCGAATGCCCGAGCGCTCGCCGATCTGCAATTGCAGGTTTTCGACGATCAGGCGCTCCAGCACTTGCTGATCCAGAACGCTGGCAGGCGGTACGCCCTGACCGCGCTTGGCGATGGTCTTCTGAACTTCCTGAACCCGCTGGTCCAGTTGGCTCTGCATGATCACGTCGTTATCGACGATGGCCACGACTTTATCCAGAGGCTGAACCGCGGCGTGAGCCGCGGTACCCAGAAACAACGCGCCCAGCACTAGCGGGCGCAGACACTCAGAAAGCTTGATCTTCACGTTCACGATAACCTTGGATGCCTTTGTCGAGGAAGCTCTCTACTTTGGTGCCAACAACGCCACCGAGACCTTTCAGCACAATTTGAAGGAAGAGACCATGGTCGCCCTTCTCGTTTTGAGGGGCTTCTTGGGTGTATTCGTCGTTGGAGACCCAGTAACGGTTGATCAGACGAAGTTTCCAGCAGCAGTTGTCGTACTCGAAACCACCGAAGGCTTCCAGTGTACGGTTGCGGTTGTAGTCGTACTGCCAGCGGCTGATCACGTTCCACTGCGGCACGATCGGCCAGATCACCGAGAAGTCGTGCTGCTTGATCTTGTAGTAATCCTTGATGTAGCCAGGCTGGCCTGGAGACAGGTAATCGCCTCCGCCAACGGTCCACTTACCGGTGTACTGGTCGTAGCGAACCTGGTCGTTGCGATAACGGAAGCCAGCGTTGACCACCTTGTTCGGGTTGTCTTCAGGCTGGTAGTGCATCATCGCGCTGCCAGAACGCGGGCTGCGGGTTTCCGGGTCCCAGTTGTAGTCAGCGGTTGCACGCCAGTCGCGGTTGAAGCGGTAGGCGTATTCCAGTGCATACGGGGAAACGTTGGAGGTCGCGTCTTTACGGTCGTCGGAAATGCCCGGCAACTGAACTTTGCGGTCCTTGAAGTAGTAGGCCTGGCCGACGCTGACGCGTTGGCGTTCAAAGCCGTTGTCCTCGATCCAGCGGCTGGTCAGGCCCAGCGACAGTTTGTTCTCGTCACCCACGCGGTCCGAACCGGTGAAGCGGTTGTCACGCCAAAGCGAGGAGTAGCTGAACGTGCTTTCGCTGGTGTCGAAGATTGGAATGTCGCTTTGATCGCGCTCGGGCACATACAGGTAGAACGCACGAGGCTCAAGGGTCTGACGGTAGTTGGTGCCAAACCATTGAGTGTTGCGGTCGAAGTACAGGCCGCTGTCGATACTGGCGATCGGGACGCTACGGGTTTGAGAACTATTGTATTGCTCCCCTTTCAGCAAGGTCTGTTTGCCTTTGGTGTCCAGATCAAGATCGTACTGGGTGTACATGTACTTGAGCGATGGGGTCACGTAGCCGTAGCTCGCGGTCATCGGCAAGCTCATGCTCGGCGCAAGGTTCAGGCGCGTACCGTTTGCGCGGGCCAGGCCTGCGACACGGGTATCCAGTCGGCTAGCGACAGTGCCGTCTTCGTTGGTGTAGTCGCCGTTTTCCAAGCTGCGCTCAAAGCGAACAATCTCGGTGTCGTATTTGAAGTCCAGACCGCCCGGGTGGTACGGCAACGCACCGTTGAAGGTGATTTGCGGCAACTTGTTGTACGGCGTGATCTGGGTAACGGTGGCCATTTGATAGGCCTGAGCGTTCAGCGTGGCGTTGTAGGTGTCACCACGGTAGGTCACCGAACCTTGCTGGTTCACATATTCGCGGCTTTCAACACCGATCTGGTCGCTTTGCAGGTCCTGGAAGTAATACGGGTCGCTGATCTTGGTGTAGTCCACCTGCGTCAGTACGCGCGAATCCAGGCCACCCTTGTGCTGCCAGTTGAGCATGTAGCGGGTGTCTTTGTAGTCGGTCTGGTCTTTGCGCTTGTCATCCTTGTCGTTCAGATAAGCGGCACCAAACTGACCTTCGCTCGACTCGGTCAGGTAGCGGAATTCGCCTTCCATCAACAAGCCGCGCTTGGTCATGTAACGCGGGTACAACGTGGCGTCGTAGTTCGGCGCCAGGTTGAAGTAGTACGGGGTCACGAGCATAAAGCCGGTGTCGGTGCTGCTGCTGAAGGACGGCGGCAGGAAACCGGACTGACGGCGGTCGTCGATCGGGAAATAGATGTACGGGGTGTAGAAGATCGGAATGTCTTTAACCCGCAACGTCACGTTGGTGGCCGTACCGAAGCCGGTGGCCGGGTTCAACGTGATGTTGTTGCCCTTGAGTTGCCAGGCGTTGCTGTTCGGTTCGCACGTGGTGTACGTACCATCCTTGAGGCGGATGATGGCGTTTTCACCGCGCTTGGCGTACAGCGCACTGCCGCGAATGCGCGACTTGTGCAGGATGTATTCAGCGTTGTCGACCTTGGCTGCGCCGGTGTCGAGCTGAACATCGGCGTGATCGCCGACAATCAACGCACCGTTGTCACGCAGACGGACCTTGCCGTTCAGCTCGCCCCGGTTTTCAGCCTGATACAGGCTGGCTTCGTCGGCTTCGATCTGCATGCTGCCCTGACGCATGACAACGTCACCGGCCAGCGTCGCGATCTGCTCTTCCTGCTGGTAGCGGGAAGCCTTGGCGCCGATAAAGGTCGGGGAGTCGCTTTTGCTGGTCGGGTCATTCATGCCCGGACGGATTGGCTCGATGTAAGCGCCCGAGCAATACGGGCCGGTTTCGGCCAGTTGTGCAGGGGTCAGCTTGTCGCGCTCCACCCAGTCGAGGTGACTGTAGTCGGCACTGCGCGCTTTCAGACCACGGCCTTTGGCTTCTGTCACCAACGGGGTCTGGGCGACTTGCTCGATCGTCTCGCCACTGGCGCCGACCGATGCATCGCTGTGAACCGGGCGCGGCGGCAATTGAGCCGTCGTCGCTTTCGGTGCGCAATCCCAGCCGCCCGAAGCCGACACGGAACAGTCATACTGCTCCTCGGCAACAGCGAATGGCGCAGCTAAAGGTTGCATGGCCAGCAAACTGCCGGTTACCAGCAACGGAAATTTTTTACGAAACGCGGGGGATTTCAATGCCATCTTATTAGTCCGGGCTTCCTGCGTGCCATCAGCCCGCGGTGGGGGACCGCACGCCTCTCGATGGTCTGGAAAAGATGCTGGATAATAAAGCATGACCCGCTTGACGGCTAGGGCCGTCGGAGACCCACGCAATGCCTGACCAAGATGTACGCCTGCAACACCTGAAAGTTTGGCTCGATGAGCAATTATCTGCCCTGTTTTTAAATCAAGGTTGGGGCCTCGTACCCCCGGCCACGTTGACTGCGGCCAGCAGCGATGCGAGCTTTCGGCGGTATTTTCGCTGGGAGGCCGAGGGTCGCAGTTTTATCGTCATGGACGCTCCGCCCCCCCAGGAAAACTGCAAACCTTTCGTCGATATCGCCGAATTACTGCGCACAAGCGAAATAAATGTGCCGAAAATTTTTGCTCAGGACCTCGAACGCGGGTTTCTTTTGCTCAATGACCTGGGCAATAAAACCTTTCTTGACGTTATTAATGAAGATAACGCCGATGAGCTGTTCGACGACGCCATTGAAGCGCTGCTGGCCTTTCAGCAGTTGCCAATGACCGAGCCATTGCCCAGCTATGACGTGGCCTTGCTGCGCCGCGAGCTGGAGTTGTTCCCTGAATGGTACGTACGCCGTCACTTGGGCATTGAGCTGGATGAGCAACAGCAGGCGCTGTGGCAGCAGGTCAGCGATCTGTTGATCGACAGCGCCCTGGCACAACCCAAAGTGCTGGTGCACCGCGACTTTATGCCGCGCAATCTGATGTTGAGCATCCCCAACCCCGGCGTGCTGGATTTCCAGGACGCGGTATATGGCCCGGTGACCTATGACATCACCTGCTTGTTCAAGGATGCATTCCTCAGTTGGCCAGAGGAGCGGGTATTGCAGTGGCTGAGCAACTATTGGGAGAGCGCGCGTCATCTGGCGATTCCCGTGCAGCCGGTCTTGCAGGACTTTTTGCGTGCCAGCGACCTGATGGGCGTGCAACGTCATTTGAAGGTGATCGGTATCTTCGCGCGTATTTGCCACCGCGACGGCAAGCCGCGTTACCTGGAGGATGTGCCGCGCTTCTTCACCTATATAGAAGCGGTACTGGCGCGCCGTCCTGAACTGGCGCAATTGGGTGAGCTGTTTGTCAGTCTGCGTCAGCCCGCCGAGGCGCCCCTATGAAGGCGATGATTCTGGCTGCGGGCAAAGGCGAGCGTTTACGCCCCTTGACCCTGCACACGCCAAAACCGCTGATTCGTGCGGGCGGTGTGCCTCTGATCGAGTACCACCTGCGTGCGCTGGCCGCCGCAGGTTTTAGCGAGATCGTGATCAATCACGCCTGGCTCGGTCAGCAGATAGAAGATCACTTGGGTGATGGTTCACAGTTGGGTGTCAGCATTCAGTACTCCGCTGAGGGCGAACCCTTGGAAACCGGCGGCGGGATTTTTAAAGCATTGCCGTTGTTGGGCGATAACCCGTTTGTGGTGGTGAACGGTGATATCTGGACCGACTATGACTTTAGCGCCCTGCGCCAGCCGCTTGCCGGGCTTGCGCATTTGGTGCTGGTGGATAACCCGGCGCACCACCCCACAGGTGATTTTTGCCTGATGGACTCGCAGATCAAAGATGCACAACCGAACGCGCCCACGCTGACCTACAGCGGCATCGCTGTACTCAGCCCCCAGTTGTTCAGCGGCTGCACGGGCGGCGCGTTCAAGTTGGCGCCGTTATTACGTACAGCCATGGCCGCCGGCCGTGTATCAGGAGAGCGTTTGCTAGGGCATTGGGTAGATGTAGGTACGCATGAGCGTTTGGCTGAGGTTGAGACCTTGATCAAGGGCGCTCACTAATTATGCTGTGGCCAGGGACCCTGATCGGAGCCGGAGGTGGCTTTTTGATAGCCAGTATTCCGGGGGCCATGCTCGGTGCATTGCTGGGGCAGGCGCTGGACCGGCGCCTGCAACTGCACAGCTGGGCGCATCTGCGCGAACGGCTGGGCGGACGTGCAGTGCTGCGCAATGACGAACTGCTGTTTGTGTTGCTCGGTCGTCTGGCCAAAAGCGGTGGGCGAGTGGTGGATAAACACATTGAGCAGGCGCGCCAAGAGATGCGTTTGCTCGACATGAGCGCGCCTGCGCAGAAGCGGGCGATTGGCGCCTTCAATCGTGGCAAGTCTGGCAATGAGTCATTGCGCGGTTATTTGCGGCGCCTCAAGTCACAGCCACACGCCGCAGAAGGTGTTTTGCGCGCGTGCTGGCGGATGATCATTGCCGATGGCCGGGTCGACACCCGGGAGCGTGAATTGATTGTGCGCTGGGGGCGTTGGCTGGGTTGGACCCCGCAACAGATTCAAGCGTTGGGCGCTGATTACGAGCCTCAAAAAAGGCCGCTGGCAACGCGTGGCGGCACGTATCAAGAGTCGCTCAAGCTGTTGGGCGTCACCGACCAGAGTGATCCGGCGCAGATCAAGCGCGCCTATCGACGTTTGCTCAGCCGTCATCACCCGGACAAGGTGGCAGGCTCCGGTGCAAGCCCCTCCCAAGTGCTTGAGGCGACCGAGACGACCCGCGAGCTGCATCACGCTTACACGTTGATCCGCCAGCGTCGCGGGTTTTGAGCGTTACTTATCCACAGGCTGCGGGCTGAGCCAGCCGCGAATTCGGCGAAACAACTGTTCTTGCTCGGCCTCGCGGTTGCCTGGAATCGCCGCTAACGCCACCTGTTTAAACTCTCCGCCATTCACCCGCTTGCTGGCTTGCAGCCGTTGCAGGGCCGCTTTACGCGCCATAGCGTTGTCTTTATAGAAGACGTCCAGCAAGGCGACTTTGAGCGTCGGGGTCATTTGGCTCAAGTCCGCCTGGGCCTGAGCCGGTGTCTGCGCGGCCACCATCACCAGTTTCGACACGTGCGCGGGTTGTTTTTCGGCCACATAGCGTGCCGCCCAATACGCCCCCGTGCCGTGCCCCAGCAATACGATGCTGCGCACATTCTGCTGCTGTGCGAAGGCAATGCTTGCCTCGATACGGGCGAAGATGCGCTCGGCATCGGCGGTGTTCATCTCTTCACGCGTGGCGAGGGGCG
This sequence comes from Pseudomonas weihenstephanensis, assembly GCF_001043055.1. GTDB lineage: Bacteria > Pseudomonadota > Gammaproteobacteria > Pseudomonadales > Pseudomonadaceae > Aquipseudomonas > Aquipseudomonas weihenstephanensis. The sequence goes on from NZ_JYLF01000003.1 coordinate 656,405, forward strand.
TGACGTCCGGCGCCGGGTTTTCAGTGCCGACGCTGGCTGCCTGTTCGATAGGTTTGGCTGTGGTGCTGGCGTCTTTACTGCTACTGTCTGGCGCTTGTGGCGTAGGTAATTTCTCGGGTTCAACGGTGCGCGCCTGACTGGCTTCGCTTTGCAGGTCTGGCAAGCTCAGGCTCAGGCTGGCCCAGTTGGCGTCCGGCAGTTTGTTGCGCAGCGGGCTGATGGCCAGCGGCCAGTCAGCGGTTTCGCCTGCACCGGGCACGATAATCACTGCACCGCTGGGGTCGTTGCTGTTGGCGGGTTTCCACAGCGCAAGGAAGGTGTCCTCACCCGCTTGCAGCTGTTGCTGTTCGTGCTGCGGGAGCTGTCGTTCAAGCGCAGTCGCGTCTTCCTGGCTACGTTCGAGCAAGGGCTGACGCTCAACAGGTTGAGGTTGTGCAGGCTCGGCAGCGGGCTGCGGCTCAGCAGCGTACACCGGTAATGCCAAGGGCAGCAGTAACGACAGGCACAGGGCTGGCAGCGCCAGACGGTAAGAAGACATCAGTTTTTCCAGGCCAGAAGTAATCCCGGCAGCCTAAAGGGTTGATCAGTATTTGTCAGGGGGTGAGCGTTCAGATGACACGTTTTTGCTATCTGTTGGTTATCGGCTGGTTCTGGCTGCCCTTGATGAGCCATGCAGCGCCCGTGCCTGCGGCGCAGTTGAGCGTTGAGCAACAACACTGGCTGGCGCAGCACCCGCAGTTGCGGGTCGGCCTGGTGCTGCAAGCGCCCTACGCTAAATTTGATCAGCGTTTGCAGCAGCTCTCCGGGGCCAATGTGGAGCTGATGAAGTGGCTGGCGCAGGCGTTGAACGTTGAGTTGCGCTGGCGCAATTATCCGGATCTGGCGCACCTTGAAGCAGCGGCCCGCGCCGGGGAGATTGATCTGGTGCCGGGCCTGACCCAAACACCGGCAGGGTTGCGCCTGTGGCTGTTTTCCGACCCGTATATGCGGGTGCCGCAGTTGGTGGTAGGCGAGCGCAACGGCAACGGAGCGGTCGATCTGGAGCGGCTCGACAGCCAGATTCGCGTGGCGGTGCGCATGCCCAGTGCGACGGCGGATTTTTTACGCAGCAGCTACCCGGGACTCAATTTGCAAGGCGTGCCGCTGGAGCGTCAGGCGTTGCAATTGTTGCTCAGCCAGCAAGCGACCTATGCTGTGATTGATGAAGCGCAACTCAGTCGCTTGTCAGTTGAGCCGGAGTTCGCCGGGTTAGCGGTGGTGGGCGATATCGGTTTGCCGCAATTGTTACGCGTGGCGACCCGACGCGATTGGCCGCAGCTGGCCGGGATCGTCGAACGCGGGCTGCATGCGATACCGGCACGCGACATGGAGCAACTGCATGCCCGCTGGTTGCAGCCCAAATACCCCCACCTGGGCCCTTCGCCCGGCTTTTGGCAAAACCTGAGCCTGTTGATCGGTGCATTGTTGTTGGCGTGCATGGCGATTGTGTACTGGCAGCGGCGTCAGCAAACCGCGCTGGAACGGGCGCTGCTCAATGCTCGCGAAGACATCGCGCTGCGTGTCGCGAGCGCCGAAGCGTTGCGCCTGACCCAGTTTTCGATCGACCAAAGCCCGGTCGGCATTCTGTGGGTCAATTGGGACAGTCACGTGCGCTATGCCAATCAGGCCGCCGAGCACATGCTCGGGTGTGCGCCGGGTGCGGTCCTTGAGCGACCCTTGAGTGATTTTGAACCGGGGCTGACGATGGACCGCTGGCTCGGTTTGTGGAAGCGCGCACGGGCCAGTGAAGACGGCGCGCAGCGCTTTGAAAGCCAATGTGTGCGTGCCGACGGCAGCACGTTTCCGGCGGACATTACCCTCAGCTTTCTGCGCTTTCAGGCGGCGGAGTACTTGGTCGTGTACCTCAATGACATCACTGAACGCCGTCGCGTGCAGGCCGCGCTGCAAGAGAGTGATGCGCGCTTGCAAGGCATCGCGGCCAATGTGCCGGGGCTGGTGTTTCGTCTGGAGCGCTCACTGCTTACGGGTGAGTTGGACTTCCCCTACATCAGTGAAGGCAGTGAGAGTTTGGCCGGCTTCTCGCCCGCGACGTTACGTAAACGCGAAGTCGGTTTGCGCAGCCTGGTACATCCCGACGACAAGGCGGATTACCACCGCGTGCAGGACTTGGCGCTGGACAGCGACAGCGACTGGGCGTGGCAAGGTCGCATCGTTACGCGCGATGGTCAGCAGCGCTGGGCCGAGATCAAGGCCATCACCCGGCGGCTGGGCGATGGCACCGTGGTGTGGGACGGCATTGTGTGGGATATCAGCGAAAGCAAGCGCATTGAACTGGAACTCGACAGCTCGCGTGGGCAATTGCGTGAACTGTCGGCGCACCTTGAGAGTGTGCGTGAAGAAGAAAAAGCACGTATCGCCCGCGAAGTGCACGACGAGCTGGGGCAGATGTTGACCGTGCTCAAACTCGAAACGTCCATGTGTGAGCTGGCGTATGCCGACCTCGACCCCGGCCTGCGCGAACGCCTGAACAGTATGAAAAAGCTCATCGCTCAGCTGTTTCAGTTGGTGCGTGATGTGGCCACGGCCTTGCGCCCGCCCATTCTGGACGCGGGCATCAGTTCTGCCATCGAATGGCAGGCGCAGCGCTTTGAAGCGCGTACGCAAATTCCGTGTCTGGTGCAGGTGCCTGAACATTTACCGCCGTTGAGTGCTGCCAAGGAAGTAGGTCTGTTCCGGATTTTGCAGGAGGCGCTGACCAACGTGATGCGCCATGCTCAGGCGCAAACCGTTGAGTTGACCTTAAGCATTGAACAACAATCGCTGTGCCTGACCATCAGCGATGATGGCCTGGGGTTTGTTCCCGCCACCGGCAGGCCAACCTCTTTCGGGTTGGTGGGCATGCGCGAACGCGTATTGATGTTGGGGGGTACGCTGTCGCTGCACAGTGTGCCGGGCGAAGGCACCACCCTGAATGTGCGGGTGCCGCTGGTTCAGCCGTCGAAATGACCTTGATGAGGAAATACCTGTGATTCGTGTACTGGTAGCGGAAGACCACACCATCGTGCGTGAAGGCATCAAGCAATTGATTGGCCTGGCCAAGGACTTGCTGGTAGTGGGGGAGGCGAGCAATGGCGAGCAACTGCTGGAAACCTTGCGTCATGTGCCGTGCGAAGTGGTGCTGCTGGATATTTCGATGCCCGGTGTCAACGGCCTGGAAGCGATCCCGCGGATACGAGCCTTGAACAACCCCCCCGCGATTTTGGTGTTATCGATGCACGACGAAGCGCAGATGGCGGCGCGGGCGTTGAAATTTGGTGCGGCGGGGTATGCGACCAAGGACAGCGATCCGGCGTTGCTGCTCACGGCGATTCGCAAAGTGGCGGCAGGGGGGCGTTACATTGACCCGGAGTTGGCGGATCGCATGGTGTTTGAAGTGGGCCTGACTGATTCGCGGCCGTTACATGCGTCGTTGTCGGAGCGAGAGTTTTCTGTATTCGAGCGCCTGGCGCAGGGCGTAAACGTGAATGACATCGCGCAGCAGCTGGCCTTGAGCAGCAAGACCATCAGCACGCACAAGGCGCGCTTGATGCAAAAACTCAACGTCACCTCGCTGGCGGAGTTGGTGAAGTACGCGATGGAACACAAGCTGGTGTGAAATACCCAAACGCAACGGCAGCGACTACCGAGTGGGGCGTGTCTGATTACGACAGTTTTGTATCATTGATTTGCCATCGTGCTTGGCCGTAAGCGTTCCACTGTCTTAAACGCGACGTCTGTGTAGGGCACGCCCTACCCCTAATCTTCCAACTGCCTCATGTGAATCTCTCCTGCGCCCCGATTTCTGCGGGTTGGCGCCTTCTTTAGTCTTGGGCTACAGCAGTCCAAAACAAAAGGTGTGGCTATGAGTGAGGTCGGTGCAAGCGCTGGGTCGAATGACATTTTGGTCAGCTTTCGTGGCGTGCAAAAAAGCTATGACGGCGAAAACCTGATCGTCAAAGACCTCAATCTGGACATTCGTAAAGGCGAGTTTCTGACCTTGCTCGGGCCTTCAGGGTCGGGCAAAACCACCAGCCTGATGATGCTCGCAGGCTTTGAAACGCCCACCGCGGGTGAAATCCTGCTGGCGGGCCGCTCGATCAATAACGTGCCGCCGCACAAGCGCGACATTGGCATGGTGTTTCAAAACTACGCGCTGTTTCCGCACATGACCGTGGCCGAAAACCTGGGCTTTCCGCTGTCGGTGCGCGGCCTCAACCGCACGGATATCAGTGAGCGGGTCAAGCGTGTGTTGAGCATGGTGCAGCTCGAGGCGTTTGCCCAACGTTACCCGGCGCAACTTTCGGGCGGCCAGCAACAGCGGGTGGCACTGGCGCGCGCGCTGGTGTTCGAACCGCAGCTGGTGCTGATGGACGAGCCGTTGGGCGCGCTGGACAAGCAACTGCGCGAGCACATGCAGATGGAGATCAAACACCTGCACCAGCGCCTCGGTGTGACCGTGGTTTACGTGACTCACGACCAGGGCGAAGCGCTGACCATGTCGGATCGGGTGGCGGTATTCCATCAAGGTGAAATCCAGCAAATTGCCCCGCCGCGTAGCCTCTACGAAGAGCCGAAAAACACCTTCGTTGCCAATTTCATCGGCGAAAACAACCGCCTCAATGGCCGCCTGCACAGTCAGGACGGCGAGCGCTGCGTGGTCGAATTGGGTCGCGGTGAGAAGGTGCAAGCGCTGGCGGTGAATGTGGGGCGCACCGGCGACCCGGTGACCCTGTCGATCCGCCCGGAGCGCATCAGCCTCAACGGCGCCAGTGAGTCCTGCGTGAACCGTTTCTCGGGGCGAGTTGAAGAGTTCATCTACCTGGGCGACCACGTGCGGGTGCGCCTGGAAGTTTGCGGCAAGAACGATTTTTTTGTGAAACAGCCGATTGCCGAACTGGACCCGACGCTGGCCGTCGGTGACGTGGTGCCGCTCGGTTGGCAGGTTGAACACGTACGTGCGCTGGACCCTCTCTTAGAGGCGAATTAATCGCCCCGGCTTCACCAACCCTGTGGAGAACACCATGCATAAATCCCTGAAATTATCGGTCCTGAGTATGGGCCTGTTGTGCGCCGCCAATGCGCTGGCGGCCACTGACCTGACCGTGGTCTCGTTTGGCGGGGCGAACAAGGCCGCTCAGGTCAAAGCGTTTTACGCGCCCTGGGAAGCTCGCGGCGACGGCAAAATCATCGCCGGTGAGTACAACGGTGAAATGGCCAAGATCAAAGCGATGGTCGACACCAAAAGCATCTCGTGGGATTTGGTTGAGGTTGAATCGCCTGAACTGTCCCGTGGTTGTGACGAAGACATGTTTGAGCAACTGGACCCGGCACTGTTTGGTAATCCCGATCAGTACGTGTCTGGCGCCATTCAGTCATGCGGCGCAGGCTTCTTCGTATGGTCCACGGTCATGGCTTACAACGCTGACAAGCTGAAAACCGCGCCGACCAGTTGGGCGGATTTCTGGGACACCAAAACCTTTCCCGGCAAACGCGGGCTGCGCAAAGGCGCCAAGTACACATTGGAATTTGCACTGATGGCAGACGGGGTTGCGCCCAAAGATGTGTACACGGTGCTGGCGAGCAAGGACGGTCAGAACCGCGCCTTCAAAAAGCTCGACGAGTTGAAACCGAGCATCCAGTGGTGGGAAGCCGGTGCACAGCCGCCGCAGTACCTGGCCTCGGGTGATGTGGTGATGAGTTCGGCGTACAACGGCCGCATCGCTGCGGTGCAAAAAGAAAGCAACCTGAAGATCGTGTGGAACGGCGGCATTTACGACTTCGACGCGTGGGCCATCCCGAAAGGTTTGAGCCCGGCCAAAGCTGAGGCTGCGAAAAAGTTCATGCAGTTCACGCTTCAACCTCAACAGCAGAGTGTGTACTCGCAAAACATCGCGTATGGCCCGGCGAATAAAGAGGCCATGCCGCTGCTGCCTAAAGAGGTGCAAGCCGACATGCCGACCGCGCCTGAAAACATCAAGGATCAGGTGCAGATCGACGTCAGCTTCTGGGCTGATAACGGCGAGCAACTGGAGCAACGTTTCAACGCGTGGGCTGCCAAGTAAGCATCGCTGATACCCGACGCGCCCGGTCAGGGCGTGTCGCCCTTGTTTAAAGATTTGCGGAGTTCGCCATGGCCCTCGCCATCCCCTTGAACGAAGTCTCCAGCCCCAGCTTGAAGAAGCGCCTGGCGCATGCCGAGCGTGTGAATCGCTGGAAGGCGCAGGCGTTGATTGCACCGTTGGTGATCTTTCTGCTGCTGGTGTTTTTGGTGCCGATTGCTGCGCTGTTGTACAAAAGTGTCGGCAACCCGGAAGTGGTCGAAGGCTTGCCTCGCACCGTGGTGGCGGTGCACGGCTGGGATGGCAAAGGCTTACCGGCTGAGCCGGTGTATCTGGCGCTCAGCGAGGACTTGGCCGAGGCACGCAAGAATCAAGTATTGGGCGATTTGTCCAAACGTCTGAACATGGAGTTGGCAGGCTACCGCAGCCTGTTGATGAAAACTGCCAAAGCGCTGCCGTTCAAGGCGGTGCCGGCATCTTACAAAGACGCACTGGAAACCCTCGACGAGCGTTGGGGCGACCCGGCGTATTGGCAGGCGATCAAGCGCAATAGCTCAAGCGTGACCCCGTTTTACCTGCTGGCAGCGGTCGATCATCGTATTGATGACCTCGGCGAAGTGGCTCCGGCTACACCGGATCAGGCGATTTACCTGGACATCTTCGCCCGTACCTTTTGGATGGGATTGGTCATCACCTGCATCTGTCTGGTGCTGGCTTACCCCTTGGCGTACCTGCTGGCCAACTTGCCCGCACGCCAAAGCAACTTGTTGATGATTCTGGTGCTGCTGCCGTTCTGGACCTCGGTGCTGGTGCGCGTCGCGGCCTGGATCGTCTTGCTGCAATCTGGGGGGCTGATCAACAGTGCCCTGATGAGCATGGGCGTCATCGACAAACCGTTGGAGTTGGTGTTTAACCGCACCGGGGTCTATATCTCGATGGTGCACATCCTATTGCCGTTCATGATCTTGCCGATTTACAGCGTGATGAAGGGTATTTCGCCGACCTATATGCGGGCAGCGATCTCACTGGGATGTCATCCATTTGCCAGCTTCTGGCGCGTTTATTTCCCACAGACGTATGCCGGTGTCGGTGCCGGTTGCCTGCTGGTGTTCATCATCGCCATTGGCTACTACATCACCCCCGCATTGCTGGGCAGCCCTAACGATCAAATGGTCAGTTATTTCGTGGCGTTCTACACCAATACCAGCATCAACTGGGGCATGGCCACGGCGTTGGGCGGTTTGCTGCTACTGGCGACGGTGGTGCTGTACCTGATTTACAACTGGCTGGTGGGCGCCACCCGCCTGCGTCTGAATTAAGGAGGCCGCCATGCTGAGCCCTTACATGTCCCCCGTTGAACGGGTGTGGTTCTACAGCTTGCGCATCCTTTGCGGGCTGATTCTGTTGTTTTTGATCTTGCCGGTGCTGGTGATCATTCCGTTGTCGTTCAACTCCGGAAGTTTTCTGGTTTACCCGTTGCAGGGCTTTTCGTTGCATTGGTATCAGGACTTCTTCGCCTCGGCCGAATGGATGCGCGCATTGAAAAACAGTGTGATCGTGGCCCCGGCGGCCACGGTGTTGGCAATGGTGTTTGGCACGTTGGCGGCGATTGGGTTGACCCGTGGTGACTTCCCCGGCAAAGCGCTGGTCATGGCGCTGGTGATCTCGCCGATGGTGGTGCCGGTGGTGATTATTGGTGTGGCCAGCTACCTGTTTTTCGCGCCCTTGGGGCTGGGTAACAGCTACTTCTCGTTGATCGTGGTGCATGCGGTGCTGGGCGTGCCGTTTGTGATCATTACCGTGTCGGCGACGTTGCAGGGGTTCAACCAAAACCTGGTGCGGGCGGCGGCCAGTTTGGGCGCTTCGCCGCTGACCGCTTTTCGCCGGGTGACTTTACCGCTGATTGCGCCGGGCGTGATCTCAGGTGCTCTTTTTGCCTTTGCCACCTCGTTTGATGAAGTGGTGGTGACGCTGTTTCTGGCCGGGCCGGAGCAAGCGACGTTGCCGCGCCAGATGTTCAGCGGCATCCGTGAAAACCTCAGCCCCACCATTGCCGCAGCGGCCACGCTGCTGATTGCGTTCTCCGTCGTGTTGCTACTGACGCTGGAGTGGTTGCGCGGGCGCAGTGAGAAATTGCGTACAGCACAGGTCTAAATCCAGCAGGCGTCCCACAGGGGGTAATCGCCGATCCGCGAGGTCAACTGAGCGCGGATCGGGTTTTGGATCAGGTAGCGGGCGGCGGCCTTGAGATCATCTTCCCGGCGCAAGGTTCGGTCGTGATAGCCCTTTTGCCATAGCCGGCTTGTGGATTGGGTGGCGAGATTGACAGCGACGCTGCTGCGCGACTTTATTCGGCACATCAACTCACCCAGCGACTTTGTGCGTAACTCTACGAGCCAATGGCAGTGATCAGGCATTACGACCCAGGCGAGTGAGTTAACGATGCCTTCGTCGTGAGCTTGTCGGAGTTGGTTGACCACGAGGCGGCCCAGATGGAAGTCACTGAATACGGGTCGTCGTTGGTCGGTGACGGTAGTGAGCATATAGATGCGGCCGGGTTCGGAGTAGCGGCCTTTGAGTAGGTGTTTGCTGTTGTAGGATTTTGGCATTCCTTTGCCTTCGTGAAGAGGGATGTTTTCTAAAGTTAGATGGGTTATCAGGCAACGCCTTGTGCCTTTATTGGCAAGATATTGCAGGACGCTGTTGGGCCTTATCGCAGCCTTCGGCAGCGATGTATGCCTATGTAGTCGCTGCCGAAGGCTGCGATCGGTCGCGTAGCGGCCGCAAGGCGGTGTGCGCGTCGGGGCGCGCGGTATACAATGCGCGCCACCGTGTTTAGCTCACTAAAAGGTGCGTCATGCAGCCCTTCGCTATTGCCCCATCGATTCTTTCTGCCGATTTCGCCCGTCTTGGCGAAGAAGTAGACAACGTACTCGCTGCGGGTGCTGACTTCGTTCACTTCGATGTCATGGACAACCATTACGTCCCTAACCTGACCATCGGCCCGATGGTATGCGCCGCATTACGCAAGTACGGGGTGACCGCTCCAATCGACGCGCATCTGATGGTCAGCCCGGTTGATCGGATCATCGGCGACTTCATCGAAGCCGGCGCGACGTACATCACCTTCCACCCCGAAGCCACGCAGCACATCGACCGCTCGCTGCAATTGATCCGCGAAGGCGGCTGCAAAGCAGGGCTGGTGTTCAACCCCGCGACCCCGCTGGACGTGCTCAAGTATGTGATGGACAAGGTCGATATGGTCTTGCTGATGAGCGTTAACCCGGGCTTCGGCGGCCAGAAGTTCATCCCCGGCACTCTGGACAAACTGCGTGAAGCGCGGGCGCTGATCGATGCTTCGGGCCGTGATATTCGCCTGGAGATCGACGGCGGCGTGAATGTCGGCAATATCCGTCAAATCGCTGAGGCGGGTGCTGACACGTTCGTCGCGGGTTCGGCTATTTTCAACACGCCCAACTACGAAGAAGTTATTCAGAAAATGCGTGCCGAGCTTGCGTTGGCGCGTCCGTGAGCGGTTTTGAGCAGCTCCTTCAGGGGCAATTGCCCAAGCTGGTGATGTTCGATCTGGACGGCACGCTGATTGATTCGGTGCCAGACCTGGCCTCGGCCGTAGAAACCATGCTGCTCAAGTTGGGCCGTCCGCCTGCCGGTCTTGAAAACGTGAAGATGTGGATCGGCAACGGTGCGCCGATGCTGGTACGCCGTGCGTTGGCGGGCAATCTTGAGGCCTCGGGTGTCGACGACGCCGAGGCCGAGCACGCACTGGAGATTTTCATGGAGGCCTACGATGGCGGCCATGGTCAGACCAAGGTCTATCCCGGTGTGCGCGAAAGTCTCAAGTGGCTGCAAAAACAGGGCGTCGAGATGGCCCTGATCACCAACAAGCCTGAGCGCTTTGTGGCACCGCTGCTGGATGAATTGAAGCTGGGGCGCTTTTTTCGCTGGATTATCGGTGGCGATACGTTGCCGCAGAAAAAGCCCGACCCCGAAGCGCTGTTGTTCGTGATGAAAATGGCCGGCGTCACCCCGCAGCAATCAATGTTTATTGGTGATTCACGCAATGACGTGTTGGCTGCCAAGGCCGCAGGTGTGCGTTGTGTGGCGCTCAATTATGGCTATAACCACGGTCGCCCGATTGAAGAAGAGTCGCCGGACATGGTGATCGGTAACCTGCAAGAGCTGATAGCCGGTTGCTTAGATTCGGCGGCTGAGATAACGTTGGGCACTTCTGTTCACCCCTCTCGTAGAGATTCCATCGTGGTGGTCACTCGCAAACTCTGGATGAAAGTTATCAAGGCCCTGGCCCGTTGGCGTTGGCGCGCCTGACTTGAATCTGGCCGGATAGCCGGCACGTTTGCACACCTGACTGTTTGACCCTCAGACCACGAGGCACCTCATGATCCGTGAAGAATTCCTGCGTTTGGCCGCTGCCGGCTATAACCGTATCCCGCTTGCCCGCGAAACCCTGGCCGACTTCGACACGCCGCTGTCGATCTACTTGAAACTGGCTGACCAGCCCAACTCCTATTTGCTGGAGTCGGTGCAGGGCGGTGAGAAGTGGGGGCGTTACTCGATCATTGGCTTGCCGTGCCGCACGGTATTGCGTGTGCATGAGCATCAGGTTCGCGTGACCCACGACGGCGTCGAGATTGAAGCGCACGAGGTTGAAGACCCGCTGACGTTTGTCGAGGCCTTTAAAGCGCGCTACAACGTGCCGACCATTACCGGTTTGCCGCGCTTCAATGGCGGGTTGGTGGGGTATTTTGGCTATGACTGTGTGCGTTATGTGGAAAAGCGCCTCGGCAAATGCCCGAACCCTGATCCGCTGGGCGTGCCGGACATTCTGCTGATGGTGTCGGATGCCGTGGTGGTGTTCGACAACCTCGCGGGCAAGATGCACGCGATTGTGTTGGTTGATCCGGCGCAACCTGATGCTTATGAAGAAGGCCAGGCGCGGCTTGAGGCATTGCTTGAGCAGTTGCGTCAGCCGATTGCGCCGCGTCGCGGTCTGGACTTTACGGCTCAGCAGTCAGCGGACCCGGTGTTCCGCTCCAGCTTCACCCAGGGTGATTACGAGCAAGCGGTCGACACAATCAAGGACTACATCCTCGCGGGCGATTGTATGCAAGTCGTCCCCTCGCAGCGCATGTCCATCGACTTCAAGGCAGCGCCGATTGATCTGTACCGTGCGTTGCGCTGCTTCAATCCGACGCCTTATATGTACTTCTTCAACTTTGGTGACTTCCACGTGGTGGGCAGTTCGCCGGAAGTGCTGGTGCGGGTTGAAGACAACCTGATCACCGTGCGCCCGATTGCCGGTACGCGCCCGCGCGGTGCAACCGAAGAGGCTGATCTGGCGCTGGAGCAAGACCTGCTCAGTGACGATAAAGAAATCGCCGAACACTTGATGCTGATCGATCTGGGCCGCAACGATACGGGCCGGGTGTCTGAGATCGGTTCGGTCAAGCTCACTGAAAAAATGGTCATCGAGCGTTACTCCAACGTGATGCACATTGTGTCCAACGTCACGGGCCAGCTGAAAAGCGGGCTGACGGCGATGGACGCGTTGCGTGCGATCTTGCCTGCGGGAACGTTGTCGGGTGCACCGAAAATTCGGGCGATGGAAATCATTGATGAGCTGGAACCGGTCAAGCGCGGTGTCTATGGCGGCGCGGTCGGTTACTTCGCCTGGAACGGCAATATGGACACGGCCATCGCTATTCGTACGGCGGTGATCAAGAACGGTGAATTGCATGTGCAAGCGGGCGGCGGCATTGTCGCCGACTCGGTACCGGCCCTGGAGTGGGAAGAGACGCTGAACAAACGCCGCGCGATGTTTCGCGCCGTAGCGCTCGCTGAACAAACCCCCGCGTCCGACGCCTGAGGAGCTGTGCCATGTTGCTGATGATCGATAATTACGACTCTTTTACTTATAACGTTGTGCAGTACCTCGGCGAGCTGGGTGCAGAGGTCAAGGTGGTGCGCAACGATGAACTGACCGTGGCCGAGATCGAGGCGCTCAACCCTGAGCGCATTGTGGTGTCGCCCGGCCCGTGCACGCCGAACGAGGCGGGCATCTCATTGCAAGCGATCAAATACTTTGCGGGCAAGCTGCCGATTCTGGGCGTGTGCCTGGGTCATCAGTCTATCGGCCAGGCTTTTGGCGGGGACGTGGTTCGCGCACGCCAAGTCATGCACGGCAAGACCAGCCCGGTGTATCACCTCAATACGGGGGTGTTCGAAGGATTGAACAACCCATTGACCGTCACCCGTTATCACTCGCTGGTGGTCAAGCGCGAAACCCTGCCTGAGTGCCTGGAGCTGACAGCGTGGACACAACACGCGGATGGCTCGGTGGACGAGATCATGGGGTTGCGCCACAAAACACTCAATATCGAAGGGGTGCAATTTCACCCTGAATCGATCCTGACCGAACAAGGTCATGAACTGTTCGCCAATTTTCTTAAACAAACCGGCGGCACGCGCTAAGGACTTCATATGGATATCAAGACTGCCCTGAACCGTATCGTCGGTCATCTGGACCTGACCACTGATGAAATGCGCGATGTCATGCGCGACATCATGACCGGCCAATGCACCGAGGCGCAGATTGGCGCTTTCATGATGGGCATGCGTATGAAAAGTGAAAGCATCGACGAAATCGTCGGTGCCGTCACCGTAATGCGCGAGTTGGCGGACAAGGTCGAACTCAATACCCTCGATGGCGTGGTCGACATTGTTGGCACCGGCGGCGACGGGGCGAATATTTTCAACGTCTCCACGGCTTCGGCATTGGTGATCGCGGCCGCCGGTTGCACGGTGGCCAAGCATGGCAATCGTGCCGTGTCCGGTAAAAGTGGCAGCGCCGACTTGCTCGAAGCGGCCGGTGTGTACCTGAACCTCACACCGGTACAAGTTGCACGGTGCATCGACAGCGTGGGCATCGGCTTCATGTTTGCCCAATCCCATCACGGCGCCATGAAGCACGCGGCCATCCCGCGTCGCGATCTTGGGCTGCGAACCCTGTTCAATATGCTTGGCCCGCTTACGAATCCGGCTGGCGTGTTGCATCAAGTGGTCGGCGTGTTCAATCAGGCGCTCTGCCGTCCGTTGGCTGAAGTGCTGCAACGCCTGGGCAGCAAGCATGTGCTGGTGGTTCATTCGCAAGATGGTCTGGACGAGTTCAGCCTGGCGGCGCCCACGTTTGTGGCCGAGCTGCGTAAAGGCGAAATCACCGAGTATTGGGTGCAGCCTGAAGACTTGGGTATCAAGAGCCAAAGCCTGTTTGGGCTGGTGGTCGACAGCCCTGAACACTCGCTGGAACTGATCCGCGATGCTTTGGGCCGCCGTAAAACAGAGGCCGGCCAGAAAGCCGCTGAAATGATCGTACTTAATGCGGGCGCTGCGTTGTACGCTGCTGATCTTGCCTACACTCTGAAAGAAGGTGTGGCGCTGGCGCACGATGCGCTGCACACCGGGCTGGCCCGCGAAAAGCTGGAAGAACTGGGCGCGTTTACCGCGATTTTCAAGCAGGAGAATGAAGCATGAGTGTGCCAACCGTTCTGGAAAGCATTCTGGCGCGCAAGGTTCAGGAAGTGGCTGAGCGCAGCGCCCGCGTGAGCTTTGCCGAAGTTGAACGCCTGGCCTCTCAGGCTGATCCTGTACGTGGTTTCGCCAAGGCTTTGCTGGCGCAGGCCAAGTTGAAACAGCCTGCGGTGATTGCCGAAATCAAAAAGGCATCGCCGAGCAAAGGGGTGATTCGCGAGCATTTCGTGCCTGCCGATATTGCGCAACGTTATGAGAAAGGCGGCGCGACCTGTCTGTCGGTACTCACTGACATTGATTACTTTCAGGGCGCTGACGCCTATCTGCAACAGGCACGTGCTGCGTGCAAGCTGCCGGTGATCCGCAAGGATTTCATGATCGATCCGTATCAGATCGTTGAAGCCCGTGCGTTGGGCGCCGACTGTGTGTTGCTGATCGTGTCTGCACTGGATGACGTGAAAATGGCCGAGCTGGCCGCCCTGGCTAAAAGCGTCGGACTGGACGTGTTGGTAGAAGTGCATGATGGCGACGAACTGGAGCGTGCACTGAAAACATTGGACACGCCGCTGGTCGGGATCAACAACCGTAACCTGCACACCTTTGAGGTGAGTTTGGAAACCACGCTGGATTTGTTGCCGCGTGTGCCGCGTGATCGATTGGTAATCACCGAGAGCGGTATTCTGAACCGCGCCGATGTTGAGCTGATGGAGATCAGCGAGGTGTATTCGTTCCTGGTCGGCGAAGCGTTCATGCGTGCGGAAAACCCGGGTGCTGAGTTGCAGCGTTTGTTCTTCCCGGAGCGCGGGACATCCATCACCGGCTCAACACTGGATTAATCCCTGTAGCCGCTGTCGAGGCACGGGGCTGCGATTGCCAGCGCCCAGTGGCTACAGATTTTGAGCAGGAATCCCATGACCGTCATTCAACAACTTAGCGTCGAAGCCGGTCTTAAGGCCGAGCAGGATTTGCTGGCGGCGGTCTGCGCTGGCGAGTTAGAGGCGGGTGTGTTGTTCTGGCAGCCCACTGACCGGTCGCTGGTCATGCCTCGGCGCTTGAGTCGTTCACCAGGTTTTGAGCACGCGAGTGTCGAGCTGGCCGCCAGTGGCTGGCCGATCCTGTTGCGTGAAACCGGCGGCGAACCCGTTCCGCAGTCGGCCTCAACGGTGAACATCGCATTGGTCTACGCACCGCCTCGCAGCGAAGGCGATCACGGCCGGATCGAAACGGCTTACCGTCGTCTGTGTCAGCCGATCTGTGATCTGTTGACCGAATTGGGCGGTACTGCGTCATTGGGTGAGGTTGAAGGGGCTTTTTGCGATGGCCGTTTCAATGTCAATCTGAACGCTCGCAAGTTGGTGGGGACTGCTCAACGCTGGCGCCAGAGTCAGGGTGGCCAGCGGCCCGTGTGCTTGGTTCACGGCGCATTACTGCTCGATAACGAACGCGAATCGATGGTGGCGGCGGTCAATCAGTTCAATCAACGCTGTGACTTGCCGCAGCGTTGTCGTGCTGACAGTCACATTGCGTTGCATGAAGTGTGTGCGGCACCGGATTTTTTCGAGCAGCTCACTGCCCGCTATCAGCAGATACTGGCGCCCTTACTCAAGCCCTAGCGAGTTCCAAACACCACCATGGTCTTGCCTTTGACGCTGACCAGGTTCTGTTCTTCCAAATCCTTCAGCACCCGCCCAACCATCTCACGCGAACAACCGACTATTCGGCCGATTTCCTGACGCGTTACTTTAATTTGCATTCCGTCCGGGTGAGTCATGGCATCGGGTTGCTTGCACAGCTCCAATAGGCAGCGCGCAACGCGACCGGTGACATCGAAGAACGCAAGATCGCCGACCTTGCGCGTGGTATTACGTAACCGCTGTGCGATTTGGCCGCTGAGCGCGTAAAGGATTTCAGGTTCCTGATGCGCGTACTCTCTGAATTTTGCGTAACTGATTTCTGCAACTTCGCATTCGGTCTTGGCCCTGACCCATGCACTGCGCGCCTGCTCCAGGCCCGGTTGTTCGAACAAACCCAACTCGCCAATAAAGTCCCCGCTGTTGAGGTAAGCGATGATCATTTCACGCCCATCATCGTCCTCGATCACGATGGTGACTGAGCCTTTGACGATAAAGAACAGGGTGTGCGAACGCTCGCCGGCACAAATGATATTGCTCTTGGCTTGATAACGTTTGCGCTGGCAATGAGTCAGAAATTTGTCGAGGTTTTTGATCTTGGGTATGGGAGTAAGGGCAACCATGGTTGTATCCCGGAAAGCGTGCACGGTAAGGGTTATATCTATTTTTATATAGAGCGCTTGCTGGCTGGCGCCAGCGATTTGGCGCCAGCTTACCAGACGAATTCTTTACCGATTGCAGAATTTTCCTGGAGCTGTGTCAGAGAATCGCTTCAGGCTGGTCAGTCATCGAATTTCGGCCCTGTGATAAGCTGGCGCCCCTTTTAAACCAGTGGAGTCTGAGCAATGAAGGCACGCATTCAATGGGCTGGTGAAGCCATGTTTTTGGGTGAATCGGGCAGCGGCCACGTCGTTGTCATGGATGGTCCGCCTGAAAGCGGTGGCCGTAACCTGGGTGTGCGGCCGATGGAGATGCTGTTACTGGGACTCGGCGGTTGCAGTAACTTTGATGTGGTCAGCATTCTCAAAAAGTCGCGTCAGGCCGTTGAAAGTTGCGAGGCTTTTTTGGAGGCCGAACGCGCCACTGAAGACCCAAAGGTGTTCACCAAAATCCACCTGCACTTTGTAGTCAAAGGGCGTGGCCTTAAAGAAACGCAGGTTAAACGGGCTATCGAGCTGTCTGCCGAGAAGTATTGCTCGGCGTCGATCATGCTCGGCGCGGCTGGCGTTGCGATCAGCCATGACTACGAAATAATCGAACTGGCTTGAGTGGACATTCAATTTTCATAAAAGCGTTGCAGACTCTGGCGATCAGTCGCGGACGTCTGCATAATGCGCCACTTTTTTAAGGGTCGTGGCGGGGATATCTCCCGGTCACGTGTCCTAACAGATAACCAAAATCGCCATCGCGAAGAGGTGTTAACCGTCCTACGCAGGTGCGTCCTACGCACTTGACGGGCATGCTGGATCACGCGGCCGAGCCGCATCGACATAGAGAGTTTTATTACGGTGAAAAGCAAACTCAAGCTCCACGGGTTCAATAACCTGACAAAGACCTTGAGCTTCAACATCTATGACATCTGCTATGCGGAAACCCCGCAAGACCAGCAGGCATACGTTGAGTACATCAATCAAGAGTACGACGCAGAACGCCTGACGCAGATCCTTACAGATGTGGTTGATATCATTGGTGCCAACATCCTGAACATCGCCCGTCAGGATTACGATCCCCAAGGCGCCAGCGTGACTATTCTGATTTCGGAGCAGCCGGTAACACCTACCGAAAGCCAGATCGAAGAATCCCCAGGCCCGCTGCCCGAGACCATTCTGGCTCACCTCGACAAAAGTCATATTACGGTGCACACCTACCCGGAGATTCACCCGGTGGACGGTATTGCAACATTCCGTGTGGATATTGACGTGTCGACGTGCGGCGTTATTTCACCGCTTAAAGCTCTCAACTATCTGATTCATAAATTTGATTCGGATATCGTGACGGTCGACTACCGCGTCCGGGGTTTTACCCGTGATGTGGAAGGCAAGAAGCACTTTATTGATCATGAGATCAATTCGATCCAGAACTACCTCTCCGAAGACACCCGCGCCGGTTATCAAATGACCGATGTGAATGTGTATCAGGAGAACCTGTTCCACACCAAAATGCTGCTCAAGGACTTCGAACTGGATAACTACCTGTTCGGCGATGCCACCAGCAATCTTTCGGTGGAGCAACGTGCTCAGGTCACTGAACGCGTTAAGCACGAAATGCTCGAAATCTTTTACGCACGCAACATGTCGTAAGGTTTTGATAAAAAAAGGCGGCTACCGTGAGGTAAGCCGCCTTTTTTGTGCGCGTTTTGCAGGAACAATTAAATACGATACGTGCTTTTAGTCATGACTTTTGCCATCAGGCTCATGCCAAATTTGATCGGGGCAGGGAAGCGGTAGCCGCCCGCATCGAGTGCAGATTCCGCGTGGCGTTCTTCGTCGATACGCATTTGCTCAAGAATCGCGCGCGACTTTTCATCTTCGGCAGGCAATTGTTCAAGGTGTTCATTGAGGTGCTTACACACTTGGTCTTCCGTTGCGGCGACAAATCCCAGGCTGACCTTGTCGCTGATCAAGCCTGCAACCGCGCCAATTCCGAAGGACATGCCGTAAAACAGCGGGTTGAGCACGCTTGGATGGCTGCCCAATTGGCGGATACGTTGCTCACACCAGGCCAAATGATCGATTTCTTCTTCTGCGGCATGCTCCATGGCTTCACGCACATGCGCCAGCTTGGCGGTCAGGGCCTGACCTTGGTACAGGGCCTGGGCGCAGACTTCACCGGTGTGGTTGATACGCATCAGCCCGGCAACATGACGTGTTGCCTGCTCACCCAGCGGGTTTTCAGGTTTGACGATGGCAGGTGACGGGCGATGCGGCTGGCCACTGAATGGCAACAAGGTGCGCATCGCGGTATCGGCTTGTAACAGAAGACGGTCAATCGGCGAGTAGTGACGTTGGGTAGTCATGCTTACCTCCGGAAAAAATCACGGCGGCCAGTTTACCCCAATCGGGTGGGCAGGGTTTGCGCTGGATCATGCGTGAGTGGGAGCGTTGCGGCTCCCACGAGGGCGTAGTGTTAAAAATCAGCCCGGAGGCCAGTTCATCTGGCGCTGACCCAAAACGTGCATATGAATGTGGTAGACGGTCTGGCCGCCATCTTCATTGCAGTTCATGACAACGCGGAAGCCTTTCTCGCAGCCTTGTTCGACCGCCAGGCGTTGGGCGGTGAACAGGATGTGGCCCGCCAGCGCTTTGTCTTCTTCGGTGAGGTCGTTGAGGGTGCGGATCGGTTTTTTCGGGATGACCAGAAAATGTACCGGCGCTTGTGGGGCGATGTCGTGAAAGGCCAGCACCTGATCATCTTCGTAGATGATATTGGCGGGTATTTCACGGTTGATGATCTTGGTGAACAGAGTATCCAAAGCTGTATCTCCGTAAGTGAAGTCCGGCCTGAGTGTACCCAGAGGACGGTTTGGCGGCCAGCCGACTTAACGTGGGCAGTAAGACTTGTTAACCGATGCGGCGATTTTGCGTGTCATCCATCGCGAAAGTACGCGCGGGATGCGGGTTAACCAACGATTGCGCCAACCGGGCATGATGATCGCCTTGTTCTTTTCGAGGGCGCGCACGGTATACAGCGCGACTTCTTCAGGGCTGAGCGCGTTACGACTTTTTTTGACCGTGGCGGTATTCATGTTGGCGGCATCGAAGAAACCGGTGCGGGTTATACCGGGGCAGAGTACCGACACCTTGATCCCGGTCTTTTTGACTTCTTCGCGCAAGCCTTCTGAAAAATGCAGCACGTAGGCTTTGCTGGCGAAATAGGTGCTCAGCCAGGGACCTGGTTGATAGGCCGCGATCGATGACACGTTGAGGATTTGCCCGCCACCTTGCACTGCCATCATGTTGCCGATGGCGTGGCACAAGCGAGTGAGCGCCAGTACATTGAGCTCGATCAGGTCTTGCTCGGCGCTCCAGTCGTGGGCCAGGAAGGGGCCGCAGGTGCCGATGCCCGCGCAGTTAACCAGTAAGTCGATCTGGCGGTCGCCTTCTTCAAGCTCCAGCAGGAAACCGGACAAACGCAACGGTTCGCCCAGATCACACGCGCGAAATAGCACTTCAACGCCAAAGCGGCGGGTGAATTCGAGGGCAATGGCTTCCAGCGCATCGCGTTGGCGGGCAACCAGAATCAAACTGCGCCCGCGACGGGCGAGGGCTTCTGCCAGGGCCAGGCCAATGCCGCTTGAGGCGCCAGTGATCAAAGCGTAACGGGTCATGCTGTTCTCCATCGCAACGGTGCAGTCCGGTGACAATGTTGTCCCTGGCGTTGGCGCGTTCATTAAAGTGCGCAGTCTACAGGCTGTTGCTGGTGGCTGCGTCGATGAACGAGGTCGCAATGCCCAACGCAAAGAGCAGGATCCCCACAACGAAAAGCACAACCGACAAAATGATAGAGATCCAGGCCAGCACTTTGACTGCGGTGCTGTTGGGCGGTGGTGGTGGACCGTATTGATTGTGGCCGGGCGTGCCGGGCGTAAGGATCATGATCGTGGACAGAATAAAGGTCGCTACAGGGATCAGGTGAAGCAACAGCAGCCATGCTGACCAGTTAAGGTCGTGCAGGCGTTGTGCGCTGATCCTCACCAGGGTCATGAGGTAAGCAAGTATCAAGGCCAGCGCGCACGTGAAGCCCAGGGTGTAGGACACTTTTAGCGCAAGCGCGACCGGTAATACCGCAACCCACGTGATGAGGGTAAGTACCAGGCTCCAGGCGAGCAAGCGCATGCGGCCTATTCGACCGCTGAACCCTAATGGGTCCAGGGGGGCGTACGTTTCGTGAGGTGTTTTGTTCAAACTTAGGTGCGGCATTGCTACTTCCTTGTCAGGTGCCTCAAGAAACTAGCCCGCCGAGGGGCGGGCTTTGAACTATCGGGGGTGTGGCCAATGGCTGGAGAGTTGCTGGGTGAGGTGTAACGCTTGACGG
Organism: Pseudomonas weihenstephanensis; assembly: GCF_001043055.1. Classification (GTDB taxonomy): domain Bacteria; phylum Pseudomonadota; class Gammaproteobacteria; order Pseudomonadales; family Pseudomonadaceae; genus Aquipseudomonas; species Aquipseudomonas weihenstephanensis. Next base: position 676,734 of record NZ_JYLF01000003.1, read on the forward strand.
TATTGCTCATCCAGACGGGCGATTAACTGATCGGTTGATGGCAGGTCGCTAATCTCGCCGACGCCCTGACCCGCAGACCAGACGGTTTTCCATGCTTTGGCTTCGTCGCTGAGCGGTTTCAGTTTGTTGCCAGCCTCGCCTTTACTGTTCAGGGCTGCCATGTCGAACCCTGCGGTTTCGAGGCTTTTGCGCATGAAACTGGCGGGCACGCCTGATACCGCCGGGGTGTGGATGATATCGGCTGCGCGGGATGCGAGCAGCATCTCTTTATAGGCATCGGGTGCATGGCTTTCTGTTGTGCCGATAAAGCGTGTGCCCAGGTAGGCCAGGTCGGCGCCAACCACCTGAGCGGCCAGAATCTCCCGGCCGTGGTTGATGCACCCTGCCAGTAGCACGGTCTTGTCGAAAAACTGACGTATTTCAGCGACCAGTGCGAACGGGCTCCATGTACCGGCATGCCCGCCAGCGCCCGCGGCGACTGCAATCAGGCCATCGACGCCGGCTTGTGCCGCTTTTTCGGCATGTCGGCGTGTGGTGACGTCGTGGAACACCAGGCCTCCGTAGCCATGAATGGCGTCCACTACTTCCTTCACGGCGCCCAGACTGGTAATCACGATCGGAACCTTGTGTTCGATGCAAATGGCCAGGTCGGCCTCAAGCCTTTCGTTGCTGTTGTGCACAATCAGGTTAACGGCGTAAGGCGCCGGGTTATCCAGCAACGCCAGCCCTGCTTCGATCTCTTCAAGCCATGCTTTGAACCCGCTGCTGTCGCGTTGGTTGAGTGCAGGGAAACTGCCCACCACCCCATTGCGACAACAGGCCAGTACCAGTTGCGGATTGGAGATCAGAAACATCGGCGCGGCCACCACCGGCAGGCGCAAGCGTTGTTCAAGCAGAGCAGGCAGTGACATTGGATAACCTCGATGAAAGATGAGATGCAGTTAGAACGGTTTGACCACCACCAGAATTACGATAGCGATCAGAAACAGGACGGGCACTTCGTTGAACCAGCGGTAGTACACATGGCTGCGGGTATTTTCACCGCGGGCGAGGCGTTTGATCTGGGCGCCGCACATATGGTGATAGCCGATTAGCAGTACGACCAGCGTTAGCTTGGCGTGCATCCAGCCTTGGCTGAAGTAACCACTGGGGTTGAGGCTGATTAGCCATCCTCCAAAGATCAGGGTGGCGATCATTGCCGGGCCCATAATGCCGCGATAGAGCTTGCGCTCCATGACGCTGAAGCGTTCTTTGCTGACGGTGTCTTCGCTTTGTGCGTGGTATACGAACAGGCGCGGCAGGTAAAACAGGCCAGCAAACCAGCAGACGATGCTGATGATGTGGAAGGCTTTGAGCCATAGATAAAGCATTTTTAGTTATTCCCAGGTTCACAGTAGACCAAATAGTAGTAGTAGAGCGCTTGAGAGTCACCTTGGCGGTTGTCGCAGGGGCGCGCTGTCCCTATTATCGAGGGCTTTCCAGTGGGTTCGTTGAGGGGCAGGTTATGGTCAAGGTCGGTATTGTCGGCGGCACGGGTTACACCGGGGTCGAATTGCTGCGTTTGCTGGCACAGCATCCGCAGGCTGAAGTGGTGGTCATCACTTCTCGATCCGAGGCGGGCCTGCCGGTAGCCAATCTGTATCCCAACCTGCGCGGTCATTACGATGGCCTGGCCTTCAGCGTGCCGGACACGCAAACATTGGGCGCGTGTGATGTAGTGTTTTTCGCCACGCCGCATGGTGTTGCCCATGCGTTAGCGGGTGAGCTACTGGCTGCGGGCACCAAGGTGATCGACCTGTCCGCGGACTTCCGTTTGCAGGACGCGGATGAGTGGGCCAAGTGGTACGGTCAGCCGCACGGCGCCCCAGAACTGCTGAAAGAAGCGGTGTATGGCCTGCCGGAAGTTAATCGCGAGCAAATCAAGCAGGCGCGCCTGATTGCGGTGCCCGGTTGCTACCCGACTGCTACCCAGCTGGGCTTTCTTCCCTTGCTGGAAGCTGGGCTTGCCGATACTTCGGTGTTGATTGCGGACTGCAAGTCCGGTGTCAGCGGTGCGGGGCGTGGGGCTAGCGTAGGTTCTCTTTACGCAGAGACCTCAGAAAGCATGAAGGCGTATGCAGTAAAAGGTCATCGCCACTTGCCTGAGATCCGTCAGGGTCTACGTCGTGCAGCCGGTAAGGACGTGGGGCTGACGTTTGTCCCGCACTTGACGCCGATGATTCGCGGTATCCATTCCACGCTGTATGCGACCGTTGTTGACCGTTCCGTAGATTTGCAGGCGTTGTTTGAAAAGCGTTACGCCAACGAACCTTTCGTCGATGTGATGCCTGCCGGCAGCCACCCCGAGACTCGCAGTGTGCGTGGCGCGAATGTGTGCCGAATCGCGATCCATCGTCCTCAAGATGGCGATCTGGTCGTGGTGTTGTCGGTCATCGACAATCTGGTCAAAGGCGCTTCGGGTCAGGCGGTTCAGAATATGAATATCCTGTTCGGTCTGGATGAGCGTTTGGGCTTGTCGCATGCCGGGATGCTGCCGTAAGGGCAAGCAATATGCTCAAGCGGCAAGTCGCTGGCTTGCCGTTGATACTTATGAATAGTTGACCGCTTTTCTAGGAGAAGCGGATAATGCGCGTCATCACGCATTATGGCGGCATAGCGCCGGGAGATAGTCAGCATGAGCGTCGAATCCTTCACCCCCACGGCTTTGCAATTCACCGAAGGTGCTGCGCACAAGGTGAAGAGCCTGGTCGATGAAGAGGGTAATGATCGTTTGAAGTTGCGCGTGTTTGTTACGGGCGGCGGTTGTTCCGGTTTTCAGTATGGTTTCACGTTCGATGATGACGTGGCCGAAGATGACACTATCGTTGAGCGCGAAGGCGTGAGCCTGGTGGTCGATCCAATGAGCTTCCAGTACTTGGCGGGAGCCGAGGTGGATTATCAGGAAGGCCTGGAAGGCTCGCGTTTTGTGATCAACAATCCTAACGCCACCACGACGTGTGGTTGCGGATCTTCGTTCTCGATCTGATCACTCAGCACGCGCAGTACTCAAAACGCCGCGTCAGTTCGCGGCGTTTTGCTGTGTGCAAATTGTTGAGAGGGCTTCAGGCGGGGTAGATTGCGCCGAGGACCCGTAGGCCACGGGCGCCAGTGACACTCGGGCGGTTGGTGGGGATGTTTTCCAGGCAACAGTGTGCGAGCCATGCAAACGCCATCGCTTCAACCCAGTCCGGGTCGACGCCTTTGGCGTGTGTGCTACTGACTGTTGTGTGGGGAAGCAGTGCGGCCAGCCGTGCCATGAGCGTGCCATTGTGCGCGCCGCCGCCGCATACCAGCAGCTCTTCAGTGAGCGGTTGAGCGGCTTTTAACGATTCTACGATGGTCAGCGCGGTGAGCTCGAGCAAGGTTGCCTGAACGTTTTCGGCGGCGAACGTGGGCAAACTTTGCAGGTGATGCTTTAGCCAGCTGAGGTTGAAAACTTCACGGCCGGTGCTTTTTGGGCCTTTTGTCTTGAAGAACGAATCGCTGAGCAGTGTCTCAAGCAATATCGGTTCTACCTTGCCGCTTGCAGCCCATTGGCCATTACGGTCGTAGAGCTCGCCGCAGGTGTCGTGTATCCAGGCATCCAGTAGTACGTTGCCTGGGCCGCAATCAAATCCGGCGACAGGTGATGTAGGCGTAATCAGGCTGAGATTGCTGAAACCGCCTACGTTCAAGACTGCGCGATAGCCAGTGTCGTCATTGAACAGTGCTTCATGGAATGCAGGGACCAAAGGTGCGCCTTGACCGCCAGCGGCCACGTCTCGGCGTCGAAAGTCGCCTACCACGCATATACCTGTAAGTTCTGCCAGTAGCGCCGGGTTGCCAATTTGCACCGTGAAGCCTAGGGCGGGTTCATGGCGGATGGTTTGGCCGTGACTCCCGATTGCTCTGATTGAAGCGGGTGCGAGCTGTTGTTGTGCAAGGAGTGCATTGACGCCCTGAGCTGCCAGTTCGACCCAGTGATTTTCAGCAACGGCGCACCGCATGACCTCATCGGGGCCGCTGGCGCACAAGCCGAGTAACTCTGCGCGCAGGGCCGCGGGCATCGGCGTGTAGTGAGTGGCAACCAATGTGGGTCTCGCACCCATCTCAATGAGTGCGATGTCCATGCCGTCCAGGCTAGTCCCGGACATCACACCTATATAGAGCGCCATGATTTAGCGTTTGCTCGATGCGAGCAGCGTGGCTTTTTCCTGGTTCATGCGTGCCATCAGGGGTTGGCTTTGTTGCAGGAAGCGAGCGCGTTCGTTTTTGGCAATTGGATCGGCCATTGGGAGCTTTTGGCCTAGCGGATCGACGTGTACGCCATTCACTTGAAATTCATAGTGCAGATGGGGGCCGGTCGACAGGCCGGTGGTGCCGATATAACCAATCACTTGCCCTTGCTTAACAGAACCGCCTGTTTTGACGCCTTTGGCAAACCCCTGCATGTGGCCGTAAAGAGTGCGATAGGTGTTGCCGTGTTGAATGATCACGGTATTGCCGTAACCACCGCGGCGACCTGCGAGTAACACTTTACCGTCACCGGCAGCTTTGATCGGAGTGCCACGAGGTGCTGCATAGTCCACGCCTTTGTGGGCACGGATCTTGTTCAGGATTGGGTGTTTGCGGCCTGAGGAAAAGCGCGAGCTGATGCGAGCGAAGTCTACCGGTGTGCGGATAAACGCTTTACGCATGCTATTACCGTCAGCGGTGTAGTAATTGCTGATGCCTTGTTTGTTGGTGTAGCGCACGGCGGTGTAAGTCTTACCGCGGTTGGTGAAGCGTGCGGACAGAATATTACCCGTCGCGACCGTTTTGCCGTTGGCGACTTTTTGCTCATAGATCACTTCAAACTGGTCGCCTGGGCGAATGTCCTGGGCGAAGTCAATGTCGTAGCCAAATACCTTGGCCATGTCCATTGTCATGCTGTGCGGCAAGCCTGCACGTTGCCCCGACGCGGAAAGCGAGCTGCTGATGACGCCGTGTACATACGCTGTGCGTACGGTAGGCAATGTTGTCACCCGGTTAAACGCATAGCCCTTGGCTGTTTTTGTCAGGGTAATGGTTTCAAGGTCGCTAACACGGCTGTGCAGGCTTTTGAGTTGACCATCAGGGCTCATATCAAACTCAAGTTTTTGACCGTGCTTGAGTTGGCTAAATTGCTTGGCTTGCTTGTCGCTGGCCAAAATCTCATGCACGGATGCGGAAGGCAGTCCCACCTTTTCGAACAATGTTGAGAGCGTGTCACCTTTTGCCACGATAACTTCGCGGTGGTTAGGCTCTTTTTTCTCGTCGACCTTAGCTGTTGCGGTCGGGGCAGTCTCTTGCTGTTCGATTTGGGCAAAGGGCGAGGCTGGCGCCTCTGTTGTGGCTTGAACCAATTCGGAAGCGTCTTGATCTTGTGTCAGTTGTTCTGCGGGGCTTTCGAGCTCCAGGTTTAGAGTCGTGCGTTTGGCTTCTACTTCGCTTGAAGGAAATACCAGCAGGGCCAAGCTTAATAATGCAGCGATTCCACTAGCGGCAAGCAGGTGGGTCTTCGGATAAAGCGGCGGCGCTTTAGGCGGTTGACTGGTCATAGATAATTTGACTTTGAGATAGATGAATTGGAAAAGATGACTGACACGGTGAACATGAAATAACTGTATAAAATATAACCAAAACACCCATGAAGCAAGCCGCTGAAGCATTGGCTGACAGATAGCCGCCCACACGTAGGTGAGAACTTGTAATTAGTGGCTGATCTTGTATGGTTGGTTCCCTTTGAATTTGAGCCTTACGGGTCTGATATGAAGTCGGTTGAAGAGCAGCTAGCGCTAATCAAGCGTGGTGCCGAAGAGGTACTGGTCGAGTCTGAATTGGTCGAGAAATTAAAGCGCGGCCAGCCGCTGCGTATTAAGGCCGGATTTGATCCGACAGCGCCCGACCTGCATTTGGGGCACACAGTCCTTATTAATAAGCTGCGTCAGTTTCAGGAGATGGGCCATCACGTCATCTTTTTGATTGGTGACTTCACAGGGATGATTGGTGACCCCAGCGGTAAGAGCGCAACGCGTCCTCCGCTGACGCGTGAGCAAGTGCTGGATAATGCTGAGACTTATAAAGCACAAGTCTTCAAGATCCTCGACCCTGCTAAAACTGAAGTCGCTTTCAACTCCACCTGGATGGATCAGATGGGGCCGGCTGACTTCATTCGTTTGACGTCTCAGTACACCGTGGCCCGGATGCTTGAGCGCGATGATTTCGACAAGCGTTACACCACGAACCAGCCCATCGCGATTCATGAATTCCTATATCCATTAGTGCAGGGTTATGACTCGGTCGCTTTACGGGCTGATGTAGAGCTGGGTGGTACTGATCAGAAATTCAACTTGCTGATGGGGCGTGAGTTGCAGCGCGGCTATGGGCAGGAGGCTCAGTGCATTGTGACTATGCCGCTGCTGGAGGGTTTGGACGGCGTTAAGAAGATGTCCAAGTCCTTGGGTAACTATGTCGGTATTCAAGAAGCGCCGGGTGTGATGTACAGCAAGCTGGTGTCCATACCGGATGCGTTGATGTGGCGTTACTTTGAGTTGCTGAGCTTTCGCTCGATGGACGAAATCAATGCGTTTAAAGCTGATGTCGAGGCGGGGGCTAACCCGCGCGATATCAAAATCAAGCTTGCTGAAGAGATTGTGGCTCGTTTCCATGGTGATGAGGCTGCTGCTAACGCGCACCGTGGGGCGGGTAATCGCATGAAAGAGGGTGAGCTGCCTGACGATTTGCCAGAAATTGAACTGCTTGCGAGTGAAGATATGCCGATTGCGGCGGTCCTTAATAAGGCAGGGCTGGTGAAGAACTCCGCTGTTGCGCGTGATTTGCTGGGTTCAGGTGGTGTGCGAATAGATGGAGAGGTGGTTGATCGCACCTATATATATGTACTGGGTTCGACCCATGTATGTCAGGCAGGAAAGAAGGCTTTTGCACGGATTACGCTGAAAACCGAATAAAGCTGTAATTATTGCTGGACGGCGCATTTTATTAGCCTATAATGCGCCCACTTCCGGCGTAGTCGAAACGGAAAACTCCTTGAGTATCAATGAGTTGAGCGGTTTTCGGCGATGCTAGCTTCAAATCATCGAAGCAGGAAATGAGGTGTTGACAGCAGCGTATAACGCTGTAGAATTCGCCTCCCGCTAACGAGAGATCGAAAGCGCAAGTGGTTGAAGTTACAAGGGAAACTTTGAAAGCTTCTGAAATAACCGCTTGACAGCAACAGGGGCTGCTGTAGAATGCGCGCCTCGGTTGAGCGAAAGCTTAACCAACCGCTCTTTAACAACTGAATCAAGCAATTCGTGTGGGTGCTTGTGGGGTCAG
>NZ_JYLF01000004.1 GCF_001043055.1 Pseudomonas weihenstephanensis
TCAAAGTTTCCCTTGTAACTTCAACCACTTGCGCTTTCGATCTCTCGTTAGCGGGAGGCGAATTCTACAGCGTTACACGCTGCTGTCAACACCTCATTTCCTGCTTCGATGATTTGAAGCTAGCATCGCCGAAAACCGTCCAACTCATTGATACTCAAGGAGTTTTCCGTTTCGTCAACGCCGGAAGTGGGGCGAATTATAGGCCGCTGGAATCCTGCGTCAAGCACTGATTTCATATTTTTGTCATATCGTCATATAAGTGCCGAAATGCAGAGGCCAGCCTTACGGCTGGCCTCTCGTCATCAGCGCACTGACCTGCGCCTTACAGGCTCGGGAAAGCGAACTGCGATGCTTCATGACTGGCGCGTTGCGGCCAGCGCTGAGTAATTGCTTTACGACGCGTATAAAAACGTACCCCGTCCGGCCCATATGCATGCAGGTCACCAAACAAGGAGCGCTTCCAGCCACCAAAGCTGTGATAGGCCACCGGCACAGGTAACGGCACGTTAACCCCCACCATCCCCACTTCGATCTCATCACAAAATAGACGAGCCGCCTCGCCATCACGGGTAAAGATGCAAGTTCCGTTACCGTACTCGTGATCATTGATCAACTGCATCGCAGCCTCCAGGCTATTCACCCGAACGATGCACAAGACCGGTCCAAAAATCTCCTCTTTATAGATACTCATTTCTGGCGTCACACGATCAAACAGGCAGCCGCCCAAAAAGAAGCCTTCCTCGTGATCCTTAACACTCAGTCCGCGCCCATCAACCACCAGCTCTGCACCAGCCGCTACACCCTGCGCCACATAGCCGCTGACCTTGTCACGCGCCGGGCCAGATACCAATGGCCCCATGTCCAAACCGCATGAAGTTCCCGCGCCAATTTTGAGCGCCTTGATCTGCGGAACCAGCTTGGCCACCAACGCATCCGCAACCTGATCGCCCACACACACAGCAACAGAAATCGCCATGCAGCGCTCGCCACACGAACCATAAGCCGCACCCATCAACGCACTCACCGCATTGTCCAGGTCAGCATCCGGCATCAGCACCGCATGGTTCTTCGCACCTCCCAGCGCTTGCACACGTTTGCCGCGCTTGGTCCCTTCGGCATAGATGTACTCAGCAATCGGCGTCGATCCTACAAAACTCAGGGCTTTGACTTCCGGCGCCTCGATCAGTGCATCCACAGCGGCCTTATCGCCATGAACCACGCTCAAGACCCCCTTGGGCAGCCCCGCCTCTTGCAGCAACTGTGCTATCAGCAGTGTTGAACTTGGATCACGTTCCGAGGGTTTCAAGATGAAACAGTTACCGCACACAATCGCCAACGGGTACATCCACAGCGGAACCATGGCTGGAAAGTTGAAAGGCGTAATCCCGGCAACCACACCTATCGGTTGAAAGTCTGACCACGCATCAATGTTCGGCCCTACGTTACGACTGTACTCACCCTTCAAGATTTCCGGAGCCGAGCACGCGTACTCAACGTTCTCAATCCCACGTTTCAACTCGCCCGCAGCATCCTCTAGCGTTTTGCCATGCTCTTCACTGATCAGCTGCGAAATGCGTGCTTCGTTCTGCTCCAGCAACTGCTTGAACCGGAACATCACTTGAGCGCGCTTGGCTGGAGGCGTATTACGCCAGGCCGGAAACGCCGCCTTGGCCGTGTCTATGGCTTTTTGAATGGTCTCGCGGTTGGCCAAAGGCACCTGGTGAATCACTTTGCCGGTCGAGGGGTTAAACACATCCGCCGTACGACCGGCATCACTCACCATCTCACCATTGATCAAATGTTGAATCGTGCTCATTGCAACTCCAAAAACATGCTTGCAGGCGTGAACGGTACACGCCTGTCCAAAAACGAAAATGTCTCTTCTATATAGAAGGGATCAGTCGACCTGATTCAACGCCTCACCCACTGCATCGAACAATCGATCCAATTCTTGGGGTTTGCTGTTAAACGTTGGCCCAAATTGAAGCGTGTCACCGCCAAAGCGCACGTAGAAACCCGCCTTCCACAGTTTCATTGCCGCATCGAAAGGCCGCACGATCGCATCGCCATCTCGCGGGGCAATCTGAATCGCACCGGCCAAACCATAATTGCGAATATCGATTACGTTTTTAACGCCTTTCAAACCATGCAACGCATTCTCAAAATACGGCGCTATTTCAGCCACGCTTTGTACCAGGCTTTCTTTTTGCAGCAGGTCCAGCGCGGCAATCCCCGCAGCGCACGCCACGGGGTGCGCCGAATAGGTATAACCGTGTGGGAACTCAACCGCATACTCAGGCGTAGGTTGATTCATGAATGTCTGATAAATCTCGGTTGTCGCAATAACGGCGCCCATCGGAATCGCACCGTTGGTGACCTGTTTGGCGATGCACATCAAGTCCGGTGTGACGCCGAAGCTGTCAGCGCCGAACATCGAGCCGGTACGACCAAATCCGGTAATCACCTCATCGAACACCAGCAAGATGTTGTGCTGATCGCAGATTTCACGCAGACGTTTCAGATAACCCTGCGGCGGCACCAGGACACCGGCCGAACCCGCCATCGGCTCGACAAACACAGCGGCGATGTTCGACGCGTCATGCAACTCGATCAACTTGAGCAGTTCATCAGCCAACGCAATTCCGCCCAACTGCGGCATACCGCGCGAGAATGCGTTGCTGGCCAATAGCGTGTGCGGTAAATGATCGACGTCCGCCATGGCCTGACCAAACATCTTACGGTTGCCGTTCACACCGCCCAGGCTCGTGCCGCCAATATTCACGCCGTGATAACCACGGGCACGGCCAATCATTTTGGTCTTGGTCGACTGGCCTTTCAGGCGCCAATAAGCACGCACCATTTTCACTGCGGTATCCGCACACTCGGAGCCCGAGTCCGTATAGAACACATGATTGAGCGTACCTGGCGTCAGCTCGGTGATTTTCTCGGCCAACTGAAACGACAGCGGGTGTCCATACTGAAAGGCCGGCGAGTAATCCAGCGTGCCCAATTGTTTGGCGACCGCTTCTTGGATCTCGGTGCGGGTATGTCCAGCCCCGCATGTCCACAGACCTGACAATGAATCGTAAATTTGCCGACCTTTGTCATCCGTCAGATAACTGCCTTTTGCGCCGATGATAAAACGCGGGTCGCGATGGAAGTTACGGTTTGCCGTGTAAGGCATCCAGTGAGCATCCAGCTTGAGCTGGCTAGCCACGTTTAACTCGGCGTTTTCAGGCATGTTCATCAGCAAAACCTCGCAAGACAGAAAGCAGCGTGGGATCGAAATCGTTGTTGCAGCTAAATTGCCACGCCTATAAAGTCGGTGAAATTCAACTTTTCTAACCTTTAGTTAGGCGTTTACTAAACTATGAGCAGCCGCCGCTCCGATGCTTTAGCGCAAGTCAGTGACTTTGATATACGCCTGCTACGCATCTTTCGCAGCGTTGTGGAGTGCGGCGGTTTTTCAGCGGCCGAAACCGTTCTTGGCATAGGCCGCTCAGCCATCAGCCAACAAATGAGCGACCTGGAGCAGCGCCTGGGTTTGCGCTTGTGCCAACGTGGGCGAGCAGGGTTTTCCCTGACAGAAGAAGGTCGCGAGGTGTATCAGTCGTCGCTGCAATTGCTCGGAGCCCTTGAAAGCTTTCGTACAGAGGTCAACGGCCTGCATCAACACCTGCGCGGCGAGTTGACGATCGGCCTGACTGACAACCTCGTTACCCTCCCCCACATGCGCATCACCCACGCACTGGCCCAACTCAAAGAGCGTGGCCCGGACGTACAAATCCAGATCCGCATGATTTCGCCGAATGAAGTCGAGCAAGGCGTGCTCGATGGACGCCTCCATGTAGGGGTGGTGCCTCAGGCCAGCGCACTCTCCGGGCTGGAATATCAGCCGCTCTACAGCGAGCGTTCGCTGCTTTATTGCGCCGTTGGCCATCCGTTGTTCTATGTGGATGACCATCAGCTACCCGATCAAAGGCTCAATGAACAAGACGCCATTGCGCCAACCTTTCGCCTACCGTCCGATATTCAAGCGCACTACCAGGCACTCAACTGCACCGCCAGCGCCTCGGACCGTGAAGGCATGGCGTTTCTGATTCTTACCGGGCGCTACATCGGCTACCTGCCAGACCACTACGCCAGTTTGTGGGTTCAACAAGGCCGCCTGCGCGCACTTAAACCCGCAGCACGCTTTTATGACTTGAGTCTGGCCTCGGTCACCCGCAAGGGTCGGCGCTCGCACCTGGTACTCGAAAGTTTCCTTGAGAGCCTTGAAGCGACACGCTAACGTTCGCCCACCTTGTGCCCCATCGCGATGGTCCTAAACCTGCCTCCAGCCCGGAACTGATATGCCCTCAACCCTGACCGGCCTTTGCGAGTATCGCGAAGAAATCCGTAAAAGCCGCTTTATCACCCTCGCCGCACCGATCACCAGCACCCAACAGGCACATACGTTTATTGATCAACACAGCGACCTCAACGCCTCCCACAACTGCTGGGCGTGGAAACTGGGCGATCAATACCGCAGCAGCGATGACGGAGAACCCGGCGGCACTGCCGGACGTCCGATTTTGTCCGCGATAGAGGCCCAGGACTGCGATCAAGTGGTGGTATTGGTGATTCGTTGGTACGGCGGTATCCAATTGGGGACTGGCGGGCTGGCCCGGGCCTACGGCGGCGGGGCAAACAAATGCCTGCAAAATGCCGACAAGTTTCCCTTGGTCACGCGGGTGGCACTGCGGTGCGCATGCAGCTTCAGCGAATGGGTGTTAGTCAAACTGCGTATCAGCGAGCTAAATGGCGTACTCAGCGAAGAAACCTTTACCGCTAACGGCGTTGATTTGCAGCTGGCCATAGCCGAAGAACACATTCAGCCACTGCAACAACAACTTGCCGACCTCAGTCGCGGCAGGATTGTGCTTGAACGTTATTCACTCAAAGCGAATGACTGATCGCCCTTATTCCCACACAAACAGTTGCCCACAGCCACTGTGCACCCGACTGTGGATAACCTGAGCACACACGTCTGAAAGCCACGGCCTGCGGGGCTTACAGAAATTTGTACGTTTTATGACCAATTCCACCCACCCCACTTAAAACTGTCCTACAAACAGTGCGTTAAGCGTGTTTATTGCCCTAAGACACTTATCCCGCAGCGCTTATAACCCTGCGCACGAGTTGCACACAGTTCCTGTGGAGCAACCTGTGGATAACCCGTGCAAACCCAACGCGAATGCGCTGCCTGTAAAGTCCGCCTCAGTCTGTACGTTTTTTAACCAACCCGTATGGGTGTGCATCCGCCCCGTGAAGGAGTAAAACCTTCAGCGGTGATCCCTTCCTTCCCCTATAAGGACGCAACTTATGACTGTAAAAAAAGCACTCATCATCGGCGCATCACGTGGGCTGGGCTTGGGCCTGGTGAAAGAACTTTTGAACGATGGCTGGCACGTCACGGCCACGGTTCGCAACCCGGACAATGCACAGCCCCTTAAAGCGCTCGGCGCGGTGCGTGTCGAAGAACTGGACATTGACGAGCAACAGGCCATCAAGGCGCTGAGCCAGAAACTGGACGATGAGGTTTTTGATCTGGTCTTTATAAACGCCGGTATCAAAGGCCCGGACGATCAACTCTCGGGGGACGCCAGCCTTGCCGACATCGGCCAACTGTTTCTGACTAACAGCGTGGCACCGATCAACGTGGCACAGGCTTTTGTCAGCAAAATCCAAAAATGCAGTGGCGTTCTGGCCTTTATGAGTTCCGGCATTGGCAGCATCAAGTCACCCGACGCACCAGAAATGGCGCTTTACAAAGCCAGCAAAGCCGCACTTAACTCGATGACCAACACATTTATCGGCCAACTGGGTGAAGACCGCCCTACCGTGCTGAACCTGCACCCTGGCTGGGTGAAAACTGATATGGGCGGTGAAGACGCAGAAATTGATGTGCCCACCAGCACCCGTGGCCTGGTCGAACAGGTAAACGCGTACGCGGGCAAAGGTGGCCATCACTTCATCGACTACAAAGGTCAAACCATTCCCTGGTAAGCAGGCTGGGCGGTAGGCGTCTACCGCCCTTCCGTTAAAGGCCCAACAACGACAGCATGATGAACGTCGCAAACAGCACAAAATGCGTCATGCCTTCAATTGCATTGGTCTCGCCGTCATTCAAGTTGATGGCACTGACCACCAGCGTGATCAACACCATCACCGTTTGCACCGGCGTCATCGCCATCTGAAATGGCTGACCGGTGTACAACGCCATCGCCTCCATCACTGGCACGGTCAAAATAACCGTCGACAAAGAAGCACCCAACGCCACGTTAACCACCGACTGCATCCGATTGGCCAATGCTGCGCGCAAAGCCGTCAGAATTTCCGGGGCCGCAGAGATCGCCGCCACCAGTATCGCCGTGATGACCGGCGGTGCCCCCGTCCCTTCCAAACCAAGGTCGAGGGTCTTGGACATCACTTCAGCCAGTGCGCCGATCACAATGATGCCGAACACCAACACCCCGACCGACAACGTCAAATGGGCGGGCGAGCCTTCAGGTGCGCGCTTGCGGCCTTTTTTCTCCGGGTAGCTGTAGCTGAAAAAGTAGCTGTGCGGCCCGACTTGCATGCGCAGGAACAAGGTGTAAAGCAGCACCATCGCGCCAATGGTGAACGCCGAGTAAATTTTCCAGTCTGCTTCGGGGATAAATTCGGGCACCACCATCGACACGCCCATGGCGGTCAAAATCATCACACTGTAGGTCCGCGCAGAGTCGTCGTTGTAGGACTGCTCACCGTGTTTGATGCCGCCCATCAACGCAGCCAAGCCGAGGATGCCGTTGATATCGAGCATCACAGCCGAATAGATCGTGTCCCGTACCAACGTCGGTGATGCTTCATTGCTCATCATGATCGCGAGGATTACGACCTCAACCAGTACGGCTGACAGCGTCAGAATCATCGTCCCATAGGGGTCACCAAACTTTTCGGCCAAGACTTCGGCGTGATGGGCCACGCGCATGGAGGCACAGACGATGGCCGCGATCAGCACAAAGCCTGCGATCAATGCCGTCATCTGCCCGCTGCTGAGCAACCAATGCTCCAGCGGGAAGGCCACACACGCCATAACAATCGCCAGCAGCAGGAGTTTTTCATCTTTTAATAAAGTCAGCATCGCGAGCCTTTTACCTGAGAACCAATACACGTCGTTGGGTTACAGACTGCCGCAGCCCGCTAACGTTTCGTTACATATTAGTTCACGACCCGTGTCACTCGATGGATTCAAACCTGTGCAGTCACCGCGCTGTGGCAAATAGCTTGGTCGGGTTTTACCAAATATGTCGCAGCTGACCTGTAGAATGCCGCCATCTGCACCTGATTTGATGAGAAAACCTGTTATGTACGACTGGCTCAACGCCCTGCCAAAAGCTGAACTGCATTTGCACCTTGAAGGCTCTCTGGAACCTGAACTGCTGTTCGCCCTGGCGGAACGCAACAAGATCGCCCTGCCGTGGAACGATGTTGAAACGTTGCGCAAAGCGTACGCGTTCAACAACCTGCAAGAATTCCTCGACCTGTATTACCGGGGCGCTGACGTCTTGCGTACCTCGCAAGACTTCTATGACCTGACGTGGGCGTACCTGTTGCGCTGCAAAGAGCAGAACGTGATTCATACCGAACCGTTCTTTGACCCCCAGACCCACACCGACCGTGGCGTGCCGTTCGAAGTCGTACTCAACGGCATCGCCGCAGCACTCAAAGACGGTGAGCAGCAACTGGGCATCAGCAGCGGTTTGATCCTCAGTTTCTTGCGCCACTTGAGCGAAGAAGAAGCCGAAAAAACCCTCACCCAAGCCCTGCCTTTTCGCGATGCTTTTATTGCGGTCGGCCTGGACAGCTCGGAAATGGGCCACCCGCCCAGCAAGTTTGTGCGCGTGTTTGACCGTGCCCGTGACGAAGGCTTCCTGACCGTTGCCCACGCGGGTGAAGAAGGCCCGCCCGAATACATCTGGCAAGCCCTCGATCTGTTGAAAATCGAGCGTATCGACCACGGCGTGCGAGCGATTGAAGACGAGCGCTTGATGGCGCGCATCATCGAGGAGCAAATCCCGTTGACCGTGTGCCCGTTGTCCAACACCAAGCTCTGCGTGTTTGATCACATGTCGCAACACAACATCCTCGAGATGCTGGAACGCGGTGTAAAGGTGACCGTGAACTCGGATGACCCGGCGTACTTCGGCGGTTACATGACCGAGAACTTCCACGCGCTGCACACCCATTTGGGCATGACCCAGGATCAGGCCAAGCGCCTGGCGCAAAACGGTCTGGATGCCCGTTTGGTCAAGCCGTAAACACGAGCGCCACGAACGCTGCGATCGTTTGAGCGAGCACCGCAAAACGATCGCAGCCTTGGGCCGTTGCTACAGGTCACGCGCCAACATTGCACAACGCTCACTGAGCATGTCACGCAACAATTTCACCGGTTTACTCAACTGCGCGCGGTGTGCACATAGCATATTTAACGGCGCCCGCTCGCCCTCAAGCTCTGGCATCAGCACCTTGAGCCTTCCCGCCCGCACATCTGCCGCCACGTCCAGCCAGGACTTATAAGCAATGCCCGCCCCGGCCAACGCCCATAAACGCACCACATCAGCATCATCGCTGAACCTGTCGCCGCTCACTGTCAGCCCCACCTCTCGCTTGCCATCATGAAACTGCCAATGGTCGTGCACCCGTGTGCCGAGCATGTACAACAGGCAATTGTGTTGCAGCAATTGTTCAAGCTGGCGCGGTTCGCCAGCGCGCGCGATATAGGCGGGCGAGGCACATAACACCCGGCGATTGTCCGGCGCGACCGGCAACGCAACCAAACTGGAGTCCTCAGGTTCGCCATAGCGCAAGACGATGTCCACCGGTTGGCGAAACAGATCAACAATCCGATCCCCAAGCAGCAGCCGCACCGTCAGCTTCGGATGCTCACGCTGAAACTCATCCAGCCACGCCAGCAATACATTGCGCCCGAAGTCCGACGGTGCTGACAGCTGCAACACGCCACTCACTTGATCCTGCCCGCGCGCCAAAAGCCGTCGCCCTTCATCCAGACTGCTTAGCGCCTTACGTGCATAGTCGAGAAAGCCCTGGCCTTCTGCGGTCAAACGCAAGCTACGCGTGGAGCGCGCCAGCAAGCGCGCGCCCAGCTGAGTTTCGATCCGTTTGAGTGCCGCACTCGCCACCGCAGGCGACATGTCCATTACTCGCGCAGCCGCAGACAAGCTGCCCAGGTCAGCAGCGCGCACAAACAATTGCAGATCGTCAAAACGCAGCATGGTGAATAAAACCGTCGATTATCAAAAAAATATTGAAAGAGCCTGCTGTTTTAGCCGGTTTTACTGCGCGGTGAAATAGCGAATCATCGCCTTCTCCAGTTTCCCT
The DNA here is from genome assembly GCF_001043055.1 of Pseudomonas weihenstephanensis. Taxonomy (GTDB): domain Bacteria; phylum Pseudomonadota; class Gammaproteobacteria; order Pseudomonadales; family Pseudomonadaceae; genus Aquipseudomonas; species Aquipseudomonas weihenstephanensis. The sequence goes on from NZ_JYLF01000004.1 coordinate 9,427, forward strand.
TCACAGGATGCGCCCCATGAAAGCTGTCGCTTACTACCATTCGCTGCCGATTCAAGACCCGCTGGCCCTGCAAGACATCGAGCTTCCCGAGCCGGTTGCTGGGCCACGCGACCTTTTAGTGGAGGTCAAAGCGATCTCGGTCAACCCTGTGGACACAAAGGTGCGTGAAAACGTACAGCCCGACGCTGGCACGGCCAAAGTCCTGGGCTGGGACGTGGCAGGCGTGGTCAAGGCCGTCGGCAGTGACGTGAGCCTGTTCAAGGTGGGTGACAAGGTGTTTTACGCAGGTTCCATAGCCCGTGCGGGGGCCAACAGTGAGCGTCATGTGGTCGACGAGCGCATTGTCGGGCATATGCCAAAGAGCCTCGGTTTCGCTGAAGCCGCGGCACTGCCACTGACCGCCATCACCGCATGGGAGTTATTGTTTGAGCGCCTCGCCATCTCCCAAGGCCAAACGGATCTGCAACAAAGTTTGTTGATTGTCGGCGCAGCAGGCGGCGTCGGCTCCATCCTGACGCAACTGGCCAGCCAGCTCACGGCGCTTAAGGTCATTGGCAGCGCCTCGCGCCCTGACACTCAAGCCTGGGTACGCGAGCTGGGCGCCGACGTTATCGTCGACCACAGCCAGCCGTTAAGCGCAGAGCTGAAACGCCAAGGCATCGACGCCGTCACCCACGTGGCCAGTCTGACCCAAACCGATCAGCATCTGGACCAACTGGTCGAAGCGCTGGCCCCACAAGGCAAGCTGGCGTTGATTGATGACCCCAAGGCCCTCGACATCACCAAGCTCAAACGCAAAAGCCTGTCGCTGCACTGGGAGTTCATGTACACCCGTTCGCTGTTCCAAACCCAGGACATGATCGAGCAGCACCACCTGCTGAACCGCGTCGCCGAGCTGATTGATGCTGGCACCCTGCGCACCACGGTCGGCGAGCACTTTGGCGCCATCAACGCGAGCAACCTGCGACGTGCCCATGCACTGCTGGAAAGCGGTAAAGCCAAGGGCAAAATCGTGCTCGAAGGGTTCTGATCAAACACGAGAAGGGACGAATGCGGCCATTTTTCAACCGTCAGTCAGAGACTTGATGCCCGTCATATTTCATCGCGTTTTCGGGCATACACTGGCCTCCTTTGCGAACCTGAGGAGGCCAGAAATGAAAATCCTGATAAAAGCGTTAGCAAGATCCCGCGACTGCCAATGGCAGGTACAAATCGACCAGCAAGCCGTTAACTTTCGCAGTGAATCCGAGGCCAGAGCCTTTGTGGATACACTGCGAACACGCCTGCAAGCCCCGCACAGATTGCCTGAGCGCATGGCGGGGTAGATCAGATCGACGTTTGAGCGGCAATCCGCGCGGTGTACAACCGCCGGGTTGCCACCGCAATCGACACCGCCAGCACACCGCACAAGCTGATGACCATCGCCATCGGCATGGCACTGCCATCATGCAGCAACCCCACCAACCAGGCGGCCGCTGCGGCCACGCTGAACTGCAAGCAACCCAGCATGGCCGAAGCACTGCCAGCACGTGCGCCCTGCCCGCTCATTGCACACGCCGAGGCATTAGGGATGATGCAGCCAAGGCTGGCGATGCAGATAAACAGCGGGATCAATAGCGGCCACAGCTGTTCGGTGTGCAAAGAACTGATCGCCAACAGCGTCAAGCCCGCCGCCAGATACACCCACACCATGCGCGACAGCAAAAAGGCCGGGCCGCGCTTGGCCAGCAAACGGGCGTTGATTTGCGCCACCAAAATAAAGCCTGCGGCGTTACTGCCAAACAGCCAGCCGTAGTGCTCGGCGGGCACGCCATACAACTTGATGAAAACAAACGGCGAGCCCGCGATATAAGCAAACATCCCGGCCATTGCGATCCCGCCGGTCAATGCATGCCCCAGAAACTCGCGATCTTTGAGCAACCGACCGTATTGACGCAGCGCACCCGACAGGGGTTGACGCGGCACGTTGGCCGGCAAGCTTTCCGGCAGGCCCAATGCCACCGCCAAGGCCGCCAGGGCGCTGAAGCCCGTCAATACGATGAAAATCGCTTGCCAGCCATACAGATTGACCAGCAAACCACCGAGCATCGGCGCCAGAATCGGTGCCAGTCCCATGACCAGCATCAGTTGCGAAAACACTTTCGCCGACCCCACCGCATCGCACTTGTCGCTGACAATCGCCCGCGACAGCACCATGCCCGCACACCCCCCAAGGGCTTGCACAAAGCGCGCCCCGATCAGCCATTCCAGCGATGGCGCAAACGCGCAGGCAAAGGAGGCCGCAGTGAACAGCCCCACCCCGACCAATAAAGGCAGGCGCCGACCGAAACGGTCCGCGATGGGGCCGTATACCAACTGGCCAATGGACAAACCCAGAAAATAAACGGCCAGCGTGAGCTGGATGTGTTTTTCATCGGTTGCGAATGCTTGCGCCATCGCCGGGAAGCCCGGCAAGTAAAAATCGATGGCCAAGGGGCCGAAGGCGCTCAAGGCGCCCAGAATCAGGATGGTTCTAAAATTCATCAGGTGTCCAGGTCAGGCTGCTGTCTGCGCGGCCCGATAGTCTAGCCGTGCCTGAACACCTTGAACATAAAGATAGCGAGCTAGCTAATAAAAACCTGACGCGCCAGCGGCAAAAGTTTATTCACGCATGGGTGCTACGCGCTTCAAACCCGGCCGTGGTGATGACGTCGATGATTTGCACGGCGGGCAGATGGCTATCAACTTTGACCGTATGGCTCGCCAGATCCACGTCCACTTTGGCGTCTTTGTCTAAGCTCTGCACCGCACGGGTCACTGCACCCACACAGCCGCCACAGGTCATACCGTCAACTTTAAATGTTTGCATGATGATTGCTCCTTGGTGAGAGGCTTTGAGTGTTGACCTTGCCATCGTGGCAAGGTCAAGCGTGTTGTTGCCAACCGATGCTGGCAATCTGTTTCGCGGTCGGCCAAGCTGCAAACCTTATGATTTAAAAACAGGATACGTAGCCATGCGCTGGTCCGCTTTGAGCCTAGTCAGCCTTTTGGGCCTTGCCAGCTTGCCGTTGTGGGCAAATGCGAGTGAGGACTACGGGGTGTTAATCATTTCCCGCGAACGTCTTGAGGTGCCCACCAACTGTGAGATTGGTCTCTATGTAAATGACCAATTGGCCGGACGCTTGTTCCAGGAACAAGCCACCTCTTTCAATTTCCCACCGGGCCAAATCAGCTTGCGGCTCAAGCTTTTGCCTGGGCAAGCCCCCGGCTGCTTGCCCGGCATGCTCGCGCCACCCTCACAAGCCATCACCTTGAAGGCAGGCGATGTCCGTAAATATCGCATTGCCCAGAAAGAACACGGGATGTACCTGCTACCCGCCAAGCTGGAGTATTAAGCGCGACTCAAAGGTCGGCCGTAACGATCAACAAGGGGCCTTGACCTTGCCACGGGGTCAAGGTCGATTCTATGGAGAGATAACTTCTTGAGGAGGATTGCTCGTGCCCACCCAATACGACCTGCCTATCGCTGGCATGACCTGCGCCAGTTGTGCTGGACGCGTGGAAAAAGCCCTGACCAAAGTGCCCGGCGTTACAGCGGTCAGCGTTAATTTGGCCACTGAACAAGCCCGCGTCGAAGCGCCCGCCGACAGCCTGCCCGCACTGGTTGAAGCCGTCACCCACGCCGGTTATAGCGTGCCCAGCCATAGCCTGGAACTGAGTATTGGCGGCATGACCTGCGCCAGTTGTGCGGGTCGTGTTGAAAAAGCACTGGCCAAGGTCGCCGGCGTCAAAAGCGTCAGCGTCAATCTGGCCAGTGAGCGGGCACATGTCGACCTGCTGGGCCACGTCGATCCCACCGTACTGATTGAGGCTGTTGGCCAAGCCGGCTACACCGCTCAATTGACCGAAAATGTGCAAGCCGTTGAAGACGATCAACACACACGTCTGCGCCGTGAGCGATGGTCCTTGGTGGCCGCCATTGTGTTGGCGTTGCCGCTCGTGTTGCCGATGCTGGTCGAGCCCTTTGGCCTGCACTGGATGCTGCCTGCGTGGGTGCAATTTTTGCTCGCCACCCCGGTGCAATTCATTCTGGGTACGCGCTTTTATGTCGCCGCCTGGAAAGCCGTCAAAGCCGGTGCGGGCAATATGGACCTGCTGGTCGCGCTGGGCACCAGTGCCGGTTATGGGTTGAGCCTGTACGAATGGGCCATCGCAGCGCCCGGCAGCATGCCGCACCTGTATTTCGAAGCGTCTGCAGTGGTCATCGCCTTGGTGCTATTGGGCAAATACCTCGAAAGTCGCGCCAAACGCCAAACCGCCAGCGCAATCCGCGCGCTTGAAGCGTTGCGCCCCGAACGCGCCCTGCGAGTGGTCGATGGTCAGGAACAGGACGTAGCCATCAGTGACTTGCGCCTCAACGATCTGGTGCTGGTCAAACCCGGCGAACGTTTCCCGGTAGACGGCGAAGTGGTCGAAGGTCAAAGCCACGCCGACGAAGCCCTGATCAGCGGTGAAAGCCTGCCCGTGCCCAAGCAGCCTGGGGATAACGTCACCGGCGGCGCCATCAACGGCGAAGGTCGCCTCGTGATCAAAACCCTGGCCCTGGGCACCGAAACCGTTCTGGCCCGCATCATTCGCCTGGTTGAAGACGCACAAGCCGGTAAAGCCCCGATCCAGAAGCTGGTGGATAAAGTCAGCCAGATTTTCGTCCCGGTGGTGTTGCTGATTGCCTTGGCCACCTTACTCGGCTGGTGGTTCTATGGCGCGCCGATTGAAACCGCGCTGATCAACGCCGTGGCCGTACTGGTGATCGCCTGCCCTTGCGCACTGGGCTTGGCCACACCGACAGCAATCATGGCCGGCACCGGCGTCGCGGCCCGCTACGGCATTTTGATTAAAGATGCCGAAGCGCTGGAGCGCGCCCACGAAGTCAGCGCCGTGGTGTTCGACAAAACCGGCACCCTGACCTCCGGCACCCCGCAAATCGCTCACTTCAGCGCGCTGGATGGTGATGAAGCACGGTTACTGCAAGCAGCAGGCGCCTTACAACGTGGTAGCGAACACCCCTTGGCCAAGGCCGTGCTGGACGCTTGCGCTGCGCGAAACCTGAGCGTGCCCGACGTCACCGACAGCCAGTCACTGACCGGGCGCGGCATTGCTGGCACGCTGCTGGATCGGCGGCTGGCGCTGGGCAATCGGCGCCTGCTGGAAGAAACCGGCCTCAACCCCGGCACCCTTGCCGACGCGGCCACCGCCTGGGAGGCCGAAGGCCGCACCTTGTCGTGGCTGATCGAGCAAAGCCCGCAGCCCCAAGTGCTGGGCCTGTTTGCCTTTGGTGACACGCTCAAAACCGGCGCGCTGAGCGCGGTGCAACAACTCACCGAACGCCACATCAGCAGCCACCTGCTGACGGGCGACAACAAAGGCAGTGCCCGGGTCGTGGCCGAGGCGCTGGGCATTAAAGACGTGCACGCCGAAGTGCTGCCCGCCGACAAAGCCGCAACCGTGGTCGAGCTGAAAAAGACCGGCGTGGTGGCGATGGTCGGCGACGGCATCAACGACGCCCCGGCGCTCGCCGCAGCCGATATCGGGATTGCAATGGGCGGCGGCACTGACGTGGCCATGCACGCAGCGGGCATCACGTTGATGCGCGGTGACCCGCGACTGGTGCCCGCCGCCCTGGAGATCAGCCGCAAAACCTACGCCAAAATCCGCCAAAACCTGTTTTGGGCGTTTATTTACAACGTGATCGGTATCCCGTTGGCCGCCTTTGGCTTCTTGAACCCAGTGTTGGCGGGCGCCGCAATGGCCTTCTCCAGCGTCAGCGTGGTCAGTAACGCACTGTTACTGAAGTTCTGGAAACCCAAGGACATTGAGTGAGGAGACAGTCGTCATGAATATCGGCCAAGCCGCCAAGCACAGTGGGTTGAGCGCCAAGATGATTCGTTATTACGAAGCCACCGGCCTGCTCAAGCCTGCCCACCGCAGTGACAGCGGCTACCGCCTGTACAGTGACGAGGACTTGCACACCCTGGCGTTTATCAAACGCTCGCGGGACCTGGGGTTTTCATTGGAAGAAGTCGGCAAACTGCTGGCCCTGTGGCAGGACCGCCAGCGGGCCAGTAGCGATGTAAAAGCCCTGGCGCGTCAGCACATCGACGAACTGAACCAAAAGATTGTCGAATTGAGCAGCTTGCGCGACACCCTGCAAGACCTGGTTGACACCTGCCAGGGAGATCACCGGCCCGACTGCCCGATCCTCAAAGGGTTGGAGTCGGGGAGTTGCTGCGCCTGAGTCGGCTGTTTCGTCAAAGGCTCATCATGAGCACTTTGGCGAACATCAGCACACTGACCGCCGCACATAGCACCGCAAAACCTTGTTGCAGCACCTGAGCTGACACCTTGGGTGCAATCATTCGCCCCGCGATCATCCCGACGAGTGTTGCCGCAATAAACAACACACCGTCGCCCGACAGGCTCACGCCCTGACGCATCAAGTTGCCCAACGTACCCAGCGACACCAGCGCCACCACCATCAGCGAAGTGGACACCACCGCGTGGATACGCACGTCACTGAACTTGCGAAAAGCCGGCACGATCAGAAAGCCGCCACCCACACTCAACAACCCGGTCAGCAAACCCGACGTAGCGCCGATCGACACCAGTGTCATGCTGCACCGCGCATTCCAGGTCAAACGCCCGGTGCTCGGGTTGAGCATGCAGTTTTTCTCCAGCACGCTTTCGCTCGCGTCCTCGTGCGCATCGGCTCGCGCCTGCCAAAACATGCGCCCCGACACAAACACCATCACCCCGCCAAACAGCAGTACCAGCACCTTGGCCGGTAACAGCTTGGCCAGATACAACCCCAGCGGCGAAGTGATTGAGCCGATCGTCGCCATCAACGCAGCCGCCTTGTAACGCACCAGGCCTTTGCGCAGCCCGTCCAGCGCACCCAACGCCGCTGCCGTGCCCACCGCCAACAAGGCAACAGGCGTCGCTTGCGCCAGGGTCCAGCCCAAACCCAGGGTCAACGCCGGAATCGCCAGAATGCCGCCCCCGGCACCGGTCAACCCCAGCACCACGCCCACCAACATACCTAACAGAATGATCAACATGGCCGGCTCAGTTATCCGCGCAGTCGGTGAACCACTCGCGCCCTTTGAGCATGCCTTGCCAATAAAACCACGGCAGGAAGGACGCCTTGAGGAACCACGCCGACGAGCGTGCCACGGTCGGGTCCAGCGCAAAGGTGGGCAGCAGTTTCCCGCCATAACCGAATTCGGCCAGAATCACTTTGCCTTTTTCGACCGTCAGCGGGCAGGATCCATAGCCGTCATAACGCTTGGGCAATGCCGCGCCTTTGCGCAAAGCGATCAGGTTTTCAGCCACCACCACGACCTGCTTACGTACTGCTGCGGCGGTTTTGGCATTGGGCGTACCGCACACATCCCCCAGCGCAAATATGTCGGCATGACGCGGGTGTTGCAGCGTGGCCGGGTCGGCCTCAAACCAGCCGCCACTGTCGGCCAACGGGCTGCGGCGAATCACATCCGGTGCTTGTTGCGGCGGGACGACATGCAGCATGTCGAAGGTTTTGGCATGACGCGTGACGTGGCCGTCAGCATCGGTCACCTCAAACCACGCGGTTTTGTTCGGGCCGTCGACCTTCACCAAGGTGGACTGGAAGGCCAGCTTGGCCTTGTAGGCTTCAACGTATTTCATCAGCGGCGGCACAAAGGTGGGCACACCAAACAGCACGGCGCCCGCCAGGTTGAACTCCACGTTCATGGCATCCAGCACCCCCTGCTTGCGCCAATGGTCACAGGCCAGGTACATCGCTTTTTGTGGCGCACCTGCACACTTGATCGGCATGGGCGGTTGGGTAAACAGCGCAGTTCCGCCGCGCAGGGTGCGCACCAGCTCCCAGGTATAAGGTGCCAGGTCGTAGCGATAGTTGGACGTCACACCGTGCTTGCCCAACGTGTCTTCCAGTCCTTCGATTTTTTCCCAGGCCAGCTCCAGCCCCGGGCAGACGATCAATTGTTGATACGCCAGTTCAGAGCCATCACTCAACAGCACCACCTTGCGCTCTGGGGCGAAAGCCGACAGCGACGCCTTGATCCATGTCGCGCCTTTGGGCATCACTTCGGCGGTGGCCCGCACGGTGTTTTTAACGTCATAGGCGCCACCGCCCACCAGCGTCCAGGCGGGCTGATAGTAATGCTCGGCACAGGGTTCGACCACCGCAATGCGCAGCGCTGAATCACGTTTGAGCAAACTGGCACTCACCGAGATACCCGCCGAGCCACCGCCAATCACTACCACGTCATACGCTGCGGCTTCGCGAGGCGGTTGGGTGGCCGCCTCATACAGTTTGGAAGACCGGTTGCCCGTGCGGCAGAAGGCCAGAATCGGTGTGGGCAGTTGCGCCAGCAATGCGCGCATCTGCTCGACATCCTGCGCGGTGGCGCCACGGGTGCTTATCGGCAGGTACACAAATCTTAAGCCCAGAGCTTGCGCCGCCTGCTGCAAGGCTGCGTGCTCAGGTTGTTGGGACCCACCTTCATGATCGGGCCGGTTGCACATCACACTGGCGAATCCCAGCGCGACTAATGAGTGGAGATCAGACTGACCGATTTGACCCGCCACCGAAAAGGACGCGTCGATTCGCTTGATGTTTTGCTCCATTGAGCACTCCAGGCACCGTAAAAATGAAAAGTTCAGGTCTCGCAGCGCATCACTTTTTCAGCGCTTGGCCGCAGTACAAACCCGACAGGGTTTGCATCACAGAGACCACTTCGAAACTGGCGAGCGAGTAAAAAATAAACTTGCCCATGCGCCGGGTATTGACCAACCCCTCATCACGCAAAACGCCCAGTTGTTGAGAAAGCGTAGGCTGTCGGATACCTGTCAGCGCTTCAAGCTCGCCCACGTTGCGCTCACCCTGGGTCAATTGGCACAGCAATAACAGGCGATCTTCGTTGGCCAGCACCTTGAGCAGCGTGCACGCTTTGGACGCAGAGTCGCGCAGTAGACCGATTTCTTCACCCGTAAGTTGAGCAGTCATGTGAGCCTCCGTGACATGATGCTCGACAGTTTACGACTCGATAATATATGTTTCAATATATTGATAACTGTATCAATTGATGTGAGGCCGCCATGCTCCCCGAAATCAAGGGCTTTTACGATCCCGCGACGTCCACCGTCAGCTACGTGGTGTACGAAACCAACGGTTGCGCCTGCGCGATCATCGACCCCGTACTCGATTACGACGCTAGCGCCGCACGTATCAGCACCCACAGCGCAGACCTGATCGCTGAGTTTGTGCAGGCACAGGGCCTGACCGTGCAATGGTTGCTGGAAACCCACGCCCACGCCGATCACCTGTCCGCCAGTGCCTACCTCAAGCAAAAACTGGGGGGCCAAATCGGCATCGGCGCGCCCATCACTCACGTACAACGGGTGTTCCGCGACATTTATAACCTTGAGCCTGAGTTCAGACAGGACGGTTCGCAATTCGACAAATTATTTAAAGCCGATGACGTGTTTTACATCGGCACCCTCGAAGTACGCGCGCTGCATGTGCCGGGGCACACACCGGCCGACATGGCCTACCAGATTGAAGGCAACTGCATTTTCGTCGGCGACACCTTGTTCATGCCCGATGTCGGCACCGCGCGTTGCGACTTTCCCGGTGGCGATGCGCGCCAGCTGTATCAATCCATCAAACGCCTGCTGGCGCTACCGACCGACACCCGCTTGTTCATGTGCCATGACTACCCGCCCGAAGGCCGTGACGTCGCGTGGTCAACCACGGTTGGCGAGCAACGCGCGAGCAATATCCATGTGAATGACAGCATCGACCTTGAAGGTTTTGTGACGATGCGCACCACCCGTGACGCCACGCTCTCAGTGCCGCAGCTGCTGATCCCGGCGATTCAGATCAACATCCGCGCGGGCAACCTGCCACCGGCCGATAACAGTGGCTTGTGCAGTTTGAAAGTGCCGCTGAACCGGTTTTGAACGGGCACAAAAAATCCGGCCTAAGCCGGATTCTTTATTCCGCGAATCACTGCATCCAGGGCGGAGGCGGCTCTTCGGTTTTGCCAGGGGGCGCATCATCGGCAGCACGTACCGCCTGACGACGTTCTTCGTCCAGACGTGCTGCTTCAATCTCACGAATAACGCCGCCGACATCTGCCAGCTCGTCCGGCTCGTCAAACTCGCCTGTCAACACGCTGCCAGGGTGCAAGGTGCCCGCTTCGTAAAGCGCCCACATTTCCTTGGCATATTTGGTGCTCTTCAATTCAGGCGCAAAACGCCCGAAGTAAGACGCCATGTTGCCCACATCACGTTCCAGCATGCTGAACGCGTGGTTGTTACCCGCTGCATCAACCGCTTGCGGCAGGTCAATAATGACCGGGCCCGTCGGTGTGAGCAGTACGTTGAACTCGGACAAATCACCGTGAACCAGACCGGTGCACAGCATCAGCACAATCTGCTGAATCAGAAACGCGTGGTATTCACGGGCCTGATCCGGCTCTAGCACCACGTCGTTCAGACGCGGCGCAGCGTCGCCGTATTCATCGGCCACCAGCTCCATCAACAGCACGCCCTCAAGGAAGTCGAACGGTTTGGGAACCCGCACACCCGCGCCCGCCAGACGGAACAGGGCGGCAACCTCGGCGTTCTGCCAGGCGTCTTCGGTTTCTTTGCGACCAAACTTCGAGCCTTTGGCCATCGCTCGGGCCTGACGGCTATTGCGAACCTTGCGACCCTCCTGATATTCGGCGGCCTGACGAAAACTTCGTTTATTAGCCTCCTTGTAAACCTTGGCGCATCGCAGCTCATTGCCGCAACGGACTACGTACACAGCTGCTTCTTTACCACTCATGAGTGGGCGCAGCACCTCGTCGACCAGACCGTCTTCGATCAGGGGTTCTAAGCGTTTTGGAGTCTTCATCAGCTTTTATTGAGGGTCCTTTATTACCAAACACGCGAATGTCACTCGTTATACGGCAATCCGCGCATCTCGGGGAGAGGGGCACCGTGTTCCAAGTCGCTTGCAAGCACTCCCTGTGCGCATAAATCTCGTCTGTCGCCTCGTGCGTCAAACGCTCTGGATGATAGACGAGCGCCAGATTTTGAACAGCGTCTAATCCTTGCGGCCTCAACCTTGGCGAAACAGCTCCCCCGGTGTAAAGCCAAACATTTTTTTGAACGCCGCGATAAACGCCGAAGTGGACTCATACCCGCAGGACAGAGCGGCACGAGTGACATGCCCACCCTCCTCCAACACCCGCAATGAGGCCAATAAGCGCGCCCGCTGACGCCAGCCGCGAAAGCTCAAACCTGTCTCACGCTGAAACAATCGCATCAGGGTTTTGTCTGACATGCCCAAACGGGCCGACCACAGCCCCACGCTGACTTCGGCATCGGGTGTTGCAATTAATTCATTGCACAACACCAGCAATCGCGCATGACGCGGTAACGGCAACGAAAAACCGACCTCAGGCAAGTTCGCCAACTGGTCCAGCAGCACCTGCACCAGCCGCTGCTCGGGGCTACCGCCTTCGGGGTAGTTCACCGGCAATGCACAAAAGCTTTTAATCAACTCGCGGGCCAGTGGCGTGACCTCCAGCACCCGGCACTGTTCGGGCGCCCAAAGACAATCCTCGCGGCGCACATACACGCTGCGCATTTCCGCGCGCATCGAGGTGAGCACCTCGTGCTCCAGCCCCGCCGGAATCCAGATGCCCCACTGCGGTGGCGCAAAGAAGCTGCCTTCGTCGGTATGCACGCCCAGCACGCCGCTAATGGCGTAGGAAAACTGCACCCAATCGTGCTGATGGCGTGGCGTCCACGAACCCGCCCCCAAACTCTCGGCACGCGCATAGAGCGGGCGCGGCAGCACAGCAAGCTCAGGTATCGCCCGCTGGGGGCCACGTTGTCCGTTTGGCGGCATGGATTGGCCTTATATCGCAAGACGACTATTAAGGCCGACGTTAGGCTATGTCATCAATTCTTACAATGTCCCGGTACCTGCCATGTCCGTGCTCAAACACTTAAAACGCGTATTCACCGACTGGTTTCTGTGCGGCATGTTGCTGGCGACATTGCTGGCGTATGTGTTTCCGCGTTTCGGCAGCACGGGTGGCGCCATGCACGCCGAATGGGTGATCAACATCGGTGTGTTTCTGGTGTTTTTCCTGCACGGGGTCAACCTGTCCAGCGAGCAAATCAGTCACGGCCTGAAAAACATGCGCCTGCACCTGATGGTGCAAGGCTTCACCTTCATCGTCTTCCCGCTGCTGTGGCTGCTGGCCGACACACTGCTGGGCACACGCATTGCGCCGTTGCTGATGCTCGGTTTCTTCTACTTGTGCGCCTTGCCATCGACCATTTCTTCTTCCGTGGCGCTCACCGGCAGTGCAGGCGGCAACGTCCCTGCGGCGATTCTGAATGCCAGCCTGTCGAGTGTGCTGGGGATATTTTTGACCCCGTTACTGGTGAGTTTCGTGGTGGGCAGCGGCTCGGGCGGGATTGATCTGGGTGCCACCCTGCTCGACCTGTGCGCCATGTTGCTGCTGCCCCTGGTGCTTGGCCAACTGGTGCGCCCGCTGTTGGGGGGCTTCTTCGCCCGTCACAAGCGATACACCAACATCGTCGACAAAGTGGTGATTCTGCTGCTGGTGTACGCCGCGTTCTGCAACTCGATGGTCTCGGGGATGTGGCAACAACAAGGGGCTGCGGTCATCCTTGGCGCCTTCATCGGCAGCGCGTTGTTGCTCGCAGCCATCCTGTGGATGACCACCCGTACCGCCCGCGCCCTGAAATTCAGCACGGCGGATGAAATTGCCGCGGTGTTCTGCGCCAGCAAAAAATCACTCGCCGCCGGTGCGCCGATGGCCGCGCTGATCTTCGGGGCCAACCCGGGGTTGGGGCTGATTTTGCTGCCGATCATGATCTACCACCCATTGCAGTTGATCGTGTGCTCGGTGATGGCAGAGAACTACGCAACGCGCACTCAACAAGAGGCACAACACCTCGTTCGCGCGGCGGCCCCCGCTCCGTTGTAGGCGCTGGCGAAGGGGGCGAGTGTTTGAACCTCTAAAGGCTCGCAGCCTTCGGGCCTGGGTTAACGTTCGATGATGGCGGTTACACCCTGCCCGCCCGCCGCACAGATCGAGATCAACCCGCGGCCACGGCCTGCGGCGTCGAGTAACTTGGCCAAGTTGGCCACGATGCGCCCGCCCGTCGCGGCAAACGGGTGCCCCGCCGCCAGCGAGCTGCCTTTGACGTTGAGCTTGCTGCGCTCAATGGCACCCAGCGGTGCGTCCAGGCCCAGCCGGGTTTTGCAATACTGGGGGTCTTCCCACGCCTTCAACGTGCACAGCACCTGCGCGGCAAACGCTTCGTGAATCTCGTAGTAGTCAAAGTCCTGCAAGCTCAAGCCATTACGCGCCAGCAGCCGTGGGACGGCATACACGGGGGCCATCAGCAAACCTTCGCCACCCTGCACGAAATCCACCGCTGCCGTTTCGCCGTCCCGCAGATAAGCCAAAATGGGCAACCCTTGGGCCTTGGCCCACGCTTCACTGCCCAGCAACACGACCGAGGCGCCGTCGGTCAGCGGCGTGGAGTTGCCCGCCGTCAGCGTGCCTTTGGCACTGCGCTCAAATACCGGCTTAAGGGCAGCCAATTTTTCCAGGGTCAAATCCGGGCGCAGGTTGTTGTCACGGGTCAGCCCCAGAAACGGCGTGACCAAATCATCTTCCCAGCCCTCGTGATACGCCGCCGCCAGCGCCTGATGACTGTGCAAGGCCAAGGCATCCTGCTCGGCGCGCGGGATGGCCCAGGTTTGCGCCATCAGCTCACAATGCTGGCCCATCGACAACCCGGTGCGCGGCTCGCCATTACGCGGGAACGCAGGCTTGAGAAACTGCGGGCGCAATTGCAACACCGTCTTGAGCTTGTCCAGCGGTGCCTGGGTGCGATTGAACTGCAACAGCCATTTGCGCAGGCCGTCATTCAACCCGATCGGCACATCGGACGTGGTGTCGACACCGCCTGCAACCCCGCACTCGATCTGCCCCAGCGCAATTTTGTTGGCCACCAGCAAGGCCGCCTCCAAGCCGGTGCCACACGCCTGTTGCAGGTCGTAGGCCGGGGTTTGCGCGCACAGCCGCGAGCCGAGCACGCACTCACGCGTGAGGCCCAAATCCCGCGAGTCCTTCAGCACGGCCCCGGCCACCACTTCGCCCAACCGTTGGCCGTGCAAGTTAAACCGTTCGATCAGCCCTTCCAGCGCGGCCGTCAACATCGCCTGATTACTGGCGTTCGCATACGGCCCGTTGGCGCGGGCAAACGGAATTCGATTACCGCCAATAATCGCCACACGGCGCAGAGTCATACGTTTTCCCCTTTGATTGAGTCGCCACTTGTCGTTACAAGCGTAGGCGTTATCACCCTTAACGAACGACCCTTGTCTTTTAGTGGTCAACCCTTTGAACCCCATGTGTCGGAGAGTGTTCCATGTCAGACCGTTATATCGACTTCGCCAACTCATTCCTCGGCCAGCGGCTGGTCAGTGCGGTAGGGCTTGCGTCACCGGTGCGACTGGAACGCTGGCAGGCTGGCCGCTTGCGTCCGGTCGAAGGCCCGTTACTGCTTGGCGGCGGACCGTTGGTCGGGCAAATCAATCACTTTGCCAGCAAGCTCACCGACGCGGTTTTCAGTTATGGCCCCGAACCGCTGGTGGCCACCCCGTGGATTCCAGGCCAGGGGCCCACCCTCAAGGCCGTGGTGTTTGATGCCAGCCACCTGCTGCACACCGATCAACTCAAGCAACTGCGCGAGTTTTTTCAGCCATTGCTGCGCAGCCTGCAACACAGCGCCCATCTCGTGATACTGGGCCGCGCGCCCGAAACCCTGAGCGACCCGTTTGCCGCCAGCGCCCAGCGCGCGCTCGAAGGCTTCAGCCGTTCATTGGCCAAGGAGTTGCGCAACGGCAGCACCCTGCAACTGGTGTATGTGGCCGAGGGCGCCGAGGACCAGCTCGAAGGTGCGCTGAGGTTCTTTCTGTCACCCAAAAGCGCGTTCATCAGTGGCCAAGTGTTACGCCTGACCCCGTGTGCAACCCACGTCACCGATTGGACGCGGCCGCTGGCCGGGCGCAAGGCATTGGTCACCGGGGCGGCGCGCGGCATCGGTGCCGCCATCGCCGAAACCCTGGCCCGCGATGGTGCCGAGGTCACGTTGCTCGACGTACCGCAGGCCAAAAATGACCTTGAAGCGCTGGCTGCGCGTTTGGGCGGGCGCAGCATCACGCTGGACATTTGCGCGCAAGACGCCGCCACACAGCTCATCGGGCAATTGCCGGAGGGTGTCGACATCGTGGTGCATAACGCCGGTATCACGCGGGACAAAACCTTGGCCAACATGACCCCCGAGTTTTGGGACGCGGTGTTGGCGGTCAACCTCAACGCCCCGCAAGTGCTGACCAAAGCCCTGCTGGACAGCGGCACCCTGCACGATGACGGCCGGGTGATTGTGCTGGCGTCCATCAGCGGCATTGCCGGTAATCGCGGGCAGACCAACTACGCCGCCAGCAAAGCCGGGCTGATCGGTTTGGCCCAAGCCTGGGCACCGTTGCTGAGCGAGCGCGGCATCAACATCAATGCGGTGGCACCGGGGTTTATCGAAACCCAAATGACCGCGCATATTCCGTTTGTGCTGCGTGAAGCAGGCCGACGCATGAGTTCACTGGGCCAGGGCGGCTTGGCGCAAGATGTCGCCGAAGCCGTGGCGTGGCTCAGCCAACCGGGGTCAGGCGCGATCAGCGGGCAGGCGCTGCGCGTGTGTGGCCAAAGCCTGTTGGGGGCATGAGCCATGAACGTTAAGTGGCTCGACCTCGACACTGCGCCGCACTTGCCCGCGCTCTATGCCCATGCCGCGACCAAACGCAGTATCACCGGTGACACGTTGCCCGAAACAGGATTGCGCTGCTGGGTGGCGGTTCAAGCCAAACCGCTGCAAGCGTTTCGCGCTGTCTGCGACGTGCCCGATAGCCCGCTTTTACCGCCAACGTACCCCCATGTGCTGGCCTTCGGGCTGCAAATGCAGTTGCTGAGCGACCCGCACTTTCCTTTCCCGCTGCTGGGGCTGATTCACCTGAGCAATCAGATTCGGGTGTTACGGCCTATGGGCGGCGTCACCCAATTGCGCATTGGCGTCTACGCCCACAACCTGCAAAAGCATGCCAAAGGCGCGACGTTCGACGTGGTCACACAGGTGGATGACCTGCTCGGCCCACTGTGGGAAGCGCAAAGCACCTTGCTGTGCAAAGGCGTGGAAATGCCGGGCGAGGTACCCGAGCATGCCGCCAGCGTGGCCAGTGGCATGAGCGAACTGACGCGCTGGTACGCGGCAAACGACATTGGGCGCCGCTACGCGAAAGTGTCCGGTGACTACAACCCGATTCACCTGAGCACTGCCAGCGCCAAGCTGTTCGGTTTGCCGAGTGCCATCGCCCACGGCTTGTGGCTCAAAGCCCGCACGCTGGCGGCACTGGGTTCGCACCTGCCCGCAGCGAATATTGAGATCACCGCCGACTTCAAAAAACCGGTGCGCTTGCCCAGCGAGGTGATTTTGCTGACCAGCGCGGCAGGGTCCAGTGGCGACTTCCAGCTCAATGGCCACGGGAACCTGGTGCACATGACAGGCCGCTGGCGACCGTTGGGATAACGCGTAATCGCGGCGGTAAACCCCGTAGGCTGCGACAGCGACTACTTGCACACACGCGCATTCAGTCGCAAGCTTTGCGCCTTCTGGAGAGCACACCTGCAATGAACCTCGACGAACTGACCCAACGCCTGCACCGTATCCGCGATAACAACGACTGGAAACCCTTTCACAGCCCGAAAAACCTGGCCATGGCGGCCAGCGTCGAAATGGCCGAGCTGGTGGAAATTTTTCAATGGCTGAGTGAAGACCAGTCGCGCCAGCTCCCGGCTGAAAAACTGGCGCACGCCGGTCAGGAAGTAGGCGATATCGTGTTGTATCTGTTGTTGCTGTGCAGCGAACTGGGCCTGGACATGAACGAAGTGGTGCGCAGTAAATTAGCCGACAGCGAAAGGCGTTTCAGCAAATGAGTGACCGTCACTTCGATCAACTGGCCACCCGCTTCGCCGAAAAAATCTACGGCGGCGCCAAAGGAGCCATTCGCCTGGCCGTGTTACAGGCCGACCTTGAAGAGTCGCTGCCAAAACGCCCGTTGCGCGTGCTGGATATTGGCGCGGGGCTTGGGCATATGTCGCTGTGGCTGGCCCAGCAAGGCCACGACGTGACCCTGGCCGAACCGGCCGCGCCCATGCTCGACGGCGCACGTGAGCGCTTCGCCGAAGCAGGCCAAAGCGCTACGTTCATTCAAGCCTCATGGCAAGAACTGCTGGGCCAACTGACTGAGCCTTACGACCTGGTGCTGTGCCATGCGGTCCTTGAATGGCTGGCCGAACCCCACGCGATCTTGCCCGTGCTGCATCAACTGACCGCCAAAGACGGCTGGCTGTCACTGGCGTTTTATAACCGCGATGCGCTGATCTATCGCAACTTGCTCAAGGGTCACTTTCGCAAGATGCGCAAGAACGACATGGCCGGCGAAAAACAAAGCCTCACCCCACAGCAGCCGCTCGACCCACGGAAGCTGGCGACGGCGATGCAAAGCTTATGGCAGGTCGAAACACACAGTGGCGTGCGCGTGTTTCACGACTACATGCCGGTCGAGTTCCAGGCGCGCGCCGAACTTGACGCGTTGGTTGAAATGGAACTGGCGCACCGTCGCCATCCCGCCTTCGCAGGTTTGGGCCGCTACCTGCATTGGGTGTGCCGCCCGGTTTAATCGCTCACGTTTGAGGGGAGCCTCATGTATCGCTGCGTTGGGTTAATTGTGTTGAGCCTGGGGCTGGGCGCCTGCCAAAGCCCCAACCCTTATACCGCCACCTCGCTGCCGATGCCGGCTGCACCGGCGCATGCCGCCAATGCAGTGGACTTAAGCGCCTACCCGCCACCGCCCCGCGATTACGGCCGCTACCAAAGCTGGGGCTGGCTCAAGGGTCGCCTGCCCGCAGGGACGGCGTGGGCCGACTCGGCACAGATCGCTGACGCGGTGAACAACGCGCTCGATCAACGCGGCTTGCGCCCGGCGCGGCCCAACCAGGCGCCTGACCTGTGGGTGAGCGCAGATTTACACACAGAAAAACGCTTGCGTCAGGTTCAGGACGACTATGGTTATGGGGCTGGATACGGCGGGGTCTATGGAGACCGTTATGGGCGCTATGGCAACCAATACGGTATGTACAACACCGTGCCCATCGTGCGGACCTACGAAGTGGAAGTCATGGTAGTGCAGCTCAGCCTGTATGACGGTAAAACCGGCGAACCCGTGTGGAGTTCCAGCGCTGAAACCAGCAGTAAGGGCAGCCTGAGCGAACGCGAAAAAGCGTTGCGCGAATCGTTGAACACAGCAACACAGGCCTATCCTCCTCATTAAGACTTGTTGAAGTGGAGAGTCATCATGCTACGTCGTATCGCGCTCGTGGGGCTGGCGCTGTTACTCAGCGCTTGCGAATCCATGCACGTCACACACGATTACAACCCTTCAGTCGACTTTGCCAACTACCAGACGTGGGCCTGGAAAGAACCCGCCCTGCAATTTGTGCCCAATAACCCGATGCTTAAAAGCGACCTGACCCTGCAACGCATCACGCAGGCGGTGGCGTATCAGCTGGACCAGCGCGGGTTGCGCCAGGTGACGCCGGCTACCAAGGCAGACCTGTGGGTGCAGACCTACCTGATCGTCGCCGAGCGCCAGGAGCAAGTGGTCACGAACTACGGTTATGGCTACGGCGGCCCTTGGGGTGGCCCGTGGGGCGGTTATTGGGGCGGCCCATGGGAAGGTTACTGGGGCCGCCCGGCTTACGATGAGGTGCGCAACATCAACTACCAGGTGGGCACATTGCAGATCGATCTGATAGATGCCAAAACCGACAAGCTGGTGTGGCGCGGCAGTGCTGAAAAGGTGGTCGATACCAGCCCGACGCCACAAGAGCGCAGCGCAGCCATCCATGAAGCCGTGAGCAAAATCCTCAGCGACTACCCGCCTAAGCCGAAATAGGGCCACGGGTGCGCATCGTTAATCGCTGACGATTAGTGCGCGGCTGCGTAGCGCTCGTAAACCCTGGAATGCGGTGCATCAAGCACAGCGCCTTCATCAGGTTAACGATCGCTTCGCACTCGCACGTTGCCTTCGGCCACTGCGACGGTGGGCATTAGTTGCCCGCTCAGTCACCAAAGCTGGCAACTCGCCAGCGCACGGCGCACACCTTGACTACACTCCTTTTCACCCTTGGAGAGTTGCGCTCGGCAGCAAGCCGGCAAAGGAGTGCTCGATGTCTCCCCAATTGCGTGGCGTGTGCTTAAGCAGCCCCCGGCAACAACGGGGTGCAATCGGTTTGATCGCAGCACTGACCCTGGGCTTGGTGCTGTTGTTCATGTTGCTGGTGGTGGACAGCGGCCGCTTGTATCTGGAACAACGCAAGTTGCAACGGGTCGCCGATGTGGCCGTGCTCGAAGCCGTCAGCCGGGGCGGTAATTGTGTAGCCGCCGCCGGTTCGAACACCGCCACGGTCTACTCCGTCGCCAGCGCCACACGCAACAGCTTCACGCCCTCCACCACACAAACGGTGAGCGCCACCTGCGGCACGCTGATTACCGGCAGCGACAAACTGCGCACGTTCAGTGCCGATGCGAGCAAGTCCGACGCCATCCGCGTGATCACCACCACGGTGGTCCCGACCAGCGTCGCGGGTGGGTTATGGGACCTGTTTTCCAAAGGCACCTTTGGCTTTAACACCCGGCTAACGGCCAGTGCGGTGGGGGCATCACCCAACGCCACACTGGCGCAAATCAGCATTCGCAGTACGTTGGCGAGTGTCACCACAAATTCACAGGCCGCCGTGCTCAACGCAGTGATCGGCGGGCTGGCAGGGGGGAGTCTCAACCTGACCGTGGGGGGCTGGGATGGACTGATCAAGAGTGATATCAACTTGCTCAGCTATATGAACCAGTTAGCCATTGACCTGAAATTAAGCGCAGGGGATTACACCAGTCTGCTTGCAGCCAAAACCAACCTGACGCAACTTATCCAAACCGCCGCCACCGTAATGAACATTAACGGCGCCACAGCAGAGGTGAAAGCCGCCTTACTGGGCTTAGAGACCGCCGTGAAACTGAACCCGGCCGTGGTCACATTAGGGGACTTGCTCAAGCTGCAAACTGCAAGTTCCACCGCCGGGCTAGACGCCAATCTACAACTGATGCAGTTGCTTCAAGCATTCCTTCAGGTGGCGAATGCCAACAATGCCGTAGCCCTGACGTTGCCGGTCAATATCCCGGGCGTTCTGAGCGTCACCGTGCGTTTGAAAGTGATAGAACCACCGCAATTTTCAGTGGTGGGCGACCCAAGCAAGCAAAACCTCTTCGTACGTACAGCGCAAGTTCGGGCACTGATTTCGTTGAACGTTCCGTTATTGAGCAACATCGCCGGTTTAACTAATGCCATCACCGACCTCGTCGGCGGTCTGACGCCGGTCCTCAACAGTCTGCTAAGCCTCAATCTGGTCACCACACTGGGTAATGCGCTTTGCCTGCTGGGTGCTGGTTGCCAACAGCTCGACGTTCTTCTGCTACCCACCCCGCAAATTGATATCAGTGTTGATGCCGCCTCTGCCACTGCGCAGGTCACAGGGTATACCTGCCCGACAGGCAGCAGCGGCACCAAGAGTTTGACGGTTGCAACGACCAAGTCGTTGGCAACCATCCGGGTAGGTAAAATTGATCCTGTCACGGCATTCGCTTCCAGCGCCCCGCCTACGCCTCTGGCGGTGCCGATTGTGGATGTGGGGATAAAAACGTGTCACCGCATTCTGGGCCTGATCGGCACCTGCGGCGATCGCACCCCATTCGCAGGGGGCGGAATCGGCCTGACGGTGAACGCACAGGTTGCTCCGTCGCCCTCTTCGCAGACGCTGATCTTCTCTAAAAACAGCGTCCCGGATTCCACCCCTACAAATCTCAAGCTGCCACCGACCATTCAAAGCACACCGGCCACCCAAGACGTTATCAACAGCCTGGGTACGACCCTGGCGGGTGTGAAAATTCAGGCGTATACCCCGTCGAACAATAATCCGTTAAGCACCGTTGTCCAAACTGCGACAAACGCCATCAGTGGAGTTGTGACGCTGCTTTTACCTTCGCTGACCAGTTTGCTGGGTTCTCTGCTGGACCCCATTGTTAACAGTCTGCTAAAGACCCTCGGCATCAGCCTGGTCGATGTACAAATCGGCGCGAACCTCACCTGCGGGCAAGGCGGGCGTGCTCAGTTGGTGCTTTAAGCGGTTGCAACCGCGCCCGGCAACGTCACGCAAAACCGTGCCCCGTGTTCGGTGTTGCTGACGCTCAGACGCCCGCCCATGTTGTCGATGATCCCGTAGCTCACCGACAGCCCCAGCCCGGTGCCAACGCCAATCGGTTTGGTGGTGAAGAAAGGCTCAAAAATGCGTTCCAGCAACCGCGGATCAATCCCGCCCGCGTTGTCTTGGACCCATAGCTTTACAGCGTCGTGATCCGGTTGCAGGCCAAGGGCGATCCAGGGCTGGAAGTCGCGATCAGTCTCACGTTTGCTCAGCAGCGCATCACGGGCATTGACCACCAGGTTGATCAGCACTTGCTCCAGTTGATCGACGTGACCGCGCACTTGCGTCAGGCTGTCCAGCCCTTCACAACGCACCTCAACCCCTTTGCCCCGCAACCCTTCACTGAGCAACGACAAGGTGCCTTCGACGGCAACGGCAGGGTTGAACAGGTGTTGCTCTATTTCCGAACGCCGCCCAAATACCCGCATGTGATCCACCACCCGCGCAGCGCGTTGCACTTGGGCGTCGATGCGGTTGAGCTTGTCTTGCAAGTAATCAATTTGCACGTCCCCGTTGCTCAGGCGTTTGAGCACGTTGACGATGGCCATGCGCATCACGTTCAACGGCTGGTTGATCTCGTGCGCCAGCCCGGTCGCCATCTCGCCCAAGGTGGCCATTTTCGCGCTTTGGGTGAGTTGCTGTTGCGCACGGCGCACCTCGGTGTTGTCGCGCCCCACGGCCTGCACTTCGATCAATTGCCCCTGCGCATCAAATACGCCACGGTCCGACCACACCCACCATGCGTGTTCACGCCCCGGCAGTTGCAGGCTGATTTCGGCGGTGCTGACCGGGAACTCGGGGGTCAACGTGGCCAGGCGCTGTACAAACGCCTGATGCTGCTGCGCCGATAACCAACGGCTCAAATTGATCCCCGGCAGTTGTTGCGGCGCGCACTCCAGATAAGTCGCCAAGGGGCGGTTGCCAAAGCTCAGGGTCAAGTCGGGGCTGTAGCGACAAATCATTGCCGGGGAGTCTTCGACCAGCATGCGGTAGCGCTCTTCGCTGTGCCTGACCCGCTCAGCGGCCTCGCTCGCTTCGGTGATGTCCAGCCACAAGCCCACCGCTTCGACAGGCAAGCCCAAATCGTCGCGCAGCAGCCTGGCCTCATCGAGCAGCCAGTGATAAGCGCCGCCTCGATCACGCAGTCGATAGCGGCTGCTCACGCTGCCTTCACGCAGCAATTGGCGGGTGCGTGCGAAGTACTGTTCGCGGTCGTCGGGGTGCACCCACTCAATTAATTCGCCTGCCGCGCATTCTTCCAGCGTCCAGCCCAGCAAGGGCTGCAAACTGGCGCTGAAGAAGACGGGCAGTAACGCGCCCTCGGCATAACGTTGTACATAAATCACTGCGGGCGAACTGGCGATCAGGTTGTCGAGCCGGGCATGCGCCGCAGCCGCCTGTTGCTGCTGGTTTTTAATGTCGCTGACATCGAGCATATAACCCACGATGCGTCGCGCGTCGCCTGCCCCCAGCACTTGCCCCTGAAGGCGATACCACATCGCAGGTTGTGTGCTGTCAGCCTGATGCAACCGGGCGCACAGCAAGCAGGCCTTGTCATGCACCAGCAGCTCATTGAAACGGCTGGCCACTTCATCGCGATCGGCCGGGTGAAACAGTCCCAGCCATTGCTCGCGAGACAAATAAGCGCTCTGCCCCGGCACCACACTGGCCGCCAATGGCGGCGCCAGCTGGAGTTGCTCAAGGGCGGGCGACCACTCCCACCAGCCGCTGCCCAGTAACCCTTGCAACGCCTCCATGCGCTCCATCTGCCGGGCATGCTGAACCTCACGCAAGCGCCCCAGCAACGGCCCTGCCAACGCCGCGCAGACTTGCAACCAATCGTTATCGCCCATCGCGGGCGGATGCGCAGAGGCCGGGTACATCCCCAACAACAACCACGCGCACACGCCCTGATGATCGCTGTAAGGCACCAAAAAACCGTCGGCATTGCCGAACAACCCGTTGAGCCTTGAATGTTCGCGGTTGCCGTGAAGGGGTTCAAAGCGCTGGGGAGCCTGGCCGTAAAGGCTGTCGAGGGCGCTGCCGGCGGGTTGATCGACCTCCCAGAGCGCCGGGGCGTCATGGCGATGAAACGCGCTGTAGATCGTCCATCCCGTTTGCGCGTTATCCGCTAAGGCCAAGGCGACGCACGGCACATGCCAGAGCTGCGCCACCTGTTGCAGCATGTCGCTCACCACCGCCTGTAAACGTGAAGGGATGCATTGGCGCACTTGCTCGCTCATGTGCGTGGTGAGCAGTTGGCAACGTTCACGACTGCGGGCCTGTTGATTGCCCAGCAAGAGGTCGCTGATGTCCAACAGTTGCAGCAGCCAGCCGTCAGCCTGCGGTTGCACCCAGCCCCGGGTGTGCACAACGTGGCTGCCTGCCCCTTGAAACGTGAGATCCAGGCTTTGGCCCTGCCAGTCCACTGGCGTGCCTTCGAGTGCCTGCGTGCTGCCGGGCACCAGATAATCAATCAACAAACGCGCAGGGCCATTGCCCATGACCACACCGTGATGCTGCGCGCCGTGTATTTCCAGAACATGGCCCTGGGGGTCGAGCCGCACTTCAATCCCCGCCTCCAGGCGCGGCGCCGAACGGGCGGGCACAGGTAAACCCTCATGAGTGCGACCCAGCAGGCGCCCGAACAAACGCTCGCCGGTGATCAAAATTGCAGGCTCGACTGGGCCGTCAACGTCGTCGGCAGACTGGGCACCCTGATGTTACCCGGCAGCACCAGCACTGGCAGGACCGCACTCAGCGCCGACGACGGCAGGCTGACTGTGACCGTCAAAACACCCGCGCTGTAAACCGCCGTTTTCTGCACGCTGCCCTTCAGGCCCGCAGGGACCCATGACAGTTGTTCGCCCAGCACGGTCAGCGCGCGCGCCTGCACATCCGCGGTGTACGTACTGGGTGACACGGTGGGGTCCAGCGCCACACTGCGGCGCACCGCCTCAGCTGTCGAGTGATGGAATGATTGCATCAGCAACAGCGGCAAGCTGTAGCTGACAACCGCGTAAAAAACTGCAAAAAACACCACAAACACCAGCGCAAACTCGATGGCAGCCGCGCCTTTTTGTTTTGTGCGAAGGCCTGTTTTCATGACTGCGTCTACCCTGACAACTACACGTCATATCAGCATAGAATCATTCGCCAAAAAGGGACGCCGAATACGTGACGCAATTAATCGTTCTGTTCATGTGGTTATCGGCGTGTGCCATTCAAGACCTGTATCAGCGCCAGATCGCCAACACCTTAACGTTGGGTGGCACAGGGCTGGCGTTGTTGTACCTGCTCTGGAACGGCCATACCTGGCTCGGCGCACCGGCCAGCGAGGGCGGCTTGGCCCTGCTGATTGTGCTGCTGTTGACCCTGCCCGGTTACGCGCTCCATAAATTCGGCGCCGGTGACGTGAAGCTGCTGATCGCACTTGCTCTGGCAACCGATCGTCTGACGGTACTGGGCACGTTTATCGGTGCCGGTGTGTGCTTGCTGTCGTGGACTCTTTTCGCGTCAAAAATATTCCCGCTGATCTATCAACGGGTTACACCCTCTGAGACCCCGCCCCTGGATGCTGCGCCAAAAAAAGTCCCCTTCGCGCCCTTCCTGCTAGCAGGTTTTAGCCTGACGACACTGTGCCTGGCGTAGTTCAAACGTAGGATTAGCTCCATGTACAGCGTGGGAAAGTAGGTCTACTTTTAAACAAGCTTCCTCAAGAAGAGGACAGCTGGACGCCCTTAATTGGCTTGCCAGGCATGGAGTAACGCGTGAACACGCCCAGTCCTCTAATAAAAGTAATGGTGGTCGATGATCAACCGTTGATTGTCGAAGAACTCTGCGAGTTTCTGGAGAGCAGCGGTTACCGTTGCGTGCCATGTGAATCGGGCCGTGAGGCGCTCGAAAGCTTCAAGGACGACCCTGAGATTGGTCTGGTGCTGTGTGATTTGCACATGCCCGACATGAATGGCATCGAACTGACGCAACACCTGCAAAAATTCGCGGGCAAAAAAAGGCTGTTTGAAAGCATCCTCCTCACCGGTCGCGCAGACAAACAAGACGTGATCAAAGCGTTGCGTTGCGGGGTCGCCGACTACTATCAAAAACCGGTCGACCTCAACGAATTACTCGAAGGCATTCAGCGTCAGGAAGCACTGTTGCGCGAACGAATGAAGAATGAACAACTCGGGCATTTGAACCAGAAGCTACAGTTCCTGGCCGACTCCATTGACGACCTCTACCAAGACATGGAAGCCGTGCGCCGCCCGCCTCGTGCCACCTCCAGCGACACGGGCTCCAGCGAGGACAGCAACGCCTTGATGCCTGCCATCTTCCAGCAACTGTCGCCGCGCCAATTGGACGTGGCCCGGTTGGTGGGCAAAGGCCAGACCAACTATCAAATTGCCTGTGATCTGGGCATCACTGAAAACACCGTCAAGTTGTACGTCTCGCAGGTACTGCGCCTGACCCACATGAACAACCGTACTCAGTTGGCACTGGCCTTGTCCCCCAACGCCAACGCGCAGCAGCACCGGTTGACGGCGCACTGACCCTTCCCGCGCTGTAGGCGCACCGCCAGCCGGAGCGCCGGGGTTGAAGCCGCCGCACGCAACCTGCGCTAGCGGCTACGCACTGCCTCCAGGCCGTCATCCGATACCTGGGCCGTGACAGCCCCCATCAATTGGACGTGCCGCTCCCGCCACTCGATTCCTGTTTGTAATACTCGGGAATCTCATGCTCATAACTTTTCAACAAGCGTTGCAGGCTTTGTTCGCGCTCTTGCGGGGTGACCGTCTGCGGCACGGCTGACTGCGCCTTACCACTGACCTGTAACTGCAACCAGTTTTCGGTTTCTTGCTGATAGGAGGACGACGGCCCAGGCTCGATGGCCCACACGCTCATCGGCATGACGGCCAATAACAACCCCATACGCACGGTTAACGGCATGGCACACCTCCAATTATTTTATGGCTGCAACCTGATCACTGGCCGCTTTGGCTGGCGCCTTGAGCGCTTGAGCGCGCGCTTGGGCATCGCTCACGTGTTGCGGGGTCAAACCGGCACGCGTGACCAGCTCCGCTGCCTGCTGCCAGTTGTCTTGATAGATCAACAACGTCACCAAATTCAACGCCGCCAACCCGTCATCTTCCTTGCTCAGTTCCAATGCCGTCAGAAACTCAAAACGCGCATCGTCAACACGCAACAAATTCAGATACACCACGCCCAAGTCATTGCGGATGTTGGCATCGGTGGGCGCCAGCCGGGCGGCATTTTGCAGATAAGTCAGCGCCTGTGCGTTGTCCCCACGCCCCACCGCCAACTGGCCCAGGCCATGTTCACCGTCAGCCGCCAAACAGGTGCCCAGCAACCCGCGATACAGCGGCTCAGCGTCGCTGCGCCCCAACTGGCGATAGATGCGCGCCTTACGCAACTGCACTTGCCCGTAGCGCTCGGGCAGGCTTTGCAGGTTGGCCAGGCTGGCGTGCAGCTTGCCTTGCTTGGCCATGTCATCCGCCAGGTTCATGGACAGCTCCTGATCGCCACTCAATTTGGCGCAACTGCTGTTCAGGGCCAGCCACGGCGGGTTACTGGCCCCAGGGGTCGCGCAGCCGCCTAACATCAGCAGCCCAAACGCAGCGATCACAGCTTTCATGCACACACTCCTGATCATGAGCCAAAGGCCCGTGAGATCGCGATAATGCTCGGCCCGCCCAATACCATCAGCAAGGCCGGGAACAGAAACAACATCATGACCACCGACATCTTGGCCGACATTTTTGAGATGTATTCCTGCATACGTGTGAGGCGTCGGTCATCCAGCAGGCTTTTCAGTGCCTGCAATGACTTCATCGCGCCGCCCCCCTGTTGAATCAACTGCTGAAGAATCACACACGTGTCATCAAACTCGTCCACGGCCAGCAAGCTCGCGGCTTTTTGCAGTTCCTGGCTCAGCTCCAGCCCCGAATCCACCCGGGCCAGCACCAGTCGCAACTCTGCGGTCAGCACCGGCAACAACTGTCGCGCTTCTTGGCTCAGCACCCGCAAAGCCTGCTCAACCGCCATGCCGGACTCAAACAGGATGCGCAGCAACGGGATAAACGTTGAAACTTCAGTGGCCACCTGCCGCTGACGCCGGGCAGCCGCGAAAGCCAATAACCGCTTGGGCAGCAGATAGCCGACAGCCATGCCTAAAAGCAACACGGCCCACACGTTGCCCGAGCGTGGATACAGCACTTCATGGCCCACAAACGTCAGCCCGGCCACCACCAACGGGGTGCCAATCTGAAACGCAGCAAACAGCGAGCGCTGACCCGCTGTGCGCCAGCCCACGCGGTTGAGCAGTGTCTGCGTTTCGGTGTCGAGGGTGATCGAGCGCTGGCCGATTTTGCTATTGCCCATCGCCCGCAGCCACACATTGAGCTTGCCGGCCCTGGTGGTCTCACCTTGTAATCGCTGGACCACACGCTGCTGACGCAGACGTTGCCGGATCACAGCATTGATCACCAGCGCCAAAGCGCACAGCAGTAAAACGGCACTGATCAGCAACGCCATGTCATACGCTCCTTACCATCCGCCACAGCGCTAAACTGCCCATCACCTGCATAGCCAGTGCCGCCAACAGTAAATGCTGCCCCGCTGAGTCGTTCCATAACTTGGGCAAATAGCCCGGGTTGGTCAGTGAGAAATACGCCAATAAGAGAATCGGCAGCACGCCAAGCACGATGGCCGTGATGCGCGTTTCACCGGTCATGGCCTTGAGTTGACGAGCGCCCTGGTCACGCTCGCGAATCAGCACAATCAGGTTTTCCAGCAATTCGCTGGCGTTGCCGCCATAGCGATGGTTGACCCTCAAGCCGAGCGCAAACAGACGAAACTCTTCACGTTCATACAACTGGGCAAAGTCTTGCACCGCGTCGGGCAAGCTCACACCCAGCTGTACGTTGCGCGACACACGGCTGATGCCCGTTTTAAGCGGATCACTCGACGCCTCAATGGCCAGGAGCACGGCGTCAGCCAACGTGCGACCGGCCTTCAAGCTGCGCACGCAGTGATCAAGTAACTGCGGCAGTTGCTCAACCATGCGCCGCACCCGTCGGTGATAGCGCCAACTGATGAACACCCTCAACAGCAACGGCGGCAGCAACACACTGGCGATGAAAAATGACCACCCGCCCAGCAAACCAGCCACCGTGATCACACCCGCCCACAGGCCAATCCACAGCCCCAGGCGTTCAGAGGGGCGCCCTAACCCGGCTTGCAAAAAGGCCCGGTCCAACCAGGCCACGCCCACCGCCTTTGCGCCCGATTGAGGCTGCCCTTCGGCCAGGCGATCAAGCACCCGGCTGGTGGCAGGATCGCGCATCACATGAAAAACAATAAACAGTCCCAAGCCGAACATCAGCACAGCGAGCAAGAGCAATATCAGGGCCGGGATCATGGGCAGCGCCTCAGCCGTGGAGATTCACAATCGGTTCACGACGCAATTTGTCGCCCGCCGGGTTGAGTGCTTCGCGCATAAAGCCAAAACCGGTGCGCCGGTCCAGTCGAAACAGGGTGTTGGTCACGTAGACGTCATCGCGCACGCCGACCACTTCCAGCACCTCGCTGACACAGCGGCGTCCATCGGGCATGCGCGTCAGTTGAATAATCACATCCAGGGCGGCGCAGATCATTTGGCGCAAGGTTTTCTCTGCCACCGTACGCCCGGTCAGGCCCACCAGGGTTTCCAGGCGCAGCAGGGCATCCTGCGCGGTGTTGGCGTGCACGGTGCTCATCGAGCCGTCGTGGCCGGTGTTCATCGCCGTCAGCACATCGAGCACTTCGACGCCGCGAATCTCCCCCAGAATGATGCGGTCGGGGCGCATGCGCAGGGCGTTGCGAATCAAGTCGCTGGCTTTGACTTCGCCGTGGCCTTCGGCATTCGGCGGGCGGGTTTCCAGACGCACGACGTGCGGGTGCCCCAACTGCAATTCGGCGACGTCTTCAATGGTCACCAGGCGCTCGTACGGGTTGATCAACTGGCTGAGGATGTTGAGCAGCGTGGTCTTGCCGGTGCCCGTACCGCCGCTGATCAAAATGTTGCAGCGCTGGCCAACCGCCTCTTGAATAAACGCGTAAATCGCCTGGTCGATGGTTTGCATCGCCATCAGGTCAGTGCTTTTAAGCATGTCTTTACGAAACTTTCGAATCGACAGGCACGGGCCGTCCAGCGCAATCGGCGGGATGATCGCGTTCACTCGGCTGCCGTCCGGCATGCGCGCATCCACCATCGGCGAGGACTCATCGAGCCTGCGCCCCAGCGGCGCCAAAATACGCTGCATCACCCGTTCAACGTGGTGATCGTCAATAAAGCGCAGCTCGCTCTGGTGCAGGATGCCGTCGCGTTCAACAAACACCCGGTGCGGCCCGTTGACCAGAATTTCGGTAACGGCCGGGTCGCGCAGCAGCACTTCCAGCGGGCCGAAACCGGTCAGTTCGTCGACGATTTCTTCCGCCAAACGCTCCATTTCATAGCGCGAGATCGCCAGGTGCAGGCGGGATACGTACTCGGCAACTTTGTCCGTCACAAATTGCGACAACGCCTGACGGGAGTCTTCAAGCAGGTTTTTGCCGGACTCTTCGATCGCATCGATGATGTAGCGATGCAGCACCAGTTTCAGGCTGTCGTGATCGGCATGCCCATTCTTGGTATGCAGGCCCGCGCCGAATAATTTTTCGCCGCTCATTTAACCCCCCACAGACGGTTCAACCATTTGGCAGACGGTTTTTCCAGCCCCTCGGAACGTTTGGCAAAGCGCTCGCCCAAGGTTTTGAGGCCCTGACTCAGCGCTTCTCGCGGGGCCAACTCGAACAGGGTGGTGGCCTGGTTTTTGGCGTTCATGCGCAGTTCGTCGCTGGGGGGCAACGTGGCCAGTACTTCAAGGCCAAAACTTTTGGCCAGTGCATCGGCGTCCGGCGCGACGCCGCGCAGGTAACGGTCCACCAACAGTCGCGCATGTTCGAGCTTCATGCCCTTGGCGCGCCACAGGTTGAGAATGGCCAGGTTGCGGCGGCAATCGAGTACGTTTTGATCGGTGTACCACAGCAACTTGTCGCAATGGCTGACAAAGGTGCGCAAGGCTTCACTGTCAGGCTGGCCCGTGAGGTTCACCACAATGTGCTGAAAGTGCTGACGCAAGGCGCTGAGCAACATGTACAACTCGGCGGCGCTGGTGTGCTCCAGCGGTTCGTCGCTGTCACTGTAGGCCAAAATCCGCAGCCCGCCGGGGGCGGTGGTAAACGCACTGTCGATCAGCGTGCTGTCCAGGCGGCGCAAATGCCGCAAGGCGTCGCCAAAGTAGAACGTGCTTTCAAGGCCCAACATCGCGATGCTGTCGCCACGCGGCAAACCCAAATCCAGCAACAGCGTGTGTTGACCGCTCTTTTGCACCACCAGCCCCAGATGACTGGCCAGCAACGCGCCGTCCGCATTGCACTGCGCGCTGTACATCACGGTCAGGCCACCCAGTTGCGCGTTCGGCGTGACCGCTGGCAGACGCTTGCTCAGGCGCCGCACCAGCCCTGCGACCTCGCTGGAACGCGAGCCATAGGCGACAAAGTCGCGCGCTCCGGCGCGCATGGCGTTGAGCACCAGTTGGTTGTCCATGCCATCGCCCAACGCAACAATCGCCAGCATCGGCTTGGCTTCCAGCGCGCCTTCAATCAACGCGCACTGGGCCACAACTTTTTCGCGGTCCAGCCCCACAAACACCAGCCCGGCGAAGGTCACATCCACCAGTGCCAGCAGCTCGTCCAGGCTGCTGGTGCCCGCCCCCACCACTTGCCCCAGCGGCGCCAGCGCCCCCTGTAACCATTCAAGATCGGTGTTGTTGCGCGTCAGTGCGAGAAACGTCTGGCTCAGGCTTTCGCTCATTTGGATAACCCGCTACGGCGATTGAAATTGCCGTTTTCAAGGAAATACAGGCGATACCAATTGGGGTCGTAGTTGCGCAGTTTTTCGCCAGGCAACGACGGCAGTTGCGCGTTGGCCGCCAAGGGTTGAATCAAATGCGGGGTGACAATCATCAGCAACTCGCGTTCTTCGCGGCTGATGTTGGAGGAGCGGAAAAACGCCCCCAGAATCGGGATATCGCCCAGGCCGGGGAATTTATCCACTTGGGAGCTGTTGCGCGAGCTGATCAACCCACTGATGACAAAACTCTCGCCGTCGGCCAGGGAGATGCTGGTGTCGGTGCGGCGCACCGTCAGGCCGGGCACCAGCGTACCGGCGATGTTCACCGCATTGGTGTAATCCAGCTCGCTGACTTCGGGGGCGACTTTGAGCAGGATGCGATCACGGCTGACCACCGTCGGGGTCAAGGTCAGGCGGATACCGAACTCCTTGTACTCAATCGACACGTTATCGCTGCCGCTACTGGGCACCGGGATCGGCACCTCGCCTCCCGCCAGAAACGTCGCACTTTGACCGCTCAACGCGACCAGGCTTGGACGCGCCAGGGTGTAGGCAAAACCGCTGCCTTCCAGAGCATTGATCATCGCCCTTACCCGCCCGCCGCCAAAACCGATGTTGAAGTACTTGTTATTGGCGGGAGGGCCGCCCGTGATGATGTTTTCGGCCGTGGTAATCAGCGCGCCCGGCGAGCCGAGCAGAAAGTTGCTGCCCATGCCAAAAATCGAAGTACTGGCTTCCTGAAGCTTGGTGCGGCTGACTTCGACAAAACGAATGTCGGTCTGTACCTGACTGGGCAAGGTCGGGTCTTCAGAGGGTGCAAGGGACGCCGTGGTGAAGCCGCTGCTGGCCTTGCCTTTGACGAACACCATGCTCTGGCGTGGCGATTTGGAGCACGCGGTCCAGACCATCAAGCTGGTGGTGCCGGGGGCGACGCCCGTGAGCACAAAGGCACTGTCGCCATTGGCCTGCACATCGGCAATGGTCGGGTCGCCCACTGCAATGCGGGTAATGCTGACCGGAGAATCCAGTGCTTGCTGGGTGCCTTGCGCCACTTCCAATACGGAGGGCAATGCCCCCAATGACGCGCAACTGGCCGAGGCCGCCGAGGCCATTTGCACACACACACCAGTTAACACCAGCGTCCAGACAGCGCATTTGAACAGCGGCACACAACGTTGACTCATGCTGGACTTCCTTGCAGATCAGGAATTTTTATTGGGCAGGCTGTTGGGCGGTTTGAGCGCCCCGAATAATCTCGATACCGCGCACCCGAGGGGCGCCAGCAGGGCGAGTGGCCGGGGCTTTGGCCGGGCTTGCCATGGCTAATTGATTGAACTGATAAAGCCCGCGCCTGGCCGCTTGCACATTGCTGGAGGCGTCTTCATCGCCCGACCAGTACTTGCTCAAACGCTGCTCTTGCGCGCTGCGCACCGCCAGACGCAACGTCCCGGCCTGCGTCGCGAGCATTAATTGATTGACCAACGGTTCGGGAATGGCGAGCACCACCGTGCGTGCACTGACCCGGCGCGCCGCTTGCTGTTGAGCCTGCTCGGGCGTGGGTGCCGCACTGGCGGGCTGGCCGTCACTGGTCAGCCCCAGTTCATCGCCCAGACTCAACACCCGCACCGCCGGCAGCACCAGTTGCGCCGAGGGTTCAGGGTTGGCGGTGTCCTGGCGCAGAAACAACAAAATATCAACGTAATCACCGGGGCCAAACTGCCCGGCAGCACCGCTCACCTCGTCAATTGCCACGGCCAGCGCACGCTCATCCGGGCGAATCATGCGCGCCAGCGGCCCGCCCACTTCGAAGCTTTGTTCGGTCAGCCAAGTGCCTGCATTGAGAGCGCGCCACGGCGTTCGCCCCACCGCCTGTTCGATAGAGGTCAAGCTGCCAATGGGCGCTGTGCGCAATTTTTCCAGCGTCAAATCTTCGGCAGTCAGGGCCACATGCGGGGCTACATCACGGCTCAACACCACCACCGATTGCTTGGTCTGATCCTCAAGATTAGCGGCGCCCTGCTCCACCACTTGGGCCACAGGAACGGGGGCAACAGGCTGATTGCGGGTCAACATCAACCCCCAAAAACCGGCAGCAATGGCGCCTAAAAAAAGGACGCCGGCCAGTACCAGACTGCGACGATTGTTCATATTGGCACTCCCTTCCCACTGCGTATGGCAGACGAAAAATCATTCGCAATCAGGTAGCTATGAACGTCAAGACGGCTTGCAACCATTTCGCTATTTGAAGGTAGCGCAGCTAGGACAAAACGCCATTACTGAGCGGATTATTTCTAGCTGATAAATCAGACACTTTGATTTGTTTACCTTTTTTGGATCCGCTTCGCCTGACCTGGATGGATTAATACTTTGTGATTAATCCTTTCTTACAGTTGTGAGCTTGAGCTTTGTTGACAATGCTGTGGTGGCAAATAGGAATTATGTCGCACCACCGTTACACAGTGCCCGCCTCGGCGCACTAACACTAAGGAGAAGTCTGATGCTTTTAGATACTGTTCTTAAAGTGTATGCGCCAGCTCAGGCGTTCTGTGTCTATCACACCCAACAACTGATTAAGCGCAAGGACGGGGCGGCGGGTATTGAATACGTGGTGATTGTGGGGATCGTTGCACTGGCAATTATTCTTTTTGCAACCCCCTTTACAGATGCTATTAAAAGTACTTTAAACAAAGTCGTGACTGCCTTGGGCGGCACGACGGTGACGTAAGAGCACAGAGGGGAAACATATTTGACCGTTCCATTTTTACAGGACAGCAAGATGACAACCTCTTCGTCACGCCAACAACTGCTTCTCGTGGATGACGAAGAGGACGCACTTCTGGAGCTGGCCGAGCTGCTGGAGGGCGAGGGTTTTTGTTGCTTTACCGCGGTGTCAGTCAAGATCGCGCTGCAACAGCTGACCAAACACCCCGACATTGCGCTGGTCATCACCGACCTGCGCATGCCTGAAGAAAGTGGTATTTCGCTGATCAAGCGCCTGCGCGAACACACCGCCCGCCAACATCTGCCGGTGATTGTCATGTCGGGCCATGCCGACATGGACGACGTCAGTGATTTGCTGCGCTTGCAGGTGTTGGACCTGTTCCGCAAACCCATTTACCACGCACGCCTGCTCGACACCCTCAACAACCTCTTCCCATTGCCCACCCTAAGTCTGGCTGAGCACTGATCCTCCCGTTATTACGAGCGCTGCACCCCGCGTAGGAACTGCCGCTGGCTGCGATGTTTAACGTGGCAGGTCCAACATCGCAGCCTTGGTCA
This sequence comes from Pseudomonas weihenstephanensis, assembly GCF_001043055.1. Classification (GTDB taxonomy): domain Bacteria; phylum Pseudomonadota; class Gammaproteobacteria; order Pseudomonadales; family Pseudomonadaceae; genus Aquipseudomonas; species Aquipseudomonas weihenstephanensis. The sequence goes on from NZ_JYLF01000004.1 coordinate 44,170, forward strand.
GCCACCCCAAGTACGTCTTACAACTGGTAACTGAAGCTCAAGGTGTAGCGCGGGCGACGGTTGAAGCTGTCCAGCGCCATGTCGGACATGGGTTTGGCCACTTCGAGGGCGATGTTGTAATAACGCTTGTCGCCAAAACGCAGACCCACGGCCGCCGATGACATGTCCGAACCTTTGAACGGTAAATCGTTGAACCAGGTTTTGGCCTTGTCCAGCACCCCATACGGTTGCAGCAATTTCACCCACTCACCGTCCCGGTTGAAGCTGTAGTTGACCTCATATGCCACCCCCCAGCCTTTGTCGCCGGAGGCTTGGTCATCGGGGTAGCCACGGCCAAAGTTCTGCCCACCAAACACCGCGCGCTCACTGTCGGGCAGGCTGTCGCTGCTCCAATACAACGCGCCGGACATCACGCCCTGCCAGTTTTCAAAGAAGGTGTCACTCTGTACGCCCGACAGGCGCAGGCGGAAAAAATCGAGGTCGTATTGGTTACCGGTCAGACTGGTTTCGCTCTTGGCACCCAAGCCATTCATGCCCTGGTACAAACCGGCGCTGACGATGCGCAATTGCTTGGCATTGGATTTGCGCCAATCCCCCTCAAACGCCAAGGCACGCACATCGGTTTTTTCACTGATGCTGACCGGAAAACCGACCACATCGTAATCCGTCCTGTCGTTCACGCCATACAGACGCGCGCCGACGCTGAGCCACTGGTTCGGCGCGGCAATCAGCGGATGGCTGACGCCAATCGAGAAGCGATCATTCTCGCGATGCGGTTTGAGTTCAAAGCCGTCGCTGGTGGCAATGCTGCTGCCGGGGTCGCTGCGATAGCGCGCACCGTACAGGCTCAACTGGGTGCCTTCGGCATTCAGGTATTGGCTGTAGTCGATGCGGTAGTAATGTTCTTTGTCGTTACCCGGCGGGAACAGCCCGCTCAACGTCAGTTGCTCAGCCATCGCCGTTTGCGAGTTGCTGCTCACACCCAACAACGCCTGCGTGCTGTCACGGCTGCCTTGGGTGAGGCTCATGCTGGTGGTGAACGGCTTGCGGCTGGCGTTGATGGTCAAGGTTGAGGCGCCATCGGTGGTGCCCGGTGGCGGCACTTGCGCTTGCAGGGTGACGCCCGGAATGCGGCCCATCAGCGTCGCGTAGCGGTCGAAGGTTTTACGCGTCAAAGGGCGCTCGCCCTTGAGCTTGTCCACCAACTCATCAATAAAGCCTTTCACCCGACCGACATCGCCTTGCACGGTGTAGTCACGAATGTAGCCTTCCACCAGCACCACCCGGACCAGTCCTTGCGCAAAGTCCTGCGGCGGGAGATAGGCGTAAGACAGCAGATAACCATCGGTTTGATAGCGCGTGGTGAGGGTGCGCGTGGCATCGATCAGTTGTGCCAGGCTGATTTCATGCCCAAGCAGCGGTTGATACGCCGCGCCCAACTCCTTGAGCGGGTACACCGTGCCCCCTTCAATCTGCAATTTACGAATGGTCAGCTTCGTGCCCATGACCAGCGGCGGTGGTTCGACGGCCCCAGGCTTAGGGAGTTGCAACGCAGGCTTTTGCGGGCGATAAGCATCGACCGGCAGGTTGGGCGTGGGCAGGGTTTGCATCGTGTCGTTGCTGTTGAGAAAACGCGGCAGCGGCTCAGCCAACGCATACGGGGTCAAAGCCAGACACAGAAGAGGAACGCAAGTACGCATATGACACTCCTTGGTCAACAACCGCGACATGACGAGGTGGACGCGTCGTCTGACTGCAACGCTACCCGGTGCAATTCCTACATTCCTCGCATGAAAAAAGACGAGAGATTCATCTGAACCTCTCGTCTCAACCAACTGTAGGCGCTGTAGGTAAGGCCGTCGAACCGGCCAGGTGCAATTCGTTAGTTTTTCTTGCCCAGATTGCCCAGGCCACCGAGTACGCCACCCAGACCACCGGTTGCAGCCCCGCCCTGAGCGGGTGTGCCACCGTTCAACAGCCCCCCGACAGCCCCCACTGTAGCGCCCACGGTATTGACCGTTTGACCGACCGCGCTCACCACTTGATTGTTGCTGCCCGCATCCACTTTGACCCCGACACTGCTGACGGCACCGCCCACTTGATTGAGCAGGCCACTGACCGGTGCGCCCACGCCCGTCGCCGCCCCGACGTTTTGCGTGACCGTCGTCACCGCACTGGTGACCGGGTTAAGCGCTGTGCCGACCGTGGTGGTGACTGCGGCCAAAGGCGCTCCGGCTGCGTTATTTGCGACACCTGTGCCGCCCAACGCCCCACCGATGGACGCCACGGTATTGCCGATGGCATTGCCATTAGCCCCCGCCGCATCCACCACACCACTGGTGCTGCCACCTGCCAGACCGGTGCTGACACCGTTGACCACGCCACCGACGGTTTCCAGCAAGCCGGCGCCAGCGATGCCCGGCAAACCACCTGAACCACCCCCCGCGCCACCCCCCGCGCCACCACCGGTGGCCGGAGCAGGATTGACATAGCCCCCGGCTTTATCGGTTGCACCCGCGACGCCGCCCAGCACACCCCCTACCAGGCTGGTGACCGGGTTGCCATTACCCGTGCCCGCCACCTTGTCACCGAGGCCACCGACCACCGTGCCTACTTTGTTCAGCAAACCGTCCACGGGAGCGCCAACGCCTGTCGTTGTGCCCACTTTGCCGGTGACGTTTTCCACCAGTGAGATCACCGGCACCAGCACCTTGTCATTCACCCCACCCGTCACCTTACCCAACGGTCCGGTCGTGACAGAGCCGGTCAAGGTATTGCCAAGCATCGTGACGGTATTGCCCAAATTGCCCACTACACCGCCAGTTGCGTCCGTGACTTTATTCACGACACCGCCCACCACCGGTATCTGGTTGATCGGCGTGTTGTCGATCAGGGTGCTGACACCCGTGCCCAGCGATGTGACGCCTTTACCCAGGTCGCTCACCGCAGTCGTCGCGCCTGCCACAGTGATGCCCAGCGAGTCTTTGTCAGTGCCCAGGGTGCCGATGCCCTTGTTGATACCGTCTGTGACCGAGGTCACCGCATTACCGGTATTGACCACCAGACCGCCGGCTGCGCCTACCACGGGTACGCCGGTCAAGGTGTTGCCCAGGCCACTGACCGTTGTGCCCACACCGCCGAGCGCCGTGCCAATCTGGCTGACAACCTGACCGGTGACTAACGGCGTGGTCCCTGCGCCTGTGCCGCCGCCAGTTCCGCCGCCAGTTCCGCCACCCGTGCCACCGCCCGTGCCGCCGCCAGTTCCGCCACCGGTGCCACCGCCCGTGCCGCCGCCAGTTCCGCCACCGTTGCCGCCGCCTGTGCCACCACCAGTTCCGCCACCGGTGCCGCCTGTGCCACCACCAGTTCCACCACCAGTTCCGCCACCAGTTCCGCCACCGGTGCCGCCGCCTGTGCCACCGCCCGTTCCGCCACCGGTGCCGCCGCCTGTGCCACCACCAGTTCCGCCACCGGTGCCGCCGCCATCGCCACCTCCGGTGCCACCGCCCGTTCCGCCATCGCCACCGCCAGTTCCACCATCGGTTCCGCCGCCCGTACCGCCATCGCCTGCGCCTGTGCTGCTGTCGGGAGTACTGGCCGCTACATGACTTTTAGAACCGCCACCGCCGCTGCTGCAACCCGACAGGCTGACAGTCATGACCAACAGTAAGGCAGTACTTGTTTTTAACCACAGTTGAGTATTCATGATCGATTCCCTTGCACCTGCTTGCCTGAGTTCGAAGGTTCTCTGCTCTGTCGTCAGAGATACGTTCATCCGTTACAGACATAACAACCCCAAGGGCCTGTTTGAACAATTCACAACTTGGTATTAACCCCTTCTATAACGAGGCGTTTAATGCTCTTTGGGATTAATACCTAGGGAGGGATCGGGGTTAAAAAAACCCTGAAATATCACGGAATTCTCACGCTTTAAAAAAACTTCGTCAGCCGACTATAACGAACGCTATAACCGCAATTGACACCGTGGCTGTAGTCGCTGCCGCAGGCTGCGATGGACTGCCTGGCAGGCCCGTTTCCTCGACAACCCCACGGGCTTAATCGCAGTCTGCGCCAGCCACTACAGCGAGTTACTCCACCACGCTGAACCCGACTCGCGCAGTTTGCCCGCCTTCGTCGAGTACGCTCAGCTCATAACGCCCGCGTTGCTCCAGCGTAGTGCTGAGTGAGTCCTGGTGAGCGCTGTCGCCCAATGGCGCACCATTGAGAAACCACCAACGGCGCCCGTCCCCACCCAACGCCGACACCGTGAGCCGTAGCGCTTGCACACTGGCGGCAGGCTGGCGCAAACGGTCACCGTCGCGCACGCCCACAATCGACAGCGGCGTGACCGAATGCAGCGCAGGCGGCGGGCACTGCGTGGAGGCTTTGGGCAAGCGCGCTTCACGTCGCTCAACCCTGGGCAGCCACGGCTCCAGCGGCGCAGGCCACAGGGCGACGTCTTGCTCCTGCGCGCCGGGGCACTGCGCCCCCACACGTAAACCTTGTGCATTGACCCATATCGTTTCGCGCAAGCCCACGCCCAAAGGTTGGTCCGCCGCCAGCAAGGTGGGCGGCGTGGTGTGATCCAGCGTCCAGGCAAAGCGCTGGCGTCGGCAGTTAGGATCTGCCTTGTTCAGCGGCTGCCCCAACGGCCAACAAATGGCCGCCACCCCGACATTGCCCGGCACCGCTTGCACCGGCGCGACAATACCGCGCTGGCTGTCGCGGTTACTCAAGACATCGTGCACTTGCAGCATCAGCGGTGCTGCCGACGCCAGGCCGAACTGGCCGGGCACCGGCGTGCCGTCCGGGCGCCCGATCCACACGCCAATCAAATAACGCGGCCCTACGCCTATCGCCAGTGCATCGCGAAAGCCATAACTGGTGCCAGTTTTCCACGCCAGCAACGGCCGCTGTACCAGTTCGGCACGAGGATCACGATCAGGGCGTGCCTGACCACTGAGGATGCGCCGGATAACCCAGGCTGAACCCGGCGATAACAAACGACGCTCATGAAGTTCATCGCTGGGTTGCAAGCGCACATTGGCGCTTTTACCGTCGCGCGCCAATGCACTGTAACCACTGACCAGGTCTTCCAGTCGGCTGCCTGCGCCGCCCAGAATCAATGCCAGGTTGGGCTCCGCCAGCGCAGGCAAACTCAAGGGCACGCCGCCATTGCGCATGTCCGCGGCGAACCGTTTCGGCCCGTAGGCTTCGAGCAATTGCACCGCAGGCAGGTTAAGCGACATGGCCAACGCCGCACTGGCCGACACCGGGCCACTGAAGCCCATCGAGAAATTCCCCGGCCGGTAATCGCCGTAGCGCCGTGGCACGTCTTGCAACAGCGACTCGGAATGAATCAGCCCTGCGTCCATCGCCATGCCGTACAAAAACGGCTTGAGCGTGGAACCCGGCGAACGCAGCGCGCTGATCATGTCCACATGGCCAAAGCGCCGCGTGTCGTTGATGTCCACCGACCCCAAGTACGCACGCACCGCCATGTTCTCGGTCTCGACCACCACAATGGCCGCCGAGGTGTGGTCGGGCAACCGGGCGCGCCAGCCCAGCAGCAGGTCTTCAAGGCGACGCTGCAAGTTGGCATCCAGTGTGGTGCGGATCAGCGGCGGGCTGTGGGGGCGATTCAAGCGCCGCGCCAGCAACGGCGCCAGGCTTGGCTCCAGACGTGGAGCCAGCAACAACGGCTCTTGCAGTGCTTCGTCCACCGCCGTTTGTGGCCACACCCGGTACTCGGCCACGCGCCGCAGCACTTTGTCGCGCGCCACCTGCGCCCGCGCCGGGTGCCGGTCAGGGCGCAACCGGCTCGGGGCTTGTGGCAGCACGGCCAACAGCGCCGCTTCGGAATGCGTGAGGTGCTGCGGCGACTTGCCCAAGTAGGCCCAACTGGCCGCCGCAACACCTTGCAAGGTGCCGCCAAACGGCGCGCGATTGAGGTACAGGTTGAGGATCTGGTCCTTGGACAAATGCCATTCCAGCTGGGCCGTGCGCCACAGTTGGCGCACCTTGCCGGTCAGTGTGCGCTCGTGCGGATCGAGCAGGCGCGCAACCTGCATCGACAAGGTGCTGCCGCCCGACAACACGCGCCCGCCCGTGAGGTTCTGCCACGCCGCACGCCCCAGCGCCAACGGGTTCACGCCGGGGTGACGGAAAAACCAGCGGTCTTCATAGGTCAGCAACGCGTCGAGGTAATACGCCGACACCTCGTCCGTGCTCACCGGGTAGCGCCACACGCCGTTGGCATCGGCGAAGCGCCACAGCGGTGTGCCGTCTTCGGCCAGCACCACGCGGGCCAAGTCATCCTTGGGCAACGGCAGCGGCCACAACCGGTCGGCCAGCCACAGCAAGGCGCACGCCAGCAGCACGCTGGCGAGGCTGCAGCACAGGATCTTTTTAAGCCGGGTCGACACTAACATTCGCCGGTTACGCAACTTTGCATCCTGACTGGTTGCCCAATGGGTATCTCTGGCACAGTGGCCGTCTTATTAATCGGAACATCCCCCATGCACGTCGAAAGTTTTGTTGGAAATCTGGGCCTATGGTTGGGCACGTTGGTGCGCTGGATCGTCGAAAGCCTGAGTGGTCTGTTCAACGCGATCACCCAGGCGGGCGGTAATTTCATCGATGGCATGGCCCGTGCGCTGGGCATGGACACCTCGATCGTGAGCATCGCCGTGCTGGTCATCGGGTTGCTGTTTTTGTACAACGCGGTACGCGCCTTCATGCGGGCGTCCATCATCGGCGGCGTCATCTGGCTGCTATTGGGGCTGTGGGTGTTGAGTTGGGTCATTAGCTGAAACACCGTGCAACAGGAGCGAGCGGGCCTCACTCCTGCTGTAGGGGGTTAGCGGCCCTTGATCACCATGTCACCCGGTGTTTCGCCTACGGCTTGCCAGTTGGGGCGGTACATCGACTCCACTTGCGGTGGCGGCACACGGTAGGTGCCAGGCGTCACGGCCCGCGCCAGGTACAACAAGTGCGCGGTGCCATAACCGTTCAGGTTGAGGGCGGCCACATAACGGTCGTCGCGATACTCCTGATGCTGCACGCTGGCGTTCTGCATCGACTCGCGCCATTGCTTGACCTGGCTGCTGGCGTTTTCAAGGCTGGCAGCGCTTTGGCCCAGGTTCTGGTTTTCCAGTTCAAGCCCCGCTGGCAGCAAGTCCACCACCAAGGCATCCGGTACGCGCTGCTTGGCCGTTACGGCCAGGTGCACCAATACCAGATCGCCGCTTTGCAAGTTTTTCAGGTTCAACGGTTCGCCGTTCATGCCCAGATAGTCACGGCGGATGCTCATGTTTTCCCCCCCCGCGGCGGGTGCCTGCTGTGGATAACCCGAAATCGTCAGCTGTTGGTACACCGGCACGCTGCCTTGGTTGCGCAGGGTCAGCGGTGATGCCAACAGCGGCCCCTCCAGTTTGAGCCCCGGCTGGGCGTTGTTCAGCTCACGGGTTTGGCCGGCGCTGGTGAGTTGCGCCGACCAGTCCTGTTCAGGTTTGCTCAACAAATCACGACCGGCGAGGAACAACGAGTTGCGCTCCTGGGTCGACAACCACGGGTTTGCAGCCAGTTGGTCAGACAGCGCGAACATACGGGCTTCGCGCTGGCCGCTCATCAGGTTGTTTTCTTCGAGCAGGGCCAGAATCAGCGCCTGATCACGCAGTGGGCTGCCGTAATCACCCAGCCACTCATTGGCTTTGCGGGTCACGGCCAAACCCGCCACCAAGGCTTGATCGGCGCGAGGCTGGTCACCCATCTTTTGCAAGGCAATCGACAGCTGCACCAGCGGCAGACCTGAACGGGCATCACTGCGACGCTCAAAAATACTGCGCAGCGCCCCCAACGGTGCTTGCTGACTGCGCGCCAATACCAGGGCGGCGTACGCTTGCACGGCAAAGCGGGTGTGATCGAGGTTGTCGCTGTAATCGGCTTCGATCAGGTTGCGCTCCTGCACGTAACGCAGCAGGCGCTCGCTGGCCTTTTTCAGCGCGTCAGGCGGCACCGCGTAACCTTGGTCGCGGGCGCGCAACAGGAAGTCGGTGACATACGCCGTCAGCCAATACTCTTCCTGACCGTCTGCGCCCCACAGGCCAAAGCTGCCGTTGTAACGCTGCATGCCCAACAGGCGTTCAATGCCCATCTCGATTTTGCGTTTACGCTCGGCATCTGGCTCGCCTTCAAGGCCCAGCCGTTTAAGCAAGGCTGCATCGGCATACAACGCCGGGTACAAACCACTGGCGGTTTGTTCGGAGCAACCGTACGGGTACGCCTTGAGCGCACGGATCTGTTCGCCCAGGTTCAACGGCGGACGGCTCGACAGGCTGAGCAAGGCTTCACGCCCCGCTGGCTCGAACGCGTGCAACTCGCCTTCAGGCAGGCTCCAAGGCTGATCGTTAAGCACGGTGCGGTAATGCTTGAGCAGCGCCGGGTACGCCGGGCGTACGCCCAAGGTCCATTGGCGGGTGAACGGTGCCAGTGTTTCACCCGGCAGGTTCAGCCCGTTGACCGTGACGTTCACCTGCCCGGTGCCGTAGCCACCCAAGGCTTTGACCGGGATCTGCAAGGTGCTGCGCTGACCGGGGCTGAGCGTCACTTTTTGCGTGTCCAGGCCCAGCAGGCTGAGTTGACCTTCGGTGTTCAAACGCACATCGAGGGTTTGCGGGGTGTCGGTGAGGTTGGACAGGTCCAGCGCCAGCCGAGTCTCGTCGCCGCCCGCCATGAAACGCGGCGCAGCCAGCTCGGCCACCAGCGGTGCGGCGACCACGGTGGTGGCTTGCGCCATGCCGTAGCGGTCGTCGGTCCACGCTTGCGCCATCACGCGCAGCTCGCCGTTGAAGTCGGGAATATTGACGCTGACTTCGCCTTCGCCCTGCTCGTTCAGGGTCACGGGGGCGCTTTGCAGCGCGACGATGGTCACGCTGGTGGCCGGGCGCTTGCCGCCTTTGGCCAGCGCCGCGTCACCGCCGAACGCCATGCTGGCCAAACGGCCCTGCCCGGCTTCGATCAGTTGCCCGTAAATATCCAGTTGGTCAGCACCATAGGCCTTGCGCCCAAACAGGCTGACGTACGGGTCGGGTGTCGGGTAGTCGGTGATATTGAGTACGCCCACGTCCACCGCCGCCAGCAACACATGGGCTTGTTTGGGGATACTGCCGTCTGCGTTTTTGGCGCGGATCTTGACCGTCAGCGGTTGCTTGGGGCGCATCTTTTGCGGGGCATCCAGCGTCAGCGCCAGCTTACGCTGTGAACGATCCAGCGGCAGGTGCAGCACGCCCACGGCGCGTTTCGGGGTGATGTTGGTTTTGCGCTCGCCGGGACGAATCACCAGCGCGCTGACATACAAATCGTGACGCGCCCAGCGCGGATCCAGTTTGACGTCGAAGGTTTTGCCCTCGGCTGGCACGTCGATTTCTTCCCACCACAGCGGGCCATCGCTGCCTTCAACCAGCAAGTAGCCTTTGCCTGCGGCGGGCGGTGTGACGGTGACGTTGGCCGTGTCGCCATCGGCATACGCGGCTTTGTCCAAGGCCAGCTTGACCTGATCGGGACGCACAGCACCGCCTTCGGCGTTGTCTTGTGCCTGATACCCGGCCCAGAATCGCAGGCTGCTGATCAGCCCGGTTTTCGGGTCTTGCACTTCAACCCGGTACGGGCCCCATTCCACCGGGAAACTGACTTTAGCCGTGCCGCCTGCTTTGAGGCTCACGGTTTCTTCGCCCAGATTCAAAAACTTCTCGTTGTAGTGATAGCTCCAGCCATCGTTGTCCGAGTAGTTCCAGTAGTAGTCACGGCGCTCACGAATCAGGCGCACGTTGACGTTATCGGCCGCCAGTTTGTTGCCCGCGTTGTCCGCAATCAGCACCTCGAATTCAGCCGGGCCGTCGCCGTTGGTTTCCGTGCCCTCAAACAGGCCGCGCACCCCCGGCAGGCGTTCGGCAGGCCACACCGGTTGCACCAGTCGGCGGGTAATGGGGCGCCCGCCCGACTCTTGCAAACTGGCTTGCACGATCAATTGCAGCGGCGATTTGGCGTCACTCCACTTGCTTTCAAGGCTGATGGTTTCTTCGCCTTGCGCGTTGAGCACGCTTTCATCGAGCTCAAAGTCCTGGGTCAATTCCTGTTCGGTCACCGAACCAAATTGATAGCCGGGCAAGGCTTTAACCGCTTCACGCAAAGGACGCACATAGACCTGACCACTCAGGCGATTTCCGGCCGCCGGGGCGCCGTACAAATAGCGGCCATTGACCTGAATCTCGGCGGTTTGATCGGGACGCAGCGGCGTATCGCTGCCCTTGAGTTCCAGCGCCAGGCGTTCGGGCAGGAAGTCTTCAACCAAAAACTCATAGAGCTGCGGTTTGCCGTCACCCAGGTCAAACACCAGTTGCCAGCGCCCGGTCGGGGCTTCGCTGGCCAGTTGCAGCGGGTATTGGTAGAAACCCGATGCATCCGGCTCCCAGACAAACTTGCGGCTGACCTGCTCGTCCGGGCGACGCACTTCAACACTCACCGGCTGTGGCTTGACCGGGTTGCCATCACGGTCGCGCAGCAAGGCGTTGAGCAACACGGTTTCGCCGGGGCGATACAAATCACGCGGGCCAAACACAAAAAATTGCAGCGGGTGTGCCTGCGGGCCGCCGATGTCGAACTCGGCCAGGTCCAGCGCGGCGGTGTTCAAACGCAGCAGGCTGGTTTGATCGCCCTGACGCGCCAACAGCACCTCGGCCTTGGGCGGCAATGCCAGCTCGGCATGGCCGTCCTTGCCGGTCTTGCCTTGGGCGAGCATTTTGCCTTTGCCGTCGAGCAGTTCCAGCGCCACGTCGCCTAGCGCACTGCCGCCTTCCAGCGCCTGCGTGAAGACATCCAGACGCTTCTGATAACGGTGTACCGAAAGGCCAATATCACTGAGCGTGAACAGGGTGGCGGGGGTTGAATAGTTGTAAGTGCCGCTGGCTTTCATCACCGCCAGGTACACCCCCGGCTGCTGCAACGGTTTGATGCCCGAGGTGGGCAGGATCACGGTTTCGCGGGTATTGCGTGCCGGATTCAGGTCAAAGCGCGCGCCGTACACCAGGTCGGCCATGCCCAGCAGGTCCTTGGCCTCATAGCTTTGCAGGCTGCTGTTGCGGCCCCATTGGCTGAGAAACGCCGGCAAGGATTCGGGCTTGACCCGAAAGAACTCCACATCGACTTTATCGACGTTCAGCGCAATGACGGGCAAGCCTTCGGCCAGACGGGTCGGTAGCAGCGTGCCGCGGCTGGCGAAGCCGACAGTGGGTTGCAGGTCGCGGGTTTCGAGACGGCTGACATACTCACCAGCCAGTTTGGCGTCGTTGACTGCCCGCAAGCCGGGGTCAACCGTGAGGATCAATTTGCGCTGCGGCTCAAGGTGGCGCAGACGCAATTCCATCAAGTTGTCGGAGAGTTCCCAGGCACCGTCGACCTTGCCGGTCTTGGCATCCACCAGATGCAATTTATCGCCAAAATGTTGCTGCGGGTCCAACGGCACCGAGAAACTCACAGACAAGGTGCTGGCACCATCCAGTTGCACTTCGGAAACATCCACCACGCTTAACTCGCGCCCGGCGTAGCGCTGGGCGAGGGTTTTGACATCCTGCACCGGTTTGGCGGCTTGCGCTGCAACTGACGCCGAGGGCGCCGCAGGCTTGCCGGAAGACGAAGAGTCGCAAGCGCTCAGCAGCGCCAGCGCGCAGGCCAGGAACAGTCCTTTGTTAAGCATGGTGTACTCGTTGGCTAGGCATTTAAGGGAGGGACTATATAACAGCGCGCCCCGTGTAGTCGCGGTCGAGGCACGACGGCTGCGATCGATGGTCGCCTCTCGACGCCTTCGTGCCTCAACAGCGACTACGCCAGCCATCCTCCGGTTACAATGCCGCCCCCTTAAGGAGCCTGCATGTCGTCTTCCCTGCTTGCCGACTGGCGCGACCGCCTCACCCATCGCCGGGTTTGGGCGCTGGCGGCGCCGATGATTTTGTCCAATATTTCTGTGCCGCTGGTGGCGCTGGTCGACAGCACGGTCATCGGCCACTTGCCCCACGCCCATCAATTGGGCGCCGTCGCCGTGGGCGCCAGCCTGTATGTGTTCCTAGCCTGGATGATGGGCTTTTTGCGCATGGGCACCACCGGTTTCGCCGCCCAGGCCGCCGGGCGCGGAGACGGTACGGCGTTGCGGCAAATTTTGTTGCAAGGCTTGTCTCTTAGCGTGTTGCTCTCCCTGTTTCTGGGGGCCATTGCGATTCCGTTCAGCGGGGTCGCGCTGAGCGTGATGCAGCCCTCAGCCGAGCTGCACGCGTTGACGCTGGATTTCTTCCACACACACCTGTTTGGCTTGCCCGGTGCGTTGGCCACGTATGCGTTGGTCGGCTGGTTTTTGGGCACGCAAAACGCGCGGGCACCGCTGGCGATTTTGCTCACCACCAACCTGGTGAACATCGCCCTGAACCTGTGGTTTGTCCTGGGGCTGGACTGGGGCGTGGTCGGTTCGGCGCGCGCCTCGGTGATTGCCGAGTGGAGCGGCGCCCTGCTCGGCCTGTGGCTGACTCGCGGCGCACTGCGCCGGTTTCCGGGCACGGTGGTGTGGGCCGCGCTGCGGGTGTGGCACAACTGGAAACCGCTGCTGGGGGTCAACCGCGACATTTTCATCCGCAGCCTGATGCTGCAATCGGTGTTCTTCCTCATCACCTTGCAAGGTGCGCGACTGGGCGATGCCACGGTGGCGGCCAATGCGCTGCTGCTCAACGGTTTGCTGTTGGCGGCGCATGCGCTGGACGGTTTGGCGCATGCCGTAGAAGCCCTGTGCGGCCACGCCATCGGCGCCCGCGATCGCACCGCCTTGCGCCGCTCGATGGTGGTGGCCAGCGGTTGGTCGCTGATTGCCAGCGCAGGGTTTGCGGTGCTGTTTTTGTTCGGCGGGCATTTGTTTATCGCCATGCAGACCGACATCCCGAGCGTGCGCGACACGGCCTTCCAGTACGTGCCGTACCTGGCGCTGTTGCCGCTGATCGCGGTGTGGAGTTACTTGCTGGACGGGTTGTTTATTGGCGCCACCCGTGCCCGTGAAATGCGTAACGCGATGGTGATCAGCGTGATCATCGCCCTGCCCGTCGCCTGGGCGTTGCACCAGTATGGCAATCACGGGCTGTGGATAAGTTTTCTGCTGTTCATGGTGCTGCGCAGCGTCACGCTGGGTGCGTATGCATGGCACATGCAGCGCAAAGACGAATGGTTCCATCCCCGCTAATCAGCGCACTTCGCCAGCGCCTGCGCAAAACAAAAACGCCGCCCAATGGGCGGCGTTTTCAAGGCGTGGCGAAACTTACGAAGACAGGTACGACGAACGCGTCAGGCCCAGGCGCAAGGCGTCCAGGTACTGGGCGCGCTCTTTGACGCTGATGTTGGCGCTGGCCACTTTGTCACGGTAGTGGTTCATCAACTCCTCGGGCGACAAGTGCACGTAGCGCAGCATGTCTTCGATGGTGTCGTGGGTCTCGATACCGGCGTGGTACACGCTGCCGTCAGCGTTCTGGTAGATGTTCACCGAGTCGGTGTCACCGAACAGGTTGTGCATGTCACCGAGAATTTCCTGATAAGCGCCCACCAGGAAGATGCCCAGCAAGTAGTCTTCGCCTTCATTCAGGCTGTGGACCGGCAAGCTGGTCTCGATGCTTTGCTCGTCGACGTATTGCTTGATCTTGCCATCAGAGTCGCAGGTCAAATCTTGCAGCACGGCACGGCGCAGCGGCTCTTCGTTCAAACGGTGCAACGGCAAAATCGGCAGTACCTGGCCAATTGCCCAGGTGTCCGGCAGGCTCTGGAACACCGAGAAGTTGCAGATGTACTTGTCGGCCAGCTTGTCATTGAGTTCGTCCAGCACTTGGCGGTGCGAACGCTGACGCGCTTTCAAGGAGTTGTGCAGGCGACGGCAAACGGCGAAGTAGCACTGCTCAGCCAAGGCTTTTTCAGCCAGGGATATCTTGCCGTCTGCGTACTGGGCGGCAATGTCACTCATGTAGTGCGTGGCACGCCAGTAGGTTTCGGTGACCATTTCAATGTCGGTCGGGCCCAGCAGGTCCACCAGCCATTGCACGGTTTCAGGCAGGCTTTCTTTGTTCTCGATGAGCGGCACGTCGTCGTTGTGTTTTTCGACGTCGGTCACTTGCACCACCAGCATGGCGTGGTGCGCGGTCAGGGAGCGGCCGCTTTCAGAAAAGATGTTGGGATGCGGCAGGTTTTGCGCGTCGCAGAACTCTTTGAGCATGCCGACCACAACACCGGCGTAATCGTCCATGTCGTAGTTGATCGAGCTGGCGTTGCGCGAGTGCGTGCCGTCGTAATCCACGCCCAGACCGCCGCCCACGTCGATGTGGTCTACCGGCAGGCCGAGGTTGCGCAGCTCGCCATAGTAGCGAATCGCTTCTTTGAAGCCGTGCTGATAGTCAGCCAGGTTGGCGATCTGCGACCCCATGTGAAAGTGCAGCAGGCGAATGCCTTGGTCCAGACCGGCGGCGCGGAAGCGCTCAACCACCGACAACAGCTGCGCCGCCGACAAACCAAACTTGGATTTCTCGCCGCCGGTGTCTGCCCACTTGCTGGAGGCCAGGGACGACAGGCGCACGCGCAGGCCCACTTGTGGCTTGACCTTGAGCGAGGCCGCCTCTTCGATCACCAGGTCCACTTCGGACTCTTTCTCGATCACGATGAACACGTTGTGACCCAACTTCTGGCCCATCAGCGCCAGACGAATGAACTCGCGGTCCTTGTAACCGTTGCACACGATGGTGCCGCCTTTAGGGGCCAGCGCCAGCACGGCCAGCAGCTCAGGCTTGGAGCCGGCTTCAAGGCCAATCGACACGTCTTTGGTGGCGATGATGTTTTCGATCACCGCCTCTTGCTGGTTCACCTTGATCGGGTACAGCGCGGTGTACTTGCTCTGGTATTCCAGACGCTCGATGTTGGCATCGAAAGCGCCGGTCAGCTGGCGTACACGGTCTTGCAGGATATCCGGGAAACGCACCAGTAACGGCAAGGACAAACCGCTGCTTTTACGCAGTTCGTCGACTTGCTCGTACAGATCGATGGGCGAGCTGTTCGGGCCGTTCGGACGGACTTCTACGCGACCGGCTTCATTGATCGCGAAATACCCGGCCCCCCAATGGCGAATCCCGTAAACACTGCGGCTGTCCGCAACTGTCCATTGGCTGCCATCGTCTTTGCGTGTGCGTCGTACGGACATCGAAGTCCCCTATAAATAAGTCAAATAGCCCAGCCTGAAGGCAAGCTGGCGCAGTCTAAAGCGTGAATATGAAGATTCGTCTGCACAGGGGTAGACCCTGATCACAGCGTGGAGTTTAGAAACCCGTCGTAACAGGCTCTGTGAAAACCATGGCCAGCGGTGACTGTCAGTCCGGAGGGGCAACAGCCTGGCTCAGCGGTGGTTTTCACAGAGGCTGCTAGCCGCCGGACTTCTTGGCTTTAAACCCGAGTTTGACCAATTCGGCTAACAGCAGATCAACGTGCTCGCCCTGGATCTCGATGATGCCGTCTTTCAACGCACCACCGGTGCCACAGCGTTTTTTCAACGTAGTGGCCAGGTCTTTGAGGGCGTCTTCAGCCAGCGGCACACCGGTGATGGTGGTCACGGTCTTGCCGCCACGGCCTTTGCTTTCGCGGCGCACGCGAGCAATGCCGTCACCTTCGGGGATGCGGGTTTGTTTGCAGGTACAGGCGTCCACCGGCTGACGACAGTCCGGACAGTGACGACCTGCGTCGGTGGAAAATACCAAGCCACCAAGGGCGGCGAAGGATGCGGCTTTTTTGGCCACCGGCAATCCTCTAGATGGAGGACGAAAAATTGGCCAGCACATGACGCGGGAGCATCAGGGGTTACCGACCGCGAAGCCCCACTCTGGCAGGGGCAGCGCAACTCAGGCGGCGAACCGCTTGAGCCTGAAAAGGTCGCGCAGTGTAACGACAAAATCGCCGGTGCCCAAGAGCCAATCAGCGGCAATTTACAAACGTTTTCACACCACGGCGCCTGCGCCTACGAAGAATTTTTTCGGGTCTGGACCAGGTAACGTTTGAGCGCCGCCAGTGAGTCAGGGCAGTACGACTGGATTTTACTAAGGAACAACGCCTTGCCCACCGAAATAAAGCGGGCGCTTTGCACTTCTTCAGGCTGGATCTGCAACGGCCCGTCCCAGATGGCTGAAAACACCGCACACCACAGGTGATTATTCGCACTGTCAAAGTAGAAACGCTCATGGGCGATCAATGGCACGCCGCTGACACCCAGCTCTTCTTGCAGCTCACGGGCAGCCGAGTCGGCGTAGCTTTCATCCGCCCCCACCATGCCGCCCGCCGCCACGTCCCAGTAGCCGGGGTACAGCGCCTTGCTCAGCGTGCGCTGATGCACGCACAGCTCACCCGCCGAATTGAATAACAGTATGAACGTGCCGCGCCCGATTAAACCTCGATCACGCAGTTCGGCACGAGGCAAGACACCCAGTAACCGGTCTTCACGATCGACCCAGGCGACTTGCTCGGCATCAGAGGCCGCACGGTGCGCGGCCTCCAAGGCTGAAGTAGCCATCACTTATCCTTGTGAGAGCAATTGACGAAGGTCCATGACCGCCGCGTTGGCGCGGGAGATGTAGTTGGCCATGACCAACGAATGGTTGGCCAACATGCCATAACCGCTGCCATTGAGAATCATCGGGCTCCAGACAGGCTCTTGTGCTGCTTCCAGCTCGCGAATGATCTGACGGACACTGACCGTTGCATTCTTTTTAGCCAACACGTCGGCAAAGTCAACTTCGATGGCGCGCAACAGGTGCGACAACGCCCACGCTTGACCGCGTGCTTCATAGAACACGTTGTCGATCTGCATCCACGGTGTTTCGACGATTTCTTCATCCACCACCGGCACTTGGCCCGGTTGCAAGGACTCGGTTTTCAGCGTGCTATTGAGCTTGACCCGGCCCACACTGGCCGACAGGCGCTGCGACAACGAACCCAAACGCGTGCCCACATCACCCAGCCAGTTGTTCAGGTTGTCGGCACGGGCATAGAACAGTGCGTTTTTCTGGTTCGGGTCGGACAGGCGCGCCTGGTAGCGGCTCAGCGAGTTGATGCCTTCCTGATACTCAGACTCGCTGGACGGCAGCATCCAGCTCTTGTTGTCGAAGTTGAAGCGTGGCTCGGCCTTGGCCAAATCCGCATCTTCGGCCGACTGCGACTGCGAGCGGGCGAAGTCTTTGCGCAAGGCGCGGGTCAGGTCACGCACTTGCACCAGCACGCCGTATTCCCAGCTCGGGATGTTGTCGAGCAGCACGCCTGGCGGAAAGCGGTCATTAGACAAATAGCCGCCCGGCTTGTTGAGCAGCGTACCGGCCACGGTTTTGAGGGTTTCAACCGTGGTGAACCCCGGCACCATTTGCTTGCCGTCACGGTCAGCCGCCTGCTGGGCATTTTGCTGCACAGGGAACAGGTCAGGCTCCTGGCTCCAATACCAGCCAAAGCCCAGGCATACCAGCACATACACGCCCAACAGCGTCGCGATTGAGCGGCTTAGCAAGATGCTTTTGAAATAGCCACGCGGCGCTGTTTTGGTCTCTTTGACCGATTCGCGGGCGCTGCCCTCACGTTTTTTCCAGTCCAGCATGGCTATATCCTTTCGATTACTGAATTCAACGGTTCGACCACAACCCTAACCCATCGTGCCTTCGGTGCCTGCTTTAAATCGCCTGCACGTTGATCTGCAACAAGACGGTCTGGTGGCGCGAGCGGCACTATAAATCATGCTCGCGACGCTGCCACACCCATCGCAACGATTAAAAATGGCACGCTGACAGTTAATTTCAAGCGGGGACTCGTGCATTTTGAAAGAGGTGCTAGCATAGAGCCACCAGTCGAACCTCAGCATGCCCCCTCACGCAGCAGTCAGGATATGACCGAGCAAGAAGACCCTAGCCGCGAGCGCCTAAAGAACCACTTTGCCCAACGGGTCATCCACCAGGCACGTCAAATTCTTGAGATCTGGCAACGCTTGCAAGGTAACGAGTGGTCCCCGCCAGACCTGGCCGAACTCAGCGAGGCGAATCAACGCCTGCTGCGCTTTGCCGAACGCTTTGAACAACCCGAGCACTCACAACTGGCCGGCGCCATCAGCGACGCACTGCAACACGTTGATGCCAATGGTGGGCGGTTGAGCAGCACGCTGATTAGCGACCTCAACCGTTTGATGCAGCGCCTGTCGCGCACCGGTTTGCGCCACGGCGATCAACTGGAGCAGACGTTCCTGCCGCCGCTGCGCAAACCCGTCTACATCTTGTTGCAAGACCTTGACCGTGCTGAACGGTTGGCTAAACAGCTGGATTTCTTTGGCCTGGGCGCGCAATCAATCTCCAGCGTCAAGGCGTTTCGCAGTGCGATGGTCGAACGCTTGCCGGCCGCGATTGTGATGGACGTGGACTTCAGTGGCGCAAACCTAGGCCTGGAGCTGGCGGCACAAGCCCAACTGGGCCTGGAGCAAAAGCTGCCCCTGTTATTTTTCAGCCTGCACGAAACCGACACCCCGACCCGTCTGGCGGCCGTGCGCGCAGGCGGGCAAGAGTTCCTGACCGGCACCCTCGAAGCCTCCAGCCTGATGGAAAAAATCGAGGTACTGACCTGCGTGGCGCAGTACGAACCGTACAAAGTGCTGATCATCGACGATTCAAGGGCGCAAGCGCTGCACACCGAGCGCCTGCTCAACAGCGCCGGCATCGTCACCCGCACCCTCATCGAACCGATTCAGGCGATGGCTGAACTGGCGGATTTTCAGCCCGACCTGATCATCCTAGACATGTACATGCCCGCCTGCACCGGCACCGAACTGGCCAAGGTGATCCGCCACAATGATCGCTACGTCAGCGTGCCGATCATTTACTTGTCGGCCGAAGACGATCTGGACAAGCAACTGGACGCCATGAGCGAGGGCGGCGACGACTTTTTGACCAAGCCGATCAAGCCGCGCCATTTGATTACCACCGTGCGCAACCGGGCTGCCCGTGCGCGCCACCTTAAAGCGCGCATGGTGCGTGACAGCCTCACCGGCCTGTACAACCACACTCACATTCTGCAACTGCTCGAAGACTGCACCTTTCGCGCACGCCGCGAAGACCGTCCGCTGAGCTTTGCGATGATCGACATCGACCATTTCAAACGGGTCAACGACTCCTACGGCCACCCAATGGGCGACCGCGTGATCAAAAGCCTGGCGCTGTTTCTCAAACAACGCCTGCGCAAGACCGATTTCATTGGCCGTTACGGCGGCGAGGAATTCGCCATCGTCATGCCTGACACGGATCAGGAGGCCGCGCACAAAGTGCTGAACACCATTCGCCAGCGCTTTGCCGAAATCCATTACCCGGCGCAACCGACCGATCTGTGCTGCACGTTCAGCGCAGGCGTGGTTGAACTCAAGGACGACACTGACGGCCTGATCATGGCCTCGCAGGCGGACGAAGCGCTGTACCGCGCCAAAAATAATGGACGCAATCTGGTCGAGCGCTACCACCCGACAAGGCCAATTGCCACTATTTGCATGGAATTGCAGGATTCCGTCACATCGCTGTAACGCCAGTGCAATAACTTCAGCCGCTTCTCAATGCGTCGTAGGCAAAATCCCACATGCGCCTGAAGCTGCTTACCAACCTCAATACGGCGTTGCTGGTCGCCGTCTGCCTCGCTCTCGGCGCTACGTTGTGGTGGTCGCAACACGCGCTGGAGCGGCCATTTTTATTGATGGAGCGTTACGTCAACCTGTCACAGCAGTTCCAGAATCAGGTCGCGCGCAATATTGAAGATTATTTGGCCAGCGGCGATGCCCTGCGTTTAAGCGATGCCACGACGGCGCTCGACACGCTGAAAACCGAGTTAGCCCCCTTACCGCCCGCACTGGCCAGCGCCTTGCGCCCCAGCCTTGAAAGCCTGAGCACCTACAGCAACAGCGAGCTGCTGGCGGCGGGCAAACTGGCCGGCGACCCGCAAGCGTTGCTGATTCAGGCCGAGCGCGAGCTAGGCGCCACTCTGGAGCAACTCGCCCAGTACGCCAGCCAAGGCTCAGCCCCCGCCGCACAGGACTATTTAAGCCCTCTGGTTAAGGCGTTTCAGCACGTGGCCACGTTATCGCTGAGCCGCGAAAAACTGGTGAGCAGCGGGCGCAGTGAACTGGCCTCTGACGTGGAACGCGAGTTGGCAACTCTCCAGGCTCAAGCCCACACCCTCGACGCACTGCCCTTGCTCGGCGTCAGTGCCAAAAGCGCCTCGGCCAGCGATGATTTTGCCGCCCTGATGGGGCTTGAGTCCCAACAGAGCGGGCAAGCAGAGGACGCTGCTGTCAGCCTCAAGCGCGAGCTCAATAATCTGCTGAACCGCTACCCTGGCGAACTTAAACGCACGCAAACACAAATCGAACAACGCACACAACTGGCCGCAGCCACCCATGTGAAACTGGACGCGGTGCAACAGGCCATTGCCGGGCTTGAGCCGGTGGTGCGCGCCGAACACGGGCAGATCCAGCAAGAAGTGCGGTTGATTCAAGCCGTGATGATTGCCCTCATCCTGCTGATCGCGCTGTTGATCGACACCCTGCAACGCAAGCTGGCCAAGGTACTGACGCACCTGGCGCCGATGCTCGGGACGTGGGCGCAAGGGGACTTCAGCCGCGATATTCAACTGGGCAACACCAACCGCGAGTTGCACGACATTCAGGCTTCACTCAATCGGCTGCGCACGTATCTGGTCAATCTGGTCGGCACCTTGCGCGTAAACGCCGAACAAGTGGCGGGCAGCAGCCAAACCTTGGCCGAACTGAGCAACGGGCTGCACAGTGGCGCCGAACGGCAAGCGGGGGACACGGCTCAAATCCGCGATGCGCTGGGCGAACTGGAAGCCACGATTTCTCAAGTCGCCGGGGACGCCAGCCAAGCGGCCGATGCCAGCCGCAGTGCCGGACTGGCCGTGGCGCAGGGTCAGCGCGTGATCGGTCAAAGCCTGACCGGCCTGCATGCGCTGGTGGGCGAGGTGCAAGGCAACGCGCAAATGATCGAGCAGTTGGCCGAAGAGTCCGCCACGATTGGCGGCGTGTTGACGGTGATTCGCTCGATTGCCGACCAAACCAACCTGTTGGCGCTCAACGCCGCAATTGAAGCCGCCCGCGCAGGCGAGATGGGCCGCGGCTTTGCCGTGGTGGCCGAAGAAGTGCGCACCTTGGCGCAGCGCACAGCTGGCGCCACCGGGGAAATTCAAACCTTGATCGGCGGGCTGCAAGCAGCCGCGCGCCAATCGGTAGAAGGCATGCGCGCCCAAGTGGTACACGCACAGGCGACAGCACAACAGGCTCAGGCAGCGGACGGCGCACTGGATGAAATCGTCGGGGCGATTGCCACCATCGCTGACACCGCGGTGCGCATTGCCGACGTTACCGCGCAGCAGAGTGGCGCGGTCAGTGAGATCCGCGATCACAGTGAACGCATTCACCAATTGGGCGACGACAACCTGCAACGCATCAGCCAGGGCCGTGATCAGGGCGAACGTTTGCTGGTGCTGGGCGGCGAGCTGAACGCCGCCGTCCAAGCGTTTCGGGTGTGACCCCGTAGCCGCGCGACCGACGGCGAAGCGCTCGTAACGGCCACAGGTGTACGTGCTCGAAGCTGACCTGCACAGTGTTTCTCAGTCCGTTATCATGGCCGCACGTTTGATTTGCGAGATCACTATGCGCCGCCTGCTTTTGCTTATGTGTTTACTCTTCGCCGTGCCAGCCCTGGGCGCGGGGTTGCTGGATAACCGACCCAGCGCCACGCTGGGGGCGATCAATAACAGCCGCGATTTCCTGCCGGTCAGCGAGGCGTTCAAGCTCAACCTGATCCAGAGCACCCCTGAAAACATCAAGCTGCGCTTTGTACCGACCGACGGTTATTACCTGTACCAACACCGTTTCGCGTTCAAGGCCGAGCCTGACGATGTGGCTCTTGGCCCGGTGCAATTGCCGCCTGGCGAACCCAAGCATGATGAGTATTTCGGCGATGTGCAGGTCTATCACGGCATCGTTGACGTGGACGTGCCACGTGCGGCCAACGATCCACGGGCGTTCACGCTGGTGGTCACCTATCAAGGCTGCGCCGACAAGGGCTTGTGCTACCCGCCCGAAACAGTGCGCCTGAATATTGAAGGCACGCCAGCCGCCGACACCGCCACTCCCGGCGCCCCGACTGCGTCCTGGAGCTGGCGCGAGCTGGCGATCTTTTTCCTGGCGGGGCTGGGCCTGACCTTTACCCCGTGCGTGCTGCCCATGCTGCCGATTCTGTCGGGGGTGGTGTTGCGCGGCCAGGTCGGCGGGTGGCGCGGTTTCAGTCTGTCGCTGGCTTACGTGCTGCCAATGGCTGCCTGCTTTGCCCTGCTCGGCGCGCTGATGGGCATGTTCGGCGCTCAGCTCAATCTGCAAGCCCGCTTGCAGTCCGCCTGGGTGCTGGTGCCGTTCGCGATGTTTTTTGCGGTGTTTGCGCTGGCGATGTTTGGCGTGTTCGAACTCAAACTGCCACGCGCCCTCAGCAATCGCCTGGACCGTGTGGCCAATAACACCCAAGGCGGCTCGTTGTGGGGCGCCGCCGTACTGGGTGTGGTCTCCAGCTTGCTGGTATCGCCTTGCGTGTCGGCGCCGCTGGCCGGTGCGCTGCTGTATATCAGCGCCAGTGGCGATGCATTGGGCGGCGGCTTGAAGTTGCTCGTGTTAGGGCTGGGCATGGGCACTCCGCTGGTGATCGTGGCCACCGGCGGCGCGGCCTGGCTGCCTAAAAGCGGACCGTGGCTGGTCACGGTGAAAAATGCCATTGGCGTGTTGCTGCTGGGCTTGGCCATCGGCCTGCTCAGCCGCGTTCTGCCCGGCCCGGCCACCTTGCTGTTGGTCGGTTTTCTGGCCGCCGGGGTGAGCCTGTTTCTCGGCACGCTGGAATTTATCGACAAGTCCCCTCGCCAGCGTCTTGCGCAATTGGTGGGCCTCTTCCTGCTGGTTTATGCGCTCATGTGTTGGTATGGCGCATTAAGCGGCCAGGGCGATCCCCTCAAACCTGGACCTGGCCAGCCCCCTAGCACAACCCAGGGCAGCGCCGCACAACCCGCCAGCCAATGGCTCACTGTCAGCACCCCGGCACAGCTTGACGCCGCACTGGCCCAAGCCAAAGCCGCAGGGCAACCGCTGTTGCTCGACTGGTACGCCGACTGGTGCATCAGTTGCAAAGTAATTGAGCACGAGGTGCTGAACAACCCGCGTGTGCTGGACTTACTCAAAGGCTATCAACTGGTGCGTTTCGACATCACCGCCAGCAACCCCGAGCAACGCGCCCTGCTCGACCGCTACCAACTGTTCGGGCCTCCTGCGCTGATGTTCTTTGACAAAAAGGGCTCAGAAATCAGTGACCAACGGGTCATTGGCGAGATCAATGCACAAGACTTCGCCGAACGTGTCGTCAAGGCGAATGACCAGATCTAGCAGCTGAGTCACAAACTTTGCGCGAACATCGGTCATCGTGCTGGCTATTGCAGTTAACTGGACAGCGATTATGCTTTTGGGCATAGTCGCCCGGCACTGACAACTGCACACAGATAATAAGGAACAGCACATGGCGACTTTCCTGGTGCTACACGGCCCCAACCTGAACTTGCTCGGCACCCGCGAGCCGGGCGTCTACGGCGCCACGACGCTGGCGCAGATCAATCAGGATCTGGAACAACGGGCCCGCGAAGCCGGTCACCATTTGCTCTACCTGCAAAGCAATGCCGAGTATGAATTGATCGACCGGATTCACGCTGCACGCGATGAAGGCGTGGATTTTATTTTGATCAACCCGGCGGCGTTCACCCACACCAGCGTGGCATTACGTGACGCGCTGCTGGCGGTGAGCATCCCATTCATCGAAGTGCATTTGTCTAACGTGCACAAACGCGAACCTTTCCGCCATCACTCCTACTTCTCCGACGTTGCGGTAGGTGTGATCTGCGGCCTTGGCGCCAGCGGTTATCGACTGGCCTTGGAGGCCGCCCTGGAACAGCTTGAACTACAAGCTAAACGCCCCTGACCGACCCATTGGGAGTTGACGATTCATGGATATCCGTAAAGTTAAGAAACTGATCGAACTGCTGGAAGAGTCCGGCATCGACGAGCTGGAAATTAAAGAAGGCGAAGAGTCGGTACGCATCAGCCGCCACAGCAAGACTCCTGCTCAGCAGTTCTACGCCCCGGCTCCAATGCAAGCGCCTGCCGCAGCGCCAGTGGCTGTTGCTCCGGTTGCCACCGTGACTGAAGCCCCTGCTGCACCAAAACTGAACGGTTTTGTGGTCAAGTCGCCAATGGTCGGTACGTTCTACCGCACCCCGGCGCCTACCTCGCCTGCCTTCGTTGAAGTGGGCCAGACCGTCAAGGTCGGCGACACCATTTGCATCGTTGAAGCGATGAAAATGATGAACCACATCACCGCTGAAAAAGCCGGTGTTATCGAGTCCATCCTGGTAGAAAACGGTCAGCCGGTTGAGTTCGACCAACCGCTGTTCACCATCGTTTGAACCACGGGGAGCCAACGATGTTGAAGCCTCAGAAGAAGCTGGAAAAAGTCCTGATCGCCAACCGTGGCGAGATTGCTTTGCGCATCCTGCGGGCGTGCAAAGAAATGGGGATCAAGACGGTCGCGGTGTACTCAACTGCCGACAAAGAGCTGATGCACCTGGGCCTGGCTGACGAAACCGTCTGCATTGGTCCGGCACCGGCCAACCTGTCTTACCTGCACATTCCGGCCATCATCGCGGCCGCTGAAGTGACCGGCGCCACGGCGATTCACCCAGGCTATGGCTTTTTGGCTGAAAACGCCGATTTTGCCGAGCAAGTCGAAAAATCCGGCTTTGCCTTCATCGGCCCTAAAGCTGACACCATTCGCCTGATGGGCGACAAGGTATCGGCCAAGCACGCCATGATTGCTGCGGGTGTACCTACGGTTCCAGGTTCTGACGGCCCACTGCCTGAAGACGAAGAAACCGCGCTGCGTATTGGCCGTGAAGTCGGCTACCCGGTGATCATCAAAGCCGCTGGCGGCGGCGGTGGTCGCGGCATGCGCGTTGTACACCGCGAAGAAGACCTGATCGAAGCGGCCAAGCAGACTCGCGAAGAAGCGGGCGCCTGGTTCAGCAACCCGATGGTCTACCTCGAAAAATACCTGACCAACCCACGTCACGTGGAAGTCCAGGTTATTTCTGATGGCCAGGGCAATGCGATCCACCTGGGCGACCGCGATTGCTCGCTGCAACGTCGTCACCAGAAGGTACTCGAAGAAGCGCCCGCACCGGGCATCGACGAAACCGCACGCGCCGAAGTGCTGGCTCGCTGCGTAAAAGCATGCGTGGACATCAACTACCGTGGCGCGGGCACCTTCGAGTTCCTGTACGAAAATGGTCGCTTCTACTTCATCGAGATGAACACTCGCGTGCAAGTAGAGCACCCGGTGTCCGAAATGGTCACTGGCATCGACATCGTTAAAGAGATGTTGAGCATCGCCGCCGGTAACACGCTGTCCTTCACCCAGGCTGACGTGAACATTCACGGTCACTCGCTGGAATGCCGGATCAACGCTGAAGACCCGGCGACGTTCATGCCCAGCCCAGGCATGGTCAAGCACTTCCACGCACCGGGTGGCAATGGCGTTCGCGTCGACTCGCACCTGTACAGCGGCTACAAGGTTCCGTCCAGCTACGACTCCCTGATCGGCAAGCTGATCACGTGGGGTTCGACCCGTGACGAAGCCATGGCGCGCATGCGCAATGCCCTGGACGAAATCGTGGTCGACGGGATCAAAACCAACATCCCGCTGCACCGCGATCTGGTGAATGACGAAGGCTTCTGCAAAGGCGGCGTCAACATTCACTACCTGGAACACAAACTGGCTAACCAGTAAGTTTGTGCCCTGATCAACAAAGCCGCTTTCGAGCGGCTTTGTTGTGTCTGGCAATCGCAAAAATCGCAGGCTGCGATCTGTTGAGCGTTAAAAGATCGCAGCCAGCACCCGCTTCTACCCATATTCTGCGATTACCGTCAGCAGCGTTTTTCATCGCTTTTGATTACCCGTCACGCCCCTGCTCGCGTAAACTTGCGCGCTTCTCGCAGCCCGACGGCTGCACACTTCTATTTTTCAAAGGTGCCCGCCATGCCTTGGCTGCAAGTACGCCTCGCCATCAGCCCGGAACAAGCCGAAACCTACGAAGACGCGTTCCTCGAAGTCGGTGCCGTTTCGGTCACGTTCATGGATGCCGAAGACCAACCGATCTTCGAACCTGAACTCAATACCACGCCACTGTGGTCGCACACCCATTTGCTGGCACTGTTCGAGGGCGGCACCGAAGCCGAACTCGTGCTGTCCCATCTGGCACTGCTGACCGGCTCACCACTGCCAGAACACCACGCCGAAGTCATCGAAGACCAGGACTGGGAGCGCAGCTGGATGGACAACTTCCACCCGATGCGTTTCGGTCAGCGCCTGTGGATCGTGCCAAGCTGGCACGCCGCACCGGAGCCGGGCGCGGTGAACCTGCTGCTTGATCCGGGCCTGGCCTTCGGCACTGGCACCCACCCCACGACCGCGCTGTGCCTTGAGTGGCTCGACGGCCAGGACCTCAAGGACTGCAACGTGCTGGACTTCGGTTGCGGCTCGGGCATTTTGGCCATTGCGGCCCTGCTGCTGGGCGCCAAAGAAGCCGTCGGCACCGACATTGACGTGCAGGCGCTCGAAGCCTCACGCGACAACGCCGGCCGCAACAACATCGACCCAGCCCTGTTCCCGCTGTACCTGCCGCAAGACTTGCCGCACGTACAGGCTGACGTGCTGGTCGCCAACATTCTGGCTGGACCGCTGGTCGCACTGGCGCCTCAACTGTCCAGCCTGGTGAAACCGGGTGGCCGTCTGGCACTCTCCGGCATCCTCGCTGAACAAGGCGATGAAGTGGCCGCGGCCTACGCTCAAGACTTTGATCTGGACCCTATCGCCAATCGCGATGGCTGGGTGCGCATCAGTGGTCGTCGGCGCTAGAATGCACGCCTGTCTAACCCGGATGGCCGCATGAGCGATAGCTTCGTAACACAGTGCCCCCATTGCCAAACCAGCTTTCGCGTCAGCCATTCTCAATTGAGCATGGCCCGTGGAGTGGTGCGCTGTGGCGCCTGCCTGCAAGTGTTCAATGCCGCACAGCAATTGCTCAACAAGAGCACTGAAACAGAGCAGCAGCCTGTCGCTGCCGCCCCTGTTGCTGTCGTGCCCGAGGCCGTCGAGCCACCCACCAGGCCCGAGCCGATCAGCCAGACGCAATGGCAGGCAGGCGAACTCGACCTCGAGCATCTGGATCTGGACAAAGAGCTGGCCAAGCTTGAGGAGCTGGAAATTCAGCCCAGCAAAAGCTTTGGCCAGCCGCACACACCTAAAGAAGACACGCTGAGTGCGCACCGCGAAAGCGACACCGGCGAAGACAACCCTTGGCCCGACAGCCTGTTCAGCGACTCGGCCGCAGAGCGCGCCGACACCTCGGCATTGGCGCAAACACCGGCTGAGCCGACGAAACCCGGTCGCACCGAGCCGTCACTGTCACGCGATCTCGAGGAGTCCGATGACACGCCGCCCCTTGAGCATTCGCGGCAAGAGGAGCAAATGCCGCCGCTGAGGCCTATGTCCGCTGTGGATGACGATGACGACGACGAGCCAATCGCCGCGCCGCCTGTCACCAAGGGCAAACGCAAGCGTAACGAACCGGGTGTACGCGAAGAACTGCTCCAGGACTTGGTCGATGACCCGCTGCAACTGGATTGGCAAAAGCGCAGTACGCCGTGGGGCAAGCGTCTGCTGTGGCTATTGCTGGCGTTATTGGCTGGCGCCGCACTGGCCGGGCAATACATCGCGGGCCACTTCGAAGAGCTGGCCCGACAAGACCAATATCGCCCGCTGTTTCAGCAACTGTGCCCGACGCTCGGCTGCACCGTGCCGTCCAAAGTCGACATTGATCGCATCAAAAGCAGCAACCTGGTGGTGCGCAGCCACCCAGAGTTCACCGGTGCGCTGGTGGTGGACGCGATCCTGTACAACCGCGCGCCGTTCTCGCAACCCTTCCCGCTGCTGGAACTGCGCTTCGCTGACCTGAACGGCAAAATGATCGCCAGTCGTCGCTTCAAACCCGGCGAATACTTGGGCGGCGACCTGGCCAAACAAGCCGAAATGCCGCCCCAGACGCCAATCCATATCGCCCTGGACATCCTCGACCCAGGTCCGAAAGCCGTGAACTACAGCCTGAGTTTTCATTCCCCGGAATGATCCCCTGCGCGCCTGGTGGCAAACGACACGCCTGAAGGTTGTCGTTTGCCATTGGCTTTATGCCTAAATTGTTCAAAAAACATCCAACCCAGCCTTTATCCAGTCATCGAGAGCGGGTATCATGCCAACCCTTTTTCGAACTCCCAAGATCCGGCCCCACAACAGGGAAGTCCTATGTCGGCGGTACGCATCGGCCCATATACATTGCACAACGGTTTGATTCTCGCCCCTATGGCGGGAGTCACCGACCAGCCCTTTCGTCAGCTTTGTCGACGGATGGGCGCAGGCCTGGTTGTTTCGGAAATGGTCACCAGCGACATGAGTCTCTGGAACAGTCGTAAATCGCGCCTGCGCATGATTCACGACGGTGATCCCGAGCCGCGCTCGGTACAGATCGCCGGCGGTGATGCGCAAATGCTGGCAGACGCCGCCAGGGCCAATGTGGAACTGGGCGCACAGATCATTGATATCAACATGGGTTGCCCGGCAAAAAAGGTCTGCAACAAGGCCGCCGGTTCCGCCTTACTGAAAGACGAAGCATTGGTGAACGAGATCCTGCAAGCCGTTGTGGCTGCGGTTGATGTGCCGGTCACCTTGAAAATCCGTACCGGCTGGGACCGGGACAACAAAAACGGCCTTACGGTGGCCAAGATCGCCGAACAGGCAGGCATTACAGCACTGGCGGTACACGGCAGAACCCGTGCCGACCTTTACACCGGCGAAGCCGAATACGACACCATCGCCGCGATCAAGCAGGCCGTGTCGATACCGGTCTTTGCCAACGGCGACATCGATTCACCCCACAAAGCCCGGCATGTGTTGCACGCGACCGGCGCTGATGGACTATTAATTGGCAGGGCGGCTCAAGGGCGGCCCTGGATTTTCCGCGAAGTTGATCATTTTCTGCGAACCGGCCAGCTGTTGCCGGCACCGCCGATGAGCGAAGTGGAACGTATTCTGCTAGAGCATCTGGCCGCCTTGCATGCCTTCTATGGGGAGGTATTGGGCGTACGTATTGCCCGCAAGCATGTCGGCTGGTATCTCGCAACCTTGCCGGGCGCCAAGGAGTTTCGCGCCCACTTCAATCGTTTAGAAGACACGGAAGCACAATGCGCCAACGTTCAGGCGTTTTTCGCCGAACGACACAAGAGCCTGGGGACAGGGGACGAAGGATGGGTGGCCGCATGACGATGATGACCGAGACATTAGTGAGTGGAACAACGCCCGTGAGCGACAACGTCAATTTGAAACAGCACCTCAATACGCCGAGCGAAGAAGGCCAGACCCTTCGCGGGAGTGTCGAAAAGGCGCTGCACAACTATTTCGCCCACTTGGAGGGCGCTGAAGTCACGGACGTATACAACCTGGTACTTTCCGAAGTCGAGGCCCCCCTGCTCGAGTGCGTCATGAACTACGTCAAGGGCAACCAGACCAAAGCCTCCGAGATGCTGGGCCTCAACCGCGGCACGCTGCGCAAAAAACTCAAACAGTACGATCTGCTGTAAGCATTCAATCAAACCTGAAAGGCGTCCTCGTAAAACGGGCCGCCTTTTTTGCTGACTCCTTTGCTTTTGATGGAAATCGAGATGACCGATCAGACTACCCGCCTGCCGATCCGCCGCGCTTTAATCAGCGTTTCCGACAAAACCGGAATCCTTGATTTCGCCCGTGAACTGGAAGCCCTCGGCGTCGAGATCCTGTCCACTGGCGGTACGTTCAAGTTGCTGCAAGACAACGGCGTGGCCGCAGTTGAAGTCGCCGATTACACCGGCTTCGCGGAAATGATGGACGGTCGGGTGAAAACCCTGCATCCCAAAATCCACGGCGGCATCCTGGGCCGTCGCGGCATTGACGACGACATCATGAACGAGCACGGCATCAAGCCGATCGACCTGGTCGCGGTCAACCTCTACCCGTTCGAAGCCACCATCAACAAGCCGGGTTGCGACCTGCCTACCGCCATCGAGAACATCGACATCGGCGGCCCGACCATGGTCCGTTCGGCGGCTAAAAACCACAAAGACGTGGCCATCGTGGTTAACGCCAGCGATTACGCCAACGTGCTGCAAAACCTCAAAGCCGGCGGCCTGACCTACGCTCAGCGTTTCGACCTGATGCTCAAGGCCTTCGAACACACCGCTGCCTACGACGGCATGATCGCCAACTACCTGGGCACCGTGAACCAGGCCGCCCAAACCTTGAGCACTGAAGACCGCGGCCAATTCCCGCGCACCTTCAACAGCCAGTTCATCAAGGCGCAAGAAATGCGCTACGGCGAGAACCCGCACCAGAAAGCGGCGTTCTACGTTGAAGCCAAGCCTGCCGAAGTCAGCATCGCTACCGCGACTCAGCTGCAAGGCAAAGAGCTGTCGTTCAACAACGTGGCCGACACCGACGCTGCGCTGGAATGTGTGAAAAGCTTCGTCAAACCGGCGTGTGTGATCGTCAAGCACGCCAACCCGTGCGGCGTAGCCGTCAGCCCGGACGCCGAAGGCGGCATCCGCCAGGCTTACGA
The DNA here is from genome assembly GCF_001043055.1 of Pseudomonas weihenstephanensis. GTDB lineage: Bacteria > Pseudomonadota > Gammaproteobacteria > Pseudomonadales > Pseudomonadaceae > Aquipseudomonas > Aquipseudomonas weihenstephanensis. The sequence goes on from NZ_JYLF01000004.1 coordinate 75,091, forward strand.
ACTGGCGTATGCCACCGACACCGAGTCCGCATTCGGCGGCATCATCGCCTTCAACCGCGAGCTGGACGCCGAAACGGCCAAGGCCATCGTTGAGCGTCAATTCGTTGAAGTCATCATCGCCCCGTCCGTAAGCGCCGAAGCACGCGCCATCGTCGCCGCCAAAGCCAATGTACGCTTGCTGGCCTGTGGTGAGTGGAGCGCAGATCGCGTACCGGCATGGGACTTCAAGCGCGTCAACGGTGGTTTGCTGGTGCAAAGCCGTGACATCGAAATGATCGGCAGCGAAGACCTCAAAGTCGTCACCCAGCGCGCACCCACCGAGCAAGAGATCAACGACCTGATCTTCGCCTGGAAAGTGGCCAAGTACGTGAAGTCCAATGCGATCGTTTACGCCAAGGGCCGTCAAACCATCGGCGTGGGCGCGGGCCAGATGAGCCGCGTAAACTCGGCGCGCATTGCGGCCATCAAGGCCGAACACGCGGGCCTGCAAGTGCAAGGCGCGGTCATGGCGTCGGACGCTTTCTTCCCGTTCCGTGACGGTATCGACAACGCCGCCAAAGCCGGTATCACGGCCGTGATCCAGCCGGGCGGCTCGATGCGTGACAACGAAGTGATTGCAGCCGCCGACGAAGCAGGTATTGCCATGGTGTTCACCGGCATGCGCCACTTCCGTCATTAAGCATTATTGAAGGCGCCGCATAGTCTGTAGCCGCTGCCGCAGGCTGCGATAAGACCCGAAGGGTCTTCAGCGATCTAAACATCCTGCAACCGCTTCGCGGTTGATCGCAGCCTGCGGCAGCGGCTACAGAGCCTGACGTGCGCCCCACAGAATTCAGCGTCATCCGAGGTTTTTGAAATGAATGTTTTGATCATTGGCAGCGGTGGCCGCGAACACGCACTGGCCTGGAAAGTAGCTCAGGACCCCCGTGTCGCCAAAGTATTCGTTGCCCCTGGCAACGCCGGCACCGCCACCGAAGCCAAGTGCGAGAACGTCGCCATCGACGTGCTGGCCCTTGAACAGTTGGCCGACTTCGCCGAGAAGAACGTTTCCCTGACCATCGTCGGCCCCGAGGTGCCATTGGTAGCGGGCGTGGTCGATCTGTTCCGCGCCCGTGGTCTGGACTGCTTCGGCCCGACCGCTGGCGCTGCCCAGCTCGAAGGCTCCAAAGCGTTCACCAAAGATTTCCTGGCGCGTCACAAGATCCCGACCGCCGACTACCAGAACTTCACCGAAATCGAACCGGCGCTGGCGTATCTGCAAAAAGTCGGCGCGCCGATCGTGATCAAGGCTGATGGCCTGGCCGCCGGTAAAGGCGTCATCGTTGCCATGACCCTGACCGAAGCCGAAGACGCTGTGCGCGACATGCTCGCGGGCAATGCGTTCGGCGACGCCGGTTCGCGCGTGGTGATCGAAGAATTCCTCGATGGCGAAGAAGCCAGCTTTATCGTGATGGTCGACGGCAAGAACGTGCTGCCAATGGCCACCAGCCAGGACCACAAACGCGTCGGCGACGGCGACACCGGTCCCAACACCGGCGGCATGGGGGCTTACTCCCCTGCCCCGGTGGTCACCGCACACGTTCACCAACGTGTGATGGACCTGGTGATCTGGCCGACCGTGCGCGGCATGGCTGAAGAAGGCAATGTCTACACGGGTTTCCTGTACGCAGGGCTAATGATCGACAAAGCCGGCAACCCGAAAGTCATCGAATTCAACTGCCGCTTTGGCGACCCCGAAACCCAACCGGTGATGTTGCGTCTGCAATCGAGCCTGGTGCTGCTGGTTGAAGCTGCATTGGCTCAAGCACTGGACAAGGTTGAAGCACAATGGGACCCGCGCCCCAGCCTGGGTATCGTTTTGGCAGCAGGCGGCTATCCTGGCGACTACGCTAAAGGCGCGGTCATTCACGGACTGGACGCCGCTGCAAAGCGCGAAGGCAAAGTTTTCCACGCCGGCACGGCGCTGAATGCCGCAGGCGAAGTGGTGACAGCCGGTGGTCGCGTGCTGTGTGCTACGGCGATGGGTGACACGGTCCAGGCCGCTCAGGAGCACGCGTACGCCTTGGCCAAAGCCATCGAGTGGGACGGCTGCTTTTACCGTAACGACATTGGCTACCGCGCCATTGCACGCGAACGCGGTGAAAACAAGGAGTAAGCCATCCTTATGGATAGGCAGGGGTGCCCAACCCTTGCCTAACCATTCCAGCGCCGCGCATAGTTATCATTAGGCTTTATTCTACGAAGGGACTTCGCCGTGCGCTGGCTCAGGATCGCCACAGGTTTTATTGTCAGTTTACTGACCGCCATGCTCATCTTTCTGCCGGCACATGCTGCCCAAGGCAGCAGTTGGTCAGTGCTCTCAGATCCTGAAGGCACCTTGCAAATAAGCGACGTGCGTTCTGCCCGATTTGCCAATCAATTCAGCCCTGTCGAACTCGATCAGCTCAAAGCGGCTGAGGCGGGAGAAGCGTTGTGGGTGCGCTTTCGACTGGTGCCCGACAAACACGAACAAATCCTGCGCGTTTTTGCCCCCGACTTGTCCCGCTTGGACATGTACGTACTTGATGATCAAAAACTGATCAACGAAGTGACAACGGGCAATAATCTGTCCCAAGCCGACAAACCACTCCCCAGCAGTGACTATATGTTGCCGCTGCCTCAAAGCAGTCACACGCTGGATGTGTACTTGCGCATGGTCTCCGATCATCAATTGCGCCCTTACATCACCCTCGACACAGCGGTGATGCTCGCGGCCAATCAGGGCAAGCCTCTGCTCTATGGTTTGTTACTGGGTTGCATGATGATGTTGGTGCTGCACAACCTCACACGTTTTGCGTTCACCCGCTCCATCAGTAGCCTGTGGCTGGCGGTGTGTGAAGGCTTGCTGCTCAGCAGCTCGGCCTTGTTCCTGAACCTGATAGGGCCTTGGCTGCCCGAGTGGCATGGCGCGCAGACACCGGGGGCGTATCTGGCGCTGCTGCTGACCGCACCGTGCGGTTTGATGTTCGCCTACAGTTTTTTCTCGACCCGTGGTCCGCATCCACTCAACCGCCTGCTGCTCGCCGACATTCTGATCATCAGCCTGGGGGGCTTGCTGCTGCTGTTCATTGACAGCCTGCCGCTGAACCTGATGACGTATGCATTCGTCGCCCTGGCCAGCCTGAGCATTTTGCTGGTCTCGGTGTATCACCTGCAAAAAGGCTATCGCCCCGCGCGCTTGTTCGTGATTGCCATTGCGATTTTCAATATTGGCACGCTGGTGATTCTGCCCGCCCTGTTGGGCCTGACGCTGATTGCTCCCCAAGAACTGGTGCTGGCGCTGATGGCCATTGTCTGCATCAGTGGTTTTCTGATGAGCCTGGCCTTGAGCGAACGCAACCGCAGCATCACCGAGGATGCGTTCAGCATCAGCCGCGAACTGGCTGCCAGTAATGCCGAGGTTAATGCCAAAGCCGAGTTTTTGGCCAAAATCAGCCACGAGATTCGCACCCCCATGAACGGCGTTCTGGGCATGACCGAGTTGCTGCTTGGCACACCGCTGTCGGTCAAACAGCGCGATTACGTGCAAACGATCCACAGTGCAGGCAACGAGTTGCTGACACTGATTAACGAAATCCTCGACATCTCCAAACTTGAGTCCGGGCAAATCGAGCTGGACGACGTGCAATTCGATCTCAACGCCCTGATTGACGATTGCCTGAGTATTTTCCGCACCAAGGCCGAACAGCAAAACGTTGAACTCATCAGCTTCATTCAGCCACAAGTGCCGCGCGTCATTAGTGGCGACCCGACTCGCTTGCGGCAAACCTTGCTCAGCCTGCTCGAAAGCGCACTGAAGAAAACCGACGAAGGCGAAATCCTCATCGTGGTTGCCCTCGAAGAGCGAACCGGTCCGCCGCGTCTGCGCATTACGGTTCAGGACTCCGGCCAACCGATGGATGAGCAGGAACGGGATGCACTGCTGCACGCTGAACTGCACAGCAAGAACTTCCTGGCGGCCACTCGCCTGGGCGGACACCTGGGGTTGGTGATTGCCCGCCAGTTAATCATGTTGATGGGCGGTGAGTTCGGCATTAAACCCGGCCTGAGCAAAGGCAGCAGCTTGTGGATGACCCTGCCTCTTGACCCGCAGCATCTGGAGCACCAGACCTCAGACCTGGACAGCCCGCTCAAAGGGGCACGGGTGCTGGTGGTCGACGACAACGACACCTGCCGCAAAGTGCTGGTGCAGCAATGCACCGCGTGGGGCCTTAACGTCAATGCCGCCGCCTCGGGCAAAGAAGCCTTGGCCTTGCTGCGAACCAAAGCTCACTTGCGCGACTATTTCGACATTGTGTTGCTGGACCAGAACATGCCCGGCATGACTGGCATGCAACTGGCCGCCAAGATCAAGGAAGACCCGAGCCTGAACCACGACATTTTGCTGGTCATGCTGACGGGTATCAGCAATGCCCCCAGCAAGATCATTGCGCGTAACTGCGGGATCAAACGCATCCTGGCAAAACCGGTGGCCGGCTATACCCTCAAAACCACCCTCGCCGATGAACTTAGCCAGCGCAACAAAGGGCATGCCACCAGCAAACCCCAGCCTAGCCACCCGGCATTGCCGACGACGGTGCCGAGCGACTTCCGCATTTTGGTGGCCGAAGACAACAGCATTTCCACTAAAGTTATCCGCGGCATGCTGGGCAAACTGAACTTGCAACCCGACACCGCGTGCAACGGCGCCGAGGCACTGAAGGCCATGAAAGCCGAGCGCTACGACCTGGTGCTGATGGATTGTGAGATGCCCGTGCTGGATGGTTTCTCGGCAACCGAACAACTACGCGCGTGGGAAGTCAGCCATCAACGGGTACGTACACCCGTGGTGGCGCTAACCGCCCATATTCTGGCCGAGCACAAGGACCGCGCCCGCCAAGCGGGAATGGACGGCCACATGGCCAAACCGGTTGAGTTATCGCAGTTGCGCGAACTGGTCGAGTATTGGGTGGCGCAGCGTGAGCTGCGTCAATCTCAGATACAGCCTTCCTAGCTACATTACCTGTATGCCTGCCGACAGAGTTCCAACTGCCTGATAGACTTTCGGCGCCTTCCTTCGATGTGAGCTCATACCATGCTCCATGTGCTGTTCAGTGTGTATTTGAAGATGCTGGTGCTCTACAGCCCGTTCTTCGTGCTGTCGTGCTTTATCAGCCTGACGCGTGGCTACTCGAACAAGGAACGCCGCCGCCTGGCCTGGAAGGTCGCCCTCGCGACGTTGATTTCCAGCGTGTTGCTGTACTTGTTTGGACGCACGATTTTCAACGTGTTCGGCATCACCGTGGATGCCTTCCGCATCGGCGCCGGCAGCGTGCTATTCATCTCGGCGCTGGGGATGGCCCAAGGTAAATCAGCCGTGCAAACCGACAACGTTCAGCAAGACGTCACCATCGTGCCGCTGACCATTCCGTTGACGGTTGGCCCGGGCACCATTGGTGCCTTGTTGGTCATGGGCATCAGCCAGCCGCACTGGGACGACAAGCTGATGGCGATTGTCAGTATTGCCCTGGCGAGCCTGACAGTGGGCGTGGTGCTGTACTTGTCCAACCGGATTGAACGCATCCTGGGGGAGCAAGGCTTGCAGATTGTCAGCCGCTTGATGGGCCTTTTTGTGTGTGCGCTGGCTGCACAAATTATCTTTACCGGCGTTAAAGGCTACATGGTGCCTTGAACAAAAAACCGCTGCTCAAGCCCTAGAAGCCAGAGACAGCGGTTCTATTTACAGCTCAACCTCTTTAATCATTGTCGCTGCCCAGTCACCCACTACCTGCTGCACCTCAGTTCGCCGGTTTTCATATACTTTCGGTTCGAACAGAAAACTGCCGCCTTTCGCATTCAACTGCACCAAACTCAACCTTGAGTTAGCCCTTGGAGACGTGCAGGTAAGCTGCAACCCGCACACAAAAATCTGGAACTCACCGTTGCGTGTCATTTCACACGGAACACATTGATAGCGGGTTAAACGCGCCTCACCAGGAGGATTCATCAAGTAACTCAGGGCATCACGTTCCAGGTCCAAAGCAGCAAACATCGCCCCCAAATGCTGAGCCAGGGGCTGGGTACTTTCCATGCCCGCGATCTGCACCTGGTAATCACGCACTTGATGAGCATTGGAGATCAGTAAAGGCCGCTCGACTATATAAGATCTGAGGGTCAAGCCCAGGCTTAACAGCGCATATTGATAATACGACAACCATGCCCAATCTCCGGCCTCAGCCCCCCGATTTGCAAACACGGCGGCATACAAAAGGCAATCCTGAATACCCTGTTTATGGCTTTCGGGCATACCAGGGGTGAACGTGACGAGCGTATCGCCAATTAGAGTTGCGTTCATGGGCTTGTCACCCACGCAACCTGGTTAAGTCAAGCGGCGGGTCCGGCAGCCGCGCTGAGCTCCAGGGCATCACGTATTGCCCTGGCTTATCCCCTAACTTTTTGACCACCGTGCCCCTGAGATTGGCGTAATTACGCCTACTCATCTCATACGAATACGCTTGAAGCTCTAACTTGCTTTCAGGGTCGATCACGAGTGTTTGGTTTAAAAAATCCGTGGCCAATACCGTATGCGTTGTAAAACTTAGCATCAGGGTGTGAATCACTGGCCCCACGCCCATAAGTGCAAACTTCATACACACCTGGAAGCGATCGGGTACAGGGCACTCGGTGCTCTCTAAATGCTCCGTGTGCAAGGGCCACACCGTCTGCTCGCGCCATACATTCAATGCGCGCTCTGAAGGCGGCGAGGTTTTGAGCGAGGCGACCAATGCAACAAACCCAGCCCTCACATCAGCCGTAAAAAGACCGCCACTTTGGTTTGTTACAACGTCGTCAATGCTTAAGGTTTGCACGCCGTCCAAAGCAAAGTAAGGCTCGTTCAGTCTGATCCAGTACACATTGTCCAGCATCGTCTGGCAGGCCTGCTCTCGCTCAAGGTGCTGCGACACTTGTGGGTACTTGGCTCGCGCACTCAACTGTGCCAACAACAATGAATTCGAAACATCAGCTATTTGCTGCGCGGGCATGACGTCCCCCGGCAGCGGCGCTATCACCACGCCTGCATTTACAAAAATGTGTTTAGGTTGCTTAAACATCGAGACGTCCTCGCTGACCCACTTTCAAAGTTCTATGTTTTCAATATAGTTTTTCCCCGACGCTTCAAGCTTATTAATGATGGTCTGTCGAACTACCGCGTATTGTCGTTGGTTAAGCGTGGAATTACTTGCCGCCGCGTACAGGTCAACGTTGCTGTGGTTCCATTTCCAAAAAAGGACTCTGGTCACCCGGGAGGAGGACTTGAACTGCATACACGTTTTGATCATGAGCACCCCGCCGTCACGGGTCGCGATACACGGCAGAATCTGAAAGTTGCCCGAATTCACACCCTTGGTTTCATTTTCAAACAGGCTCAGGGCTTTGGGCGTGTCTTTGAGTGCGTTTAACACTTGGGCAAGCACATCCAGAATCACCTTGTTAGGCCCCACCACACTGGCAATGATTTCCAGAGCCACTTGATCCATGGTGAACGCCTGCTTAAGTCCGGTCACTTTGTGTATGGCCTCACCGGTTGTCGTCCAGCCGCACTTACTGAGAATTTCATTGTAGTAATTGAAACGCTCAACACGGTGCGTGTCTTTATTGGGGTACTTCTTGTCGACGGCCAATTGAGCAAATAACACGCCATCTTGCACATCCTGTTTCAGCTGCTCACTCAGGCCACCAACAAATGACACCACGCTGTTACCCGTCACCAGCGCACTGTCACCGTCCGCCTTCATTGTTTTTAAAGCCGTGGCCCTGAGGGTCTTGAAGCGGGGAATCAGCGAGGGGGCTACCACGGGAAGTTCCAGACTGCTCACAAAACCAAGACGTTCCACGTCATCAATGCCGTTCACATCACTGTTTTCAATATCCATATCATTCACCTTGTCGGCCATCATGGCCCTTAAATGTTTATTACTGCCTGCCGGATGCAGACAATAAAAACATTAGACACCCCACCTGCTTGCGTCCAATGCGCTGAATAATTAACTGCGTAAATACCGTGCAACACTTAATCAAACTTCCCTGAGTTATATATTTACCACTCGCCGGCACAACCTATGAAAACACACACTTACACACTCCCCCTGCTTTTTATTTATTCACGTCAAAATATGAAAAAACAATACACCCCGCACTTCAACACGCTCTATTACCTTAATCAGTAACTTTCGAAGACTTATTGCACGCGCACAGGCGAACATTCTGACGTCGCTACCCCATCAAAATGAATGAACTCTTTATTCAAAAATGAGAGCTATGGCCCTGTGACGGGCCATAACGTCATGAGGTCAGGGCTTATCGCCATACCAGCGTGGCGTATAGACCCACTCGCGCCCGTCAGCACGTGGGAAGGTGCAGGTGGTCGATGAACCAATAATGACCATCGTGCGCATATCCACTTGGTCCGGCGTCAAGTCTCCCAGGGTGGTCACCCGTAACGTCTGACCCGGCCGCCCGATATCACGCCCCAACACGACAGGTGTTTGCGGTGTGCGATGGCGGGCGACGATTTCCAGCGCCACGCCCAGTTGCCAGGGGCGTGAGCGTGAAATGGGGTTGTAGAACGCCAATGCCAGGTCCGCCTCGCCCGCCAGATCCAAGCGTTTCTCGATGATGCTCCAGGGCTTGAGGTTGTCAGAGAGCGACATCACGCAGAAGTCGTGCCCCAAAGGCGCACCGGCCTGTGCGGCGGTCGCCAGCGAAGCCGATACGCCGGGCAATATTTCAAGATCAACGCTGTGCCATCGCGGGTCGCTGGACGCGTGCAACGCCTCAAGCACTGCGGCCGCCATCGCGAATACGCCGGGGTCGCCAGAGGACACCACCACCACTGAGCGACCTTGTGCGGCCAACTCGAAGGCATGCCGGGCGCGCTGCATTTCTTCGCGATTGTCCGTGCAATGCAGCACCTGATCCGCACGAAACGGCCCGGCCATGCGCACGTACGTTTCATAGCCCAGCACGTCATTGGCCTGTGCCAGCGCTGCCTTGACCGCAGGCACCATCAGCTCGGCTGCGCCAGGCCCCAGCCCAATCACCGCCAAACGCCCGCGTGCGCGGCCTATTTGCTGGAGGTCCAACGGCAAAGACGCTACCCCCAATACCACGCCATTCAGCGGATTTCGCCAGGTTAATGGCTGAGCGCAGAAGTCATCACTGGCTTGGGCAAAACGCAATGGCACCTCCCACTCAGCAGCCAGCTCATGCAGTTGAACATCTGCCATCAATGTGTCGTCGGCCACGATACAAGCCAGGGATTGCCAGGCCAGTTTCGCGTCCTGCAAGGCTTCACGTATGGCCTGAGCGCTAACCACTGTGTCCAGTCTGGCCACTACATTGCGCGGGTAGATCCGCAGCTCGTCAGCCACGGGATCGCGCTCATCACTGCCCACATGAATCGCCAGACGCGCCTGCGGACTGACCGCCAATTGCGCGCTGGCCAGCCACGGGGCGTCACCTTCAATGCGCACCGACTCACCGGCCAACAAATCTGAAACAAAACGTTTGCCCAGTTCCAGATCGCCCAACGCGTAGCCACTTGGCGGGTTCAGCAAGCAGGTCCCAAATCGCAGTTCGCCGCTGGTGGTGATGGCGGGTGCAATGCCCAAACCGACAGCGATCTTACGCGCCAGATCATTCACCCCGCTCAACCCGCCCAACAATGGCACTACTGCGCTGGCGTCTTCGGCCACCGCCAACACGGGTGGTTCGGCGCCTTTTTCCAGCAACAGCGGTGCGAGGGTGCGGATCACGATACCCGCCGCACACAGCGCAATAATCGGTGTGTCCTGCTGATACAGCTGACGCAGGTTGGCGCCAAAGTCGCTGTAGACGCGATCAGCACCGTCAACCCGTTCGGCCAGGCCATGAATCAATGCATCCGGGTACAGTTGCTGAATACGCCGTGCTGTCGCCAGGCTGCCATTGCCCAGAATGACAATGGCCGGTGCGGTACGACTCATCCTTGCCACCGTTCGCCAGGCACGATAATCAGCGAGAAGTACGGCGATGACATCGGGTCGACCTCATTGAACGGCACAACTTTCTGATTGCTCATGGTCGCGCGCTCTACGTACAGGGCACGGTCGGCCAACCCCAATTCGGTCAGGACTTCACGCACCTTATGAAAGTTGCGCCCCAGTTTCATGATGACGGCAGCATCGGCATCGGCCAAACGACGTTTGAGTTCATCGTGCGGCAAAACGCCCGACAACACTGACAGGCTCTGGTTACGGTAAACCAGCGGCACACCGAGCACTGATGCGCCACCCAACATCGAACACACACCCGGTACCACTTCGGCCTCGAACTGGTGTGCCAGTCGGTCGTGCAAGTACATGTAAGAACCATAGAAGAACGGGTCGCCTTCGCAGATCACGGCCACATCGCGGCCAGCTTGCAAGTGCTGCGCGACGTCTTCTGCGGCCTGATCATAAAAATCGCTGATCACTTGCTCATACGACAGCGGTGCGGGCAGCACTTCGGTGGTTACCGGGTACACCAGCGGCATCAAGCTTTGCGCGCCTTGCAGGTGAGCCTCAATGATGCCGAATGCGTTGCCTTTTTTACCTTTGGCCACGAAATAGGCCACCACCGGCGACTCGCGCAGCAGGCGCAAGGCTTTGACCGTAATCAGTTCAGGATCGCCAGGGCCAACACCCAAGCCGATCAAACGTCCAGGCTGCGTCATTACTCGATCTCCGTCGCCAGTGCGTTTACCGCGGCCGCAGCCATGGCGCTGCCGCCACGACGACCCTGCATGATCACAAACGGCACGCCACGGCTGTCTGCCGCCAGCATGGCCTTGGATTCGGCCGCCCCGACAAAACCGACCGGAAAGCCGAGGATTAACGCAGGCTTTGGCGCGCCGGCGTCGATCATTTCCAAGAGGTAAAACAGTGCGGTCGGTGCGTTACCAATCACCACCACGCTGCCTTCCAGGTACGGGCGCCACAGTTCAAGGGCCACGGCGGAGCGGGTGTTGCCCTGCTCTAGGGCCATCTGGGCCACACCGTCTTCTTTAAGGGTGCAAATCACCTTGTTGTTGGCAGGCAAACGGGTGCGTGTGACCCCTTCAAGCACCATGCGCGCATCGCACAAAATCGGCGCGCCAGCGGCCAGCGCATCGCGTCCGGCCTTGCCTGCACCCGGTGAGAAACGCAGGTCTTCGATAGCGTCGACCATGCCGCAGGCGTGAATCACGCGCACAGCAAGTTTTTCGAGGTCAGCCGGGATGCTGTCGAGGTTGGCCTCGGCCCGAATAATGGCGAACGAATTGCGATAGATCTCTTGACCGTCGCGGATGTAATCAATCATCGGTGTTGCTCCGTTGGCGGGCCTCAAGCCAGGCGCCTGCCGCTTCAATAGTGAGGTTGCACCCGCGCAGAACGCCGAAACCGGCGTGTTCTGGGGCGCGTAAATAGAGGTCGTAATGACCGGGCGCTACGGCCAGCAATGTGACCGGCGCAATGTGGGCAGCCGCGCAGGAACGCTGGCAGCCACTGAGGTGGATGTTGAGAGGTTGTGACAACAGGGTCGCGAGCTGACGCGCATCCTGCTTGGTGTCTGCCAAGCCTTTGGCACAGGCGCTGGACCCGGTGCAGGCGACCAGGTGCGACAGCGGATCGGTGACATCACACAGCAAGCCCAGGGCTATTAGTTGTTGGGTCACTTCGGGCGCCAGTTCGGCGCGGATATGGGGCAACAGCACGCTCTGCCATGGGGTAAAGCGCAAGGTGCCATCGCCGTAATCGCTGGCGATCTGCGCCAACCCATTGAGCATGGCCGCGTTCAATCGTCCCAACGGCGGCACAGCCCCCACATACACCCGGCCCGTTTCACGTTGTGGATACGTGCCAATGTGCAGAGGCGTCTCAGGGGTATGACGGCGCCATGCGGCCAGTTGAACTGGCGCAACACTGAGGCGTTCTGCCAATTGCTGGACGAACTGTGTAACAGGTACCTCTTTGAGCAGGTGGCGCATGCGCGTGTGCTCAGGGCGCGCCCTATCAAGGAACAGGTTCAGCACGGCCATGATCAGCTCATGCCCCTGTGCAACCGGCACTGCCGCCAATGCCGCGTCGTGTGCCGGACAACCTGCCAGACCAAAACCCAGCAGCACCTGCCCCTCGTGCTCAAACGCGGATAACCACAGATCATGCGGATGCTCCAGCATTGCCAGCGCTTCCCCCCCGTCGAGCTGAACAGCGAACTTGGCTGACAATTCGGACAACCTTGGGGTTGTTTCCAAACTGGCGAGGACCTCTTGGGCCAATGGCCAAGTGTCCAGTGCCATTGCCGGATCAATGCCCGCACTGGGGCTGAGCATCAGATTACGCACTTCATCACTGGCCGCCGTGTTCGGGCCAAGCCCCGCTGCCAGCAACGGCGCAATCAGTGCCGAATGCTGCGAGCCTACCCCGCGAATTTGCAGATTGGCGCGGTTAGTGGCTTCGATCACCCCGCTGGCATAGTGCATGGCCACATCGGCCACTGCCCGTGCCTGACTGGCTGTGATTGAGCCTCCGGCCAGTTTGACCCGACATATACCGCCGTCCATTGCCGGAACAATGCGCAGCAACCCCGGGCACCCCGAGGGGCGAACAGGCGTTTGGGACGGGGTATTTGATGAGGGTGTGTTCACGGGTTAACCAAGGCAGGCAGTACGCTCTTTGAGGGCGCGTATTATGCCTGCTTTGGGCAACAGCATGAAAAGCTTGCCGGACGGAATGACAGGGGCTACCCCGACGTTACGCGGATACGGGGTAATTACGCCCCAAACGCAATAACAGCAAAACGACTGTATCGGCATTGGCCAGCATTAAGTCGACGCGTTTGGCAGGATCATGTTTGAAAACCTGCCGCGCTTCTTCCAGCGTGTTCACACCGGCAATACTTTTGACCTTCGCCTTGGCAGGTCCTGACGGTATGTCCGACCACCCCATCGTGTCGGGATCAAGCTTTTGAAAAATATGTTCGAGGGGTAATTGGGGGGTGTGGCATTGCTGGAAGGTTTCGGTCATATCTTTCAACTCACGCCCAAGAGGCTCGCTCGTGTCGAACAAGTCCAGATAGGGAAAGCCCGCATTCAAATAATGAATGTCTTCAGTACCCAATACCTGATGCGTTATTTCGTGCAGCAGAAATGATGCCTGCAACTGGCGGCTGACCGGAAAGGGGGGAACTGTTTGTTTCAGGTAGGGATGGCTCAACAGATACGGCTGCTCAAACACCGGGCTGAAAAACTCCTCGGTCAAGTACACACGCTTGGCTCCATCCAATCGGTTGACAAAGGCTGAGGAATGCGAACCGAATCGAGACCGGCACACCACGTACTTATTGGACGTGTGTGGCGACATTTCGGGGTGCATAAAACGCGCAAGCATGTCGTCGAAAGCGCGACTGAGCTGATCTTCCAGGGCTTGATCGACACTGCCTACATCAAAGAAACGGGAGATCCATTGACGATTTTGTACAGCCTCTGCGTCTGGCCCATGCAACGTTTGCAACGCACGCCTGCTGCGTTGCAAATAACCGATCGCCATTGAATGAGCCTCGCGGATGGCAAGTGCCTTGTGGGGGTAGCGCCGCTCAATACTTTCCATGCCAATGGCTCGGATTTCATAACTCAGCGCATTTACCGCCAGGTTGGTATAGCCGTCCAGCCGCGAAAGTACGGCGCCCCCGAACAGAAACTCGTCTGCATCTACCTCCCAGACCTGTTGAGTGTTGAGTTTGATCAATGGCCCTTCACGGTGCTCACCCATATAAATGCGCCACCGCTGGCGCCACGGGTAAATGCGAAACACTTGCCCTCGCCAGTGCACATATTTAAGGCCCGATCGCGGATCGCTGTAGATCTGGCTGTCGAGGTCCTTATTCAGGTCTCTCAGAGCAATGTCATTGGCCTGGAAAGGCGTAAGCGCCGCTTGCTGTTTTTCACGCGTGGTCTGTGTCTCAGAGGGCAACCTGCGCTGCGCCGGTTTTAAGGTCACGGTGCTGTTTTCAAGGCCAGGATGAAGCGTGCGCCGGCTTGAGGCCAACATCACCAAGGCGAGTGCAAACTGCTCAACCGATAAGACCCAGTCACCTTTTTTAAAGGACGCGACCCCTTCACGCGCCAAGCCAACACCTTGCCAAACAACGAATGGAATACTCAATTTGCCAGGCACGAACATGATTGCGGTGCTGACCACCAACGTAAGCAAATACTTAAACGACTCCCAGTCTTTCTCGGCAGTGGTTTTGGACTGCAAGGCCGCCATCGCCAACAGTAAATGGTAGTTGTCGCTGTAGAGCTGTAGAAACAGATTCCCCGCGATGGGCCGACTGGCCAGCGTGACAGGTGCCGGTGTTGACAGGTCACCCAACACCGTTGAATCGATATAGCGCGGTAAGTGTGGCTCGACAAAACCACCGTTGGCGTAAGTTTTGTGCTCACTGGCGGGCAGACGCTGCAACAACAGGGTTTGCAACGCGGCACTGCTGTGTATATCAGCCAACACAGCCGTTTCGCTGGCATATTCGGTCAACGAAAAACGCTGGCTGTACATCACCCACAGCAGGCACGGCCCGGTTTGAGCGCCCAACGGGCCAATCATGTAAATACCGGTTGCCGGGTCCGGCTCTAGCCCGGTATCCGCTATGAGCTCCAGGGGTTTAATGATGACCGCAACATCCGTGAGCGCCTCGCGCGCTGTTCCGTCTGGGCGGCTCAGCACATGCTCCAGATAACGATAAGCGGTCTCGCTGAGCCTGCCACTGAGCTTTCCTTGCAGCCCTTGCTCCAATGTTTGCAAAACGAGCTGTTCGGCAAACTGATGCTGGCGCAAAGCGACCCCTTCATGCCCTGGGGCCAACCGGGTTTTCAACACCTGTTGGTACGCCCCCCCTATGTCCAATTTTCTGACCATACGCTTGAGGTAGCCGGCGTCCAGCGCTACCGGTAACGCGGCTCCATTGCTTGAGCGTAAAAAAATCGCCCCGCCCACCAGTCGATAAAAACCGTTGAGCGCAAACTGTGTGAGGGTCTGGACTTCACGAGAGGTGGCCGCCGGTAAAAAAGACGGTGTACTGCCAACAAGAACCGGCGCCGCATCGTAAGTATCAACCACCACCTCAATAGCATCGGGGTCAAGCACAAGGCTGGGGAAGTCTACGAGCAGGCGCGCCTTGAGGTGTGTTCTTGAATAGTCGTTGATGTCAGGAATGTCTCGCAGGTAGTAGCCTTTTCCCTGCACAACATATTGATAGCGTTGAAGCAGGTTGGCGTATTGCAGTTGCTCATCTGCCGAGGCATTTTTCAGCCAGTCAGGCAGCGAAGCCTTGAACACTTGTGCATCTGCCAAGGCTTGCGCATAACCAAATGTGACCCCGGCACGCCCCTCAACCAGCTGACTTAGCGCCATATTCTCAAACGCTTGCGCACTCATCTTTGCCTCGTGCGCGCGCAGGCACAGGTAATCGGCGTCTTTAAGCATTTTGCCAATGGCCAGGTTTTGGCTATCGCGCACAAAGTCAGATTCGATCCGGTCAAAATAAAGCCACGGCTCACGCTCTGCGGGGTGTCCGTCTTGCTGCCGGTCCAAATACGCCTCGACCAACGGTTGTTCCGCGCAGCTCACATGGTTCAGCAGCCCCCCGCGCAAGGTCTTGTCCAGCCAACGCGCCTCAAGCCCGGCGCGACAAACGTCCAGAGATTCGAACCCCTCAAAACCCAGGAGCGGCGTCCAGATAATCGCGCGACCCGCATGGATCGACTCCAACCCTCCACGCTCGGTGACCAGAAAACAATTGGCCACGGCCACTGCGTTTAGCATGCCTCCCAGTGCCAACGAGAAGCGATAAACATCGGGCACGAAATGCTTGAGAGCAGGTCGGGCAGTACTCACCGGATAACCCAGAACGGTTTTGACAATTGCCTGGTCAGTCAAACTCAGACTGTTGTCCAGATAGTTGAGGCGTACTTCAGCACGTAGCATCACCATCCTTAACATCGCCAACCGACTCGCCAGAGAGTCATCTGCCAGCGGGTTGCGCCGGGCAAAAAAGAATGCCGTTAGCTGTTGCTGATAATGCGGGGCAAAATTCTTTACCGCCTGGTCCAGCACCGTCAGCAACTTGGTCCCGCCGAATTTTTTTAGCGGCTTTACTTCGTCACTGACCTTCGATGTCACCCCGACCTGAATGTGCGCAGGATCAAGGGGAAAAGCATGGCGCCCCGTAAAATGCTCTAAAAATGCATCAACCAGCGAACTCGCACGATGCACCACTGCACCCGGGGCCTGTGGGGGCCTGTCGAAAATCTGGACCACAGTATGGGTAATATCCAGTCCAGCGTGCCCTGCTCGCATCAAGGGTTCCAACAACTGCTGTCGGGCAGCTGAACGAGGTGTTGGCCAGTGTCGCAGCAGTGCATCGCGCTGCGCTTGCACTATTGGCAGCTTGAGGCTGAGCAAGTCTGCCAGGCCGCCATTGTCGTTGCACGACAGCCTTAACCCATTGGTATTGGGCACAAAACGACTGTCCCAGCGGCCTTGGGTATTGCGCCGCAAAAATGCGGGGTCGATCAGGCCTCGAATATCAAGCGCATGGTCCAACGCCGCCAGCACTTGAGTTTGAACCTGATATTGGTGCAACAAGTAGCCAAAGTCGCGAGCTTGTTTGAGGCGAATATCCAGCATGCATTGGTCGAACACATCACCTTCGATATTTTCGACGCTCAGACGCGGCGCAGACATACCCGCCAACAACGCCTGCTGATCCAGGGGGGCGTGATGTGCAATGGACTCGTATGCCGAAGGGTCCCTGAGTGGATTTAGCACATACGCCTTGAGCCGGGCGCGAGAGGACAGCTTTGTCAAACCCGTCGATGCGCTGAACAAAAACACCTCCGAGGTTTGGCCCGGAACAAAAATCCCCAACAGTGCACAGAGCAACACCTCGGCCCCGTCCACTTGGAACACCCGTAACCGGATCGCCTGGATCTTACGGGGACCACTTGCACCGGACGCCAGCTGCTTCAAATCCAGGAACTGTTCGGCGCTTATTTCCCCGGCATGATGTGCCTGCACGGCGTGCTGAAAAAAAATATCCCTTAACCGGGCGACACAATAAGCGTGCGCGGTGGGTTTAGGTGCCTGCGCTTCGCGCCAATAATCTGCCAAAGCCTCATTCATCTGCATGGGCAGTTGCTCGGTTGCAGCCCGTAATACGCCGGTAAATCGGGTCAGCAACGTGTCATCGTCATCCTGGACATGCTGAATAAACGGGCCAGAGAATCTGTGATTCTCATCCGCCGCCAGCTGGCCCTTGACGAAAAAATCCAGGGCGACACTGCTCAGGCTGGTCACTGTTTCACTGGGCACAGAAGAATGAGCTCCCCGCCGGGTGCTGTGAACCCGAATGCTATGAGCGTCTAACGATTGCCCCGCAAACGCTCGCTCCAGCTGCACCTTCAGTTGGGCATCCAGCAAAGAACGCAAGGACGGGACAGCGACCAGTGACGCGAGTGTGTCCTCCTGACTTTGTTGCACTAAGCCAGCCATGCTCTGGCTGGCGTGAGCCTTGATCGACAATGACAAGGGTTGAGTCAGTAACTGGATCTGACCGGGTTGCGCCAACGCCGGCCGAACATCTACCGGGACCACATGCAGCCACTCAACGCGCTTGACCGGATCATCCAGTGCCTGTTCAAGCCCATGACGCAAAGCATCGACATTGACGTATCGCTCTAACCCGCCCAGTACTGTCAGTAAAAACACATATTCATCCGGGCAAGCATTGTGTCGGAGCATGTAAGCGCCAGCCAACAGCGCAGGTCGGGACTGATGTCGGGATACAAACAGGCTATTGGCCCAAAGCCCGGTGTCATCCTCAAGCACCTGTTTTAACCACGCGCCCTCAAGTGCAGTAATGGCACCTGATGACTCAGCGGCCGCAAGCCCGCTGCGAAAGGTGTCTTGCAGGGACTGCGAAGCATAAAAAGAATGTCCTGTCAGGTTCATGGGGTATTCCTGAAAAAGAACTCAGACGCTACCCACCTGCGTGATCAGGCATGCGTTACATAGTTAGTGCATCAGGCGCGCTTTTGTAAGCATGTGCATATCGGTACACCCCCGTCTGCACGCTGAGCGACCACACGCAAGGGCAGCTCCGCGTCAAGCCGCGTATCATGTGGCCCTTATCGCCCGGCCTTTGATCGGTACGGCGAGCAGACAGATTGATCTTGAACATGAGGATTGGCATGGCGCCCTGGCTAACAGTTGTGGGAATCGGTGAAGACGGCTTCAGCGGTCTGGGCAAAAACGCCCGGCGAGCGCTGTTGAGCGCAAGCACAGTGATGGGCAGCCAGCGTCAGCTGGATCTGCTGCCTGTGTGTATGCGTGCCGAACGCCAACGCTGGCCAAGCCCCTTTTCACTCACGCCCGTGCTGGCGCTTCGTGGCAAGCCGGTCTGTGTGCTGGCCAGTGGCGATCCCATGCTGTTCGGCGTGGGCGCCAGCCTGGCGCGCACCGTTCCCGGCGATGAAATGCAAATATTGCCGTCACCTTCTTCGTTTTCATTGGCCGCCGCACGCTTGGGCTGGGCCTTACAGGATGTGATCACGTTATCGGTGGTGGCGCGTCCCCTCGCCGCCCTCAATGCCCACTTGCACAGTGGTGTACGCCTGCTGGTATTGAGCAATGACGCCAGCAGCCCCGCCGCCATCGCGGCGCTGTTGCGCGAGCAAGGCTTTGGGCCTAGCCGCCTGTGCGTGCTTGAACATCTGGGCGGCCCGACCGAACGACGCGTCCAGGCGTGCGCCGCCGACTGGGATAACCCGCCCCTCGCCGATCTGAATGTGCTGGCAATCGACTGTGTGGCCGATGCCAGCGCACAACCGCTGTCGCGTATCGGCGGCCTACCCGACAGCGCTTTCAAGCATGACGGCCAACTGACCAAACGCGATGTGCGCGCTATCACCCTCGCCCGCCTCGCACCCTTACCCGGTCAACTGCTGTGGGACGTGGGCGCGGGCAGCGGTTCCATCGGCATCGAATGGATGCGCTGCTACCCCAGCTGTCGCACCGTGGCCATTGAGGCGGACAGCGGCCGCCAATCGCTGATCGAACACAACCGCGACGCGCTGGGCGTGCCCGGCCTGCAATTAATTCGCGGCAAAGCCCCGCAGGCGCTCGACGGGCTGGAGCGACCGGACGCCATTTTTATCGGCGGCGGCGTGACCCGTGAAGGCGTGCTCGACACCTGTTGGCAGCAGCTCAAGCCCGGCGGGCGGCTAGTGGCCAATGCCGTAACCCTGCAAAGTGAACTGTTGCTGATGAGCTGGCGCGAACAACATGGCGGTGAGCTGACGCGCATTCATATCGCCCAGGCGCAGCCCTTAGGCGACTTCGACACCTGGCGCCAAGCACTGCCGATAACCCTTTTAGACGTGACCAAAGCCCTTGATGCGTGACGAAACCGCCGAACAACCCGCACCGCTGCGCAGCGGTCTGACCACTGGTAGCTGCGCGACGGCGACCAGCCTGGCCGCCGCCCGCCTGCTGCTGAGTGGCATAAGCCATGACGCGGTTGAAATCACCCTGCCCAAGGGCAAAGTCGTGACCATGCGCCTGGAATTCTGCCGCCTTCACGCGCAGGGTGCCGAAGCCGGAACCCTCAAGGACGCAGGCGACGACCCAGATGTGACCCATGGGGCGCTGTTGTATTCGCGTGTGCGCCTGCTACCGCAGGCGGGTATCTCGTTTGTCGCCGGTCAGGGCGTTGGCACCGTGACGCGCCCCGGCCTGGTGCTGGCTGTAGGCGAGCCTGCGATCAACCCGGTGCCGCGCAAGATGATCAGCGATCACTTGCTGCAATTGGCCGCAGAGCACGGTTACGGCGGCGGGTTTGAAGTCACGGTCAACGTGCGCGATGGTGAATCGCTGGCGCTCAAAACCATGAATCCGCGGTTGGGGATTCTGGGCGGGCTGTCGATTTTGGGCACCAGCGGCATCGTGCGCCCATTCTCCTGTGCGGCCTACATCGCCTCAATCCATCAAGGCATCGACGTGGCCAAAACCAATGGCTATCTGCACATTGCCGCCTGCACCGGCAATGCCAGCGAAGACACCATGCGCCGCGTGTACCACTTGCCGGAAATCGCCCTGATCGAAATGGGCGACTTTGTGGGGGCGGTGCTCAAGCACCTGCGCAAAGTCCCTGTGGATAAGTTGAGCCTGTGCGGCGGCTTCGGCAAAATCAGCAAACTGGCCGCCGGCCACATGGATTTGCACAGCCGCCATTCCAGTATCGACTTGGCGCAGTTGGCGCAATGGGCCGCCGCCATTGGCGCCGACGCTGAGTTGCAAGCCGCCATCCGTGCGGCCAATACCAGCCAGCAAGCCTTGGCCATGGCCAGCGCGGCGGGCATCGCGCTCGGAGACGCTGTGTGCCAGCACGCACTCAATTTTGCACGCAGCGTGGTGCCTGCGCAGGTGCAAGTCGAAGTCTTCGCCATCGACCGTCAAGGGGTCATCGTTGGCCACGCCGGAGCCTTTACATGACGCGCATTTTATTACTCGGCGGGGTCACCGAAGCACTGGCCATTGCCCGCACGCTGGGGCCGCAACACGTTTACAGCCTGGCGGGTATGGGCCGCGTACCCACTGACTTGCACTGCCAAGTGCGGGTCGGGGGGTATGGCGGCGCAGAAGGATTGGCACAGTACATTCGCGAGCAACGCATCGACCTGCTGCTGGATGCGACCCACCCGTATGCCGCGCAAATCAGCCACAACGCGGCCGAGGCGGCCCGCTGCTGCGCCATTGCGTGCTGGGCCTTGCGCCGCCCGGCCTGGCAGGCCCAGGCCGCTGATGACTGGCGTGAAGTTGCCGACTGGGCCGAACTGGTGGCCGCCCTCACACCGTTCAAACGACCGCTGTTTACCTTGGGCAAAGAACCGCTGGCGCACCTGCATGAGATTCCAACCGATCAGTTCTGGACCTTGCGCGCGCTGGACCCGTATCCCGGCAATGAGCGCTGTGAAGTCATCGGCGCACGCGGTCCGTTCAGGATTGAGGACGAACGGTTGCTGTTTGAGCAGCGCCACATCGACGTACTGATCAGCAAGAACAGCGGCAGCAGCGCCACCGAACCCAAATTGCAAATCGCCCGTGAGCGTGGGGTGCCCGTGTTGATACTCAAGCGCCCGGCACTGGCGAAGGTAGACCGGGAATTTTGGACGGTGGGGGATGTGCTGGAGGCATTGAAACAGAAAAAATATTTTTGAATGTGTAATTGATGCCTGGGTGTATCCCTGGGGATACGATTCGCCACATGATAAATTTCGAACACACCCATGAATGCTCAAAATGGCTAAGCGCGTTAAAAGACAAGGTTGGGCAAGCACGTATTCTGGCTCGCATCCGAGCCGCAGGATTAGGCCATTTCGCTGACTGCAAGCCTGTGGGCGAACGCGTTTACGACATGCGTATCCAGTGCGGGCCTGGTTAAAGGGTCTACTACACCCGCAAAGGAGCAATGGTTGACCTGCTGCTTATGGGGGGAGATAAAACCACTCAGGCGCGCGAGATAAAACGCGCAAAAAACAGGGCACATATGTTGGGTAATGAGGGCTGAACCATGACCGAGCAACTTACCCGTTTCGATACCGTTGGTTACTTGAAAAGCCCTGAAGAAATGGCGGCCTATCTCAATGCATGCTTCGAGCAAGACCCAGGTGACGGCAGTCTGATTCGCGCTGCACTTAACGATATCGCTCGCGCTCAAGGCATGAGCCAGCTATCACGGGACACAGGGCTGGGCCGCGAGAGCCTCTACAAAGCACTCGGCAGCAGTGGCAATCCGCAGTTCGCGACTGTCATCAAAGTCATGAAAGCACTGGGACTCAAACTGCACGCGAGCGCAGCCTGAGGCTGCGCCACGGTATCTAGCGACACTTCGCCGCACGCGCTCTTTTTACTTACGCTCACCATTCAGGCTAAATAGCCGCCTTGGTCGCGTAACTCACGGAACCCGTCATGTCACGACAACGCTTTGCATTTGCCTGGATCGCCTGCTTTGCAGTGCTATTCAACATGCTCGCCATGTCGATGGCAGGCGCGATGACTGATGCCACCTCAGCCCCCACCGAACAGTTCATGTGGAGCAGCTTTTGCACTTCTACCGGCACCCAGATGGTGGCCGTGTCGTTAGGCAAAGTTGACGCTGGCGACAGCCAAAAAGACGATCACTCGACGATGCAGCACTGCTGGTGCTGCTCAGGCTCGGCGCCGTTAGTCGCCTTGCCGGCGCATATCCCCACGCTGTATTTCGCCGCCATCGAGCATGGCCACAGCCTGATCGCCGACCACCTGAAGCGCCCCACCCCGCGCCAGCAATGGCCGAGCCTCAACCCCCGCGCCTCGCCTCTGGTCTGATTCAGCCTCGCAACCCCTTTGCGTTTGAATCGTTCCGGAGAACTGCCATGTTGAACCTGTCACTGGTCAAGCACGCCCTGATTGCGGCGGCTGTGTTATTGCCTGCCTGCTTTGCCAACGCCCACGAATATAAAGTCGGCGCACTGCAAATTGCTCACCCGTGGTCACAAGAGCTACCACCGAATGCGCCCACTGTGGCGGCGTATTTCGTCATCAAAAACACCGGCAACAGCGCTGACCGTTTGCTGAGTGCCGAGACGCCAATTGCCGAAAAAGCCGAGATTCATGAACACGTCATGCAGGGCGACCTGATGAAAATGCAGCATGTGCCCACGGTTGATATCCCGGCAGGCGGCACTCTCACGTTCGCGCCAATGGCCTATCACGTGATGCTGTTCAACCTCAAAGACCGCAGCCTGCTGCAGGACGGTAAACACTTCCCGCTGACCCTGAACTTTGAAAAGGCAGGTGCGGTGCACGTGGACGTGAATGTGCAAAAACAACCCCCAGCCGCCAGCATGGAACACCTGCACGCCCACTAACGGCCAAGGTTTTTAAACCCGGTGCGCGCGTCTCGCGCCAGGCCGCCCATGTCGCAGATTCGCGGCAGTTGGCTGAGCCTGTTTGCCATGTTGATGATCTTCATCGGCCCGCTGATTTCCCAAGCGATGCCGATGGATCATCACGCCTCCATGCCCATGCCGATGGACATGCGCATGGCTGCGCACAGCGAACACGCAGAGCCTCAGCAACCGCCCGAGGACCATCACGCGCTCTGGGAAAAGTGCGGCTATTGCACGCTGCTGTTCAGTTGCCCCGCACTGCCCGGTGCCGTTGATCTGGTCCTGTTCGATGCGCCAGCCCCCAAAACGTACCTGGCGTCCAACCCGCGGCTAGGGCATGCCCGCCAACCGGTGTTCCCCGGCGCTCGCTCCCGCGCCCCGCCTGTATTCCTTTAAGCAACGACACCACATCAACCCCCGAGCCCCCCTGTATGCGCTGCTGTAGACAGCCGCAGGTAGGTGGCCGAGTTGTATTCGCTTGAATATTGGAATGCTTATGTCCCGTTTTACTGCTGCCTCCCGTTTGCCTCACGCCCAAACGGTGTTTCCTTTCGCCCTCAGCGCCCTGTGTTGCGCAGTGTTTGCACCCGCGGCGCTGGCTGCTGAGCCGGTAGATGCACACGCCACACACGTGCGTGAACTCAGCCCGACCGTGGTCACCGCGGTAGCTCCCAGCTCGCCGCTGACCATCGTCACCAACCCCAAAGACCCGCGCCAGCCGGTGCCCGCCAGTGACGGCGGCGATTACCTGAAGACCATTCCCGGCTTCGCCCTGATCCGCAACGGCGGCACCAACGGTGACCCGGTGTTGCGCGGCATGTTCGGCTCACGGCTCAACATCCTCACCAACGGCGGCATGATGCTCGGTGCCTGCCCCGGTCGCATGGATGCACCCACCTCCTACATCTCGCCGGAAACCTACGACAAACTGACGGTCATTAAAGGCCCGCAAACCGTGCTCTGGGGACCGGGTGCCTCGGCAGGCACGATCCTGTTTGAACGTGAACCAGAGCACTTTGGCGAACTGGGCACACGGGTCAATGCCAGCGTGCTGGCCGGCTCCAACGGCCGCTTTGACAAAACCATCGACGCCGCCGCCGGTGGCCCGCTGGGCTATGTCAGGGTGATCGGCAACACCGCACACTCTGACGATTACAAAGACGGCAATGGCGACACCGTGCCCTCGCGCTATGACAAATGGAATGGCGACATCGCCCTGGGCTGGACCCCCGACGCCGACACGCTGCTGGAACTCACCGCAGGCAAGGGCGATGGCGAAGCGCGTTCGGCAGGACGCGGCATGGACGGCAGCCAATACAAGCGCGAAAGCCTGGGCCTGCGCTTTGAAAAGTCCAACATCGGCGAGGTGCTCGACAAGATCGAAGCGCAGGTTTACTACAACTACGCCGACCACGTGATGGACAACTACACCCTGCGCACCCCGTCGGGTACCGGCATGATGGCGGGGCCGATGGCGTCCAACGTCGACCGCCGCACCCTCGGTGCACGGATCAAGGCCACTTGGCGCTGGGCCGACTACCAGTTGATCAGCGGCCTCGACGCGCAAACCAACGAACACCGTAAACGCATGGGCATGGGCATCAACACCTACAAGGATCAGAACTGGAGCAAAGACGCTGACTTCCACAACTATGGCGCCTTTGGCGAACTGACCTGGTACGCCGCTGACCGCGACCGCGTGATTGCGGGTGCCCGCATAGACCGTGCCTCAGCCAAGGACTTTCGTGCCCGCATTGGCTCGGGAATGATGAGCAAGCCCAATCCGACGCTGGATAAAACCCGCGCCGATACTCTGCCCAGCGGCTTCGTGCGCTATGAGCACGACCTGGCCGACAGCCCCACCACCGTTTACGCAGGCGTGGGCCACACCCAGCGCTTCCCGGACTATTGGGAGCTGTTTTCACCGACCTCAGGCCCCGCGGGTTCGGTGAACGCGTTTGATGCGATCAAGCCCGAAAAAACCACCCAGCTCGACATGGGCCTGCAATACAAGACTGAGAAAGTGGAGGCGTGGGCCTCGGTGTATGCCGGAGAGATTCGCGACTACATCCTGTTTGACTACGCCAAGGGCTCGTCACAGGCACAGAACATCAACGCGCGCGTGATGGGCGGCGAGCTGGGGGCCGCGTACCAGCTGACGTCCCACTGGAAAGCCGACGCGACCCTGGCCTATGCCTGGGGTAAAAACACCAGTGATGGCAAGGCATTGCCACAAATGCCGCCGCTCGATACCCGCCTCGGTCTGACCTACAGCGAGGACGACTGGAGTGCCGGTGCCTTGTGGCGTGTGGTCGCGCGCCAGGACCGTATTGATCGCAACGCTGGCAACGTGGTGGGCAAGGACTACGACAAAAGCGCGGGCTTTGGTGTGTTCTCGCTCAACGGCGCCTACCGCCTCAACAAAAACCTCAAGGTCAGCGCCGGGGTCGACAACCTGCTGGATAAAAACTACAGCGAGCACTTGAACATGGCAGGCAACGCGGGCTATGGCTACCCGGCCAGCGACCCGACCCCGATCAACGAACCCGGCCGCACGTTGTGGACCAAGATTGATGTGAGCTTTTGATAGCCCTGTGACCTTCTGACCCCAACCCTCTCCCTCAGGGAGAGGGCTTCAATCACAACACGCGCTAACTTGCGGAGCCGCTCACATGAGCCAACCCACACCGTCTTTCTACAACCTGGCCTGGCGATGGCATTTCTACGCCGGGCTGTTTGTCGCCCCCTTCATGATCCTGCTGGCCCTGACCGGGATTATTTACCTGTTCAAGCCCCAGCTCGACCCGCTGCTCTACGACCACCTGATCAACGTCAGCCCGGGCCATCACCGCCTCAGCGCCGACCAACAACTGCAACGCGTCCAAACCACTTATCCACAGGGCCACATCAGCCAGTACCTGCCAGCGCTCAACCCGCAACGCAGCGGCCAGTTCGTTATTCATAACGCTGGCCGCGAGCTCAATGTGTTCATCAACCCCTACAGCGGCGAAATACTGGGCGAGCAAGATGCCAAGCTCAACCTGCAAGCCGTGGCCCGCGCGCTGCATGGCGAGTTGATGATCGGCACCCTCGGCGACCGGCTGGTGGAGCTGGCCGCTGGCTGGGGCGTGGTGCTGGTGATTTCCGGCCTGTATTTATGGTGGCCGCGCGGGCAATCAGCGGCCGGGGTGTTATGGCCTCGCTTGAGCCGGCGCGGACGCGTGCTCTGGCGCGACCTGCACGCGGTAACAGGTTTTTGGGGCGCCGCCTTGCTGCTGTTCATGTTGATCAGCGGCATGACCTGGACCGGTTTTTGGGGCAAGCAATATGCCGACCTGTGGAACCAGTTCCCGGCCGCGATGTGGAACAACGTCCCTCAATCGGACTTGCAAGCGCGCAACCTTAATACCGCCACCCGCCAAACCGTGCCGTGGGCCATGGAAAACACGCCCATGCCGCTTTCGGGCGCCCACGCCGAACACAGTGGCCACACTGCTCACGCCAGCGGCCCCGCCGCACCGCGCGTGACCCTGCAACAAGTGGTCGACACCGCGAACAGGCGCAACGTCGAACCCGGTTACAGCATCACCCTGCCGACCACCGCTGAAGGGGTTTTCACCGTCGCCGTCTTTGCCGATGACCCGCGCAACGACGCCACGCTGCATGTCGATCAATACACGGGCGAGGTGCTGGCCGACGTGCGCTGGCAGCATTACAGCAACGTCGCACGCGCCACGGAAATGGGCGTGATGCTGCATGAAGGCAAACTCTTTGGGTCGCTGAATCAAATCGCCATTTTGCTGGTGTGCCTGATGATTCTGCTCAGCTCGATCAGCGGCCTGGTGATCTGGTGGAAACGCCGTCCACAGGGGCGTTTAGGCATACCGCCGCTGCGTCACGCACTGCCAACCTGGAAGACCGGCGTAGCGATCATGCTGCTCCTCGCTGTCCTCTTCCCGCTGGTGGGCGCCTCATTGCTTGCAGTCTGGGCCGTGGACCGCTTGCTGCTGATTATTCGTTCAAAACAGCAACATGAGCGCCACTCATAGGCAACGTGAATACTTCGAGAGATCCCGTCTAGAGACTTGGGGATAATGGCGCCCTGATAAAACGCCCGAAAAGAGCTGTTACTTTATAACGGCTTTATTTAAGCTCCATCACCCGCCGCCAGGAGGCAGCGGGCATACCCCCAGAAAAAAGCGACTGACCGCCCCGATGAATAAGTACCTGCTTTCCAGCCTTTGCCTGTTGGCGATCAACCACGCGCACGCGGATGACACTGCGCCGTCGCTGATGCTACCCGCCGCCGCCATTACCGCGCCTGAAGTCGATGCCGAACACATTGACCTCAAAACCGCCACCAGCGCCGGTTCGCGCCTGAGCCTCAACAGCCTCCAAACCCCCGCCAGCGTTGAAAACTTGACCGGCGAGCAGATTCGCGCACGCGGGGACCGCAGTGTGCAGGACGCCGTGACCCGCACGACCGGCATCAGTTTTACCGGATCGCCCGGCAACGGCGGTTCGGCGTATGCGGCCCGAGGCTTCGTCGGCGAAGGCTCGGTCATGCAGCTTTACGACGGCGTGCGCATGTACAGCGGTGCGGGCACCGTGACCTTCCCGGTGGACGACTGGTCGGTAGAGCGCATCGACGTGCTGCGCGGCCCGGCCTCGGTGTTGTATGGCGAAGGTGCGACTGGCGCCGTGATCAACGTGATCCCGAAAAAGCCCTTCAGCGGCGACATCGAAAACCAGGTGCGCATCGGTTACGGCTCCTACGACACTCGGCAACAGGCGCTGGACAGCGGCGGTTCGCTGACCGACACCCTGAGCTATCGCTTGAACATCAACCACCTCCAGAGCAACGGCTGGATCGACCACGGTGATTCGCAAAAAACCTTCATCAGCGCCGCCCTGCGCTGGCAGGCCACCGATGACCTGGCGTTCACCCTGAGCCACGACTACGGCGATCAGGAGCCGCAAAACGACTTCGGCGTGCCGTTGATCAATGGCCGTTATCACAAGAGCCTGCGTGACAAGAACTACAACGTGCGTGACGCCAAGCTGCACTACAACGACCAGTGGACACGTCTCAACAGCGAATGGCAGATCAGCGACAACCTGAGCGCCAGCAACGACCTGTATTACCTCAAGGCCCAGCGCCGTTGGCAGAACGCCGAGAACCACGGTTGGGATCAAGACCGTCAAACGTTATTGCGCAGCGGCTACTTCAGCATCAAGCATGATCAGGAACAGATCGGTGACCGTCAGACGTTCACCCTCAACCATGATCTGTTCGGGCTTAAAAGCAGAAGCCTGGTGGGCATGGACTACAACCGCATCCACTTCAGCCTGCACAGCAACTCGCCGTATCACGATGTTGATTCAGACGGGCAGCCCGTTGATCTGTACCACCCGGATCGCGGCGAATTCCAAAGCGCGTCGCCCTACCGCGACCAGTTCACCACCACCACGCAACAGGTGTCGCTGTTCGCCGAAAACCGCACTGAGCTGACCGATCAACTGTCGCTGGTCACCGGTGTGCGCCGTGACATCGTGCACCTGGACCGCGACGACTTTGCCGCAAACGGCGACACCACGCGCAGTGACCGCAGCCTGTCAGCCAACAGCTGGAAAGTCGGCCTGGTGTACGAACTGACCCCGGACATGTCGATCTACGCACAACAAGCCACCAGCGTCGATGGCGTCGGCGGGTTGATCAGCCTGGACGCAGGTCAGCAAAACTTTGATCTGGCCCATGCGCGTCAAACTGAAATCGGCTTCAAACAGATGTTCTGGAACCAGCGTGGGGAGTGGACCTTGGCGGCGTACCACATCGTCAAAAAGGACTTGCTGACCACCGACCCCAACAACGCGACTCGCACCCTGCAAGTGGGCGAGCAGTCCTCTAATGGCCTGGAAGCCAGCCTTGACCTGCAACTGCCCAACCGTTGGGCACTGCAAGCCAACGCGTCGATCGTGCGCGCCGAGTACGACACCTTCAACGACGACGGCGTGTCGCGCAAAGGCAACCGCCCCACCGACGTGCCGCGCCGTACCGCCAACCTGTGGCTGAGCAACGCCATCACCGACGACGTGCGCGCCGGCGCAGGTGTGCGTTATGTCGATTCGCGCTATGCCGACACCGCCAACAACGTCGAGCTACCGAGCTACACCGTGGTTGACGCCACCGTGAGCTGGAAAGCCTTGCCTAAAACGACTCTGGGCGTGCGACTGAACAATTTGTTCAACCGCCAATACGCCGTAAGCCAATACAATGGCGGCCAACAATGGATCATGGGCGAGCCGCGCTCGTTCTTTGTGACTGCCGATTACGCCTTTTAAGCACACCAGTTCCTGCACTGATCAGCGTTAACTCAAGCCCCGGATGCTTTATGACCCGTCTCACCCTCACTCAGCTCGCCTGGTCGCCTTTGGGCCACGGCCATTGCCATCACCAGTTCCACCTGCGTGATGCCAGCCTGCACGTGGCCGCAGGGGAGTTCGTGGGGTTGATCGGGCCTAACGGCAGCGGCAAAACCAGCCTGCTGCGCTGCGCCTATCGCTTCAGCAAGCCTGAATCCGGCAGCGTGCATCTCGAACAGCACAACCTGTGGCAACAGTCGCCCCGCTGGTGCGCACAACGCATCGCCGTGGTGTTGCAAGAATTCCCCGATGCTTTTGGCCTGACCGTCGACGAAGTGGTCGCGATGGGCCGTACCCCGCACAAAGGCTTGTTCGACGGCGACACCGAGGCCGATCGCCAACTGGCGAAAAACGCCCTCGAATCGGTAGGCCTGCACGGCTTCGAAGACCACGCCTTCGCCACCTTGTCCGGCGGGGAAAAACAACGCGTGATCCTGGCCCGCGCCCTGACCCAGCAACCCGACCTGTTGGTCCTCGACGAGCCAACCAATCACCTCGACCCGCGCTATCAACTGGCGTTGTTGCAACTGGTCAAACGGC
The DNA here is from genome assembly GCF_001043055.1 of Pseudomonas weihenstephanensis. Classification (GTDB taxonomy): domain Bacteria; phylum Pseudomonadota; class Gammaproteobacteria; order Pseudomonadales; family Pseudomonadaceae; genus Aquipseudomonas; species Aquipseudomonas weihenstephanensis. The sequence goes on from NZ_JYLF01000004.1 coordinate 105,119, forward strand.
TGAACATCGCCACCCTGGCCAGCATCCACGACCTCAACCTGGCCGCCGCCTTTTGCGACCGCCTGTATGTCATCAACCACGGCAACATCATCGCCAGCGGCACGCCCCGCGAAGTACTGACCGTGGAGCTGTTGCGCGAGGTGTTTGGCGTCGACGCGCTGATCGACGACCATCCGCTGTCCGGCTACCCGCGCATCACCTGGATAACCCAACCATGAACCTGATCCGCCTCGCTCTATGCTTAAGCGTGTTGTTCGGTGCCCAACTGGCCCAGGCCGACGCCACCCACTACCCGCTGACGATCAAAAGCTGCAACCGCGACGTGACCTTCAACGAGGCGCCCAAACACGCGGTCAGCCACGACATCAACATGACGCAAATGATGCTCGCTCTGGGCCTCAAACCGCACATGGTCGGCTACAGCGGCATCAGTGGCTGGAAGGCCGTGACGCCGCAGATGAACGTGATCCTCGACGGGCTGCCGGAGCTGGCAAGCAAGTACCCGTCAGTCGAGACCCTGCTCAACGCCAACGTTGATTTCTTCTTCGCCGGTTGGGACTACGGCATGCGCGTAGGCGGCGATCTCACCCCGCAAACCCTGACCCCACTGGGCATCAACGTTTACGAGCTGACCGAGTCGTGTGCGTTTGTGATGAAACGCCCACCCGCGAGCATGGAGGACACCTATAACGACCTGCGCAACCTCGGCAAAATTTTCGATGTACAAGACCGCGCCAACGCCCTGATTGCACGCATGCAGCAGACAATCGCCGAGGTGCAAAAGACCCTGCCAGCTACAAAGCCGCGTGTGTTTTTGTATGACAGTGGCGAAGACCGCGCCATGACCTCGGGCAAACTGGGTATCCCCCATGCCTTGATCGAAGCCGCAGGCGGCAACGACATCCTGAGCGATATTGACGCCAGCTGGACCCGCATCAACTGGGAGACCGTGGTCGAGCGCAATCCCGAGGTGATCGTGATCGTCGATTACAGCGAAGTCAGCGCCGAGCAAAAACAGCACTTCCTCCAGACCAACCCTGCGCTGCAATCGGTCGATGCCGTTCGCAACCAACGCTTTATCGTCATCCCTTACGTGCAAGCCACGCCGGGCATCGACAACGTGCTGGCCATCGAAACGCTCGCCAAAGGCTTTCATCCTCAATGATGTCTCGCCGCTACGCGCTGTTACTGCTGAGCCTTGGCGCACTGCTGCTGGTGTCATGCGTGGTGTCGCTGGGCTTTGGCCCGGCGCGGGTGCCCGTGGACGTGGTCTGGCACATCGTGCTGCACAAGCTGTTGGGCATCGGTGAGGTGAGCTGGAGCGCGGGGCAGGAACATATCGTGTGGCTGATCCGTGTGCCGCGCATGCTGCTCGGTGCCTTGGTCGGCGCCGGACTGGCGTTGATCGGTGCCGTGCTGCAAGCCGTGACGCGTAACCCGCTGGCCGATCCACACCTGCTGGGCGTGACCAGTGGCGCCACGTTGGGCGCGGTGATTGTGGTGCTGCACGTGGGCGAAATCGTCGGCCTGCTGACCTTGCCCATCGCCGCCTTTATCGGCGCACTGTTGAGCATGGTGCTGGTGCTGGCCATCGCCAGCCGTCACGGCCGATTAGACAGCGACCGCCTGTTGTTATGCGGGGTTGCTGTGTCGTTTGTGATGATGGCCGTGGCCAATACCTTGCTGTTTTTAGGCGATCATCGCGCCAGCTCCGCCGTGTTGTTCTGGATGCTCGGCGGCCTGGGGTTGGCGCGCTGGGAGCTGCTGGCCATCCCCAGCGCCAGCGTGCTGCTGGGGCTGATTTTACTGCTGGGCATGGCCCGCCCGCTCAACGCGTTGATGGCGGGCGAGCAAACCGCTGTCACCCTGGGACTGAATGCGCGCAATGTGCGGCTCAAGGTGTTTTTGATCGCCTCGTTGATGACCGGTGTACTGGTGGCCATCAGCGGTTCAATCGGCTTTGTCGGGCTGATGATCCCGCACATTGCCCGCCGCTTGGTGGGCGCCGAGCACCGGCGGTTATTGCCTGTTTCAGCGTTGCTGGGCAGCGTGTTTCTGGTGTGGGTCGATGTGGCTGCACGCACCCTGATCGCTCCCGAAGATTTACCGATTGGCGTGGCCACGGCGGCGATTGGCGGGTTGTTTTTTATCGGGTTAATGCGCAAACGCTAACCCCTCGTACTCACCGCCAGCGACTCTGCCTGCCCTGTCTTACAACTCATCTTTGTTGATAAGCGCAGGCGAACGCACCCACGGTAACTCAGGCTTGACCTTGGCAGGCTCCGTGGCTTGCCAGTTAGCCGTTACCCACCCCACTTGCGCCCAATTTGTACCGGGGCTGACAACCACCAGCTCGCCTGCCTTGAGCAACTTGGCGATGTACTGACTTTTTGTTTCGAGGCCTTTATCAACCCAGTCCTGATCCTGGTACTGGTTTTCCCAATAGTCATAGCCCACGACCGACTGGCATAAATCGTTTTCAGCCTGACCGGGACGTCGTACGTATTTCAACAGTGCGCCGTCATTGCCTGACAAGAACGCGAGATTCACTGAGAACTCCAGCCGCTCCAGGTTCTTGACCACATAGCAAATGTCCATCGGCCAAAACATGTGGTCGACCCAGTTGCGCTGCTGCGGCCTGGCAATACTCGGTTTGATCGGTGGGTGCGCATTGTGAACCGCGATCGGCCCATACCCGGACGGCAATCGGGGGAGCGGACGTGCGGAACCCGAAGACCGCTCAAACAAGGCATTTAAAAAAATGCGGTCCTGAGCGTTTGCGGGCACACCATTGATCTGAGGTTCGAGGGGCACATAAAGGGTATCTGCCGATGAATAAAACACGGCCCCCACAATTTTTTGGGCGTGCGGCAAGACCATTTTCCGGTGGCTATAAAGTGCCGCATCGTCAACGTGGCTAAACATCGGGCCAAGCGCCGGTACATTCGGCGCGGGTTCATTGCTGAGGGCGGCAGCCGGTGCGTAGGGCTGCCATGCACTCGTCACACGGCCCGGTGCAGCCCACACGTTGTTGGTTAAGAGGACGTCCATATGCCCACCGGACGCTACTTTACGGATGTAATCAGGGGATCGAAGCGTGTGATTGTTCAACAACACCTGCACGGGCGTGTGAGGCCCCGACGCGCTGTCCAGTACCAACAAGGTGTTGAGGTTTTCAGTGCGGTAACTCAGCAGAGCGCCATTGCGGGTGGAGATAAACATCTGTGGATAATCGCTGCGCCAGGGTGAGTGGTCGCGGGCCATGCTCGACAGCACTGCAAGGTCTATCAGGTCAGAAGGGGCTATGAAGTCGGCAAAGACGTCGTCTGTTGCCAGAGCCACGGGGGTTTTTGGCGTGGCCATATAGACAGCGTTAAGGATGAAGCCGGCCGCAAAGCTATAGTCTGTCGAGCCAAAAGGGCGAGGGAAAATCTGCCCCAACAGTGCACTGCGTGCGGGCAGTGGCTCTGTGACGAGATACTGCTCACTGTGCTCGCGCTTGAGAATCACCCCGAACTGAGACGTTGCACGCGCGCCCATCCGCGCATGAACGTAGCGCATGGCGTCTTGAGCCTGCGAAAAAAGCGGGCCGTACGCAGGTTGCAAACTGAGGCGGCTCATCACGACAGGTGGCCGGGCGGGTTTCCAGGTCGGCGTCACCGGGCCACGAGCGCCCCATAACGGGCTGCTCACCACGACACTCAACCCACCTGCACGGGCCACCTGCGCTACGTATTGAGTCGGGGTCAGTGTGTTGGCACGCAGCTTGTTCTGCGTCTGATTGTTGCGCACCTGTTCGGGGTGCGCCTCTGGCGGTGAAAGCCGCGCAAGTAGTTTTTTCTCACTATCAGAGCCAGTCGATGCGTACTTGAGCAGTGCGCCGTCTTGCGCTGAAAAATAACTCACCCGCCCGCGACGATCGAGGATGGCCGCGCGCAGTTCATGCGCCCCGAACATGTTGCGATTCACACGCTCCTCATTGGCCGTGCGCCAAAGTTGAAGAGGGCGAACGCGGTGCGTGTGATACACCGCGACGATCAGGCACCCATAAGGAATATATGCCGCCAACTCCGGTGGAAAAACCATTTGGGGATCAAAGGTTTCAGTGTTGACAGCCAGCGGCTCTGTCACGACAAAGAGATTGTCTTCGCGCTTGAGGACCAGCCCTCCGTAGGTGAAGTCCACCCGTCGGTCGATCTGTTCATGGGCGTATCGCGCGGCATCGTCCATATCCACAAAAACCGGGCTGAGCGTGCGTCGCATAAAGCCTTCAAACGGCTTCCAGGCGTACGACACTCGCCCTTCCCGGCCCCACACATCGCTGCGGCGTAACACCTCCAACTGACCTGCATAGGCCAACGCATGGACCAATACATCGAACTTCTCGGCGCCCGACAACACGTTGTGAAGCAGTTTCAAGCCACCGCCTTGACTCTGTGGCAATTTTGCAAACTGCATGTTCTCCACCGGATGAGACTTGGAGATGTACTTCAACAGCGCGCCGTCACGGGTCGCAATATAAAGAGGCAACGCATCAATCTGATCCGCAGGGCCCAGCCCTTGTGCCAGCGAGAGGGCCTTTTCCAGTGCTTCGGGGTGCAAGAAGTTTTTAAACAACGACACCTGCTCATGCGGTAAATGGGCGGGATCGCGGTATTCAGAATCACAGCCATACAAGGCCACAATCGTAAAGTTTGCAGGCAATTGTGGGCGCCGTTCACTGTCAAGGGTAAACGCCCGTACCAGCGCAAAGTCCAGCGCTTCGGTCACCGGTTGCGAAACCACAAATTCATCACGCGTGCTGTTTTTGAGAATAAAACAGTAATGCTGACTCGACGTTTTTGCGCTAAGCGATAGCGCATATTCAAGAGCCAATTGCTCACTGGCCAGCACCGGGCCATACGCTGGCCGTTGAATAATCACATCATCCGTGTCAAGGGCGCGCAAAGGCAAAGAAAAGAACCCCGGTGATAGCCTGCCCGTTTGCCCGCTCCACACCTCAGTGGACTCAATGACGTCAACCTGCAACGTGTCAACCACTTGCTGGAAGAAGCCCTGCAATCCGTTCGGCTGATCGTCTTCCTCGACCTGCGACAGAAAAGCGAAGAGCTCTTTAGCATCGTCTGTGGGCCGCGCTTGAGCCTTGAGCAGCGAGCCATTGAAACCGGACAAGTAATGCACATCCGCAAAGCGGCCCATACCCAACAGGCTGTGAATATTGGCCGGTAAAAAAAAGTTGGCCAGCGTGATCACTTGCTCCCTGGACACTTTGGCGGGCACCGTTTCTCCCCCGCCAAGTTGATGCGACCTGGAGTAATAAAAGCCGTAACACCTGAAGCCTTGAGGTTGTTTGAGCTGACCTTTGTCATCCACTGAAATAAATTGAGTCGGGCTAAAACTCTCGCCTGCCATCTCCACCGGGCGCGAGGCCAGGTAGCGGCCTTGGGCATTTCTTAAAATCACCCCGGCGTACTCCACCTCACGCTTGTCACCTATCAATTGATGGGCAAACCGCGCGGCATCATCGGGGGTCAAAAAAGGCGGGCTCAAGGTCGGCAGACGGCCCTGGGTATTGCGCGGGTAAAGCACCTGCGCAATGTCATAGACGGGTTCCATCGCTAAAAACTCCTTTATTGAGTCGTGACCGGCATGTGCGCGGTCACGCTCATACTTCGCTTCGCAAGGAGTGCGCAGGTGGTAGTTAGTTAGCGGCCCCGGCCCACAAGCACCAAGGCAGCGCACGCCAGCGCACTGCACCTCCCCTCGGGCGCCAAACGGGTGCACCGATGCGCCCCTTCTTTGCGCAAAGCCCCGGTCTTGAGCGCTGTTTCAATCCCGGCACAGCCTTTGCAAAAGCTTGCTCATCGTTCGAATCCATCCCTGATGAACCTCGAGTTCCTGGAGATCGCACCATGAAGCGTCGCAGCCTGATCAAAGCGTTCACCTTGTCGGCCTCCATTGCCGCCCTGGGCCTGACCTGGACGGTGCACGCCGCCGAGACCATCAAGGTGGGCATTCTGCATTCGTTGTCCGGGACCATGGCGATCTCTGAAACATCACTCAAAGACATGGCCCTGATGACCCTCGACGAGATCAACGCCAAAGGCGGGGTCAACGGCAAAATGCTCGAAGCGGTGGTGGTCGACCCAGCGTCCAACTGGCCGCTGTTCGCGGAAAAAGGCCGCCAGTTGCTGACTCAGGACAAAGTCGCGGTGGTGTTCGGCTGCTGGACCTCGGTGTCACGCAAGTCCGTGTTGCCGGTGTTTGAAGAACTCAATGGCTTGCTGTTCTACCCGGTGCAATACGAGGGCGAAGAAATGTCGCCCAACGTGTTCTACACCGGCGCTGCGCCCAACCAGCAAGCGATTCCGGCGGTTGAGTACCTGATGAGCGAAGACGGCGGCAGTGCCAAGCGCTTTGTGCTGCTGGGCACCGACTACGTCTACCCGCGCACCACCAACAAAATTCTGCGCGCATTCCTGCACGCCAAAGGCGTGGCCGACAAGGACATCGAAGAGGTCTACACCCCGTTCGGGCATAGCGATTACCAGACCATCGTGTCCAACATCAAAAAATTCTCGGCGGGCGGTAAAACCGCTGTGATCTCCACCGTCAATGGCGACTCCAACGTGCCGTTCTACAAAGAGTTGGCCAACCAGGGCATCAAGGCCACCGACGTGCCGGTGATTGCGTTCTCGGTGGGTGAAGAAGAACTGCGCGGCATCGACACCAAACCGTTGGTGGGCAACCTGGCCGCGTGGAACTACTTCGAGTCGGTTGAGAACCCGGTCAATCAAAAATTCGTCGCCGACTGGAAAGCCTATGCCAAGGCCAAAAACCTGCCGGGCGCGGACAAGGCCGTGACCAACGACCCGATGGAAGCCACCTACGTGGGCATTCATATGTGGGCGCAGGCGGCTGAGAAAGCCAAGTCCACCGATGTGGATAAAGTGCGCGAAGCCCTGGCCGGCCAGACCTTCGCGGCACCCTCGGGTTACACCCTGACCATGGACAAGACCAACCATCACCTGCACAAGCCGGTAATGATTGGTGAGATCCAGCCAGACGGTCAGTTCAGTGTGGTGTGGCAAACCGAAGGCCCGATCCGCGCACAGCCGTGGAGCCCCTACATTACGGGCAACGACAAAAAACCGGATTACGCGGTGAAGAGCAACTAGTCACTTAAAAGCCCCTCTCCCCCCTCTCCCCCCTCTGCCGGAGGGCGAGGAGCTGATGTGTGGCGTTTAGTCCCCTCTCCCTCTGGGAAAGGGCCAGGGTGAGGGTCAGCGCCCTGAAGCTCGACCACCTGCAAACAGGGACACTCGCTATGCCCACTGCCCTTTATCGTTTGATCCTCGCGTTGCTGCTGTGGCTGCCGCTGGCCGCCTACGCCGATGACGCCAGCGACTTTGCTGCGGCCAACCTGCCACAGCAGGTCAAGCTGCTGGAAAGCTGGGCCGCCCAGCCCGACCCGGCGCGTACCGAATTGATCATGGCCCTGCAACAGGGCCAGATCACGGTCGACGGCCAACCCAAAACCGTGCGTTTGAACAACCGCCTGCGCGGTTTGATCGACACCGCACTGGCCAGCCATCAACTGCTCTCGGCCGACCCCACGCTGCGCCTGAGCGCTGCGCAACAATTGCAAAAGAGCGCCAAGCCTGCGCAGTGGGTGCTGCTCAACCGCCGCCTGACCCTCGAAGCGGACGACAAGGTATACGCAGCCCTGAACCTGGCGCTGGCCAATTTGCAGTTGGTCGATGCCGACCCGACGGTGCGTTTAGCCGCCGTGCGCCTGCTCGGCGAAACCGGCGAGCCATTGGCCCGCACCCGCCTTGAAACCCTGTTGCAGCCCGAGGTCGAGACCGACGCCCGCGTGCGCACCGCCGCCGAGACCAGCCTGGCGCAAGTCAAACGTAAATTGTTGATCGGCGACCTGCTGGGTCAAGCATTCAGCGGCCTGTCACTCGGCTCGATTCTGCTGCTCGCGGCTCTCGGGCTGGCCATCACCTTCGGCCTATTGGGGGTGATCAACATGGCCCACGGCGAAATGCTGATGCTCGGTGCCTACTCCACGTATTGCGTGCAGTTGCTGTTCCAGCGCTTCGCCCCCGGCGCCATCGAGTTTTATCCGTTGCTGGCCTTGCCGGTCGCGTTCTTCGTCACGGCGGGCGTGGGCATGGTGCTGGAGCGCACAATCATTCGTCACCTCTACGGCCGCCCGCTGGAAACCTTGCTCGCCACGTGGGGCATCAGCCTGATCCTGATCCAGTTGGTGCGTGTGCTGTTTGGCGCACAGAACGTTGAAGTGGCTAACCCGGCGTGGCTCTCGGGCGGCATTCAAGTGCTGCCCAACCTGGTACTGCCCTACAACCGTCTGGTGATCATCGCGTTCGCGCTGGCCGTGGTGTTTCTGACGTGGTTGCTGTTGAACAAAACCCGCTTGGGTCTCAACGTTCGCGCCGTCACTCAAAACCGCAACATGGCTGCCTGCTGCGGCGTGCCCACCGGGCGCGTTGACATGCTCGCGTTCGGTCTGGGTTCGGGGATCGCCGGGCTGGGCGGCGTGGCCTTGAGCCAGGTCGGCAACGTCGGCCCCGACCTCGGCCAGGGCTACATCATCGATTCGTTTCTGGTGGTGGTGCTGGGCGGCGTCGGCCAACTTGCAGGCACGGTATACGCCGCATTGGGACTGGGTATCGCCAACAAAATCCTCGAACCGCAGATCGGTGCCGTGCTCGGCAAAATCCTTATCCTGGGGCTGATCATTCTGTTCATTCAGAAACGCCCGCAAGGTCTCTTCGCGCTTAAAGGACGGGTGATCGACTGATGAATCAGCCACTGATGCTCACCGCAACCCAAAAAGCAGGCCCGGCCCTGACAGCACTGATTGGCGGACTCGTCCTGCTGGTGCTGCTGGCCTTGCCCTTACTCTCATTGCTGCCCGCCGACAGCCCGTTTCAAGTCTCGGCGTACACCTTGACCCTGGTCGGCAAAATCCTCTGCTATGCCATCGTTGCGTTGGCACTCGACCTGGTGTGGGGCTACGCCGGGCTGTTGTCGCTGGGCCACGGTGTGTTCTTCGCCCTGGGCGGTTACGCGATGGGCATGTACTTGATGCGTCAAACGTCGGGCGATGAATTGCCCGCGTTTATGACCTTTTTGTCGTGGACTGAATTGCCGTGGTACTGGGTCGGCACCGAGCATTTTTGGTGGGCCATGTGCCTGGTGGTACTGGCGCCCGGTTTGCTGGCGCTGGTGTTTGGGTTTTTCGCCTTTCGCTCACGGATCAAGGGCGTGTATTTCTCGATCATGACCCAAGCCCTGACCTTCGCCGGGATGCTGCTGTTTTTCCGCAACGAGACCGGCTTTGGTGGCAACAACGGCTTCACCAACTTTCGCAGCATTCTGGGCTTTGGCATCACCGAACCCGACACTCGCGCCGCGCTGTTTTTCGCCACGGTGCTGTTGTTGGCGGGTAGCCTGTTTGTGGCCTGGCGCCTGGCGCGCAGTAAGTTTGGTCGGGTACTCACCGCAGTGCGCGATGCTGAAAACCGCCTGATGTTTTGCGGCTATGACCCGCGCGGTTTCAAACTGTTTGTGTGGGTGTTGAGCGCCGTGCTGTGCGGTTTGGCCGGAGCCTTGTATGTACCGCAAGTGGGCATTATCAACCCCGGCGAAATGTCCCCCACCAACTCCATCGAAGCGGCGGTATGGGTCGCACTGGGCGGGCGCGGCACGCTGATCGGCCCGTTGCTGGGCGCAGGCGTGGTCAACGGCATGAAAAGCTGGTTCACCGTGGCCTTCCCTGAATACTGGCTGTTCTTTCTGGGTGCACTGTTTATCGTCGTGACCCTGTACCTGCCCAAAGGCATCATCGGCTTGCTGAAAAAGAGGGGCGAATAATGCGCATCACGCCAACGGCAGCATTTATGCTCGAACCCGCATTTGACCCCAACAAAGACGCCGGCAGCGGCCGCGACGCCATCGGCCTCGGCCACGCGGCAGGCAAAGGGTTGAATACGCGCCACGGCACGATCCTGACCCTGGAAGGCATCAGCGTCAGCTTTGACGGGTTCAAGGCGCTCAACAACCTCAACCTGTACATCGGCGTCGGCGAACTGCGCTGCATCATCGGCCCCAATGGTGCGGGCAAGACCACGATGATGGACGTCATCACCGGCAAGACGCGCCCCACCGAAGGCCAGGCCTGGTTCGGCGAAACCCTGGATTTACGGCACATGAGCGAAGTGCAGATCGCCCAGTCGGGCATCGGCCGCAAATTTCAGAAACCCACCGTGTTCGAAGCCCTGAGCGTGTTTGAAAACCTTGAGCTGGCGCAAAAAACCGACAAGTCGGTATGGGCCAGCCTGCGCGCCACCCTCTCGGGCGAACAAGCCGACCGCATCGGTGAGGTGCTCAACACCATTCGCCTGACGAGTGCGGCGCATCGTCCGGCAGGGTTGCTGTCTCACGGGCAAAAGCAGTTTTTGGAAATCGGCATGTTGCTGGTGCAAGACCCGCAGCTGTTGCTGCTGGACGAACCGGTGGCGGGCATGACTGACGCTGAAACCGAGTTCACCGCCGAGCTGTTCAAAAGTCTGGCGGGCAAGCACTCGCTGATGGTGGTGGAGCACGACATGGGGTTTGTCGGTTCGATTGCCGATCACGTCACCGTCCTGCATCAGGGCAGCGTGCTGGCAGAAGGGTCGCTGGCGCAGGTGCAAGCGGATGAACGGGTGATCGAGGTGTATCTGGGACGTTGAACAACGGGTCGGCGTCGTTTATCAGGAATCCAAACATGCTTAAAGTCCAAAAGCTGCATCAGTTCTACGGCGGCAGCCACATCCTGCGCGGCGTGTCGTTTGAGGTAAAAGTCGGCGAAGTCACCTGCCTGCTGGGCCGCAACGGCGTGGGCAAAACGACGTTGCTCAAGTGCTTAATGGGCTTATTGCCGATCAAAGAAGGGGGCGTGAGTTGGGAAGGTCATGCCATCTCCACACTCAAACCCCACCAGCGGGTGCACGCAGGCATTGCGTACGTGCCACAGGGCCGGGAGATTTTCGGCCGCCTCAGCGTGGAGGAAAACCTGCTGATGGGCCTGTCGCGCTTCCCCGGCAGCGAGGCCAAAGAAGTGCCCGCGTTCATCTACGAGCTATTCCCGGTGCTGCTGCAAATGAAGCATCGGCGCGGCGGCGACTTGTCGGGCGGGCAACAGCAACAACTGGCCATCGGTCGCGCGCTGGCCAGTCGCCCGCGCCTGCTGATCCTCGACGAACCCACCGAAGGCATCCAGCCCTCGGTGATCAAAGAAATCGGCGCCGTGATCAAAATGCTCGCGGCACGCGGGGACATGGCCATTTTGCTGGTAGAGCAGTTCTACGACTTTGCCGAGGAACTCGCGGATCAGTACCTGGTGATGTCACGGGGTGAAATCATTGCGCAAGGTCGCGGTGAAAATATGCAAACAGAAGGTGTGCGCGGGCTCGTGACGATTTAATCTGTAACTCTTTGTTACCAGAATGGCCTCTTATGAATTTACCTGCCAATACCGCCTTGTTCACCCCTAGCTGGCAGGCCGAGCTGGAGCTGGGTTATGGGCGTTTTGGCGACAGCACGCGCCCGACCCTGCGCCGTCATCTCGGGCCTTTGCGCGTACAAAAGCACCTGTACGCCGAAGGCCCCCAAGTGTGCCAGCACATCATCGTGCACCCCCCCGGCGGGATTGCCGGCGGCGATCAACTCGACATTCGCGCCAGCGTCGGGCCCGATGCCTGGGCCCAACTCACCAGCCCCGGCGCCGCCAAGTGGTACCGCGCCGCAGGCCCGGCGTATCAAAGCGTTGAGCTTAAGGTGGCCGCAGGCGCGACGCTGGAATGGCTGCCGCAAGAAACCATCGTATTTAGCGCAGCGCAGGCCGAACTCACTACGCGCATCGCGCTTGAGGGGGATGCCCGTTTGTTTTATTGGGACATGGTGGCGTTGGGACGACTGGCCAGTGGTGAGCGTTTCGAGCACGGGTCTTTTCAATCGCAACTGGATATTCGCCGCGACGGCCAGTTGCTCTGGCATGAGCGCCAGCGCATTGTGGGCGGCGACGGACTGCTGGCCTCGCCCATTGGGCTGGATGGCCACCCGGTGTTTGCAACGTTGCTGGTGACGGGAGAAATCAGTGCTGAGCTGCTGCAAACCTGCCGCAGCCTGGCCAACCCGGTGCGGGGTGATCTGACGCAATTACCCGGTTTACTGGTGGCCAGGTGCCTGGCGGGGGAAGCGTTGCAGGCCCGGGGCTGGCTGATTGATTTATGGCGACTGCTGCGCCCGGCCTTGTTGGGGCGCGAGGCGTTGGCGCCGAGAATCTGGAGCACGTGAAGAGGCCCTCGCCCTACCCTTTGAGCTGAACGCAGGTGAGCCCACGTCACGCGACACACAAAACAGCCCTCTCTTGCTCCGGCAGAGGGTCAGGGCAAAAAGCCCGATTACTTTTTAACTGCCGAACACGGACCCCTCATGGACCTGACACCACGCGAAAAAGACAAAATGCTGATCTTCACCGCTGGCCTGCTGGCGGAGCGCCGATTGGCGCGCGGGGTGAAACTCAATTACCCGGAAACCATTGCCTATATCTCAGCCGCCCTGCTCGAAGGCGCCCGCGATGGCAACACCGTGGCCCAACTGATGCATTACGGCACCACCTTGCTCACACGCGAGCAAGTCATGGAAGGCATCCCGGAAATGATCCCCGACATTCAGGTCGAAGCCACCTTCCCGGACGGCACCAAGCTGGTTACGGTCCACCAACCCATCGCCTGAGGTGCAGCCATGGCTTACGTTATTCGTGATGCAGTCCCGGCTGACCTGCCGGCGATTCGCGATATTTACAACGATGCAGTGCTCAATACCCTCGCCATCTGGAACGAGAACACCGTCGACTTGAGCAACCGCCAGCAATGGTTCGACGCTCGCCAAACACAGGCTTACCCCATTCTGGTGATCGTGGATCACGCCAACGTGCCATTGGGCTATGCCTCATTTGGTGACTGGCGCCCCTTTGAAGGCTTTCGTCATACCGTCGAGCATTCGGTGTACGTGCATCCCGATCAGCGTGGCAAACGCCTTGGCCCGCAGTTGCTGGCAGCGCTGATTGAACGCGCCAAAGCGTGTGACAAACACGTCATGGTCGCCGCGATTGAAAGCGCCAATGCCGCCTCGATCCATGTGCACAAACAGCTCGGGTTCGTCACCAGCGGGCGCATGCCGCAAGTGGGCATCAAGTTCGGGCGCTGGCTGGACCTGACCTTCATGCAATTGATGCTCAACCCCGGTGCCTTGGCGCCACAGGAGCGCGGCCAATGACCGCTGAACAGGTGCTGCGCGTCACGCCGCAAACGTTCGATCGCTACCGTGAAGGCTTGATTACGCTGCTGGTGGACGCCGTTCATCACGGCGCGTCCGTCGGTTTTATGGCCAACCTGGACCCGGCCCAGGCCAGCCAGTATTTCAACGAGGTGCAGACCCAACTGGAGCAAGGCAGTGTGCTGCTGTGGGTGTTGGTCGAAGACCAGCGCGTGCTCGCCAGCGTGCAATTGGCCTTATGCCAGAAAGCCAACGGCCTCAACCGTGCCGAAGTGCAAAAGCTGCTGGTGCTCAACGAAGCGCGGCGCCGGGGCTTGGGCCAAGTGCTGATCCACGCGTTGGAACAAGGGGCACGCCAGCAACACCGCGGCTTGTTGCACCTGGACACCGAAGCCGGCTCGCCCGCCGAAAACTTCTACAGCGCGCTGGGGTATACCCGCGTCGGTGAACTGCCCAACTATTGCCGCAGCCCCGACGGTCACTACAGCCCCACCGCCATCTACTTTAAAACCTTGAGTGAACCGCAATGATTCCAGGCGAATACCGCATCGAGTCCGGCGATATCGAGCTGAATGTGGGCAGGCGTACCCACACCCTGAGTGTGTCCAACCGCGGTGACCGGCCGATTCAGGTCGGTTCGCACTATCACTTTTTCGAAACCAACGATGCGCTGATGTTTGATCGCGGTGACAGCCGTGGCATGCGCCTCAATATCCCGGCTGGCACCGCCGTGCGCTTCGAGCCGGGGCAAACCCGTGAAGTGGAACTGGTCGAACTGGCAGGTTTGCGCCGCGTGTTCGGCTTTGCCGCACGCGTCATGGGCAATCTGGATTGACATAAGCCACGCACATGCCGCCTTTACGGTTGCTTCGCGACCGGACGCAGCCTTCGGCAACGGCTACAGGTCACTATTAGGAACGACACAGCATGAAAATTTCCCGTCAGGCCTACGCCGATATGTTCGGCCCCACCGTTGGCGACAAAGTTCGCCTGGCCGATACCGAGCTGTGGATCGAGGTCGAGCAGGACTTCACCACTTACGGCGAAGAAGTGAAGTTTGGCGGCGGCAAAGTGATTCGTGACGGCATGGGCCAGAGCCAGTTGCTCGCGGCCGAGGTGGTCGACACCTTGATCACCAACGCGCTGATCATCGACCACTGGGGCATTGTCAAAGCCGACGTGGGCCTGAAAAACGGGCGCATTCACGCCATCGGCAAAGCTGGCAACCCCGACATCCAGCCCAACGTCACCATCGCCATCGGCGCCAGCACGGAAGTGATTGCGGGCGAAGGCATGATCCTCACCGCTGGTGGCATCGACACCCATATTCACTTCATCTGCCCCCAACAGATCGACGAGGCACTCAACAGTGGCGTCACCACCATGATCGGCGGCGGCACCGGCCCGGCGACCGGCAGCAACGCCACCACCTGCACCTCTGGCCCGTGGCACATGGCGCGCATGCTGCAAGCGGCAGACGCATTTCCGATGAACATGGGCTTCACCGGTAAGGGTAATGCCAGCCTGCCGCAGCCCTTGATCGAGCAAGTCGAGGCGGGCGCCATCGGCCTTAAATTGCACGAAGACTGGGGCACCACACCGGCCTCCATCGACAACTGCCTGACGGTGGCCGACCAGTACGATGTGCAAGTGGCGATTCACAGCGACACGCTGAACGAGTCGGGGTTTGTCGAAACCACCCTCGCCGCCTTCAAGGGCCGCACCATTCACACCTATCACACCGAAGGCGCGGGCGGCGGGCATGCGCCGGACATCATCAAAGCCTGCGGCCTGACCAACGTGCTGCCCAGCTCGACCAACCCGACCCGACCGTTTACGCGCAACACCATCGACGAGCACCTGGACATGCTGATGGTGTGTCACCACCTGGACCCCAGCATCGCCGAAGACGTGGCCTTTGCTGAAAGCCGTATCCGCCGCGAAACCATCGCCGCCGAAGACATCCTGCACGACCTGGGCGCGTTTTCGATGATCAGCTCGGACAGCCAGGCGATGGGCCGCGTGGGCGAGGTCATCACCCGCACCTGGCAGACCGCCGACAAAATGAAGAAACAACGTGGCCCGCTGCCGGAAGACGGCATTGGCAACGACAACTTCCGCGCCAAACGCTACATCGCCAAATACACCATCAACCCGGCCATCACCCACGGCATCAGCCACGAAGTCGGCTCAATCGAGGTGGGCAAATGGGCCGATCTGGTGCTGTGGCGTCCGGCATTTTTCGGGGTTAAACCCACGTTGATTCTCAAGGGCGGCGCCATTGCATCCAGCCTGATGGGCGATGCCAACGGCTCCATCCCGACCCCGCAGCCAGTTCACTACCGGCCAATGTTCGCCAGCTACGGCGGCTCGCGGCATGCCACCAGCCTGACCTTCATCAGCCAAGCAGCCGCTGAGGCCGGGGTCCCCGAAACCTTGGGCCTGAAGAAGCAAATCGCCGTGGTCAAAGGCTGCCGGGATGTGCAAAAAACCGACCTGATTCATAACGGTTATTTGCCCAACATCGAAGTCGACCCCCAGACCTATCAGGTCAAGGCGGATGGTGTGTTGCTGTGGTGCGAACCGGCAGACGTGCTGCCAATGGCCCAGCGCTACTTTCTGTTTTAAGGCCAAGCGCAGGTCAGGGTGTGATCTGGCCTGCGATTCACGGGTTCATCTTCATCAGGCGTTGACACTTCACCGCCTATCCCCTCATCCGTGAGTGTCTCCATCAATCTGCGCCGCTCAATCCCAAAATCGATGACTTGCGCATCGGGCGATGTAATAAAGCCCGATCCCGCCGCAAAATAACGCTCTTGGGTCTCGGGTTCTTCAAAGTTATGCAGCGCCGCTTGAAGCCATGACAGGGTGCGCGCACTAAACCCGCCTGTGGCGACGCCAAAGGCATCCAATGAAGGCGTGTAGAGGCGCACAGACACCTGATCAATCGGCACGCTGTAGCCAGCGCTTGTCAATGCTTGCGTCAACAACGGCCGGGCAAAGTCGTGCAGCCCCGGAATACCCCCCCCAGCGCTTTCTCCAGTGTGTTCAGCGACTGGCCACGGGCGTCGGTCATCGCTTTGAGTGCGTCTTTTTCTGTGTGTGTTAGCGCGCCAAACCACTCAGGCACTTGGGCCTTGGTTTGCCTTAAGGCTGTGCGCCGCTCAGTGGTCGTTTCAATCAGCCACGGTGGAACCGCTTGTTTAAAAAGTCTGTAATGACGCCGGAGTTCAACCTATAGAGATGTTCAGCGCCAGTATTGAAAAGGATCGACAAGCGCTAAGATGCGACTTCTTTTTTCCAGCGCTTCATAGCAAGGTCGCGGTTATGCGTTTATCTGAGTTCATCGTGCAAGAGGTTGACCGTATCGTCGATGAATGGGAGAGGTTTGCCGCCACCATTACACCCGCCGCCAATAATATGGACAGCATCGCGCTGCGCGATCACGCCAAAGTGATTTTGTTGGCCGCCTCGCGGGACATGAACACTGCTCAGACGGCCAGCGAGCAGCAGGCAAAAGCTGAAGGTGAGGGCGCTGAAAAAAACCCAAGCCTGGACCAGGCTGCCGCCAGTCACGGAGAGCTGCGCCATACCGTGGGCTTTGATCTGGTGCAGATGACCTCGGAATTTCGTCATTTACGGGCAACGGTCATCCGCTTGTGGGTAGCCAGCCTGCATGCCCCTGAGCAAGCGCATTTCACCGACATGATCCGTTTCAACGAAGCCATTGACGAAGCACTGGCTGAATCCACTGCGGCGTATGCCGAACAGGTTAACCGCTCACGGGATATCTTCCTCGCCATCCTGGGCCACGACTTGCGTGCGCCCTTGCAAGCCGTGAGCATGTCCACCGAGATGCTGGTGCGCAAAGCCAGGCTCGATGCCGATGCCCTGAACTATGTGAGCGCGATTAAAAATGGCACCCGCCACATGGGCTCGATGGTCAGCGATTTGCTGGCATTTGTGCGCAGTCGTCTGGGCAGCCAGTTACCTGTCGAACGTGTCACGCTGGATTTGGGCGAAGCCTGCCGTGCCGCCCTGGCCGAAGCGCGTGCCGGGCAACCCGACTGCGAGCCGGTGCTGACCGTTGACGGCCCCGTGCAAGGCGAATGGGACCGTGGGCTGATCCACCAACTGCTGCAAAACCTGATTGGCAATGCGCTGCAACATGGCAGCCACAGCCGTGTGGTGACCATTACCCTGACTGGCGGTGCCGAACAAGTGCTGCTCTCGGTGCACAACCGCGGTACGCCGATTGACGAAGGTTCGCTGGCCACCCTGTTCGACCCGTTGGTTCGCAGCCCGAGCGAAGACGCCAGCCTGCCGGGCACCTCCACCAGCCTGGGGTTGGGCCTGTTTATCGTCAAAGAAGCGGTCAACGCCCACGACGGCACCATTGAGGTCACCTCGACCGAAGCCGAAGGCACCACGTTTACTGTGACATTGCCGAAAAAGGCTTGATACCTGTAGGTGCTGCCGCAGGCTGCGAGCTATTGATGTGGGTTAACAGATCGCAGCCTGCGGCAGTTTCTACAGGTCGGTCATGCGTTGGAGTTGCCCACAAACCGTCCCAACTGCTGCTTCAACCGACGGTTTTCAGCGCGCAGTTGCTGCACTTCTTCCACCAGCTGCAGCGCCAAAGCAACGCCCTCCCACTCCAGTTCAAGCTCCTGATGCAGCTTGGCTGCACGCTTTGCGATGACCAGTTCATAGTCTTCAAAACGCCACGCATCGGGTGCGCGGCCCTGAGGTTCGATAATTCCGTGTTCGACGATCTCTATCACGTAAGCGGCCGGGATATTGGCCTCTTCGCAGAACCTTTCCATGTCCAGCTGAACGATCAGGGTGCTGCTCATGATCAATTACTCCATTGGGCTCTCGGATCAAAGGCGGCTTTATCAGCCAACGCTTGCCACAGGGCTTTGGTCGCCTCGTCGGTGTGTTTAGGCATGACCACTTTCAATTGGGCATACAAATCGCCGCGCTGACCTTTCTTGTCTGCCAGACCGTGGCCTTTGATGCGCAAACGCTGGCCGCTCTGGCTGTCCGCACGAATGGTCAGGTTGAGGGTGCCGGTCAGGGTGGGCACAGCGACCTTGGTCCCCAGTGCTGCTTCCCACGGAGCCAACGGCACCGTGATCACCAGATCGTGACCTTCAACGTCAAACTTCGGATGCGGTGCAAAGCGAATGATCAGGTACAGATCACCGTTGGCCCCGCCACCTGCGCCCGGACCGCCCTGCCCTTTGAGACGGATGCGCTCACCGTCGGTAACGCCGGCCGGGATTTTCACGTTCAGGGTCTTGCTGACGCCACCGATCTGGAAACTGATCGGTTTGGACTCGCCCGACAGGGTTTCTTCAAGGAAAATCGGCAATTCCATTTCTACATCCTGCCCACGACGGCCCGCACTGCGGCCCGATTGCCCACCAAAGCCATTACCGCGCGAACCGAAGATCGAGCTGAAAAAGTCTGAAAAATCGCCTGAATCCTCGAAGCCACCGCTTGAGCGACCCTGCCAGCCAGGGGGTCCCTGAAATGGCTGTCCGTGCTGACCGTACTTACGCATTTCGTCGTACTCAGCACGTTTGTCGGCACTTTTGAGTGCTTCATACGCTTCATTGACGTCCTTGAACTTGTCCTCGGCGTCCTTTTCCTTGCTCACATCCGGGTGATATTTGCGCGCCAGCTTGCGATAGGCGGTCTTGATTGCCTTATCGTCAGCCGTGGGCTCGACACCCAGGATCTTGTAATAGTCTTTGAAGTCCATGTAAGGATCACCATCCGTTATCAAAAGCGCGCCGCTCGGGTTACCCGGCCTGTCGATTGACCGATCTCAACCTTGTGACTGAACAGCGCTGCAAAAGTTTATCGGCAGCCTGCGGGCTTCACGCAATCGCCTGCCAACTACCAAGCCAATGTCTGGAAGTTTGGGGGTGAAGGATAGTCTTTCAAGGGGATTAAAACCTGCGAATTAACGAATAGTCGCGCTTCGATTCTGTGAGCGACTGACATACACTGCGCGGCCGTTTTTTAACCGGAACACGACAGACATGAAAAGCGCCTCTCCAGCACGTGCCTGCGGCATCGACTTCGGCACGTCCAACTCCACCGTCGGCTGGCTGCGCCCAGGCGTGGACACCCTCATTGCGCTGGAGGACGACAAGATCACCCTGCCCTCAGTGGTGTTCTTCAACATAGAAGAACGCCGCCCGGTGTATGGCCGTCTGGCGCTGCATGAATACCTGGAAGGTTACGAAGGCCGCCTGATGCGCTCGCTCAAGAGCTTGCTGGGCTCCAAGCTGATCAAGCACGACACCAGCGTGTTGGGCACCGCTATGCCATTCAAGGACTTGCTGGGGCTGTTCATCGCGCAGCTGAAAAAGCGCGCCGAGGCCACCGCGGGTCGTGAGTTCGAAGAAGTGGTACTGGGCCGCCCGGTGTTTTTCGTCGATGACGACCCGCTGGCGGACCAGGAAGCGGAGAACACCCTGACCGACGTGGCACGCGCCATCGGTTTTAAAGAAGTCTCCTTCCAGTACGAACCCATCGCCGCTGCCTTCGACTACGAGTCGACCATCGAGCGCGAAGAACTGGTACTGATTGTCGACATCGGCGGCGGTACGTCCGACTTCTCGCTGGTGCGCCTGTCGCCCGAGCGCCGCGGCATGGACAACCGCCAGGACGACATCCTGGCCACCGGCGGCGTGCACGTAGGCGGTACTGACTTCGATAAACAGCTGAGCCTGCAAGGCGTGATGCCGCTGTTTGGCTACGGCAGCCGGATGAAAAGCGGCGCCTACATGCCCACCAGCCACCACATGAACCTGGCGACCTGGCACACCATCAACTCGGTGTACGCGCAGAAATCGCAATTGGCGCTGGGCAGCATGCGCTACGACATCGAAGACACCGGTGGTATCGACCGTCTGTTCAAATTGATCGAACAGCGCGCCGGTCACTGGCTAGCGATGGAAATCGAAGAAACCAAAATCCAACTGACCCACAACGAAAGCCGTCATTTGCCGCTGGACCGGGTAGAACCCGGGCTGGCCGTTGATTTGAGCCGCGTCATGTTTGAAGCGGCGATCGACAACCAGCTTGAGCGCATCCGCAACAGCGTGACGCAATTGTTGGGCAGTGCAGGCGTGGCTGTCGAGCAAGTGGATACGGTGTTCTTCACCGGGGGTTCGAGCGGCATTCCAGCGTTGCGCCAGAGTGTTTCGGCCATGCTGCCCAATGCACGCCATGTAGAAGGCAACATCTTCGGCAGCATCGGTAGCGGTTTGGCCATTGAAGCCAAAAAGCGCTACGGCTAAAAGCCCCTCACCCCAGCGCTCTCCCCACGGGAGAGCGCTGGCGGCTAAACCAACCCCACCTGCTTCAACTCACTCTTCAAATACGCGTAGTAAATCGGCCCCGCCACCACACCCGGCAGGCCGAACGCCGCTTCAAACACCAGCATCGCCAGCAACAGTTCCCACGACTTGGCACTGATCTGCCCGCCCACAATCTTGGCGTTCAAAAAGTATTCCAGCTTGTGGATAACAATCAGGTAGGCCAACGCCCCCACGGCCACCCAAATCGACAGCGACAAACCCACGATGGTGATCAGCGTGTTGGACATCAAGTTGCCAATCACGGGTAACAAACCCAGCAGAAAGGTCAGCACGATCAGGGTTTTGGTCAGCGGCAAGTGCACACCGAACAACGGCAGCACGACGGCCAGGAAGATCCCGGTAAACGCGGTGTTGAGCAGTGCAATCTTGATTTGCGCAAAAACGATGTTGCGAAACGCCCGCACCAACAGGTGCAAACGCTCAAACAGGGCCGCAGACAACGGCTTGCGCCGGCTCACATCAGGAATGCGCTGCAAGGCGATGATCGCGCCCAGCACCATGCCGATCAGCAAGGTCACGAACATGTGCGCCGCATCCTTGCCCACCAGTTGCAAGTCACTGAGGTGCTTGTTCATCCACGCGCCAATGGCCACACGAAACTCGGCAGCACTGGCGGGCAAATAACTGTCTAGAAACGGCGGCAGTTGCCCACGCGCCTTGTCGACCACGGCCATGAACTTGTTCAGCGAGGCGCCGGGGTTTTCGGCTTCATGCAGTAGAAAGCTGATGGCACCGGCAAATATCAGCGCCAGTACGCTGACCACCAACGTGCCCAGCAACATCACGGCCAGCCATCGCGCACGGCGCCCGGCGATCAGGCGTTGCAGTTGCGGTGTGAGCATATTGACCAACTCGTACACCAACAGACCCGCCAGCAAACTGGGCAGCAAACGCAACGGAAAAACCAGCAGCAAGCCGCCCGCAATAATGATGTAGCTGGCCAGCAGAATGTGACGCTGAGAAAACGATGGCATACAGCCTCAAAACAAGCAGCGCGAAAGGATGGGCAGTCTGCCAGCCTTCGACGGGGATCACTACAATTTGTGACTGGCGCAGGAGGGTGCACGCCTCATATCGGGTCGATAGGCAAGCGGCGAAGGGTTAGAGGCGCGTTTGAATGAACGCGTTGCTGCGCAACTCTTCGCAGCCTACGGCAGCGACTACGCCGGTTCAGTGCATTATTTGCTCTTCAAGCACGTGCTCATGAAAGCTTTGCGGGCGTCGCCTTTAAGCGCTTGGGTGCCTGCGGTGGCGTTGCAGGTTTTCATTTTTTCCTGCTGCGTGGCAGCACCGGCCGGTTTGGCTTTGAGGCAGGCGCTCATGAATGCTTTACGCTCATCGCCCTTGAGGGTTTTGGCGCTGGCATCGGCGTTACAACGGGTCATTTTGTTTTGTTGGGCCGTGGCCGCAAACCCCTGGGAGCACAGCAACACACCCAGCAGCAGCAAAGGAACACGCAGCATTTTCATGGAGTTTTCTCCTTACGCTGTGCCGGATGGTCACGGACTTCATCGCAGTGTAGACAAGCTATGTTACATCTTCCTCTGTGCGATCAAACATGCCGCGCCTGACGCCGGTACTGCTCAGGCGTGCAACCGGCCTGGCGTTGAAACATCGCAATAAACGCCGACGCGGTGCTGTAACCCATGTCAAAGCCAATGTCCTGCACGCTGCGTGGAGATTCCAGCGCCTCGATGGCCGCCAAAAACCGCAGGCGCTGGCGCCACTCACCAAAACTCATCCCCAACTCGCGCACAAACAGCCGCGCCAATGTGCGTTCACTCACATGCACCTGTGCGGCCCATTGCGCCAACGGGCGGTTGTCGCCGGGCTGATGTTGCAGCGCGGCCAGCACCACGCCCAAACCCGGGTGATTGGCGTAGGGCAAATAACATTGATGCACCGACGCCTGGCTCAGTTGATCGACCAACACGTGGGCCAGCCGTTTGTCTGCCTCACCCTGGGGAATGTTGACGTCACGGCGTGCGAAATCGCTGAGGATGGCTTTGAGAATATCGCTGATCGCCAGCGTGACCGGCTGGCTTGGCAAATGCTGACAATGCGCCACGTCCAGATACACCGAACGGTAAACAATCGCCTGCGCGTTATAGGCGCTGTGCACCGTGTGGGGTGGAATCCACAACGCGTACTGCGGCGGCGACATAAAACGCTGCCCTGCCACCTCGTACCGCATCACCCCGTGGGCCACATAGTCCAGCGAACCCCACGCATGGCAATGCGCCTGCGCATGGCTGTCAGCGTCAATTTCGGCGTAACGAAAGTAGACCGGAGCCGGTAAAGCGTCGAACTCAGGGACGCTGATCAGATTCTTGCGCATGCTGTCTGGATTCAATAAGAGGTTGGCCGGATTGAAGTATAGGCCTGCGAACAGACAAGCGGATAATCGCCCCTCATTAACCCTGTGGTTGTTCCTGATGCAATACGCGTATCCCCTGCTGGCCATTTTTATCTGGGCCGGCAACACCGTTATCAACAAACTCGCGGTCGGCGCGATCTTTCCCTCAGAGATTGGGTTTTATCGCTGGCTGCTCGCGGGTCTGTTGTTCACCCCGTTTATGCTCAAACCGATAGTGGCCAATTGGCCGGTGATCCGCCCCAACCTGGGCAAGATTTTCGTCCTGGGTGTGCTCGGCATGGCGGTCTATCAAAGCCTGGCCTACTACGCGGCCGCCCGCACGTCGGCCACCAACATGGGCATCATCTTGTCGCTGATGCCCTTGATGGTACTGGCCATGTCCATCATCAGCCTCGGCCAGCGCCTGACAGCGGGTGCATTGGTCGGCGCGGTGCTGTCATTTATCGGCGTACTGGTGGTGGTGTCCGGTGGCAGCCTCGGCGCATTGCTTGATCACGGTTTGAACCTGGGCGACGCGATGATGCTGGTCGCCACGCTGGCCTACGCGATCTACAGCACCTTGTTGAAAAAGTGGCAGCTGCGTTTACCGCCGTTGCAGATGCTGTACCTGCAAGTGTTGGTGGCAATTGTGGTGCTACTGCCGCTGTACCTGATCTCGCCCAAGGTTGGCCCGACCGTGCACAACATTGGGTTGGTGCTGTACGCCTGCGTATTGGCCTCCATGATTGCGCCGCTGGCCTGGATGAAAGCCGTCGTGTTGATCGGCCCGAGCCGCACCACGCTGTTCTTCAACTTGCTGCCATTGATTACCGCACTGATTGCCGCCGTGGTGCTCAAAGAGCAACTGCACAGCTTCCATCTGATCGGGGGGGCGCTGACCCTGGGCGGTGTGATCCTGTCGGAACGCTGGACTACACCGGTGCGCAACATCCGATAAAACTTTCTCGGCCAACTGAACTCACACCTTATGAACCGACTTCGCCAGCAGAGCGAGGCGGCAACCGGATTAGTGAGGAGATTGAAATGACCGAGATGCAATTGTCCGACAAGCAAACCCTTCGCGATCGCGCTCGCAAGAACGTCGAAGAAGGTGCCGTAACCGAAGGCTACAGCGCAGATCGTGAAGAAATCCTGCGTCTGCTCAACGAGTCGCTGGCCACAGAATGGGTGTGCGTGCTGCGTTACAAGCGCCACTACTTCATGGC
Organism: Pseudomonas weihenstephanensis; assembly: GCF_001043055.1. Taxonomy (GTDB): domain Bacteria; phylum Pseudomonadota; class Gammaproteobacteria; order Pseudomonadales; family Pseudomonadaceae; genus Aquipseudomonas; species Aquipseudomonas weihenstephanensis. The sequence goes on from NZ_JYLF01000004.1 coordinate 129,457, forward strand.
CACGGGCCTGAAAGCCAGCGTGGCCGCGGATGAGTTTCTGGAGCATGCCAATCAGGAAATGCAGCACGCCGACAAACTGGCCGAGCGCATCGTCCAGCTAGGTGGCGAGCCGGAGTTCAACCCGGACCTGCTGTCCAAGAACTCCCACGCTCAATACGTGGCCGGTAAAAACTTGAAAGAGATGGTCTACGAAGACCTGGTGGCCGAGCGGATTGCAATCGACAGCTACCGCGAAATCATCCAGTACATTGGCGACAAAGACCCGACTACTCGCCGGATCTTTGAAGAGATTCTCGCCCAAGAGGAAGAACACGCCGACGACATGGCAGATATTCTCAACGACCTGTAAGCCTTCACAGATCTTTAAAAGCCCGCCCTCAGGTCATGAGGGCGGGCTTTTTTATGCCCGTGTTGAACAGCGCCCTCACCCCAACCCTCTCCCGCAGGGAGAGGGAGCTGATAGACGGTGTGACGTAGATTTGCTTTTAGTCCCCTCTCCCTCAGGGAGAGGGAGCTGATAGACGGTGTGACGTAGATTTGCTTTTAGTCCCCTCTCCCTCAGGGAGAGGGAGCTGATGGACGGTGTGACGTAGATTTGCTTTTAGTCCCCTCTCCCTCCGGGAGAGGGTTAGGGTGAGGGAAAGCCCTTATTTCACCGTCTTCGGCACTTTACCCTGCTGCATTTGTTGCAACAGCGGTGCGCATTGGTTCGGCTCACCGCCGCTCGGCGCCACCAGCGCCAGCAGCCCGGCCGCCGGCCCCGCAATCACCCCCAGCGCCACCATCCCCGCGCCGCGCAGCAGTAACGGCACTGCCTGCACACCCGCCGACGGGTTGCCAAAGGTGCCACGCACGTACAAGGGCGAACGCAGCGAGAACAAACGCAAACCCTTGGACTCCGGGGTGATTTTCAAATCGAGCTGTTCGGTCGCGAAGTTGGCCGTGCCATCGATGTAAATGATCGCGTTCTCGGTATCAAACACGAACAACTGGGACGTGGCCAAACCGTCTTTGATGCCAAAATCCGCCGCCGCGCAGTTGATCTTCACGTCTTCGTCACCAAAGATCTTGCCCACGACATAGTTGCCCACATTCAACCCGGCAATTTCCATCAGGCTACGGCTGATTGCGCCATCGTTGACGATCATTTTCAAACCGCCATTCGCGGTGCCCAGCAACGCGGCTACCGAGTTGCCACGACCCGACAGTTCAGCATCGCCGTTAAGCTCACCAAAACTGGTTTTCATCGGTTCAAACGTTGGGAACAGTTGCTTGAGTTTGAAGTTGCGCGCAGTCAACTTGGCGCGGCCTTCAAGCGGCGTATCACGGCCATTGAGACGGATTTGCGCGTCCAGCTTGCCGCCCGCCACACCGAAGCGCAGCGGTTCAAGGCTCAACACACCGTTATTGAGCACCAGATGCGTGTAGAGGTCGGTGAACGGCAACTCGGCGCTTTGCACAATGCGCTTGCCGGTGAACTCAACATCGGCGTCCATGTCGCGCCAGCGCTCAGTGCGGAACGCTTCAACAGGCAACACCTTGCCCGCAGGTTGTTTACTCGCACCGCCACGGGCCTTTTGCTCAGTATTGCTGTCAGCCCCGATCAGCGGCCCCAGGTCGGCCATCAACAGCTGGTTGGACACCAACTTGCCCGACAGCTTGGGACGCGGCTGGCTGGCGGCATATTTCAAGTCGCCGTGAATATCGCTGCTGCCAATCTTGCCGTTGAAGTTTTCATAGATGAACACCGCCCCCCCCGGCTCATGCAACTTGGCAATCAAATGGCCATCGGTCGAGTACGGCGGCGAGTCCGGCAAGGTCACGCCGGTTAATGGATACAGGTTGCTCAAACTGCTGCCCGCCAGTTTCAGACGCAGGTCCAGGGCACCCAGATTCAGTGGGTCGGTCAGGGTGCCTGCCAAGGCAACCTTGGTATCGGCAATGCTGACTTGGGCTTGCAGCGGGAACGGCTTGTTCGCGTCTTGCAACGCCAGCAGGCCACCGATCTTGCCGGTGCCGTTGAGCTTCTGACCGTGATACTGACCTTTGACCTTCAAGGCGAAGGCATAGTCCTGCGGGGTAGCGCCTTTTTCCTGAGTCTTTTTAGCTTCTTTCTCACCGACGATTTCACTGAACGGAATCGGCTTGCCCAACGGATCAATCAACACATCCAGTTGGGTCTTCAACGTTTGGTCATTAAGCGTGACGTGGCCTTTATCGAACTTGATGGCGCCGATATCCACCGTCCAGTTGGACGGTTCTGCGTTCGGGTCTTTAGGGTCAAAGGTGAACGTCCAGTTGGCGCGACCGTCAGCCAAACGCACCAGCTCGGCACTGGGCTCGGTCAACTCGATACGCGGGATGACCACGGTTTGGGTCAACAGCGCCAGCGGCGACAAGCGCGCTTGGACCCTTTTAAGGCTGACCATTTGCGGCGTTTTGGCCCACGGCGGGTTACCCAGGGTCAGGTCTTGCGCGATAACGTGCGGCCACGGCACCCATGCGCGCCAGCCACCTTCATCGGGTTCACGTTGCCACTGCACCGCCAGGTTGCCATTGATGGCAAAAGGGCGATGGAGCATCTCGGACACCTGGGTGTTGATCGTGGGCTTGAGGCGGTTCCAGTCGAAGGTGGCGATCAACACCACCAGCACGGCCAGCAACAAGACAAAAATCCCGCCTGCCCAGGCAAGCGTTTTACGGGTGCGCGTCATGACACGGCTCCTTATTACGTCTGAACGTCCAGATTGCGACGCGTATAAAAGTACGACCGACAAACACGGCCCAAGGTTTAACTGGCGTACCGCTTTGCCCTAAAAAAGCCCCGAGTCGTGTTTTACCTGCTCCTAAACCTGCGGGCTAGAGGCCTTTGGTTGAACAATCAATTTTGTCGATTATCACCATTGTCCTTATGAACTTGGTTATCGAAAATCCAAGCGTAGCATTGCCGGCGTACCCCACTTATTGCCCTGCTACGGAGCACCTGCATCATGAAACGCCCAGCCCTGTTTGGTTTGTCCCTCTCACTGCTTGCCTTTAACGCCTTTGCTCTGCCCGCCGCTGAGCAGCCTGCACCGCAAATTCAGCCCGCACCCAGCACCTTGAGCCAGCCGCTTGACCCTGTCGCCGAAGACGGTGCGCAACGCACGCTGGATCAACAAAACCGCGTGGCTGAAGATGGCTATGACCGCACCCAGAAACAACAGCAAAATCGCCTGGCCGAAGGCGGCGCTGAGCGTTTGGCTGAAAGGAATCAACGTGCCAGCTAAGCGGCCTCGTTAAATCTGACCCGCACATTGATCGCTACACCGTTCGACGTCATCAAAGCTGATTTGCTAGAGTGCGCCGCTGCCCTAGTCAGGAAGACCAGCCCCGATGCTCCCCCGCGCTGAACAGAAGCAACAAACCCGCCTTGCGCTGATGGACGCCGCCCGCCACTTGATGGAATCGGGTCGCGGCTTTGGCAGCCTGAGCCTGCGAGAAGTCGCAAAAACCGCAGGCATCGTGCCCACCGGGTTTTATCGCCATTTCAGCGACATGGACCAATTGGGCTTGGCATTGGTCAGTGAAGTCGGTCAGACCTTTCGTGAAACCATCCGTTTGGTGCGCCATAACGAGTTGTTCATGGGCGGTGTGATCAATGCCTCGGTGCGCATTTTTCTCGATGTGGTGCAGGCCAACCGCTCGCAGTTTCTATTTTTGGCGCGTGAGCAATATGGCGGCTCGCAGCCCGTACGGCAGGCAATTGCGGCACTGCGCGAAGACATCACCTCGGACTTGGCAGCCGACCTGGGTTCCAAACCCAAGTTACAACACCTCAACGCGGCAGCGCTGACGGTCATCGCCGACCTGGTGGTTAAAAGTGTGTTTGCCGCCCTGCCTGACGTCATCGACCCGCCTGCCGAACCCTTGCCCGAATACCTGCAACCCCAGGCCAAAATCAGCCAGCAGCTGCGGTTCATCTTCATCGGCCTCAAGCGCTGGCAGGGTTTGGGCAGCACGGAATAAACCCTGACGCACCTTAATAGCGCGCAACTGCCTTCATTGCGCCCCCCTTTGGATCAAGTTTCATCTTCCTGCCCTCTTTTTGAGCTTACGATTCCACGAAAAGTGCAGCACACGGCAAGGTTGGCAAGCCCCTTGCTCTAAGCACGTATATCGTTAATCGCAGGAAGCCTTCCGATGCTGGTCATTCACCGAAGAGTCGACGCCCACCCCGTGTGGAGCGCTGAGTTGCACCTCAACTTCGAAGCCCGAAGCAAAAGTCGCCTGCGCTGTTTCAGCAGTGAGGGCGAAGATGTCGGTTTGTTTCTTGAGCGCGGTCAGCCGCCCCTGCATGACGGCGAATGCCTCCAGGCTCAGGACGGACGCATCGTGCGCGTCTGTGCTCGCCCTGAGCAGTTGCTGCACGTCACCTGCAGCAATACCTTTGAGCTGACCCGCGCCGCCTATCACCTGGGCAACCGCCATGTGGCGTTGCAAGTGGGTGACGGCTGGCTGCGCCTGCTCGATGACTACGTGCTCAGGGCGATGCTTGAACAGTTGGGCGCCCACACCGACGCCATTGAAGCGCCGTTTCAACCCGAACACGGCGCCTACGGCGGCGGGCATCATCATTCACGGGCGGGCGAAGAAGACTTCAACTACGCGCCCAAAATCCACCAGTTTGGCGTGCGTTTGTGAGTCCGGCCTGGGCGCTATTGCGTCTGGCCAGCCCACAGCTGCCAATCGGCGGCTACAGCTATTCACAAGGGTTGGAAATGGCGGTTGAGCAAAGCCGTGTGCACGACCCGGTCAGCGCTGCACGCTGGATTAACGATCAGCTACTGCTCAATCTGGCACGCTTCGAAGCGCCGTTATTGCTTGCCCATTGCCTGGCCGCCGCGCAAGAAGACTGGGGCACCCTGCAACAGTTTTGCGACCAACACCGCGCCAGTCGTGAGACCCGCGAGCTGCATCAGGAAAGCCGGCAGATGGGGTATTCCTTGCAGCAACTGCTCACCGGTTTACCTGAACTGGACGAGCCAGCGCGCCACTTCCTTGTGCAACAGCACGAGCCGCATCTGGCATTGGGCTGGGCCTTGGCTGCCCGCGCGTGGGGCATTAGCCCGCAAGATGCACTGGCCGCCTGGCTCTGGAGCTGGCTGGAAAATCAATTGGCTGTGCTGATGAAAACCCTGCCGTTGGGCCAACAAGCCGCACAACGCATGACCAGCGAGTTGTCCCCCAGCTTGCAGCTGGCGCAACGGCACGCCAGCAACCTCGATTTATCCCACATGGGCAGTGCCGCTTTTGGCCTGTCATTAGCGAGCATGGCCCACGAGCGCCAGTACAGCCGCCTGTTTCGTTCCTAGGAGATTTGAATGAACGCACACCCCCTGCGTGTCGGCATCGGTGGCCCGGTAGGCTCCGGTAAAACCGCACTCACCCTCGCGCTGTGCCTGGCGTTGCGCGAACGCTATAACCTGGCCGTGGTCACCAACGACATTTACACCCGCGAAGACGCTGACTTTTTGGTGCGCAACGAGGCGTTGGCCCCGGAGCGCATTATCGGCGTAGAAACCGGCGGCTGCCCGCACACCGCGATCCGCGAAGATGCGTCGATCAACCTTGAAGCAGTGGACCAATTGAACCGGCGCTTCCCGGGGCTGGACGTGATTTTGGTGGAATCGGGTGGGGATAACTTATCGGCGACTTTCAGCCCTGAATTGTCTGACCTGACGATCTACGTGATCGACGTGTCAGCGGGCGACAAGTTACCGCGCAAAGGCGGGCCGGGGATTTGCAAATCAGACTTGCTGGTGATCAACAAGATCGACTTGGCACCGCTGGTGGGCGCCTCCCTGGAACTGATGGACAGCGACACGCGCCGCATGCGCGGCGACAAGCCGTTTGTGTTCAGCAACCAGAAAACCGGGCATGGCCTGGACACGATTGTTGCGTTCATCGAACGTCAAGGGCTACTAACGCAATAGCCCGAACGTCGCCGTTGCCGCAGGCGACGTCCGATTGCGAAGCAAGCGTAAACCTGCTGACAGCGGTATACCGGATGCTGCGCGGTGGCGGGTTTAGCGAGCGCTCCGCGCCCGGACGTAGCCTCGCGCGACGCCTCAACGGCTACAAAGTGAACCCACGCGCTTTATGCAATCCATTTGCGATCGCCGGTGAAGCTGATGGTCAGCCAGCGTGCGCTGTCCGCCTTGCCCAGCAATTGGGAGATTTCTTCGCGCAGGGCATCGAGGGTTTTCACGCTGGTCAGCGGGTAACCCGCAGGCAACACGATGTGGATCTCGATAAACCGCGCCCGTCCATGTTTCTGCACATAGGTTTTATAGCCTTCAAAACCATGGCGCGCTGAAGCGATTTCCAGTGCATCACGCACTTTGTCGTCCAATGCGTCCGGGGCAATGCCCAGCACATCGCGCAACGCCGGTTTGAGGATCTTGAATGCAGGCGCCAGCATGCTCAGGGCCAGCACAATCAAAATCGCCGGGTCTACGTAAGCCGCCCACTGTGCATAACCTTGATGTTTTAAGGCCAATGCCGTGACAAAACTTATCAACAGCCCCACCGACAACATCGCGTCTACCAGCCAACTGATGTTGTCGAACTGGATCAGTGTCGATTTCAATTTGCGGTTTTTGCGCCGTACCCAGAAGTAGTAGGCGAATTCGATCACGGTAAACACCGCCGCATAGACGATGACCAACCCCAATTCGATATCGCGTCCGCCATTGATGATGCCGAAAACGCCATTCAAAAAGGCGTAGATCGCAATCAATAACAGGAAGCTGCCTTCAATCAACAACACCATTGGCTCAAGGTGCCAGAAGCCGAACTGGAAGCGCTGGTTACTTTCTTTGGCAATAAGTTGCGCTGTAATCAGCATCAACACTTTGATAAAGGTCGCGATCAACGAGAAGAATCCATCAAACAGGATGGATTGGGAACCTGACATAAAACCCGTCACGATGCCGGCAATGGCCACCGCGAACATCAGAACAGTCGATTGTTTGAGCAGTTTCTGCTCACCACGGTTACTCACAAAAACTCCTTTCAGCCCTATTGAGTGCGACCCCTCTCAGGGGTCGCGGACGGGCTGCCAGGCGCGAGTTTACTCCTTGGCGTGCCTTTGGATGGCAAAACCGCTCCAGGACTGCGTAACGGGCATCAGTTCAAGGCGATTAATGTTGATGTGCGCCGGGGTGTTGAGCACCCAGAAAATGGTCTCGGCGATGTCCTGCGGCTGAATCGGCTCAGCCCCTTGGTAGGTGGCGTCGTAACGCGCCTGATCGCCACCGAAACGCACCATCGAGAATTCGCTCTCGCACAACCCCGGCTCAATGTTGCTGACGCGCACACCGGTGCCTTGCAAGTCGCAGCGCAGGTTCAGGGAAAATTGCTTCACAAACGCTTTGGTGCCGCCATACACATGGCTGCCGGGGTACGGGTAGTTACCGGCAATGGAGCCTAGGTTGACGATCCCGGCTCCACGACCGTAGGCAATAAGACGCGGCAACAGCAGATTAGTGGTGTATAGCAGGCCCTTGATATTGGTATCGACCATGGTTTCCCAATCGTCGAGTTTGCATTGCGGGGCCGGGTCGGTCCCTACGGCCAAACCTGCGTTGTTGATAAGCCCACGCAGCTTGCTGAATGCAGGCGGCAAGTTGGCAATCGCCTGCTCCATCGCCGCACGATCACGTACGTCCACCACCAGGCCATGTACTTCAGTGTGTTTGGACAACTCTTCGCACAGCGCATCCAAGCGTTCTTTACGGCGGCCGGTCAGCACCAGTTTCCAGCCTGCTTGTGCAAACTTGCGGGCACACGCCTCACCAAATCCAGAAGTCGCGCCGGTAATAAACAGGGTGGAAGTCATCGTGTTCTCCTTGGCTGGCGGGCAGTGTCCGCCGTTGAAATGGGACGCCGAGCAGAATGCCCCGACTGCGGTTGAGCGGCAACCCGAATAGTGCTCACCGCGTTGAGCTGTGCAAAAAACAACCAGCGACGTCAAAGCCTTGCTGCATAAGGGGTAGCGCCATATGCACTCACCTTATCCACAGGCCCGTCCACAGTCTTTGGGGGCAAGTCGAAAAACGCAAAGCCACGGCATACAAGGCTTTCAGCCAATTTTTAAGCGTTTTTTACTTGACCGGAACACAAGCCGCATGCAGCCGCCCCAAAAAGGTGCGGCGCCAGGCAACCAAGGGGATAGCCAGAGGCCAGTCTTTACGGCACTCAGGGCGTTCTTTCCAGAGTTTAACCACAGACTTATCCACAGGCTGACGCCGCATTTTCAGCGCCTAATTTTTATCAACAAAGCTGTTGACAAATCGACCGTGCGGCCAACCAAAAGCAGCTGATCAAAAAACAATCACACCTCTACACGCCTTATAAACAAAGGGCTACAGCCAACTACTCCCACGTTACCCACAGCCACCTCCACAGCAAACGGGGACAAGTCAAAATGATGACAAAACAGGGGTTTACAGCGTCTTTATGTCGCGCTTTCGCAGCCCCGCAATTTTGTTTTCCACAATTTGAGGGCGTCTCCATTTTGTTGTGGAAGCACGCCTGTTCGCGAAAGCACTCGGTACGGCTCTGACAGGCAAACCTCGACAAACCCATCGCGAGTACGCTCGCGCCTACAAGGCGATGGGATATTCGAGACGCCCGTTAACGCTTAATGCCCGCCCAGATACGCGTTACGCACCTCTTCATTGCTGAGCAACTCTTTACCGGTGCCGGTCAGGCGGATTTCGCCATTGACCATCACGTAGGCCCGGTCAGACAGGCGCAGTGCATGGTTGGCGTTCTGCTCGACCAAAAAAATGGTCATGCCGGTTTTCGCCAGTTCACGCAAAGTGGCAAAAATCTGTTTCACCACAATCGGTGCCAACCCCAAGCTCGGCTCGTCCAGTAGCAGCAGCTTGGGTCGGCTCATCAGCGCCCGGGCGATGGCGAGCATCTGCTGCTCGCCACCCGACATGGTCATGGCCCGCTGGTTTCGCCGCTCCTTGAGGCGCGGGAACAGTTCGAACATGCGTTGCATGTCTTCGTCCGCGTGCTTGTCGCCAATGGGGATGGTGCCCATCAGCAGGTTTTCCTCAACGCTCATGTCCGGGAACACCCGCCGCCCTTCCGGCGATTGGGCAATGCCATTGGAGGCAATGTAATGCGATGACTTTTGGGTAATGTCGACACCCTGGTAAATAATCTGGCCACCGCTGGCACGAGGCTGACCAAAAATCGACATCAGCAAGGTGGACTTTCCCGCGCCATTGGAGCCGATAAGGCTCACGGTTTCGCCCTCATCAATGTGCATCGAAACCTTTTTCAGCGCCTGAATCGGCCCGTAATGGACATCCAGCGCTTTGAGTTCGAGGATCGGGTGGCTCATATCAGTTCCTCTTCGTCCGCACCGAGGTAAGCCGCGATCACTTTCGGGTCATTGCGAATGGCCTGCGGGCCACCCTCGGCGATCACGTTGCCGTGGTCGAGCACCACGATGTGATCGGAAATGCTCATGACCATGCCCATGTCGTGCTCAATCAGCACCACCGTCAGGTCGTGCTCGTCGCGTAACAGACGAATCATGCCGCTCAGCGCTTCGGTTTCTTGCGGGTTGAGCCCGGCGGCCGGTTCGTCGAGGCAGATGATTTGCGGGCGCGTACACATGGCCCGGGCAATCTCCAGGCGCCGCTGCTGCCCGTAAGACAGCTCCCCGGCCAAACGGTTGGCGCAGTCCACCAGGTCCACTACTTCGAGCCAGTAAAACGCATGGTCGAGGGCATCGCTTTCGGCCTTGCGATAGCCCTGGGTGTTCAGGATGCCCGCCAGCATGTTGCGGTTGACCCACATGTGCTGAGCCACTAAGAGGTTTTCCAGCACGGACATTTCCTTGAACAGACGAATGTTCTGAAACGTACGCGCCAGACCTGCGCGATTCACCAAATGAGTGCCGCCGAACATTTTGTAATACAAACGGCTGGCGAAGGCTTTGGGCGAAATGAAGTCGGTCACGCGAAACGGTTCGCCCAACAGCTGGATCACGTTGGTGCGGGTGCCGCGGGCACTGAGTTCGATTTTGCCGCCACTGGCTTTGTAAAAACCGGTCAGGCAGTTGAAAACCGTGGTTTTGCCTGCCCCGTTAGGCCCGATCAGGGCGAAGATCGAATTGCGTCTGACCTTGAGGCTGACATCACTCAGGGCCTTGATGCCGCCGAAATGCATCATCAGTTTGTCCACCGAGAGCACGATGTCTTTGTCCATAGAAGCCTCGTTCATGGCGCAACTCCCTTGCGTGGTGTAACCCCCACCCGGCTGATACGGATCAGGCCGCGTGGCCGCCAAATCATCATCAACACCATCAGCACGCCAAACAGCAGCACGCGGTATTCAGCAAAGCTGCGCAGCAGTTCCGGCGCCACGGTCAACACGAACGCGGCAATCACCACGCCCACGGTCGAGCCCATGCCGCCGAGCACCACAATCGCCAAAATCAGCGCCGACTCAAAAAAGGTGAACGAGGAGGGGTTCACAAACCCCTGGTAACTGGCGAAAAACACACCGGCCAGCCCAGCGGTGGAGGCACCCAACGTGAAGGCCGAGAGTTTGACCAGCACATGGTTAAGGCCCATCGCACGGCAGGCGATTTCGTCCTCACGCAGGGCTTCCCACGCGCGACCGATTGGCATGCGGGTCAAGCGATGCTTGATATACAGCACCAGCAGCACCACCAGAAACAGCACGATATAAATGAACAAGAATTTGATATTGGGGTTGTAGTCCAGACCGAAGAACTCGTGGAAAGGCACCCCGCCATCTTTGGCCCGGCGCCCGAACTCCAGACCGAAAAACGTCGGCGACGGGACGGGCATGCCGTTTGGCCCACCGGTAAACGACAGCCAGTTGTTGAGCACCAGACGGATGATTTCACCAAACCCCAGCGTCACGATGGCCAGGTAATCGCCGTGCATGCGCAGCACCGGAAACCCCAAAATGCACCCCGCCATCGCTGCCGCAATCGCTGCCAGTGGCAGCACCGTCCAGAACCCCAGCCCCAAGTATTGATAGCCGAGCGCCAGCCCATAAGCCCCGATGGCATAGAACGCCACATAGCCGAGGTCGAGCAGGCCCGCCAGCCCCACCACGATATTCAGGCCCAGGCCGAGAAGTACGTAGATCAGGCCCAGAATCACCACGGTCAGCAGGTATTTATTGGCAAAGAAAGGGAACACGATGGCGATCACGATCAGCAGCGGCACGATCCAGCGCAGTCGCGTTTTGTAATCCGGGGGCAACACGTGCACGCCAGACCCCGTGGACTCAAAGCCCTGAAGCACTTTGAGGCCCTTGGGCGTTTGCAAAAACAGGCTCAGGGCAAAGCGCCCTGCCATCACAATCGCCACCAGCCAGCCCACCCGCGCCGGTTGCAAGTTGAAACTGTAACCGTCGAGCACCACGCCCACGATGGGCCCGAACACAATCAATGAGATCAACCCGGCAAGGATCGAGTCGACAAGGCTTTTTTTGATATCAATCGGTTTATTAATGGCCGCAGACATACTCACACCTTCGCCACGAGAGGACGACCCAACAGGCCTTGAGGACGGAAGATCAGGATCAGCACCAGCAGCGAGAAACTGAACACGTCTTTGTAGTCCGAGTTAACCAGCCCTGCGAACAGCGACTCGGAAATCCCCAGAATGATGCCCCCGAGCATGGCGCCGGGCAGCGATCCAATCCCGCCGAGCACCGCCGCCGTGAACGCCTTGATGCCAATGATGAAGCCTGCATAAAAGTCAAAAGTGCCGTAGTTCATGGTGATCAGCACACCGGCCAGGGCGGCCATTGCGGCGCCGATCACAAACACGTAAGAAATCACCCGATCCGTGTTGATGCCCAGAATGGAGGCCATTTTGCGGTCTTGTTGAGTGGCGCGGCACATGCGGCCCAGTTTGGTGTACTTGATGATGTAAGTGAGCAGGCCCATGCCGATGAAAGCCGCGATCAGAATGAAGACTTTGGTGTACGTGAGTTGCACGAAGCCTGAGCCGATATCGACTCGCCACGCACCGCTGAGCAACGTAGGCACACCTTGTTGGCGCGAACCCTGAGCGATTTGTACGTAGTTTTGCAGGATCAGGGAAATACCGATGGCGCTGATCAGCGGTGCCAGTCGCGTGGAGTTTCGCAGGGGCTTGTAGGCCACGCGCTCGATCACCCAGCCATACACGCCAGTGACCACCACGGTGAAAATCAACGTGCCGAGCATCAGGAGCGGAAAGGACTCAATACCGAAATAGGCCAACAAAGCCAGACTGATTGCCGCCAGGTAAGCAGAAATCATGTACACCTCGCCGTGAGCGAAGTTGATCATACCGATGATGCCGTAGACCATTGTGTAGCCGATGGCGATCAGGCCGTAGACAGACCCGAGGGTCAGGCCGTTCAGCAGTTGCTGTAGGAATATACCGTCCATAACGCAATCTCACGCACTGGAGCCATCACGCAGACACACGCCTCCCACGCCGTCCGAGGACAGCTTGTTTGGCAGGGTTTGCGTGGCTCCTGGAAAAGAAGACAGGGAGGCAGATGTCACCCGCCTGAACGGTCGCCCAAGCGCCGTTCAGGGGTGGGGTCATCTCACTTCTGTTTTTCCAGCTGGTGATACTTGCCGTCTTTGTCCCACTGATACACCACGTAGTCAGAGACTTTGAGGTCGCCTTTGCTGTCCCAGGCTTTTTCGCCCATCACGGTGTTCACCGGGTTGGCTTTGAGCCATTTGGCAGCGTCTTCGCCTTTGTTGGATTTAGCGCCGTTGAACGCTTGAGCCAAGGCTTGAATCGAGGCGTAGGCATACAAGGTGTAGCCTTCAGGCTCGGTGCCAGCTTTGCGGAACTGGTCCACCACCGCTTTGCTGTCAGGCAGCAGGCGTGGGTCAGCACCAAAGGTCATGTACACACCTTCAACGTATTGCGGGCCACCTGCGGTGGTGACCAGCTCATCAGTGACCACGCCATCATCGGACATGAACTTCACGTCTTTAAGACCCTGCTCACGCAATTGGCGCACCAGAGGGCCGGCTTCCGGGTGCAGCCCGCCGAAATACACAACATCGGCGCCGGTTGAACGGATCTTGGTCACCACGGCACTGAAATCTTTTTCGCCACGGGTCAGGCCTTCGTACAGCACCGGCTCGACGCCGCGCTTGATCAGTTGGGCTTTGGTGGCATCGGCCAGGCCTTGGCCGTAGGTGTCCTTGTCATGCAGCACCACCACTTTTTTGCCTTTGAGCACGTCGACAATGTAGTCCGCCGCCACGATGCCTTGCTGATCGTCGCGCCCGCACATACGGAACATGGCGCTCAGGCCGCGCTCGGTGACTGCCGGGTTGGTGGAACCCGGCGTGATTGCGATCACACCCGCATCGGCATACACCTCAGAAGCCGGAATCGTGGACGAAGAACAGAAGTGCCCCACAACTGCCGCAACCTTGTCCTGATCGACCAAACGGTTGGCCACCGCTACCGCCTGTTTAGGTTCACAAGCATCGTCGCCTTTGACCAACATGATTTTTTCGCCGTTGATACCCCCTGCGGCGTTGATCGTATCGGCTGCCGCCTGCGCGCCCTTCATGTACTGCTCACCAAATGCCGCATTGGCGCCGGTCATCGGACCCGCCACACCAATTTTTAAATCCGCCTGAACAAACGTAGAAACACCCAACGCAGTCGCCACTGCGAGGGCCAGAAAACCTTTCTTATAGAACGTCTGCGACATGAGGTGATGCTCCTGAGGTTTTTAGTAGGCACTTCGACTTCACGTAAAGCGCTGAGCAAGGCGCGTGCCATTGGTTTTTTATTCTTAAAAAAGCCGTTGTCTTATTGTTTTATCGACTGTTTCGGGCCCATTTTTATTGGGCGTGCAACCGTCTAAACCGAGGAAGGTGAAACTGTTCATGGTTGCCGGGTGCTACCTGCGCACCCGTGTAGCGCAACCGGATTGCCCTGGGGTGCGCAGGCAACCTGTAACCACCTGCGTCACCTAACTGCACACTCCCGGTGCGTGATTGCTACAGCCCGCACCATGTGAGGCTAGTCGCTGCGCAGGTAAACGCCGGGTTATATGACGATTCTTAAACACTGCCCCGCGTGGTACAGCGAAAAGCCGGCCTCATATAAACAACTGCGCAAACCCGTGCCCGAGAGCGGTTGCATGGCAGAAAAAGGGATCGGCAGGGCCTTGGCGTCGCCATGGCACAGATAATCGGCAAACGCCTTGCCCACTACGCTGCCAGTGGTCACACCCCGGCCGTTGTAACCGGTGACCGCGACTAAACCGGGCGCAGGCTCAAATAAACGCATCAAGTGGTCGGGGGTAAACGCAATGCGGCCGGTCCAAGTGCACTCCCACTCCACGCCTTTCAAGTACGGGAAGTAGTGCTGTTGCACCCGGTCGGCCCAGGCTTTGAGGAACCACGCCGGTTTTTGGTTGCCATTGCCCAGGCTGCCGAGCAGCAAGCGGCCCTCGGCATCCCTGCGGATGCTGCTCAGTACCTGTCGCGTGTCCCAGGAGCCTTGACCGCCGGGCAAGATGCGTTGCGCGGCCTCGTCCGTCAGGGGTTTGGACGCCACCTGGTAGTAATAACCGGGGAAAAAATGCCGCCGCAAGTCAGTCCATTCGCCTTCGGTATAGGCATTGGACGCCAGCACCACCTGCTCAGCACTGACCGCGCCCAGGGCCGTGCGCACTGACCAGCGCTGCCCCTGGCGCTCTAGCCCGGTAACGGGCGAGTGATCGAACAGGCGCGCGCCCAAATCACTGGCGGCCTTGGCCAAGCCGGACGTGTAAGCCATAGGGTTGAGCGTACCGGCACGTCGATCCAGCAAGGCTGCCGCAATTTTTGCAGTGCCGGTAGCCGCTTCGCAGGCGGCGCCGGTCAGGAGTTCCACGGGCGCACCGCGACGTTTCCATTGTTGCTCACGGCTGCGCAAGTCCGCTTCACCCTTGGCGTTATGCGCCATGTGCAAGGTGCCTTCGCGGCGCAACTGGCAATCAATGTTGTATTTATCAATCAGGCTGAACACCAAGGCAGGCGCAGCGCCGAGCATACGGTTGAGCTGGCTGCCCACGGCGTGGCCAAATCCGGCTTCGATGTCATCGGGGGCAATCCACATCCCGGCGTTCACCAGCCCTACATTTCGCCCCGAGCCGCCGTGACCGGTGCGATGGGCTTCGAGCACGCAGACGCTTTTGCCTTGTTCGAGTAAATGGATCGCACTGGATAAACCGGTAATTCCGGCTCCAATCACACACACATCAACGTTTAATTCGCCCTTGAACGCGGACGATTGGGGGCGTTGTGGCGTGAGGGTTTCCCACAGACATTGTTCTTGTAGTGGCATTGCCAAGCTCCAGAAATGAAACCTAACCCGAGTCGAAAGCCCTCACCCTAACCCTCTCCCAAAGGGAGAGGGGACTGACCGCGTGCGGGTTCAGATCACCACAACCTCTACAGATGTGACTGACCGAGCACGGGTTATAGATCACTGCACATCAGCTCCCTCTCCCTCCGGGAGAGGGTTGGGGTGAGGGCAAACATCACATCAGTCAAAGGTAATGCCCTGTGCCAACGGCAACTCCAGTGAGTAGTTGACGGT
Source organism: Pseudomonas weihenstephanensis (assembly GCF_001043055.1). GTDB lineage: Bacteria > Pseudomonadota > Gammaproteobacteria > Pseudomonadales > Pseudomonadaceae > Aquipseudomonas > Aquipseudomonas weihenstephanensis. The sequence continues at coordinate 145,125 of NZ_JYLF01000004.1, forward strand.
ATTGGTCTGGCGCCGCATGTAGCCACGCCACGCATCCGAACCCGACTCACGCCCGCCGCCCGTTTCTTTTTCGCCACCAAACGCGCCGCCAATTTCGGCACCGCTCGGCCCGATATTGACGTTGGCAATCCCGCAATCACTGCCCGTCGCCGACATAAACTGCTCAGCCTCACGCACGTCGGTGGTAAAGATGCACGACGACAAACCCTGCGGCACGGCGTTATTGAGGCGCAGCGCCTCAGCGAATTCGCTGTAACCGACTACGTACAAAATGGGCGCGAAGGTCTCGTTGCACATCACCTCGCTCTGCTCGGGCATTTCAACAATCGCCGGACTGACGTAGTACGCGTCGGGGTAATGGCTGGCCAACTGGCGCTCACCGCCAAACACCCGCCCGCCTTCGCTCAGGGCCTGCTCCAGCGCATCCTGCATGTTTTCAAAGCTGTGTTTGTCAATCAGCGGCCCCACCAAATTGCCCTCCAGCGGGTGGCCGATACGGACGTTGGAATAGGCGGCTTTGAGCCGTGTAACGATCTCGTCTTTCACCGACTCATGGGCTATCAAGCGGCGCAGACTGGTGCAGCGTTGACCCGCCGTGCCCACGGCGCTGAACAGAATGGCGCGTACCGCCATGTCCAGATCCGCACTCGGCCCCAGGATCATGGCGTTGTTACCGCCCAACTCAAGAATGCTGCGGGCAAAGCGCGCGGCAATTTTAGGCGCCACTTCACGGCCCATGCGCGTGCTGCCGGTGGCACTGATCAGGGCTACACGCGGGTCATCGACCAAGGCTTCGCCAGCGTCGCGGCCACCGACAATCACTTGGCTGAGGTAGTTGGGCGCATCGCTGAAGGTGCTGAGCACGCGATCAAACAACGCCTGGCAGGCCAGCGCAGTGAGTGGGGTTTTCTCGGAAGGTTTCCAGATCACTGCGTTACCACACACCAGCGCCAGCGTGGTGTTCCATGCCCACACCGCGACCGGAAAGTTGAACGCGCTGATGACCCCGACCACACCCAGCGGATGCCAGGTTTCACGCATGTGATGGCCGGGGCGCTCGGAGGCGATGGTCAGGCCATACAACTGGCGGGACAGCCCGACCGCGAAGTCGCAGATGTCGATCATTTCCTGCACTTCACCCAAACCTTCCTGAGTAATTTTGCCCGCCTCCCACGACACCAACTCGCCCAGGTCTGCTTTGTATTGACGCAGTAAGTCGCCAAATTGGCGCACCAACTCTCCACGACGGGGGGCCGGCACCTTGCGCCACGCTTCAAAAGCATGTTCGGCACGGGTCACGTGCTGCTCGACTTCGGCCCCACCTTCCCAGTGCACGGCGGCGATCTGGCTGCCATCAATGGGCGTGTGTACGGGCTGCTTGCCCTGTTGATACAACGCAGGGTTTACCCCTAAACGATCCAGCAATGCGCCAACCATGTGAACACTCCCTCAACGTGAAGACATTTGCCGCAGTCAGCGGCACAGGTCTTTAGTTGTAGCTGGCACTTTGCGCGCCAACAAACGACCTTTAAGCGAGATATCATTCCGAAAATTCATGCTGCGCTGGTAACGTTGGCTAACAACAAAAATACGAGGCTGCTCATGCTCAATAAACGCTACCTGCCGTCGATCACTGCCTTGCAGTGTTTTGAAGCCGTGACCCGCCATCTGAGTTTTACCCGCGCGGCGCAGGAGTTGAACTTGACCCAAAGCGCGGTCAGCAAACAGGTCGCACAGCTCGAAGAGTTGCTCCAACATTTGCTGTTCCGGCGGGTACGGCGCCGTCTGCAACTGACGCCTGCCGGTGATTTGTATCTGGTAGAAGTCCGAAAAATCCTGACCCAAGTCGAAATGTCGACTCACACACTGCGCTCCTACGGCGGCGAAACTGAAGTCTTGCGCGTCTCCACCCCCTCAACCTTCGGCGCACGCTGGCTTGTGCCACGGCTTAAAGGTTGGCGACTACGGCACCCGCAGATTCATCTGGATGTGTGCAACGAACAGCAGGCAGACGATTTGTTGCAAGGGCACAGCGATCTGGCGTTTTACTTCGGCCAAGGCTCACGCCCCGGCACTGAGTGCCTGAAAGTGCTGGAAGAAGAGTTGGTGGCCGTGTGTGCGCCCTTAAGCTTGCCCGGCACAGCGTTCACCGATCCCACGCAATTGACCGATTTGGTACTGCTGCAAAACGCTTCACGCCCACAAGCGTGGCATGAATGGTTTGAACACCAGGGCTACCGCACGGACCACAGCTACCACGGCCCGCGCTTTGACACCTTTTATATGTGCATTCGTGCAGCTCAGGTCGGCTGCGGGGTGGCCTTGCTGCCACGGTTTTTGGTCGAAGAGGAATTAGCAGATGGCAAATTGGTAATCGCCTGGCCGTACGCCATGCCCAGTCACGATGCGTATTACCTGGCCTACCCCGAGCATTCCGCGAGCGTGCCCAAAGTGCAGGCGTTCGTCAGCTGGATGATGGAGCAAAGGGACGCCCCGCCGTCTGCGACTGTCGAGGGCGAGTCGCTGTAAACGTAAAAACCGCTGGCACAACCGCCCACGGATATGCGCCACTAGCGTCATTCATTGAAAGAGCTGAAAGCCGTGGCAATCAGGCACGGCCAGCATGGAGATTCGCGTTATGAGCGAGAGTGTGTTTGCCGATCGCATCGTGCAGAACCTGCTCGACACCGACTTCTACAAATTGACCATGATGCAGGCGGTGCTGCACAACTACCCCAACGTGGAAGTTGAATGGGAATTTCGCTGCCGTAACAGCGAAGACTTACGCCCCTACTTGAGCGAAATCCGGCATCAGATCGAGCGTTTGGCTGAGTTGAGCATGAGCCAGGACCAACTCGGTTTTCTGGAACGGATTACGTTTATGAAGCCTGACTTCATACGCTTTCTGGGCCTGTTTCGCTTTAACTTGCGCTATGTCCACACCGGAATCGAAAACGGCGAGCTGTTTATCCGCCTGCGTGGCCCGTGGCTGCATGTGATTCTGTTTGAGGTGCCATTACTGGCGATCGTCAGTGAAGTGCGCAACCGCTCGCGCTATGCCGATACGGTACTGTCGCAAGCCCGTGAGCAGCTCTATCGCAAGTTTGACTGGCTGCAAGCCAATGCCAGCGCCGATGAACTGGCCGGTTTACAAGTGGCCGATTTCGGTACACGTCGCCGGTTTTCGTACCGCGTGCAGGAAGAAGTGGTCAGCGTGCTCAAGCATGACTTCCCCGGTCGTTTTGTGGGCACCAGCAACGTCAACTTGTCCCGCGAACTGGACATGAAGCCTCTGGGCACAATGGCCCACGAATGGATCATGGCCCATCAGCAACTGGGGCCACGGCTGATCGACAGTCAAAGTGCGGCGCTCGATTGCTGGGTGCGTGAATACCGGGGCCTGTTGGGGATTGCACTGACGGACTGCATCACCACCGATGCCTTCCTCAAGGATTTTGATCTTTACTTTGCCAAGCTGTTTGACGGCTTGCGCCACGACTCGGGTGACCCCGTGGTCTGGGCCGAAAAATGCATCGCGCATTACCACGCGCTGGGCATAGACCCAATGAGCAAGACGCTGGTGTTTTCCGACAGCCTGACCCTGCCCCGTTCGCTGGAAATATTCCGCACGTTGCGCGGCAGGATCAACGTCAGTTTCGGTATCGGCACCAACCTGACCTGCGACATTCCGGGGGTTGAGCCGATGAGCATCGTCCTTAAAATGACCGGCTGCAACGGCTCACCGGTGGCGAAAATTTCGGATGAGCCGGGCAAGACCCACTGTTCTGACCCCAACTTCGCCGCCTATCTGCGCCATGTTTTCCAAGTTCCTGAACATTCTCCCAAGGAGTGAATCATGCAGGCCGTACAGCGCCAAATTGCACAAGACCTCAAGGTCCAGCCGCCGTTTAAAGACATTGCGGCCCTTGAAGCTGAAGTCGCACGACGCATTACCTTTATTCAGTGCTGCCTGCACAACGCCAGGCTCAAGACGCTGGTGCTGGGCATCAGCGGCGGTGTCGACTCACTGACCGCAGGCCTGATGGCACAACGTGCGGTCAAGCAACTGCGCGAGCAGACCGGCGATCCGGCCTATCGCTTTATTGCGGTGCGCCTGCCCTACGGCGTGCAGCACGACGAAATCGACGCGACCGCAGCGGTGGACTTCATCAACCCCGATGAGCGCCAAACGGTAAACATTGGGCCTGCGGTCAAAGCGCTGGCAGCTGAAGTAGCCTCCTTTGAAGGCAAGCCACCGGCCACCGTGGACTTCGTGTTGGGCAACACCAAAGCGCGGATGCGCATGGTGGCGCAATACACCATCGCCGGTGCAACGGGCGGGCTGGTGATCGGCACTGACCATGCGGCAGAAGCGGTGATGGGGTTTTTCACCAAGTTTGGTGACGGCTCGTGTGATTTGGCGCCGCTGAGCGGGCTGGTTAAACATCAGGTACGCGCAATTGCACGGCATTTTGGTGCACCGGAATCGCTGGTGGAGAAAGTCCCGACGGCCGACCTCGAAGACCTGGAACCGGGCAAGCCCGACGAAGCGTCCCACGGCGTGACCTATGCCGAGATCGATGCCTTTTTGCACGGCGAGCCGGTAAGCGAAGAGACGTTCAACATCATTTGCAGCACGTATGAAAAAACCCATCACAAGCGTGAGATGCCGTTCGCGCCTTGAGACCGTGATCAACCTTTGCCCTCCCCCCAACTCTCTGCGAAAAGGAACGGGGGTGAGGGGCTTTGGACCTTGCGCACGCCAGCCAGAAAAAACGGAATGACCCCAGCGTTTTTTTTCGCTTGTGGCCTACCCCGTCTACAGCTTTGATAGACGCCTGTTTCGTCGCCAGAGCCCTGCCCGCCATGTCTTCTTTCGATGGTCTTTTTTCGCTTGTCGAATCCACGCTCGACTCGTCTGCCGCCCACTGGCTGCGCGAGCATGTCGAGGTGCCTGAAGCCCTGCTGCGCTTCAGCTGGCATGAACAGGCGTTGCACCGCGTCTGGCTCGCCGAAGCGCTGAACCTGTGTCTTCTGCACACGCTGGTCAATGCCGTGCCCGATGGCCATCGCTATGTGGAAGAACAGGCGCGAGGTGGACGCAAGGTCGTGTTCGATCATGGAGCGCTGCGTACCGTGGACTGGCCGCACAATGGTGAACTGCCCCGTGGCCGTCAGGCATTTGCACGCTTGCTGGAGCCGTTAGGCTTTACCGATGTGCGAACGTACCCGCTGACCAAACTGAACATGACTGGCTGGGGCTACCGGCAAATGGACTTGCCCGAAGACATCGCACAGTTTTTTGTGTCGGAGTTACACCCGGGGCGGTTCAGTGAAACCTTCCAAAGCGCCGTGACCCGCGTAGTCAGCAGCAGTCGAGATCCATTGGGCGCTGAACACGTCAGCATCCTTAAGCGCCTGCAACTGACCCGCCATTGCAGCCTGCCTGAGGCCCACGCCCTGTTGCCGGGGTTGTACCGCGCCTTCGACCGCCAGCATGGCGCCGTGCTCGAAACGGACTATCGCTGCCTGCTGGATGAAAGTGCGGAGATGGCGTGGATTGCGACTGAAGGCAACCGCTTCAACCATCTGACTGATCGGGTAGCGAATTTGGAAACCACCGTCGCACAACAGCGCGCTTTGCAGCGGCCCATGAAAGACAGCATCGAAGTCTCGGCCACAGGTCGAGTCATGCAAACCGCCTATCGCGCGTGCCCGGTGACCCGTGGTCTGGTCGATGCCAGCGGCCACTACTGCGAGCATCAAGTACCCGGTTCATTTGTTGAGTTCATCCAACGCAAGGTGGATCCAGACACCGGGCGCCTGGACCTGAATTTCGACAGCAGCAACGCTCAAGGGATTTTCAAGATGACCGCCTCAAAAACCTGAGCCTGAACGTAAACAGCCCTGACGGCATGAAGCGCGTCAGGGCTGTATTTGAAAGCGTCTGCGTTCTTATTTCAGAACCACAGCACCTTTCATCATCGAGTTGTGGCCCGGGAAGGTGCAGAAGAATTCGTACTCTTCACCCGCTTTGAGCTTGGCAACGTCGAAGGTCACTGAATCTTTCTCGCCGGCACCGATGATCTTGGTGTGAGCGATGATGCGCGTGTCGCCATCTTTCAGGTAGTTTTTGTCCAGACCGGCGGCCATGCCGTCAGTGGAGACGCCCTGCATGTCTGCTTTAGTGCTCAGGACCCAGTTATGACCCATGACATTTTTTGGCAGGCTGCCGGAGTGAGTCAGGTTTACCGTGAAGGTTTTGCAGGACTTGTCGATGGTGATTTCTTTGGTGTTGTACGACATTTGATCAGTCGAATCGACCGTCACGCTGCATTCAGCCGCCAGCAAATGGCCGCTGGCCAGGGTCAAAAGGGATACCGCAACAACTTTGGCAAACATGGTGTATCTCCAAGGCAGGGTATAAAAATTCCACAATTTGTATACAGGTTGCCCGAAAATCGTCTCAATTCCAATGACCTGGGTCATGACCAAGCGCGTTAATCGGGTGTAATAGCCTGCTAGACGAACTCCGGGCTTATAACCTTAGGCCATGTTTTTGATTTTTGGAGAAAAAGTACCCTGCTTAACAAGCCGTTTCCTACAGATTTTTCACGAACTGTCGGAACTGATTTATCACGCGATAAACAGCCTTGCAAAAACCCAGCTAACGGCTAAGCACTAATACAGGGCAGAATACCCTTCGCTCACCACACCTTCGAGCACAAGAGGATCGCCCATGGCCAAACCAAACTACAACTTCGCAAAGCGTCAAAGAGACTTGGCTAAAGAGCAGAAGAAAGAAGAAAAGCTTCAGCGCAAGAAGGCTGCCGCTGAAGGTGGCACCGCAGACCTGGAACAGGACGTCGAGACACAAGCCACAGAAGGCGAAGTTGCCGCGCAAGAGACTGGCGCTGTAGAAGAAGACAAAGCACCCAACGCGTAACACCCTCGGCCCGGTTATCCACAACCCGGCCCACAGGATCTGTGATCAGGATCAGCAGCTCAGCTGTTGATCCTCGCAGTTAACCTGACCGCCTCGTAACGCCCTCAGACGCTTTGATACTCATTACCTGACCAAGCCTCAGCATAAAGCCTACAAACCCGTGGCAGACTTCTCAGCGCGCAGAAAGCACAACGCCAGCTCGATGGCTGGCGTTGTGGCGTACTTCAACCCGTAGTCGATGGCGCAGGCTGCGATAAAGTCCAAAGGCGCGACCCCTTCAGGCTCGATCGCCGCCTGCGGCAGCGACTGCACGATTGTTTAGCGAGGCACGACGGGCTTGCGGGCCGGACGTTGGCTTTTACCACCCTTGGCGGCTTCATGACGCTCTTTGGCCGCCTGCTTGTTACGCGCAAAGGCCGCCGCTTTGGCTTGCTCGCGCTTGTCCCACGGGTTGCCGCCATCACTGGCGCGCGGCGGCAGGCCGGTGTGCTGAGTGAGGATCTTGGTCGTCTTTTCCCCGGAGACTTTGTGGCTGCCAGCAGGGGTCGAGTTTTTACGACGGGCACTTTGGTAGCTATCCGTCGCAGGTTGATGCAACGGAATCAACTGGTCTTTGCCCGAACCGATCAAGTCGGCGCGGCCCATACGCGTTAGCGCTTCGCGCAGCATCGGCCAGCCTTTGGGATCGTGGTAGCGCAAGAACGCTTTATGCAAACGGCGCTGTTCTTCGCTCTTGACGATGGTGACCGAGTCGCTCTTGTACGTGACCTTGCGCAACGGGTTCTTGCCCGAGTGGTACATCGCCGTGGCCGTGGCCATTGGCGAGGGGTAGAACGCTTGCACCTGGTCAGCCCGGAAACCGTTGCCCTTGAGCCACAGCGCCAGGTTCATCATGTCTTCGTCTTTGGTGCCGGGGTGAGCGGCGATGAAGTACGGGATCAGGTACTGCTCTTTGCCCGCTTCCTTGGTGTACTTCTCGAACATGCGCTTGAACTTGTCATAGCTGCCAATGCCCGGCTTCATCATTTGGTTGAGCGGACCTTCCTCGGTGTGTTCCGGGGCGATCTTGAGGTAACCACCAACGTGGTGCGTCACCAGCTCTTTGACGTATTCCGGCGACTCGACCGCGAGGTCGTAACGCAGGCCGGAAGCGATCAGGATCTTCTTCACGCCCGGCAACGCACGGGCGCTGCGATACAGCTGAATCAGCGACGAGTGATCGGTGTTCAGGTTCGGGCAAATGCCGGGGAACACGCACGATGGCTTGCGGCACGCGGATTCGATTTCCGGCGTTTTGCAGGCGATGCGGTACATGTTCGCAGTCGGGCCGCCGAGGTCGGAAATGACGCCGGTGAAACCTGGCACCTTGTCGCGGATCTCTTCAATCTCGCGAATGATCGACTCTTCAGAACGGTTCTGAATGATGCGGCCTTCGTGCTCAGTGATGGAGCAGAAGGTGCAGCCGCCGAAGCAGCCACGCATGATGTTCACCGAGAAGCGAATCATGTCGTAGGCGGGGATTTTTTCCTTGCCGTACGCAGGATGCGGGACACGTGCGTACGGCATGCCGAACACGTAGTCCATTTCTTCGGTGGTCATCGGGATCGGCGGCGGGTTGAACCACACGTCGACTTCGCCATGCTTCTGCACCAGCGCACGGGCGTTGCCGGGGTTGGTTTCGAGGTGAAGCACGCGGTTGGCGTGGGCATACAGAACAGAGTCGCCACGCACTTTTTCAACCGACGGCAGACGGATGACCGTCTTGTCGCGGGTCATGCGCGGGCTGGCCAGAATTTGTACAACCTGTGCTTCGTTCGGGTCTTCAACCGGGCCTTTTTCTTGCTCGATGGCGCAGGCTTGAGTGTCCTGGGTGTTCACGTACGGGTTGATGATCTTGTCGATCTTGCCCGGACGGTCGATACGCGTGGAGTCGACTTCGTACCAGTCTTTTGGCGTATCACGACGAATGAACGCAGTACCGCGCACATCGGTGATGTCTTCGATTTTATGGCCGTAGGACAAGCGCTGAGCCACTTCAACAATCGCGCGCTCGGCGTTGCCGTACAACAAGATGTCGGCGCAGGCGTCGATCAGGATCGAGTTACGCACGCGGTCTTGCCAGTAGTCGTAATGTGCGATGCGGCGCAGAGAAGCCTCAATGCCACCCAATACAATCGGCACATGCTTGTAGGCTTCTTTACAACGCTGGCTGTAAACCAGGCTGGCGCGATCCGGGCGTTTGCCTGCCATGCCACCGGGGGTGTAGGCGTCATCGGAACGGATCTTTTTGTCAGCCGTGTAGCGGTTGATCATCGAGTCCATGTTGCCGGCGGCGACGCCGAAAAACAGGTTCGGCTCACCCAGCTTCATGAAGTCGTCTTTGGACTGCCAGTTCGGCTGCGCAATGATGCCGACACGAAAGCCCTGAGACTCCAGCAAGCGGCCAATGATGGCCATGCCAAACGAAGGGTGGTCGACATAGGCATCACCGGTGACGATGATGATGTCGCATGAATCCCAGCCAAGCTGATCCATCTCCTCCCTGCTCATCGGCAGGAATGGCGCTGGCCCGAAACATTCGGCCCAGTACTTCGGATAGTCAAATAGAGGCTTGGCTGCTTGCATGTCGATGACCGGTGTTGAGTGCATAAAGAGGGGCGCGACATTTACTGAGAAATTCGCGGGCGCGGAATATAGCACAAAAAATGATCAATTCCGACTAAAGCGCTTGGCTTTATCGACGACGTGCATCCCGACCTTATACAAGGCAGAAGTCAAAACCTTAAAGGCAGGTGATCCAGAAATGAAATGGAGTGGCGCGGCCACGGAAGTGCGTGCCAGGCGGCGGCCTCCCACTCAGGCGCCAAGGGTGTAAACGGCAACCCGCGCGACGCTGCGTTGAAAAGCGCCTGCACACCCCAGTCCCATCGCTGCACGCCTGTGACCGAATACATGATCAGTGCGACATGGGCATGGGTGATTTTCACCTGCTGCTGCGACCTAAAACCCGGCGTGTTGTGCATTTTGCGCAAGGTTAACAAGCACAGACCCAGGGTCCACAGAATGAATCGACGTATCCCCTTCTGCTCTACCGGAATCAGCAGGGCGTATTGGAGGGCCAGATGCAAATGCGCGTGAGCCGTGCCGATCAGCACAGACAGCGCGCGGGCATGATTGGGGGCTGCATGCCCCGGATCGAGCGCGTGTAAATGCACGCCATACGCCCTGAAAAGTTCACGAGGCAGCCAGCAAATGCCGCGCTCACGGTCCTCCCATTGATCCTTGAGGATATTGGTCAACTGCAGGGCCGCACCGAACGAAATCGACAGGCGATGCAACGTGGCTCTGCGCGCCTCAAGAGACGGGACGGCCTCGATAAAAAACTCGGTCAACATTTCGCCCACAACCCCCGAGACGCAATAGCACAGGCGGTCAAGATCATGGCACGTTGCCAACCCCTGAAGCCCCAAACCTTGCCGAAACTCGGACATGCCTCGCGTCATGACCGCCAGGCAATTGAGCAGGGCTGCACGCTGCACAGGCGTCAGCAGGCTGTGAACCTGCATCACCCACGGCAAGTGCTGCATTAACTCGCGCTCGGCGTCTTGGGTTTGCCCCGTCAGCAATGCGCACACTTGATCGCTGAAGCGCCGGGCATCCGCTCGCCCAGCCACAACCTCAAGAAATGCGTCCTCATAAACCCGAATTTGCTGCGCAGTCAGCGCAGGCTCATCTTCTATGGTGTCGGCCAGACGAAGCAGTAAATAGGCATGCGTGACCACCGTTGCCAGCTCGGCGGGCAACTGCGGGATAGTCAACGCAAAGGTGCGTGAAACCCGCGACAGGATCCGGGCCTGATAACCCAGCGGGTCGGGATGAGGCGTGGCGACATCTTGTAGGTCACGCAGGTCTCTTGGGACGTCACGCACTGGCTTGATCCCCTGTCGCTCGTTACGCGGGATGGGTTAAGCATGCACAAGCAAACGCCGCTCGACCGGGCACCTTCGCGACGGTGAGCATCGATGCGCAATATTTGCGCACCAAGCAGCACGACAAAACTGTCAATTGTGACAGTGCCGATGAGCGGTTGAGGTCAAGGCGAGGGAGGACGCAGGAAGAGGTGATGAGCAGCGCGGGCAGCAGGCTTTACCCACATGCCCAACGCCTGCGCCACTACCGATTAGTCATCGTCGAAGTTGTAACTGCCCGGCGCAAGGTTTTCGAAGCGCGTGTACTTGCCGATAAACGCCAGCCGCGTGGTGCCAATCGGCCCGTTACGCTGCTTGCCGATGATGATTTCGGCAATGCCTTTGTGCTCGGTCTCGGGGTGGTACACCTCGTCGCGGTACACGAACATGATGACGTCGGCATCCTGCTCGATGGCGCCGGACTCACGCAAGTCGGAGTTGATCGGGCGCTTGTTGGGGCGCTGCTCCAGGGAGCGGTTGAGCTGTGACAACGCCACAACCGGGCAGTTGAATTCTTTGGCCAACGCCTTGAGCGATCGCGAAATCTCGGAAATTTCATTGGTTCGGTTATCACCGCCCGAACCCGGAATCTGCATCAATTGCAGGTAGTCGATCATGATCAGGCCGATGTCGCCATGTTCACGCACCAGGCGGCGGGTACGCGCACGCATTTCCGAGGGACTGATGCCCGCCGTGTCATCAATAAACAGCTTGCGGTCGTTGAGCAGATTGACCGCCGAGGTCAGGCGCGGCCAATCATCGTCCTCAAGACGACCCGCACGGACCTTGGTCTGGTCAATACGCCCCAGGGACGACAGCATACGCATGATCAGCGATTCACCTGGCATCTCAAGCGAGTAAACCAGTACCGCTTTTTCGCTGCGTAATACGGCGTTTTCGACCAGGTTCATCGCAAAAGTGGTTTTACCCATCGACGGACGGCCCGCCACGATGATCAAGTCCGACGGCTGCAAGCCACTGGTCATGCCATCAAGATCGGTGTAACCGGTGGACAAGCCGGTAATGGCGTTGTCGGTGTTGAACAAGGTGTCGATACGGTCGATGGCCTTGGTCAACAGATCGTTGACACTGACCGGGCCGCCGGTTTTTGGCCGGGCCTCGGCAATGGCAAAGATCTGGCGCTCGGCCTCATCGAGGATTTCTTCGGCGCTGCGGCCTTCAGGGTTGAAAGCGCTGTCGGCGATCTCGGTACTGATGCCGATCAACTGCCGCAAGGTCGCCCGCTGGCGGACGATCTGCGCGTAGGCTTTGATGTTGGCGACCGATGGCGTGTTTTTTGCCAGCTCGCCCAAGTAACCCAGCCCACCGACTTGCGAGGTCTGACCTTCCTTGTCCAATTGCTCGGCAAGGGTCACGACGTCGATCGGCGAGTTCTGGTCCGCCAGTTTGGCGATGGCCCGAAAGATCAGGCGGTGGTCATGTCGATAAAAGTCACCGTCCGACACCTGATCCAGCACGCGTTCCCAGGCGTTGTTGTCCAGCATCAAACCACCGAGCACGGCCTGTTCGGCCTCGATGGAATGCGGTGGCACCTTCAAGGATGCGGTTTGCAGGTCGTATTGCTCAGGAGCGGAGATATCGTTCATGGCCACGTGTAATTTGGGGGGTGAAAATCAACGTCTGTAGAAAGACAAAGGGCACGACCTGTAAACAGGATCGTGCCCGATGTTAACCGTCTGACACACAAGGTGCCAGTCAGTTAAGACTGCTTAAGCAGCTACCACAACAACGCGTACGGTTGCTTCAACTTCGGCGTGCAGGTGCACAGCCACGTCGAATTCGCCAACGTTGCGGATAGTGCCGTTCGGCAGACGAACTTCGCTTTTTGCAACTTCAACGCCAGAGGCGGTCAGTGCATCAGCGATGTCGTGAGTGCCGATCGAACCGAACAGCTTGCCTTCGTCACCGGCAGTGGCAGTGATAGTCACTTCCAGCTCAGCCAGTTGGGCAGCGCGTGTTTCAGCCGAAGCTTTCTTGTCTGCTGCTGCTTGTTCCAGCTCAGCACGACGCTCTTCAAACGCAGCCAGGTTGGCAGCGGTTGCAGCGGTAGCTTTGCCGTATGGCAGCAGGTAGTTACGACCGTAACCGGCCTTAACATTTACTTTGTCGCCCAGGTTGCCCAGGTTCGCGACTTTTTCCAGAAGGATCAGTTGCATGTGAAAATCCTCTTAACTTTTAACCTTCACCGTTCGCAGAGTCTTTATCGACGTCTTTCGGCGCCAAACGTCCGCGAAAATCAATCAGGCTGTCGACAATGGCCAAAACCACGAGCAACGGATAGATCAGCTGCATGAACAGCAACAGCGTGACGTACAACCCCACCAGCCAAAACTTGCCCAGTCGCTTTTGCGCCACCAGCCCATGAATCAGGGCCAGCCCGGCGAAGAACAACGCTACGCTGCACAACGGCGTAAGCATGGCCATTTGCGGACCGAAGTTCGGTCCGACAAGCATGCACGCCAGCAACAGTAACGCTGGACCCAGCGGTAGGCGGATGCTGCGAAATTCGCTGGCAAAACCGCCCGGGTTATACAACAACGCTTGCCAATAACGCCCAAGCATCAGGCTCAGCACGCTGACGACCTGCATCAAAGCTGCAATCAAACCGGTCAGGACGGGTGCAATCAGTGCTCCAAGGCGCGCTCGCTCTACGTCAGATAACGTGTCGTAGAGACCATTGAGGACCTGCGGCAGAAGTTTTTCCAACTCCTGCGCCATCGCACCAATGGGTTCGCGGAAAACCGTGCCCAGGATAACGCCATACACACCACCCAATGCCACGCTGACCAGCAGCACGCGATGCCAGGGCTGACCGGCGCGCAAAAACAACGCCAGCCCCAGAGTTCCCAACAACACCATCAAGGTGCGAGGTTCTCCGATAAACCACCAGACCAAGGCCGGCAGTAACGCCCATGAGAGGATGCTCAAGGCATCTCTCGGACCGCGCCGCAGGAGCACAAGGCTTCCCGCAGCAGCACTCAACCAGAACAAAAACGGCAATGCCGCACATCCGGCCACGACTAGCGTGGCCTGCACACGGCCTCGCATGATGAACTCAGCTAAGGCGCGCATGCTTTCAATCCTTTACTACGTGTCGACTGCCCGGTCTCAGCGGCCGTGGCTGTCGGTGTAGGCCAGCAGGGCCAGGAAGCGGGCGCGCTTGATAGCGGTGGCCAGCTGACGCTGATAACGAGCTTTAGTACCGGTGATGCGGCTTGGAACAATTTTGCCGGTCTCGGATACGTAAGCTTTCAGAGTGTTGAGATCTTTGTAATCGATCTCTTTCACTTCTTCTGCTGTGAAGCGGCAGAATTTACGACGACGGAAGAAACGTGCCATGTAATTGGCTCCTCAAAAGGTCCGTGGATTACTCGTCAGCGTTATCGCTGGCGTCGCTGTTATCGCTGTCATCGCCATCGGCGCTGTCAGAATGCTCAGGACGGTCACGACGCTCACGGCGCTCACTGCGGTTCTCTTCAGCCTTGAGCATCTCGGACTGGCCAGTTACGGCTTCGTCGCGACGGATGACCAGGTTACGGATCACAGCATCGTTGTAACGGAAGTTGTCTTCCAGCTCAGCCAAAGCCTTGCCAGTGCACTCAACGTTCAGCATCACGTAGTGAGCCTTGTGAACATTGTTGATTGCGTAGGCCAGTTGACGACGGCCCCAATCTTCCAGACGGTGGATTTTGCCGCCGTCTTCTTCGATCAGCTTGGTGTAACGCTCTACCATGCCGCCGACTTGTTCGCTTTGATCCGGGTGGACCAAAAAGATGATTTCGTAATGACGCATGAATGCTCCTTACGGGTTGTAGCCTGCCGCTAACTAAAAAGCGGTCAGACAAGGAGTGAATGACACTTGTGTGTCTTGCCTAGAGAGGCACATATGCGCCCGCCATGACGGCAAGGGGCGCAATTGTAGAGAAGGCACAAGAGAGGCGCAAGGCAATTGGTGATTATTTGAACAATCTTGCCTTGCCAATACCCGTAGCCCCTGCCGAAGGCTGCGATAAGGCCGAAGGTCTTCGGCCCAGACCCTCAAGCCGAGCGCTTCGCACTCGGTCGCAGCCTTCGGCAGCGGCTACAGGTTTTGCTTATTTCTTTTTCGCTGAAGCCTTGGCTTTGACGCTGCGCTGACGCAGGGCTTCGAACAGGCAAACGCCCGTCGCTACCGAAACGTTCAGGCTGCTGACACTGCCAGCCATCGGCAGGCGCACCAGGTAGTCGCAATGCTCGCGGGTCAGGCGACGCATGCCTTTGCCTTCTGCACCCATGATTAGGATGGTCGGGCCGGTCATGTCTTGCTCATACAGCTCTTGCTCGGCCTCGCCCGCTGTACCAACGATCCACAACCCGCGCTGCTGAAGCTTTTTCAGTGTGGCCGCGAGGTTAGTGACAGCCACCAAAGGGATAACTTCAGCCGCGCCGCATGCCACTTTTCGCACAGTCGGGGTCAATGTCGCGGATTTGTCTTTCGGCACGATGACCGCCAGCGCACCGGCAGCATCTGCCGTACGCAAGCAAGCACCCAGGTTGTGCGGGTCGGTCACGCCGTCCAGCACCAAAATCAGCGGCGCACCTTCGGTACGGTCGAGCAATTCGTTGAGCATCGCCTCGCCCCACACCTGGCTGGGGCTTACGTCCGCCACAACACCTTGGTGCACGCCTTCAACCCAAACGTCCATTTCCCGACGTTCGGCGTTGCCCACTGGCACCCGGCTCTCATCGGCCAGCGTAATCAGGGTCTGTACGCGAGGGTCGCTACGACCCTCGGCCAGCCACACCTGCTTGACGCGCTTGGGGTGATGACGAAGCAACGCTTCTACAGCGTGAATGCCGTAGATTTTTTCCAACTGACTCATGACTTAGCCTTAGGTTTGCGCGACCCGCCGCTTTTGGCGGCAGGCGCTGCGCCCGATTTTGGCGGGCCTTTACGATGTTTGCTCGGCTTGGAAGGCTTGCCCGCGTCTTTAGCGGGTGCTGCCCTCCCCGACTTTCCCGGCGCCGATGTCCGACCGCCGCTTTTCGATTCGGCCAGCAACGCCTGTTTCAATTCACGACTCTTGCGCAGCTCGGCATTTTTGGCCGCTGCATCGCCAGGGCGATAGGCATCATCGGTATTTTTGCTGGTTTTGGCGGGCGCCCGACGAGGCGCCTTTGCCGATTCAGCAGGCTTGTCTGTGTCGTAGCCACTCGGCTTGCCAGCAGGCTTGCCGGTTTTGGCAGCCGGCTTTTCAGTGCCACGGTTTTTACGACCGATTGGCGCACTGAGGGTTTTCTCAGCCATTTCGAAGTCGATTTTGCGCTCGTCAAGATCAACGCGCATCACCCGCACTTCGACGGTATCGCCCAAGCGGAAGCTGCGACCGGTGCGCTCGCCCGCCAAGCGGTGATGCACAGGGTCGAAGTGGTAGTAATCGCCCGGCAAGGCCGTGACATGCACCAGACCTTCGACGTAGATGTCGGTCAATTCCACAAACAGACCAAAACCTGTCACGGCGGTGACCACACCCGGGAACGACTCGCCGACGCGGTCCTTCATGAACTCGCACTTAAGCCAGTTGGTCACGTCACGCGTGGCTTCGTCGGCACGGCGCTCACTCATCGAGCACTGTTCGCCAAGCTGCTCAAGTGCCGCTTCGTCGTACGGATAGATGCGTGCTTTCGGGATGGTCATCGCGCCAGCACGACGTACGTGCGGGGTGTCCATCTTGGAATGGATCACACTGCGAATCGCACGGTGCGTGAGCAAGTCCGGGTAGCGACGGATGGGCGAAGTGAAGTGGGTATAGGCTTCGTAATTCAGGCCGAAGTGGCCCTGGTTGTCCGCGCTATAGACCGCCTGACTCAACGAACGCAGCATCACGGTCTGGATCAGGTGGAAGTCCGGACGATCCTTGATGCTGGCCAACAACGCTTGATAATCCTTCGGCGAAGGACCGTCCTTGCCTTTGTGCAGGGTCAAGCCCAGCTCACCCAGGAAGGCACGCAGTTTTTCCAGACGCTCTGGCGGCGGACCATCATGCACGCGGTACAGCGCAGGGATTTCGTGCTTTTTGAGGAATTCAGCCGTGGCCACGTTGGCCGCCAGCATGCACTCTTCGATCAGCTTGTGGGCATCGTTACGCGTGGTTGGGCGAATCTCAGCAATTTTGCGATCTGCCCCGAAGATGATGCGGGTTTCCTGCGTTTCAAAATCGATCGCACCACGGGTATGGCGAGCCGCCAGCAACACCTTGTACAACGAATAAAGCTGCTTGAGGTGCGGCACAACATCACCGTACTCCGCGCGCAATTGTTTGGCTTCGTTGGTTTTGGCGTGCTCAAGCATCGTGCTGACCTTGTTGTAGGTCAGACGTGCCTGCGAATGGATCACTGCTTCGTAGAACTGGTAGTCGGTCATTTCGCCGGTTTTGGAGATGGTCATCTCGCACACCATCGCCAAACGGTCGACTTTCGGGTTCAGGGAACACAGGCCGTTGGACAGCTCTTCCGGCAACATCGGAATCACGCGCTCAGGGAAGTACACCGAGTTGCCACGTACCTGCGCTTCAGCATCCAGCGCCGAACCGATTTTCACGTAGCTGGAAACGTCGGCAATGGCCACGTACAGCTTCCAGCCACCCGAGAACAGGCGAAGCTTGCCCGGCTTGGCTTCACAGAACACCGCGTCATCGAAGTCGCGTGCATCTTCGCCGTCAATGGTGACGAACGGCAGATGACGCAGGTCGATGCGCTTCTCTTTGTCTTTGTCTTCAACTTCAGGCTTGAGACGACGCGCTTCTTTAACCACACCTTCTGGCCAAACGTGCGGAATGTCGTACGTGCGCAGGGCAATGTCGATTTCCATTCCCGGAGCCATGTAGTTGCCTACAACCTCAAGCACATCACCTTGCGGCTGGAAGCGCGGCGTCGGCCAGTGAGTAATCTTCACTTCAACGAACTGACCAACCTTGGCGCCCGCATTGCGGCCGGGTGTCACCAACACTTCTTGCTGAATTTTCGGGTTATCGGCCACCACAAAACCAATGCCGCCTTCTTCGAAGTAACGGCCGACGATGGTTTCGTGAGCGCGTGATACCACTTCGACAATCACGCCTTCACGGCGACCACGGCGGTCCAGCCCCGAAACACGGGCCAGCGCACGGTCACCATCAAACACCAGGCGCATCTGCGACGGGCTCATGAACAGGTCGTCACTGCCGTCATCCGGGATCAGAAAGCCGAAGCCGTCACGGTGACCACTGATGCGGCCGAGAATCAGGTCGAGCTTATCCACCGGCGCATAAGTGCCACGGCGGGTGTAAATCAATTGTGCATCGCGCTCCATCGCTCGCAAGCGACGGCGCAGGGCTTCGATCTGGTCTTCCGTGGTAAGACCAAACTCTTCTACCAACTGCTCGCGAGCGGCTGGCGAGCCACGCTCGGCCAGATGCTGAAGGATCAGCTCGCGGCTAGGGATAGGGTTTTCGTATTTTTCCGCTTCACGTGCGGCCTCGGGATCGAGGGTCTGCCAATCGGCCATTAGATAGTTTTCACCTTGTCTATATGCGGGTTAGTTTGGCATACGCGTATTGAAACGGGAAATTTCGGACTCACTCAGAGCCTTAATAGTCCTTTCTGACGCGCTTTGCCGCTGTTGTCCCACCGTTCGCGAAAAATTTTGGATATTTTTATTCACAACGCTTTACAGGTCAAAGGGTCATCCGTATAGTGCGCGCCATCGACAACGGCAACGTTGAAGATGCTGCCCAGATGGTGAAATTGGTAGACACGCCAGCTTCAGGTGCTGGTGATCGCAAGGTCGTGGAAGTTCGAGTCTTCTTCTGGGCACCAATTTAGAGATGCAGATTAGTACAATCTTCAGCCTCACACAAAAACCCGCGAAAGCGGGTTTTTGCATTCTAAGCCCCTGATTTAATAAAACTAAAACTGGGGGTTTACAGATTTAAAAGCGCTCCGTATAGTGCGCCACATCAACAGCGGCAACGTTGCTGATACTGCCCAGATGGTGAAATTGGTAGACACGCCAGCTTCAGGTGCTGGTGACCGCAAGGTCGTGGAAGTTCGAGTCTTCTTCTGGGCACCAATTCAGGTTTACAGCTTCACGCTGTGAACCACTCAAAAAGCCCGCGAAAGCGGGCTTTTTAGTTTCTGTCATTCAGCCTCCCGCCCTTTTATTAGACTTTCTATCAGCCCCCTCGACATCGTGTTTGATGATCCATCTCAATCGCACTAATGTCCGGCCATCATCAGATCGCTCATGCGCACTCCTGCAAACCTGCTCCCGAGCACCAGTGAACGCCTGAAAGCACTGAACATGGACAAGGATGAACTGCGGGCCTTGCGCAATTTTCTGGACACAGGTTGAAGGAGGCGGCATCACAGTTGGTCGCGTTTGCGCAATTGGACGCTGGGTCAAGCGCACTTGAGAAACAATATCGTTTATTATTGTTACAAGTTTTGTAGTACCCAAGCGAGGAACCCAGCGAATGATGCTCCGAAATACCCAGCTTGCGACATTCCTACTGCGCGGCCTGTCCATCGCCGCTCTTGGTCTGACATTGACCGTACCTACCACCTACGCCGCAGACAAAGTTTCCCTGACGCTGTACAACGGCCAGCACAAGGAAGTCGGCGATAACCTCGCCGCAGCCTTCGAAGCCAAGACCGGCATTCACGTCAATGTGCGCAAAGGCAGCAGCAACCAATTGGCCAGCCAGATCATGGAAGAAGGTGATCGCTCGCCCGCCGACGTGTTCTACGCCGAAGAATCCCCGCCATTGAATAACCTGGGTGAACAGGGTTTTCTGGCCAAGGCCGATGACGCCACGTTACAAGCCCTGCCCAAAGAGTACGTCGCGACCAATGGCACGTGGATTGGCGTCACGGCGCGCACCCGCGTCGTGGCCTTCAACCCGAAAAAGATTGATGAAAAAGACCTGCCTAAATCGGTGATGGATTTCGCTGATCCTGAATGGCAAGGCAAAATCGGCTTCGTGCCCACCAGCGGCGCGTTCCAGGAACAAGCCGTGGCCATCATCAAGCTGCACGGCCGTGAAGCCGCTGAAGAATGGCTGACTGGCCTGCGGGCATTCGGCAAGACCTACACCAACAACATGGTTGCGCTCAAAGCCGTGGAAAACGGCGAAGTGGCGGCGGTACTGGTCAACAACTACTACTGGTTCGCTTTGCAGCGCGAGAAAGGGCAACTGGATTCCAAGCTGCATTACTTCACCGATGGCGATGCGGGCGGCTTGATCACCGTGTCCAGCGCCGGCGTGCTCAAGGCCAGCAAACACCCAAAAGAAGCCCAGCAGCTGCTGGCGTATATGGCCAGCGAAGAAGGTCAGCGCGTGATCACCAACACCACCGCTGAATACCCGATGCGCAAAGGCATGGTCTCGGAGCGCGGCCTCAAGCCGTTCGAGGAGCTGCAACCACCGAAAGTGACACCGGCTGACTTGGGCAATGCCGAAGAAGCGCTGGACCTCGAACGCGACGTTGGCTTGCTCTGATGCTGTCGGTCGCCCAACCTGCCCGCTTCACCCTCAAACGCAAACGGCCTTCGATCTGGCTGCTGCTGCCCGTCCTGTTGCTGGTGGGTTTAAGCCTGTTGCCGTTGCTGTATGTCGGCACCAAAGCGTGGCAGGCCGGGTGGGCGCAAGCGGTGCACATGTTGTGGCGCCCTTATGTGTTCGACCTGATGCGCAACACCTTGCTACTGATGGTCGGCGTGACCGTGGTGTGCGCAGTGGTCGGCCTTTCGCTGGCTTGGTTGCTGGAACGCAGCAACCTGGCAGGACGACGCTTGTGGGGGGTGATTTTGTGCCTGCCTTTTGCCGTTCCGGCATTCGTCAGCAGCTTCACCTGGGTGTCGCTCAGTTCAAGCTTTGAAGGTCTGGGCGGCGCGATTCTGGTGATGAGCCTGTCCAAGTACCCGCTGATTTTCCTGCCGGTGGCGGCAACCTTGCGCAACCTCGACCCGGCGCTTGAAGAGTCGGCCCGAACCCTGGGCCAGAACCGCTGGGGGGTGTTTTTCAGAATCACCTTACCGCTGCTCTGGCCGTCGCTGCTGGCAGGTTCGCTGCTGATTGCCCTGCACATGCTGGTCGAGTTCGGCGCGCTGTCGATCATCGGCCTGCAAACCTTCACCACGGCTATTTATCAACAGTTTGAGCTGGAGTTCAGCAACGCCAATGCGGCCATGCTGTCCGCCGTTTTGCTGGTGATGTGTTTGACGCTGCTGTGGCTGGAACTCAAAGTGCGCGGCAAGGGCCGTCACGTGCGTATTGGCCAGGGCGCGGCGCGGCATGCCGGGCAGGTTAACCTGGGCACATTGGCACTGCTCGGCCAGTTGTATTGCCTGGCGCTGGCGATTGTGGGCAGCGGCATCCCGCTGGGGATGCTGGTGTACTGGCTGATCAAAGGCAGCTCTGCGGCGTTCCCCGTTGCACAAATCGGTGAGGCATTGCTCTCCTCGGTGTCGCTGGCGCTGGGGGGTGCTGCGTTGTGCCTGGTGCTGGCGGTGCCGGTCGGGTTGCTGGTGGTGCGTTACAAAGGCCAATTGGCGATCTGGGCCGAACGCTTGCCGTATCTGCTGCACGCTTTGCCGGGACTGGTGATTGCCCTTGCACTGGTGTATTTCGCGCTGCACTGGGTGCCTGCGCTGTATCAGACCTCGGCGCTGTTGCTGATCGCTTACGCCTTGTTATTTTTGCCGCTGGCGCAGGCACCGATCCGCACCGCACTGAACAAGGCCGCGCCACAGCTTGAAGAAGCTGCGCGTACGCTGGGCGCTTCTTCGTTCTCGGCGTTTTGCCGGGTGACGTTGCCCATCATCTTTCCTGCGTTGGGTGCGGCGTTTGCACTGGTGTTCCTTGATGCGATGAAGGAGCTGACCGCGACCCTGCTGCTCAGTCCGACCGGGCTTAATACGCTGGCGACACAAGTGTGGTCGCACACCTCCAACATTGAGTTTGCAGCGGCGGCACCGTATGCGGCGCTGTTGATTCTAGTGTCGGGGTTGCCGGTGTATTTGCTGACTACGCGGATGTATTTGAGTCGATGAAACGCCCTTCACCCCGCCCCTCTGCCGCCGGGAAAGGGGTGGAGTGAAGGCTTTGGGTTTCAGGCCCTGAATTGCCCCAGGCTCGCTTTAAGTTGCGCAGCCAATCCGTCCAGCACTTTGCCACTGGCCGTGGTTTCATTCACCGCCTGCGCAGCACGCTCAGCCTGTGCATGAATTATTTCTACACGCCCACGCACCGCCTGCGCACCTTGCGCTTGATGCGCTGCGGCACGGGTCGCATCACCAATGGCCGCGTGTACTTTTTCCACGGACGCCTGCACGCTTTTCTGCAGTTTCACGCTGCCACGCAACACGTCCAGCCCTTCCGTGGCTTGACGCCCCGCCAGGCCGATAGCCGTCACGGCCTCTTTCGCACCTTGCTGCAACGCCACAATGTGCGCCTGAATATCCCCGGTTGAGCGTTGGGTCTTACTCGCCAACGCCCGCACTTCATCGGCGACCACCGCAAAACCACGACCGGTTTCCCCCGCTCGTGCCGCTTCAATCGCCGCGTTAAGCGCCAGCAGGTTGGTTTGCTCGGCAATGCCGTGAATCACGGTCAACACCACTTCGATCTGCTCACTTTGCTGCGCCAGGCGCTCAATCACTTTGGCGCCCGCGCCCACCTGCCCCGCCAGCGCCTCAATCAGCCCGCCCACTTGCGCGGAGGTGCGTGTGTTTTCATCAGTGGCCTGACGAATATCCAACACTTGTTTAAGCGCCGCCTGCATCGCCTGACTCTCAGACTGCGCCGCATCAGCCATCGTTGATAACGCCTCAAGGCTTTGCGCCACTTCATCACGCTGCAATTGTGCAGCGGCATCGGCCCCGGCATTGCGCAGGGTCATGGCACCAATCTCGACTCCGGTACGCTGCGCCACATCGCCCGCCTCACGCACGATGGGCTGCAATTTGTCGACGAAACGATTGACCGCTGCCGCCATGTCGCCAATCTCATCCTTGCTGTTGAGGCCCACACGTTTGGTCAAATCGCCCTCCCCGGCCGCCAGTTCGTTCAGCGCCGCGATCAACAGCAGCAATTTGTTGACCACACGCCGCCCCAGCACGACGGCCACCAACAGCAACACACCCAACCCCACAATCGCCAACCCCAACCCCATACGCCAGCGCAACGTGTCCGCGGCGTCGCGCACGGTGGCAGCGGTATTGGCCTGCATCTGCGCTGCCGCGGTTTGCGCCGAGGCCAAGCGGGTACGTAACGCGCCCGCGCTGTCACTGGCCGCGCCTTGCAGGCTTTCACCGACCAATTGCTCACTGCTGACAATCAGCTGCGAAAAACGGTGATCAAGCGCTACCAGGTCTTTCTCAATCGAGGCGGTGGAGACGCCCATCAGCACCTTGCCAATCTCCACGCCATTGGGGCTGATGGGGGCTTCGAGGTAGTAGACGGCGGGGTCATGCCGCGCGGCATCCAGCACTTTGTCCAGCGCGCGGTCGCCTTTGCCTTTTTCCAGCAGTGCTTTGTTGATGGGATTTTCGCGGTTCAGGTAGCGCGTCAGATGCTGACCCGTGGCGTCGTCGTACACCACAAACAGCACATTGGGATTGCGCTGAGCACGACGTGCGAATTCGGACAGCGTCGGCACGTCGCTGTCCCACATAGCCCGAGGCGCCACTGCCGCCAGCAGTTGCGCCATATCGTTGGCCGAGTCCATCAGGCTCTTCTCAAGCGTCGCCCGAACCTGCGCTTGCTCATCTTTTAAGCGCGGGGACAAACCCGCCGTCAACCGTTGTCGGGTACTGGTAGAAAGCCCCTCCAGACTGCCTTTCACCTCGCGTGCGGCCTGTTCAAGTTCTGCGGAGAGTTTCTGGCTGTCAGTGCCCAGGCGCGCGTCCAAATCTGCTTCTAACGCGGTGACTGTGCTCCGAGTCAGTGCAACAGCGACCAGTACCTGCACCAAAAGAGCGATACCGAGGGTAACGAACACGGGTCGCAACAGACGGCTTTGTAACAGTGAAAGAATGGCTGACATGAAGAACCCCTCTACGGCGGTGCCATTACATTGATGGCACCCTTGATGGGTTCTCTACAGCAAGGGTCGTGCCGCACACCGGGGCGGGGCAAAAACAACAAAGGGCCCCGAAGGGCCCTTTGTTTGACAGCACGACGACTTAAGCGAACGGGTGACGCAGAACGATGGTTTCGTTGCGGTCCGGACCTGTCGAGATGATGTCGATCGGCGCGCCGATCAGTGCTTCTACGCGCTTGATGTAAGCACGCGCGTTTTCTGGCAGCTCTTCCAGGGTTTTGGCGCCCACGGTCGATTCAGTCCAGCCCGGCACTTCTTCATACACAGGCTGTAGGCCTACGTAGCTGTCAGCGTCGGTCGGTGCGATCTCGTTACCTTCTGCATCTTTGTAGCCAACGCAGATGTTGATGGTATCCAGACCGTCGAGTACGTCCAGCTTGGTCAGGCAGATGCCCGAGATGCTGTTCACATCGATAGCGCGACGCAGGATAACGGCATCGAACCAGCCGCAACGACGTGCGCGGCCAGTAGTGGCGCCGAACTCGTGGCCTTGCTTGGCCAGGTGAGCGCCGACGTCGTCGAACAGCTCAGTCGGGAACGGACCCGAACCTACGCGCGTGGTGTAAGCCTTGGTGATGCCCAGGATGTAGTCCAGGAACATCGGGCCAACGCCCGAACCGGTCGCAACGCCACCAGCGGTGGTGTTGGAGCTGGTCACGTACGGGTAGGTGCCGTGGTCGATGTCGAGCAACGAGCCTTGAGCGCCTTCGAACATGATGTCTTTGCCAGCGCGACGCAGGTCGTGCAGCTCAGCAGTCACGTCCAGCATCAGCGGCTTGAGCAGCTCGGCGTACTCTTTGCACTCGGCCAGGGTCTTGTCGAAGTCGATGGCAGGCTCTTTGTAGTAACCGACCAGCATGAAGTTGTGGTAGTCCACCAATTCACGCAGCTTGGCTTCAAAGCGCGGCATGTTCAGCAGGTCGCCAACACGCAGGCCACGACGTGCAACCTTGTCTTCGTAAGCCGGGCCGATGCCGCGACCGGTCGTACCGATCTTCAGCTCGCCACGGGCTTTTTCACGGGCCTGGTCCAGCGCCACGTGGAACGACAGAATCAGCGGGCAAGACGGGCTGATACGCAGGCGCTCACGCACCGGTACGCCTTTCTCTTCCAGCTTGATGATTTCACGCAGCAGGGCATCGGGTGCAACCACGACGCCGTTGCCGATCAGGCATTGCACGCCTTCGCGCAACACGCCCGACGGAATCAGGTGCAATACGGTTTTTTCGCCGTCGATCACCAATGTGTGGCCAGCATTGTGGCCACCTTGGTAACGCACTACAGCGGCAGCATGTTCGGTCAGCAGATCAACGATCTTGCCTTTGCCCTCATCACCCCATTGGGTGCCCAGGACTACGACATTCTTACCCATAACACTTGTCCTCATTCGCGCAAACTTGGTGCCGGCTGTCGCCGGCAGGAAAACTCAAGAAGCCAGCGGCACTACTTGCCACAAGCCGTTCTGCTGAATCAATTGGCGGTCGCAGTCTGCCTCATGGGCGCCAACCTGCTGTTGCCCAGGCAACGCCTGAACCACACGCTGACCTTCACTGCGAAGCTGGCAAACCTGCTGCCAGAGTGCCGCATCCGTGCTGTCAGGCATCCAGATACCGCCAGACGGCAACTCGACCTGCGCCCGCCCCAGGGTCACCAGGGTTTTCAAATCGGTCGAAAAGCCGGTTGCCGGCCGGGCACGCCCGAACACAGCACCAATGTCGTCATAACGACCGCCCTGAGCGATGGAATCCCCAACGCCCGGTACAAAAACCGCAAACACCACACCTGTGTGGTAGTGATACCCACGCAACTCACCCAGGTCAAAGTACAGCGGCAACTGCGGGAAACGCACAGACAACCGCTCGGCAATTGCCAACAAGTCGTCCAGAGCAGCCAACACAGGGGCCGGAGCCTTGGCCAGACGCTCACGCGCAGCAACCAGAACGTCGTGGCCGCCACACAAATCAACCAGCGCCTGCAGCATGCCAGCCAAATCAGCGGGCAAGCCTTGGGTCAAGGCCGTTACTTCGTCGATCGCTTTGCGTTGCAGAGCGTCGAACAATTGTTGTTCTACTTCAACCGACAGGTTGGCCGCACGGGCCAACCCACGATAAATACCGACATGCCCCAGGTCCATGTGGACATCCGGGACGTCAGCCAGTTGCAGCATAGCCAGCATCAGGCTGATGACTTCAACATCGCTGCTCGGGCTCGCATCGCCATACAACTCGGCACCCAACTGGATCGGGCTGCGCGAGGAAGACAAACCGCGAGGCTGTGCATGCAGCACGCTGCCGGCATAGCACAAGCGGCTTGGGCCAGCGCGCCGCAAGGTATGCGCATCGATGCGCGCCACTTGCGGCGTGATGTCTGCACGAAAACCCATCTGGCGACCCGTTTGCGGGTCAATCACCTTGAAGGTCCGCAGATCGAGGTCCTGACCAGCCCCGGTCAACAGGGATTCCAGGTATTCGATATGCGGGGTGACGACGAACTCATAGCCCCAGCTCTGGAACAGATCCAACACCTGACGGCGCGCCACTTCGATGCGAGCGGCTTCAGGTGGAAGTACTTCTTCGATGCCATCTGGCAAGAGCCAGCGGTCTACCGTTGCCATTACGCCATTCCCCTATGATCCGGGCGGCCAGCCAGCAGGCGAGCCTTGAGTAAAGCAGAACGTGGCTGCGTCTTGAACGCGCGCAGCAAAAAAGCCCTAAACGAAAAGGCTCACACAGCACATTCCTCGAAAAATCTGCCGACGCTGTACCAGCCGATCGGGCAATCAAACATGCAGACGCAAAAAAGCCGGGAATTTCCCGGCTGCCGCATCATACACACGTTTTCTAAAAGGATCACCCCGCCAGGCCATTTGCCCGCCCGGCGGAGTGAATACATGCATTTGATACGCACTGTGGGAGCGAGCGAGCTCGCACCTACAGGGTTATTGCGGCTTGGACTTTTCCAGGTAACGGAAGAAGTCGCTGCTTGGGTCCAGCACCAGTACATCGCTCTTGTTCGCAAAGCTTTCGCGGTAAGCACGCAGGCTGCGATAGAACTTGTAGAACTCCTGGTCCTGGCCATAAGCCTTGGAGTAAATCGCGGCAGCTTGAGCGTCACCATCACCGCGTGCTTCTTCAGACTGACGATACGCCTCAGCCAGCAGAACACGACGTTGACGGTCGGCGTCAGCACGAATGCCTTCTGCCAGCTCGTTACCTTTGGCCCGGTGCTCACGTGCTTCACGCTCACGCTCGGTGCTCATGCGTTCGAAAACGCTGCGGTTTACTTCTTTTGGCAAGTCGATGGCCTTGACGCGAACGTCGACCACTTCGATGCCCAGCTCTTTTTCAGCCATTTTGTTCAGCGATGCGGTGATGTCAGCCATCAATGCATCACGCTCACCCGACACCACTTCGTGCAGGGTGCGCTTACCGAACTGGTCGCGCAGGCCGGATTCCAGACGACGCGACAAACGCTCGTCAGCAATCTGCTTCATACCCGAAGTGGCGGTGTAGAAGCGCTCGGCATCTTTCACGCGCCACTTGGCGAAGGCATCAACCATCACAGCTTTCTTTTCCAGCGTCAGAAAACGCTGCGTCGGCGCATCCAGCGTCATCAGGCGGGCGTCAAACTTGCGCACCTGGTTAACGTAAGGAATTTTCACGTGCAGGCCCGGTTGGACATCCGCCTGAACCACACGGCCGAAACGCAACATGACTGCGCGTTCGGTTTGCGAAACGATGTAGAAGCTGTTCCAGGCAACCACTGCCACGACAACGCCGACAATAAGGGCGATCAGCGATTTATTGCTCATCAGCGGCTCTCCCTGGTACGCGGCTGTTGCGCCTGATCGGTGCTGACATGCGAAGCAGCATCGTTGTTGGTGCTCGCTGCGGCGGCCGAACCCGTTGCCGGGGTGCTGCCATTACGGCCTTCAATCATTTTGTCCAACGGCAGATAAAGCAGGTTGCTCTGGCCGTTTTTGTTACCGGTCACGAGTACCTTGCTGGTATTGCTGAAGACTTCTTGCAGGGTGTCCAGGTACAGACGATCACGGGTAACTTCAGGTGCTTTGCGGTACTCGGCAACCAGTTTGGTAAAGCGGTCAGCCTCACCCTTGGCACGCGAAACCACTTCGTCACGGTAGCCGTTGGCATCTTCGATGATGCGCTGAGCCTGACCGCGCGCTTCCGGCACCACGCCATTGGCGTAGCTTTCTGCCTGGTTGCGGGCACGCTGCTCGTCTTCACGGGCGCGAATCACGTCGTCAAAGGCTTCCTGCACTTCACGCGGTGCAGCTGCGTTCTGTACGTTGACCTGCGTTACGGTGATACCGGTCTTGTAGGTATCGAGGAAGCGTTGCAGACGCTCCTTGATTTCTACAGCCATCTGCTCACGGCCTTCGGTCAGCACTTTGTCCATCGAGGTCGAACCCACGACGTGACGCAAGGCGCTGTCTGTAGCCTGTTGCAGACTGATTTCCGGTTGATCAACGTTGAGCACGAAGTCGCGCAGGTTGCTGATCTTGTACTGCACGGTCAGCGGCACTTCGACGATGTTTTCGTCTTCAGTCAGCATCTGGCCCTGCTTGGTGTACGCACGCTCACGCGTCACGTTTTCCATGTACTTTTTGTCGAACGGCGGGAAATAAATGTTCAGGCCCGGCCCCACAGTGTCGTAGTACTTGCCCAGGCGCAGCACAACGGCTTGCTCCTGCTCGTCGACTACATAAACCGCGCTGTACAGCCAGACGGCTGCCATGACGACCAGTACGATGCCCAGCACGCCAAAGCCGGCGCTTTTGCCGCCGCTTGAGCCGCCATCGCTACCGCCTGTACGTTTTTTCCCACCACCGAACAACCCATTCAGGCTTTCCTGCAGCTTTCGGAAGGCCTCGTCGAGATCTGGTGGTCCCTTGCGGTCGCCATTTTTAGGGCGTTTGCCACCCCAAGGATCTTGATTATTCGAGTTGCCACCCGGCTCATTCCAAGCCATAGCGCTCTCCATCTGATAAAGCAAAGACGCGCCCACGGCGCGCCGACCAATGCTACAGAATGCCTATCACAGCGGCACGACCGCTTTGCGAGGCTTTTATTGCAAAGTGTGTTCTTCGATGAACGCTGCTGGCTCCAACCCTTCGCGGCTGACCAGGCGATTAAGCTCGGCTCGCGGCAGGCGAACATCCAGCAGGCAGACCCCTTCATCGTCATGTGCTTCTTTTTGCACTGCACCCAATTCGAAGAATTGCGCACGCAGTCGAGCAAATCGCTGCGGCAAGCGCAAGGTGGCGACGAACAAATCGTTGCCCAACAACTCGGCGATGGCCTGTTCCAGCAGCTCCAGCCCTGCACCGTCACGGGCCGACAACCAGACCCGCTGCGGTTTGCCATCGGCATCACGCTGGATCTGCGGCTCAACCGCTTCAAGCAAATCGATTTTGTTGTAGACCTCAAGGATCGGCAAGTCCTGAGCGCCAATCTCGCCCAAAACCACCATCACCTGTTCGATCTGCGCCATGCGCTCCGGTTCGTGTGCATCAATCACATGCAGCAACAAGTCCGAATTGCTCGACTCTTCGAGCGTAGACCGGAAAGCCTCAACTAGCTTGTGCGGCAAGTGACGAATAAAGCCCACGGTGTCGGCCAGTACGATGGGCCCCAGGTCGGCCAGATCAAGACGGCGCAAAGTGGGGTCAAGCGTGGCGAACAATTGGTCAGCGGCGAACACTTCAGAGCCGGTGACCGCATTGAACAGCGTGGATTTCCCGGCGTTGGTATAGCCCACCAGCGACACCGTAGGAATGTCGGCGCGTTGGCGCCCTCTACGTGACTGCTCGCGTTGACTGCGGACTTTTTTCAGACGGGCCTTGATCTGGCTCATGCGCACACGCAGCAGGCGACGGTCGGTTTCGAGCTGGGTTTCACCCGGGCCACGACTACCAATGCCACCGCCTTGACGCTCAAGGTGGGTCCAGCCGCGCACAAGACGCGTGCTCATGTGGTCAAGCTGGGCCAATTCGACCTGGAGCTTGCCTTCATGGGTACGGGCGCGTTGAGCAAAGATGTCGAGAATCAGCCCGGTACGGTCAAGCACGCGACACTCGAAAACACGTTCGAGGTTTCGCTCCTGACTGGGCGTGAGGACGTGATTGAAAATCACGATGTCGACTTTCTCGGCCTTGGCCAGGTCGCGTAACTCTTCGACCTTGCCAGTGCCAATCAAGTACTTGGCCGATGGCCGATGACGCGGCACGTTAAAAAACGCGACGGTCTCGGCGCCGGCCGATACAGCTAACTCCTGGAACTCCTGCGGATCTTCGCGCGCCTCAGGGTCCTGACCTTCCAAGTGAACGAGGATCGCTCGCTCACCACCACCGTGGCGCTCAAAGAACAAAGCAGACTCCTATCAAGCGTTACCTGGTTCAGCGTCTGCCTGTTCCGATTCTGCTGCGCTTGGCAGACGAATTGGACGTACAGGAACGACTGTCGAGATAGCGTGTTTGTAAACCATTTGGCTTACGGTGTTTTTCAGCAGAATCACGAACTGGTCGAAAGACTCGATAGTCCCCTGCAGCTTGATCCCGTTGACTAGGTAGATGGAAACGCCAACCTTCTCTTTACGCAAAGTATTCAAGTAAGGGTCTTGTAGCGAATGCCCTTTTGACATATGCCGCACTCCTGTAAGGATAAAAAATAGAAACAAAATGTAGAGGGTTGATGACGCCACACCCATAGGATAGACGGCATTTCTGGAGACTCAGCTCAATATGGAGACCGATCCCAGGTATTTCAAGGCTCGTGGCAGATTGTCGCAGGCCAGACTGTCAAGCCAATGCAGGTCATCCCAACCGCGCAACCAGGTGAACTGTCGCTTGGCCAATTGGCGCGTGGCAATGATGCCGCGCTCCTTCATCTCGGCCTGTGACAGCTTGCCGTCAAGGTAGTCCCAGACTTGTCGATAGCCCACTGCACGTATAGACGGCAACCCCGCATGAAGGTCACTTCTAGTCCGCAGGGCTAGGACCTCATCAATGAACCCCTGTTCCAGCATTTGCCCGAATCTTTGTGCAATTCGCTCATGCAGTACCTGACGATTCGCCGGGGCGATGGCCAGATTCGCGACAGTATAGGGCAATTGACTGGAGCCTGAAGCCGCTGCTTTAGTAGATTGTTCAGATTGTTTCAAGCGATGGGCCGTCATGCTCAAACCGCTGACCCGATAAACCTCCAGCGCCCGCGTCAAACGCTGCGGATCGTTGGGGTGAATGCGCGCGGCCGACTCGGGATCAATCGCTGCCAACTGCTCGTGCAAGGCTTGCCAGCCCAGGCGCTGAGCCTCTTCTTCAAGCTGCGCCCGCACCTCTGGATCGGCGGCGGGCATGTCAGCCAGACCGTCAGTCAGGGCCTTGTAATACAACATGGTGCCGCCCACCAGCAGCGGAATATTGCCGCGCGCGGTGATCTCGGCCATCGCCTTGAGTGCATCGGTACGAAAGTCTGCTGCCGAATAGCTTTGAGCCGGGTCGAGAATGTCGATCAACTGGTGCGGATGTTTAGCCAAAATGTCGCGCGAGGGCTTGGCGGTGCCAATGTCCATGCCGCGATAGACCAGCGCCGAATCGACGCTGATCAGCTCACACGGCAATACCTTGCTCAGCTCAATGGCCAAGTCGGTTTTGCCGGCAGCCGTGGGACCCATCAAAAAAATGGCGGGGGGTAAAGCGTTGGAACCTGTCATCAGCGACCGCGCAAAAAGAGTTTGTCCAAGTCGTCCAGACCCATTTGGGTCCAGGTGGGACGACCATGATTGCACTGACCACTGCGCTCGGTGTTTTCCATGTCACGCAACAAGCCGTTCATTTCAGGGATCGCCAAGCGGCGGTTGGCCCGAATGGCACCGTGGCACGCCATGGTCCCAAGCAACTCGTTGAGGTGGGCCTGAATCCGGTCACTGGTGCCGTATTCCATCAGATCAGCCAGCACGTCGTGCACCAGACGCTGCGCTTCGGCCTGCTTGAGCAACGCCGGGATTTGGCGGATGGCCAGGGTTTCCGGGCCAAGGCGTTGCAACTCGAAGCCCAGGCGCTGGAACCACTCGGCGTGCTCTTCGGCACAGTCGGCTTCACGCTGACTGACCGCAATCGACTCCGGCACCAACAATGGCTGCCCGCTCAGCCCTTCACTGGCCATAGCGATTTTCAGCCGCTCGTACATGATGCGCTCGTGCGCGGCGTGCATATCAACCAGCACCAGCCCTTGGGCGTTCTCCGCAAGGATATAAATGCCCTTGAGCTGCGCCAGCGCAAAGCCTAACGGCGGGATATCACCCTGCCCGTCCGGTAGCGGCGCGGCATTGGCCTCAGGCAACGGTGCAAAGAATTCGCGGTAGGCATTGCGGGCTTCTTCGGCAGGCACGGCAGGAGCTGAAGGCTGAGGGCGATATTGATACTGATAACCCGCCCCCGCACCTGAACCGGCAACGTGCGGCGTCGGCGCGGCTTGCTGCTGTTCCAGCGCATGGGCGGCCAGGCGCATTTCGCCTTGTGGGCCAAACTCACCCGCATCCAGACCGGTCGCACGCTCGGCCCCCGGCACAGGCGCCGGGGCGGCCAACTGGTCTTCGGGGCGCACATCACCCAGCGCGCGGTGCAAGGTGCCGTACAAAAAGTCATGCACCATGCGTCCGTCACGAAAACGCACTTCGTGCTTGGTCGGGTGAACGTTGACGTCGACCACCGCAGGGTCGACTTCAAAAAACAGCACAAACGTCGGATGCCGACCGTTGAACAGCACGTCGCGGTAAGCCTGACGCACCGCATGCGCCACCAGCTTGTCGCGCACGGCACGGCCGTTCACATAGAAGTACTGCAAGTCGGCCTGGCTGCGCGAGAACGTCGGCAAGCCGACCCAACCCCACAAATGCAGGCCGTTGCGTTCAACCTCAATCGGCAGCGCCTGCTCCAAAAAGGCCGAGCCGCACACCGCCGCCACGCGCCGGGCGCGAGCGGTGTCGTCACGCGCTTCATGCAGGTTGAGGATGGTTTTGCCGTTGTGGCGCAGGTTGAACGCCACGTCGAAACGCGCCAGCGCCAAACGCTTGATCACTTCTTGCAGGTGATCGAATTCAGTTTTTTCGGTTTTGAGAAACTTGCGCCGCGCCGGGGTGTTGAAAAACAGGTCGCGCACTTCCACCGAGGTCCCGACCGGGTGTGCGGCAGGCTGAACCCTGGGCGCCATGTCGCGACCCTCAGTTTCGACCTGCCAGGCCTGATCGGCGCCACGGGTGCGCGAGGTCAGGGTCAGGCGTGCCACCGAACTGATGGAGGCCAGCGCTTCTCCGCGAAAACCGAGGCTCATCACCCGCTCAAGGTCTTCAAGATCACGGATCTTGCTGGTGGCGTGACGCGCCAGCGCGAGCGGCAAGTCGTCACTTGAGATACCGCTACCATCGTCGCGCACGCGCAACAATTTGATGCCCGCCTGCTCCACGTCCACATCAATACGCTTGGCGCCCGAGTCGAGGCTGTTTTCCAGCAACTCTTTAATCACCGAGGCCGGACGCTCAACCACTTCGCCTGCTGCAATCTGGTTAGCCAGGCGCGGGCTGAGCAGTTCAATGCGCGTATTGGCGTTCAACTCACCGTCACTCATTGCTTGGACACCAACTCACTGGCCGGAATGTTGAGGGTCTGGCCGATTTTCAACTCATCGCTTTTCAGGCTGTTGCTGGAGCGCAACGTCGCCACGCCCACTTGATAACGCACGGCAATCATGGCCAGCGTTTCACCGGGTAGCACGCGGTGTTCGCGCGCGCCCTGGGCAATTTTGCCGGTGTCGCGCAACCAGGCGATGTAAGTGCCCGGTGGCGGATTCTGCTGGAAGAACTGACGCACGCCGCTGCTGATCGAACGCGCCAGCGCCTGCTGGTGGTTGGAGGAAGCCAGTTTCGACGCTTCGTTGGCGTTAGAGATAAACCCGGTTTCGACCAGAATCGACGGGATGTCCGGCGATTTCAGCACCATAAACCCGGCTTGCTCTACGCGCTGCTTATGCAGCGGGGTGACGCGGCCGATGTTGGTCAGCACTTTTTGGCCCACGTTCAGGCTTGAGGTCAGCGACGCGGTCATCGACAGGTCGAGCAGCACACCCGCCAGCATGCGGTCCTTGTCATCGAGGCTGACGTTGCCGGCACCGCCGATCAAGTCAGAACGGTTTTCACTGTCCGCCAGCCAACGCGCTGTTTCAGAGGTTGCGCCGCGTTCAGACAACGCAAACACCGAGGCACCAAAAGCCGCCTTGGACGGTGCCGCGTCAGCGTGGATCGACACAAACAGGTCGGCGCCCTTTTTACGGGCGATTTCGGTACGACCGCGCAACGGAATAAAGTAGTCGCCTGTACGGGTCAGCTCAGCTTTAAAGCCTTTCATGCCGTTGATTTGGCGTTGCAGCTCTTTGGCAATCGCCAGCACCACGTCTTTTTCACGCTGGCCCGCAGAGCCGGATGCACCGGGGTCTTCACCACCGTGGCCGGCGTCAATTACCACGACCACGCTGCGCTTGCCACTCGGGATCGGCGGCAGTTTCACATCAGGCTGCGCCGGGGTGACCGGCACCACCGGGACTTTTGCCACGTTGGTCGCGGGCAGGCTTGGCGCCAGATCAACGCCCTGGTCATACAGGTCGACCACAAGGCGATTGCCGTACTGCGCGTTCGGCGCCAGCACAAAGCTCTTCGGGGTCACCGGTTTTTTCAGGTCGATAACCACGCGCAAATCGGTGGGCGTGCGTTGCGCAGAACGCAAGCTGGTGATCGGCGTGTTGGCCATCGGCACGTTCAACGCGCCTGCCAGGGTTGCACCGTTGATATCAATCACCAGGCGATCTGGCGACGTCAGGGTGAATACGCTGTGCTGCACGGGACCTGTGAGGTCAAACACCAAACGGGTGTTGTCCGGAGCACGCCACAAACGCACGCTTTTTACCTGGGTCGCGGCCACGGCATTGACGGCCATGACACTGAGCAACACACCCACCACACTGACTAACGCGCGAAAGCGCATACCAAACCCCATCATTATTTGTTTTCCGGTGCCAAAGCGGCACACCAAGACTCGCCACGAGAACCTTGGGGCGTCAGCTTCAGCAAACGCCCGGTGTTATGCGGGGTAATGGTAATGGTCAGGTCGGGCTTTGGCAAAAAGCCTGCACCCTTTTCGGGCCACTCGATCAGACACAGGGCGTCTTCATCAAAGTAGTCACGAATACCCATGTACTCCAGTTCTTCGGGATCGACCAAGCGGTACAGGTCGAAATGGAACGCGCGTATATCGCCAATCTCGTACGGTTCGACCAACGTGAAGGTCGGACTTTTTACCGCCCCGGTGTGCCCAAGCCCGCGAATCAAGCCGCGCGACAAGGTGGTTTTGCCCATCCCGAGGTTGCCATCCAGAAAAATCAGGCCGTGGCCTTGGGTGACGGTGGCCAAACGTGCGCCAAAGGCGGTCATTGCCTCTTCATCGGCCAGTGGCAGTGTTATTTCGTGCACGGTGCGTGTTCCTCCAACAACTGACGAATGGCTGGTATCAAATCACTGGCCGCCAGCCCACGGCCCAGAATGCCTTGTTGCTCACCGGCGCGGGCATGTAGCCACACCGCCAGGCATGCCGCATCAAACGCGCGCATGCCTTGTGCCAGCAGCGCGCCAAGCACGCCCGCCAACACATCACCTAGCCCGGCGGTGGCCATCGCCGGATGCCCGTGGTTGCAGATGGCCAACTCGCCATCGACCCCGGCAATCAAACTGCCCGCCCCTTTAAGGACGCAGACAACTGAGTATTTTTTAACCAGAGCCCGCGCCGCAGCGGGGCGATCGGCCTGCACCTGCTCGGTGCTGATGCCCAGCAACCGGGCGGCTTCGCCGGGGTGCGGGGTGATTACCGAGCCGCGAGCCAACTCAAGGCCAGCGTTGGACAACAGATTCAGCGCATCAGCATCCCAAACCTGTAGGATTTTTGCCTGCGCCGCCGCAGAAAACAGACTGCGACCCCACGGAGCCTGCCCCAAACCGGGACCAACCACCAACACCGACGCGTGGGCCAACACGCCCATCAGTTGATTGGCAGACGCCACACCCAACGTCATGACTTCAGGCAAGCGGGTCAAGGCGCCAGGCACGTGCTCTGGGCGCGTGGCCAGTGACACCAGCCCGGCGCCACAGCGTAATGCGGCTTGAGCGCTCAACATGATCGAGCCGCCAAAACCCCGATCGCCGCCAATCAGCAGCACATGCCCAAACTGGCCTTTGTGAGCGTCTGGCGCACGCGCAGGCAGGCGCGCCAGTGTCTCTGCGCGCAGGACATGAGGTTCGGGTAACGGGTGTTTGGTCTGCGGCATACGTGTCGGGCTCCGATGTCTGGCAGAATTATACGCATCTCAGCTCCGGTTTCCCTTGCCTCATGCCTGCTAATACTGTCGACCTTCCCGTTCTCGCTCAATCCATCAAGGAATGGGGCCGCGAGCTGGGCTTTCAACAAGTCGCCATTGCTGGCCT
This sequence comes from Pseudomonas weihenstephanensis, assembly GCF_001043055.1. GTDB lineage: Bacteria > Pseudomonadota > Gammaproteobacteria > Pseudomonadales > Pseudomonadaceae > Aquipseudomonas > Aquipseudomonas weihenstephanensis. Next base: position 181,728 of record NZ_JYLF01000004.1, read on the forward strand.
CGACCTGGGAGAACACGAGCAACATCTCGAACGCTGGCTCGCGGCGGGCTACCACGGCGAAATGGAATACATGGGCGCCCACGGCAGCAAACGTTCGCATCCTGAAGAGCTGGTACCCGGCACGTTGCGCGTGGTCTCGCTGCGCATGGACTACCTGCCCGGCGACACGCACATGGCGCAACTCCTGGCACAACCCGAAAAAGCCTACGTGTCGCGTTATGCGCTGGGCCGCGATTATCACAAGCTGATCCGCAAACGCGTGCAGCAACTGGCGGACCGTATTCAGGCCGAGATCGGCCCGTTTGGGTTCCGGGCGTTTGTCGACAGCGCTCCGGTGCTGGAAAAGGCCATCGCGCAAAAGGCAGGTTTAGGCTGGATCGGCAAGAACACCTTAGTCCTCAATCGCAAAGCAGGCAGTTACTTCTTTTTGAGCGAACTCTTTGTCGACTTGCCGCTGCCCGAAGACCCGCCCCATGACACCGAGCACTGCGGGCGTTGCACCGCGTGCCTGGATATTTGCCCGACCAATGCCTTCGTGGGGCCCTATGTGCTGGATGCGCGTCGCTGCATTTCGTACCTGACCATCGAGCTTAAAAGTGCGATCCCGGTGGAACTGCGCTCAATGATCGGCAATCGGGTGTTTGGCTGCGATGACTGCCAGATCGTGTGCCCGTGGAACCGTTTTGCCCGCACCACGGGCGAAGGCGACTTCAAACCACGGCACAATCTGGACAACGCCGAGCTGGCCGAACTGTTTATGTGGGACGAAGACACGTTCCTGAGCAGTACCGAAGGGTCGCCGTTGCGTCGAGCGGGCTATGAGCGCTGGTTACGTAACCTGGCCGTGGGCCTGGGCAATGCCCCGTCGAGCATTCCGGTGCTGGAAGCGCTAAAAGCACGACGTGAGTACCCCTCAGAGCTGGTGCAGGAACATGTGGCATGGGCGCTTGAGCAGCATGCTCAGCGAGTATCCGGGTAAGCCGCCTACCCTCACCCCAACCCTCTCCCAGAGGGTGAGGGGCTGATTGACGGTGCTCGGTCAGTTCCTTCTCCCTCCGGGAGAGGGCTAGGGTGAGGGGCTTTTAATGCTCGTCGTTGTAGACAAACTTGGGCATTTCCCAATTAAAGCGAATGGCCAGCAAGCGCAGCAGCAGGCCACCGAACAACGTCACGAAAATCGCCTGATCGTTGGGCATGCCCAGGTAGGTACACAGCAAAAAACACCACGCGGCCGCAAACGAGACACTGGCGTACAGCTCACGGCGAAAGATCAACGGAATGTCGTTACAGAAGATATCGCGCAGGATACCGCCGAACACGCCGGTGATCACGCCACTGACCGAGGCGACGAGCATGCCCTGGCCCATTTCCAGCGCGGTCATGCAGCCAATCAGGGTGAACGCCACCAAGCCCAGCGCATCGAGCACCAAAAACAGCGAGCGCAAATGGCGCATCAAAGGGGCGATAAAGATCGTCACCAATGCTGCAAATGTCGTGAGCACCAGGTACTCCGGGTGTTTGACCCACGTCAGCGGGTAATGCCCCAGCAGCATGTCGCGCACCGAACCGCCGCCCAGCGCCGTGACGCACGCAATCAGCACCACACCAAACCAGTCCATGCCCCGACGCCCGGCAGACAGCGCCCCGGTCATGGCTTCCGCAGTAATGGCAACTAAATAGAGCATCAGCAACATGGCGGCGATCCTTGCAATAAGGCGCGCAGTCTACTCAGTTGGCGCGAGCACCAAAAGGGGGCGGCAAAGAACGTTGGCACCGACCCCGTAGCCACTCACGAAGGCTACGCCCGGTTGCGAAGCCATCGTAAAATCTGAGTGCAGGGCGCGCCTGATACACCCGGATGCCTGACTTTACGACGACTGCGTCGCCGAACGCAGCCTTCGGCAGCCGCTACGACAGTGCGCTGACATCATCAAAACTTGATGAAATGCTTGCGGTAGTGCTGCAACTCGGCAACCGACTCACGGATATCGTCCAGTGCCAGGTGCGTGCCTTTTTTCACCAGGCTGTCGCGCACTTCAGGTGCCCAGCGGGCGACCAGTTCTTTAAGCGTCGAAACGTCGAGGTTGCGGTAGTGGAAGTAGCTTTCGAGGGCTTTCATGTGGGTGTACAGGAAGCGACGGTCCTGGCAGATGCTGTTACCGCAGATGGGGGATTTGCCTTTTGGCACCCATTGTTCCAGAAAGGCAAGGGTCTGCGCCTCGGCCTCGGCCATGCTAGTGGTGCTGTCTTTGACACGCTGGGTCAGGCCGCTGCCGCCGTGAGTGCGGGTGTTCCACTCGTCCATGCGCGCCAGTACGGCGTCGCTGTGGTGAATGGCAATGACCGGACCTTCAGCCAGGGTGTTGAGGTTGCTGTCGGTGACGATGGTGGCCATTTCAATAATGACGTCGTTATCTGGGTCCAGACCGGTCATTTCCAGGTCGATCCAAATCAAATTCTGTGGGTTTTGCATAGAAGGCTCCTGGGCTTAGTCGCGCAGTTTAGCTTAGGCGTGCAGCCCTCGTGCTAAACTCGCCAGCGTTTTACCTTCCTTATCGTTTTATCAACACGGAACACCCATGGCCAAACGCCAGCTCAACCGTCGCCAAAACTGGCGCATCGAAAAGATCCAGGGCGAGCGCGCTGCCCGCGCCGCCAAACGCGAATCCAGTGCCGTCGAAGCGCTCGAAGGGGGCGATCTGGGCCCTGAGCAACTCGGGCTGGTGATCGCGCACTTCGGTGTGCAGGTCGAAGTCGAAGCCCAAGAAGGTGAGCTCAAAGGTCAGATGTTCCGGTGCCATTTGCGCGCCAACCTGCCAGCGCTGGTCACCGGTGACACTGTTGTTTGGCGCGCGGGCAATCAGGGTATCGGCGTTATCGTCGCCCAACTGCCACGCAAAACCGAACTGTGTCGCCCAGACAGCCGCGGCCAGCTCAAGCCGGTGGCCGCTAACGTCGACATGATCGTGATTGTGTTCGCGCCCATGCCCGAGCCGCATGCCAACCTGATCGACCGCTACCTGGTCGCCGCCGAGCACGCGGGCATCCGCCCGTTACTGTTGCTCAACAAGGCCGACCTGATCGACGACCAAAACGCTCCCGCGCTGAACGCACTGCTGGGGGTTTATCGTCAGCTGGGCTATCCCGTGCTGGAAGTGTCAGCCCATCACGGCGACGGCATGCAACAGTTGCAAGCCCAGCTGGACGGTCATATCAGCGTGTTTGTGGGTCAGTCGGGCGTCGGTAAATCGTCGCTGGTCAACAGCTTGCTGCCAGAGGTCAACCTGCGCGTCGGGCCGCTGTCCGAAGTCTCCGGTCAGGGCACGCACACCACGACCACGGCGCGACTGTTCCACTTCCCGGGTGGCGGCGATCTGATCGACTCCCCCGGTATTCGCGAGTTTGGCCTGGGCCACGTGAGCCGGGCCGATGTTGAGGCGGGCTTTATCGAGTTCAACGACTTGATCGGCCGCTGCCGCTTCCGCGACTGCAAGCACGACCGCGAGCCGGGCTGTGCCTTGTTGATGGCACTGGCAGATGGCCGCGTGCAGCAACAGCGCATGAACAGCTACCGCTCGATCATTGCCAGCTTGCCTGAGTCCAGTTACTGAAAGCCCCCTCACCCACTCCTCGCCCAAAGGCAGAGGAGTGGGTGAGGGCAAGCAGCGTTAAGGCTTCGGCGCCTCTGGCGCTTTGTCGTCGAACAGGTTCAGCTTCTCCCGTTCTTCGTGCATCGCCGGGGGGATTTGATCCGCAGGCAGTGTGATCGGATCAATCGGGGTGGTCGGCGTTTCGGGCTTGGCCAGTTCAGAGCCTTGTTCACCTTCGATGGCGCGCTGCGCCTTTTTCGTCAGCACCACGATGTCGATGCGGCGGTTGACCGGGTTCAGCGGGTTGACCTTGTCAAACAGCACCGAAGACGCATAGCCCACAATCCGCGCCACCTGGTCTTGCGGATAACTGCCCGCCACCAGTGCACGACGCGCCGCGTTGGCGCGGTTGGCCGACAACTCCCAGTTACCAAACGCCGCATCGCTGGTGTACGGCGTGGCATCGGTGTGGCCGCTGATGCTGACTTTGTTCGGCACCGCTTTGATCGTGTCGGCCATGGCCAGCAAAATATCTTCGAAGTAAGGCTTGAGGCGCGCACTGCCGACGTCAAACATCGGGCGATTTTCAGCGTCCATGATCTGGATACGCAGGCCGTCCGGGGTGATTTCGAACAACAATTGATCTTTGAATTTGCGCAGCTGCGGGTTTTCTTCGACCTTGTTCTGCAACTCCTGAAGCAGCAGTTCAAGGCGTTCTTTCTCGACCTGCTCAGCCATGCCTTCCACTTGATCGGTGTCGACCGTGATCTTGTCCGGTTGCGGCTGCATTTTTTGTTCAGGGTTGAGGGTGTTGTCCGGCGCCATCGTCGGCGTGCCGCCCAAATCGATGATGTACGGCGTGCCACTTTCCGAAAACCCGATCGGGTCTTTGAAGTAGCCGGCAATGGCGATTTTCTGTTCCGGGGTCGCGGTGGACATCAGCCACAACACCAGAAAGAACGCCATCATCGCCGTCGCAAAGTCAGCGAAGGCGATTTTCCAGGCGCCACCGTGGTGGCCCGCTGCGAAGCGCTTGACGCGCTTGATGATGATTGGCTGATTGTTTTCCATGGATCAGCGACCGCGAACCACTTGTTCCAGCTCGGCAAAGCTTGGACGGTGCTTGGGGTACAGCACTTTACGGCCAAACTCGACGGCCAGCGAAGGCGGCATGCCGGAGGCCGACGCCACCAGCGAAGCTTTAATCGACTCGTACACGTTAAGTTCTTCTTTGGCATCGTGGGCCAACGAGGTGGCCAGCGGACCGAAGAAGCCGTATGCGGCCAAAATACCGAAGAATGTACCCACCAGGGCGGCACCTACGTGGACACCGATCATGGCCTGGTCACCGTCGCCCAGCGACGCCATCGTCACCACGATCCCCAATACCGCCGCCACAATACCGAAACCCGGCATGCCGTCAGCGATGCCGGTCACGGCGTGCGAAGGATGCTCCAGCTCTTCTTTGAGGCTGAACAGCTCCATGTCAAACAAGCCTTCCAGCTCGTGGGGCGCCATGTTGCCCGACGACATGATGCGCAAGTAGTCGCAGACGAAGGCCGTCATCCGGTCATCTTTGAGCACAGCAGGGTATTTGGCGAAGATCGGGCTGGCGGCCGCGTCTTCAATGTCGCCTTCGATGGCCATCATGCCTTCGCGACGACTCTTGTTAAGAATCTCGTAAACCAGGCCCAACACTTCCAGGTAGAAGGTGTGGGTGAACCGCGAGCCGAACATGCCCAGTGATTTTTTGATCACGTGCATGGTCATGTAGCCGGGGTTGGCTTGCAGGAAGGCACCAAACGCCGCCCCGCCGATAATCAAGACCTCGAACGGCTGAATCAGCGCCCCGATCTTGCCGTGGGAAAGCACGTATCCGCCGAGCACGCTCGCGAACACGACAATGATGCCGATAATTTTAGCCATAGGAATTCAGGTACTTCTGCGTCGGGTTCAAGGTCATATTCGAGAGTTAAAAAACTCTTCTTCTCCTTATCGGCAAAACTGCGCCAGACTATAGGCCATAAAGGCGAAAAGCCAGTTGGGCCCACTCCGGGCGTGTAAACAATGGATGATGACCACTCTCCCATCATGGCTAATGAAACCAGCAGCTCGACCCCAATCCCTTCTACCCTCGATGCGTGGGTTAAGCAGCTCGACGCCGTTCGCCTGCCCATCCCGCTCGACAGTCATGAGCGCGTTTGCAAGGCGATCAACGACAATCGCCGCTCGTTACGCGACATTGCCGAGCTTATGCAAGACAGTCCGGCGCTCGCGCTGAGCCTGATCCGCGACGCCAATCACCACACTCACGGCAGCTTGAGCGAGCCGGCCGAAAGCCTCGAAGTGGCGATTAATCGTTTGGGACTGGCGCGCACTCAAGAAATGCTTGAGCGCTTGCCCGCCTTGCCGTGGGAAGAAATCCCTCAACCATTCCGCCAAATTCAACTGATCAGCCAGCACGCCGCGCAACAAGCCAGCGGCCTGTTTGGTAATCGGCTGGCGCGCCTGTGGCAAGAAATCTACTGGGGCAGCCTGCTGTTTCTCTCACCGTTGTGGGCGATGGCGCTGACGCACCCCGAGCAACTTGAAGAGTGGGAGCTGCGGGTCATTCACAAAGGCGAATGCGCAAGCAAGGTCGAACTGAAACTGTTCGGCGTGCGCCTGTTTGAAATTTGCCGCGCGTTGGCCCAGCTGTGGCGGCTGCCCGAGTGGGTGTTGCAGGGCTATGCGGTGATTACTGACGAACAGCGCACGCTGGTCAAAGTGCTGCACATCGCCCGCGACAACCATCATCGCCTGCGCCAGCAACAACGACTGGACGCCGACCCGGCACTGCGCCGCTGGCTGAATCAACCGTCGAATACCGTGCTGCTGGCCAATGGCCTGGCACTTTCGGCGCAACAAGCCTGGGACACGCCGCACAATTTGCGCTGGCAGTACCTGACCAGCCTGTACCTGCAAATACCGATTGAAGAACTGCAACAGCAGGTTCACCAAAACGCAGCCAGCAGTGCGCGCTATCACTCGATGCCAGACCTGTGGCACCCGGCCGAATCGCTGTTGTGGCCTTGGGAAATGCGCCGCGTACACCGCGGTTTGTTACCGGCGCCTCCGCCCTCCGCCGATTCACTGGTGGTGTGGCGTAAACAGTGTGGGCAATTGCTCGCCGAGCCGAGCACCTTCACCAACTCAATGCACCTGACCACCTGCGCCCGCGATGCGCTGACGGCCTGCGGCATGCGGCGGGTGCTGCTGTTGATGGCCGATAAAACCTCGACCACCTTGTCTGTGCACCAGATTGCCGGCCTGCCCAAAGCGGCCTTCGACTTAAGCCTGCCGATCAAAAACAGTGCGGTACTGCAACGCCTGATGACGCAACCGGCACAATTTCGTCTGACGCCTGAGAACAATGCACAGATTTCGGCGGTCTTACCCAACAGCCTGCGCAGCCTGTTTCCCGGCGAGCACTTGTTGTTGCGCTCGATCAGTAACAATGGCCGCGTGGTGATGCTGATACTGGCCGACCAGGGCGGCGGGCCGTTTTCAGAAACCAGCGTGCAGGCGTTTGGCAAAACCGCGCAGTGCATCGAAAAAGCCTTAAACAGCTTTACCACTCGCGGGCGTTGACGCTTGCGCTACAATTCGCCCCTTTTCGCTCTGGAGACCTCACATGCCTGACTTCTCTGGCTTGCCGCTGGTGATTGAGCCATGCGATCTGCACGCACGGCTCAACGCGCCCAACGTGATCATTGTCGACCTGACCAGCGAGGCGCGTTACGCGGCCGGGCACATCCCGGGCGCTCGCTTCGTCGACCCCAAGCGCACCCAGCTCGGCCAACCGCCAGCCCCAGGCTTACTGCCGTCGCACACTGCACTTGAAGCGCTGTTCGGTGAGTTGGGGCACACCCCGAACGCGGTCTACGTGGTGTACGACGATGAAGGCGGCGGTTGGGCCGGTCGGTTCATCTGGCTGCTGGATGTGATCGGGCACAAGGCTTACCACTATGTAGACGGTGGCATTCATGCATGGATTGCTGAGGGCTACGACACCTCTACCGACGTCCCCCCCATCGCGCACCACCCGGTGACCTTGACGCTGCACGAGGAGCCAACCGCCACGCGCGAATACGTGCAAAGCCGTTTGGGCGCCGCAGACCTGGCGATTTGGGACGCGCGCAGCCCGGCCGAGTACAACGGCGAAAAGGTGCTGGCGGCCAAAGGCGGACACATTCCCGGCGCGATCAATTTTGAATGGACCGCCGGCATGGATACACGCCGCAGCCTGCGAATTCGCACGGACATGGCGCAGATCCTCGAAGATCTGGGCATCAGCAAAGACAAAGAAGTGATTACCCACTGCCAGACTCACCACCGTTCTGGCTTTACGTATCTGGTGGCCAAGGCGCTCGGTTACCCGCGCGTCAAAGGCTATGCCGGCTCCTGGGGCGAATGGGGCAACCACCCCGACACCCCCGTCGAGCTGCCCGTCAATCATTAAGGACCTGTAATGAAAAAGCGTTTGTTTCTCTTGAGTCAGTACCTGTTGCCGCATCACTTACTCTCACGCCTGGCAGGCTGCGTCGCGGAGTGCCGTGTGCGCTGGTTCAAAAATGCCTTCACCACCTGGTTTGCCAAGCGCTATCAAGTGGACATGTCCCAGGCGCTGGTTGAAGACGTCACCGCATATGAGCACTTCAATGCCTTCTTCACCCGCGCATTGAAAGACGGCGCCCGCCCGCTGGATCAAACCCCCGGCTCCGTTTTAAGCCCCGCCGATGGCGCCGTCAGCCAGTTGGGCCCGATTGAGCACGGACGCGTGTTTCAGGCCAAAGGCCACAGCTACAGCGTGCTGGAACTGGTGGGTGGCGACCCGGCTGTTGCGGCGCAATTTATGGGCGGCGAATTTGCCACCATTTACCTGTCGCCCAAGGACTACCACCGCGTGCACATGCCGCTGGCCGGTACGTTGCGCGAAATGATCTACGTGCCGGGCCGTCTGTTTTCGGTCAACCAGACCACCGCCGAAAACGTGCCGGAACTGTTTGCCCGTAACGAACGTGCCGTGTGCATTTTTGATACCGAGCGCGGCCCGATGGCCGTGGTATTGGTGGGCGCCATGATCGTGGCATCGATTGAAACCGTATTCGCCGGTCTGGTGACGCCGCCTAAGCGCGAGCTGAAAACCTTGCGTTATGACGAAGCAGCACGCGCACCCATCCACTTGGAAAAAGGGGCCGAACTGGGTCGCTTCAAACTGGGTTCGACGGCCATCGTATTGTTTGGCCCAGAACAAGTGAAATGGGCCGAAGGCCTGACGGCGGGTACGCCGGTGATGATGGGCCAGAAGCTGGGCGAATAACCGGTCGTCGCTGCCGCAGGCTGCGAGGGGTCGCGAAGCGGCCCCGCTAAAAGCGAAGGGCCTTGTGCCCTTATCGCCGCCTGCGCAACGACACGTTCTGTTTAGCCCTGGCTGTTACGGTCGCGCTGACCCAACAGGTACAACACGCCATCCAGGCCCAAGGTTGAAATCGCGTGCTTGGCCGACTTCTTCACCAGTGGTTTGGCGCGGAACGCCACACCCAACCCTGCAATGGCCAGCATGGCCAAGTCATTAGCGCCATCGCCCACCGCAATGGTCTGCTCCAGGCTCAAGCCTTCCTTTTGTGCCAGTTCACGCAGCAAGTCTGCTTTGCGCTGCGCGTCAACAATCGGCTCAACCGCCACACCGGTCACCTTGCCGTCTACCACTTGCAGCTCGTTGGCAAATACGTAGTCGATGCCCAACTTGGCCTGCAATTGTTTGGCGAAGTAGGTGAAGCCGCCTGACAAAATGGCGGTTTTATAGCCCAGACGCTTGAGTTCGGCGAACAGCACTTCTGCGCCTTCGGTCAAACGCAGCGACGCACCGATGGCATCCAGCACACCCACATCCAACCCTTGAAGCAACGCCAGGCGCTCTTTGAAGCTGGCTTTGAAATCCAGCTCGCCGGCCATCGCCCGCTCGGTGATTGCAGCCACTTTGTCGCCTACGCCCGCCGCTTTTGCCAGCTCATCAATGACCTCGGCTTCGATCAGGGTCGAGTCCATGTCAAAGACCGCAAGGCGGCGATTACGCCGAAACAGGGTGTCTTCTTGCAGCGCGATGTCGATATTAAGCGCTTGCGACAAGTCGAAGAACTCGGCCCGTAGAGCCTCAAGGTCCGCCACTTCGCCGGTCACGCGCAGCTCGATGCAGCTTTTGCTCAGATGGGTGGGTGCATCCAGCGGCACGCGGCCCGACAGACGATCGGTCTGCTCAATGTTCAACCCGTGCTGACTGATAACCGAGGTCACGCGCAACAGCTGTTGGGCTGTGACCTGGCGACTCATCAGCGTCACCACGTGACGCTTCTGGCTTTGCTCGTTCACCCAGCGCTGGTAATGCGCTTCGGTGATGGGGTCGAAACGCAGTTGCAGCCCTTCATTGGCGATCAAGGGTTGCAGGTCCTTCAGCACGGCCGACACCTGATCGGCTTGCTCGATCTCAACCAGATAACCCAACGACAAAACGCCATGAATGACGGCCTGGCCGATGTCGAGCATGTTCACACCATTGTTGGCCAATACACCGGTAATGGCCGCTGTGAGACCCGCACGGTCCTCACCCGTGATGTTTATCAAGACGATTTCGCGCAAGGCACACCCCCATTCGCTAAAAAAAACGCATTCTACCCACTTTCAGTGACCATCGGGCATCGCCAAGGCTTTGCCGCCTCAGGGCTGATCGCTATACTGCGCACCAACTTAACGGACTAAGAGCCGCGCTCAGTGAACCGGCCATTGCCTGTAAAAACCGATAACTTCTTCCTGCTGATCTTCCGGGCCTTGCGCGATCGTCGCGTTCCGCTTGCGCTGCGTATTGCCAGCCATAACGTGATTCTGGTCGCGTTGGCCCTGGTGATTTACGCCGTGGTCATGGGCCTGCAATTCAAGCAAGCCATGCACGAACAAGCCGATGCACTGGGTCAGAGCCTGACCACGCAAACCGCCACTTCGGCGACTGAGCTGCTGGTGTCCAACGACATCCTCAGCCTCAACGTGCTGCTCAACAACCTGACCAAAAACCCCCTGGTGGCGCACGCTGCAATTTATAGCGTCGACAACCGCATCCTCGCGGAAGCCGGGGAGCGTCCTAAAAACGGACTGTTGGGTGAAGCCGAGGGCATGTATCAGACCAAGATCACGTTCCAGGACGTGACCGCAGGGCATCTGCGCATCAGCCTCGACATGAACCAGTTCCAGCAGCCGATGACCATCAGCCTGCAAAGCATGGGCATCCTCAGCGCCATCTTGCTGGCGTTGGCCCTGGCCTTGAGCTTGCGTCTGGGCCGTCATATTTCGACCCCGCTGCTGCAACTGCGTGTCTGGCTGCGCGAACCCGACCCGTATACCCCGGCCATCAACCGTCAGGATGAAATCGGCGATCTGGCGCGTCAGCTTCACACGCGTCTGGCACCACCGGCCCCGGAACCCGAGCCAGCACCTGAGCCGGAGTACGACGACAGCGACTACGAAGACGCCGACGATCACGAGCCTCATTTTGAAGTGCGCAGCCTGCGTGACCCAAGCTTTGACGAAACGCCGGCTGTGCCTGCGCCAAAAGCCGTTGCGCGTCATGTGATCCACGCTGAAGAAGACGACACCGAAGAAGACCCGTTTGCCGATGTGCGTGACAACAGTGCTGGCCCTGTTGCGCAGGCCAAGCCTAAACCGCTCGTACCTGCCGCGCCGCAACCCAGCGCAGTACTGGCCGTGCAACTGGGCGCGCAAGACCAACTGCGCCGCCTGCCACGCGCGCGTTTGACCGAGCTGCTTGAGCGCTATCGCGATTGCCTTGAACAGGCGGCATCGTTGTACGAAAGCGAACTGCATACATTGAACGATGGCAGCACGCTGATGCTGTTCCACAGCGAAGAGAGCGGCGACGACTACCTGACCAACGCCATATGCTGCGGCGAGTTGCTGCGCGCCTTGGGCCATGCCTTGCAAATTGAAGTGGCTGACAGCGGCATCACCTTGCAATTGCAATTGGGCCTGGTGCTGGGCGAAGGGCTGACGGGCATGAGCCAGATCGACCTGTTGCTGACTGAAACGGCGCAGGATGCTTTGGCACTGTCGCAACACAGCCGCAACCTGCTGCTGGTGGAACGCAAGATCAGTGACGATGCCCTTATTCGCCAACGTGCGCGTATCCGCCCGATTGCCAGCCCTGAAGGTGCTTGTTGCGTAGAGCGCTTGATGGAACCTTACCCCTCCATGCTCGAACGCCAACTGGCGCGCATGCATGAGAAACGTGGGTAACCGTTGCAGACCCTCACCCTGCGGGTGAAAGGTTTTTGAGGCGCCAAAAAAAATCCCGCACATGTGCGGGATTTTTTGGTTTCAGCCACCGGCTCAGAAGCGAAACACTTCCATGTCGGTACGAATCGGCGAAGCCATCGGAATGCGAGGCTTTTCAGATTCTTGCTTTGCAGCAGGCTTGGGTTCCGGCTTGCGCGCATCCACCAAAGGCGGTTGATTGGCCAACGGCTTAAGCGCCACTGCCAATTGCTGACTCATCTGTTGCAACAACTCGCCTTGCGCCTTGACCTGCGAGGCCGTAGAGCCATCGTGCGACTTCTCCAGATGCACCATGCGGTTGTCACGCACCTGACCGCGACGGTCAATCAATCGCCATTGGGCATCCAGGATCGCAGGCTGATTTTTGCCCGAGTCCAACCGCGTGATCGACAGCAAGACTTGCACGTCAGGACTGAAGCTCGCCGGGGCTGGCGACAACACAACGCGCTGGCTGTCCAGGCGCCAGGCCAACTGACGAAGCAGCAGTTGGTCGATGTCAGCCGACAAGCTACCTGCCCACCGACCGTCAGTGGCCGCACTCAGGCTGCCGTCGCTTTGACGTTGTAACAAGGTTTCACGTTGCAGGTAGTCAGCCACGGTCACCGGGCCAAGTACCACCGCCATGCCAGCGGTTTGCGCAGGCTGGCCGGGTGTGCCGCTGTCCAGTTGGTACAAGGCCGCAGGCTGGTGCGTGGTGCACCCCGCCAAGCCGAGCACGCCCGTCAGCAACGCAATTAAAGGAAGGCGCAGAACGTTCATCATTCCATCCAGGTGGCAACCATCAGGCACGCCACAGTGTGATTCTCGAAAAATTCGTTGGGCTCGTCGCCATGAGCGATGCCAGAAGTGCGCCATATCATCCGCGAATATCCGGTTCGACTCCAGCCTCGTAGCGCCGATCTACGCGAAAAAACGCAGATCGGACGCTCTAAATCGGCTTAATTTGGCGTTTCTACCAACATCGCGTCCACGCGCTGGAAGCCACGCGGCAGTTTATTACCCCGTCGCCCGCGCTCACCACGGTAATGTTCCAGATCATCCGGCTTGAGCGACAGGTTGCGCTTGCCCGCCTGTAACACCAGCGTGGCGTTATCTGGCAGCACGGCAATATCAGTCACATACTCTTCGCGACTGGCCACCCGATCTCCGGGAATGCCAATGATCTTGTTACCCTTGCCCTTGCCCAACTGCGGCAAATCGCTGACTTTGAAAATCAGCAAACGCCCTTCGGTGGTCACGGCGGCCAGCCAGTTGTGCTCGCGATCCGTGACGGGGCGCGGCTGCATCACCTTGGCGCCTTTAGGCAAGCTCAACAGCGCTTTGCCCGCTTTGTTTTTGGCTTGCAGGTCTTCACCTTTGACCACAAAGCCATAACCGGCGTCGGAGGCGATCACGAACAGCGAATCGTCCTCAGGCAGCAACACGCATTCAAAATTGGCACCCGGTGGCGGTGTCAGGCGGCCGGTCAACGGCTCACCCTGACCACGGGCCGACGGTAAGGTGTGGGCCGCCACCGAATAGCTGCGCCCGGTGGAATCGATGAACACGGCAAATTGATTAGAGCGCCCCGCCGCCGCTGTTTTGTAGCCATCGCCTGCTTTATAGGACAAGCCCGTCGCGTCGAGGTCATGACCTTTACCGCAACGTACCCAGCCTTTTTCAGACAACACAACCGTGACCGGCTCAGTCGGCACCAGCTCGTTTTCCGACAGTGCTTTGGCTTCTGCACGGGCCACGATAGGCGAACGACGGTCATCACCGTAGGTTTTGGCGTCTTCGATCAACTCAGTGCGCACCAGCTTTTTCAGCTTGGCTTCGCTGCCGAGCAAGGCTTGCAGCTTGGCTTGTTCTTTACGCAGCGCGTCCTGCTCGTCGCGCAGTTTCATCTCTTCGAGACGGGCCAATTGGCGCAAGCGCGTGTCGAGAATGTAGTCGGCCTGGGTTTCGGTCAGGCCAAAACGGGCAATCAGCTCGGCCTTGGGGTGCTCCTCGGTGCGAATGATATGAATCACTTCGTCGAGGTTCAGGTACGCGGTGAGCAAGCCGTCCAACAGGTGCAGGCGGCGCTCGACTTTGTCCAGGCGGAACTGCAAGCGGCGGCGCACGGTGTTGATGCGAAACTCCAGCCATTCCACCAGCAAGGCACGCAGGTTTTTGAGCTGCGGCTTACCGTCCAGGCCGATGATATTGATGTTGACCCGGAACGTGGACTCCAGCTCGGTCACGGCGAACAAGTGCTGCATCAGTTCGTCGAGATCGACTTTGTTGTTGCGCGGGATGATCACGATACGGCACGGGTTTTCGTGGTCTGACTCGTCACGCAGGTCGGTGACCATGGCCAGCTTGGTCGGCTTGGCCTGCATCAGTGCCGCGATTTGCTCCAGCACCTTGGCGCCCGACACTTGGTGCGGCAACGCGGTGACAACGATATCGCCGTCTTCAACGTGATACACCGCCCGCATGCGCACCGAGCCACGGCCGGTCTGGTAGATCTTCAACAGATCGGCGCGCGGGGTGATGATTTCAGCTTCGGTCGGGTAATCCGGGCCTTGAATGTGTTCGCACAGCTGCTCAACCGTGGCCTTGGGTTCGTCGAGCAAACGCACGCAAGCAGTGGCCACTTCGCGCAGGTTATGCGGCGGCACGTCGGTGGCCATGCCCACGGCAATGCCAGTGGTGCCATTGAGCAAAATGTTCGGCAAACGCGCCGGCAACACCGCAGGCTCGTCCATTGTGCCGTCGAAGTTCGGCACCCAGTCGGCCGTGCCCTGGCCCAGCTCGCTGAGCAGCACTTCGGAGTAGCGCGACAAACGTGCTTCGGTGTAACGCATGGCCGCGAAAGACTTGGGATCGTCCGGTGCACCCCAGTTACCCTGGCCGTCGACCAGCGTGTAGCGGTAGCTGAACGGCTGAGCCATCAGCACCATCGCTTCGTAACAGGCCGAGTCACCGTGCGGGTGAAACTTGCCGAGCACGTCACCGACGGTACGCGCCGATTTCTTGTGCTTGGAATCGGCGTCCAGCCCCAACTCGCTCATGGCGTACACGATACGCCGCTGTACGGGCTTGAGGCCGTCACCGATGTGCGGCAAGGCCCGGTCCATGATCACGTACATGGAGTAGTTGAGGTAGGCCTGTTCTGTGAAGTCGGCCAGTGACCGGCGTTCTACGCCGTCCAGGCTGAGATCAAGGGAGTCGCTCATGCGGACCTCATTCAGTTCGTTGTCTGGCGCAGCAGCATGGTGCCGCCGCGCTGGGTAAATTCAAGTTTGTTTAATGCGCTCATGCCCAGCAGTACTTGTTCGCCTTCCAGCCCCGGAGCCGCCACTGCGCGTACGTTGCGTAACACGATGGCGCCCAGTTGCAGACGGTCGATTTGCGTGCGATAGCCCTGCGCCCGCCCATTGGCGGTGTTGAGGGTCACGGCCACGCCTTTGGGCAAGGCCAATTGCCGGGCTAAATCCAGCGGAACCGCCACATCGGTGGCCCCGGTATCCAGTAAAAATTCCACCGGCACATTGTTCAGGCGGCCGCTGGCGACGAAGTGACCCTGCACGTTGGCCTGCAACTTGACCTCGATGTAGCCCTCGCCCTGCTGCGAGGTCACTTCAGTGTTGGGGTTTTGCTGACGTTGTTCCCAACGCCCAAAAAACTGCGTGGCCAAGTACAAACCGGCGCACCAGGCCACGATCATAAACACACGACCGGCACCCTTGCCCGGTGGTTGCTGGCTCATGGCTTTGCACTCCAGCCACCTTGCGGGGCAGCGAAACGCCACACGACCGGGCGCTTTTCACCATCGGCACGCACATGGTTGCCGTTGTCGACACCCACCCAGGCGCCTTTGTCGTCAATGCTCAGCGCTTCGGCATTGCCGTAGGCCGAGGTGTAACGGCGGGCATCGGTCAATGCGTCCTGGGCGAACGACCAGCAGCGCTCAACCTCGCCGGTACTCGGCGTACGACGGCAAATGCGATAAGCCATGCGCTCAAGGGTAAACAGCTTGCCGTCGAACAAGGCCAGGTCGGCGAAGTCTTTGGACTGCGGTTTGGCCTTGAGTTGAACGGGCGGTTGTTCAGGCCCGGCTTCGCTCATGATCACGCAGCCGTCTTCACAATCCCACACGCTCTGTTTTTTACGCACCGTCAGCAAACCGCGGCGTTCGCGCTCTGCCGCGAGCCAGATCTGATTGCCCTGCGGGTTCACCGCAATGCCTTCAAACAAGGCGTTGAAATGCAGCAACATGCCGCTGGCGCGCGCCTGTCGAACCAGGCCCGAATCGATTTTCAGCCACGAGGCATTGCCCTGTGGCGCAACCCTCAACACCGCGGCATACGACTCGCTGACCACGTAGCGGTTGCCCGCAGCGTCGCAGGTGATGCCTTCGAAATCCAGATCGCCACCGCGCAGCGGGGCGATGGCTTTACCCATCATGCGCACGCCCCACGGCAGACCGCTTTCAGGCGGCGTGGGCACGTTGATGCTGACCTCATCGGCCAGCCACTCGGGATAACGGGTATCCAAACGGTAAATCTGATCGTCATCGCGGTCAGACACCGCCCACATTTCGCCCTGACACATCGCCAAACCCGACAGGTTAGCGCCGCGCATGCCTTCAACCGGATGCTCGGACTGCAACACCAGTTCTGGCCATGTCTGGGCCAGCACCGGTGTTGCTCCCAGCAAAAGCAGCGCCAGCAAGGCTCTGCGCATCAGGTCAGCACCTGCGCCAGGTTGCCTTTGGATTCGAGCCAGGACTTGCGGTCACCGGCGCGTTTTTTCGCCAGCAGCATGTCCATCATTTCAGACGTAGCGGCGAAATCTTCCAGCGTGAGCTGCACCAGGCGACGCGTATTCGGGTCCATCGTGGTTTCGCGCAGTTGCGGCGGGTTCATTTCACCCAGACCTTTGAATCGTGTGACCTGCGGTTTGCCACGCTTCTTCTCGGCCACCAGACGGTCAAGAATGCCATCGCGTTCCGCTTCGTCCAGCGCGTAGAAAATCTCTTTGCCCAAGTCGATGCGGTACAGCGGCGGCATGGCCACGTACACGTGACCGGCGTCGACCAAGGGCCGGAAGTGCTGCACGAACAACGCGCAGAGCAAGGTTGCGATGTGCAAACCGTCAGAGTCGGCGTCGGCGAGGATGCAGATTTTGCCGTAGCGCAGCTGGCTGATATCGGCCGCGCCCGGATCGACACCAATCGCGACCGCGATGTTGTGCACTTCCTGACTGGCCAGCACTTCGCTGCCGTCGACTTCCCAAGTGTTAAGAATTTTGCCGCGCAGTGGCAGGATCGCTTGAAACTCTTTGTCCCGCGCTTGCTTGGCCGAGCCACCAGCGGAATCGCCTTCGACCAAAAACAGCTCGGAGCGCATCGGGTCTTGCCCGGCGCAGTCTGCCAGCTTGCCCGGCAACGCCGGCCCTTGGGTGATGCGCTTGCGCTCGACCTTTTTGCTGGCCTTGAGGCGGCGGCCCGCGTTGTTGATTGCCAGTTCGGCCAACTGCATGCCCAGCTCAGGGTGCGCGTTGAGCCACAGGCTGAAGGCATCCTTGACCACGCCGGAGACAAACGCCGCCGCTTCACGCGATGACAGACGCTCTTTGGTCTGGCCGGAGAACTGCGGCTCCTGCATTTTCATCGACAGCACGAACGCAATGCGCTCCCACACGTCTTCGGGCGCCAGCTTCACGCCACGCGGCAGCAGGCTGCGGAACTCGCAGAACTCGCGCATTGCGTCGAGCAAACCTTGGCGCAGACCGTTGACGTGGGTGCCGCCCTGAGCCGTCGGGATCAGGTTGACGTAGCTTTCCTGAACGCTGTCGCCACCTTCCGGCAACCACAGCAACGCCCAGTCGACGGCTTCTTTATTACCCGCCAGGCTGCCGCAAAACGGCTCGTCCGGCAGGCGCTCGAATTCGCTGACCGCATCGACCAGATAAGAGCGCAGGCCGTCTTCGTAATGCCATTCGACCTTTTCACCGCTGCTTTTGTCTTCAAAGGTGACCAGCAACCCCGGGCACAATACGGCCTTGGCTTTGAGTACGTGCTTGAGGCGGCTGACCGAAAACTTGGGTGAGTCGAAGTATTTGGGGTCCGGCGCAAAGTACACGCTGGTGCCGGTGTTGCGTTTGCCCACGGTGCCGACAATTTCCAGGTCGGTGGCTTTGTAGCCATCGGCGAAGGTCATCTGGTACTCGTTACCGTCGCGTTTGACCTTGACCCGAACCTGGGTCGACAAGGCGTTTACCACTGAAATACCAACCCCGTGCAGACCGCCCGAGAACTGGTAGTTCTTGTTCGAAAACTTGCCGCCCGCGTGCAGCTTGGTGAGGATCAGCTCGACACCTGACACACCCTCTTCGGGGTGGATGTCGACCGGCATGCCGCGCCCGTCGTCGCTGACTTCCAGCGAGTGGTCGGCGTGCAGGATGACGTTGACCGACTTGGCGTGCCCTGCCAGGGCTTCGTCGACACTGTTGTCGATGACTTCTTGCGCCAAGTGGTTCGGACGACTGGTGTCGGTGTACATGCCGGGGCGTTTGCGCACCGGGTCGAGGCCCGAGAGGACTTCGATGGCGTCGGCGTTATAAGAGCTAGCGCTGGGAGTGGCCATAGGGTCTCGTCGTTAGTCGTAAATGAAAAATAAGGGTCATTCGACGGGCGCCTTAAAGGGCCGCAAAGTCGATGGTTTGAAACTGTTGCGCAGCAATCCCGGCAAAACTCAGCAGCGCTGGCAATTGCAAGGCAAACCCCTGATAACTGTGATCGCCACCGGCCTGAATACGCAAGGCACATGCTGCGTAGTACTTTTCGGCGTGGCGGTAGTCCAGGGTTTCATCGGCGGTCTGCAACCACACTTGAATGCGCTGCGGGTCTTGCGGAGCCGACACTTCCAGTTCAGCCAAAGCTGTAACGTGGTCATGGGTCAGCTCCCAGGTCTGGCCGCTGTACAGGTTGGTTTGCGTCCCCAGATAGCCGTCAAACATCCGGTGCGGACTGACGGCAGGGTTGACCAGCAACGCCTTGAGGCCATGCCGCTCGGCCAGATACGTCGCATAGTAGCCGCCGAGTGAACTGCCAACCAGCAGCGGGCTGCCCAGCTCGCTGATTGCCGCATCGAGCTGCATCAGGGCCTGACGCGGGTGATGGTGCAAGGCCGGCACCTGCAACCGGTCATCAAGCCCCATTTGCTGCATCACTGACCTCAACTGCGTCGCTTTTTTCGACTCGGGCGCGCTGTTGAAACCGTGGATATACAAGATGGAACCCGACATGCCGTTACTCCCGAGAACAAATTCAGCCAGACGCAGCCTTGAGAAAGACGCGCAGTTTAGCCTGACTCGGGGTGAATGACTCGACCCATCATCTGTAAGTTTGTCCAGTACTCAATATTTACCCGCGCCATAGTCGGGTTCGAAGTCAAAGTGCGCCACACGCGACACGCCTGTCTGCAAAGTGCCATCAGGTTGCAGGCGCAGCCAGCGATAGCCGGGCGCCTCGGTGCTGACGTTGAAATCGGCGCTGTGAGGCGCGAACTGGAAGCAGGTCGAAGGCGTGGCCAGCAGCCTTAGCCCGTTGCGCTGCTGGTCGAAGGGCTGATGAACATGCCCCCACAGCACTGCTTTAACCTGCGGAAAACGGTCAATGACGGCCCAAAATGCCTCGGCGTTGAGTAGCCCGATCGGCTCGATCCATTCGCACCCCACCGCGACCGGGTGATGGTGCAGGCACACCAAATGATGGCGATCCGGGGCTTCGCTCAACGATTGCGCCAATAATTGAAGCTGGTTGTCTTCCAGATAGCCGTGGCTCTTGTTGACGACATTGGAGTGCAACAACGTGATACGCCAATTGCCGATATCGACACGCGGCTCCATCAAACGGCTTTGCACTGCGGCCGCCGCCATATGCTGGACATTGTCATGATTGCCAGGCAGCCAGCGTGCCACCGCCGCGAGCGGGTGGGTGGCCTGCCGAAAATACTGATACGCCGCAACGCTGCCATCCTGAGCCAGATCGCCGGTCGCCAGCAGTACATCGATAGACGGCTGCTCGGCGCGTACCAACGCAATCACCTGTTGCAGGCTTTGGGCGGTTTTGAGCCCTAACAGCGAGCCATCTGCATCAGCAAACAAATGGCTGTCGGACAGCTGCACCAGCAGCACCGGGTCGTCGGTGGTCAGCGTGGATACACTCGGCAAGGCAGCTCTCCCGGGAGGCGTCGATGAATGGCGCGATTATGCCACTGCGTCTTGCAGCCTGAACACCAGCTCGCACCGCGAACCCATGAATCAAAAGATCGCAGCCAGCGCCTACGGCCTAGCGCACTTGTGCGTATTCGTGACCGCACGCCAGACAATGGCTCAACCACTCACCCAAAAACACATTGAGCTGGGCTTTTTCATCCGGCTGGTGCATGGCGTCGTTGGGGTAAGGATAGATGCTGCGAAAGCGGCGCGCGTGTTCGGCACCAATCACTTCGGCCATGCGAGCGTCGTGGTACACCTGCACCTGCAACTCTGGCACCGGCAGCCACGGCAAGCTATGTTCCTGGCGCACGCGCAACGTGCTGGTATACGGGCATTCGAGCATCACTTCGAGGGTCAGCACCCCGAGCATTTGATCACCCTGGGTCACGGCGATCCGCCGCGCGTCCGGCTGCTCGCGCATGTCGGGTAGCAAACGCATCAGGCGCGCATAGTTGGCTTCGCAGGCAGCCTGCAAGCCAATCAAGTCGACCCGATAACGGTCACGCCCCCCATTTACGACCATAGCCCCCTCACCTCCGCGCGATTAAGCGCCAGCCATTGCAAGGCAATAATGCTCGCCGCATTGGAAATCCGTCCATCTCGTACAGCTTGTAGCGCATCTTCGTACGCCCAAACTGTTACGCGGATATCTTCTGCTTCTTCTTCAAGCCCATGCAAGCCACCCACGCCTTCAGTGCTGCAACGCCCCAAAAATAGATGCACAAACTCAGTACTGCCGCCCGGTGACGGGAAGTAGCGGGTAATGGGCCATAACGAGGAGAAGGTCACGCCGGCTTCTTCTTCGCCTTCGCGGTGGGCCACCTCTTGCGGGTCAACCTCACCTTCCTTGTCGATCAGCCCGGCCACCAGTTCGATCAGCCACGGGGTATCGGTCTTGCCCATCGCGCCGACCCGGAACTGCTCGATCAGCACCACTTCATCACTTTGCGGGTCGTAGGGCAGCACACACACGGCATCATGGCGCACAAACACTTCGCGACTGATTTCACAGCTCATGCCACCGGCAAACAGTTCGTGGCGCAGGCGCACGCGATCCAGTTGATAAAAACCTTTAAAACACTGTTCGCGCTTTACGATCTCGACTGTGCTGGGCGTGGCTCGGGTGATATCCGTCATGTAAAACCTCTTGCTGGCAAATGCTCGCCGGGGTGGCCCACGGCATCGCGCATCCTAACGCGCCTGCGCGCTGCGATGCAGCCCCTTTTCTGACACGGGGATAGACGGATCACCTGCAAACCAACTCTAATTGACACTATTGAGCTTAGTGGCGAACTGATGCCTTTGTGGGCAGTCGAACCACCATAATTTTTGCTTTTGTTTCGTTGATGAAGGACGACCATGTCACTTTTAAAGATTGCCTCCATGACCTGCATCGCCCTGACCCTGGGCGCCTGCCAAAGCGTGTTTCAAGCGTCTGCGCCAAAGCCGCTGGCCGTTACGCCCGATGCATCGGAGCAGCTCAAGGCCGGCTGCAAAGGCCAGGACTGCCCGCTGGTTAACATTGATACGGTGCATTTTGCGGACGAACCAAAGCTGGACGCGCTGATTGAAGCTCGCCTGCTGAAAATGACCGTCAACTCGCCGGAAGATAAATTGGCGCCGTCGCTCAATGCTTACCGTGAACAGTTTTTACGCACCGCGCAAAGCCGCTACAGCAGCTACTTGCAGGCCAAGGTACGTGAGCAGCATGACGGTCTGGTGATTGTCGAATTGTCGAGCTACCTGGACACCGGCGGCGCGCATGGCATGCCGGGGCGCGGGTTTATCAACTATTCGCGCAAAGACCAAAAAGAAGTGACCCTGCAGGACATGTTGGTGCCGGGCCAGGAAAAGGCCTTTTGGGCCGCAGGCAAAGTGGCGCACAACAACTGGTTAATCAGCACCCGCTTTGGCAATGACCCGGAATTCGTGAAGACCTGGCCGTTCCAGCAAACCCCGCACGTAGCCCTGCTCAAAGACAACGTGGTGTTGAAATACGATGTGTACAGCATTGCGCCGTACTCCGAAGGCCATGTTGAGCTGAAGATCCCTTATTCGCGTTTGAACGGGATTCTTAAGCCAGAGTGGTTCCCTGTTCAGGGCAAATAAACATCACCCTCACCCTCCGGGAGAGGGTGAGGGTGAGGGGCTTTTAGCAGTAACGGCCCCTCACCCACTGCAACGCACCGGTCTGCAACACCATCAGGCAATACCGAGGAAAAACCACAGCCAAAACAGGTCGCGGTTTACATCACACTTTTTTGTACAGTTGGCTGCCTTCCTGCTTGAAGCGCTCGGCCTGTTCGGCAAGGCCTTTGGCAACATCGACGTCAATGGCGTCGATACGTTGGTTGGCGGCGTAGATGCGCACTTCCTGGGTGATTTTCATCGAGCAGAATTTCGGCCCGCACATGGAGCAGAAATGCGCGACTTTGGCCGAGTCCTTAGGCAGGGTTTCGTCGTGGTAGGAGCGCGCAGTGTCCGGGTCCAGGCCAAGGTTGAACTGGTCTTCCCAACGGAATTCAAACCGCGCCTTGCTCAACGCGTTGTCGCGAATTTGCGCACCCGGATGGCCTTTGGCCAAGTCCGCAGCATGGGCCGCAATCTTGTAGGTGATGATCCCGGTCTTCACGTCATCCTTGTTCGGCAAGCCCAAGTGTTCTTTAGGCGTGACATAACAAAGCATGGCGCAACCAAACCAGCCGATCATCGCCGCACCAATGCCCGAGGTGATGTGGTCGTAACCCGGCGCAATGTCCGTGGTCAGCGGGCCAAGGGTGTAGAACGGCGCTTCGTCGCAGCACTCCAGCTGCTTGTCCATGTTCTCTTTGATCAACTGCATCGGCACATGGCCCGGGCCTTCGATCATGCACTGCACGTCGTGCTTCCAGGCGATCTTGGTCAACTCGCCCAGGGTTTCCAGCTCGCCGAACTGCGCAGCATCGTTGGCGTCGGCAATCGAACCCGGACGCAAGCCGTCGCCCAGCGAGAAGCTGACGTCGTAGGCTTTCATGATTTCGCAGATGTCTTCGAAGTGGGTGTAGAGGAAGTTCTCTTTGTGGTGCGCCAGGCACCACTTGGCCATGATCGAGCCACCCCGGGACACGATGCCGGTCACCCGCTTGGCGGTCAGCGGCACGTAACGCAGCAACACACCGGCGTGGATGGTGAAGTAGTCGACGCCCTGCTCAGCCTGTTCGATCAAGGTGTCGCGAAACAGCTCCCAGGTCAGGTCTTCCGCCACACCGTTGACCTTCTCCAGCGCCTGATAAATCGGCACGGTGCCGATCGGTACGGGGGAGTTGCGGATGATCCACTCGCGGGTTTCGTGAATGTGCTTGCCGGTGGACAAGTCCATGACCGTGTCCGAGCCCCAGCGAATGCCCCACGTCAGCTTGGCCACTTCTTCTTCAATGGAGGACCCCAGCGCGCTGTTGCCGATGTTGCCGTTGATCTTCACCAAAAAATTGCGACCGATGATCATCGGTTCCAGCTCAACGTGGTTGATGTTGGCGGGGATGATGGCGCGACCGCGGGCGATTTCATCGCGGACAAATTCGGGGGTAATTTCCTTGGGGATGTTGGCGCCGAAGCTGTGACCGGCGTGTTGCTGGTCGAGCAAGCCCGCCGCCCGCGCCTCTTGCAACTTCATGTTTTCGCGGATGGCGACGTATTCCATCTCGGCGGTAATGATGCCCTGACGCGCATAGTGCATTTGGCTGACATTGACACCGGCCTTGGCCCGACGCGGATTTTTGACGTGGGCAAAACGCAGTTTGGTCAGTTCAACGTCGTCGAGGCGCATTTGCCCGAAGTTCGAGCTCAGCCCCGGCAGACGTTCGGTGTCCGCCCGGTCATTGATCCACGCTGAACGCACGTCGCCCAGCCCTTTGCGCACGTCAATCTGCACAGACGGGTCGGTATACGGGCCAGAGGTGTCGTAGATCAATACCGGGGCGTTGATTTCGCCACCAAAATCAGTGGGGGTCACATCCAGGCTGACTTCACGCATCGGCACCAGAATGTCGGGGCGCGAGCCCTGTACGTAGACTTTTTGCGAGCGGGTAAACGGCTTGACCGACTGCTCATCGACTTTTGCCGAGTCACTGAGATTGATCGCGTTTTTTGGTTTTGTACTCATCACGGCTCTCCAGACTGCATCCAGGCGGATTGTCGGAGGGAGAACCTGAAAAATGTACGGGTGCCCCCAAGGACTGGGTGCTGAGTGACGACCTCAAATGATTGCTCATTTTTTGAACAATCGATCCCGGACGGCACTCAAGAGGACTCGCCGGGTGACGAGAAATCTTGTTCCCTACGCAGGCGTTAACCTGATCAGGTTCAACGGGATCCGAAATTATTCGATCTCAGCCTCATAGCAAGGCACCCCGACAAGAACCCGGCCAGTCTAGACAAGAGTGACCCTGAACGCCAACCCCTGATTTTTTAACGTTACGTAAAGACGTACTAAGAGCATTGTTGCAAGGTGTCACGACTACTACACTCGCTACGTCTTGAAACCACGAGTCGGACTCGGGGGTTCATTTTCCGCATTCTTGAACTAGGGATCGCTCATGTTGCGCAAACTCTCACTGGCTGTCGCCGTGTCTTGGGCAACCAGCGCTATGGCGCTGGAGACAACGGCCCCGTTGGCCAGCCAAAATGGCCTGGTCAGCGTGTATCACGAAGCCGTTGATAACAACGCCGACCTGGCGGCGGCACGCGCCAACTACGCAGCACAAAAAGAAGTCGTGCCGCAGGCCCGCGCCGGTTTGCTGCCTAATCTGTCGGGCGGTGCCGAGTCGAGCAGTGTGCGCACCTCCATCGACCAGCCTTCGCTGACCACCACCCGCAGTGCCGTGGTGTATCAGGCGACCCTGGCCCAACCGATCTTCCGCATTGACCGCTGGTTCCAGCTCAAAGCCGCCGAGTCGGTCAACGAACAGGCCGCGCTGCAACTGTCGGCCACCGAGCAAAACCTGATTTTGCAAACCGCCGAGTCCTACTTCTCGGTACTGCGCGCCCAAGACACGCTGGCCGCAACCAAGGCTGAAGAAGCCGCGTTCAAGCGCCAGCTCGACCAGTCCCGTGAGCGCTTTGACGTGGGTCTGTCAGACAAGACCGATGTGCTGCAATCCCAGGCCAGCTACGACACCTCGCGCGCCAACCGGATTGTGGCCCAGCGCCAGGTCGATGACGCCTTTGAGGCGCTGATCACCCTGACCAACCGCCAGTACAACTCGATTGAAGGCATGCGCCACACGCTGCCGATCCTGCCGCCTTCACCCAACAACGCGAAAATCTGGGTTGAAACCGCAGCCCAGCAAAACTTGAATTTGCTGGCCAGCAATTTCGCCGTGGATGCCGCGCAAGAAACCCTCAAGCAACGCAAGGCCGGCCACGCGCCGACCCTCGATGCCGTGGCGCAGTACAAAACCGGCGACAACGACGGTTTTGGCCTGAGCAACCCCAATGCCTTGCAGCAGCGCTACAGCGGCGACGTCTCGCAACGCAGCATTGGCATTCAGTTGAACATTCCGATCTACAGCGGCGGGCTGACCAGCTCCCAGGTCCGTGAGTCGTACTCGCGGCTCGATCAAACCGAGCAACAGCGCGAAGGCTTGCGCCGCCAGGTGGTCGAAAACACCCGCAATCTGCACCGCGCGGTGAACACCGACGTCGAGCAGGTACAAGCGCGCAAGCAGTCGATCATCTCCAACCAAAGTGCGTTGGAAGCCACAGAAATCGGCTATCAGGTGGGCACGCGCAACATCGTTGACGTGCTGGACGCCCAGCGCCAGCTGTACAACTCGGTGCGCGACTACAACAACACTCGCTACGACTACATCCTCGACAACCTGCGCCTCAAGCAAGTGGCAGGCACGTTGAACCCAGGCGATCTGGATGCGTTGTCGCGCTATTTGAAAGCGGACTACAACCCTGACAAAGACTTCTTGCCCCCTGACCTGGCCCAAGCGGCGCAGGCCAATTTCCTCTCTCCGGCGAATTGACCCACGCCCTTCACTGGTTTTAACGCTAACCGCTATATCCAGATACCACCGCTCCTGGTGAGTTCAAGAGGTTAATACGGCATCGGTCGTGTGACCTCTTGGCTCTCAATACAGGAACGCCCATGTCTACAGTGACTTCAACTCCCTCTAACGCAACACCGCTGGTCCCCGCGCAAAACGCCGTAAGGGCCCTTTTTTCAACGCCCCCATCCCTGGAAGCTGTCGCTCGCAAAATGCTGACAGACGCCATAGCGCAGCAGTACCCCACGCTCAAGTTCAATCTCGCAATCACCCGTTTAGCGGTCCCTTTTGCCCATGGCGGGTGGGCCCTTCAGTCATTAATGACACGCGTCATGACCTACTTGGGCAGCGGAGCAGAACTGGACTTCAGCCCGATCAACGACAAAGCTTTTTACCTGACCGATAACGCGCCTGACGTGCTCGCCCCTGAAGAGGGTGAAATAGACATGAGCGTCATCGAAGGGTTGATCAAAGAGCTGAGTTGGCGCTTGCCCATTGGCTTGCAGAATGCGCTGACCGATTTCTGGGGTGAACCCTCAGACAACGGGGCTCACCGCTGGCAGTGGCTCAGTGATGTGCTTAAAGACACGCTGAGCATCAGGGCCTTTGAACAAGAAGATTTAACCGACAACGACCGCGATGCGCTTTATCAGGTTCTCAGTTTTCCCGAACGCGAGGAGCGAATACGCCAGTACGGTGAAAATGCTGTCCGCGCCTACTGGCTCAAATTGACGCTGGTGAACGCTGGCTCAACGTACTCAAAGCTGAGTTCACGCATCGTTTTTGCCAATACGGACCAGGTGCTGGAGTACACACCGGGCAGCACCAGCCGCTCTTTTCCGGATATCGAGACCCTCAAGCAAAACTGGAGTGCTCAACTCCACCAACTGTATAGCGTTGAAGAAGTTCATTTCAAAAGCTTCGAACTGGATGGCAATGCGTTTGACGCCTGTGCCGCCGCCATCCTGAACCAGCAATTGATGGATCTGAGTTTGATCGTCCTGCCCGCTAAAACAGGCTGGCGGGCACTTGAAGCGGTGTACCTGAAGATAACTGACACGGCAGAGTTCTTTGCAGACGCGCCGACAGCTAACCCTGAAACATTACGAACGCTAAAAACTCGACTTCCGCAATGGCTGAGCAGCGCCTCAAAAACCAATCAAATCCTCTACCGCCAATACAGTCTGGCGTTATCACGCACCAAAAAAATCAATAAAGGAAAGACCTACCTCTCAGGCCTGTCCAGCCTCCACACCTATGCCGCCGATGTCCTGCAACGGCAGATGCTGCTTGATCAAAAAAAATTCGAGCCAGAATCACCCACTCAACCGGTCGAGGGTGTATTTCAGGCCGATGATATTGAGCTGACTTATTTGAAAGCGGCAGGCTTACCCGGCGCAACAGGCATCATTGAACCGGTCACCCTCACCCTGACCGAATTGGCGGTGAAGAACCTGCAAGGTATTCCCAAAGACCAAATGACCCTGCGCCACCGCCAAGGTTTCAACCTGCCTGCCTGGCTGACCCCTGACTACATAACGCGTCGCGGCGGCTTGATAGAGCAAGCTGACATCGGCAAGGCTTATCTCGAACGTGTTGAAAGCGTGCTGTTGAGTGATACAGACGATGCAAAAGCCCGCGAAAGACTTTTTGCACAGCAGATACGTGCACAACTGCCCTTAGAAGCACTTGAATTGAGCCTCAAGCAAGAAAATGGCTTTACGGCACAGGGCGCCCGCTATATGGCTGCCATCGTGCAAAGTACCCCTGAGGGCCGAAAGATCAATGGCACAACCGTGGTGATCAGACATCTGGGGCTGCTGCGCCAAACAGGGGCCTCACCCGACATCGTCGCCAATATGTTCATTATTGAATCCAGCGATCTAGAGGACGGCCCACACATTTTGTACCGGCCCTTTTATTCGCCATCGCTGCTTGAGTTTTCCACACGCGCTGCACTGCTGGACGCAATTGCCCAACCGGGGGCATTACAAAACAGTGTATTGATCTGGCTGAACGATATTGCCCGTCCCATTTACGAAAACGGGGGGTTCAAGGAGCCCCACTTCATCCGCTTCGGGCTGGGCAGCGAATTCGCGCCTCTGGAGGCCCCCGAGCCCGCAATGCTGGTCACCAATGGCACGAGCAACGAGTTGCTTCAATTCCTGAACAACGGTCAGTTGATGCAATTCCTTTATGGCAACAATGCCCGGGCGATGGTGGCGCTGGCTGACGCTGAGTCAATATCCAATAGTGAACGCCGATGGAGCGTTTTTCTCGAGGGTGCGAGCCTTGTCGTGAACACACTGTTAGTGACACCCGTGCTGCCCCCTCCTATCATGCTGACGGCAGGTTTGCTCAGCGTAATGAATGCTGTCAGTCAAGACATTCCCGCCCTTGCCAGTAATGACACAACCGTGCGGGAGTTGGCAGCCGCCGATGTGTTGCTCAACGTAGGCATGTTGTTATTTCACCAGGCGATCAACGCCTTGCCCCGTTCGCATGTATTGCCCGAACACGTTCCCGGCCTGGTCATACAACCGTTCGCCCCCCCGCGAATAGCTGAACAGTGGCCTGAACCACCCACGCCAAAAGTCATCCCGGGAACCATTTCGCTTCCTGGCGAGCCCCCGAATACCGAAAGTACGTTACTGGATTTCAGTTTTTTTAATGCCCGTAATCGTCTGACGACCAGTCAAAAAGAACTGCTCGCGCAGTTCAAAGTTCCAGCCCCCGAAACACGCCCTCCAGCAGCCACCAGCGGCATGCACAAAGGGCAATTTTACTTTGATCAGAAGTGGCATGTCTTGATTGAGCAGGAACTGTACCCCGTTGATATGGATCCTGACGGGGCTGCGGTGATCGTTGGCGCATCGGATATCAACCATCATGGCCCCGCCGTGAGATCCGACAACAACGGCAACTGGTCGCTGGATTTACGCCTACGATTGTTAGGTGGAATGCCACCCAAACGTATCGCCGCCTACCAGCAAAAAAAATCCGCCCGTGTTAGCGAACTGCAGAGTGAGTGGCAGGCTTTTTTCAAACAAGAAGAACCCTTGCATAAAGCTGTCGACATCACGCAATCGGCAATGATAAAAGCCAAAAATGACCCGCGCTTTACCCCTGAGCAGTTGGCTTCACTGGGTGAAAAATTTGATAACGCGCTGCAAAAACAACGCAGTGCCTATCAGCAACTGCTGGAAAGCAACAAAGAGCGCATTGAATTGCAGATCCCCTTCCATGAACGGATTGTGATCTCCCTGCTACAAAAGCTGAGCGACAATCTGGTTAAGTCTTTGGCGCGCTCTGCATACAAGCAGGCCGATCTGCTCAAAGCATGGCCGCAATTCGCACGACCTGGCTTGGAAATGGAGCAAGCAAGTGAGGCAGACCCAGTAGGCTTCATGCAGTTCATCAGAGATGAAATTGCCATTAATGAACAGACTATTCAGTATCTTGAGCTCAGAAACAGTTACATCAATCAGTTATTAAACTTAAGCCCCGCAGGTGCGGAGGCGGCTGAGCAGATAACGTCCACATTCTCCAGAGATGAACATACCCCCCTGACTCTGAAGTCCTTCCAGCTTAGCTGTTTGAAGCTGGCCAGCTCCAAGCCCTCGGCGAACATTCTTGCCGAGGACAGCCTGGACCATGCCATAGACCCGCTCAGAGAGCATATTCACACCCACAACGAACTCAATACCCTGGATGTCGACGCCAGTAAGCGACTTGAAGTACTGGACAGCCTGACCCTGCATTACGGTCAGGCTCTGGATGCAATCCAAGGGATTGGTCTCATCCATGAGTCAGAGCTTGAACTCGACTACTTCAACACGCTTCGCCAACTGCTTGAAGACTTCTATCAAGACGTGACCCTGCAATTGGCAGCAGAGATCAAGCCCCCTGCAAAACCGAGTAGAAGCGCCCGCATACGCAGACCTTCCGTACGGGCAAAAGCGCAGAAAAAAGTGATCAGTGTGCGCGGCAAAGGCAAGCTGATCGGTGAGGTGAAGGCTCCAGGCCAGGAATGGCCGATAGAGGTCATTGAAGTCCGTTCCGATTACGACAACCAATTGCTGTCAACCTACTCGCAACACGGCGAGGAGTGGGTGGCCATCGAGACAGTCACTACGCCCACGCCCATAGAACGTCGTGCACTGAATATCATCAGAGGTGATGCTCGCCGGTACCTGGACAGGGTTGACGACAATCTGGGCAAGGCCAGGCAGTACAAAGCACTGTGTCGACACCCCGAAGAAATTGAAGAACTCCTCAGCCAGCAGGCCATTAAGCTCGACAAACTTGCCACCGAACTGCACTTTAGCGTGCAGGCTCAACCCCCCTCCGTACGCGCACCTAACGATCAAATCCTGATCGACAACCTGCGAAGTGCTTATCGACGCATGTTGACCGAGGGTCAAGAATTGCGCCTGCAATTGAGCCTTGAATTACCGCCTACCCATGGCAACTTGCAACACTTGTTGGACAAAAAACGCGTACAACTTGCGAAACTCGGCAAGCGTTTCCAGCTAAAAGGTGAGCGTAAAGATTTTATTCAAGAGTACGCGGTCAATGACCGGCGAGGCGCGCCCTTGTGGTATGCCCACTTTCATTACCCTGCGGCGGATACCCCCAAGCAGGACTATGCCATTGCCCACCTTAAAACCCGGGCGCAGCGAACACTCAGTTACTACTCGCAACTGGCAGAAGCACAAAACGGGCAAGCCATCGTGAATGTTCATCGCGGCCAAATAGGTAAATCACTGGCGCAGGAATGGTTTCTCCCACTAAGCGATTAAGCAACATCATCTTGCCGGTCGATGGTTCAGCGTGAAATGAGGAGCGCCAAGCTATCGAGCAACCGTTGTAAAGCACCTTGATTGGTTTGCATCACTTTCAATCCGGCCTCACCCATTTGCTGTGCATCGTGTGGTAATTCAAAGAGACGCTGCACCGCAATGGCCAGGCCGTGGGCATCATCTACCTCTTCCAGCGCGCCCGCCTCACGTAACAAGGCGGCGATTTCAAGGAAATTGAACAGATGCGGCCCGCTCAATACGGGCTTGGCCAAGGCCGCCGGCTCTAACAGGTTATGACCGCCATTTGGCACCAAACTGCCACCGACAAATGCACTGTCAGCCACCGCGTACAGAAACAGCAGTTCGCCCATGGTGTCACCCAGCAGCACATGGGTATGTGAATTCACCGGCGCGTTGGCAGAACGTCGCGCTGTGACGAAGCCTTCGCTCTGGCACAGCGCAAACACGTTATTGAAACGCTCGGGATGACGGGGGACCAATATCAGCAGCGCATTCGGATAACTGGCAAGCAACTGACGATGTGCCGCGAGAACGATTTCGTCTTCGCCTTCATGGGTGCTGGCGGCAATCCATACGGGGCGTTCCTGTGCCTGCCAGTGTTCGCGTAACGCTCGGGCTTTGATCAGCAGTTGCGGGTCAATGGTCAGGTCAAACTTGATCGAACCTGTGACCTGGACACACTCGGGCTGTGCGCCCAGTTGGCGAAAGCGTTCGGCTTCGGTTTGGGTCTGAGCGGCGATCAAACGCATCTCTTGGAGCATTGGTCGGGTCAAACTGGCAAAGCGAGCGTAGCCTTTGGCCGAGCGTGCAGAAAGGCGCGCATTGGCCAATGCCACAGGAATGCCGCGCTTGGCGCACTGGTGGATATGGTTAGGCCAGAGTTCGGTCTCCATGATGACGGCCAGCTTGGGCTGCACACGCGCCAAAAAGCGCGCGGCCGCCCACGGCAAATCGTAAGGCAGGTAGCAATGCTGAATGCGCGGTTCGTCGGCGAACAGGGCTTGAATACGCTCTGAACCTGTCGGCGTCATGCACGTCACCGTAATGGGCAACTGTGGATAACGCGTGAGCAACGCCCGAATCATCGGCGCCGCGGCAATGCTTTCCCCCACAGACACCGCATGTACCCAAATCCCGCCCGGTTGCAGCGTGGGCAGGTTCAACGCAAAGCGCTCGCCTATTCGTTTGGCGTACGCAGGCGCCTTGCGCGCTCGCAGCCACAACCGAATCGCCACCAGTGGTAGCCCCAGATGAAACAACAAGGTGTACAGAGTTCTATTCATGGGCGCGGAGTTTACTTGAAAACGACACGCACAATGATGGCACCGAACACGACCATCGCCCGGCGATATAAAAAAGGCTACACACTTTTACAACCTCTAGAATGCCTTGCTGTTAAATTGCCTCGCCTCATATTCAGGACCTCATCATGAACGCTTACTACTACTTGGCCATCGCCATTTGTGCCGAAGTGATTGCCACCGTATCGATGAAAGCGATCAAGGGTTTGAGCACCCCCCTGCCACTTGTCCTCGTGATTGCCGGTTACGCCACCGCCTTCTGGATGCTGACACTGGTGGTGCGCACCATTCCCGTAGGCGTTGCCTACGCAGTGTGGGCCGGTATGGGGATTGTGATGGTGAGCATCGCTGCCTTATTCATCTACGGCCAAAAACTCGATGTACCCGCCATCTTGGGCATGGGTTTGATCGTGCTGGGCGTGGTGGTCATTCAGTTGTTCTCCAAAACCGCCGGCCACTGAAACACGCCCCTCCTGTAGCAACTGCCTGAGGGGCGCAGCCTCGCGCAGCACGGATCTAGCTGCGACAGGGAAAAGGCCAGGTTGAGGATCAGGCTGTATACTCCCGGCCTTGTCTTTGAACGCTGAGGTCGCCCATGCCATCTGTTATTTCCACCGACGTGCTGATTGTCGGCGCGGGTATTGCCGGCCTCTGGCTCAATGCACGCCTGCGTGCCCAAGGGTTTTCGACCCTGGTGGTCGAGCGCGAAAGCCTGGGCGGCGGCCAAAGTGTGAAGTCTCAAGGGATCATTCACGGCGGCGCCAAATATGCGTTGCACGGCGCGCTGACCGGCGCATCCGAAGCCATTGCCGACATGCCGCGTCGCTGGCGCGAAGCCCTGGCCGGTGACGGCGAGCTGGACTTGAGCGGCGTACGCATTCTTTCCCAAGCCCACTATCTGTGGTCACCGGGCACGCTGGCTGGCAACCTCACCAGTTTTTTTGCCAGCAAAGCCGTGCGCGGCCGCGTGGATCAGGTCAAGGGCGATCAATTACCGCCTGCGCTGCAAGACCCGCGCTTCAAGGGCAAGGTCTATCGACTGGCCGAACTGGTGGTCGACGTACCGAGCCTGATCGAACGCCTGGCAACGTTGGCGGGCGATGGCCTGTTGGCCGGGCACGTCATCGAACCGCTGTTTGAGCACAACGAACTGGTGGGCCTGCGGGTCGACGGCCGCGAGATTCATGCGCAGCGCATTGTGTTCAGCGCGGGTGCCGGGAATGCCGAGTTGCTGGCGAGCGCCGGTATCAGCGTGCCCGCCCAACAGTTGCGACCTCTGCACATGGTGCTGGTCAAAGGGCCGACTCTAAAACCCTTGTACGCCCACTGCCTGGGGGGCGGCCCCAAGCCGCGCATCACCGTGACCACGCACCCGGCAGCCAATGGCGAGTGGGTGTGGTATTTGGGCGGTGACATCGCTGAAGCCGATGGCGTGGCCCGCGAACCTGGCGAGCAGATCGCCGTGGCGCAAAAAGAGTTGGGCCATTTGCTGCCGTGGGTCGACCTGAGCCAGGCGCAATGGGCGACGTTACGGGTCAATCGCGCTGAGCCAGCCCAATCAGGCCTTGTGCGCCCGGACAATGCATTCCTCGCCGACCAGGGCCGCCTGCTGGTGGGTTGGCCCACCAAGCTGGCGCTGGCACCTGACTTTTCGGATCGCGTGCTGCAAGCACTGGAACATGACGGCATCAAACCGGGCCAGCCCCCTGCCCTGCCTGCTGATTTGCCGCGCCCTGCACTGTGTAAAACCGCGTGGGAGCAATTGCTGCCATGAGCCAGGCGACTTTGCACGACCTGCATCGCCCACTGGGCAGCACCGGCCTGTTCGTCTCCCCACTGGGGTTGGGCACCGTCAAGCTGGGCCGTGATCAAGGGGTGAAGTACCCCAGCGGCTTTCAGATCCCGGATGACGACGACGCGCGCAGGCTGCTCAAGCTGGCGCGTGATATGGGCATCAACCTGATCGACACCGCGCCCGCCTACGGGCGCAGTGAAGAACGCCTTGGCCCGCTGCTGCGCGGCCAACGTCAGGACTGGGTGATCGTCAGCAAAGTCGGCGAAGAGTTCGTCAACGGTGAATCAAGCCACGACTTCAGCGCGCTCCACACACGGCGCTCGGTCGAACGTAGCCTGCAACGTTTGGAAACGGATTTCATTGATCTGGTACTGGTGCATTCCGACGGCAATGACCTGGCGATTCTCAATGAATGTGAGGTTTACCAAACGTTGGCCGAGTTAAAGCGTGAAGGTAAGATTCGTGGTTTTGGCTTGTCGGGCAAAACCGTAGAAGGCGGCCTTAAAGCCCTGGAAACCGGCGACTGTGCGATGGTCACCTACAACCTCAACGAGCAGGCCGAAAAAACGGTGATCGACTACGCCGCCGCTCACGGCAAAGCGATTTTGGTCAAAAAAGCCTTGGCCAGTGGCCACGTCTGCTTAAGTCCGGGGGTGGACCCGGTGCGCGCCAGCTTCGAACTGGTGTTTGGCCATCACGGGGTTGCCAGTGCTATTGTCGGCACCATTAATCCTTTGCACTTGGCCCATAACGTGGCAACTGTTGCGCAGGTGCTGCGCAAATCCTGATGCCGCCCACGCGGCCGACCCCGACGCAAGAAGGAGCCGACATGCCGCGTTCACTCATCCGCAAGAACCCCAGCGACTTCAAAACCTTGCCGCTGTTCGTCGAAGCCACGCCTGAGGGCCTGAGCTATCAAAGCGTCGGCATGCCGCTCAACTTTGCGCAAACCCTGCAAAAGCGCCGACAGGTCAATGTGACCGACACCGAGCGTTTTGGCCTGGAGCTGGCGAACCTCGGCGTGTCCGTACGCCTGACGCTGCAATGGCAAGGCCGTGATTATTGGGTGCTGGTGCGCCAACGGCGTCAGGACCGTGGCGACGTAGTACTCAAACTGATCTCAGGCTACGTGCCGGCCCACGAGGTGAATCTACCGTTGCATACGGCCATTCAGGAGGTGGCTGAAGAGTGCCTGCTCGAAACCCCGGAAGGCTGGCTGGGAGGTCGTTTTAATGAGACATGGCTTCCAGCGCCCTACATCAGCGCACTGCATTACCGCGAAGCGCTGCCTTTTCGCCTGACGCCCAACTCAGGCGCGGCGCGACCCGTACGGTGTGGCAGCCAGCCTTTGCTCGAACGCCCCAGAGCGTATGTGCATTTACCCACTGCGTCCCTGCAACTGATCTATGACCTGCGCCTTGAAGTGCCCAAAGAAGCCAAATCGTTGAGTTTGTTTCATGTCGATGAGCGTTTGGAGGGTGATCAATTGGTCGCCCGGCTGGATCGCAAGCGACCTGATTTGTACCTCATCCCCCTGACAGACGGCCAGCCGTGCGCCGAGTTGTACACCCTGAGCAAAGACCGCTTACAAGCTGCCAATACACGCGGACTGTATTTGGCGGAGAGCTTTGCGCCGCAGGACGGCTGGGTGGTGCGCGATGAGCGGATTCGCTGGAAGGACTGGCTCAAACAGCAGGGCTTGAGCGAAGCGGGTAAAGAGTCGCGGCTCAAGCGCTTGACGGGAAAGGCACGGCAGATATTCAGGAAGGTGGTGAAAACCAAAAGCCCCTCACCCTAACCCTCTCCCGGAGAGAGAGGGAACTGAGCGTGTTGATACGTGATTTTGCACAAGACGTTAGCCCTGATCGTCTCGATCAGCCCACTCTCGGTTGGGGTGAGGGCAAGGCGGTCATCACTGACCGCGAATCTTCTCGACGATGGCCGTGGTCGAGCTGTTCTCAACCAGACCCAGCACTTTCACTGTTCCACCATAAGACGCCACGATGTCAGCACCCACCACTTGGTCGATGCCATAGTCACCGCCTTTGACCAGCACGTCAGGCTTGACCTGAGCCAGCAGGTTTTCCGGTGTGCCTTCGGGAAAGCTGATGACCCAGTCCACCGCGCCCAGTCCGGCCAATACCGCCATTCGCCGGTCGACACTGTTGATCGGGCGACCCGGGCCTTTCAAGCGACTCACAGAAGCGTCATCGTTAACCGCAACGATCAAGCGATCACCTTGGGCACGCGCCTGTTCCAGATAGGTCACATGCCCCGCGTGCAGGATGTCGAAACAGCCGTTGGTGAAGACGATTTTCTCGTTGTGAGCGCGTGCGTCGTCGATGGCCAGCAGTAGCTGATCGAGGCTCAAGACACCGCGCTCCGAGCCTTCTTCGCGCTGTATGGCACGGCGCAGTTCCGGGGCGCTGATGGCCGCCGTGCCCAGCTTGCCCACCACAATACCCGCAGCCAGATTGGCCAGCGCTACGGCGTGGGGGAGCTCTTCACCCGCAGCGATGGCCGCGGCCAGCGTAGAGATCACGGTGTCACCCGCGCCGGTCACGTCAAACACTTCACGCGCACGCGCAGGCAAGTGCATGGCCGCAAAGTTTGGGCGCAACAAGGTCATGCCGTGCTCGCCACGCGTCACCAGCAATGCCCCCAAATCGAGGTCAGCCATCAATTTGGCCCCCTTGGACACCAGCTCGGCTTCATCGGCGCAACCGCCGACGATGGTTTCGAACTCACTCAGGTTTGGCGTAATCAGGCTGGCTCCCCGGTATACCGAGAAGTCCTTGCCCTTGGGGTCGGCCAGCACCGGGATGCCTTTGGCGCGTGCGGCCTGGATCAGCACCTGGTGGTTTTTCAACGCACCTTTGCCGTAGTCCGACAACACCAGCACCTTGATGCCTTCAAGCAAGCTGTCGACTTCGGCGCCCAGTGCCAATGCATCCGTGGCAAAGGGTTCTTCAAAATCAATACGCAGCAGTTGCTGGTGACGGCTCATGACCCGCAGCTTGACGATGGTCGGCTGGTGCGCAATGCGCTGGAACAGTGCACGAACACCCGCGCCTTGCAGGCTGTTGGCCAGGCTGTCGGCGGCTTCGTCGTCACCGGTCACGCCCACCAACGAGGCAGGTGCACCCAGTGCAGCAATGTTGAGCGCAACGTTGGCAGCACCGCCCGGACGGTCTTCGATCTGCTCGACTTTGACCACCGGCACTGGCGCTTCAGGGGAAATCCGTGAGGTTCCGCCATGCCAATAACGGTCGAGCATGACATCGCCTACCACCAAGACAGGGGCTTGATCGAATCGCGGCATGGACAACTTCATGGAGAACCCACATACAAAATGAACAGGGGCGCGATATTAACACAGGGTGAACGCTGGTCAGTTCACGGTATTAATCGCAAGGAATGAGAATCAGACGTGACTTACAAAACCTGCGCTCACTGACACACAGGTCTGTGCAGGAGATGGGCGAACCCACCTCCTGCACAGGATCAGGCGATGTCGCCAGACGCCAACGGCGCATCAAGCCCCAAAGAGTGCAGGCGAGCGTAGTAACCGTTTTGCGCCAACAGCTCGGCATGGGTACCGCGCTCAACGATCTGGCCCTGGTCCATGACCAGGATCATGTCGGCTTTTTCGATGGTCGAAAGACGGTGCGCAATCACCAAGGTGGTGCGGCCTTTCATCACATGATCCAGTGCGGCCTGAATGTGACGCTCGGACTCGGTGTCGAGTGCCGAGGTCGCTTCATCCAGAATCAGCAGCGGGGCATTTTTCAGCAAGGCGCGGGCAATCGCCAGACGCTGGCGCTGCCCCCCCGAGAGCAATACGCCGTTTTCACCGACCTGAGTGTCCAGGCCCTGGGGCAGTTGCTCGATGAAGTCCATCGCATAGGCGTCGCGCGCAGCCTTCTCGATATCGGCCCGCGGCGCGCCTGCCAGGTCACCGTAGGCAATATTGTTGGCCACGGTGTCGCTGAACAGAGTGACGTGCTGGGTCACTTGCGCAATATGACGACGCAGATTGAGCAGGCGGTACTGCTCGATATCAATGCCATCGAGCAGAATTTCACCCGAGGTGTGATGGTAAAAACGCGGAATCAGGTTGGCCAGCGTTGACTTGCCGCTGCCCGAACGCCCCACCAATGCCACCATCTGGCCCGGCTCGGCAATGAACGACACATCCTTGAGCACCTGGCGATCGGTGTCCGGGTAGGTGAAGTTCAGGTTGCGCACCTCAAGGCGACCGCTGACGTGGTCGCGCTCAACGGTGCCGGTGTCGACTTCCGGTTTTTCGTCCAGCTGTTCGAAGATGCTCTCAGCGCCCGCCACACCCTTCTGGATCGTGGAGCTGACTTCGGACAATTGACGAATCGGCTTGGGCAGCAGGCCCGCCAGGGTGATGTAGGCAATCATGTCGCCCGCCGAAGCGTCGCCCCGCATGTACAGCACCAAGAACATCAGAATGCCCATGGCCACGTAGATCACCAGTTGCAGCATCGGCGTGTAGATCGCCCCGGTACGGGTCATGCGCAACTGTTTATCGGTGTTGCTCTGGCTGGCTTTCAGAAAGCGTTTTTGCTCGTAGGTTTCGCCGCCGAAGCTGCGCACCACGCGATAACCCTGGATGGTTTCCGAGGCCACGTGGGTGACGTCGCCCATCGCTACCTGAATCTTCTTGCTCTGCTTGCGAAATTTCTTGCTGGCCGTGCTCACCATGACCGCGATCAGCGGCAGGATAGCGATCATCACCAGCGTCAGGCGCCAGTTCATCCACAGCAACGATGCAAACAGGAACACCACGGTCATGCCTTCGCGGATGACGACCTTGATCGCATCGGTGGCAGCACCGGTGACCATGGTCACGTTGAAGGTGATGCGCGAAATCAGATGGCCTGAGTTGTGTTTGTCAAAATAGCGGTTAGGCAGCACCAGCAGGTTGTTGAACAACTGAACCCGCAGGTCGTGAACCAGTCCTAAAGACACCTTGGCCAGGAAGTAGTTACCCAGGAAGGAGCCCAAGCCTTGCCAGGCCGCGATCAGCACGATCAATAGCGGCACCGCTTGCAGCAGGCGCAAGTCGCGCAAGTACGGCACAGACGGGAACAGCACCGCATCCGGGTTGGACAGGCCGTCAACAAAGTACTTGAGGATGTAACCCAGCATGGGCTGAGTGGACGCAAAAATGAGGAAGCCGACAATACTCAGCAGAAACAGACCGATATAAGGCCGGACATAACTGAGGAGGCGCAGATAGATCTTCAAGCTCGATTCGCTTGAGCTGGGGCTGGATTCGGTCATATCACGCGACAGTTGTGAAAAAAGGTTGCTGACTTTATCACAGCTTCTCTGGTGTACTGCCAGCCGGTTGGGACAAGGTCTCACAGGACGCCTAAAACGACATTAAATGGCCATTAAGTTAATATGACCATCCAAAACCTGGAATGAACCTTTCAGCATGCAATTCAGTTACTTGAGCTACTCAAAACATCGGATGTTCGATTTCATTTGCCTGTGGCTACTGCCAATCGGGCTTTTTTTGCTTCTATCTGATTTGTATTTTGTGCCTGACCGCAGCATCCATCACAAACTGTATTACGGTTTATTCAGCATTCCGACGTTGATTGCCCTGCTGCTGCGTCCGCGGGAGATGAAAACGCTGTTGCAGGAACCCCTGATCCTGGGCCTGCTGGCGTTTATCGGCTGGTCAATGTTCACGCTGATATGGAGCCCCACCGCCGACAGCGCACTTGGCCTGCTCAAGCCGCCGCTGCACATTTTGATGTTGTTTCTGGGCTGTTCTCTGCTGGTCAAATACCGCAGTGAAAGCCTGCAACCGATATTCTTTAGCGCCGCCGTTATCGCGATGCTGATCACGCTGTATAACCTCTACGTGTTTGCCGGGGAGTGGTCGCCCGACATCCCCGAGCAACGCATGATTGGCGCCGGCGCCTTCGATAACCCGTTGCTCAGTTCCCACGCCTTCGGCTTTTTCTGCATCTATTGGCTGACGCTGGGCATGACCAGTAAGCGCAAGGCTATCGTCTTGGCGGCGGCACCTGCGTTTCTCATCATGTTTGCCGCCTTGCTGGCTACAGGTTCGAGAACGCCGCTGGTGGCGGTTGTCCTGAGCATGGTCTGGCTCAGCTTCATATGCTGGAATCGCCGCTCTCTGGCCTTGATCGGCATGCTCACAGCAGGCGCCGTGGTGGTGCTCGCGCTGTTCTCAGAGATGATCTTTCTTCGCGGCAGCTCGTTCCGGCTGGACATCTGGCGCATGGCGCTGGAGCTGATCGCGCAACGACCGTTTGTCGGCCACGGGTATGAAGCACCTTTGGCGTTTGATGTGCCGCAAGTGGGTTACACCCTGAGCGAGCCGCACAACTTCGCCCTGGGCGTGCTCTATTACGTTGGCATCATCGGTTTCATTCCGTGGGCGTTCATGCAGGTGTGGGGGCTTTACAGCAGTTGGCGCCAGCGCGTTAACCCTTTGTTCATTCTGGCTTCTGCCTGGCTGGTGTACGGCATCGGCGCCGCGTTGACCGAGGGCGGGGGAATCTTGCCGCGACCTAAAGAACACTGGTACTTGCTGTGGATTCCACTGGCACTGATCGCCGCGTTAAGCATTAGCCAACGCCTCAAGACCTTGCTCGACCGCCCCGTGAAGCGCCTGAACAACACTGACTACAGTGCGCTGCTAACCCATGCAAAAGTGATCGAGGAAGACGGTCTGGGGCCCAAAGTTCTGCGCCTTGAGAACGGCAGCTTCCTGAAACTGTTTCGCGAGCGCCGCGGCTATACCTCCGGCAGCTTCAACCCCTACTCCCAGCGTTTTGCCGTCAACAGCGAACGCTTGCAAGCGATGGGTGTTGCCGCCCCCAGGATTCTCGACCTGTACCTGTTTGCCGATGGCAGCAGCGGGGTGTTGTATCAGCCATTGCCGGGGCAAACGCTGCGCCAGGTGATGCAGTCGATGGGTTCGGGCGCCATGCGCCAGGCACTGGTGGAGCGCTTCGGCAAGTTCCTGGCACTGCTGCACGACAAGGGCGTTTACTTCCGCTCGCTGCACTTGGGTAACGTGTTGCTGATGGACGATGGCGAGTTTGGTTTGATCGACATCGCCGACCTGCACTTCTATCCGTCTTCACTAAGGCTGGCCTTGCGTCAACGCAACCTGCGCCACATGCAGCGTTACCCGGAAGACCGCCGCTGGCTGTTTGAAGAACAGCTGCAAGCGTTACTCGACGGTTACGCCGCCCTGGCCCCACCGATTGCCGTAGGCCGCCTGAGGCAACAGATAGAACAGCTGGGCCGCACTGAGAGCACTGTCAGTTGAGCCTGGGGAGCAACAACCCGCTCTGGGCCGTGATCGCATACGCACTGGCAATCACCACTTCAGCATTGTTGCTCCGCTTCTTTCCGCGTCTTCAGCGCAGCGTGCAACACACAGGGCAACAGCGCTTTAACAGCGTCGATGGCTTGCGCGGCTATCTGGCGTTCGGGGTGTTCGTCCACCACACCGCCATCACCTGGCTCTACCTGCACACCGGCGTGTTTGACGTCCCCAAGAACTATTTCTACGCACAAATCGGCCTGGCCAGTGTTGCGCTGTTTTTCATGATTACCGGCTTCCTGTTCTGGGGCCGCCTTATCAAACATGGCCGGCATCACGACTGGCTGGCCTTTGCCGTATCGCGCATTTTCCGCCTGTACCCGCTGTACCTGCCGCTATTGCTCGTCGTTATTCTCTGCGTGTTTTACCTGCAAGGCTGGACCTTCGAGGATGAACCGCTGGTGGTCGCCAAACAGGTTCTGGCCTGGCTGGTATTCGAGCGCCCCGACATCAACCAGTACCCGCAAACCGGCATGCTGATTTCCAATGTCACTTGGACACTGGGCTACGAGGTGTTCTTTTACCTGGCATTGCCGCTGTTCGGGATGGTGTTTGTGTACCGCAAAAACTGGAAACAGGCCGTGCTATGCCTGCTGGGCATTTATGCCCTGTATCAGGTGGTCGGCTGGGAGCATTCGCTGAAAAAACACATCCTGATGAGCTTTCTCGGTGGCATTGCGGCGGCTTATTGGGTGCGTCGCCCACAGTGGGTGGCGTGGGGACAGACCCGTCTGGCAGCCTGCATCGCCTTGATGCTGTTGGTCGTGGTGCTGTTCATGTTCCGCAAGAGCTTCGCCACAGCGCCACTGCTGCTGTTGACCGTGTTCTTCTGCATCGTGGCCTCGGGCAACACCTTGTTTGGTGCCCTCACGCTGCGCAGCATCCGCTGGATGGGCGAAATCAGCTACAGCACTTACCTGCTGCATGGTCTGCTCATTTGGCTGTTGATGCACCGCCTGCCAGTGGTGATGCAGTGGGACATCCAGCAACCGCTGGTATTTGTTGCATTGGCGGCGGTCGCCAGCAGTTTACTGATCGTGATCAGCAGCCTGACGTTCTTGTTTATCGAGCAGCCCGGCATGCTCGCGGGCAAGAAGACGGTGCGCTGGCTACGTCAGCGCACCCCTCTTGAAACA
Source organism: Pseudomonas weihenstephanensis (assembly GCF_001043055.1). Taxonomy (GTDB): domain Bacteria; phylum Pseudomonadota; class Gammaproteobacteria; order Pseudomonadales; family Pseudomonadaceae; genus Aquipseudomonas; species Aquipseudomonas weihenstephanensis. The sequence continues at coordinate 224,445 of NZ_JYLF01000004.1, forward strand.
TCCGACCCCGTAAAAGACGACGCCTGATACTCAGTCTTTTTCCAGCGGCGAAAAGTACAGACGCCCCAGGCCGCGCCAGGTTTTACCGGTCCAGTGCTTGAACGGAATTTGCTTGAGCAGTTCGCGCGCCAGACCACGGTCCCGGTTCGAGGTTTTCAGGAACATCGAGTTCAGGAACTTGTAACGCACTTCGTCATACAGCGGGTGATCGCTGAACAACGCATAGATGCGCAAAATGCTGTCGATCATGAACCGGTGGTTTTTGTACGAGTTGGTGGCGTGCTTGCGGTACTGCGCCATCACCACACTCAAACCGTCGATAAAGTACCCGGCGTGGGTGATCTTCAGCTCGATGTACAAGTCTTCCAGACGAATGCTCGGGTCAAAACCGCCCACCTTGTCCAGCGCTTCACGACGAATCATCAGCGTGGTCGCGGGCGGGTAAGGTTTGCGCTCCAGAAACATGTCATCGAAGTCCAGGCGACGGAACGGCACATCACGCCGCTGGCGCTTTTCGGGGTACAGGTTGCCCTCGGCGTCGATCAGTTCGATATTGCCCGCGCAAATGCCGACCTCGGGCTTGCCGTCCATGTACTCAACCTGAATCGCAATGCGATCGGGCTTCATGATGTCATCAGAACCGAACGGCACGATCAACGAGCCTTTAGCCCGCGCAATCGCGCCATTGAGGGTGTTGGTCAGCCCCTGATTTTGCTGGACGCGAAAATCAAACCCGTGCGCGGCCTGCAAACGTTGAATGCGCTCAACACTGTCATCGGTCGATCCGTCGTCAACCACCAACAATTCGATATTGGGGTAGGTCTGGTCCAGAACGCTCTGAATGCTCTGCTCGATGTACGGGCCGTGATTGTAAGAAGCAATAATCACCGAAACCAAAGGTTGAGCGTCTGTCATGAGCGGTCCTTGCGTGCTTGACTCAGGCCTGAGTCGATCAAATCCAGATACGCCTGACGGAACACCTCGATGTCGTGGTGTTCTTGCAGGTAGCGATACGCCTGTTCGCCCTTGGCGTGCAGCGCCTCGTCTGGCAGTGCGAGGTACTGATCGAGGGCGGCGGTCAATGTCGCCACGTCGCTGGGTTTGACGGCCAACCCTCCCGCGCCCTGAATCAACGGCAACATGGCCGGCACATCGGTGGCAATCACCGGCAAATGGCCACTCATGCCTTCAAGCAATGCCAACCCCAGACCTTCGGCCAACGAAGGCATGGTCCAGATGTCGAACGCGCGCACGTACTGCAAGGCGTTCTCCTGAAAACCCAGCAAATGCGCGCGACCGTTCAGGCCCAACTGTTCGATCTGTTCGCGCAAGCGCGACTCTTCACGACCGGCGCCGATAATGGCCAACTGCGCGTTGGGGTATTTGTCCTTGAGCGCGGCAAAAGCCTGGAGCAAGAAACGATGGCCCTTGATAGGCACCAAACGTCCCAGTGCACCGACCATGCGCGCGTTCTGGTCCAGGCCCAGTTTTGCACGGGCTTCAGCCCGCGGCAGTTGCAGGGCCTCGGCTTGCTCGATGTCGATCGCGTTGGTAATTGCGTAGGTGTTTTGCTCGGTAAACCCGCACTTGCAGTCCAGCAAGTACTGTTTGACCGCTGGCGACACACCGACAAAACGCCACGCCTTGTCGATCAGGCGTTTGGCCTGGCTGCGACGATAAAGGCGGTCGTACTCACCAAAACCATGGGAAATGCCAATGCATAACGGGATTTTCAGCCAGCGATTAAGCTGCAACATCATGTTGACCGGCTTGAAGCGGTTGCAAATCACCACGTCAAACTGTTCTTTGCGACAGAACTTGTACAGCGCCCACATCGCGCGGATGCGCATGCCTTTGAGCGACTTGTCACTGAACTCGAAGTACACCGAGTGATCGGCCTTGCTCACCGGCTCGCCGGGGCCAGGGCGACCGCGCAAGAACGCGGCCGTGATTTCATAACGCTCATTGGGTAGCGCACGCACGATTTGCTCGGCCAGGTCAGCGAAATCGTGGGATTTGACGTTGTAATCAGGCTGCAACTGCAAAACCTTGGAACGCTTCATAACTCTCCCCGGTGAAATCCGGTGGCATCAATAACCCAGGCAGGCTCGGCGGCCAGACGCTGGACAGTGGCGGGATCGGGAATGGGCAACGCGGCCCATTCATTGCGTTTCCAGCACACGAAGTGAAAGTACGGAAAGGTGTAGTCGCCGTCGCGGTCATTGGTCAGTTGACCCTTCTTCCAGAACCATTTACCCGGGAAGTTTTGCGTGCCGTCATGCCACTTGATGCAACCGCCCGGCGTACTGAACGCCTCGGTGAAGTCGCTGGTACGACGCAAGGGGTTGAACTTGCCCACCAGATCAAACAACGGCTTGGGAAAGTTCTTGCGCCACAAGAAGATCCGGCTGAAGGCTCCTTCATCAAGCGCATGGTGCTGATCGTCGGTAAAACGCTGCTGCCAATCCTCGATTTTCATGAACAGCTCGCGCTTGCACTGCGTGTTGCGCATCAAGCACAAATGACCTGCGACGCGGCGTTCATGGGTGGAGAACAAGTCGTAGCGCGCCAGCCGCTCAGCAGTGAAATAGCGGCGCAAGTTGCCGTACACCAGGTCGATGTCGCCAAAGGCCCAGAAATCATAGCCATGCAGGCTGTCTTCATGGATGTAACCCAGCGCGGGCTTGATATCGCACAGTTTGTAGGCGGCTTTGGGCGCGAAGTTGATCTTCAGGCGCTCAGACACCTTGCGGCAATAATCGCCAAAACTGATGCTTTGAACCGTCACATTGGGCGGCAGGTTTTCAGGCACCCCACAGTCACTGAACAGCAGCCAGTCAATGTCAGGATTGTGCCGGCAACTTTCCAGGAAAAAAGGCATCCAGAACGGCCATTGACCGAAGTAAGGGATGACAAACGCAATACGCGGTGATGGTTTTATCACAGGGAACTCAATGTAATGGTCGAGAAAAGGGACAACGCTATGCCCCTGAAAACGGTGTTTTTATTATTTAAGGTGCCAAAACAGTTCATGTCGGCGAACCGCTTTGCGGAAAAATTCGTTCTCACCGTAAGGTGATGGCTTTCGGCCGGCCAAGAGCCTTTGTATCGACCGCCGCACACGCCGCTTGAGCGCTGCACGCGGTTGCAGATCATGCATCATGCCCAGCGCCATCGCTTTGTCGCGCTGTTGCTCAAGGCTCAATACCCGGCTATACGGACGCAGCGTGAGTGAGGCATCGAACACCGGTGGCAGTGCAATGCCATCTCCGCTGTTGCCCATCGGCCAACGGTCGTTGTCATGCAAGTGGTTGGCGTAGCCCAGCAACGTGTCCGGCTGCCACGCCAAGCCTTGCAGCGCCTCAATGACCGCCGAATGCGCGCAGATATGATCGGGGTGCGGATCAATGGCGGGATGCGGCAGCACGATCACTTGCGGCTTGGCCCGCAGGATTAACGCCCGCAGGTCGGCCAGCAGATTGTTCCAGGTCGGCGCGCCATCCTCATCACCCGGCAGCGCCACGCTGTTGAACTGGCGAAACAGGCGGGTATCGGTCAGGTCGGCTTCGCGTGAAGGGATCGGCTGCTCAGGGGCCGCCTGCATGGCGGGCAATTGCAGGCAGAAATAACCGAGCTGCGCGCATTGGGCTTGCGGCACACCGGCCCAGCGCGGCACCGCCACGCTGTCCCAGGCACGCAGGCGACCCTTGAGACGCGCCGCTTGCGCTGGCTCCAGCCCCATCTGCTGGTAATGCTGCGCTTCGATCTCACCCGCAGTCAGCGTCACGATCCAGGCTTCTTTGGCCTGACTGTACAAATCAAACGCAGCCAGCTCGGCGTCGTCGGCATGCGGGGCAATGACCATGACCCGCTGCTCGCTGTAGTCCGGCTGAGGCAAAACCCACAGTTGGGGCTGGCCCGCTACACGGCAAAAGCGCCCGCGCAGCGACAACTCACCGCCGCTCAACGCCTGAGCACAACCTGTGAGGTTCAGATAACGCAGGCCATTGACGCCGCGCTCGAATGTTTGCCGATCGTCGGCGAACTGTACAAACGGGTCGAAAAACCGCCCCAGCACGCCACTTTTCACCTTGAGCGCCAGAATCAGTGTTTCGTCACCCGCCAGGCTCAGCGGCGCTTGCAGCAGCACGCGTCCACCTTCAAGGCGCACATCAGGGCACTGAGTGTCGGCCGCAAAACGGTATTGATAGTCGTCTTTGGGGGCATAAAACAGATGGTCGGCAAACCACGCTTCATGGGCGATCCAGCCCACCACCGCCAGCAGCAGCGGCAACCACCAGGCCACCAGCACACCGCAAGCAATCAGTAACAGCAGACCGATCACCAGGCTGATGCGTTTATTGCGTCGATGGCGCTTGAGGAGTTGTTGTTTGCGGCTCATGGCTTGGCTCTTGTTGGCTGATTGCCCTTTTAGGCGCGAGCATGGCCCCATTGCGAGCGCTCGCGCCTACCGGGACGACATCACACTTTGAAGACGGGCACCGGGTTGCACCAGCGCTCTTTGTATTCGCGGTCAGCGCGGCCGAACGAGAAACGCAGCGGCTTGTTAACACTGCGGGCCTGCTCCCAGGCCGACTGGGTGTTGATAAAGCTCAACACGCTGCCGGGGCTGAAAGCACGCGTTTGGGGGTCGACGCCGCCATTGACGTACTCAACGCTGATCCATTGCGGCGATTCAACCCGATACACCAATTGGATGGCAATGGGCGCATCGTTGAGGAAGATCACCGAGCCGATCAAAAACTCGCGTAATAGCTCAATGACTTCAGCCATACGCTCGGCCCCGGTGGCCACAAAGCCCCAGCGCCGCAGAAATAAATCGCAATAAATGGCCGACAACTCGACGCTGGAAAACTCAGACACCGGGCGTATGACTCCGCCCGCCTCTTCGAGTAAGCGCAGTTCACGGCGCTGGTTATAGCGAAATTTCTTTGACAGCTCTTCGGGGGTGCGTGCCATCGCCAACTGTTCGGTTTGCGCGACTAAGGTACTGAAACGCCCCTCGTTGAGTTGTGACAAGTAACGCCCACGATGGCGTAAAGGCGCTGCTGCATCATCGGCCGCAGGCAAAATCAACTCGGCATTGCCCAGATCAAACAGGCCTTTTTTGCCGCGGCGCTTGAGCACGTCCTTGGACAGTGCCAAGTCGCGGCCCCACGTCGCGATTGCGGCTTTAAGTTCAGCGCCCTGCTCCCAGGCTAAATAACGCACCGGGATACCCGCCAAGTGCGCCAGGCGCTCAATGACCTGCGGATGGGTGGCGACGCTGCCACCAAAACGCTGCCAGGCATGGGCATAAGTGTCAGCGTCAACCGCCTGCCAGCCGCGCTCGCGCCAGCCCTGAAATCGATTAAGCATCAGGCCCCCGCAGTCAGGTCGGTGACTTGCGGCAACTGCCAGAAGGTATCGCGCACCGCTTGATCGCTAAAACGGTCATGCAGGCGCGCCAGCATCAATTGGGCACAGGCCAGACGCTGCGCATCATCGAGCTGTGCCAAATGTTGCAGGCCCTGAGCCAGATGATCTGCGTCGCCCAGCGGGAACAGAATGCCCACGCCCTCGACCACTTCCTTGGCGCCACCACAGGCCGTGGCCAGTAACGGCACGCCAGCAGCCATCGCCTCCAGCAGCACCATGCCGAACGGTTCATGGTCGGAGCTGAGGGCAAACACATCAAACGCGCGGAAGTAGCAGCGCGCATCGGGCACTTGACCGAGAAACTTCACCTGCTCGGCAACGCCGAGTTCTTTCGCCAGTTCCTTGAGGTCCTGCTCCAGACGGCCCTTGCCCATGATCACCAGTTGGCTGTCCGCGGGAAGGTGCGCCAGTGCCTTGGCAAAGCCCTGAATCAGCGTGGTCTGGTCTTTATCAGGGTGCAGACGCCCAACGTTGCCGATCACAAAACCGTCAGCCGACAGCCCAAGGTCGGCACGCGCCTCAGCGCGCGGCACCTGGCTGGCTTGCACCGCCTGAATGTCGATCCGGTTGTAAAGCGTACTGATACGCCCGTTTGGCCATTTTGGCAGGCACTTGCGCAAGTCATCACGCACGGCATCCGAAACGCCGAGCAGGCTCAAACGCTTGCGAAACAAGTGGGCGAACAGCTTGCGGCTACGACGCTGGTAATCGCCGAACGCATGGTGCACGCCGATCACCGGCAAATCAGTGGCCAACAACGCGACGTAAATCGGCTTGAAACGGTGTGCGATGCAAAAGCTGAAATCGCGCGAGGCCGCAATTTTGCGCAGTTCGCGGATGGCGCCCAGCTTCAGGCCACGAATGGCCTTGGAGCTGAACTCCATGAACAGCACGTCGTCCGACCCGCAGCCCGCTGCAACCTGGGGGTCAGCCGCCCCGGTCAAAAAGACCGTGGTGACCTTGTACCCGGTGCCTGCAAACAGGCTGGCGTATTGACGGGCGCAGTCCAGAAACGGCCCGTCATAGCCGTGACAGAACTGCAACACATGACGCTCAGTCGAGCGAGTCATAAGCATCCGCGCCGTCTTTGACTACCAAAATGTCTTCCATGATCAGGTACTGCAAATCAGAACCGAAGAACATGTTCAGGGCGTCGGTCGGCGAACACACCATCGGCTCGCCACGACGGTTGAGCGAGGTATTGAGTGACACACCATTGCCGGTCAGCACTTCCAGCGCTTTCATCATGTCGTAGTAGCGCGGGTTGTATTGACGCTCCAGCACTTGGGCACGGGAGGTGCCGTCTTCGTGCACCACCTCTGGTACGCGGGTCTTCCACTCTTGCGCCACTTCAAAGGTGAAGGTCATGAACGGGGCCGGGTGATCGACCTTGATCATTTGCGGGGCCACGGTGTCGAGCATCGAAGGGCAGAAAGGCCTCCAGCGCTCGCGGAACTTGATTTGTTCGTTGATGCGGTCAGCCACACCCGAGCTGCTTGGGCAGCCGATGATCGAACGACCGCCCAAGGCACGCGGGCCAAACTCCATGCGGCCCTGGAACCAGGCCACCGGATTGCCGTCGACCATGATCTTGGCGATGTTTTCAGGGGTGTTGCTGATCTTGCGGTACGCCGGTTTGCCAGGATGACGGGCACAAGCCGCGATCACGTCTTCGTTGCTGTACGCAGGGCCGAGGTAGACGTGTTCCATCTTCTCGACCGGTACGCCACGGGCGTGCGACACATAAGCGGCGGCGCCGACAGCGGTGCCTGCATCGCCGGACGCCGGTTGCACGAACAGTTCTTTGACGTCTGGACGGGCAATGATCTTCTGGTTCAGCTTAACGTTCAGCGCGCAGCCGCCGGCAAAGGCCAGCTTGCCGGTTTCTTTAAGCACGTCGCCCAGGTAGTAGTCGATCATCTGCAACGACAGTTTTTCGAACAGTGCCTGCATGCTGGCCGCGTAGTGGATATACGGCTCGTCGGCGATATCGCCTTCGCGCTTGGGACCCAGCCACTCGATCAGTTTTGGCGAGAAGTAGAAACCTTTGCCCTTCTCTTTGTAGCGGCGCAGGCCGATGACGTTGGCGTATTCAGTGTTGATCACCAATTCGCCATTTTCGAACGAGGCCAGGCGCGAGAAATCGTACTTGCTGGCGTCGCCGTACGGCGCCATGCCCATCACCTTGAACTCGCCGTCCAGCATCTCGAAACCGAGAAACTCGGTGATTGCACCGTAAAGGCCGCCCAGGGAATCCGGGTCGAAGAACTCTTTGATCTTGGTGATCTTGCCGTTTTCGCCATAACCGAAGAAGGTCGTGGCGTACTCGCCTTTACCGTCGATGCCCAGGATCGCGGTTTTCTCTTTGAAACCCGAGCAGTGGTAAGCGCTGGAGGCGTGAGCCAAATGGTGTTCAACCGGCTCGATCTTGATTTTTTTCGGATCGAAACCCAGTTGCTCAAGGCACCACACAATCTTGTTGCGATAGCGCTTGTAGCGACGGTTACCCATCAAAATCGCATCCAGGGCGCGATCCGGGGCATACCAGTAACGCTTGGCATAGTGCCAGCGCGCCTCACCGAACAAGCTGATCGGGGCGAATGGGATCGCCACTACGTCAACGTCGGAAGGCTTGATACCCGCTTGTTCAAGGCAAAATTTTGCAGATTCGTACGGCATGCGGTGTTTTGCATGCTTATCACGTACAAAGCGCTCTTCTTCCGCTGCCGCGACCAGCTTGCCGTCGATATACAGGGCGGCGGAGGGGTCATGGCTCAGGGCGCCGGACAGGCCAAGAATCGTCAATGCCACAGGTTGTGCCTCTTTTGAATGCAGGCAGGCGGCAGGCGCCTGAAAAAAGGGTGTGCTGCGCGCAACGCGCAGAAACAACTAAAGGGCGCGATTATAGCGTAAAGAGCGCGGTAATGACCCAGCGCGATTTGCCACGCCCTGCTCTGACGGCTCATGGCACGCCTCGCGGCGTAATCCCTCCCCCACGGCATACATATATAAGCCCAGCCCCCCTGCACTTTGCGATTTCCTGTGATGACGCATTGGTGTGCATCTCGCACCCACCTCCACAACAGGAACGCCCCCTATGCCTGACAACTTGGCATTGCTCACGAACGCCGCTAAAGAACTGCTTACCCTGCGCAATAACCTGCCAGACCTGGAAATCGCCATGGAGCATCGTCTGCGTCAGTTTTTCCCGACGCTGGCAGAGGACGTTTGCACCGACCTGCTTTTCATCAATGAACAAGCCCCACCTGAGCCGGGGCAAACGCCCTTCATCACCAGCAAAACGCTGAGCATGCTGATCGATCAGTGCTATCTCGAACAAAAGGTACCCACCTTTGTGCAAGGTAAAACCAAGGTCTATCACTACGCCCACACGTTGGCCGAGCAGGATCAGGCCAGTGAGATCACCGTGGATCTGCTTGAAAAATTCCTCGCCGACACCACGTTTAGCCTTGAGATTTGCCTGCGCGATGCGCTCATCGAATTTTGGCAAAAGCCGCAGAGTGAGTTTAATTCACTGACCCCGAAAGCTTGGCTATCGCACTATGTTAGAAACATGATCCGCGCCGAAGCCGCTGTGCGTCATGACGACAAAACTCTGGATACGGCGGCTCTGAATGCGGTCAATCAGGTATTTCCCCCAACCCAAGAGCCGTCCGCACAAGCCACGTTCGGTTTCTATACGCTGACCCTCAACGGGAACAACCCACTGGCGGCCCTGCCTTTGCACGGCATTTTTGTGATCACCACGAAAAACCTGCCTACCGAATCAACCGACTCTTTAACGCTGCGAGTGGTGCAAGACGATTCGCCGCGCACAGTAGTGCTTTTCACCCCCACCCAGGGTCTGGAGTCATTCGCCTCCTTGTCGGCGCTGACCCAGGAGCTGAGTGCGCGGCTTACGGACACCTACCAGCGCGACTCATTGTTCGAGAGCGTGCTGGAGCAAGACCGTGTGCGCGCCCTTGCCCATCATCATGTGGATCTCAGCCCGGTCGAGGAGGCCTCTGCTCAAACCTTTTACGCCGATCAACTGATCGACAAGCAAAAGCATGACATGCGCCATGCCTGGTCCGTGGCGGTCGCACGCCAGGAAGACAAGAGCATCGCGCAACTGTCCGAGCACGTAGAGCAGTCACTGGACTCAAGCATCGTGTTAAAACCCGCAGGTATTTTACGGACTCGCTATACCCGACTGCTGGAAAGCCAGCTCCCGAACTGGCTCAAAACGGCGAGCGACGCCAATAAAAGTCAGTGGCGACTGGCGGTCGAAAAACTCATCCATGAACAACGGGCATCCGAGACCAGCCTGGCACAATCCATCACCCAAAGCGGGCAAAAACACACACTGTTGGGGTACGCACGCCAGCAGCTTAAAGAACGGATCAAAGCCGACCGTAACATCGAGGTCGATCCCGATTTCATCTTCATCTCCACCACTGAAGCCTTGCAAACAGGCCCAGTGATTTACCCTATCGGCGGTTCTGGGTTCCCCGCCGGTTCCAGCATCCCGCGGACCGGACCTTCAATTACCTATAAAACCACCACTCTGAGCCTCAGCGAACTGGCGCTCTCCAACGTCGGGGTATGGGACATCACCTTTGCCTTGACTGCACGTATCACCGACGCCAAGGGGCACCCACATCTCGTTCTGACGCCAAGCTACATCAAAACCCTGGTGCGAGAACTCGATATTGGCGAACGCTACAAAACCCGACTTAATCATCTGCTGGTGAATTCGCAGCAAGCACACTGGCGCAAAGAGCGGTACGTCGCCCTCAAGACTGCACAACTAAAACTGGACCTGATTGAAGCACGCCTGTCAGGTGCGCTGACGGAGAGTAATGCTGCCTGGGTACAAGCGGTATTGGACCATCCGGTTGAAAAAAACCGCCCCTTGATTCAAGGGGCTCAGATAAAAGTCCATCTACTGATGTTGCGCTACCATTCGCTGCCGGGCCTGCTGGTATTCAGTTCTACAGGGGCTCCCCACCTGTTGTGCTACCACCCTGACGCGCCGAACAACAATTGGTTTACCGTGGCAAGCTCACGTAATGATTTGGCCCGCCTTTTGTCCCAACCGATTTTTCACCGTTATGTCGAGAACAAGGTGACTTCAGCACAGCAGGCCTATATCAAACCTCTGCTCAATAAGGGGCTGACCGACAGCAACGTTCGATTGCAAATGATCCATCACCACGCGTTCGAAGCGTCCTACGACACAGAGGTCTCGTATACGCTCAGGGATGCTGACGAACAATCGACCTCCACCTATGAAAGCAACCTCAACACGGCCAAAGAGACGGCGCTGACGTTGCTTGATGTCATATCGTTTGTGTTGCCCACCAAAATACTGCTGCCCATTGTGGCTGCGCGCTTCATCTACCAATTGACATTCGTCTATGACGCCCTGCAACGGGATGAAAAATACGAAGCCTTACTGCACTGGATGGGGGCCATCAGCCATCTCACCGATGGTGCTTCGGACTTTGCCGGTTCTTCGGTGTTTAGCCGCTCTATTCGCCAGCGAGCCAGACAACCCGCGGCCACACTCAATCCCAATGCGGCCAGTTCACCCTCCCCGCAATCGCTCAAACTTCGCACCGGTCACGAGTATGGCGCAGGTGTATACGAAGGCCCCTCAAACGGCGGTAGCGTACCGGCGTATTACGTTAAAGACAGTAATGGCAATTTGTACCGCAGCCGCTATGACAATCTGGACGAGATCTGGCGAGTGAGCGACGAGAGAGCCCCTGATGCCCAGCGCCGCGTGCCCGTAAACGAGCTGTCGGCAGGCAAATGGGACGTGCACCCGGCATCGCCCCAGCTCACGCAAAGGAGCGGCATCGAGCGTGTCATAGACAGTGCAAAAGTCACGAGTGTCTCGCTCAGCGGAAAAACACCTGACGCCCAAGGCATCTATCGGGTCGCCAACCTGAACTATATCGAGCAGGGCGGCATTGTCTTCGAGGTCTACTCCGGCTGGCTACGCCGCCACTGGTACCTGCAAATGCCCGCAGGTTCCAGCAGCGCCAGTTACAAACTGAGGCGCACGCAAGGGCACTGGGAAATCAAGCATCGTCTGTCCAGTACCGAAAAGCACTGGGAACCCTTGGTCCGCGAGAAAACTCAATTGCCTGCACGCTCCACAAACATCTCATACAGCGCCTACGACCTACCTGTAGAGCACCGCGCCATTGTTCAGGAACTCATCGCAGGGAACGACAAACTCCTGCACGTCGACTATGTATCACCCAATCCTGAGCTTCAAAAGGCCAGCCAGACCTTCAAAACCCTCAGGGCTAAATTACTGACGGACGCCCAGACGTTTCTCAAGGCATCTGAGCCTAAACCACGAGCCGTTCGCCCTTCATTGGCACAGTCCGTCACGCCCGATGACCTGTTCAAAAAATTGTTCGAGCAATCGCAAGGTGTGATTTTAGGCGAAGCGCATTCGCAACAATCCGCGAAAAAAATATTGATCACACAGATGAGCGCGCTCAAAAAAAGTGAAGTCGGCGTGCTCTTTCTGGAGCACCTGCAAACCGATACTCATCAGTCCATGCTAGATGACTTTTTCACTACTCAAAAAATCCCCCCCGCACTGGACGACTTTTTAACGTCCCAGGATGTCGGACACCAGATCGACCCCTCGAGTGAGTTCACCTACAGCAAATTGGTCCGCGAGGCTGTAAAGCAGCGCATCCCGATCAAAGCCCTGGACTGTACAGCCAGTTATCACGTTAGAGGCATGCCGACTCGCTTTCCTGACCTGAACCGCACTGAAATGTTCAGCTATTTTGCATCGCAGGTGATCAGGGGCCATCTGGCAGCAAACCCCAATAAAAAATGGATTGCCCTCACCGGTAACAGCCATGCAAACACCTATCAAGGGGTCCCGGGAATAGCCGAACTGGAAGGCGCAATAGGTGTGCGTATCTCAGATGCAGCACCGAACAACTCCCTCGGTCTGCGCCAGAACATCGCCGAGGTCATACCGCCGAGCATATGGCAGCGTGAGCACATCCTATTAAAAAATGACTACTGGCTAGAGGTCGAAATTGCCGGTACAAAACCAAAATTACCGCCGTTCAATACGCCGCAGATTGAGTCAAAACTCAATAAACCTGGCACGTTCATGTTGGAAAATATTCCATCCGAAGGCCCCTACCTGATCCATCGCGCCAAAAATCAACAAATCGTGCGCACACGCATCCAGCTCGATAACGGCGCAGTGTTTATCGATCACCCCAATTGGCCTGACATCCACCTCAAGCGCTATGACTACCTGGAGGGTTTAATTAGGGACCTGAAAGCGAGAGGGTTGCAATCTGCAAACTAACAAGCACTGGAAGCGTATTTGTTCTCTTTACCAGCCCAAACGCTAGTAAGACCTCAGCAATATGCTGCCATATTTATACTGTCGATACAGTGTGTAAGGCGAAACCACTGTATCGACAGCTGCAGAGGCAAACACATCAAAGAAGAAGATCGGCACAAAACCGACGGGTACACCACTCGATGTATTAGGGAGTGCGTTCAATACACACAGGTCAAACGCTACACCGCTGTACAACCGCGGAATGGACTCACAATAGGTGTGTTTTTTTTTGAGCGTGCGCCGGATTGTTTCGTCATAACTGAAGAGCGTCTGCGCAGACCCACATCCGCCCAACATCACAGATACCGCGCACAACAGCACATTCTTATAAGTCATACAGGTGCCCTTCCGAGAGAGAAGGCAACCTAGCATGTGAAATAAATCCCCTCCTAGGTCATGACTTCTGGGTCTTGTGTAAGACGCCTCTTAGGCCTAACGTGAAACTCCAACAGAAATACCCTCAGAGCCTGTGCATCTGCCTTTTTTACCGCTATAAGGCGCTTGAGCCGCTAAACTGCGCGCCCTCTGCTAGCCTGATACCCGTCGCCCAAGACGGGTCGCGTCCCACGGAACTCCAATACCCCCCATGAAATTTTTTGCACCCGCTCGCCTTGCCCTTTTTGTGCCCAGCCTCTGCCTGACGCCTATCTGCTTTGCTGAACCGCTGGAACTCGACCCAAGCGTCATTACCGGCTCACGCAGCGCCAGCCCGAGTTTTGATCTGCCGTACTCGGTTGACAGCATCAACCAGGCGCAAATCAGCGACGGCCAACTGGGCATTAACGCGTCCGAAGTACTGTCCCGGGTGCCGGGGCTGGTGGTGCAAAACCGTCAGAACTATGCACAAGACCTGCAAATTTCATCCCGAGGCTTTGGCGCGCGCTCGGCGTTTGGTGTACGCGGTATCAAATTGATTGCCGATGGTATTCCGGCCAGCACCCCGGATGGCCAGGGTCAGGCGGCAACGTTCAACCTGGACACCGCCGAGCGCATCGAAGTACTGCGCGGCCCCGCTGCGACGCTGTATGGCAGCAACGCGGGCGGAGTGATTCAAATGTTCTCGCGCGATGGCGAAGGCCCGCCGCGCATCGGCGCCGAAACACTGATCGGCAGTGACGGCATGAGTAAAAACCACCTCACGGCTGAAGGCGCGGCCGATGACGTGGGCTTTGTGCTTGACGCCTCACGCATGGACACCGATGGCTACCGCGACCACAGCGCCGCCCGCCGCGACCAGACCTTCGCCAAGCTCAACTTCAAACCCGACGAGGACAGCAAACTGGCGCTGATCTACAGCAGCCTGGAGCAGAACGGCACGCAAGATCCGCTGGGACAAAGTTGGGAAGCCTACAAAGCGGACCCACGCTCAGTTGCACCCAATGCCATTACCTACAACACGCGTAAAAGCATTGACCATCAACAACTGGGGTTGAATTACGAGCGCTACTTTGGCGACGCGACCTTGCAGGTCAATGCGTATACCGGGACGCGCAGCGTGATTCAGTATTTGGCGATTCCCAAATACATCGGTAATACCCAAACGCTCAATCCGGCAAATGCACGGGGTGGCGGCGTTGTGCAATTCGATCGCAAGTTTTACGGCACCAATGTGCATTGGATTCAGCCCATCACGAGCGCGCCAGGTGAGCTGATTATCATCAGCGGCGTGGACTTTGATCAGAGCCGTGACAACCGGCACGGCTACCAAAACTACAACGGGGCGCAATTGGGCGTTAAAGGCGAAATGCGCCGCGACGAAGTCGATACTGCTCGCAGCCTTGACCCCTTCGTACAAGCCAACTGGGCCATCGAAGACTGGACCCTGCAAGCAGGCTTGCGCTACAGCACGATGGAAATGGACGTCGACGATCACTTTTTGAGCAATGGCGACGCCAGCGGCACCAAACGCTACAAAAAGGCCACGCCGTCAATGAGTGTGATGTACGCCTTCACACCAGAACTGCATGGCTATGTGAGCGCGGGCAAAGGCTTCGAAACACCGACTCAAGCTGAGTTAGCCTATGCGCCGGGCAATCAGGAAGGCTTCAACTTCGGACTCAAGCCCTCTGAAAGTACCCAGTATGAAATGGGGTTGAAAGCTCAGGTCTACAACACGCGAATCAACGCTGCCGTGTTCCAGATCACCACCGAAGACGAGTTGGTGGTCGCAGGTTCGGTGGGCGGACGTACCAGCTACCAAAACGCCGGCCGCACCTTGCGCCGAGGGTTTGAGCTGGGCGTCGAAAGCCAGCTCAGCGAACACTGGACCACCACCCTGGCCTACACCCGCCTGCAAGCCACTTACGACAGCGACTTCAGCAGCAGCAAAGGCACTGTCGATAAAGGCAATTACCTGCCCGGCGTGCCGCAAACCACGCTGTTTGCCGAAGTGAACTGGAAACCCGCAGATTGGGTCAGCACCGCCGTCGAGGGCATGTATCGCAGCAAGGTCTACGTTGAAGACACCAACAGCAAGAAAGCCGCCCCGGCCTACAGCGTGTTCAACTGGCGTGCGCGTTTTGAGCAGAACGTCGAACACTGGACCTTCCACCAAACCCTGCGACTGGACAACCTGCTGGACCGCCAATACGTAGGTTCGGTGATTGTGGCCGACGGCAATGACCGCTTCTACGAAGCTGCGCCGGGCCGTTCGTGGTACGCCGGGGCCGGGGCGCAATACCGCTTTTAAAAACTGTGCACCTGCTTGCGCCGCTGCCATTGATTGAGCCGCTGTTGCAGCGCCAGCGGGCTATCCAGCCCCTGTGCGCGCGCACGGCTGAACAGGATCAGCGCCAGTTCGGCGGTGGCCAGGGCATCGGCGCTGGCGTTGTGGCGGTCCTCGACCTGCAAGTTGAAATGCTTGATCCAGTGGTCGAGCCCCGCCTCGCGTAAATCGGCGTGCGGGCACAGCATGGGGGCCAGCGCTGCCACGTCCATAAACGGATGCTGCAAGCGATAACCCAGACTGTCTTTCAACGCGCGGCCCAGCATGTGCTGGTCAAACGGCGCATGGAACGCCAGCAACGGGCTGCCCCCCACAAACGCCATAAAATCGAGCAGGGCATCGGCCGGCTCACACCCGGCGGCAATCGTTTCAGGCCCCAATCCATGCAGCAGCACGCTGGGGCTGAGCGGGTTGTGGGCGCGGCGCAAGGTGCGCTCAAACGCCTGGCCCAGATCAATCGCCCCGTCCTCAATCACCATCGCACCGATTGACAGCACTTGGTCGCGGTTAAGGTTCAGGCCGCTGGTTTCCAGATCGACCACCACCCAACGTTGATGGCGCAACGAGGTGTCGCGCAGCCCCGGCGAGGGTGGCAGTTGCAGCAGGCGCTGTTGCTGCTCAAGGCTCAAGACCGGGCTTTTGCGCGACAACAGCCATGACAGCAGGCTCATAGCTGATACCGCAGCGCCAGGCTGCTTTGCAGGCGCTGCGCCTGACGCAACGCTTCACGCAGGATGCGCCGGTCGAGCTGGTTGAGGCTGTCCGGGTCGACCCGGTTCGAGTACGGGCGGTTTTCACGGGTTTGCAATTGGTGTTGCTGCATGCGCGTTTGCTGAATGAAGTGATACGCCTCTTCATAGGCCGCCCCGTCCAGCGGCTCGATCACGCCCTGCGTCACCAAGTGGCGCAAGCGTTCGAGGGTGTTGTTGGCCTCCACGCCATGGGCCAGCGCCAATAAGCGTGCACCGTCCACAAACGGGGTCAGGCCCTGCACTTTAAGGTCCAGGGTGGCTTTTTCGCTGCCTTTACGTTCCAGCACAAACTCGCGAAAGCGCCCCACTGGCGGACGATGGCGCAAGGCGTTGTCCGCCATCATGCGCTGGAACAGACGATTGTCGGCGACCTGCTCCAGAATGCCGCGGCGCAGTTGCTGGCACCCGCTGTCGTCACCCCATACCGCCCGCAGGTCGAAATAGATGCTGGAGGCCAGCAGATTTTCAGGCGTGGCTTCGCGGATAAACGCCGCAAAGCGTCGCGCCCATTCGGCTCGTGACAAACACAGGTCGGGGTTACCCGCCATGATGTTGCCCTTGCACAGGGTAAAACCGCAGGCTGCCAGGTGAGTGTTAATCAACTGCGCGATGGGCAGCAGGCGTTGACGAATCTCGGCGGCCTGCACAGCATCAGCGGCTTCAAACAGAATGCCGTTGTCCTGGTCGGTGTGCAGTGTCTGCTCGCGACGGCCTTCGCTGCCGAAACACAGCCAGGTGAACGGCACGCCGGGGTCGCCTTTTTCGGCCAGTACCAGCTCGATCACGCGGCACACCGTGTGATCGTTGAGCAGCGTGATGATGTGGGTGATCTGGGTCGACGAAGCACCGTGGGCCAACATGCGCTCCACCAATTGACCGATTTCGCCCCGCAGGTTGATCAGGCTCTCAAGCCGTGGTGCGTGGCGGATGGTGCGGGCCAGGTGCACCAGATCAACCCGTTGCAGTGAAAACAGATCACGCTCTGAAACCACACCGCACAAGCGCTGATCCTTCACCAGACAGACGTGGGCAATGTGCCGTTCGGTCATGGCGATGGCCGCATCGAACGCACTGTGGTCGGGCGTCAGGTAAAACGGCCCCGGCGTCATGTGCTGGTCGATGGCTTGCGCAAAGTCCTGCGTGCCGTCGGCGACCACCTGGCGCAGATCGCGCAGGGTGAAAATCCCCAGCGGCGCCTTGCGCTCATCCACGATCACAATGCTGCCCACTTGTTGCTCGTGCATCAGCCGCACGGCTTCGCGCAAGGCGGTGCCAGGCAGGCAAGTAACAGGGTGGCGCATGGCCAATTCGCCCAGACGGGTATTGAGGGAGTATTGAGTGCCGAGGGTTTCGACAGCTTTTTGCTGAACCTGCTGGTTCACCTTGTCGAGCAAGCTGCTGACCCCGCGCAGGGCGAAATCGCGAAACTCGTCAGACAAGGCAAACAATTTGATAAACGCGGGTTTGTTTAATTGAAGACAAAACGTGTCTTCAGCGGCGCGGTGCTCGGTGCGGGTGGCACGTTCGCCCAGCAACGCGGCGAGAGGGAAGCATTCGCCTGCGGTGATCTCGAACGTGGTTTCGGCTTCCTGGCGCCCGACATGGGTGCGCTCGCCCACCACACGGCCTTGTTTGACGATGTAAAAGTGTTCGACCGGGCCGTCCGCAGGCCGAATGATGCTTTCACCGGGGCCATAGAAGCGCAGTTGGCACTGCTCGACTAAAAACGCCAGGTGAGTGTTTTCCATGTGATTGAAGGGCGGGAATCGCTGCAAAAACTGCATGGTGCCGTGAATGTTCTGCAACACCGCAGCCTTTCCTGCCTGGAGAAACGCATCCGATTTACTCATTGACCGCTACCGCATGTCTGACCGTTGTTGTTATGCCGGGGCGCTGCACCCTGTCGTCGTAATGCAAGTCATGCTCGGTTGTCTGCGCCAAAGTGCCCATTGGACGTAAGTCTATGGGGATAGTGGCCTACTGATATTTTTGAATTACCTCACAGAAAACAGGTCCGTTTATTGTGTTGCAAGACTTGGAAATGCAGCCTTGCGGGCGCACATTGGGGCACAGCCTAGGAATAGCTGACTGCATCGGTGGGATAACAGACTGAATAAAGCCGTTTTGAGAACCGTATGACCGAACACGACATTTTGAGCGACGCCGAGCGAGAGGCGCTGAGCGAAGTCATGAAAGCCCCCATTCGTGCCCGAGCTGCACAGCGCGTACTGATCGTCGAAGACGATCAACTGGCGCGCGACTTGCTCAGCGAACTGCTGGAGTTGCATGGCATTCAGTGCATCAAGGCCGCTGGTCAGCAGCAAGCCTGGCACACGCTGGAGTCAGATAAATCGGTTGCCCTGCTACTGACGGATTTGCGCATGCCGCCCGGTGACGGCCTGGAATTGATCCGCCAGCTTCGCCGCTCCGAGCGGGCGAACATGCCGGTGATCATCATGTCGGGCAATGCCGAGGTAAAAGATGCCATTGATGGCATGCACTTGAGCGTGCTCGATTTTCTGCTCAAGCCCATTGATACCGAAAAACTGACCGCGCTGATCAAACGCGAACTGCACATCGAATAGCTTCCCATGAGCTGCCGACTGAAGTGTGGCGAGCGCACAATAAAAAGCCCCGGCAGTTCGCCGGGGCTTTTTGTTACTGCGCGTTAACGCTTATTCACAGGCCATTTTTGGCCTTGAACTCACGACGACGACGGTGCAGCACCGGCTCGGTGTAACCGTTAGGCTGGCGGGTGCCCTCAATGACCAATTCGACGGCTGCCTGGAAGGCGATGTTGCTGTCGAAGTCGGGCGCCAGAGGACGGTACAGCGGGTCATTGGCGTTTTGGCGGTCAACCACCGGCGCCATGCGCTTGAGGCTGGCCATCACTTGAGCTTGATTGACGATGCCGTGACGCAGCCAGTTGGCGATGTGCTGGCTGGAAATACGCAGCGTTGCACGGTCTTCCATCAGGCCGATGTCATTGATGTCCGGCACTTTAGAGCAGCCCACGCCCTGATCGATCCAGCGCACCACATAACCCAGGATGCCCTGCGAGTTGTTGTCCAGTTCGTTCTGGATCTGCTCAGGCGTCCACTGCGGGTTGACGGCCAGCGGGAGGGTCAGAATGTCGTCTACCGAGGCTTTGGTGCGCGTGGCCAGTTCGGCCTGACGCGCGAACACGTCGACCTTGTGGTAATGCAGCGCGTGCAGCGCAGCAGCCGTCGGCGACGGCACCCACGCGGTGTTGGCACCCGCCAGCGGGTGCGCGATTTTTTGCTCCAGCATCGCCGCCATCAAGTCGGGCATCGCCCACATGCCTTTACCGATTTGTGCGCGGCCTTGCAGGCCAGTGCTCAAGCCGACGTCGACGTTGTTGTTCTCGTAGGCGCTGATCCACTTCTCGGCTTTCATGTCAGCCTTGCGCACCATCGGGCCAGCTTCCATCGAGGTGTGGATTTCGTCACCGGTCCGGTCCAGGAAACCGGTGTTGATGAACACCACGCGTTCGCTGGCGGCTTTGATGCACGCCTTGAGGTTGACCGTCGTGCGGCGCTCTTCGTCCATGATCCCGACTTTGAGCGTGTTGCGTGGCAAGTTGAGCACGTCTTCAATGCGCCCAAACAGCTCATTGGTGAACGCAGCTTCTTCGGCGCCGTGCATTTTCGGTTTGACGATGTACACCGAACCGGTGCGGCTGTTGCTGCGCGTGGCGGTGCCGTTGAGGCTGTGGATCGCCGCGAGGCTGGTCAGCAGGCCGTCAAGGATGCCTTCGGGCACTTCGTTGCCGTCTTTGTCGAGGATCGCATCGATGGTCATCAAGTGACCCACGTTGCGTACGAACAGCAACGAGCGACCGTGCAAGCTAAGGCGGGCGCCGTTGGGCGCGGTGTATTCGCGGTCCGGGTTCATGGTGCGGGTGAAGGTTTGCCCGCCCTTGGACACCTGCTCGCTGAGGTCGCCCTTCATCAGGCCCAGCCAGTTGCGGTAGATCACCACTTTGTCGTCAGCATCGACGGCGGCCACGGAGTCTTCGCAGTCCATGATGGTGGTCAGCGCAGCTTCCATCAGCACGTCTTTGACGCCCGCCGCATCGGTCTGGCCGACAGGGCTGGTCGCGTCGATCTGGATTTCGAAGTGCAAGCCGTTTTGCTTGAGCAGCACGGCGGTCGGGGCGCCAGCTTCGCCGCGGTAACCGATCAATTGCGCGGCATCACGCAAAGCGCTGCTGGTGCCGTCCTTGAGGGCGACGTGCAAGGCGCCGTTGACCACGGCGTAGCCTAGCGCATCAACGTGTGAACCCTTGGCCAGCGGCGCGGCTTCGTCAAGGAAGGCACGGGCGAAGGCGATGACTTTGTCGCCGCGCACCTTGTTGTAGCCTTTGCCCTTTTGCGCGCCATCGGCTTCGCTGATGGCATCGGTGCCATACAACGCGTCATACAGCGAACCCCAACGAGCGTTCGAGGCGTTGAGGGCAAAGCGCGCATTCATCACCGGCACCACCAACTGCGGACCCGCCATGCGTGCGATTTCGTCATCGACGTTTTGCGTCGTTGCCTGGAAATCTGCGGCTTCTGGCTGCAAATACCCAATGTCTTGGAGAAAGGCCTTATAAGCCACGGCGTCATGGGCCTTGCCGGCCGCAGCCTGGTGCCAGGCGTCGATCCGCGCCTGCAAATCATCGCGTTTGGCGAGCAGTGCTTTGTTCTTGGGTGCCAGGTCGTGAATAACCTTGTCGGCACCGGCCCAGAACTGGTCGGCGGTCAAACCGGTACCGGGGATAGCTTCGTTGTTTACGAAGTCGAACAGGACTTTGGCGACCTGCAGGCCACCGACGTGAACGTGTTCAGTCATTGCTTGCCTCACTCATTTTTATTTAAAGCCTGGAGCGCTTCTTAAAACACCGCGTGGCTCATGCTGGCGGGGTTGTACGGGGTAGTGCAGACGCTTTGGCGGACCTTGTTGCAAATTATGTAGTGGTCGCCGAGGCATACTACATGATCACTTGCAGATGTGAAAATCAGACTAATCACGTCGTTCTACGACCATTTTTATCGCAGTGGTCACGTAGAAGAATGGGATGTTCTCAAGAAATGCACAGGTTGTTCCAGATAATTCTAAAAACAGTACACAATTTGTTGTTTGCTGATCTGGTTTCTAAGCCGTTTAGCGACCTGCCCGGTGTGTATAAACGCCGGGGGATGCCTTCGCGAGCCAACGCTCCCCTGCCAGTACGGCGGCTGCCTATACTCAACCGACCTTTAATAAGAGAGCGTGTGCCATGAACCATCTTGTGATTACGGTCTTTGCCCCGGACAAAGCCGGGCAGGTTGAACGCATTGCGCAGTGCATCGCCGAGCACGGCGGCAATTGGCTGGAGAGCCGCATGTCACGCATGGCCGGGCAGTTCGCGGGCATCGTACGGCTGGGGGTGTCGGCCGAAGCCCATGACGAGTTGGTCAACGCACTCAAACATCTTGAGGGGGAAGGCATTCGGGTGCTGGTGGCCGAGAGCGGGATCGAGCAATCCTGCACCTGGAAGCCCATCGCAATGCAATTGGTGGGCAACGACCGGCCCGGCATTGTGCGCGAGATTACGCGGGTACTGACCGGGTTGGGCGTGAACCTGGAGCGATTAGTGACCGAAGTGCGGCTCGCGCCCATGAGCAACGAGCCACTGTTTCACGCCGAGGCCATTTTGGCGGTGCCGCTGACGCTCTCGCTGGAGGTGCTGCGCGAGCGCCTGGAAACCCTGGCCGATGAGATGCTGGTGGAGCTTAAGTTGCAGCCTGAGGATTAACGCCGGCGCAGGCTGATCCACGCATCAATGCTGTACACCACCAAACCGGCCCAGATGAACATGAACGCGATCAAGGTGCTGTGGGACAAGTGTTCGCCATACACCGCCACCGCCAGAATCAGCACCAGGGTGGGCGCCAGGTACTGCATGAAGCCCAGCGTGGTGTAAGGCAAATGCCGTGCGGCGGCGTTGAAGCAGACCAACGGGATCAGCGTCGCCGGACCTGCTGCGACCAGCAGCCAGGCTTGCGAGCTGGACCAAAACTCGGCGTGTGCGCTGTTGGCTTCGGGGTGCATCAGCAACCAGCCAATGGCAATCGGCACCAGAATCCAG
Organism: Pseudomonas weihenstephanensis; assembly: GCF_001043055.1. Classification (GTDB taxonomy): domain Bacteria; phylum Pseudomonadota; class Gammaproteobacteria; order Pseudomonadales; family Pseudomonadaceae; genus Aquipseudomonas; species Aquipseudomonas weihenstephanensis. Next base: position 246,896 of record NZ_JYLF01000004.1, read on the forward strand.
GTCTCGACCACCAGCCCCGGCAGCGCCTTGACCGGTGCCTGTTTACGGATCAAGCCATAAAAGCCGAAGGTCAGCGCCAACACCAGCGACACCCACGGCAGGCTGCCCACTTGCCACACTTGCTGTGCCACACCGACGGCGGCCAAGCCCACGGCAATCCATTGCAGACGCCGCAGGCGCTCGCCCAGCAGCAACATGCCCAGCAGCACATTAACCAGCGGGTTGATGTAATAGCCCAGGCTGGCTTCGAGCATGCGGTCGTTATTGACCGCCCACACGTAAGTCAGCCAGTTGGCGGCAATCAACAGGCCGCTGACCGTCAGCACGCCAAGGCGTTTGGGGTTGTCGCGCAGTTCCTGCCACCAGCCGGGGTGCTTCCATACCAGCAACAGCAACGAGCCAAACAGCGCCGACCAGAGCACACGGTTGACGATGATTTCAGCCGCAGGAACGCTGGCCAGCAATTTGAAGTAAAGCGGGAACAGGCCCCAGATGATGTAGGCACTCAGGCCCAGAATGTACCCGTGGCGCGGGTTGGCGGCTTGCATGGTGGATCCTTGCTCAGGCAACAGATGGACACAGTGGAGGACGAGAGTGTAAGCAGGTTTTACAGAGGTGTCGTGCGTGACGGTCAGCGTGCAGCGCATGTTGCAGTCGCTGCCCAGGACTGCGAAGAGGCGCGCAAAGGGCTACTTTGCAGCCCTTTGCGGCGTATCAAAACAACTTCAGCGGTTCTTCATTGAGCGCCGACAGCTGCTCGCGCAAGGCCAGCACCTGATCGCCCCAATAGCGTTCGGTGCCGAACCACGGAAAGCTGTGGGGAAACGCCGGATCGTCCCAGCGCCGCGCCAGCCACGCGCTGTAATGCATCAGGCGCAGGGCGCGCAGCGGTTCGATCAACGCCAGCTCGCGGGGGTTGAAGTCATGGAACTCGCTGTAGCCGTCCATCAGTTCCGACAACTGCCCCAGGCATTCTTGCCGATCACCGGCCAGCATCATCCACAGATCCTGCACCGCTGGCCCCATGCGACAGTCGTCCAGATCGACGATGTGGAACACCTCGTCACGGCACATCATGTTGCCGGGGTGGCAATCGCCGTGCATGCGGATGTTGGTGTGCGGCGTGGCGGCGTACACGTCTTCGACGCGTTTGAGCAAGTCACGGGCCACCGACTCGTAGGCAGGCAGCAAGCTGCGCGGTATGAAATTACCTTCGAGCAGGGTCGTCAGCGAGTCATGCCCAAAATTCTTCACACCCAGCGCTTCACGGTGTTCGAACGGCTTAGTGGCACCCACGGCATGCAGGCGCCCGAGCAGTTGGCCGAGGCGATACAGTTGGTCCAAATTGCCCGGTTCTGGCGCGCGACCACCCCGGCGAGGGAACAACGTGAAGCGGAACCCCGCGTGTTCAAACAGGCTCTGGCCGTTATGGATCATCGGCGCTACCACCGGCACCTCGCACTCGGCGAGTTCGAAGGTGAAGCGGTGCTCTTCGAGGATGGCTTCGTTGGTCCAGCGCTGGGGCCGGTAGAACTTGGCGATCAGCGGCTGCGAGTCTTCGATACCGACTTGGTACACGCGATTTTCGTAGCTGTTGAGCGCGAGCACGCGGGCGTCGCTGAGGAAACCGATGCTTTCGACGGCATCGAGCACCAGATCAGGGGTAAGTGTTGCAAACGGATGAGACATGCTGACTCCTGCGCGCAGCAGGCTGCCGCGTCCGGCCATGCATGTTAGCGCAGACCGGATGGCAGAGGGCGATGGAAATCCGTAGGCGTTTGATCAGCTACCGACAATCGCGCCGTCTTCGCGGCTGATGGCCATCACCGATGAGCGCGGTTTGCCGTTGGGCAGGTGCTCGGGGAATGTCGAACCGCCGTTTTCGCCCGGATGCTGAATACCGACGAACAGGGTTTTTTGATCCGGTGAGAAGCTGATCCCAGTGACTTCACAGCCGACCGGCCCGACCATGAAGCGACGAATTTCACCGCTGGCCGGGTCGGCACACAGCATCTGGTTATTGCCCATACCGGCAAAATCACCGGTGTTGCTGACGTCGCCGTCCGTCAGGATCCACAGTCGTCCTGCGTCGTCAAACCCCATGCCGTCGGGGCTGTTGAACATGTTTTGCGCGGTGATATTGGCCGAGCCGCCCTTGGGCTGTTTGGGGTGCACGGCCGGGTTGCCTGCCACCACGAACAGGTCCCAGTCGAAACTCATCGCGCCATGCTCGTGGTTGTGTTCGTTCCAGCGCAGGATCTGCCCATAAACGTTTTTCTCGCGCGGGTTGGGACCGCCCACCGGCTGGCCGTCTTCACCGCGTTTAACGTTGTTGGTCAGCGTGCAATACACCTGGCCGTCTTTAGGGCTGACAACAATCCATTCCGGGCGGTCCATGCGCGTGGCACCCACCGTGCTGGCCGCCAGACGCGCGTGAATCAGCACCTCGGCTTGATTGGCAAAACCGCTGCCCGCGTTGATGCCGTTTTTACCGTGGCTCAGCTCGATCCACTGGCCCTGGCCTTTGGGACGGTCCGGGTTGCTGTCGCCGCTGTCGAAGCGGGCGACATACAAGGTGCCGTGGTCCAGCAGGTCGCGATTGGCTTGGGGGTTTTGCTGGTCGATTTTGTCGCGGCTGATGAACTTATAAATGAACTCGCCGCGCTCATCGTCGCCCATGTACACCACGGCGCGGCCGTCACCGGTTTGTGCCAGTGCGGCGTTTTCGTGCTTGAAGCGGCCCAGCGCCGTGCGCTTGACCGGGGTCGATTGCGGGTCAAAGGGGTCGATTTCCACCACCCAGCCGTGACGGTTTAGCTCGTTGGGGTTGTGCGCCAGGTCGAAGCGCGGGTCGTGCAGGTGCCAGTTGATGTCTTTGCTGGCGGCAACGGCGCCGTAGCGTTTTTGCGCGGCGTCGAAGCGGTGTTGGGGGTCGGTGCTGCCAAAACAGTCCGTGAAGTTTTCTTCGCAGGTCAGGTAGGTGCCCCACGGGGTTTTGCCGTTGGCGCAGTTCTGGAACGTGCCCAGCGCCAGCGTCCCGCTGTTATCGGCCCGGGTGCGCAGCAAGGCATGCCCGGCAGCCGGGCCGCTCAGGCGAATCGGGGTATTGCCGTGAATGCGTCGATTAAACGGCGAACCTTGCACAAACTGCCAACGGTCGCCCTTGCGCTGAATCTCGATCACCGACACGCCTTCGCTGGCCTGCGCTTTGTGTACCTCTTCGGCTGAAGTTGGCTGACCGCCGTGGGGGTAAAGGTAGCGGTAGTTGGTGTATTCGTTGTTGATGGCCATCAGGGCACGGTTCGGGTCATCGGGGAAAGCGAAGAGGCTCATGCCGTCGTTATTGTCGCCAAACTGGACTTCCTGCTCGGCAGCGGTGCCGTTACCGTCGGGGTTGAAGGCAGGGCCGTCGCTGTGCAGCGGTTGGCCCCAACTGATCAACACCGATGAGCGGTAGCCGGGCGGCAACGTGATGCTATCGGTGGTGGCAGCCTCAATGCTGCGAAACCCCAGCAACGTGCTGGAAGCGGCACGGATGCCGTCTGCCAGCACGCTGCGGCTCAGCAGGCCTCCGCCCAAAAACATAGCGGCTCCGCACAAGGCACCGGCGCTGATAAAACCGCGACGGCTGAGGCCGACGATGTGCTCAAGATCGGTGGGTTGGTCTTCTTGTAATAGGTTCATGGCTGCCTGCACTCACGACGGTTTTGGCAGCCACCTTAATCAGCCGGTATGACAACGATGTTTCAACGCACCCACAGCCTCAGACAGAAGGGGCTGAGGCGCAGGCTGGCAAGCGCGCATCAATCACTTGATACAACGCGCTGCTGGCTGGCCAGTTGCGCATAAAGCGCGCCCGATCGCGGGCATACGCCGGAGCAAAACTGCTGAGCGAGCGGTGCTGGCACATCGAGTCCAGGTCAATCAGCGCCCAGCGACCGTTGTCCCAGAACACGTTATGCCCCTTAAGGTCGCCGTGGCTGATGTGTTCGCCAAGCAAATCGGCAAACAGTTGATCCAGCGCCTGCAACTCGGCTTCTGGCGCATCGCCCTGCTCTACATAAGGTGCGAAGCGCTCAATGATGTCCGGGCCGGGTAAATATTCAGTCACCAGATACGCTTTGCCACGCAACCCCAAAAAACGCGTTTCGAGCAGCGCCAGCGGCTTGGGCGTGGCGATGCCCAGGAACGCCAGCCGATTGCCTTCACGCCACGAATGCCAAGCGCGGCTCGGGCGCCAAAAGCGCTTGAGCCAATGGGCAAAGCCTTTAATGTTGTAACGCTTGATGACCAGCATACGACCGGCCACTTCGACTTTACCCACGCTCGCAGCGCCACCGGTTTTGTACAGATGACCCGCGTCCAGCAACGCATCGGCATTGGCCAGTACCGGCAACATCGCGCCCTCTTCTTCGCGACGAACCGCCCGCAAGCCGCAGGCGGAGTTCTGCACGCTGAACAGCGTGCAGTCGCGTCCTGTTTTGCTCAGAAAGTCGTTCAAACGCCAGGCTCGGATTTTCTCGACCTGTTTGAGCAGCGCTTCGAGCGGCAAGGCGTGTTCGCCGTTGCTCAGCAGATAGTGCACCAGCAATTCTTCGGTAAACGGTTCGAGGCTTTTGGGCAACTGGGCGAAAAACACACCGAGGTTTTCCAACACTTTGGGCCGGGACAGGGGTTTGCCTGCCTGTTCGACGCAGATCCCTGCACCATCGATCAAGTACAGCGCGCCGTTGTGGCGCAGCAGGTTGTCCAGGTGCAGGTCTTCTTGCCACAAGCCTTTGAGGTGCATTTGGCCGATGGCCGCCAACGCCTCAGCCAGCACCGCTTGTTGCTCGTCTGCCAGCACAGGCAGGTGTTGCACCGCACTCCAGGCTTGGCCGAGGCTTTGCGCACCGTCCAGAAACTCGAACAATAACCAGCCGCCCTCGCCTTCCTGCAAGCCGTCGACCAGCAACTGTGGCGTGGTCAGCCCTTGCTCGGCCAAGAGCCGCACACCGGTCAGCTCGCGCTCAAAGTTGCGCGCCGCCTTGCTGCCGACCATCAACTTGGCCAGTACCGTGCGGCCGCGCCACACCCCCGCGCCCACGTAACGTTGGCCCGGCAATACACGCAACAAGGTCAGCAGTTGCAATTGCGCAGGCCCCGCGGCATCCGCCAGCTCGATGCTCAGCGGCAAGCCCGGCGCACGTCCGGCTTTTTGCAGTTCAGACAGGCGCATCAGCGAGTTTCCTTTTGGCTACGACGCACATTCAGGCGCTGATACCACGCCTGCACCAGGCCACTGTCCGCAGGCTGATCGAGATAGGCGGCGAGCAACGCGCGCACTTCGGTTTCGGTCCAGACCTGAGCCCTGCGCAATAACGGCTCGATGTCTTTGACCCGGTCACGCTGGCCCAGCAGCAGCGGCCGGGTTTTTTCCAGGTCGATCAATTGCGCGCGATAAGCCTCGCCATCTGCCTGCAAAAAGATGTGCTTGGGGTAGAAACAGCCGTGCACCTGACGCACCGCGTGCAGCCGTCGCGCCAGTTGCCCGCACGCGCGCAAGATCGCCTGCTGCTGTTGAGCCGTCAGTTGCGGCCACTGCTCCAGCAGCGAATCGAGGTCATTCCAGCCGTCCAGCGCACGGGTCATCAGAACCGCCCGATGCTCACCCTGGACCTTACGCTCACCAAAAAACACCGCTTCCAACGCAGGAATGCCCAACGCCTGATAGCGCTGAATATTACGAAACTCGCGGGCAAAACTCGGCTCGCCCAGCGGGCTGTGCAGCGTGCGGGTCAGGTAGTTGCTTTGGCGTTTGAGGTAAAAGCCCTGACCGTCGAGGTCCAGACGGAACACGCTGCTCCAACCACCGCGGCTGGTGTTGGGTTCGTCCACGGCATCAAGTTGCAGGTGCCACAGCGCTTCAAAATCCGCCAGACCGTTGCGTTCCAGCAAGGCACGATCAGCGTCTGCTACAAAATCAGTCATTCCCGACCCTCAAAAAAACGCACGATATGGCGTACACGTTCCTTATCCGCCGCGTTGAGCATCGTGCGCCCGGTGTATTGGAAATAAAAACGCAGGCGCTGGGTGGCCGACAGATGATATTTGGCCACTTTGTCCAGGCACGCCAGGTCTTTGGTGATGCGGTACTTGAGCCAGAATCCGCGCCAGAAGTCGCCATTGGGGCAGTCGATCAAATAAAGGCGCGCCTGATCGTCGATCAGCAAATTGCGCCACTTCAGGTCGTTATGCGTGAAGCGATGGTCGTGCATGGTTTTGGTGTAACGCGCCAACTGGCGGCTCACACCGTCGACCCAGACCCGGTCTTTGAGCAGCGGATCGTTGTTGTCGGCCAGGTCGGACAAATCGCGGGTATTGGGCAACTCGCGGGTAATCATCGCGCCACGGGCATAGGCCATGCCTTTGCGCTCAAGGCCCCAGGCCACCACGTCTGCGGTAGGAATGCCCCACTTGGCGAAGCGCTTGAGGTTCTGCCATTCGGACTTCACGCGCGGTCGGCCCAAATAACGGCGCAAGCCTTTGCCTGCTCCGGTGTAGCGTTTGACGTAGTAATTGACGCCCTCACGCTCGACACGAATGACCTCGGACAACGGATCGCGGGTCAGGTGCTCGCCTTGCAGGGCAAACACGGTATCCAGGCTGCCAAAATCGTGGGCCAGCGCACTGTAGGCAGGGTCAAGGTTCCAGCCCGCCATTACAGTGCATCCCCATAACGCACTTTACGTGCATAGAGTTTGTTTGCCTTGCCTTCCAGCCACGCCAACAGGCGGGCCTCTTCGCGCAGGATCTGGCGCAGCGGCATTTGGAAATAGCCGCGCAGGAAGCGCAACTTGTCGCGTTGCGTCAGGCCGATGTCCAGCGCCGAGAAATACAACGCGGCCAGATCCTTGTTGCGCCAACGCTGGCTGATCACGGCGCGGGTTTGGGCGCGGTGCAGGTCGATCACCGACAAACGGAAGTTATCGGCGGTGACCGGGGTGTCGGTGTGCAGCAAAAAATGGCAAATGTAGCAGTCGCGGTGGTTGACGCCTGCGCGGTGCATCATGCCGGTCATGCGCGCCACCTCAGCAATCAACGCGCGTTTGAGCGCGGGCTGCGGCGGCTGCTTGACCCAGTTGAGGCTGAAATCTTCGAGGCTGACGGTCGGCGCGAGTTCTTCCGTGATGATGAACGAGTGCTGCGCGGCCGGGTTGCTGCCTTTTTCGCCATAGGCTACGGCGGTCATGGTGGGCACGCCGACTTCGTGCAGGCGATTGATCGCCCGCCACTCCTGACCTGCACCGAGCACCGGCAATTTGGCGGTCAGCAGGTTTTTGAACACTTCACCCCAGCCAATGCCACGGTGGATTTTCACAAAGTAGCCGCGCCCGTCGACTTCAGTACGCAAAGTCCGTCGCCCTTCCAGTTCGCGGTACACCTCGCCTTCCAGACGCTCGACTTCGGTGAACGCATCGCGCCCGGCCCACACGCTTTTGAACGGTTCGGCAAGAATCAGTTTCATCAGTGTTGCTCCGCCAGAATCACATCCGCAGCGTGCTGCGCCATGCTATAGAGGTCGGCCGTCTGCGCGAAGGCCAGGCCGTTTTGGCTCCAGGCCGCACGCGCAGCATCATCGGACAACATGTGGGTCAGGTACTCATTGAGTTGCGCCTGCTCAAACGGCTCGTCCAGCACGCGCCCCGCGTCTGCATCAGCGATGTAATGGGCATAGCCGCATACCGCGCTGACCAGCACCGGCAAACCGGCCACCAGCGCTTCGAGCAGTACGGTGCCGGTGTTTTCGTTGTAGGCCGGGTGAATCAGCAAGTCAGCGCCCAACAGGAAACGCGGGATGTCACTGCGCCCTTTGAGAAACTGCACCTGATCGCCCAGCCCCAATGTGGCACTTTGCAATTGAAAGACTTTGGGGTCGTCCTGGCCGATTACAAACAGCCGGGTACGTTTTTTAAGCTCGCCAGGCAGCGCCGCCAACGCTTTAAGGCTGCGATCCACGCCTTTGGTCTTGAACCCGGAGCCAATCTGTACCAGCAGCAGATCATCGTCGGCCAACTTGAATTCACGGCGAAACTGGGCACGAATCTCGGCGGCATTTGGCGGCGCACGGCGGTCCAGCGCGATACCCGGCGGCAGCAGGTGAAAACGCTCCAGCGGGGTGCCGTAATGCTTGATGAACAGCGGCTGCTGGACTTCGGAAATCATCAGGATTTGGGTCTTCGCCTCTTTGGCAAACACCGCGCGTTCGTACTCGGCAAAGTGCTTGTAACGTTTGAAGAAGCGGTAAAACGCATGGCGCAGGTTTTGCGCTTTGTCTTCAAAACAGCCGTCTGCGGCGTAGTACACGTCCAGACCGGGCATTTTGTTGAAGCCGATCAGGCGGTCCACCGGACGCTTGGCCAGGTCGGCCTGCATCCAGGCGAGCATTTTTTCGTTGCGGGTGTGGTTGTGAAACGCCTTCACCGGCGCCACTAACACGTCAAACCCGGGCGGAATATCGCCTTCCCAGATCATGGTGTACACACGGATCTGGTGCCCGCGCTGCTGGCACTCCAGCGCAATGCGCATGAAGTCGCGTTGCAAGCCACCAAACGGGAAATATTTGTACAGCACAAAAGCCAGTTGCATCAGCGCAGTTCCTCAGCCAGTAACAACGTGCTTAATCGACTCGCGACACGCTCAGGGTTCAAACGAGTGAAGCACAGCGGCCACTCGTTTTTCAGGTCAAACCGCTGCTGGTCCTGTGCAGTCGGCGAATAGGTACATTTTTTTTGCAGGCACGGCGCGCAGGGAAAGTCGCTGGCCAAGTGGATTTGCCCCTTGCCGTAAGCGCCCGTCAGGCCGGGGTTGGTGGGGCCAAACAGGGAAATGGTCGGCACATCCAATGCAGCGGCCAAATGCCCCAGACCGGTGTCCACCGCCACGCAGGCACTGGCGCTGGCCAGCACTTTGGCAACGCCTGCCAGGTTCAACTTGGGCAGCACCACAACGTTGTGCAAATCCTTGGCGATGCGTTCAGCCCGAGCCTTCTCGGCCGGGTTGCCCCACGGCAAACGCACGTCGACACCCAAATGGCCCACGCGAATGGCCAGGTCGCGCCAGTACACTTCGGGCCAGTGTTTGGTGTCCCATGTGGTGCCGTGCAAAAACAACACGAAGGGTTTTTTACGCGGCAGCTCGACCAGTTTTTCGACGTCCAGACCATAGTCGCCCAAACCTTTGGGCAGATCGTAGCCCAGCGCAACCGCAAACAACTGACGCAACCGCTCGACCGCGTGTTGGCCACGGGCCACCGCCAAACGACGCTGATAAAAGCGGCTGGCCAAGGGTTCGCGGGCCGAGTCTTTATCCAGCCCGGCCACCGGCGCCTTGACGTAGCGGGTCAGCCAGGCACTTTTGAGCAGACCCTGGGCGTCGATCACCAAGTCGTATTTTTCGGCACGCAGGCTTTGCTTGAAGCGTCGCCATTCGCCGCTCTTGAAGGTTTCCCAGATGTTTTTACGCCAGCGGCGAATCGCCACCGGAATCACTTTACCCACGGCCGGGTGCCAGGTCGGAATCTCGGCAAAGCCTTCTTCCACCACCCAGTCAAAGGTGATGCCCGGAATCGCCCGCGCGGCATCGGTCAGGGCGGGCAACGCATGAATCACATCCCCCAGGGATGAGGTTTTGACCAACAGTACGCGCACCTAGTGGACCTCGACCGGTGAACCTTGCAACCGCTGCAAGGCGTCTACAACGGGTTGCGGCATCAGCTCGCGCAAACAGTTGTAATGGCCGAAACGGCAGGTGCGCTCAAAGCAGGGGCTGCACTCAAGGCCCAGACGCACGATCTCGACCTTGTCGGCCAAGGGCGGTGTAAAGCCTGGCGACGTTGAACCGTAGACCGCCACCAGCGGGCGATTCAGGGCGGCAGCCACATGCATCAGGCCCGAGTCGTTGGACACCACCGAGTCGGCGCAGGACAACACATCAATGGCCTCGGCCAGCGAGGTCTCGCCGCTGAGGTTGACGGCTTCTTCACGCAGACCGGGAATCAGGCGCGAGCGAATGTCTTCGCCTACCGCATGATCATTTTTCGAACCGAACAGCCAGACCTGCCAACCTTCGCGGATTTTTTGCTCGGCGACCTTGGCGTAGTGCTCGGATGGCCAGCGCTTGGACTCGCCAAACTCAGCGCCGGGGCACAGCGCCAGCACCGGACGGTCGAGCGTCAGACCAAACTTGGTCAATGCCGCCTCACGGCGCTGCGGATCAATCTGCAACGCAGGCCGCGGGTAAGGCTTGGGCAGCTCTGCGCCCGGCTCGAAGGCCAGCGCCATGAAGCGCTCGATCATCAGCGGGTAGCGTTCTTTATCGAGCTTGCGCACATCGTTCAGCAGGCCGTAGCGAAACTCGCCACGCCAGCCGGTGCGCTTGGGCACCCGCGCAAAGAACGGCACGAGGGCTGATTTCAGCGAGTTGGGCAGCAAGATGGCCTGATCGTACTGCCCCTTGAGGGACTTGCCGATCTTGCGCCGCGTGGCCAGTTCCAGCGCGCCGTGGCCGAGCGGAAAGCTCAAGGCCTGGCGAACTTCAGGCATGCGTTCGAGAATCGGCCGGCTCCACTCGGGGGCCAGCACATCGATTTCGCACTCTGGGTGACGCTGTTTCAGGCACTGGAACAGTGTCTGCGCCATCACCATGTCACCGACCCAACTGGGCCCAACGATCAAAATATTCATAAGTTTCCATAAACAAGCAAGGGAGGCATTCGCCTCCCCGCTGTGATGCCATTTCGCTTTATTTGACCAGTGTACGCCACTCGGGGTGGGCCGTTGTCTTGCCGGTCACCAGGTCAAAGTAAGCCTTTTGCAGTTTTTCAGTGATCGGGCCACGGCGGCCGATCCCGATTAGACGCCCGTCGACTTCACGAATCGGCGTGACTTCAGCGGCAGTGCCGGTGAAGAACGCTTCGTCGGCGATGTATACCTCGTCGCGGGTGATGCGTTTTTCAACAAATTTGTAACCCAGCTCGGTGGCCAGGGTCAGGATCGTGCTGCGGGTGATGCCGTTCAGGCAGGCCGTCACGTCCGGGGTATAAATGACGCCATCTTTGATCAGGAAGACGTTCTCACCCGAACCCTCGGCGACAAAACCTTCCGGGTCGAGCAACAGCGCTTCGTCGGCACCGCCCGAAATCGCTTCTTGCAAGGCCAGCATCGAGTTGATGTAGTGGCCGTTGGCCTTGGCACGGGTCATGGAGATGTTCACATGGTGGCGGGTGAAGGAGCTGGTACGCACCTTGATCCCGACTTCCAGCGCTTCGGCGCCCATATAGGCACCCCAGCTCCACGGCGCGATGATCACATGCACCTTCAAACCGGTGGCGCGCAAGCCCATTGCCTCAGAGCCGTAAAACACCATCGGGCGGATGTAGGCGCTGTCGAGGTTGTTTTCACGCACCGCCACGCGGGTCGCTTCATTGATTTCGTCTTTGCTGAACGGGATCTTCATGCCCATGATGTGGGCCGAATCGAACAGACGGTCAGTGTGCGCCTGCAAGCGGAAAATCGCTGCGCCCTGCGGGGTTTCGTAGGCGCGCACACCTTCAAAGACACCCATGCCGTAATGCAGGGTATGGGTCAGCACGTGGGTGGTTGCGTCACGCCACGGCACCAGTTTGCCGTCATACCAGATCACACCATCACGATCAGCCATCGACATCATTACGCTCCTCAAAAGAATCCAGCACCTGCGCCTTGAGACGACAGGCAAATTGGACGAGCCTTATGGGCCCGCCGGATACGTTCTACAGCTTTAACTCTGTGTTCTGGCTGACCGGGTCAAGACCCAGCTCAGACCAAATGCGTCGCACGTGTTGACGTTCGACGACAAACTGATCACCCGTGACCACCCCCGCTTCCTTTTGCAAGGCTTGGCGGTGAGCGACAGCACGGAAGGCTTTGTAAGCCTCACGCAACAGGCTGGCATCAGCGGCGGGCATCAACCCAGCCTGTTCCAGCCCTTCAAGAATGCGGATGTTATCGGTGTAACGGAGCAATTGCGGGTATTCCCACGCCCATGCAAGGGCCGCGTATTGCACCATAAATTCAATATCGACGATACCTCCGGCGTCCTGCTTGAGGTCGAACGGCACCGTGGGCTGGAAGGCGTTTTCGCCCAGCCCCGCCGCGGTAATGCGCGTGCCCAGGTTGTCGCGCATTTTGGCCCGCATCTCGCTGACCTCCAGTCGCAGCGTGGGCAAGTCACGCTCACGGCCCAACACCTTGGCGCGGACCTGCTCGAACGCAGCCCCCACTTGCTTGCAGCCTACAAGCACCCGCGCGCGCACCAGCGCCTGATGTTCCCAGGTCCAGGCTTCGTTTTGCTGATAACGCTCAAAGGCACCGAGCGAGCTGACCAACAGCCCGGACGCGCCTGACGGACGCAAGCGCATGTCGACTTCATACAACTGACCGGAGTTGGTTTGTGCCGTGAGCAAGTGAATGATCCGTTGCCCCAAACGGGTGAAGAACTGCGCGCTGTCGATGGGTTTGGTGCCGTCCGTTTCGGCGTTCGGGTCACCGTCGTGGATAAACACCAGGTCCAGGTCCGAGCCGTGGCCCAGCTCGATGCCGCCGACTTTGCCGTAGCCCACAATAATGAAGCCCGGATCGCACAAGCTGCCGTCAGTGCGTTGCGGCGTGCCGTACTTGGCCACGGTCTGGCGCCAGGCCAGTGCCAGCACTTGCTCCAGAATGGCTTCAGCCAGCCAGGTCAGGTAATCGCTGACCTTCATTAAGGGCAAGCTGCCAGCGATTTCCGAGGCCGCAACGCGCAAGCGGTGCGCCAGCTTGAAGTTGCGCAGCGCTTCCATCTGCTGCTCAAGGTCATCTTCGGGAATGCGCGTCAGGCGCTCGCGCAACTCGGCGGCCAGTTCCGGCGCCAAAGGTGGCTTGAACAGACGGCCTTCGTTGAGCAATTCATCAAGCAAGAGCGGGAAACGGGTGATTTGTTCGGCAATCCACGGGCTTGCCGCACACAAGGTCAGCAAACGACGCAGCGCGTCAGGGTTTTCAGTCAGTAGCACCAGATACGCTGAACGGCGGGCCACGGCTTCTACCAGGGGCAATACCCGCTCCAGCACCAGGTCCGGATTGGCGTGCTCAACGGCCTGTGCCAGCAAGCGCGGAATGAAGGCATCCAGTCGCTCACGCCCCAAACGCTGCATCGCCCGCAGCTGCGGGCTGGAACGCAGCCCGGCCAGTTGTTTCAATGCTTTGGGGGCATCTGCAAAACCGGCTTCTTGCAATTGAACACAGGCGGCAGCGTCGTCCTGAACTTCTTCCCACAACGGCAGCCACTCGCCGCCCACGATCAACTCACCCTCGTCGATATCTTCTTCATCGTCCGGGTCGGCGATCACCTGACGGAAATGCCAGTCAATTCGCCCGCGCCACGCCATCAATTGTTCATGGAACGTGGCCCAGCTATCGAAGCCCATCATGAAGGCGATACGCGCTTGATCCTGCTCGCTGTCGGGCAGCATCTGGGTCTGGCGGTCGGCAATCGCCTGAATCGCGTGCTCGGTGTAGCGCAAAAATTCATAGCCTTCACGCAGCTCACTGACCACCGCGGCCGGCAAGTAACCCTGGCCTTCGAGGATGCTCAGCACTTTAAGCAGGGGACGCTGCTGCAAGCTCAGGTCGCGGCCGCCGTGGATCAGCTGGAACGCCTGAGCGATAAATTCAACCTCGCGGATGCCGCCTGCCCCCAACTTGATGTTGTCGGCCATGCCTTTGCGCCGCACTTCTTGCTGAATCAATTGCTTCATGGTGCGCAGCGCTTCAATCGCCGAAAAGTCGAGGTAGCGCCGATACACAAACGGGCGCAGCAGATCGAGCAACTGCGCGCCCATTACTTGATCGCCCGCCACCACACGGGCCTTGATCATCGCGTAGCGCTCCCAGTCCCGGCCCTGATCCTGGTAATACTGCTCCAGCGCATTGAAGCTCAGTACCAGCGCGCCCGATGAGCCGTAAGGGCGCAGGCGCATGTCGACCCGGAAGACGAAACCGTCGACGGTCATCGGGTCGAGTGCTTTGATCAGGCGTTGACCCAGGCGGATGAAGAACTCCTGGTTGTCCAGCGGGCGCTTGGCACCCACCGTTTCACCCCCTTCGGGGTAAGCGAAAATCAAGTCGATGTCTGACGACAAGTTCAGCTCGACGGCGCCGAGTTTGCCCATGCCCAGAATCACCATCGGCTGCGGCTCGCCACTGCGCTGCCCGATCGGCGTGCCAAATTGCTGGCAATGACGCTCATACAACCAGCGATACGCCTGATCAATGCTCGCATCGGCCATGTCCGACAGATCGCGACAGGTTTCGATCAAATCCGCCTGGCGGGTCAGATCGCGCCAAATAATGCGCACTTGCTGACGCGTGCGTTGGCGGCGCAATACGCGCCCCAGCTCATCATCGGTGTGCGCCTGCTGCACTGCGGCGCTAATTTGCCCGCACAGCTCGCCGGGGGCAAAGCTGCGGTCCAGTTCGCCAAAGCCCGCCAGCTCCAGCAACATCAAAGGGTCACGTAACGCTTGTTCAATAAAGAAGTCACTGGCGGCGCTGACGCGATTGAAAGCCACCCACCGCTCGGCCGACCAGTCATCCAGCGCCCACTCACTGTCTAGCCCGGCCACCGCAGCGCGCCACGACTGTTCGGCACGGGTTACCAATGGCAATAAAAGGGTGGGGATTGGAGCAAGCGACGGAAGGCTCATGGTCTATCCTTGATCGGCGACAGTAATGCCGAGTACGGTGACAGGAAGAAACAGCGGTTTAATCCGACTGTCGAACAAAGGTTATTAATAGCTGAATGCTGTTTTTTATTGGCAGCAAACCTTCAAAAAGAAGGCAATAAATTAAATTTCGCACTAACAATATCGATTTTTCGCACAACTACACGACTGACCATCAGCGCCTGACATGTAGTTTTACTACTGAGTGACCCACTTGAAAGGCTGAAATGGCCAACGATTTGTAGTAAAACTACACAACGCTGGAATCTACTTCCGGTCATCCAAGAATTTATGTCGTCTGCCCACAAGGCCAGTCGCAAACTCAGGCAACCGATTCTGGAAGCCTTTCCGCCCTGGAGCAAGCCATGCAAGACCTCGATCCCGTCGAAACCCAGGAATGGCTGGACGCCCTGGAATCGGTTCTCGACAAAGAAGGCGAAGACCGCGCTCACTACCTGATGACCCGTATGGGTGAGCTCGCAACCCGCACCGGTTCGCAGCTGCCGTACGCCATCACCACGCCATACCGCAACACCATCCCTGTGACCCACGAAGCACGCATGCCTGGCGACCTGTTCATGGAACGCCGCATTCGCTCGTTGGTTCGCTGGAACGCCATGGCCATGGTAATGCGCACGAACTTGAAAGATTCTGACCTGGGCGGTCACATCTCCAGCTTCGCTTCCAGTGCAACCCTGTATGACATCGGCTTCAACTACTTCTTCCAGGCCCCGACCGAAGAACACGGCGGCGACCTGATCTACTTCCAGGGCCACACCTCCCCAGGCGTTTACGCCCGTGCGTTCATGGAAGGCCGCATCACCGAAGACCAGATGAACAACTTCCGCCAGGAAGTCGACGGTCAGGGCCTGTCGTCCTACCCGCACCCTTGGCTGATGCCTGACTTCTGGCAGTTCCCGACCGTTTCAATGGGTCTGGGCCCCATCCAGGCGATCTACCAGGCACGCTTCATGAAGTACCTGGAAGCCCGTGGCTTCATCCCCGCTGGCAAGCAAAAAGTCTGGTGCTTCCTGGGCGACGGCGAATGTGACGAGCCTGAATCCCTGGGCGCGATCTCGCTGGCTGGCCGCGAAAACCTCGACAACCTGATCTTTGTCATCAACTGCAACTTGCAGCGCCTCGACGGCCCGGTTCGCGGTAACGGCAAAATCATCCAGGAACTCGAAGGCGTGTTCCGCGGTGCTCAGTGGAACGTGACCAAAGTCATTTGGGGCCGTTTCTGGGACCCGCTGCTGGCCAAAGACGTCGACGGCATCCTGCAACGCCGCATGGACGAAGTCATCGACGGCGAGTACCAGAACTACAAAGCCAAAGATGGCGCGTTCGTTCGCGAACACTTCTTCAACACGCCTGAACTTAAGGCGATGGTTGCTGATTTGTCCGACGACGAAATCTGGAAGCTCAACCGTGGCGGCCACGACCCGTACAAGGTCTACGCGGCGTATCACGAAGCGGTCAACCACAAAGACCAGCCAACCGTGATCCTGGCCAAAACCATCAAGGGTTATGGCACCGGTGCCGGCGAAGCAAAAAACACCGCGCACAACACCAAGAAAGTCGACGTCGACAGCCTGAAGTTGTTCCGCGACCGTTTCGACATCCCGGTCAAAGACGAAGAAATCGAAAACCTGCCGTTCTTCAAGCCAGAAGAAGGCAGCGCTGAAGCCCGCTACCTGAGCGAGCGCCGTAGCGCACTGGGTGGTTTCGTGCCACAGCGCCGCGCCAAGAGCATGAGCATTCCGACCCCGCCACTGGATACCCTTAAGGCCATCCTTGACGGTTCAGGCGAGCGCGAAATCTCCACCACCATGGCTTTCGTGCGCATTCTGGCGCAACTGGTCAAGGACAAAGACATCGGCCAACGCATCGTGCCGATCATCCCGGACGAAGCCCGTACCTTCGGGATGGAAGGCATGTTCCGCCAGTTGGGCATCTACTCCTCCACCGGCCAGCTCTACGAGCCAGTCGACAAAGACCAGGTGATGTTCTACCGCGAAGACAAAAAAGGTCAGATCCTCGAAGAAGGCATCAACGAAGCAGGCGCCATGAGCTCCTTCATCGCTGCCGGTACTTCGTACTCCAGCCACAACCAGCCGATGCTGCCGTTCTACATCTTCTACTCGATGTTCGGTTTCCAGCGCATTGGTGACCTGGCCTGGGCCGCTGGCGACAGCCGCACCCGTGGCTTCCTGATCGGCGGCACCGCCGGGCGTACCACGCTCAACGGCGAAGGCCTGCAACACGAAGACGGTCACAGCCACATCCTGGCCTCCACCATCCCTAACTGCCGCACCTTCGATCCAACCTACGGCTATGAGCTGGCGGTGATCATCCAGGACGGCATGAAGAAGATGACCGAAGAGCAACAGGACGTCTTCTACTACATCACCGTGATGAACGAGTCTTACCAGCAGCCAGCCATGCCGGCCGGGGTTGAGGAAGGCATCGTCAAGGGCATGTACCTGCTCGAAGAAGACACCAAAGAAGCGGCACACCACGTACAGCTGATGGGCTCCGGCACCATCCTGCGTGAAGTGCGCGAAGCGGCAAAAATCCTGCGTGATGAATTCAACATCGGTGCCGACGTGTGGAGCGTTACCAGCTTCAACGAACTGCGTCGCGACGGCCTGGCCGTTGAGCGTGAAAACCGTCTGCACCCTGGCCAGAAGCCAAAGCTCAGCTACGTAGAAGAGTGCCTGAGCGGGCGTAAAGGTCCGGTCATTGCCTCCACCGACTACATGAAGCTGTTCGCCGAACAGATTCGTCAGTGGGTACCGGTCAAAGAATTCAAAGTGCTGGGCACTGACGGTTTCGGCCGCAGCGACAGCCGCAAAAAACTGCGTCACTTCTTTGAAGTAGACCGTCATTTCGTGGTGTTGGCAGCCCTTGAAGCACTGGCTGACCGTGGTGATATCGAACCTAAGGTAGTGGCAGAAGCCATCGTCAAGTTCGGCATCAACCCAGAAAAACGCAACCCACTGGACTGCTGAGGAGAATTTTTGTGAGCGAACTCATTCGAGTACCTGACATCGGCAGCGGTGACGGTGAAGTCATCGAACTGTTTGTAAAAGTCGGCGACCGTATCGAAGCCGACCAGAGCATTCTGACGCTGGAATCGGACAAGGCGAGCATGGAAATCCCTGCTCCCAAAGCGGGCATCGTCAAAAGCTTGAAAGTAAAGCTGGGCGACCGCCTGAAAGAAGGCGACGAACTGCTGGAACTGGAAGCCGAGGGCGCCGCTGCGGCGCCTGAAGCTGACGCTCCTGCGGCACCGGCAGCCGCTGAAAAGCCTGCGGCCGCGCCCGTAGCCGAGGCCCCTGCGGCCCCGGCCGCTGCACCGGCAAGCTCGACGGTTCAGGACATTCACGTCCCGGACATCGGCTCGTCGGGCAAAGCCAAAATCATCGAAATTCTGGTCAAGGCTGGCGACACCGTTGAGGCTGATCAGTCGTTGATCACCCTCGAATCCGACAAGGCCAGCATGGAAATTCCATCGCCAGCCGCCGGTGTGGTCGAAAGCATTTCGGTCAAACTCGATGACGAAGTTGGCACTGGCGACTTCATCCTCAAGCTCAAAGTACAAGGCGCTGCGGCCCCGGCTGCACCTGCGCCAGCTGCTACTGCTGAACAAGCTCCGGCCACAACTCAAGCACCGGCTGCGGCCCCTGCGCCAGCCGCCAAAGCCGAGGCAGCCCCTGCCCCGGCAACCGCGCCTGTGCCAAAAGGCGCCAAAGTTCACGCTGGCCCTGCCGTGCGTCAACTGGCCCGCGAGTTCGGCGTCGAGCTGAACGCGGTCAGCCCAAGCGGCCCGCACGGTCGTGTGCTGAAAGAAGACGTGCAGGTTTACGTCAAAGCCATGATGCAAAAGGCCAAAGAAGCACCGGCCGCCGGTGCAACCGGTGGTGCTGGCATTCCGCCGATTCCGGCTGTCGATTTCAGCCGTTTCGGTGAAGTCGAAGAAGTGGCCATGACCCGCCTGATGCAAATCGGCGCGTCGAGCCTGCATCGCAGCTGGCTGAACATCCCGCACGTGACGCAGTTCGATCAGGCTGACATCACTGAGCTGGAAGCTTTCCGCGTTGCACAAAAAGCGGTCGCAGAAAAAGCCGGTGTGAAACTGACCGTGTTGCCGCTGCTGCTCAAGTCCTGCGCGCACCTGCTCAAAGAAATGCCCGACTTCAACAGCTCGCTGGCGCCAAGCGGCAAAGCCATCATCCGCAAGAAGTACGTCAACATCGGCTTCGCCGTAGACACCCCGGATGGCCTGCTGGTCCCTGTGATCAAGAACGTTGATCAGAAGAGCCTGCTGCAACTGGCGGCGGAAGCGGCGGCACTGGCTGCCAAGGCCCGTGACAAGAAGCTCACCGCTGACGACATGCAAGGCGCCTGCTTCACCATTTCCAGCCTGGGCCACATTGGCGGCACCGGCTTCACGCCAATCGTCAACGCGCCGGAAGTGGCGATCCTTGGGGTTTCCAAGGCAACCATCCAGCCAGTCTGGGACGGCAAAGCCTTCCAGCCGAAACTGATGCTGCCGCTGTCGCTGTCCTACGATCACCGCGTGATCAATGGCGCTGCGGCTGCACGCTTCACCCAGCGTCTGAGCCAGTTGTTGGGCGACATCCGCACCATCCTGCTGTAAGCCAGACCCCGGCCTTCTTCATAGAAGGCCGGGGCCGCGCACTCTTTTTCGAGCGCCACGCTCGTACCTCAACCCCGCCCATGTGGCGGGGCTTTTTTTATCGCCGCTGCCCTCCATCGAATCGATCCCGGTGCACAGGCTCCAATCCGTGATCCTTACTCGCGCACCGTCATAAAACTGAAACGAACGACGGTCGGTATGCAGGAAAGCCTCCGCCTGCCGATAACGCTGTATAGCACTTAGCCTGCATGCTCACTTGTCAGCGCCGTGAGCATGATGCAACCTTGCCCAAACCGCAGGAACAGGCGCCAGCCCGTGCGTAAACAGCCTTTGTGAAGCGAGTTTCCCAATGAAAAGCCAGCCCGATGCTGCCCCGCGCGTGGCAGTCGAGGTCGTGACGCAGCTCCCCGTGCCTTCCAGGCTCGGTATGCTGCGTTTCGAGCGGCTTAATGAAGCCAGTTGGGCCTTGCTCTATCTGGACCCTAATTGCGAACGTCAGTTTGGCCTCGCTGCGGTAGACCTGTGTTCGCTGATCGGCTCACCCTTTGCCAGCCTGATGGAGCCTGAAGCGCGCTATCGCCTGCACGATGCGATACAAACTCAGCTTGGGGCTGGCCCGCATTACGTGGTGCATTACACCCTGCATACCTCTCGGGGCGCCTTGAGCCTGATGGAGTTGGGCGAAGCGTACAAACAGCACAATCGGCATTTGCTGCGCGGTTACCTGCTCGTGCTTGAATCCACCCTCAACAGCACCCCGCCGGTGCCGCTCGCCGACCTCGAAACCCAGAATTCTCGCCTGCAAATCGCGCTGGAGCTTAATCAGCGCGCCCAACAAGAGCAGTTGCAGCATTTGGAGCGGGTGCGGGCGCAGCAGGACTTGATCCTGCGTCTGGCGCGCCACCGTTATAGTCAAAACAACTCGCTGCAAGAAGCCGCCGAGCTGATTACCCACAGCGCCTGCGATATCTATCAGATCGACGCTGCCAGCCTGTGGAACCTTGAGGGCAACCGGCTGCTGCCTATTTCCGCCTACGAGCGTGCAAGCCAAGCGCATGTGGCCAACGAGGTTTTTGACGCCAGTGACTTCCCTGATTATCTCGAAGCCCTGCACACCAGCCGCTCAATCGACGCGCACAACGCCACCCGCGACCCGCGCACCCGCGAATTGGCAGCCAGCCTCCGTCGCGGCGACGTGAGCGCGATGCTCGATGCGAGCATCCGCATTGATGGCCAGGTGGTCGGCGTACTGTGCCTGGAGCAAATTGGCAGTACCCGCGTGTGGCAGT
Source organism: Pseudomonas weihenstephanensis (assembly GCF_001043055.1). Classification (GTDB taxonomy): domain Bacteria; phylum Pseudomonadota; class Gammaproteobacteria; order Pseudomonadales; family Pseudomonadaceae; genus Aquipseudomonas; species Aquipseudomonas weihenstephanensis. Next base: position 267,630 of record NZ_JYLF01000004.1, read on the forward strand.
CCGATGAAATTGCTTTTGCCGGCGAGTTGGCGGACCAGTTTGCGCAGGTCATCAACAACCACAACCGCCGCGCTGCCACCAATGCCTTGCACCTGTTCCAGCGCGCGGTGGAGCAAAGCGCCAACGCCTTTTTGCTGGTCAATTGCGAGGGCCTGGTGGAATACGTGAACCCCAGTTTTGCCGCCATCACCCAGTACAGCACTGAAGAAGTTCAGGGCCACAAACTCTCAGAGTTGCCCGCACTGGAGAACCTCAGCGAACTGCTGTTCGATGCCCAATCGAGCTTAAGCAAAAGCAACAGCTGGCAGGGCGAATTCAAGAGCCGGCGTAAAAATCTGGAACCGTACTGGGGCCAGTTGTCGATTTCCAAGGTCTACGGCGACAACCGTGAACTGACGCATTACATCGGCATTTACGAAGACATCACCGACGCCAAGCTGGCGCAACAGCGCATCGAGCGGCTGGCCTACACCGACAACCTGACCAATCTGGGCAACCGCCCGGCCTTCATCCGCAACCTTGATGAACGCTTCAACCGCAACAGCGAGCAGCCCATCTGCCTGCTGCTGGTGGACATCGATAATTTCAAGCGCATCAACGACAGCCTCGGCCACCAGACGGGCGACAAACTGCTGATCAGCCTGGCACGCCGCCTGCGTAACAGCCTCAACCCTGGCGGCAGCCTGGCGCGCTTTGCCAGCAACGAATTCGCGGTGCTGCTGGACGACACTGACCTGGAGACAGGCCAGCAAATTGCCAGCCAACTGTTGATGACCCTCGACAAGCCGATGTTCGTCGACAACCAGTTGATCAGCGTTACCGGCTCGGTTGGCGTGGCAAGCGCGCCGATTCACGGGCGCGACCCGCAGACCTTGATGCGCAACGCGGGGCTGGCGCTGCATAAGGCCAAAGCCAACGGCAAACATCAGGTGCAAGTGTTTACCGAAGCGCTGAACGCCGAAGCCAGCTACAAGCTGTTCGTCGAAAACAACCTGCGCCGCGCCCTGACCCAAAACGAACTTGATGTGTTCTACCAACCCAAACTCTGCCTGCGTTCCGGCCGGTTATTGGGGATGGAAGCGTTATTGCGCTGGAACCACCCGGAACGCGGCATGATCCGCCCCGATCAGTTCATCAGCGTGGCGGAAGAAACCGGGCTGATCATCCCTATCGGCAAATGGATTGCGCGCCAGGCATGCCGCATGAGCAAGCAATTGAGCGCCGAAGGCTTGGGCAATCTGCAAGTGGCGATCAACCTATCGCCCAAACAGTTTTCTGACCCGGACCTGGTCGCCTCGATTGCCAGCATCCTCAAGGAAGAACAGCTACCGGCCTCTTTACTGGAGCTGGAACTGACCGAAGGCTTGCTGCTGGAAGCGACAGAAGACACCCATTTGCAGCTCGATCAGTTGAAAAAGCTGGGGCTGACGCTGGCGATGGACGACTTTGGTACGGGCTACTCATCGCTCAGTTACCTGAAGAAATTCCCGATCGACATCATCAAAATCGACCGCAGCTTTATCAACGAAATCCCGGACAACCAGGACGACATGGAGATCACCTCTGCCGTGATCGCGATGGCGCACAACCTCAAGCTCAAAGTGGTGGCCGAAGGCATCGAAACCGTCGAGCAACTGGCCTTCCTGCGCCGTCATCGTTGCGACGTAGGCCAGGGATATCTGTTTGACCGACCGATCCCCGGTAGCGAACTGGTAGAAAAGCTTAAACGCTACCCGCGCGGCCCTCTGGCCTGACATCGTTGCAACACTCGGGCACACTGGCGGTCTACATTTTTACAATCTGACTGAGAGGGCTTGAAAAATGGTCTTGCGCTCGGAAATCCTGGTGAATAAAAACGTGCTACCTACTCCTGAACAAGCCCTGCCGGGGCGCGAAACACCCATGGTGTTGCCTGAATACCATTTTGTTCATAAAGACATCCCGCTGCTGGGGCCTTTTATTGTCAATGTCGGCTTTGCGATTTTTGGTCTGGGTTGCTTCTGGGGCGCAGAGCGCAAGTTCTGGCAGAAAGACGGTGTTGTCAGTACGGTTGTGGGCTATGCCGGAGGCCATACGCCGAATCCGACCTACGAAGAAGTGTGCTCCGGCCTGACCGGTCACAGCGAAGTGGTGCTGGTGGTCTATAACCAGGACAAGGTCAGCTACAAAGAGCTGCTGAAGATGTTCTGGGAACTGCACGATCCGACACAAGGCATGGGCCAGGGCAACGACATCGGCACTCAATACCGCTCCGTGATCTACTGCACGACCCCTGAGCAGCTCGACGAAGCATTGGCCAGTAAAAACGCATTCCAGGCCGAACTGACCAAGGCCGGCAAAGGCACTATCACCACTGAAATCGAACAAGCGCCGACCGTCTATTTTGCCGAGGCTTACCACCAGCAATACCTGGCGAAAAACCCGAATGGCTACTGTGGCATTGGCGGCACAGGCGTGACCTGCCCGATTTAAGGCAAGCAAAACCTGTAGATACCGTCTTGACCCTCATCGCGCAAGCGCGATGCCGGGGTCAAACGCTCTGCCCGATCGCAGCCTCGTACCTCGACAGCGACTACAAAGGCCCGCGATTACCGGTTACACGCCTGTAGTCGCTGACGAGTCATGCGAGGCTGCGTCCAGCGGCGCAGCCGTCGTAAAACCATTCAACGCGGTGCCTCAGACACACCGCAGCGCCCAATCGCAGCCGCGTACCTCGACAGCGACTACAAAGGCCCGCGATTACCGGTTACACACCTGTAGTCGCTGACGAGTCATGCGAGGCTGCGTCCGGCGGCGCAGCCGTCGTCAAACCATTCAACGCGGTGCCTCAGACACACCGCAGCGCCCAATCGCAGCCGCGTACCTCGACAGCGGCGACTACGAAAATGCAGGCTTACTCCGCGATCAACCATTCCATCTGCCAGCCGCCTTGGGTTTGGCCCAGTTTCTTGGCCAACCACGGCAACAATTCACGCAGCTCTTCTTCCAGGCCCCACGGCGGGTTGGCAATCGCCAAACCCGAACCATTCAGGCTGTAGGGGGTGTCCAGCGGATGCACAAACAGCTCAACTTGCAGCAATTTCGGCGCCCCCGAACCCGCCAGATCCTGATAAAAGCGGCGCAACTGACGCTTGTCCTTGATCGGGTACCAAATCGCAACAACGGTCTGACGCATACGGCTGATGGCGTCTTTCAACGACTCCGTGCAACGCTTCATCTCGTCGAGCTTTTCAAACGGCGGATCGATCAACATCAGCCCGCGCTTTTCTGCCACCGGCAGCAGCGCACGCGGCACATGCCAGCCTTCACCCAGATGCACCGCTACCCGGCGATCACCCTTCATGTTGTCTTTGAGCAACACGCCGTCTTCCGGGTGTTTTTCGTTCAACAACACGCGGTCTTGCGAACGGGTCAGGCGCCGCGCCAATTCAGGTGAACCGGGGTAGTAACGTAGCGTTCCATCCGGGTTCATCTTGTGCAGCACTTGCATGTAATCGGCTGTTACTGCGGGCAAGTCTTTCTGGCCCCACAAACGGGCGATACCTTCCAGGTACTCACCAGTACGGTTGGCCTGGTCACCCTGAAGGTCGTACAGACCGATGCCCGCGTGGGTATCAAGGTAAGCAAAAGGCTGTTCTTTACGCGACATCAAGGCGATGAGGCGGGTCAACACAATATGTTTGAGAACGTCGGCATGGTTGCCGGCGTGGAAGGCGTGACGATAGTTCATGGTTGCTCCTGCGCAGGGGGCGAAGTTTACCCTGTGCAGCGAGTAACGTCAGGGGTTAAGCCGCTCGCCACGCCAAACGGTGTTATCCATCAAACCGCTTGCGGCATCAGCGTCAGATTTTGCACCTTTCGGTCTTCGTTCCAGTCAAAGAAGAAGCTTCTCTCGGCATCAGCCACGACGACCTGGTTGTCCAGGACTTCTGAGCGGATGACATACCCGGCGATGCTGGGGTCATTTACCGCCCCCCCTGCATAAAGCCCATACACAAAAGGCGACGCGATCTCACTGTACATTCTTGTTTCAGCCAGCGTCTTGCGACACCCCATGAGGTCATGTGCAAACAGCGTAACTGTCCATACGTAATGACGCTGAATAGAAAAAGGCAGTTCGTGGCTGGACACGTAACCGGTAACTGCTCTGTTGGGCATCTCAACGCTCCTTGATGAGGTACTCAACACTGAGCACTCACGCAAGATTAGTCGGTGCGTTTGAACAAAAACAGCCTCCAGACCATTCGATGCACAAATGCCGAAATTTCATACAGTACGTCCAAAAAAAAGCCCGCTCATTTACAGAGACGGGCCTTTTTTAACCACATTTACGGTGTGAGCCGAGGCTCAAATCACTCAGCGGTTTTGCTGGAAGTCTTTCTCGGCAGCGCTGAAACGCTCAACCATGTTCTTGCTTGGGCCTTTGCCCATCAAGCTAACCACCAGAATGGCGATGCTCGCGAAGATGAAGCCCGGAATGATCTCGTACAGACCAAACAGCGAGAAGTGTTTCCACACGATCACGGTAATGGCACCCACCAAAATACCGGCCAATGCGCCATTACGGGTCATGCCCTTCCACAGTACCGAGATCAGTACCACTGGGCCGAACGCAGCCCCGAAGCCTGCCCATGCATAGCTCACCAGACCCAGAACGCGGTTATCCGGGTTGGCGGCCAGTACGATGGCGATCAAGGCAACCACCAGCACCATGGCGCGACCGACCCACACCAGCTCAACCTGGGAGGCGTTTTTACGCAAGAAAGCCTTGTAGAAGTCTTCAGTCAGGGCGCTGGAGCACACCAGCAACTGGCAGCTCAAGGTGCTCATTACCGCAGCCAGAATGGCCGACAACAACACACCGGCAATCCACGGATTGAACAGCAGCTTGGCCAGTTCAATGAACACGCGCTCAGGGTTTTCGGTCACAGGACCGGCCACCTCAGGGTGTGCCGAGAAGTACGCGATACCGAAGAAGCCCACAGCCACAGTACCGGCCAGGCACAGGATCATCCAGGCCATGGAGATACGACGCGCCTTGGCGATCGATTTCACCGAGTCTGCGGCCATGAAACGCGCCAGAATGTGCGGCTGACCGAAGTAACCCAGGCCCCAGCCCATCAACGAAATAATGCCGATGAAGGAGGTGCCTTTAAGCATGTCGAAGTTGCTTGGGTCTTTGGCTTCAATGGCCAGGAACGTGGTGTCCACACCGCCCGTGGCCAACAGCACGATGATCGGCGTGAGGATCAACGCGAAAATCATCAGGGTCGCCTGAACGGTGTCGGTCCAGCTCACGGCCAGGAAACCACCGATAAAGGTGTAGGCGATGGTTGCCGCGGCACCTGCCCACAATGCGGTTTCGTACGGCATGCCGAAGGTGCTTTCGAACAGACGGGCACCGGCGACGATGCCGGAAGCGCAGTAGATGGTGAAGAACACCAAAATCACGATGGCCGAGATGATCCGCAGCAGACCGCTTTTGTCTTCAAAACGGCTGGAGAAGTAATCCGGCAGGGTCAGCGCATCGCCGTTGTGCTCGGTTTGCACCCGCAGGCGACCTGCCACAAACAGCCAGTTCAGGTAAGCACCGGTTACCAGGCCAATGGCAATCCAGCTTTCCGACAGACCGGAAACATAAATGGCGCCCGGCAAGCCCATCAACAACCAGCCGCTCATGTCGGAGGCGCCAGCGGACAGTGCAGTCACAACGCTGCCCAGGCTACGGCCACCCAGAATGTAGTCGGAAAGGTTATTGGTGGAGCGATAGGCCATAAGGCCAATCAGCACCATTGCCACGATATAGATCACGAACGTGATCAGGGTTGGGTTACTAACACTCATTGAATTAAGCCCTGGCATTGTTTTTATGTTTAGCAGCGGTCTGGTCGGACGCTCACAAACGTCCTGTTTGAGACGAATAACATAGCCGCGCAATTATGACTGACGTTTCCCCAGGAAAATCATCAGCCGATGAACCCAACAGCGAAGAGGTTGCACCTTAGCGGCGAATGCTATGCAACAAAGCAAATCAGGTGCAACCAGTTTTTGTCTGACAAGTTGCACCTTGTCGCCTTTTCGTCTCAATTCGGTTTTTTTGCTCCTTTTCGGAGCAAGAACCACACAAAGCCAATCAAAAAGCACCAAGCCTGTGCAAAAAATTCGACTCGACTCAAAATCCTGACGAAGCGTCGAACAATCCGTAAAAAAACGGGTTGCACTAGGTTGCACCTCTGGGTGCGCACAGCTAATCTTGCCGCCAGCTGCTGCCGCGCAACTGCGGCACCCATGAGGATAAAAATATGGCTACCACCACCCTTGGGGTCAAACTTGATGACCCGACCCGCGAGCGCCTCAAGGCCGCCGCGACCTCGATTGATCGTACGCCGCACTGGCTGATCAAGCAGGCAATCTTTAATTACCTGGAAAAACTCGAGGGTGGTGCAACCCTGACCGAGTTGAGCGGTATCCCTGGCGCGGCCAGCGATGACGCCGACGAGGTGCAAACCGATCACGCGCATCAGTGCTTCCTGGAGTTTGCAGAAAGCATCCTGCCCCAGTCGGTGCTGCGTGCCGCGATCACTTCCGCTTACCGTCGCCCGGAACCCGAAGTGGTACCGATGCTGATCGAGCAAGCGCGTCTGCCTGCCCCTATGGCCGAAGCCACGCAAACACTGGCGGCCTCGATTGCTGAAAAACTGCGCAATCAGAAGAGCGCCGGTGGCCGTGCAGGCATCGTCCAGGGCCTGCTGCAAGAATTCTCTCTGTCATCCCAGGAAGGCGTGGCATTGATGTGCCTGGCCGAAGCGCTGCTGCGCATCCCGGACAAGGGCACCCGTGACGCGTTGATTCGCGACAAAATCAGCACCGGCAACTGGCACCCGCACTTGGGCAACAGCCCATCTCTGTTCGTCAACGCAGCGACTTGGGGCCTGTTGCTGACAGGCAAGCTGGTGTCGACCCACAACGAAGCAGGCCTGACCTCCTCCCTGAGCCGCATCATCGGCAAAAGCGGCGAGCCGATGATCCGCAAGGGCGTCGACATGGCCATGCGCCTGATGGGCGAGCAGTTTGTGACCGGCGAAACCATCGCCGAAGCCCTGGCCAACGCCACGCGCTTTGAAGCCAAGGGCTTCCGTTACTCCTACGACATGCTCGGCGAAGCCGCACTCACCGAGCTCGACGCGCAAAAATACCTCGCGTCCTACGAGCAAGCGATTCATTCGATCGGCAAAGCCTCTAACGGCCGTGGCATCTACGAAGGCCCGGGGATTTCGATCAAATTGTCGGCCCTGCACCCGCGTTACAGCCGCGCCCAGTACGAGCGCGTGATGGACGAGCTGTACCCGCGCCTGCTGTCGCTGACCTTGCTGGCCAAGCAATATGACATCGGCCTGAACATCGACGCCGAAGAAGCTGACCGCCTTGAGCTGTCGCTCGACCTGCTGGAACGCCTGTGCTTCGAGCCACAACTGGCTGGCTGGAACGGCATCGGCTTCGTGATTCAGGCTTACCAGAAGCGCTGCCCGTACGTGATCGACTACGTGATCGACCTGGCACGCCGCAGCCGTCACCGCCTGATGATCCGCCTGGTAAAAGGCGCGTATTGGGACAGCGAAATCAAGCGCGCCCAAGTCGAAGGCCTGGAAGGCTACCCGGTCTACACCCGTAAGGTGTACACCGACGTTTCCTACCTTGCCTGTGCGAAAAAACTGCTGGCCGTGCCTGAGGCTATCTATCCGCAATTCGCGACGCACAACGCCCAAACGCTGTCGGCGATTTACCATATCGCTGGTCAGAACTACTACCCTGGGCAGTACGAGTTCCAATGCCTGCACGGCATGGGCGAACCGCTGTACGAGCAAGTCGTCGGCAAACTGTCCGAAGGCAAGCTCAATCGTCCGTGCCGTGTGTACGCACCGGTCGGCACCCACGAAACACTGCTGGCCTATCTGGTGCGTCGCTTGCTGGAAAACGGCGCCAACACCTCGTTCGTTAACCGCATCGCCGACCACACCATTTCGATTCAAGAGCTGGTAGCCGACCCGATCTCGCAGATCGAGCACATGGCGGCGCAAGAAGGCGGCTTCGGCTTGCCTCACCCGCGCATCCCTTTGCCGCGCGACCTGTATGGCAGCGAACGCGCCAACTCCAGCGGCATCGACATGGCCAACGAACACCGCCTGGCGTCGCTGTCCTGCGCCCTGCTGGCCACCGCACACAACGACTGGAAAGCTGCGCCGATGCTCGGTTGCGCCTCCAGCACCGAAACGCCTGCACCGGTGCTCAACCCGTCCGATCTGCGCGACGTGGTCGGCCATGTGCAAGAAGCTACCGTTGAGGACGCCGATAACGCGATCCAGTGCGCATTGAATGTCGCGCCGATCTGGCAAGCCACACCGCCTGCCGAACGCGCCGCCATTCTGGAGCGTGCCGCAGACTTGATGGAAGCCGAGATCCAGCCACTCATGGGCCTGTTGGCACGCGAGGCGGGCAAGACCTTCGCCAACGCCATCGCCGAAGTCCGTGAAGCCGTCGACTTCTTGCGTTACTACGCCGTACAAGCGCGCAACGACCTGACCAACGACGCGCACCGCCCATTGGGCCCAGTGGTCTGCATCAGCCCGTGGAACTTCCCGCTGGCGATTTTCAGCGGTCAAGTTGCTGCCGCTCTGGCCGCCGGGAATCCGGTGCTGGCCAAACCGGCCGAGCAAACGCCGCTGGTCGCCGCACAAGCGGTGCGCATCCTGCTGGAAGCCGGTATCCCTGAAGGCGTGCTGCAATTGCTGCCGGGCCGTGGTGAAACCGTCGGTGCGCGCCTGGTCGGCGACGATCGCGTCAAAGGCGTGATGTTCACCGGTTCCACCGAAGTCGCCCGCTTGCTGCAACGCAACATTGCCGGCCGTCTGGATGCACAGGGTCGTCCGATCCCGCTGATCGCCGAAACCGGCGGTCAAAACGCCATGATCGTCGACTCCTCGGCATTGACCGAACAAGTGGTCATCGACGTGGTGTCCTCGGCCTTCGACAGCGCGGGTCAACGTTGCTCGGCACTGCGCGTGCTGTGTTTGCAGGAAGATTCGGCTGATCGCGTCATCGAAATGCTCAAAGGTGCAATGGCTGAATCGCGCATGGGTAACCCTGAGCGCTTGAGCGTGGACATTGGCCCGGTGATCGACGCCGAAGCCAAAGCGGGCATCGAGAAACACATCCAGGGCATGCGTGACAAAGGCCGCAATGTGTTCCAGATGGCGATTGCCGACATCGAAGAATGCAAGCGCGGCACCTTCGTCATGCCGACCCTGATCGAGCTGGAAAGCTTCGATGAGCTGGAACGCGAAATCTTCGGCCCCGTGCTGCACGTAGTGCGCTACAAGCGCAAAGACATTGACCAATTGATCGCTCAGATCAATGCGTCGGGTTACGGCCTGACGCTGGGCGTGCACACCCGCATCGACGAAACCATTGCCAAAGTGGTCAACAGCGTCAATGCCGGTAACGTCTACGTAAACCGCAACATCGTTGGCGCAGTGGTCGGCGTCCAGCCGTTTGGTGGCGAAGGCTTGTCAGGCACCGGCCCTAAAGCCGGCGGCCCTTTGTACTTGTTCCGCTTGCTGTCGACCCGTCCGGGCAATGCCATCGAGCAGTCGTTCGCCAAGGTCGATGCCATCAGCGCACCCGACACCCAAGCCCGCGAAGCCTTGAGCAAACCGCTCAAAGCGCTGCACGCCTGGGCCGACAACAACCAGCAGGCCGCCTTGGCCGAGTTGTGCAGCGAATTCGCCGCCCATTCGCAAAGCGGTATCACTCGCTTGCTCAATGGCCCGACGGGCGAGCGCAACAGCTACGCCATTCTGCCGCGCGAACACGTGTTGTGCCTGGCCGAGGTGGAAAGCGACTTGTTGACCCAACTGGCAGCGGTACTGGCCGTGGGCAGCTCTGCGGTCATGCCGGAAAGCGAACTGGCCAAAGCCCTGCTCGCCCGCCTGCCAAAAGAGGTGCAAGCACGCATCAAGCGGGTGGCTGACTGGACCAAAGACGACGTGATCTTTGACGCTGTCCTGCATCACGGCGACTGCGATCAATTGCGTGACGTGTGCCAGCAAGTGGCCAAGCGCGCAGGCGCGATCGTCGGTGTGCAAGGCTTGTCTCAGGGCGAAACCAACATCGCGCTGGAACGTCTGGTGATTGAGCGCGCATTGAGCGTCAACACCGCAGCCGCAGGGGGCAATGCGAGCTTGATGACCATCGGTTGATGGATTAACCGAACACTGAAAATAAAAACCGGACGCCTATGAGGGCGTCCGGTTTTTTATTGCCTAAGCAACCTCTAGGTGCACGGCAGACCTTGGCTATCAGGCGGGCATAAAAGCCGATAGCACCATCATCAAGATGAACAGCACCCACACCACAGCGCCGCACACCGCCCAAACACCGTTGGCAAAGTTCAGTGCCTGATTCTTTTTGCCTAGTGGGTCGTTATGCAAAAAATTTACGGCACGTTGCGCTCCGATCAACCACCACCCGCACGCCACAAACAAACCCACATCCAGAATGGTAAAAATCCAGAAAAACGGTTCATCTACCTCAATCATCATGCTGATAATGGGCAATGCCCAGGCGATGCATAGCAGAACGGCCCGCCTTGTCGGGAACCACTGGTACGTGCGACCTGACACAGCCAATGCCTGCTGAATCCTGCTGAACAGCGAAAAAACATAGAACCCATTAAAAAAGGCACGAAAGACCGGCAAAACCTCTGTCCCGGTAGAGCGCTGATAACATTTCCAATGCTGGTAGAACCATGCGAACAAATACAAGCCCATCGTGACGCCATACATGAATGCCAGTTTTTTGATCGATACCACATAAAACTCGGCGGGCTTTAAACCTGCGAGTGGAGTGTCCTGAACCATGAGCGCGTTCCAATCAAAAGAAAGCTACGACCCTGATCCATCTCCCAGATTTAAAAAACCGCCCGGCTCTGATCTTCATGCAGGACAAATCTGATTCATTGTCCGGCGTCATTGCCTGGTGATGCCTCATCCTGCGAAAACCTAATATTGTAAAACTCCATAAGTTTATGCACTGGCTGAAAGCCCCCCCCCCCTGACTTCGGCGCTGGGTTAGGCGTGTTGTTCGGGAGGTAATAGACCACTCAACCATTGACTCAGGGAACGCCGCTTTGGGCTGGTTGCTTATCCATTGGGCGAGTCGGCAGGGCAAAGTCCAGGCGCTGCAAAACGGAATCGTCAAAAAGCCAAAGGCGTATACCGACCATGAATGCATTTCGCGGTAGACCTCGCGACACATATGAAAGTAGGCCACGGTGTCTTCCTGAAACTCTTCATCCGTCAACAACGTGACGGGTAGGCCTTCCCATTCACTTATCGCCAGACTCAAGTGCCCGGTTGGAATGGTCAGCCACGCCACCGCCCCACTGCTGCTGTCGCGCAGACCGATCATCAGTGAAGCGCTGGGCATAACGGCGTACTCAGTTACGAGCGTACCTACCGTGACGCAGGCAATCACTTGCTCCCAAGGCACGATGACGGGCGGCTGCCCTTATTACCTACCTGCTTATCCCACGCGCCCCACGCCTGCCACAACATCAGCCCCAACGGCAGCCAACCACTTTTAAACAGGGTCGGCGCGGCATTTCCTTCGCCGTAACCGCCCTTGATGCCCGAGCGCAGGCGGTTGATTTCTTCGTTCAAATACGCCTGCTGTTGCGGGTTCAGGCTGAGTTTCAAGCCAATAAATCCAGCAGGCTGGGTGCTGGTCCGCGACTTGGCGTAGGTCTTTTGCGCGCGATAAGTGCCTATCTCCGGCGTGCCGTCAAAGCTGTTGCGATAACCCTGAAAGTCGAACGTCGAGGCGCTGGCAAACGCCTCAAGCACCTGCGGCTGACAGCCTTCGAGGGTAATGTGCGTGAGCAGCCACTGCACATTGCACTCGGCCAGTGGATGGTCGCTGAGGGTGAAAAAGTGCCCGCTGAGCAAGCTCGGCTGATCGCTTTTGCCGCGGACCACACAGGACTCGGCCTGATGACGCTCAAGCGCTCGCAGGCTCATCTCAAACTGAGTTATCGCAGGCTCCTCTGCCACCATCCCGCTACCGGGCACGTAAGGCGTCGGCCATTTAAGGGGTGTAAATGCCTGCTGTTTATCGCCAAATACCAACTGATGGCTGTCAGGCGAATGGCGAAAGTAGTAGTGAAAACCCTCTTCAAAACACAGCCGCTGAATAAAGTGCAGGTCCGACTCCCCGTACTGCACGCAATACTCTCGTGGCGGGTAATCCGAGAACCCGGCAAAGGTGTACCCATCGCTGAAAATACCGTGCTCTTCAAGCATCTGCTCGATGATCTGCTGCACCGTCAGGTGCTGGAAAATCCGGTGCTGGGTGCGGCACCAGCGTCAGGCTGTAATGCGTCAGCCGTGTTTCAGAGCCGCTGCGGGCGATGCGTTCAATCTGCCCGTGGATGCCGTTTTGCGCGTTGAACGCTAAAAACGCAGGCTGATGCAGCAACGCTTCAAGGTCGAGATTGGCACGGCCGGTTATCACCAGGCTGAAACGCGATGGGGGCGAAGGGTAGGCATCCGTGACGCCTCTGAAACAGAGGCGCTGACGCTAACGGATAAGCCTGATGATCATGCATAGGAGGATTCCCAAAGATCCAAAAGAAACGGATCGAATTAATTACCAAGGCTGTAAACCCATCCAACTGAACGCGTACAAAACCTTTTTGACAGCCCTGCAATTACACAGGTTAGAATCGCTGGCACGCAAACTGCTTCAACAGTGAGCGCCCTGCCTTTGAGTTTTCTGGAGTACTGCCTTTGAATGCGACGACCATCAACAGCCTGTTCTTGATCGGCGCGTTGCTGGTGGGTGCAAGCATTCTGGTGAGTTCACTTTCTTCACGCCTGGGCATCCCGATTCTGGTGATTATCCTGGCGGTGGGCATGACCGCGGGCGTCGACGGCGGCGGCATTATTTTTGATAACTACCCAACGGCTTATCTGGTGGGCAACCTCGCCTTGGCAGTGATTTTGCTCGATGGCGGCTTGCGCACCCGCGTGTCCAGTTTCCGCGTCGCCTTGTGGCCTGCGTTGTCGCTGGCCACGGTCGGGGTGATGATCACCACCGGGCTGACCGGGCTGATGGCCGCCTGGCTGTTCAATCTCAACCTGATTCAGGGCCTGCTGGTGGGTGCCATCGTCGGCTCCACCGATGCGGCGGCAGTGTTCTCGCTGTTGGGCGGCAAAGGTCTGAACGAGCGGGTATCGGCCAGCCTTGAAATCGAATCGGGCAGCAATGACCCGATGGCGGTGTTCCTCACCGTAACCCTGATCGACATGCTCGCCAGCGGCGAAACCACGCTGCACGCCAGTTTGCTGCTCAATCTGTTACGCGAGTTCGGTATCGGCGGCGCCATCGGTCTGGCCGGGGGCTGGATGATGCTGCAACTGGTTAACCGCATTAATCTGGCCAATGGCCTGTACCCGATTCTGGTGGTCGCGGGCGGGCTGGTGGTGTTCGCACTTACCAACGCCCTGCACGGCAGCGGCTTCCTCGCGGTATACCTGTGTGGCCTGGTGATAGGCAACAGCCCGATCCGCAGCCGCCACGGCATTTTGCACATGCTCGACGGGATGGCCTGGCTGGCTCAGATCGGCATGTTCCTGGTGCTCGGCTTGTTGGTCACACCCCACGATTTGCTGCCTATCGCGGCGCCTGCTCTGGCGCTGGCGTTATGGATGATTCTGTTCGCACGGCCGTTGTCGGTGATGGTCGGGCTGCTGCCGTTCAAAGCGTTCCACACCCGTGAAAAAGCCTTTATTTCGTGGGTCGGGTTGCGCGGTGCGGTACCGATTATTTTGGCGGTGTTCCCGTTGATGGCCGGGCTTGAGAATGCGCAGCTGTACTTCAACCTCGCGTTTTTCATCGTGCTGGTGTCCCTGTTGGTGCAAGGCACCAGCCTGCCGTGGGTGGCCAAACTGCTTAAGGTCACCGTGCCGCCAGACCTGGCGCCGATCTCGCGCGCAGCCCTTGAAGTGCATGTCACCAGCGAGTGGGAGCTGTTCGTTTATCGCCTCGACGCACAAAACTGGTGCATTGGCGCCGCCTTGCGTGAACTGAAAATGCCCGAAGGCACGCGCATCGCAGCCCTGTTTCGGGGTCAACAACTGCTCCACCCGTCGGGCAGTACCACCCTTGAAATTGGCGATCTGCTCTGCGTGATCGGCCACGAACACAACCTGCCAGCCCTCGGCAAACTGTTCAGTCAGCCGCCTACCCGCGGTTTGGACCTGCGCTTTTTTGGCGACTTTGTACTCGAAGGCGACGCCCAGCTGGGCGCGGTGTCGGCGCTCTATGGCCTGAAGCTGGACGGCATTGACCCCGACTTGCCACTCAGCCGCTTCATCGCGCAGAAGGTCGGCGGCGCCCCCGTGGTGGGCGATCAGGTTGAATGGAACAACACTATTTGGACCGTGGCCGTGATGGACGGGAACAAGATCGGCAAAGTGGGCGTCAGATTCCCCGAAGGAAGTGCCCCGGGTCCGGGGTTGTTCCTCTAAACTCCCCCTCTCCGCCCCTTGTATGACCGGTATCTATGCCCACTCTGCGCACGCTCTTCGCCACCGTCCTGCTCGGCCTGAGCCTTTGTGTCGGCCCTCTACAGGCTGCCGAGCCTCCAACCACCGAGTCGGTTCAGCAAAGCCTGGACAAAATTGCCGACCGCAAACTGCCGGACGCTGACCAAAAAGCGCTGCAAGCAGTCCTCGAAAAGACCCTTGCCCACCTGGCCAACAAAGCGGATTACGAACAAAGCCTGAGTGAGATCAAGCGGCAACTCAGCACCGCGCCGCAGCAAACCCTCGAAAACCAGCGAGAACTGGCCAAGCTCAAAGCCAGCACCGTGGTACCGGTTGCCCAGCGGTACAGCAATCTCAGCGTGCAGCAGCTTGAGCAACTGCTCGCTGACCGCACCACGCAGCAAGGCGAGCTGCAAAAAGCGTTGGCCAGTGCCAACAGCATGACCATCGCCGCGCAAACCCGACCAGAGCGGGCACAAGCCGAAATCAGCACCAGCCAAACGCGCATCCAGCAGATCAACAACATCCTGAAACTGGGGCGCGACAACGGCAAACTGCTGACGGGCGACCAACGTAACCAGCTCAATGCCGAGGCGGGTGCGCTGACCGCCCTCATCGCGCTGCGCCGCCAAGAACTGGCGGGCAACAGCCAGTTGCAAGACTTGAGTGGCAGCCAGCATGACTTGTTGATGGAAAAAACCGCGCGTCAGGACCAGGAAATCCAGGAACTGCAAACCCTGATCAACCAGAAACGTCTGGCGCAATCGCAACAGACCGTGACCCAGCAATCCATCGAAGCGCAAAAGTCCGGCAGCAGCAGCCTGCTGTCCACCGAAAGTGCGATCAACCTCAAGCTCTCCGACTACCTGTTGCGCAGCACCGACCGCTTGAATGAAGTCACGCAGCAAAATCTCGAAACCAAACAGCAACTCGACAACGTGACCCAAAGCGATCAGGCGCTGGACGAGCAGATCAGCGTGCTAAAGGGCAGCCTGCTGCTGTCCAAGATTCTCTATAAGCAGAAACAAGCACTGCCGCGCCTGCAAAAGATGGACAAGAACCTGGCTGATGAGATCGCGGACATCCGCCTGTATCAGTTCGAGATCAACCAGCAGCGCGAGCTGATCAGCAACCCGACCACCTATGTCGACAACCTGCTGTCCACCCAGCCAGCCGATCAAGTCACCCCGCAGCTGCGTAAAACCTTGCTTGAACTGGTCGGCACCCGGGGTGATTTGCTGGAGCGCCTCAACCGCGAACTGAGCGCTCTGCTCAACGAAACCATCACCTTGCAACTGAACCAGAAACAATTGCTCAGCACCGCCCAGAGCCTGCGCGCCACGCTGGACGAGCAAATGTTCTGGATTCCCAGCAACAAGCCGCTGGATCTGGAGTGGCTGGAAACCGCGCCGCGCTACCTCAAGCAGCAATTACTGACTTTGCCCTGGACTTCCGGCTTCAGCGAGCTGGCGGATGGCTTGTCGCAACGCCCGTGGCTGTTTTCACCGCTGGCCTTGTTGATCGTGGCGTTGCTGTGGAAGCGTCGTTACCTCTACACCAAGTTGAACAAAATCCACCAGGACATCGGCCACTTCAAGCGTGACAGTCAGTGGCACACGCCGCTGGCGATTCTGATCAACGTGTTGCTGGCGATGCCGATTTCTCTGGCGCTGGCCTTGTGCGGCTATGCCTTGCAAACCGACGCCCGCGGCATGAACGCCAATCTGGGCGCCGCCTTGATTCAAATGGCCCAGGCCTGGCTGGTGTTTTACACCGCCTATCGCATTCTGGCGCCGGGCGGGGTGGCCGAGCTGCATTTTCGCTGGGAAAAACCGCTGGTCGAGTTCCTGCAACGCTGGATCCGCAAGCTAGGCTTTGTGGTGCTGGCGCTGGTGGCCGTGGTCGCGTTTGCCGAACAACAACCCGCCGCGTTGGCTGACGATGTGCTGGGCATTGCCATTGTGCTGGGCTGCTATGCCGCTATGGCCTGGCTGCTGTGCAGCTTGCTGCTCAAAGATTTCGAAATCGAGAAAAAGGGCTATCGCCTGCGTAAGTTGCTCGGTTTTGCGTTTGCCCTGCTGCCGCTCGCTCTGTTTGTGGCGGTGTGCTTTGGCTACTACTACACCGCACTCAAACTCAGTGACCGCTTGATCAACACCTTGTACCTGTTGATGTTTTGGCTGGTGGCCGAAGCCGCCTTTGTCCGCGGCCTGGCCGTCGCGGCCCGTCGCCTGGCCTATCAACGGGCGCTGGCCAAACGCCAGGCAGCCAAAGAAGCGGGCGAAGGCAACGACATCATCATTGAAGAGCCCACGCTGGACATCGAGCAGGTCAACCAGCAATCGCTGCGCCTGATTCGTCTGGCCTTGCTCGCAGGCTTTATCGGTGGGCTGTATTGGGTGTGGGCGGACTTGATCTCCGTCTTTTCCTACCTCGACAACATCACCTTGTACGAATACACCAGCGGCACCGGCGCCAACATGAGCATGGTGCCCATCAGCATTGGCGACGTGATCGGCGCACTGGTGATCATCGGTATCAGCATTGCCCTGGCCCGCAACCTGCCCGGCCTGCTGGAAGTGCTGGTGCTGTCCAGGCTCGAACTCGGGCAGGGCAGCGCCTACGCCACCACCACCCTGTTGACCTACGTGATTATTGGCGTGGGCTTTGTCGCGACCCTGTCGACCCTCGGCGTGAGCTGGGACAAGTTGCAGTGGCTGGTGGCCGCACTTTCGGTGGGCCTGGGCTTCGGCATGCAGGAAATCTTCGCCAACTTCATCTCCGGCATCATGATTTTGTTCGAGCGCCCGGTGCGTATCGGCGACACCATCACCATCGGCAACCTGTCGGGCACCGTGAGCAAGATCCGCATTCGTGCAACCACCATCACTGACTTCGACCGCAAAGACATCATCGTCCCGAACAAAACCTTCATCACCGGGCAACTGATCAACTGGTCGCTGACCGACACCATTACCCGCGTCACCCTCAAGTTGGGGGTCGATTACGGCTCCGATCTGGACCTGGTCAAACACCTGCTGCTCAAGGCCGCCCAAGAAAACCCGCGCGTGCTCAAAGACCCCGAGCCGCATGTGTACTTCCTGAACTTTGGCCAAAGCACCCTCGACCACGAACTGCGCATGCACGTACGCGATCTGGGCGACCGTAACCCGGTCATCGACGAGGTCAACCGTTTCATCAACCGCGAGTTCAAGAACCACAGCATCAACATCTCGTTCCAGCAGATGGAGGTGTACCTCAAGAACTTGCAAGGCCAGGAATACAAACTGGTGCCCGTCGGGCCAGAAGTGCCGGATTCAACACCGCGCCTGGACAAGCCAGACAATGCGCCCAAAATGCCGTAGCCATTGCACAAGGCCGAGATGAGCCCCCAGGCCATCAAGACAACGGGTTGCCAGGCAACCCTTCACGGCCTGCGGCAGTCATTACACCTCTGGCTGCACCTTAAATTTATGTGGGAGACGGCCATTGAAAGCCCTCGACGATCTGACATTCGATAACCGCTTCGCTCGTTTGGGCGACGCGTTTTCGACCCACGTATTGCCCGAACCTCTCGACGCACCACGGCTGGTAGTGGCCAGCGAAGCAGCGATGGCTTTACTCGACCTTGACCCATCCATGGCCCACGATCCGGTCTTTGCCCAACTGTTTGGCGGCCACACCTTGTGGGCCGACGCCGAACCGCGTGCCATGGTGTATTCCGGCCACCAGTTCGGCTCCTACAACCCGCGCCTGGGCGATGGCCGCGGCTTGCTACTGGGCGAGGTGTGCAACGACGCCGGTGAGCATTGGGACTTGCACCTCAAAGGCGCGGGCATGACGCCCTACTCACGCATGGGCGACGGCCGTGCAGTATTGCGCTCCTCAATCCGCGAGTTTCTGGCCTCTGAAGCCCTGCACGCACTGGGCATCCCCAGCAGCCGCGCCGCCTGTGTGATCGGCTCCGACACCCCGGTATGGCGTGAAAAACAAGAACGCGGCGCAATGGTGCTGCGCTTAGCGCCCAGCCATATCCGCTTCGGGCATTTCGAGTACTTCTACTACACCCAGCAACCCGAACAGCAAAAGCAGTTGGGCGAACACGTGCTGGCCCTGCACTTTCCCGCATGCCTGGAACAGCCAGAACCGTACTTGGCGATGTTCCGCGAAATCGTGGAGCGCAACGCCGAACTGATCGCCAAATGGCAGGCTTACGGCTTTTGTCATGGCGTGATGAACACCGACAACATGTCGATACTGGGCATCACTTTTGACTTCGGTCCCTTTGCCTTCCTCGACGACTTCGATGCGCAGTTCATCTGCAACCATTCAGACCACCAAGGGCGCTATTCCTTCAGCAACCAGGTCCCCATCGGTCAATGGAACCTCAGCGCACTGGCGCAAGCACTGACGCCCTTCATCAGTGTTGAGGCCCTGCGTGAAACCCTTGGCCTGTTCTTGCCGCTGTATCAGGCGCACTACCTCGACCTGATGCGCCGCCGCCTTGGCCTGAGCACGGCACAAGACACGGATCAAAAACTGATCGAAGACCTGCTGCAACGCATGCAGGGCAGCGCCATCGACTACACCTTGTTCTTCCGTCAGTTAGGCGAGTTACCGCCCGAACAGGCCGTGGCGCGCCTGCGCGAAGACTTTGTCGACCTCAAAGGCTTTGATGAATGGGCCGCACAGTATGTAGCGCGGGTAGCAAGCGAAGGGGTCATTGACCCACAGGTGCGTCGTGAGCGCATGCATGCCGTGAACCCGCTGTACATCCTGCGCAACTATCTTGCACAAAAAGCCATCGATGCGGCCGAAGCCGGGGACTACAGCGAAGTACGCCGTTTACACAGCGTCCTGACTCGGCCCTTCACCGAGCAACCGGGCATGGAGGGCTATGCCGAACGACCACCGGAATGGGGCAAGCACCTGGAGATCAGCTGTTCGTCGTGAGGGGAGAGTGGGCGGCAATGGATCAGCATTGCTCAGCGAACTTGAGCTTTTTAAGGAAGACCTGATTTGTGAAGATTGGTTTTTCCGGCCGCCACTAAAAGGCTGTGCGGCCGAATGCACAAAAATAACGCATGCCCCAATAAGAACCGTGCCCAACCGCCCGACCAAAGCGCCTGCTTCCAGCCCTGTTCATCCACTTGCCGAGCCGCCATGACGGCGTTCCAGCCATCCAGAATGCTACCCACAACGCCCACACCCACATCCAGTTGCGCCGCCCGCGGCCATTGCGTGGCTGACCAGCAAGCTGGCGTCGCCTTAGTACGTTGCGCCAGGCAAACGGGTTACTCAGTGCCAACTCGGCAGTGGCCGACTCTTCCAGATGACGGGCGGCTTGCTCGTCATTGAGCACCCGCGCACGCAGGGTGATGTTGTTGAGGTCGTTGTAGTGTCCGCGCAGGTCTTGCAGCAGCAGGTCGATGATTAACTGATGGCCCGTCAAACCGCTCAAGCAGGCGCCCACGATACCTCCGTGCGATTGGCACGATGGACGAGAAGCGTAATGTCTCAGACAACTCACCGAAGTCACGGCCCCGACGGAACAGGATTTGCCTGTTCGTAAGCCAAGGCCGCTTCTTTGGCCGACCTTATGTAATCAATCTCTTGGAGAAATTCCTCTTCGGTCAATCCGTCGCGCTCCGCTGTCTGGCGCGGTTCGGGCAGACGGTAGGGATCGTCTTCTGCAATCTGGCAAACTGCCTCAACCTCAGCAGGCCAGCGAGGAGTGCGGCAGGTCTTTTGTGATATCCAGCGGAAAAAAGCCCATATGCTGCCAAATACCAGGTACGGCAAGGATTTAAGGCCATTGAAGCCACTGACGGCGCCTACCTGGATAAGAAAGCAATTCCACAGGGTCGGTTCGGTGCAGGTATACAAATGCAACGGTGGAAACGGTAAAGCGGCGGGCGATTCTTCCATGTAACGACGGATCATTTCCCAGTGCTGCAAGATTTCAGCTCGGTATGAACTTTCCCCGCCGACGGAGAATGTGTGCCGAATGAGGCCGTCATTGTCCAGAATATGGCAGCGCAGGTCGTAGCTTGAGTGCCATCCATCACGTATTTTTCCAACAATCCAGTAAGACTTTTTCCCAGTCAATATCTATGACTCCACCAGGGCCGTTATGTTGAAAGATATAAACCTTGCGCGTTTTTCGATTGAAACGGATTGGATAATGGGTATAGCAAAAGAAATCTTTTCTTCCAAGGCAAAAAAAAACCCCGGAACACATTAAGCCGAAAATCATAGTGAAAATCCAGCTTGCCACCACAAATTTAAGTGGCGCCACCGACTCATTAATAGGTGGAGTATATATACTAAGCGCAAGCCGTGAAGTCATATATAAAAAAACCCCACCCAAAACAACTCCACCTGCTGCTGCCCAGCCACGCCAAACAAAGTAACGATCAACATATTCTATGAAAACGCCATTCAACTTAACTGCACCCTTGTCCGCTGGAGGCAGCTTGATAGCATCAAGCACTTTTAGACGATTGGAAAGCTCATATTTATTTAATGGGCGATTGACTTTGTAACGTGTCAGCCATCCATCAAATATGCGGGAGTACTCGCTCATTGGATTCCCCCGACTTTTTTACCTAACAGCTTTTCCCACGCTTCATTCTGGGCGGAAAGCGATATGAACCGCTCGGACTGCTCTGTGCCAAAGGCAGTTTTCCCCAACCAAACTTCTATCTTATTATCGCGCACTCGATTAATGATCCATTCGCCTAGTAACGACAACCCGCCAAGCACTAGAAAAACGACAAACCCAATACCTGCGGTCATAAAACCCAACAACATAGCCAATGCGGCCAGCCCGCCTAAAACAGCCACAGATGCGCGCACAATAAACACAGGGAAATCACCTTCATCTTTCGCTTCTAACGCACTTATAAAATCGACCACCGCAGTCAACATCCCACCAAGAGCACCTAACAACTTGCCTATAAATGCAAGTTTTCCCAATGTCACACCACGCTTTTCAAGCATCCGCCTAATCCCCCGCCCCAACCGCATCTGCTCCACCGGATATTTACTCCACACCCGATGCACAATATCCGCCCCCGCCCCCGCTAAACTCGACACCGCCGCAACCATGTTCACCCCGGACTTGGCTGTCCAGCCCTGTTCATCCACTTGCCGAGCCGCCATGACGGCGTTCCAGCCATCCAGAATGCTACCCACAACGCCCACACCCACATCCAGTTGCGCCGCCCGCGGCCATTGCGTGGCTTGATCGGAGATCACCCGGCGCAGTTTGTCGTGGCTGACCAGCAGGCTGGCGTCGCCTTTGATCCGACCGTGTTCATCCAGACCCAGGTGGTTGATGGCGCTCTGGTCGAGCATCAGGCTCCAGGTGAAGACTTTTTTGCGCCGTGCATTTTTTTCCCCACTGGAGGCGCGCACGCCCGGCTCTTTGGCCAGCCGTTCCAGCTCTTGGGTGATGCGTTTGCGCAGCCTGCCCCGGTCGACATCCGGCTGTAGCAAGGCGACCTTTTCGCTGATGATGTGGGCCATCTGCGCTTCGGAGGCTTGAGTGCTCAGGCTAAGGATTTGCTTGCCGGACAAGGCGCCCAGCAAGCCCATCATCCGGTACCGGATGCTCAAGTCCAGAACCTTGGCACTTGCGCTTTTCAGAGGGTTGCCCAGGCTGCTCACAATCGCTCCGGAGAGCTGGTGCGCCAACCCTGCGGCCCGGGTCCGTCCGTTTTTGAATGGACCTTCGCCGTATTTCTCCAGCACGTGATCGAAGGCGTTGAGTACGTTGCGCCAGGCAAACGGGTTACCCAGTGCCAACTCGGCAGTGGCCGATTCTTCCAGATGACGGGCGGCTTGCTCGTCATTGAGCACCAGCGCACGCAGGGTGATGTTGTTGAGGTCGTTGTAGTGTCCGCGCAGGTCTTGCAGCAGCAGGTCGATGATTAACTGATGGCCCGTCAAACCGCTCAAGCAGGCGCCCACGATGGCGGTGTAGCACTGGCCGCTGTCCCACTCTTTGGGGTCGTGGTTGCACACCATCGCCTGGCGGAACCGATCACTCCAGTACCAACCGATAAAACTTTTGACCAGTGGCGTTACGACAACCTGCATAAAGCGGGCAAGGTCGGCTTCCAGCTGTTGCTCAAACGCGAGACGCTCGGATTCGCTGTAGTTGTCGACATAACGTGCCCAGGCGTCGGCGCGCGCTTTTTGTTCCTGTGCCACGGGCAACGATGAAAACATCAACTCGTTGCGCTCGCGCATCTCCTCGTTCCACTCGGGGTACAACGGTATGCCGTCCAGGGTGGCGTAGCGCTCGTTCTGGTGCGCAAACAAGGCCTGGGCAACGGCGTCTTCTTCCATCATCTGGCGCAGACCGGCTATCGCCATAGAGGTGGTTTTTTTCCAGTCCCGGTCTTCATCCGACTCGAATTTCTCGACCTCGCCAAGGATCAGGCTGTTGATTTCCAGCGTGATCCCGACCGGGTCTTGCAAGGCAACCATGGCGGGGGCCAGTCCTTTGCCGGACTTTTTCGCGCTGTGCAAAAAGGCGTCGAACGCCCCATGGGCCGGGGTGAATGCTTGCGGCGAGTGTTGATACGCGAGGTGGGCGTTTGCTGCGTTGGCAGCGTCCACCGGCGAGTATTCAGCGACATGCTCTGGCGCCTTGCTCATCGCCTGTAAATGCGGTTGCGTTGCCTGGCCATGACCTTTAGCCCAAGCGCCCATGTCGATACAGCGCATGTGCTGATCGCGATAAGCCTGCTGGCGATTGCGTTCAAGCACATTGGCCGTCCAGGCGACATCGCTGAAACCCAGCCAGATCCGACCGGCGCGGTCGGCATCAGGGATCATCACGCAACGTGACGAGGCGGACTGCGCCATGCGACTACAAGGCTTGGCGCCTTCAAGGTTGGGCGGCGTCTTGTTATGGATGTCGTATTCAAGCAAATAGGCATCCGCCGTCACGACATACGCTTTCCAGTCCCCACGCACTTCATTGAATACATACAGATAACCGCCGCGCAGTTGGCGCAAGGTATAGAGCCCGGTGCTTTCAGGCAGCGGCACCTGCTCAAGGCCATCGCCAAACGGCGCCTGGATGGCGGGGGCGCCAAGGATGGCTGGCTGGGCGACGGCATAACGCAACGGTAAAAGCGCCAAGCCGTTCTGATCGCAGACCGAACAGATTTTTGAGGGGTCACATTGGCTCATCGGGTTTCCTTGAAAGCGGAGAACATCTGTGCGTACCCAGGCTTGCAGCTCATCGCTATTCACATTCAGGCAGGCACTGATGCAAGTGCCGTGACACGCGCGTACATCGTTCAGGCACGACAGCAACGGCGGATGTTGATGGATGTCGGGGTGGATGCTAATGGCCAGACGTGCGAACAACTGAACGTGCGCTATTCGCTCAAGCCCTCTTGGTGGTAGGCACTCTCCAGCAACGCATCCAGATGACGCAAAAAATAAATGTTGCAAATAATGTTCGGGTTGACTCGTCGCAGCGGGTTGAGTGTGCGATTGAAGACACCGATACGCCCCAGTGTTTCCACTTGCTTACCTGACGCCATCATTGGCGCCTTTTCCAACGGTCGCTCACCACCACGCCTTTTAAACGCAGCAGCACCGGATGGTTTGAAACCAGCGCCTGCAAGCAGACTCCGGGAGGCCATCGCAATTAAAAGCCCCAGTACGGCCATGCCTCCCGATATCAACGTGCTGTAAAAGAAACTGATAATTAAGTAGGCAGGAAACTAGATGACACTGAAGATCAGCAATAACTTACCTGATTGAACCAAGTACTAATCTATCTTGGTTAAGGCGGCTTGACCCGCCGTACCCACTTCAACAATTGACTGACAACAGGTACAACCCATTGCATCACCGCCCGTCAACGTTGATACCTCTTCGACCGTTAGAGATAGAGAAGTATTGCAGTGGCCACATTGAAATTCTGCGTACGTATACACCGATGCCATATAACTTACGTCATTCATTATTCCCCCTGCGCGACGATTCATCCGTGACAACAGCCAGCCCCCTGTTACTGGGCGACAGGGACTCTCGGATTATTTAACGTCAAAAATAGTGAGCAAAAAACAACCTGCTCAAAGCCATCAGCCAACAACCGATGACGGCGTCCCCCTCTAAAAGCCAGCAGAATAGAGCGTTGAATTTGACGCCAATATCAGATCAACCCAAAACTTCACGCGAGAGAACTCTTTCAATTCAAGAGATAAATCTTTTCTCTCCCGATAAATGCCCTGCAACTGACAGCTCACCCCCTTCACAGAGCAGTGGCAGTTTGAGCATTCATCTGCTGAACTTGCACGCCACTGACCTGTGGCCACTGACGAGCAGCGACCACAAAAACTGACAAAGCCTATTTTTACGGAGTGCCCCATGACCGAACCGCTACTGATCCCCTGCCCTCACTGCAATGGCCTGAACCGCATCCCCGCAGCACGTGTGGGCGAGCACCCTAAATGCGGTCGCTGCAAAAACGAAGTGTTGCTGGGCAAGCCATTCGATTTGAAACAAATTGACTACACCAACCAGATCAAGGGCGATCTGCCGCTGTTGCTGGATGTGTGGGCGCAGTGGTGCGGGCCGTGCAAGTCATTCGCGCCGGTGTTTGAGCAGGCGGCGAGCGAACTGGTTGGTAAGTGCCGTTTGGCCAAGCTCGACAGTGAAGCCAATCAGCAATTGGCCGGGCAACTGGGCATTCGTTCGATCCCCAGCCTGATCCTGTTCAAAAATGGACGGGAAGTAGCTCGCCAAAGCGGCGCCTTCCCGTTGCCACAGCTCAAGGCATGGCTGCGCAGCCACGGCATTAGCGCTTAAGCGTTCTGATCCAAGTAGTCGTGCAGTTCAATGAATTGCCGGGTGAGTTTGTGCTTGGGGTCGTAATGCACTAACGGTTGGCTGGCCTGGTGCGATTCGCGCATGCGCACCGAGCTGCTGAGGTACACCGGCAGCACCGGTAAGCCTTCGGCAATCAGCTCGTCGAGCATTTGCTGCGGCAAACTGGCTCGGGCCTGAAACTGGTTAACCACGATGCCTTCGACTTGCAGCGCGTCGTTGTGGTCTTCTTTGAGCTCTTCGATTTCGGCCAGCAGGCCGTACAACGCCTGACGCGAGAAGCTGTCGCAATCGAAGGGGATCAATACACGATCGCTGGCAATCAGCGCCGACACGGCATAAAAGTTCAGCGCTGGCGGGGTGTCGATGTAAATGCGGTCGTAATCTTCAGCCAACTCATCGAGCAACTTACGCAGCTTGTTGATCTTGTGCTTGGACTCAAGCTTGGGCTGGAGGTCTGCCAACTCCGCAGTGGCGGTGATGACGTGTAAATTCTCGAAGGGCGTTTCGTAAATATCAACCCGATTTTTCTTGCCCCCCACTCCGGCTGACAGGCTCTGTTTAAAGAACTCGGCAATCCCCATCGGGATATCGTCACCGGTCAACCCGGTGAGGTATTGAGTGGAGTTGGCCTGAGCGTCGAGATCGACCAACAAGGTTCTGTAACCCTCGCTGGCGCTGACCGCAGCCAGGTTGCACGCGATGCTGGACTTGCCCACACCGCCTTTTTGATTGAACACCACGCGACGCATTTCATGACCTCCGTGTATCAATGAATGCCCGAGTGTAGATGCCCTTGGCGCGGCTTCGCTACCTCGCGGCGAAATCAACTACAGCTCTGCGCCGCTTATCTTAGAGGGCCGACGAATATCTCTTATTCCTTCAACGAATCTGACCTACCCATAGACCAATACTGGCAAAAAGACAGCGGCTTTTTTATAGATCGTGAAAAAACCATACTAAATCTGTAAGCAATATTTGCTACCAGCCAACTGCACCGGGATAATGCCGCCACTCTGTTACAGGTGTGGCGTCGGTCGATGCCCACTTTCGCATCAAGGAAGCCTGCAAAGGCGGGATGATTCTCCAGTGATCAATTTCAATATCGCCGCGTGGCGAGCCTGGGCACCGGGCCTCGACAGCGTGGCCGATTGGCAGGCCTGGAGCCAGCAACCCGGCGTATTTGCCGCCAGCGGTGCAGCCCCCGACGTCTCGTTTTTACCCGCCATGCAACGGCGTCGCCTCAGCCGCCTGGCACGTATGGCGTTCAGCGTGGGCTGGCCATTGGCTGAAGGCCATCAGGCGCTGCCGCTGGTGTTTGCCTCGCGCCACGGCGAAACCCCACGCACCTTCGACATCCTCAGCGACCTGGCTGCCGAACAACCGCTGTCGCCCACTCAATTCAGCCTGTCGGTGCATAACGCGGTGATTGGCCTGTGGTCGATCCTGCGCGGCGAAACCTGCGAAATGACAGCACTGGCCGCCGCCGGTGACGGGTTGGAACACGGCCTGATTGAAGCCTGCGCGCTGCTCAATGAAGGCGCGCCAGCCGTATTGCTGGTTATTACCGAAGAACAGCCCCCTGAAGCTTACGCGTGCTGGATCGACGACGTGCCCTTCCCCTATGCCGTGGGCCTTTTGCTGACACCGGGTTCACAGTGGCAGGTCACGCTGACCAACGGCCCGGCCGACGCCGAAAAAGCGCCGTGGCCGCACGCCCTGAACCTGCTGCGCCAACTGCTCGATGGGCAGGTTTCATTCCAACACGCCTGGAAAACCCGTGTATGGAACTGGCAACGCAACCTGTGAGTACGCGACAGCACGCGTGGTACTGGCGCCTGATCGCGACGGCGATCAGTTTCGGCCTGTTCGGGCTGGGCTGCCTGGGCCTGCGTTTAATCATCTTTCCGGTGTTGAGCTGCCTGCCGGGCAATACCGTTCGTCGTCGCGAACGCGCCCGCGCAACGGTCAGCCGGTTGTTCTGGCTCTTTATCCGCACGATGGCCCGTATGGGCGTGCTCACCTATGACGTGCAAGGCGCCGAGCGGCTTGGCCGACCAGGGCAAATGATCATCGCTAACCACCCGTCGCTGATCGACGTGGTTTTTTTGATTGGCCTGGTGAGAAACGCCAATTGCGTGGTCAAACAAAGCCTTTGGCAAAATCCGTTTACTCGAAGCCCCGTGCGCGCCACCCAGTACATCAGCAATGATGGCAGCGTCGACATGCTCGACAACGCCGCCCGGGCACTGCAAGAAGGCCAGACGCTGATTATTTTCCCGGAGGGTACACGCACGCAGCCGGGGCAATCGCCCGCCTTTCATCGTGGCGCAGCCTCCATTGCGTTGCGAGGTGCCAAGCTCCTTACCCCGGTGATTATCAAAGTCAGCCCCACCACGCTGACCAAAGCCGAACCCTGGTACCGCATACCCGATCGGCGCGTGCACTTCAGTTTTCGCGTGGGGGCCGATATAGACCCACACACCTTTACTGCGCTGGGCCCGCCACCTAAAGCCTCGCGCCTGCTCAATGACTTCGTGCATGACTACTTTATTAAGGAGCTCGCCACAGATGAGCGATCTGAACACCCACATTAAACAACTGATCATCGACGCCCTGGGCCTCGAAGACATCAGCACCGACGACATCGGCGACGAGCAAACCCTGTTTGGCGAAGGCCTGGGACTGGATTCGGTCGACGCACTCGAACTGGGCCTGGCGATTCAAAAAACCTACGGCATCAAAATCGACGCCGACGCCAAAGACACCCGCAATCACTTTTCCAACGTGGCCAGCCTTGCGGCTTTTGTCACGGCCAAACAGGCAGCCTGAGACCGAACCATGCAAACCCGTGACGACATTTTCAACACCCTGCGCGACGCGTTGGTCGAACTCTTTGAGCTTGAACCCGAGCGCGTGACCCTGGACGCCAACCTGTACCAGGACCTTGAAATCGACAGCATCGACGCCGTCGACCTGATTGACCACATCAAGCGTAAAACCGGCAAAAAAATCGCGGCCGAGGAGTTTAAATCGGTACGCACCGTCAATGACGTGGTCGAGGCGGTTTACCGTCTGGTTCACGCTGACGCATGAGTCGCCTGATTGGCCTTGGCCTGTTGCTGGCCGGTCTGCTGTACCCCTTCGCGGTGTATTTCGGCATGGCCCATTTCGCCCCGTGGCAGTTTGCACTGCTGCTCGGCGGCCTGTGGCTGGCCCGCGCGCTGACCGGCCAGCGGCGCCCTGGCAGCCTGTGGATGGCCGTTGTGGCACTGGCGTTTTGCGCACTGCTGGCGCTGTTCAACAGCCCCGCGCTACTGCGCTGGTACCCGGTGCTGATCAGCGGTTTCATGCTCAGCCTGTTCGGTTTGAGCCTGAAGTTCGGGCCACCGATGATCGAGCGTCTGGCGCGCCTGCGCGAGCCGGTACTGCCCGACATTGCGATTCATTACACGCGACAGGTGACCAAGGTCTGGTGCCTGTTTTTTCTGCTCAACGGGTTAGTCGCAGCCGGTTTGACGCTGTGGGCGCCGTTAAGCTGGTGGACGTTGTACAACGGCCTGATCGCCTACGGGCTGATGGGGCTGCTGTTTGCCATTGAGTGGCTGATACGACAACAGGTAAGAGGCCGGGCATGAATTGGATAAAGCTTGAGCAGTTGTTGCTCAAGGGGCACGCCGGGCGAGCGGTCACGGTTGACCCGACGCTGGACCACGCCACCCTGTGTGAGCACGCATTGCGTCTGGCTGGCGGCTTGCAACAGCGCAACGTGCAGCGCATTGCCGTACACCTTGAAGACGCCGCCGAGTTGGCCGTCGCTTTGCTTGGCGCCTGGCGCGCCGGGGTCAGCGTGTTGTTGCCTGCCGACCTGCAAGCACAAACCCGTCAGCGTTGGGATTCGCAGGTTGACCTGTGGATAACTCAAGGCAGCGAGCTTGAGGCGTTATACGCCGAGCCGCTGGCGGCCGCGCAACTGGATCTGGACGCCTGCCAGCTCAGCCTGTGCACCTCCGGCTCCAGCGGCGAGCCCAAACGCATCGACAAAAGCCTGCGCCAGATCGCCAACGAAGTTCAGGCTCTGGAGCACTTGTGGGGCGCCGAGCTGGGCGAGGCGTGCATCATCGCCAGCGTGGCGGCGCAGCACATTTATGGGTTGCTGTTCCGCGTGTTGTGGCCGTTGTGTGCAGGCCGGCGCTTTGTGCGCAAGCAACTGGCGTTCCCTGAAGACATGCAGCGCGCCAGCCGCGAGCACGCATCGTTCGCATGGGTTGCCAGCCCGGCACTGCTCAAGCGCACCAGTGACAACCTCGACTGGCTCGCGTTGAGCCAGGTGCGCCGAGTGTTTTCCTCGGGCGGCGCTTTGCCTGACGAGGCCGCGCAGAGCCTGCATGAACGCTTGGGGCAGTGGCCCACCGAAATCCTCGGCAGCTCCGAAACCGGTGGCATCGCCTGGCGCCAAGGCCCCGGCCTGTGGCAGCCATTTGCCGATGTGCAACTGAGCCAGAATGAAGAAGGCGCCCTGCTCATCGCCTCGGCGTACTTGCCCCACGGCCACCTCGAACACACTGCCGACGCCGCACGCATCGAAGCTGACGGACGATTTGAGTTGCTGGGGCGGCTGGATCGTATCGTCAAACTCGAAGAAAAACGTATCTCCCTGCCGATGCTGGAGCAGGCGCTGGTCAACCACGACTGGGTGGCCGAAGCCCGCTTGGGCGTGATCCATGAAAACCGCGCCTCGCTGGGCGCCCTGCTGGTGCTCAGCGACAGCGGTCTGTATGCCCTGCGCGAACACGGCCGCCGTGCCCTGACCCACAGTCTGCGCCAGCACCTGAGCCAACACTGCGAAGCACTGGCCTTGCCACGCCGCTGGCGGTTGCTGCGCCAATTGCCGCTCACCAGCCAGGGCAAATTGCCTCAGGCACAGGTGGAGGCACTCCTGTTGGCGCCACGCCCGAAACTGCCGCAAGTGCTGAGCCAAACCGAGACCGACGGGCAATGGACGCTTAACCTGTCGATCCCGCCAGACCTGGCGTTTTTCAGCGGTCACTTTCCCAAAACCCCGGTACTGCCGGGCGTGGTGCAAGTGGATTGGGCGTTGGCCTTGGGCCAGCAACTCCTCGACCTGCCGCCGCGCTTTGCCGGGATGGAAGTGCTCAAGTTTCAGCAATTGGTGCGCCCCGGCGACGCCATTGAATTAACCCTGCGTTTTGACCGTGAGCGCGGCAAATTGCACTTCGCCTACCGCAACGCCACAGCGCCGTGCGCCAGCGGTCGCATTCTGCTGGAGGCGGCCTGTGGATAAGTTATGTGACGTAACGCTCTCTGTCGCCGCTGCCGCAGCCGGCGTGCGGGGGCCAAGCGCAACCTTGTGCCTGGAGGTGACTGACCATGCATAACCCTTGCGCCGTGATCCCGGTTTACAACCATGAAACCGCCGTACCTGCGGTGGTCGACGCCCTGCTCGCAGCCCGGTTGCCTTGCGTGCTGGTCGATGACGCCAGCAGCCCGGCCTGCCGCGATGTGCTCCAACAGCTGTCGCTGCGTGAACACGTCTTCCTG
The DNA here is from genome assembly GCF_001043055.1 of Pseudomonas weihenstephanensis. Classification (GTDB taxonomy): domain Bacteria; phylum Pseudomonadota; class Gammaproteobacteria; order Pseudomonadales; family Pseudomonadaceae; genus Aquipseudomonas; species Aquipseudomonas weihenstephanensis. The sequence continues at coordinate 298,652 of NZ_JYLF01000004.1, forward strand.
ATCCGCCTGGCGGTCAATGAGGGCAAGGGCGGCGCGGTGATGGCCGGTTTGCGTGAGGCGGCGCGGCTGGGGTTCACCCATGCCCTGCAAGTGGACGCCGACGGCCAGCACGACCTGCGCGACGTCGCCACCTTCCTGCAAGTTTCGCAACACAACCCCGACGCGCTGATCTGCGGTTACCCACAGTACGACGCCAGCGTGCCCAAAGGCCGTTTGTATGCGCGCTACCTGACCCACGTCTGGGTGTGGATCAACAGCCTGTCGTTGCAGATTCCCGATTCGATGTGCGGTTTTCGGGTGTACCCGCTGGTGCCGACGCTGGCCCTGATCAACTCGGTCAAGCTGGGTAAACGCATGGACTTCGACCCCGAAATCCTCGTGCGTCTGTCCTGGCGCAACCAACCCATGCGCTGGCTGCCAACCCAGGTGCATTACCCGCAAGACGGCCTGTCGCACTTTCGCCTGTTCCACGACAACGCGCTGATTTCCAGCATGCACACCAAGCTCTTTTTCGGCATGTTGCTGCGCTTGCCGAGCATTCTCTGGAGACGCTGTAAAGCATGAGCGACCCTCAACAGCATTGGGCTGACCACAAGGAGCGCGGCAGTTTCCGGCTGATGAAGCTCACCGCCTTTGGCGTCAAACTCCTCGGCCGCCGCGTCCTCGCACCGGTGCTGTACGCCATCGTGTTGTACTTCTTTTTGTTCGGCACCCGCGCGCGGCGCAGCATTTGGCAGTACCAGCAACGCTTGGCCGACTGGAGCGGACAAAGCGCGCTGCGCCCCACACGCCGCCGTGTGTTCCGACAGTTCATGGCCTTTGCCGACGCCCTGCTCGACAAGCTCGACGTGTGGAACGGGCGCTTGAAGATTGAAGACATCGAAATCGTCGACCCCGCTCGCCTGCGCGACCAATTGCGTGGCGAGCGCGGGCAACTGCTGGTGGGCGCACATTTGGGCAACCTTGAAGTGTGCCGCGCCCTCGCCGAGCTGGGTGAGCAAGTCACCATGAACGTGCTGGTGCACACCAAGCACGCCGAACAGTTCAATCGCCTGCTGGGCGAGGCGGGCGCCAGCAACCTGCGCCTGATTCAGGTCAGCGAACTCAACCCTGCGGTGATGCTGCAATTGAGCCAGCGTCTGGAAAACGGCGAATGGCTGGCGATTGCCGGTGACCGCGTGCCGCTGCATGGCGGGCGTAATGTGCAGGTGGATTTCCTCGGCCACACGGCGGCCTTCCCTCAAGGCCCGTGGTTGCTGGCCGGATTGCTCAAATGCCCGGTCAATCTGATGTTTTGCCTCAAACACCAAGGCCGCTATCAGGTGATCCTCGAACCGTTCGCCGAGGCCGTGCAGTGGCGGCGCAGCGACCGCGAACAGGTGATTGCCGACTGGACCACCCGCTACGCAGAGCGCCTGGGGCATTACTGCCTTCAGGCGCCGCACCAATGGTTTAACTTTTACCCATTCTGGAAGACCGATGACGACGCATCCGCATGAGCCAGTAACCTTCGGCCAAACCCCTTTGCGCATTGAAGACGTGCTGGCCCTGGCCAATCGTCAGGTGCCGACCCAACTGCAAGCCGACGCCCAATACCGTGAACGCATCGCCAAAGGCGCACGTTTTCTGGATTCGTTGCTCGACAAAGAAGGCGTGATCTACGGCGTCACCACCGGTTACGGCGATTCGTGCGTGGTGGCGGTGCCATTGGAGCATGTCGAAGCGTTGCCGCGCCACCTCTACACCTTCCACGGCTGCGGGCTGGGCAAACTGCTCGACGCTCAAGCCACCCGCGCCGTGCTGGCCGCGCGCTTGCAGTCGTTGTGCCACGGCGTGTCCGGGGTGCGCATCGAGCTGCTGGAGCGTCTGCACGCCTTCATCGCCCACGACATCCTGCCGCTAATCCCCGAAGAAGGCTCGGTGGGCGCCAGCGGCGACCTGACGCCGCTGTCGTACGTGGCCGCGACCTTGTCCGGCGAGCGCGAAGTGCTGTTCAACGGCGAGCGCCGCTTCTCGGCTGACGTACACCGCGAGCTGGGCTGGACCCCGCTGGTGCTGCGCCCCAAAGAAGCGTTGGCGCTGATGAACGGCACCGCGGTCATGACCGGCCTTGCCTGCCTGGCTTACGCACGCGCCGATTACCTGCTCAAACTCGCCACGCGCATCACCGCGCTCAACGTGGTGGCGCTGCAAGGCAACCCGGAACACTTCGACGAACGCCTGTTCGCCGCCAAGCCGCATCCTGGGCAAATGCAAGTGGCCGCATGGCTGCGCCAAGACCTGGCCATCGACGCCCCGACCGCGCCGCTGCATCGCCTGCAAGACCGTTACTCACTGCGTTGCGCCCCGCATGTGCTCGGCGTGCTGGCCGACAGCCTGGGCTGGCTGCGCGGGTTCATCGAAACCGAACTCAACAGTGCCAACGACAACCCCATCATCGACGCCGAAGAAGAACGCGTGCTGCACGGTGGGCACTTCTACGGCGGGCACATCGCCTTTGCCATGGACAGCCTCAAAACCTTGGTGGCCAACGTCGCCGACCTGCTGGACCGTCAACTCGCGCTGCTGGTGGACGTGCGTTACAACCACGGTTTGCCGAGCAACCTGTCGGGCGCAACGGCCGAGCGCGCCATGCTCAACCACGGTTTCAAAGCGGTGCAAATCGGCACCAGCGCCTGGACCGCCGAAGCGCTGAAAAATACCATGCCGGCCAGCGTGTTCTCGCGCTCTACCGAATGCCATAACCAGGACAAAGTCAGCATGGGCACCATCGCCGCCCGCGATGCGATCCGCGTACTGGAACTGACCGAACAAGTGGCCGCCGCGGCCTTGCTCGCGGCCAATCAGGGCGTGTGGCTGCGCAGCCGCGCCGAAGACGCCCGTGCACTGCCGCCCGCTCTGGCGGTGATGCACGCCGAGCTGGCCAAAGACTTTGCACCGGTGATTGAAGACCGCGCCCTCGAAGCTGAACTGCGCCTGTGCCTGAGCCGTATTGCCCAACAACACTGGAGGCTGCATGCGTAGCAAAGGCGTGTTGCACGTTGATACCGAAGTGTTGGTGCCGTTTTTCGACATCGACACCATGCACGTGGTGTGGCACGGGCATTACGTCAAATACCTCGAAGTGGCGCGGTGTGCGCTGCTCGACCATGTGGGCCACAACTACACGCAGATGCTCCAAGCGGGCTATGCGTGGCCGGTGATCGACCTGCAACTGCGTTACGTGCGCGGCGCCACGTTTGGTCAGCGCATCAACGTGCGGGCCAACCTGGTGGAATGGGAGAACCGTTTGAAGATCAGCTACCTGATCACCGATCTGGCCAGCGGCGAGCGTTTGACCCGGGCTTGTAGCGTGCAAGTGGCGGTTGAGATTGCCAGCCGTGAAATGCAACTGGCGTCGCCCCAGTGCTTTATCGATGCAGTTGAGCGGGTGTTGTCATGAGTGTCTGTTTAACGGCAAAAGCCCCGCATCCCACCCCTCTCCCGCAGGCTTGGGATGAGGGCAAAAAACGCTCCCGAATCTGCAGGGTGTTCGCCGCTTTATTGGCCTTTTCACCGCTGGCCCACGCCTTCGACCTGCAACAACTGAGCGAGCAACTGGCCAAACCCCACGTGATCCACGGCGACTTCATTCAAGAAAAACACCTGCGCGCCCTGCCCAAGCCCCTGACCAGCACCGGCACGTTTGTACTGGCCAAAGATCACGGCCTGCTCTGGCAGTTGAAAACCCCGCTGCAACAGGATTACCGCATCACAGCCCTTGGCATCGCACGGCGTAACGCCAGCGCGTGGCAAATGCTCCCAGGCAAAAGCGCAGGCGCTGAACAAAACCGTTTGTTCCTCGCCGTGCTGCAAGGTGACAGCAGCGGTTTGCAACGCGATTTCGACCTGCAACTGCAAGGCGAATCCGCGCACTGGACGCTGACCCTGACCCCGCGCTCGCTGCTGCTCAAGCAAGTGTTCAAGCAGATCAACATCGACGGCGGCGAACTGGTGCAGCGCATCGAGCTGCAAGAAACCCAAGGCGACAGCACGCTGCTAAAGATGCAAAACAACGTCAGCAACCAGCCGTTGAGCGACGCGGAGCAACTCGACTTTGCGCAGTGAATATTGGCTGCCCCGAGGGTTTGTGATCTTGCTGCTGGTCGTGCTCGCGCTCGCCGGGTGGCAGTGGCGTCACGGCGCACCGCTGTCGGCCAACTTGATGGAGCTGGTGCCCGGCGACGCGCCCGACGCGCTGCAACTGCGCGCCGAACAGCGCATGCAAGAACCACTGAACCGCGAAATGCTGGTACTGGTGGGCAGCACGGATCGGCAACAGGCCGTCGCCGCCGCGCAGCAATTGGGCGAGCAATGGCAGGCCAGCGGTCTGTTTGAAAGCGTGCAATGGAACCTGCAAGCCGACCTTCCCGCGCTGCGCGAGCAACTGCTGCGCGGGCGTTTGGCGATGTTGTCCAGTGCCGACCGCGAACAACTGATCGACCACCCGCAGGCGTTTATCGAGCAACGGGTGCAAGCGCTGTTCGACCCGTTCACCGGGTTCAGCCTGGTGCCCAGCCAGGACGATTGGTTGGGCCTCACCGGGCGCATTCAGAACAGCCAGCCGCAACGGGGCGCGGTGCAACTGGACATTGGCAGCGGCGCCCTGATCGCCGATGCCGATGGCAAAAGCTGGGTGCTACTGCGCGCCCGCACCCAAGGCAACGCGTTTGACATGACCCTGCCACTGCACGTCGCCGCGCTGCTGGAGCGCAGCCGTGAGCACGTGGCCAGCCAACACGTCGAGCTGCTGGCGGCCAGTGGCTTGCTCTACGCCGCCAGCGGTCAGCAGCAAGCCACCCGCGAAATCACCTGGGTCGGCGGTGGCGCGACCGTTGGCATCCTCTTGTTGCTGCTGCTGGCGTTCCGCCGCTGGCGGGTGCTGTTGGCGTTCGTGCCGGTGTTGGTGGGCATGCTGTTCGGCGCCGTCGCGTGCGTTGCCTTTTTCGGCAGCATGCACGTCATGACGCTGGTGCTGGGGTCCAGCCTAATCGGCGTGGCGGTGGATTACCCGCTGCATTACCTGTCCAAAAGCTGGAGCCTGAAACCCTGGCGCAGTTGGCCCGCCTTGCGCCTGACCCTGCCCGGCCTGAGCCTGAGCCTGGCCACCAGTTGCATCGGCTATCTGGCATTGGCCTTTACCCCGTTTCCGGCGTTGACCCAAATCGCCATCTTCTCTGCCGCCGGCTTGATCGGCGCCTATCTGAGTGCGGTGTGTTTGCTGCCGGCGTTACTCAACACAGTGGAACTGCGCCCCGCGCAATGGCCACTCACGGTCGCGCAAGGCTTGCTCAACGTGCGCGACGCGTTGCTGAGTAAAGTCCCGACGCCCGCGCTGCTGGCCTTGCTGGTGGCGTTTTGTGCCGCCGGCTTGTGGCAACTGACCAGTAAAAACGACATCCGCCAGTGGGTCGGTGCGCCGCCGCAGTTGATGGCTGAAGCGCAAGCGATTGCACGCATCACCGGGTATCAGCCCACCAGCCAGTTTTTTCTGGTGCGGGCCGAGAATGAACAACAACTGCTGGAGCGCCAAACCGCCCTCAGCGAGCGACTGGATCAGTTGATCAACATGGGCAAATTGCAGGGTTATCTGGCGCTGAACCAGTTGGTCAGCCTGCCCCGCGAGCAACAGCAATTGCGCGCTGCGCTCAACGCCCTGCCCCAGCACTGGCAGCCGCTCCTGGCGCTGGGCGTGCCGCAAGCGGCGCTGCAACACGAGTTGAGCCAACTGCAAACCTTGCCCGAGCAAGGTATCGACGACGCACTCAACGGCCCGCTGGCTGAACCGTGGCGCCTGCTGTGGCTGGGCAAACAAACCGAAGGCGTGGCCGCGATGGTCAGCTTGCAAGGGCTGAACAACGCCAGCCTGCTGCGGGTGCAAGCGCACGATTTACCCGGCGTCGAGTTGGTGGATCGTTTGGGCGACTTGAACAACGTGTTTGCCGCCACACAAATCAGTGCCGCCGAATTGAAGCTGTTGTCCTGCGCCCTGATCGTGCTGTTGCTGATCGCCCCATTCGGCTTTGGCGGTGCGCTGCGCATCGTCGCCCTGCCGCTGCTGGCCGCGCTGTGCAGCCTGGCCAGCCTCGGTTGGCTGGGTCAGCCACTGACACTGTTCAGCCTGTTCGGCTTGCTGCTGGTGACGGCGATCAGCGTCGACTACGCGATTTTGATGCGTGAACAAATAGGCGGCGCCGCCGTCAGCCTGCTAGGCACACTGCTGGCGGCGCTGACGACGTGGTTGTCGTTCGGCTTGCTGGCCGTCTCCAGCACGCCTGCGGTGAGCAACTTCGGCCTGTCGGTGAGCCTGGGCCTGGCGTTCAGCTTTATCCTCGCGCCGTGGGCCGGCAAGCAGGAGCATCGCGCGTGATGACGCTTGTGTTCTGGCTGCTGGCCTTGGCCTTGTTTGCGCTGGCGACCCGTGCGGGCCGCCATTTTGGGCTGATCCCGATTGTCAGCCAGTTACTGCTGGCGTCCATCGGTTTGCCGCTGTTGATGCTGCTGTGGATCGAACCGCACTGGCAACTGACTGGCGCGCAACTGGTCTCGCCGACGTGGCTTAAAAGCCTCTACAGCCTCAGCTTCGCGCTGTTGCTGGGGCATATTTTGAGTGACGTGATTGACCTGCGACTCGACCGCCAAAGCGTGAAAATCGCCCTGCCCAGTTTTCTTGTGCCCTTTGCCTGCGGGCTGGCTTGCGCCGTGTGGTTGCTACCGCCACAGCCGTGGCTGAGTTCGCTGGCGGTCGGGCTGGTGTTTGCCATCACCGCCATTCCGGTGTTGTACCTGTACCTGCGCCACATCGGTTACCCGCCCGCCGCCACCCGGCGGTTGGTGCAAAGCGCAATCCTCATCGACCTGACCTGCTGGAGCCTGTTCGGGCTGGCGCAGGGCAGCCTGGACCTCAACAGCCTGTTGCTGCCCATCGCCGCAGCCTTGCTGCCGTTGTTGCTGCGCGCCCTGCGCATCCGCCAGCCGCTGTGTTACAGCCTGAGCTTTTTTGCCTTGCTGGTGGTGGCCGAGCATTACCGCCTTAATGCGCTGATTTTTGGCGTGGGTTATTTGCTGTGTATGGCGTGGCTCAAGGTGGCGCTGGTGATGCCGTTAAAGGCTGTCTGGCTTGAGCGTTTGCAAACCTTTGTAGCGATTCCGCTGATCCTCACGTTCGGCATTGTGCAGATCAATGTGCACAGCGCCTTGAGCGCCATCAGCCCGCTGCAACTGTGCGCGCTGTTGATACTGCCGGTGCTGAGCAAAGTGTTGGGCAACTGGCTGGGCCTGAGCTGGGCCACGCCCTCGTTTGCCGGTGCCAGCCGCTGGCGTGAAAGCCTGTTACTGAATATTCGCGGGTTGAGTGAAATCGTGTTCCTCAACCTGCTGTTGCAACAACAGCTCATCAGCCCCGCGCTGTACTTCGCGCTGATGCTGATGGGCCTGGCCGCCACGCTGTTACCGGCGTTGGCGGGCATGAATAAAACCCCTTTGAAGTCTGCCGTAGTCCCCGGCAAGGAGCCCTTGTGTCAGTAGTAGAAATGGAACGTCGTCAGGTAGTAGTGATCGGTGCCGGGCCGTCTGGTGCGATTGCCTCGGCCTTGCTCAAGCGCAAAGGTCACGATGTGTTGATCATCGAGCGCCAGCACTTTCCGCGTTTCTCGATTGGCGAAAGCCTGCTGTCGCATTGCATCGATTTCCTCGAAGAAGCCGGCATGCTGGAGGCCGTGCAAGCCGCCGGTTTTCAGGTCAAAAACGGTGCTGCATTCGCCTGGGGCGAGCAGTACAGCGCGTTCGATTTTGGCGACACGTTCAGCAACGGCAAACCCACCACCTTTCAGGTACAGCGGGGCGACTTCGACAAGTTGCTGGCCGATCAGGCAGCGCTGCAAGGCGTTGAAATCCGTTACGGCCAAACCGTCATCGCCACCGACATTGAACGGGCCAAACCGCAGTTGCAGGTCGAACGCGAAGACGGCAGCCGCTACACGGTTGAAACCGACTTCATCCTCGACGCCAGTGGTTATGGGCGCGTGCTTCCACGCTTGCTCGACCTTGAAGCACCCTCCAACTTCCCGGTGCGCCAAGCGGTGTTCACCCACGTAGAAGACCGCATTGATTGCCCAGGTTTTGAGCGCAACAAAATCCTCGTCACCACTCACCCAAGCCACCGCGACATTTGGTTCTGGAGCATTCCGTTCAGCAATGGCCGCTGTTCGGTGGGCGTGGTCGCGGCGGCGGAACATTTTGCAGGGCGCAGCGAAAACCTCGATGAGCGCCTGCGCAGCTTCATTGACGAAACCCCGAGCCTGCAACGGGTGCTGGCCAACGCGGTATGGGACACCCCGGCACGCACCATTGGCGGCTACTCGGCCAATGTCAAAACCCTGCACGGCCGGGGTTTTGCCTTGCTGGGCAACGCGGCTGAGTTCCTCGACCCGGTGTTTTCTTCGGGCGTGACCATTGCCATGCGTTCGGCGAGCATGGCCGCAGGCGTGCTGCACCGTCAGTTGCAAGGCGAGGCCGTCGATTGGCAAACCGAGTTTGCCGACCCGCTCAAACGTGGGGTCGACACCTTCCGCTGCTACGTCGAAGGCTGGTACGCCGGGACCTTTCAAGACGTGATTTTCCACCCCGGCAGCTCGCCCCAGATTCGCCGCATGATCAGCTCGATTCTGGCGGGTTATGCCTGGGATGAACGCAACCCATTCGTCAGCGAACCCAAGCGCCGTTTACGCATGCTGTCAGATATCTGCGCCACGGAGCCTGCATGAAACCTCTGAGCGACACCTATGTTGAAGAAACCCGTTTCGGCTTTTGGTTTTTGCGCAGCCACACTTGGCAGCACCACGTATTGCGCGTGGCGATCAACGATCTGCACGGCCTGTTCAGTGACCCGCTGCCCTGCGCACCGGTGATCCTGGATGCTGGGTGCGGTCAGGGGAAATCGTTCCAGTACCTGCACAAAACCTTCGCCCCGCAGCGTTTGATCGGCCTCGATGCCGACCCGCTGAGCCTTGAGATGAGCCGTGCAGAAGCCGCGCGTCAGGGCATCGACATCGAATTGATCGGCAGCGACTGCGCTGAACTCGACCTGCCTGACGACAGCGTCGACATCCTGTTCTGCCACCAGACGTTTCATCATCTGGTGCAGCAGGATCGGGCGCTGGCCGAGTTTTACCGAGTGCTCAAACCGGGCGGTTACTTGCTGTTTGCCGAGTCCACCGAAGCCTACATCGACACCTGGGTGATTCGCTGGTTGTTCCGCCACCCGATGCACGTCCAGAAAAGCGCCGCGCAATACCTCGACATGATCCGCGATCAGGGCTTTGAGTTTGAGGCGCAGAACGTGTCCTACCCGTACCTGTGGTGGAGCCGTTCCAAAGACTTCGGCCTGTTGGAACGCTTTGGCCTGCACCGCCCCAAACCGGTGGGCCAGCGCGAGGAGACGCTGGTTAACGTCGTGGCCCGCAAACCCCTGCCAGGCACACCCACATGCTAAACACACGCCCCGCAGGCGGCCAAACGTTGCGGTGTAAAGGGCCTGCGGCGCTTATCGCCGCCGTTGCCAGCCGCTACAGGCTCTGCGCTGCGTTGTGTGTGGCGCTGCTCCTGAGCGCTTGCAGCACTCAGCCGTTGCCGCGTCAGACCCCGACTCTCGCGCTGCCGATGCAACTGCATGTACAGCGCCAGCAAGCCGATCAGCGCCAAGACTGGTTGCTGGTCATTCAGCAGGAAGACGGTGGCCTGCGCTGGTCACTGATGGACCCGCTGGGGATTCCGCTGGCGCGCCAGTTGCTCACGCACAACCGCTGGCACGCCGACGGCTTGTTGCCGCCCAACCCTGAGGCCCGTGAGTTGTTCGCCGCACTGCTGTTTGCGCTGACCCCGGCCCATGAGTTGAAGCGTAATTATCCACAGGCCAAGTCCGTGTCCAATGTGCGCGTGATCAGCCAGCGCTGGCAGATCCAGTACGACCAGCCGCAGGTGTTTCGCATCGATACCCAAGGCGATGTGTATTACGACATCAGCCCACTTAACGCCGAGGCGGCTCAATGACTGCGTACCTGAATGCGGTGGGCGTGATCTGTGCGCTGGGCCGTGGCCCCGACGAGGTCGCGCGCAACCTGTTTGCCGGTGATTGCACCGGCATGCAGCGCGAAAACGGCTGGGTGCCAGCGCGCTCGCTCACCGTGGGCGCAGTGCACGACGCGTTACCGGTCATCCCGCCCGAGCTGCGCCAGCAAAGCAGCCGTAACAACCAGCTGTTGCTTGACGCCGCGTTGCAGATTCACGGCCAAATCCAACAGGCGATCAGCACCTATGGCCCTGCGCGTGTAGCCATTGTATTGGGCACCAGCACCTCGGGCATTGATGAGGCCAGTCGCGGCATCGCCCACTACTTGCAGGCGCAGCTTTTCCCCGACGATTACGACTACCGGCAACAAGAGTTGAGCGCCCCGGCTACCTTCCTCGCCGACTGGCTGAAAATCACCGGCCCCGCCTATGTGATTTCCACGGCCTGCACCTCCAGCGCCCGTGCCCTGATGAGCGCCCAGCGCTTACTGGACATGAACCTGTGCGACGTGGTGCTGTGCGGTGGCGTCGACAGTTTGTGCAGGCTGACCCTCAACGGTTTTAGCGCGCTGGAAGCGGTGGCGGATGAGCGCTGCAACCCGTTCTCGGCCAACCGGCGCGGTATCAATATCGGCGAAGCGGCCGTGCTGTTTGTGATGAGCAAACAACCGGCCGCTACACATGCCATCGCACTGCTGGGCACCGGCGCCAGTTCAGATGCCCACCACATTTCAGCCCCGGAGCCGTCCGGGCGCGGCGCGGCGCAAGCCATGCGCAAAGCCTTGAGCCGTGCGGGCCTGCAACCCGGTGACATCGGCTACCTGAACCTGCACGGCACCGCGACCCATCACAACGATGCGATGGAAAGCCACGCCGTGGCGCAGGTGTTCCCGCACGGCGTGCCGTGCTCCTCGACCAAACCCATGACCGGCCACACCCTCGGCGCGGCCGGTGCCCTTGAAGCCGCGTTTTGCTGGCTGAGCCTGACCCACGCCAACGCCCTCGCGCCGCATGTGTGGGACGGCCAGCCCGACCCGACGCTGCCCGCGCTGGATTGGGTGACGTCAGGCCGCACGCTGGCTTCTAACGCACAGCGCTGCCTGATGAGCAATTCGTTTGCCTTCGGCGGCAACAACGTCAGCCTGATTATCGGAGACGCCCCATGATTGATTGGCCTCTCGCCCAATTGCTGCCCCACGCTGGCGACATGATCCTGATCGATCAGGTGCTGGCGTTCGATCAAGAGCAGATCCACACCCGCCTTACCGTGCGCGCAGGTGGCTTGTTCAACCGCGAAGACGGCAGCCTGCCCGCCTGGGTCGGCGTCGAGTTGATGGCACAAAGCGTGGCCGCCTACGCCGGTTGCCGCGCCCGCGTGCAAGGCGATCCGGTCGAGCTGGGCTTTTTGCTCGGCACGCGCAAATTTGAATGCAACGTCGACCACTTCCCGCTGGGCTGCGAGTTGCATATCCATGCGCTGCGCTCGCTGGAAGACGACAACGGCATGGGCGTGTTCGAGTGCCACCTCACCGGCCCCGATATCCATGCAACCGCCCGCCTGAACGTGTTCCGTCCGCCTCAGGCCGATAACTACCTTGCTCAAGCATCTCAGGAGACCCGTCATGACTGAGTCTATTTTGGTCACCGGCTCCAGCCGTGGCATCGGTCGCGCCATCGCCTTGCGCCTGGCGCAGGCCGGTTTTGACCTGGTGCTGCATTGCCGCAGCGGCCGCAGCGAGGCCGACGCCGTGATGGCCGAGGTGCACGCCTTGGGTCGTAGCGCACGCGTGCTGCAATTTGACGTGTCAGAGCGCGCCGAATGCAAAGCCATTCTGGAGGCCGACGTCGAAGCGCATGGCGCTTATTACGGCGTCGTCCTCAACGCTGGCCTGACCCGCGACGGCGCCTTCCCCGCGCTCAGCGAAGACGACTGGGACGTGGTGATGCGCACCAACCTCGACGGTTTTTACAACGTGCTGCACCCGGTGATGATGCCCATGATCCGCCGCCGCAAGGCCGGACGCATCGTGTGCATCACCTCGGTGTCGGGCCTGATCGGCAACCGTGGGCAAGTCAATTACAGCGCCTCCAAAGCCGGGCTGATCGGCGCCGCCAAGGCGCTGGCCATCGAGCTGGGCAAGCGCAAGATCACCGTCAACTGCGTAGCGCCGGGGTTGATCGACACCGCCATGCTCGATGAAAACGTCCCTGTAGAAGAACTGATGAAAATGATCCCGGCACAACGCATGGGCACCCCGGAAGAAGTCGCAGGCGCGGTTAACTTTTTGATGTCGGCCGAAGCCGGTTACATCACCCGCCAAGTGCTGGCCGTCAACGGGGGCCTGTGCTGATGAAACGCGTTGTCGTCACCGGCATGGCCGGCATCACCTCGCTGGGCAGTGACTGGGCCAGTATTGAAGCCCGCTTTGTGGCCGGGCGCAGTGGCATCCGGCGCATGGATGAATGGGACCGCTTCACCGAACTCAACACGCGCCTGGCCGGGCCGATTGATGACTTTGCGGCGCCCAAACACTGGACCCGCAAACAACTGCGCAGCATGGGCCGCGTGTCCCGGTTGGCGGTGGGTGCGGCCGAGCAGGCGCTGCAAGATGCGGGCTTGCTGGGCAACCCGATCATTCGTGACGGGCGCATGGGCGTGGCCTGCGGCTCGTCCACCGGCAGCACCGACGAAATCAAAGCCTTCGGCAACATGTTGCTCAACTCCGTGGCCGAAGGCCTGAACGCCAACAGCTACGTGCGCATGATGCCGCACACCACAGCGGCCAATATCAGCATCTTTTTTGGCCTCACCGGGCGTTTGATTCCCACCTCCAGTGCCTGCACCAGCGGCAGTCAGGGCATCGGCTACGCCTACGAAGCCATCAAGTTCGGGCGTTTACCGCTGATGCTCGCCGGTGGCGCCGAAGAGTTGTGCCCCACCGAAGCCATGGTATTTGACGCGCTGTACGCCACCAGCCTGAAAAACGACGCCCCTCACACCAGCCCACGGCCGTACGACAACGGCCGCGACGGTCTGGTGATCGGTGAGGGTGGCGGCATGCTGGTGCTCGAAGAACTGGAACACGCACTGGCCCGTGGCGCTCACATTCACGCTGAAATCGTCGGTTTTGGTAGCAATGCCGATGGCCAACACACCACGCGCCCGGAAGTCAGCACCATGCGCCGGGCGATGGAGCTGGCGCTGGAAGACGCAGGTATCGAGGCCAGCGCCATCGGTTACGTCAACGGTCACGGCACCGCCACCGAACAGGGCGACATCGCCGAAACCCTGGCCACCAGCGCACTGTTCGGCCCGAGCATGCCGATCAGTTCACAGAAGAGCTTTTTGGGCCACACCCTTGGCGCCTGTGGCGCGCTGGAATCCTGGTTCTGCATCGAAATGATGAACCGCAACCGCTACGTGCCGACCCTCAACCTGGACGTCATCGACCCGCGCTGCGGCGAGTTGGACTACCTGCGCGGCGAGTTGCGCACGATGCACAACGATTACGTGATGAACAACAACTTTGCCTTCGGCGGGGTCAACACGTCGTTGATCTTCCGTCGCTGGTCGTGACCTTCTGGAGTCAATGGAATGCCTTATCTGTTACGCGCAACCCTGATCGCCCTGGCGCTGCTGAGCACAGTGTCGTGCAGCAGCAAACGCCTGCTCACCCCCGACCGCAGCGTGCCGGTGTCGATCCAGACCGACCGGGCGAGTATGCAGCACGCCATCGTCAAAACCCTGGTCGCGCGCCAATGGACGGTACAGAAAATCACCCCGCAGTTGGTGCAGGCGCACATTACCGTACGCGGCCAATACCACGCCGAAATTGACATCCCGTACAGCGCCGACCACTACCGTATCCAGTACCGCGACAGCAGCGGCCTGGACTACAAGGACGGCAAGATTCACAAGAATTACATCCGTTGGGTGCGCCTGTTGGACAAGGGCATCCTGCGTGAGTTGAAAGACCACCAGAACGAACAGACCGCTCAACAGCTGTCGCAATCGGCTTTGGCAAAACCGCAATAACACACCTTTTTGACGTCAAGGAGACTTCAATGCAATTCAAAACTCTGGCCGCTGCCACCACCCTGCTGCTGTGCACCCTGCCAGCCGTGAGTCAGGCGCGTGATACCGCGCTGTACCTGCCATTTGACCAGGTGGTGACCGAAGCCATCAGCAGCGGCAAAATCGACGGCAGCGTCAAGTTCTACCTGGCAGGCAACACGCCACGCGGCAAAGTCACCGTGGTCAGCCCGGGCGCTGTGACCAACAAAAAGACCAACGCCTTCAACAAAAGCGACGAACAAGCCTGTTCTTGGGCCCTGCAATCGGCGCTGATCACAATGCACGAAGCGGCAAAAAAAGTCGGGGCCAACGCCGTGACCAACATCGCCAGCTTCTACAAACGCAACGAACGCAAAGACCCTAAAACCTACGAATGCCATGCGGGCGCGGTCATCGCGGGCGTGGCGTTGAAGGGTGATCTGGCGAAGGTGAACTAAGACCTCGTAGATACGTTGTACTCTCACGGCCTTGCCGTGCCTCCCGGAGGCGCTGGTGCAGGCTGCGATCTTTTGACCTTAAGAAAGATCGCAGCCTGCACCAGCGCCTACGGGATGTTGGGGACGGTTTTGCGTGTCAGCAGGTCGGCAAACGCATGGGCCATCGGTGAGTGCTGACCTTTGCGTTGCACCAGCCACACGGCGGTGTTGGCATCCGGGTCGAGCAGCGCTCGGTACACCACGCCTTTGATACGCATGTGCTGGAACGACGCAGGTAAAACCGACACGCCCAACCCCGCCGACACCAGCCCGATGATGGTCATGGCCTCGCCGGCTTCCTGTGAAAAATGCGGGCTGAACCCGGCTTGCCGGGCCAGGCTCAGCAACTGCGCGTACAAGCCGCTGCCATAACTGCGCGGGAAGAATACAAACGGCTCTTCGGCCAGCGCCGCCAGGTGCAAGCCGTCTTCACTGCCTTCGGCCAACGGGTGGTCAGCGCGAATCACGGCGACCAACGGCTCGCGGAACAGTTCCACAGCATGCAGCGAATCGGGCAATACCAGCGGGCGCATCATGCCCACTTCGATGGACTCATCCACCAGCCCTTCGGCGACTTCGCGGCTGCTCATTTCTTTGAGGTTCAAGTGCACGGCGGGGAATGCCTGACGAAAGGCAAAGATCGCCTGCGGGATGCTGGAGCTGAACGGGGCCGATGAGGTGAAGCCGATCTTTAATTCACCCAGTTCACCCAACTGCGCGCGCCGCGCCACATCGGCGGCTTTGTCGACCTGCGCCAACACCACACGCGCCTCTTCCAAAAACAATCGTCCCGCTTCGCTGAGTGCAACGCGCCGGTTGGTGCGCTCGAACAATCGCGCACCCAACTCCTGCTCCAGCGCCTGTATTTGCTGGCTCAGTGGCGGTTGGGAGATGCCCAGTAACTGAGCCGCACGGCCAAAGTGCAGCTCTTCGGCGACGGCGATGAAGTAGCGCAAATGACGCAGTTCCATACAGGCTCCATTGAGTCGTAAAACCTATCAAACAGGTCGAACAATATATTGGAAAGAATCGTTAGCCGCCTATATTCTTTTGCCATTGCCGCCCGGCTTTACGTTTTTTTGAGGTCCCCCGTGAAAACTGCTGTTGCCCCGCTCGCCCACGAAGTCCCGCCTTCTGCGCTGGATGATGTTGTCGCTGAACTCAATGACGTGTTTATCGAAAAAGGCACACCGATGTTTATGCGCACGGTGCTGGCGTTGTTCTCGGGCGGGTTTGCGACCTTTGCACTGCTGTATTGCGTGCAGCCGATGATGCCGGTGCTGTCCCATGAATACGGGATCAATGCGGCGCAAAGCAGCCTGATCCTGTCGGTCGCCACCGCGATGCTGGCCATTGGTCTGCTGGTGACCGGCCCTATTTCTGACGCCTTTGGGCGTAAACCGGTGATGGTGTTTGCGCTGTTTTCAGCCGCCGCTTTTACCGTACTCAGTGCCTTGATGCCGACGTGGGAAGGCGTACTGATCACCCGGGCGCTGGTGGGTTTATCGCTCAGTGGGCTGGCCGCAGTGGCGATGACCTATTTGAGTGAAGAAATTCACCCGCAGCACATCGGGCTGGCGATGGGGTTGTACATCGGCGGCAACGCGATTGGCGGCATGAGCGGGCGTTTGATCAGCGGCGTATTGATCGACTTTGTGAGCTGGCACACGGCGATGCTGGTGATCGGCGGGCTGGCACTGGCGGCGGCGCTGGTGTTCGTAAAAATCCTTCCCGAGTCGCGCAACTTCCGCCCACGGGCCATGAACCCACGCAGCCTGCTTGACGGCTTCACCATGCACTTTCGCGACGCCGGGTTGCCGTGGCTGTTTCTCGAAGCGTTCCTGCTGATGGGCAGCTTCGTGACGCTGTTCAACTACATCGGCTATCGCCTGCTGGCCGACCCGTACAACATGAACCAGGCCGTGGTGGGCTTGCTGTCCATCGTGTACCTGTCGGGCATCTACAGCTCGGCGCAAATTGGCGCGCTGGCGGACAAACTGGGGCGCCGCAAAGTGCTGTGGGCGGTCATCGTGCTGATGCTGGCCGGGATTGCCCTGACCCTGCTTGAACCGATCGCGTTCGTGGTCATCGGCATGCTGCTGTTCACGTTTGGTTTCTTTGGCGCGCACTCGGTGGCCAGCAGCTGGATTGGCCGGCGCGCCACCAAGGCCAAGGGCCAAGCGTCGTCGCTGTACCTGTTCAGCTACTACGCAGGCTCGAGCGTGGCCGGAACCTTGGGCGGGGTGTTTTGGCACCTCGCGGGGTGGAACGGCATTGGCCTGTTTATCGGCGGTTTGTTGGTGATTGCCCTGCTAGTGGCACTGCACCTGGCCAAACTGCCCGCGTTGCCGGGAAATATGAAGAACGCCTGAGCGTTCAATCCGCCATAAAAAAGGCCCGGGTCTCAAGCGAGAACCGGGCCTTTTGCGTACCGCTACTTACTGATGGTATTGCCCCGAGAACTCATGCACGGCGCTGATGAAGGCCCCTGCGTGTTCCGGTTTAACTTCCGGGGTGATGCCATGCCCCAAGTTGAACACGTGGCCCGAACCGTTGCCGTAGCTGGCCAGAATGCGTTTAACCTCGGTGCGGATGGCTTCGGGGTTGGCGTAGAGCACGGTGGGGTCCATGTTGCCTTGCAGCGCAACTTTGTTACCCACGCGACGGCGGGCTTCGCCCAGGTCGCAGGTCCAGTCCAGGCCCAGCGCGTCGGCGCCTGCATCGGCGATGCTTTCGAGCCACAAGCCACCGTTTTTGGTGAACAGGATGACCGGTACTTTGCGGCCTTCGTGCTCGCGGATCAGGCCGCTGACGATTTTGCGCATGTAAGCCAGGGAGAACTCCTGATACGCCGCCGACGACAGGTTACCGCCCCAGGTGTCGAAGATTTGCACCGCTTGCGCACCGGCCAGAATCTGCCCGTTGAGGTACGAAGTCACCGACTGCGCCAGCTTGTCGAGCAGCAAGTGCATGGCCTGCGGGGTGTCGTAGAGCATGGCTTTGGTTTTGCGGAAGTCTTTGGACGAGCCGCCTTCAACCATGTAAGTGGCCAGCGTCCACGGGCTGCCGGAGAAGCCGATCAGCGGCACGCGACCGTTGAGTTCTTTGCGGATGGTACTGACCGCGTTCATCACGTAGCCGAGGTCTTTTTGCGGATCAGGGATTGGCAGCGCTTCGATGTCGGCCAGGGTGCTGACCACTTTTTTGAAGCGCGGGCCTTCGCCGGTCTCGAAGTACAGGCCTTGGCCCATGGCGTCGGGGATGGTCAGGATGTCGGAAAACAGAATCGCGGCATCGAGCTGCGGGAAACGGTCCAGAGGCTGCATGGTGACTTCGCAGGCGAACTCGGCGTTCTTGCACAAGCTCATGAAATCACCGGCCTTGGCGCGGCTGGCGCGGTATTCCGGCAAGTAGCGACCGGCCTGACGCATCATCCAGACAGGCGTTACGTCTACGGGTTGCTTGAGCAAAGCGCGAAGGAAACGGTCATTCTTGAGATCAGTCATGTCAGCATCCGGAAAAAAAGTGGGGGCATTTTCTCAGAGACGGACGCAAAAGGCACGGCAAGAGCCGTGCCTTTTATCTATCGGGGCGATTTGCCGCGTTTAGGGTGACGCTTTGCCCTCACCCCAACCCTCTCCCGGAGGGAGAGGGAGCTGTTTTATAGCGTTACATAAATCTCTGGCACACACCCAATTGATCCCCTCTCCTGTTGAGAGAGGGGGCTTTTTTATGGTGGTACATAAATCTGCGGTACACACCCCATCAGTCCCCTCTCCCTTTGGGAGAGGGTTAGGGTGAGGGTTTTTAGACCCCCAAATAATCCATGATCCCTTCGGCCGCCGTACGGCCTTCGAAGATCGCGGTCACCACCAGGTCAGAGCCACGCACCATGTCGCCACCGGCAAAAATCTTCGGGTGGCTCGTCTGGTGCTTGAACTGCGACTGTTCAGGCGCAATCACGCGGCCCTGGCTGTCGGTCTGGATCTCAAACTGTTCAAACCACAGCGCAGGGCTTGGGCGAAAACCGAACGCGATGATCACCGCATCCGCCGGAATGATTTCTTCGGACCCCGGAATCGGCTCCGGGCTACGGCGGCCACGCGCATCCGGCTCGCCCAGACGGGTCTCAACCACCTTCACGCCTTCGACGCGACCTTCACCCACAATGGCAATCGGCTGACGGTTATAGAGGAACTTGACGCCTTCTTCCTTGGCGTTTTTCACCTCTTTGCGCGAGCCGGGCATGTTGGCTTCGTCACGACGATAGGCACAGGTCACGGACTTGGCGCCCTGGCGGATGGAGGTGCGGTTGCAGTCCATCGCCGTGTCGCCCCCCCCCAGTACCACAATCTTTTTGCCTTTCATGTCGACGAAATCGTCCGGCGACTTTTCGAAGCCCAGGTTGCGGTTGACGTTGGCGATCAGGAAATCCAGCGCATCATGCACGCCCGGCAGGTCTTCACCGGCAAACCCCCCTTTCATGTAGGTGTAGGTGCCCATGCCCATGAAGACCGCGTCGTACTCTTCCAGCAGCTGTTCCATGCTGATGTCTTTGCCGATTTCGGTGTTGAGGCGGAACTCGATCCCCATCCCGGTAAAGACTTCACGCCGATGGCTGAGCACGGTTTTTTCGAGCTTGAACTCGGGAATACCGAAGGTCAGCAGGCCACCGATTTCCGGGTTTTTGTCGAACACCACCGGGGTCACGCCACCGCGCACCAGCACGTCAGCGCAACCCAGGCCCGCAGGCCCGGCACCAATGATGGCCACTCGCTTGCCGGTCGGTACGACCTTGGACATGTCCGGGCGCCAGCCCATAGCGAAAGCGGTGTCGGTGATGTACTTCTCGACCGAGCCGATGGTCACGGCGCCAAAGCCGTCATTGAGGGTGCAGGCACCCTCGCACAGGCGGTCTTGCGGGCACACCCGGCCGCACACCTCGGGCAGGGTGTTGGTCTGGTGCGACAGCTCGGCGGCGGCGAGGATGTTGCCCTCGGCCACCAGCTTGAGCCAGTTGGGAATGAAGTTATGCACAGGGCATTTCCATTCGCAGTACGGGTTGCCGCAGCCCAGGCAGCGGTGGGCCTGCTCGGCCGACTGCTGGGGTTTGAACGGTTCGTAGATCTCCACGAACTCTTTTTTGCGTTGACGTAACAGTTTCTTCTTCGGATCTTTGCGCCCGACATCGATGAACTGGAAGTCGTTACTCAGACGTTCAGCCATGGTTAAAACCTCATCACACTATTCAGGCGCATATCACTGCGGGTTGGCACGGATGCTGGAAAGCAGCGATTTCAAGCTGGCAGCCTTGGGCTTGACCATCCAGAAACGACGCAGGTAATCATCGAGGTTTTCCGAGAGATTACGGCCCCACTCGCTGTGGGTTTCCTCGACGTATTCGTCCAGCACGTGTTGCAGATGGTTGCGGTACGCCTCCATCGCTTCGCCGCTGATGCGCTGAATTTCAACCAGTTCGTGGTTAACGCGGTCGACGAAGGTGTTGTCCTGATCCAGCACGTAGGCGAAACCGCCAGTCATGCCTGAGCCGAAGTTGTAACCGGTTTTGCCCAACACGCAGACAAAGCCGCCCGTCATGTATTCGCAGCAGTGATCGCCCGTGCCTTCAACCACGGTGTGAGCACCGGAGTTACGCACGGCGAAGCGCTCGCCCGCGGTGCCCGCCGCAAACAGTTTGCCGCCAGTGGCGCCGTACAGGCAGGTGTTGCCGATAATCGCACTGTCCTGGGTTTTGTACACGCTGCCGGTCGGCGGCACGATCACCAGCTTGCCGCCTGTCATGCCTTTGCCTACGTAGTCGTTGGCATCGCCTTGCAGGTAGAGGTTCAAACCACCGGCGTTCCACACACCAAAGCTCTGACCCGCAGTGCCTTTGAAGCGGAACGTGACCGGCGCCTTGGCCATGCCCTGGTTGCCGTGGGCACGGGCGATTTCACCCGAGATGCGGGCACCGATGGAACGGTCGCAGTTGCAGATGTCGAGGTCGAACTCGGCACCGCTCAGGTCGTTGATGGCCGAACGTGCCATGTCGAGCATTTGCTCGGCCAGCAGGCCTTTATCGAACGGCGGGTTGCGCTCCACTTGGCAGAACTGCGGTTTGTCCGCCGGGATATGGTCGCTGCCCAACAGCGGCGTCAGGTCCAGATGCTGCTGCTTGGCCGTTTCGCCCGGCAGGAGGTTCAGCAGGTCGGTGCGCCCGATCAGTTCTTCGAGGCTGCGCACGCCGAGCCTGGCCAGCCACTCGCGGGTTTCTTCGGCCACGTAGGTGAAGAAGTTGACCACCATGTCGACCGTACCGATGTAGTGGTTTTTGCGCAGTGATTCGTTCTGCGTGGCCACGCCGGTGGCGCAGTTGTTGAGGTGGCAGATACGCAGGTATTTGCAGCCCAGTGCGATCATCGGCGCCGTACCGAAGCCGAAGCTTTCGGCACCCAGAATCGCCGCTTTGATCACATCGAGGCCGGTTTTCAGGCCGCCGTCGGTCTGCACCCGCACTTTGCCGCGCAGGTCGTTGCCGCGCAGGGTCTGGTGGGTTTCAGCCAGACCCAGCTCCCACGGTGCGCCCGCGTACTTGATGGAGGTCAGCGGCGAAGCGCCGGTGCCACCGTCATAACCGGAGATGGTGATGAGATCGGCATAGGCCTTGGCCACGCCTGCGGCGATGGTGCCCACGCCCGCTTCTGCCACCAGCTTCACCGAGACCAGCGCTTTGGGGTTGACCTGTTTCAAGTCAAAAATCAGCTGCGACAAGTCTTCAATTGAGTAGATGTCGTGGTGCGGCGGTGGCGAAATCAGGGTCACGCCCGGTACGGCATAACGCAATTTGGCAATCAGGCCGTTGACCTTGCCGCCCGGCAGTTGCCCGCCCTCGCCCGGCTTGGCGCCTTGCGCAACTTTGATTTGCAACACTTCAGCGTTGACCAGGTATTCGGGGGTTACGCCGAAACGGCCGGTGGCCACTTGCTTGATTTTTGAGCTTTTGATGGTGCCGTAGCGCGCCGGGTCTTCGCCGCCTTCACCGGAGTTGGAGCGTGCGCCCAAGCGGTTCATGGCTTCGGCCAGGGCTTCATGGGCCTCGGGCGACAATGCTCCGAGCGAGATACCGGCCGAGTCGAAACGCTTGAGGATCGATTCCAGCGGCTCAATCTGGTCGATGGCCAGCGGCGTGTCGAGGGTTTTGACCTGCAACAGGTCGCGGATCATCGACACCGGGCGCTTGTCGACCAGAGCGGTGTATTCCTTGAACTTGCTGTAGTCGCTTTGTTGCACAGCCGCTTGCAGGGTGGCGACCACGTCCGGGTTGTAGGCGTGGTATTCGCCACCGTGCACGTATTTGAGCAGTCCGCCTTGCTGGATCGGCTTGCGCGCGCTCCAGGCTTCGGCCGCCAACAGTTTCTGCTCGGCTTCAAGGTCGACAAACCGGGCGCCCTTGAGACGACTTGGTACGCCGCGAAAGCTCATGTCGCAGATTTCTTCAGACAAACCAATGGCTTCAAACAACTGCGCGCCACGGTACGAGGCGATGGTCGAAATGCCCATCTTCGACAGAATTTTCAGCAGGCCCTTGGTGATGCCTTTGCGGTAGTTTTTGAACACCTCGTAGAGGTCGCCCAGCACTTCACCGGTGCGGATCAGGTCACCCAGCACTTCGTAGGCCAGGAACGGGTACACCGCCGAAGCGCCGAAACCGATCAGCACGGCAAAGTGGTGCGGGTCACGGGCGGTGGCGGTTTCGGCCAGGATGTTGCTGTCGCAACGCAGGCCTTTTTCAGTCAGGCGGTGATGCACCGCCCCCACAGCCAGCGACGCGTGAACCGGCAATTTGCCCGGCGCGATATGACGGTCGCTCAGCACGATCTGGGTACGGCCCGCGCGGGCCGCTGCTTCGGCCTGGTCCGCAATGTTGCGCACCGCGGCTTCTAGCCCAAGGCTCTCGTCGTAGTTGAGGTCGATGATCTGACGCTCGAAACCCGGCAGGTCGAGGTTCATCAGCGAGCGCCACTTGGCAGGCGAGATGACCGGCGAGCTGAGGATCACGCGCGAAGCGTGCTCAGGGGATTCCTGGAAAATGTTGCGCTCGGCACCGAGGCAGATTTCCAGCGACATGACGATGGCTTCGCGCAACGGGTCGATCGGCGGATTGGTGACCTGCGCGAACTGCTGGCGGAAGTAGTCATACGGGGTGCGCACACGCTGGGACAACACCGCCATTGGCGTGTCGTCGCCCATCGAGCCGACGGCTTCGTAGCCTTGCTCGCCGAGCGGGCGCAGCACTTGGTCGCGCTCCTCGAACGTGACCTGATACATCTTCATGTACTGCTTGAGCTGGTCGACGTCATAAAACGCCGAACCGTGGTCGTGGTCATCAATGGTGGCCTGAATGCGCAGGGCATTCTTGCGCAGCCATTGCTTGTACGGATGGCGCGACTTCAAGCGGTTGTCGATGGAATCGGTGTCGAGCACCTGACCGGTTTCGGTATCCACCGCCAGAATTTGGCCGGGGCCGACACGGCCTTTGGCGATCACGTCTTCTGGCTGGTAGTTCCACACGCCGATTTCCGAGGCGATGGTGATGTAGCCGTTGGTGGTGGTCACCCAACGCGCCGGGCGCAGGCCGTTACGGTCGAGCAGGCAAACGGCATAGCGACCGTCGGTCATGACCACGCCCGCCGGGCCGTCCCACGGCTCCATGTGCATGGAGTTGTACTCATAGAACGCCCGCAGGTCGGGGTCCATGGTTTCAACGTTTTGCCACGCAGGGGGTATCAGCATGCGCACGCCACGGAACAGGTCGATGCCGCCGGTGACCATCAACTCCAGCATGTTGTCCATGCTGGAGGAGTCAGAACCCACACGGTTGACCAGCGGGCCGAGTTCGTCCAAATCGCCGATCAGGTCGTTGGCGAACTTGGTGCGACGGGCCAGCGCCCAGTTGCGGTTGCCAGTGATGGTGTTGATTTCGCCGTTGTGGGCAAGAAAGCGAAAGGGCTGGGCCAGCGGCCATTTCGGCAAGGTGTTGGTGGAGAAGCGCTGGTGGAACACGCAGATCGCGGTTTGCAGGCGCTCATCGCTCAGGTCCGGATAGAAGGCGGTGAGGTCCGCCGGCATCATCAGGCCTTTATAAATGATGGTCTTGTGGGAAAAGCTGCAAATGTAGTGATCGGTGTCGGCAGCATTGGCCACGGACGAACGACGGCGAGCGCTGAACAGCTTGATCGCCATGTCCTGATCGCTCAAGCCATCGCCTGCGATGAACACTTGCTCGATCTGCGGCAAACGCTCCAGCGCCAGACGACCCAGCACGCGGGTGTCGATCGGTACTTTGCGCCAGCCCACCAGATGCAGGCCGGCCGCGAGAATTTCGCGGTTCATGTTGTCGCGGGCCGCTTGGGCCTTGATCGGGTCTTGGTTGAAAAACACCATGCCGACCGCGTATTGCTTGGGTAAATCGGCACCAAACTGTTCTTTGGCGACTGCACGCAAGAACAGATCAGGCTTTTGAATCAGCAGGCCACAACCGTCGCCGGTTTTGCCGTCTGCGTTGATCCCACCGCGGTGGGTCATGCAGGTCAGTGCCTCAATGGCTGTTTGTAAAAGGGTATGACTGGGTTCGCCCTGCATATGGGCAATCAGGCCGAAACCACAGTTATCCTTGAATTCGTCGGGGTGGTACAGACCTGCTTTCATAGACACTTTCTCACCAGGCTGCCCCAAAAAGGGGCAAATTTCTTTTTAATTCAACCACTTGCTTCCCGCGCTGAACGTACGCCAGCTTGGCAGGGGCAAAAGGGTGGTCATTCTACACACCGCCAGAAACACCCACAAATTAAGCGGCGATTAACCGTACATTCGTGTCGCATTTATGAAAGGTTTAAAGAGATTACTTGTGCTAGTCAAAACATTTTTGATGTTGACTGCCACAAGGCGCAGACACCACAAGGCACACGGCTTGAAAAGCCGCATGCGCAAGCAGGAATGTTAGGTGTGAAGCACGGCGACCTGGGTAAGGTCGCCGGGGCATCAACGAGCGGCTGCCAGTTCTTGTTGGACGCTGGCGACAGTGCGAGGCCAAGGTTTACCAGCCTGAATCTTCGCTGGCAAGCTCTTGATAGCGGCGGTGGCCGCGGCATGGCTTGAGAAATTGCCGTAAGTCACGACATACAACGGTTTGCCGTTAAGCATTTTTTTGAAGTAACGGGAGTCGCCGCCTACTTCTTTGACGACGTTTTGCGCAGACGCTTCGGAGCTGGTGCCCACGATCTGGACTACATAATTGCCCGCTGGCTGGCTGCTGTACCAGCTACCACCCGGTGCTGCTTTGGCCAGCGTCACCGGTTTTTCGGCTGGTTTGGCTACAGGCTTGGCCGCTGGCGCAGGTGCTGGCTTGGCTGCCGGAGCAGGTGCTGGCGTCGGCTTGGCGGCGACAACCGGCGCGGGGGCCGGACGTGGCGCAGGAGCAGGCGTTGGCACGGGCTCAGGGCCTGCTGGCACACCCACAGGCGGTGCAGTGGTGGTCACGGTCGGCGGCACATTGGCACCACCTTCGACCGCAGGCACGCCGCCGTCATCGCCTTCAGAAATTCCGCCTGCGGCTTCAGCCAAAGGACCACGCATCACTGGCTGCGACTGACCCACCAGCGGCAGCGGCATAGGCTGCGAAGAGCCGGCGAAGTCAACCGACGGGTTAGCGCCGTTAGGTGAGGCCTGGCCCAGTGGCAATTGGGCTTGCTCGGCATTGGGCGCCGTCGGTGTTTTGCCGCGACCCGGAATCAGAATGGCGGCGGCGACGGCCACTACCACTACGGCACCAATGGCCAATACGTGTTTTTTCGGCATGTTGAACCCCATACTTGGACGCTTGACCGCTGTGCGGCTGGCAATCATGGCTTCGATCATTGCATCGCGGGCGACCTGATTGATGTTGCCAGGCCAGCCATCGGAGCTTTCGTGTATCTCTGAGATCTGTTGCGCGCTTAAGAGTTCGATTCCGGCGCCCGCCCCTTCAAGGCGCTGCGCCAGATATTCGCGGGTTTCTTCTTCGGTGTAAGGCTGCAATTCGATGACGTGAAAGCGTTCTTCGTCCGCGCTCAGTTGCTCAAGCCCGGCAATCATCGACGGCTCGCCAAACAGGAACACATGCGGACGGCCTTCGGGCGTGCCGCCTGCCAGCGCCAGCAGGGCTTCCAGTGCAGAGTCATCGAGCTGCTCGGCATCGTCGATCAGCAAGTAGACTTCTTGGCCGGTGAGGGCCAATTGCACCACTTGCGCCAGAATCGAGCCGACATCGGCATGGGCTACGTTGAGGGTTTGGGCAATCTGGCGCAACACGCCTGCCGCATCCCCGGCGCCACGGGCCGACACCACCACACTTTGCACCGACTGTTTGTTGGTACTGGCGACCAACGCCTGACGCAGCAACGTTTTACCGCTGCCCTCAGGGCCGGTGACGACCAGCAGCAACTGGCTGTAGCGGGCAAGGTGATGCAGTTGACCCAACACCGGTTTGCGCTGGGCCGGGAAAAACTTGAACCCAGGCACCCGGGGGGCAAAAGGGTCGTGGTTGAGCTGGAAGTGACCGAGAAACGCCTCGTCGGCATGCAAACTAGTCATCGGGATCTTATTAACCTTTAAGCTGAGCCAGCGCGCGGTAATCCGCACCCAGCGTGGCCTGTAGAACCTCTTGTGGATAATCGTCGGTCACTGTGGCTTCGCCCATCCGGCGCAACAGCACCAGGCGCAAGCGGCCGTCGATCACTTTTTTATCAATTGCCATGTGTTCCATGAAATCGGCGGGGGTCATTTCGGCCGGTGGCACCACTGGCAAACCCGCACGTTCAAACAAGCGAATACCGCGGTCACGTTCGGCGTGGGTGATCCAGCCCAAACGTGCGGACATTTCCAGCGCCATCACGGTGCCTGCCGCCACGGCTTCACCGTGCAACCACACGCCGTAGCCCATATGGGTTTCGATGGCATGGCCAAAGGTGTGGCCCAGGTTGAGGGTGGCGCGCACGCCTGCCTCGCGTTCATCCGCACCTACCACTTCAGCCTTGGCCGCGCACGAGCGCTGAATGGCGGTCGTCAGGGCCACCTGATCGAGCGCGCGCAGCGCGTCGACGTGCTCTTCAAGCCAGGTCAAAAACGGTTCGTCGCAGATCAGGCCGTACTTGATGACCTCCGCCAGACCTGCGGACAATTCGCGGGCCGGGAGCGTGTTCAGGCTGGTGGTATCGATCAGCACCAGGTTGGGCTGATAGAACGCACCGACCATGTTTTTGCCCAGCGGATGGTTGATGCCGGTTTTGCCGCCTACCGATGAGTCCACCTGAGACAGCAACGTGGTGGGCACCTGAATGAAATCAACGCCGCGCTGATAGCACGCCGCTGCAAAGCCGGCCATGTCACCAATCACGCCGCCGCCCAAGGCGATCACCGTGGTGCGACGGTCATGGCGTGCGGTGAGCAGGCCATCGAAAATCAGTTGCAGGGTTTCCCAGTTTTTAAACGATTCGCCGTCGGGCAGGATAATCGGCAGTACCGAATAGGCCGCCAGGCTGCGGGTCAGACGCTCAAGATAGAGAGGCGCTACGGTTTCGTTGGTCACAATCGCCACTTGGCGACCGGCGATGTGTGGGGCCAGCAACTGCGGCTGATCCAACAGGCCTTCGCCAATATGAATCGGGTAGCTGCGCTCGCCTAGATCAACCTTCAGTGTCTGCATGAATCCCCGCATTGAAAAGGACGACGGGCGCCCTGTCTCGCAATTATCAAGTGTTGGCCGCGCCGGGTAATGACGCAGCCCAGTAGCCTTTGGCCATACCGCTGAACGGGCAAGGCCGGCGCCGAGGATAGCGCATTTTGTGACAAGCTTTAACGGGGAGGAAGCTGGGCCAGACGCTCCAGAATGTCCAAAACCACCATTCGCGGTGGCCGCTCATCGGTTTCGACCACTACATCGGCGATTTCGCGATAAAGCGGATCACGGATCGCCAGCAAATCGCGAAGGATTTTCTCGGGGTTGGCATTGCGCAGCAGCGGCCGATTACGGTCACGCGAGGTGCGCGCGACCTGTTGCTCAATCGAGGCATGCAAATACACCACACGGCCACCGGCATACAGCAACGCACGGTTCTCGGGGCGCATGACGGCGCCACCGCCAGTCGCAAGCACAATGCCATCTTCTTTGCACAGGCACTCAATCATGGCGGTTTCGCGATCACGAAAACCCGCCTCGCCTTCTTTATCGAAGATCCACGGGATATTGGTGCCGGTGCGCAGTTCGATTTCCTTGTCGGAATCTTTGAACGGCAGCCGCAGCTCCTTTGCCAGCAAACGTCCAATGGTGCTTTTACCGGCGCCCATTGGCCCAACAAGAATCAAATTTCGCACAGAATCAATGACTCGCAGCAATCGCCTGATTGTTCATGATACGCGGAGTCAAGAACACCAGCAGCTCGGATTTTTTTTCGAGGACCAGGTCCCGGCGGAAAAGTCGGCCAACATACGGTAGATCGCCTAAAAATGGCACTTTATCTACCACATTGCTTTGCGTATTTGAGAACACGCCTCCAATCACGATGGTTTCGCCATCTTTGACCAGCACCTTGGCCTGCACTTCGTTTTTCTTGATGGGGGGCACGTTGTTGACCATGTTCAGGTAGTCAGGCTCATCTTTGGTGACGACGACTTGCATGATGACGCTGTTATCAGCAGTGATCTGCGGGGTCACTTCCAGCGACAGGGACGCCTCTTTGAACGACACCGAGGTTGCACCACTGGACGTGGACTCCTGATAAGGGATTTCAGTGCCCTTCAAGATGCGGGCGGTTTCCTTGTCTGCCGTGACGACCTTAGGCTGAGAAATAATCTCGCCATTCCCGGTTTTTTCCATGGCGCTGAGTTCAAGGTCCAGCAACACATTGTTGGTGATGAATGCGATACCCAACCCCGAGGTATGGCCTGCAATGCCCATGTCCACAAACGGCGCACTCACCTCCCCTGCCCCCTGCACAACCGGTTTGGCGATGCCGCTCGCCGTCCACTGGCTTGCCTGGCGTAATGCCCCGCCCCAACGCACGCCCAGGCTTTTTTCGAAATCGACACCGGCCTCCACAATTCGCGCCTCGATCATGACCTGACGCACCGGCACATCCAGTTGAGCCACGATGCGCCGCAACTCGTCCAGCCGCTCGGGTGACTGAAACGCGATGATGTGGTTGGTGCGCTCATCCACCGTGATCGACCCGCGCCCTGGCTCGCCTGTTTGCCCACTGATCACCGACTGAAAGAGCGCGGCAATATCCGCCGCCCTGGCGTGATTGACCTGCACCAATTCACGGCGCAAAGGCGCCAGATCGGCCAGCGGGTTGCGCTCAGCCAGGTCCTGATGCGCGTAGCTCGCGATTTCGTCCTTGGGCGCAATCAATAACACATTGCCCTGCACGCGCTTATCCAACCCTTTGCTTTTGAGCACCACATCCAGTGCCTGATCCCACGGTACGTCTTGCAAGCTGAGCGTGACATTGCCTTGCACCGTATCGCTGACCACCAAGTTGAGCCGGGTGAAATCGGCCAGTACTTGCAGCACCGTGCGCACTTCGATGTCTTGAAAGTTGAGGGACAGCACGTCCCCTGAGTAAACCGGGGGCGTGTTCGGCACAGGCGATTCGAGCCAGGGTGAGGCGTGGTCAGGCAACATCGCGGGCACATTGGCCAGCACTGCCTGTGAATTCAGCGCACTCCATAGCGCCAGTCCACAGACCGGGAAAATCCTTTTCATGGTGTATTTCCGTTAAGACTGCTGTTTCAGAGAGATCGTCAGGGTTCGCTCAAGCCATCCGCCCCGACCATCGGAAATCACTTCAAACACTTCAACGTGTTGCGGGGTAATGGCGGCAATCTGGCCGTTGTTGCGGCCAAGGTAATCACCTGGCTGCACACGGTGAACGACGCCCTTGGCGCGCAGCAAGGCGTTGGCCTGCTGGTGATTGGACAACGTGCCCACCAGTTCGAACTGCGCCAGTTCGGTGCCTTCCAACAGGCCTCTGCTGCGCGCCTCATGCTGCGGGTAATCCAGCAGACTGGCTTGCCAATGGCTGCCTTGATCTTCGTGCAACCCGTGAAAAGGGCTTCGCAATAAGGTGGCCTCGTAGACAAACGGCTGGCGTTGCACCCGCGCAGGCAGGGGGTCAATCACACTGCCAACGTGCGCGTGGGCCGTGTGCAAGTCGCGCGCTAACTGCGCGATGCTTTGCGGGCTGTCACACCCCATCAAACTGACCAGCGCCGCCGCGACAAGGCAGTGGGCATGCACACTCATGGGATCGATCCTTGATCATTGGCGCGATAGGTTTTGGCCAGCAATGTCATGCGCAGCGGGCCGTTGGCGCCATCCGTGGCGGCCGTGAGGGTGAAGTCGTGGAGCGTGACGATACGCGGCAAAGTGGCGATGTCACCGAGGAAAAGCCCCAGGTCGTGGTAGCCACCCACCAGCAGCAGTTGCAAGGGGAGTTCGGTGTAAAAAGGTTGCAGGGTTTGGGGCAGCCATTGCATGTGCTCGATGACCAGGCCACGGCTGAGGCTGATCCGTGACACTTCTTCCAGCAGGCCAGGCACTTGAGCCTGGCTGGGGAGCTGGCTGTGCACGTCGTCGAAGGTGGTTTGCAGCGATTGAAGGTGTTGGCGATAGCGCTCAAGCGTCGCAACCTCCCGCACTCTGGCCTCCCATTGCGCTTTCAATTGCGGTTCAACACTGCGCTGCTGCTGAAGGTGTGCCAACCCGGGCTGCACTAAAAGCACGTACCCCAGCGCCAGGACTGCGGCCATCACTAGCACCGCCGTCGCTGCTTGACGCCCTGTTGTCCAGGCGCCTGCCTGCTTCAAACTTAACGTTTGCACGTCAAAAGTACGCAGGCTCTCCAGCCATTGCGTACCCATCAAAACTGACTGCCATCATGGGCGTTTTGCGACTGATGCACGGTCATCTGAAACAATCGGGTATGGCTACCATCTTTTTCGATGCCCGCCTTCACTTCTATCAGTGCTGGCGCTTCGAGCCAGTGCGAGGCATCCAGGTTACGCATTAGTTCTGCAACCAGCGCGTTGGACTGCGCTACGCCCGTTATCGCGATTGTGCGCTCGGCCATTTTCACGTCGGTGAAATACACCCCGCCGGGCAAACTGCGCGCCAACTGATCGAACACAATGCTGCTGCCGGACCGATTACCTTGCAGGGTCTCGATGGTTTGCATGCGCTCGAGCAATTGCTCGCGCCGCACTTTCAACTGATCAATTTGTTGCGCCCGACCATCGAGCTGCACCATCGCGCTGCGTATCAGATCATTGCGCGCCAGCTGGCGCTCTACCGCCCGGTCAACGAAATGATCCAGCGCATACAGCCCTGCGGCCGCAACGGCCAACAGTGCAACTAACACCATCACATAGCGTTTGCGACGCTTTTCGCGCAGCCACTCGCGCCAGGGCAGTAAATTGATTCCTGCCATTAATCGAACCCCCTCAAGGCCAGACCACAGGCTGTTAATAGCTGCGCAGCATCGCAGAACACAGCGTCGGGTGCGAGTCGGGGGTTACGCTTGATGCCCGCTAAAGGTTCGCTCACCTCATAGCCGGGCAAACGACTTAACCCTTCAAGCCCGCGGGCCAAGGCATGGCTTTGAACCTCAATGACACGCGGGTTCAAGCCTGCGCCCAGCAAGACAGCTTGATGCCAATCGAGGGTCTCTTGCCGGCACACGACCAGCAAAACATCCAGTTGTTGAGGGTCCACGTCTGATACCCCCAACACATCGAAATCCAGTGCCGCTTCGTCGAGGCTGTACGGGACGTATTGCTCGGCCTCCAGCCGCACATGCAGCTCAAGATCGCTGGTGCTCAGGCCCGCTTCCACACGAATGACTTTACTGATGACCTGTGTATCGGGCATCGACATCACGGCATCCCGCGCCTGCACCCCAGCGTCGCCGAGTGCCTTTAGTAACGCCTGCGCGACACTTTTTGCCGGGATGCCGGTCAGATCGTGCACAGGCATGGCTGGCAGGGGTTCTATGGCATAGGCTTCAAGCTGAATGCCACTGCGCGAGCGGCTCAGTTCGACCATATTGATCGACTGCGCACCGACTTCGATGCCCACATACCGCTGGGGCTTTGTCGTGAAAAATCCGGACACTGCTGTTTTCCCTAATGCAATCCGTGACTTACGGAGGGTTAAAAATGAGATCCGTTCATATCCCGTTCCGACATGAGGCCCATGACGCTCATGCACGAAAAATGCTTATAATGCCGGGCGTTTTTTCCGCATTGTCGACCCGGCGCTCCTGCGCACTGCCCTGACGTGCAACCCATTTCTTAATCTGGAAATTCAAAAGCCTTGATTCGTCTGCTGAAGTTTTTCGGGTGGTCATTCGTTGCTGTGATCTGCGGGCTCGTGCTCGGGTTGAGCGGTGCGTTTCTCTATCTTAGTCCTGGCTTGCCGTCTGTAGAGTCGTTGAGAAGCATCCAGTTGCAGATTCCTTTACGGGTCTACACCAGCGACGGCAAATTGATCGCAGAGTTTGGCGAAATGCGCCGCTCACCGATCAAGTTCGCCGACATTCCGCCCAACTTCATTAATGCGCTGCTGTCGGCAGAAGATGACAACTTCGCCAATCATTACGGGGTCGACCCCAGCAGCCTGATGCGTGCCGCCACCCAGTTGGTAAAAAGCGGACACATACAATCGGGCGGCAGCACGATCACCATGCAGGTGGCGAAGAACTATTTCCTCTCCAGTGAGCGGAGCTTTTCGCGCAAAACCAACGAAATTCTGCTGGCCCTGCAAATCGAGCGCGAACTGACCAAGGACGAAATCCTTGAGCTGTACGTGAACAAGATTTACCTGGGCAACCGCGCCTATGGCATCGAGTCAGCCGCACAGGTCTATTACGGCAAATCGATCCGGGACTTGAGCCTGGCGCAGATGGCAATGATCGCCGGTCTGCCAAAAGCCCCGTCGCGCTTCAACCCGCTGGCCAACCCGGTGCGCAGCAAAGAGCGCCGCGACTGGATTCTGGGCCGCATGTACAAGCTGGGCAAAATCGATCAGGCCAGCTACCAGGCCGCCATTGCCGAACCGGTAAACGCCAGCTATCACGTGCCAACGCCCGAGGTGAACGCGCCTTACATTGCTGAAATGGCCCGCGCCGAAATGGTCGGCCGTTATGGCAGCGAGGCCTACACCGAGGGCTACCGTGTCACCACCACCGTACCGAGCGATCTTCAGGAGCTGGCGAACAAGTCTGTCGAAGAAGGGCTGATCACCTACGATCAACGCCACGGTTATCGCGGACCAGAATCCCGCTTCCCTGGCAAGACCCTGGCCGCGTGGACGCAAGAGCTGGCCAAACAACGTGCAATCACCGGCCTTGAGCCTGCGATCGTGACCGAGGTCGACAAAGACGGCCTGCAAGTGCTGACCCGCACCGGTGAAGGCCGTGTGCCGTGGGACAGCATGAAATGGGCGCGGCGCTTTCTGAATACCAACAGCATGGGCCCGATGCCCAAGCAGCCTTCGGATGTGGCGCAAGTAGGCGATTTGATTCGTGTGCAGCCGCAAGCCGACGCCAGCCTCAAGTTCAGCCAGGTGCCCACCGTGCAAGGCGCACTGGTGTCTCTGGACCCGAACAACGGCGCCATTCGCGCACTGGTGGGTGGCTTCGCGTTCGAGCAAAGCAATTACAACCGCGCGATGCAGGCCAAGCGCCAACCGGGTTCAAGTTTCAAACCCTTCGTTTACAGCGCGGCGCTGGATAACGGCTACACCGCCGCCACGCTGGTGAACGATGCACCGATCGTGTTTGTCGACGAGTACCAGGACAAAGTCTGGCGCCCGAAAAACGACAACAACACCTTCCTCGGCCCGATCCGCGTGCGCGAAGCGCTGTACAAGTCGCGCAACCTGGTGTCGATTCGCCTGCTGCAAAGCCTGGGCGTCGACAAGACGGTCGACTACATCAGCCGTTTTGGCTTCAACAAGCAGGACCTGCCGCGCAACCTGTCGCTGGCACTCGGTACCGCGACGTTAACGCCGATGGAAATCGCCACCGGCTGGAGTACGTTTGCCAACGGCGGTTACAAAATCACGCCGTATCTGATCGACAAAATTGAAAGCCGCAACGGCGAAACGCTGTTCGTGGCCAACCCGCCAAGCGTGCCGAAAACCGACAGCAAAGACGTACCGCCGCAGGCCGAAGCGCTGACCATCGACACGATCAATGCCGCACCGGGCCTGCCAACCGTTGAAACCCAGGCGGTTGCGGAGCGCATTATCGACGGGCGCACCGCCTACATCCTGACCAGCATGTTGCAGGACGTGATCAAGCTGGGCACCGGTCGCCGCGCACTGGCCTTGGGCCGCACCGATTTGGCGGGCAAAACCGGTACCACCAACGAATCCAAGGATGCGTGGTTCTCGGGCTATAACGCCGATTACGTGACCACGGTCTGGACCGGTTTCGACCAGCCTGAAAGCCTGGGTCGTCGCGAATACGGCGGTACGGTGGCGCTACCGATCTGGATCCACTACATGGGCGGCGCGCTCAAGGGCAAGCCCGCGCATACTCAGGCAGAACCCGAAGGCATCCTCAGCCTGCGGATCGACCCGATCAGCGGTCGCGTCGCCTCACCGGGCACACCGGGTGCGTACTTTGAGTTGTTCAAAAGTGAAGACACGCCGCCGTCCAACAGCGAGTTGAGCAATGGCGTCGCACCGGGCAGCCCGTTGCCAGCGGATGAAGGCGCACCGATCGACCTGTTCTAATCCCCGACGACACGCTGCCATGCATGGGCAGCGTGTCGTTAGGCCCCTTTCAGAAGGTCATCAATATCAAACGGCGCACCGATTACAGGCTCTCTGAAGCCGGTGATCGAGGCCGTTAACTCCCGCATCGACAGCCCTGTCGGCGCCATCGCCACTTGCTCTTGGCGCTTATTTTCAGCGTGGACCAGCCAGCGCTCGATGTTCACAGCCAGCGCCTCAGGCTGGGCAGCGTGATGGCCATACACTTCGCCCGCTCCAGCAGGGTTTCGACCCACTCCAGCTCTAGATCGGTCATCCGCGCACGGTTAAGATCCAAGGCTTCCTGCCAGCGTTACCTCAAGAGCCAGAGAGCAGGCCGCGTGCTGCGCCAAGGTTTCGCAGGCCCAATTGATCATCCGGTGATGCACCGGCGATAAACGCCTCATCACCCGCACGGGGGGCGCCATAGGTGTAAAGGACGATGGTGTAGCCTTCAGGTCGGCGACGCAGGAAGAGATGAACGCTAACGGATAGCACCAGACTCCCCGTGTAGGCGTTTTCCTAAAATTTCATAAGATGCCGATAAATGACTATGCGTTAATTCACCGAGCACAAAAAAGCCCCGACTCTCACGAGCCGGGGCTTGGGTAAAACGCTATCGCGGCTTAGCCGTTGAACACGTCATCCACGCTTTTGAGCGGGTAGTTTTTCGGGTACGGCAGGGTCGCAACGCCGGTCTCGATGGCAGCCTTGGCCACAGCATCGGAGATCACGGTGATCAGGCGGGCATCCATTGGTTTGGGAATGATGTACTCACGACCAAATTCCAGCTTGATACCGCCGTAGGCGTCACAAACCTCTTGTGGTACTGGCAGTTTGGCCAGTTCACGCAAGGCGTTGGCCGCTGCGATTTTCATCTCTTCGTTGATGCGTTTGGCGCGAACGTCCAATGCACCGCGGAAGATGAACGGGAAGCCCAGCACGTTGTTGACCTGGTTCGGGTAGTCCGAACGGCCAGTGGCCATGATCACGTCGTTACGCGTGGCGTGTGCCAGCTCTGGCGCGATTTCCGGGTCCGGGTTCGAGCACGCGAACACGATCGGGTTCGGCGCCATGCGCAGCAGGTTTTCAGCGCTCAGCAAGTTTGGACCCGACAGGCCAACAAACACGTCTGCGCCGTCCAAGGCATCTGCCAGGGTGCGTTTTTCAGTCGCGTGAGCAAACACTGCTTTGTACTGGTTAAGGTCGTCGCGGCCGGAGTGGATCACACCGGTACGGTCAACCATGAAAATGTTTTCGAGGGTCGCGCCCATGCTCACCAGCAACTTCATGCAGGAGATGGCCGCAGCGCCAGCGCCCAGGCAGACGATTTTGGCGTCAGACAGGGTTTTGCCTGCGATTTCCAGGGCATTGATCATGCCGGCCGCCGTCACAATCGCGGTGCCGTGCTGGTCATCGTGGAATACCGGAATATCGCACTGCTCGATCAGAGCACGTTCGATCTCAAAGCACTCAGGGGCTTTGATGTCTTCGAGGTTGATGCCGCCGAAGGTGATGGAAATGCGTTTAACGGTGTCGATGAAAGCCTGTGGGCTCTCGGAATCAACTTCGATATCGAATACGTCGATACCGGCAAAGCGCTTGAACAGTACGCCTTTGCCTTCCATCACAGGCTTGGAAGCCAATGGGCCAAGGTTACCCAGGCCCAGAATGGCGGTGCCGTCAGAAATCACTGCGACCAGGTTGCCCTTGCCGGTGTACTTGTAGGCCAGTTCAGGATCGCGGGCGATTTCACGCACTGGTTCGGCTACACCCGGGCTGTAGGCCAGCGCGAGATCGCGGGCGGTAGCGGTAGGTTTGGTGAGCTCGACACTCAGTTTCCCTGGACGTGGCTGGGCATGATATTCGAGAGCGGCGGTTTTCAAATCAGACATAGGGGCATTCCGCTTTTTTGCTGTTGGACAGACGGATCGCCGAGCATACGCGTGTCGTAAAGTCCCGACAAGACTGACCAGTCAGCAGTGTCAAGGGCTTTACCCTACGACTTTGGACCAAGAGCCGCGGCCCGTAAGGGCTAGAGTGTTCACAATCCACATTAAAAATTGTCTACAATTTTTAGCGAGCGACGACTTTAAACATCTCCGGATGCGTCAATGGCAGCATCCAGCGCGCCTGACCCGGCTTCAACCCGCCACGCCGTGAACGGTCCAGCACCCAGCCACGCGCCTCAAGCTGCGTGCCCTTCAAGTTAGCGAGACGTTTTTGATCGAAATGGGTCAGTTGATTGGGTGCAATGTGCAACACCAGTCCGCCTTCAAGGTCGATCCAAAAGCCACCACGATTGCGCTGAACCCGGCTCACTTTTGCACCCACTAGCGCGAAACCGGAGCGGGTGATGTGCTGCGGAGCCTGCACCGGCGATTGGCGCCACATCCCGGCCCTGGCGGAGCGTGCGCGCTGTTCTGCCGCCTGTTGGCAGCCCAGCAGTTCGGTATTGGGTGCAATGGCCACCTGATAAGCCAGACCGTCTGCCAGCAGTTGAGCTTCAAGGTTGCTGCCGTCTGCCCCGAACACATGGGCCAGGGTGCGCCCATAGCGGTCCTGCGCCTGCTTGCCTGTCAGCAACCCCACGCGGCCATCACTGCGCGCCACCAGCGCTTGCAGCCGTTGGCGCGCCGCCTCCGCAAAAGGTTCGGCGGTTTGGCCTTTTTTGCCGGTTTCTGGCGCATTGAGACCGATCATGCGCACGCTGCGCCCGTCTTTGAGGCGCAAGGTGTCGCCATCGACCACGCGCTCGACTTGCGCGGGTGTGGGCGCTTTTGGCGCAGGGCACAGTACCTGGGCCTGTACGCTGGAAAGCCAAATCGCAGGCACAAAAAAGGCGCCCGCAAGGGACGCCTTTTTCAATAACCCGGCCAGCCTCAAAAGGTTGCCCAAGGTCATGCGCCTTACTCGGCGGCTTTTTCTGCTTCTGCTGCTGGAGCGGCTGCTTTAGCGCCGAAAGCACCAAAACGAGTCTTGAAGCGATCAACACGACCGCCAATGTCCAGAGTTTTTTGCTTACCGGTGTAGAACGGGTGGCACTCGTTGCATACGTCAGTGCCCAGAGGCTTGCACAGGTTCGAACGAGTTTCGAACTTGTTGCCGCAGCTGCAAGTTACCAGGATTGTTTCGTACGCTGGATGGATATCGGCTTTCATGGGTATTCCTCAGGCTAGCGTGCCGCCACTCAACACCATTGTTGAATACCGCACGTAAATTTAGGGCGCCGATAATACCAGACCTATGCATTGACGCAAGCAGCCAATCATGCTCCCGCTAAAATCATTCGCCTTTCAGTGCCCTGCCTTTTAGTCGCGCAGCGCTTTGTCTGCTAGGCTCCGGGCCATCTTTGCCGTTCATCACTTGAGAGCCCCGCGTGCCCGACGCCATTTTGCGCCTTGCCCTGCCTTCCCCCCTGCGCCGCCTGTTTGACTATCGGGCGCCTGCGGGCGTGCGACGCGATCAATTGCAGCCGGGCATGCGCTTGCGGGTACCGTTCGGGCGGCGCGAGATGATCGGCATTCTGGTTGAGGTGGTCGATCACAGTGAGGTCCCGGCCGACAAGCTCAAACCGGCGATTGCATTGCTCGATACCACCGCGCCGCTGCCCGCCTCGCTGCTCAAACTGTGTTTATGGACCTCGCAGTACTACCAGCACAGTCTGGGCGACACCCTGAGCTGGGCCTTGCCCGTACTGCTGCGTCAGGGGGAGCTGGCTGAAACCCGACAAGAGCGGTTTTGGCAGATGGCGCCCGGCGCCCGTCTCGACGACCCGCGCATTGCCCGCGCACCCCGTCAGCGTGAAGCACTGGCCACTCTGGCCCAGCACCCGCATGGCGTCGCACATACGCTGCTTAGCAAGTTAATGCTGAGTAAAGACAGCCTCGACCTGCTGCTGGCTAAAGAGTTGGTCAGCGTAGAAATCCGCCGCCACGCACCCCTTGAGCGTCACGACCACTGGCTGGCGCAGCCTGAACTGCCGCTCAACAGCGAACAGCAGGCGGCCTATGAAGCCATCCACGCAGGACTTGGCAGCTTCCATGCATTTCTATTGGCCGGGGTAACCGGCAGCGGCAAGACCGAAGTGTATTTGCAGCTGATCCGCGAAACCCTTCAAGCTGGCAAACAGGCGCTGGTCCTGATCCCGGAGATCAACCTCGGCCCGCAGACCCTGGCCCGCTTCGAACAGCGTTTCAATGCGCGTATTGCGCTGGTGCACTCGGCGGTTAACGACCGCGAGCGCCTGGAAAGCTGGTTGGCCGCTCGCGATGGCGAAGCCGACATTATTATTGGCACCCGTTCAGCACTGTTCACCCCGATGAAAAACCCGGGGCTGATCATCATCGACGAAGAACACGACGGCTCTTATAAGCAGCAAGAAGGTTTGCGCTATCACGCCCGCGATTTGGCGCTGGTGCGCGCACGCCAGGAAAACATCCCCATCGTGCTCGGCTCTGCCACGCCATCTCTCGAAAGCCTGCATAACGCCTACACCGGTCGCTATGGTTTGCTGCGCCTTAATGAACGCGCAGGGGGCGCCAGGCAGCCACGTTTCCTGCGCCTGGATGTGAAAAGTCGCCCGCTGGACAGCGGCATATCCGGGCCAATGCAACAAGCCATTGGTCAGACCCTGGCGGCAGGCCAGCAAGTGCTGGTCTTCCTCAACCGCCGTGGCTTTGCCCCTACGTTGCTGTGCCATGACTGCGGCTGGATGTCGGAATGCCAACGCTGCGATGCGCGCATGACCGTGCACCAGCGCTCGGGCGAGTTGCGCTGCCATCACTGCGGCCATGTAGAGCGTGTGCCGCGCAATTGCCCGCAATGCGGCAAAGTTGACTTGCGCCCGGTCGGTGCAGGTACGGAGCGTGCTGAAGAGCGGCTGGGGATTTTATTTCCCGACTACCCGGTTTTACGGGTCGACCGCGACAGCACTTCGCGCAAAGATGCGATGAACCAGCTGTTTGCCACCATCCAGAAAGGCAAGCCGTGCATTTTGATCGGCACACAAATGCTCGCCAAGGGTCATCACTTCCCACGGGTGACGCTGGTGTCGATTCTGGACGCCGATGGTGGCCTGTTCTCCGGCGACTTTCGCGCCAGCGAACGCATGGCCCAATTGATTGTGCAGGTGGCCGGGCGCGCTGGGCGGGCGCAAGAACCGGGCAAAGTGATTATCCAGACCCACTTGGCTGACCACCCGCTGCTGATTCAACTCACCGAACAAGGCTACTTTGCCTTCGCTGAACAAGCATTGAGCGAGCGGCGAGCGGCGGGCCTGCCGCCTTTTGCGCACTTGGCCCTGCTCCGGGCCGAAGCCCACAAACCGGGGCAAGCCGAAGGCTTTTTGGACCAGGCATGCAGCGAGGCCGAACGCCTGCTGGGCGAACTGAACCTGACCGGCGTCGAACTGCTCGGCCCGGTGCCTGCGCCCATGGAGCGCCGTGCCGGACGCTACCGCGCGCAATTATTGTTACAAGCCAACGCGCGCGCGCCGCTGCACCGCTTGCTCAACCAATGGCTGCTGCTGCTCGAACAAATGCCCAGCGCGCGACAAGTGCGCTGGTCCCTGGACGTTGATCCGGTCGACCTGTATTGACCGCCAAACTGTTGATCGCGAGCAAGCTCACGCCGCAAAATTTATGCACCCTGATAAAAGCGAAGTGATCCGGGACAACCGCGTGATCATCACCGCAGATCCATTACCCAACTGCCAAGGTTGGCAAGGCCGACCCGGCAACGGATAATGCCCAGTTTTTCCACCTGCGCACTGAAGCGCTACCGCGCTTGCGGTCGAAAGAGAAGACCATGAAAGACACCATTCGCCAGCTGATTCAACAAGCCCTAGCTCAACTCGTCACAGAAGGTGTGTTGCCTGAAGGCCTGACGCCAGCGATTCAGGTGGAAAACGCCCGTGACAAGACACACGGCGACTTTGCCAGCAACATCGCCATGATGCTGGCAAAGCCGGCCGGCATGAAGCCGCGCGATCTGGCTGAAAAAATCATCGCCGCCCTGCCGGCCGATGAACAAATCAGCAAAACCGAAATCGCCGGTCCCGGCTTCCTGAACTTCTTCCAAAACACCCAGGCACTGGCCTCACGCCTGGACGCAGCCCTGGCTGACGAGAAAATCGGCGTACGCAAGGCTACCCCCGCCATGCGCACCGTGATCGACATGTCCGCGCCCAACCTGGCCAAAGAAATGCACGTCGGCCACTTGCGCTCCACCATCATTGGCGACGGCGTAGCCCGGGTACTTGAGTTCCTCGGTGACGACGTGATTCGTCAAAACCACGTGGGCGACTGGGGCACTCAGTTCGGCATGTTGATGGCCTACCTGGAAGAAAACCCGATCACCAGCGACGAGCTGTCTGACCTCGAAAACTTCTACCGTGCGGCCAAGCAGCGTTTCGACGAGTCGCCAGAGTTCGCCGACCGCGCCCGTAGCCTGGTGGTCAAGCTGCAAGCCGGCGACCCGGACTGCCTGGCACTGTGGGCCAAGTTCAAAGACATCTCGCTGTCGCATTGCCAGAAAATCTACGAACTGCTGAACGTCAAACTGACCATGGCCGATGTGATGGGCGAAAGCGCCTACAACGACGACCTGATCAACGTCGTCAACGACCTCAAGGCCAAAGGCATGCTGGTCGAGAGCAATGGCGCACAATGCGTGTTCCTCGACGAGTTCAAAAACGCTGACGGCGAGCCGTTGCCGGTGATCATCGTCAAGGCCGACGGCGGCTACCTGTATGCCACCACCGACCTGGCAGCCATCCGCTATCGCAGCGGCGTATTGAAAGCAGACCGCGCCCTGTACTTTGTCGACCAGCGTCAGGCGCTGCACTTCCAGCAAGTGTTTGCCGTTGCGCGCAAAGCCGGTTTCGTGACCCACCCGATGGAAATGGAACACATGGGCTTCGGCACCATGAACGGCGCAGACGGCCGCCCATTCAAAACCCGCGACGGTGGCACGGTTAAACTGATCGACCTGCTCAATGAAGCCAAAGAGCGCGCCTA
Source organism: Pseudomonas weihenstephanensis (assembly GCF_001043055.1). Taxonomy (GTDB): domain Bacteria; phylum Pseudomonadota; class Gammaproteobacteria; order Pseudomonadales; family Pseudomonadaceae; genus Aquipseudomonas; species Aquipseudomonas weihenstephanensis. The sequence continues at coordinate 340,181 of NZ_JYLF01000004.1, forward strand.
CACCCTGGTCAAAGAGAAAAACCCTGAGCTGCCAGAAGACGAACTGCGTGCCATCGCCAAAGTGGTCGGCATCGACGCGGTGAAATACGCCGACTTGTCCAAGCACCGCACCAGCGATTACAGCTTCAACTTCGACCTGATGTTGAACTTCGAAGGCAATACCGCGCCTTACTTGCTGTACGCCTACACCCGTGTGGCGGGCGTGTTCCGCAAACTGGGCAAAAACTTCACCGAAGTTGAAGGCCAGATCGTGCTGCAAGCGCCACAAGAGCAAGAGCTTGCCGCCAAGCTGGCGCAGTTCGGTGAAGTGCTCAATAACGTGGCTGAAAAAGGCACGCCGCACACTTTGTGCACCTACCTGTACGAAGTGGCAGGCCTGTTCTCCAGCTTCTATGAGAACTGCCCGATCCTGAACGCCGAAGACGAAGCACAAAAACAAAGCCGCCTGCGCCTGGCAGCCCTGGCGGGCCGTACCCTCAAGCAAGGTCTGGAATTGCTGGGCCTGGAAACTCTGGAGCGCATGTAAGTTGGCCGCCAAGAAAAAACCTGCACCCAAGCGTGGCGCCAGCCGGTATCAGGCGCCCGCCAAACAACCGATTCCAGGTTGGCTGTGGATGGCCATCGGCCTGACCGTGGGCGCATTTATCGTGTTTTTGATGAAACTCGAACCCGGCAAGGGCGACGACGTCAAGCGCGTCAAGCAAGAGCAGCAAAAGGCGTCGCAAACGGCCCAGGCAAATAAAACGCCGCCAAGCCCTGCGCAACCGATCAAGCCCAAGTACGACTTCTACACCTTGTTGCCCGAGTCTGAAGTGATCGTGCCGCCAGAAGCCGTACCGGAAAAAACCCCACCAACGCCGCAAACTGCGCCACTGGCACCGGTAACCCCGGCCGAAGCGGCAAAAATTGACACGGCCCGCGCTCAGGCTGCCTTGAGCGGTGTGACCCCGCCACCTGCACCGCCCGTGGTGAAAGCGGCGCCGGTAACCAAGTTCTTCTTGCAGGCGGGCTCGTTCCGCAAACAAGCCGACGCGGAAAAAGTGCGTGCGCAAATCATCTTGCTCGGCCAAACCGCAACGGTTGAAGCCGGCACCGTGAAAGACGAAACCTGGTACCGCGTGCTGGTTGGCCCCTTCAGCAACCGTGACCAGCTGACTGTTGCGCAGAAGCAACTGGCGGGCAGCGGCTTTAGTAACTTGTTGCTACAGCAGCGCCGGTAATACCTGGCACGCCACCGGGCAAGTGCTTGACCTGTAGCAGCCATCGATCCTCGACAGCTGCTACAGGATTTGTCCGTTCTCCGTTCATCCGCATTGCCTTCCCACTGTTGAAATATTCGCTACAACCCCCATATGTATCTCCATCAGGCATTTTCGCCCCGCTGCGTGGAGACTCTCCCTTGACCACCATCGTTTCAGTACGCCGTCACGGCAAAGTTGTCATGGCTGGCGACGGCCAGGTTTCACTTGGCAACACCGTCATGAAAGGCAACGCGAAAAAAGTCCGTCGTCTCTATCACGGTCAGGTCATAGCCGGTTTCGCCGGTGCCACCGCTGATGCATTCACCCTGTTCGAACGCTTTGAAGGCCAGCTTGAAAAACATCAAGGCCATCTGGTTCGCGCAGCCGTCGAGTTAGCCAAAGAATGGCGTACCGACCGCTCGCTGAGCCGCCTTGAAGCCATGCTGGCCGTGGCCAACAAAGACGCTTCTTTGATCATCACCGGCAACGGGGACGTGGTTGAGCCAGAAGACGGCTTGATCGCCATGGGGTCGGGGGGTGCATTCGCCCAGGCCGCAGCCCGCGCGTTGCTGATGAAAACCGATCTGTCGGCCCGCGAAATTGCCGAAACTGCGCTGGGCATTGCCGGCGACATCTGTGTATTCACTAACCACAACATCACTCTTGAGGAGCAGGACCTCGCCGAATAAGCCGCTGGCCGGGTCAATTCACCGACCCGTTTGTGCCCCTTCATTCTGCTAGAGGAACGCCAACTACTATGTCCATGACTCCCCGCGAAATCGTCCACGAACTCAATCGCCATATCATCGGCCAGGACGATGCCAAACGCGCCGTCGCCATCGCGTTGCGTAACCGCTGGCGCCGCATGCAGCTGCCTGAAGAGCTGCGTGTTGAAGTGACCCCCAAAAACATCTTGATGATCGGCCCGACCGGTGTCGGTAAAACCGAAATCGCCCGTCGTCTGGCCAAACTGGCCAACGCACCGTTCATCAAAGTCGAAGCCACCAAGTTCACCGAAGTGGGCTATGTCGGCCGCGACGTAGAGTCGATCATTCGTGACCTGGCCGATGCAGCCATCAAACTGCTGCGCGAGCAAGAGATCGTCAAAGTTCGCCATCGTGCAGAAGACGCCGCAGAAGAGCGCATCCTTGACGCACTGCTGCCACCGGCTCGCACCTTCGGCGAAGAAGCGGCCACCCCGCAGGATTCCAACACCCGCCAACTGTTCCGCAAGCGTCTGCGCGAAGGTCAGCTGGACGATAAAGAAATCGAAATCGAAGTCGCCGATGCCGTGGGCGTCGATATTTCCGCGCCGCCTGGCATGGAAGAAATGACCAACCAATTGCAGAGCCTGTTTGCCAACATGGGCAAAGGCAAGCGCAAGAGCCGCAAGCTGAAAGTCAAAGAAGCCCTGAAAATGGTGCGTGACGAAGAAGCGGGCCGCCTGGTCAACGACGAAGAACTCAAAGCCAAGGCGCTGGAAGCGGTTGAGCAGCACGGCATTGTGTTCATCGACGAAATCGACAAAGTGGCCAAGCGTGGCAACGTGGGCGGTGCTGATGTATCGCGTGAAGGCGTACAGCGCGACCTGCTGCCGCTGATCGAAGGTTGCACCGTCAACACCAAACTGGGCATGGTCAAAACTGACCACATCCTGTTTATTGCTTCGGGCGCCTTCCACCTCAGCAAACCTAGCGACCTGGTACCTGAGCTGCAAGGCCGTTTGCCGATTCGGGTTGAGCTCAAAGCGTTGTCGCCGGAAGACTTCGAACGTATCCTCAGCGAACCGCATGCCTCCCTGACCGAGCAATACCGCGAGCTGCTGAAAACTGAAGGCCTGAACATCGAGTTCATGCCTGAAGGCATCAAGCGCCTGGCTGAAATTGCCTGGAAAGTGAACGAGAAAACCGAGAACATCGGTGCGCGTCGCTTGCACACGTTGCTTGAGCGCTTGCTCGAAGAGGTGTCTTTCAGTGCCGGTGATATCGCCAGTGCTCATCAAGACGAACCGATTCGTATCGACGCCGAGTACGTGAACAGCCATTTGGGCGAATTGGCAGAAAACGAAGACCTGTCGCGCTACATCTTGTAAAAGCGCTTGCACCTCCTGTAGCCGCTGATGCGGGCTGCGATAAGGCCACCGGCCTTCAGTGATCTTAGTATCCTGCGCCAACGTCGTTGGCGATTGCAGTCTGCGCCAGCGGCTTTATTGTTTGTGTGAAACCAAAGGTTATGACCATGAACCCGAGCGCCATCAACCTGCACAAAGCCTCGAAAGCACTGACGCTGAAATACCCCTCAGGCGAGGAGTTTTATCTGCCTGCCGAGCTTTTACGCGTGCACTCCCCCTCCGCCGAGGTGCAAGGCCACGGTAATCCGATCTTGCAACACGGCAAGATCAATGTGGGCATCAACAACATTGAGCCCGCAGGCCAATACGCCTTAAAGATCAGCTTCGATGACGGCCACGACAGCGGGCTGTTTACCTGGCAATACCTGTATCAATTGGGCCAGCGTCAAGACGCGCTGTGGGCAGACTATCTGGAAGAATTGAAAAAAGCCGGCAAGTCACGCGACCCGTCCGAGTCCATCGTCAAATTGATGCTGTAACGCCTGCTTGCTCTGTGGGTGCGCGGTTACCGCCCCCCCACGAAGTGCTGGTTTTTTGTAGTCGCTGACGAGTAATGCGAGGCTGCGATCGAGTGCGCAGCGCTCGCAAACCCGAGCGCTGCAGTGTGGCTCAAGTATCGCGTTAAATGACTCTACGGCCGCTGCGCGCCCGATCGCAGCCTCGTACCTCGACAGCGACAACAGGAGGCGCTGACGAGGCTGCGATCAAGCAGCGGGCGAATCAGGTTTCGGAGCCACCGGTTTTTTGCTCACCGCCGGCTTCTTCACAACAGGTTTGGCCGCCGCAGGTTTACCGGAAGCCACAGGTGCTTTTTTGACTGCTGGTTTTACAGCAGGCTTTGCAGGCGCAGATTTGCTGGCAACAGGCGCTTTGGTCGCCGTGACTTTGGCAGCCGCTGCCGTCAGCTTTTCAATGTGTTTGGTCAGGGTTTCTACTTTGGCGTGCAGCACTTTCACTTCATCACGACTCGGCACACCTAGCCGGGAAATAGCGCTGCTCAGGCGTTTATCGAAGGCTTCTTCCAACTCGCCCCATTTACCTAGCGCCAACTCTTTAACATCGTCAACTTTAGAGCGCGTAGACGATTTGGTCATTTTAGGTTCAGTGGTCTTGGTCAATTTTTCGGCCTTTTCACCGTCCTTGACCAAGCTGTCAAACAACTTGCTGCCATCCGTATCAATTTTCGAGTACGCGCCCAAGCCCGCGAGCCAGATTTTGCGCGAGTACTCTTCAACTTTGCCAACCCAAGAGTGGTTGTCTTTTGCAGGTGTCACCGGTTTTTTAGCCGCCATCGTGTTCCCCTCAATGTTCAATTGCGACGTCCATCCGCAGACTGTCGACTCATCAAGGTGAACAACCTGTTCACCTGCACTAGGTTTAGACCTTAATCAGGGCCGTTTCAAGGCATGCTTGTACGGATTGGCGGCACACGCAAAAACAGGGCCAGCGAATAGATGATTCATTCTGTACAGGGGGAAATAAACACTCGATAGCCGTCATAAATTTTCTGCGGCACTGGCTGTCGGAAATGCATGATCCATAAGATCAACCATGTCGCCTTCCATATTCCATGCCTCTTCAGCTGCTGCGGTGCCGAAGATGAAAAACAACACACTATTGATCAAAACAAACAACTGGCCCACCACAATGCTTTCATTATTTTTAATTATAAATTCTGTCACCTCTTCGCTCGCGACATGTTCCGTAAAAGTAAATCCCTTGCGCTGCTCAATGAATAGTTCAGCAACAACTCTGGATTTGTCTCGTGCAACTTCATGGGTACCCACAGACTGGCGAACAACTTGAAATCGATAATCTGACATTTAACAGCTCCTTGTGTGTATTTGAACTTCCTGAGAAAAACAGTAGTTCAACTCAGCCACACAGGACTTACCCCGACTTCGCTGTCATTAATCAACCACACGCTCTAGATCAATACCGAGAGCACTTTCATATATGTCATTCGCTCTGTTCGGCGCTTTAAAGTCACACTGCCTACACTCTAAAGCGCTCTCACCCGTCACACTTCTTCTACTGAACAGTCCGCGTGCATGTCGCCATCACTTCTTACGCCAAGGCTTTATCCAGCGAGCGTTCAATTTCGGACTGGATCATGCCACTCATCGGTGACATCAGCATCCCGAGCTTCACGTCGACCTTGACCGTGCGCTCACCGATTTCCAGCAAGCCGTCTACTCCCGACCGCTTCAATTGGACCTTGTCACCTGACCAGGTAGGTTGCAGGCCGTACTGCGCCGCCAGCTTCTCAACCACTTGCTGAGCTTTTACCCGTGCAGCCTCAATGCCCAGGGCATGGGTGCGTTCAACGCTGATGCGAGCCATGGCTTCACTCCTCATAAATAAGCCGACCACTATACTTACATTGACCCTCGCCAAGACAAAGTCGGCCTCCGGGATTAGAATGGCCAGCATTCTCTTTTGGTGACAGCGATATGACTGATCAGCGCAAAGGCAGCGATGCCGAACCCACCACGCACTTCGGCTTCAAAAACGTTCCAGAAAGCCAAAAAGCGGAAAAAGTCGCGGAGGTGTTTCACTCCGTCGCAGGCAAATATGACCTGATGAACGACGTTCTGTCGGGCGGTATGCACCGTCTGTGGAAGCGCTTCACCATCGAGCTGTCTGGTGTTCGCCAAGGCAACAAGGTGCTCGACATCGCAGGCGGCACGGGCGATCTGGCGCGCAAGTTTTCGCATCTGGTCGGCCCCACCGGTCAAGTCGTGCTGGCGGATATCAACGCTTCCATGCTCAAGGTTGGCCGTGACCGCCTGCTGGACAAAGGTGTGGCGGGCAATATCGAGTTCGTTCAGGCCGACGCTGAAAAGCTGCCGTTCCCGGACAACTACTTCGATTGCGTGACCATCGCCTTTGGCCTGCGCAACGTGACCCACAAAGAAGACGCCCTGCGCTCGATGCTGCGTGTGCTCAAGCCGGGCGGCCGTTTGCTGGTGCTGGAATTCTCCAAGCCCACCAACGCGTTGATGTCCAAGGTCTACGATGCCTACTCGTTCGCCTTTATGCCGATGGTCGGCAAACTGATCCTCAACGACCCGGAAAGCTATCGCTATCTGGCTGAGTCGATCCGTATGCACCCGAATCAGGAAACCCTGAAGTCGATGATGGTCGAGGCCGGTTTTGACCGCGTGACTTATCACAACATGACCTCTGGCATCGTTGCACTGCACCGCGGCATCAAACCCTGATGTTGCTCAGGGGCCTTCTCGCCAGCGTTGAGAGCGGTGTTAACCGCGTCTTGCGCCTGGACAGCACAGCACGTGCGCGCATGCAGCCATTGACCGGCAAAGTGATTGCGGTTGAATGCGCCAGCCCTGCGCTGCATCTGTTCATTTTGCCCAGCGATGAAGGCCTGCTGTTAGCCACCCAATGGGCCGCCGACGCCGATTGCACACTGCGTGCACCGGCAACCAGCCTATTGCGCTTGGCCTTGAGCAAAGACAAAACCGCTGTGTTGCATGGCCCTGAAGTCGACATCGAAGGCGACAGTCATGTGCTGATGACGCTGGCGGCGATCCTGCAAGATCTGGAACTGGACTGGGAGTACGAACTCTCACGCTGGATTGGCCCGGTGCCTACCGCACTGATCGGCGGCCACTTGCGTAGCCGCGCTAACTGGTACCAGCAAGGCTTCGCCAGCCTCAATCAGAACTTGGCCGAATACCTGAGCGAAGAAGCCCGCACATTGGTCGGAGAAAGTGAAGCGCAAGCGCGCTTTGACGAACTTGACCATCTCAAACTCGACCTGGACCGACTGGAAGCGCGCATTGAGCGCCTCTCTCGCTCCCTCAATTCCAGCGATGTCGCATGAAGCTGCTTGCCATTCGTCGTTTGTTTCGCATCCAGCGCGTGGTCATCCGCTACCGACTGGATGACCTGCTGTTCGCCCTGCCTTTGCCGTGGTGGATGCTATCGCTGCGCTATGCGTTGCCGTGGCGCTGGTTCCCGCGCAAAAAGCTGGAATTGAGCCGCGGAGCGGCCTTGCGTCTGGCGCTACAGGACTTGGGGCCGATCTTCATCAAGTTCGGGCAGATCCTGTCTACCCGTCGCGACCTGCTGCCGCCCGATATCGCCGATGAATTGATGCTGCTGCAAGACCGCGTGCCGCCATTCGACCCGCAGTTGGCCGTCAAGCTGATCGAAGAGCAATTGGGCGCAACCATCAGCGAAGTGTTCAGCCGGTTTGATATCGAACCGCTGGCATCGGCGTCGGTGGCGCAAGTGCATAGCGCCAAGCTCAAGACCGGCGAAGAAGTGGTGGTCAAGGTGGTGCGTCCCGGCCTCAAACCGATCATCGGTTCTGATTTGGCGTGGCTGTTCATCCTGGCCAAAACCGCTGAGCGCCTGAGCGCCGATGCCCGTCTGCTGCACCCGGTAGACGTGGTCAGTGATTACGAAAAAACCATCTACGACGAACTCGACCTGCTACGCGAAGCGGCCAACGCCAGCCAGCTCAAACGCAACTTCGAAGGTTCGCCGCTGCTTTACGTGCCGCAGATTTACTGGGACTGGTGCCGCCCCAAAGTGCTGGTGATGGAGCGTATTTACGGGCTTCAAGTCACGGACCTGCCCGCCCTGGCCGACCAGCGCACCGACATGAAAATGCTCGCCGAGCGCGGGGTCGAAATTTTCTTCACCCAAGTGTTTCGCGACAGTTTCTTTCATGCGGACATGCACCCCGGCAATATTTTCGTCAGCACAGTCAGCCCCTGGAGCCCGCAATACATCGCGATCGACTGCGGCATCGTCGGCAGCCTGACCCCCGAAGATCAGGACTATCTGGCCCGCAACCTGTTTGCTTTTTTCAAGCGTGACTACCGCCGCGTGGCGCAGTTGCACATTGATTCGGGCTGGGTGCCGGCGCACACCAAACTCAACGAATTCGAAGCCGCCATACGTACCGTGTGCGAACCGATCTTCGAAAAACCGCTGAAAGAAATTTCCTTTGGTCAGGTGCTGATGCGTCTGTTCCAGACGGCTCGACGTTTCAACATGGAAGTCCAGCCGCAGCTGGTGTTGCTGCAAAAAACCTTGCTCAATATCGAAGGCCTGGGCCGTCAGCTTTACCCCGATCTCGACCTGTGGAGCACCGCCCAGCCGTTCCTTGAGCGCTGGATGCGTGAACGCGTCAGCCCCAAAACCCTGCTGCGCAACCTGCACAGTCAAGTCGAGCAACTCCCGCATCTGGCGGGCATGACCCGCGATTTGCTGGAACGCCTGTCGCAGCCCCATGCAAAAAACCAGAAGTTGGTGGTAACAGAACCCCGAGACAGCTGGTTCTTGCGCTTGCTGGGAGCGGGACATTTGGCCGCAGGTGCCTTACTGGCCACCGTCGGTCCACTGCACACCCTGGGCTATTGGCCGGCCGGCATCATGCTGGCCGTGGGCTTGTATCTGATCGTGCGCCGATAGCCAGCCCCCGAGCAGGCTGGCAAACTGTGCATTCGCCGGTCCGGGCCTTTAGCCCCGGACCCGTTGTCGGAGTCGAACATGAAACACTGGCTGGACGAGATCAAATGGGACAGCGACGGCCTGGTGCCGGCGATTGCCCAAGACCACAAAACCGGGCGCGTCTTGATGATGGCCTGGATGAACCGCGAAGCGTTGAGCCTGACCGCTGCCGAGAACCGTGCCATTTACTGGTCACGTTCGCGCGGCAGACTGTGGCGCAAGGGCGAAGAGTCGGGCCATGTACAAAAGCTGCATGAAATGCGCCTGGACTGCGACGCTGACGTCATCATTTTGATGGTTGAACAGATCGGTGACATCGCCTGCCATACCGGCCGTCAGAGCTGCTTCTATCGCGTGTACGAAAACACCGAGTGGAAGACCGTAGACCCGGTTCTGAAAGACCCGCACGTCATTTACCAAGCAGGGCACTCCCATGACTGACACCTTGAGCCGCGTTGCCCAAGTGATCGAAGAACGCAAAAATGCCGAACCGGGCAGCTCTTACGTTGCCAGCCTGTACCACAAGGGCCTGAACAAGATTCTGGAAAAGGTCGGTGAAGAATCGGTCGAGACCATCATTGCTGCCAAGGACGCCGCCATCAGCGGTGATTGCAGCGATGTGATCTACGAAACCGCCGACCTGTGGTTTCACAGCATGATCATGCTCGCCCAGCTGGGGCAGCATCCGCAGGCTGTACTGGATGAACTGGAGCGTCGCATCGGCACCTCCGGCCACGTGGAAAAAGCCTCGCGGCCGTCCGCCTAACCCTCTTTTGCAAAGGAACCGATCATGGGCATTTTTGACTGGAAACACTGGATCGTCATTCTGGTAGTCGTGGTACTGGTCTTCGGCACCAAAAAACTGAAAAACCTCGGCACTGACGTCGGCGAATCGATCAAGGGCTTTCGCAAAGCCATGAACGACGACGAAAAACCGGCTGAACCGGTGGTGCCACCTGCGCAGCCGACTGCCGCGCCACAACCCCACACCACTTCGACCTTGAACGAGCCGCACACCATCGACGTGCAGGCACAAAAAGTCGAAGAGCCGACCCGCAAAGACGTGTGAGCCAAAACTAATGTTCGGTATCAGCTTCAGTGAACTGCTGCTCGTCGGCCTGGTGGCTCTGCTCGTGCTCGGGCCAGAACGCCTGCCGGGGGCGGCACGCACGGCGGGCCTGTGGGTCGGGCGCTTGAAACGCAGTTTCAATGCGATCAAACAGGAAGTTGAACGTGAGATCGGTGCCGATGAGATCCGGCGCCAGCTGCACAACGAACACATCACGTCGATGGAAGAAGAGGCCAAGAAGATCCTGGCCCCGCTGCAAGACGCCGTGAAACCCCTCACGCCTGTTGAGCCGCCCGCGACACCGGTGGCCGCTGCGCCTGTCGAACCCGCCAGCCCCGCGCCTGTGAGCCTGAGCAAAACCGCGTCCGTGCCTGCGCCTCAAACGCCAGCGCCACACGACCCAACCCTGCCACCGCGAGCCCCTTAAGCGCATGAGCGACATTCCTGAAAATGACCAGCCAATGCCGCTGGTTTCGCACCTGACTGAGCTGCGCACCCGCCTGTTGCGCTGCATCGCGGCGATTTTCATCATCTTCGCGGGCTTGTTTGCCTTCACGCAGCAGATCTACACGCTAGTCTCCACGCCCCTGCGTGAGTACTTGCCAGTGGGCGCCACGATGATTGCCACGGACGTGGCCTCGCCGTTCCTCACGCCGCTCAAGCTGACCATGATGGTGTCGCTGTTTATTGCCATCCCGGTGATCCTGCACCAGATCTGGGGCTTTATCGCGCCGGGCCTGTACAAGCATGAAAAGCGCATCGCCGTGCCGTTGCTGGTGTCGAGCATCTTTCTGTTCTATGCAGGCATGGCGTTTGCCTACTTCCTGGTGTTCCCGCTGGTGTTCAAGTTCTTCGCCGCCGCCACCCCCGAAGGCGTCGCGATGATGACCGACATCAGCAGCTACCTTGATTTCGTCATGACCCTGTTCTTCGCCTTTGGCGTGGCCTTTGAAATCCCGGTGGCCGTGGTGCTGCTGGTGTGGATTGGCATTGTCGACGTCAAATACCTGCGCAAGATCCGCCCGTACGTGATCATCGGCTGCTTCGTGGTCGGCATGATCCTGACCCCGCCGGATATCTTCTCGCAAACCTTGCTGGCGATTCCGATGTGGATGCTGTTTGAAATCGGCATTCTGTTTGGCAGCCTGGTGAGCAAGAACAAACGCGGTGACGATACCGACGATCAACCGGCTGACCAGAACGCCCAACCGCCAGCGCCTCAAGCGTGAACCTGCTGCTCCTCGAAGAGGCCGATTTCATTGCTGCCGACCGCGTGATCCTGCGCGACCGGCGCTTGACGCACATGCAGGAAGTTCACCGCGCTGTTGTAGGCGACAGCCTGCGAGTAGGCCGGATAGGTGGCTTGATGGGCAGCGCCGAACTGGTGCGCCTTGAAGCCAAAGAAGCCGAGCTGGTGATCCACAGCCTCGACCAGCCGCCCCCGGCCAAACTGCCCCTGACCTTACTGCTGGCCCTGCCACGCCCGAAAATGCTGCGCCGGGTGCTACAAACCGTGGCCGCCATGGGTGTACCCAACGTCGTGTTGGTGAACAGTTACCGGGTCGAGAAAAGTTTTTGGCAAACCCCGTTTCTGGAACCTGAAGCCATTCGCGAGCAGTTGATCCTGGGGCTTGAGCAAGCCCGTGACAGCGTGCTGCCGAACATCACCCTTGAAAAGCGCTTCAAGCCGTTTGTTGAAGACCGCCTGCCAGCCTTGGTTGATGGCACATTGGGGCTAGTGGGCCATCCCGGTGATTACCCTGAATGCCCGCGCGGGCTGGACCAAGCCGTGACGCTGGCCATTGGCCCGGAAGGTGGCTGGATCCCTTACGAAATCGACCTGCTGGCCAAGGCCGGGTTGCAACCGGTGCAACTGGGGCCACGCATTTTGCGGGTTGAAACCGCCGTCACCGCCCTTCTCGCCCGCTTGTTTTAAGATGCCCCCCTGCAATCGGGTTTACGGCTGCTTCGCCCCCGATAGCAGCCGCGTGCCTCGTCAACGCCTATTGGTATTTTAAATACAATTTGTATAAACCCCTCAAGTGCGGCCTTTTGCGGCCGATAATCTGACGCTTCAAAAACATACTCAGTGGCCATGGATGGCGTGCATCGATGTGAATCGATCAGATAAGGAGCATCACCATGAACCATTGGTTGACCACCACGCTGGGCAATATCAGCGTCAATCGCAAACTCAGTCTCGGCTTTGGCCTGGTACTGATCATGACGCTGTTGATTACCGCCACCGGCTGGAGCGGACTGACGTCGATCATTGATCGCAGCAAAAAGCTCAGCACCATTTCCGACACCGTGGCGCTGGTCAAAGACCTGCGCATTGCCCGCGTGTCCTACGACCGGGATAACGGTGAGAATGGCCCCGGTGAAGTCAATGACCTGCTCAACGATATCGATAACAATCTGACGCTCGCCAGCAAACTATTGGGGATCTCCGAAGACTTGGCCATGATCAACCAAGAGTTGCAGGCGGTCGCGCAATACAAAAACATCTTCAGCCAAATCGACAAGGCCACCCAGGCCCGCGAGCTAAATCGGGCGCGCCTGGGCAGCAGCGCGCAAAGCGCTGCCGACACTATCGACGGCATCGAAAAGGACGTGCTCAAGGGCAATGACCTGGCCATGCTCAACCGGGTCAACGAACTCAGCCGCCAACTGCAACACGCGCGCTATCAAGTGCGTGGTTATACCCACAGTGGCGATGCCGATGCCGCGCAACCCGCACTGGATGCCATCCTTTTCGCTCAAAACGAACTCACCCGCCTCTCGGCGCAATTGCCCGGCGAATACAGCCCGCAGTTGCAACAAGCTGCCCACTCGCTGAAAAACTACGGCGAAACGTTCGTGCAGTTTCGCGACTCGCAACTGCTCAGCGACCAACAACAGAACAGCCTGCAAGCCTTGGGCGACAGCCTGGTGAGCCTGAGCCACGAACTGGCGACCTCGCAAACCACCAAGCGCGACAACGATGCACAACAGGCCAAAACTGCCCTGACTCTTTGCGCCGTATTGGCCCTCGCGCTCGGCACACTGGCTGCCTGGCTGATTACCCGACAGATCGTCACCCCGCTGCAACACACCCTGCGCATCGTAGAAGCCGTAGCCGCAGGCGATCTCAGTCAAGATCACCCTACTCAGCGTCGCGACGAACTGGGCCGAGTGCAACAGGCCATTGCCCGCATGACCGGCGAACTGCGCGACCTGATCGGCGGTATCAGCGACGGAGTGACCCAAATCGCCAGCGCGGCCGAGCAGTTATCAGCCGTGACTGAGCAGACCAGCGCCGGGGTCAACAGCCAAAAGGTTGAGACCGATCAAGTGGCCACCGCCATGCACGAAATGGCCGCCACCGTGCATGAGGTCGCGCGTAACGCAGAAGAAGCCTCTGAGGCTGCCGTCGCCGCCGATCAACAAGCGCGTGAAGGTGACACGGTGGTCGCGCAGGCCATTGAGCAGATTGAGCACTTGGCCGCCGAGGTGCTGAAGTCCACCGACGCCATGACGCACCTGCAACAAGAAAGCGGCAAGATTGGCAGCGTGCTGGACGTGATCAAATCAGTGTCGCAACAGACCAATCTGCTGGCGCTCAACGCGGCGATTGAGGCGGCACGGGCGGGCGAGGCAGGCCGCGGGTTTGCCGTAGTGGCCGATGAAGTGCGCAGCCTGGCGCAACGCACCCAAGTCTCTACCGAAGAAATAGAAGAGCTGATTGTTGGCTTGCAAAGCGGTACGCAGCGGGTGTCCACCAGCATGGACAACAGCCGCGTGTTGACCGACAGCAGCGTCGAGCTGACCCGTCGCGCCGGGGCCTCGCTGAGCACCATCACCCGTACCGTCTCGACCATCCAGGGTATGAACCAGCAGATTGCAGCTGCCGCCGAGCAGCAAAGCTCGGTCGCCGAAGAGATCAACCGCAGCGTGCTCAACGTGCGCGATGTGTCTGAGCAAACCGCTGCGGCCAGCGAAGAAACCGCGGCTTCCAGCGTGGAACTGGCCCGACTGGGCACTCACCTGCAAACCTTGGTGGGCCGTTTCAAGGTCTAACCCCTGTAGCCATTGGCGAGCAGCCCGATCACCGCCTCGCGCTGCTCGACAACGGCTACACTGCGTGATGGCACTAAGCCTGCGACGTCCATCACACTCTGAGCGACCGGGTTTTAGTTATGTTGGCTCGCGCCGATGGCCTGATCACTAATAAAAAGACCGCGAAGCACGGGACTGTTTGTCATGGAGTCGGTTCGGTCAAAAAAGGAGCACCGCCATGTACCGTTGGTTGGCCCACACGCTAGGCAATATCAGCGTTATTCGTAAACTCAGCCTGGGCTTTGGCCTGGTCTTGATCCTGACCTTACTGATCACCGCCACCGGCTGGAACGGCCTGGCGTCCGTGATTGACCGCGGCGACAAGCTGGCGAATATTTCAAAAATCATTGCCCTGACCAAAGACCTGCGCATCGCGCGTCTTGATTATGAAAGGGAGCGGGGCGACCACGGCCCGGGCGAATTGAACGGGCGCCTGAGCGAACTGGACGAGGCGCTGGAAACCTCGCGCCGTCAACTGACTACGCCTGAAGACATTGAGTTGGTGCAACAACAGCTGGCCGTTGTGGCCGATTACCGGCGCGCCGTGGCTGATATAACGCTCGCCACTCAAGCCCGCGAAACCAGCCGCACACAACTCGGCGCCACGGCTGACGCGGCTGTTGCCAACGTCACGGCCATTGAAAAAGCCTTGTCGCAAGGCGATAGCGTGACCCAGTTCAACAGCGTGATTGAACTGAGCAAATTGCTGCAACAAGCGCGCTTTCAGGTCCGCGGCTACACCTACAGCGGTAAACCTGAGGCCGAACAACCGGCGCTGGACGCCATCGACAACGCCCTCCAAGCACTCAACAGTTTGCCGACCAAACTCCCCGACGAGCACATCGCCAACCTGCAACAGGCTGCACAATCGCTGCAAAACTACCGTGCCGCCGTGACCACGTTTCGTGACGCCCAAGTCGCCAATACCCACGCGCTTGAGCGCATGCAGGCACTGGGCAACAACCTGATCGACTTGAGCAAGCAACTGTCAGGTATGCAAACCGCCAAGCGTGACCTGGACAGCCAGCGGGCCAAAACGCTGCTGATCGGCTGCACCCTGCTCGCCCTGCTACTGGGCGTGATTGGCGCCTGGAGCATCACGCGCCAGATCGTCATCCCGCTGCGTCAAACCCTTAAAACCGTTGAGCGCGTGGCCGCAGGCGATCTGACGCACGACTACGACACTGCCCGGCGCGATGAGTTGGGGCAACTGCAACGCGCCGTACAGCGCATGACCGTGGGCCTGCGCGAGTTGATCAGTGGGATCACCGATGGCGTGACGCAAATCGCCAGTGCCGCCGAAGAACTCTCCGCCGTTACCGAACAGACCAGCGCGGGGGTCAACAGCCAAAAGGTTGAGACCGATCAGGTGGCCACCGCCATGCACGAAATGGCCGCTACCGTGCAGGAAGTGGCGCGTAATGCCGAAGAAGCGTGCGAAGCCGCCGTGGCCGCCGACCAGCAAGCCCGTGAAGGTGACAACGTGGTCGCCCAAGCGATTGCACAGATCGAGAAGCTGGCGATTGAAGTCGGTCATTCCACCGAAGCGATGGACCATTTGAAGCGCGAAAGCGACAAAATTGGCAGCGTGCTGGACGTGATCAAGTCCGTGGCCCAGCAAACCAACTTGCTGGCCCTTAACGCGGCGATTGAGGCTGCCCGGGCCGGAGAAGCAGGACGCGGCTTTGCGGTCGTGGCCGATGAAGTGCGCAGCCTGGCACAACGCACTCAGCAATCGACCGAAGAGATTGAAGAACTGATTGCCGGCCTGCAAAGTGGCACGCTGCAAGTGTCCAGCAGCATGGACAGCAGCCGCAGCCTGACCGACAGCAGTGTTGAACTGACACGCCGCGCAGGCGAGTCACTGGGCAACATCACCCGCACCGTGTCGGCCATTCAAGGGATGAACCAGCAGATTGCCGCAGCGGCAGAGCAGCAAAGCGCGGTGGCAGAAGAGATCAACCGCAGCGTATTGAACGTGCGCGATGTGTCTGAGCAGACCTCGGCCGCCAGTGAAGAGACTGCCGCGTCGAGCATGGAACTGGCGCGCCTGGGCACGCATCTGCAAGGGTTGGTGGGACGGTTTAAGGTGTAACTCGCGCACCGTTGACGAGTAATACGAGGCTGCGGCCGGGCGCGAAGCGGTCGTAAAACCATCCAGCGCGGTGTCTCAGAGGCACCGCAGTCATCGGGTTTACGATCGCTTCGCAACCGAACGTCGCCTACGGCAATTGCTACCCCAACCTCGGCCATTTTCTTGTGAGCAAGGGTTTACAGTACCTGGCGCAAAAACGCCTGTGCACGCAGGTCTTTGGGCGAGTTGAAGAAGTCTTGCGGGGCGCTGTCCTCCAGCAATTTGCCGTGATCAAAGAACAACACGCGGTTCGCCACTTCACGGGCAAAACCCATTTCGTGGGTCACGCACACCATGGTCATGCCTTCGCGCGCCAGTGTTTTCATCACGTCGAGCACTTCGCCGACCATCTCCGGGTCAAGCGCCGAGGTCGGCTCATCGAACAACATCACCTTGGGTTCCATCGCCAGCGCCCGGGCAATCGCCACGCGCTGCTGCTGGCCACCCGACAGGCGCGAGGGGTATTCATTGGCTTTCTGGCCGATGCCGACCTTTTCCAGCAGCGCACGGGCCTTGGCCTCGCGCTCGGCCTTGCCACGTTTGCGCACGACTTTCTGCGCCAGGCACAGATTTTCGAGCACGGTCATGTGCGGGAACAGGTTGAAATGCTGGAACACCATACCGACTTCGCGGCGATAGGCGTTGACGTCGGTTTTAGGGTTGGCCAGGTCGACACCGTCGATGCTGACCGAGCCTGAGTCGAAGTCTTCCAGCCCATTGAGGCAGCGCAGAAAGGTCGATTTCCCCGAGCCCGAAGGGCCGATCACCACCAGCACTTCACCCTTGGCGACGGTGGTGCTGACGTTATCCACGGCGCGGACGAGGTGCCCACGCGTGTCAAAAACTTTTACCAGTTCGCGGACTTCAATCACTTTGCGCGAGCCTCCGCTCAAGCCGGCTGGCCAAATGCGACAGCGGCAGGTTGATCAACAGGTACAGGCCCGCCACGCAGAACAGAATCTCGAACGGCGAAAACGAGGTGGTAATGACTTCGCGGCCGCTTTTGAGCAGCTCGGTGATAGCAATCACCGACACCAGCGAGGTGTCTTTGACCAGGCTGATAAATTGCCCGGCCAACGGCGGCAGTACGCGCTTGAACGCTTGCGGTAGCACCACGTAACGCATCGACTGGCTGGCGTTAAGGCCCAAGGAGCGCGCCGCTTCGTTTTGCCCGCGGGCGATGGACTGCACACCCGAACGCACAATCTCGGCCACGTATGCCCCGGTAAACAGCGACAACGCGGCAATACCGGCGAACTCGCGAGACAGATTCAGCACGGTGCCAATAAAGAAGTAAAAAATGAAGATCTGCACCAGCAGCGGTGTACCGCGCACCAGTTCGACATAGAGCGTCGACAGGTCACGCAGGGTCGGGTTATTCGACAGACGGCACAACCCGGTGGCCAGGCCGATGATCAACCCCAATACCCCCGACACCAGCGACAGCCAAACGGTGGTCCACAACCCCAGCAACAACGGGCCAGCAGCCCAATGGCGGGTCACGCCCACGATGTCACCTTCAGCCACATCGTCGCCTTCAGCCAATTGCACGCTGTTGTCAGCCACGCTCAGGCGTTGTTCAGTGCCATCTTCGGCACGCAGTACGACGTCGGCTTGATCGCCTTTGCGCACCAACTCAATCACGGTGGAAGTTTCAGTGGCCCGCTGGGCTTCTTCGGCCTGATAGACGAAGTATTGCGGGACTCGGTTCCAGCGCCATTCGTAGGACATCAGCGAGGTGGCGTAATACAACGCGCCCGCCAGACCGATGAGCACCAGCACGGTTAACACGTGCCAGGGCCACTGGGCTTTTTTTTGTTTGATCACGTTCAGGTTCCATCAGGAGTAAAGCCGGGCCCGTAGCAGTTGCCGAAGGCTACGTGCGAGGGCGAAGCGCTCGTATTTGGAGCGCCCCGGTGTTTCATCTGAATCGCATTACGCTTTTTTACGGTTGCTGCACAACCGTGCACAGTCTTCGGCAACTGCTACAAAGCATCGCGCTTATTCCATGTCCTTGAGCCAAGTGGTGTCTTTGAACCACTTGTCATGGATGCGATCGTAGGTGCCGTCTTCATGGATCTGGTGCAGGAAGTTGTTGATGAAGTTAAGGCTGTCGTAGTCGCCTTTCTTCAGGCCAAAGGCCAACGGCTCGTAGGTAAACGGCTGATCGAGGTACACCAGTTTGCCGTCACCGAACTTGTTGACCGCCACTACGTTGTAAGGCGCATCGTAAACAAAGGCATCTGCCTTGCCGTTCACAACGTCCAGCACCGCTTCGGGTTCGTTGTCGTAGCCGTGGTACTGAGCTTTGGACATCAGTTTTTTGGCGATCATTTCACCGGTGGTGCCCAGCTTGGAGGTCAGGCGGTATTGCGGGTCGTTGAGGTCTTTGTAGGTTTTAACCTTGTCAGCCAGTTCCTTGCGGATCAGCAGGGTCTGGCCCACAACGATGAAGGGTTCGCTGAAGTTCAGGCGCAGGTTACGTTCCTGAGTCAGGGTCATGCCGCTGCCGATCATGTCGAATTTGTTGGTCATCAAGGCCGGGATGATGCCGTCGTAGCCCGTGGACACCAGCTCCAGCTTGACCCCCATCGCCTTGGCCATGGCTTTGAGCAGGTCGACTTCGAAGCCAATGATCTGGCCGCGTTTGTTGGTCATTTCGAATGGCATGTACGTCGGGTCCATGCCCACCTTCAACGTGCCACGCTTGACCGCGTCATCAATTGCGCCTGCATGGGCTGCGCTAACCGCCAGTAGTGCAGTGACACCGAACATCAGTTTCGACAGAAACTTCTTCATCATCAACTCCCCGGAACCTACTCAATAAAGGTGTTGGCCTACGGTCGGCTCGAGACTCAAAGCCAATACCGCCGGGCACTCACCTATTCGCAGATGGATGCTAACTCAGAGCAGAGGGAGGACAAAGACTTTGCATCACAAAAGCGTGACAGATCATCCATAGCCGCTGGCGCAGGTTGCGAAGCAAGCCCGGACGTCGCCTTGGGCAGCGACCACAAAAAAGCCCGTCCGCTCAGGTGAGGGGACGGGCTTGGGGTCAAGCGGCTGGCTGTAACGGTAACAGCGGCGCGTGGGCGTCGGCTGTGACCGACTCACGCCAGGCGTTGAGCCAGTCTTGATGACCTTCGCTCCACACCAGCGCGTGCAAACGTGCCAATGCCACCGGATCGCTCAGCAGCGCCATGCGCTCGTTGTTGTTTAGCCCCGCAGGGCCCACTTTCAAGGCATGTCGCACGCGCTCGGTACGCAGCCATTCAATCGGCTCGGCCTCACGGTGACGCGAAGTCGCCAAAGCACACGCCAAAGCGTTCTGCTGTGGATCAACCACCGAACGGATGAAGCCGTCGTGCAGCGCGTGGTAACGATTCTCGTGGGTGTATTCAGCCGTAGCCGACAACTCACGGGGCGGCGCGTATTCCTCAGGAATCAGGAACAAGCTGGCGTCACGGGACTTGAGGCCCAACTTCACACGGCTGGAAATCACGGACACCGGGATCGACAGCATGAGCGAACCGACAATCGGCACCAACCACCACAGAAAGCTTGGGTTCAACCACAGCACCAACGCAGCCCAGGCCGCACCCAACAGGGTTTGCGGGCCATGACGGCGCACGGCTTCGCTCCACGGCGTGGAATCATCGTCACGTTGTGGCGAGTTCCAGGTCGCCGCCCAGCCCAGGAAAGCAGCCAGTACAAAGCGGGTGTGGAAGATCATGCGCACCGGCGCCAGCAGCATGGAGAACAGCATCTCCAGCAGCATCGACAACGTGACCTTGAACTTGCCACCGAACTGTTTCGCGCCTTTGGCCCAGATCAAAATGATGCTCAGCAGTTTAGGCAGAAACAGCAACACGATGGTGGTCGAGAACAACGCTACGGCTTTTTCCGGGTGCCATTGAGGCCACAGCGGATACAGCTGACGCGGCTCCATGAAGTACTGCGGCTCCATCAGCGTGTTGACTGCCAGCAACGCCGTCGACAGCAGCAAGAAGAAGAACCACAACGGCGCCGACAGGTACGACATCACGCCTGTGAGGAACACGGCCCGGTGAACCGGGTGCATGCCTTTGACCAAAAACAGGCGGAAGTTCATCAAGTTGCCGTGGCACCAGCGACGGTCACGCTTGAGTTCGTCCAGCAAGTTAGGCGGCAGTTCTTCATAGCTGCCCGGCAAGTCATAGGCAATCCACACCCCCCAACCGGCACGGCGCATCAATGCCGCTTCAACGAAGTCATGGGACAGAATCGCGCCCGCAAACGCCCCTTTACCCGGCAATGGCGCGAGGGCGCAGTGCTCGATAAAAGGCTTCATGCGGATGATGGCGTTGTGACCCCAGTAGTGGGATTCACCCAATTGCCAGAAGTGCAGACCCGCGGTAAACAACGGGCCGTATACCCGCGTAGCAAACTGCTGCATACGCGCATACAGCGTGTCCATGCCCGAAGCGCGTGGCGCGGTCTGGATGATGCCCGCGTCTGGCGTGGCTTCCATCAAGCGCACCAGGCTGGTCAAGCATTCGCCGCTCATCACGCTGTCTGCGTCGAGCACCACCATGTACTTGTAATCACCGCCCCAGCGACGGCAGAAGTCGTCGAGGTTGCCGCTTTTGCGTTTCACACGACGGCGACGACGGCGATAGAAAATCCGCCCGAAGCCTTCGGTCTCGCGGCACACGTCCAGCCACGCCTGCTGTTCAGCCACGCAGATGTCCGGGTCGTTACTGTCGCTGAGGACGAAAAAGTCAAAACGGTCGAGGTCACCGGTCGCTGCCACCGATTCATAAGTCGCACGCAAGCCTGCAAATACGCGGGTTACGTCTTCATTACAGATCGGCATCACCAACGCGGTACGGGCGTCTTGGGGGATCGGCTCATTACCCGCGCTGGCGCCTGAAATGCGGTATTTGTCGTGACCGGTCAACAATTCCAGAAAGCCCATCAAGGCCGTCCAGAAACCCGCCGACACCCAGCAAAACAGAATCCCGAACAGAATCAGGATGCTGGTTTGCAGCGCATAAGGCAGCACTTGTTGCGCCGTTTGCAGCAACGGCTGATGAACCACTTCATCAAGATCAACGAACGACCAGCCCTGGTACGGCATGATGCCCTTCATGTACCAGCCCGCGACGATGGTTTGGCCCAGCATCAAAACCAACAGAATGTAACGACGAATCGAACCCACGGTGCGCCAGCGCGCCTTGGGCAGAACGCGTTCATCTTTAGGCGGAGCCGGCGGGTTGCTGCGCCCGGTCAGGCGCCGCCAGCCGCGTACCAGAATGTTGGTACGCCACGGTTCAGGCACCACCTTGGTGCGGCGAATCGGCGGCGTGGCCTTGAGCATGACCCGGCCACTGGCGTCGACGGCCAGCATTTCTGCGTCCTCCAACGCTTCGGCCGAGCCGAGTGTCAGCCGTGTGCCCACCGACGCCTGAGCGGCCTCGGCGGTGTTCACGTCGGCGCGGGCCGAAAGGCGCTCGTGCAGCTGCTCAAACGAGGTGCAGCTCGCCAGTTCGGCGCGCTGCTCGTCGCTCAGCGGCAGATGCGCCAGATACTCGCTGAGCGAGACTGGCTGTGCGTGAGCATTACTCATCGGCTGGCAACTGGTAGCTCCAGGTCTCGGTCAGGACTTTTTCAGTCTTGACTGGCGCTGGGGTGGCTGGAGCCGCCTCGGCCGCAGGCGCTTTGACGTCCTTGGCTTTGTGCTGCTCTTTCTTTTCCTGCGCCTTGGCCGCTGCTTTTTCAGCCTTGGTCAACGGAGCAACAGGCGCCGGGTCTTCATCTTTGACCAGTGCTGCACGCAGCTCGGTCGACTTGCTTGGGTCTTTGACCTTCAAGCGCAGGGTCAAGCGCCAGCCCTTCGTTTCCGGGTTGTGGCGCAGGTTGTTTTCTACCAGCTCGGCGTTATCACCCACGCTGACCTGGCTGCGAATGTCAGCGTCTGCTGGCAACTTCTCAAGGGACGGGCCCTCGAAGTCGATCAGGTAAGCCACGCTGCCGTCCGGTTGACGGATCAGGTTGGATTGCTTGACGTCGCCGGTCGAACGCAGTGTTTGCTGAGCCCAGGCGCTGTCTTTAGGGTGCAAAGCGGCTTCGTCCATCGTCCAGTGCAGGCGATACGCGAAGTCGAAAGGCTTGAGCGGCTCAGGCTGAGTGTCCGGGCTCCAGAAGGCAACGATGTTGTCGTTGGTTTCATCGGCGGTCGGAATCTCTACCAGATCAACCGTACCTTTGCCCCAGTCACCTTGTGGCTCGATCCACGCACTTGGGCGCTTGTGGTAGTTGTCATCGAGGTCTTCGTAGTGGCTGAAGTCACGGCCGCGTTGCAACAGGCCAAAGCCCAGCGGGTTTTCAACCGAGAAGTTGCTCACCGACAAATGCTTCGGATTGTTCAGCGGACGCCAAATCCACTCACCGTTACCCGCATGGATCGCCAGACCCGACGAATCGTGCAGTTCGCGACGGTAGTTGAGCACTTTGGACGGCTGATTGGCGCCGAACAGGTACATGCTGGTCAGCGGAGCGATGCCCAACTTGCCGACTTTGTCGCGCAGGAACATTTGCGCTTTGACGTCGACCACGGTGTCGACACCTGGGCGCAGCGTAAAGCGGTAAGCGCCCGTGGCACGCGGCGAATCCAGCAGCGCGAAAATAACCAGGTGCTTGTCCCCGGCTTTCGGACGCTCGATCCAAAACTCGGTGAAACGCGGGAATTCTTCGCCAGAAGGCAGGGCTGTATCGATGGCCAAACCACGCGCCGACAGACCGTACGCTTGATCCTTACCGACAACGCGGAAATAACTCGCGCCCAGCATAGTCATGACTTCGTCCTGCTTATCTGCTTTGTTCAGCGGATACAGCACGCGGAAACCCGCCCAACCGAGGTTTTCGGTGGCTTTAGGGTCAAATTTAACGTCGCCGAAATCGAAACGACTGGCGTCGTACTTGATCTCTTCCACCTTGGTGGCTGTGACTTCGTTGATCTTCACGGGCGTGTCGAAGTGCATGCCCTGGTGATAGAACGACAGTTTGAAGGGGGTTTTGTCGTCAGCCCACTGCACTTTCTCGTTGCGGAAACGAATTTTTTGATAGTCCGCAAACTTCATGTCGCGAAATTCGTTAGGCAAATTGCTGCGCGGTGCTTGGTACTTATGCTCGGCGAGGGTTTTAGCCTCTGCCGCCACGTCATCCAGACTGAATGCCCACAGTTGACCCGCACCGAACAAGCAAAAGAGCGCAGAGCCCGTCACCAGTGCGTTGCGTAACCGCTTGGCAGACTTTTTTGGTGCATTAAATGGACTAACAATCACGAGCAAACCTCGCCGAATACAGATGATGAAACCAACCGCCAGCGCTTAAATGCCGGGTTGGCGAGCACTGTTCCGACCGTCAAAGGAATGAATGATTCCCCAGGCGCGTCGGATTAGTCTCTGTGTAGCGCGGGATTATCTAGTAGCCCGCGTGACAACGCATCTACTGTCAGCAAGTATTTATGCTTAAAACCCCCTGTTTTCTGACGAAAACACCGATTTTCGGGGTTTTAGGTTTGTAACAAAAATGTAACGGGGCCATCGTTGACCAAATGCACCTGCATATCGGCACCAAATCGCCCTGACGCGACCTGTGGATGCAGCCGATTGGCCTCTTTCAACAGGTGGTTGAACAAAGCGTGGGCGACCTCGGGCGGGGCGGCGGTGGAGAAGCTTGGGCGCAGGCCACTTTTGGTGTCGGCGGCCAGGGTGAACTGCGATACCAACAGCAAACCGCCGTCAATGTCGGCCAGCGAGAGGTTCATTTTGCCTTCCGGATCGCTGAACACACGGTAGTTGAGCAGTTTATGCAGCAACTTCGCGGCGCTGGCTTCGGTGTCACCGGGTTCGACGGCCACCAGCACCATCAAACCCTGATCGATTGAACCGACGATCTCCCCCGCCACCTCAACCCGCGCACGGCTCACCCGTTGTAAAAGCCCCTTCATGCTTCATCCGGTTGCAGATTGAGCAGGCGCCGGGCCATTTGCTCGGTGGCGCGCACCAGGGCGTCGGTGATACCGGGTTCGGAAGCCACATGCCCGGCCTCGCGAATGATTTGCAGCTCACTGCCAGGCCATGCCTGATGAAGCGCCCAGGCGTTATCCAGCGGGCAAATCATGTCGTAGCGACCATGCACGATCACCGCTGGCAGGTGAGCGATCTTGTGCATGTCACGCAGCAACTGGTCAGGCTCCAGGAAAGCGTTGTTCATAAAGTAGTGGCATTCGATCCGGGCAATCGACAATGCCCGGTGCGGGTCACAGAAACGCTCGACCACCTGCGGGTTGGGCCGCAGGGTGGCGGCACGCCCTTCCCAGGTCGACCACGCTTTGGCCACGTGCATTTGCGCAATCTGGTCATTGCCCGTCAGGCGTTTGTAAAAGGCACCCATCAGGTCGTGGCGTTCTTCGGGTGGAATCGGCGCTACGTAGTCCTGCCAATAATCCGGGAAGATCCGGCTGGCACCCGCCTGATAGAACCATTCGATTTCTTGCGGGCGAGCTAGAAATATCCCACGCAAAATTAGGCCAAGCACCTGCGCTGGATGACTTTGTGCGTACGCCAATGACAGGGTCGAGCCCCACGAACCGCCAAACAACAGCCACTTGTCGATGCCCAGATACCGACGAATCCGCTCCATGTCAGCGACCAGATCCCATGTGGTGTTGCTTTCCAGACTGGCGTGCGGGGTCGAGCGCCCGCAGCCGCGCTGATCAAACGTGATGATGCGATACAGCCCCGGATCGAAATAGCACCGGCTGTTGGCATCGCAGCCTGACCCCGGCCCACCGTGTACGAACACCACGGGCAGGCCGTCGGGCGAACCGCTTTCGTCAACATAAAGAACATGCGGCCCATCAACCGCCAGCTCATGCCGGGCGTAGGGTTTGATCTGCGGGAACAAGGTCTGCATGACGCACTCCATCGGGGGTTGAGGTCATCCCTGCGGGGACTTCAAAAATGTTGCCGTCTGGCATCATAAACCCGATTAGCGGGAATGAGCAGGTGCTTATAACGGTGAATGCGGGGTGTGCCTTATACCCTCACCCCAACCCTCTCCCAAAGGGAGAGGGGGCTAGATTGAGGTGTGATTGAGATCGCACGCATTCAGTAACCTCTCCCTGAGCAAGCTGATGGGCAATGCGTTTGAGAATGCACACATTCAGTCCCCTCTCCCTCTGGGAGAGGGTTAGGGTGAGGGGCTTTTGATTTCAGGCCTTTGCGTAATGCCCCTCTCCCCACCCAATAATCCGCGCCAGCAATTGTTTGAGCACAATCTGCGTCGGCCCGGCCAGGTCTTGGCGGTAATTGAACGGCTCAACCTCTTCCATATAAGTGCTCTGCGCCAACTCCAGTTGCACCGCATGGATATGCTCCGCCGGGCTGCCGTAATGGCGGGTGATATGGCCACCCTTGAAACGTCCGTTCAGCACATGGCGGTACTGCGGATGCTGTGCGCAGATCGTTTCCAGATCACAGGCCAATTGCGGGTCGCAGCTAGCGCCGTTGAACGTACCAAGGTTGAAGTCCGGCAGCTTGCCGTCAAACAAATGTGGGATGTGCGAACGAATCGAGTGCGCATCAAACAGCAATGCATAACCAAACTCAGCCTTTAACCGGGCCAGCTCCTGCTGCAAGGTCTGGTGATAAGGCTTCCAGATCTGTTCAAGGTAAGTCGCCCGCTCAGCCTTCGACGGCGCAAGCCCTTCGCGAAACAGCGGCACACCGTCAAACAACACGTCCGGGAACAGCCCCGTGGTCGCGCCCACGTACATCGGTGCATCGTTCTCTGGGCGGTTGAGGTCAATCACGAATCGCGAATACTCCCCCGCCAACGTACTGGCCCCCAGTTCAGCGGCAAATTCGTAAAGACGCGGAATGTGCCAGTCGGTGTCCGGCAGGCTTTGTGCCTCGGGGATCAAGCCGTCCTTGACCGCAGGGGTCAGGCGCAAACCCGCGTGGGGCATGCTGATGAGCAAGGGCACGCGGCCTTGTTTGAATGTCAGAACCTTGTCCACACACGTTTCTCCTAAAGCACTACGTCTACGCCATTGCGCACGACGCGTTTGTCCAGATCGCCGCCCAGCCAGTAAGCCAGATCCGCCGGGCGATCAATGTTCCAGGCCACGAAGTCCGCCACTTTTCCCGGTTCCAGCGAACCGTGGGTGTCGCCCATGCCCAGCGCAGTCGCCGCATGCAAGGTGACGCCCGCCAGCGCTTCTTCGGGGGTCATGCGAAACAACGTACACGCCATGTTCAGCATCAAGCGCAACGACAACCCAGGCGAGGTGCCCGGATTGAGGTCGCTGGCGATGGCAATTTTGACCCCGTGCTTGCGCAAGGCGTCCATCGGCGGCAATTGGGTTTCGCGCAAAAAATAAAACGCACCGGGCAGTAACACCGCGACCGTGCCAGACGCGGCCATGGCGATAGCGTCTTCCTCGGTCATGAACTCCAGATGATCCGCCGACAGCGCCTGATAACGCGCCGCCAGGCTGGAGCCATGCAGCGATGACAACTGCTCGGCATGCAGCTTGACCGGCAGCCCTAGCGTTTGCGCCACCTTGAACACACGCTCCACCTGCGCCGCAGAAAACGCCAGGTACTCGCAAAACGCATCCACTGCGTCCACCAACCCTTCGGCCGCCAAGGTGGGCAGCATCTCGTTGCAAATGAGGTCGATGTAGTCGTCTGGGCGATCTTTGAATTCCGGCGGCAAAGCATGCGCGGCCAGGCACGTACTGCGCACCGTAACGGGCAACTCTTCGCCCAGGCGGCGAATCACGCGCAAGATTTTGCGCTCGCTTTCGAGGCTCAAGCCGTAGCCGGATTTGATTTCAACGCTGGTGACGCCATCACGCAGTAAACAGGTCAAACGCTCACGCGCACTGGTGAACAATTCTTCTTCGCTGGCTGCGCGAGTCGCACGTACGGTGCTGGCAATTCCGCCCCCGGCCGCTGCAATGTCGGCATAGCTCACACCTTGCAGGCGCTGCTCGAATTCGCCACTGCGGTTGCCGCCAAACACCGTGTGCGTATGGCAGTCGATCAACCCCGGCGTCACCCACGCCCCTTCCAGACCGTGAGTCTGGCTGTACTCGCCTTGAGGCAAGTGCAGCCGCGGGCCAATCCACTCAATGAAGCCTTCATAGGTCACGATGGCCGCGTCTTCGATGATCGAATACGTACCCTCGGTCATGGTTGCGACATTGCAGTGTTGCCAAAGCGTTTTCATTCACTTACTCCGCCGTTAAACGTTGGGATCAGGACAATTCAACCTGCGGTTTGACCGCCAGTTTGGCCACCGGCTTTACCCACAACCGGTAAGCCACAACCAAGCATGCAATCCAGACTACGCCGACAATCAAGGCCGCACGGGTGTCAGGGAAATAACCCAGCACGCCAAAGATAAACACCATGAAGACTGTGGCTGCAATCGGAGCATACGGCCAGAACGGCACCGGAAACTTGAGCTGCGCCACTTCTTCAGCGCTCATCGAACGGCGCATGGCCATTTGCGTGACCAGAATCATCAACCATACCCAGACGGTCGCAAAAGTCGCAATCGAGGCGATGATCAGGAAGATGTCTTGCGGGATCAGGTAATTGAGCACCACGCCTGCCAGCAGCGTCACGCCCATGACCAACACCGTCATCCAGGGCACACCGTGGCGTGAGATCTGCGCGAAGCCTTTAGGCGCCTGCCCTTGTTGAGCCAGGCCAAACATCATGCGACCCGCGCCGAAGATATCGCTGTTGATGGCAGACACTGCGGCTGAAATCACCACGATGTTGAGGATCGTCGCCGCCGAGCTGATGCCCAGGCTGTCAAAAATCTGCACAAACGGGCTGCCTTGCGTGCCGATCTGCGTCCACGGGTAAATGGCCATCAGTACAAACAGGGTCAACACGTAGAACAGCAAAATACGCAATGGCACTGCGTTGATGGCTTTCGGGATCACGCGTTGTGGGTCTTTGGCTTCACCGGCTGTAATACCAATGATCTCGATGCCGCCAAAAGCAAACATCACCACGGCAAACGAAGCGATCAAACCGCCGACGCCGTTGGGCATGAACCCGCCAAAGGACCACAGGTTGCTGATCCCGGTGGCGGATGCGTGCGAACTGCCCGCGCTGCCGATCCCAAACAGCATGATGCCGAAACCGGCCAAAATCATCGCCACGATGGCCGCGACCTTGAGCAGCGACAACCAGAACTCCATTTCACCAAAGACTTTGACGCTGCACAGGTTCAGGCCGCCAATCAGCAGCACAATGCCCAGTACCCAAATCCAGCGCGCGACGTCAGGGAACCAGAACCCCATGTAAATACCGAACGCGGTGATATCGGCCAAACACACGATGATCATCTCGAAGGCGTAGGTCCACCCGAGGATGAAACCCGACATCGGCCCTAGATAAGTGCTGGCGTAATGCCCAAACGACCCGGAAACCGGATCACGCACGGCCATTTCGCCCAGTGCGCGCATCACCATGAACACTGCCGCGCCACCGATCAGGTACGCCAGCAATACCGCAGGCCCGGCCATTTGGATGGCCGCGGCAGAACCGTAGAACAGTCCCGTCCCAATCGCTGAACCCAGCGCCATGAAACGGATGTGGCGAGCCGATAGCCCGCGCTTCAAACCTTGAGCTTGCTTGTGCATTTCGCGCGTCCTTAATTATTTTTGTCGGCGAACACAGCCGCACAGAGGGCCAAAGCCCTCTGCGACGTTGTGATTACAGGCTGGGCAGAATTTGCGCAGGCACCAGCGCATTCAGGCAGCGCGACGCCAGCAGCTGCATGGCCGCCTCAATGTCCGGGGCGAAGAAACGGTCCTTCTCATAGAACGCGACCTTGTCGCGCAACGTGGTGCGGGCGATTTCGAGCTTGGGTGAGGTTTTCAGGCCATCGCGCAAATCCAGGCCCTGACACGCCGCCAGCCACTCGACCGCCAGTACGCCGCGCACGTTTTCAGCCATTTCCCACAGACGCTTGCCCGCAGCAGGTGCCATAGACACGTGGTCTTCTTGGTTCGCCGACGTAGGAATGCTATCCACACTGTGCGGATGCGACAACGCCTTGTTCTCGCTGGCCAGCGCTGCGGCAGTCACTTGGGCAATCATAAAGCCGGAGTTGACCCCGCCATTGCCCACCAAAAAGGGCGGCAATTGCGACATGTGTTTGTCCATCATCAGCGAAATACGGCGCTCGCTCAGCGAGCCGATCTCAGCAATGGCCAAGGCCATGTTATCGGCGGCCATTGCCACCGGCTCGGCGTGGAAGTTACCGCCTGAAATCACATCGCCCTGCTCGGCGAACACCAACGGGTTATCCGACACGGCGTTGGCTTCAATGCCCAACACTTCGGCGGCCTGACGGAACTGAGTCAGGCACGCGCCCATGACTTGCGGCTGGCAACGCAGGGAATACGGGTCTTGAACTTTGTCGCAGTGCTTGTGGGACAACGACACTTCACTGCTTTCACCCAGCAAGTCGCGGTAAATCGCGGCGGCGTCGATTTGCCCCCGCTGACCACGCGCCGCATGAATGCGCGGGTCAAACGGGGAGCGCGAACCCAGCACCGCTTCAACGGTCAAACCTCCGCACGCCATCGCGGCGGCAAACAGGTCTTCACCTTCAAATAACCCGCGCAGAGCAAATGCGGTGGACACCTGCGTGCCGTTGAGCAGCGCCAGACCTTCTTTCGCGGCCAAGGTCAGCGGCTCAAGACCGGCCTGTTTCAACGCAGTGCGTGCGTCCAGCCATTCACCTTTGTAGCGCGCCTTGCCTTCGCCCAGCAGCACCAGCGACATGTGCGCCAAGGGCGCCAAATCACCTGATGCGCCCACTGAACCTTTGAGCGGAATGTGCGGATAAACCTGGGCATTGATCAGCGCGATCAATGCATTGATCACCACGCGACGAATACCGGAGAAACCACGGCTCAAGCTGTTGACCTTGAGCACCATGATCAGGCGCACCAGATCATCGCTGATCGGTTCGCCAATGCCTGCCGCGTGAGACAACACCAGCGAACGCTGTAGGTTTTCGAGGTCCGCGCTGGCGATTTTGGTCGACGCCAGCAGACCGAAACCGGTGTTGATACCGTAGGTGGTGCGATTTTCAGCCAAAATTTGTTCAACACACGCCACGCTGGCGTCAATCTGCGCCGAGGCGCTTTCGTCCAGCGTGAGGGCCACAGGCTGCTGATAAATGTCACGCAGCTGGGCAAGGCTCAGTTGGCCGGGGATCAGGTTTAGCTCAAGCACGTTAATACTCCTTCACGTGTGTTGATAAATAGTAGAAGCCGTTTGAAACGATCTTGTTTTAGGTAGGCGCGAGCCGTGCTCACGCCTACCGAGTGTCGTGGTTTAACCGTTGATCATCGGCAGGTTCAGGCCCTGTTCGTTGGCGCACTCGATGGCGATGTCGTAGCCCGCATCGGCATGGCGCATCACACCGGTAGCCGGGTCGTTGTGCAACACACGGGCGATACGTTCGGCCGCTTCGTCGGTGCCATCACAGACGATGACCATCCCCGAATGCTGCGAGAAGCCCATGCCCACTCCGCCACCGTGGTGCAAGGAGACCCAGGTCGCACCGCTCGCGGTGTTGAGCAAGGCGTTGAGCAAGGGCCAATCGGAGACTGCATCCGAACCGTCCTGCATGGCTTCGGTTTCGCGGTTGGGGCTGGCCACCGAGCCGGAGTCGAGGTGGTCGCGGCCAATCACGATCGGCGCTTTCAGTTCGCCGCTGCGCACCATTTCGTTGAAGGCCAGGCCCAACTTGGCGCGTTGGCCCAGGCCGACCCAGCAAATACGCGCGGGTAAGCCCTGGAAGCTGATGCGCTCGCGGGCCATGTCCAGCCAGTTATGCAGGTGCGCATCATCGGCGATCAGTTCTTTGACCTTGGCGTCGGTTTTGTAGATGTCCTCCGGGTCCCCCGAGAGCGCGACCCAGCGGAATGGACCTACGCCGCGGCAGAACAGGGGGCGGATATAAGCAGGTACAAATCCAGGGAAGTCGAAGGCGTTTTCGACACCGACTTCTTTGGCCATCTGACGAATGTTGTTGCCGTAGTCGAAAGTCGGAATGCCTTGCTTCTGAAACGCCAGCATCGCTTCGACATGTTCACCCATCGAGGCTTTAGCCGCTTTGACCACCGCTGCCGGATCGGTCACGGCACGGTCGCGGTATTGCTCCCAAGTCCAGCCTTTGGGCAGATAGCCATTGAGCGGATCGTGAGCGCTGGTCTGATCGGTGACCATGTCCGGGCGTACACCACGGCGCACCATTTCTGGCAGCAGTTCAGCAGCGTTCCCACACAGGGCAATAGAAATAGCTTTGCCTGCTGCGGTGTATTTCGCGATACGTGCCAGCGCGTCATCCAGATCAGTCGCTTGCTCATCGACATAGCGCGTGGCCAGACGGAAATCGATGCGGCTTTGCTGGCACTCGATGTTCAGCGAGCACGCGCCTGCCAACGTAGCGGCCAACGGCTGCGCACCGCCCATGCCGCCCAAGCCGGCGGTGAGTACCCACTTGCCTTGGAGGCTGCCGTTGTAATGCTGACGACCGGCTTCAACGAAGGTTTCGTACGTTCCTTGCACAATCCCCTGACTACCGATGTAAATCCAGCTACCAGCCGTCATCTGCCCGTACATGGCCAGACCCTTGGCGTCGAGTTCGTTGAAGTGCTCCCACGTAGCCCAATGCGGCACCAGGTTGGAGTTGGCAATCAGCACACGCGGTGCGTTGCTGTGGGTTTTGAACACGCCGACCGGTTTGCCGGATTGCACCAGCAGGGTTTCGTCGTCATTGAGGTGAGTCAGGCTTTCGACGATTTTGTCGTAGCACTCCCAGTTGCGCGCCGCACGCCCAATGCCGCCGTACACCACCAACTCGGTCGGGTTCTCGGCCACTTGCGGGTCGAGGTTGTTCATCAACATCCGCAACGGGGCTTCGGTCATCCAGCTTTTAGCCGTGAGTTGGGTGCCTCGGGCAGCGCGGATTTCACCGTCACGGTGGCGGGTGAACTCGGCAGGCGATTGGGGTGTAGTTGAAGTCACGGGTAACTCCTCAGCAATGGGCAGACGCATACTTATGTACTTGTACATACAAGCATATGCAAGTAAGCGGCCAACGTGAGGATTCGCAGCATGAAACTCTTGGAGGCCCCGAAAATAGAGGGCTGAGCAACGGAGGGGGATTGCACAGACAACGGAGGGGCAAGCGATGGGATGTTACGGAAACGGGTTTTTGCGCTGTTTTGGGGCGTTCGGTAACAAATTGCGTAGGCGCTACCGAAGGCTGCGATTTTTTAGACGATCAAAAGCTCGCAGCCTTCGGCAACGCCAACGCGGGGGATTTCAGGTGGGGCTTAATTCGATCACGCAGCAGCGGCCCGTCACGGTGATTTCCAGCAACGCACCGTCATTGCTCAGTCGCAGGCAATCGTAACGGCCCAGGTGTTGGTGCTGAGTGTTACCGATACCCACGTGCACTTGCTCGCTGGCGCTGAACACCAGCACCGTGTGCGCCGCGCTGAAAAAACGCTGCGGTGTAACACTATCCAGCCATTGCAGGCGCGCGCTGTAACGGTTGGGGGCATAGATCAAATTGAAGTCGCGGATCGGGCCATCTATTAACGTGCAGCTCACCGCACTTTCACCCCTAAAGGCGAAGGCATCGAACGGTAACAAGGCACGCGTGTGTAGCCCGTCCACTTGCAGGTTCATGCCTGCGCCTTGCAGCACGCTAATGATTCGCTGATAGCCTTCAAAGCGCGAAAACCCGCCCGACTCGCCAATGTCGGCAATCGACAGGCGCCAGCCAAAACCCTCAAGACCTTCGCCTGCGTCACGGGTGATTTCTTCGGTGCTCCCGCCGCCGTTTTTCCACGGCATGCGCGGGTAATCAGCGGCGCGTAAGACAGTCAATTCGTTCATTTACTGAAACGTCCTTCAAGGCGATGGCGGGAGCCGGGATGAATCAAACGGGCCACTGTGACCGGCTGGCGCCCCGACCAGGTACGACGGCGAATCAGCAGGCAAGGCTCGCCCGGCTCAATTTGCAGCAACTTGCACTCTTTGGGGTCAGCCAGAATCGCCTCGACCACGTGCTCGCCTTCCGTCAACGGTGCGACTTGAGACAAGTAGGCGTAAGGCGTTTGCTGAGTGAAATCCTGCTTGAGGTAGTCCGGCGCCACTTGCGCGTTGACGAAACGGTCCTCTATTTGCACGGCAATGCCGTTCTCGTAATGCACGATCAACGAATGGAAGACTTTTTGCCCTTCACGCATGTCCAGCACCGCTGCACGTTCAGAGCCTGCCGCTTCTTCGCCCAGGCTGATGACTTTGCAACTGTGCTGATGGCCGCGGGCGGCGATCTCATCGGCGATGTTGTTGACTTCAAACAGTGCGGATTGGGACTTGGGTTCGGCCACAAAGGTGCCCACACCTTGCATACGCACCAGCAGGCCGTCGGCGGTCATTTCACGCAGGGCGCGGTTGATGGTCATACGGCTGAAGCCCAATTGGCTGACCAGCTCACTCTCGGAAGGGACGCGGTGGTGCGGCGGCCAGTTACCACTCTTGATTTGCTGAGTGATCATCTGTTTCACACGGGCGTACAGGGGCGCCGGACTGTCGCCCATCTGGGCAGCCAGCGGGTTCACGGCAGGCGGAGTCGGCACAGGCAATCCTTGTTGAAGAGTAAAGAGGCGTAGCTTGCCGGAGTTTACCGAGCAGGCAAACGTCTGTATATGTATATACAAATAACAAACAATGGGGTACCCAACCGATGTCCGTCTTCTTTGCCGAGCGTGCGCTGTTACCCACAGGCTGGGCGACCAATGTCCGAATCGAGGTCGGCAAGGATGGCCTCCTCTTGAGCCTTGAAGCCAATACCGACGCCTCTGGCGCCGAACGCGTGCACGGCCCGCTGCTGCCGGGCATGCCAAACCTGCATTCTCACGCCTTTCAACGCGCGATGGCCGGCTTGGCCGAAGTGGCTGGCAACCCCAATGACAGTTTTTGGACCTGGCGCGATTTGATGTATCGCCTTGTCGGAAAAATCAGCCCTGAACAGCTAGGCGTCATCGCGCGCCAGCTGTACATCGAGATGCTCAAGGCGGGTTACACCTCGGTGGCCGAGTTTCATTATGTGCATCACGATGTTTCTGGGCGGCCTTACGCCAACCCCGCCGAGCTGGCGCTGCACATCAGCGAAGCCGCCCGCTGCGCAGGCATTGGTCTGACCCTGCTGCCGGTGCTGTACAGCCACGCCGGTTTTGGTGGCCAAGCGCCAAGTGAGGGCCAGCGGCGCTTCATCAACAGCACCGAGCACTACCTGCAACTTCACCAACAGTTACAACCGCTGATAGCCCAACAACCGGCCCAAGCGCTGGGGCTGTGTTTTCACTCCTTACGCGCGGTCACTGCGCAGCAAATCCACGACGTGCTGAGCGCCAGCAATAGCACCTGCCCGGTGCATATCCACATCGCCGAGCAACAAAAGGAAGTCGACGACTGCCTAAGCTGGAGCGGCAAACGTCCGATTGAGTGGCTGTATGACAACGTTGACGTCGACTCACGCTGGTGCCTGGTGCACGCCACCCATGCCAATGCGGCGGAAGTAGCGCGGATGGCTAACAGCCAGGCCGTAGCCGGGTTGTGCCTGACCACGGAAGCCAATCTGGGGGATGGACTTTTCCCGGCGGTAGATTATCTGGCCCAAGGCGGCCGCCTGGGCATCGGCTCGGACAGTCATGTGTCGTTGAGCGTGGTTGAAGAGCTGCGCTGGCTGGAATACGGCCAGCGCCTGCGCGACCAGCGCCGCAACCGCGTGTATCGCGCCGACCAACCTATGGTCGGCCGAACGCTGTTTGACGCGGCACTGGCCGGAGGCGCGCAGGCAATGGGCCAGCCGGTCCGCGGGCTGGCAGTGGGTCAGCGCGCCGATTGGCTGGTACTCGACGGTAACGATCCCTACCTGGCCACAGCCCAGGGTGACGCCATTCTCAATCGCTGGCTGTTTGCCGGTAGCGACCGTCAGGTGCGTGATGTGCTGGTTAATGGCCAGTGGGTGATACGCGATGGCCATCACGCTGACGAAGTCGACAGCTGCCGCGACTTTACTCGTGTGCTCAAGGAGCTGGTGGGGTAGCAGTTCCTGAAGGCGACGTCCGATTGCGAACCGACCGTAAATCCGATGAATGCGGGATGTCTGCGGCACCGCGTTGAATGACCTTACGACCGCTTCGCGCCCGATCGCAGCCTCGTGTTACTCGTCAGCGACTACACGCAAATTGGGGTAGTAGTTGCCGAAGGCGACGTCTGAGTGCGCTGTGATCATAAACCCGATGAATGCGGTTGAATGACCTTACGACCGCTTCGCGCCCGGACGCAGCCTCGTGTTACTCGTCAGCGACTACAGGCCTCATTGGAATCGCTTCCTATCGCGGTAATTTCTCCTTCTGATACGCGATTTTGCCGACAGTTACCTTGTGTTCTCTCCAATGAACGCAAGGATTTATCGTGACTACAGTAACTGTTTACTTCTGCGGCACCGGTTCCACCAAGTTCGATGCCACCCATGAAAACTATTGGAATGGCGAGCTGATTTCGACACTGGCCGCCCACAGCAAAGGCCGTGAATTTGCCGAATGGATCGTCGTCGACGGTCCAGGCAGCGGCAACTTGCAAGCCGATGAGATGTTCGTGCAGAACAAGGAATACGGCATGACCGGCAGCCTGTTCGGCAAAGGCTGGGAAGAGAACGTCAAGCACGCGCTGAGCATTCTCAAAGGCAAGTGTGAATGGCAGCGCGAGAAACTCACCGAAGCCGAATACAACCGCCTCAAAGCGGCCGGCATTCCCATCGAAGATGTGACCGTGACCGGTTCGTGGATGTGGCGCAAATACGATTACGGCAACCGCGCCGTGACCCAGCAACAGTTGCAAGAGCAACTGATCAAAACCTTCCGCAAGGACGGCGTGATTCCGACCCAGGTCAACCTGGTGGGCTGGAGCCGTGGCGCGGTGAGCTGCCATATGCTGGCCAACGCCATGCTCAACGACAATGAGCTGAAAAACGTCCCGGTCAATATCTTCGCCGTGGACCCGGTGCCAGGCCCAATGAACTTCCAGAATGCACGGGTTGAACTGGGTAAAAACGTTCAGGAGTACGTAGGCTTTTTTGCTCGTGATGAACGCTCTAAAGGGTTTTCTTGCGTCGTTCCAGAAACGGCCTCCAACACTCGCGTACACATCTACCCAATGGCCGGGCGTCACGCCACTTTGGTGGGCAACGCAGCGGCTGATGGTGATAAAGGCGCGAAAGTGCTGGCTGAGCCGGGAGTGGTGGTGCGTCACTTCGCAGAAATGTGCCTGACCCGTTGGGGCGTGCCACTGGACAAGCGCTTGAGCCTGTCAGCGGCAGATCTGGAAACCCAGCACAAAGCCATCGTGAGCGACGACGCGAAATACGCAGCGATGCACAAGTACTCCTACACAAAGATCACCGAGTCGGAGAAAAACGAACGTTACGCCTCGCTGGGCAGTAAAGGCATCGCCTTTAGCGCCATCAAAGGCGCTCCGTATGTGCCGCCAGCCGGTCTGTCACAGAGCCTGGCCTACAACCCGGCAACCTACAAAGACATCGTTTGATGTAACGCGCTAACGCCAGCCCCCCACCAAGGGGGCTGGCTTTTTTGTGCGTAATTGCTGGGTTTACATGGCCTGCAAATGCACCGCCGCCCAGTCACGCACCGCTGCGTAGGGATAGTTTTCCAGCACGGCGAAACCGGGAATCGCCCGGGCTTTCATCTTGGTGAACATCGGCACACTGATGCCACACAAGAATCGGGTCACCCGTTCAGCCGGGGGATAACTTCCCGCGTACGCCTGGTGCCTGTGGATAAACGCGTCGCACAAAGCTTCGAAGTTTTTATCCACAAGCGGCGCCAGCGCGGGAGGCTCAGGCAATTGCGCCACGTGGCCTGCGCACACCGAACAATGCCCGCACTGTTGCGGTGCCTGCACGTCGCCAAAGTAATGCGCCAGGCGATAGCTCAGGCAGGTCTCACTGGCAAACAAGGCCAACATCGCGTGAATCCGCTCGATCTCGCCCTGCTCATGGGCCGTGAAGTAGCGGTGCAACTCAACGCTCAAGGCGTCCACGTCAACGTCGCTCACCAGCAGGCTGTAGACCTCTGTCATCTGCTTGCTTTCAAGCTCGATCCAGCCTTTCTCCTGGAAATAATCCAGGGCTTTGACCACCCGATTACGCTCTGCCTGATGCTGTGCATAAAGCGCGTCGAAATTGACCGTCGCCCACGTACGGGCACGGCTGGACGTCTGGATAATGGCGCTCACGAAATCCCGGCGTTCGCCCTCAAACCTGGCCAACAGCGCGTCTGGCTCGATCAGGTATTTGAAACGGTACTCGGCAAAATAGGCGTAACGCGGCGCAATCAGGCCACGCAGTTCCAGTTGCACCAACAAGGTTTTGAGCGGTAGCTGACGAATATTGCTCTGATCGGCCAAAGGCAAGAGCATGAATTCCCACTCCCCTTGGGCAATGGCCGCCTTCAATTCTTCCAATACACAGCGAATGCCTTGCAGCTCCGGTGTGTCGCCATACACAAAGTTCTCCAGCACGTTCAGGCTGTCGCGATTGGCCAGCACCAGGCAGTCCGAAGGCTGGCCGTCACGCCCGGCCCGACCGATCTCCTGACTGTAGTTTTCGACCGATTTGGGCAAGTCAAAATGCACCACGTTGCGAATGTCGCTCTTATCGATCCCCATGCCAAAGGCGATGGTGGCGACGATGCAGTTCAGTTGCCCGCCCATGAACTGGCGCTGAATGCTTTCGCGTTGATCGTGGGGCAAACCTGCGTGGTAGGCATTGGCACTGATGCCGTGCTGGTTGAGGTGTTGCGCGATCTGTTCGGCGGTCTTTTGCAGCGTGACGTAAACAATGCTCGGCTGGCCGCTGCGCTCGCCCATCCACTGCACCAGACGCTGGCGCTTGGCGGTACCGGTCACGGGTTCAACCCACAGATTGAGGTTGGCGCGGTAAAAACCGGTGGTGATGACATCCGTCTCGGCAATGGCGAATTTGGCCTGCATGTCAGCGATCACATTCGGCGTCGCCGTGGCCGTTAGCAGTAAGGCTTGTGGGATGTTGAACTGGCGCTGGTAGTCCGGCAGCTTCAAATAGTCCGGACGGAAGTTATGGCCCCATTCGGAAATGCAATGCGCTTCATCCACCACCAACAGAGACAGGGGTACTTGCTGCAAAAAATGTCGGAAACGCTCGTTTTTCAGGCGTTCGACCGAAATCATCAGAATCTTCAACTCTCCCGCCTTGGCACGGGCCATGACCGAATTGGCCTCGTCGCGGCTCTGCGCCGAATCAATACTGGCGGCGGCAATGCCGTGGCGCTGCAAAAACGCCAGTTGATCCTGCATCAGCGCCAGCAGTGGCGACACCACCAGCGTCAGGTGGGGCAGCAATAAAGCAGGCAGTTGATAGCACAACGACTTGCCTGAGCCGGTGGGGAAAATCGCCGCCGCCGAACGCCCGGCCAGCACAGCGCTGATCGCCGCTTCCTGGCCCGCTCTGAACTGTGGATAACCGAATACCTGTTCCAGGGTGTTGTACATGACTGTCACTCCATTGACCGTTGCACAGCGCAAAAGGCTAGCGCGCAGATCGAGAAAAGGTCGCGGGTAAATTGAGAGGGGATGATACAGCGTCGGCTGCCATTGTTCGGGCATTGAGACCGGTGTAGCTGCGCGAGGCTGCGGCCCTCCCCGTGCTCAGGTTTACGGCCGCTTCGCGCCCGATAGCAGCCTCGTACCTCGACAGCGACTACGCGACTGCGCTGTACTGGGCGCATTCTGTTAAGGACTCGTGCCCATGAAACTCGCCTCTGACCTCCCGGACTCTCACACCCTGCGCGAATTGATGCAGGTGCTGCACGAAGAAATCGGCCTGCCAGAACACAAGACCGTCAGCCTGAAGACCTCGATCAACATCGACCTGGCGTGCAACGGCAGCGATGCCCAGCACTTGATGGAAACCCTGGAGCAGCACTTCAGCCTGGAATTGGCCGACTACGATGCCTACCGCTATTTTCAACCGGCCGGCAACGACCCGCACCTCAAGCGCAATGCCAAAGGCCGGGAACGCAAAGTGCCATTGACGATTGGCATGCTGTACGAGGCGATCAAGGCCGGGCATTGGGATACACAAACACTGGAAGCCTGAAT
The DNA here is from genome assembly GCF_001043055.1 of Pseudomonas weihenstephanensis. GTDB lineage: Bacteria > Pseudomonadota > Gammaproteobacteria > Pseudomonadales > Pseudomonadaceae > Aquipseudomonas > Aquipseudomonas weihenstephanensis. The sequence goes on from NZ_JYLF01000004.1 coordinate 379,671, forward strand.
ACCCGCGCAAGAGCTGCGTCAATCTTCAGGTACAAAAAAGCCGCCCTTTCAGGCGGCTTTTTCATGGATCAGCTCACTGATCGAAGGCTTATGCCTTCGGGCCAGCCGCTTTGATCGCGTCGCTCACGTCGAACTTCTTGAAGTTCTCGGTGAACAGGCCAGCCAATGCTTTGGCGGCTTCATCGTAGGCAGCTTGGTCAGCCCAAGTGTTGCGCGGGTTGAGCAGAACAGTGTCCACGCCCGGTACGGTTTTTGGCACGTCCAGGTTGATGATGTCCAGGTGCTCGGTTTCTGCGCCGATCAGCGCACCGCTCTGGATGGCAGCGATCACAGCACGGGTGGTCGGGATGTTGAAACGCTTGCCAACGCCGTAGCCACCGCCGGTCCAGCCGGTGTTAACCAGGTAAACCTTGGAGCCGAAACCACGGATGCGCTTGATCAGCAGCTCTGCATATTCGCCCGCCGGACGCGGGAAGAATGGCGCGCCGAAGCAGGTGGAGAAGGTCGACTTGATGCCGCTGCCCGAACCCATTTCAGTCGAACCCACCAGTGCGGTGTAGCCAGACAGGAAGTGGTAAGCCGCTTGTTCTTCGCTGAGGATCGACACCGGTGGCAGTACGCCGGTCAGGTCGCAGGTCAGGAAGATCACAGCGTTTGGCTCGCCGCCCAGGTTCAGCGGGGCGCGTTTTTCGATCAGCTCACGCGGGTAAGCGGCGCGGCTGTTCTGCGTCAGGCTGTCATCGGTGTAATCAGGTTTTTTGTTGGCGTCGAGTACGACGTTTTCCAGCACGGCGCCGTGCTGGATGGCTTTCCAGATAACCGGCTCGTTTTTCTCGGACAGGTCGATGCACTTGGCATAGCAACCGCCTTCGATGTTGAACACGACGCCCACGCCCCAGCCGTGTTCGTCGTCACCGATCAGGTAACGGCTTTCATCCGCCGACAGGGTGGTTTTACCGGTGCCCGACAGGCCGAAGAACAGGGTCACGTCGCCCTCTTCGCCCATGTTGGCCGCACAGTGCATCGGCAGAACGTCAACCGCTGGCAGCAGGAAGTTCTGAACCGAGAACAGGGCTTTTTTCATTTCGCCGGCATAACGCATGCCCGCGATCAGGACTTTTTTGGCTGCAAAGTTGATGATCACGCAACCGTCGGAGTGGGTGCCATCACGCTCAGGCTCGCACACGAAGTTCGGTGCGTTGATCACTTGCCACTCGTCTTTGCCGGCCGGGTTGTACTGCTCCGGGTTGATGAACAGGCAACGGCCAAACAGGTTGTGCCACGCGGTTTCGGTGGTCATTTTGACGGGCAGGTAGTGCGCCGGATCAGAACCTACATGAACGTGGGACACGAAACGCTCACGCTCGCCCAGATAGGCAGAAACGCGGTCCCACAGGGCATCGAACTTGTCAGCCGGGAACTTGCGGTTGATCGGGCCCCAGGCAATGGCGTCCTGAGTGCTCGGCTCTTCAACGATAAAGCGATCAGCTGGCGAACGGCCTGTGCGATGGCCCGTTGTAACAACCAGTGCGCCATTGTCGGCAAGCTCACCTTCACCACGGTTCAGGGCTTCTTTGACCAGATCGTCGATGCTCAGATCGGTGTACACGGCGTTATTAGCTTGCGTCATGAGGTTCCCCGTCGGCCATTGGCCGATTGCGCCAAACATTTTGTAGTAGAAATTTTTGCACTACTACCGCGAAAAAAGTGGGCCGGATTATGCCAGAAACGCCCAAAAAAAGTAGGGTCCACCTGTCAGAACCGCGTTGTACGGGGCTTTGACAGGGGTTTTACCTGCGCTGAAACGTTTTAGTGCTGAGTGCCGGAAGGCGACTCAACCCCTGCACCGGCAAACAATTGATCAACATCGGCCGCGTCAAACAGATAGCGCTCGTTGCAAAACTGGCAGTCGATTTCGATATGGCCGCCGTGTTCCTTGACCAGATTGAGCGCGTCGTCATGGCCCAAACTGGTCAGCGCATTGCCCGAACGCTCGCGCGAGCAACTGCACTGGAATTCAATGCGCTCGTCAGCGAATACGCGCAACTCTTCCTCGTGAAACAAACGCATCAGGATGTTTTCGTTGTCCAGCCCCAACAGTTCTTCGACTTTCAGGGTGTCGCCCAGCATATTCAGGCGCTGCCAGCTGTCGTCGCGCTCCTCTTCATCGTTGATCACCTCGGCAGGCAGTTGCTGCAAGAGCATGCCGCGCGCGCGCTTACCGTCAGCCGCCAGCCAAAAACGCGTTGGCACCTGATGCGACATCACAAAATAGTGGGTGAAACAGGCTGACAAGTCTGCACGGTCAAGATCGACGATGCCTTGATAGCGTTTACCACCCGCAGGGTCGATGGTCAGGGCCAACACGCCGTTGGGCATCAGGTCGGCCAAGGTGGCATCCGCCTTGATCTGGTCGGCTTTAAAACGGGCCAGACCGCGAATTTCACGCTCGCTGGTGATTTCGATCATCAGCAAGGGAACCGGGCCTTCGGAGCGCGCCTGAAGACTCATTAACCCCTCAAATTTCAAGCTGCCCACTAACAATGCAGCGGCGGCCATCAACTCACCCAGCAACTGTTGAACCGGCTGCGGATACGTGTGCTTGGCCAGTACTTCGGCGTAGCTGTGATCCAGCGAAGCCAACTCGCCACGGGTGTCGGAGTTGTCGAAGATGAAGCGCTGAGTGACGTCGGTTTTAGGTAGATCAGACATAGGAATAGGGTTCTAAATTGGTGACAAAATGTGTTCGAGTCTTTATAAAGGCGCGTTTTTAGCACCGGTATGGTGCAAAAACCAGCCAAGGGGGCACGTCATGAATAATCCCACTCTGTTCCAAACAAGGTGGAACCTCGGAGCCCTAGCGGGATGTAATTTACTCGCTCTGGGACTTCTGTGTTTCTGGTTATGGCCGTTCGGCCAAATTCTGTGCCTGACTTTCGACGACTGGTTGTTCCATCTGCTCAATCGCCCATTGGCTGATAACCCTATATGGCTCCACATGTGGGCTGTTGCAAGTCTGCGACCCTTTGACGCAGTCGTCGGCATCATCATGTTGTCGCTGCTGATCAAGGGCAACTGGGTATTTGAAGCCACCCAGGTGCGTCGCGCCTTATTTGGCTTTTTGGCGATTCTGTTGCTGTTGGTGGTGATTCGCGCGGTATTTTCCAAGCTCACAGCCGCTATGGGCTGGCAGCACAACAGCCCCTCGATGGTGTTTGAAGACGCTATTCACTTGAGCGATTACTTCCCCGGCCTGGAAAAGACCTGGGAACTCAAAGACCGCTCCAGCCAGAGCTTTCCCGGCGACCATGCGTCTGTGTTGCTGATCTGGGGCATGTTCATGAGTGTGTTCAGCCGCACCCTAGGTCAGAAGGTCGTGATTTGGGGCCTGACGCTGCTGTTTATGATGCCGCGCCTGGTGGCGGGCGCCCATTGGGGCCAGGACGACTACATCGGCGGGCTGCTGCTGGCTTTCCTCGCCTTGGGCTGGGGCTATTACACCCCGTTTGCAGCCAAGGTTTCTGACGCACTGATGCGCGTTACAGCACCGATTTTCTCGCTGTTGCAACGCCTGCCGCTGGTGTCGCGCATGAGCGTGATCCGCGGCTAGGCAACCCGCTTCAGTTGCCTGAATCCGTCACCGTCAGGCGGATTTACTCGGCGCCACTGGCATCATGAAATTGATGCAGTTGGCGCCGTTGTTTTTTGGTCGGTTTACCTTCGGTGCTGATACCCATCGCACCCGCCTTGCGCAATGCGGCTGCCTGTTCGCGCTTGGCGATGCTCTGCTCGGTTTCGGCATACAGCAGTTGCGCTTCGGGGGCACCACGGCGCACCACAGACAGCGCCTTGACTTGCACGGTACGCTCTTCAAGGCCGACACGGATTTGCAGCTCATCGCCAACTCGCGGCTCTTTGCTCGGCTTGCAGCGCTCACCCCGGCAATGCACCTTGCCGCTTTCAATCGCCGCCTTGGCCAACGCACGGGTCTTGTAAAAACGCGCCGCCCATAGCCATTTATCCAGACGGATCTTGTCGTCGTCCTCTTGCTTGTGCGCCATTGGAATTCCTCTACATAGACAGAGTCAGAACTGTACTACCGTTTCAGGTAAATAGATGAACCTGGCATCGCACACGACAGGCCGAGGGATGAAACACTTGAACGCGAGATAACAGTCGCCATTTGGAGCAGTTTCTGCGTGAATACCGCACATTCGGCGTTTAAACGACCCGTGATGATGCCCGCGACCAGCACATGTTCGCGGGCTTGTCATGGCGGGTTCTAAATTGATCGTTAGAGTGCTTGTCGAAAGTATCAAACGCGTCGGTAAAAGGGATGTTCTGGGCGAGTGTAGAAAGTTTCTGATGCAGGCTCTTGGGTTCGCCAGCCCTGCATAGAAAGCATTGGCCCCAGCGCCTGCTGCGGCCTGGTCACGTTAATCGCTGGTTATTCATATTGAAGACATTTGATCATCTGACCGTTGTCGGTCTTCGCGAGTGGGTGGCGCTCCCTGATTTGGGCGTCGCGGGCTTGCGCGCCAAAATCGACACCGGTGCCAGTACCTCCAGCCTGCACGCCACTGAAATCGAGCCGTTTGAGCGCGACGGTGTCGAGTGGGTGCGGTTCAATGCCCACCTGGGCACGCGGGTGCAACTGCGTCACCGCCGTTGCGAGGCCCCGTTGGTGGCGATAAAAACCATTAAAAGCTCCAACGGCCATACCCAGGTACGGTATGTGATCCGCACCAGCCTCGCGCTGGGGGATCGGGTCTGGCAGGTTGAGTTCACCCTGGCCTGCCGCAAGTCCATGCGTTATCGCCTTTTGTTGGGTTCCAAAGCACTGATCGATGGCCAACTGGTCGTCAATCCGGGGCTCAAATACGTTCAAGACAAGCCGGTATTCCCGGTCACTACTACCTTTACCACAGGTGTTGCATGAAGATCGCTGTGCTGTCGCGTAACCCGCGTCTGTATTCCACTCGTCGTCTGGTTGAAGCCGGGACTGAACGAGGCCATGAAATGGTAGTGATCGATACCCTGCGCGCCTATATGAACATCGCCAGTCATAAGCCGCAGATCCACTATCGCGGCAAGCCGCTGGAAGGTTTCGACGCAGTTATCCCGCGTATTGGCGCTTCGGTGACGTTTTACGGCTGCGCGGTGCTGCGCCAGTTCGAAATGATGGGGGTGTTCCCGCTTAACGAATCCGTCGCCATCGCCCGTTCGCGGGACAAGCTGCGCTCCCTGCAATTGTTGTCCCGTCGCGGCCTGGGCTTGCCGGTGACCGGGTTCGCGCACTCCCCGGATGACATTCCCGACTTGATCGAAATGGTCAATGGCGCGCCACTGGTGATCAAAGTGCTGGAAGGCACGCAAGGCATTGGGGTGGTGCTGTGTGAAACCGCCACGGCCGCAGAATCCGTGATCGAGGCCTTCATGGGCCTCAAGCAAAACATCATGGTGCAGGAGTACATCAAGGAAGCCGGAGGCGCCGATATTCGCTGCTTCGTGGTGGGTGACAAGGTGATTGCCGCGATGAAGCGTCAGGCCAAGCCGGGGGAGTTTCGCTCCAACCTGCATCGGGGTGGCAGCGCCAGCCTGATCAAAATCACCCCGGAAGAACGCATGACCGCCATTCGTGCGGCCAAGGTCATGGGGTTGAGTGTGGCGGGGGTGGATATTTTGCGTTCCAACCACGGCCCGCTGGTGCTGGAGGTCAACTCCTCACCGGGCCTTGAGGGCATCGAAACGACCACGGGTAAAAACGTGGCCGGAATCATCATCGAGCATCTGGAGAAGAACAGCGGCCCGAACATGACGCGCACCAAAGGCAAAGGCTAAACAAGCCCGTAGGCACTGACGAGTAATGCGAGGCTGTGATCGGCGCCAGAGCCGTCGTAAACCCTACGATCACGGATCACGGTATTTCACAAACACCGCCGTGATCCGATTTGCGACCGATCGCAGCCTCGCGCCTCGCCAGCGCCTACCTTGCAGCCTCCATGCGCAATCTTTACACCGCTCCGCGCGGCAGCATCAGGCCCAACGGCAGGCGAACCCTGGCTTCAAGGCCGCCGCCCGAGCGGTTACGCAACTCAACATTGCCACCGTGCATGGAGGCAATTCGCTTCACGATTGCCAAGCCCAGCCCCGTCCCTTTACCGCCTCGTGCCCGATCCCCGCGGATAAACGGATTGAAGATGTCTTCAAGCTCTGAAGGATCAATACCGGCACCACGGTCCATCACGCTCAGCACCACATACGGCGCGCTGACGTCACCCGACACATAGGCGGCCACTTCAACGTCTTCACCCGCATGGTGCAGGGCATTGCCAATGAGGTTGTTGAGCAGGCGCTTCATTGATACCCGACGCAGCGGAAACGGCTGAATCGGCTGCAAACGAAGACGCACACGCTCCTCGTTCTGGTTGTAGGGCGCCACCACTTCGCGCACCAGCTCACACAGGTCCACCTCTTCGACCAGCTCGTCACGGCCATCGCGGATAAAAGCCAGGAACTGATCAAGGATCGCGTCCATGTCTTCAATGTCTCGCACCATGTCGTCCGTCAGGTCGCTGTGGTTGCCCATCAGCTCCAGCGACAAACGTAAACGCGTCAGCGGCGTACGCAGGTCGTGGGACACGCCTGCCAGCATCAGCTCACGCTCGCGGCCTGCCTGCTCCACGTCTTCAGCCATTTGGTTAAAGGCGCTGTACACCTCGGTCATTTCGCTGGGAGTGTCACTGATCGGCAAGCGCACACTGCGCCCCTGACCTAACTGGCGGGCCGCGTAAACCAGTCGTTTGAGCGGTTGATTGAGCTGACTGACGAAGATCCATGCCGACGCTGTGGACAACAACCCAATGGCCAAAAACCAGCCCAGCACACTCCATATTTTTTGCCCGCGTAGCGGGTGCGGATACAAAGGGACTTTCAGCCAGCCATCACCCAGGCTCGGCGCTCGTACCCACAGCGCCGGAGGAGAATGCACACGCAAGCGAACCTCGGTATCAGCTCCCAGCTCTGCCTGCATCTGACGCTGATAAACACCACTGTAGGGCCAATGTTGTTCACCCTCGGGTACACCGCCGCCCACTACACGGATCAGCCCGGCCGCATCGGCAATTTTGTCGCGATCTTCTTCATCTGCCGCCCAATAGGCACGCAAGGTGAGTGCAACACCGTGGCTGTACTGACGATCAACCAACACGTCTTCGTTCATCAGCAGGTACACCAGCGTCAGAGCCTTGGAAAACAAGACAACGATCAATACCAGCCAGAGGGTGCGAGAGAAAAAACTTTGGGGAAACCAGAGAGGGGTTTTCATAGATTGCTGCTTTTGCAGTTTGCAGGAGCGAGTTCAGGTACTCGCACAAAGGGGATTGCGAGCCACTCAGGTGTTGATAACCCGCGTGGCCCGCTCCTACAAATGGTTCATCACTTGGTCGGTTTACCATCCGGTACGAACACATAACCTACGCCCCAGACCGTCTGGATATAGCGCGGCTTGGAAGGATCAGGCTCGATCATGCGGCGCAGACGGGAAATTTGAACGTCGATTGAACGCTCCAGCGCATCCCACTCACGGCCACGGGCCAGGTTCATCAGCTTGTCGCGCGTCAACGGTTCGCGGGCATGCATGACCAAGGCTTTGAGTACCGCGAACTCACCGGTGGTGAGCATGTGCACTTCATCGCCACGCTTGAGTTCGCGGGTGGCCAGCGACAACTCGTAATCACCGAACGTGACGCTCTCGTCTTCGCTGCCCGGGGCGCCCGGCACAGGGGCTGCCTGACGCCGCAAGACGGCTTTGACACGCGCCACCAGCTCATCCGGGTTGAACGGCTTGGCCAGATAATCGTCAGAGCCCAATTCAAGGCCCTTGATACGGCTCAGTTCGTCGCCCTTGGCAGTCAGCATGATGATCGGGACGCTATTGCCGGCAGCGCGCAAACGTCGACACGCAGACAAGCCGTCTTCGCCAGGCAGCATCAAGTCCAGTACCACAAGGTTGAACACCTCACGGGCCAACAGGCGATCCATTTGCTCGACGTTCGGCACCGCGCGGGCACGATAGCCCTTACTGGTGAAAAAACGTTCGAGCAGGCTGCTTAGGCCCGGGTCGTCGTCAACGATGAGAATTTTTTCGCCTTCAGCAGTTTGTGCAGTGCTGCTCATTAGATGCTCCTGTGATCTCGGCGCGCATTATGGCTTAGCTGTTGTTATACGCATCGTGTGCATTGTTAGCAGATTTTTCCTTCACAGCCAGTACACAGATCATAGCGGGCGCAGCTTGCAGTCCCCTGAATCCGGGAACGCTGGTTATAATGCGCCGCCTTTTGTGTCAGGCAACCTCATATTTTCAAAGTTTGCGGCCGAATTTATTTTTTCAATACGTGCCGTAATTTGCTGACTTCACGGGTCAACAGGCTGCCCTTTTGGCCCAGGCAGCGGCGTTTAACGAGCCGCTCAACCAGCCTCGCAAGCCTTCAAGCCCGGGCCTGCGAGCCTGCATCACAATTTGTCAGGTGGTTTTATGGACAGCATCAACAGCCGCATCGCCGAAGAACTTGGCGTGCGCCCGCAGCAGGTCGAAGCGGCCGTCGCTCTTCTGGATGAAGGTTCCACCGTTCCCTTCATCTCCCGTTACCGTAAAGAAGTGACCGGCAGCCTGGATGACACCCAACTTCGTCATCTGGAAGAACGCCTGCGCTACCTGCGTGAACTCGACGAACGGCGCATCAGCATCCTCGCCAGCATCGAAGAACAAGGCAAGTTGACGCCAGAACTGGCCCGTGACATCAAGCTGGCCGACACCAAAACCCGCCTTGAAGACTTGTACCTGCCCTACAAGCAAAAACGCCGCACCAAGGGCCAAATCGCCCTGGAAGCGGGCCTAGGCGAATTGGCTGACGGCCTGTTCAATAATCCAGACCTGAGCCCCGAGGCCGAAGCTGCCCGTTTCATCGATGCCGAAAAAGGCGTGGCAGACGTCAAGGCCGCCCTCGATGGCGCCAAATACATCCTCATGGAGCGCTTCGCAGAAGACGCCACCCTGCTGGACAAACTGCGCAGCTTTCTCAAACAAGAAGCCACCCTCAGTGCCCGCGTCATTGCCGGCAAAGAAGAGGAAGGCGCCAAGTTCCGCGATTATTTCGAACACGACGAACCGCTCAAAAGCATGCCGTCGCACCGTGCGCTGGCGATTTTTCGCGGTCGCAACGAAGGCATTCTCAGCTCTTCGCTTAAAGTCGGCGAAGAACTGCCGGGCAGCATGCACCCCGGCGAAATGATGATTGCCGAACGTTTCGGCCTGCAAAACCAGAACCGCCCGGCAGACAAATGGTTGAGCGAAGTGGTGCGCTGGACGTGGAAGGTCAAGCTTTACACCCACCTCGAAACCGACCTGCTGGGTGAGCTGCGAGACGGCGCCGAAACCGAAGCCATCAACGTGTTTGCGCACAACCTGCACGATTTGCTCCTGGCCGCACCGGCTGGCCCGCGTGCCACGCTGGGGCTGGACCCGGGCCTGCGCACCGGTTGCAAAATTGCCGTGGTCGATGCCACCGGCAAGTTGCTGGAATACGCCACCGTGTACCCGCATGTGCCGCACAACAAGTGGGACCAGACGATTTCGATCCTCGCGGCTCTGTGCGCCAAGCATTCGGTGGAACTGATCGCCATCGGTAACGGCACGGCCAGCCGCGAAAGCGACAAACTGATCATCGACCTGATCAAAAAATACCCGGCGCTGAAAGTCACCAAAGTCATGGTGTCCGAGGCTGGCGCATCGGTGTACTCGGCGTCCGAGCTGGCCGCCAAGGAATTCCCGGACCTGGACGTGTCGATCCGTGGCGCCGTGTCGATTGCTCGTCGCCTGCAAGACCCGCTGGCTGAACTGGTGAAAATCGACCCGAAATCCATTGGCGTAGGCCAATACCAGCACGACGTGTCCCAGCTCAAGCTGGCGCGCGGCCTGGATGCTGTGGTCGAAGACTGCGTAAACGCCGTGGGCGTGGACGTAAACACCGCTTCGGTGGCCCTGCTGGCCCGTATTTCCGGCTTAAACGCCACGTTGGCACAAAACATCGTGAATCACCGCGATGAAAATGGCGCGTTTAAAACCCGTGCAGCACTGAAAAAAGTCAGCCGTCTGGGCGAAAAAACTTTCGAACAAGCTGCTGGTTTCTTACGTGTAATGAACGGTGACAACCCGTTGGACAGCTCGGCGGTTCACCCCGAAGCGTATCCACTGGTCAAACGTATCGCCTCCGACACAGAACGCGATATTCGCTCGCTGATCGGCGACGCAGGCTTTCTCAAGCGTCTTGATCCAAAAAAATTCACTGACGAAACCTTTGGTTTGCCAACGGTCACCGACATCCTGCAAGAGCTGGAAAAACCGGGCCGCGATCCGCGTCCTGAGTTCAAGACCGCCGAGTTCCAGGAAGGCGTCGAAGACCTCAAGGACTTGCAGCTGGGCATGATGCTGGAAGGCGTGGTCACCAACGTGACCAACTTCGGTGCCTTCGTCGACATCGGCGTGCATCAGGACGGTTTGGTGCACATTTCGGCGCTGTCCGAGAAGTTCATCAAAGACCCGCGTGAAGCAGTGAAAGCCGGTGACGTGGTCAAGGTCAAAGTGATGGAAATCGACATCCCGCGCAAACGCGTGGGCCTGTCGATGCGCATGAGCGACACCCCCGGCGAGAAAATCGACGGCGCACGCGGCGCACGTCCGGGTTCCTCCGGGCGTCAGCCAAATACCGCGCCGCGTAAAGAAACCGTGGCTGCAGCCCCTTCCAATAACGCGATGGCCTCGCTGTTCGCCAACGCCAAGCCGTTGAAGAAACGCTGATGCAGATCCCGACCGGGCTGACCCAAAGCGCTTTCAGTGAACTGATCGGCTGTCGCGTGGTGCAACTGGATGAAGGGCTGGCGCATGTCGCCCTGAGTCTGGAACCGCACCTGCGCAATCGTGGCGGCAAGCTGCATGGCGGGGTGATATTCAGCCTGGTCGACATCAGCATGGGGCTGGCCTGCTCCAGCGCCCATGGTGACCAACAAAGCGTCACCCTGGAGTGCAAAATCAACTACATCCGGGCGGTGTCCGACGGCGAAGTGCTGTGTATCGCCAAGGTCATCCACCCCGGTCGTCGCACGCTGGTCGTCGAAGCTGACGTGCTGCAAGGCGACAAGCTGGTCGCAAAAGCACTAGGCACATTCGCTGTCCTGTAGCGGTTACCGGTCGATTTGAGTTAATTTCGGCACTGCATACGCGGTGCCGAAATGCGCCTGGAGCGCCTGGGGCCGAAACACGGACGGGGCTGAGCACTACTTTTTAAAGCCAGGCGACCACGCCGGCTTCAACTTCACCCTTGTAGACCGTCCTGACCACCCCCATATTGGGGCGACTGACGCGTGAAGGAATCCAACTTGAGCCAACTTCTCAACCGCCGCCTGGCTCTGCTCAGCGAGCGCGCTAACCTCACTCTGCTGGAGCAGTGTCTGCACGGGATCGAGCGCGAATGCTTGCGCGTCACCGGCGATGCCCGCCTGGCACAGACGCCGCACCCCGAAGAACTGGGTTCGGCCCTGACCAACGATCAAATCACCACCGACTATTCCGAGTCGCTGCTGGAGTTCATCACCCCCGCCCTGCCTGACCCGGCAGACACGCTGGCCAGCCTCGACAAGATTCACCGCTTTGCCTACAGCAAGCTCGGCAACGAGTTCCTGTGGAGCCCTTCGATGCCGTGCCCATTGCCGGCCGAAGCGGATATTCCGATTGCCTACTACGGCACCTCCAACATCGGACAGCTCAAGTACGTTTATCGCAAGGGCTTGGCCCTGCGTTACGGCAAAACCATGCAATGCATTGCCGGGATTCACTACAACTTCTCGCTGCCCGAGGCGTTGTGGCCGGTGCTCAAAGAGGCTGATGGCTTTGTGGGCACCGACCGCGATTACCAGTCCAGCGCTTACATCGCGCTAATTCGTAACTTTCGTCGTTACAACTGGTTGCTGATGTACCTGTTCGGCGCGTCACCGGCGCTGGACGCAGGCTTCTTGCGCGGCCGTGCGCACCAGTTGGAACAACTGGATGCCGACACGCTTTACCTGCCCTATGCCACCAGCCTGCGCATGAGCGACCTGGGTTACCAGAGCAATGCCCAAGCGGGCCTGACGCCCTGCTACAACGATCTCAACAGCTACACCGACAGCCTGCGTAAAGCTGTGGCCACGCCCTACGCACCGTACGTCGAAATCGGCACGCATCAGGATGGCGAGTGGGTGCAGCTGAACACCAACATCCTGCAAATTGAAAACGAGTACTACTCCAACATCCGCCCAAAACGCGTGACCTACAGCGGCGAGCGCCCGATTCAAGCGCTGGTAGCCCGTGGTGTTCAATACGTTGAAGTGCGATTGCTGGACATCAACCCGTTCCTGCCGGTAGGCATTGATCTGCCCGAGGCACGCTTTCTGGACGCCTTCTTGCTGTACTGCGCGCTGCAAGAAAGCCCGCAGTTCAACAGCCAGGAATGCAGCAGTTGCACGTCCAACTTCATGAGTGTGGTCAAAGAAGGTCGCCGCCCGGGCCTGCAACTGCAGCGCGACGGCGAGGCGGTCGACATGAAGGCATGGGCTGGTGAATTGCTGGAGCAGATCGCGCCATTGGCCGCGTTGCTGGATCAACGTCATGGTGGCGATGCGCACAGCAAAGCTCTGGACGAGCAATTGGCCAAAATCAAAGACGTGTCCCTGACCCCGTCGGCCAAAGTATTGGCCAGCATGGTTGAGCGCAAAGAAAGCTTTGCCCAATTCTCCATGCGCCAAAGCCAGACTCACGCCGAGTATTTCCGCAGTGAAGCACTGAGCCCTGAAGACCAGGCGGCATTCGAAGAAAAAGTCCGCACATCACTGCTCGAGCAAACTGAAATTGAGCAGACTGAAGAAGGCGATTTCGACCTATTCGTGGCTTCCTACCAAGCCAGTATTTTGGCGATCAGTAACTAAGCCGGCGTGGCGGCCACAGGGGTTCCATCCGGGACGCTCTGTAGCCGCCGAAGGCTTGCGTCGATCCGGCGCTTTACAGCGCCTTTTCAAAGATCTTGGAGTTGCGCTGGAAGTTATAGAGCGATGCTCGCGCCGCCGGTAAACGCTCGACGCTGCTCGGCTCGAAACCACGTTCGCGAAACCAGTGGGCCGTGCGCGTGGTTAATACGAACAGGGTTTTGAGGCCCTGTGCCCGCGCCCGTTGTTCGATGCGCTCAAGCAGTTCATCCCCCCGGCGACCATGTCGGTATTCCGGGTTCACCGCCAGGCACGCCAGTTCGCCCGCATCCGAGTCGGCAATCTGATACAGCGCCGCGCAGGCGATGATCATGCCTTCGCGCTCAACCACGCTGAACTGCTCAATCTCACGCTCCAGCACTTCGCGCGAACGACGCACCAGAATCCCCTGCTCTTCCAGCGGGCTGATCAGGTCGAGCAAGCCACCGACGTCTTCAATCGCCGCTTCGCGGATCTTTTCGAATTGCTCCTGCGCAACCAGCGTGCCACCACCGTTGCGGGTGAACAGTTCGGTCAGCAATGCGCCGTCTTCGGCGTAGCTGACGATGTGGCTGCGGGCTACCCCGCCACGGCAGGCTTCCGCGGCGGCTTCCAGCAGTTCGGCCTGGTAATCGCTGCCCAGGCGCAGCATGTGTGCAGGCACTTGTTGCGGGCGCAGCTCACGCACCAGGTGACCGTCTTCGTCGAGCAAGCCCGGTTCGGCGCCGAACAACAGCAATTTGTCCGCACTCAAATCGATGGCCGCGCGCGTGGCCACGTCTTCGCAGGCTAAATTGAAAATCTCGCCGGTCGGCGAATACCCCAGGGGTGACAGCAGTACGATTGAGCGCTCGTCGAGCAGGCGATTAATGCCCTTGCGGTCCACCCGCCGCACTTCGCCGGTGTGGTGATAGTCCACGCCGTCAAGCACGCCAATCGGGCGCGCGGTCACCAAGTTGCCACTGGCCACCCGCAGCCGCGAGCCTTGCATCGGCGAGGAGGCCATGTCCATCGACAGGCGCGCTTCGATGGCAATGCGTAAATGGCCTACGGCGTCGATCACACATTCCAGCGTCGGCGCATCCGTAATGCGCATGCCTTCGTGGTAATGCGGTGTCAGGCCGCGGGCTTGCAGGCGGTGTTCGATTTGCGGGCGCGAGCCGTGAACCAGCACCAGCCGCACGCCCAGGCTGTGCAGCAGCACCAGGTCGTGGACGATGTTGCCGAAATTGGGGTGTTCAACGCCATCGCCAGGCAGCATGACGACAAAGGTGCAATCGCGGTGGGCATTGATGTAAGGGGACGCGTGACGTAGCCAGTTAACGTAATCGGGCATAACCGAAGCCTGTAGAAAAGTGAGTCGCCTAAAAAGGGCTGAACAGCAAACGCACAACGGGCTGGTAGTTATCGTCGAAACAGTGGCGACACGCGTGCTCTCCTTGTGTACGGGTTGGGCCTGCGGCGATTTACTGCGCCGGGGTCAGGCAATAGTGTTTGATCAACTGACTCAGTAGACGCACGGTCGGCTGCAAACGTGACATTTCAAGGTGTTCACCCGGCTGATGCGCGCAGGTGATGTCACCGGGGCCCAGCACGATGGTTTCACAGCCAAGGCGCTGAAGATAAGGCGCTTCGGTGCCAAACGCTACCGCTTGCGCGCGATGCCCGGTAAGGCGCTCGGCCACCCGCACCAGTTCGCAGTCTGCGTCTTGCTCGAACGGCGCAACACCCGCCGCAATCGGCGCGAAGTCAATGCTCACCTGATGCCGGTCGGCCAAAGGGTCAAGCTTGCTGCGGATAATCGCACGCAGGCTCTGCGGGTCCATCCCCGGCAAAGGTCGCAGGTCGAACTCCAGCGAGCACTGGCCGCAAATACGGTTGGGGTTGTCGCCGCCGTGAATACAGCCAAAGTTGAGGGTCGGTTGCGGCACGCTGAACTGCGGGTTGCGGTATTCGTGCAGCCATTGCTGGCGCAGACTTTTAAGCTCGGTGATTGCATCGTGCATGGCGTCCAGTGCGCTGTGGCCCAGGCTGGGGTCGGAGGAGTGGCCGCTGCGCCCCAAAATGTCGATGCGCTCCATCATCACGCCTTTGTGCAGGCGGATCGGCTTGAGCCCCGTCGGCTCGCCAATCACCGCCGCCCGGCCCAGTGGCCGCCCCGCTTCGGCCAGTGCGCGGGCGCCGGCCATCGAGGTTTCTTCGTCGCAAGTGGCCAAAATCAGCAAAGGCTGCTTGAACGGCTGGTCGAGCAACGGACGCACGGCTTCGATAATCAGCGCAAAGAAGCCTTTCATGTCGCAACTGCCCAAGCCAACCCAGCGGTTATCGACTTCGGTGAGCTTGAGGGGATCGGTCTGCCACAGGGCGTCATCGTATGGCACCGTGTCGCTGTGACCCGCCAGCACCAGACCGCCGGGGCCGCTTCCATAACTGGCGAGCAGGTTAAATTTGCCGGGGCTGACTGGCTGGATGTCGCACTTGAACCCCAAATCGCCCAGCCATGCCGCCAGTAAATCGATGACCGGGCGATTGCTCTGATCCAGATGAGCCTGGGTGCAACTGACGGACGGCGTGCTGATCAAGGCCGCAAATTGCTCTTTCATGGAAGGTATAGGCATGCGCTGACTTCCTGTTGGCGGGACGAGGCCCATCATAGAGCCATCTGCTTTGCAGAATAAACCCATGCGGGGCACCCGGGCGGCGAGTCCTGTACACTGCACGGCCTTGGCAGCCACACCTTTCCCCGGCTGCGCACCGTTCCTGGATTTTCCGGCCATGCAAAAAGAAACCGAAATCAAACTCCGCGTCAGCCGCGAAACCCTCGCCGCCTTGCGCGAGCACCCCTTGCTGAAAAAGCGCAACAAAAGTGGCTGGGAAAGCCGTGAGTTGCTCAATCAGTACTTCGACACCCCAGAGCGCGACCTGGCCAAGGCCAAGGTTGCCCTGCGCCTGCGCCGTGATGGCGAAGACGTCATTCAAACCCTCAAGACCCGCGGCGAAAGCGTTGCCGGGCTGTCGGTGCGCAATGAATACGACTGGCACTTGCCCAAAGCCAAACTCGACGTCAAAAAGCTCGACGGCGAATGCTGGCCCGAAGCGTTGGCCGAGCTGGACAAAAAGACCCTTAAACCGATTTTCACCACTGATTTCGTGCGCGAGCGCGCTGAAATCTCGTGGGGCCGCGGCAAAGCCAAAGTGGTGATCGAAGCCGCACTGGACTTGGGCCATGTGATTGCTGGCAAGCACAAAGAAGAAATCTGCGAACTGGAACTCGAACTGCGCGAAGGCGAGCCAGCTGCCCTGCTGGAACTGGCCGCCGAGCTGGCTGAAAAACTGGCGTTGATGCCGTGTGACATCAGCAAGGCTGAGCGCGGCTATCGCCTGTTCGATGCCAACAGCTACTCAGTCAACCTGCCAGCCCCTGAGCTGACACCCGAAACGCCACTGGACGACGCCTTTGCCGCCCTGGCCTGGCACTTGCTGGCCAGCAGCCAGCGTCTGGCCGAGCAATACCGTTTCAATGGCCACTGGCGTCTGCTGCAAGATTGGGTGCAACAGTTGATCGACCTGCGCGCCCTGGTCAGCAGCCTCGGCCAAGCCGCGCCACGCCAATCCACCAACGCGTTGCGCGCCTCCCTCGACGCACTGCTGGAAGACTGGCGCCCACTGGTGCAAATCGGTCAGGACGACGAAGACGTGCGCAAAGCCGCACCGGAGCAGTTCCTTGAAGAACTCGAAGACCCGCGCTGGGGCCAGTTCTCGCTCAACACGTCGCGCTGGTTGATGGACCGCAGCTGGACCGTGGACCGTGGCACCACCCGTGGCAATCGTCAGGGTGCTGCACAACTGAGCAGCTGGTTGCCGCGCTTGCTGTCGGATGAAGCCATCGCATTGCGTCTGAACCGCTACCAACAGCAGCCGGAAGACTTGGCCGAGCAACTGCCACGCATCGAGCGAATTCAGGCATGGCTGCGTCTGGCGCGTGGGGTGTTGGACATCGCCGAAGTTGACCGTCTGTACGGTGAGATGAACAAGTTGCAAGACTTGGCCAATCAACCCATCACAGAAGACGCTGAGGCCAACGATGCCTTGCTCGATGCCCGTAAGCACCAAGCCATCGCGGTCTACCAGAACCGCGCCTGGAAGACCTTGCTGCGCGGTTAAGGCTGCAACGTCGGGTTTTTGAGCATGCCAAAGTTGGCGACGGCGACGTCCGAGGGCGAAGCCGTCGCCATGCCTTAAAACGCGGTATGGCCGGTAAAACACCTACATCGACTTACGACGGCTGCGCCGCCGGACGTAGCCTGCGGCACCTGCTACATGGGTGCCGCTGGTAGCGACTAGGGTTTTACTCCTGCCCCCGCCAGATCAAGCGCGTTGTGTCATAGCCCTGCTGCTGAGCCTTGCTGAGCAGTTCGTCGCGGGTTTGCTGGTCAATGGTCGGCTTGCGCGACAACAGCCACAGGTAGCGGCGATCGGGATTGCCCACCAGCGCCGTGCTGTAGTTATCGCCCAGGTACAACACCCAGTAATCGCCCTTGGTCACGCCCGGCAATAGCGTCGACACCCAGTTATCAAACTCAACCCACAACTTGTCGGTCTTGCCCGGTACTTGTGGCGTCGCTGTGCCTTTGGCCTCCTCCCACTTGCCCTCTGCCGTGAGGCAACGGTTCAACACTGCCACGTTGCCATCGGGCTTGAGGGTGTAATGCGCTTGTGATTGCACACAGTTGCGCTGGAAGAACATCGGCAACCGTGCCTGCTCGTACCAGGTGCCCTGGTAACGCTTGAGATCAACGTTGTCGACCGTTTTGGGCGCCAGTGTGTCATTGCCAGAGCTGGCGCAACCGGCCAACACCAGCGAAGCGCCTAGACACGCTAAAAGACGTTTCATGGTGAACGCTCCTGCGATGGCTTATTTCAAGCCCTGGCCCGAGAACATCAACACTTTGTCACCGGCATATTGCACGCTGATAAAGCTGTTTTTATCGCCCCACGTGCAGCTCGACATGCCCAGCGCGCCAGAGCAATCGGTCGGGCTGCCCAGCAACTTTTCAACCTCGGCCTTGGGCATGCCCGCCGAAAGTTTTGAATAGTTTTCCTGGTTGACCTTGCTGCAAGCTGCCAGCAACACACAAAACGACAACAACGCCAAAGAACGCAACTTCATGGACAAGCTCCTGAACGGGAAAGTCGGCATCGCTGCCTCAATGAGAGCTTAGAAGAGAAAAGCGTGACGGGGTTCCCGAAGGGAGGGGGAGATTTGTTGAATGCAGATACGACGAGGGGATGGTGGCCCCCTGACGCTGCCAAAGGCTGCGAGGAGAATAGCGGAGGCATTTGAGAAAAGGGGGCCTTGGCCCCCTTCGCAGCCGGCGCCAGCGACGGCGCGTTTGAAGCAGGGCTTACGCTTTGTGGTAAGCGGTGATGCGTGCCACTTCTTCTTTCGACCCCAGGAACACCGCTACACGCTGGTGCAGGCCTTCAGGCTGAATGTCGAGAATGCGCTGGTGGCCGTCAGTTGAAGCGCCGCCGGCCTGTTCAACCAGGAACGACATCGGGTTGGCTTCGTACATCAAACGCAATTTGCCCGGCTTGGACGGCTCGCGGCTGTCGCGCGGGTACATGAACAGACCGCCACGGGTCAGGATGCGGTGCACGTCAGCGACCATCGCGGCCACCCAGCGCATGTTGTAGTTCTTTTTCAGCGGGCCGTCTTCACCGGCCAGCAGCTCGCTGACGTAGCGCTGTACCGGGGCTTCCCAGTGACGCTGGTTGGACATGTTGATGGCGAATTCCTGCGTGCTTTCAGGAATGGTGATGTTTTCGTGGGTCAGCACGAAGCTGCCCATTTCGCGGTCCAGCGTGAAACCTTTAACGCCATCGCCCAAGGTCAGTACCAGCATGGTCTGAGGGCCATAGATGGCATAACCGGCAGCCACTTGGGTGGCGCCCGGTTGCAGGAAGGCTTTCTCGCCCAGGTCGCCGTTTTCAGCCAGGTGGCCTTCCGGGCAACGCAACACGGAGAAAATCGTGCCGACCGGCGCGTTGATGTCGATGTTGGACGAGCCGTCCAGCGGGTCGAATACCAACAGGTACGCGCCTTTAGGGTATTTGCCAGGGATCTGGTAGGCGTTGTCCATTTCTTCGGACGCCATGCCGGCCAGGTGACCGCCCCATTCGTTGGCTTCGAGCAGGATTTCGTTGGAAATCACGTCGAGTTTTTTCTGCACCTCACCTTGCACGTTTTCGGTGCCCATGCTGCCCAGAACACCACCCAGGGCGCCTTTGGACACGGCGTGGTTGATCTCTTTACAAGCACGCGCCACCACTTCGATGAGGAAACGCAAATCAGCAGGCGTGTTGTTGCTGCGGGTCTGCTCGATCAAATAGCGACTCAGGGTAACGCGGGACATGTAAGGCTCCGAACAAGGGGGAGGGGGCAAAAAACCCGCGCAGTTTAACGCGTGTTGCCGTGCAAATCTTCTAATCAGACTGATAACCGGCCGGGCGGGTTCAGTTGAGGCGTAAAAACGGGCGCTGGCGCCCCGTAGCAGCGGGCGCCGCGTCCGATTGCGAAGCGATCGTAAATTCAGCGCCTGCGTTTAGCCAGACAAATACAAAGCGCTTTTATACAACGGCTACGCCTGCGGCGGCTGCTACAGGGCGGTTATAGCGCCTTCCAAATGTCTGTGGCGTATTCACGAATGGTGCGGTCTGAGGAGAACCAGCCCATGCGCGCCGTGTTGAGCACTGCGGTACGCCACCACGCGTCTTTGTCGTGCCACAGCTGTTCGACGCGCATTTGCGCCTCCCAATAGGCATCGAAGTCTGCGCACACCAAAAAACGGTCGTAATCAATCAGCGAGTCAATCAGACCGGTGTAGCGCGCCGGGTCATCGTAGGAAAACACGCCACCTCGTATGGCCTGTAACACATCATTGAGGCGGTGCGACGCCGCAATTTCAGCACTGGCGTTAAATTCGCCATTGCGCTTGCG
This sequence comes from Pseudomonas weihenstephanensis, assembly GCF_001043055.1. GTDB lineage: Bacteria > Pseudomonadota > Gammaproteobacteria > Pseudomonadales > Pseudomonadaceae > Aquipseudomonas > Aquipseudomonas weihenstephanensis. Next base: position 399,727 of record NZ_JYLF01000004.1, read on the forward strand.
TGCTTCGACTTGCTGCGCGCTAAGGCCGAAAATAAACATGTTTTCGGCCCCTACCCGCTCGCACATTTCAACGTTTGCGCCATCCATCGTGCCGATGGTCAACGCACCGTTAAGCCCGAACTTCATGTTGCTGGTGCCGGACGCTTCATAACCGGCGGTGGAGATTTGCTCAGACAAGTCGGCCGCCGGGATGATGTTTTCGGCCAGACTGACGTTGTAGTTGGGGATAAATACCACTTTGAGCAACCCGCGCACGGTGGGGTCGTTGTTCACTGTGCGGGCGATGTCGTTGGTCAGTTTGATGATCAATTTGGCCTGTTGATAACTGGCCGCGGCCTTGCCCGCGAAAATTTTCACCCGTGGCACCCAGCGGTTGCCCGGCTCGGCCCGAATCGCCTGATACAGCGCCACGGTGTGCAGCAAATTGAGCAATTGGCGCTTGTACTCATGGATGCGCTTGACCTGCACGTCGAACATGGCCTCAGGGTTGACCACGATGGCGAGGCGCTCGTAAATCAAAGCGGCCAGGGTGCATTTGCTTTGCAGCCGTTGCTCTGCGAACTGCTGGCGAAAGTCGGCGCGCTCGGCAAATGGCTCCAGTTCAATCAGGTTGTGCTCCGGATCGTCCTGAATCTGCGGGCCCAGGGCCTCAACCAGCATCGCCGTCAGTGGCGGGTTGGACTGATACAGCCAGCGGCGAAAGGTGACGCCGTTGGTTTTGTTGTTGATGCGATCGGGGTACAGCTTGTGCATTTCAGAGAACACAGTACTGCGCATCAGTTGCGTGTGCAGCCCCGACACGCCGTTGACGCTGTGGCAGCCCAGGAACGCCAGGTTGCCCATGCGTACGCGACGGCCGTTGTCTTCTTCGATCAAAGACACGGCGCGCAGCACATCAAAATCATGCACGTCCTTCTCGCGCAGCGAATCAATGTGCAACCCGTTGATCAGGTAGATGATTTGCATGTGGCGCGGCAGCAAACGCTCCATCAGTCCTACCGGCCAGGTTTCCAGCGCCTCTGGCAACAAGGTGTGATTGGTGTACGCCAGGGTTTGCACCGTGACATCCCAGGCCACGCTCCACTCCATGTCGTGCTCGTCGACCAGAATACGCATCAGCTCGGCCACGGCGATGGAGGGGTGAGTGTCGTTGAGCTGGATGGCGACATGCTCACCCAGGCTGAGCAACGTGAAGCCTTGATCGAGGTGGCGGCGGATCAAGTCTTTTAAAGAGGCTGCCACAAAGAAGTATTCCTGACGCAGGCGCAACTCCTGGCCCGCCTCAGTGCTGTCGGCCGGGTACAGAACCCGCGAAATGCTTTCGGCGCGCACCACTTCGGCCACCGCGCCCAAATGATCGCCAGCGTTGAAGCGTTCGAGGTGCAATTCATGCACCGCCCTCGCCCGCCACAACCGCAAGGTGTTCACACTGGAACCGCGCCATCCCACAACGGGGGTGTCATAGGCAATGGCGCGTACGGTTTCGCCGGGCCACCAGATTTGCCGCGAGTGCCCTTGCTCGTCGATTTTGGTTTCGACCGCCCCGCCAAAACCGATGGGGTAGACCACTTCGGCGCGCTCGAACTCCCACGGGTTGCCGAAATCCAGCCAGTTCTCGGTTTGCTCCTGCTGCCAGCCATCGACAATGCTTTGGCGGAACAGCCCGTGTTCATAACGGATGCCATAACCGTGGGCCGCGACGCCCAAGGTTGCCATGCTTTCCATGAAACACGCCGCCAAACGCCCCAGCCCGCCATTGCCCAGCGCAGCGTCGGGTTCAAGCAGGCGGATCTGCTCAAGGTCGACACCCAGCTCGGTCAACGCTTCACGGGCGATGTCCAGCAGCCCGAGGTTGCTCAGGCTGTCGTAGAGCAACCGACCGATCAAAAACTCCAGAGACAGGTAGTACACCCGCTTCTGACCCTTGCGATAAATCTGCCGCGTGTGGTCCATCCAGTGCTCGACCATGTGGTCGCGGGCGGCCAGCGCAATGGCTTCAAACCAGTCGTGGTCAAACGCGTGTTCAGGGTCCTTACCCACCGCGTACGTCAGTTTAGCCAGTACAGCAGCACGAAATGCCGCCACTTGTGCATCACAAACAAGCGGTTCCTGGGACATCGATACAACCTCAAGCGAGATGGAGCGATTTGGAGAACGAATGGAGTCAGCCTAGACGTTCTGACAAAAGGCGGCGGCTCAGGTTCGAGGTTTTTGCAGGTTTTTATGGCGCCCGCAGCGCGCAAACACGCCCTGAAAAGAGGCAGAACCCCCTGGCGAGCAAAAAACCGGCAAATGGTTGTTCAAATATTCATCAACCCCGGTATGATCGCGCGCCCTGTTACACGCTGGAATATAAGCCTGATGAAGTCCAACCTGATCGCCGCCGCGGAAATCGACCGTCTCGATACGTGGGCCAAGTACACCGCGCCCATGTGCGGCTCCTGCATTTCCAGCTGCTGCACCCTGCCGGTTGAGGTCAAGGTCAAAGACTTGATCCGCATCGGTCTGGTTGATGAGTTCGAACTCGGCGATCCACCGAAGAACATCGCCAAGCGCCTGCAAAAAGAAGGGATTGTGGAACGTTTCAACCAGAAGTCGGGCATTTTCACGTTGCAGCGCATGAGCAACAACGATTGCCTGTACCTGGACCGCAAGTCGCGCATGTGCACCATCTACGACAAGCGCCCGGACACGTGCCGCAACCACCCGCGCATCGGTCCGCGTCCGGGGTACTGCGCGTATATTCCAAAGGCTGTCGAGCGCAAAAACAGCAGCGTTAAATTAATGGATTTTTGATTCAGTACAGACCCTCACCCCAACCCTCTCCCATAGGGAGAGGGCGCTCTACCGAGCTGTATGCACAATCACTGACAACCTGAAATAACGCCCTCACCCAGAGAGACAGGTGGTTCTACCGAGCTGCTTGCGCAATCACTGACAACCTCAACTACTTGAAACACCACGCATCGGCTCCCTCGGGAGAGGGCTGGGGTGAGGGTCTGCCTGCTGCAAACACAAATCCCGGACATAAAAAAACGCCCCCGACCGCAAGGTCGGGGGCGTTTTTGTAACCGCTAACTAAGTGACTTAGTTTTTGGCTTTTTTAGCAGCGCGGGTGCGCTCGCCTTCGTCCAGGATCTTCTTACGAAGACGGATGGACTTAGGCGTCACTTCACACAGCTCGTCGTCCTGGATGAATTCCAGAGCCTGTTCCAGAGTGAAGCGAACAGGTGGAACCAGAGCGATGGTTTCGTCTTTACCCGAAGCACGCATGTTGTCGAGCTTCTTGCCCTTGGTAGGGTTAACGCCCATGTCGGTGTCACGGCTGTTCAGACCAACGATCTGACCGTTGTAGATCTCTTGACCGTGCTCAACGAACAGCTTGCCACGCGCCTGGAGAGTTTCCAGGGAGTAGGTCAGCGCCTTGCCCGTTTCAACCGATACCAGAACACCGTTCTGACGGCCGGACATGTGGCCCGACTTCATGGTGTCGTAGCGATCGAAGATCGAGGTCAGGATGCCAGCACCGTTGGTCAGGGTCAGGAACTGGTTACGGAAACCGATCAGACCACGAGCAGGGATGTTGTATTCCAGACGCACACGGCCTTTGCCATCCGGCACCATGTTGGTCAGGTCGCCTTTACGCAGACCCATCTCTTCCATCACCTTGCCCTGAGATTCTTCAGGCAGGTCGATGGTGACGTTTTCGAACGGTTCGTGCTTAACGCCGTCAACCAGGCGGATGATCACTTCTGGACGACCAACGCCCATTTCGAAGCCTTCACGACGCATGGTTTCGATCAGTACGGACAAGTGCAGCTCGCCACGGCCCGATACTTTGAATTTGTCAGCCGAGTCGCCTTCTTCAACGCGCAGTGCAACGTTGTACAGCAGCTCTTTGTCCAGACGTTCCTTGATGTTACGGGACGTCACGAACTTGCCTTCTTTACCGCAGAAAGGCGAGTCGTTTACCTGGAAGGTCATGGAAACGGTTGGCTCGTCAACGGTCAACGGCTTCATCGCTTCAACGTTCAGCGGATCACACAGGGTGTCGGAGATGAACAGCGAATCCATACCGCTGATGCACACGATGTCGCCTGCCGAAGCTTCTTCAACGTCTACACGGTGCAGACCGTGGTGACCCATCAGCTTCAGGATACGACCGTTGCGGCGCTTGCCGTCAGCGTCGATGGCAACCACCGGGGTGTTCGGCTTGACGCGACCACGAGCGATACGGCCAACGCCGATAATGCCCAGGAAGCTGTTGTAGTCCAGTGCCGAGATTTGCATCTGGAACGGACCATCACGGTCAACTTGCGGTGCTGGTACGTTGTCGACAATCGACTGGTACAGCGGGGTCATGTCTTCAGCCATGTCGGTGTGGTCAAGACCAGCAATACCGTTCAGGGCAGAGGCATAAACCACTTTGAAGTCCAGCTGTTCTTCGGTAGCACCCAGGTTGTCGAACAGGTCGAAGATCTGATCCAGAACCCAGTCCGGACGCGCGCCTGGACGGTCAACCTTGTTGATTACCACGATTGGACGCAGGCCGGCTTCGAACGCCTTCTTGGTCACGAAACGGGTTTGCGGCATAGGGCCGTCTTGAGCGTCAACCAGCAGCAGAACGGAGTCAACCATCGACATTACGCGTTCTACTTCACCGCCGAAGTCGGCGTGGCCCGGGGTGTCCACGATGTTGATGTGGTAGCCGTTCCAGTTGATCGCGGTGTTCTTGGCAAGAATGGTAATGCCGCGCTCTTTTTCCTGGTCGTTGGAGTCCATCACGCGCTCGTCGTTGAGCTCGTTGCGCTCCAGAGTGCCGGATTGACGCAAGAGTTTGTCTACCAGGGTGGTTTTACCGTGGTCAACGTGAGCAATGATGGCGATGTTACGTAGATTTTCGATCACTTGTGTATCTCGATCAGAGGATTCGGTGTGCTGACTGAGTCCAGGCAGCGATTAACAGTAGAGTCCGTGCAAACCATTACAGCTTGACGGCGGCGTCGGGGGGCCGGTGACGCAGGCCACAGGCATACAGCCCCGGGCTCTTAGCTCGGTCGATAAACGCGCACATTGGCATGTCCCTCACTGAGCAAATGGTGAGCATGCAGGCGACTCATCACGCCTTTGTCGCAATACAACAGGTACTGACGGGTATCATCCAGTTCCTTGAAGCGGCTGTTCAAAGCATAGAACGGCAACGCTTGTACTTCGATGCCAGCCAGTTCCAGCGGTCGATCTTCCTGGTCATCCGGGTGACGGATGTCGATGACGATCTGGCCCGCCAGCACGTCGCTGACTTCTTCGACTTGCAAGTCCTGGCCCAATTCATCGATTACCCGATCAATCGGCACCAGTTTGGCCCGCTCAAGCGCACGCTCAAGCACGGCCATATCAAACTGTTGTTCTTCATACTCCACGCGGTTGCGCTTGGCGTGGGTCTTGGGGTTGACCGAAATCACCCCGCAATATTCAGGCATATGCTTGGCAAAATCGGCCGTACCGATTTCAACCGCCTGATCAATGATGTCTTGCTTGTGGCTGACGATCAGCGGACGCAACACCAATTTGTCTGTAGCCGAGTCGATCAGCGACAAGTTGGGCAGTGTCTGGCTCGAAACCTGAGAAATCGCTTCTCCGGTGACCAACACCTCGATGTCGAGTCGCTCAGCAATACGGGTAGCAGCGCGCAACATCATACGCTTCAAAATGACGCCCATATGACTGTTATCGACTTTGCCGAGAATTTCGCCCAAAACTTCTTCGAACGGAACACTGACAAACAGCACGCGCTGGGAGCTGCCGTACTTCTTCCATATATAGTGCGCGACTTCCATCACGCCCAATTCATGGGCGCGCCCGCCCAGATTGAAGAAGCAGAAGTGGCTCATCAAGCCGCGACGCATGACCTGGTAAGCCGCCACGGTAGAGTCGAAACCACCGGACATCAGCACCAGGGTCTGTTCAAGCGCACCCAACGGGAAGCCGCCAATACTGTCGTGCTGGCTGTGAATCACAAACAACCGTTGGTCGCGAATTTCGATTCGGACTTCGATTTCCGGGTTTTTCAGCGAGATTCCGGCCGCACCGCACTCGCGACGCAGCTTGCTGCCCACGTATTTCTCGATTTCCATCGAGGTAAATGGGTGCTTGCCAGCGCGTTTGCAACGCACCGAAAAAACCTTGCCGGCCAGCGACTCGCCAAAGTGCAATTTGCACTTTTCTACCACGTCGTCGAAGTCGCCCAACGGGTACTCATCCACCTGAAGAAAATGCGCAATGCCTGGCATGCAGCTCAGGCGCGCAGTCATTTCTTTCAAGGCTTTGGGGTCGCTCACGCGCGTTTGCAGCTCGATGTTGTCCCACACACCCGTCACCACCACAGCCGGGTCAAGATCGCGGAGCACAGCACGGATGTTTTTAGCCAATTGACGGACAAAACGCATCCGAACCGGACGGCTCTTGATAGTGATTTCGGGGAAGACTTTAACGATTAGTTTCATGAAAACAGCGCGCGAGCAGCCTGCCAAAAAAGGGGGGCGCGGATTATAGCGGAAATTGCTCAAGGTTTAACCAGTTATCGTACAAACGGTTTTGCGCGCACCAAAATAGAGCAAAACCACGGTTTTTCGCTTCATTTGAGTGCGATAACGGACGCTAATCGGTAGGCTGCACCGCTTACCGGCTTGAGTTTGGCGCATTACACCCAACTCGGGGCACTGGCATGCAATTTGCTCCCTTGTGAGGCAGGTTGCCTTGGCAGAGTATTCGCGCCGGCATCAAGCACATTACTAAGGGCGCACCACTACTACCCGCCCGAAGCCACCCCGGAGGACATATGTCGAAGTCGGTTCAACTCATCAAAGATCATGACGTCAAGTGGATTGATCTGCGCTTCACGGACACCAAAGGTACTCAACACCACGTGACCATGCCGGCTCGTGATGCGCTGGATGAAAACTTCTTCACCGACGGCAAAATGTTCGACGGCTCCTCCATTGCGGGCTGGAAAGGTATCGAAGCGTCCGACATGATCCTGCTGCCAGACGACAGCACGGCCGTTCTGGACCCGTTCACCGAACAGCCAACGCTGATCCTGGTGTGCGACATCATCGAGCCTTCGACCATGCAAGGCTATGACCGCGACCCGCGCGCTATCGCCAACCGTGCCGAGGAATACCTGAAGTCCACCGGTATCGGTGACACCGTGTTCGTGGGCCCGGAGCCTGAGTTCTTCATCTTCGACGAAGTGAAGTTCAAGTCCGACATTTCCGGTTCCATGTTCAAGATCTACTCCGAACAAGGTTCGTGGATGTCCGACCAGGACGTAGAAGGCGGCAACCGTGGCCACCGTCCAGGCATCAAAGGCGGCTACTTCCCGGTGCCACCGTTCGACCATGACCACGAAATCCGTACCTCCATGTGCAACGCCATGGAAGAAATGGGTCTGGTTATCGAAGTTCACCACCACGAAGTGGCAACCGCAGGCCAGAACGAAATCGGCGTGCAGTTCAACACCCTGGTGAAGAAGGCTGACGAAGTTCAGACCCTCAAATACTGCGTACACAACGTGGCTGACGCCTACGGCCGTACCGCGACCTTCATGCCCAAGCCTCTGTACGGCGACAACGGCTCGGGTATGCACGTCCACATGTCCATCTCCAAAGATGGCAAAAACACCTTCGCAGGCGAAGGTTATGCCGGCCTGTCCGACACCGCCCTTTACTTCATCGGCGGCATCATCAAGCACGGTAAAGCACTGAACGGCTTCACCAACCCGGCTACCAACTCCTACAAGCGTCTGGTGCCAGGTTTCGAAGCGCCGGTCATGCTGGCCTACTCGGCCCGCAACCGCTCTGCCTCGATCCGCATCCCTTACGTGTCCAGCCCTAAAGCTCGCCGTATCGAAGCGCGTTTCCCGGACCCGGCTGCCAACCCGTACCTGTGCTTCGCAGCCCTGATGATGGCTGGCCTGGACGGCATCCAGAACAAGATCCACCCGGGCGACGCTGCTGACAAAAACTTGTACGACCTGCCGCCTGAAGAGGCCAAAGAGATCCCGCAAGTGTGTGGCAGCCTGAAAGAAGCCCTGGAAGAGCTGGACAAAGGTCGTGCGTTCCTGACCAAAGGCGGCGTTTTCAGCGACGATTTCATCGACGCTTACATCGCCCTGAAAAGCGAAGAAGAAATCAAAGTGCGCACCTTCGTGCACCCTCTGGAATACGAGCTGTACTACAGCTGCTGATCCCGTCACCCCGGTGATCGCCGCGTGATGTAAAAAAACCTCCTTCGGGAGGTTTTTTATGCCCGCGGTCTTACGCACATCCCATCCTTTACTCGCACGCCATATTGCTTCGACTGACAGCCATTGCATGCCTCCCTGCGTAGTTTGAGCGCCTCATACGCGTTTAATCACCTCAGGACTCGCCCATGCTGCCAGCACGCCTTATCAAGCCCTTATTCTTCGCCACCCTCTGTACGAGCCTGCTGGGCTGTACGCATGGCCCCCAGGAAGTCCAGACCGAACAACTGCTCAAAACCAGCCACTCCTGGGATGGCACAGCCTATGAGACCTACCCCGGTACAACCCCAGAACTCACGGTCCTGAAAATAACCATTCCCGCCAACACCACGCTCAAGTGGCATACCCACCCCATGCCCAACGTGGCGTATGTGCTCAGCGGCGAGTTAATGGTTGAAACCCGCAGCGGCCATCAAACCCGGCTTAAACCCGGACAAGTACTGCCCGAACTGGTGAATATTCCACACCGTGGTACGAGCGGTAACAGCCCCGTGGAACTGATTGTTTTCTATGCAGGCGCTCCCGGCTTACCCCTCTCGAAACCCGACTGATCTCACCCTCCGCGGCCATCCGCCCCTGCTGATGTCAAAACGTGAACAACACATGACTGGCCGACAGCGGGATGTGGCCGTTGCCGTCACGGATGGGCAAGCCGCCCCCGGCCATACAGTGATCAACATCAAGCTAACGACCTTCTGCCCCATGAACATGCAGCCGAGACTGAAACCTTTCACTTGATTTGCACTATATTGGTGCAATAGAAACATCACCGCCCACCTCGCCAGCCCAATTTGGTTCAAAACGACTCACTCCGTGAGCATCTACACCCTGTTGATGAGCTGTAACGTCTTATTTCAGGCGATTAGCGCTTCTTTTCAGAGCCTTGGTTTGGTTTTTGCATTTTCCTTGTCTCAGCGTGTAACCCACGCACGTAATCCGGGATCGGCCCATGATCATCAGTGATGCCTTGCACCGACTGCTACTCGACAATCTGACCACCGCAACCCTGTTGCTCAATGCCGACTTGCGCCTTGAGTACATGAACCCGGCGGCAGAGATGCTATTGGCCATCAGCGGTCAACGCAGCCACGGGCAATTCATCAGCGAATTGTTTACCGAGTCCACTGAAGCCCTGCATTCATTACGTCAAGCCGTTGAGCAAGCGCACCCTTTCACCAAGCGTGAAGCCATGCTGACCTCGCTCACGGGGCAAACCTTGACCGTGGATTACGCCGTGACACCGATCTTGAGTGCCGGCACGACCTTGCTGCTGCTCGAAGTACACCCCCGCGATCGCCTGCTGCGCATCACTAAAGAAGAAGCCCAGCTGTCCAAGCAAGAGACCAGCAAAATGCTGGTGCGCGGCCTGGCTCACGAAATCAAGAACCCCTTGGGCGGCATTCGTGGCGCGGCCCAACTCTTGGCCCGTCAACTGCCCGACGAAGGCTTGCGCGACTACACCAACGTCATCATCGAAGAGGCTGACCGCCTGCGTAACCTGGTGGACCGCATGCTGGGATCCAACAAATTGCCTTCGCTGGCCATGACCAACGTGCATGAAGTGCTGGAGCGCGTGTGCAATCTGGTCGAAGCCGAGACACAGGGCGGCATCACCCTGGTGCGCGATTACGATCCCAGCCTGCCCGACCTGCTGATCGACCGCGAACAGATGATTCAGGCTGTGCTCAATATCGTGCGCAATGCGATGCAGGCCATTGGCAGCCAAAACGAACTGCGGCTGGGGCGCATCAGCCTGCGCACGCGGGCCATGCGTCAGTTCACCATTGGCCACATCCGCCATCGCCTGGTGACCAAAATCGAAATCATCGACAACGGGCCGGGCATCCCGGCCGAGCTGCAAGACACCCTCTTCTTCCCTATGGTCAGCGGCCGCCCCGACGGTACCGGGCTGGGCCTGGCCATCACCCAGAACATCATCAGTCAGCACCAGGGGTTGATCGAGTGTGAAAGCCACCCTGGCCACACGCTCTTTTCGATCTTTCTGCCACTGGAACAAGGAGCCGCATCGACATGAGCCGAAGTGAAACCGTGTGGATCGTCGACGACGACCGTTCAATCCGCTGGGTCCTGGAAAAAGCCTTGCAGCAGGAAGGCATGACCACACAAAGCTTCGACAGCGCCGATGGGGTGATGAGTCGTCTGGCTCGCCAGCAACCCGACGTGATCATTTCCGACATCCGCATGCCCGGTGCCAGCGGCCTGGACTTGCTGGCCAAGATCCGCGAACAGCACCCGCGCTTGCCGGTGATCATCATGACGGCACACTCCGATCTGGACAGCGCCGTGGCGTCCTATCAGGGCGGCGCATTTGAATACTTGCCCAAGCCATTTGACGTTGATGAAGCCGTGTCGCTGGTCAAGCGCGCCAACCAGCACGCCCAAGAGCAACAAGGCTTAGCCGTGGCGCCCACGCTGGCACGCACCCCGGAGATCATTGGCGAAGCCCCCGCGATGCAAGAAGTGTTTCGCGCCATTGGCCGCTTGAGCCATTCCAACATCACCGTACTGATCAACGGCGAGTCGGGCACCGGTAAAGAGCTGGTTGCCCATGCGCTGCATCGCCACAGCCCGCGTGCTGCCTCGCCGTTTATTGCGTTGAATATGGCGGCCATTCCTAAAGACCTGATGGAGTCCGAGCTGTTCGGCCACGAGAAAGGCGCGTTTACCGGTGCTGCCAACTTACGCCGCGGGCGCTTTGAGCAGGCTGACGGCGGGACCTTGTTTCTGGATGAAATCGGCGACATGCCTGCCGACACACAAACCCGACTGCTGCGGGTTCTGGCTGATGGCGAGTTCTATCGCGTGGGCGGGCACACTCCGGTCAAGGTCGACGTGCGCATCATTGCGGCCACGCATCAGAATCTCGAAACACTGGTGCAGGCAGGCAAGTTTCGTGAAGACTTGTTTCACCGCCTGAACGTGATCCGCATCCATATACCGCGCCTGTCGGATCGACGCGAAGACATCCCGACGCTGGCCCGCCACTTTCTCAGCAGCGCGGCGCAAGAGCTGTCGGTGGAGCCAAAACTGCTGAAGACCGAGACCGAGCAATACCTGAAAAACCTGCCGTGGCCGGGCAACGTGCGCCAACTCGAAAACACCTGCCGCTGGATCACCGTGATGGCATCCGGGCGCGAAGTGCATATCAGCGATTTGCCGCCCGAATTGCTCAACCTCCAGCAAGACGCATCTCCCGTGACCAACTGGGAACACGCACTGCGTCAGTGGGCCGATCAAGCGTTAGCCCGTGGTCAATCCAACCTGCTGGACAGTGCGGTGCCAACATTTGAACGCATCATGATCGAGACTGCCCTCAAACACACCGCGGGCCGCCGTCGCGATGCCGCCGTGTTGCTGGGCTGGGGCCGCAACACCCTGACCCGCAAGATCAAAGAACTGGGCATGAAGATCGACGGCGACGAGGAGGATGCTGACGAAGCTTAAGGCAGATCAAAAGCCCCTCACCCCAGCCCTCTCCCTGCGGGAGAGGGCTGGGGTGAGGGCGTTTTTGAACACGGCTGCACCATTAACGCGCACAGCTCTGGCTCAAGGGTTCCAGCCGCAGCCGCCCCTCAAACCTGCTCCACAGACAAAAAGCCCCGGAATCCGGGGCTTTGCATTTGCATAAGACATTTTCGACAAAAAATCTAAAACTGGCACGCGCCCTGCAATAACCCTGACAACGCTTTAGGGGACCCTGGTACAGGCAGGCCAGGACTCCCCACTTTTACACCCGCAGCCTTGATGCCCCGCGCATCAACGCGCAGCCGTTTTGGGGAACCCGGTACAGGCAGGCCGGCATTCCCTCTTTTATTACTCGCGCAGGTTCACCTGCAACCGCCAGCGGCCATCCTGTGGCGCTCCGGCCCAGTCGCCTTGCAGGGCACGGGCCGCCACCAACGTCAGCAGCACCCCCCCATCGGTGCGCTGCACCCGCCAATTCACATCTTTGCCATTGAGCTTGAACTGACCGTTCTGCGCCTTACCCTGCGCATCGAACAGCAAGCCGACTGTGCCATCGACCATTTCACCGTGCAGTTTGGGCTCATCGCTGAACCACACCACCAACGCCCCCGGCAAGACCTCAACCTGCTGCAACTGCACAGGCTCAGGCGTCGTCAGCCGGCCGATCATCATCCCGACCATAAACCCCACAATCGCCAAAGAACCTAAAACACGCGGCCAGAGTTTAGGTCGCGGGTCCTCTTCGGGAGTAGAATCCTCGCCATCTTTAAGTTCGGAGCCGTGCATGTTTCACGTCATCCTTTTTCAACCAGAAATTCCGCCGAATACCGGCAACATTATCAGGCTGTGCGCCAACAGCGGCTGCCACCTGCATTTGATTGAACCCATCGGCTTTGAACTCGACGACAAGCGCTTGCGCCGCGCCGGGCTCGATTACCACGAGTATGCGCCACTCAAGCGTCACGCCGACCTGGCCAGTTGCCTTGAACACCTGGGGCATCCGCGCTTGTTTGCGTTTACCACCAAAGGTTCGAAGCCATTCCATGACGCGCAGTTTGCCGAAGGTGATGCTTTTATCTTCGGCCCTGAGAGTCGTGGCTTGCCGCCCGAGGTGCTGGATGCGCTGGACGGCGAACACCGCCTGCGCTTGCCAATGCGCGAAGGCTGCCGCAGCCTGAACCTGTCCAACACCGTGGCTGTCGCCGTGTACGAAGCCTGGCGCCAGTTAGGCTTCAAGTAAGCACACAGCTTCAACGCCCAATAAAAAAGCGCCTTACGGCGCTTTTTCAATCCAGCAGCGGCTGTTTATTGAACAGTCGGCGTGCCTTCTTCTTGCATGCGTTGCAGCTCTTGCGCGTACAGGGCATCGAAGTTCACCGGGGACAGCATCAGCGCCGGGAACGAGCCACGGGTGACCAGGCTGTCCAGGGTTTCGCGTGCGTACGGGAACAGGATGTTGGGGCAGAACGCGCCCAGCGTGTGGTTCATCGAACCCGCATCCAAGTTTTTGATCAGGAAGATGCCAGCCTGTTGCACTTCAGCGATGAACGCCACTTCGTCAGCATTCTTGACCGTGACCGACAAGGTCAGGACCACTTCGTGGAAATCACCTTCGAGCGGCTTCTGACGCGTGTTCAAGTCCAGAGCCACGGTCGGCTCCCACTGCTGACGGAAGATTGCCGGGCTTTTCGGCGCTTCGAACGACAGGTCACGCACATAGATACGCTGCAACGAGAATTGTGGAGAAGTATCGTCTTCAGTCGCAGCGGTATTCTGTTGGTCAGTCATCACAGATCCTTGTTGATCTTGGGGCTTATAGAGAATGAGAGTCAGACGTTCAGCAGCGCATCCAATTTACCGGCGCGCTCCAAAGCAAACAGGTCATCGCATCCACCAACATGCTGGTCGCCGATCCAGATTTGCGGCACCGAGGTGCGACCCGCTTTCTGGGCCATCTCGGCACGCGCCTGAGGCTTGCCGTCGACTTTGATTTCTTCAAAGGCAACGCCCTTCTTCTCAAGCAAGGCCTTGGCCCGCATGCAGTAAGGGCAATAGTCGCTGGAGTAAACGATGACCTTGGACATAGTTACTTCACCACAGGCAGGTTATCGGCGCGCCAGCTGGCGATACCACCGGACAGCTTGGCGGCGTTGTAGCCGGCCTTGAGCAATTCACGGGCGTGGGAGCCAGAATGCTGGCCCTGGGCATCGACCAGAATGATGGTTTTGCCCTTGTGCTTGTCCAGCTCGGCAATGCGCGCCATCAGCTTGTCTTGCGGGATGTTCAATGCACCCACGATGTGGCCGGCGGCAAAATCCTTGGCCGGACGAATATCAATCACCACACCTTCGTCGCGGTTAACCAGACCGGTCAACTCGCCGGTGCTGATGCTACGTCCGCCACGGCTCATTTCGTGGGCAATCAACAACGCCAGCAGGATGACAAACGCGCCCACCAACAGGTAGTGAGAAGTGGCAAATGCAATCAGGTGATCAACCATCAGAAGGTTCCAGGGTCGTAAAATGTGGGCCAGTATACACAGCCGCCTTGGTCGGCCAAACCCCGCCCGGCGGTGACGCCACATGAACTTCGCTTTAAACTGCCCGTCTTCTGCATACCTTCTTTTTAAACCAGCCACGAGTGGGATCTATGACTACCACGCCTAAACCTTTGGTCCTGATCATCCTGGATGGCTTCGGTCACAGTGAAAGCCACGACTACAACGCCGTTTATTCAGCCAAGAAACCGGTGCTCGATCGCCTTTGTGCAAGCATGCCCAATGGCCTGATCTCAGGTTCGGGCATGGATGTCGGCCTGCCGGACGGGCAAATGGGCAACTCCGAGGTCGGCCACATGAACCTGGGCGCTGGCCGCGTGGTGTATCAAGACTTCACCCGTGTTACCAAGTCGATCCGCGACGGCGAGTTTTTCGAAAACCCGACCCTTTGCGCCGCCGTCGACAAAGCCGTCGCCAATGGCAAGGCCGTGCATATTCTGGGCCTGCTGTCTGAGGGTGGCGTTCACAGCCATCAAGACCACCTCGTGGCAATGGCCGAGCTGGCGTACAAGCGTGGTGCCGAAAAAATCTACCTGCACGCCTTCCTCGATGGCCGTGACACACCGCCTAAAAGCGCCGCGTCCTCTATAGAGCTATTGGACGAAGCCTTCAAAGATCTCGGCAAAGGCCGCATCGCCAGCCTGATCGGCCGCTATTTCGCTATGGACCGCGACAACCGTTGGGACCGTGTCGAGCAAGCCTACAACCTGATCGTTGACGGCAAAGGCGAGTTCAACGCCGCCACCGCGCAAGAAGGTCTTGAAGCCGCTTATGCCCGTGGCGAAAGCGACGAGTTTGTCAAAGCCACCACCCTGGGCGAGCCGGTCAAGGTCGAAGACGGCGACGCGGTGGTGTTCATGAACTTCCGCGCCGACCGCGCCCGCGAGCTGAGCCGCGTGTTCGTCGAGGACGACTTCAAAGCATTCCCACGTGTGCGCCAGCCAAAACTGGCCGGTTTCGTGATGCTGACTCAATACGCCGCCAGCATCCCGGCGCCCAGCGCGTTTGCGCCGGGCAGCCTGGAAAACGTGCTGGGCGATTACCTGGCCAAAAACGGTAAAACCCAACTGCGGATTGCCGAAACCGAGAAATACGCCCACGTCACCTTCTTCTTTTCCGGTGGGCGCGAAGAACCGTTCCCCGGCGAAGAACGCATTCTGATCCCGTCGCCTAAAGTCGCCACCTACGACTTGCAGCCAGAAATGAGCGCGCCCGAAGTCACCGACAAAATTGTCGATGCCATCGAACATCAACGGTATGACGTGATCGTGGTCAACTACGCCAACGGCGACATGGTCGGCCACAGCGGCGTGTTTGATGCAGCGGTCAAAGCGGTTGAGTGCCTGGACGCCTGCGTGGGCCGTATCGTTGAAGCGCTGGAAAAAGTCGGCGGCGAAGCCCTGATCACAGCCGACCATGGCAACGTCGAACAGATGGAAGACGAGTCCACCGGCCAGGCGCACACCGCTCACACCTGCGAGCCGGTGCCGTTTATTTATGTCGGCAAGCGCAAGTTCAAGGTTCGCGACGGCGGTGTACTGGCCGACGTGGCCCCCACCATGCTCAAACTGCTGGATATGGAAAAACCAGCAGAAATGACCGGCACCTCTATTTTGGTGGACTAATGTAAACCTTGTGATCGCTGCCACAGGCGACGAACAAGGCTGCCCGCCCGCCACGTCATCGCGTGGGTTTGAGAAGACGGGCAGCTGCGCTGCCCTTCGCAGCCTGCGCCAGCGACTATTTCATCTCACGGATTTCTCATACTCAACGAGGGCGGGCATACTAGGCCGTCCCATTCCCCAGGTGTCGCCCGCCCCATGCTCCGCGCCCTTATAGCCCTGACTCTCACGTGCCTGCTGCAACCGGCCTTTGCCGATGAGCGCGCGCAAACCCAACAACAGCTCGACGCCACGCGCCAGGATATCGGCGAGCTGAAAAAGCTCCTCGGCAAACTCCAGGCAGAAAAGTCCAGCGTGCAAAAAGACCTGCGCGGCACCGAGACAGAAATCGGCAAGCTGGAAAAACAGGTGGAGGAACTGCAAAAAGAACTAAAAAAGAGTGAAGGCGAGCTGCTGCGCCTTGATAGTGAGAAAAAAAAACTCAACAGCGCAAAAGTTGAACAGCAACGCCTGATCGCCATTCAGGCCCGTGCCGCGTATCAAGGCGGTCGTCAGGAATACCTGAAAATGCTGCTCAACCAACAAAACCCAGAAAAGTTCGCCCGCACCCTCACCTATTACGACTACCTGAGCCAGGCCCGCCTGGAGCAGCTCAAGGGGTTCAATGAAACCCTGCGCCAACTGGCCAACGTTGAAGCGGATATCAACCTGCAACAGGCCCAGTTGCTGACGCAAAAAAGCAGCCTGGACAGCCAGCGCGCCGAACTCGACAAAGTGAAGGCTGAACGTCAGCAAGTGCTGGCCAAGCTCAGTACCGACGTCAAAGATCGCGACCAAAAATTGCAGGCCCGCGAGCAGGATCAGGCCGATCTGGCTAAAGTCCTCAAGACCATTGAAGAGACACTGGCACGCCAGGCTCGCGAAGCCGAAGCCGCGCGCCAAAAAGCCCTGCTCGCTCAACAAGAAGCCGAGCGCAAACGCCAACGCGAGGCTGAATCGGTTGTGACCGACGCCCCGCGTAAACCCGTCAAATCCACACCCGGCGCATTGGTTTCAAGCGCCGGCGTTTCATACGGCGGGCCTTTTTCTCAGGCGCGGGGAAAACTTCCTTGGCCAGTTGATGGTCGACTGCTTGCACGCTTTGGTGAAACCCGCGGCGATGATGCCCGTACCAAGTGGGACGGGGTCATGATCAGTGCGGGAGCAGGCACCCAAGTGCACGCCGTACACGGCGGTCGCGTAGTGTTTGCCGACTGGCTGCGCGGCGCTGGCCAACTGGTGATTCTGGACCACGGCAACGGCTACCTGAGCTTGTATGGCCACAACCAGACACTGCTCAAGTCTGCCGGCGACATTGTTAAAGCCGGGGAAGTGATTTCCACCGTGGGCAACAGCGGTGGCCAAGCCACTGCGGCGCTGTATTTTGCTATTCGTCAGCAGGGCCGCCCCAGCGACCCTGCACAATGGTGCCGTGCTCAAGGATGAGCCCATCACCTTTAATACGTAGGAGTTCGTTCAACATGCCGCATTTGTCCCGCCTCAACTCGCTGGCCCTGACGATCGCCCTGGTGATTGCCGCGCCTTTGGCACTGGCCGCCGGGCAAGCCGCCCAGCCAGTCGCCGCAGCCAGCGCCAAGGCCCCGCTGCCACTGGATGAGCTGCGCACCTTCGCCGAGGTCATGGACCGAATCAAAGCGGCGTATGTTGAACCGGTCGACGACAAAACCCTGCTGGAGAACGCTATCAAAGGCATGCTCAGCAACCTCGACCCGCACTCCGCGTATCTGGGCCCTGAAGACTTCGCCGAGCTGCAAGAAAGCACCAGCGGCGAATTTGGCGGGCTGGGGATCGAAGTCGGCACCGAAGACGGCAATATCAAGATTGTCTCGCCTATCGACGACACGCCTGCCAGCAAAGCCGGCATCCAGGCCGGCGACTTTATCGTCAAGATCAATGGCCAGCCCACACGCGGCCTGACCATGACCGAAGCCGTGGACAAAATGCGTGGCAAAGTCGGGCAAAAAATCACGCTTACGCTGGTGCGCAATGGCGGCACACCGTTTGATGTGACCTTGACCCGCGCCAATATTCAGGTCAAAAGCGTTAAGTCTCAGCTGCTCGAGGACGGCTACGGTTATATCCGCATCACCCAGTTCCAGGTCAAGACCGGCGAAGAAGTCGCCTCAGCCCTGTCCAAGTTGCGCCGCGAAAACGGTAACAAGAAGCTCAAGGGCATCATCCTCGACCTGCGCAACAACCCCGGCGGCGTGCTGCAATCGGCCGTTGAAGTGGTCGACCACTTCATCACCAAAGGGCTGATCGTTTACACCAAAGGCCGGATCGCCAATTCCGAATTGCGTTTCTCGGCCACCGGTAAAGACCTCAGCGAGAACGTGCCGCTGGTGGTGTTGATCAACGGTGGCAGCGCCTCGGCTTCAGAAATTGTCGCCGGTGCCTTGCAAGACCAAAAACGCGGCGTGGTGATGGGCACCACCAGTTTCGGTAAGGGTTCGGTACAAACCGTACTGCCACTGAACAATGACCGCGCCCTGAAAATCACCACCGCGCTGTACTTCACGCCCAACGGACGCTCGATTCAGGCGCAGGGCATCGTGCCGGACATCGAAGTCAGCCGCGCCAAAATCACCCGCGAGCAAGACACCGAGTACTTCAAAGAGGCCGACCTGCAAGGTCACTTGGGCAATGGCAATGGCGGTGTCGACAAGCCAACGGGTTCCAGCCCTAAAGCCAAGCCAATGCCGCAGGATGACGACTTCCAGTTGAGCCAGGCCCTGAGCCTGCTCAAGGGCCTGAGCATTACGCGCGGCAATTGAGATGCGTTTTTCGCTGCTCATCAGCCTGCTTTGCTGCCTGATCGGTGCCGCCCACGCGGCGCCGGCCAGCCCTCCAGCCGCCCCGCACAAGGCTTATTTGAGCCTGATCATTGATGACCTGGGGCAAAACCTGCCACGCGACCGCCGCGTGCTGGGCTTGCCCGGCCCGGTCACTGCTGCCGTGATGCCCGACACCCCGCACGCGGCCCAATTTGCCCGTGAAACTTACAAAGCCGGAAAAATCGTAATCCTGCACATGCCTATGGACCCGGCGACGGGGCCGTTTGCCTGGCACCCCGACTTACCCGTCGAAGAACTCGAAAAACGCCTCAATGCGGCCTTCAAGGCCGTGCCGTATACCAGTGGCATCAACAACCACATGGGCAGCCGCATGACCTCCCAGCCGCAGGCGATGGCCTGGCTGATGGGCGACTTGCAGCGCCGTCACAAATTCTTCGTCGACAGCCGTACCAGCGCACAAACGGTGGCGGCGGCCCAAGCACAAAAAATTGGTTTGGCCAGCGTCTCGCGGGATGTGTTTCTGGACGACGTACGCACCGAGCAAGCCATCACCACACAACTTGAAACCGCCATCAAACTGGCCAGGAAACAAGGCTCGGCGGTCATGATTGGCCACCCCTACCCGCAAACCCTGGCAGTGCTTGAGCGTGAACTGCCCAAGCTCAAGGCCCAAGGCATTGACTGGATCGACATTCGGCAAATGATCGGCGTGCGCAGCAACAAAGCGATGGCCGGGCATGGTGAAAATGGCGTGTATCGCCAGCCATAAGTACCGCACATACCCTGTAGGCGTTGCCAAGGCACGCAAGCTGCAACCGGTCGTAAACCCATCGCTGCGCTACCGGCTTTTTCGAGCGTTACAGGTACTTGGCAACGATCTTTTCGACCACACCTTCAGCGCGCAGCTCATTCAGCGCTTTTTGCAGCTTGGCCACTACGGCATCCGGCACTTCTTTATTCAACGCCAGATACAACTCAGCCTGATTGAAACGCAGCACCGTCTTGAACCCTGAAATTCCGACCTGACGCGCTAAAAAACGCCCCGCCGGATCGCCTGTGGCCCAGAGGTCAATCTGCCCGGCTTGCAGTTTTTTCGCGTTGTCCTGATCGCGCAACACGATCACCGGGCTCAGCCCTTTTTGCTCCAGTGACAATGCAATGACATCGCCTTTGTAGGCGCCGATGCGGTATTGGCTGGCTTGCTCCAGAGACGTGACGGTGATCGGGCTGTCACCGCGTGCCAGCAGCACCCAGTCATCTGGCCCAATGGGGCCGACCCATTTGAACAGGGCTTCGCGCTCTGGCACGCGCGCCGTTACAAATACCCCGTAGCCGGGGTTTTCAAGGGCGAGGCGATAAATGCGCTCCCATGGAAAGCGCAAGGTCATGCTGTAGGAAATACCGGCCCGTTTGAAAGTTTCGCGCAGTACATCGACGGCGATGCCTTCGATATTTTCGTTTTGCGCAAAGTTTTTGCCATTTTTCGCCATGTTGTAGGGCGGAAAATTCTCTGTCAGCAAGACCATCGAATAAGCCGAGCTTTCGGCGGCTGAGGCCGCATTCGCCAACAGCAGTGAAAGGCTGGCGAAGACTGGCAAAAGACGTTTGAACATACGGGCAACCTAAATCCATGGCGTGCCCAAGAGTGCCGCGAGCACGCCATGCTGTCCAGTCGCCTTTGGACTCAGTCTTTTTTACGCACTGCCAGCGTGCATCCGTCGCTAACCCTATTTAACTCACTCAACGCGTCGCATTGACCTGATTTAATGCCGCGAGTGATTTTGAAGGAAAGAAACAATGACTTACTCGCAGGTCAACCTGATGTTTATTAACGTCCACCCCTTTTTATTGCTGACGTTAAGTACGCCCTATTCATACACCACGGCCCATGCCTCTGAGTCCCCTTACACTGGTAGACGCCCTGTACATTTTTCAGCACAAGTCGATCATTCTGAAAAGGCGCGATGATTGAAAACAATCATGAATTAAGCGCAAAAAAAGTGTGATGACTCGACCCCACTTGATTGAGCGAGTTTCAGGCAGCGAGGGCATCATAAAGCGGAGAGCACTTCAGACCATTCTTAAGTGATAGGCCACTCCCTAAGAACTCGTTGGATGGGCTATAGGCCGCAGCCAGTCAAAGCTATAGCAATAAGGGCAGCTCTACTGAGGACAGTTCGGCATACCAACATTTGTAAACTCATGGGCGGACATAGAGCAGGGGTTCTTACTACGGAACAACCACCCATAACTTCGCCACTCAACTGTGAAATTCACACAAATATGAGACCGGAGTTCCTCAATGATCACGTCACTCACACCCCCTGCTTCCCATCATCCTTACCCAACAACATCACCTGAAAAAAAAGTCGAAAAAGCCCTGAGTCCCACACTCAACACCGCCAATAATGCAGACGCTGAGCCCCAGTCCAACGCAACACACCAGGCACCCCCTTTCGCCTCTCAACCCTTGCCCCCTCCCCGAGTCCGGCGGAGTCCGAACCCTGAGACAGATCGAGAATTACCCTCTTCATCACCCTCCTCCCCCTCCAGGCAACGGACTCAGAATGGAGCCACCTCTGGGTCGAGAAACATATCAAAATGGGCGTCTGTGGCCACGCATGAGGAGTACCACGCTCCAGACGCAACTAAAATCGCAATTAAAAACGCACTCGTACAGGCATATAAACACGTCATCCAAAAAACAAATGCCTATGCCCAAGCAAAAGCAACAAATAACGTTGCCGAACTTTCTAAAAGCCCGGCTTACTGGAAAAGAGTCACCTCAACGAGCGACAGCCTGCGAGATAGGCGGATTACCCTGCCCACCGACTCTCCCCTGCAACTCAATGGCGAGCCAATGGCTGGAAAACAAATTAGCCTGGAGCAATGTATTCTCGCCAACGACTGGATCCTGCCTCAAAACCTCGCGGATATTCAAAACCTCGCAAACGCCTTATCCCGGCCCCCGCTTCAATCTGCACCCTACGGTAACTTCGGTGGGGGACTGTCCTGGTCTGCGCCACCTTTGAGCCAAGAGATGAAAAAAAACATCCTGGCATCGGTGAGAAACAACGCCATAGCGCTCGACGAGTTTGAATATCTGCGCCGCAGCAAAGATGCACTGGGTTATCTGACACAGTCACGGCAATGGTCGCCCGAAGAGTTGAGCGACCCACGTGCATTTCTGACTAACCTCCTCAACACCCCTGAAGCCTATGCATTGGGTAAAGCCCTTCAAACCCAATTCAAAGGCGCACCCTCAGCGACCAGCATTAACGATTGGGCCATGACAGCCATTGCCATCGGTATCGACGCAAAGAGCATCCTCGACCCGGACAACAGCACCAACAAGGTCGCAGGCTTTGATCTTTCAAGCCTCGACCTCGGGGGTAAACCTCTGCGCGAGGTGGTCAAGGCACTCACTGAACACTTGGCGAATCCTGAAACGCCCGCTGCTGACTTTGCGCCTGTCAGAGCCTATGCGTTATTAGCCCGTCATGCGCCGGAACTGCTGGTAAAAGAGGTTCCGGATAGCGTGACCTACGGCTCACCAAGCTGGATCAGCCTGAAGGCTGCCGTCGCCCGAATAGAGGCGCAAGCGCCTGGCCAGGCGTTGAGCATGAATTACGGAAAAATCATGCAATACGCCAACATCTCGCCCATTACAGCGGCCGAGAAACAGGTCGAACAACAGGCCTCTCTACAGGCCATGATGTATTGGGCGATCAACGAGGGCATCCTCAAGAAAAACGACAACAACCGCTACACCGCTGCACAGGTTGAGCACGTACGAGGAAAAGCCAAAGAGCGATTCATTGCCTTAGAAAAAGCATCTTCGGCGAAAGACACTGAGTTACTTACACGGGAAGACATGGCCGTTAAGATACTAAAAGAAAAGTTTGGAGAGGGTATTGATTTCAAGAAAAAATGCATCATACCCATTGAAAACTGGAACCACCTTAAAGGTCCTTACTCGGTCATTGATCTTGTTCTTTCGGGTGAACTTTCCCGTGGCATTTTTCGATCATTCGACACCACAATCCCTGTCGACACGATTGCCCGGAGTCGCCATGAAATTCCTGATATTCAAGAGGCTTTCAAAAAATCCTTCTCCCACTATTACGAGGGCAAAAAAAACGCCACCTCCACCGCCGTTCGACACCTTATATCCCAACTTCCGCTGAAAGACCGTGAGCGTCTGGAGTTTGGGGCTATTAAAGTATATGAACAACACAATGCCACCAGTTCGATCAGTAACCTCGGACTAAACGGTTTTGGTGATACAACACCTGGGCGATACGGCGTTCAACGGAGCCTTGACGAAAACCACCTTGGATTAATGATAGAAACCCGGTACGACGGCAAAACCTACCACTACGAAATCAACCCCCCACAAGGTTTTATTCGCCCCATCACACACTTTAAGCCGGGGTTACAGGGTGAGTGGACAAAACTGCCCCCCAAGGACAACAACAGCTTTTCAAACTATACGACGTACTCAAATAAGGAGATAAATGAAGTTCACGCCAAAAGCGACGCAGAACGCCGCCAGCGTGAATCCACCCCAAAAACCGACGAGCCGCTCCAATCGTTCAACAGCAGCCGAACGCAATACATTGCCCAGCTCATGGCGAATAAGTTCTTCCCGAATGACAGCCGGAATTTATTCGAACAAACCCAAGGCCTCACTACCTTGGACACCGAAGTCACTGACTTTGAAAAAATCCAGAACTTCACACGCATCATCGTCCCCTTCGCATCGGCCATTCACAGTTTTTCAAAAGGTCATACTCGGGACGGGGTTGAGAGTCTGGTGCTGGACATTTTTGGATTTTTATTCGTGGGCGCCAAAGCCGCTGGCGGAATAGCCAAAGTGGCAGGCCAGGCTGGCAGCTTCGCCAGCAAAATTCAAAAAGGGGCGAATATCCTGAGCCGGGCGGTGGCCAGCGGAGCCAACCCATTTTCTGGCGGGAGAGCGCTATTTTCCGGCACCGTAAAGCTGGTGAATACGGGAGCATCCCTGGCCAATCAAGGTTTCCAATTCCTTCGTCGTGGAGCCAATAGTGCGGACCTTCTTTCGCCGATTAAAAGAACCGACGTTATCGAGGGAAGCATTAAAACTACAAACAATGCCGACCCCCTAAAAGTGATCGCAAAACGCGATGACTCAGGCCTCTTATATGCCTACGACCCAAAAACCGAAAACCTCTTTGGGCCACCTCTGAAAAACTTCCAGCCCGACAATACGTTCAGCACATTGCAAACGAACGCACAAAAACTGCCTGTGCCGGCACCTGTAAAGCCTGCCCTCCCGGCACACACATCACAGCCAGTTGATATTTTCATGGGGAACTCGCAGACCCTTAACCAGGGCAACGAATCAATACTGACGACTCGCAGTCTGACCGATTGCTCGGCCATCGCGGTGCTGACGGACTGGGATGGCAAAGTTTATCGCACAAGAACACTGATGCACTTGAGCGGTAGCAACGTGGAGCACGGATTAATAGGTGAAGATGCATCAAAACTGCTGAGCTCATTAGACGGCTCTTTGAACCGTGGAGGAAAAGTCATTCTGGTGGCCGGCATAGACTCTCATTCCACTGTCGGAATGGGGATTATCATTGGGCAAACGACGAATAACCAACGGCCGCTGATGAGCTTGTTAAAAGATCGAGAAGGTGTTTCCGTCACCGTGGCCAGCTCACTGGGCGTCAGTATTTACCCCGATGGAACATTCAAGCTGATAGAGGATACGGGTAAAGGGGTATTTACCAAGGAGATGCTCAAGCCTGTGTATGACTTCATAGACTAAGCCCCTCAAACTACGCACGAATTTCTCTGTAAGCGCTGTCGAGCACCCACGAGGCTCTACATCGCTTACCGTTGATTGTTATACCCCTCAGCGCAGCACTGTCAGCGCCAGAACAAAGGACGCTGACAGTTGCAACAGTCGGCCTAACGCACCACGATCCCGCGTTCAGCCATGTACGCTTTGGCCTCAGGCACGGTGTATTCGCCAAAGTGGAAAATACTCGCCGCCAATACTGCACTGGCGTGACCTTCAAGGATGCCGTCAGCCAAATGCTGCAAGTTGCCGACGCCGCCCGAAGCAATCACCGGGATACCCAGTGCATCGCTGATGGCATGGGTGACGCCCAGGTCGAAGCCGTTTTTCATGCCGTCCTGGTCCATGCTGGTCAGCAGGATCTCACCGGCGCCCAAACCTTCCATCTTCATCGCCCACTCGACCGCGTCTAGGCCGGTAGGCTTGCGTCCGCCGTGGGTGAAGATTTCCCAGCGCGGGGTTTCGCCCGGTTGGGAGACTTTTTTCGCATCAATGGCGACCACAATGCACTGCGAACCAAAATGCTGCGCCGCTTCGCCCACGAATTCCGGGTTAAACACCGCTGCGGTATTGATCGAGACTTTGTCCGCACCCGCATTGAGCAGGTTGCGAATGTCCTGAATACAGCGTACGCCGCCGCCTACGGTCAGCGGGATAAACACCTGGCTGGCCATGCGTTCCACCGTGTGCAGCGTGGTGTCGCGACCATCGACGCTGGCGGTGATGTCGAGAAAGGTAATCTCGTCAGCGCCTTGCTCGTCGTAGCGACGGGCAATTTCGACCGGGTCGCCCGCATCGCGAATATTTTCGAACTTGACGCCCTTCACCACCCGGCCGTTATCCACGTCCAGGCAAGGGATGATGCGTTTGGCTAACGCCATGACGTTCTCCTCAGGCCTTGTAGCTGTCGCAGAAGGCTTGGGCCTGGGCCACATCCAACGTGCCTTCATAGATTGCACGGCCGGTGATGGCACCTACGATACCGGGTGCCTTGGCGTCCATCAGGGCCTTGATATCGCCCAGGTTATGAATGCCGCCCGAGGCGATCACAGGGATGGTGGTCGCTGCCGCCAGTGCTGCGGTGTAGCTCACGTTGCAGCCCTGCATCATGCCGTCTTTGGCGATGTCGGTATAAACGATGGCCGACACGCCGTCCGCTTCAAAACGCTTGGCCAAGTCGATCACTTGCACGGTGCTGACTTCTGCCCAGCCATCGGTAGCCACGAAACCGTCTTTGGCATCCATACCCACGATGATTTTGCCGGGGAAGGCACGGCACGCCTCTGCCACGAACTCAGGGTTCTTCACCGCTTGGGTGCCCAGGATGACGTAGCTCACGCCCGCTTTGACGTAGTGTTCGATGGTTTGGAGCGAGCGAATCCCGCCGCCGATCTGGATCGGCAAATTCGGGTACAGCTTGGCAATCGCCGTGACCACTTCGCCATTGACCGGCTGGCCTTCAAATGCACCGTTCAGGTCGACCAGGTGCAAGCGGCGGCAACCGCCTTCTACCCATTTGGCGGCCATGCTCACCGGGTCATCGGAGAACACCGTGGAATCTTCCATGCGGCCCTGGCGCAGACGTACACAGGCACCGTCTTTAAGATCGATAGCGGGGATAATCAGCATCTGGCAAACCTTTAAATTCGGGAGTCAGTGACTCGGAAATCAATTCTTTTCGAGCGCCCACACGTCGCTTTCGATGCTCTCGAACCTCTCTTTGAGGTGCGCCTGCACATCGAAAATCGCGCGATTGTAGTAATGCGGCGCGATTTCACGCGTGAACAGCTCAAGGATTTCAGCCGCTTCGAACGAACCCAGGTCCAGTTCGAAACGGTCTTCCATAAAGCGTTTGATCTTGCTGTTGGCTTCGTTCTCTTGCTCGGGGGTGAGCGTAAGAATCGGCGGCTTTTTGCGAGGCGCCATTACCAGCGACCGTCCCAGGCCACGAAGTTTTCCAGCAACTGCAAGCCGTGGGTATGGCTCTTTTCGGGGTGGAATTGCACCGCGAAGCGCGAACCTTCGGCCAGCGCCGCCGCAAAGTCGACGCCGTAATGCCCGCCACCGACCACTTGGCGAGGATTGCCCGCCGCAATGTAGTAGCTGTGTACAAAGTAGAAACGCGCCAAGTCCGGGATGCTGTGCCACAGAGGGTGATCGACCTTCTGTTGCACTTCGTTCCAGCCCATGTGCGGCACCTTGAGGTGCTCGCCGTCTTCGTGCAGGGCTTTACCGAAGAACTTCACTTGCCCCGGGAACAGACCGATGCACTCCACGCCGCCGTTTTCTTCACTGCTGTCGAGCAAGGCTTGCATGCCCACGCAGATGCCGAGAAACGGGCGGTCCTGACTGACTTCACGCACCAGCGAATCGAAGCCCAGACGACGGATCTCCGCCATGCAGTCGCGAATTGCACCCACACCGGGAAACACCACGCGGTCAGCTTCACGAATCACGTTGGCATCGCTGGTAATCAGCACCCGACCGGCGCCCACGTGCTCCAGCGCCTTGGCCACCGAGTGCAGATTGCCCATGCCGTAATCGATTACCGCCACGGTCTGCATCAGAGCACGCCCTTAGTGGAAGGCATTTGCCCGGCCATGCGCTCATCGAGCGTAATCGCCATGCGCAGCGCACGGCCGAAAGCCTTGAACACGGTTTCGATCTGGTGGTGGGTATTGGTGCCGCGCAGGTTGTCGATGTGCAGCGTCACGTTGGCGTGGTTCACGAAGCCCTGAAAGAACTCCTGAAACAGGTCAACGTCGAAACCGCCAACGGTGGCACGGGTATACGGGATATGCATTTGCAGGCCTGGACGGCCGGAGAAGTCGATGACCACACGCGACAGCGCCTCATCCAGCGGCACATAAGCGTGCCCGTAACGGGTCATGCCTTTTTTGTCGCCAACGGCCTGGTTGAAGGCTTTACCGAGGGTAATACCCACGTCCTCGACGGTATGGTGATCGTCGATATGCAGGTCGCCTTTGCACTCGATGTCCAGGTCGATCAGCCCATGTCGGGCGATCTGGTCGAGCATATGCTCAAGAAAAGGCACACCGATATCGAATCGGGCCTTACCGGTACCATCCAAGTTGATCGAGGCTTTGATCTGGGTTTCCAGAGTATCGCGCTCGACTGACGCCTTACGTTCGGCCATCACCAGCTCCGCAAAATCATTGGGCGAAAAAGGTGGCCATTATAGGCACGGGTCTGACAAACAGAAACACGATATGACTGACGGAATGCGCGCTGACGGGCAGCGGCTGCCGCAGGCGGCGTCCGGTGGCAAAGCCGTCGTAAACCCATTCACCGTGCCCGCAGGCAAAAAACAGGCTTCACTGAGAACGAGCCGCTGATGTCCGCCCCTGTCACTTATGACAGTTGCCAAGCGAGAAGAGTGCGCATAATTTCAAAACCTCTATCCAAGGAGGAACGTGACATGAGCATTGACAGAATTGATAGTCTTATTCTTTTCACCGAAGGTGAAACATTTGAATGCCGTCGCCAAGGCCAGACTTTTAAAAAAGGGGAATTTGTCCGATTTCGCATTTTCAAAAACGACTTTGAAATGGAGAAAAAATTTCACGAAGGAAGAATCTATCTGGAAAACGACACCTTCGAAAGTGATGAAATTAAAGACACGGACACCATACTGCCCAGCAAAGCTTTAATAGAGATAGAACAGGAAATCACTCGCTCCGCAACAGAGGCGTATGACGCGATCAAGCATAACTTTGCAGCTGAAGAAAGTGCGGCGTACAAGGCAAATACAGAACTTAAAGATTTTATAACAACAGAAGAGGAAAAGCTTAGAAAAAAATTTAAAGACGAAAACGCGCAGGGATATTCACCTGAATATAAGCAAGCACTTAAAGACTTAAAGCTTCAACCGGAATATACATCGTTGCAACGCGCCGTTAGCGCTTCTGAAAATGCACTTAAGGCCAAGGCAAAGCCTTATCAAGCTATCATTGATCGGTACAACTATATCTCTAACGCCAGTAACAGGCAAAACGCAATTGACCAAGCCGTCACCCAAGCAGTCGCTGACAAGTTAAAAAGCTGGAAGTGGGATGATCAAGATCTATAAAAACGGGTATAGCCAACACGTTCCAGGCAGTCAATAACAAACAACCGGCTGCCTTGCTCAGGAGAAGCCCAACCTAACACCAGCCGATCAGTCAAACGTTCTATAGGCGCGTTCGGATTAAACATCTGCGACCACGTGCGCGCCTACAAGAGAGCGTTTTAACTTAGTTGATCGGCGCTAGGCATTTAGCATCTCTTTTAATACCCATGCCCCGCTTTAATACAACTATGCACGCCCTCTACCCAACACGTCATTGCACAGAAACACGGGACTAATAAGGTGGCCATTACAGAGAGCCGTCAACACTTTGCTCTGACGCGTAGCCGCTGCCGCAGGCGGCGTCCGGCGGCGAAGCCGTCGTAAACCGGAGCGCTCATATTAGCCGCCCTCAGGTTTTACGATCGCTGCGCAATCAGACGCCGCCTTCGGCAACGGCTACGGGTGCGCGAGAGCCTTAGTGAAACAACACCGCTGTTTTCTGCACCGTCACCCACACACCCCACAGCAGTGGAATACCCACAGCCAACCAGGCGGCGACGGTTAATGGCAGGCTGCCCGGTGCGGCTTTCCATTCCAGCGAGGTGCTGGCGTGCGCACCTTTGTCGTGCCCCAGCGCCTGCTCGGCTGCCAGTTGCGCATCGGTCATGAAGTATTTGTCGGCCACCGGACGCACCAGCAAGTTGCAGACAAAGCCCAACACCAACAACCCCGCCAAAATGTACAACGTGATGTCGTAGGCCGCGGCGCGCTCAACACCGATGCTCAACTGGTATTCACGCAGATAGTTGACCAATACCGGCCCCAAGACTCCCGCCGCCGCCCACGCCGTCAACAAACGGCCGTGGATGGCGCCGACCATCTGGGTGCCGAACAGGTCGGCCAAGTAAGCGGGCACGGTGGCAAAGCCGCCGCCGTACATCGACAAAATGATGCAGAACGCTGCCACAAACAGCGACACGTTGCCCAAATGCCCCAGGTTTGGCACCAAAGCGTACAACGCAAAACCCAATGCAAAGAACACGAAGTAGGTGTTTTTGCGCCCCAGGTAATCCGAGAACGACGCCCAGAAGAACCGCCCGCCAATATTGAACAGGCTCAGCAAACCGGTGAAACCGGCAGCAATGGCCGCGATTTGTGCCAGTTGCGCCGCGTCCAATTGGCTGAAGGTCAGGTCATTACCCAGCAGCTTGCCCGCGAACACTTCCTGCAACAGCGGCGAAGCCATGCCCAAAATGCCGATCCCGGCTGAGACATTCAGGCATAGCACCAACCACACCAACGCAAATTGCGGGGTTTTCCAGGCCACGCTGACGTGAACGTGACGCTGGGTGATCATCGCATTCGCGGCTTTTTTTGCGGGCGCGGTCCAGCCCTCAGGCTTCCAGCCCGTCGGAGGCACGCGATACGACAACGCGCCGCCGATCATGAACACGAAATAAATCGCCGCCATCACCAAAAAGCTCTGCCACACGCCCACGCCATACGGCCCGGCGAAGTGGCCCATCAAGGCCGCTGCCAATGGCGCACCGACCATCGCGCCGCCGCCAAAGCCCATGATGGCCATGCCGGTGGCCATGCCACGCTTGTCCGGGAACCACTTGATCAAGGTCGACACCGGCGAGATATAGCCCAGGCCCAGCCCGATGCCGCCAATCACCCCGGAACCCAGCCACATCAGCCAGATCTGGTGGGTATAAATGCCTAACGCTGAAATCAGCAAACCGCCACACCAGCACAACGCAGACACCACGCCAGCCTTGCGCGGCCCGGCGTGCTCAAGCCAGCCACCCCACACGGCAGCCGAACAGCCGAGGAAGATAAAGAACAAAGTGTAGATCCAGCCGAGCATTGAAATCGGCCAGTCGCACTGCGACGAAAACACCTGCGCGATAAAGCTCATGTCCGGCGCGCACGCCACCGGCGCTGTCACGCCCAGCGCTTTGGACAGCGGCAACCAAAACACCGAAAAGCCATAGGCCATGCCGATGCACAAGTGGATGGCCAACGCGGCAGGCGGAACCAGCCAACGATTAAAACCGGGTTTTGCGATGATGCGCTCCTTGGACAGGAACGCGGGCTGTGAGGCAAGGCTGCCCGCAGCGGTGCTGGTGCTCATTGGTGTATCCCCCATGAATAAAAAAGCTCTCCAGGCACACTCAACCCTGGCTTTGGCGCCTTGCAGCGCACAGCCCTGTTATTGGCTTGAGTTCGAGACGCGACAATGCGCCGCAGAAAGCCCGAAAAACAGGCGCAGATTACCATTGGGTCGTGGGACAAAGATCAAACTGATGCGGTCTTTTTCGGCAAAACTGATCCTATTTTTCTCACTCAACTCTTTTCAAGTGTCTACACCGCGTAGTGCAGAGGCGATGCACCGAACGTGGACACACCACGTATCCAACTCCAGTCGGCCGACACGTGGCGCTATACTCTGCGGCTAACTTTAAAACTCACCTTCACACAGACCTACAAGGACCCGCCCATGAAAGCGTTCGGCAAAATCCTGGGTCTGGTGCTTCTCGGATTGTTGCTGATCATCGTGGCTTTGGGCTTTGCCCTGAGCCATCTGTTTGATCCCAACGACTATAAAGACGAGATCCGCCAGATAGCCCGTGACAAAGCCCACATTGAGCTGACTCTCAATGGCGACATTGGCTGGAGCCTCTTCCCTTGGCTCGGCCTTGAACTGCACGACGCCAGCGTGGCGACCCTCGCGGCGCCGACCAAACCGTTCGCTGACTTGCAAATGCTCGGTTTGTCTGTGCGCGTGCTGCCGCTGCTGCGCAAAGAAGTGCAAATGAGCGACGTACGCGTTGAAGGCCTGAACCTGCGTTTAACCCGTGACAAAGACGGCCACGGCAATTGGCAAGACATCGGCCAGCCCGCACCTGCGACCGCCAGCGCTCAGACACCGCCAGCCAGTCCGCAACCAGCGCCGCAGGCCAAGACCGACGCCTCCAGCCAGCCAATCAAGCTCGATATCGACAGCCTGACCGTGAACAACGCACGGGTGGAATACAACGACGAGCGCAACGGCCAGCAGTTCAGCGCTGAAAGCATTCAACTGAGCACCGGCCCGATTCACGAAGCCACCAGCACCCCGGTCAAATTGACTGCGTTTGTGGGCACCAACAAGCCAGTGATGCGAGTCAAAACCGAAGTCGACGGCAAACTGCGCTTTGATCGCGTGCTCAAGCGCTACCAGTTCGAAGACATGAAAGTCACCGGTGAAGCGTCGGGCGAGCCGTTACAGGGCAAAACCGTCACCTATGCAGCCCAAGGGCAACTTCTGGTTGATCTGGCAGCGAACGTCGCCGAATGGAGCAGCCTGAAGATCTCTGCCAACCAACTGCGAGCACTGGGCGAACTCAAGGCCCACAGCCTGGATACCACCCCGCAAATCAGCGGCGGCCTATCGATTGCCCAGCTTGATCTGGCCAAGTTCCTCGACAGCATCGGCCACACGTTGCCGCCGATGGCACCGGGCAGCCTGAGCACGTTTGAGCTGGTCAGTCGCCTGTCAGGCACACCTGCGAGCCTGACCTTTGACGAACTGAACCTCAAAATTGATGGCAGCACCTTCACCGGCCGCGTGGCCGTTGAAGACTTCGCCAATCAAGCCCTGCGTATTCAGCTCAAAGGTGACACGTTCGACGCAGATCGCTACCTGCCGCCTAAAACCGCAGAAGCCGCCAGCGCCACCGCCGCACGCCAGGCCGAAGTGCAAACGAGCGAAGCCGGTGCCCTGGCCGCGTCAGGCGACACGCCACTGCCTGCTGCGCCGACCAAAAGCGGCTGGAGCACCGCCAAGCTGATTCCTGTCACGCGCCTCAAGGCGCTGGACCTCACGGCTGACATCAGCTTTGGCCAACTGACCGTGAGCCAACTGCCGATTCAAAACGCTGCGCTCAAGGCCAACAGCAAAGACGGCCTGCTAACCCTCGAAACCCTGCGCGGCGATTTGTACAAAGGCAACTTTGCCGCCAACGGCAGCCTCGATGTGCGCCCGATGCTGCCCTTGGTGAACCTGCAAACCCACATCAACAACGTACCGGTGGAAAAAATCCTGCAAAGCCAGGGTCAAAAACCTCCAATCAACGGCTTGTTGACTCTCAACAGCAACGTGACGGGCAGCGGCAACAGCCAGAACGCGCTGATTGAAAGCCTCAACGGCACTGCCAACTTCGTGCTCAACGACGGCGTGTTGCTCAACGCCAACCTCGAACAGCAACTGTGCCAGGGCATTGCCACACTCAACCGCAAAACCCTGAGCGGCGCGCCACGGGGCAAAGACACACCGTTCAAGGAACTCAAGGGCAGCCTGATGTTCCATAACGGCGTGACCAGCAACCCGGACATGATCGTGCGCATCCCCGGCATGACCGTCAAAGGCAATGGCGACATCGACCTGCGCGTGCTGGGCATGGACTACCGCATCGGCATCACCGTCGAAGGCGACAAAGGCGCCATGCCTGACCCGGCCTGCCAGGTCGGCAAAAACTTTGTCGGAGTCGAACTGCCTCTGCGCTGCCGTGGCCCGTTAGAACTGGGTGCCAAAGCCTGCCGCCTCGACAAAGAAGGCTTGGGTAAAGTCGCCGCCAAAGTGGCCGGCAACAAAATCAGCGACAAACTTGAAGAGAAACTCGGCGACAAGATCAGCCCTGAACTCAAAGACGCCCTCAAGGGGCTGTTCAAGCGATGAGAGATGAGCAGTTCGCAAGCGTGGTGCTCGACTGGTTCGATCGCCACGGCCGCCATGACCTGCCCTGGCAACAGGGCATCACCCCTTACCGGGTGTGGGTCTCGGAGATCATGTTGCAGCAAACCCAGGTCAGCACTGTGCTGAACTACTTCGACCGGTTCATGGCGTCATTGCCCACGGTCCAAGCACTGGCCGCCGCCCCCGAAGACGAAGTCCTGCACCTGTGGACCGGGCTGGGTTACTACACCCGCGCCCGCAACTTGCAGAAAACCGCGAAAATCATCGTCGAGCACTACGCCGGTGAATTCCCGCGCGATGTCGAAAAACTCGTGGAGCTGCCCGGTATCGGGCTATCCACTGCGGGCGCGATTGCCAGTATCAGCATGGGCCTGCGCGCACCGATCCTCGACGGCAACGTCAAGCGCGTGCTTGCACGCTACACCGCGCAAGAGGGGTATCCGGGCGAGCCCAAGGTGGCTAAACAGCTGTGGGCCACTGCCGAGCGCTTCACCCCGCACGAGCGCGTCAATGCCTACACCCAGGCCATGATGGACATGGGCGCAACGCTGTGCACGCGCAGCAAACCCAGTTGCTTGCTCTGCCCGCTTGAAAGCAGCTGTGAAGCCCACCTGCTAGGCCTTGAGACGCGCTACCCGATCCCTAAACCGCGTAAAACCATCCCGCAAAGGCGCACATTGATGCCGATGCTGGCCAATGGCGAGGGCGCCATTCTGCTTTACCGTCGCCCCTCGACCGGCCTGTGGGGCGGTTTGTGGAGCCTGCCCGAGCTGGATGACCTCAACGACATCGAGCATTTGGCGCTGCAACACTCACTCAAGGTGGGCGCCCAACACCCCATGCCCGGCCTGACCCACACCTTCAGCCAT
This sequence comes from Pseudomonas weihenstephanensis, assembly GCF_001043055.1. Lineage (GTDB taxonomy): Bacteria > Pseudomonadota > Gammaproteobacteria > Pseudomonadales > Pseudomonadaceae > Aquipseudomonas > Aquipseudomonas weihenstephanensis. The sequence goes on from NZ_JYLF01000004.1 coordinate 434,079, forward strand.
TTTCAGCTGGCCATCGAGCCGTGGCTGATCCACGTCAAGGAGGCGGGTCATCACGTGGCCGAGGCCGATTGGCTCTGGTATAACCTCGCCACCCCACCGCGCCTGGGCCTGGCGGCCCCGGTCAAAAAACTGCTCAAACACGCAGCCGACCTATTGAACGCAGGAGAGTCGTCATGACCCGCACCATCATGTGCCGCAAGTACAAAGAAGAACTGCCCGCGCTGGAGCGCCCTCCGTTTCCGGGCGCCAAAGGTCAGGACATTTTCGATCACGTCTCGGCCAAAGCCTGGGCAGACTGGCAAAAACACCAAACCCTGCTGATCAACGAAAAGCGTTTGAACATGATGAACGCCCAAGACCGTAAATACTTGCAGGGCGAGATGGACAAGTTCTTCAGCGGTGAAGAATACGCGCAGGCAGAAGGCTATGTTCCGCCAAGCGAATAAACCCCGGTTTTAAAGGGTTTGGTCTGTAAGCGACGGTAATAATTAAATATTTTTCAAAAAAGTGTTTGACGACTTATCGAAAAAAGCTTCTAATGCGCCCCGTTGCCCAGATAGCTCAGTCGGTAGAGCAGGGGATTGAAAATCCCCGTGTCGGCGGTTCGATTCCGTCTCTGGGCACCACATTCAGCTTTGATGTGGTGTTTACACCACCGCAAAGCAAACAAAAAACCCGCCCAGTGCGGGTTTTTTGTTGGGCGCGATTTAGTGCCGCCTCACACTGCTTGCCAACACCCTCAAACACGGGCGCCCAGCCCACGGCCTGCCCGGCTTCAAGCCCGATAATTGACCCAATCCACGATCCACGCTTGGTGATCCCCGAAAGCTGAGGTTCAATAACCGCCTTAGCCCGTACAGGACACGTTCATGGCAACGCCAAAGAAACAGCACAAGCACGCACAGCGGGCCAAAACCAAAGCCAAGCAAAACCGCATCGGCAAACCGGCCAAGGCTTCGGCGTCTGCGCTGATCGACAGCCCGTTCGATGACGTCAAAATCGACCTCAGCACGTTCGACTTTCAGGACATCAAAGACAACGGCTTCGAACCCGCCGATTTCGACGATCTGTTTCAGGCCATGAAGGCCGCCGAAGCCATCAGCCTGCAAGCCCTGTGCAGCGTGTTCCTGCAATACCCGGTGCTGGAGCTGGTGATCAGCGAAGAAGAGGAAGAAGACGCGACCGATTTCCTGATGGGCCTGCTCATTGCCTTCCGCATGAGCGAGCACGGCGATGACGAAGACAGCGCGCTGGCGTGGGTCGAAACCCCGGCCTTCCAGACCGCCTACGTTGAAGCCTCGCGCTTGCTGGCCGAACGCAATGCGCGGAGCACGCACTGACGCACATCTGCAACCAAGCCATCAGCCGGGCGTTTTTCGAGCCTGCCGCTGACGGTTATCGGTTGGGCGGTTTTGAGTGGCGCCACGGGGTGCCCGACCCCTCCCGCGCTGTGGTGATCATCAGCGCCGCCACATCGGTGCGCTGCACCTACTACGCCCGTTTTGCCGACTACCTGTTCAATCACGGGTTGGACGTGATGCTGTATGACTATCGCGGCATCGGCGTGTCCCGCAGCGGTTCATTGCGCGGGTTTAAAGCCTCGTGGTCGGACTGGGGCGTGCTGGACGCGCACGCGATCCTCATGCGCGCCCAGCGTGAATGTCCAGGCCAACCGATTGATATGGTCGGCCACAGCTTTGGCGGCTGCACAGTGGGGCTGGCGGCGGGTGCCTCGCGAGTTCGGCGGTTAGTGACGGTGGGGGCGCAATTCGCTTATTGGCGCGATTACGCCGCCGCGCAACGCTGGCCCATGTTCGCCCGCTGGCACGTGGTCATGCCGCTGCTGACGCGGTTGTGCGGGTATTTCCCCGGCAAACGCCTGGGCTGGCTCGAAGACACCCCCGCTGGCGTGGTCAACGACTGGGCCGCCATGAACACGCGCTTTGAAAGGCTGCCCAGCGCACGCACGCTCCACTCCCTGGCCTTCGCCTCTGTCACGGCCAACACCCTCGCCATCAGCCTCAGCGACGACCCTTTTGGCACCGTGGCGGCCACTGAGCGCTTGCTGCGTTATTTCAGCGCCAGCGAGCGCACGCATTTACGAATAAACCCGGCAGACATAGGTGAAACCGCGATAGGTCATTTCGCGTTTTTCCATAGCCGGTATCAGCAAAGCTTGTGGCCGATTGCTTTGGGGTGGTTGTTAGACGGGGCGCTTGCGGACGATACGGCCGGAACCTTCATCGACCGGCCCTTGTAGTCGCTGCCGCAGGCTGCGATCGCGCCTGCGAGTTGTTGTCTGCCGCCACCGGCACGCGGTGCATCGACGCCCATCAAGCCTTTCTGTGGTGCCACGCCTTGCGCGCGGTCAAGGCCACCGTCGATGCACTGGGGCAAGATAACGCGCTGTAGACAGGCATGCCTGCCCAGCCACGGGAAGCCCCGGGATCATGTGCCGCTCACGCGGCCTTCGGGTGTGTGAACCCGCACGATCGATGCAGGGCTGTTGCCCAGTTTGTCGGCGGGCCGACGCGGACGCGCCAGCAATTCGCCAGCGCAATTGGGGCAGCGCCCGCCCAACTTTAGCTCCGCGCACGCCGCGCAGAATGTGCATTCAAACGAACAGATCCTCGCGTTAACCGCGTCGGGCGGCAGGTCGCAATCACAGCACTCACAATTAGGGCGTAGTTCAAGCATGACGTTTCCTTTAAGCATGTGCGGCCGTTAACAACCGCAGGCTGAAATGTGCCGTTGATCCTGCCGTGTGCCATTGCGTTCGCACAAGTGGCAGGTCATCTGCCAGAATTTCCCGACACAATCCAAGCAGATTTATTGCACTTTTTTCAGGCTCAGGCTTCATAAGGCCATGAGCGTTTATTTAATGCGCACGCAGAGAGCCCGGTTGTACGGCATGCCACAAGACCTTTCATCCCCGTTGACGCCAGCCATCCTGAGCGCGCTGCGCACCGGCACGCACACCCTGCATGTGGCGCTTGAACAACGTTTGCCTTTTTTCTCGGCAACGCTCGACCGCGCGCACTACACGCGCTTGCTGAGCGCCTACTTCGGGTTTTATCAGCCCCTGGAAGACGCGCTGCTCCACAGCGCGCTTATCCCCGAAGGGTTTGACCTGCAAGCGCGGCTCAAAACCCAGGCCCTGGTGCAAGACCTTAAGGCGCTGGGGGACGATCCCGGCGCACTGCCCCGCTGCCACACCTTGCCAGCGCTGCACAGTGAAGCCTGCGTACTCGGGGTTTTGTATGTACTGGAAGGCGCTACGCTGGGGGGCAATATCTTGCGCAAACAGATCGCCCAGCATTTGGGGCTTGATACCCACAACGGCGGCTCATTCCTGTACGTCTACGGTGAAGACACCGGCCGGCGCTGGAAAACATTTCTGGAGTTTTTGGGCAGCGTGCCACTCGACGAGCACGCACAACGCGAAGCCGTACACGCTGCCTGTTCAACGTTTAGCTGTTTCGAGCAGTGGCTCGAAGGTCAGGAGGTTTTGATATGAATCCACTCGACGCCCAGGCGTTTGAAGCCCTGCTGGATAATTGCGCCGATGAGCCCATCCGGTTTCCGGGCGCCATTCAACCCCACGGCCTGCTTGTCACGCTGTCGCTGCCCGAGCTGCGTATCCAGCAAATCAGTGCCAACGTCCAGACGTTGTTTGGTTTGAACCCCAATGCGCTGCTGGATCAGCCACTGGCGATGTTGACCGGCCCTGAGGCTGCGACCGTGGTGCAACAGGCCGCAGGCGTTGCCGAACAGATGGAGGTGCCCGTGCTGGAGCTAAACCTGCAAGGCATCCGCTACGAGGGTTTGTTGCACCGCGAACACAATGTGCTGGTGCTGGAACTGGAACTCAAACCCGACGAGGTTGAGTTCAATCACACGATGGCCAAAGTGCGCAACCTGAGTCGCATGTTGCAACGCCTGCAAGCCGCCAAGACGCTGCCCGCGCTCTACGACATTTGCGTCAAGGAAATCCAGGCGCTCACCGGCTACGACCGGGTGTTGATTTACCGTTTTCAAGAAGAAGGTCATGGCCAGGTGATCGCCGAAGCGTCTTCGCCTTCGATGGAGCTGTTCAACGGCATGTTCTTCCCCGCCTCGGACATCCCGGAGCAAGCACGCGAGCTGTATCGCACGCATTGGTTGCGCATTATCCCCAACGCTGACTATCAGCCGGTTGAACTGGTGCCGCGACTGCGCCCCGATACCTGTGAGGCACTGGACCTGAGCGGCGCCGTCTTGCGCAGCGTGTCGCCGATTCACTGCCAATACATGAAAAACATGGGCGTGCTGTCCTCCATGAGCATCTCGTTGATGGACGGCGAACGGCTGTGGGGCTTGATCAGTTGCGGGCATCGCCAGCCGTTGCACGTCCCCCATGAGCTGCGCATGGCCTGCCAAACCATCGGCCAGGTGTTGTCGTTGCAAATCAGCGCCCTGCAAACCCTGGAAATCAGCCGCCAGCGCGAGGCCAAAATGGGCGCACTGGAGCGCCTGAACACCGCCATGGTCAGCAACCCGAACACCGTGTTTGACGGGTTGGCCCAAGCGCCCGAACAACTGATGGCGCTGACAGACGCCAGCGGTGTGGCCATCCTGGAAGACAACGTGCTGCGCTGCTACGGCCAATGCCCGCCCGCCGATGACATTCGCGCGTTGTACCAGTGGTTTAAAGACTCGCAGCAATCGGTGTTTTCCACCCACTGCCTGTCGACGCTTTACACGCCCGCCGCGCAGTACAAAGACATCGCCAGCGGTCTGCTGGCCATGACCCTGCCTAAGCCCGTCGACAATGCTGTGCTGTGGTTTCGCGCAGAAGTGAAAGAGAGCATCCCGTGGAGTGGCGACCCCAGAAAGCCGCTCAACCTGGAGCCCAGTGCCACCGGCATGCGCTTGAGCCCGCGCACCTCGTTTGAACTCTGGAAAGTCGAAATGGATGGTATTTCCAGCAAGTGGAGCCACGGTGACGTGTTCGCGGCCAACGACTTGCGCCGCTCGGCGCTGGAAAACGACCTCTCGCGCCAGGTGGTGAGCGAGCAGCAAGCCGTGCGCGCCCGCGACGAGCTGGTGGCCGTGGTGTCCCACGATTTGCGTAGCCCCATGACCATCATTTCGATGCTCTGCGGCATGATGCAAAAAGCCTTCAGCAGCGACGGCCCGCACACGTCACGGCGCATTACCTCCGCCATCGACACCATGCAGCAAGCCAGTAGCCGCATGAACGTGCTGCTTGAAGACTTGCTCGACACCTCCAAGATTGAAGCCGGGCGCTACACCATCACCCCGCAGCCACTGGACGTGAGTCAGATTTTTGAAGAAGCGCTTTCACTGTTGGCGCCGCTGGCGATGGACAAGTCGGTGGACCTGACCTTCCATGCCGAGCCGGGCCTGAAAATCAACGCCGACCCCGAGCGTTTGTTTCAAGTGCTGTCCAACCTGATCGGCAACGCCATCAAGTTCACCCCGGCACAAGGCCAAATCGGTGTCGCGGCCATGTCCAATGGCCAGGACATCGTGTTCAGCGTGCGCGACTCGGGCAAGGGCATACCGGCCGAGCAATTGCCTCACATCTTTGAACGCTATTGGACGGCCAAAGAAGGTAATGCTTCTGGCACAGGCTTGGGGCTGTACATCTCGCAAGGCATCATCAAAGCCCACGGCGGCCAGCTCCTGGCTGAAAGCAAACCGGGAGAAGGCAGCGAATTCCGCTTCACCGTGCCGCAAATCGCCTGACAGTCCTTCAAACCTGTAGGCGCTGACAAGGCACGAGGCTGCGATCGAGTGCGCAGCGCTCGTAAATCTGATGACTGCGGTGCAACTGAATCACCGCGTTGAATGGTTTTTCGGCGACTGTGGCATTAGCTAAATGCGTTGATAAACCAGGTGATCATCGGGATGGCCACGATGTCGATCAACACGGCGCCACACAGCGGCACGATGATGAAGGCTTTGTACGAGAACACTTTGTAGTGGTCGCAGATCGCGCCCATGTTGGCCACGGCGTTGGGGGTTGCACCCAGCCCGTGCCCCATGAAGCCTGCGCACAACACTGCGGCGTCATAGTTGCCGCCAAACAGGCGAAACAGCACGAAAACGCACAGCAACAGCATGATCACCACTTGCACCACCAAAATCACCAGCAGTGGCATGCCGAGCTTTTCCAGCTCCCAAAACTTGAGGCTCATCATGGCCATCGTCAGGAACATGCCCAGGCTGACGTCGCCGATAGTGCTAACGGCGTGGTCGGGTATGTCAACGGCCTGGGTGCGGTCATTGAGGTTGCGCAAGATGATCGCGACGAACATCGCGCCCACATAGCTCGGTAACACGATGCCTAAATGTTGTTGCAAGCTGGCACCCAGCCAAAAGCCAAGCACCATGATCACCACGATGCAGGTCAGCAAGCGCAGCAGCGTCGGTGCATCCAGCGCAGCAGGCGGGGTATGCACCACGTCTTCGAAGGCTTTGAGGTTACCCACCGCTTCTGCCTTGACCGTGAGTTTGTTGCGCTCGATCAACCAGCGCGCCAGCGGGCTGCCAAGCAAGCCGCCCGCCACCATGCCGAAAGTAGCCGCTGCCAGTGCCGCGGTGGTCGCGCCCACAGCACCGAGGTTTTCGGCAATCGGTCCAAAGGCTGCAGCAGCACCAAAACCGCCTTCCAGCGAGACCGCTCCGGCCATGATCCCCAGCAGCGGGTCGATGCCCAGCGCTTTGGCCACGCTCACACCCACCACGTTTTGCACCAGCGCCAGCCCCCAGCACGCCCCCAGGTAGATAAACAGCAATTTGCCACCTTTGCGCAGCAGGCCCAGGCTGCCGCCCAGCCCCACGGTGGTAAAAAACGCGACCATCAAGGGCGTTTGCAGGCTGGTGTCCAGGGTCAGGTCGAGCAGTTGGCGATCACGCAGCAACCAGATCAGCAAGGCAAAACCAAAGCCGCCAATCACCGGGGCCGGTACGCACAGTTGGCGCAGCCAGTAACTGCGTTTTTTCAGTTGGGCGCCCAGGCCCAGCAAGAGCAACGCGAGAGCGAGGGTGCTCAACGCATCCAGTTGAAATGTCAGCATGGCGAATTTCTCTTTTTTTTATGATTCAACAAGCGGTTTCAGGGATGAGCAAAAAACTTAATCAATCAGGCTGGCGAGCAAGCGCGCGCCAATGCGAGCAGTGCGGTTGTCGATGTCCAGAGCGGGGTTGAGTTCAGCGATGTCGGCCATGCGCAATTTGCCGCTGGCTTTGGCGCGACGCACCAGGTGCTCGACGATCTGCATATCGACCCCGTGCGCCGATGGCGCGCTGACGCCCGGCGCCTGACTGGCAGGTAACACGTCCAGGCAAATGGTCATGTACAGGTGATCGACGCCGCTCAGGAAGTCATCCAAAAAGGCTTCAAGGGCAGGCATGTCCCAGCTGTTCATGTGCCGGTCGAGGCGATAACGCACGTTCAGCCGTTGGGCCTGCTCGAACAGGGCCTGGGTGTTGTTCAGTTGGCTAACGCCGAGGCAGCAATAGGCGAACGGCATGTTCGCGCGCTGGCAATACTCGGCAATCTGGCGAAAGGGCGTGCCCGAGCTGCTTTGCTCGCTATGGCGCAAGTCAAAGTGCGCGTCAAAATTGAGAATGCCGATACGCGGCGGCGCGGTGTGACAGCGCAGGTGGTCGGCCAGCCCGCTGAAACTGGCGAAGGCGATTTCATGCCCCCCGCCCAGCCCTAGCGGCAGATGGCCTTGTTCCAGCAGGTGGCTGACCAGCGCCGCGTAGGTGTGCTGTGCGCCTTCGAGGTCACTGCCCGCACATGCCACGTCACCCACGTCGTACAGCGGCGCCGTGCCGTGCCAGGCCAGATTGGCCAGCGCTTTGCGCAAGGCGGGTGGCCCTTGGCGCGCGCCGGTTCGGCCCTGATTGCGTTTCACTCCTTCGTCACAGGCCAGGCCAATCAACGCCGCGCCCGTGGGCAGGCCCGGCGCCAGCGGCTTGATCCATTGGTGCCAGCGCAACGCGCCTTGCCCTTCGGCGGCGTCAATGCGCCCGGTCCACAGGGTCATGTCAGGTACAACGGTCATGCAAAAACTCCCATTACAGTCAGTCCAGTCGGGCGCTCAGACGCAGGGCTACGTCCTGCGTCCAACGGATCAGGCGCTCGCTGCGCGGGTGTGCGCGAAAGGCCGGGGCCATAAGGCTGATGGCGCCTTGCAGGCGCTGGCGGCTGTCGATCAGCGGGGCACTGACGCCCCAGATGCCATCATCGATTTCACTCACCCTTACGGCGTAACCCTGCGCCCGGATCGCCACAAAGCTGCGCAGGTAATCGGCGCAGGGTTCGTCTTCGATGCCTTGGCTGTGCAGCAACGCAAGGCTGTGTGCTGGCTCCATATGCGCCAGTAACACTCTGGCCGAAGCGCCCACCAACAACGGCTGGGCCAGGCCTTTTTGGTAACAGCAGCGCAAGGGCTGCGGGCTGTCGACCAGCTCAATGCAAATCGCCTGGCCGTTACTGGGAACCATCAGCGCCACGCTTTCCTGGCTCTGCTCGGCCAGGCGCCGGAGTTCAGGCTTGGCCAAGGTGACCAAGACGGCCTCGCGGTCGAATTTTTTCGCCAGTTGCAAACAGGCTGGCCCCGGCAAATAGCGGCCTTGGCCGTTTTCTTCAGCCAGGCCCCAGCGCAGCAGGGTTTTGAGGTGACGATAGGTGCTGCTCAGCGGCTGGCCCAGTTGCTCGGACAAGGCGCGGGCGGAGATGGCCTCGCCCGCTTGCCCCAGCGTGACCAGAATGTGCAGCAGGCGATCCGTTGGCGTGTTGTCGTTCATTATTGGCCCCATGCTCTTGGCTGCATGGTGCACGCAGTTTCTCATTAGCTGAAATACGATTCCCACGCAGTGAGAAAAAGCAGGCAGAAAGTGATCAACGGTCAGTGGCTCACCGTTTTCAAACGCAAAAAAAGGCCGCCATCACGACACGATGGCGGCCCGGGTTGTACTCAGCCGTTCAAGCCGTCCTGGCTTCAGTTGAGTACGGGTGCCCCCATTCTTTCAAGGCGCCGACGGCGGGCTACCAGCAAGCCTGCCGTGACTACAAAAATGCTCAGCAGGCCGGTGGCCATGATCTCAACCCGGTGGCTTTCTTGAAACAGCATGATGGTCAAAATCGCCACGATGAACACGATCACCGCCCAGGTCAGGCCCGGGAAGAGCCACATTTTGAATTCGATTTTCTCCCCCAGCACGGTCCGTTTTTGACGCATGCGCAGTTGCGACACGGCAATCACCAGGTACACCAACAGGGCAATGGCGCCGGAGCTGGCCAGCAAGAATTCAAACACCGCCGAAGGCGCGACATAGTTGGCGAACACCGCCAGGAAGGCTGCGCCGGTGGACATCATCACCGCCCAGTAAGGCGTGCCGCTGGCGTTGGTGCGTTTGGCCACCGCCGGGGCATCGCCCCGCTTGCTCAGGGAGAACAGCATGCGCGAGGAGGTGTAAAGCGCCGAGTTCAGGCAGCTGGTCACAGCAATCAACACCACGATGTCGACGATCAGCTTGGCATTCGGGATACCCATGCGGTCCAGCACGGTCTGGTAGGAGCCGAACTGTGCCAGGCCGGGGTCGTTCCAGGGCACCAGGGCCACCACGAGGAAAATCGACACCAGATAGAACAGGCCAATGCGCCAGATCACCGAGTTGGTGGCCTTGGTGATTTGCTTGCTCGGGTCTTTGGATTCGGCCGCCGCGATGGTGACGATTTCAGTGCCCATGAACGAGAACATGGTGGTCAACATGGCCGCCAGAACGGCGCCCATGCCGTTGGGCATAAAGCCCACAGTGTCGACCAGGTGCGACACGCCGCTGACCTGGCTGTTGGGCAACAAGCCGAAAATGGCCAACACACCCAAAATAATGAAGCCAATGATCGCCAGCACTTTGACCAGCGCGAACCAGAACTCGAACTCGCCGTAGTTCTTGACGCTGAACAGGTTGGTGGCGGTCAGCAATAAGGTGATGACCAGGGTAAACACCCAAATCGCGGTGTCCGGGAACCACGCATGCAGGATGGTGGCAGCGGCGTTGGCTTCCAGTGGAATCACCAACACCCAGAACCACCAGTACAACCAGCCGATGGTGAACCCGGCCCAGTGCCCGATGGCACGGTCGGCGTAGGTGGAAAACGAACCGGTGTCGGGCGAGGCAACGGCCATTTCGGCCAGCATGCGCATCACCAGTACCACCAGCGTACCGGCGGCGGCGTAGGCCAGCAGCACGGCGGGACCGGCTTGTGCAATCGCGTGGCCGGAGCCTACAAACAAACCGGCGCCGATCACGCCGGCAATCGACAGCATGGTCACATGCCGTGGTTTGAGCCCTTGCTCCAGGTGGTTAGAAGACTGCGTATTGCTCATTGCGACTACCTTTTATTGAAGCCATTCCGAGCACCTGTGTTGACGTTCGTAAAAAGTAACCAACACAGGCGTTTCGAATCCTTGACGCAATAAGTGCGCCAAAATGTGACAAAGTGCCGTTTTACGCGGGCTGCAACGCCGTTCTAAAAAAATCGCGATGGCTTTAGCGCAAGGCTTTCAATCAATTTGTTACCGTAACACTCAGTTACACCCGCCCAAACGCACCAAAATTACTCATTTGTGCCGCACAGGCCCAAAACCGGTGCGCATCTTTGACCTTTAGTAGGTTCGTGCTTCCAACGAGGGGCCAAAACTGGCACCATCGCGACCTTTTTTACGCGATACCTGTCTGGCCGAACGGCGAAACACGGGGTCGGTTGTTGTCTACGCGACAGTCTGCTGTCGCAATGCGACCCACAGCCACCCGTAAGCTTTTTTGTGCCAGTGAGGCAGTTGGTTGCCCTTGCGACCCTATGCTAGCTTGGCCTTCGCCAGGACGGCCGCCCAATAGCAGGATCGCACCCGAACACAATGAGGACCGCACATGGCTTTGGCCACGCCCGCGCTTGAAATCCGCAATTTGCACAAACGCTACGGCGAGCTTGAGGTACTCAAAGGTATCTCGCTGACCGCACGCGACGGCGACGTGATCTCGATCCTGGGTTCTTCCGGTTCCGGTAAGTCGACACTGCTGCGCTGCATCAACCTGCTAGAAAACCCGCACGAAGGCCAGATCCTGGTGGCCGGTGAAGAGCTCAAGCTGAAAAAGGCTAAAAATGGCGAGCTGATCGCTGCCGATGGCAAGCAGATCAACCGCATGCGCAGTGAATTGGGTTTTGTGTTTCAAAACTTTAACCTGTGGCCGCACATGAGCATCCTCGACAACATCATCGAGGCGCCACGCCGCGTGCTGGGGCAAAGCAAAGCCGAGGCCATCGAGGTGGCAGAAGCACTGTTGGCCAAGGTCGGGATCGCTGACAAACGCCATGCCTACCCCTCCGAGCTGTCGGGCGGCCAGCAACAACGTGCCGCCATTGCGCGCACGCTGGCCATGCAACCCAAAGTGATTCTGTTCGATGAACCGACATCGGCACTTGACCCGGAAATGGTCCAGGAAGTACTAAGTGTGATCCGCGCACTCGCCGAGGAAGGCCGCACTATGCTGTTGGTCACCCACGAGATGGGTTTTGCCCGTCAGGTGTCCAGCGAAGTGGTGTTTTTGCACCAGGGCCTGATCGAAGAGCAAGGGTCGCCTGAACAGGTTTTCGATAACCCGGTTTCAGCGCGCTGCAAACAATTCATGTCCAGCAACCGCTAACGGAGCAACACGCATGCAGAACTATAAAAAGCTTCTTCTGGCCGCTGCCGCCACGCTGGTGTTCAGCGCCAACGCCCTGGCTGTGGATAAGTACAAAGTCGGCATTGAAGGGGCTTACCCTCCGTTCAATAACAAAAACGCCAGCGGTGAAGTGGTCGGTTTTGACCCCGATATCGCGATGGCCTTGTGCGCCAAGATGAAAGCCGAGTGCGAAATCGTCACGTCCGATTGGGATGGCATCATCCCGGCACTGAACGCCAAAAAGTACGACTTCATCGTGTCTTCGCTGTCGATCACTGACGAGCGCAAACAGGCCGTCGACTTCACCGACCCGTACTACTCCAACAAGCAGCAGTTCATCGCCCCTAAAAAAGTCGACTTCAAAACAGATGTTGAATCCTTGAAGGGTAAGGCTCTGGGGACCCAGCGTTCGACCCAGGCCGCGACCTGGCTGGATGACAACCTGGGCACTGACGCCACCATCTCGTTGTATGACACTCAGGAAAACGCCTACCTCGACCTGACCTCGGGCCGTGTAGACGCGTTGCTGGCGGACAAGTACGCCAACTTCGACTGGCTCAAAAGCCCGGCGGGCCAGGCCTACGAGTTCAAGGGTGAGCCGGTCAACGAAGACGACAAGGTCGGCATCGCGCTGCGTAAAGGCGACAACGAACTGCGCGCCAAGCTGAACCTGGCCCTCAAGCAGATCGTTGAAGACGGCACGTACAAAAAGATCAACGACAAGTACTTCCCGTTCAGCATCTACTGACCTGCCTGACCGGCGCGCTTTCGGGCGCCGCCGGTCCCTAGCAAAGCCTGCCTAACCCATGACTATCGACTTATACGGATTCGGCCCCGCGCTTGCCGCCGGTGCGCTGATGACCGTCAAACTGGCACTCACTGCGCTGTGTCTGGGCCTTGTGCTCGGGCTGATCGGTGCACTGGCCAAAACCTCGCCCTACAAGCCCGTGCGCTGGCTGGGCGGTGCTTATTCGACGCTGGTACGTGGTGTGCCGGAGCTTTTGTGGGTGTTGCTGATTTACTTCGGCAGCGTGAATGCCGTGCGCGCCCTTGGCGAAGTCATTGGCATGCCCGAGCTGACCCTCAGCGCCTTCGCTGCCGGGGTGATCGCACTGGGCCTGTGCTTTGGCGCCTATGCCACCGAGGTGTTTCGCGGTGCCATTTTGGCCATCCCAAAAGGCCATCGCGAAGCGGGGCTGGCCTTGGGCCTGTCCAAACCGCGTATTTTTACCAAGCTGGTGCTGCCGCAAATGTGGCGCATCGCCCTGCCAGGCTTGGGCAATCTGTTCATGATCCTGATGAAAGACACCGCGCTGGTGTCTGTCATTGGTCTGGAAGAAATCATGCGTCAGGCACAAAACGCCGTGACCTTCGCCAAACACCCGTTCACCTTCTACATGGTGGCCGCCGTGATGTACCTGGGCCTGACCGTATTGGCCATGGGCACGATGCACGTGCTTGAAAAACGCGCGGCGCGCGGCTTCGTGAGGAGAACGTAATGGTGTGGGAACTCTTCCTCAAGTGGCTGCCCAAGCTGATTCAGGGCGCGACCCTGACGCTGGAGCTGACCGCGCTGTCGGTGATTGCCGGTTTGATCGTGGCCATCCCGCTGGGCATCGCCCGCTCGTCCAAGCTGTGGTACGTGCGTTCATTGCCGTACGCGTACATCTTTTTCTTCCGTGGCACCCCCCTGCTGATCCAACTGTTTTTGGTCTATTACGGCCTGGGGCAGTTTGAAGCGGTGCGCGAGAGTGTGTTGTGGCCCTATTTGCGCAGCCCGTTCTGGTGTGCGGTCATCACCATGACCCTGCACACGGCGGCCTACATTGCCGAGATCCTGCGCGGTGCCATTCAGGCCATCCCGCCGGGTGAGATCGAAGCCGCACGCGCGCTGGGCATGTCGCGTTTCAAAACCCTGGTGCATATCGTCATGCCACGCGCTGCGCGCATCGGTCTGCCGGCCTACAGCAACGAAGTGATCCTGATGCTCAAAGCCAGCTCGCTGGCGAGCACCGTGACCTTGCTTGAGCTGACCGGCATGACGCGCACCATCATTGCGCGTACGTATCAGACCGTGGACATGTTCCTGATTGCCGGGATGATCTACCTGGTGATGTCGTTTGTGCTGATTCAGGGCTTCAAACTGCTGGAGCGCTGGTTGCGCGTCGATGCCTGCCAAGGACGGTGAGCCTGGCGTGTTGCGCGGCGAGTCATTGCTCGCCCGCTTCCAGGCCCTGGATGCCTTTTTAAGCCAGCACCAGCACCTGTGGCGCCCGCGGCCCTTCACTGCGCTGAATATGCCGTGGGAGGCGCACCACCCCGAGCTGGGGCAGTGGTTGCGCCAGCGTTCGTTGCAAGACGCCGAAGCCAGCCACAACCGTCCCCACCATTTGCCCGCCCCGGCGCCGTTCCCTGAATGGGCAGCCACCTCGCACGCCTTAAGCACCGTGGGTGCCTTGACCACGCGGCCCGTTACAAGCGCACCCCCGCGCCTGCAGGTCGACGTGCCGGGGCGCAAATGGCAACAGATCGAAGCGTTCGCCCAATGCCTGACCTTCACCCGCACGCCCACGCACTGGCTGGACTGGTGCGCAGGCAAAGGCCATCTGGGCCGCCGTTTAGTCAACGAAGCGCAACAACTGACGTGCCTGGAGTACGACCCCGCGCTGATTGAGGCCGGACAGCAACTCAGCCAGCGCCACGCCCTCAATGCCCGGCATGTGCAGCAAGATGTGCTGTTGCCTCAGGCCGCCTCGCAGCTCACGGCCGACATGACCCCGGTCGCGCTACATGCCTGTGGCGACTTGCATGTGCGCTTGCTGCAACTGGCCAGCGCCGCAGGCTGTGGACAACTTGCCCTATCGCCCTGTTGCTACAACCGCATCAGCGCCACGCACTACCAGCCGTTATCCACAGCCGCTCGCGCTTCGGGCTTGAGGTTATCGCGTGACGATCTGAGTTTGCCCATGAACGAAACCGTGACCGCAGGCGAACGGGTACGCCGCCAACGCGACGAGTCGATGGCGCGGCGTTTGGGGTTTGATCTGTGGCAGCGCCACGTGCGGCAGTGTGATGAATACTTATCCACACCTTCGTTGCCCAGCACCTGGCTGAACAAGCCATACGCGCTGTATTGCGAGGCGTTGGCGGCGCTGAAAAACTTATCCACAACCGGCACCGAAGACTGGCCAGCGTTGGAGACGGCAGGATGGCAACGGCTGGCGCAGGTGCGCAATCTGGAGCTGGTACGCGGCCTGTTCAGACGCCCCTTAGAGCTGTGGCTGGTGCTGGATCGGGCGTTGTACCTGAGCGAAAACGGCTATGACGTGCAAGTGGGTGAGTTCTGCGACACCCACCTGACGCCGCGCAACCTGATGCTACTGGCGCAGCAACCTGCGAAACCTACGAACCCCGATACGTCGAGAACCCGTAGGGGCTGAGCAGCAGCGGGATGTGGTAATGCTGCTCGACATTTTTCACTTCAAAAATCACCGGGATCTCCGGGAAGAATGTGTCGCGGCCAACCTTTTTGAAATACTCGCCGGTTTTAAACACCACGCGGTATTCGCCCGCCTCCAGGGCCTGTTTGGCCGGGAACAGTTCACTGATTCGCCCTTGTTCGTTGGTCACGCCCTGCGCCAGCGGCTGCCACGTTTGAGCGACGTGTTTTTCCAGGGTCACGTTGACACCCGGCGACGGCAAGCCGTTTTCAAGGTTCAACACATGCACGCTCAAGGGGTTAGCCGCCGCCAGCGCCAGGCTGGACACAGCGCTAAGGCCCACAGCGGCCAAGGTCATGCGTAAAGTTTTCATCGTTCATCCTCCAAGTCATCACAATTAACGCGTAATGGTCAGGCCCAATGCTTGCGCGGCCTGCACTGCACAGGCTTCATCCTGCTCAGCCCCGCCAGCCCCGGCCACGCCCAAGGCACCCACCAACTCGCTGCCTGCAAACAGCGGCACACCGCCGCCCAACAGCAACAGTTCGGGGATGGAATTGAGGTTGGCCGCTTCAGGGTTATTGCGTGCCCGTTCGGCAAACAATCGGGTCGGGGTTTTGGTCGACAGCGCGGTATAGGCTTTGCGCTGACTGGCCAATAAGTTATGTGGCCCCACGGTTTCCGGGCGCAGGGCCACCAACGTATTGCCACCGCGATCGAGCACGCTTAACGCGCCGGTGCAGTGCTGCAACGTGGCATCGGCCAATTGCCGCGCCGTGCTCAAATCAAGATCGGCATGGCGCACCAGTGTGGGCGCGGCATGGGCCGTGACGGCGAGCGTCATGGCAACGCCTGACAGCAAGGTTTTCAGCATCATGGGCAAGCTCCTGAACGAATGAGGCCACCTTAACGGCTGCACCTCGTCAGAACCCCGTCAGTTGGATTACAAGTTTGTAATAGGCAATGCCCGCGAAGACGCCTAGCCTGTGCAGACGAATGATTGAGGTGTGCGATGCGTTTGTTAGTGGTGGAAGACGAAGCCAAGACCGCCGATTTTTTGGCCAAGGGCCTTAAAGAGTCAGGCTTTGCGGTGGATGTCGCGCTGAATGGTCTGGACGGGCGTTATTTTATTGAGCAGCAAGACTACGACCTGATCATCCTCGACGTGATGCTGCCGGGGCTTAACGGCTGGCAATTGCTGCAATTGATTCGCCAGCGCGGTGCGACACCGGTGCTGTTTCTGACCGCCAAAGATGCCATCGAAGACCGCGTGCGCGGGCTTGAACTGGGTGCTGACGATTACTTGCTCAAACCCTTCGCCTTCGCCGAACTGCTGGCCCGCGTGCGCACCTTGTTGCGCCGTGGCCCGATGCGTGAAGCCGAGTCTTACAGCATCGCCGACCTAGAAATCGACGTACTGCGCCGCCGTGTCAGCCGGGGCGGTCAGCGCATCAGCCTGACCAATAAAGAATTCGCCCTGTTGCAGTTGCTCGCCAGCCGTCAAGGCGAAGTGCTGTCGCGCACCTTGATCGCCTCGCAGGTGTGGAACCTCAATTTCGACAGCGACACCAACATGGTCGAAGTCGCTGTGCGCCGCCTGCGCTCCAAAGTCGACGACCCGTACATGCCAAAACTTATCCACACCGTGCGCGGCGTGGGTTATCAACTCGAAGCCGCGGATGAGTAAATCCATTGCCTGGCGTCTGGCACTGGCGATTGCGCTGACCTGCGCGCTGGTCCTGAGCGTGATCGGGGTATTTCTGTACCGCTCGCTGGCCGCGGAGCTGGCGTTTCGCGACGATCAGGCCCTGCTCGGGCGCCTGGAGCAGATGCGTGCGTTGTTGCATGACAGCGACAGCCTCACGGCCCTGCAAGCGCGCCCGCGCCTGTATCAGAACATGCTGGGCAATCAGGACAGCGTGCTGGTGGTCAAACGTCAGGACGCCAGTCAGGTCATCGCCATCAACCCGCACCGGCAAGTCCTGCCGCAGGTGCAGCCCATTGCTCTGGACCGGGCGCCTGCGCGGGACGACATCCAGACCCTCGACTCGCTGGCCTTGCTCGCCGGTATGGCACAAGGCCCGGCGGGCGAACGCTTGAGCATCATCGTGGGCAAACGCCTGGATGAACGCGAACACATTCTCGCCAGCTATCGCCTGCGTTTATACGCAGCGGTGATCCTGGGCGGGTTGCTGGCGTGGGGGCTGGGCTGGTTGTTATTACGTCGCGGGCTGCGACCGTTGCGCGAGCTGACGCAGGCCATGCGCGGCATCAACCCGCGCAGCCTCGACCAGCGCATGCCTGTGGATAACGTGCCCACTGAACTCAAAGAACCGCTCCAGGCGCTCAACGCCATGCTCATGCGCCTTGAAGGCAGCTTTGAGCGACTGTCGCAGTTCTCGGCCGACCTGGCCCATGAAATCCGTACACCGCTGCACAACTTGCTGGGCAGCAACAGCCTGGCTCTGAACCAGTCGCGCAGCCCGGCCGAGTATCAGGACGTATTGGCGTCGAACATCGAAGAATACGAACGCCTGAATCGCATGGCTGAAAACCTGATGTTTTTGGCCCGGGCCGAACACGGCCAACGCCCGCTGAACCTGCAATCACTGAACCTGCGTGAGATGGGCGACGAACTGTGCGACTACTTCGAAGCCTTGGCCGAAGACCGTCAGCTACGCCTGGGCAACCAACTGCATGGATCGCTGACGGCCGACCTGCACCTGCTACAACGGGCGCTGAGCAACCTGATGGCCAATGCCGTGCGCCATGCACAAGCGGGTTCAAACGTGCAATTAATCAGCCGCAGCGATCCCCATCATCAGTGGGTGGGCGTGCATAACATCGGCCCCCCGATTGACCCGCAACACCTGGATAAACTGTTCGACCGTTTCTACCGGGTTGATCCCTCACGGGCAGCACCGGGTGATTCGGGCGGGCTGGGTTTAGCCATCGTGCGCTCGATTATGCAGCTACATGGCGGCGACGTAGAGGTGCGCAGCGACGCTCAAGGCACCGTGTTTGAATTAAGGTTTTTACGCCAACCTGCAAGCCCGTCGAACGCCTGCTGAAAGACTTCGAAAAATAGTCTGTTATCAGGGGTTTACAAGCTCAAACATCCGGGTATACTCGTCGCCCATAACGCCGGTATAGCTCAGTTGGTAGAGCAACTGACTTGTAATCAGTAGGTCCCGAGTTCGACTCTTGGTGCCGGCACCATACAAGGTTCCAGAGAAGGCTTTCAAAATCTCTGAAACCCCCGAAAAACCCGCCCTCCGGCGGGTTTTTTCGTTTTGGCGTTCCATCGGTTTCCGTTAGAAACTGGTGGATTCCAACCGTTTTAAGGGTAGAGTTTGGGATACAGGTCACTTCGATAAAAGGGAGTACCCTTATGTCGCGCACCACAGCTCCGCTCTCCGACGCAGCTTGCCGCTTGGCAAAACCTACAGACCGCGCCTATAAGCTTTTCGACGGCGATGGCCTCTACCTCCTAGTCCAACCCAATGGCCGCAAAGGCTGGCGGCTCCGTTACGTCAAACCTGACGGACGCGAAGGACTGACCTCGTTCGGTAACTACCCCGTCATTGGCCTCGCCGATGCGCGCCGCAAGCGCTTGGAAGTTAAGCGAATGCTGGCGGATGGCGTTGATCCTATAGAGACCAAGCACCAAGCCAAGGCGGAAGCCGTAATCAAAGGCAGAACCTTTGAAAGCGTTGCGCTCGACTGGCATACGGAAATGTCGGCCAAGTGGGCACCAGGCCATTCCAAGACTGTGATGAGCCGCCTCAAAACCCACGTGTTCCCGCTGATCGGCGCCCGCGCCATTGTCGACCTCGACACCCATGACCTCATGCAGCCCTTGGAAGCGATCAAGAAGCGCGGAACGATAGACGTAGCTTTAAGGGTACAAAACTACCTGCAGAGCATCATGCGCGAGGCAAAACGCCTCCGGCTTATCACCGCAAACCCTGCTTACGACCTCGAAGGCTTGATCAAAGCCCCGCGGGTGGTACATCGCCCGGCTCTACCCTTATCGCGACTGCCGGAACTACAGGAGCGGATCGACACCTATAAAGGCCGCGCACTTACCCGTCTGACGGTGATGCTATCGCTGCATGTGTTTGTACGATCCAGCGAGCTGCGTTTCGCACGCTGGAGCGAGTTCGACCTCAAGCGCGGCACCTGGGAGATACCGGACACTCGACCCGCGCTGGAAGGAGTACCCTTTTCCACAAGGGGTACGAAGATGGCAGGGGATATCCATTTAGTACCCTTATCGCCGCAAGCAGTGGCGCTACTCGAAAAAATCCATGCACTCACAGGCAAATTCGCATTGGTCTTCGCAGGGGATGCCAAACCCTGGAAGCCCATGTCCGAAAATACGGTGAACAACGCGCTTCGGACGATGGGATACGACACCAAAACCGATATCTGCGGGCATGGATTTCGTTCGATGGCCTGCAGCGCACTGATCGAGTCAGGATTGTGGTCGGAGACAGCCATTGAACGGCAGATGAGCCACAAGGAGCGCAACAACGTCCGCGCCGCTTACATCCACAAGGCCGAGTTCATCGAGGAGCGCAGGCTGATCATGAACTGGTGGAGCCGGTACCTGGAGGCCAACCGGCAGGAGCATGTCACTCCACACGAATTCGCGAACCAGACAGGAGCGAACGTCACTCGCCTAAAAGCAAAACGTGGCGCAATTGAGTAAGCACCCGGTCTTCATATCTCAGCGATCAGCTTGTCCACGCGGGTCCATCCAAACAGGGCTGCAAAGCCGCCCTGCTTGGATGGACCTCACTTAAAAATCTAAAGCCCACACAACTGTCTGTGGAAAACCACTGATTTCCACCGGTGGATAATTTCATCCACAGCCGCAGAACTCCCGAAAATTGTAGTCTTGACCCGAATTATCCACAGGCGTAGAAAAGATCGGGCAAAGCGCTGTCGTCGACAGCAACCCAGGTAGCCCGAACCTTTAAGGCTACGCCACACCGTGGTGGTTCTCCCAAAAGTGCGATTAGCGTCCGGCGGCTCGCATGGTCACAGCAATGTGATGGATGCCTACTTTTAGCAACGTGCCCACTGCGGCAACTTATCCCTTTTCATAGCTGCCCTGCAGCAACCTATCCGCTTGGCCATTTCCTTGCGCCAACCTGCGCCCGTCTCTTTCTTCTGGAAAGAGACGGGCGCTCCTACCGCTGCTGCAGCCCAGCTCGTACAAGGCTTTGCGGCATCCCACCTCGTGACAATCGGCGTGACAAACACCGAAGTCACCAGCAACAGCGATGCAGATGATGGTGCCGCAGCCCACGGAATGGACTGCACCTGACTGACAGTCAGGCATGCCCCGGTCATCGCTTCACTGCCTTCACCTGACTCGGATCTCGCGGCGCTGGTCTCGTCAGCCAGTACAGCCTCCACCCGCCCACTTCTTCGGAAGTGCTCAGGAGGTCAGATCATGAGATGCCCAAGCTCCCGGTCGTAAGGAGCCGCCAGTCCCGCGTTAGTGGACAACCCTCACAGGTCGCAGGGGCCTTGATCCCTGATAACACTCAACATTCTTGGCGGGATGACGTGGGGAAGGTTTTAAGAGTTGGCTTCGAGAGGAGTTTGATCATGGCACTGGTGGGTAGACGGGACGGGCGCAATTTTGGCTATGGCCGGCAATTGAGTTATGCCGGGCCGCAGGCGTTAAAAGACATGTTCGGCGGAGGGCATTACGGGACCGTCAAAGCGCACAGTGATCGTTGGCAGGCATTCGTGCGCTGGTGCCGCTCAGACGATGGACCAGGACTCAACGATGCACGGCAGATAGATCGCCAGATCTTGTCGGATTACGCGGCGCATCTGCGTCACTTAGTCGAGCACGGCGACATCGCTATCGTCACCGCACAAAATCGATTATCCAGCGTCAACCGGACCATGGCTGCGCTTCGCGGTGATCAGTATGTGAAGGTCGTGAGTCCGAGCAAGGCGTTGGGAATGCGGCGCACCAGTGTTCGTCAATCGGTGCCGCAAGGCCAAGATCGCGAACATGTGAAACGGATCGTCGACGTACTCTGCGAACACCAAATGCAACGCGCTGCCGCCATTGTGTACTTGGCGCGAGCCGCCGGAATGCGCTTGCGCGAGGCCATTTTGGCCGACCTTCCTCGACTGCAACGGGAAGCCGAGCAACTCGGGAGGATCAACATCCAGGACGGCAGCAAAGGTGGCCGCTCGGGAGCCTCGGCCCCTCGATGGATAACGGTGGATGAGCGCATCCGCGACGCACTGGCATTCGCCCTTCAAGTCTCGCCTGATGATAGCCGCAACCTGCTTGCAGCAAATGAACGCTACCTCGATTTCCAACAGGTAATCGTTCGCCCTGCACGGGAGATTCTCCATACGCACAACCTCAAGGGCTTCCACGAAATGCGGGCGACCTATGCGTGCGAACGCTATGAGCAAATCACCCAGCATCCTGCGCCCATCAATGGTGGCAATTGCTACCAACTCGATCATCACCTCGATCAGGAGGCCCGAGCACAAATCAGCTATGAGCTGGGACACGGTCGTATCGACGTGGTGTCGGCTTACATTGGTGGTCGAGCATGAGTAAGGCATTCGATATGGAGCTGTTCCTGACCGGCGTCCTGACTGGATCTCATACCACACGCCAACGCCACCTGCGTCAGGCGAAAGCTATCCAAACAGCAATAGCTGATCACTGGCAACGCGACAATCCTTGGACTTGGCAGAAAAAGCATCTCACATGGTTCCTAAATCACCACGTGAACCTGCATGCCGAATCGACGCGCTATTACTATCTGCTGACTATGCATTTGGTCGTCCTTCGCTTAGGAAAGACCTGGCAGTTCACCATTAGGCAAAGGTGAACTACCGGCCAAGAGCAGTCGCTGGACAATGTTGTGGCTCAACAGTAGCCTAGCCTACCGTCATAGATGAATACGATTCTTATGCCTAAGGATCATAGATACTACTTAAAAACTAAAATTAGATGCCATTGAAAATTGAACATTCCGACTACACCTAAGCGCATATTTCCAATGTCTCAGGGTTATAGCCTATGAATCATTAACTGTCGCCTCTACAGATATCGATCTAACAACTGCGAAACTAGGCAATGCCTTTCTCGTAATACGTCCTGCGAGCTCACGTGAGCGAGTCGGCCAAGTATTTACATGTAACGTCATGGGAAGATGCGGAATAGGCGTAGGATCCCAGTTACCTCGCCGGTGAACCAGTCGATCATCCACGAACCACCTTATTTCAGTAGAGTCCCATTCAATTGCATACCTGTGAATAGCGTCTGCAGCATCGAAACCAAGAGCAATGCTGCTGGGAGCCCCCCTATATCCGTAGTCGAACTTCGCTCCGTCCCCTCCTGGGTTGTAAAAAACGTTAACTAAGAGATGGTCCGACCGATTCCCTACTATCTCGATATCAATCTCCTGTCGAGGCGAATCACGGTGCAAGAAAAAACCAGTAACCAAACCAGGAACTCTGGTTGCTTGCATTGCAACCTCAAACCGTCCAAAAAGAAACCTTTGACAGCTTGAAATAGCTGCCGCGCTGAAGCTTCGAACGCCGAGCGATTCCTCTTTAACCGTTAAGCTGATACCAATACCGGTTTGTAAATTTATATTCGCAGGGCGAAACAACCCCAAATTTCCAGAAAAAGTATCGTCTCGAAGCATCCAGCGCTCTATATCAATGTTCTCTAATGAATCATTGAACCTCACGTGTAAATCTGGGTTTTGTTCCGGCGGCAAGACTGATCTCGATAGAATTCCCGCCCAATCGAACCTTGGATCAACTACCCAAGGAGAAGAGTCACGCTGAAGATTTTTTCCTTTTTTAAACGGTTTTGGTTCTGAATTATGGTGTAAAAGCTCTTGTTGCCCAAGATCTTTGATCTCGGGATACGGGCATATTGGCGGCGCACACATCAGGTGCTCGCAAATGACTCGCCATTTTCGTTCTTCACCGGTATTTAATATGACTATATCTGAGCCTTTGAGGCTTTTTTGCACCGCGCGGATATCGGTATTGATCTGGGTAAATGCGTTCGTAGTAACGATAAATTTGGCCTTCGGGTATATAGCTCTCAGTGTAGCTATATGCTCAATCAAGCCACCAACGTTAACGTAAGCATTGAAAACGCGATTTTCGGCTCCAGACAGTAAACTCTCGAGTTCACCACTTGGCAACTGATCAAGATCGCTGCAGCAGCGATATCCAAGCATAGATAGCGCCATGCCGAGCGATGAGGCTCCCGACCCAACTGAACAAAAAGCAAAGACTGGATATTTTCTTGGTCGATCTTTGAACAGTGCAGCACCTTCACAATCTATAACCCCTATTTTAGTCAAAGATGGAAGAATAGAGTAGGAGTTGGTTGAGTTTAGGTCGCGTCGTTGGCTAATTATAGATCGACGAATCGCCCTTACATCAAGGCTACTAAACTGGTGATTTATCCAAAGGTCGATTGGGCCGCGACATGGTAGAAGCTCAAGTAGTTTTCGCGCGCCTTTACGCGAAAGCACGTATCCCGAAAAGTACCAGAGCCCACGCTCTGGTCGGAACACGCTATCAGAAATAAAGTGTTTTCGAGCACCGTGCTTCACTTCTTTGTACGACAAGTAGAGCATATCAAATTTAGGATCCCCTTGGTCAGCAGCCTCCATTTCATGCCACGCTGTATCTAGAAGACCACTGAAGCCGCGCTCGATCAAAATATCGTCCTCTAGGACGAGCGCATACGAATGAGGGCCTTCAGCAATACGCTTCCAGGTGTCAATATGCGATTGGGCGACCGCTATCTCAGCGGGGCTCATTCGAATAGGTCGATCAAGCTCAAATTCATCGGGTAGAGCATTCGGTTGAGGTTCTACAAATAACTGATCGCCTAGGGTATAGAACGGGTATACCTTAGCGTCGGAAGGAGTAACCTCTGAATATATCCTTGCGTCCACAGCGGAACATCTTGTTGTTTGCTTCGCGATTTCTACGCCGGAAGCATCTATTACATGATTTAGCTCGCGAGTGACGTCGGTCCACCGCACCGATTCTCTATCTAGATTTATGACATAGACTTGCCCAATGCGACCTCTATCTACGAAATGTGATGAAGTGAATGTATGGGAACGCTGCCGCGGCATAAGAAAACGACTGCGCAGATAGGCGGCATAGAAGAAACTTGTTAAAGCACGAAGAGGTTTGACTAGGTTCATTCTGATTCTCGCCCTTCATTTTTGAGTTGTTTTTGATTTGATAGCCTCCAGTTTCTCGAATCATGCCTGTAACTAAGATCCCATTTCGTAGTCGCGATATTTTCCCAGTCTGAAAGAACATGTAAAATCGATTTGAGTTGAACATAGTTTATATCCAACTCAAAGATAGATTTCGTAAGATTTCCTGGCCCGGTCGTTGACTGAATTTCAGGAAGCACCTCGCCACTTGAATACTCCAAAAACAAGGTTGCCTGCGTTAGTGCTTTATCAATTATAGGATGGCGCGCAGGGGCGATTATAGGGTTATTATTGAAGTAGAAGATCCACTTAGGAGAGTGAGCTCCTAACGTGGTAAATATTGAAGGCTTTACCATTAGCCCCGTGGCTATGTCATAGCACAGAGGTTGAATTTTTAGCCGCCCATCCATAAATAGATGATCGATTTCTATTTCGCGGTAAACATCGTCCGCATCGACATAGAAACCACCATTTATGTATATGTAGCAGAGCCTGAAATAGTCTGACTGCATAGCTGGGTGATAGCACTTATCGAACGCTCTACTGTGACGTTCCCCTAGTTTGTTACTAATAAATAATTTGGCTTCTTCTTGATTGAAAAGAAGATGTTTATATCCCCGCACCTCTAGAGCCTTCCAAGTTCCTATGCAGTCCTCTACGTCCGTTGGAAGTTGGTAGCTATTATCCCAGAACTGGACGATTGTTTTTGGAATTCCGTTGGGGTGTCCAACTAGCGGCGTCTCTTTCCCGGTAGAACTTTGAACCAATCTCTTAACAAACCTAGACCGTCTTTTATGATCCTCCGGAGTATCTTCCTTTGGCTCCATGATGACTGATTCCTCCTGGATAACGTGCTGGTACTATTATTGCTAGCCCGTGAATGATATTAGTTCGTCTAGAAAAATCGCAACATGGAATTAAGCAATGCACCTCAAAGGCAGACCTTTAAGGCACATTTCTCGTTATGCTGACAGATTTTGCGGCAGCATCCCAATAGATGCCTGGGTCAACCCAGCGCGCTTGAACTTATATCGCATATATGTCGACACTTCCATTTCATGACTCGACAACAATATCTGACGATCTGAAAGTTCCACCCTTAATAAATCACTTAGAGAAGCAATGTTAATCTCATCCATTGACTGCACCGGGTCATCAATCAGGATGAACGGATTCAGCGCGTACACTCTATTCAACGTTAGAAAAAAGGCCAAGCCTAAAGAAGCTATTTGCCCACTGCTCATAGATAGAATCGCATCGTGATCCGACTTTTCTGCAGTATTGAACTTTAATATATCTCCTTTACCGCTCATAATAAACAGCCCCAAACCACGCTGATAATTCTGTATAAGCCTCCCACTATAAACATGAAACAGCAATTCTATATCAGCAATAGTTTTCTTCGCGTACTGCTTTGCAGTTTTATCCAACTCTTTCCTGAGCTTAACAATTTTGGCTTTTATTTTTTCACCAGCAGCGATTTTAATAGTCAGCTTATCAAGCTCTGTCGCCGTAGTTTTGTATTCTTCGCTTTTAAACTTTGAATAAGCGACCCTGAGATAAGATTCCTTACTCTCAAAATCCGAGACACTTAGCAAGGTTATATCTGACGCATTTAAGAAAGCCACCTCTAAAATAGACGACCAATTCAAAGGTAGAACGTCACTTTCTGGCTGTTTAACCGCCGCGATCATGTCCTTAGTTTCGTTGTATCTCAAAAGTAAAGTAGCTTCATCAGCCGTAAACTTAAGCTCTGGCAATACACCATAACCTGCCAACTGCGAAGCCACTTCACTGATGATGGAAAACTTAGCCTGCACAGCTGTAAGGGCCTTAAAAAGACCACCATCAAAATCCTTTAAAATTAGATCACGTCGCTGCGTGAATGCTGTTATCTGAAAATTGAGAGAGTCCTGTAATGACTTGATTGTTTCCTCTAATTTCTTTGCTGACACATCTATTTCTGCTCTGATTCTTTCCGCGTTACTTTTAGCGGCATCCTCTAGTGCGGAGTAGGTCTCCCATGAAAGCCCACAGAATGGACAGTCGGACATATCCAAGCTATCGCATTCTTTGTGTCGCTGTAACAGTTCCGCATGAGCATTTAGCAAATTAACAAGCTTAGTGTTTTTTTCCGAACTATCAGTCTGAATTACATCCCGCGCCTCAATAAGAATTTTAATGCCGACTACATCCACAGTATTCTTGAGACTCTCCAGATCTGTTTCTTTTATCTCTGAAGCTGGCTTTTTGAATATCAAAACATCATGATCTAAGCCAATTACTGATGAATCCTTAACCTTCAGCTCTTCGTATCCAGCTATTCCGCCCCCTAACTGGAGAGCTAATTTTATTTCTGTTTCTTTTTTTAAAAACTCATCAATTTTTCTGTTTGCCTCTCTAATCAAAACCTCATCAAAATTTTGATAAACTCTAAACATATCCCGTAAGTCACGTATTAGTGTTTCAATATCAATATCATTTGCAGCTGATAGCGGCTGCTCAACATCCCAACTGGGTGGTGGGAGTGCAGTGCTTAAACGTTTAAAGTCAACTGTATTTTCAGTATCTTGAAATTGACCACTAAGCTGCTTAACTTTTTCAACCAGTTCCGCCTTAAGATCAGTATGCTCTTTTCCAGTATAAGATAGCGTAATAATCTTTTCCAACTCAGCACAATAAGCTATTTGACTTGTTAGCTTATCGGTATTGATTAAATGTTCAATCCCCCGTTTCCTTTCAGTCGCATCAGTAGAGTAAAGATATCTGTTCTGTCCCTGCTCAAGGTAGTTCAACAGAGAGAAATTTTTTAGGAAATTATCACCAAGTACATCTTCTAATGCTTGAGAATCAAGACTCTTACCAAACTCATTGGAGTCGAGACTATTTATTTCGTAAAGCTTAAAAATAGAAAAATTATCAGGTGCATTATTATCTGGATTCGATAAGTCGGCCACGCTAGCAACACGAGCCAGAAAAATTGACTCTCCCGAGTCTTGATTTATAAGCTCCGCTCTAATCGCGATATCACCTTCTTTTTTTCTGTTCCAGTATATATTTTCTTCAAACTGTCTTTTGCGGGATCTTTTTGCCACTGTTGCTTCATTTGTATTTATAATTCGCTGTATGATGCCAGTAAACAAAAGCTCCAAAGCATCAAATATGCTAGTTTTTCCAAAACCATTAGGACCATCCAAGGTGATCATGGAGGCAGTTCGAAAATCGATCGATGTATTTTCGAATGGTTTGAAGTTTTCAATCTTAAGACTGGATATTTTCCACTTCTTCATGAATCAGACTCTCGATTAATTTGGCGGCATCAATCCCAGCTGCAGAATCATTAAAAATTCTGACATGAAGATCGGTCAATTTTTTCTCGGCAAGTGCTTCATCTACATAAATATCAAGCGGCTTCAGCGAACTTTCCTTAACCGGAACCTTTACAAAAGGAAGTTTTATAAAAATCCTCGCCGCGACACTATAAATAGTGGGCAACAACGGTTCATCTCGATAATCTGCAAACATCCTATCATCGACAACCACCGCTGAAATGCTGTCAAAACTGTGCCCCTCTAACAACCTAAGTTCTTCTTCACTATAATACAAAAAATATTTTTTAAAATAATATGGATTCTCTTCAATACCAAACACCTTACCCTCTATTTCATTAAAGTCAGCTCGGCGCTTCAGCTTATACAACACAATGAGATCGGTGTTTTTATCAAAAGCGGGATCAGACTTAAAAACTTCAGGAGCATGTAATAGCACTAATTTGTTCAGTACCTGCGGTGATGGAACATTCGTACACTCGACCACAGCGAGGAATCGTTTCCTATCTCCACTGTGTTGGCTAAAATAAGTTAAAGACTCATATCCGATACCCTCAAGGCTAGCTGAAATTCCTCCTGCCGAGTAATCTATGGCGTCATTCGGAATGTTAGAATCATCGTCGTTGTCAAATACAGTAAATTCGTGCCCTAAGGCAGCCTGTAGAACAATATCCTTAATCATTCAACTTCACCTTCGCTTCTTCCCTTGAAATAATTGTTGCATCAAAGGCCTTAGTAATTTTATTACGATCCTTACCCATCAACGAAAACTCTTCTTCTACCGCATCCCGCGAAGCTCCAGTAGCTGTACAAAAGCGCTCGGCGGGTGAAAAAATATTTGCTCTGGCTGCGATCAACCATTGATATTCAACTAATATATCTATCAATTCTGGATCGCTTTTTAGCTGTTCCATAAGATCTTCAGCAAACCTACTCTCCCGTCGAGCATTGTCCGCCGAAATTGCTGTCGGCAAATAAAAATCTCCAGCGGAGCACCTATAGTAAGGGGGTTTCTGCTCACTCAGTGGTGCTCTATCTATCTCGTAGATCACATCCACATAATCATACACACTGTTCTCACTTACAATCATTGTGGAGGACCCAAGACATAACGACTTCCACAGCCATGTAAATGGAGTATCACCCAATTCTTTAATTTGATCGTAAACAGCCGCAACTTTTCGGATAGCAGTCTTATCGGCTGTTTTTTCCATTGAATTGGTATACCCATACAACGATTTACAAACAGCCATCCGCGCCTGAAACATTTTGTATACAAGGTCGTCTTCATGGGTAGCGGAAAGACATAGTAGTTCAACGATTTTCGCGCTTTTCAACGTTTGAGTGAACGCTGCCTCGGCGGCGGTCATTAACCCATCCTGATTGCACGCATGTATATATATTACTTGAGCAGCGATATGGCTTTGCAGAGCTTCGAACTTTAACTTTATTAAAAAGTCACTACAAGGCAAGCCTACAGAGACCAAGTAATTCTCAATTTTCGATTTTATTTTTAATTCGACATCTTGAAGATGACAGTACGGAAGCCCATCGTAAGTATAAAATTTGACAACGTGCCCATTACCACCAATAAAGTCAGCGGCGTCATCAAGACGTACGGATGTATGAAAGTATCTTTGGGTAGTGTTATCACACAACTTAGAAGTGGACGCAGCTTTTTCTAGAGCCTCCTTATAGGCAGCTCTTTTATTATCTGCCAGTGCTTTTACCTGATGCGTGGAAACTGCGACGCCATTTTCAATTATCGCAAAATCATCAATGCTATCAATTTGCAATTCAAACGACATTTTATTAAGCAAGCATTCTATGGAATGGTAGAGAGCTAAATGCCCCTGGTAAATAAACCCACTCCATGTAGGCGCAGCTGTATGAGGGTGAGAGGCAGCCAATTCCGACATTTAATATGTCCCAGGCAAATTGATAGATAGAGTCAGAAGTTATTCTCTGACCTAATAAAATAAATCATATAGATTCTGTATCCGATGTTCGGACTTTTGTCGCGTGCGCCCAGCGGCGTTGTGAGAACGTCCTTAATTGTCATTTTTATTCATTCCTTTGTGCAATATCACTATGATATCACCAAATCTAACATACCTATCGGACAGAACAGAAGGGTAGGCCAAACTTCCGCACGGGGCTGCAGCATTTTCCTAGGTTGGGCTTACGCCCCTAAAATCGCGACTTTAAGGCCGTACCTCACAAGGCCTACTTCAGCGCACGGTCCCTGCCGAGCATGTTAATAAACTCTGAAGCAACAAGTATTGGAGTGGAGCCCCTCTTCCAATTCCCACGCTCTACGGGGATAGAGTTAGAGGTAGAGAGCTAAAAACCTATAACAAAACTTCATATTAAACATATAGTTGACTCATGATTCGACTCCTGGTGCCGCACCATACGCAACACCGAAAGAGGCTCACCGCAAGGTGGGCCTTTTTTGTTTCTGGGGTTTAAGTCCTGATGGGCAACGGCTAGGTTTGTCAGCACGGCTTACATCTGAGCAGCAATGCGATGTAGTGCAGGTTTCTATCTCGGGGACATTATGCTCAAGCAGCTCAACATGCTCCGCGAGTTGGAAATATTGCTGGCCGACAAGCCGCTCGACACCGCCTTCTTTGGCCTGCATGCCAGTGACAACGGCATTACCGTGCAACAAGGCGCCAGCCTTTATGACATTGGCGACATCACCGCCCTGGAAGAAAGTCTTCAGCAGTCCGACCGCTATCTGGCGCTGGAGGATTAAACCTGCCGGTACTGGATGTCGACGGCTTGACCTTCACCTTCCCCGCCACATGGCAAGCCAGCAAGTTTGATGAATGGGCCTTTTACAGGCAACACTTCCTCAAACTGCGCGATCACTTGCAAGCCGTGGATATTCTGGTGCTATCGCCAGACCAAATAGCCTTTATGGTGGAAGTCAAAGACTACCGCCATCCTGAGGCTGGCAAGCCTTCAGCGTTAGCAGAAACCATCGTCAATAAAGTCTTATGCACCTTGGCTGCGCTGCTTCCAGCCAAGCTGCATGCCAACACGCCCATCGATGAAAAAAACATGAGCAGTGCTGTGCTGCGTTGTGAAAGGCTCCAGGTCATTGTTCATATAGAACAACCGGCTGCCCGCCCACCACGCGTCGATCTCGCCGATCTAAAGCAAAAACTCAAAAGCAAACTGCGCGCCATAGACGCTCACCCAAAGATAGTGAGCATGGCCAAACCTCTTGCAATGGCCTGGCACGTAAGCTGATGGCGCATTTCCATGTCCAGCGCAGGCCAGTCGGGCTGCCCCGTTCAGCGGGCTAATCCAGCACCATCAAAGGTGTGCGCAACTCACGAAGCGGCGTTCTGCGGTGTAGGCGGCCGCCAAACGGTTCAGTGCCGTATTGGCAGCAGCGGCCAGAGGCTGAATTTCGCTCACTTTTCACCTTTGCGCGGCTTGATCCACGCGCCCCCCCCCAAGGCCGCAGAAGATGGTTATCGCCATTCAATAGTGTTAATTAGCCATCACCTCCTTTACTATTCCCGCGCTTTTATGCGTGGCGCTTGGCCATCATCCGGCACAGAAAAGATCACGCATGGAAGCGCCTGGATTATCAGCCGATGTTTAAGGAAGAATTTGTGTCCCCTGTTCTATTCCGTAAAAGCCTGCTTGCCCTCGCCATCACCACCTGCGCCCTGCCTGTTTACGCGCAAACGCTGCAACTGACCGATGCGGGCCTGACCCTTGAGCGCCAGCAGTTCAGCGATAACGTCGAAATCACCGGCGCGATGAATCACACCCAACGCGATGCCGAAGCGATTCACGTGCTGGGGTCGGACTTCGCCAAAGACCTGGTGTTCAACGCCACCATCACCTCCAGCAACAGCTCGGGGGGCGGCATCGACATGGACAGTTGGTACAACCCGAACCCTTCGAACGGGGACGTGGCCTGGGCCAACAATACGATCGGCGGCAACCTGATCAACAAAGGCAGCATCAGCTCCCAAGGCAACGGTTCCACCGGTTGGTTGATCGACCCGGCCGTGGTCGGCGGTGATGTGATCAACGCAGGCTTGGTGAGCGCCAAGGGCGATCCTGAGGTGGGCGTGGATTATCGCGACGTAAGCCGTGCCGTCTATATTTCCGGCTCGACGCACATTAAAGGCGATTTCAAAAACACCGCTTCGGGCCAGATCATCGCCCAAGGCACTGACGCCAAAGCCCTGCAAATGGAAGGCGGCCAACTCGACGGACGCCTGATCAACAACGGCCTGATTCAGGTGACCGGTGAAGGCAGCACGGCCATCGACGTGACCAGCTCCGAACGCTGGAACGGCGTGAATAACATCAATGACCGCGCCGACGTACGCGGCATCGAGAACAACGGCACCCTCATTGCCACTGGCGAAGATGCAGAAGGCATCCGTGCCGATGGCGTGAGCTTTGCCAGCGAAGACGCGCACATCGTCAACAATGGCCTGATTCAGGCGCAAGACGCTGCCATTGTGATCGGCGGTTTCGACATTGATGGTGCCCATCAGGGCGGCGCGCTGCGCGTGGTCAACAACGGCACCCTGGTGTCGCAAGACGAAGCCGTAGACGCTTCGGAAAGCGACGGCCGGGTGTTCTTGACCCTGGGTGACGGCAGCAAGACCACCGGTAACCTGATCGACCTGAGCCTGATCGAAGTGAGCGGCAATGCCGCGTTCACCGGCACCGACACCACTGCCGATGGCGCCAATATCCGCATGAAAAATGGCGGCTGGATGGATGTCGGCAGCCAGGCGGCGCCCGCGCACCTGGACCTCGGTCTGCCCCACACCACGCTGGATGGCAACCTGTACGTGGCAGGCAACTCCTCGTTGGGCCTGAACCTGAGCAGCGCCACCGACGCCAACCGCGCGGTACTGGCCGTGAGCGGCACAGCTGAATTCGGCAAGGGTTCGCAGATTCAACTGGCCGCCAAAGGCAACGACTTCCGCGCCGATGGCACCACCTACACGCTGGTTCAAGCCAAAGACCTGCAAGACAACGGCCTGACGGTCACTAGCAGCTCTTCGTTGCTCAATGTCGACAGCTACGTGGTTGAGAACAACCAGATCGTGAGCAAAGTCACCGCCAAAGGCGCGGCTGAAGTGGGCAACGTCATCGCTGACATCGGCGGCTCGCACAACGCGCAGCAAGCGGGCGCCGCCTTCACCGAAGTCACCCGCCAACTGGCACAGTTGAGCCCGCAAGACCCGTTGTTCCAGCACTACGTCAACGCCTCGAACAACCCTGAAGCGTTGAAAAAACTGGCCGAGCAACTGGCACCTGAAGTCAACGGCGGCGCGACGCAAGCTGCGACCACCAGCCAATCGTTGATCAGCAACGTGACGGGCAACCGTACCGGCGGCGGTCGCGGCCTGTCTTCCGGTGACACCCTGAAAGACACCGGCGTATGGGTGCAAACCCTGTACAGCGACGCCAATCAGGGTATGCGTGATGGCGTGGCCGGGTTCAATGCCTACAGCCGCGGTATCGCGGTCGGCGCTGACGGCAAGGTCAACGATCAACTGACCCTGGGTCTGGCGTACAGCTACCTGAACACCGATGTGAACGGCAAGGCGGGCAGCAAAACCGAAGTCGATAGCCACGCGTTCACGCTGTACGGCGGTTTCGAGCAAGGCAACTACTTCGTTGACGCGGCGCTGACCTACGGCATGAACGACAACGACAGCCAGCGCACCATCGGCAACACCAAGGCCAAGGCCGATTACGACAGCAACCTGTTCGGCGTGAACCTGGTCGGCGGTTACACCTACCACATCACCCCCGACCTGCTGATCGAACCTCGCGTCGCCGCCCGCTACAGCCTGGTCGACATCGATGGCTACCGCGAAAAAGGCTCCTCGGCAGCGCTCAAAGTCAAAGACCAGCGCTACGAAGTGGCTGAACTGGGCGCAGGCTTTCGTGTAGCGGCCAGCTACCCGCTGGGCCAAGGCACCCTCACCCCGCAAGCCAAACTGATGGCCTTCCACGACTTTGCGGCAGACGAAGCCAGCAGCACCTCGACGTTCACCCTCGGCAACACGCCGTTCGTGACCAGCGGTGCCAAAGCCGTGCGCAACAGCTACGAAGCCGGCATCGGCGCCGACTACCGTCTGGGCGCTGTGACCGTGGGCCTGAACTACGACTACGTCGGCAAATCAGGTTTCGACGCCGACACCTTCTCGGCCAAAGTGCGTTACGACTTCTGATGACCCGTACCGACCTCAACCCGCACTCGCGGGTTGGCGTCTGGCTGCAAGGCTTGGCGCTGTTGATCAGCGCCTTGCTCAGCGGCTGCCAGTCGCCGCTGCAAGCGTTGCAGGATCAAGCCTTGATCCGGCATCAACACCTTGAAGTTATCCACACCCCCACTTTCCCGCTGATGCTGGGCATGCCTTCGCCAGCACCGGTTTCACCGCGCCTTCGGGTTTATCTGGAAGGTGACGGCCATGCATGGGCCACGTCCCGTCAACCCAGTCTGGACCCCAGCCCACTCAATCTGATGATGGCCAAACTGGCCTTCAGCGACCCCACGCCCAGTGTGTACCTGGCGCGCCCGTGTCAGTTTGTCAGCAGCCAAGCCTGCACACCGCTGATGTGGACCGACCGGCGTTTCAGCCCCGAAGTCCTGGCGAGCCTCGATCACGCGCTGGATCAAATCAAAGCACGACTGGGCAATCAGGACTTTGAGCTGGTGGGCTATTCGGGTGGCGCGGCGTTGGCGTTATTGCTCGCCTCTCGACGCGATGACATTGCGCAAGTGCAAACCCTGGCCGGCAATCTAAGCCCGCGCCAATGGGTGGCGCTGCACGACCTGCGCCCGTTGACCGGTTCGCTGGAGCCACTGGATGAACGCCAGCGTCTGGCGCACGTGAAGCAGCGTCATTTTGTCGGCAGCGAAGACCGGGTGGTGCCGCCCCCGTTACTCGACCGCTACCGTCGCACTCTCGGCGAGGCGCGCTGCGTGCAGTCTATCGTGGTACCCGGCGCCCGCCACGGCGAAGGGCTGGAGCAGGCATGGCGCACGTGGCGCAATCAACCCCTCGTGTGCCAACCCTGAACGGCGCATGCAAAAACGCCCCGACCGGTGATCCGGCTCGGGGCGTTTTTCGTTCAGCTGTCCGGCCTGTTCAACAGGCCGGTGGCATCAGAACACGTTGATCGGGTAATCAACGAACACGCGCAACTCGTTACCTTCTTTGTTGTACTTGTCGGCGTTGTTCGACACGCGCAACCAGGAACCGCGAACCCGCACGCTCAAGTCTTTAACCGGGCCGCTTTGTACAACGTACTTGGCCTGGTTGTAGATTTCGCGCTCGGTGCCACGGCCACGGTCGGAACCGTCGTCGATGTTACTGCCGCGCACGTAGGCGATGTTGTAGGTCAGGCCCGGAATGCCCACGGCACCGAAGTCAAAACCATAACCGGCTTGCCACGAACGTTCGTCCTTGGCGTTGAAGTCAGACCAGTAGGAGTTGGCCAGCAAGATGGTGTTGCCACCGTCACCCACGCCGCCCGCGTTGCGGTAGCCGCCGTACGGGTAGCCGATTTCACCGGTGCTTTGCTGGTACGCCAGGATCAGCGAGTGAGCGCCAAACGCGTAAGTGGTCGCCAGGCTCCAGATCTTGTTGTCCTGGCCGTCGACTTCCAGCACGTCGCGCGCGTAGTCGGAGTTGACGTGGGTGCGGTAGCCATTGAAGTCAAACTTCAGCGACTGTTTGTCTTGCAGTGGCAGCACGTAGGTCATGCCCAGGTATTGCTTGCGCAGCACGTCTTCCATGTCGGAGGCGTACAGCGAGGCCGAGAAATTGTCGGTGAACTTGTAGCTGCCGCCGAACACGTTGATGCTTTTCAGGTCGCCGCTGTCACGGGCCTCAGCACTCTTGCGCGACTCCGCCGTGAAGCGACCGACGTTGATTTCCAGGCCGTCGATTTCTTTGGAGGTCAGCAAGGTGCCGGTGAAGCTTTCTGGCATCAGACGCGAGCTGTCATACATCAGCACCGGCAGCTCAGGCATTTGGTCACCGTACTTGAGCACGGTGTTAGAGATGCGGAACTTGACCGCAGCGCCCGCTTTGGCAATGTCTTTGGCCGCTTTGCCGCTATCGCCCACTTTGAAGAAGTCGATACCGCCCGCGCCGCTGAGGTTACCCTCGCTGCCCAAACGCAGTGCGTAGATGCCGAATGCATCCACACCCACACCCACGGTGCCCTGAGTGAAACCGGAGGTGAACGTACCGAGGAAGCCTTGGCCCCACTCAGCTTTACGGTCCACACCGTTTTTGTAGTCACGGCTAATGTAGGCGTTACGCGCCAGCACATTCAGATGGCTGTCTTCTACAAAGCCTTTTGCGTCAGCTTGATCGTTAGCCATGGCCTGGGTAGCACTGAGTACGCCCAAAGCGAGAAGACCTATCCGTTTGTTCAACATATTATTTTCCTTATTGCTGGATAAAGGCGCGCTGTGGGTTTCAAGCTGAAACATTGAGTGGTGGTTGCTTCACATAAACAAAAAAGGCCGACATGAGGGTTTCATGCTGGCCTTTCAAAGAGTTGGTGTATGGCTTAGCACCACAGGCGTTGGCTGGAATCCTAGCCGCCGTTACATCTTGGTGTCAATTTGATGAAACTTCTTTGATCTTCCAATGTCTGGCGCAGGCTTGACCCTCGCATCAGTATTACGCATCACAGCCCGTCGGGCCGCAGGCGGGCGACGGGTTGGCAGCGTCATTGCCCGGGGTCGCGTCCTGTTGTCGCAGCCAGGCTGCAAACGCCTCGGGCTTGCCCAGCCAAGGGTTCAAATCGACCACTTGATACTGCCCCGCACGCTCCAGCACCAGTGTGGGAAACCCTTGCCCGCCGACCTGCGCCAACAACCCGCGACTGGCCTTGAAGTGTGCCTGCGTAGGCGCTCCGTTGACCGCGTCATAGGCCGCTAAAAACTCATCGGCTTGCAAGCCCATTTCTGCGGCCACAGCCATCAGCACATCTTCATCCGCAATGCGTCGGCCTTCGACGTAGTGCGCGGTCTGCAAGCGCCCCAGCAGTTCAAGGCCGCGGCCTGCCAACTGTTCAGCCGCCAGCACCGCCGTGGTCGGCGGGGCCGAGTCAAACACCGCCGTGGTGTCACGCAGCAAGCCTTCAAAGTACGCCTGGCCGAAGGGCTGGCCGGTGTATTGGGCAATGCGCCGGTCGTGCGGCATCACATAGTCACGCAATTGCGCTGACACCGGGCGCCGGTGCGCGCCGGTCATCATCCCGCCGCCATGACCCACCACGGGCAAGGTCTGGCGGGCTGCGTCGATCAAGGGCTTGGCGCCGTAGCACCATCCGCACAAAGGGTCGTAAATGTAATGCAAGGTTGTAACAGCGGTCATGAACAGTTCCGAGAGGGAGAGGTAAAAACAGCACGCAGACTAGCGCCGCAGAAGGCCCAGAAAAACGCTGGAATCCTGTTTAGAGTGTTTCGCGGATCGTGCAGATCCCGTGTTTATAGGCGGTTTAACGTTTAAGTAATATTTAGAAACATACTTTCCGGCGAAGCGACTGGTAATGATAAACATCCACTAACAAGAACTATTACCATTCGCACCCTAAAAAATAGAACCCGCCTTAACCTTCTCGGAAGTTTCTCAACCATGCGTTCTCCCTGCCGCTTCACACCCCTCAAACTGGGACTGTGTGCCTGCCTGTACGTCGGTTTCAGCTCCGCTGCCACCACCCTTCCCGAAACCTCGGTCAATGCCGCTGAAGCCGAGGCGGATGACCCGCGCGTCAAAGAGGTCACCACCGCAACCCGCACCTCAACACCGGCGCGTTATGTGCCGCAGGCCATCGACTCGGTCAAAACCAGCAACGTGCTGGATTACGGAATCAACAGCCTTGGCCAAGCCTTGAGCGGTATCCCCAACGTCAGCAGTACCGCAGACACCCGTTTCGACAGCCTGCGCATTCGCGGCTTTGACGCCAGCAACGATTTTTATCTGGATGGCATTCGCGACGACAGCCAGTACGTGCGCGACCTGCACAACATTGAACGCATTGAGGTGCTCAAAGGCCCGGCGGCAGTGCTGTATGGCCGGGGCAGCCAGGGCGGCATCATCAACCGCGTCAGCAAGATGCCGCAGTTCGGGCGCCGCTCAACCGTTCAGGCCCAAGGCGGCACGGACGATTTGCGCAGCCTGTACGCCGACCTCAGCGTCGACCCCAGCGACACCCTCAGCCTGCGCCTGAACATGGGCAACGAAGACAAAAACAGCTTCCGCGACAACGTCAGTGGCAACCGCCAACTGTTCGCGCCCTCGATGAGCTGGCAAATCACCCCCGACCTGAACTGGTTGGTGCAGTACGAATACAGCCGTTACAACCGCACCCCGGATCGTGGCATTCCAAGCGTTGGCGGTCGCCCTGCCGATGTCAGCCGGGGCACCAGCTACGGCGGGCAAAACGATTTCATCGACGACAAAACCCAAACCCTGCGCTCCAAACTCAGTTATGAGTTAAGCGATAACTGGCAACTGCGCCACACCTTGGGCATCTTCAAACTCGACAGCCAGTTCGAAAACACCTACCTGACCGGCTACGACGCCAAAACCCGCAAGGTCAACCGTCAAAGCTGGCAACAGGACATGACCACCCGCAACATTTTCAACAACCTCGAAATCGAAGGCGGGTTTGAAACGTTTGGCCTGGAGCATCGTCTGCTCACCGGTCTGGAGCTGGGCAGCCAGCGGCGTGATCCCAAGCTGTACAGCGCCAAGGGCGTGCCGGGGGTCGACTTGTACAACCCCGATCGCCGCCTGCGCCCTACTGGCGCAATGTTGATTTCCAGCGACAACCACACCGAAGTCGAAAGCCAGGGCCTGTATGTACAGGACCAGATTCGCCTCAACGACCAATGGCAAGTGCTGGCCGGTTTGCGCCATGACCGCTTTGAAGTCGACTCCACCAGCAACCTGAAACACCTCTCCGAAACCCGCAACAGCCAAGGTACCAGCCCGCGTCTGGGCGTGGTCTGGACCCCGTTGCACAATCACTCGTTCTACGCCTCGTGGACCAAAACCTTCTCCCCGGTGGGCGGTGGCTTGATCGGTATCACGCCGGGCGCCGCAGGCAACAGCAACGACCTGAGCCCCGAACTGACCAAGCAAAAAGAAATTGGCGTAAAAAGCGACTGGATGGACGACCGCCTGAGCACCACGCTGGCGGTGTATGAGCTGGAGCTTTACAACCGTCGTACCAAAGACCCTGAAAACCCGGAAATCACCCTGTTGTCGGGCTTGCAACGTTCACGCGGCATCGAGCTGACGGCCAGCGGCAAACTCGGCGGCAACTGGTACTTGCGCGGCGGCGTGGGCGTGCAAGACGCCACCGTGGTCAAAGACAACAACGGCTTCGAAGGCAAGCGCATCAATGGCGTGGCCAAGCACAACGGCAATGTGTTCCTGACCTGGAAACCGGAAATGGGCTGGTATGCCGAAACCGGCCTGACACTGGTGGGTCAGCGTTATGCCGACAACCAGAACACGGTGGTATTGCCGGGCTATGGCCGTTGGGATGCTCTGGCGGGGTATCGGGAAAAGGACTGGGAAGTCAGCGGCGCGTTGACCAACCTGACTGACCGTGACTACTACGCTTCAGCCACCAGCGGTTCGCAAATCATGCCGGGCGAACCCCGCAGCCTGGTGGTGACGGGCAAGTACAGCTTCTGACCCCCCCTCACCTGAAGTCGCTGGCGAAGGCTGCGATGGGCTGCGCAGCAGCCCTGAAAGGCGCCGCCTGTGCCAGCGACTACCGCTCAATTCATCCATACACCCGACAGGGCCTCCAATTCTGCCTCGCTGAACAACCCGGCCGGGTAGCGTTCGCGAAGAATCTGATAGGCAGACTGGCCTGGCTTGTTGCAGGGTCCTTTGCGTTTAAACCAATTGGCCAGAACGATAAGCGACTCACGACTCACCGATTGTGGCCGCGAACCTCGCTCGCAAAATACGTTCATGACAGCGCTCTCCAGGTACTTGAGCGGCAAATGTACTCAAGGTGTGTGACAGAACATCGCCGCGCAGCGCGCAACGTGCCCAGACATGGCTCCCTTCAAGATTTTTAACAAACTCTTTTACAAAATTTATACCAACTTTTCGAATAACCTTTTGATCTGGAACAAAAAACCCGCCGTTCTTGCGAACGGCGGGTTTTTATTTCGCCAATCAGGCGGGGAGGAGTCTAGATCAAGCCTTGTGTGGCGCAGGCTGCTGTTGGGTCAAGCAATGAATATTGCCGCCGCCCAACAACAATTCACGCCCTGGCACCATCACCACTTCGTGCTGCGGGAAGAGGTTTTGCAAAATGACTTTGGCCTGGGCGTCCATCGGGTCATCAAAGCTGGGGGCGATAATGCCGCCGTTGACGATCAGAAAGTTCACGTAAGAGCCGGCCAGACGCTGCGAGGGGTGACGGTCCTGGCTGCCAGCCACTTTGTCGACGCCATCGCACTCTTCCTGGGTGGCGTACATCGGCCCCGGAATCGGCATTTTATGCACCACAAACGGGCGGCCCTTAGCATCTGTGCTGGCCGACAGCACTTTCATTGCGCCGTGGCAGCGCGCGTAGTTGGGGTCGCGCTCGTCATCGGTCCAGGCCAGCAACACTTCGCCTGGGCGTACGTAGCAACAAAAGTTATCCACATGACCGTCGGTTTCGTCGTTGAACAGGCCGTCCGGCAACCAAATGATGGTGCTCACGGCCAACTGCGCGCGCAGCACGTCTTCGATTTCTTCACGCGACAGGTGCGGATTGCGATTGCGGTTGAGCAGGCACTCGGCGGTGGTGATCAGCGTGCCTTCGCCATCCACATGGATCGAGCCGCCTTCGAGTACAAAGCCTTCGGTGTAATAACGCGGGCACCGTTCGATTTCCAGCACCTTACTGCCCACCTGCCGGTCGCGATTCCACGGCGCATACAAACCGCCGTCAAAGCCGCCCCACGCGTTGAAATCCCAGTTCACACCGCGCACTTCGCCGCTGTCGTTGATCACGAACGTCGGGCCGCTGTCACGCACCCACGCGTCATCGCTGGACATCTCGACCACCCGAATATTGGGCACATCCAGGCGAGCGCGGGCGTTTTCGTACTGCTGCGCCGACACACACACGGTCACCGGTTCAAACCGGGCAATCGCCTTGGCCACGGCCACATGCGCAGCTTGCGCGGGCTTGGCGCCTAACCGCCAGTTGTCCGGGCGCTCAGGCCAGATCATCCAGGTTTGGGTCTGTGGCGCCCATTCGGCCGGCATGTAAAAACCGTCAGCGCGGGGCGAACTGTGCAAAAGAGTGGTCATTTAAATCAGGACTCCAAAAATCCGTCGAGGTTTGATTGAGCCATTGGGCGGCCAGCGGCGAAAGAACAGTGGACGCGGGACAGGGGCACGTCAACACGCCACCGCCTTATAGACGATAAATATCCATATTAAAAACCATTTCAGAGAAACGGCCGCTAAAAATGAATAATTTTACCGATATAAATCGATAAAACAGCGTAGCGCCTCTCGCTCAGCCTTTCACGCAACGAGGGCGGGCGCACACTTGCACTTGCACCGCCTCGCGCATGCCCACAAGCTATGCGCCAAACGTTTTAAGTCCGTCAGGGAACAAGGAATATCCATATGCGCATTTTAGTCACCGGCGGCGCCGGTTTTATTGGTTCGGCTCTGATCCGTCATCTGATCCAGAACACCGGGCACGAAGTGCTCAACCTCGATAAGTTGACCTACGCCGGTAACCTGGAATCGCTGCAAAGCATTGCCACCGACACCCGTTACGAATTTGTGCAGGCCGACATCATCGACCAGGCCACCGTCAGCGCTGTCATCGCACGCTTCCAGCCAGAGGCCATCATGCACCTGGCGGCCGAGTCCCACGTTGACCGTTCGATCGACGGACCTTCGGACTTTATCCAGACCAACATCGTGGGCACTTACAGCTTGCTGGAAGCCACCCGTGCGTACTGGCTCACACTGGCAGAACCGGCAAAAAGTGCGTTCCGCTTCCACCACATTTCCACTGACGAAGTGTATGGCGACCTGCACGGCGTCGACGACCTGTTCACCGAAACCACGCCCTACGCGCCAAGCTCGCCGTACTCGGCCTCTAAAGCGGCTTCGGACCACCTGGTGCGCGCCTGGAACCGTACCTACGGCCTGCCGGTGTTGCTGACCAACTGCTCCAACAACTACGGGCCGTTCCACTTCCCGGAAAAACTGATCCCGCTGGTGATTCTCAATGCCCTGGCGGGCAAACCGCTGCCGGTGTACGGCAACGGCCTGCAAGTGCGTGACTGGCTGTTCGTCGAAGACCACGCCCGTGCCTTGCTCAAAGTCGTGACCGAAGGTGTTGTGGGCGAGACCTACAACATTGGCGGCCACAACGAGCAGAAGAACATCGACGTAGTGCGCGGCATCTGTGCCCTGCTCGAAGAGCTGGCGCCACAGCGTCCGGCTGGCGTTGCACAGTTCGCAGACCTGATCACCTTCGTCAAAGACCGTCCGGGCCACGACCAGCGCTATGCAATCGATGCCAGCAAGATCGAACGCGAGCTGGGCTGGGTGCCTGAAGAAACCTTCGAAACCGGCCTGCGCAAAACCGTGCAGTGGTACCTGGACAACCTGGAGTGGTGCAAACGCGTTCAGGACGGCAGCTACCAAGGTGAGCGTCTAGGCTTTACAGAACCTAAAGACCTGATTGCATGAACACGGGCTCGCCAAAATTGAAAATTCTGATCAGCGGTAAAACCGGTCAAGTCGCACGTGAACTGCAAATCCGTCTTGCTGATTTGGGCGAGCTGGTGGTGCTGGGGCGCGATGAACTGGACCTGAGCCAACCCGAACACATCCGGGCGCAGGTTCAGGCCCACGCGCCCGACCTGATCATCATCGCGGCTGCCTACACGGCCGTGGATCAGGCCGAAAGCGAGCCCGAGGTGGCCAATGCGATCAACGCCACAGCGCCTGGCATCTTTGCTGAAGAAGCCAAAAAACTGGGTGTCCCGTTGATCTACTACTCCACGGACTACGTGTTCGATGGCACAAAAGAAGGCGCCTACACCGAAGACGACGCAACCAACCCGTTGAACGTCTACGGCCAAAGCAAGCTGTTGGGCGAAAAAGCCATTGCTGCAACCGGTTGTGACCATCTGATCCTGCGCACCAGTTGGGTGTACTCCTCCCACGGCAA
Source organism: Pseudomonas weihenstephanensis (assembly GCF_001043055.1). Taxonomy (GTDB): domain Bacteria; phylum Pseudomonadota; class Gammaproteobacteria; order Pseudomonadales; family Pseudomonadaceae; genus Aquipseudomonas; species Aquipseudomonas weihenstephanensis. Next base: position 477,111 of record NZ_JYLF01000004.1, read on the forward strand.
AAACTTCCTGCTGACCATGCAGCGCTTGCTGCAAGAAAAGCCTGAACTGCGCATTGTGGCTGACCAGATTGGCGCGCCCACGTGGGCCGGCACTATTGCCCACAGCACGCGCCAGTTGATTGAGCGTTGGCAGGCAGGTGCAGCCGCAGCCTGGGGTACGTATCACCTCACCGCCCGCGGCGAAACCTCATGGTTCGGGTTTGCTCAAGCCATTGGCGAACAACTGCTGGCGATGGACAAAACGTGTGCGCTGCTCCAAGCCATCCCGTCGAGTGCCTACCCGACCCCGGCCAAACGCCCGCTCAACTCACGCCTCGATTGCAGCCGTCTTGCAGATCAATGGCATGTCACGCAACCCGACTGGCACACCGCGCTGCGCGAGTGCCTGGCCGAGCAAGGTTAAGCCTGCGCCTTAACCGCAGGTATACTGCGCCGTACTTTTGCGGCGTAGTTTGATGATGATTAAACCCCCTCCCGTTCCTCCCAGACCTCGCTGGCGCAGCCTGGCGTTACTGGCCCTGTGCCTGGCGCCGCTGTTATGGCCGTTGCAGCATCTAGCCGAGCGCTATTACCGCAGTGAACTGGCCGGGCAAAATCGTCAAACCCTCGACCTCTACGTGGCCAACCTGCTGGGCACGTTGCATCGCTATGAAGTGCTGCCGCAAATTCTCGGCGAGTTACCGGCGTTGCGCGCTTTGCTGGCCGACCCGGAAAACCCGCAAGTTCTGAGTCACGCCAACCAGTTGCTCAAAGACATCAGCAACCAGACCGGGGCTGAGGTCATGTACTTGATGGACGCTCACGGCGACACGCTTGCCGCCTCCAACTGGGACATGCAAGACAGCTTTATCAGCCGCAACTTTGCCTTTCGCCCGTATTTCAGCGAAGCGATGCAAGGCCAACTCGGGCGTTTTTTCGGTCTGGGCACCACCTCGGGTAAACGCGGTTATTTCTTTGCTGCGCCCGTGACTGAGGGCGACAAAAAAATCGGGGTGCTGGTGGTCAAAGTTGACCTGGACCACACCGAACGCCTGTGGGGCCAAACCCCCGAACAACTAATGGTGACCGACCCCAATGGTGTGGTGATTCTCACCTCGCGGCCCGAGTGGCGCTTCAGGGCGACCCGCGATTTGTCACAGGAAGAACGCCAGTCCATTTTCGCCATCCTGCCCTACCCGACCCGCGACCCGAAGCCATTGGCGCTGAACCTCGCGGCCTGGCAGGTGCAAACGCAAAAAATCGACGAAACCGGCTGGAGCGTGAACATCCTGGCGCCGCGCACCTTGATCGACCGCCCGGTGCGCACCGTGCTGGCCATCGGCGGCGCCACGTTGCTGGTGGTGATGCTGTTGATCGGCCTGATGATGCAACGTCGGCGCCATTACCTTGAACGTATTGCGTTTGAAGCCAAGGCCCGGCGCGAGCTGGAAATGCGTGTCGCCGAGCGCACCAGCGACCTTGAAGGGCTGAACCGGCGCCTGCGCGAAGAAGTGCTGGAGCGTGAGCACGCCCAGCAAGAGTTGGTGCGCGCGCAAGACGATCTGGTACAAGCCGGCAAGCTGTCGGCCTTGGGCACCATGTCGGCGAGCATCAGCCACGAGCTGAATCAGCCGCTGGCAGCCATCCGCAGTTACGCCGAAAACGCCGAAGTGTTGCTTAACCATCAGCGCATCGAAGACGCGCGCGGCAACCTCAAACTGATCAACGAACTGACCGGGCGCATGGCCTCGATCATCGCTCATTTGCGCGCCTTCGCCCGCCGCGACCGCCACGCCCCCGAAAGCGTCGCCTTGCAGCCCGCGCTGGATGACGCGCTGGCCCTGCTGGCCAAACGTCGGCGCAGCATGGAAGTCGAGCTGATCCGCGATCTGCCCGCCGCCACGCTGTGGGTAGAAGCCGGTGAAACACGTTTGCGCCAAGTGCTGGGCAACCTGCTGGCCAACGCCCTCGATGCGTTGACCGAAAAAGGCCCGCCACGGCGCCTGTGGCTGAGTGCCGAATCCACGCCCGAAGGCGTCACTGTGTGCATCCGCGACAACGGTCCCGGTTTCTGCATGGAAGCCTTGGGCCGCGCCGGTGAGCCGTTTTACACCACCAAAACCCGCACGCAGGGTCTAGGCTTGGGCCTGGCCATTTGCGACACCCTGATTCGTGCCTTTGGCGGCGAGCTGCTGTTTGCCAATCACAAGGAAGGCGGCGCTTTAATCACCCTACGACTGCGCGCAGGCGCGCCGGGCGTCAGCCTGCAAGCTTCAGAGGACTCCAGGTCATGAGCCAATTCATCGACGCGAACGTGCAAGTGATCCTGATCGACGATGATCCTCACTTGCGCCAGGCGCTGTATCAAACCCTCGACCTGGCCGGGCTCAAGGTGCTGCCGCTGGCCGAGGCCACCGGGCTGGCCGAACGCATCGAGCGCAACTGGCCGGGGATGGTGGTCAGCGACATCCGCATGCCGGGCATGGATGGGCTTGAGTTACTCAACCAGTTGCACACCCAAGACCCCGAATTGCCGGTGTTGCTGATTACCGGTCACGGTGATGTGCCGCTCGCGGTACAGGCCATGCGTGCCGGGGCTTACGACTTTTTGGAAAAACCTTTCGCCAGCGACGCGCTGCTCGAGGGTGTGCGCCGGGCCTTGGCCTTGCGCGCACTGGTGCTCGACAACCGCAGCCTGCGCATGGCCCTGAGCGACCGTCAGCAACTGAGCACGCGTCTGGTCGGGCTGTCGGCGCCCATGTTGCGCTTGCGTGAGCAGATCGGCGCCTTGGCTGCCACCAAGGCCGATGTGTTGATCCTGGGCGAGACCGGCTCGGGCAAAGAAGTGGTCGCACGCGCGCTGCATGACTTGTCCAGCCGCAGGGATGGCCCGTTTGTGGCGATCAACGCCGGGGCGCTGGCCGAATCGGTGGTTGAAAGCGAACTGTTCGGCCACGAACCGGGCGCGTTTACCGGCGCGCAAAAACGCCGTATCGGCAAATTCGAATTCGCCAACGGCGGCACCTTGTTCCTCGACGAAATCGAAAGCATGAGCCTGGATGTGCAGGTCAAACTGCTGCGCATGCTGCAAGAACGCGTCGTTGAACGCCTGGGCGGCAATCAATTGATCCCGCTGGACATCCGCGTCATCGCTGCCACCAAAGAAGACCTGCGTCTGGCTGCCGATCAAGGGCGCTTTCGCGCTGACTTATATTACCGCCTCAATGTGGCCCCACTGCGCATCGCCCCGTTGCGTGAGCGCGGCGAGGACGTGTTGATGCTGTTCAAATATTTTGCCGACGAGGCCAGCGCCCGCCACGGCCTGACCCACAACGTACTGCAAGCATCACAGCGCGGGCTGTTGCTGCGCCACACATGGCCGGGCAATGTGCGCGAGCTGCAAAACGTCGCCGAGCGCTTTGCGCTGGGGCTTGAGCTGGCCCTGGACAATGAATCGGGCGAGGCCCGGCCTGAAACGGGCCTTGAAGACGGCGGCACACTGAGCGCGCAGGTCGAGCATTTCGAAAAAAGCCTGATCACCGCTGAACTCGCACGCTCGCACAGCTCCATGCGCAGCCTGGCCGAAGCGTTGGGCGTGCCGCGCAAAACCCTGCACGACAAGCTGCGCAAGTACGGGCTGAATTTCGAAAGCGCCAGCCACGCGCACACCGATGAACTGGATTGATTTGACCCAAGAGGCCCTGATGAACCGCGACAGTCGTTACCTGGAATCCGTCCTGCACCACGACATTCCGCTGACCCGTGACATGGGCCTCAAAGTGCTCAGTTGGCACGCTCACCAATTGCAGCTGCACCTGCCGCTAGATGCCAACATCAACCACAAAAGCACCATGTTTGGCGGCAGCCTGTACTGCGGCGCGGTGCTGGCGGGTTGGGGCTGGCTGCATTTGCGGTTGCGTGAAGCGGGGGTTGAAGGCGGGCACATCGTGATTCAGGAAGGCCAGATCAGCTACCCGCTGCCCGTGACCCAAGACGCCATTGTGCTGTGCGATGCGCCGTCAGAGGCTGCGTGGAACAAATTCCTGGCCATGTACACACGCCACGGCCGGGCGCGCCTGACGCTGGACACCCGCGTCATCAATGCCGAGGGCGAAGCAGACGCGGTGCGGTTCAGCGGGCAATACGTGCTGCACCGTTGATTGCGTAGCCACCGATCGCAGCCTGCGATTGCACCCAATGCCCTTGTAGTCGCTGCCGCAGGCTGCGAAAAGGCCCGCCGGGCCTTCAATCAACCCCTGCGCGTCAGCCCTGAACCAACGCTAACAACGTCTCACGCCAGGGCGCCTGCGCGGGCAACGCCAAAAACGAGGCGTTGAGCAACGATTCGCGTGCCGGGTACGTGAACGGTTGACCATCCAGCTGCAACACCACTCCGCCTGCCCCCTCAAGCACACCTTGTGCGGCGGCCGTGTCCCACTGCGACGTCGGGGCCAAACGCGGATAACAATCTGCCGCGCCTTCGGCCAGCAAACAGAACTTCAGCGAACTGCCGACGCTGGTCAACGTCAACTCACCCAAGTGTTCACTCAAGCCTGCCAGCAAGGCTTCTTGCTCAGGGCTGGAATGACGACGACTGGCCACCACGGTCAACGACTCGCCCGCAGGCACAACAGTGCGCACGCGGATCGGTTTAATCTGCTCACCGTCAGCGCGCCAAGCCCCGATTCCCGCACCCCCGTAGTAACAACGGCCGCGGGTGGGCATCGACACCACACCAAACACCACGCGGCCATGCTCGATCAGCGCCACATTGACGGTGAACTCTTCACTGCCAGAAATGAACTCTTTGGTGCCATCGAGCGGGTCAACCAGCCACCAGCGCGTCCAACCGGCCCGCACGTGCTGCGCGATATTGGCGTCTTCTTCAGACAACACCGCAATGCTGGGGTCGAGCGCTTTCAGCCCATCAACCAACACATGGTGCGCGGCCAGATCGGCGGCCGTCACCGGCGAGTCATCCGCCTTGGCCGTCACGGCCACATCGGCGCGCCAAAACGGCAAAATGGCATCGCCCGCCTGGTGCACCAGTTGAATCACGCCTTGAATCAATTCAGGAAGGGCGCGGCTCACAGCGTAAACACTCCACGCTGGGTCAGCAGGTCACGCGCCAGATACAGCGCAGCCAATGCACGGCCTTCGCTGAATTGCGGGTTTTGGACCAGGTTCGACAGCTCGCGCAAGTTAACCTTGTCGACCCGCATCGGCTCCGGCTCGTCGCCTTCCAGGCGCGACTCATACAGGTCGGTGGCCAGCACCACTTGAATTTTCTGGCTCATGTAGCCCGGCGACAGCGACAGCTCAGTCAGGTGTTCCAACTGACGGGCACCAAAACCGGCTTCTTCTTTAAGCTCACGCTCGGCCGCAGCCAAGACGTCTTCGCCCGGCTCGATCAAGCCTTTGGGCAGCGACACTTCGTATTCATCGGTGCCGCCGCAATATTCTTCGACCAAAATGGCGTGCTCGGCGTCGATCATCGCCACGATCATCACCGCGCCATAACCATTGCCGCGCCCCACCAGGCGCTCATACGTGCGCTCAACGCCATTGGAAAATCGTAATTGCACTTCTTCGACACGAAACAATCGGCTACTGGCAACAATTTCACGGGCGAGTACGGTGGGTTTTTGGCGCATAGCGGCTCCTCAATATGAACGGGTTACTATACCCCGGCTTTTGTGATTGTTTTGGTCGGATGTTTTTCAACGGTGGGAGAAGTTTTGCATGACAGCGTTACCTTGGCGCGACATTGATACCGTGCTGCTGGACATGGACGGCACATTGCTCGACCTGCATTACGACAACCACTTCTGGCTCGAACATTTGCCCAACCGCTATGCCGAACTGCACGGCATCAGCCGGGCCATGGCCGAACTTGAACTGACACCGCTGTTTGAGCGCAACGCGGGCCAACTGCAATGGTATTGCCTGGACTTTTGGAGCACTGAGCTGAAGATCCCGGTGCGCGAGCTGAAACTCGAAACCGCGGACCTGATCGCCTTGCGCCCGGACGCCGACACGTTTTTAGCCGCCATCAAGCAGGCGGGCAAGCGGGTGATTCTGATCACCAACGCGCACCGTGATTCGCTGTCGCTGAAAATGGAGCGTATCGAACTGGCGCCTTATTTTGAAAGGCTCATCAGCTCCCACGACTATGGCTACCCCAAAGAGAGCCCACAGTTCTGGGATGCCTTGCAGGCTGATATCGGCTTTGAACCGGGCCGCAGTTTGTTTATCGACGACACCTTGCCGATTCTGCGCAGCGCACGGGACTTTGGCGTGGGGCATCTGCTGGCGGTCAAACAGCCGGACAGCAAAAAAGGCCCGAAAGACACCGAGGAATTTGCCGCGCTGGAAGATTACCGCGAGTTGCTGGAAGGTCTCTAAACCAGTGACCCTGTAGGTGCGAGCATGCTCGCACCTACAGGGTCATGGGGTTACTCAGGAATACGCAGTGTTTGCCCCGGGTAAATTTTGTTCACGTCTTTGAGCATCGGTTTGTTGGCCTCAAAGATTTTGTTGTACTTGTTGGCATCGCCATACACCTGAAGCGAAATAGCACTCAGGGTGTCGCCCTTTTTAACCACCACAAAACGCGAAGCCACAACCGTAGGGCCGGTGACGGTGATGTGATCTTCAACGCTGGCCACACCTACAATATTGCCCGCGGCCAGAATGATTTTTTCTTTCTCTTCCTGGGTCGCGACCTCGCCCGTGAGCGTTACTTTTTCGCCCTCAACCGTAGCGTCGATGTTGGGGTTGCCCAAGCCTACTTTCTCTACGTGCTTCTTGAGTTCATCCGAGGCATTGGCTTTGCCCGGTGTCAGCAAGTCGATTACTTTTTCGCCCGCTTCCTTGATAAAGCTAAAAATACTCATCGTTCACGCTCCTAGGGTTGGAATAGCCAGACACAGAGCGTAGACCAACATTGGCCAGGCCGGTTCCCGCCCAAGCGCGTTAGAATCGCCCCACGATTGACCTGCGGAGCGACGATGGACATCAAACAACTGAAATTCCTGATCGCCCTGGACGAAACACGGCATTTCGGCCAAGCCGCCGCCCGCTGTCACATCACTCAACCTACGCTGTCGATGCGTTTGCGCAGCCTTGAGCAAGAGCTGGACCTGCAATTGGTCAATCGCGGCCAACGCTTCGAGAGTTTCACCGCACCCGGGGAACGGGTACTGGCGTGGGCCAGAACAGTGCTGGCGGCCTACGACGGCTTGCAAGCCGAAGCCGCCGCCTGTCGCGGCAACCTGATCGGTACGCTGCGTTTAGGCGTGGTGCCGCTGTCCAGCTTTGACCCGCTGCCTTTATTGCAACAACTGCACACCGCGCACCCCGAGCTGCGCTTTGAACTCTCAGCGCTCAGCTCCGAGCAGATCCTGGAGCAATTGGCCCGCAATCAGCTGGATGTCGGCGTGTCCTACCTCGACCGGCTTGACCACGAGCGCTTCGACTCCCTGGCGCTGGGCGAGACCCGCATGGGCCTGTTATACGACCAACGGCACTTCGACTTCGGCGAGCAACCGCTGAGCTGGCAAGCGTTGATCCAACTGCCCCTGGCCCTGCTCAGTGGCGGCATGCATTTTCGCCAGTCTATCGATCACAACTTCCACAGCCGGGGTCTGACGCCGCAACCCTTGCTACAAACAGACGCAGTTCATCAACTGTTACAAGCGGTGCACGGTGGATTGTGTTGCGCGGTGATGCCGCTCGACAGTGGCCTTGAGGCGCTCACCGACGACCTGCGCCTACACCCCATTGCAGACGCGCAGACCCTCGCGCCACTGGGTTTAATCATGCGCCGCGAAGCGCCCCGCTCGGCGTTGGCAGAGGCCTGTTTTGCGCTTAACCGAATATCATCAAACCCTTCTTGATCGACGGCATCTATCAATAGATCAGCACTAGCGATTAGACGTGACACAGTGTCGCGCCTACCCTTAGGGCTGATTAAACCGTCGGTACTGCCTTATGAACGCCAAGCGCCCCACGTGCGCGGCGCCCGCCTCTGTTTCGCCCGCGCCCGCAGCCAGCCAAACCTATCAGTACGTCACGCTGGACCACAGCCAGGGTGCTCAAACCGCCCTTGCCGAAGAAGTCGCGCTGGCCATTGCCTTTAACGGCATCAACCAGGCCGTGATGCTGGTCACGCCCACCGACCTTGAAGACTTCATTGTCGGTTTCAGCCTGGGCAGCGGCATCATTCAAGAGCCCGGCGAAATCTACGACCTCAAGCTCACTGGCTCAGGTTCGGCGCAGTATGCACAGGTCGAAATCGCCAGCCGCGCGTTCTGGAACCTCAAACAGCAACGCCGACAACTGGCGGGCACCAGTGGCTGCGGCCTGTGCGGCGTAGAAGCGGTCGAGCAAGCACTTCCAGACCTTAAGGTATTGCCCGGCGCGCCCCTGCCGCCCGCGCAATGGCTGGAAGGCTTGCGCCAGCGCATCAGCGATTTCCAGCCCTTGGGCCAACACTGCGGCGCCGTGCATGCGGCGGTTTATATGGACGCTCAGGGCAAGCTGTTGATGGGCCGTGAAGACATCGGCCGCCACAACGCGCTCGACAAACTGATAGGCGCGCTGGTGCGCCAGAACATCGACATGAGCGGCGGCGCCGCGATTGTGACCAGCCGTTGCAGCCTTGAGCTGATTCAAAAAGTGTTGCGAGCGGGCATCCAGACCCTCATCAGCCTGTCCTCGCCGACCGGCCTGGCGCTGCAATGGGCGCGCCGCCACAACCTCAACCTTATTCATCTGCCGCAAAAAAGCGCGCCACGGGTCTATAGCCCGGCGCAGGAGAACCTCGCGTGAGCACTCACCATCAAGCCGACCAAACCCCAACCCCACGCTACAAGCCCTACAAAGGCCCGGCAGGTGGCTGGGGCGCGCTGATCAGTGTGGCGCAAGCCTGGTTGACCAGCGACAACGCCCTGAAAAACCTGCGCATGATGCTCAAGACCAACCAGAACGGCGGCTTTGACTGCCCCGGCTGTGCATGGGGCGACTCGCCGGAAAGCGGGCTGGTCAAATTCTGCGAAAACGGCGCCAAAGCCGTGAACTGGGAAGCCACCAAGCGCCGTGTCGATGCCTCGTTTTTCGCCAAACACAGCGTGACGGCGTTGCTGGAACAAAGTGATTACTGGCTCGAATATCAGGGCCGCCTGACCGAACCCATGCGCTACGACACCGCAACCGACCGTTATGTGCCGGTGACGTGGGACGCTGCGTTCGCGCTGATCGCCAAGCACTTGCTGAACCTGTCCAGCCCTGACCAGGCAGAGTTCTACACCTCGGGCCGCGCCAGCAACGAAGCGGCGTATTTGTACCAATTGTTTGTGCGCGCGTTTGGCACCAACAACTTCCCCGACTGCTCGAACATGTGCCACGAAGCCAGCGGCGTAGCCCTGGCGCAAAGCATCGGAGTGGGCAAAGGCACCGTGACCTTCGACGACTTTGAGCACGCCGACGCCATTTTTGTGCTCGGTCAAAACCCCGGCACCAACCACCCGCGCATGCTCGAACCACTGCGTGAGGCGGTCAAACGCGGTGCCCAGGTGGTGTGCGTCAACCCGTTGAAAGAACGTGGGCTTGAGCGTTTTCAACACCCGCAGCACCCGCTCGAAATGCTCACCAACGGTGACCGCCCTACCAACACCGCTTATTTGCGCCCGGCGCTGGGCGGCGACATGGCGCTGTTACGCGGCATGGCCAAGTTCCTGTTGCAATGGGAGCGCGACGCGCAAGCGGCAGGCGAACCCGCCGTCTTCGATCACGCCTTTTTGAATGAACACACCGCAGGCGTGCTGGACTACATCGCCGGCATTGATGAGACCCCGTGGGAGCACTTGGTCGAACAGTCCGGGCTGACGCTGGTGGACATCGAACGCGCGGCGCGCATGTACCTCAAGGGCAAGAACGTCATCATGTGCTGGGCAATGGGCATTACCCAGCACCGGCACTCGGTGCAGACCATCCAGGAAATCGCCAACCTGATGCTGCTGCGCGGCAACATTGGTCGCCCCGGCGCGGGCCTGTGCCCCGTGCGTGGCCACAGCAACGTGCAGGGCGACCGCACGATGGGCATCAACGAACGCCCGCCTGTTGCCTTCCTCGATGCGCTGGAGCGCCGCTTCAAATTCAACGTACCGCGTGAAAACGGCCACAACGTGGTCGAAGCGATCCACGCCATGCTCGAATCACGCGCTAAAGTCTTCATCGGGCTGGGAGGCAACTTTGCCCAAGCCACGCCCGACAGCCCGCGCACCGCACAGGCGCTGCGCAATTGTGCCCTGACCGTTCAGATCAGCACCAAGCTCAACCGTAGCCATTTGATGCACGGCAAAGAAGCGCTGATCCTGCCGTGCTTTGGCCGAACTGACATTGATATTCAGGCTCAAGGCCCGCAGGCCGTCACCGTGGAAGACTCATTCAGCATGGTTCATGCCTCCAACGGCCAGTTGCAGCCGCTGTCGAACCAGATGCGCTCTGAGCCAGCGATCATCGCCGGTATTGCTGCGGCGACCCTGGGCACCCACCCGATTGACTGGAGCTGGATCGTGGGCGATTACAGCCGCATCCGCGAGCTGATCGCCGACACCATTCCCGGCTTCAAGGATTTCAACACCCGCGTGCAGCACCCTGGCGGTTTCTATCTGGGCAATTCGGCGGGGGCCCGTCAGTGGAACACTGCGTCGCAACGCGCGAACTTCAAAGCCAACGTACTGCCGCATGATCTGGTGGATGAGCGCACCCGCGCAACGGGCCGTTTGCCAGACCTGATCCTGCAGTCCATGCGCTCGCACGATCAGTACAACACCACCATTTACGGGCTGGACGACCGTTATCGCGGCGTCAAGGGTCAACGTGACGTGTTGTTCGTCAACGAAGCCGACATCATTCGCCTGGGCTTCAAACCGGGGCAAAAGGTCGACATCGTTTCACTCTGGGATGACGCCCATGAGCGCCGGGTGAAGAACTTCACCTTGTTGGCGTTCGATATCCCGGCAGGACAAGCAGCCGCTTATTACCCGGAAGTGAACCCGCTGGTGCCGCTGGAAAGCACAGGCGACGGCAGCCACACGCCCACCTCCAAGTTTGTGGCGATATGCCTTGAAGCCGCCACCGCGTCGCGCTTGATCATGGCCAAGGCCAGCTAACCCCCCGGCCCGCAGGCTGCGAGCTTTTGATCCTGTAAAGCTCACAGCCTGCGGCGGCTCCTACAGGAAACGAGTGTTTCACGGGCACAAAAAAGGCCGCTTTCATGCGAAAGCAGCCTGTCCGAACCTGTAAACAGACCCTCGGAAATTGATTAAGTTCCCTATCAAAAACAATAACTTAGCGAATTGTGTACAACTCGTGCTACTGGTCGGATTTCGATTGTAACCAACCGCGTACAGCCTCAGGATCGCGCCGTCATCCCTTTGAGGCTCACTTATGAAGCTCACCTCGATTCTCTTGTTGTCCCTTGGCCTGGTCAGTGGCGCAGCCTTGGCCGGTGGCACCACCGAAGCCGGTGTAGGCGGCGCATTAGGCGGGGTTCTTGGCGCCGTGGTTGGGCAACAACTCGGCGGCTCGACCGGATCGGCCATTGGCGCAGGCGTAGGTGGCGCGGCCGGCAGTGCTGTAGGTGCCGACAAACGCAGTCGCGGTGAAGCGGCTATTGGCGGCGCACTCGGCGCAGCGGGCGGTAACGTATTGGGCCGCAGCGTAGGCGGCAACACAGGCAGCCTGGTGGGTGCAGCGGCTGGCGGTGGCGCGGGCGGTGCTCTGGGCAATTACATGGGCAACAAGAGCGATGCCGATGATCGCCGTTACCGGGACCGCGATAATCGCCGTTATTACCGCGACGACAACCGTGGACGGGGCCATGCCTACGGCCACCGTAAAAAGAACAAGCATCGTCATCACTGATGATTGCTAACGGGAGCCCACAGAGGCTCCCGTTTTTGTTTTAACCACTGCTCGGCTCATCGCTACGTCCCTTCTACTCACCGCCAAATTGTTTCAATGCATTACGCCCGCTGCTTTGGCGTCAATCATGCAACCTGCATGACCCAGTAAAACAATCAGGCTTTTAACATATTGATAAATAAAGTAATTAGTTAAAACGCCTGATTGGCACAACCCCTGCAATCTCCTGAGTGAAGGCTGCACTTCTCACCATTTCAGGAGCACAACAACAATGATCGGGACTACTGAGAACTATCCCGCTGCCCTGCAAGACTCTTCAGGCCACAGCGGTGTGTCCTGGGGCGCCATTTTTGCAGGTGCCGCCGCTGCCGCTGCTTTGTCCTTACTGCTGCTGATGCTCGGCGCAGGCTTGGGCTTTTCAGCTGTTTCACCCTGGGCCGGTGAAGGCGTAGGCGCCAAGGGTTTGGGCATTACCGCCATCATCTGGCTAGCTGTCACGCAAATCATTGCCTCGGGCATGGGCGGTTATTTGGCCGGTCGCCTGCGGGTCAAATGGGCCAGTCTGCATGGCGATGAAGTGTATTTTCGCGACACCGCGCACGGGTTTCTGTCGTGGGCCGTGGCCACCCTCGTCACCGCCACGTTGATCGCAGGTTCGGTCAGCAGTGTGATTGGCAGCGGTGTGCAAGCCGGGGCCAGTGTGGCATCCGGTGCAGCAACTGCCATGAGCAGCGCAGCCGGGAGTGCCGCAGGTAGCAGCGCGAACAACGGTTCGGGCAGCAGCTCGGATTACTTTATCGACACGCTGTTTCGCGATGATCGCGGCACCGCTGTCAGCGAAGACGCTGCACACGGCATCGTCACACGCATCTTCGTACGCAGCCTTGGCAATGATGGCCAACTGAGCGCAGACGACCGTACCTATTTGGCGCAAATCGTTGCTCAACGTACCAACCTCACTCAGCCAGAAGCCGAACAACGGGTTGATCAGGTTTACGCCAAGGCCCATCAAGCGGTTGAAGAGGCCAAGGTCAAAGCCAAGGAAGCCGCTGACACCGCTGCAAAAGTTGCTGCCTGGACCACCTTGTGGATGTTCATCACGCTGTTGATCGGTGCGTTCTTTGCCAGCCTGTGCGCCACCTTCGGCGGTCGTCGCCGCGACGCGGTGACTTATATCGACCACACCACGACCACCACGGTTGTCCGTTAACTCAGGAGAATAAAAATGCGCTCATTACTGCTGCTGTTCCTCGGCATTCCCATCCCAATCATCATCTTGATTGCGCTGTTTGTTCACTGACAGCACACCAACGGCCTTCCTTGTGAAGGCCGTTTTTGTTTCAGCGCCTTACACCGGCAGGCACGTAGTCGATTTGATTTCAGAAAGCGCGACAATCGAGTTCACTTCCTGAATGCCCGGCACCATCGACAGTTTTTCGAAGAAGAAACGCTCATAGGCCTCGATGTCAGAGGTCACGATACGCAACAAAAAATCCACCGAGCCCATCAACACGTAGCACTCCAGCACCTCGGGGAAACCACGAATCGCATCAGTGAATTCGGTGAAGTTGGAACGCCCGTGGGCGTTGAGTTTGATTTCGGCAAATATTTGCGTGTTCAGGCCGATTTTCTTGCGATCCAATAATGTCACCTGCCCACGAATGATGCCTTCATCTTTCATCCGTTGAATCCGGCGCCAGCACGGTGACTGCGATAAACCGACCTTCTCAGCGATCTGTGCGCTGGACAGCGAAGCGTCCTCTTGCAGCAGGGCCAAAATTCGTCGGTCGTAAGCGTCCAAATCGCCTTGCATAAAAATTCCTGATTATTGACCAGCAATGAATTGTTTAAGTCTTTTTCGATCAAACGTTGATCATCATAGATAAATAATTTCTGACCGCGCATGTGATTATTTCTCCAGCCAACTCTGGAGTCATTGCATGCCGTCTCTCAACGCCTTATCCCCCTCGCCACGTGCCGACGTGTGGGCCGCGAATGCCACGCCGTGCACCGTGCGTTTTTGCATTGTGGCCGAGGCCGAAGCGGACGTGCTGTGCCGCACACTCAACCTGTTTGCCTTGCAGCAATTGATTCCGCAGCAGGTGGAAGTCATGCGCGACGACGACCTGCTGCGCATCGAAATCGTCAGCAATGAGCAAAGCTGGCACCGCGCTCAAGTGATTGGCGAAAAATTGCGCAACCTGGTGAGTGTCTGCGAACTGGAGCTGTATCAGGTGCAAGGCCGCACTATGCCTGTGCTGGCGTGTTCGCAATAGCTCGCAACTAATGGCGAACCCGAGCGCTCAAGGCGCGGCTAGGCTTTGGCGTACCTGGCCAGACAAGGATCTGTCTGTGCCTGTGCAGTACAAGGAGTATTTATGCACACCACGTGTACGCCCGATCGCCCGCTTGATCTCGAACCGTTGCTGCCGGGGCTGCTGGCCCACGGCCTCATCACGCCAACACACGCCGACCAGGCCCTGAAGCGTTATCGGGCGGCTCCCAACAACGGCGTACACCCGTTGATTTTCCTGGCGGCGCAACAGTTTGCCGACCTCAGCCGGCCCGGAAAAACCTTGACCCTTGAAACCCTGACGGCCTGGCTTGCCCTGCACTACGGGCAGCCGTACGTGCGCATTGACCCGCTGAACATTGATGTTGCCAGCGTGACCGGGTTGATGTCGTTCGCGTTTGCCCAGCGCCATCAAATACTGGTGATTGCGGCGGACCGCGACGCCATCACCATCGCCAGCGCACAGCCTGATGTCGGCAGTTGGGAGGCCGATCTGCGCCAGGTTCTCAAGCGGCCCATAAAACGGGTCATTGCCAACCCTCTGGAGATCGCGCGGCTGGGCTCTGAGTTGTACAAACTGGCCAAATCAGTGACGGGCGCAACGCTCAATGATCAAAAAACGTACAAAGCGTTGCCCCTCAAACCGTCGCCCGATATAGAGAGCAACAGCCAGGAACACGATGCCAACGATGCTCATATCGTCAACATCGTTGACTGGTTGTTTCAGTACGCGTTTGAACAGCGTGCCAGTGATATCCACATCGAGCCGCGTCGCGAACAAGGCGGTGTGCGCTTTCGCATTGATGGCGTGTTGCATAACGTTTATCACTTCCCGGCACAGGTCACGACAGCGATTGTCAGCCGCCTCAAAAGCCTGGGGCGCATGAATGTCGCCGAAAAACGCAAGCCGCAGGACGGCCGAATTAACACCAAAACCCCGGCAGGCACTGACGTGGAGCTGCGGCTCGCCACGTTGCCCACCGTGTTTGGCGAAAAAATAGTGCTGCGTATTTTTGACCCGCAAGTGGTGCTAAAACGCTTCGATCAGCTGGGCTTCAGCGTGCAAGACATGCAGCGCTGGCAACACATGACCGCCCAGCCCAGCGGCATCATTTTGATCACCGGCCCCACAGGTTCAGGCAAAACCAGCACGCTGTATGCAACGCTCAAACAACTGGCCACGCCTGGCGTCAACCTGTGCACCCTCGAAGACCCTATCGAGATGATTGAGCCCGCGTTCAATCAAATGCAGGTGCAACCCGGCATCGACCTGACCTTTGCCAGTGGCGTTCGCGCCCTGCTGCGCCAAGACCCGGACATCATCATGCTGGGCGAAATACGCGATCTTGAAACCGCCGAAATGGCGATTCAAGCGGCGCTCACCGGGCACCTGGTGCTCTCCACACTGCACACCAACGATGCGCCCAGCGCCATCAGTCGCCTACAAGAACTGGGTATAGCGCCCTACCTGATCAAAGCCACGTTGCTGGGCGTTATGGCCCAGCGACTGGTGCGCACGCTGTGTGCCGAATGCAAGACCCCTCAGCCACTGTCGTTAAGCGACTGGCAACACTTCGCCCCGACCTGCCCGGCCCCTTTGAGCCTCTACCGTGCAAGGGGTTGCGCGCACTGCCGACAGACCGGTTACAGCGGGCGAGGCGGCATTTACGAAATCATGCTGATGAGTGAAAAGCTCAAGGCATTGATCACGCCAGACACCGATTTAAATCAGCTGCGGCGCACTGCCTGTGACGAAGGCATGCGCCACCTGAGGCTGGCGGGCGCGTATCAAGTCGCCGCTGGCACCACCACACTGGAAGAAGCATTCAGGGTCACGCCGCACGTCTGATGCCGCATTAATGACTAAATGTTGCATCGTTAAGTGCCCTCGCGGAACTAGACTGCTATAACCCGCATCAAATCGTACAGATCACTTATTCGGAGTCACCCATCATGCGTCTCAAATATGCTGTAGTCGCCGCCGCGCTGTTGACCCTGCCTGTTGGCTCTGTAATGGCTGACAGCTTCTGGCGCAACGTGCTGTCTTCCGGTGCAACCACCGGCTCCACGTATCTGACCTTCAAAAAGGACCGCAAAGTCATTGCCGCTCAAGACGATGCGGGGAGCTTCGTGGCCAGCAATGGCGCGATCCGTGGCCCGTATCTGGAGTCTGCCATGCAGCAAGTCCGCGCGGACAATCCGAACCTGAAGGTCAGCGACATGGACTTGGCCAACGCCATCCTCGCCAAAAACGCGACCGCTGAATAAACACCCGTGTCGTTGCTGCCGCTGGCTGCGAGCGCCTGGTAACAGGTCGCAACCAGCGGCAGCGACTTCACAACATGCTGTGTTTCATTCAGCCCCCATACAGAAATATCACCTGATGTGAGCCATCCTCTGGGTATGATTTGTGCCATGTGCTATTGCTCTATGGTCACTCACAACCCACTCACATCGGACGTCACGCCTCTATGAGCTCGCTGCCTTTCCTGCCGTTTTCCAAACCAACCATCGATGAAGCCACTATTGCGGCCGTGGGCGACGTGTTGCGCTCGGGCTGGATTACCAGCGGACCAAAGGTGCAAGCCTTCGAAGAGCAACTCTCGCAATACTTGGGCGGCCGCCCTGTACGCACGTTCAACTCGGGCACCTGCACCATGGAAATCGCCCTGCGCATTGCAGGCATTGGGCCGGGCGATGAGGTCATCACCACCCCGATTTCATGGGTGGCGACCGCCAACGTGATTATCGAAGTGGGCGCCACGCCGGTGTTTGCCGACATAGATCCGATCACCCGCAACATTGATCTGAAAAAAGTCGAAGCCGCCATCACGCCGCGTACCAAAGCAATCATTCCGGTCTACCTGTCAGGTTTGCCGGTGGACATGGATGCGCTGTATGCATTGGCCAAAAAGCACAATCTGCGGGTGGTCGAAGATGCAGCCCAAGCCCTCGGGTCGAGCTGGAATGGCGAACGCATCGGCGCCCGTGGCGACTTTGTTTCGTTCAGCTTTCAGGCCAACAAGAACATCACCTCATCCGAGGGCGGTTGCCTGGTACTGAACAACGAGGAGGAAGCGCGCCTGGCCGAAAAATATCGCCTGCAAGGCGTTACCCGCACCGGTTATGACGGGCTGGATGTTGATGTACTCGGCGGCAAGTTCAACATGACTGACATCGCAGCGGCCATAGGTTTGGGGCAGTTCGCGCATATCGAAGCAATCACTGCGCATCGCCGTGAACTGGCCAAGCACTATTTCGAATGCTTTGGTCCTGATTTTGAGGCCGAGTATGGCGTTCAACTGCCCGTGGCTGATTTCAACAATACCAACTGGCATCTGTTCCAACTGGTGTTACCAGAGCGTGAAGATGGCCAGCCAGCTCGGGCTACCTTCATGAAAGACATGCAGGCACTCGGCGTGGGGGTGGGCTATCACTACCCCTCAATTCACTTGCTGAGTTTGTATCGTGCGCGGGGTTTCAAGGAAGGCATGCTGCCGATTGCAGAGCGCGTAGGTCGCTTGATCGTGTCGTTGCCCATGTTTACAGCAATGACCAAAGCCGATGTGCAGCGCTCGGTTGAGGCAGTGAAAGCGGTGCTCAAGGCCCAATAAATGATTGCTGGGCCCTGCAGGCGCGAGTTAACGCTCGCGCCTGCGGGTTTACGGGTTACTCGCCGATGGCGGCTTTGTAGCCTGCGGCATCCAGCAATTTATCCAGCTCGGCGGTATTGCTCGGCTTGAGTTTGAAAATCCAGCTGTCGTAGGGGTCGCTGTTTACCTGTTCAGGGTTGTCGGCCAACGCTTCATTCACTGCAATGACTTCGCCAGACACTGGGGAGTAGATATCCGAGGCCGCTTTTACCGACTCCACCACACCCGCCGTATCGCCCGCCGCAAACACTTTGCCGACTTCGGCCAACTCAACAAAGACCACATCCCCCAAGGCTTCCTGAGCGTGGTCGCTGATACCGACCGTGACGGTGCCATCAGCTTCCAGGCGCGCCCACTCGTGACTTTCAGCGAAGCGCAGTTCAGCGGGGATAGTGCTCATATTCAGTGTCCTCAAGAAGAAATGTCAGCGGCTCGCGTACGGCGCCAGCCTGCCAGTAAACGTTAGATCAAGGCTTTGCCCAGACGAACAAACGTGGGTTTCACCACGCGAACCGGATACCACTTGCCACGTATTTCGACTTCAGCACGATCAGCCGTGGCCATCGGAACACGCGCCAGAGCAATCGATTTGCTAAGCGTAGGAGAGAAACTACCACTGGTTATCTCCCCTTCGCCAACACCAGCGATACGAACGACCTGATGTGCACGTAGGACACCTCGTTCCTCCAGCACCAAACCCACCAGTTTGAGTTGCATGCCCGCCGCTTTTTCAGCCTCCAGCGCTTCACGACCGATGAACCGGCGCGAGGCGGGTTCCCAAGCAATGGTCCAGGCCATGTTGGCGCAAAGTGGCGAGACAGAGAGGTGAATATCTTGCCCATAGAGGTTCATGCCGGCTTCCAGGCGCAAGGTGTCACGCGCCCCTAACCCGATGGGAGAAATACCTGCCCCCACCAAATCGTTGAAAAAACCGGGAGCCTGATCGGCGGGAAGCAGGATTTCCAGGCCGTCCTCACCGGTGTACCCGGTGCGGGCAATAAACCAGTCGCCATTGCTCTGCCCTTCAAAGGGCTTGAGCTGCGCAATAAGTTGACTGCGCGCCTGGCTCACCAGCTCGGCCACTTTATGCCGTGCCTGCGGGCCCTGGATCGCCAACAAGGCAAGTTCGGCGCGCTCTTGCAGTTGCACGTCATAACCTTGGGACTGGGTCGTCATCCAGGCCAAATCCTGTTCACGGGTGGCCGCGTTGACGATCAGGCGGTAACCGGCGTCCATCAGGTAGACGATCATATCGTCGACCACGCCGCCTTTCTCATTGAGCATGGCGCTGTAAAGCGCGCGGCCCGGGGTATTAAGTCGTTCGACGTCGTTGGCCAGCAAGCGCTGTAACCATTCCTTGGCCTGAACCCCAGTGACGTCAATCACGGTCATATGCGAGACATCAAATACGCCGCAGTCCTGGCGCACCTCGTGGTGCTCCTCAACTTGCGAGCCGTAATGCAAAGGCATATCCCAACCGCCAAAATCGACCATCTTCGCGCCAAGGGCGAGATGCAGGTCATACAAAGGCGTACGCTGTCCCATGGGTTCCTCCTTCCGGGCTTGGCGAAGGTGCGGACAGGCGTGCAGAGCGCTTCAAACCACATAACGTAGCTTTC
Source organism: Pseudomonas weihenstephanensis (assembly GCF_001043055.1). Taxonomy (GTDB): domain Bacteria; phylum Pseudomonadota; class Gammaproteobacteria; order Pseudomonadales; family Pseudomonadaceae; genus Aquipseudomonas; species Aquipseudomonas weihenstephanensis. Next base: position 496,586 of record NZ_JYLF01000004.1, read on the forward strand.
TGACGCTGCGCAGGGAACCTGGCCTGATTGACAGACCGCACCGAATGCCGCGCATTGTAGCCGCATGCCGGGGGGCTGGCACCTAACCGATGCGATGGGCTGAGCGTCTAATCAACCCGATGACCGGCAACAAACCCACCAGGACCAACGTCAGTGCGGGCAGAGAAGCCCGTGCCCACTCGCCTTCACTGGTCATTTCGAAGATGCGAACGGCCAGCGTGTCCCAGCCAAAGGGCCGCATTAGAAGGGTGGCGGGCATTTCCTTAAGCACATCGACAAAGACCAACAGCGCAGCACTCAGCGTGCCCGGCAGCAATAACGGCAGATACACTTTGAAAAACAGTCGCGGGCCACTCACCCCCAAACTGCGCGCCGCTTCGGGCAAGGACGGTCGAATACGCGCCAGACTGTTTTCGAGCGGGCCATAGGCCACTGCGATGAATCGCACCAGATACGCCATCAGCAAGGCCGACAGGCTGCCCAGTAGCAGCGGCTTGCCCGCCCCGCCCAACCAGCCAGACAGGGGAATGACCAGTTCGCGGTCCAGGTAACTGAACGCCAACATGATCGAGACGGCCAACACGGAACCCGGCAAGGCGTAGCCCAGATTCGCCAGGCTGACCCCGGCGCGAATGGCCTGCGTGGGCGCCTGACGTCGGGCGAACGCCAAAACCAACGCCACACTCACGGTGATCAACGCCGCCATGCTGCCCAAATACAAGGTGTGCAGGATGAGGCCGGTGTAGCGCTCATCGAGATCAAAGCGCCCGCGCTGCCAGAACCACACCACCAGTTGCAGCATCGGAATCACGAACGCGCAGGCAAACACCAGTGCGCACCAACCGCTGGCCAGCCAGGCCTTGGGACCTTTGAGGGCATACAAGGCCTTGGTGCGCGGGCGCTCATTGCTGGCGCGGTTGGCGCCCCGGGCACGACGCTCGCCGTAAAGCACCAGCATCACCACCAACAACAGCAAACTGGCCAATTGCGCAGCGGTGGACAGGCTAAAAAAGCCATACCAGGTCTTATAAATAGCCGTGGTAAAAGTGTCGAAATTGAACACCGACACCGCGCCGAAATCGGCCAGGGTTTCCATCAGCGCCAGCGCCACACCGGCACCAATCGCCGGCCGTGCCATCGGCAATGCCACTCGCCAGAATGCCTGCCACGGGCTTTGGCCCAGCACCCGTGCGGCTTCCATCAGGCCTTTGCCCTGCGCCAGGAACGCCGTTCGTGCCAGCAAATAGACATACGGGTAAAACACCAGAATCAGCACAATGATCACGCCACCGGTGGAACGCACGCGGGGCAATCGCAGCCCCATGCCAAACCACTCGCGTAGCAGCGTTTGCACCGGCCCGGCGAAATCCAGCAGACCGACGAATACAAACGCCAGCACGTAGGCTGGAATCGCAAACGGCAGCATCAAGGCCCAGTCCAGCCAGCGCCTGCCGGGGAATTCACACAGGCTGGTGAGCCATGCCAGGCTGACCCCGAGCAGCGTGACCCCGATACCCACCCCAACGATCAATGTGAGCGTGTTGCCCAACAGCCGCGGCATTTGTGTGTCCCACAAATGGCTCCAGATCTGGGTGTCCACGCTTTGCCAAGACAGCAACAAGACGCTCAAGGGCAGCAGTACCAGAGCGGCAATGGTGAATACCAGCGGGTACCAGCGACGTTGGGCAGGATGGGCCACGAAAAACTCTCGAAAGGTGGGCAAGGCGAGGGATTGTATGTTGCGTAGCTACACGATGTTCGAAGCGTCTTTCAACAGAATCAAAAGCCCCTCACCCTAACCCCCTCCCGGGGGAGAGGAGACTGACCGCGTGTGGTCTCACGTTCATCACCCTCTCCCCAAGCGAATGAACTGAGCGCATGCAATCTCAAACACACTTCAATCAGCTCCCTCTCCCTCCGGGAGAGGGTTGGGGTGAGGGCTTGCTGCACTTCACACCCATCAATTCCAGCCAGCACGGTCCATCATGCGGATCGCTTCAGCCTGGCGCTTGCCTGCCACTTCAACCGGCAAGGCATCAGCCTTGAACTCACCCCAACTGGCCACTTCGGTAGAAGGCGGCACGCTCGGGTTAGCCGGGAACTCTTGGTTAGTGCCCGCAAAAATCGACTGTGCCTCAGGCGTGGTCATCCATTCAACCAACGCTTTGGCCGCTTCAGGGTGCGGCGCGTATTTGGTCAGGCCAATGCCCGACAGGTTGACGTGAACACCCCGGTCGGCCTGATTGGGCCAAAACAACTTCACCGCCAGATCCGGCTTCTGCTTGTGCAAACGGCCGTAGTAGTACGTGTTAACGATGCCCACGTCGCACTGCCCGGCGTTGATTGCTTCCAACACCGCAATGTCATCCGAGAACACGTCTGTGGACAGGTTGTTGACCCAGCCCTTGAGGATTTCTTCGGTTTTTTCAGGACCGTTCACCTCAATCATGGTGGCGGTCAGCGACTGGTTATACACCTTCTTGGCCGTGCGCAGGCACAGGCGGCCTTCCCAGTTTTTGTCAGCCAATGCCTCGTAGGTCGACAGTTCTTCGGGCTTAACCCGGTCGGTGGAATAGGCGATGGTCCGGGCGCGCAGGCTCAAACCCGTCCATTCGTGGGACGAGGAGCGGTATTGAGGCGGGATGTTTTTGTCGATAACGGGCGAAGTGAACGGTTGCAGGATGCCCATCTGCTCGGCTTGCCACAGGTTGCCGGCATCGACCGTGAGCAGCAGGTCGGCGGTGGCATTTTGGCCCTCAGCCTTGATGCGCTGCATCAGCGGCGCTTCCTTGTCGGTGATGAACTTGACCTTAACCCCGGTTTTGGCGGTGTAGGCGTCAAATACCGGCTTGATCAGCTCATCGATACGCGAGGAGTACACCACCACTTCATCGGCAGCAGAAACACCGCTGGCAAAAACGGTGAGGGCCAGGGCAGTCAGTAGACGCTTGGGTGCCAACATGAGGGGCGGTCTCTCTCAATGCGAATCGGGCGTAAATGGTAGTGAATCACATTTGCCATCTCAACCTAACTCGCCCCGGAGGCGTTACCAGATGTTGCAGAAAGCCTCTGTAGCCGCTGCCGCAGGCTGCGATAAGGACCGCAGGCCCTTCGCTTTTAAAGAACGGGGTCGCTGCGCAACCCATCGCAGCCTGCGGCAGCGGCTACAGACATTTAAGCCTTGGCCAACGGTGGCAGGTCGCCGGTGAGGCCCAGCGCCTGGCGCACGAACAGGGCTTTGGCTTCGGGCATCTGATTCACCCATTTCAAGCCGCTGTTGCGCAGCAGCCGGGCGCTTAACGAGTCGGCCTGAAACAACCGCTGGAAACCTTCCATTGCGGCCATCAGTGCCAGATTGTGAGGCATGCGACGCCGCTCGAAACGGCTCAACACTTTGACATCCGCCAACCGCTCACCACGATCAACCGCGTGCAAGATCACCTGCGCCAGCACTGCTGCGTCAAGGAAGCCCAGGTTGACGCCCTGCCCGGCCAACGGATGAATGGTGTGGGCCGCATCGCCAATCAGCGCCAGCCCCTCAGCCACGTAGCGTTTGGCATGCCGTTGACGCAGCGGCACGCAAACCCGTGAATCGGCGCTCAATACAGGGCCCAGACGCCCTTCAAACGCCAGCGCCAGTTCGCGGCAGAACGCGTCATCCTCCAGTGCCATCAAGTGCTGCGCTTGTTCGGGGGTGGTGGACCACACGATCGAGCACCAGTCTTGCTGGCCGTCACGCTGCAAGGGCAAGAACGCCAGCGGGCCGTGATCGGTGAAGCGTTGCCAGGCGGTCTGCTGATGCGGTTGAGCGCAGCGCACGCTGGCAACAATGGCGTGATGCATGTAGTCCCATTCGCGGGTCTGGCAACCGGTCAGACGTCGCACAGCCGAGTTGGCGCCGTCGGCGGCAATCACTAAGGGCGCACGCAGGGTGCGGCCATCGGCCAGGGTCAGCAGCCAGTCATCGCCAGAGCGGCGCATTTGCTCAAGACGGGCATTGGCCAGTAATTCAATGTCCACGCCCTGCAAACTGTCGAGCAAGGCGTCTTGCACTACGCGGTTTTCGACGATGTGGCCCAGCACCTCGGCATGCACACTGACGGCCGAGAAGTGGATCTGGCCGGTGCCGCTGCCGTCCCACACGTGCATGTGCGAATACGGGCTGACGCGGCGAGCGACAATGCCGTCCCATGCACCAAGGCGTTGCAAAATGCGCTGGCTGGCCGCCGACAAGGCGCTGACCCGAGGCTCGAAGGCGTCGTCACCCCTGAACGGTTTGACGCTCAGCGGCCCGCCGTCGAGCAGCACGATTTTCAAACCGCTGTCTTTGAGCGCCAGCGCCAAGGCGCTTCCGACCATTCCGGCCCCAACAATCAGCACATCTGCGCGCATTTCCATGCTTTAAGCCTGTCTCGTGAGCAGCATTCGCCGCACCTGAATAAAAATGGACCGACACGGGACGTATTCGCCCCGGTCGTCATCAACTGTCTGCGCGAGTCCCCAGCCCCATCGCCTGACGGGCAAACCAGCGCTTGGCCGGTGGTAGCAGATCAAGGCCCAGCAAGCCAAGGTTGCGACCGAACGAAATCAGGGTCTGATCGCTGCCAAACAGGCGTGTTACCTGATCCGAGAAGCCGATGGTCAGTTGCTGATCGAGTGTTTGGCGCTGTTGATAACTCAGCAAAGTGGCGAAGTCGCCGAGTTTTTCATCACTCGCCAGCAGCGTCCGGGCCAAGGCGTCCGCGTCCCGCAACGACAAGTTAAAACCCTGCCCGGCAATCGGGTGCAGGCTGTGCGCAGCGTTGCCGAGCACCGCAAGGTGCGGGCGTACTTGCTCTTGCGCCTCGATCAACGTGAGCGGGTACAAATGGCGCGCCCCCACCTGTTTGAGGGTGCCCAGGCGATAGCCAAACACGCCCTGCAACTCGCTGAGGAAGCGGCGCTCATCCAGCGCTGCCAGACGCTCGGCATCCATACCTAGCCGGGTCCAGACCAGCGCACAGCGGTTTTCGGGCAACGGCAGCAATGCCATCGGCCCTTCTTCGGTGAAGCGCTCGAAGGCCATGCCGCCGTGGGCTTGGCTGGGGGTGATGTTGGCGATCAACGCGCTTTGGTCATAAGGGCGCTTGCTGACATGAATGCCCAACTGCTCGCGCAGCCCCGAACGACCGCCGTCGGCCAGTACTGCCAGGTCGCAGTCCAGCGTGGTTTCATCGTTCAAGGTCAGGCGGTAGCCGTCTTCGAGAGGCTGCATGCGGGTCACTTCGGCCGGGCAGCGCCAACTGATCACGTCCGGGTCCAGGCCCTTCCACAAGCACTGGCCCAACCAGGCGTTTTCGACCACATAACCCAGCGCAGGGACACCTTCTTCAAGCGCCGACAACCGTGCGGTGGAGAAACGACCACGGTCAGAAACGTGAATATCCTTGATCGGCTCGGCACGGGGGGCGATGGACTGCCACAGCCCCAGCCGCTCATAAATTTGCCGCGCGCCATAGCTCAGCGCCGACGAGCGGGCGTCGTAGCTCGGCTGGTAGCTGTTGCCGGGGGCAAAAGGCTCGATCAGGACGATCTTCCAGCCCCGCGCCTTGGCCCCGGCTTGCAACGCCAGCGCAAGGCTTGCGCCCACCAGGCCGCCACCAATGATTGCCAGGTTGGTGCGACTCATGCCACGCGCGCCTTTGCCGCCGCCATCAAGGCTTCGATGTCAGCGACGGTTTTGGGCACGTCGCCGGTCAGAATGTCACAGCCATGTTTGGTGACCACTACGTCGTCCTCGATCCGCACACCAATGCCGCGCCATTTTTTGGCGACATTCAGATTGTTCGGGCTGATGTAAATACCGGGCTCAACGGTGAGGGTCATGCCTGCTTCCAGCACGCGCCACTCTCCACCGACCTTGTATTCACCCACGTCATGCACATCCAGCCCCAGCCAATGTCCGGCGCGGTGCATGTAAAACGCTTTATAGGCCTCGCTGGCAATCAGCTCATCCACCTCGCCCTGCAACAAGCCCAAATCAACCAGACCTGCTGTAATCACCCGAACCGTGGCCTCGTGCGCCTGGTTCCAGTGCTTATTGGGCGCAATATCGGCAAATGCTGCTTCTTGCGAAGCCAACACCAATTCATAAATTGCTTTTTGTTCCGGCGAAAATTTCCCGCTTACGGGAAACGTTCGGCTGATGTCACTGGCGTAGCAGTCGATCTCACAGCCCGCATCAATCAAGACCAGATCGCCGTCTTTAAGCAGGGCGTCGTTCTGCTGATAGTGAAGAATGCAGCTGTTGTCACCCGACGCGACGATTGAGCCATAGGCCGGCATTTTCGCGCCGCTTTTACGAAACTCGTAATCCAGCTCGGCTTCAAGGCTGTACTCATGCAAGCCTGCACGGCTGGCTTGCATGGCACGGACATGCGCACGGGCCGAAATTTGCGCCGCGTGGCGCATGACTTTGATTTCTGCCACCGATTTATACAGGCGCATGTCATGCAGCAGATGATCCAGAGCAACGAATTCGTTGGGCGGTTGCGCACCCAGGCTGGCCTTGGAGCGAATGGTGTTGATCCACTCCATCAAGTGGCGGTCGAATTCGGGGTTGCTGCCCATCGCCGAATACACCCGCTCGCGGCCTTCAATCAGGCCCGGCAGGATGTCGTCGATGTCGGTAATCGGGAACGCGTCGTCCGCGCCAAAGTCACGTATGGCGCCTTCTTGCCCTGCGCGCACTCCGTCCCACAGCTCGCGCTCAGGGTTGCGCTCACGGCAAAACAACACGTATTGGCCATGAGCCCGACCCGGGATCAACACAATCACGGCTTCAGGCTCAGGAAAACCGCTCAGGTACTGAAAATTGCTTTCCTGACGGTACACGTGCTCAACATCTCGATTGCGAATCGCCACCGGCGCCGCAGGCAATATCGCGATGCTGTTGGGCTCCATCTGCGCCATGAGCGCCTTGCGGCGACGTGCGTATTCCGATTTCGGGATATGGATCATGGGCAGACGGGTTTCCTCTTGGCGGTCGATCAGTGCAACGAAGGCTTGACTGGAGCAGGCTCAGCCGTTTTTTTGGTTTCGGTGAACAGCAGCAGCGGCGCGACGCGCAAGTATTCCATCACTTCCATATAGTCGCTTTCACCGTCTTCGGACTCTTCCAGGGCATCTTGCACCTGGGCGATGGCGGCCAGGTCTTGCAGCACTTCCTGGCCCTCAACGCTCAAGTCAACGCCCTGAGAGTTAAGGCCGAAGCCGGACAGGAAACCCTGGCACCACTCGCCCAATGCAGCAGCGCGGTCGGTCAGTGATGCGTCATCGCTCGGCAACAGCAGCACGACGGTCATATCGTCACCGGTCAATTCACCTTTGACCATCTCTTGCAAACCGATCAGGGCATTGCGTACGTTGTCACTGATTTCATTTTCGTGGAACAGCTCTTTGGCATCGGCCAACCAGCTGTCGGCATCGAAGCCTGCGCCGGCACAACTGCGCCCCAGCAACAGGCCGTGCAGTTCAGCAGGCGAAACGTTATGGCCGTTGTTGGTCAGCAGGGCGGCAAAGGCGTGATACGGGGAGTTCTGAATAGGCATGGTCAGCTAGGCGCCAAGCGGCGCTATGTCTAGAATGGAGGGCTTGTATCCTAGCATCGGCAGGCGAGCCAGACCATCGAGGCGTCAAAGCGCCTGATGGTGACCATCCATCAGAAAATACACAGTAGGACACAATGGAAGACACCGACCTGCATGAACTGATGGCTAGACTCGAACGCCTGATTGGCCGGGTCGAGCAACTTAAAAGTCAAAACGGACTCTTACTAGCTCAAGAAAAGACTTGGCGCGAGGAACGCGCGCACCTCATTGAAAAAAACGAAATCGCCCGACACAAGGTGGAATCGATGATTTCGCGCCTCAAAGCCCTGGAGCAAGACTCATGAGTTCAAGCAATAGCGTCACTGTGCACATCCTCGATAAAGAGTATTCGATCATGTGCCCCCAGGAAGAGCGCACCAACCTGGTGAGCGCGGCCCGTTATCTGGACGGCAAGATGCGCGAAATTCGCAGCAGCGGCAAAGTGATTGGTGCCGATCGTATCGCCGTGATGGCCGCCCTCAATATCACCCACGACCTGCTGCACAAGCAGGAGATCGCCGAAGTTCAGACCAGCAGCTCCACCCGCGAACAGGTGCGCGACCTGCTTGACCGGGTCGATCTGGTGCTTGCCACTGATCCGAACGAACGTCAGAGCTGATTCAAAAGGTTTCTTTGGGGTATACTCGCGCCACTCCCTGGAGTATTCGCCAGTTAGCGATGTCCCTGAGCCGATTCGCACTACCCTGGAGCTTGCACGTTGGACCGGTGTGCATGTCCGCTCGACGGAAAGCCTTAAGGTCTACTGCAACTTCCACCTTGAACTTTCGGGTTCAAGGGCCAAGCCGACAGCGGTACGTCGGGGAGCCTGATTTCTTAGCGCAATGCCAGCTTTGTGCTGGCATTGGCTTTAACGAGTTGACCGTCCGGTGACTCGACCTTGAACAGCACGCCACCATGACCGAACCTGCGTCGCCTACCCGCCCGCAACTTCGCCGACTGTTGCGCAATGCCCGCCGCGAACTTTCTCCCTGCGCGCAACGCCTGGCAGCCCGTGGCCTGTATCGACAACTGGCACAGCATCCGCTGTTTCGCCGCGCCAAACACATCGCACTCTACCTGCCCACTGACGGTGAAATCGATCCGCGCGTGTTGCTGCGCGAAGCACAGCGCCGGGGCAAGGCCGTGTACCTGCCCGTGCTCAGTGCCTGGCCGAAGACCAAAATGGTGTTTCAGCGCATCGCACCCGACGAAACATTGATCCCCAACCGCTTTCGTATCCTCGAACCGCGTATTCACCGCGCACGTCAACGCAAGGTCTGGGCGCTCGACCTGGTGTTGTTGCCATTGGTGGGGTTTGATGCAACAGGCGGACGACTGGGCATGGGCGGCGGCTTTTATGACCGCAGCCTGGCGTATCTGACACGGCGCCAATACTGGCGCAAGCCAACGTTACTGGGCCTGGCCCACGAATGCCAAAAGGTCGATAGCCTGATGCAAGCCAGTTGGGATGTGCCGCTACAAGGCACCGTCTCGGACAAACAGTGGTACGTCGCCCACCTACCGCCAGGGCATCACGACCGGCGCGATGCCTGAACACTGTTTTTAACACACGAACATTTAGCGCTTAAAAGGTGGGACTTGCTGTTGAGCCAGTTCAATCGGCGCATCGGTCGAGTTGGACCAAAGACTTTGCGCATACCCCGTTGTAACCACGCCCAAACCGAACAAAAAAGCCAATACCCACAGTACATCCGGTTTGCGTTTCATCGATTGCCCCCCTTCAGGCAAATCAACACGATGACAGCAACGGTTTTTGTTATAGGCCGTGCAGCAGCGTCAAGCTTAAAATCCCGGCATTCTGCGACAACCTGTTAAGACACGCAAACGATGACGTCAACCGGCTGTCGGTTTAACAAAATGTTTCAAGAAAAACTTTCACACCGTGTTTCAGGAGAAGAAAAATGGCCTATTGGCTGATGAAGTCCGAGCCTGACGAGTTCTCTATCAAAGATTTACAGCGCAGGGGCGAAGCGCGCTGGGACGGCGTGCGCAACTATCAGGCGCGCAACTTCATGCGGGCGATGGCGGTGGGCGATCTGTTCTTCTTCTATCACTCCAGTTGCCCCCAACCGGGCATTGCCGGCATCGGGCGCATCATTGAAGCGGCTTATCCTGACCCCACGGCACTCGACCCGCAAAGCCATTACTTCGACCCCAAGGCCAGCGCCGAGAAAAACCCGTGGAGCGCATTGCAGGTAGCGCACGAGCAAACGTTTGCCAAGGTGATCAAACTCGACTACCTGAAGCAACAAACCGCACTGGCTGAAATGCCGCTGGTACAAAAAGGCAGCCGTCTTTCCGTGATGCCCATAACCGATGAGCAGTGGGCGGTGGTGATGGGGTTGTTGTAATACCCCAACGTATGGCCGCTGACGGTGGCTGTGAAAGTGACGGGCTGCGGTCCCCTTCGCCGTCTTGGGCTGCGACCTCAGAATTTACCGGGCAACAACCGATATAAGCGTCTACCCTTTGCCCTTCCTTTGACTGGCATCAAACCGCCAAGGCAGTGAGACCGTCAAACTAGAGCGCTCTGTGACACAGGATGTCGGCATGTCGAAGAATCACCGTATTTCCCATTATTTCGTTATTCCTTTGGCAATCCTGCTGATGGCAGCAGGTGGGTTCGGTTACTGGAAATCCCAGCATGACCGCCTCCCTGAAGGCATCAGCATGGGCAACGGCCGACTCGAGTCCACAGAAGTACAAATTGCCGCCAAAATCCCGGGGCGCCTCGCCGATGTACTCGTGGACGAAGGCGACCGTGTGACCAAAGGCCAACTGCTGGCCCGCATGGACACCCGCACCCTTGAAGCATCACGCAACCAGGCGGAAGCCGAAGTGTTGCGCGCCCGCCAAACCCTGGCGGCCAATGAAGCTAACGTGCAGTTGCGCCAAAGCGAAAAACTGCTCGCCAGCCAAGAACTCAAACGCTTCCGCCAACTGGCTCAGCGCGGATTTGCCAGCGGCCAACTGCTGGATCAGCAACAAGCGCGCTTTGACACCAGCAACGCCGCCGTGGTCGCCGCGCAAGCCCAAGTCGCCGCAGCCAGGGCTGCTATCCACGCCAACGAAGCACAAGTGGCGCAATTCACCAGCGAAATAGATGACAGCAGCCTGCGTGCGCCCATCGACGGCGTGATTCAACTGCGCCTTGCCGAGCCCGGCGAAGTGCTGGGCGCAGGCGGACGCGTATTTATGATGATCGACCCCAGCGACCAGTACATGAACCTGTACCTGCCCGCCTCGGTGGTCGGCAAACTGACAGTCGGCGCCCAGGCGCGGATCGTGCTCGATGCCCTGCCCGATCAGGCACTGCCTGCCAAAATCAGCTTCGTCGCGGCCAAGTCACAGTTCACCCCCAAAGAGGTCGAAACCCGCGACGAGCGTCAAAAACTGGTGTTCCGCGTCAAATTGCGCCTCACCGACCCCAGCGCCGTGCCGCAAGCCAAACCGGGCATGCCGGGCGCCGGGTATGTGCGAACCGCCGACGTGGACTGGCCGGCTAATCTGCAATGAGCAACCTGGCGCTGAACGCCAGTGGCATCAGCCACCGGTATGGCAAGCAGCAGGCACTGCGCGATATCTCGTTCAGCCTGCCCAAAGGCACCCGTTGCGGGCTGATTGGTCCGGATGGCGCAGGCAAATCCAGCTTGCTGGGCCTGATTGCAGGGGTCAAAAAACTGCAACACGGCGCCCTTGAGGTGCTCGGCGGCCCGATTGACGACCGCCACCACCGCAACACGCTCTACCCGCTGATTGCCTTTATGCCCCAGGGCCTGGGCGGCAACCTGTACCCGGAGTTGTCGATCAGCGAAAACATCCGTTTTTTCGGCACCCTGTTCGGCCTGTCCAAAGACGACTGCGAACAGCGCATGGCCAACCTGCTCAAGGCCACTGACCTCGAACGTTTTGCCGAACGCCCGGCGGGTAAGCTGTCAGGCGGGATGAAGCAAAAACTGGGGTTGTGCTGCGCGCTGATTCACGAACCCGACTTGCTGATCCTCGACGAACCCACCACGGGCGTCGACCCGCTGTCACGCCGACGTTTTTGGGAGTTGGTCGACGATGTTCGCAGCCAGCGCCCTCAACTGACCTTGCTGGTAGCCACCGCCTACATGGAGGAGGCCGAGCAGTTCGAGCACTGCTTGATGCTCGATCGCGGCACATTGATTGCGTCCGGGCTGACCCCCGCACTGGCAGGGGTTACCGCCACTGGCAAACTCGACGCTGCGTTCACGCACTATCAGGGCGATACGGGCCACAGCAATGAGCCGCTGGTCATTGCGCCGCGCACTCACGGCAACAATGACATCGCCATTGAAGCCCATGACCTGACCCTCAAATTTGGCGATTTCACGGCCGTAAACAAGGTTAGCTTTGCCATCGGCCGCGGGGAGATTTTCGGTTTTCTCGGCTCCAACGGCTGTGGCAAAACCACCACCATGAAAGTCCTGACCGGGCTGATGCCCGCCACCGAAGGCAGCGCCAAGTTGCTCGGTAACCCGGTGGACGCCAAAGATTTAGCCACCCGCAAACGCGTGGGTTTCATGTCGCAAAGCTTCTCGCTGTACGGCGAGTTGAGCGTGCGCCAAAACCTGGTGCTGCACGCACAGTTATTCGACTTGCCCAAGGCAGACAGCCGCGCGCGCATCGAGGAACTGATCACGCGTTTCGACCTTGCAGAAATTGCCGATCAGCAGTCCGGCGAATTACCACTGGGCCTACGCCAGCGTTTATCGCTGGCGGTCGCGGTGCTGCATCGCCCCGAGGTGTTGATTCTTGATGAGCCGACTTCCGGCGTCGACCCGGCAGCGCGTGATGATTTCTGGCGGTTGCTGATTGAACTGTCGCGGGATCAGGGCGTGACGATTTTTTTGTCCACCCACTTCATGAACGAAGCCCAGCGCTGCGACCGCATTTCGTTGATGCACGCCGGCAAAGTGTTGGCATGCGACACCCCCGATGCGCTGCAACAACAGTTCAAGGGCGAGACGCTGGAAGCCGCGTTCGTCACCTGCCTGGAGCAGGCCCAAAACGAACAGGGCGCCAGCGCGCAGCCCACCGCCGAGTCAGTCCAACGCCCGGCTGTTAACGCGCCACCACCGCCGAGCAAAAGCGGGTTCAGCCTGTCGCGTTTGATTGCCGTGGCCAGCCGCGAGTCCAAAGAGCTGTTGCGCGACAAAGTGCGCATGGCCTTCGCCTTGTTGGGCGCGGTGTTCATGATGGTGATCTTCGGATACGGCATTTCGCTGGACGTGGAAAACCTCGCGTTCGCCGTGTATGACCAGGACCAAAGCCCGCAAAGCCGCGCTTACCTCGAAGCCTTCCGCAGTTCGCGCTACTTCGAAGAGCATGCGCCGATCCAAAGCACTGACGAACTGCATAAACGCCTGCAACGCTCGGAGATAAAAATTGCGTTGGAAATCCCCCCCGGATTTGGCCGCGACCTGTACGCCGGACGCCAGCCCACGGTGGCGGCATGGCTGGATGGCGGCATGCCGTTTCGCGCTGAAACCAGCCGCAACTATGTCGAAGCCGTGCACACGGCCAACCTGGAGCAACTGGCCGCCCTCAGCAGCTTGAAGCAAAACAAACAGGCTGGCGCCAAACTCGAAACCCGTTTTCGCTACAACCAGGATGTGGTCAGCGTCAACGCCATTGGCCCTGGCGTAATGGCGCTGATCCTGGCGTTTATTCCGGCCATGCTCACGGCGCTGGGCATCGTGCGCGAAAAAGAACTGGGTTCCATCACCAACTTTTACGCCACACCACTGACCCGGCTTGAGTTCTTGCTGGGCAAACAGGCGCCGTATCTGGCAGTGAGCCTGGTCAACCTGGCGTTGTTGGTGGCCATGAACCGCTGGCTGTTTGGTGTGCCCTTTAAAGGCAGCGGCTTGACGCTGGCGCTCGGCGGGCTGCTATACGTGCTGGCGACCACCAGCATGGGCTTGTTGATTTCTGCCTTCACCCGCACCCAAATCGCGGCCATTTTAGGCACGATGATCATCACCAGCCTGCCAACGATTCAGTTCTCGGGCCTGATTGTGCCGCGCTCCTCGCTGGACGGTTCGGCCGCACTGATGGGCATGCTGTTCCCGGCCGGGCATTTTCTGGACATCGCCGTCGGCACCTTCACCAAGGCTTTGGACGTGCGCCAACTGTGGCCGCAATGCCTGGCGCTGCTGGGGTTCTTCGCGGCCTTTACCGGTTTGAGTTTGATCATGCTCAAGAAGCAGGAGGTGTGATGCACAAGCTCTCGCATATCCTGCGCCTTGGCCTTAAAGAACTCACCAGCCTGCGCCACGACAGCGTGTTGCTGCTGTTTTTGCTCTATGCCTTCACCGTTGCGATTTACATGCCTGCGGCGGGTTCGATCATTGGCGTGCACAACGCCAGCGTCGCGATTGTCGATGAAGACCACAGCGCCCTGTCACGCAAACTCAGCGAATCATTGCTGCCACCCGAATTCAAACCCCCACAGGCTCTGCCCTACGATCAACTGGATGCGTCGATGGACGGTGGCCAATACACCTTCGTGATCAACGTGCCCGCCAACTTTCAGGCTGACCTGTTAGCCGGGCGTGAGCCGGGTGTACAGGTCAACGTGGATGCAACGGCCATGAGCCAGGCGTTCATGGGCGCTGGGTATATCGGGCGGATCTTCCAGCGCGAATTGCTCGACTACACCGGGCAGGCCAATGCGGCCGCCAACACCCCGGCATTGATCAGCGCGCGGGCACTGTTCAACCCCAACCTGGAGGGCGGCTGGTTTTTGGCAGTGATTCAGATCGTCAACAACATCACCATTCTGGCGATTGTGTTGACCGGTACGGCGCTGCTGCGCGAGCGCGAACACGGCACCCTCGACCATTTGCTGGTGCTGCCGCTCACAGCGCTGGAAATCATGCTGGCCAAGATCTGGAGCAACATGCTGGTGGTGGTGCTCTGCACCTGGGTGTCGCTGGAAGTGATCGTTAAATGGGCGCTGGGCGTACCGCTGGCGGGGTCTTTGGCTTTGTTTCTGGGCGTGACGGCGCTTTACCTGTTTGCCAGCACCGCGCTGGGGATATTTCTTGCGACACTGGCCCGTTCAACGCCCCAGTTCGGACTGTTGGCGATCCCGGTAATCATCCCCATGCTCTTGCTCTCGGGCGGCAGTACGCCGCTGGACAGCATGCCTGAGTGGCTGCAATGGGTGATGCAGTGTTCGCCGTCGACTCACTTTGTGAGCTTGAGCGCAGCGATTCTGTTTCGCGGTGCCGGCATCGAGGTGGTGTGGCCAGACTTGTTGGCACTGACGGCAATCGGGCTGTTGTTCTTCGCCATCGCGCTCAGCAGGTTTCGCAAAAGCCTGGCCTCATAACGCAACCCCTATAGGCACCGGGCCTGCTCACGGCCCGTTCAGTGCCTACAGAGCGTGCGTTTACTGAACAATCAAATTGTTGAACAGCAAATCATCGATCTGCGGCTTGCCGGTTTCATCCGTCATCACCTGCTGGATCTGCTTCAGGGCCTCCTGACGCAGTTTTTCCTTATTCTCGACATTGCCCAGGGTTTCGCTGGTCTGCTGGGTGAACAAACCCACCAACTGATTGCGGATCAGCGCATCGTTGGCCTTGACCAGTTTGGCGGCTTCATCGCCCGTCACGCGCAGGGCAATATCCGCCTTGTACACCTTGAGTTTCGGGCTGCCATCCAGACCGTAATTACCCACAAATGGCGGGCTCAGGCTGATGTAGCTGACCTTGGTGTCACCCTCTTTGGCTTCTTCGGCGACTGCTGCCATCGGCAAGGACAGGGCCAGCATCAACATGATCCACGCTTTCACAATTCGCTCCTTAGTACGGTTTGCGGGCAAGCATACGGGGCTGCTTACGGGCCTATCCACTGTTATCGGCCAGTGTTTACAGAAAAGTAGCCCATTGAGACCAATGCGCGCACCCGTGTCAGGTCTGCGTACTGGGCACCCGTAATGCCTGCACGCTCTGCGGTAACGCCTCCACAAACGGGCGACTGACTTTTTTCTGACAGGTGCGTGTGGTTTTGATCATGCCCTGTGAAAAATCAGACATCACGTCCGAGAATTGTTGGGCAGACAGTTTTTTCTCGACATACAGGTCGATCAACCGGTGCTGAGTAACCGCAAACAAGGTGAGCTGAGTGAGCGGTACATTTATATTTCGCCGCCTGTGTTGGGCGATTTCATTATTGAGCTGAAGGCAGGTGGCACCGCCAAGGTCGAATGTGCGTATGTCCCCCACCGCTGCACGCCCTTCACCCAAGCTCAACACCAGCCACGCGATCATCTCAACCTGCTTCGGGCTATCACCCTCAAGCGGCCAGCTCGAAAACCGCCACTCACGAATAACATCTTGGGTGGCGCTCGAAAACGCCGGATGAGCGCTGTAAAAAATGTTCGGATCAACCACCGAACCCTCCGCGCTCACCATAACGTGCACCCGGACTAAGCCGCTCATACCCATGCGTTGCAACTCAGTGGGGTATTGAGGCTCCACCTGGTAGATGAGCGATGGCGCAAACGTATCCGCACCCGCGTTTAAGCACATCAGTAACCCGACCAACACCACTAAACACTTCACTGCCATGCCCCACATTTGCTGATGCGCCAGGTCCACGCAGAAGCGGTCAATAATAAAAATGTGTAGCCAATTCTTGCAGGTCATAGGCTCCGAACCTCTCGTGGGAGGCTTCCGATCAAACCGCTCGCACAGCCCTTATAAACATCAGAACAGCGGCTTAATCTGTCGGTTTCAGGGCATTTCCCACATTTGAAACCTGTATTGGGCAGCGGGTCGTTTTATACCTGTGCGACATGTTCATAAGTGAACATGCCATGTGAGTTGTTTCCCTTCGTTTCAGATGAGAAGACCTGTCATTTTCGGTAACGAAAATGTAACGTTCGGGCCCGCCGATATAACAAGAAATTTGGAGCTCTTGAATGTTTGCTTTTTTCCGACCTGCCGCACATCAGGCCCCGCTGCCTGCTGAAAAAATAGACAGCACTTATCGACGCCTGCGATGGCAGATTTTCGCCGGTATCTTTTTTGGTTACGCAGGCTATTACCTGCTGCGTAAAAACTTCTCGCTGGCCATGCCGTACTTGATCGACGAGGGCTACACCCGCGGTCAATTGGGCCTTGCCATGTCGGCGATTGCCATCGCTTACGGCTTGTCGAAGTTCCTCATGGGCCTGGTGTCCGACCGCTCCAACCCGAGGTTCTTTCTGCCCTTTGGTTTGCTGATTTCAGCGGCCGTCATGTTCATTTTCGGTTTCGCACCTTGGGCAACGTCCAGCGTCACCATGATGTTCATTCTGCTGTTCATCAACGGCTGGGCGCAGGGCATGGGCTGGCCGCCCAGTGGCCGCACGATGGTGCACTGGTGGTCGCAGAAAGAACGCGGCGGTGTGGTCTCCGTGTGGAACGTGGCGCACAACGTGGGCGGCGGTCTGATTGGCCCGCTGTTCTTGCTGGGTATGGCCTGGTTTAACGACTGGCACGCAGCGTTTTACGTACCGGCCACCGTGGCGCTGCTGGTGGCGCTGTTTGCCTTTGTGACCATGCGCGACACCCCGCAGTCCGTCGGTTTGCCGCCGATTGAGCAATACAAGAACGATTACCCGGCCGGTTACGACGCAAGCCACGAAGACGAATTCAGCGCCAAAGAGATTTTCGTCAAATACGTGCTGCGCAACAAAATGCTGTGGTACATCGCCCTGGCCAACGTGTTCGTTTATCTGCTGCGCTACGGCGTGCTCGACTGGGCGCCGACGTACCTGAAAGAAGCCAAGCATTTCACCGTGGATACCACGTCGTGGGCGTACTTCTTCTATGAGTGGGCGGGTATCCCTGGCACGCTGCTGTGCGGCTGGATGTCGGACAAGATCTTCCGTGGTAATCGCGGCCTGACCGGCATTGTGTTCATGGCGCTGGTGACCGTTGCGACGCTGGTGTACTGGCTCAACCCGCCGGGCAACCCCACCGTGGACATGATCGCGCTGTTCTCCATTGGCTTCCTGATCTACGGGCCGGTGATGCTGATCGGTTTGCAGGCACTGGAACTGGCACCCAAGAAGGCCGCCGGTACGGCAGCAGGCTTCACCGGGCTGTTCGGTTACCTGGGCGGTTCGGTAGCGGCCAGCGCAGCCATGGGCTACCTGGTTGACCACTTCGGCTGGGATGGTGGCTTCGTGCTACTCATCAGCGCTTGCCTGTTGGCCATTGCGTTCATGATTCCCACCCTGCGCCACAAAAAAGAAGCCAGCGAAGAGCGTCATGCTTAACGCTTGATCGTTGTGCAGCGCTTGAGCCGCGCCTCCAGGTTTCGATCTGGCATGGCGTGGCTACGCAGGGCGCTTACGGTTTGCTCGACGTAATCGCGGGTGCTGCCGTAACGCCCGCTGGCGTTGGCCAGTACCTGATCCAACACGTCATCTGGCAGGTTGCCCGCATAGCTGGGCAAATGCCGCTCCAATACAAATCCCAACGCCTGAACCTGGCTGCCATCCTCAAGACGGCAGGTGAGCCAATGTGGCCGATAGGACGGCACCGGCATTTCGCGCAACCACAGCGCATAAAGTGCCGCATCGAGGTTTTCTTCCGCCAGCCGATAGGCAAAGCCGCTGCACGAACCACCGCGATCCAGCCCAAAGACCAAGCCTGGCCACTGCGGTGTGCCGCGATGTTCGTGAGACCACAAATACAGCCCGCGATGGTAGCCGTGCACACGGCCACGCACGCGTTCGACCGCTGCACATTCGGGTCGCCAGATCAGTGAACCATAAGCAAACAGCCACACCGGGCCACCTTTATGGCGCGCCATAGTGCCATGCAAAGAACGCAGCAATTGTTCGGGGGTCAACGGCGCCCCGAGGTCAAGTCGCGGGGGATAAGCAGAGGGCAGACAGGCAGATTCGATAACAGTCATAACAAATGAGGATGGGCCTTACGCGCCAGCATGAGTTAAACAACATCGCGTGCCGAATCTTATAGCACTAAAAAAGAAATGACTCGCGCCGCCAGATATATGGCCTGTCAGTGCTGTAAACCAACGCTACGCTCAGGTGTGTCTATGTTGATCTGTTCGGGTCAGGTTCAGGTTCCCCGCAACCAATGTCTCTATAGTGGCTCGCCACAGGCGCACGCCTAACTGCCAACAGAGGTCCACGCATGAAGAAATCAGGAATCTGTGGCTTGTTGATGTTGCTCAACGCCAGCGCCGCGATGGCGCAAGATGACACGCAAGAGAAAGACAAAGACTTTTGGTACGTACAAACCAGCGTCTACACCAAGCACTTTTCGCCCGACCCCGAGCACAATAACAACCAGGATCTGATCGGCCTTGAGTACCACGACCGGTCTGGATGGCTGGTGGGCGGGGCAACATTTCGCAACTCGTTTCGCCAGCGTTCGTACTACGCCTACGCCGGTAAACGCTTCGACAGCGACACGTACCCGGTGTATTTCAAGCTGACAGGCGGGTTGCTGGAAGGCTATCACGGCGAGTATCAAGACAAGATCCCGCTCAACCGCTTTGGGGTGGCGCCGGTCATTATTCCCTCAGTGGGCGCTCACTACGGGCCGGTCGCTGCCGAGTTGGTGTTGCTGGGGTTCAATGCAGCGATGATTACCACCGGATTGCGCTTTTAACGACAGGCGCACGTGATTCTGGCGGGCCAGCAACGCGTAGCCGCTGCCGCAGGCGGCGTCCGATTGCGAAGCAATCGTGAAGACTGTCTGCGAGCAGGCCCTTGCGACGGCTGCGTCATTGATCACAGCCTCGCATTACTCCTCAGTTACTACCTGTCTAGTGCGTTGGATCAGGGCCGCGGACAGTACGCGAATACATCGGCGCGCATTTGGTGAGCGTCCATCCCTGCATTCACCAAAGCATCGAGGGTGCCGTAAACCATCGCAGGCGAACCGCTGGCGTAAACATACACGCGGCTCAAGTCGCTGATGTCTTCGCACACTGCTTCGTGCAACAACCCACAGCGCCCCTCCCAACCACACAAGTCACTCACGACTTTGTGCAAGTACAGGTTGGGGATTTTTTGCCACGCGTCCCATTCCTCCAAGGTGTAGAAGTCTTCTGGACGACGCACACCCCAGTACAAGTGCACGGGGTACGGGAAACCCTCCTTACGGCAATGCTCGATCAGGCTGTGCATCTGCGCCATGCCTGTACCGGCAGCAATCAGCACCAGCGGGCCGTCCGGTAATTGGGACAAATGCGTATCACCAAACGGCAGTTCAACGCGGATCATGCCATTGCGTTGCAATTGTTCGATCAGGCTAAGGGCGCTGTCTTCGCGCACCAGCACATGCAGCTCAAGATCACGCCCGCTGTGCGGCGCACTGGCCAGCGAGAACGCGGACTTTTCACCGTTCTCGCGCTCCAGCATCACGTACTGGCCTGCGTAATAACGCGGCGCCTTGCCAGCCGGCGCGCGCAGGCGCACCCGCCACACGTCGCCGCCCACTTCTACGCACTCAACCAACAGACACGACACGGTTTTCACCGGCAACTCCCCTAACGCAAGCACACCGTCCCACAACACGATGCAGTCTTCCTGCGGCTGCGCCAGGCAGGTGTAAATCTCACCATGATCACGGGTCTCGCCCGCCTGCTGCACGCTGCCTTCTACCAGCAAGGCGGCACACACATGGCAATTACCGTTACGACAGCTTTGTGGGCATTCATAGCCCAAACGCTGCGCCGCATTCAAAATCGGCTCGCCAGGCAAGGTGTCCAACACCGCGCCTGATGGCTGCAAGGTTACTCGCATCAATCTATTCCTAATTGATTCCAGATGTCATCGACCCGGCGTGTCACCGCCTCGTCCTTGACGATGACTCGGCCCCATTCACGCGTGGTTTCACCCGGCCATTTATTCGTCGCATCCAGCCCCATCTTCGAGCCAAGACCCGATACCGGCGAGGCGAAATCAAGGTAGTCGATTGGCGTGTTTTCGATCATGACCGTGTCACGTTTGGGGTCCATGCGCGTCGTGATCGCCCAGATCACGTCATTCCAGTCACGCGCATTGATGTCGTCATCGGTCACGATCACGAACTTGGTGTACATGAACTGACGCAAAAATGACCACACGCCGAGCATGACCCGCTTGGCGTGGCCCGGATACGACTTTTTCATGGTCACAATGGCCATGCGGTACGAGCAGCCTTCAGGCGGCAGGTAGAAGTCGGTGATTTCCGGAAACTGCTTTTGCAGGATCGGTACAAACACTTCGTTGAGTGCCACACCCAGAATCGCGGGTTCATCCGGTGGACGGCCGGTGTACGTGCTGTGGTAAATCGGTTTGACCCGGTGGGTGATGCGTTCAACGGTGAACACCGGAAAGCTGTCCACTTCGTTGTAGTAACCGGTGTGATCGCCGTAAGGGCCTTCAGGGGCCATCTCGCCGGGGTGAATCACGCCTTCAAGGATGATTTCCGCGGTGGCGGGCACTTGCAGGTCATTGCCGCGGCATTTCACCAGCTCGGTGCGATTGCCCCGCAGCAACCCGGCGAACGCGTATTCGGACAGGCTGTCCGGCACCGGCGTCACCGCACCGAGAATAGTTGCAGGGTCTGCACCCAGGGCCACCGATACCGGGAACGGCTGGCCGGGGTGTTTTTCACACCACTCGCGGTAATCCAGTGCGCCACCCCGGTGACTCAACCAACGCATGATGACTTTGTTGCGGCCAATCACTTGCTGACGATAAATACCGAGGTTCTGGCGGTCCTTGTTCGGTCCCTTGGTGACGGTCAGGCCCCACGTAATCAACGGTGCCACGTCGCCCGGCCAGCAGTGCTGAACGGGCAACATGGCCAAGTCGACATCATCGCCTTCGATCACGACTTCCTGGCACACCGCGTCTTTGACGACTTTCGGGGCCATGGAAATGATCTTGCGGAAGATCGGCAATTTGGACCACGCGTCTTTCAGACCTTTAGGCGGCTCAGGTTCCTTGAGGAACGCCAACAGCTTGCCGATTTCGCGCAATTCACTGACCGACTCCGCCCCCATGCCCATCGCCACGCGCTCAGGCGTACCGAACAGGTTGCCAAGCACCGGGATCGTGTGGCCGGTCGGGTTCTCGAACAACAGCGCCGGGCCTTTGGCACGCAGCGTGCGGTCGCAGATTTCGGTCATCTCCAGCACTGGAGAGACGGGAATCTGGATGCGTTTCAACTCTCCGCGCTGCTCTAGCTGCTGCACGAAATCCCGAAGATCCTTGAATTTCATTGACGTTGGCACCCTCAAAATAGGCGTACATCCTACCTGCAATGCCGCCCGCTGGCAGCTTATCGCTGCTTAGCGGGCAGTATTGGCTTCACGCGGGCCGGACGGGTTTGACTCGGTCACGGTTTCAAACAGCGGCGCCACTACGGGCAGCATCAACTTGGCACCCGCTTCGGACAGATGATTGTCGTCGGTGTACAACGCGTCACCGTCCCGCTCAGCCCGACATAAACCGGTGGCATCGCACAGCTGTGGTGTAGGGTCCAGCACCTTGACGCCGGGGTCACTGGCAGCAATTTGAGCGAACAAACGGTTGATAAAGGCCGTGTGTTTGAGGTGATCGGCCAGCGGAAAACCGGTGCCCTCTGTGGGCTTGTTCAGCATCGCTAAACGGCTCAAGCGATAAGGCGGATTGAACGGCTGCAACGGCGCCTCTTTCATCAGCCACACACGATGGCCGGCCTGACGCAGCTGTTTAATGCGTGTGCGCAAGCCTTGCGCCAGTTGCTGCTCGGCCACCTCGCGGTCGTAATGGCCATCCGCTGCTTTCAGCGCATGACCCCGATCACCTTTGGCATCGCCATAAAGATAAAGGCTCCAGCGTGCCACCAACATCACGTCGCTCACCGGCTCGGTGTTCAATGTGCGCACCACACGACGGTTGTAGTCCGCGCATCGAGCGCCGTGCTCCAGCCCTTCAAGGGGCAGACAACCCGCCGAGCTGGCCAGCATCACATTGACCCCGTAGCGCTCGGCGCTGTCTTGCAACGCAGGGATCAGCGCCGTGGCGTGGCTGTCGCCCCACACCAGTAACTGCGCAGGGGCATCGGGCGTGCCGTATCGGCAAAACGGCGTGTCTGCGGGGCTTTTGTCATCCGTGATACAGGCCATCAATTCGGGCCGCCAGTGGCTGGCGTTGGCGTACTGCAACGCCTGCTCTGACAAACGCTGCGGCAAACCATCACTCCAGCGCAGCGCTTGCCCGGCCAAACCCAATACCAGGATGCCCACACCCGCGGCCGCCAGAATCTGCCGCCGCCCAGCTAACAGTCGACGCTCACGCAAGGGCGTTTCGACAAAGCGCCAGGACAAATAGCCCAAGATCAACGTCAGCGCGATGAGAGCGCTGGTCAAACCCGCGCCAAATTCACCCACGCTGGCATAGCTGCCAAACACAAAGACCGGCCAGTGCCACAAATACCACGAGTAAGAAATCAGCCCGAGACCGACCATTACCCGCGTGCTCAACAAACGCCCCACCCAAGTGGTGTGATGCTCATTGGCCCAGATCAGTGCCACCACGCCCAGTACCGGCAGCAATGCCGCGGCACCGGGGAACGGTGTGCTTTTGTCGTAACCAAAGACCGCCATCAGGACAAGCCCCAGCCCCAAGAGGCTGAAGCATTGCGCCGCCGCAGGTGTCAGGCGTTTTTGGGTGACAGGGGCAATGGCCAGCATGCCGCCTGCCAACAACTCCCACGCCCGCATCGGCAACAGAAAAAACGCCTTTTGCGGGTGCAGGGCAACGGCCCAGACGCTCAAGCCAAACGAAATCAGCAGCAGGCCGAACAACGCCAGTCGCCAGTGCTTAAAGCGAGCCGACAGCACAGTCAGTACCAGAGGGAAGACGATGTAGAACTGTTCTTCAACGGCCAGTGACCAGGTGTGCAGCAACGGTTTCAGGTCGCTGGCCGCATCGAAATAACCGTCCTGGCGCATGAACAGCAGGTTGGACACGAACAACACCTGGTAACGCACGGAGCGGCCCAGTTCTTCGTAGTCCTTGGGTGCCATCAAAAACCAGCCAGCCACAAGGACTGCCGCCAGCAGTACAAACAAGGCGGGCAGGATACGTCGCGCTCGGCGAGCCCAAAAATCCACGAAACTAAAACGCCCCGCTTCACGCTGGCGCCAGATGATCGAGGTAATCAGGTAACCGGAAATGACGAAGAACACATCAACGCCGACGAACCCGCCGGTGAAACCGGGCACCCCGAAGTGAAAAAGCACCACCGCTATCACGGCAATTGCGCGCAGGCCATCAATGTCCCTGCGATAAACAAGTGAACTCATAACGCTCAGCACCCGTCAGTAGAGTGCTGTTATTGACCGGCGCTCAGCGCAAACCTTCCTTTTTTTTGCCCAAAAAAAATGGCGCCCTTGCGGGGCGCCATTTTTTGATCGAGAAACCGTGTTACTTGCGTTTCATCGACAGGAAGAACTCATCGTTGGTCTTGGTCTGTTTCAGCTTGTCGATCAAGAACTCGATCGCTGCGACTTCGTCCATCGGGTGCAACAGCTTGCGCAGGATCCACATGCGTTGCAGCTCGTCATCGGCGGTCAGCAACTCTTCACGGCGGGTGCCGGAGCGGTTGATGTTGATCGCAGGGAAGACGCGCTTTTCAGCGATTTTGCGGTCCAGAGGCAGTTCCATGTTGCCGGTGCCTTTGAACTCTTCGTAGATCACTTCATCCATCTTCGAGCCGGTTTCAACCAGCGCGGTAGCGATGATGGTCAGCGAGCCGCCTTCTTCGATGTTTCGCGCCGCACCGAAGAAACGCTTAGGCTTCTCAAGGGCGTGGGCGTCAACACCACCGGTCAACACCTTGCCGGAGCTTGGGATCACGGTGTTGTAGGCGCGGGCCAGACGGGTGATGGAGTCAAGCAGGATCACCACGTCCTTTTTGTGTTCGACCAGGCGCTTGGCCTTCTCGATCACCATTTCGGCCACTTGCACGTGACGGGTTGGCGGCTCGTCGAAGGTCGACGCAACCACTTCGCCGCGCACCGTGCGCTGCATTTCGGTCACTTCTTCAGGACGCTCGTCGATCAACAGAACGATCAAGTGAACTTCAGGGTTGTTACGCGAAATGTTCGACGCGATGTTCTGCAACATCAGGGTCTTGCCCGCTTTTGGCGGAGCAACGATCAGACCACGCTGACCTTTACCGATGGGCGCGCAGAGGTCGATCACACGACCGGTCAGGTCTTCAGTGGAACCGTTACCGATTTCCATCTTCATGCGGACGGTCGGGAACAGCGGGGTCAAGTTCTCGAAAAGAATCTTGTTTTTCGCGTTCTCGGGACGATCGTAGTTGATCGTGTCGACTTTCAGCAGTGCGAAGTAACGCTCGCCTTCTTTTGGCGGGCGGATTTTACCGACGATGGTGTCGCCGGTGCGCAAGTTGAAGCGACGAATCTGGCTAGGCGAGACGTAAATATCGTCCGGGCCGGCAAGATACGAGGCGTCAGCGGAGCGCAGGAAGCCGAAGCCGTCCTGGAGGATCTCCAGCACGCCATCACCGGAGATTTCCTCGCCGCTTTTCGCGTGCTTTTTCAGCAGGGAGAAAATCACGTCCTGCTTGCGCGAACGGGCCATATTTTCTATGCCCATTTGTTCGGCCAATTCGAGCAGTTCGGTAATCGGCTTTTGCTTGAGTTCAGTCAGGTTCATATAGGAATGACGTAATCATTTATGGAGGGGGGAAATTAAGCTTTTGGCTTAATGAGGCCGCGCCGCAGAGAAGGCGACAGGATCGCGTACTAATTCGATAAGGAGTGCGTCGGCGACGGCTTGCAGGGGGCAGTGGAGAAACCAGTGCGGGGCCGAATGTAACACTTGCTTTTCATAGCGTCTAGTCCTTGAGCCATGAAAAAGCCCCGCATTTTGCGGGGCTTTTATCGACACTTAAATGTTAGCGTCGAGGAATGCAGCCAATTGCGACTTCGACAGCGCACCGACCTTGGTGGCTTCGACATTGCCGTTCTTGAACAGCATCAGCGTCGGAATACCACGTACGCCATGCTTGGCCGGGGTTTCCTGGTTTTCATCGATGTTCAGCTTGGCAACAGTCAGCTTGCCTTTGTAAGTCTCTGCGATCTCGTCCAGAACTGGCGCGATCATTTTGCAAGGGCCACACCATTCAGCCCAGTAGTCGACCAGTACAGCGCCTTCAGCCTTGAGAACATCGGCCTCAAAGCTAGCGTCGGTGACGTGTTTAATAAGATCGCTGCTCATGGAAGTCTCCGTGGTTGTAAGCAAAAACGTAGCACATCATAGCCGTCATCACCGCGTTCAGGAAGCTGAGGCTTAATTGAGTCTGACTATAAAGAAGCATGAGTCAGAGTATGGCTGATGAATTTAAACATCGCGTCCGTGGGTTAACGCCTTTAATGATATGAAGCCAGACGTTACGAAAAATTGCTTGAGCCACATCAAGCCTTCTGACATCACGCGTTGGCGCGAGCGTTTGATCGTGGCACGATGGCGAAGTTATCGACCGAGACCCCTCAACCATGCCCCAATCCCAAGCCAAGAATCCGTCCCTGATCGCCGCCATTGATCTGGGTTCTAACAGCTTTCACATGGTGGTGGCCAAGGCTCAGAACGGTGAAATCCGTATCCTGGAGCGTCTTGGTGAAAAGGTGCAGTTAGCAGCCGGCATCGACGAAGATCGCAAACTCAACGAAGAATCCATGCAGCGCGGGCTCGATTGCCTGAAACGTTTTGCCCAACTGATCAACGGTATGCCTTTGGGCGCCGTGCGGATTGTGGGTACCAACGCCCTGCGTGAAGCACGTAACCGCAATGAGTTCATCGTGCGCGCCGAAGAAATCCTCGGCCACACAGTAGAAGTCATTTCCGGACGTGAAGAAGCACGCCTCATTTACCTGGGCGTGTCCCACACCCTCGCTGATACGCCGGGCAAGCGCCTGGTGGCAGACATTGGCGGTGGCAGTACCGAATTCGTCATTGGCCAGCGCTTTGAACCGTTGTTGCGCGAAAGCCTGCAAATGGGCTGCGTCAGTTACACCCAGCGCTATTTTCGCGATGGCAAAATCACCCCGGCGCGTTATGCACAGGCGTACACCGCTGCGCGCCTTGAGATCATGAGCATCGAACACGCCTTGCACCGCTTGGGCTGGGACGAAGCCATCGGCTCGTCAGGCACCATCCGCGCCATTGGCCTGGCCCTCAAGGCCGGCGGTCATGGCAATGGCGAGGTCAATGCCGAAGGTCTGGCGTGGCTCAAGCGCAAACTGTTCAAGCTGGGCGAGGTCGAAAAAATCGACTTTGAAGGCATCAAGCCTGATCGACGCACCATCTTCCCGGCCGGGCTGGCCATCCTGGAAGCGATCTTCGATTCTCTGGAACTGCAACGCATGGATCACTGCGACGGCGCGTTGCGTGAAGGGGTGCTGTACGACCTGCTGGGCCGCCATCATCACGAAGACGTACGCGAGCGCACCCTCAGTTCGTTGATGGACCGCTACCACGTTGACCGCGAGCAAGCGGCACGGGTTGAGCGCAAAGCCTTACGTGCTTTCGACCAAGTGGCCAAGGCGTGGGATTTGAAAGACGGCGTATGGCGTGAATTACTGAGCTGGGCGGCCAAGGTGCACGAAGTCGGCCTCGACATCGCGCACTATCATTTCCACAAACACGGCGCCTACTTGATTGAGCACTCCGACCTTGCCGGCTTCTCCCGTGAAGACCAGCAAATGCTCGCGCTATTGGTACGCGGCCACCGCCGTAATATTCCCAAAGACAAGTTCGCAGACTTTGGTGAAGACGGCATCAAGCTGATTCGCCTGTGCGTGTTGTTGCGCTTTGCGATTTTGTACCACCACATCCGTGGCGACCAGCAAGCCTCGCAGGTAAAACTGCGGGCCGATGGCGATCACCTTGAAGTGATCTTCCCCGAAGGCTGGCTTGAGCAGAACCCGCTGACCCAGGCCGACTTTGAGCAAGAAGCACAATGGCTGACACGGGTCGGGATTGTACTGACGGTGTCCTGAATTGAGCCTGCGTAGCCGCTGGCGCAGCGGCTACGACACCGGGCGGTTACTTACACCGACGGGCCGGTGTTGACGGCCAATACCGGCAGGCTCAAACGCTCAAGCAAAGTGGCCTGGGCGCTGCGCGGGTTTTGGTTGCCGGTTGGTGTGTTACGAATGTAACGCCCGTCCGACTGCAAGCTCCAGCTGTGGGTGTTGTCGGTCAGGTAGCACTCCAACTCTTTCTTGACCCGCAAAATCAGCTTTTTGCCTTCAATCGGGAAGCACGTCTCGACGCGCTTATCCAGGTTGCGCTCCATCCAGTCGGCACTCGACAGGAACATCTGCTCTTCCCCGCCGTTGAGGAAGTAGAACACCCGGGTGTGCTCCAAAAAGCGGCCGATGATCGAGCGTACGTGAATGTTGTGCGACACCCCCGCAATCCCCGGACGCAGGCAGCACATGCCACGCACGATCAAATCGATCCGCACGCCTGACTGGCTGGCCTTGTACAACGCACGAATGATTTTAGGGTCGGTCAACGAGTTGAACTTGGCGATGATGTGCGCAGGCTTGCCCTCCAGCGCGAATTGCGTTTCGCGGGCGATCATATCGAGCATGCCCTTCTTCAGCGTGAACGGCGCGTGCAGCAGCTTCTTCATGCGCAGCGTCTTGCCCATGCCGATCAACTGGCTGAACAACTTGCCGACGTCTTCGCACAGCGCATCATCGGAGGTCAGCAAGCTGTAGTCGGTGTACAACCGCGCGTTACCCGCGTGGTAGTTACCCGTGCCCAAATGCGCGTAACGCACGATCTCGCCTGCCTCGCGACGCAGAATCAGCATCATCTTGGCGTGAGTCTTAAAGCCCACCACCCCGTAAATCACCACCGCACCGGCCGCTTGCAAACGACTGGCCAGTTGCAGGTTGGACTCTTCGTCAAAGCGGGCGCGCAACTCAACCACAGCGGTCACTTCCTTGCCGTTACGCGCAGCGTCCACCAACGCGTCAACGATTTCGGAGTTGGCGCCGCTGCGGTACAGCGTCTGGCGCACGGCCAGCACATGCGGGTCTTTGGCGGCCTGCCGCAGCAAATCCACCACCGGGGTAAAGGACTCGAACGGGTGTAGCAGCAAGATGTCCTGTTTGCTGACCACGCTGAAAATATTTTCGCTGTTCTGCAACAGCTTCGGAATCGCCGGGGTAAACGGTGTGTATTGCAGCTCGGGATGGCTGTCCAGGCCCGTGATGCTAAACAGCCGCGTGAGGTTCACCGGGCCGTTAACCGTGTACAGCTCGGTTTCGTGCAGGTTGAACTGCTTGAGCAGGTAATCCGACAGATGTTTAGGGCAGGTATCGGCCACTTCCAGACGCACCGCGTCACCATAACGACGCGAGAACAATTCGCCGCGCAGTGCACGGGCCAGGTCTTCTACATCTTCAGTGTCGACCGCCAGATCGGCGTTTCGGGTCAGACGGAACTGGTAGCAGCCCTTGACCTTCATGCCCTGAAACAAATCGTCGGCATGCGCATGGATCATCGACGACAGGAACACGTAGTTATCGCCCGGCCCACCGACGTCTTCCGGCACTTTGATGACACGCGGCAGCAAACGCGGGGCGGGGATGATTGCCAAGCCAGAATCACGGCCGAATGCATCAATGCCTTCGAGCTCAACAATGAAGTTGAGGCTCTTGTTCACCAGCAACGGGAACGGGTGCGTAGGATCAAGGCCAATCGGGGTGATGATCGGGGCGATCTCATCGCGGAAGAATTTACGCACCCAGGCTTTGATTTTGGTGTTCCAGTGGCGCCGCCGAATGAAGCGCACCTGATGTTTTTCAAGCTCAGGCAACAGGATGTCGTTGAGAATCGCGTATTGGCGATCGACATGCCCATGCACCAGTTCACTGATGCGCGCCAACGCCTGATGCGGCTGCAAACCGTCGGCACCGGCCTGTTCACGGGCGAAGGTGATTTGCTTCTTCAGACCCGCGACGCGAATTTCGAAGAATTCGTCGAGGTTGCTGGAGAAGATCAGCAGAAATTTCAGGCGCTCAAGTAACGGGTAGGACTCATCCAGCGCCTGCTCCAGCACGCGAATGTTGAACTGCAATTGCGACAACTCACGATGGATATACAGGCTGCTGTCATCCAGGCCCGGAATGGCAATCGTCGGATGCGCCGCGGCATGCGACTCGGCCGCTGCGGGCGCGTGTGCCTCGGGCGTGGGCGGGGTTTCAGAGACCTGCTCAACCATCGGTTGAGGCTCAGTGGCAACGAGTTCTGTCTGTCCTTCGGTATTCATTGAAAGTTCCTGATAAGAGCGGGTTTGACTCTCGTAACAGTTAAGCGGCGCGGCCAGTCAAGTTGACAGCCAGAATGCCACCAACGCCTGCGGGATTAAACCGCTCAAAGGCGCTTTATGCGGGCTGAGGCCTACTTAGAGGGTGATTTCGTGAAATTGTTCTGAGGCCAGTACCGCGTCGCCGCGACCATTAGGTAACGGACTGTGTAGACGGTTCGACTTTAGTCGGCCAAGCCGTGCGCAGCGCCATGTTGATCAGCGCCTGAAAAATCCCGTTTGCCCCAGACCTGAACGCGCGCGACCTTTATACCGACGCCTTATGAACAGCAGATGACAGCGCTCATGACGTAAGTCAAAACCATATGCATTGTAGGATTTGTTCACGACAAGACACATTTCGATACTTTCATACACGCGCTTGAAGGCGTAGGCTGCGCGTTCATTTCGCCAGCACCCAGACAATGCTCCAACAATTTCTTCAAGAATTCGGCTACTTCGCCCTGTTTCTAGGGACGTTCTTTGAAGGTGAGACCATTCTGGTTCTCGCAGGCTTCTTGGCGTTCCGCGGATACATGGACCTCAAACTGGTGATGATCGTGGCGTTTCTCGGCAGTTATGCCGGCGATCAGCTGTGGTACTTCCTGGGGCGCAAGCACGGCCGCAAACTGTTGGCGCGCAAACCGCGCTGGCAGCTCATGGGCGACAAAGCACTGGAGCACATTCGCAAGCACCCCGACATCTGGGTCTTGAGCTTTCGCTTCGTCTACGGCCTGCGCACCGTCATGCCTGTGGCGATTGGTTTGTCCGGCTACCCGCCGGGCCGCTACTTGCTGCTCAACGGCATTGGCGCGGCCATCTGGGCCATCGCGCTGGCGACTGCCGCCTACCACTTTGGCGCGGTGCTTGAAGGCCTGCTCGGCAGCGTCAAGAAGTATGAGCTGTGGGTATTGGGCGCATTGCTGGTGCTGGGCGTCTGCCTGTGGATCCGTCGGCGCTTCAAAAATGCGCGCCAGGCCAAACAAATCGCCCTTGAAGAAGCCAAACACAAGGCAGGCGAGGCTAACACTCCGCCAGCGGAGTAACCCTGGCTCTGCACGCGTACAGGCCCATCACGCTCAAGGCGCTGTAACTGAACAGGGCAACCCAGCCCCACGCGCTGGCCGGCCACAGCCCCGCCCACGGGGCCAGCCACACCAGCGGCACGTTCAGCGCCAGGCGCACCCCCTCAAGGCGCAATGCCCAGGGCCGATTCTCAAGCCCGGCCCCCAACACAAACAGACCTAGCGCCATGTAACCCCAGCCCAACAGCAATGCCTGGGGCGCTAAATGCTCGCCCAGATTGAGCAGATAACTGCCCAACCCCACATACACCGCAAATTGCAGGGCGATATACACCTGCTGCGGTAGCGCCAGCGCCACCTCAAACTTTTTGAATTGACTCAAATCGGGCTTGTTTACCGGGTGCTTGCCCGCCACATCCGCCGGGCGCCAGCCGGTGGGCATAAACCAGATGCGCACTTTGTCCCACCAGCGCTCAGTGCGCCGCGCATCAGCCAACAGTTGGGCATAAAACTGCCAATTGGCCCACAGCGGGTTCCAGCTCGACAGCGGCGTGGTCACGCCGAAAATGACCGGTTCGGCGTCATCTTCTTCCTGGAAGGTGCCAAACAGGCGATCCCAAAAAATGAACACCCCGCCGTAATTGCGATCCATGTAGAGAGCATTCTGCGCATGGTGAGCCCGGTGATTGGACGGCGAAACAAAGCACCACTCGAACCAGCCCAGCTTGGGCACGTGACGGGTGTGTACCCAGAATTGATAAAGCAAATTGAGCGTCGCCACGGTGACGAACACCAGCAACGGTACGCCAAGCACAGCCATCGGCAGGTAAAACACCCAGCCGAATATAAAACCGGTGCTGGTCTGACGCAGAGCGGTGGACAAGTTGTAGTCCTCGCTTTGGTGATGCACCGAGTGCGCCGCCCACAGCACATTGCGCTCATGCCCAAGGCGGTGGTGCCAGTAGTAGCAAAAGTCATACAGCACGAACGCAAACAGCCACACCCAGCCACTGTCTTCGGGCAGCCTGATCAAGGCCAGATGGTCGAGCGCCAGGGCATAGGTCACCAGACCCACGCCTTTGGTCAGCAAACCGGTGGTGGTCGACAGCACGCCGGTGCTCAGGCTGCTGATGGTGTCGGCCAGCCGATAAGTGCGCATGCCGCGCCAGCGGTCGGCCAGCAGCTCAATCGCGATCAACACAAAGAAAAACGGCACTGCATACAAAATCAGCTTCATGGCGCACCCCGACCAATGTTCCTACAAGCGTAGGCCGGGTTTGCATGAACACCCTATGGCATCAAGTGCCAAATCAGGCGACATTAGCGCCATGTACTAGGAGAACCAACATGACCCAGAAAAAAGTGGCTGTGATTCTGTCGGGTTGCGGCGTCTACGATGGGGCCGAAATCCACGAAAGTGTTATCACCCTGCTGCGCCTCGATCAACGTGGCGCCAAGGTTCAGTGTTTCGCGCCCAACATTGCGCAGCTGCACGTCATCAACCACCTGACCGGCGATGAGATGCCCGAGTCGCGTAACGTGCTGGTTGAGTCTGCGCGCATTGCCCGTGGCAACATCAAGGATATCCGTGAAGCGAAGGTCGACGACTTCGACGCGCTGATCGTACCGGGCGGGTTTGGTGCGGCAAAAAACCTTTCAAGCTTCGCCACCGAAGGCGACAAATGCACAGTGCAAACCGACGTGCTGGCTCTGGCTGAGGCCTTTGCCGAAGCGGCCAAGCCGGTGGGCCTGATGTGCATCTCACCTGCCATCGCCGCCAAAATCTACGGCCCTGGCGTGACCTGCACCATTGGCAAAGATGCCGACACCGCCAGCACGGTGACCAAAATGGGCGCCATTCACCAAGAGTGCGAGGTGTCGGAGATTGTCGAAGACAAAGCCCGCAAGCTGGTCAGCACGCCTGCCTATATGTTGGCGCACTCCATCAGCGAAGCGGCGTCGGGGATCAACAAGATGGTCGACCGCGTGCTTGAACTGACCCACGAAGACGATTGATCACACACGCGTCAAACGCGTCAGGATGCGGTCCAGCGCATTGGCGAACGCTTGCTTCTCACGTTCGCCATACGCGCCCTGCCCGCCGCCCATTTGCCCTTGCTCGCGCAGGTCGGTAAACAAGTTACGCACCGCCAGCCGTTCACCCATGTTTTGCGGGTCGAACTCTTTACCACGCGGGTCCAGCGCGGCCACGCCCTTCTTCACCAGCCGGTCGGCCAGCGGCACATCGCTGCAAATCACCAACTCGCCGGGCACCGCGTGCTCGACCAGATAATCATCTGCCGCATCCGGGCCACTGGGCACCACGATCAACTTGACCAAGGCATACGTGGGCTTGATCTGACTCTGCCCAGCCACCAGCACCACTTCAAACTGACGCTTCAAGGCGAATTTTATAACTTGATCCTTCGCGGCCTTGGGGCACGCGTCGGCATCGATCCAGACACGCATGGGTGCGCTCCTGTAAAAAGTAGGGCCTCGCCCTGTGATCAAATAGCCAAAGCCTTTGGGCCCTCACTGCCGCGTAGGCCAGGGACTACAGAATCTACATCCACACGGTGTAGTCGCTGTCGAAGCGCTCGTAATCAATGGTGGTCTACGCAGCCTGCACCCGACGTTTTTCAGCCCATTTACTGCGGCTGTACAGCACGATGATGGCCAAAAGGGCGACGGCCTGTGCTCCGAGCGAATAAGCATCGGCATGAATGCCCAGCCAGTCGAACTCGAAGAACGGCACCGGCCGCGTGCCGAAAATACCGGCCTCTTGCAGCGCTTTCACACCGTGGCCTGCGAACACCACCGACAGCGCGCACAACAAAGCGGCGTTAATGCCGAAGAACATCGCCAGCGGCAATTTGGCCGAACCGCGAAGAATGACCCATGCCAGGCCGATCAACAGCACCAGCGCTGTAGCACCGCCGGCCAAGACAGCGTTGTGACCGGCCGGGCCCGCTTGCAGCCACAGGGTTTCGTAAAACAGGATCACTTCAAACAGCTCGCGGTACACCGAGAAGAACGCCAGAATCGCAAAACCAAACCGCCCGCCACCGCTGACCAAGCTGCTTTTGATGTAGTCCTGCCACGCAGCAGCATGTCGGCGGTCGTGCATCCACACACCCAACCACAGCACCATGACGCTGGCGAACAGTGCAGTGCAACCTTCCAGCAATTCGCGTTGTGCGCCGCTGACGTCGATCACATAAGCCGCCAGCGCCCACGTGGCCAGCCCGGCGACCAAAGCCAGCGCCCAGCCCACGTTCACACTGCGCACGGCCGATTGCTGGCCGGTGTTGCGCAAAAAGGCCAGGATGGCGGCCAACACCAGAATGGCTTCCAGGCCCTCACGCAACAAAATCAGCAAACCCGAAATGTAGCTCAACGACCCGCTCAGGCCATCGCTGCCCAGCAAGCCTGCCGACGCCTTGAGCAGCGCTTTGGCTGCCTCCAGACGCTGCTCGACCTGCTCAATCGGTAAGCCGTCCTGCAACGACTGCCGATAGGCCATCAGGGCTTTCTCCGTGCTTTTACGCACGTTGCTGTCGACGTTATCCAGTGAGCTTTCAACCAGCTCAAAGCCTTCCAGATAGGCGGCCACAGACAAGTCGTAGGCCTGTTCGCGATCCCCTGCGCGGTAAGCCGCCAGGCTTTTGTCGAGGGTGGCGCGGGTGTAATCGAGCAGTTGTGCAGGGCCACGCACAACCTGCGGTGGTTGCGCGCGTTGTGCTCGGAAGGTGGCAGCGGCTTGCGGGCCTTCGGCGGCCAGCACTTCATTAGGCGTTTGGCGCGCAAGGTCAGCCAGATTGTAGGTTTTGTCTGCCTTTGCCGCGTTTGGATCAGCGCTCAGGCCCGCGATGTAAGTGGCCAGGTCCCAGCGCTGACGCTCATCCAGCTGGTCGGCAAAGGACGGCATGTCGGTGCCTTCAACGCCCAGCCCCAACGTGTTGTAGATCGCGTACAGGCTCAAGCGGTCGAGGCGCCCGGCGTCGCGCAAATTGGCAGGTGGCGGGCTCATGCCCACGCCAGCCGGACCATCGCCAGCTCCGGCTTCGCCGTGACACACCGAACAATGCTGGGCGTACAACGGCGCGCCACGCGTGGGGTCTGGCGTGATGACCGGCGCCTGGCTGACCTCGTAGGCCACGGCCAGCTTGGCCCCCAACTGCCGCGCTTCACGGGCCACGGCGGCGCCGTCTTCGCGTTGCTCGATGGCGGTTTGCAGCGCGTTCACGCCCTGCGCCAGTTCAGCCCGTTCCGCACGCTCGGGCAAATCGGCAATCAGCCCTTTGAGAACGGCCAAAAACTCCAGTTGCTCGTGATACTCGGTTTCGTCGATGACTTTGCCATCTTCAACCGTAGGCGGGTAATCAGCACCAATGTAGTCAATGAGGTGAAGTGCCTGTGAGGCACCTTCCGGGGAGTTGGCAGACACAGCAAGGCTGCACAACGCGAGCACGGGCAGCATCAGCCATGCCAAAAAACGCGAGCGGGCGGTCATCGAAAAATCCGGCTGGAAATGAGAAGTAACACATTGTTCACTTCCCTTCCCAATGACTCAAGGTCTTTACGTCGTTGCGCGGTGCAGCGTGGCCAGAAACCCCGCCGCGCCCACAAACAAACCGGCAAACGTGCGGTTCATGCGCCGCTGTTGTTTGGGCGTGCGCAGCAAACGCAGCACCTTGGACGCCAACCCGGTGTAGCCGGCCATCACAATCAGGTCGACGCAGATCATGGTCGTGCCGAGGATCAAGTACTGAGACAACAGCGGCGCGTGCGGGTCAACAAACTGCGGTAACACCGCGAGCATAAACACCAGCGCCTTGGGATTGCTGACATTGACCAGGAAGCCGCGAAACACCAGCGCCAGCGGTTTGCCAATAGGACGTACGGCAGCGTCATCGCTGAGGTCGGCGGGCAAGGCGCGCCATTGTTTGACCGCGAGGTAGATCAGGTAGGCCACGCCAAACCATTTGATGGCGTAAAACGCGGTGGAGGACGCGGCGAGAATGGCGCCTACCCCGGCGGCAACGATGGCGATTTGCAAGGCCAGGCCCAGTTGCAGGCCGAGGGCGTTCCAATAGCCGCGCCAAAAACCGTATTGCAGCCCGCATGACATCGACGCAATTGCACCGGCACCCGGCGACAGGCTGATCACCCAGGACGCCGCAAAAAAGGCCAACCATGTTTCCAGCGACATCGCACACCTCTCGGACAAAATCAGTAACACGTCCTTAAAGCTAATGCGCTGGCTGAAAATTAACCACTGGTTTTTTGCGCCACACCGTGTAGGAGCGTTTAAAGGTCGCCTTCGCGCCAGCGGCGAACAGAGCGCTGGAAGAACAGGCTATTGGGCACTTGCACCATGCTGCTACCACTGCCCGCTTCTGCGGGTTCGATCAGTGTGGTGTAGAGCAAATTGATCGCCACCACCCGGCCTTTGACGCCCGGCTTGTCCAGCGTGTCGAGCAGCTCAACCACGTCGCCGATCCGAAACGGGCCGACGGTAAAGATCAGTACCGCGCACAGCAGGTTGGAAAGCACGCTCCAGATCGCGAAAAAGGCGATGGCCGCCACCGCGACAAACCCCGAGAGCGCCGTCCACAGCACTGTGGCCGACACCCCGAGACGCTCCAGCACGATAATCACCGCGCTGCCCATGATGAACCAGCGCAAACCACCGCGCAGCGGCATCAACAACTGCGGCGGCAGCGGGTAACGCTGACCCAGACGGTTAAGAAAGCGGGCAATGCCGCGCTGCAAAAAATAACCCGTCAACAGAATCAGCAAGATCTGCACGCCAATCCACAGCGGCGCGATCAGCTCGGCGGGCACGGGCATGTGCAGGGCTTCCATCAGGACAAGGCTTCCAGTTCTGCTTGCAAGGTTTCAAGCACTTCGAGGGCTTCCATCCAGCGCTCTTCCAACTGGCCTTCGAGCACTTTGAGCTTGGCTTGCTCAGCCAGCAGCTCACGCAGTTCGTCCTTGCGGGCGGCTTCGTAAACAGCGCTGTCGCCGAGGCTGACTTCAATTTTGGCCAGCTTCTCGTTGACCTTGCCCAACTCGCTTTCGAGCTTGTCGGCTTCGCGCTTGTGGGGCGCCAACTGCTGACGCAGCGCGGCGGCGGCCTGACGCTGAGCCTTTTTGTCAGTCTTGTCCGGGTTGATCGGCGTGGTACTCGCCGGCGCGTTGCGCAGGCGGTAATCGGCTAACCAACGCGCATAGTCTTCGAGGTCACCGTCGAATTCCTGCACTTTGCCATCAGCGACCAACAAGAACTCATCCGTGGTGCTTTTGAGCAAATGCCGATCGTGAGACACCACCAGTACCGCACCGCTGAACTCCTGCAAGGCCATGGTCAGCGCCAGACGCATTTCGAGGTCAAGGTGGTTGGTCGGTTCGTCGAGCAGCAACAGGTTGGGGCGGCCCCAGGCGATCAAGGCCAAGGCCAGGCGAGCTTTCTCGCCGCCCGAGAAGTTCAGTACCGGCTCATCACAACGCGGGCCACGGAAGTCGAAACCGCCGAGAAAATCACGCAGGGTTTGTTCACGCTCAGTCGGCGCCAGGCGCTGCATGTGCAGCAACGGGCTGGCTTTGGAGTCCAGCGAGTCGAGCTGATGCTGGGCAAAATACCCCACGACCAGGTTTTCACCGCGGGCCAAACGCCCTGACAGAGGCTCCAGTTCGCCTGCAAGGTTTTTGATCAGGGTCGATTTGCCCGCACCGTTAGGGCCGAGCAGACCGATACGCGCACCCGGCACCAGTTGCAGCTTGACCTTCTCAAGGATGGTTTTTTCGCCATACCCCAAGCGTGCATCAGACAAGTCCAGCAACGGGCTGGACAGCTTCACGGCTTCACGAAACACAAAGTCGAACGGTGAGTCGACATGCGCCGCACTCAGTTCTTCCATGCGCTCAAGGGCTTTGATCCGGCTCTGGGCCTGACGGGCCTTGGTGGCCTGAGCCTTGAAGCGCGCAATGTAGCTTTCCATGTGCGCACGTTGCGCCTGCTGCTTCTCGTAGGCTTGCTGTTGCTGCGCCAGACGCTCGGCACGGGCACGCTCAAAGGCGCTGTAACCACCACGATAGAGCGTGATTTTGCGCTGATCGACATGCGCGATGTTATCCACCACGGCATCCAGGAAGTCCCGGTCGTGAGAGATCAGCAGCAAGGTGCCGGGATAGTTCTTGAGAAAATCTTCGAGCCACAGGATGGCGTCGAGGTCCAAGTGGTTGGTCGGTTCATCGAGCAACAACAGGTCGGAGGGGCACATCAAGGCTTGCGCCAGGTTCAAACGCATGCGCCAGCCGCCGGAAAAGTCGGCGACCGGGCGATCCATTTGCTCGTTCGTGAAGCCCAGACCGGCAAGCATTTTGCGCGCGCGCGCATCGGCGGTGTAGCCGTCGGCGCTGTCCAGTTCGGCGTGCAGGCGCGCCTGGGCAGGGCCGTCTTCGTCGGCCTCGGCTTTGGCCAGATCGTTTTGTACTTGGCGCAAACGCTGGTCGCCATCGAGCACGTAATCAATCGCGATGCGATCGAGGGTGTCGATTTCTTGCCGCATGTGGGCGATCCGCCAGTCGGCCGGGAGCAGACAGTCCCCGGAATCAGGCGTCAACTCACCCAGCAGCAAGGCGAACAAAGTGGATTTACCGGCGCCATTGGCGCCGACCAGACCGGCTTTGTGGCCGGCGTGCAGGGTCAGCTCGGCGTCTTCTAGCAGACGTTGCGGGCCACGCTGTAAA
This sequence comes from Pseudomonas weihenstephanensis, assembly GCF_001043055.1. Lineage (GTDB taxonomy): Bacteria > Pseudomonadota > Gammaproteobacteria > Pseudomonadales > Pseudomonadaceae > Aquipseudomonas > Aquipseudomonas weihenstephanensis. The sequence continues at coordinate 535,409 of NZ_JYLF01000004.1, forward strand.
GTCAGGTTCTGAAGTCGGATCATAATGGCCGCGGAGTCTACCAGCTTCCCTCTCAACTGGCGCTAATAGCACTATGCACACTGATCTGTGGAATACCTGTTTACACCTCTACGCCCGACCCGGTGTCGAGCGCGCGTGCCTGAACCTGCAAAGCCAAGGCCTGGACGTGTGCTTGCTGCTGTGCGCGGCCTGGCTTGAGCAACGCGGCGTGAGGTGCAATGACGCTCGTCTTAAGCAATTAAGCGACTGTGCCGAGCCATGGCAGCGCGAAGTCGTACAACCTTTGCGTCACTTACGAACGCAATGGCGCGAAGCGTCTGCCCACGATGAGGCGCTGGATGCATTGCGAGGGCAGATCAAGGCATTGGAACTGGAGGCTGAGCGAACAGTGCTGCGACGATTGGAGTCGCTGACGCAGTCGTGGCCCTCAGACCAATCGCAAGGGGATTGCGACTGGCTGCTAAGGATGGCGAGCTTGGCTGGCCAACCTGATTGCGGCGCGCTGCAAACACTGCGCGCCGCAATCAACCGCGCTTAAGAGGCGCTGGTTGGCGTCGTTGCGGAGGTGGTTGCAGGCGCCTGAGCTGGCGTAGACGCTGGAGTGGAAGCTGTCGCTGCAACCGGGGCGGCGGCAGGCTTGGCCGCAGGAGTGGCCGGCTTGGCAGCCACCGGTTTTCTCACTACACGCTTTACAGCGGGTTTTGCCGCAGGTTTTGCAGCAGGCTTGGCAGGGGCTTTTGCCGCTGCCGCTGGCTTGGCAACAGCAGGTTTGGCCACGGATGGCTTGGCAACGGGTTTGGCCGCAGCGGTTTTGGCAGCAGGTTTGGCGGCTGCTTTTACGGGCGCCTTGGCGGGGGCTTTAACGCCAGCAGGTTTGGCAGCTGCGGTTTTTGCTGCTGGCTTGGCCGCAGCGGCTTTGGCTGCAACAGCCTTGGTCGCAGGCTTTTGCGCAGGCGCTTTGGCCGCAGATTTGGCAGGTGCTTTTACAGGGGCTTTGGCGGGCGCCTTGGCTGCTACTTTGGCAGGTGCTTTAGCCGCAGACTTCTTGGCACTGGAGGCAGGTTTGGCTTCACGGGTGGTCAGCGCTTTGGCGACTGCTTCTTTCACGCGGCCCACACCTTGAGCCAGCTTCAAGCTTTCTTGAGCATCACGCTTGAGTTGCAGGATGTAATCGCGGGTTTGCGTTTGACGTTCCTTCAGCGTATCGAGCAGTTGCTCAAGCTCTTTAACGCCAGACTTGGCCTTGGCCTGAGCCTTGGATTTACCGGCATTGGCTGCGTCTTGCAGTTTGGCACGCGCCTTGTGCAGTTTCTCCTGAGCTTTGCCGCGCTGCTTTTCAAGCTTGGCGAGCAGTTTCTCAGCATCAGCCAACGCTTGGGAACAAGCGCTTTCCAAATGCTCAAGCAGGCTGCTTGAGAGCTGTTGGAGCAGGTGCAACGGGGTATTAACGGGCTTCTTTTTGGCCGACATGGTTTACCTCCTGGCTGAAGTGAGTGCGACTCATACTAGACCTCTGTAGGAACCGCCGCTAGATCATGTTGACACTAACGATAGCTGCGGGTTGCATGGCGTCGAGAAACTTGTGCTGGATCAAGTTTTAGTTATCCTGCGCGCGCGTTTCTATGCCCGATTAAACCCTGTTGCCTGAGGCGAATAAAAACACGATGCCAAAGGCACCGCTGGCATAATCCCCCGCATTTGAGGCTGGAGAGTGACGATGGCGCGATACCTTTTGCTGACCGTGTTTTGCCTTGCACCGCTGGTGCACGCAGCCCCGCCAACCAGCAACGGTGCGGCACACGACCTCGCCTACAGCCTGGGCGCCAGCCTGGGTGAGCGCCTGCGCGAAGAAGTACCTGACTTAGAGCTTAAAGCGCTGATCGAAGGATTGCGCAGCGCCTACCAAGGCAAAGCCCTGGCACTGAGCGATGAGCGTATCGAGCAGGTGTTGACTGAACATCAGGCACAGATCGACGCCGCCACGGCGCAGCCGCAAAGTGAATTGGCCCTCTCGGCCGAGCGCGATTTTTTAACCAGAGAAAAGCAAAAACCGCAGGTACGCGAACTGGCAGACGGCATCATTTTGACCGAACTGACACCGGGCAGCGGCGTAAAGCCGGATGCACAAGGATGGGTGAAAGTGAACTATGTGGGACGCCTGCCTGATGGCACTGTGTTTGATCGCAGCACTCAGGCGCAGTGGTTTCGTCTAGACAGCGTGATCGCAGGATGGCGCAGTGCACTGGCGCAGATGCCAGTGGGTGCAAAATGGCGACTGGTCATCCCGTCTGATCAGGCCTATGGCGCCGACGGTGCAGGTGATTTGATTGCGCCTTACACACCGCTGCTATTTGAAATCGAGTTGCTCGATACCAAAAAGTAAAAGGCCCCGATCACGCGCGCCTGGCGTGGAGGCCTCGCACACTTATCAGGCTTGAATCGCTTGGGCTTGAGGCGCGTTTTCAGGTTCGTGTGCGTTGTGCATCACTTCGATCAGGCAGTCTTCCAGCTCGAAACGTTCACGCAGCAAAGCACCCAGTTCGATGAAAGCCTGCGCCAGGTCTTTACAATCGGGGCGGTGTTTCTTGCCATCGCAGCGGTCGTTGAAGTCCACGGCTCGTTCGGTGATTTGATCAATTCGAGGGTAAATCTTATTGGCTAACTCCAGCGCGGGCTTATCACCAAAGGCTTTCGCTTCGTCGGTCAATTGTTCATAAACCTCGAAATGTCCTGCGGACATATAGTCCATCAGAACACCGCAAAACGCTTTTTGAGGGCCACGCTTGGGATTAAGACCATGGATCTCCGACTGGACGGCGTCGTAAGCCTTCACCAGCTCAAGGCGCTTGAGCAGCCAGTTATCAATCAGCTTATGGACGCCAAAAAAACGTTCCGTCGCATTCTTGCAACTCTCGAGCATGGTGATCTCTCTTCCCTTGTGGGTTCATGCCACCCGCGTTAGCCGGGCCTGTGCGAACCCAAACGTGCGCAAGCGCAACAATGTTGGGCGGCATATTTCCAATACTGCGTGCGGGCCAGATTATGCCCGCCAGGCGACTGCTTCAAGGTACGCATGAGAGAAAATTCATACAAGCGTTTAATCGCACCTGCTACCCCGCGTCGCAGGGGCGGGCCTTTGGACGACTGAAAGTCAGGCGAATGATCTGCGCACCGCTCAGCAGACACATCCCGGTAAAAGCCAGCAGGCTTAGCTCGGGCACACTCAGCCCAAAAACCGTCCAACTTACGCGCAGGCAGGCTTCGGAGCCTCGATAGAGCGCCAGGAACCAGTTGCCAAACGACAGGTATTCCCACATGCACGCCAGGTCTGGTTGGCAAAACATCAGTTGTTCTGGCTCAAGTCTTTGTAGCAGCACTTGACGCAACGCAACCACGGCGCCACCCACGGCCATCGCCGTAGACAGCAAGGCACAGGCCCACACACGCGTGAGGCGAGAGGCATAGAGAAAGGCAAACAGATTAACCAGGCAGCAGGCCGTCAAGAAAAAGCGCTGCACCCAACACAACGAACACGGCTCAAGACCAGACCCGTACTCCAAGTACAAGGAAGCGCTCAGCACCAGAAAACTGGCCAAAAATGTTAAGAGAAAAATGAAACGTGAGCAGGCCAAAAACATGGCTTATCCGTAACAAAAGAGACAGGCAGTTACGGTAGAGGAAAGCTGTTAACCCTTTCAAGGTGGGCCCCGGTGGAAGCGTCCTTAAGCCTGTAAGGATTAACCGACAGAAGCCGAAAGACAACTGGACACATCAAGTAGGAAAATTACCTTTAGTCGTTTCCGTAAGAATTTTCCTTCCGGAGTCCGACTTACGCGTCCACGCAAGTCGGACAAAACCCGTTAAATACCACTTGCCGTGGCAGGCAGCGGCAACGCTAACAGACGTTCATCCAACAAATTCAAACCTTCTTGAAACAGTTGATTGCTGCGCGCAGTGTCGCCCAGTTGAGCCAGCAGCCGGGCCAGTTCAGCGCACGTTTCGGGATTGCGTTCAAGTTTCAGACTGCTCTCCAGGTAGTCACGCGCTTTGCCCCACAAACTGTTTTGCAGGCACAAACGGCCCAATGTCAGTAGCAGGCTCGGGTCTGCCGGATGCGCTTTGAGCCAGCCCTCAGCGGTTTGCAATTGCTTGACCGGGTCGTTGCCACGTAACAAGCCATAAAGCCGCACAAGGTGGCTGTCGTAGTTACGCTTTAACGCGCCACGCAACACGTCTTCTGCCTCGCCTTGCGCACCCAGTTGGCGCAACTGTTCGGCGTAGGCCAGCACCAGTGCCGGCTCCTGACGCTGGGCCGACGTGAGCTGCTGCCACGCACGCTGCAATGATTGCAGCGCCGCCTCGCCTTCGGTTTCGCGCTGCGCTGCAAGGCTAAGGTTTTGGCCCCAGGCACGGCGCTCCAATTCGGCCAGTTCTTTGGCCGGCAATACTTTGTCTTTGCGCAGCTCTGGCAATAAACGGATCAACGCGGTCCAGTCGCCACGTTGCAAGTGCAGGCGTTGTAACTGACGCAGCACCTGCACGTTGTGCGGATGACGCTCGTGCATGGCTTGCAGGGTGTTTAGCGCGCCGTCGGTGTCCGCACGGTCGACCTGCAATTGCGCATGGCTCAGGGCAATCGCCAGTTCGGCTTGAGGTTGACGCTGCAACGCGCGCTCCAACAGTTTGTCGCTCTCCTCGTAGTGGCCCTGTTCATTGGCCGCACGGGCAGCGCCCAGATAAAACAGCAACGGTTGGCGTTCAGCCTCCGCCGCACGCGCCAGGTTTTTTTGCGCACTGGCCCAACGGCCTTCGGCGAGGTCCATCTGCCCCTGTTCAATGGCGATCTGTACACGACGACTGCGGTTACGTCGCGACCACGGATTGACCAGCCCGGTCGAGGCCGTCACCAGTTCGACCAACAGTTTGATGCCCCAAATCAGCAGCCAGAGCACCACGATCAGTGCCAAGGTGGCCCACACACTGGATTCATAACGGAAACTTTTATAAGCCAACAGCACGTAGCCCGCATCTTCGGCGATTGCCAGGCCGATGCAGGCAGCGGCTGCAATCAACAAAAATACAATCACATAGAAGCGTTTCATGGACGCGCCTCCTGCGCGGGGCTACCCGCCGCCTGACCCGGCTCGTCCGCACTGACATGCCGACGCTCAAGGTACGCCTGCACGGCACTCAAGGTGCCAGACAGGTCCGGCGTTTTAACCGTGACCGGCTGCTGACGAAGTTCAACCACCTGTTGCAGCAGTTTCTGACTTTGCGGGTTGTCCTGGTTGAAATTAACTTTGAGGACCTCTTCGGCTTGGGCCAAGGCTTGGGTATACACCGGTTCCTGGCCATTGAGGGCAGCCCATTGCGCTTGCTCAAGCGCCAGGCTCAAAGCCAGCCGCACTTGCGTCAGGCTTTGACCTGCCAACAGAGGGCGCACGTTCTTGTCAGCGTTGAAATCAATGCGGATGTAGTGCGAGATTTCATCCCACCACTGCGCCCATCGGCTCGCGCCGTCACCGTCCGCTGTCAAACCCAAAAGCGAGTCGCCCTGATCCTGATAAGCCGGTGCCAAAGCATTGAGCTGTGCCACTTGATCGCGCAACGCCGCCAAGCGCAGGAACAGCCCGGTGCGGTCCGGTTGTTCAACACTGCGCAAGGCCGCGAGGCTTTTGGCCAACTGCTCACGGGCGGCAAAAGAACCCGGATCATTTTGCTCGCGCAAAATCGCATCGGCGCCCTCTACCAAGGCTTGAGCGCTGGTGATGTCTTGCAATGCGGACAGGCGCAAGCTGGCCAGACGCAGCAAATGTTCAGCCTCAGCCAGGCGCCAGTCCTTGCGGCTTGCGCCTAATACCGTTTCGAGACGCTGATTCAAACGTTGCTGATCACCTTGTAGCTGCACCACCAACTGGCGCTGATCGTCCAGCTCGCTGGCCGAAGGCAATTGATTCAGACGCGTCAGCAGCTTTTGCTCACCTTGTTTGATCGACAGCGTTTGCGCGCCCAGCGCCTGGACTTCACTCAGCTGTTGCGCGGTGTCGGTCTGCAAATGACGAACCTGCCACACCCCCCAACCGCCCACCGCCACACCGGCAGCCCCCAGCAACAAGGCAAAAACCGCCAGACCATTGCCCCGGCGCTCAGGCTTTGCGGCAGTTTTGTCATCCGGCACTTGTGGCGCAGGCTGCACAGGTTCTTTGGTCAAGATTGTTTCGCTCACGTATCCATCCTTTGCATTAAAGAGCAGGTACGGGGTACTCCCGTAACGCCGCCAGCAAAGCCGCGGCGCTCGCGCCACGACAATCCACAACATGTTGGGCCCCGGCGCTACGCGCCATATCAGCCACCCGAGGGCTTGGAACAAACAACGTTAACGCTGCCAAGTGGGGCCAGGCGTCACCTGCCAATTGGCGTAAATGTTCGAGCCCTTGTCCACTGCTGACCACCAGCGCGTTCAGGCGTTCCACTTTCACGCGTTGGCACAGCGTGTGCGGCGGGTATGAGGGTAGCTCACGCCGATAGAGTTCAAGGTAGTCGACTTGCGCGCCAAGGCTGCGCAGACGGTCGGCCAACATCTCGCGGCCACCCTCCCCGCGCATAATCAACACCTTGGGCTGATCACACGCTACCGATTGCGTAAATGCCGGCATCGCCAGCAAGGCTTCACTGTCATCACCGCATTGAGGGTAGCTAACATCGAGCCCGTAGTCGGCGAGAATCTGCGCCGTGGCGGCACCGACACTGAACCACTTCTGTGCAGGGGCTTGAGGCCCGTATTGACTCACCAGCGCCAGCCCCAAGCGTGCCGCGGGTTTACTGACGACGATCACTGCGCAATAACGATCCAGGGCCGTGATCACGGCGCGTTGTGCGAGGGTCACAGCCAATGGCTGGATCGCCAGCAACGGTAAGCTGGTGCTGAACACGCCAGCTGATGCCAACTCACTCGCCAGTGCCGCCGACTCTTCAGCCGGCCGGGTCAGCAACACGCGCCACCCTGTCACGCGTGGCCTGCCTCACCATAAACGGCTTTCAGGATGTCGCCTGCCCCTTGGGCCAGCAACGCCTCGGCCACCTGCACGCCAAGGGTTTGGGCCTCAGCGCGCGGCGCCCTCGCATCAGCACTCAATAAAGTCCCGCCGCTGGGCTCGCCGACCAGACCGCGCAACCAGATTTGCTCGCCTTCAAGCACCGCGTAGCAGGCAATCGGGACTTGGCAGCCGCCGTTCAAATGCTTGTTAAGCGCACGCTCGGCTGTCACGCGCACGGCCGTATCGGCGTGGTGCAACGGGGCCAGCAAAGCGTGGATGTGAGCGTCTGCACTGCGGCACTCAATACCCACAGCACCTTGGCCTCCGGCTGGCAGGCTGTCTTCGATGCTGATGGCAGAGGTGATGCGCTCTTCAAAGCCAAGGCGAATCAGACCGGCCGCTGCAAGAATGATGGCGTCGTATTCGCCTGCGTCGAGCTTGGCCAAACGGGTGTTGACGTTGCCGCGCAGGAAGCGGATTTCGAGGTCTGGTCGACGGGTCAGCAATTGAGCCTGACGACGCAGGCTGGAGGTGCCGACCACACTGCCCAGGGGCAAGTCGTCGAGGCTGGCATAGGTGTTGGAGACAAAGGCATCGCGCGGGTCTTCACGCTCACAGATGCAAAACAGGCCCAGACCTTCAGGGAAGTCCATCGGCACGTCTTTCATCGAGTGCACGGCGATGTCGGCTTCGTTTTCGAGCAAGGCTGTTTCCAGCTCCTTGACGAACAGCCCCTTGCCGCCGATTTTCGACAGCGGTGAGTCGAGCAGCTTGTCGCCACGGCTGACCATGGGCACCAGCGTCACCACAAGACCGGGGTGGGCCTGCTCCAGACGGGCTTTGACGAATTCGGCCTGCCACAGAGCCAGGGCGCTTTTACGGGTAGCGATGCGGATTTCGCGAGAGGACATGGATCAATCCGTACTGAAAAGATACGGCGGATAATAACAGCTCAGACAAATCTGCTTTGACTTGTGTCAGAAGTGCACGGCCTCCCTGGCCCAAAACGGGGCGCACGCGCCCTTTTTGGCGCGTGCTACAGCTGTTGCATCATCTTGCGCACACCAGCGACATGGCGACGGCTGACAATCAACGCATCACCATTAAGCCCTTTGAGGAACAACTGGAAGTGCCCCAGCGGCGTACGTTGCAGGCGCTCAATGCGCTCGCGGGCCACCAGCGCGTTACGGTGAATGCGCACAAAGCGTTCGCCGAATTCGTCTTCCAGGGCTTTGAGCGGTTCATCGAGCAACACTTCGCCGCCCTCGTGGCGCAGGGTCACGTATTTGTGGTCGGCAATGAAGTAAATCACCTGATCGATCGGGATCAGCTCAATGCCTTTGCGGGTGCGCGCACTGATATGGCTACGCGGGCCGCTGCCGGTCTGGGCGGCGGGGCGCGTGAGTGCAGCCAGTTGAATGCGGTTAGGCCGGTGCGCCTCTTTCAAGGCCGCGCTCAAGTCTTGGGCATTGACCGGTTTGAGCACGTAGCTGACGCCGCTGTCTTTGAGGGCCTGCTCCGGAAATTCGTCAGGCGCGATACAAAATACCACCGAAGGCGGCAGTTCGCGCTCGCACAATTTGGCTGCTACTTGCAGCCCGTCCAGGCCCGGCATGCGCACGTCGAGCAACACGACGTCCGGTTTCAGGCTTTCGATCAGGCTCAACGCCTCTTCGCCATGAGTGGCGCCAGGCTCGAGCAGCGTGTAGCCCTCAAGCGAGCCAATCAAATGGCTCAAATGCTCGCGGGCCAGGGTTTCGTCATCAACGATCAGGACATTCATATAGCGCTGTATTCCTGCGTGAGTCTCGCACAAGGATAGCGTAGACAGGTGAAGTGACGGCTGTCACGGCGATCGATGCTAAGACTAGCGCGAAGGCCAAAAAGTGCCGCAAAACGCACAGCAAAATTCACCTGTGTCTGTTGCTCGTTTTAAATTCAAATAAGCCGGGGTTTATGTAAACACCTGTAACGACTTATTCATACGACCAACTGTAGACGGTTGCCAAGCCGAACGTATTCAAACGATACATTTCGTTTCGGTATTTTGTTTATACCTCAGTTAAGACAAAAACCTGCCGACCTGCGTCAACGCCACGAATGGCAACCCTGTTATGATTCGCGGTAACTTTTTGTGTAACTCCCCTCAGCCGATTACGAGCGAATCCATGAGCACCGACAAGACCAATCAGTCCTGGGGCGGCCGCTTCAGTGAACCCGTCGACGCCTTCGTTGCGCGCTTCACCGCCTCCGTCACGTTCGACCAACGCCTTTATCGTCACGACATCATGGGCTCCGTGGCTCATGCCACCATGCTGGCCAAGGTCGGCGTGCTGACCGATGCCGAGCGCGACAGCATCATCGACGGCCTGAAGACCATTCAGAGCGAAATCGAAGCCGGTCAATTTGACTGGCGCATCGATCTGGAAGACGTGCACATGAACATCGAGGCGCGCCTGACCGATCGCATCGGCGTGACCGGCAAAAAGCTGCACACCGGGCGTAGCCGTAACGATCAGGTCGCCACCGACATTCGCTTGTGGCTGCGCGATGAAATCGACCTCATCCTGGCTGAAATCACCCGCCTGCAAAAAGGCCTGCTGGAACAAGCCGAGCGTGAAGCCGACACCATCATGCCCGGCTTCACGCACCTGCAAACCGCGCAGCCGGTCACGTTCGGCCACCACATGCTGGCGTGGTTCGAGATGCTCAGCCGCGATTACGAGCGCCTGGTAGATTGCCGCAAGCGCACTAACCGCATGCCGCTGGGCAGCGCCGCGCTGGCAGGTACCACCTACCCGATCGACCGCGAATTTACCGCGCAACTGCTGGGCTTCGACGCGGTAGGCGGCAACTCGCTGGACAACGTGTCGGATCGCGATTTCGCCATCGAATTCTGCGCCGCTGCGAGCATCGCGATGATGCACTTGTCGCGCTTCTCCGAAGAACTGGTGCTGTGGACCAGCGCGCAGTTCCAGTTCATCGACCTGCCTGACCGGTTCTGTACCGGCAGCTCGATCATGCCGCAAAAGAAAAACCCTGACGTGCCGGAGCTGGTCCGTGGCAAAAGCGGCCGTGTGTTCGGCGCGCTGATGGGCCTGTTGACCTTGATGAAGGGCCAGCCACTGGCCTACAACAAAGACAATCAGGAAGACAAAGAACCCCTGTTCGATGCTGCCGACACCCTGCGCGATTCGTTGCGCGCGTTTGCCGACATGATCCCTGCTATCAAGCCCAAACACGCGATCATGCGTGAAGCGGCCCTGCGCGGGTTCTCGACAGCGACTGACTTGGCGGACTACTTGGTACGCCGTGGCCTGCCGTTCCGTGACTGCCACGAAATCGTGGGTCACGCGGTGAAATATGGCGTTGAGACGGGCAAAGACTTGGCTGAGATGAGCCTTGAGGAACTGCGCCAGTTCAGCGACCAGATCGAGGAGGACGTGTTTGCCGTATTGACGCTTGAAGGGTCGGTGAATGCACGCGACCACATCGGCGGTACGGCACCGGCTCAGGTTAAAGCGGCCGTTGTGCGTGGCAAAGCCCTGTTGGCCAGTCGCTAATACGTCTGACCTGAAAAAGCTGGCAAGGCATGAGACTGCGAACGGGCGCGAAGCGCCCGTAAACCCTGTCAATGCCATGCAGCTGACGCACACGGTTGAAGGGTTTACATCTGCGACGCGTGACCGGCGAAAGCTTTCAGTTATTTCTTACTGCTGATCCAGGCCAGAAACTTCGGCATTGCCGCCTCTCTGTCCGCAGCAATACGCTGCACATGCGGATTTTTCTCAAAATGCTCCAACAAGGCTTTGGCCGCTGGCAACTCGGCCAACAGGTCCATACCAAAAACTTTATGCCCTACGGCGCTAGCGAGACTGACGCTGTAGAGGAAGTAAATATCCGCAACGCTCAGCGTTTCTCCGACCACATACGGTGCGAACTTTCCTTGCCGACCGAGCGAAGCAATGCCGTGTAGCAATTCCGCCTTGGCTTTGCTCTTGATCGCGTCGGGCACTTGCATCCCGAAGAATGCTTCGGCGTAGCACGCGCGGGCGGGTAGCTCGATGTACAACTCGATTTCTTTGGCCAGCGCCAGCACTTGAGCACGCTCAAACGGGTCTGTGGGCAGCAGTTTAGGGCCAGGCTGGGTCTGCTCGATGTACTCAAGAATAACGCTGGTTTCGTTGATAAAACCCTGTTCAACCTCTAGCGCAGGCACCTTTGCACACGGGCTTACCGTCAGCGCCTCAGGGGTTTGTGCGGCGAAAAAGGGCACTTCTTCAAACGGCACGCCTTTTTCCAGCAGCGCCAGTTTGACCATGTTGTAGTAGTTACTGACCGCGAATCCATAAAGCTTGAGCATTGCAAAGCCTCCAGGCCGTGTTGGGGTTGGCAGCCGTTGTTATAGAGCTTCACCGCTATGCTGGCTAGCAGCATCATTGTGCTGAATGCAGTTAGACTGCCGGTCTTTACTTAAGGAGCCTGCCCATGAGCGAGCCAACAGACATCGATAACGACGAAGAAGCGTTCGCCGAAAACACCCTGATCGAAGCCATCGAGAACCAGATCGAGGCCGATAACCCGCCAGCGGCCAAAGCCACGTTCAACAAGCTGACGCTGGTGGGCTACGAGCGTGATGACATTTTGAACATGATGGCCCACGTGCTGGCCGTGGAGATTGACGCGATCCTCGAAGAAGACCGCGCCTTTAATACCGAGTGGTACGAAGCCGCGTTGCGCGCACTCCCTGAGTTACCCCCCGAGAAAAACTGAGCCACGGCTCAGGGGCGAATCGTTGGCGCCCGCTGCCAGTCCAGTTCACGGGCGGGCATCGGCCGGCCAAACCAGTAGCCTTGCCCCAGGTCGCAGTTGTAGTCGAGCAGGAACTGCGCCTGCTCGACGTGCTCGATCCCCTCTGCATGTACCTGCATGCCCATGCTTTGGGCCAATGCGATCACCGCACGCACAATCGCCACGTCGTCATCGTCACCCGGCAGCCCCGCGACAAACCCCTGATCGATCTTGAGCTTCTGTACAGGTAATTGCTTGAGCCGCAGCAACGATGAAAAACCGGTACCGAAGTCATCAATGGCCAGTCGCAGGCCCAGCTCACGCAGACGGTGCATTTGCTCAAGCGCCACTTCGGAGTTGTCCATGACCGCGCTTTCAGTCACTTCCAGCTCCAGCAACGCAGGGTCCAGTCCCGTGTCGGCCAACACAGTCGAGACCAACTGGTACAACTCTGGCCGTGCAAACAGGCGACTGGAAATGTTCACTGCCACAAATGACAAATTCACCCCCGCTGCCTGCCATTGGCACATTTGCCAGCACGCTTGCTCCAGCACCCAGGCGTCGATTTCGGCAATCAGCCCGGTACGCTCGGCGATCGGGATAAATTCTCCCGGCGCCACCAATCCCCGTTGCGGGTGTTGCCAGCGCACCAGCGCCTCAACGCCGACCAGGCGGCTGGTGGTCAAGTCATGCACCGGCTGAAAATACACGCGCAGCTCATGCTGCTCCAGCGCACGGCGCAAATCGCTGGCCACCTCAATGCGGTATTGCGCATGGGCCGTCAACTCTTCGGTGTACAAGGCGTAGCCTTCGCGCCCGGCACTTTTGGCTTTAAACAGGGCTGAGTCGGCATTGCGCAATAATTGCTCGGCATTCAAGGCATCGTTAGGAAACAAGCTGATGCCAACGCTGGCACTCATGAAAAGTTGGTGGCTATCAATGATGAACGCGCCCTTCATCACCTCCAGCACTTTCTGGGCAAAACCGGCGGCTTGCGCGACCTGATTACAGTGCTCGATCAGCACGGCGAACTCATCACCCCCCAGGCGGGCAACCGTAAAGCCTTTGCCGAAGACACTGAGCAGTCGCTCACCCACCGCTTTGAGCAACAGATCACCGACGTTATGGCCCAGGCTGTCGTTGATGATTTTGAAATGATCGAGATCGATCATTAATAAGGCACAGCCCGACTTATGACGCTGAGCGTAGGTCAGCGCTTGTTCGGTACGGTCGGTAAATAACAGACGGTTGGGCAAGTCGGTCAAGGGGTCTTGGTGGGCCAGGCGCATCATCTCGGTTTGCGAATTCTTGATCGCTGAAATATCCGAAAACACGGCCACGTAATGGCTGACGTGGCCTTTGAGGTCGCGCACAGCACGAATGGTCTGCCACTGCGGATAGATTTCGCCGCTTTTGCGACGGTTCCAGATCTCACCGTGCCATTCGCCGTTTTTTTGCAGCGACTGGAACACCGCCTGATAAAATTGCGCCCCATGATGGCCTGACTTAAATAGGCTAGGGCGTTGGCCCAGCACTTCTTCGGGCGTGTAGCCGGTGATTTTAACCAACGCCCGATTAACGTGGACGATCACACCGTTGCGGTCACTGACCAATACCCCTTCACGGGTGCAATCGAACACCACGGCCGCTTGGCGCAAGCGTTCCTGGTCTTGGCGCTGGCGTTTTAAACGTGCGCCCATGCCCAGAAAGCTGAACAGACGCGCCCGCGCAACGAAAATCAGAGCCGCACTGACAAACACCCACACGTAGCTATTTATGAGTTGCCAGCGTGCCAGTTGCGCCGAATCATCGAAATAACTGTTCAATAAATGATCAGTCAGCAAGAGCCATAAAACCGACAGCAGCCCATACAGCATGGCTGCACGCATGGCATCACGATAAGAAACCGACATAAGAAATTTAAAACGCCTACAAAAAAAGGGGGATTATAAAGTAAGAAACATCCCGCGACTGTTATCTGAAAGGCCGACTGGTTTTATCTGGCTGCATAGTGATAATGCGTGTTGCAGCTTTTTTCATTTTTCCGAGGGCCAAACAGCCTATGTGGTACAACGGTTTTCTCGACTTGTCAGCCTGGCAACTGGTGGCAGTCACTCTGTTGATGACCCACGTGACCATTATTGGTGTCACGGTTTATCTGCATCGCTACTCAGCTCACCGCTCGCTGGAGCTTAATGGTGGCCTGAAACACTTCTTCCGCTTCTGGCTGTGGCTAACCACCGCTCAGAACACCCGCGAGTGGACCGCTATCCACCGCAAACACCACGCCAAATGCGAAACCGTTGATGACCCGCACAGCCCGGTCATAAAAGGGTTATCGACCGTTTTGCGCAAAGGTGCAGAGCTTTACCGTGACGAAGCGCAAAACCCTGAAACCTTGCGCATTTACGGCAAAAACTGCCCTGAAGACTGGGTTGAGCGAAACATCTACTCGCGCTACAAGCTGTTGGGCGTGGCAATCATGCTGGCCATCGACCTGCTGCTGTTCGGGGCCATCGGCCTGACCATCTGGGCCATCCAGATGATGTGGATTCCGGTGTGGGCCGCAGGCGTGGTGAACGGTCTGGGCCATGCGGTGGGTTATCGCAACTTCGAATGCCGCGATGCGGCCACCAATCTGGTGCCGTGGGGCATTCTTATTGGCGGCGAAGAGCTGCACAACAATCACCATACCTACCCGAACTCGGCCAAGCTGTCGGTCAAGAAGTGGGAGTTCGACCTTGGTTGGGCGTGGATCAAAGTATTCAGCTTCTTGCGACTGGCCAAGGTTCAGCGCGTGGCGCCAATTGCCCATCGGGTCGAGGGCAAAGGCAGCCTGGACATGGACACCGCTATGGCAATTCTGAACAACCGCTTCCAGATCATGGCGCAGTACCGCAAATTGGTGATCGCGCCGCTGGTGCAGCAAGAGCTGGCCAAGGTCGATCACTCAGTGCGTCACCAGTTCCGCCGTGCCAAGCGCCTGCTGTCGCGTGAAACCAGCTTGCTGGACGATCGTCACCACCAGCGCATTGAAACGCTGCTGGAGCACAGTCAATCGCTGAAAGTGATTTACGAAAAACGTTTGGCGTTGCAGCAAATTTGGGTCAAGACCAGCTCCAACGGCCACGACATGCTGGCCGCGATCAAAGAGTGGGTACATGAAGCCGAAGCCAGCGGGATTCAGTCGCTGCGTGATTTCGCCAAGCAATTGAAGACCTACTCGTTGCGTCCTGCTGCGGTGTAAAGGCGGATGCGGGGCCGGTTTTCCTGACCCTTGCCGCAGGCTACGTTCGGCGACAAGGGCTGCTCTGAACTCCGGCACTGCGGCTGACCTGATCAAGCGCCTCCTCTTTAGGACTGCTCTGAGACAGGACGTCGCCTTCGGCAACGGTTACACGGTTATTCAGGTTTTTTTGATCAACCGTGACAGCTCAGGTACGCCGATCTTCAACAGGCGTGCCGTTTTACTCTTGGCCAACGCGTCAATGCCTTCTTCAGGCTTCAAGTTGGCCACTTGCCCGGCAAGGTTCATCAGCAACGCTTCGCGCGAATACACCCCGCCCCCCAAGTGATAAATCGCCGCGATCAACTCGCGCAGCTCCAGAGGCAAGCGCCAGCGCGTGCGCAACGCCGAACCATAGGCGGCGCCGAATTCAGCCAGTGACTCATCAATGGCGCGGGTATCCAACTCCCCTCCGGCTTGCAGCCACTCTTGCAGGCAACGCAACAACGCTAAATCGCCCAAACGATGCAGCAAACCGGCGCAATAACAGCGCTCCTGATCCAGGCTGAGCATGCGCGCCAGCGTGCGTCCGTACTCGGCGGTGTGCAGTGACGCGTTCCAGTAGTGTTCGGCGTAGTCGGCCAGGCATGGGTCGCTCAGGCGGGCACTGCGTTTGAGGGTCAGCCCCAACACCAGGTTCATGCTTTGCGCCGGCCCCAAGCGCTGCAACGCCTGAGCCAGGGTTTGTACCGGGCTGACGCGGTGCTGGGCAGCGCTGTTGGCAGCCGCAATCAGCACAGCGGTGATTTGCGGGTCAGTGCGCACTTGCTGCTCAAGCAATTTGAGGTCCAGTCCGCCAGGGTTAAGGCTGCGCTTGACCGCCAGTTGCACATCGGCCAGCAGCGGCGCGCCGTCGGAGGACGCACGGCGGTGTTCCAAAAAACGCTTAAGGGTCATGCCCGCCGTCAACGCGGGCACATCGCACGCAACCTCTTGCCCCGCGCTGAGTAGCAGGCCTTGCAAGCGCTGTGTCAGGCCGGGCATGTCTAGCGGCTTGGTCAGGTAAGCCGTGGGCGCCAGCGGCAACGCTTGACGCACGCTGGCGCTGTCATTGCGGCTGCTTAACAAGATGAATGGCGATACCGGCTGGCGGCGGCGCTGACGCACATTGCGCAGCAGGTCCAACCCACTTACGCCCGGCAAGTCCCAGTCCGCAATCACCAGGTCATAGTCCTTTTCACTCAGCAACGCGAGCGCTTGCTGGCCTTCGCCACACACGTCCAGTTGCGCGTCGCAACGCACGCTCAGCACCACTTGTTTGAGCAGGTCCCGAGACCAGGGGTCAGTCTCGGCAATCAGCACGCTCGGCGTGGCGGATACTTCAACAGCAGTCATGAATGCACTCCGAGGGATGTCCATGCACCTTAGTCAATGCCACGCGTCGGATACAGGCAAAATGCCTTAAATGCGTTTCACAGACGAAAAAAAACCGCCGAAGCGGTTTTTTTGTGTAGCCGATCACAACTCAGACGTCAGGACTCACGCCAATTCAGCGAAGCATTCTTCGATGATGGCCAGACCTTTGTCCAGTTGCTCGTCAGGCGAGGTCAGCGGTACCAGCACCCGCAGCACGTTGCCGTAAGGGCCGCACGACAACAGAATCAGACCTTTCTCACGCGCCTTGGCGACTACTTGAGCCACGGCTGCCGCGTTAGGTTTGTGCGAGTCGCCGCCTTCAAACAGCTCGACAGCAATCATTGCGCCAAGCGCACGGACATCACCGATGACCGGGTACTTGGCCTGAATCGCTTTGAGGCCCGTCACCAGATGCTCGCCGACCGCCTTGCAACGGTCCAGCAGGTGCTCTTCTTCAAACACTTCGAGCACCGCCAATGCAGCGGCACAAGCAATCGGGCTACCGGCATAGGTGCCGCCCAGACCGCCTGGCGCAATGGCGTCCATCAGTTCAGCCTTGCCGCACACACCGGCCAGCGGGAAACCGCCAGCGATGGATTTGGCAAAGGTGGTCAGGTCCGCGGTCACGCCCATCTGCTCCATGGCGAAGAAGGTACCGGTACGACCGGCGCCGGTTTGCACTTCGTCGGCGATCAGCAGGATGCCGTGCTTGTCGCACAGCTCGCGCAGGCGTGCCATGAACGCTTTTGGCGCCACATAGAAACCACCTTCGCCCTGTACCGGCTCGATGATGATGGCGGCGATGTCTTTAGGCTCGGCGTCGTTTTTGAAGATGCGCTCGATGCTGGCGATGGAGTCATCCACGCTGATGCCATGCAGCTCGCACGGAAACAGCGCACGGAAGATGCCGCCTGGCATCAGGCCCATGCCCGCCGAATACGGCACGACTTTACCGGTCAGGCCCAGGGTCATCATGGTGCGACCGTGGTAAGCGCCGGTGAATGCGATGACGCCCGCGCGACCCGTGGCAGCACGGGCGATTTTCACGGCGTTTTCGACCGCTTCAGAACCCGTGGTGACCAGCAGGGTTTTTTTATCGAAATTACCCGGCACCTTGGCGTTGATTTTTTCACACAGCTCAACGTACGGCTCATAGGCCAGTACCTGGAAGCAGGTGTGAGTCAGCTTGGTCAGTTGCGCTTGCACGGCCGCAATGATTTTGGGATGCAGGTGACCGGTGTTGAGCACGGCGATACCGCCTGCAAAGTCGATGAACTCACGACCTTCAACGTCAGTCACGGTCGCGTTGTGCGCCGACTCCGCGAAGATCGGGTGAATCTGGCCAACACCGCGCGGGACAGCGGCTTCACGGCGTTTCATCAGGGATGCGTTGGTCTTGTTGCTCATGGTGTTCCTCATTCGCTGCTCATCAAGCAGCGTGGTTCAAGGCTGACGCGCCAGGGAGACACTCATGCCAGCATGCGATGATCGACTGGCATGGCGCACCTGGCCACAAAAGTTAACAGTTTGAAACGCAGAAGACGCATCGCTCTCGTGCCCCTTCTGCTTGAACCACCCGCCGGGTTTAGATCCCCAGGCAGAGATATTTGATTTCCAGGTAGTCTTCGATGCCGTACTTGGAGCCTTCACGGCCCAGGCCCGACGCTTTGATGCCGCCAAACGGCGCAACTTCGTTGGAAATCAGACCGGTGTTGACACCGACCATGCCGTATTCCAGGGCTTCTGCCACACGGAACACACGGCTCAGGTCGCGCGCATAGAAATACGAGGCCAAGCCGAACTCAGTGTCGTTGGCCATGGCAATCACTTCAGCTTCGTCTTTGAAGCGGAACAGCGGCGCCAGCGGGCCAAAGGTTTCTTCCTTCGCCACAGCGGCATTTTTCGGCACGTTAACCAGAATTGTCGGCTCGAAGAAGCTGCCTTCGAGGCTGTGGCCGCCGGCCAACAGGGTGGCACCTTTGCTCAGCGCGTCGGCAATGTGCTCTTTGACTTTGGCCACGGCCTTGTCATCAATCAGCGGGCCGGTGGTGGTGCCCTCTTCCAGACCGTTGCCGATTTTCAGCTTGGCCACTGCGACTTTGAGCTTTTCAGCAAACGCGTCATACACCGAATCTTGAATGTACAGACGGTTGGCACAGACGCAGGTCTGACCATTGTTGCGGTATTTGGAAATGATCGCGCCCTCGACGGCCTTATCCAGATCGGCGTCGTCGAACACGATAAATGGCGCGTTGCCGCCCAGTTCCAGCGAGACTTTTTTGATGTCCTTGGCGCATTCAGCCATCAGTTGGCGACCGATCTCGGTCGAACCGGTGAAGGACAGTTTGCGCACGATCGGGTTGCTGGTCAGCTCACCGCCGATGTCGCCAGCGCTGCCGGTGACCACGCTCAGCACGCCTTTAGGGATGCCTGCGCGATGCGCCAGCTCAACCAGTGCCAACGCCGAGAACGGGGTTTGCGAAGCGGGCTTGATCACCATCGTGCAGCCAGCCGCCAGCGCCGGGCCGGCTTTACGGGTGATCATGGCCGCCGGGAAGTTCCACGGGGTGATTGCGGCCGTTACGCCAATGGGCTGCTTGATGACGATCAGGCGCTTGTCCGGCTGATGGCCGGGAATCACATCGCCATAAATACGCTTGGCTTCTTCGGCGAACCACTCGATGAACGACGCGGCGTAAACGATTTCGCCCTTGGCTTCGGCCAGCGGCTTGCCTTGCTCCAGGGTCATCAGGCGACCCAAGTCGTCCTGGTGCTCAATCAGCAGTTCAAACCAACGGCGCAGCTTGGTCGCACGTTCTTTGGCAGTCAGGGCACGCCAGGCGGGAAGTGCTTTATCAGCAGCTTCAATGGCGCGACGGGTTTCGGCTGCGCCCATTTTTGGCACCGTACCGAGAATGTCACCGGTGGCCGGGTTGTTGACCTTGATTGTCTGACCGCCGTCCGCGTCTACCCAAGCACCATCGATGTAGGCTTGCTGGCGGAACAACTGTGCGTCTTTGAGCTGCATGGTGGGCTTTCCTTAACAGCACCGCGCAGGCGCGGGGCAAATTATTGAGTGTAGAAAGGCGCCAGAGATGGCTGCCGTCAGGAAGTCATTCACTGCCAAAGTGTTCAAAAAACGCACAACACACACGGCGTGCGGTTTAGCACTCAGACAAGAGCGTTTGAAATCTCAAACGAATCCTAGGAGTAAAGGGGGTAAAGGACAATAGGTTGTTCGAAAAAAAGAACAAGCGACTGTGTTACCCCTTTTTTCACACGGCCTCCATTAATAGCCCATATTGACGCAAGAAACACCTGCACAATCAGCGGCATGGACGGGTGACACGCAGATGAGTATCATGGCGCCCGCGTTGCACCAGTAGCTCAGCTGGATAGAGTACTGCCCTCCGAAGGCAGTGGTCGTGGGTTCGAATCCCGCCTGGTGCACCATATTTCAGCCCGGACCTGTCTCAGACAGTCTGCGCCCCCAAGAAGCCCGCCCTGTGCGGGCTTTCTTGTTTCTGGCTCAAGCCTCTGTCGCAGGCACGGGCAGCGCGATGTGGGTCCAACCGAGCGGGGCTATATCATCGGCAATGGCATACGCCTCACCCGCCAGATACCGCGCCTGGGCCGCTTCAATCAGCGTCATCCACACATCGAAGTACGGGTCGAGGCGACTTCTGCGGTGATGGACTTGCGCCGGGATCGAATCGATGTAGCGTTGCGGCATGGGCTGGGGGTCTATCCCAATCTGCACGTCACGCAGTTGATAGCGCCCGTTTTAGTGCCCGTCACCCGTCCTGCCTTGATGGCTGCAATCCCCCCGCTGATGGAACCGCAGGACTGCCTCAACTTTGCGCTATTGCACGACTCTGACCGGACAGACTGGGCCTTGTGGCTCGCGGCGCATGGCGTCGCAAAAGACCTTCGCGCCGAACGCGGGACGGCGTTCGAAGATGACTTTTTACTTATTCGCGCAGCAGAGGCATGCCAGGGGCTAGCGTTAGTGGCGCAAGAGTACGCACGCGAAGAAATCGCTGCGGGCTGTCTCGTACAGGTACTGGATAAACCCTGGCCTGCACGCTTCGCCTACTACGTCGTGACCCGACCCGATGCCATGCAGCGCGATGAAGTCAAAGCGTTCGTGGAGTGGGTCATGGAGCAAGCTCAGGGTTCAATCTGAGCCAACACCTGTCGATACTGGGGTGCCGCCTGTAGTCGTTGACACGTCATGCGAGGCTACGCTCGGGCGCGTAGCGGTCGTAAACCGTTCAACCCGGGCCTCAGAGGCCCCCCTGTGGTCGGGTTTACGATCGCTTCGCAGTCGAACGCGGCGTGGGCAATGGCTACGTCTTGGTCGGTTATTGCATCGGGGCGTTGAAGCGCATCGTCATTTGGGTGATGAAGTCTTCAAGGCTCATTTTCTGGCCATTGAAGTCCACCTGCCCTGCTGCGTAGTTCAAGGTCGCCAGGATGTTAGTGCCTTCAACTTTTGCCAGGCCCGTGCCCACGGCAATGTTGCTGACCATGTCACTGGTCATGGTGCCAACCTGAGCCAGGGTCTGCGGATCACTTTGCCCTGCCAACTGCGCCTGCACACCGGCAAGATCAGCAATCATCGGCTTGGACAATTGCAGCTTAGCGTCCAGCGAGGTCAGCAGTTGCTTGGTGACTTCTACCGGCGGCTGGTCAAGTGCTGCGGGCTGAGCCAGCGCAACGGCCAGGTTGAACTCACTTTCGCCATTAGGTGTTTTTACGCTGAGCTTCTCCACGGCCATCTTCGGCTTGGCGGCCAGCAAGGTTTCAAGCTGGGTTTGCAACTGGGTTTGCTCAGCCTGCGTCAGCTCGCTGGCTGGCAACGTGCCGTCAGCCTTGGGTTGGAATTTGGTCTGGTAAATCTGAAACAACGCCTGCATGGCCGGAATGTCCAGGCTGCTGGCACTCATGACCAGTTGCGCGGTGCCCACCGGGTTGTTGTTGAGGGTGACGTCACCCACTTTGTAGTCCAAACGCCCGGACAATAATTGACCCTTGGCGGAGGTGGAACCTGTGTATTCGAAGTTGTTGAGCTTGAGCACCGACTGACGGTCACCAAAGGTGATTTGGCTTTCGCTCAGTTTCAGGAAGTTCTGGCCAAGGAAGAAACCAAAGTCGCTTTTGTTCAAGTCACTGGCCGCGGTCAGGCCATTGAGTTCAACCAGCAAAGGCGGTTTGTTAGGGAACACGGCATTAAGCTTGAAGTGGTCCATGTAGCCTTTGCCTTTGAAGTTTTGACCTTCGGCATCGGACTGCCCTTCCATGCTCATGCCCGAGAAGCTCAGGCTGGAGTTGGCGTCCAGGGCCATTTCCAGAGGCAGCAGCTCCATGTGGCCTTCTACTGCGCGGTTGTAAGCCAGCGTGACCTGACCTTGCAGCGGCGACTGCTCTTTGGCGGCAGCAAACCATTTTTCAGTGAACGGGGTTTTTACCAGCGAATAGTTGCTGGTGGCCATCACCGGCATCCACTTAAAGGTTTTGATGCGCGACCACGGCAAAGGGCCGTGCTCAATGTGGTCTACGAACAGTAACTCCACAGGCTGGGCAACCGGCCCGGCGGACTCGTCCGACACTGTCACCCGGTAGTTGGCGGTGCTGCTGTAAAGGTGACGATCAAGCGATACCAGTTCGATCGAGCCGTGGGTTGGCGTGCCTTGCAGTTGCGACGCGAGTTCTTTGTTGGCTTCCTGGATCGACGTTTGCAGTACGCCTTCCAGTTTGGTCCCGGTGTACCAAGCGCCAGCGGTGTTCAGAGCACCTGCAATAACAACAATCCCTACTAGCACGCCTAATGGTTTATTCATCAGTTGACCCGTTCAATGTCCGTTGTGTTGAAAGTAATAGCGGTCTTTGCCAAGCCCGTCGTGGGCCGAAAAGTGGCAGCAGGGTAACACTGGCGACCCGCCTGCCGCCTGTTTCAGTCACGCCAAATTCATGAGGAGTGGGCGTAGAGACGGTCGATTTCATCCAGACGATGATCAAAAGCCTTGAGGCTGGCGCTCCAGGTGTACACCAACACTTCCAGGTCGTGATCAATGCAGATTTCACCTACCGGATTTACAGATGAGTCGGAGTAATCCAGCTGATAACGCTCACGGGCCATTGCGGCCGCGACGTCAGATAACTCACGCGCGCAGTCGAGCCATTGGCGCTCCTCGCAGGGCAGCGCTTTGTCGAGTTTCAGGCATTGGGTTTTCAAGGCGTCGAGGCTTTTTTCCAGCGGGGTGCCGGTGAGTTCGCCCATAAATTCCTGGAACGTACGCCCCGGCTGCCAATAACTGCCCCAAAAGTAGCGGTCGAAAACGGTTTCGACCCGCCGCAGCGCGACTTTGGCGTCCCAGATCAAGACCCGGGTCTGGCCCTCTTCGACCTGGCGCTTTTTGATGTGCCGGGTTTGCACCGTCGCCCACGCCACCATCGCAATGGCCAGTACCGCAATCAACGCACTGGCGCTGTCGAGGAAAAACATCGCCTTATCGATCTGGTGCGCCAGCATGATGCCGTAGAAATAGGTCGCAGACAGCAGCACCACCGCGACCACCGCACACCAGAAACCGGGAGCATAAGGGTTTTTCATTATTAGTATCCCCATCAAGCATTGCCTGCGCGATGGGGAGGGCTAAAAGACCCGCGACGCCCTGAGCCATCGTTTTGATACCGACCTCTCAGAGCATAGCAACGCCCTCAGGGTTTCGCGTTGGCCGGGGCTTGCGTTCGTCCACTTTCCCAGCCGCCGCCCAGGGCCAGAAACAAGTCGATTTGGCTCATGGCTACCTGGGTGTTAGCGGCCGACAGTTGCGCGCGCATGTCGGTGTAGGTGCGGGTCGCTTGCAGGTCAGCCAAAAAGGACTCGCGCCCCGCCTGAAAGAACTGATGCGTTTGATCGGCTGCGGTTTTGGCCGACGCTTCGGCTTCTGCCAAGGCATCGCGGCGCTGCAACAGCGCGGTGTATTGCACCAGGCTGGTTTGGGTTTCACGGATGGCGTTCAGAACCACACCGTCGAACTTGGCCAGCGCGCCTTGGGTGACGGCTTCGGCTTCACGAATCCGCGCCCGCGAACCGTTGGTAGGAATGGTCCAGCTCAACAGCGGGCCAAAGCCCCAGCGGTTGGTGGGTGCGGTGCCCAGGTTATCAATGATGCCGACGGTCCCGATGCTCGCGCCTATGCTGATGTCCGGGTACAGCGAGCCGGTGGCCACCCCGATTTCAGCCGTGGCCGCCGCCAGATGACGCTCTGCTTGGCGCACATCCGGGCGGCGTTTGAGCAACGCAGCGCCATCGCCCACCGGCAGCAATTGCGCGATATGCGGCAGCTCGGCGCAGGTGGCAACGCCAGCGGGCAGTTGGTCGAGCGGCTTGGCCAGCAACATCGACAAACGAAATAGGCCGGACTGGCGCAAGGCTTCGTAGCGCGGCAGTTCAGCGCGCAACGATTTGAATTGCGTCTGCGAACGGGTGACCTGGGTTTCGTCGCCGCGCCCCGCATCCCGCAACTGTTGGGTCAAGTGTGTGCTTTGCGCTTGCAGCGTGAGCGACTCTTCGGCGATGTGGTGCTCTTCGTTTGCCGCGCACACTTGGGTGTAGGCCCGAACCACGTCCGCCACCAAGGTAATGCGCGCGGTGTCGGCGGCGGCCTGCGTCGCATCGGCGTTGGCTTGTGCGGCCTCAATGCCGCGCTGCAAGGTGCCCCACAAATCGAACTGATACGAGGTGCTGATACCCAGATCACCCACGTTGGCGACCGGGACTTTATCTGCCAGCAAGAACGCTTCGCCGGACTCTTGCAAGCGCTGGGCACCCGCCTTCACCGAGCCGCTCCAGCCACCTGCCGATTGCGCTTGTTCAACTTGCGCCCGCGCCCGCGACAAGTTGGCCGCCGCGACCCGCAAGTCGGTGTTGGAGGCCAGCGCCTGGCGCACCAGTTCATTGAGTTTGGGGTCTTGATAGAGCTTCCACCAATCGGCGGGCACGGGAGCCGACATCACGTTGGCGCCCTCGCCCGCAAACTCACCCTGCACATCCGCGCGCTGCAATGCGGCGTCTTTGGGCAGGTGGTAATCAGGCCCCACCAACTGACAGCCCGACAGCAGCAAACCCAGCCCTACGGCTGCCAGGTGAACAGCTTTCATTGCGCGTTCTCCTGCGCAGGTTTGGCCTTGGGGGAGTCTTCGATGATCGAGACGGTGGCGGTACGCCCGGCGATCATGCGGAAATCTTCGGGCACGTCATCAAACACAATGCGCACGGGAATCCGTTGCGCCAAACGTACCCAGCTGAACGCCGGGTTAATGTTGGGCAGCAGGTTCTGGCCGCTGCTACGGTCACGGTCTTCGATACCGGCCACGATGCTTTCGACATGCCCGCGCAGGCGCGCATTGTCGCCAATCACGCGGATATCGACGCTTTGGCCGACGTGGATGCCGTCGAGTTTGGTTTCTTCAAAGTAGCCGTCGATGTGAAACGAACTACTGTCGACAATCGACAACACCGGGCGCCCGGCGGTCACGAACTCATTGACCCGTGGCGCACGGTCGTTGACATAGCCGTCCACCGGGCTGCGCACCACGGTGCGGTCCAGGTTGAGCTGGGCACTGTCCACGGCCACTTGAGCTTCGGTGAGGGCCGCTTGGGCGCGCATTTCGCGGGACTGGCTTTCTTCCAGTTGCTCGCGCGCGACCAGATTGCCCAACCCTTTATTACGACGGCTTTCGCGTTGCGCCTGAGCCAGGGTTTCCTTGCGGTCTGCCACGGTGGCTTGGGCCTGGCGTAAGGCCAATTTGAAACGCTCCTGATCGATCACAAACAGCACTTGATCACGGGTGACGGGCTGGTTGTCACGCACCTCAACCTGCTTGATCAAGCCCGAAACGTCGGGAGCAATTTGCACCACGTCGGCCCGGATGTGGCCGTCCCGCGTCCAGGGCGCAAACATGTAATACATCGTCATGCGCCAGACCACGACGCAGGCAAACGCCACCACCAGCAAGGTGAGAACGACGCGGCCCAAGGTCAATAAAGGTTTTTTCATGTCATCAAATATCGACTAAACGAATCCACAACGCCAAGCAGCAGAGCGTAGAGACCGACGTTGAACAAAGCCCGGTGCCAGACCAGGCGGTAAAAGTGCACACGCGTAAGCACCGCGTGAATCACCAAAAACAGTAAATAAGTGATGCCCATCAGCACCAGAAGTGTGGGCAGGAACACCCCACTGACATCCACATCACCGATCATAACGGCGCTCCATCAATGCCTTGTACATGGGGCTGGGGCAGGTCGTCGTTGTCGACGATAAATTCGACGCCGGGCAACAGCGCCAGCCGCAAACCGCTTAACGCGTGCAGCAAGTGAACGCGTGCGTCACCTTCGTCCTGCAAATCGGTGGCATTGAGCGCACGGCGCGTACGATCCATCGTCATCTGCAACCCCGCAGGCACGGGCAAGCGTTCGCCCGACATCAGGCAGGCGCGAAAATAATCGCCCACGTCACTGACCACCTGGCGCAGCAGCAGTTGCGGGCCGCCGGTCACCCGAGGCGCATACGCGAGCAGGTCCAGCAGGTTGAGCGCCACGCGCAGCTCACGCACCGCAATGCCGGTGTCTTGGCCAGTCATGGCCAGACGCGGTAAATGTTGCATCAGGCGGTCGAGCATTTGGGCGCCCATCTGCCGGTGTTCCGCCAGGGTCGCCGGCTTGGTAAGGCGTACGATGTCGCGCCAACTAAACCGTGTCAGGCGTTTGGCCGCCAGTTCAGCGCCAAAAGGCCGCGCGATGAGGGTCCACACAAACGCAAACAACAAGCCTATCGGGCCGGCCAGGTTGGCGTTCATGAACACCATGAAGTCGGCGTCGTAGGCACCTTGAATGCTGATAAACGATGCGGTGTTCACAATCGTCAGCAACGTGCCCAGATAGAAGCGCGGTTGCACGGTGAGCGTGCCGACACAAATAAAGGGCACCGCGAACGCCAGCACCAGCATCGGAAAATCATGCAGGTTGGGCAGGATCACGAACAGATACAAACTGGCGAATAACACCGACAGCGAGGTCCAGAAAAAGAACCGGTAAATCTGCGGGGCCGGGTCGTCCATCGCGGCAAAAAAACTGCACGCGACGGCCGCCAGAATCACAGCACTGGCGCCGTCGGTCCAACCGAGCAAAATCCACAACACGCACGCCACAACAATGGCGGTCACGGTGGAGAACGCCGAATAGAGCATCAGGCCGCGGTCCAGAAACGGCGTCAGGCGGCCCAGGCGCCAATGCCGATACACCGCGCGCCAGACCTCTTGATCGCCGGTGGCGATGGCTTGTTGCAAGCTGCGGCAGTCTTGCCACAAATCGATCCACTCGCCCAAGCGGTAGAGCACGTTTGACAACAACAGTTGGCGGCGATCATCGAGCGCCGCCGCGCCAGGTTGCAGCGCTTCAAGTTCGTGACGCAGGGCTTTCCAGTGCTCGACGGGCGCCCCTTGGCTTGTGCTGTCTAGCCATTGACGTGTGTGGTCGAGCAGCGGGGTCACTTTTTCCACCAGCTCGGGGGTGCGCCGTTCGAGGGCGTATAACGCATCGTCGAGGGCATCCACCACGGGCAGCAGGTGGATCATTCGCCCACGCAGTTCTTTTGTATTGCGCACGGTCTGCGGGTGCGCGCCCTCGTGGGGCAGCTGACCAATCATCAACTCAAGCGTGTTGAACGTAGCCACCATCGAGGAGCGCAAGCCGCTGGCTTTGTTCGGCTCTACATCGCGGGCCAGAAAGTGTTTGCTGTAGCTGGCAGCGTCACCCAACCACTTGCCTGCGGCATCGATAAATACCGGGGTCAAACGGCGCGGCCAGAACATGCTGCCCACAACGGCCGCGCAAACGATGCCGAGCATGATTTCTTCGGTACGCGAGATGGCAATGTCGAAAACGTTGAGCGGGTTATCGACGATGGGCAAAGCGATCATGGGCATGGTGTAGCCCGCCAGCATGAAGATGTAACTGTTGGCGGTGCGCAGGTGCAGCGACAGGAACAACAGGATGCCGGTCCACAGAGCAATCACGAGCACCAGCAAAAACGGGGTTTGCACAAACAACGGCACAAAGAACACGGCCGCCGCGGCACCCAGCAAGGTGCCGAGGGCGCGGTACACGGCCTTGGAGCTGGTTGGCCCCACGAAGGGGCTGGAAACGATATAAACCGTCGCCATCGCCCAATACGGACGCGGCATTTCCATGAGTAGGGCGATGTACAGCGCAATCATCGACGCGGCGAAAGTACGTACGCCGTAAAACCAGTCGCGGGCCGGCGGCATGCTGCTGAAAAAACCGTTCAAGAGCCGGCTCCGTCAGTCAGTTGACCGGCTGCTTCGAAAGCTTTAATCACCCGCAACGCAGCTTGCTGGTCGGCCAGCGAGATGTCGGCCAGCGCAGCGTGGCGCAACTGCACCAATTGCGCTTCAATCGCCTGCGCCAGCGCTCGGCCAGTGTCGGTGAGGCTTAAGGTCTTGGCGCGTCGGTCACTGGCGTCTTCGCAACGGCGCACATAGCCGTCTTTGCACAGTTGATCGAGCAGGCGCACCAGCGACGGACTTTCCATACCCGCAGCATGGGCGACGGTCACTTGCCGCACGCCCTCACCCAAACGCCCGATGATCAGCAGCGGCATGGCGCAGGCTTCGGAAATACCGTAGTTGATCAACGTGGTTTGGCACACGCGACGCCAATGGCGAGTCGCGACCACCATCCCGGTGCTGAGGCTCATTTGGAGTGAATCAAGAGTGTCAGGCAAGAGAAGTGTCACACAATGTTAGTTTGCTAACTATTAATACTGCGCGGCGAGCCGGTCTCAGTCAAGTGTTACAAATTAATTCTTTAACAGATGATTTATGGCTTCCAATGGCGACCGACCACGCTCGCGCCCGCATTCGCCCGTATCACAGGTCAAATATAGACGAGCCTGGGTGTCATCGAAGAGTGGGGGGTGCACATCGCGGGCGGCATGGAGCCAGATACCCGCCAGCGAGAATTGGCTCAACAGCAGGCTGGAGCCTTCGTCGCACCAGATGGCAGACGCGGTAGAACCATAAAAACGCACCGCCGAGGCGAGCAGCAAAATAGCCCAGAGCCACGGCAGACGAATCAATGTGGCCAGTACACCGTGAGGCTGCTGCGAAATACGAGGCACAGGCTCGCTGACATGGTGACTGCTAAGTACGCCCATCCTTCACCTGCTAACTGTTGAAACTGCGTAATGGGCTGTTGTAATGCGGCCAAGCGTAGGCCACAAACCCCTTTAAAAGCAGGGTCAGGCGGGCCCTCGCACGAGGAGTCTGCCGCCAATCGATTGTTGGCCTATGCTCACATCATTGTGTTCGTCGCGACCTTGAGGGGGGCTGTTCAATGTTCTACGTGCAACGTGATGCCCAAGGTGCTTTAAGTCGGGTTGATGCGCTTGAATTTGCAGGGGCCAGCGAAACGCTGCCTGCTGACCACCCTGAAATACTGGCGTGGCAAACCAATGTGATCGTTGAAAAGCGTTTGCAGCAACTGCGCCACAGTGACCTGGAAATGATCCGGGTACTCGACGACCTGATTCAGGTACTCACGCAAAAAGGGGTCATTCGTGTCACCGACTTGCCGGCGGCGGCTCAAGCCAAGTTGATGGACCGCACGCAAGCCCGTGAAGCACTCGATGGCCTGAACCATTTAATTACCGATGATGAAAGCGGGCTGATTTAACCCGGCATTACTTCCAGAGCGCGGGCGAGCCGAACAGTTGACCTTGCACGCCCCATAAACCCATGTCGCGGATAACCTTCAACTCACCTTCTGTCTCGACACGCTCAGCGATCAGCGGCAAATCAATACTGTGGGCGGCATGCTGAATCGCTTCGATAAACAGACGCTTGTCGGGCTCCTGATCGATGGCGCGGATATAACTGCTGTCGATCTTCAAATACGCGAGGCCCAGGCTCGCCAAGTTGCCGATCATGCTGAAGCGACCGCCAAAACGTTGCAGGCTCAACGAAAAGCCCAACTCACGCAGACGACGGGTGATCTGCTCCAGCACCGCTTGTTCCGGGATGTGTTCTTCGGCTATTTCCAGCGTGAGCCGAGGGCCAAGGTCACGGTTTTTATGCAGCAGGTGCATCAGTCGGTCTAGCGACTGCGGATCAGCCATAGACGTTGGCGACAGGTTCAACGCCAAGGACTGGTCGTGGTCTCGCATTTGCTCAAGTACCCGGTCAAAGATCAGGCTGTCCAGCCGGTCAGACCAGCCAAAGCGTTCCAACCAAGGCAGAAAGCGCCCCGCAGGGATCGCTTGGCCGCCATCGTCGAGCAAACGCGACATGACTTTGTAATGCAACACCATCGCGGGATTCTGAGCGGCCACGACCGGCTGGAAATACAGTTCAAAACTGCGCTGGCTCAATGCCTTCTCCAGGAGGATGTACCACGCGTGATGATCCTCGCTCACGGCCAGCCCTTCGCCTTGTTCAATGCAGACCCAACAGTGCTCGGTATGAGCATCGGCTTGTGCCAACGCTTGATCGGCTAACCCTAGCACCGCTTGTGGCGTGTCCCCGGCCACATAAGACACAACACCAATGGTGGCGATCGGTGCCAGATCCGAGGCGCCTGTGGTCTGAAGGCTGACAAAGTCTGTTTCCAGCGCCTGCGCCAGTTGCAAGGCCTCTTCGTGGACCAGGCCGGGGGCCAATACGGCAAATTCGCCCCCGCGCACACGGGTGATCATGTTGTGTGTTTCGGGGTATTTGGCGCACTGGCGCACTAACAACTGGGCAACGGCTTGCAGTAACTGATCGGTGTGTTGCCCGCCCAGGCGCTGATTGAGCCCAGCCAAATCTTTTACCCGGATCATGAGCAGATAGCCCGAACTGGCCCGCTCGCCATGCGCGACGCGGTCATGCAACTGCATGTCGAAATAACGTCGATTGGCCAGCCCGGTCAGCTTGTCCTGATAAGACTCGATGCGCAGGCGTTCGCTGCGTTCGGCCTGCTCCTGGAACAGGGCTTTGAGTTTTTCGACCATTTGGTTCATGGCTTGCACCACGCGGCGCAGTTCCGGAGTGCGCGGCAGTTCAGGCAGGCTGAGAAACTCTCGCCGGGCAATGGCTTGAGACTGTTCAACCATATAATCCAGCGGCTTGAGCTGACGACGCAGCAGCAAAGCACCCAGTATCGCGCTCACAACACCGCAGAGCAGCAACCACGCCAGGCTGCCCAATGCACTTTGCCAAAGCTTGGCGAGGGCAAACATGGGATGGCTGACCACCTCTACCCGTGCAGCTTGCTCCCAACCGCGACTGACAATGGCATCGCCGCCGGCCGGTTCCAGACCGATCAGGTTGACGAACCATGACGGTACCTGGCTGCTATTGGGTGTCGCGCTGCGTTCGACCAGGACCTTGCCGTCCTTTGCATCGACCACCCGAATGCTGGCGTAGTAACCACTGTCGAAAATCGAGCTGACCATTAATTCGGTCATGGCGGGATCGTCGATGTTGGGGGTCAAGGACACGGCCAATGCGGTGGCAGCATCCTGAGCATGGGAGCGCAGTTGGTTGACGTATTGCGCACGCGAGCTTTCAAGGCTGACCATAAAGCTGCCACTGAAGGCGATCACCAGAAACAAACAGATCGCAATTAACAGTTGTTTGAACAGGGACATGGTTGCTCCAGGTTATTGGCTCGTCTCAATCGGAAAACCTTCTGCCTGCATTTTTTTCAGTACATCCTGCCAGCGAGACAAACGTTTGGTGTCGCCCACTTTCTTGGTGTTATTGGCGCCCGGTAGCCAGAGGCCTTGTGCATTGAAAGAATAGACCGGTAACAAGTCAGTGCGCTGGTTGGCGGGTTTGATGGCGTCCATCAAACTGTCGAGTACCAGCGGCATGGCATTGGGGCTTGGGTAGTAGGTGAGCACCATGTGCGCGCGGTTCAGGCTCAGGGCTTTTACGTACGTGATTTGCAGCTTCTCACTGGGTACACCCAGGTGCCGGAGGCTGAAATACTTGGCGATCGCGTAGTCTTCACAATCACCCGCGCCTTTCCAGAGCGCTTGAATGGGTGTGGCCCAGTAATCCTCCTGATGCCACAAATCGATGTCTTCGCGGTATTTGAGCTGTGCGTTGAAGAACTGGTTAACCACCCGCAGCTTTTCAGCTTCTGGGATTTGTTTTTGGGTGGCTAATAACTGTTGCCAGGCATCAATCCGTTTGCGGCCCTCGCCCAGGGGCCCGTAAAGCGTTTCGGCACGGCGGCTGATCACGGAAAAATCCCAATCAGCGTGCAAGCCGCCCAGCAAGGTGCCAGCCAGCAACAAGGCTGTTAACAACCAGCGCAAGGGTAAAGGAAGGCTAAACCGGCGAGCCAACTGCGTATTCCATCAAGCTGCACCTAAGAAGAATCTGTGCAAAGTGAGCCCACAAACAAAAAAAGACAATGGCACCTTGCGATCACTGGGAGTGTAGTCGCGTTAAACTTGCTGTAACGAGGTTTGACAAGGATTCGGTCTGTACCTACTTTGAATTGGATCCAAATAAGCAGCTGGTTATCAGCCATGGGTGCGCCAACGTGGCCGTCAAACTAAACCCCTTAAGCAGTATCGAAGTGCACGCTCCGGTTGCGGCTCATCAAGCCCGTTCGGTGATAGAAGAATCCTTGCGCACCGCCATCCTTGATGGACGCCTGCCCTGTGGCACTGCCATTCGACAGGAGGCGCTGGCTACGTTGTTTGGTGTGAGCCGCATGCCGGTGCGCGAGGCACTGCGTCAGCTTGAAGCTCAAGGCTTACTGCGCGTGGAGCAGCACAAAGGCGCGGTGGTAGCTCCCTTGATTGAGGACAGTTCGCTGGAGTCTTACCAACTTCGTTTATTGTTGGAATCCGAGGCACTGCGCTTGTCAGTGCCTTTATTGGATGAACAGGACTTTGCAGACGCCGCAGCGTATATCCAGGCGCTGGAAGTCGAAACAGACTTGAGCAAAGTGGGTACCCTCAATCGTTTGTTCCACCAAGCGCTCTACAACAAAGCACCCAACAAGAAGCTCTTGGCGTTAGTGAACGCTGGCTTGGTGGAAGAAGAGCGCTTTTTGCGTTTTAACCTGCAACAAATGAACTTGGGACCGCTGGCTCAGGATGATCACCGCGCCCTGTTGCAACTGGCCCGCGGGCGTGAGGTGCAAGCGTGTGTCAAAGAGCTGGAGCTTCATTTACACCGGGCTGTTAAAGCAATCACTCAGTATCTGGGCAACCAAAAACAAAACAGCCCTGACGTTTAAAACGACAGGGCTGTGGATAACTAACCGCGCGTTGAATCAGATTTTGAAGCTGTCGACCAACTGCTTCAGGCGGCTGGCTTGTTGCGACAAAGCATCGCAATCTTTGAGCGTTTCGTTGAGATTAACCACACCTTGCTGGTTCAGTAGGTTGATCTGGTTGATATCGACGTTGAGCGTTTCAACTACAGCCGTCTGTTCTTCAGTCGCGGCTGCGACCGACTGGTTCATGCCGTCAATTTCTTCGATACGCTGAGTCACGCTGATCAAACGGGCGCCGGCCTGGTTGGCCACCTCAACGCTCTCTTCACTGGAAACCTGACTGGCGTTCATGGTAGTCACCGCTTCTCGCGAGCCCACTTGCAGCGAAGTGATCATTTTATGGATCTCTTCTGCCGACTCCTGAGTGCGGTGAGCAAGGTTGCGCACCTCATCCGCTACAACAGCGAAACCACGACC
The DNA here is from genome assembly GCF_001043055.1 of Pseudomonas weihenstephanensis. Classification (GTDB taxonomy): domain Bacteria; phylum Pseudomonadota; class Gammaproteobacteria; order Pseudomonadales; family Pseudomonadaceae; genus Aquipseudomonas; species Aquipseudomonas weihenstephanensis. The sequence goes on from NZ_JYLF01000004.1 coordinate 568,665, forward strand.
CGCTTCACCCGCACGCGCGGCTTCAATGGCGGCATTGAGGGCCAACAGGTTGGTTTGCTGGGAAATCCCTTTGATCACGTCCAGGATATGGCCAATGTTGTCGGTGCTGGCATTCAGGGTTTCGATCTGAGCGCAGGACAAGCTAATTTTCTGCGACAGCTCGGTCATGGCCTGAATGGTCTGTTCAACCACCTGGCGCCCATCATCCGCTTGCTCACTTGCGCCGCTGGCGTGCTGCGAAGCATCGGCCGCGTTGCGCGCGATTTCTTGTGTGGCAGCACCTAACTCGTTGATGGCGGCAGCAACGCTGTTGGTACGCGCACTTTGCTCATCCGAACCCAGGATCGAAGCATTGGACGACGCCATCACCCGCTGGGACAAATCATGCACCTGACGGGTTGCCGAAGACACTTCGGAAATCGATGCGTGAATACGCTCTACAAACTGGTTGAAAGAGCTGGCCAGCAAGCCGAACTCGTCTTTGCTCTCAATCACCAAGCGACGGGTCAGGTCACCTTCGCCTTGCGCAATGTCCTGCATCGCGCGGCCCATCGTAGTCAAAGGACGCATCAGGAACTGAATCAACAGACTCAGCAGCACAGCAATCACGGCGACCGCAATAAACATCGCGATAAATGCAGAGGTACGGAATTTAGATAGCGGTGCGTAAGCTTTCTCTTTATCGAGCGATTGCCCGATATACCAATCCGCAGGCAAACCGGTTACAGGCGTGAAGGACATAATCCGCTCATAGCCATTGAGGCGCACTTCCTGGATGCCTTTCTGAATGCGTAGCGCACTCGACGGGTAGATATCCTTCAGGTTTTTCATAACCTGATCTTTTTCAGGACTCACGATTACCTGGCCGTCACCGCTGACCAGGAACGCGTAGCCCAAACCGCCTGAATCGACCGAGTTGATGATTTTTACCAAGCTGTCCAGGCTCAAATCGCCACCGACAACACCCAGCAACTCACCGTTCTTTTTGACTGGCATTGCGATGGTCACGATCAAACCACCGACTGCTGCCATATACGGCGGTGTCAGCATGGTTTGACCGGCAATGACACCTTGCTTGTACCACGGCCGCTCACGCGGATCGTAACCGTCTGGCATCTTGGCGTCTGGGCGTTGGGTAAACACGCCGTTGGCCTGACCCACATAGGTAAATTGAAAGTTCGACGTGAAGGCGGGCTGATCAACCAACCCAGGCAAATCAGCCTGGCTGCCTTGATGCGCCACATTTTGCGCGAGGCTTTCGAGTACCAGAATACGCCCAGTCAGCCAATTTTGAACGCTGCTGGCAGTCAGGTTGCCAGCTTGTTGCACTGACGACTCGATGTTTTGCTTGATGGTGTTTCGCTGCAGGTAGTCGTTGTACAACGTGAACAACGCAAACGCCAGAACCACGACGCCTGAAGCGGCCAGAAGGATTTTATGGCTGAACTTGAGATTCATTTCATGGGACTTCTTATGCCAGGAGTGGGGATGCGTACGGGTGTGACATTCCGTGTAACAGCGCAGGCAGCCTTTTTCCGGCAGCTCTACTAAAGCACGCATTGCTCAAGAGGCTGTCGGCACCAACCTCGGAAAACTTAGCCATTTGTGATGGCATTTTGTTTAATCCGACGAAAGATAAATCCTTGGTGTTCAAAATCAGGCGCACACGGCCATTCAGCGAGAACACAAGGCAGGTTACGTTTTTGGCGGGCGGATGCTGAGCGGGCGCTGTGTGCGGTTTGCACAGCGCTTAGGCGGCTCAATCGGGGCGTGAACGGATTCCCTGAACTGGTACGTCGCTGGTTCGTTGCGAGTTGGAAGACGCGCAGAAGCGCTGATGGATTTGTATGTCTACTTGAAAGAGGTAATGGCTCGACTGTCAACGCAGCGGGCTGGCGGAGCCAGGGAATTGTTGCCGCATCATTGGCAATCGATTGAGTTACGCAGGACGGGAACCGAGCGTGGGGCGGCCAGGGCCGCAATCTTAAGATTTATCGTGCTCAAAAACAAAACCCCTGTCTGCGTGAGCAAACAGGGGTTTTGGAATTCAATCTTGACGATGACCTACTCTCACATGGGGAAACCCCACACTACCATCGGCGATGCATCGTTTCACTGCTGAGTTCGGGATGGGATCAGGTGGTTCCAATGCTCTATGGTCGTCAAGAAATTCTGTGACAGATCCGTTAGTGAATAACGTGTCTGTGAAAACTTGGTACTTCTATAAAAACAAAATCCCCATCTGCGTGAGCAGACAGGGATTCTGGAATTTAATCTTGACGATGACCTACTCTCACATGGGGAAACCCCACACTACCATCGGCGATGCATCGTTTCACTACTGAGTTCGGGAT
>NZ_JYLF01000005.1 GCF_001043055.1 Pseudomonas weihenstephanensis
ATCACAAACTAATCATGTTCTTGTGATTGCAGATTATATTTAATTCATTACTTTCAATTTTGTTCACGCTATACAATTACGTAATACACAGACTTACCCTATGAAAGACATCATCCGCCTAGGCGACGCCACAACCCATGGTGGTGTCGTGCTTGAAACTTTCCCCCGGACTGACGTCAACGGTAAATCGATTGCCGGTGTTGGTCACAACGACAGTTGCCCGTTGTGCAAAGGGGTTTTTCCCATTGCCGAGGGCAGCGCGACTTACTCCGTTGACGGCATTGCCGTTGCACTCGACGGAATGAAAACAGCCTGTGGTGCCGCACTGATTGCCAGTGGCCCGAAAGGCGCAGTCAACCGTTGAACCGCTACACCGTTCTTTAAAAACTCAGCCGGTACGGATTGATATTCACTGCTGGCACAACGGCCAACAAAGCCAAATGCGCTGGGATCTGTTCGACCGTCTGGTGCGCTTTAAAACTACACACAACGAACGGGCGCGCAAACAGCGCGAACTGGGTTGCGGCTTCACTTCATTCGGCCGGGACGGCGACACACTCGGCGATATCATTGGCATAGCCACCTGACAGCAGAACAGGCAGCGAAGTACCATTGGCAATGTACGGAATATGATGTCGGGTCATCAAATCACGCCTCAATGCTTAAATCCACCCTCTCTAAACCACGTCATAAGTGCATGGGCATCCAGTGGCTGGGTTATCAAGAACCCCTGAGCCTCCGAGCATCCCCACTCAGTGATGAGGCTCAATATTGCTTCGTTTTCAACACCCTCGGCCACCACTTGGTAATTCAGTCCTTTGGCCAGCTCGATTAATGTTTTCACCAAACGTCTGTCTTGCGTGCTGTTTTGGAGTGTGGATATAAGCGATTGGTCGAGTTTTACTGTCTGTGCCGGAAGTTGTCGCAGGTAAGCCCAATTGCTATAGCCCGTACCGAAGTCATCAATGGCAATTTTTACCCCAAGGTTTCTGGCACGTATCAGCTCACGCACAACTGACCCCGGCTTGGATATAAGCATGCTTTCAGTCAATTCAAGTTCTATGGCTTGAGGGTTTAGGCGCTGGTTGTTGATGAGCTGTTGTATTTTGTCGACAAGACGGGAGTCCTTGAAATCACTGACAGTGACGTTCATTGCAATTCGCAGTGCCAAGCCTTGGTCAGCCCACGCACGAGCCTGTTTAACCAGGGCCTCTAACACCCAGAAAGTGATCGACTGCATCAACGCTGTTGTTTCAGCCAGTGGAATAAACTCCGCTGGGCTGACAGCTCCCAGTATCGGGTGATTCCAACGTAGCAGTGCTTCAACGCTTTCACAGGACCAACCCGGCAGTTTCACCTTCGGGTGATACACCAGACTGAACTGGTTATCACTGCACAGCGCTTGCGGGAGTGAACTCAAGAGCATAAAAGCCCGGCGCTGTGCGGCATCAAGTTTAGGCTCGTAGAGGGACCATCCTGAATGTTGGTCTCTGGCAAAATCAGCGGCACTCACGACCAGACGTAACCAGTCCTGGTCTTTCTGAGCCGCATCGACGATGGGGAGAACGCCAACCCCGATTTGCAATGGAACAGGGATGTTCCGGCATTCAACAGGCGCTTTAAAACCCTCAATGATTGTTTGGCACACTGTGTCAATTGACGTCTGCTCTGAAAGAATAAAACCAAAACGCGTGGGACTCACTTTATAGAGCAAGCAACCGGGAGCAAGCAGCGCTTGCAAGCGAGCCTTGATGGCAAGCACCAGGTCGTTGGCGAAATTGTACCCAAGGGCTTTGACGACATCATTGAGAAACTGGGGCGTGATCACGTCCACTGAATAGACGTGGCACGTTTTATCGTTGGAGAGGATTTGCCGAATGTCTTCTTCGAAGCGAAGTCTATTGAATAATCCCGTAGGTTGGTCCACAAAATTGCGCGAACGCACGCCCGAAATCCGCAGCATCGTCAGTTCAGCAAAATCCATGAGCATGCTGGCGGCCCGCTCGCTCATGGGCGGGCGTGGCCGAGTATCAATAATGCAAAGACTGCCCAAGTTGAAACCATCAGAGGTTATCAACGGGGCGCTGGCGTAATAACGAATGTTAGGGCTGCTTACGACGAGATCGTTATCTTTGAAGCGTGGGTCTTGGGTGGCGTCAAGCACCTCGAACAGCCCGTTCTCGGTCAGGGTGTGCGCACAAAATGACTGGTCTCTGGGCGTTTCATGCCGGTCAAGTCCAACATGCGCTTTAAACCATTGGCGATGTTCTTCGACAATCGAGATCAACGCAATGGGGGCATCGAAGTAGGCAGATGTCATCGCGACTATTTTGTCGAATGCTTCATCTTGTGCTTCGTGAGGCGGGCACAGCTGGGCGACGCGCCTGAGTCGTTTAATTTCATAAGAGTCGATCCATTCATGCTCATCCATCATTCCCCCTCCCTAGCCAGCAACCCGGACAACGGTAGCAAATTTGCGTGGCGCATCAAGTGAAGTGATTGCTAAATTCGGCGCGGTTTATCCTCTTATGCAACTGGCATTTACTGAGCTGGATTGCGGCTGTCAGCCAGGTCAAGGTTTTTCGATCTCGCACACGTCTTTTTTCATACACCATGCTAGCTTTGTGCCCGCAGCGCGCGAATGTCAGCTTGATAATCCAGGCTGCGCCGATAGGTTCGATGAACAGGCAGGGCAGAGGGTATTTCTTTGGAATATTACGCGTGGGTATTGGCAAAATTTGTCGCGGGGTTTGTGATCATTGCGACCCATATGTATCTGTCGGGGCGTACGCAACTGTCTCAGATGACCGCTATCGATCTGATCGGCAACTTTATATTGGGCGGTATCATCGGTGGGGTCATCTACAGCGATACGATCCCCTTTCGGCAATATCTGACCGTGCTCTTACTGGGTGTGCTGTTGATTTATTTGCTGAACGCGGCAACGAAACATATTCAGGTGTTGCGCGGGTTCGCCATTGGCAGCCCTATCCCGATCATTAAAGATGGCAAGTTTTTGGTTGAGAATCTGGTTAGCAATAAACACAAGATTGATATCTTGCGGGTGGCTTCTCAGTTACATGCTCAGGGCGGGCTCGCTTTTCAGCAGGTTTATTACGCGCAGATCGAACCGGGCGGTGAACTGACCATCATTTGCGATGAAAAAGACATGCCCTCGGTGGTTGTGATGTACAACGCAGAGGCGCGAATCGCGCAGTTGGAGTCGATCGGGCACGATGCCGAGTGGCTGTTTGCAGAACTCAGTGAGTTGGGTGTTGAACGCGACGAAGTGTTTTTGGCAGAGTTCTGGCGTGGGGAATTGTGCGTCACACTCAAAGACGGCAGCGAATTGTGTCGCAATCAACCCGCTTGAATGCTTGCTCATTATCAGTGGCGCCTGGCATGACGTCAGGCACCCCCGCAGGCGCGCTTGGCTGTTGTTTAAAACGTTGCTTTTGCTTGCAGCCCCATCACCAGTGCGTTTTGAATCTGTTCGCCAGAGAAAGCACCGGGCTCGATGATGTATTGCAGATCCGGGCGTAATAACAGCCAGGGTGTAGCCTGATAGCCGTAGCTGATTTCCAGCAATTGTTCGCCCGAGTCAAGGTTGGGTACAAACTCACCGTGGGCTATTGCAGCATTTTCCAGAACGTCGCGGCTGCGCGGGTTGGGCACTGCGCGACCATAGCCGATGCCAAAGGTGTCGTGCGGGCGTGCCGCGAATGGCTTGTTCAGCACCATACCCACGCCACACCACTTGGTAAACGGTGATGCAGCACTGCTCGCTGCCGAATACTGCCCAAACACATGCACGCTGCGACCTTTGGAAGTGGTTGAGTTCCACACCGCCTGATCGACCAGCAAGTAGTGTCCACCCCGGCCGGCTACCTCTTTATCACTGCCAATGCGTTTGGCATCGGAGCTGTCGTAGTAATACCCCAGTTTGTATTCGCCAGGCAGATCGCTTTGTTGTTTGTACACCAACTCAATTGGCACCACAGTGCCAGTGGTGTGCTTGGGGCCCACGTGCCAGGCTCGGCTGGAGTTGCCGTTGCTGGTTGGGTCGACGTTGAAGGCCGCCACTCGCAGTTGCCAAGAGGGCGAGAGGTCGTATTTGATGCGAACGCCCAGATGCGCATTGGGGTAGTTGGTCCAGCCACTGCCGCCTGACATGTTCAGCGGATGGCCGCAAAAACCTGCGTTCATGAAGTTGCACAGGATGCCGCTGTCCAGGCCGCCGATGTCATTGCCCATTGCCATGTAGCCGAGCTTGACGTTCAGGGCCGGGGTAAACAGGCTGCGCTCGTAGCTCAGCTCGGTGAGACGGGTGTAGAGCCCGCCGTAGTTTTCCTGGATGGGGAGGCGGTTACCTACCAAGTCTTCGGATGCGCTGTTACCTCTTCGGTCATTGAGGGTGAGTTGCACCTTGCCCGCGTTGTCCAGCCCATACAGTTTTGAGAGGTCAAACTGCACGCCCAACTTGATGTTTTGCGAGTAACGGGCCGAGCGGTGCAGTCCGCCGTGCAGGTTATAGGCGGTTTCGCCGGTGTAATCGCCAGTGAACTTGAGCCCGTCATCTTCCAGTTGATGACGCAGGCCGCCCCAATTGCCGATGAGGGTTTTGCGTGAGAACACATCCGTATCGTTATCAGGCACATCTGCAAACGCAGATTGAGTCATGGCGCAGGCGAGTCCGACCAGAAGACCTGGTATCAACGGAGCGCGGTGGGGAAGGGAGCAGAATGAGTGCTTCATGTAAAACCTTCTAACACTTAAACAGAACGCGGCGCCCGAAGACGCCGCGTGGAGGAACAAACCGAGGCTTATGGCAATGCGTAGGCCATGACGTAGTCACCACGATCAGGTGACTGTCGGGCACCGCCAGCCGTGATGACGATGTACTGCTTGCCGGTTTTCGGCGAAACATAGGTCATCGGGCCGCCTTGGCTGCCGACGGGCAGGCGTGCTTTCCAGATTTCATCACCGTTGCCGCTGTTGAATGCCCGCAGGTAGAAGTCCTGTGTGCCCGCGATGAAAATCAGCCCGCCCTGAGTCGAGAGGGTGCCGCCCAGCGTGGGTAGACCCACAGGAATCGGCAAGTGCATGCGGATGCCCATCGGCCCCGTGTCTTCAACAGTGCCGACCGGCACTTGCCACGCGATCTTTTGCGTTTTCATGTCAATGGCGGTCAGGGTGCCAAAAGGCGGTGCCTGGCATGGAATGCCCGCGACGGACAAGAAACGGTTTTTATTGACCGCATACGGCGTGCCTTTGAGCGGCACTGCGCCCATGCCGGTGTTAAGCGCTTCACCGCCGCTAGAAGCTTTGGCATCTTTTGCCTGTGGAACCATTTGGCTCCACAAACCCAGACGCATGTCGTTGATGAAAATGAAACCGTGAACCGGGTCTGTCGAGATACTGCCCCAGTTCATGCCGCCCAATGAGCCAGGAAAACTCAGCGACACATCGGTGCCCGGCGCTGTGTACAGACCGTCGTAGCGCATTTTTTTGAAGTCGATGCGGCACAGCAATTGGTCAAACGGTGTAGCCCCCCACATGTCGGATTCAGTCAGGTGTTGTGCGCCGATTTGCGGCATACCCACGGACAAAGGCTGGGTAGGGGAGTATGGCTCGTTCGGGATGTCGGCGGCCTTGACCGGGACTTCTTTGACGTCGGTCAATGGCTGGCCGGTCTTGCGATCAAGGACGTAGATCTGGCCCGCTTTGGTGCCGATTACCACAGCAGGTACTGTGCTGCCGTCGGCTCTATCGAAATCAATCAGGCTGGGCTGCATAGGCAGGTCAAAATCCCAGAGGTCGTTATGCACCGTCTGGTAGACCCACTTCTCATCGCCTGTCGTCGCGTCCAGCGCCAGGATCGAAGCACCGTATTTGTGGTTCAGTGCGGTGCGTTCAACCCCATAGATATCAGTAGACGAGCTGCCCATTGGCAGAAACAGCGTGTTCATCTGTGGATCGTAGGACATCGGTGCCCAGCTGTTCGGCGTGCTGCGCACATAGGTGCTGCCCGAAGCGGGTGCCTGCTTGTCATCAGGGTTGCCCGGATCGAACGCCCAGCGCATGTTCCCGCTGATGACGTCAAAGCCGCGAATCACACCACCCGGCATGTCGGTCTGAACGTTGTCAGCGACCCGACCGCCCACTACCACGGTCGTACCGGCCATCAGCGGCGCGGAAGACAATTGGTAATACGAGTCTGGCACGTTGCCCAGACCGGCTTTGAGATCCACCTGACCCTTGTTGCCAAAGCCTTGGCAGAATTCGCCGGTGTCGGCGTCAACAGCAATCAGGCGCGCATCAATGGTGTTGGTCAGTAAGCGACGCTGGCAGTTGGACCCGGCCGGTACGGTGGCAGCCATAATCGGCGAGCTGTTGGCTTGTGTCGGCTGGGCGATCGGTGCGGTGGCATCGAAGTAGGCCATGCCGCGGCAACGTTGCCACACCGCTGATTGAGCGTTGATCTGGTTTTTCCACAATTCTTTACCCGTGTCGGCATCGAGTGCGATCAGGTTGTTGTGAGGCGTGCAGATAAACACTTTGTTGCCCACTTGCAGGGGCGTCAGTTGGTCTTCTGCACCGTTACCGTCGCTGATGGCCACGTCACCGGTGTGATAGGTCCACGCCACTTTAAGTTGATTAACGTTGTCACGGTTGATTTGGTCCAGCGCCGCGAAGCGGCTGCCACCTTCGGTATTACCGTAGTGGCTCCAATCCTTCTGCTCGTGGCCAGGATCGACTGCAGTCAACCCTGGGCCATTGCCGGTCGGGGAAACACTTGGATGCGCGACGAACATATTGCCAGCAGCCACCACCAGCAATACAGCCAGTGCCCCGGCGATTGCATAAGCGCGGTGACCGGGTGTGCGCCCGGCAGCGCGGATTAGCTGCGGATAGATCAGCAACACGACAAGGCCGATGGCACTGAACATGAACAGGCGCGAAAACAGGGGCCAGAAGTGCAAGCCTGCATCAGCCACCGCCCATACCAGGCTAGCCACAAGAAACAGGCCATACAGCCAGGCGCCGACGGGTTTGCGCAAAGCAATCAGGCCGCCGGATACAAACATGGCGGCACCGGCGCAGAGGAAATACCAGGAGCCGCCCAGTGTCACCAATTGGATGCCTCCGGCTGCCAGTGCAATGCCGAGCAAGGCAATGACAATGCCCAATCCAATGGAAATAAATGTGGAAGCGCGCGCGCGCTTTTTTGCAGTCATGCGTGGGGGTCTCGCGTAGGAAGAGTCTTGGACTAGATGATTAGCTTGCTAAGTATAAAGTTGTTACAAATCGGGATGCCAGTAAAAAATACCAGCCTCTTTTGAACCCAGTGTGCGCAAGGACAAGCGGACAAAGAATCAGATGATTCTTAAAGCATCAGCCGATGCGACATTGCCCATGCAGTGACCACTCATTGAACGCCGCGATGCTGTGCTCAACGGCCTGGATGAGGGTGGGGGCGTCTTGCCACAGCGAGTCGTCAACCGATTCAGAAAAAATCTCCAGCACATAATCACCGGCGTAACCGCTCGCTGCCAGTGCGCCCAGCAGGTCTCTAAAGGGGATTTCCCCGTCACCCAGCGCGCGACGATCATGCAATGAACGAGGTCTGCGCCAGTCAGCCAACTGCACAATAAACAGCTTGTGCGCGCTGATGCTCGTAAGCAGTGCTGCATCCTGCCAACTGTTGTACAAGTCCAGGCAAAGGCCGAAGTGCGGGTGGTCGACCGCATTTGCCATCGCGTGTGCCTGACTGAAGGTGAACAGCACCGAGTTACGGTTCATCAACGACGGACCCAGTGCTTCGAGCGCGATACGCATGCCTTGGCGCTCGGCATGCACGGCCAATGTTTGATAATGCTCAACGCAACCGTCCCACACCCGGGCTTCATTGCCGTTGCTGTCAGCACCGGTGTTGGTGATCAGGGGCAGCCCTGGCCAAAAGGAACTGAAGCGCTCCACTGACATCATCAATTGCTCAAGCCGGACCTGGGGGTTGCTCGGCTGGGGCGCCGAGGCAGACGGAAAAATGGTCAATGTACGTGGCTGTATTGAGGTAATGCGTACGCCACTTTCCTTGATCTGCTCCAGCTGTTCGCGCGCGCGTCCTGAATCGTCAGACAGTTTCTTTTCAGCAATTTCCAGCGCGCAACCCAATCTCAGGCAGAGCAGCAAGTCTTGTTCCAGAGTAAGCGGGGACGTAGTGATCTGACTGAGAGCCAAGGGCTGCATGATGACCTCTGTGGTTTGACGCGATGGCCAATTCAGAGCTTGCGCCTGATCTAAAAGTTCAGCATGCAGGCACTTTGATGCCGATGTGTGCTATTGCTTGCCCCGCGGCATGGAGCCGTTTCAAGGAGTGAACATGCAGATCAAACACCGCATTGCAGTCTTGGGCTGTGCTTTTTTGTTTGCCGCATTGTCGGGCTGCGCCCACAACCCTCAATTCAAGGGCCAATCGGTCACCGACCCAGTGTTGCGCAAGGATGTGATGAAAAGCGTCAAGTTAATGTTCTCGGCCATGACTCAATGCGGCTCTATTGACACCGTCACTACGACTATTGCCGCCATCAGTCAGCAACCCTCAGGGGCTGTCGACCGGGCCACTGAAACCTGGGACGTCACAGGTTGTGGCACGTCCAAGTCTTATAAAGTCGAGCTGCGTTCAGATGCCAGAGGTGAAACGGACTACTCGGTTTCGCCCCGGCTGTGACGCCTCGCAGGGCCAAAGGCGCTTATTTGACCTGTGGCAAGGGCATTTAAACCGAAGACTGCTTTACTGGACCGCATGACTTTTGAGCTGCCCGTCATCCTGCAAGCGATGACGGACACGACAGACTTCTAATCGGATAAAGGAAAGCCACCATGAAAGCGCTCACTTATCAGGGGCCCGGTCAAAAAGCATGGGCCGACATCCCCAAACCCGTTATCGACAAGCCCACCGACGCCATTGTGCGAATTCTGCACACCACCATTTGCGGCACCGACCTGCACATCCTCAAAGGTGACGTGCCTGCGGTCACGCCGGGCCGGGTACTGGGCCACGAAGGGGTCGGGATAGTAGAAGCCGTGGGGCCAGCCATCCGTAATTTCAAACCCGGCGACCACGTTCTGATTTCCTGTGTAACTTCCTGCGGCAGTTGTCCAAACTGCCGGCGCCAGATGTATTCCCATTGCGCTGACGGCGGCTGGATTCTCGGTCACATGATTGACGGTACGCAGGCCGAATATGTACGCATCCCCCATGCAGATAACAGCTTGTACCCTGTCCCTGAGGGGGCCGATGAGCAAGCGCTGGTGATGCTGAGTGACATCTTGCCGACCGGCTTTGAAATTGGGGTGCTCGCAGGCAAGGTCAAGCCAGGGGACAGCGTGGTGATTGTCGGAGCAGGGCCAGTGGGCATGGCCGCGCTGTTAACCGCGCAGTTTTATTCCCCGGGCCAGTTGATCATGGTCGACGGCGACAGCAATCGGCTCGAGGTGGCCACACGTTTCGGTGCGACCCACGTCATCGACATCAAGACCGAAAACGCGGTTGAACGTATTTTTGAATTGACCGGCGGTGTGGGCGTAGACGTTGCGATCGAGGCCGTCGGTATTCCCGCATCGTTTGATACCTGCCAGTCGGTGATTGCGCCCGGCGGCAATATTGCTAATGTCGGGGTGCATGGTAAAAGTGTGGAACTGCACCTTGAGAAGTTGTGGATTCAAAATATTAATATTTCCACCGGGCTGGTCAATACAAATACCACTCCGATGTTGATGAAGACCGTACAGTCCGGGAAAGTCGATGCGGGCAAATTGATTACTCACCGTTTTGCGCTGGGCGATATTCTTCAAGCCTATGAAGTCTTTAGTAATGCCGCCCAGGAAAAAGCCATGAAAGTGATACTTACGCAGCAGTAAGCGGATCTAAATAATCCCGTACTTGCCTGGTTAAAGGCGGGTTGACCTATGCGCAGGCCGGTGCCAGACAGTGTCAGGCACCGGGCGGCGTTAATGTGGTCGGTCGATTATTAAGTCTGCCGCGACGGCATTGAACATTCAGCCCTTATTGCGACGTAGGATGTTTGGTTTTATGAGTTATTGCGCTTTTCTTTTTGACAGTCGCCGCCTGCGCAACTATGTTTCTTGCGGCGCAAGTGACGTCATTGCCATCTTTGATAATAGGGAAATGTTCAGATGAAAAAGCACATTGTTTTAGTCGGCGCTGCCGGTTTGTTTGCACTCTCGACACTGGCTCAGGCCGCGGATGCCAAGCAGCCTGTTTCTGCATGGACCTGTGAGAGTTTTCTTGCCGTAGATGAGAGTTTTCGACCTACCGCAGTGGGTTTGGGCGAGGCGGTGAACAAGTCTGGCAAAGTTGAAGATGCGGTGCTGGACGTGGCGGGTGTAGAAAAAATCACGCCACTGGTGGTGACGGCCTGCGAGAAAGATAAAAAAGCCAGCTTCGTGCAAAAACTCAAAGAAGAGTGGGCCAAAGTCAAAAAAGACGTTTAACGTTCCACGCCTGCACTTGTTGCGAGTGCAGGCATTTTTGCCCCTTTGCAGCCTTCCACCCTGTCGCTCTGGTTGATATTTCGTTGAATTTCTCTGTCTGCTGACGCTCTACATCCTTGCAGCCGTGTTTGGGCCGCTTCAGGCCGTAGTAGACTGCTCGCGTTATGTCTTTATTTGTCAGGGGAATTTCATGTTAATCAGATCATTGGCCGAACTTGATCGCATTCGGGACGAGTGCAAATCCATGGTCACCCGGCGTTCTGCGGTCTCCGCAGGGGCGGCCGCCGTTCCGATCCCCGGACTGGACATCGGCACGGATGTGGCCTTGCTGGTTGAGATGTTGCCAGCCATTAACAGCAAATTCGGACTGACGCCTCAACAGATCGAGCAGTTGGATACCCGCTCCAAGCGCTTGATCGTGGTCGCTGCCTCGGGCATTGGCAGCGAGATTATTGGCAAGTTCGTCAGCCGTACCCTGGTGATGTCCTTGTTGCGCAAGATGGGGGTCAAGGTCGCGACCAAATCCATTACCCGTTTCATTCCCTTGGTAGGGCAGGCCGTGGCCGCCACCATCAGTTTTGGGGTGATGAAGATGGTCGGCAACGACCACGTCGAAGATTGCTACCAAGTCTGTCGCCAGGCACTGCTCGACGAAGCCAAACAATCGACAGTGATTGAAATTGGCCCCGAAGACTACGCACACGTTGAATCACCAACTCATCCGTAAACCCAGCGAACCACTGATAGCCTCTTGATTGCGACTGTCGATGTTGGTGCTGTAGTCGGTGCTGGCATACACGCTGATGCTGGGGTTGAGGTGAGCGACAATGCCTGCGCCCATGTCCATAGTGCTGGCACTGTGATCGGTCTTAAGCGCTTGTTGCCCATCGAAACGGGTGGCGTGCCGCCCCCCGAAACTGCGCCATACGTTAGCGCGCACGTAAGGTTCTACAGGGACATCGCCCACGGTATAGGCGCCTTTGAGGCGTGCCCCGGCGCGACCTTTCAAATAATCCTGAGTGTCAAAACCAACGCGAGAGATGCCGTCATTGGCCGTGTCCATTGAGACGCGCTGGCCTATGAGTTGCAGTTGAGGCTCAATGTGCCAGTGCGTCGACAGCGCGACCGGATAGCCCGCTTCTGCGGACACGCTGGCGGCATGCCCGTCCAGGTCCAGCTTGACGCCGCGTTCTGACCGGCTGCGACCGTCATAACGCGTGCCCATCGCAACAATATCCAGGTAAGCCGATTGCGGGCTGATCAGGGTCCAGTAAGCGCCCAAGCTATCGCCGTCGAGTCGCACATCGCCGGCCTTGTTGTCTTCGAAACCCACATTAAATCCGCGCACATCGCCGTCCAGACGTGCATGGCTGATGAATAACCCGACGCGCTGCCGATAACCATTGGCGTGTGTAAAACCGTAGATATCGTGGCCCACCTGATAACCACTGATCGAGCCATCGAAGCTGGGTGCCACCGTACCTGACCAGCTTTGACGCACCGAGCTGCCAAAAGCCCGTACCCATCCGCCCGGCAGCGCGCCGGTTTCGGTCAACAAACTCTGTTCACCCTGACGTTCGTGAAAGGTGCCTAGTGTGGTCTGGGCCAGCAGTGCCGCAACCGGAGGCACGACGGCATACAGCGGCACTTCCTGGCGATACAGCACAATGCTTTGCCCTGGGGCGGCGACGGGCAGAGCAGGCGTACCGACCGCCGCTATCGGAGGCGGTTGCACGGGGGTGACAGGCGCGGGTTCTCCCGGTACAGGCGTTACCGCTGGCGGGGTGGCAACCGTTGAGCGCAAGAACCAGCTGTTTTCACTGCCCGCCGTAACGCCACCTTTAAACAAGTAGTACTGGTAGGCGCCTGCCGAGAGTGGTTGGCCGAGGGTGAAGGCCCCCGCGTTACTGGTGGCACCTTGATTGGCTTCAACCACTTGGATCCCGTTCTGCGTCGTGAGGGCGCCGGTCCCGCCGATGTTGGTCACATTGATGGCGGTCAGGCCACTGATTTGACCGCTCGATACAACCAACCGGTCCGACGCCGCATCGTCGGCGGCCAAAACACTGTTTAGGTTCAGCCGCGCGCCGTCGCCCTGATAATTACCCACGATGGTCAACCGATCAGCTGTCGAAGCGCCGCTGGCGGTGAGGTCAATGAGCCCCGCATTATTCACGCTGACTTTTTGCCCGTTGATTAAAGGCGAAATGACGCCTTGGCCCGCATTGACACGGCTGCTGGCATCAATAGTGAGGACGCCTGTACCGCTCACGCTGTCGCCGAGAACCAGCGTGTCGTTAAGTGTCAGGCGAGTGTCTTTACCCAGGTTGATGTTTTCCCAATTGATATAGCGCGCACCGGTTTCAGGGCGGCTGGTTTCAAAGGTCAACGTGTCGGTGCCTGGCCCGCCATCGACGCGCGGGGTGGATGACACAATGCTTTCAGTCAGGTTGGCCAGTAATGCTCTGTCGTTACCGTCGCCCATCAGCACGGCGCCTTTGATCGTGCCGCCATCGCGCCAGGTGAAGGTGTCATTGCCGAAACTCATGAGGATTTGGCCGCCCACCGAGCCGCCGCTGATCGTGACGTCATCATCGCCACCGCTGACGCTGATATTGCCGCCGATGCTGCCAGACGAAACGATGATTGTATCTTTGCCAAACCCGGTGACCAGGTTGCCCAGGATTTGGCCTCCAGACATATCGAAAATATTGTTGTCGAGCTTCATGTCGACCCGGCCAATGCTGCCGCCGGTCATTTTCGCTACATCACCGTCTTCAAAGGCACCCACGATGGTGCCGCCGGTCATCAGGAAAGTATCGCGACCATCGCCTTGGGCCAGCGACTGAATTTGCCCGCCTGTCATCACAAAGTCATCAATACCGTCGCCTTGGCTTACTGCCCCGGAGATCAGGCCGCCATGAACGGTGATGCGGTCCGCGCCCGCGCCGAACCTGACAGGCCCGATGATGCTACCTGTGCTGTTGGCCGGCAACGTCAGGCTGTTGTCGCCCTGTAAATCAATCAAAGATGGGGCGCTGCCGCTGTCGCAAATAAAACTGTCGTTGCCCGCGGTAGGCGTGAAGTTGCACGCGGCCTGCGCATTGTGCAAGGCGAGGCTCAGCACAGAGAGCGCAAACAGTTGAGAGGCATGTCGTTTGGTCATGTTGATCATCCTGATCTGATGCCTTGGGCAGAGGACTCTTACGGCTAGCCACTCAGGCAGAGGTTCACATTAGGACTGGTTATAAACATATCGGAATGCCCACGTAAGCTGTCAGAAGTGACAGCTTGTTCATATAGGAAACTAGATGCTTATTGGTGAGCTTAGTTACATCACGTCACATATCGGTGAGTGCGCATTGGCTGTGCACGTTTTAAAACGAACCTGTCGACTCAAACGTAATCCAACTCTCAAGGGCAACTCACTCAAGGAGAGCGTGATGAAATGCATCAAGTACGGTCTTTTAGTGGTGTGTGCAAATTTCGCCCTGACGGCCCACGCGTTTGCCCCGGTTGAACCCGACACTCAGGTGCTGGCTCAGAACAGCCTGACCACGGGCAGCGCGCCCACCGACAACACCATCAGGCGCATCAACCCCAACAGCCGCCAAGGCACCACATCGAGTGTGCCGCCGGTTCGAGGGCCTTCGACGTTGCCTATACAGCCGACCCCCTCGCTCGAAAATGGCCAGATCCGCAATGGTTACTCACGGCCCACGACACCGCCACCGACACTCAAACCCACCGCGCCGTCGTTGCAACCACGCGATAAACGCTAAATCAAACAAGGAATGACTGATGTTAAGAAAAACCTTGCTGGCAACCCTCTGTGCCACCTCATTGCTGAGCACGATGGTGTTGGCTAACCCGCAGACCTTCGACTCTGAATTGGGCACGGTCAGTGCCGAAACGGTGGTGCAGGGCCTCAATCATCCTTGGGCCTTGGCTTTTTTACCGAATAAGCAAGGCATGCTCATAACAGAGCGTGGGGGCAACCTGCGGGTGGTCAGCCCCGAGGGCAAATTGTCGGCGCCGGTTTCAGGCGTGCCTCAGGTGTGGGGCAAGGGGCAGGGCGGTTTACTGGATGTGGTGTTGTCGCCGAATTTCCAAAAGGATCGGTTGGTGTATGTGTCCTATGCCGAGGGCGGTGGCGAGGACGGCAAAGCGGGCACTGCGGTCGGGCGGGGACGCTTGTCCGATAACCTGACCAAACTCAGTAACTTTGAAGTGATCTTTCGTCAGCAACCCAAGCTATCGACGGGCAACCACTTTGGCTCGCGGTTAGTGTTTGATCGTGATGGCTATTTGTTCATTACCTTGGGTGAGAACAACCAACGCCCAACGGCGCAAGACCTCGACAAACTGCAGGGCAAAGTGGTCCGTATCTTTGCTGACGGGCGAGTGCCGGATGACAATCCATTTGTCGGGCAAAAGAATGTGCGGCCCGAAATCTGGTCGTTTGGGCACCGTAACCCGCAGGGCGCCGCCTTGAATCCGTGGACGGGAACGCTGTGGACCCATGAACACGGGCCGCAAGGCGGTGACGAGATCAACCTGATTGAGCGCGGCAAGAACTATGGCTGGCCGCAGGCAACCCACGGCATTGATTATTCCTCAAAACCGATTCCCGAAGCCCAGGGGCAAACGGTCGAGGGAACGGTCATACCGCATCATGTGTGGGAGAAATCGCCAGGCATCAGTGGCATGGCGTTTTATGATGCCGCGCGTTTCAAACCGTGGCAGCACACTCTGTTTATTGGCGCGCTGGCCGATAAAGACGTGATCCGATTACAGCTCGATGGCGACAAAGTAGTGCATGAAGAGCGCCTCTTAGGCGAATTGAAATCACGTATTCGCGATGTGCGCCAAGGGCCGGACGGTTACCTCTATGTACTGACTGATGAAGACAACGGCGCCTTGTATAAAGTCGGGCTGCAGTAGGTATCAAGCGTGTCGATGGACCTGCGCCATAAGGCGCAGGTCGATCACAACGTTACTCAACGACGGCTTGTTTGACTTGCTTGGAGGCGGACCAAATGCGGTAGCGCACTTCAATGTCCTTGGGTACATACACCACGATCGGCAGCTTGCTGTTGTAGCGCAGCATGAAACCATCGCCAACGACCGGGACAAATTCAGCATGGGTTTTGCCTTCAGGGCAAGCCATCATCGTACTGGCAGGGCCGCTGACTTTGTTCAGGCGGTACATCGGATAGCCCCAACCCTTGAGGGTTTTCTCTTCGAGCTTGCCACCCAACCGCTGTTTGTTGCAGTCGACTTGCAGGGTCTTGCCCGCAATGATCTGGACTTTGTAGTCGTCTTCGTTTTTCTGCGTCGGCAGGTGAATGACTTGTCGGCTGAACCCGGCTTCGGCTTTAGGGTAAGGCGCCACGTCTTCCAGTTTGGCGGCGTTGGCAACGCCGCACAGCGTGCTCAACGAAAACAAAAGTGCCGCGCTGATGACCAGTGGTTTCATGTTGTGTCCTCAATTCAAAGCTTAAAATGTGCGCCCATTTGGATCATCGAAACGCAACTAAGTGCCATAGTTGTGCCATGTGGCTGCACGTGTTGCAAATGCATGCTGCTCAAAACACACGAACTAGAGCATTAAATCAATAAAATTGAGCTCAGTTTGGTGCTGAAGGGATAGATCGCTTCTCGCCAGTGTCGAAGTGCCAGTAAACTGCGTTTTTTCCTCCGAATCATTTATTTCCCGAGGTTTTGCATGACACTCAGTCCTCTTGCGGGCAAACCGGCTCCAGCAAACCTGCTGGTCGATATTCCGCGACTGGTGACCGCTTATTACACCGGTCAACCCGATGCAGCGATGGCTACTCAGCGTGTCGCGTTCGGTACGTCCGGGCACCGCGGTAGCTCGTTTGATTTGAGCTTTAATGAGTGGCATGTGTTGGCCATCAGCCAGGCCATTTGCCTTTACCGCCAGTCCAAGGGTATCAACGGCCCGTTGTTTGTCGGGATCGACACACATGCGTTGTCGACCCCTGCCGGGGCCAGCGCCCTGGAAGTGTTTGCCGCCAATGGTGTTGAAACCATGATCGCTGCACATGACGAATACACGCCAACCCCTGCCATTTCCCACGCCATCATTTGCTATAACCGGGGCCGTACAAGCGGGCTGGCTGACGGGGTGGTCATTACGCCTTCGCACAACCCGCCGGAAAGCGGCGGCTTCAAGTACAACCCGCCCAACGGCGGCCCTGCTGATACCGATGTGACCAAGTGGATTGAGGCTAAAGCCAACGAACTGCTGGCGGCTAAATTGTCGGGCGTCAAGCGCATCAGTTACGAACAGGCGCTTAAAGCCAGCACCACACACCGCCACGATTACCTGAACACCTACGTTGCTGACCTGAAAAATGTCATCGACATGGACACGCTGCGCGGTGCGAACTTGCGTTTGGGTGTGGATCCGCTGGGCGGGGCGGGCGTGCGTTACTGGTCGGCCATCGGTGAGCATTACGGCCTGAACCTGGAAGTGGTCAACACCGCAGTCGACCCAACTTTCCGCTTTATGTGTGTGGACTGGGATGGCCGTATCCGTATGGACCCGTCCTCCAGCTACGCCATGCAAGGCTTGATTGGGCTCAAAGATCGTTTCGACGTGGCGTTCGCGTGTGACCCGGACCACGACCGTCATGGCATCGTGACGCCATCGGGCGGGCTGCTGGCGCCCAATAACTACTTGGCGGTGTCAATTGACTACCTGTTCCAGAACCGTGCGCAATGGCGTGCAGACGCAGCCGTCGGTAAAACCGTGGTCAGCAGTGGCTTGATTGACCGCGTCGCCGCGCGCCTGGGGCGCCGTTTGTATGAAGTACCGGTCGGGTTCAAGTGGTTTGCCGACGGTTTGTTTGAAGGTTCGCTGGGCTTCGGTGGGGAAGAAAGCGCCGGGGCCTCGTTTTTGCGTCTCGACGGCACGGTATGGTCGACGGACAAGGACGGTTTGATTCCTTCATTGCTGGCTGCTGAAATGACCGCCCGAACAGGGCGCGACCCTTCACAGCTGTATCAGCAAATGACGCAAGACTTGGGTCAGCCGTATTCCACCCGCGTAGATGCCAAGGCCACACCGCAGCAAAAAGCCTTGCTTGGCAAGTTGTCGCCGCAGCAGGTCAAATCCACCACCTTGGCCGGTGAAGCCATCACGCAAATCCTCAGCCATGCGCCCGGTAACAATCAGGCGATTGGCGGGCTTAAAGTGATGACCGAAAACGGCTGGTTCGCTGCGCGGCCGTCAGGCACCGAAGACATCTACAAAATTTATGCCGAGAGCTTTGTCGGTGATGCGCACCTCAGCCGTTTGGTCGAAGAGGCTCAAGTGCTGGTAGACGCGGCCATCGCGTAAAACCGCCCGTGCAAAAAAAACCTGACCCCGTTACCGGGGTCAGGTTTTTTTATTTCAGCGTCAAGGGTTTCAGGCCTTGGTGTTGAGTTGCACCACTTGCAGCATTTGCTCGTTGCAGTTTCGTGCGTCTTTGAGCATCGCTTCAAACGGCGCGCTGATAATGTCGTCGTGGCTCAGCCAACTGTGCTTTTGGGTGACGGTGTACAGGTAACGGTACTCACCTTTACTGCGTTTACCGCTCAGTTCGACATCAAACCATGGCGAGTTCACCGTACACGTTTTGATCTCTTTACCCACTTTGGCGCCAGACAGCGTGATGTCATAGGTCAGCTTTTCTGGATCGCCCAGGTACAAGTCGGCCAATTGCCCGTTGCGCCGGTAGTTCATCAAACCGTCCCAACGTTCACCCATAAAGGCCGGTTTGTACACGTGTTGCCCTGACAGGCTTTCAAGGGGACGCAAATTGGTCAGGGTGGCGTTGATCCGGTAGTGGTCAGGCACCACGAAACCGGTTTTTTCACGGGTAATGTTGCAGTCCGTGACTTCTTTGCCAAAGTTGTTGCACAGGTCCAGGTTGGTACCGGACACGCCCGAGGTGGTGTCGAAATAGCTGAGTTGCATCAGCGTCATCTGGCTCATTTCGACAGTTGCCGTGGTGCGAGCCTGCCCCTCGCGATTGAAGTGCTCGAACTTTTTCAAGTTCATGCTCAACGCGGGTTTCTCTTCGGGGATATGGTCTTCGCGCACCTTGCCCTGCGCATCGATAACCAACGCCCAGCGGTCTTGAATGTCGGGCATGCTGCGACCCGGCAAAAACACAGGGTTGGTCGGGTCGAGCCACCAGACCTGGCCGTTGACTTGCGCCCTGACGATGGCATGGTTAGGTGCGTTGGTGCCTGGCAGCATCAGGCTGAGCGTGTTGGTGCCACGGCTGACCCAGGTGGTTTCAGCCTTTACGCCGCTGGCATTGAGCATGGCGGTCAGCAATACGGCGAGGTCCTTGCAGTCGCCGTAGCCACGGTCCTCGATCTCGCTCAGGGTAAAGGGCACATAACCACGGTCAGTGGCACGCCAGTCGCCCATGTAGCGATAGTGATCGTGCAGGTACTGCATCAGCCCAGCCACTTGTTGCTCTGGGGGCAATCCCTTAAGCCCCGAGACCGCTTTGGCAGCACTGGCAGGCAGGCGGGCGGCCAGGATTTCGTTGTAACGCTTGGCGAACTGACCGAAATAGTCTTGCAACTGGGTTGAACTGCCCAGTTCGACCCGGGGTACGTGGCGAATATAAGCGTTGCCTGATTCATTGATGTAATTCACGAAACGCGGCTTTTTTTGCTCAATGACCAACGTTTTGTTATCGGCAGACGGGGTGAAGGTGAAGTCCTCCATCAACTCACTGCGCCACACAATCGGCTTTTCGGCACTGAAGGTGCTTTTGAAACGGTCGGAGCGCACAGCGTTTGGACCGAACATCATGACGTAATGGAAGTTGTCCATCAGCGGCTTGGCGGCAGTATGTTCACGCAGGGTGTAGGTGATCTGAGTGCCGATGCGCAAATTTGGAAAGGCAATCGAGGTCTGCTTGGAGCGTAAAAAACCCTGATCCGGGTTAGGTGCCATGCGCGTGTCGATTTGCGATTCGGCTAACGCAATGGGCTTGCCGCCGGGCTGGGTCGATTGTGCGTTGATGACCTCCAGTTGGTCGGTTTCCGCAAAACTGAAGTCGATACGCGACAACATCTCTCGACCATTATTGGTGAGGAGGGTGTAGCGATAGGTGGTGGTGCAATCGGTACTGGTGTCTTTATTGAAGTGGCAGGCCTTGTCGATTTCGCTGGCCAGGTCAGCTTCGGACTCTGGTTGAAATGCCGCAAAAGTCGGCAGACAGACAAACCCCAATGTTGCGCAAATCAAAGATTTGCTAAAAGTAAAGCGGTGCATGAGCGCCTCAGGTTATTCCCTTAAAACAGCACCCAGCGACGTTTTTTTGAGGTTGATTTGAAGTAGAAGGGTGCTGCGCGAGCGGCGGATGATAATCGATCTCAACAATAATTACTATATTGTCAGACAATTAATATCGCTGAGAGGCCCGACCTAGAGCCTTCGCTCTAATTTAATGGCTGATTTTGGCGTTGTGTTGGCGTTAAGCCCTCGAGTATTTAATCGCGCGGACCGCACCTGTTGCGGGCATCGCTTGGGTGGACCATTTTGAGACATGAAGCCAGAGGCGCGCCGGGAATGCGCGCTCTGGCTGAGTGGCGGTTAGATATCGAGGCAGATTTTGCCGAAATGCTGGTTGGTTTCCTGATATTTGAACGCTTGCACAATCTCGCTCAGCGGGAAGTGACGATCAATCACAGGGCGCATGCCGTTGGCATTGATGGCACGAATCATGTCTTGTTGCTGGCTACGGCTGCCCACCAATACACCTTGCAGGCGCACTTGTTTGATCAAGGCGGGCACAAAGTTCATTGCGCCGCTGACGCCGCTCAAAATGCCGATGATGGAAATGTGCCCGGCCACCCGGATCGCGATCATCGACTGCTCAAGGGTCGCAGGACCGCCCACTTCAATAATGTGATCCACGCCACGCCCCCCCGTGAGGGCGCGTGCCGTTTCACCCCATTGGGTGTCTTTGCGGTAGTTGATGACGTGGTCGGCACCCAGTGCTTTGAGGCGTTCCAGCTTTTCATCGCTCGAAGAGGTGGCGATCACGGTAGCACCGGCCATTTTGGCGAATTGCAGGGCGAAAATTGAAACACCGCCCGTGCCTTGTACCAGCACAGTGTCACCGGGCTTGAGCGAATCGTCGGCCATCAGTGCACGCCAGGCCGTCAGGCCAGCAGTGGTCAGGGTTGAAGCTTGGGCGTGGCTATAACCTGTTGGCGCGAGGGTGAAGGCGGTGGCTTTGGCAGTCACTTTCTCACGGGCATAGCCGTCAATGCCGTCACCCGGCACGCTGACAAAGCCTTCAACCAGCGGGGTGCCATCAATCCACTCGGGGAAGAACGTGCTGACCACCGCATCGCCCACTTTGAACTCGGTCACGTGCGCACCGACTGCAATCACTTCACCGGCACCGTCGGCCATCGGAATGCGCTTTTCACTCGGCGCCCACATGCCACTGACCACGGCAAAATCGTGGTAGTTGAGCGAGTTGGCATGCAAGCGCACAGTGATTTCGTCACTTGCAGGCTCGCGCACGTCACTGCTGCCGACAACCACGTTGTCATAGCCGCCACCCGGTTGGACGAAGATGGTTTTATTGCTCATGGGGCTTCCTCATATTTTCTAATTACGCAAAATAACGAAATGAATGGTTAAAAATTACAACTCGATTTTCAGCCTAGCCGCAAAGTCATTAATCGCCTGCTCGTTGCGTCGGTAGTAGGTCCACTTGCCAATGCGGGTGGTCAGTACAAAACCGGCCCTTTGCAAAATGGCTAGGTGCGCTGAAGCGGTCGACGGCGACAAGCCTGCCTTGTGCTGCAAATGCGTCACGCACACACCGATGGCAGGATCTCCATGATCTTGCGGCGGGAAATTAGTCAGCGGGTCTTTAAGCCACTCCATCATTTGCATGCGAGTGTCATTGCCCAGCGCTTTGAGCTGTTCGAGAATCATGGGCGGCGATACTACGCTTTTTAACGAAATGTTCAACCCTCCACGCATTGCGCTGATTGACGCAGAACACGCCAACCCTCAGCGCTTGCGGTGGCTCAAAGGCGGGCTGGGTGTGCTGCGGCAATGGGCCGCATGCTTTGCATTTGCTGTTTCAATCCTGTATTTGTGGCGCCATTGAGCCTTGGCCAAGGCTCGCTTGTCTTATGAACCTGCCCTCAGGAACCATGATGCCTAACCAGTTCCCTTCTGTTCGCCCGCGCCGCCTGCGCCGTTCACAAACCCTTCGTGACATGTTTCAAGAAACCGAATTCAGCCTGAGCGATTTGGTGCTGCCGATCTTCGTCGAAGAAGAAATCGACGATTTTGTGCCCATCACCAGCATGCCGGGCGTGATGCGCATTCCTGAATCGAAACTGGCGGGCGAAATCGAGCGCTACGCCCGCGCAGGCCTCAAGTCGGTGATGTTGTTTGGCGTCTCCCATCATCTGGACGCTACCGGCAGTGATGCCATGCGTGAAGACGGCCTGGTGTCGCGCATGGTGCGTATCAGTAAAGATGCCGCGCCAGACATGGTGGTCATGAGTGACACCTGTTTTTGCGAGTACACCTCCCACGGTCATTGCGGCGTAATGCACGACCACGGCGTGGACAACGATGCAACGCTGATCAATCTGGGCAAACAAGCCGTGGCCGCTGCTGCGGCGGGCGCGGACTTCATCTCGCCCTCGGCGGCGATGGACGGACAGGTGCAGGCGATTCGCAGTGCGCTGGACGGCGCCGGTTTTCTCGACACCTCGATCATGGCGTACTCGACCAAATTCGCCTCGGCCCTCTATGGCCCGTTCCGCGAAGCCGGTGGCAGCGCACTCAAAGGTGACCGTAAGTCTTACCAGATGAACCCGATGAATCGCCGCGAAGCGATTCGTGAGTCGCTGCTGGACGAGCAGGAAGGCGCAGACGTGTTGATGGTCAAGCCCGCCGGCGCCTACCTGGACATCATTCGCGACATCCGCGAAGCCTCGCGCTTGCCTTTGGCGGCCTATCAGGTCAGCGGTGAGTACGCGATGATCAAGTTCGGCGCTCAGGCGGGGGCTATTGATGAAGCCCGTGTGGTGCGTGAAAGCCTGGGCTCGATCAAGCGCGCAGGCGCTGACATGATCCTCACCTACTTTGCTATGGACCTTGCCCTGCAAGGCATCTAAGCCCTCCTGGCGGCGGCGGTGCTCACACCGTTTGCCGCTCATTGCACCTTCCTTGACGTCCATCAATATCGTTTCAGCGCTTTTTGTCATATTACTTGGGGTTGATTTTTCCTCGCGTGCGAGCGGAAGTTGGCTATGGTCATTAGATAAAAAAGCCTGAGCGTATCCTGTCACCGTGAGACAGGAGCGACTCTGTATCCGGCATAGCGCACGGATGTTGAGGAGATTTATGGACGTCGGCAGAAGACAGTTCGTCAAACTTTGTACGGCCGGTGTTGCCACGGCCACGGTAGCATCACTCGGTTTTGCCCCCGGACTTGCCCAGGCAGATCCCTCCCGCCAATACAAATTGCTGCGCGCCAAAGAAACCCGCAACAACTGCACCTATTGTTCGGTGGGTTGCGGGATTTTGATGTACAGCCTGGGCGACGGTGCCAAAAACGCTAAAGCGCGAATTTTTCATATTGAAGGCGACCCGGATCACCCGGTCAGCCGTGGCTCGTTGTGCCCAAAAGGCGCGGGCCTGATTGACTTCATCTACAGCGAGCAGCGGCTTAAATACCCTGAGTACCGCGCCCCCGGCTCCAACGAGTGGCAACGCATCAGTTGGGACGAGGCGATCACACGCATCACCCGGTTAATGAAAGATGACCGCGATGCCAACTTCATTGAGAAGAATGCTGACGGCGTGACGGTTAACCGCTGGCTGACCACGGGCATGCTGTGCTCGTCGGCAGCCAGTAATGAAACCGGTTTTCTGGATCAGCGTTTTACCCGTGCTTTGGGCATGCTGGGCATCGACTGCCAGGCACGGCTGTGTCACGCCCCGACGGTATCGGCACTTGCGCCAACGTTGGGCCGGGGCGCCATGACCAACAATTGGGTCGACATCAAGAACGCCAACGTGGTGTTGATCATGGGCGGTAACCCGGCTGAAGCGCACCCGGTAGGTTTCAAGTGGGTGGTCGAAGCCAAGATCCGCAATGGCGCCAAGGTCATCGTCGTCGACCCGCGCTTCAACCGCAGTGCGGCCGTGGCTGACATTTACTCGCCGATTCGCGCCGGTTCCGACATCGCTTTCCTGATGGGCATGATCCATTACCTGATCACCCACGACCGTATCCATCATGAATACGTGCGCGCCTACACCAACGCGCCGCTGATCGTGCGCGACAGCTACACCTTCGAGGAGGGCCTGTTCAGCGGCTTTGACCCTGCCAAGAAGCAGTACGAACGCAGCGAATGGATGTACGAACTCGACGCCGACGGTTTTGCCAAACGCGATGAAACCTATAGCCACCCCCGCTGTGTCTGGAACCTGCTCAAACAGCACGTCAGCCGTTACACACCCGAGGTGGTGACCGACATCTGCGGCACGCCAAAAGAAGACTTTCTGGAAATCTGCCGCATCATTGGCGAAACCAGCGCGCCAAATCGCACTACTACGTTCCTGTATGCGCTGGGCTGGACCCATCACTCCAGCGGCGTGCAAATGATTCGCGGCGCCGGGATGATCCAGCTGCTGCTCGGCAACATCGGCATGGCGGGTGGCGGGGTCAACGCTTTGCGCGGGCACTCCAATATTCAGGGCTACACCGACATCGGGCTGCTGTCGCTGCGCTTGCCGGGTTACATGAACTTGCCCAGCGATCAACAAACCAACCTGGCCACTTACCTCAAGCAAACCACGCCCAAGGCGCTGCTACCGGAGCAGGTCAACTACTACCAAAACACGCCGAAATTTTTCACCAGCATGATGAAAACGTTCTGGGGTGATAACGCGACGGCGGCCAACGACTGGGGCTTTGACTGGCTGCCCAAGTGGGACAAAAGCTACGACGTGCTGCGTTATCTGGAAATGATGCATGACGGCGAAGTCAATGGTTACATCGCCCAGGGTTTCAACCCGATAGCGGCCTTTCCGGACAAAAACAAGGCCAGCGCGGCATTGGCCAAACTCAAGTATCTGGTGATCATCGACCCGCTGGTGACCGAAACCTCCAGCTTCTGGAAAAACTACGGCGACCAGAACGACGTTGATACGGCCAGCATTAAGACGGAAGTCTTCCGCTTGCCGTCTTCGTGCTTTGCCGAAGAAAACGGCTCCATCGTCAACTCGGGTCGCTGGCTGCAATGGCACTGGGCTGGTGCGGCGCCGCCGAACGAGGCATGGCACGACGGCAAGATTCTAGGTCACCTGTTCGTCAAGTTGCGCCAAATGTACGAACAGGAAGGCGGTGCCAACCCCGCGCCACTGCTGAACATGGCCTGGAACTACCGCGACCCGCTGGACCCGACCCCTGAAGAGGTGGCGCAAGAGGCCAACGGTTTTGCCCTGGAGGACTTGAAAGACGCGCAAGGCAACATCACGGTGCGCAAAGGCGAATTGCTCAGCGACTTCTCGCAACTGCGTGATGACGGCAGCACCGCCAGTTTTAACTGGATCTTTGCCGGCTCCTGGACCCCGCAGGGCAACCAGATGGCACGCCGCGATAACGCAGACCCGTCAGGCTTGGGCAGTACCCTGGGATGGGCCTGGGCCTGGCCACAAAATCGGCGCATTTTGTACAACCGCGCCTCGGCTGATCTACAAGGCAAGGCGTGGGACCCGCAGCGAGTGGTTATCGAGTGGAACGGCCAGCGCTGGACCGGCATTGATGTGCCCGACTTCCCGGCGACGATGCCGCCAGGCAGCAAGGCCAACCCCTTTATCATGCTGCCCGAAGGCGTCGGGCGCTTGTACGCCATCGATGCGTTGGTCGACGGCCCGTTCCCCGAGCACTACGAACCAACAGAATCGCCTACGGGGCGTAATCCCTTGCACCCGAGCATGGTTTACAACCCGACCGTGCGTATTTTTCCTTACGACCAGGCCCGCCTGGGCACTGCGGCAGAATTCCCTTACGTCGCCACCACCTATTCGATCACTGAGCTGTTTCGTCACTGGACCAAACACTCACGGATCAACGCAGTGTTGCAGCCCGAGCAATTCATCGAGATCGGTGAAAACCTGGCGAAGAAAAAAGGCATCGTCCAGGGCGATTGGGTCAAGGTCAGCACCAAACGCGGCTACATCAAGGCCAAAGCGGTGGTGACCAAACGCATACGTACGCTGCAAGTGGGCGGACAAGAGGTCGATACCATCGGCATTCCTTGCCACTGGGGCTATGAAGGTGAAACCCGTAAAGGGTATTTGGCCAACACCCTGACCCCGGCCATCGGCGACGCCAACGCGCAGACGCCTGAGTACAAGGCTTTCCTTGTCAACGTGGAAAAGGCGTAAGGGAGAAAGCTCATGTCCATGCAATCCCAAGACATTATCAAGCGCTCTGCGACCAATAGCCTGACGCCTGCACCTCAAGTGCGTGACAGCGAAGTGCAAGTGGCCAAACTCATCGACGTGACCATTTGCATCGGCTGCAAAGCCTGTCAGGTGGCGTGCGGGGAATGGAACGACCTGCGTGACGAGGTGGGGCATAACGTCGGCGTGTACGACAACCCGGCAGACTTGTCGGCTGAAACCTGGACCCTGATGCGGTTTGACGAGGTTGAGGATGAAAGCGGCAAGCTCGAATGGCTGATCCGCAAGGACGGCTGCATGCACTGCGCCGACCCCGGCTGTCTCAAAGCCTGCCCGGCGCCAGGGGCGATTGTGCAATACGCCAACGGTATCGTCGATTTCCGCTCCGACCACTGCATTGGTTGCGGCTATTGCATTGCCGGCTGCCCCTTTGACGTGCCGCGCATCAGTAAAAAAGACAACAAAGCTTACAAATGCACGCTGTGCATTGATCGGGTGAGCGTGGGGCAAGAGCCTGCGTGCGTTAAAACCTGCCCCACCGGTGCCATCAACTTTGGCAGCAAGGCCGACATGAAGCACCTGGGCAATGAGCGGGTGGCAGAACTCAACACCCGGGGTTTTGCGAATGCGGGGGTATACGACCCGCAAGGAGTCGGCGGCACCCACGTGATGTATGTGTTGCAACACGCTGACAAACCGCAGCTGTACCACAACCTGCCAGCCGATCCGCGTATCAGTCATGTGGTTGAAGGGTGGAAGGGCTGGCTTAAACCGGTAGCGGCTGTGGCGTTTTTTGCGACCCTGGCCGGAACACTGTTCCATTACATCGGGGTTGGTCCACTCACCACCGATGACGCCGACGATGAAGTTGAACGCGAAGAGGGCGCGGCACACCAGGATCAGGAGAAGCACTCATGAAGCATAAAGACATGATCTTGCGCACCCCGTTCGCGGAGCGGATTTGCCATTGGGTGATGGTGATCTGCTTCATGTTGGTGGCGTTAACCGGGTTGTCGTGGTTCTTCCCCTCCATGAGTTGGCTGAGCAACGTGCTGGGAACGCCGCAACTGGCGCGCATTCTGCATCCGTTTTTGGGCGTCGTAGTGTTTTTGGCCTTGATGTTTTTATTTGTGCGCCTGGTCAAATACAACTTGCCTGAACCCGAAGATCGTCTGTGGTTTGCCAACGTTAAAGACGTGCTGATGGGGCGTCACAACAAAGCGTTGCAGGTGGGTAAATACAACGCCGGGCAAAAGCTGTTGTTCTGGGGAATCATGGGGCTGATTAGCCTGCTGCTAATCAGTGGTGTGCTGATCTGGCGCCCGTATTTCGCACCGTTTTTCCCCATTCCCGTGATTCGCGTCGGGGCGTTGATGCACTCGCTGACGGGCATCTGCCTGATCCTGTTGATTATCGGTCACGCTTACATGGGGTTCTGGGTCAAAGGCTCGATTGGCGGCATGGTCACCGGTTACGTTTCGCGAAAATGGGCCAAAACCCACCACGACCGCTGGTTCAAACAGATCAATACCAAGAAGGACAATCAATGAGCAGCATTAAGCTCACGCCGATAGAGACACCTACCGGCGGCATTGGCCGGATAACGCCGTTGTTGTTACCCACCCTCAAGCAGCACTACACGCGGCGTGCCGAACGGTTGCAGGCGTTGGCCATCGATCATCCGATGGGCGATTACCTGAACTTCGTGGCCAGTCTGGTACAGGCTCAGCAGCGGGTGTTGGAACAGCAGCCATTACCGCGCAATCTGGCCGAGCGCGCGGCGGCGCGAATAGGCCAGCCACTGGCGCCACTGGATTACGTGAGCATGCAGCGCGACAGCTACTGGCAACAGGCGTTGGGGGCGTTACTCGATCAATTACCCTTGGCGACAGTGGCCGTCCAAGAGGTGGTTGCAGCATTGCGCGATACGCCACCTGAGCAACTTGAACAGCAGGCCAGCGCTCTGCTCAGCGGCCACCACGGCGAAGTGGGCAGCGCTCGCGCGTTGTTTATCTGGGCGGCACTGTCGTTGTATTGGACGCAACTGGCGGCACAATTGCCCGCCAGTGGCCACGCGGACTATGGCGAGCACCGCCAGTTTTGCCCGGTGTGTAACAGCGAGCCATCCGCCAGTGTGGTGTTGGGTGGCGCACAAAGCGGCCTGCGGTATTTGCATTGCCGTTTATGTGAAAGCCGCTGGCACATGGTACGGGCCAAGTGCAGCAACTGTGAGCAAACGGGGAAACTGGACTATTGGTCACTGGACACCCAGGAGGCGAGTATCAAAGCCGAAAGTTGCATGGATTGTCACAGCTACCTGAAGGTGTTGTATCTGGACCGGGACACACAGCTGGAAACCTTCGCCGATGATCTGGCGTCACTGATACTCGACGCCAACATCGAAGAGCAAGGGTTCGCGCGCAGTGGGCTGAACCCATATTTGTTTCCGGGATAAACCATTCGAACGCATGCCGGTGGAGCGTTTTGGCTGCATCCATCGGTGTGAAGCCCTGAATTTTTTACGCGATCGGCGTTCAATGCTGTACACCGTGATAACTAAATCTTACTTAATAAAAGTTAGGTTTCTGATGAGCCAGGCAGCAACTTTATCGAGCGCTTAGTGTCAGAGCAGCCAACGTTATAATGCGCTGGCTGTGAGGGGTCAGGGCGACCTCTGGAACTTATTAGGGCATGACTGCCACACACGCAATACCTGTGACTTACTTTAGAACGCCTTCACTTGTGACTGGGAAGGTGATGTCAGCAGGACGGTCATGCACATAAATAGTTTGGAGATTCGCTATGTCTAACACGCTCTCTCTCGGCCCCGTCTTTACTGCGACACTGCCTGCAGCGCGTAAACCAGGGCTTGATGACACGCCTCAACATCACCCACGTGCATCGGAACAGAGCGCGGGAAGTTTGAATTTCGGCTCGATAAAAGTGGGGCCAAGGAATGGGGTAAAATTCCACGAAGCTTATAATGCTACGGTCATTCTTTCTGGTACTAATCAATTTTCGGGTAAAACTGACAGAGAAATCGCCCAAGCGCTGAGGAACAATTTTGATGCGTTCGAGGACCCCAATAATCCGGGGACTATTTCTCAGAAAATGCTACGCAATATGGCCAATAATCAGTTAACCGGCAACTATGCCGACGATCAAAATATCATGCTGGCGCGTGAAATCCTTAACCGGCCTGACTTGAATAAACTGCTGGATCAAGATAGCGAAACCGGTAAGCAAGACGGCTTGATTCATAGGGAGAATGCGGAAATTGCTGCGAACGGCGGCAATCCACTCTCCGCCAAGTCGGACAAGAAAGTTGCCCAGGAAATGCTTAAGAACTTTGACAAGCTCAAGGATGATTACTGGACGAGTTCAATTAAGATCGACACCCTCAAAGAGATATCTAATCGCACGCTGACCGGTAATGCTGACAAAGACCGACTCACTCACATTGCAAGAGAAGTGCTGAGCCGCCCTGAACTTCTTAAGAAGCTGGACAATATATACAGTAAAGATGGTGACGGCTGGATACGTTGGGAAGCACTTAATTACATGAAGGATTAAGTAATCACTGAGTCGCTTTCTTTACCAGGAAGAATGCCCCGATACTGTCGCGGCATTCTTTTCCATGTGCAGGATGTTGTTATTTAAGCCCAATGGGTCGGGTCATCCACGACGGCCTGGAGCCCCTCTAATGTCTTGGGAATTTCCTGCTTAAGAAATTCGACCCACGTCTTGACCTTGGCATCCAAAAACCTTCGCGAAGGGTAGAGCGCATAGATGCGCTTCTCATGCAGCCGATAGTGGGGCAGCAAACGTACCAGAGCGCCACGCCTGTAAGAGCCAACGGCGACGTAGTCCGGCAGCAGGCAGACCCCCAGCCCTGCTTCCGCCGCCTGCGCCATGGCTTCGGCCACATTGACCTGAAACACGTCCCCGGGACGAACAGACTGCTCACCCTGAGCGTCGTGAAAGGTCCAGCTATCCGTAAATAGCGGGTCAACCAGATGCAAACACCGGTGCTGTTCGAGGTCATTGGGGGTGAGCGGGGTACCGTTTTTTTCAAGGTAGGAGGGGGCGGCACTGATCACGCTAGAGATCGTCCCCAATTGTTGGCCTACCAGCTCCGAGTCGGGCAGGTGAGATGACAGTGTGATGACCACGTCATGGCCTTCCTCCAGCAAGTCGGGCTGACGTTGTGAGAGAGTCAAGTCCACACTGACCTGCGGATACAACTCAGCGTAGCGAGCAACCAAAGGCGCCAACAGTTGAATGCCGATCCCTGTGGTTGATTGCACCCGCAAATGGCCCCGCGGCGTCAAATGCGCACCGCCTGCCTCGGCGTTGGCGTCTTCAACCTCTTTCAAAATCAGACGGCATCGCTCCAGATACCGGGTCCCGACTTCCGTCAATGCCAAGCGCCGTGTGCTGCGTTGCAACAGCCGGGCCTGCAATGAACCTTCTAGCTCTGATAACAGCCGCGAGGTTTGGGCCGTGGAGTAACCCAACGCTTGAGCCGCTGCCGTAAAGCTGCCGGTTTCGACCACGCGCACAAAGACACGCATCGCCTGGAAAATATCCATCCTGATTTTTACCCCACACGTAAGCGTGTTTTTTGTCGGGGGATGATTACACAGACTGATCAAATATGCCGCTTTGACATCATCGCGCCGGGGCTGATCCGTGCGCGCAAGCTCGTGGCAAAACCGGTGGCCATTCTATCGGGGGCGCATCACTCAAATGGCATATGTGAACCGCTGTGTTGAGAAAAAAACCTTAAAACCTGTTCTACGGCGTGAATAATGCCTTAGGGACTTTCTGAAATTTATGTAAGTCAATTGTCAATGAAATGAGAAACAGCCGCTGAAAACCATAATTATGCTAGATATCACTTTGGCATCACTTGCTTTTATTGAGGTATGTGCTTGATTCTTAAGCGTAGGGATCTTTTTCAGGAATGGTCTGTCAGATAGGCATTGAAAACGACCTAACCTAGATCTGCTTAAACAGTCAAGCGGTGAACTTGCCAAGAAGTTCTACTCACAAGGTGCCTTTTTTTGAAAACTATTCAGCATCCGCTAGCAGAGACTTCGCCTGATGAAATCGACCTGTTTGCTTTGATTCAATCGTTATGGCAACAAAAAAAGCTGATTGCAGGTACCACCGCTGCGGTGGGTGCGCTCGCGTTGGGCTATGCGCTGCTGGCGCCGAGTGTGTACCAGGCCAGTACCGTGTTGCGGCCTGCGGCCATTAATGAACTCGATGCCCTGAACCGCTCCGAGGTGTACAAGCTTCCACCGACCGATGCGTTGCTCAAAGTCGGTTCAGCGCTGGACTCTTATGAGACGCGGCTCAACTATTTTGAATCGCATCAGGAACTGTTCAAACCGCTGGAAAAGAAAGGCATCTCGCTGGAGCAGAGTTTCGAAATTTTCAACCGCGATGCGATTAATCTCACCCAACCGGATCCAAAAAAGCCGGACTCGCTAAGCCCCTTCATCAAACTGGAACTGACTTACCCCGACAACGTTGACGGGGTAAAAATCCTTAACGGTTTTGTTGAATACGCGATTAACAATCAACGTGCGCAAATTGGGGCTGACCTTAAAGTCATCATTAATAATCGCCTCAGAGAGCTGGAAGAAAAAATTGATGCGGCCCGCTCAGGTTATAAATCTGACAAAGAGGGCAAGATCGCGACGTTGGTTGAATCAGACACGTTGCAGCGCGCCAAGCTCAATGACGAATTACAGGCCCTGCGGTTGCAGTTAAAAATCGAGCGGGAATCGCGGATTGCCCAGTTGTCCGAAGCGATCTCGATAGCCCGCTCATTGGGTATCACGCGCCCGACGACACCTTCAGCCATGTCGGATGCAGCCCAAGGTTCGAGTCGAGTCATGCGCACTGAAATCACATCGCAGAACATCCCTCTCTACTTTATGGGGACTCAGGCGCTGGAGGCTGAGCGCACGGCGTTGCTCAAACGCACCTCGGATGATTTCAGCGACAAAGGCATTTCTAATATTGGTAAAAAACTGCACATGCTGGAGGTTAACCGCCAGGTCGAAATGCTCGGCAAGCGTGCCAACGAGGATCTGTTTCTGAAAAACATCGAGCCGTTGCGGGCAGAGGTCGTCCGCCTTGGCAACCTGAACACGGATATGGGCAAGCTGGGACTCGTCAGCATTGATCGCAAGGCCCAAACGCCGATCAGCCCTATCAAACCCAAAAAGGCGCTGATTATCGCATTGGGTCTGGTGTTGGGCTGCTTGCTGGGTATCGCAATTGCGAGCACACGTTACTTGATCAGTCGACGCCGACCATTGCTCTGAAGCGATCAGGCCAGTACGGCCACGGATTTGATTTGCGCCCACATCTGCTGGCCCGTGGTGAGATTCAATTGATCGCGCGAGTAGCGGGTGATACGTGCCAAGAGCGCTGTGCCACAAGCATCGAGGTGGACCAGCACATGGGCCGGATTGTCGGCGGGCGCCTCGCTGATGACCGTCACTTGCAGGCAGTTGAGGATGCTGCTGTGTGCGCCCGGCTCAAGGTTCAAGCTGATGTCGCGTGCCTGGACCTTGATTCGCAGGATTTGGCCCACAGGCAAAGAGACATGCGCTACCCGCAACCCTTGGTTGCTATTGGGCAGGCGCAGGCTCAGTAATTGATAGTGGGCATCGTATGCGTTGACCACGCCCTCAATGACTACCCCGGCGTCATCGCCTTGTGCCAAAGGTAAGTCGAGCCTGGCGAGGGTGTGCGCAATCGGGCCGCTGGCCAATGCTTTTCCTTCACTTAGCAGCACGATGTGGTCGGCCAGGCGCGCGACTTCATCCTGCGAGTGGCTGACGTACAGCACTGGAATATCCAGTTGCGCATGCAGGCGTTCAAGGTAGGGCAGGATTTCGCGTTTACGTTGGTTATCCAGTGCCGCCAGCGGCTCGTCCATCAGCAGCAACTTGGGGCTGGTCAGCAATGCGCGGGCTATGCCCACGCGCTGGCGCTCACCACCGGACAGATGACTGGGCGAACGGTCGAGCAAATGGGTGATACCTAACAGTTCGGCGGCGTCAGCCAACTCGACGCGACGCTCATTGCGTGCGATACGCCGCAGCCCAAAGGTAAGGTTTGAACGCACCGACAGGTGTGGGAACAGACTAGCTTCCTGAAAGACATACCCCAAAGCACGTTTGTGCACGGGCACAAACAGACTGCGTCGAGTGTCTTGCCACACTTCACCGTTGATCGCTACATAGGCCTGACTGGCACGCTCAAGCCCGGCAATGCAGCGTAAACAGGTGGTTTTGCCCGAACCGGAATGTCCATAAAGCGCAG
This sequence comes from Pseudomonas weihenstephanensis, assembly GCF_001043055.1. Lineage (GTDB taxonomy): Bacteria > Pseudomonadota > Gammaproteobacteria > Pseudomonadales > Pseudomonadaceae > Aquipseudomonas > Aquipseudomonas weihenstephanensis. Next base: position 33,362 of record NZ_JYLF01000005.1, read on the forward strand.
TGACGCCTTTGCCGGGCAATTGCAAATCCAAGTCCAGGGCAAAGCCGCTGTAACTGAGCTGGAGACGAACGTGGATATCCGACTGCATGTTCATCCCCATTGGCTTTGGCTTCGCCGGCTTGAATACAACGCCAGTAGCACCACAAAGGAAAATACCAGCATCGCCCCGGCCAACCAATGTGCTTGAGCATATTCCAGCGCCTCTACGTGATCGTAGATCTGCACGGATACAACGCGGGTTTTCTCTGGAATATTACCCCCGATCATCAAGACCACACCGAATTCGCCCACGGTATGGGCAAAGCCTAGAATCGCGGCAGTCACAAAACCGGGCCGGGCCAGGGGTAATATCACGCTGAAAAAAGTATCCCAGGGGCTCGCGCGCAACGTTGCGGCCACCTCAAGCGGTCGCCGGCCAATGGCTGTGAATGCGTTTTGCAGAGGCTGTACGACAAAAGGCATTGAATAGATCACAGAGCCAATGACCAGTCCGGCAAAGCTGAAGGTCAATGTGCCGAGGCCGATAGACTGCGTGAACTGACCTACAAGGCCATGCGGCCCCATCGCCAGTAACAGGTAGAAGCCGATGACCGTGGGTGGCAATACCAGGGGCAAGGCAACAATCGCACCAATAGGCCCGCGTAATCGCGAGCGGGTATGCGCCAGCCATAACGCGATCGGCGTGCCGATCACCAACAAGATCACCGTGGTTAACGACGCCAGCTTGAAGGTCAGCCAAATAGCGGCGAAGTCAGCAGCCGAGAGCGGCATTTAAAGCTGGTAACCGTAAGCTTTGATGATGGCCGCCACTTTAGGCCCTTTCAGGTAGTCCGCAAGGGCTTTGGCAGCCGGATTGTTCGCGCCTTTTTTAAGGATCACGGCATCTTGTTTGATGGCGTCATGCATCGAGTCTGGAACGATCCAGGCAGAGCCGGCGGTGATTTTGCCATCTTTGTAAATTTGCGACAGGGCGACAAAGCCGAGTTCAGCATTACCGGTAGAAACAAACTGGTAGGCCTGAGTAATGTTTTGCCCTTCGACAATTTTGTCTTTGACCTTGTCTGTCAGCCCCAGTTTGGCCAGTACCTGTGTGGCGGCCAGCCCGTAAGGCGCGGCTTTGGGATTGGCGATAGACAAGTGGGTAAATTTATTCGCGAGTAACGCCTGATCAGTGCCATTGATGTAGCCGTCTTTGGCTGACCACAACGCCAGTGTGCCAATGGCGTAGGTGAAGCGCGAACCTGGGACGATGTCGCCTTCTTTTTCGAGTTTTTGCGGCGTGCTGTCATCAGCCGCCAGAAATACTTCAAAAGGCGCACCATTTGTTATCTGCGTGTAAAACTGCCCGGTCGCGCCGTAGGCTGCGATTAATCGGTGCCCCGTGTCTTTTTCAAAGTCACGGGCGATGGCCTGGATCGGGGCCGTGAAATTGGCGGCTACGGCGACTTGAACTTCATCCGCTTGTGCTGACAATGCACAGAGGCACCCGATCAGTGTGGCGAGGACCGCAGGGGCAAAGCGAAACGCTTGGGCAGTCATGTCAAAACTCCTTTTAATGGCGAAGGCAGCCCAAGATTTTCAGGGTGTAGTGGGCGATAGGAAGATAATCGGTATGTATAAAAATATATAGCGATTTGTCAGCCTGCGCTCTGCGCTAAAGAAACCCGTCTGGGTGTGGCGATTCAGCCTGCCTTGCGCAGAGTGATATTGATCCGTTGTTCCCCCAGCAATGAATGGTGCCCCGGCTTTATCGGCAGCACGCCATGAAAGCGCAAGCGATCAACGCCGCCCCATACCACGATGTCGCCATGGAACAGTGAGATGCGTTGCGTGGGATCGTTGCGCTCAAAACCGCCAAACAGGAAGATAGCCGGCAGCCCCAGCGAAATCGAAACAATGGGCGCAGTGTAGGCGCGCTCGTTCTTGTCTTGATGCAAGGACATTTTTGCACCCGGGGCGTAGGTATTGATCAAGCACGCATCGGGCGCAAAGTGATCAAAACCTGCTGCGTGTGCAGCGGCCTCGGCCAACTTCAGGAAAGGATCGGGCATTGCAGGCCAGCGTGCCCCGGTCAAAGGGTCCAGGGCGCTGTACCGATAGCCTGCAAGGTCGGTGGTCCAGCCCAGATCACCGCAATTGCTCAAACGCGCTGACATGATGGAGCCGCCAGGCGTTTGCATCTGTCGAAAAGGGGCCTGCGTCAAAACCTGCTCAAGCGCCGTGAGCAGTGTATCTACCCATGGCAAAGCAAAACCGCGCAATACAAACGCCTGCTCACTGATTTTTTCAATCCGTGCGGGTTGTTGCAGGTCCTGCTCGGCAAACAGGTCAAAAGACATGGCGGGTTAGAGTGCCTTGCTCACTTTGATCTCGGTGATGACTTCATCGCTCTTGTGAATTTTCTCAAGCGCTGCGCGGGCTTCTTCTTCGGAGCCAGTCTGCAGCTGAGCAAACTCAAATCGGCGCTCGCCATCGAGTTTGTACTTAATCACGTACTTAGTGGTTTCCACGGGATGTCCTGTCTAAAAGGGTGCTGATGTCAGGCTTAGCGGAGTTTGGAGCTAGAGCGACGAACAATTTTGATCGAGTGCTTCAAGGTCGGTTTGCGCGTCACGCTCACAGCACGGGTGCTGACGGTATCGATCGTGATGTTCCAGAAACCGGTGCTCGGCGCAGTGATGCGGGCCGGAAATTTATCAAATGCACCGCCATGGTAAGAGTGGCGGCCACCGTTTTTAAAGCTGCGAAAATGTGCATCGCTCATCAAGCGGATATTGCACGGGTGTGAGCACTCGATGACGACAATGTCATCTTCATTGAGGTGCTCACGCTGGTGAATAAATTTCATTGGGGCTCCAAAGGGGGCATTTGTTAAAAAAAATAGGACGATAGCATGTGCTTTAGTCCAAGTTGGAGGCGAAAGCAGCTTATTATGCCGCCGCGCAGAAAAGTCTGACGTCTGGCAAGTCGAAATTGCTACTTTTTAAGTATTAATTCCCTGTCATCAGGGAGAAATTTTAAAGATCGCTGGTCGTAAGGTCTTTAACGGAGGATTTGTATGAAGTGGGGCGTGTTGGTCGCAGTGCTGGCTTTGGGAGGCTGTGCATCAGTTACAGATATTGAGCAGACAATGCCCACCATGAGCGTGATCTCGGGAAAGAAACCGGACGCTTACGCCCAATGCTTGGTGCAGCAGTTGTCGCGCACGCGCAAGGCCCCGCAAATAGAGCCTCACAAGGAAGGTTTGCGGGTAATCGTTCCGCAAAAACTGACCTCGGGGCCTACAGCGGTGATTGATATCGAAGAGCGCTCAGGCGGGAGCAGCATCAAGGTGTATGAAAGCATGTCGAATGTACCCATTCGTCCGGGTGACATCCGCGGTGCCGCAACGCACTGTATTTCGGGCGACTAAGCGTCAAATCTGATTTATATCGTTTGACGACTCAAAAGCCTGGCGTCGCTTTACGTGATGTCAGGCTTTTTTTCGCCTGATGACCAGGGTGCCGCGTCAAAGCAAGTGACGTGGCGACAGCGTTGGAGGTCAAACGCTCAGTGCTGATGGACTGAAGTCTTCAGTAAACTGCGCGCATTTAGATGTACTGGTGCTGAAGCCCTGCGCTTGGGCGCCAATTTTCAGGAGAACGCGATGAAGCGAGAACACGTCAAGCAGCGACATGCCGAGGGCAGCATTACAGCGACCCATGCCATCCAAAACCCGGCGGCGACGGGGGAGTGGATCGTATTTTTTAAGAAGAGTGCAGGGCGTAGCTTCTTTTTAGTTGACAACAACGACGAAGTTGAGTCGTTCGAGAGTCTGGATGCGCTGGTCGAAACCATTCGCTCGCTCGGGATCAAGTTCGTCGAAGTGCATATCTGACGCCAGGCAGGTGCTAATTATTTGCACATCACCACGACAGTCCGGCTTGTGAAATTACCGACATCGACCCCCAGGGTTTTTTCACTGTCCTGGACAGTTGATGAGCCATCGGTGCCCACAATGGTGTATCCCGTTCCGGCACACGAGGCGTCGGCTTTTTCATAGCATTTGCCCCAAGACATGGCTTCGCCAGAACAGTCTATGCTCAACCCTTGCTTGCCATCGGGCAGGTAGGTATTGGATGCAGTGGCGCAGCCGCCAAGGGCTAGCAGTACAGCTATCAGGGTCTTTTTCATTGAGTGCCAGTTACCGCGAAATAAGGGTCAGATTTTGTTTTTACGTTTGCGTGCAGGTGCATCAGGTTGATCTTGAAGCACAGCAGCCACTTCCATGGCGCTGGTTTCAGAGGCAAAAGGGCCCGCTACCTGCGCCTGGGCTGCGTCCAGTACCCACCATGCGCCCGGTGTAACTTCTTTGATCAGGTAACCGTTGACACTTTTGATATCCGACATTGTGAGGCGTGCTCATTGATTTGAAAGTGCGCAATAGTACCGTCAAACAGCCGTGGCGTGCTCTGGTGCATACTCAATGGCCATTACGTCCAAGCAGACCCTGTCGACGCTTCATAGGTTCAAGACAGTGATCCAAAGCATGAAAAATAAGTCACAAAGGAACTAAGTGGCACAAATTTTCTCTATGTTGGCATCAGTATGCTATCGGGGGCATTGTAACGTCGCTGCCGCCTGATTAGACTGCGCCAAATTCGTACGCACAGCCCTTTTAAGGACTCATATGATCAAGAAATGCTTGTTCCCAGCAGCCGGCTATGGCACTCGCTTTTTGCCAGCGACCAAAGCGATGCCTAAAGAAATGCTGCCGGTGGTAAACAAGCCACTGATCCAGTACGGCGTTGAAGAAGCACTGGATGCTGGTTTGAACGAAATTTCCATCGTGACCGGTCGCGGCAAGCGAGCGCTGGAAGACCATTTCGACATCAGCTATGAGCTGGAAAACCAGATCAAGGGCACCGATAAAGAGAAGTATCTGGTCGGTATTCGTCGCCTGCTGAGCGAGTGCTCTTTCTCTTACACCCGCCAAACCGAAATGAAAGGCTTGGGGCACGCCATCCTGACTGGCCGTCCGCTGATTGGTGACGAGCCCTTTGCAGTCGTGCTGGCAGACGATTTGTGCGTCAACCTGGAAGGTGACGGTGTGCTGACCCAGATGGTCAAGCTGTACAACCAGTACCGCTGCACCATCATCGCGATTCAAGAGGTTGACCCTCAAGAAACCAATAAGTACGGCGTGATCGCTGGCGACTTGATCGGTGACGATCTGTACCGCGTGCGCAACATGGTCGAGAAGCCTGCGCCGGAAGATGCACCGTCAAACCTGGCGATCATCGGCCGCTACATTTTGACGCCGGACATCTTCGAGCTGATCAAGCAGACCGAGCCGGGCAAGGGTGGTGAAATTCAAATCACGGATGCTTTGATGAAACAGGCGCAAAACGGTTGCGTAATCGCCTACAAATTCAAAGGCAAGCGTTTCGACTGCGGCGGCGCTGAAGGCTACATTGAAGCGACTAATTTCTGCTTCGAGAACTTCTACAAAACCGGCAAAGCCTACTAAGTAGAGCGAGCCTGCTGACTGCTTCAACAGAAAGCCACCTACGGGTGGCTTTCTCGTTTTTCGTCTTCAACAACGCCCGCGCGCTGTTCAATCGTGCTGGAGCGATTATGCTGATGGACTGCTCAGGAGATAGAAATGTCCTACGAATTTGATTTGTTTGTCATTGGTGCGGGTTCGGGCGGCGTACGCGCTGCGCGCTTTGCGGCCGGTTTTGGTGCAAAAGTAGCGGTGGCTGAAAGCCGTTATCTGGGGGGGACGTGTGTCAACGTCGGCTGCGTGCCGAAGAAACTGCTGGTCTACGGCGCACATTTTGCTGAGGACTTTGAGCAGGCGTCTGGTTTTGGCTGGACCTTGGGCGAATCGAGTTTTGATTGGGCTACCCTGATTGCCAACAAAGACCGTGAAATCAATCGACTCAATGGAATCTATCGCAACCTGCTGGTCAATAGCGGCGTTACGTTGATCGAAGGCCATGCCCGTATTACCGGCCCCAACGAAATTGAGGTCAATGGTCAGCGCCATAGCACCAAGCACATCTTGATTGCCACCGGCGGCTGGCCGCAGATCCCCGAAATTGCTGGCCGTGAGCACGCAATCAGCTCCAATGAAGCCTTCTTTCTCAAAGAGCTGCCTAAACGTGTACTGGTAGTGGGTGGTGGTTACATCGCTGTGGAGTTCGCCGGGATTTTCCATGGTTTGGGCGCGCAAACATCGCTGCTTTACCGCGGCGACATGTTCCTGCGCGGGTTTGATGGCGCAGTGCGTAAGCATTTGCATGAAGAGCTGACCAAGCGCGGTATGGATATTCAGTTCAATGCCGACATTGCGCGCATCGACAAGCAAGCAGATGGCAGTTTGAAAGCCACGCTCAAGGATGGTCGAGAGTTGGAAGCGGACTGTATTTTCTATGCCACGGGGCGCCGCCCAATGCTCGACAACCTCGGACTGGAAACCACGGGTGTAAAACTCGACAAGCGCGGTTTTGTTGAGGTGGATGACCTGTATCAGACGGCTGAACCTTCGATTCTGGCCATTGGTGATGTGATTGGGCGTGTGCAATTGACGCCCGTTGCATTGGCGGAGGGGATGGCGGTTGCGCGTCGCCTGTTCAAGCCTGAGCAATATCGTGCGGTGGATTACGCGATGATCCCGACAGCGGTGTTCAGCCTGCCCAATATCGGCACCGTCGGTTTGAGCGAAGAGCAAGCAATTGAAGAGGGGCATGCGGTACAGGTCTTCGAGAGCAGTTTCCGCCCAATGAAGCTGACCCTGACCGATTGCCAGGAGCGCACATTCATGAAACTGGTGGTGGATGCCAACACCGACAAGGTGCTGGGCTGCCACATGGTTGGCCCTGAGGCCGGGGAAATTGTGCAAGGACTGGCGATTGCATTGAAGGCAGGCGCAACCAAGCAGCACTTTGATGAAACCATTGGCGTGCATCCTACCGCCGCTGAAGAATTCGTCACCATGCGCACGCCGGTTAAGCGTTAAGCAATCAAACCACCACTGGTGAGGCTGTGTTGTTGCGGCCTCACCGGCAGGTAGGTCTGGCTGGCTTACTCCTCGGGTGTCGCATCCCTCGCAATGCTTTGGGCTTCTTTCTGTGCCTTGAAGCTCTCAAGTGCCGCTTGCGCTTTCATCGCTTGCATTGTCAGCTCCGTTTGAGCCTGCTGCGATTGCGCGTAAGCCTGTCTCAAAACCTCGCTTTCTTGAGTGGCCACGCGCAGGCGCTCCTGAAGCAGTGTGCGCTCACTGTCCAGCAGGCTTAATTGCTTGTTCATCTGCTCATTGAGTTGGCTGGTTTTGTGTTGCTGAGCATTGGCGTGCTGCAACTCCTTGGCCAGGGCGCGACTGTCGCTGTGTACGCGCTCGTTATCACGGTGCAATTGGGTGATTTCGTCCTGGCGTACCAGTGCACTTTGTTGCGCCTGGCGTAACTCCATCTGAACTTGCTGAACTTGACCTTCATGCCGGCGCTGATCTTGCTCGCGTTGCTCCTTGACCGAGTTACGGTAGTGCTCAAGGGCGTCGCGCGCGTGCAGGTGTTTTTCTTCCAGCGAGCTGATTTGTTCGTCGCGATCCTTGAGGCGTAGCTCAAAGTCGCTGCAAGCTTGATTCAGGGCGGCGTTGCGCGTCTGCTCGGTTTGCAGCATAGAGCGCGTTGACGCCAGGCTTGCGGTTTCCTCAGTCAAGGCTTGCGCCTGAATCTCCAGTTGCTGCTGCAAAACACCCAGCGCTTGCTGGGCCTCGGACAGCTGATCTTGCAACTGGTTTTTAAGTTGCTCGTAATGAGCCTGTGCGCGATCTATCGGCTCCTGGGCCTGTACCTGCAAGCGATGGGCGAGGCGGGCGACCAGTTCAGCCAGCTCATCCTCCAGCTCGGCATGCGATACGCCGCGGCGCGTATCGCTCTCGTCCAGCTCCTTTAGATACCGGTGAATGGTGGTTTTTGAGCCGGTATTGCCCATTTCAATACGTACAGCATCGATGCTCGGGTGTTCGCCACGGGCAAGGATTGCTGTGCGCGCAATTTGGACCACTGCTTTGTTAACGCCGCCACGGGCCATGGCTGTCTCCTACGATTATGTACTGTGGTATGTATCATGTAATTACATACTATATTGTTTTATAAATCCTGTCTTTTATTCGTGATCTTAAGGCGGGATATACTGGTATTATCCCGTGTCAGAGCCTTGGATTCGTTTTTAGGGCCTGTTTTCAGTACACCCGCCAAGAGAACTACCCCATGAGCGATCTGGATCGCTACCTAAACGCGGCGACCCGCGACAACACCCGTCGCAGCTATCGTGCTGCAATTGAGCATTTCGAAGTGACCTGGGGTGGCTTTCTGCCGGCTACCAGCGACAGCGTGGCGCGCTACCTGGTCAATTACGCAGGACAACTCTCGCTCAACACCTTGAAACTGCGCCTTTCGGCCATAGCTCAGTGGCACAACAGCCAAGGCTTCGCCGACCCCACAAAGGCGCCAGTGGTGCGCAAGGTTTTCAAGGGCATTCGCGCGCTGCATCCGGCGCAGGAAAAACAAGCGCAACCGTTGCAGCTGCAACACCTGGAAAAAGTGGTCGACTGGCTTGAGGACGAAGCACAGACCGCGCGGGCCAACCAGGATCACCCCGGACTGCTGCGCGCCAGGCGTGACTACGCACTGATCTTGCTAGGTTTTTGGCGCGGGTTTCGTAGCGATGAGCTGTGCCGCTTGCAGATCGAGCACGTGCAAGCGGTGCAAGGCGCGGGTATCACGCTGTACGTACCGCGCAGCAAGGGCGATCGCGATAACCTGGGCAAAACCTTCCAGACGCCAGCGCTGTTACGGTTGTGTCCGGTGCGCGCCTATATCGAATGGCTCAATGTATCGGCCTTGGTGCGTGGCCCCGTGTTCAGAGGGATTGATCGCTGGGGCAACCTGGCGCAGGAGGGCTTGCACGCCAACAGTGTGATTGCGCTATTGCGCCAGGCACTTGAGCGCGCAGGTATCCCTGCCGAACAGTACACCAGCCACTCATTGCGGCGCGGTTTTGCGACATGGGCCCATCAAAGTGGCTGGGATTTGAAGTCGCTAATGAATTACGTCGGCTGGAAGGACGTAAAGTCAGCGATGCGCTATGTTGAAGCGACCCCGTTTACCGGGATGAGCGTCACCACTGAAAAAAGTATCGGTCACTGATTGGGATCAAGAGGCGAGGGTGCGCAAAGGGTGATAGTCAGATTCAGGTTTCTTCTATTAATACAGTGACCTGATAGCCAAAACCAATCACCTGCATCAGCTTTCCCAATGAGCCTGATACAAAATGTGTTGTTAGGATTCACCCCATCAACTTTTCAACCCTGACGGAGAGACAACGATGCCTATCATCAACAGCCAAGTAAAACCGTTCAAAGCCACTGCTTACAAAAACGGCAGCTTCGTGGAAGTGTCGGACGCCGACCTGAAAGGCAAATGGTCCGTTGTGTTCTTCTACCCAGCTGACTTCACCTTCGTTTGCCCAACCGAGCTGGAAGACCTGGCTGATAACTACGAAGCGTTCAAAAAGCTTGGCGTAGAAATCTACAGCGTGTCGACTGACACTCACTTCGCTCACGCTGCCTGGCACAACACCTCGCCAGCCATCGGCAAAATCCAGTACACCATGATCGGTGACCCAACACTGGCGATCTCGCGCAACTTCGACGTGCTGATCGAAGAAGCTGGCTTGGCTGACCGCGGTACGTTCGTGATCAACCCGGAAGGTCAGATCAAAATCGTTGAGCTGAACGATGGCGGTGTGGGGCGTGACGCTTCCGAGCTGCTGCGCAAAATCAAAGCGGCTCAGTACGTTGCTGCACACCCGGGCGAAGTCTGCCCAGCCAAGTGGAAAGAAGGTGAATCCACCCTCGCTCCATCGTTGGACCTGGTAGGCAAGATCTAAGCCTGTGAGTCAGCCAAGGGCGGTGACCCGCACCTGAGTTGTAAGCTGCATCGCCCTCAAAACGCCCGGGCGACATTCGCTCGGGCGTTTTTTTTACACAGTCTTAACGTTAAAGGAGATCGCCCGTATGTTGGACGCCAATCTAAAAGCTCAGTTGAAGTCATACCTGGAGCGGGTTACCCAGCCAATCGAGATCGTTGCTTCGCTCGACGACGGCGCGAAATCCCGTGAAATGCATGACTTGCTGAAAGAAATCGCCAGCCTTTCCAGCCAGATCACCTTGCTGGACAACGGCACCGATGCGCGCAAGCCTTCGTTCTCGTTGAATCGCCCGGGCGGCGACATCAGCCTGCGTTTTGCAGGCATCCCAATGGGCCACGAATTTACCTCGCTGGTACTGGCTTTGCTGCAAGTCGGCGGCCATCCCTCGAAAGCCAGTGCAGAAGTGATTGAGCAAATCCGTTCGCTTAAAGGCGAGTTCAACTTCGAGACGTATTTTTCGCTCTCGTGCCAGAACTGCCCGGACGTTGTTCAAGCGTTGAACCTGATGGCGGTACTCAATCCGAACATTCGCCACGTTGCGATTGACGGTGCTTTGTTCCAGGACGAAGTGACCGAGCGCCAAGTAATGGCAGTGCCAAGCGTGTACCTGAACGGGGTTAACTTTGGTCAGGGCCGTATGGGTCTCGAAGAAATCCTCGGCAAGCTGGACACCAGCGCGATTGAACGCCAGGCCGAAAAAATTAGCGCCAAAGACGCTTTTGATGTGCTGGTGATTGGCGGCGGCCCGGCCGGTGCGGCGGCTGCAATTTACGCGGCCCGCAAAGGTATTCGTACGGGGGTGGCAGCTGAACGCTTTGGCGGTCAGGTCCTTGACACGATGGCCATCGAAAACTTTATCTCGGTTCAAGAGACTGAAGGACCCAAACTGGCCACGGCACTGGAGGAGCACGTCAAACAATACGACGTGGACATCATGAACCTGCAACGTGCGGATCAGTTGATCCCTGGCAAAGCGGGCGAGTTGCACGAAGTCAAATTCGCCAGCGGTGCCTCGCTCAAGGCCAAGACACTGATTTTAGCGACGGGTGCACGCTGGCGTGAAATGAATGTGCCGGGCGAGCAAGAGTACCGCAGCCGTGGTGTAGCCTACTGCCCACACTGCGACGGCCCACTGTTCAAGGGTAAACGTGTCGCGGTGATTGGTGGGGGTAACTCAGGTGTTGAGGCCGCCATCGATCTGGCCGGTATCGTTGCGCATGTGACGTTGCTTGAGTTTGATACCAAGCTGCGTGCCGATGCGGTGTTGCAGCGCAAGCTCAACAGCCTGCCTAACGTGACCGTGATTACCAACGCCCAAACCACTGAAGTCACGGGTGACGGGCAAAAAGTCAACGGCTTGCGCTACAAAGAGCGCCAGTCTGGCGAGGTGCGTGACATCGCACTGGAAGGCATTTTTGTGCAAATCGGTTTGCTGCCTAACACCGACTGGCTCAAAGGCACGATTGAATTGACGCCTCGCGGCGAGATTGTTGTCGATGCGCGCGGTGAAACTTCAATCCCCGGCATTTTTGCCGCCGGTGACGTTACCACAGTGCCTTACAAGCAAATTGTGATTGCGGTCGGTGAGGGCGCCAAAGCATCCCTGAGCGCATTCGATCACTTGATCCGCACTTCAGCTCCCGACTGATTAATTGGCAATAAAAAACCCATGAGCAATCATGGGTTTTTTATTGCCTGCGTTTTACAGCGGGGTGGGCTGAATAATCTCGACCCAATAAGCATCCGGGTCTTTGATGAAGGCCAGGGACTTCATGCGGCCATCGGTCAGGCGCTTTTGGAAATCCACACCCAGCGCTTCGAAGCGCTCACACGCAGCCACGATGTCAGGCACCGAAATGCAGATGTGACCAAAGCCGCGCGGGTCCGTATTGCCGTTGTGGTAAACAACACTATCGTCTGTTTCAGAACCATGGTTGTGAGTGAGTTCGAGAATGCCGGGGATCGACTTCATCCACACGGTGCGAGCCGCGTCATCGGACGGGATTTGCGCTTTGTCGACCAGCGCAAGGAAGTACAAGCTGAATTGAGCGTCAGGGAAGTCGCGCTTTTCGACCAGCGAAAAACCCAACACCCGCGTGTAGAAATCCAGGGACTTCTCGATGTTTTTCACACGCAACATGGTGTGATTGAAAACGAAATTTTGGGTAGCGCTATCTGGAGCGGCAGTCACGCCAGAGATGTTGTTCAGGTCTTGCAGGCTCATGAACCCTCCGAATGTATTGCTTGGGTGATCGGTCGCTGCGGTGAGCGTGATGGGCGAATGATACGGAATGTGACGTCGTGCGCCAAACGGGTTTTAGGAAAACGTGAAATGGCGCATCGGATTCGCAATGGGGATTTAGGTAAATTTCAGGCAAAAAGAAGCCCGCCGAAGCGGGCATGGGGCGCTAGTCCTTTAGCAGCCTCCATCCTGATACGTGCGATGTGAAAAAAATGTGAATAAGGGCATGTCTACGACTATTGGTCGAGTTGCGCAGTCAATAAGCCGCAACTCTTCATTTCAGCGATGCATGAACAAACCGATAAAGCGTTGAGTGCGTGTAAACAACGTCTTCTCTGTGGCGGTGTATTTATCCTGAAAAGGAAAAAAACTCTACAGGACAGGGCGGGGCAGGGGAAACAAAATGCATCAGGTACGAACCCAGGTCTCTACAGTGGCGGCCCCGTATTGCTCTTTCCAGGCCTTAAGCCCGCGGTGATTGCCGCCTTTGGTTTCAATGAGTTCGCCGGTATGCGGATTTTGATACACCTTGAGCACACGCGCCTTCCGCTGTTTGGGGGCTGATGATGTTTTGGACGTCGTGGGGCCTGGATCAAGAATGGCAATAATATCCCGCACGTTTTTATTGTAAGACTTCATCAACCCCTGGAGCTTCTGCTCGAACTCAATCTCCTTTTTCAAACCGGCATCATTCTTTAAGGCTTCTAACTGCGCCAACTGTTCTTGTAGCGCCTTTTCGGCAGCGCGAAATTCAGCAAGTCTGGACAAAGTCATTACTCCAATCGTAGGTCGGCAGGCTAAACCGATGAGATGAATGATGTATTAGCCACATGGCATGGACACAATAGTTTTACCGTCGTTCAGCCTGAATCTGGACTCGGCGAAACGAGTATTAAGGTGTTCTGTCATCAGTCAAAAAATTGTAGTTGTTAATTTGCAAAGTGCCAATGGCCCTTCACGGTGACAGTGCTGCGCCGCTCTGCAAGTTCTACCCCCCCCTGTTTTTAGTTCATTGTTTGTTGTGGTCGCGCCTGCACCGATTTAATGAATTGCTCCGGTGGCAGCGGGCGTGAAAACAGATAACCCTGAAGAAACTCGACCCCGCGCGAGGTCAAGTAGTCGCGTTGCTCTTCGGTTTCGATGCCTTCAGCCACAACGCCCAGTTCCAGCTTTGCACTCAGCTCAATGATAGTGTCGAGAATGTGTTTGGATAATGCATCTGCACCGATCATGGCGACAAAGCTCTGATCAATTTTCAAGTAATCAACGTTGAATTCGCGTAAATACGTGAGGCTTGAATGCCCGGTGCCAAAGTCATCGATCGCGATCATTACGCCGATCGCGTGCAGTTCAGCGAACAATTGGAGCGTCACATCGCTTGGCACGATCAACTCTCGCTCTGTCAGCTCCAGTACGAGTTTGATATGGCCGGGTGCAAACGCTTTTAAAAAGGCTCGGCAGTCATCCACCAATCCCAAGTCCTGACAATGGCGGGCGGTGATATTGAAGCCAATATGAAAGCCCTGCGTCAGATTCGCTGCTTGGGGTGAGAGCAAGGTTGCAGCTTGCTGCATGAGCGATCGTGTCATCGGTACGATTAGGCCGCTATGCTCCGCGAACGGAATGAACAGATCAGGGCGAACCAATCCTTCTCGCGGGTGTTGCCAGCGCATGAGTATTTCGACTCCTGCCCACTCCTGCGTGTCGCTGCGCACAATCGGCTGGAAATAAGGAATGAACTCACCCGCCTCTAGGCCACGCTGTAGTTCATGACTGGGTGATGACGCACGCTTTTGCAGCCAGTGCACTGTCCCCGCTGATATCAGTCCCAGAAAAACCAGTAATCCCATCAATACGGGATATTCCACAACGGCGTACCGGCCAATTTCACCCTCACTAAAACCTGCCACGACGCGGTAGGGGTATTGCGCGGAGGGGTGACTGACTTGCGCCACGGGATATTCAGGCAGGGCGGCGTTGCTAACTAGACCATAGCGGTCTATCCAGGTGTTACCCACTTGAATCAATAAATGTGTTTTAGGGTTGATCAACCCCAGCACATTGACTAAATGAAAGCCATACAGGCTCACCAATACACTCTGGTGCCCGTTCTGCTTGCGCAATACCAGTAAAGGTTCATAAGGTGTAACGGGATTACCGGGCATTAACCACAATGTGCCTGCGGTGTAATCGCCGGGATTTACGTTCTCCTTGAAGCGGCCGAACAAGGAGGTGCAATACAGCTTATTGTCCCAGACCAAATTAACCGAGCGCACAAAAGGGCGACGTGTCACTTGATCACGCAACGCCAATTCGACTTGTGCGCATTCTTGTCCAGCCAGCGGTAAAACCACATCGGCGGCCAAGGCTGCATTGTCGAGCATTTGATCGAATTGCCGGGCCGCTTCCTCAGAGGTATGCAGGGCAATCAGTTCCAGCGAGCGGTTGGCCTGCCACGCCAGGATGAACAAGCCAAGTACAACGGGCAGCAAGCCACTGAGTACAATCAACGCGTAACGATCTGTCCACGTGCGGGTCAATTTCAGCGTTAAAGGCATTCAAGTTCCTGAGCGTGCAAATAAAGACGATGTAGAGAGAATAGGCGCAAATCGTGAAAGGCTAGCATCACGAGGCGACTAATTTAAAGGTGGCCGGGACAAACATGATTACGCCATGTAGAATCCGCTTACGCATACAAGAATAATGACTTCTGCAAGCAGAAGCCCCGCCCGTATAGAGATGGGTCGACATGAAGACACTCGGGTTCCAACTGATCTACGGTGATTTCCTTGCGCGCAGTGTACGTGGCATTTCCTGCGCACCGCCTGTCAGCCTCTGCATTCTTAGCAAATAACCCTGCGTTAATTCTAAAAATGACACTGATGAGGCACCAACATGACTGATCTATACGAAAACCCAATGGGCTTGATGGGCTTTGAATTCATTGAATTCGCGTCGCCGGCCCCCCATACACTCGAACCCATTTTTGAAATCATGGGTTTCACCAAAGTGGCCACCCATCGCTCAAAAGACGTGCATCTGTATCGTCAGGGCGACATCAACCTGATCCTCAACAACGAGCCGCACAGTGTGGCGTCCTACTTCGCGGCTGAACACGGCCCGTCTGTGTGCGGCATGGCGTTTCGTGTACGCAATGCCCAGCAAGCCTATTCCCGTGCATTGGAACTGGGCGCGCAACCGATCGAAATCCCGACGGGTCCGATGGAACTCAACCTGCCAGCGATCAAAGGTATCGGCGGCGCGCCGCTGTACTTGATCGACCGTTACGGTGAAGGCAGTTCGATCTATGACATCGACTTTGTGTTCATCGAAGGTGTGGATCGCCATCCGGTGGGCGCCGGCCTGAAAATCATCGACCATTTGACCCATAACGTGTATCGCGGCCGCATGGCGTACTGGGCTAATTTCTACGAAAAACTGTTCAACTTCCGTGAAATTCGCTACTTCGACATCAAGGGCGAATACACCGGCCTGACCTCCAAAGCCATGACGGCCCCGGACGGCATGATCCGTATCCCCTTGAACGAAGAATCGTCCAAAGGTGCAGGGCAGATCGAAGAGTTTTTGATGCAGTTCAATGGCGAAGGCATTCAGCACGTCGCCTTCCTCAGTGATGACCTGATTAAAACCTGGGATGCACTGAAGAAAATCGGTATGCGTTTCATGACCGCGCCGCCAGAGACCTACTACGAAATGCTCGAAGGCCGCCTGCCTAATCACGGCGAGCCGGTGCATGAGCTGCAATCGCGGGGCATCCTGCTGGACGGTTCATCCGATAAAGGCGATCAACGTTTGCTGTTGCAGATCTTCTCCGAAACCCTGATGGGGCCGGTGTTCTTCGAATTTATCCAGCGCAAGGGCGACGACGGTTTTGGCGAAGGCAACTTCAAGGCGCTGTTCGAGTCCATTGAGCGCGACCAGGTGCGTCGTGGCGTACTGACAGCAGACTGACAACACGTGTAAAAAAAACGCCCATCCGCTGTGTCGGTTGGGCGTTTTTTTATGGGTTTAAAACAAGCCTGCCGCGATATTGATCGAAAACCCGAGGACCGCGGTGTTGAACAAAAAACCCAACAACGAATGAGCAAGGACTGCTTTGCGCATCTCGCGCGTCGCAATGGCGACGTCCGCCGTTTGCACCGCCACGCTGAGCGTGAAAGAAAAATACATAAAATCCCAATAATCAGGGCTCAGTTCGCCCTCCGGGAAGCGCAGCGCCGGTTCAGGCCCCTCGTTGTTATAGAACAACCGCGCGTAATGCAGACTGAAAATAACCCCGATCATCAGCCACGAGCCGACGATGGTCATGCCGGTAAAGGCGTAATGCATGATCTGATCGGTATCGCTCAGTTTGCTGTTGCCTGACAGCTCAAGCGTGATGGCCGCTAGGCTGGCCACGGCAGCAATACACACCGTGAATAGCACCATGCTGGCATTTTCATCTTCCACCTCGGCTGTGCGCTTCACGTCACGGGCCTTGGCGCGAATAACCAACCACAGCGTCAACGCTAAATACAGCCAGACACCGGCGTTCCATCCCAGCAAAAATTTAGACGTCAGCGTCGCAGCAGGAGCAAAGATACCAACCGCGCCCCCCAACACAGTGGCAGCGGTCAGGCGAGGGTGAGTGCGTGCAAGATGCGGCATAAACAATCCCTGTTACTCGGTATTGCTGCACCTTAGCACGCGCGGTGGACGCTTAAAGCGATCGCGATTTGCTTCTGACCAGTTTCATCACCACGACGAAGAAGACGGGCACAAACACCACTGCCAGTGTTGCCACAATCATGCCGCCAATCACCCCCGTACCGATTGCCTGCTGGCTCGCGGAGCTTGCACCGGTGGCAATCGCCAAGGGCACCACACCGAGAATAAACGCCAGCGATGTCATTACAATCGGTCGCAAACGCAAGCGGGCGGCCTGCACGGTGGCGTCCACCAAGTCATGACCTTCGTCATACAGCGTTTTGGCGAACTCAATGATCAAAATCGCGTTCTTGGCTGACAAGCCAATGATCGTGATCAAGCCCACTTTGAAAAACACATCGTTAGGCATCCCTCGCAAGGTCACTGCCAGCACAGCACCCAAAACGCCCAGCGGCACGACCAACAGTACCGCCGTAGGAATCGACCAGCTTTCATATAGCGCCGCCAGGCAAAGGAACACCACCAGCAATGACAGGCCCAGCAGAATCGGGGCCTGTGCGCCCGAGATTTTTTCTTCAAGGGACAGACCGGTCCATTCCATGCCCATGCCTGCTGGTAATTGAGCGACCAGGCGCTGGATCTCTTCCATCGCTTCGCCTGTGCTGTGGCCCGATGCGGCTTCACCCGAAATGCTGATGGCCGGGTAACCGTTATAGCGCGTCAACTGAGAAGCCCCTTGAATCCAGCGCGCTTCGACAAACGCTGAAAGCGGCACCATTTTCCCCAAGTTGTTGCGCACATTGATCTTGAGCAAGTCTTCAACCTGACTGCGCTGATCGCCCTCGGCCTGAACCACCACGCGCTGCATACGGCCCTGGTTCGGGAAGTCATTGACATACGCCGAGCCAACCGCCGTGGACAGCACATTGCCAATGTCAGCAAACGAGATGCCCAACGCGTTGGCACGCTTGCGATCAACCTCCAGTTGTACTTGCGGGCTTTCTGCCAGCGCACTTTCACGCACATTAGCCAGCACCGCGCTTTTCTCGGCCAGCGCCAACAGTTCGGTACGCGCTTGCATCAGTACGTCGTAGCCTGCGCCGCCACGGTCTTGCAGGCGGAATTCGAAGCCGCTGGATGTGCCCAAGCCACTGACTGGCGGTGGCAGGATGGCAAACGCCACGGCGTCTTTTAGCTCGCTGAAGGCGGCATTCGCTCGATCGGCAATGGCCGAGGCAGAGTCCTTGGCGCCGCGCTCTGACCAATCCTTCATCGTTGTGAACGCCAGTGCCGCGTTTTGGCCGTTACCCGAGAAGCTGAACCCCAGAATCATCGTCGTATTGCCCACGCCAGGCTCGCCTGCGTTGTGGGCTTCAATCTGCTCGGCGACTTTTATTGTGCGGCCCTGACTGGCTCCCGGCGGTAACTGGATATCGGTGATGGTGTAGCCCTGGTCTTCCACGGGTAAGAACGAGGAGGGCAGACGGGCAAAGCACAGCACCAAGATCACGAGCAGCGCCCCGTAGAGCAACAAGTAGCGGCCACTGCGCTTGATGACGTGCACCACCCAGTGCTCGTAACCTTGGGACATACGCTCGAAGCGTGTATTGAACCAGCCAAAAAACCCGCCTTTGGCATGGTGTTCACCCTTGGCGATTGGCTTGAGCAGCGTTGCGCACAACGCCGGGGTCAAGGACAGCGCAAGGAAGGCCGAGAACAAAATGGAGGTGGCCATCGACAGCGAGAATTGCTGATAAATCACCCCCACCGAACCCGGCATAAACGCCATAGGAATAAACACGGCGACCAGCACCAGCGTTATACCGATGATGGCGCCGCTGATCTGGGTCATGGCTTTGCGCGTGGCCTCACGGGGCGACAGCCCTTCTGTGACCATGATCCGCTCAACGTTTTCCACCACCACAATGGCATCGTCCACCAGAATCCCGATGGCCAGCACCATGCCAAACATGGTCAGCACGTTGATCGAAAACCCCAGGACCAGCATGGTGGCAAACGTGCCCATGAGGGCGACAGGCACCACCAGTGTCGGAATCAACGTGTAGCGCACGTTCTGCAAAAACAGGAACATCACGGCAAACACCAGCACCATGGCTTCGACCAGGGTGTACATCACTTTGGTAATCGAAACCTTCACAAACGGCGAAGTGTCGTAGGGAATGCTGTATTCGACCCCGGACGGGAAGTAACGGCTCAACTCGTCCATTTTGGCGCGAATCAATGTCGCCGTACTCAGGGCGTTAGCTTCGGGCGCTAATTGAACGCTGAACGCGGTGGCCGTTTTGCCATTCAGGCGAGTGCCGTATTGGTATTCCTGACTGCCGATTTCTACGCGCGCCACATCCCGCACGCGCACTGTCGAGCCGTCGGGGTTGGCGCGCAGCACTATGTCGCCAAACTCTTCAGGCGTCGACAACTGACCCTTGACCAGCACCGTCGCGGTGATTTCCTGGGTGGGGCGCCCTGGTAAGTCACCAATGCTGCCCGCTGAAACTTGAGCGTTCTGATTGGCAATCGCCTGATTGACATCGGCAGGCGTAAGGTTAAAGCCAATCAGCTTTTGTGGATCGATCCAGACACGCATGGCACGTTCTGCGCCATAAAGCTGGGCCTTGCCCACGCCCTCGATGCGCTTGATTTCGTTCATCACGTTGCGCGCAAGGTAATCGCTGAGCGCGACCTCATCCAGCGGGCTGTCATTGGCGGTCAAGGTCACCAGCATCAAAAAGCCGGAGGACACTTTCTCGACCTGCAAACCCTGCTGCATCACCGCTTGCGGCAGACGAGACTCCACGGCTTTGAGCCGGTTTTGCACATCCACCTGCGCCATTTCGGGGTCAATCCCCGGCTTGAACGTGGCGGTAATGGTTGCGCTGCCCAAACTGCTTTGGGATTCGAAGTACATCAGGCCGTCGGTGCCGTTGAGCTCTTGCTCAATCAGGCTAACCACGCTTTCGTCCAGGGTTTGGGCCGAGGCGCCAGGGTAGACGGCGTAGATTTCGACTTTAGGCGGCGCCACGTTGGGGTATTTGGCCACCGGCAGTTGCGGGATGGCCAATGCGCCGGCCAACACAATGAACAACGCGACGACCCAGGCAAAGATAGGCCGATCGATAAAGAACTGCGGCATGCTCACTGATCCGTGGAGTGTACGAGAGGGAGTGCGGGGTCATCGATCTGTACCTGCTCGCCGGGGCGCGCATGTTGCAGACCTTCAATGACAATGCGGTCACCGGCCTTGAGGCCGCTGTTAACAATCCAGCGATCATTTTGTGCATTGCCCAGTTGCACGGGGTGTTGCTTGACGCGGTTGTCCGCCTCAATCAGCAACACCTGCGCCACGCCAGCGCTGTCTCGCAAAATGGCGCGCTGCGGCACGCTGATGCCTTGCTTGTTCATCGCCTGCTCCAGGCGCACGCGCACAAAGCTGCCAGGCAACAAGTCGTAATCGGGGTTGGGAAATTCGCTGCGCAGAACCACCTGGCCAGTGCTGGGATCGACGTTGATATCGGTGAACAGCAATTTACCGGGCAAGGGGTAGAGGCTGCCGTTGTCGCGGACTAGCGTGGCGCGAGCTTGATGGGCCCCAACTTGTTGCAGCTCACCAGCGCGAAATGATTCACGCAAGTTGTCCAGATCGCGCGTGGACTGAGTCAGGTCGACGTGCACAGGGTCGAGTTGCTGAATGCGGGCTAGCGGGGTGACTTCTCCCTGACCGACCAACGCGCCTTCCGTGACCAATGCCCGACCGATGCGCCCGGAAATAGGGGCTGTTACGGTGGCATAGCCTAAATTCAGGCGGGCGCGCTGCACAGCAGCCTTGTTTGCGGCGACATCGGCTTGCGCCTGTTGCGATTGGGCACGGGCGTTATCGTATTCCTGACGGCTGATGGCACTGCTTTCAATCAGTGCGCTGTAGCGTTCATCTTGCTGCCTGGCTTGCAGGGCCAGCGCTTGGGATTTACGCAGAGCGGCTTGCGCGCTGTCCAGGTCAGCCTTGAACGGCGCAGGGTCAATCAAGAACAACACCTCACCGCGTTTGACCTCACTGCCTTCCTCATACACGCGCTTAAGGATGACCCCCGCGACGCGGGCGCTGACCTGCGCCACGCGTGGTGCAACGATCCGCCCACTCAACTCGTTATTGATCGACAGGGGAGCGGTTGTAATGACTTCGGTGCGTACCTTGACCAAGGGCGCTTTCTGTTCAGCGTCGGGGCTTTTGCCGCAACCGCCGAGGGCCAGTGCCAGCGCTGAAAGGCATAGCGGGGCAAAGAGCTTTTTCAATGAGCGTGCCTTCTTATAAATGCAGGATAGTTCTGTAAGTGCTTGCGAATGCTAAGCGCAGCACGCAAGAGGCGTTGTGAAGCTGTGTAGGAGGTGTGTGAAAAAGTGTGAAGGTTATGCTCCTATTCATGTGAGGTTGTATATCCTTTGGGTTTCCCCAAGTTGTAAGCATTTATTATGCCCACTATTTTGCTGGTCGAAGACGACGCTGCGCTCTCGGAGCTGATTGCCAGCTACCTGGAGCGTAATGGCTATGAAGTCAGCGTGATTGCTCGTGGCGATCAGGTACGTGATCGAGCCAAAAGTAACCCGCCAGACCTGGTTATTCTTGACTTGATGTTGCCGGGCCTTGATGGCTTGCAAGTGTGCCGTTTGTTGCGCAACGACTCGGCCAGTCTGCCGATCCTGATGTTGACGGCCCGCGACGATAGTCATGATCAGGTGCTAGGGCTAGAGATGGGTGCCGACGATTATGTGACAAAACCTTGCGAGCCGCGTGTGCTACTGGCGCGAGTACGCACTTTATTGCGCCGCAGCAGCCTGATTGAGCCACAAATGGCCAATGACCGAATCCTGATTGGCAACCTGTGCATCGACCTTTCTGAGCGCACCGTATGCTGGCGAGGCCAGGACATCGAGTTGTCCAGCGGGGAGTACAACTTGCTCGTGGTGCTGGCAAGGCATGCCGGAGAAGTGCTCAGCCGCGATCAGATTCTTCAGCGTTTACGCGGTATTGAATTCAATGGCACAGACCGCTCCGTTGATGTGGCCATCTCCAAATTGAGGCGCAAGCTCGACGATTGCGCGGGCGAAGCCCGCAAAATCAAAACAGTGTGGGGCAAAGGGTATTTGTTCAGCCGTTCCGAGTGGGAATGCTGAGCGATGTTCAAGGTTCTGCTACGGCTTTATCTGGTCACGATGGTGACCTTCGGCGCAGCCATTTATCTGGTGCCGGAGCTGATCGTGACGGTGTTTCACGAGCGTTTCATGCATTACAACGTCGACATGTCCCGTGGCATGCAAACCCTTCTGGTCAAACAGTTCCACCCGTTACCCGCTGAACAGTGGCCAACACTGGCCCGCGAGCTGGACACGAAATTCTCCCCGTTGCGGGTCAATTTACTGTCGATCAACGACCCTAAATTCAACGCCCGGGAGCGCCATCAACTGGAGCAAGGCCAAGGTGTGCTGCGCATCGGCGAGTGGGGCTGGCGCACATTAGTGGTTTCCCCCCTGAACCGACAACAAGCGATTGAGCTGGTGATGCCCCCCGACCCGTTCGACATGAACGTGTTGTATTGGAGCATCAACGTTTTGATCGGCGCAGCCTTGCTCGCCTGTCTGTTGCTGTGGTTGCGTCCGCACTGGCGTGACCTTGAGCGGCTCAAGCGCACGGCCGCACAGATTGGCCAGGGCCACTTGAGCGCGCGCACCCACATCTCGCCACGTTCCAATGTTCATGCACTGGCCAGCGCTTTTGACACCATGGCGCAAGACATCGAAAGCCTGCTCAACCAGCAGCGCGACCTGCTCAATGCGGTGTCTCACGAACTGAGAACGCCCCTGACCCGGCTCGATTTCGGCCTGGCGCTGGTGCTGTGCGATGACCTGCCGCCTGCCAGCCGCGACCGCCTGCTGGTGCTGGTTGGCCACATACGCGAGCTGGATGAGCTGGTGCTGGAGCTGCTGTCCTTCAGTCGCCTGAAAAACCCGACGTTGGTGCCGGAACGTGTCGATGTGTCGCTGGACGAGTTCATTGACAGCATTCTTGGCAGTTTCGATGAAGCGCTCGAAACCCCGGACATTGTGCTGGACGTGTTGATGCAAGGGACTCAGGCCCGATTTGCCCTTGATCCCCGGCTGACAGCGCGCGCGCTGCAAAATCTGCTGCGCAATGCCATGCGCTATTGCGATCACCGCATTCAAGTAGGGGTCAATGTCACACCCCAAGGCTGTGAGTTATGGGTGGACGACGACGGTATTGGCATTGCCGAGGTGGATCGCGAGCGGGTTTTTGAACCGTTCTACCGCCTGGATCGCAGCCGGGACCGCGCAACGGGGGGCTTTGGACTTGGATTGGCCATCAGTCGACGCGCCCTGGAAGCCCAGGGCGGTACGTTAAAGCTTGAGCAATCCCCCCTGGGTGGGGCGCGCTTTAGACTGTGGCTGCCTGCCTGACTTAGAGAGAGCGGCGCTGGCGGCTCACATGCTTGAGGCCTTCGAGCACCAGCACCCCGACGGCCAGCCAGATCGGTCCGTAGGTCAGCCATTGCCCTTCTTCCAGGCTGTCGCCCAGCAACAGGGCGACGGCCACCAGTAACACCGGTTCGACGTAACTGAGCAGGCCGAACAGGCTAAACGGCAGCAAGCGGCTGGCCAAGATGTAAGCAAAACCTGCGGCGGCACTGATAATACCCATCAGCGGAACGAGCGCGAACAACAGCGGGCGCTGCGCATCGAGATCGACATGCTCGCCGGCAAGTACAAACCATAGCGCAACCGGCACCATCAACAGCATGTCCAGCCACAACCCGCCCAAGTTGTCGATGCCGATTTTCTTGCGCAGCACGAAATACATCGGGTAGCCGATGGCGACCACCAGCGTGGTCCATGAAAAACCACCGGTACGGTACAACTCGTTGGCAACCCCGACCACGGCCAGGGCGGTGGCGATTTTTTGCAGGCGCGAGAGGCGTTCGCCATACACGATGCGTCCAGTGAGAATCATGGTCAGTGGTAGCAAGAAATAACCCAGCGACACATCCAGCCCGTGGCCATTCAAAGGCCCCCACATAAACATCCACAGCTGTAGGCCCACCAGAAAGCTGGTGACGGCGACGCAAGGGATCAGAGCCGGTTGGGCGCGCAAGCGCTGAAATATGAGCGGCACCCATTTCCAGTCGCCGCTGAGGCAGATAAACAGTGTCATGAAGGGCAGCGAAATCAGGATGCGCCAGCCGAAGATTTCTTGACCGTTGAGCGGCCAGAGCACAGACGTGAAGTAGTACAGGACGCCGAACAGGCACGACGCCAAAATCGATAAAACAATACCTTTAGACACAACAACCTCAATGGATCTACAGCGTTACTCGTGTGAGTGGGCACGTAGCTTGAGGCTGTGGAACATCATTGGCAAATCTCTTTTAAACCAATAAGTTGGCTTTTAAACCTAGCCAAACAGGTAATGCGCGTAACTTCCAAGCAAATACTGGGCCAAAGACGTTTTAAACGAGCGTTCGTGTTTTCAAAAAAAAAGATTAACGGTCATGCTCAGGCCCAGTACGCACCTTCCTAGACTGATTTTCTCTGACGCACCAAATGCTTGAACCCTTCAAAAATCAGCACCAGCACCGCCAGCCATATCGGCAGATACGTTAGCCACTGACCCGAATTGATGCTCTCACCCAGCAGCAAGGCGACACAGACCAACAGCACCGGTTCGACGTAACTGAGCAACCCGAACAGGCTGAATGCCAGCATGCGGCTGGCCATGATGTAGCTGATCAAGGCCAGTGCGCTGATCACCCCCAGCAGCGGGATAAGCGTATACAGCGCAGAGCGCTGACTGGCGACATCAAAGCCATGCTCACCCCCCTGCACGAACAAGAACGCCACAGGCATCAACAACAGCATGTCCAACCAGAGGCCGCCGAGGTTATCGGTGCCTATACGTTTGCGCAGCACGAAGTAGAGCGGGTATCCAATCGCAACCAATAGCGTGGTCCACGAGAAACCGCCCACACGATAGACCTCGTTGGCCACGCCCAGGGTAGCCAGTGCGGCAGCGATCTTTTGCAAACGCGACAAGCGTTCGCCATACACCAAACGGCCGGTGAGGATCATGGTCAGCGGTAACAGGAAGTAGCCCAGCGACACGTCGAGGCTGTGGCCATTTAATGGTGCCCACAGGAACAGCCACAATTGCACACCCACCAACGCACTGGAGGCTATCAGGCCGCCCCAGAGCATGGGTTGTTGGCGCAGACGGGAAACTATCGCCGGAACCAGCCGCCAGTCCCCGGAGCAAAACATGAATACGCTCATGCACGGCAAGGTAAGGAGCATCCGCCAACCGAAAATTTCAGCACCACTCAAGGGATAGAGCAGGGATGTGAAGTAATACATGACACCGAACAGGCTCGATGCCAGAACCGATAGAACAATACCTTTGGACACAACAGCCTCGTTACACGCGCATTTTGATTGTTAGAGGCGCGTAGCTTGAGGCCCTGAAGCCCTTAGGGCAAATGCATAAAAAAATGGTCCGGGGTGGCATAGCCGTTGCCGAAGGCGACCTGCGATGGCGAAGCGCTCGTAAACCCGATAACCGGGGTGTCAGTCAGACACCGCCTCGGATGGGCTTTGACGGCTACGCCGCCGGACGTAGCCTTGCATTACTCGTCAACGGCTAGCGTTTTTAAGTGCGTATGGCCCAGTCAATTACGCGTTGTTCATCCCCCGCGTCATGCGCAGCGCCAACACACTGCCGCCCACAATCACGGCGGCCAGCAAATAGAGCGCGACGTCGGTCGAACCCGTGGTGTCTTTCACAAACCCCACCAGGTACGGGCTCAAGAACCCGGCCATTTGCCCCATCGAGTTGATCAGGGCCAAGCCCCCGGCCGCTGCACCGGCACTGAGCATGGCGGTCGGCACCGGCCAAAACATCGGCAGGCCGGTGAGGGCGCCCATTGTGGCAATGGTCAGCCCCAAAATGGCGATTGCCGGTTGGGTGGCAAAGTTGACGGCGATGATCAGCCCCAGTGCGCCCATCAACATCGGCACCACCAAGTGCCAGCGGCGTTCTTTGCGCAAGTCGGCCGAACGCC
Organism: Pseudomonas weihenstephanensis; assembly: GCF_001043055.1. GTDB lineage: Bacteria > Pseudomonadota > Gammaproteobacteria > Pseudomonadales > Pseudomonadaceae > Aquipseudomonas > Aquipseudomonas weihenstephanensis. The sequence goes on from NZ_JYLF01000005.1 coordinate 59,390, forward strand.
CCACCAGCAGCATGAACACTGCGGCGAGCAGGTAGGGGATGGCACTCAACCACCCAATCACCAACGTGTCGCTGAACCCCAAATTTTTGATGATCGAGGGCAGCCAAAAGTTAATCGCGTACACGCCGCTCTGAATGCAGAAGTAGATCAGGCCAAACGCCCAGATCGCGGGGTTCTTGAACACCGCGAGCAGTGAGTCGCTGGTGGTAGGCGGTTTGTTCGCGGCGTCCAGCCGATGATCGGCTTGGAGCACTTCGCGCTCATGAGGTGTGAGCCATTTGGCGTTGGCGAAACTGTCATTGAGCAGAAAGATCGCCAAGCCACCGAGGATTACAGTTGGAATACCTTGCAACAGGAACATCCACTGCCAGCCGGCAAGCCCACCCTGGCCCGCCGCGAAGTGGCTGAGGATCCAGCCCGAGAAAGGCCCGCCCACCAGGCCCGACACCGGGATGGCCGACATGAACAGTGCCATGATCCGGCCACGACGGAATGTCGGGAACCATTGCGACAGATACAGCACCACACCGGGGAAGAAACCGGCTTCAGCTGCACCTGTAAACAGGCGCAGGGTGTAGAACTGGGTTGGCGTGGTGACAAACATCAGGCAGGTGGACAGCAGCCCCCAACTGACCATCATCACGGCGATCCAGCGTTGCGGGCCAAACTTGGTCAACGCCAGATTGCTGGGTACGCCGCACAGCACGTAGCCGATGAAAAAGATCCCGGCACCCAGGCCGTACACGGTTTCGCTGAATTTCAGCGCGTCGAGCATCTGTAATTTGGCAAAGCCAACGTTTACCCGGTCGAGGTAATTGAACAGATAGCAGATGAAAATGAAGGGGATCAAACGCAGGGTGATGCGCTTGTAGATGGCGTTTTTATCGTCATCGCCGGTCAGCGAAGCGGGGGCGCTCTGTGACATCTCTTGTCTCTCTTTATTATGTTTTTTTGCGATCCGAGGTTAACGTTGGTCGCTGCTTGAGTCTCGGTCACCCTTACGTTGCTGTCTTTGTGCTATTGCACAGCATTTTTGCGCTCAGGCTGTGCCTAAGAACAAATGTTTCCAAGGATTGTCACCCTATGTTTGAACTGGATCATGATTTGGCGCAGGACATCGTGGATCGCGCGATGGCCATCTTGCCGTACAACGTTAACGTGATGGACAGCCAGGGGCTGATCCTGGGCAGTGGCGAGCCGGAGCGTATCAACACCCGACATGAAGGGGCGCAGTTAGTGTTGGCCAACGGACGGGTGGTGGAGATCGATGCGCACACCGCCAAGTGCCTCAAGGGTGTGCAGCCGGGCATTAACCTGCCCTTGCTGCTCGATCAACGCCTGATCGGTGTGCTCGGCCTGACCGGTGAACCCGAGCTATTGCGCACCTACGCCCAACTGGTGCGCATGACTGCCGAGATGCTGGTGGGCCAGCGTCATCAGCAGGCCGAGCAGCAATGGCGACGCCAGCGTTGCGACGATTTGGTGGCCTTGTTGCTGAGTGAAGGCGGCGATTCTCCGCGCTTGATCGATGAAGCTCAGCAGTTAGGTCTCAAACCCCAACTGTCGCGTATTCCGTATCTGTTTGAGCTGGGCAAAGGTCTCACCGGCGAAGCCCTCGGCTCGTGGTTGCAGTCACGTTACCCGGACAGCTGGTGCGTGTGCCCGGCCAACGCATCGCTACTGTGGTGCCGGCCGGCCACCACCACGCTGGATGATATGCGGCTGTTGGAGCGTCTCGACACCCAGGGCTGGAACGTGCTGCGCATTGCCGCTGGAGGCCAGGCCGATGCGCTCAAAGGGCTGCGTCGTTGCTACCGTCGTGTCGGGGATTTGCTGGCCTATGGTCGCGATGTATTACCTGACACACGGCTGCTGAGTCTGGATCGCTATCGATTGCCCGTCATGCTGTGGCGCCATCGCAATGACGACGCGCTGGAAGAGTTGCTCAATCCGTTGCACAAGGTGGTGGCCAAAGACAGTAACGGCCAATTGATCGCTACCTTGCGCAGTTGGTGTATGCACGACGGTCAAAGTCAGGCCTGTGCCGACGCGCTGGGTATCCATCGCAACAGCCTGCGCTATCGCATGGAGCGCATTGGCGAGTTGAGCGGAGTCGATCCGCTGAGCCTGAACGGCATGCTGGCGCTGTATCTGGGGGTGCAACTGCTGCCATATACCCGACCTTCAGTGATTTGAACGCAAAAAAAAGCCCCGCGACCGAATGAACGCGGGGCTAAACGGTTGGATGCGACCAACCAAAGGAGCCGTTAAATCAGTTGAAACTTAGCGCGCACTGGCCAGGGTTTCGACCTGCCAGCCGCCACCCAAGGCTTTGTAGATCGCCACAACGCCGCGATACAACTCAACCTCGGCTTGCGCTTGGCTGTCTTCGGCCGCCAGTCGTTCGCGCTGGGCATCGAGCAGCACCAAAAAGTCCACGGTGCCTTCACGGTAACGAATGGCTGCCAAATCCGCCGCGGTGCGACTGGACTCGCTTTGTCGAATCAGCGACACCAAGCGTTGCTGACGTTTGCCGTAGTCAGTGAACGCGTTTTGCGACTCTTCCAGCGCCAACAACACTTGCTGCTCATAGCTGGCCAAGGCGCCATCGGCTTGTGCATCCGCACCGCGCAAGCGGGCGCGCACGCTGCCCAAATCAAATGCAGGCCAAGTGATACGCGGGCCTAAGGCCCAGGCATTGGCAGCAGCCGAACCGATTTGCGATCCACGTCCGGCGGCAAAGCCGAGGAACCCGCTGAGGCTGACCCGCGGAAACAGATCCGCCTTGGCTACGCCGATACGGGCGGTGGCGGCGGCCAACTTACGTTCAGCGCTCATGATGTCCGGACGACGTTGCAGCAGATCGCCGGGGTTGCCGATGTTCAACGCTTTAGCAATGGCAGGCAGTTTGGCCGGGCTCAGATCCACACTCAGTTGCTCTGGCCGTTGGCCCAGCAACGTTGCGATGCGGTTGCGCTCACGCGCCTGTTCGGCCTGCAATTGCGGCACGCTGGCTTCAACGGCGGCCAGACGTGCATCCGCGCGCATCACGTCCAGCTCATCACCCACCCCAGCATCGCGCAGGCTTTCGGTGATGGCTTTGGATTCCTGCTGGTTTTTCAGGTTGTCCAGGGCAATGCGTTCACGCAATTGAGCGCCGCGCAGTTCGCCATAGGCATCGACCAACTCAGCAATCATCGTCACTTGCAACTGATACAAATCCGCTGCCGCTGCTTGCTCGTCAGCGTCGCTGGCTTCCAATTGACGCTGGATACGCCCGAACAGATCGATTTCCCACGCCATGTCCAGGCCCAGGTCGTAGCGCTCACTGTTGACGCGCTTCTCGGTCTGCCCTGGAATTTGCCCCTTGCCCAGGTCACTGCTGGCACGGCTGGTGATGGTCGGCATCGCATCGTTGCTGACGTCATCACGAATGGCCCGTGCTGCACGCAAGCGGGCAAACGCCACGCGCAGTTCACGGTTGCCGGCCAACGACTGAGACACCAATGCATTCAAGGTTGGATCGTCGAACTGTTGCCACCAGATCCCTTCAAAATGCGCACGGTCAAAGCCTTTAAGGGTCTCGGCGCTGATCTGCGCCGGCTCAGTCTTCGGTGTTTGGTAATCCGGGCCTACGGCACAGGCGCTCAACGCCAGGACCAACAGGCTTGGAAGGAAGGCTTTCACGCTCATTGCTGCGGCTCCAACTTCAAGTGCTTGGCGGCTTTGCGCGCTTCACTGCGCTCCACATAACGGCGAATCAAGACATAGAACACTGGCGTCAGCAGCAGGCCGAAGAAGGTCACACCGAGCATGCCGGAGAACACCGCAACACCCATTGCGTGACGCATTTCAGCACCCGCACCGCTAGAGAGCACCAGAGGCACCACGCCCATAATGAACGCGCACGAGGTCATCAGGATCGGCCGCAGACGCAGGCGGCAGGCTTCGAGCACCGCCGCCAGCGGGTCGAGGCCTTCTTCCTGTTTGTCCTTGGCGAACTCGACGATCAAAATCGCGTTCTTGCACGCCAACCCCACCAGTACGATCAAGCCGATCTGAGTGAAGATGTTGTTGTCACCGCCCGAAATAATCACCCCGGTAATCGCCGACAGCAGCGTCATCGGCACAATCAGGATGACCGCCAGTGGCAGGCTCCAGCTCTCGTATTGCGCAGCCAGCACCAGGAACGCCAGCAGCACGCAGAGCGGGAACACAAACAGTGCGGTATTACCCGACAGGATTTGCTGATACGTCAGTTCAGTCCACTCATAGGTCATGCCGTTAGGCAGTTCTTCTTTGAGCAGTTTCTCCATGGCCGCTTCTGCTTGCCCGGAGCTGTAGCCCGGTGCCGCGCCGCCATTGATTTCGGCAGTGACGAAGCCGTTGTAGTGCATCACGCGGTCGGGGCCTGCGGTGTCGCTGACCTTGATGAAGGTTGCCAGCGGGATCATTTCGCCTTTGTTGTTGCGCACTTTCAGTTGGCCAATCTGCTCAGGCTCCAGGCGGAACTGCTGCTCAGCTTGAACGTTGACCTGATAAGTGCGCCCGAAACGGTTGAAATCGTTGGCATACAGCGAACCCAGATAGATCTGCAATGTGTCAAAGATGTCGTTGATGGCCACGCCGTGGGTCTTGGCTTTTTCCCGATCAATCGCAGCATCAACTTGTGGCACGTTGACTTGGTAGCTGGTGAACAACCCGGCCAGCTCTGGCACGTTATGGCTCTTGGCAATCACGTTCTGTACTTCTTTGTACAGTTCGTCATAACCCAGATTGCCGCGGTCTTCGATTTGCAGGCGGAACCCGCCAATAGTGCCCAGACCTTGTACCGGAGGTGGCGGGAAAATCGCGATGTAAGCGTCCTGAATGTCCGCGAACTGGGCGTTCAAGGAGGCTGCAATGGCGGCAGCCGACTGGCTTGGGTCCTTGCGCTCATCAAACGGCTTGAGCGGGGTGAACACGATGCCGCTGTTCGGGCTGTTGGTAAAACCGTTAATCGACAGACCAGGGAAGGCCACCGAGTTGGCAACCCCCGGTTGTTTAAGCGCAATTTCGGACATGCGCTTGATAACGGCTTCAGTACGATCCAGGCTCGCGGCGTCTGGCAATTGGGCGAAGGCCACCAGGTATTGCTTGTCTTGCGGTGGTACGAAGCCGGTTGGCGTATGGGCAAAACCGGCCCACGTCAGCACCATCAAGCCTGCGTACAGCAACATGGCGATACCGCTGCCACGAATCACACGGCGCACAGTGCCGACATAACCGTTACTGGCCTTGACGAAGAAACGGTTGAACGGGCCGAACAGCCAGCCACCGAACAGACGATCCAGCACACGGGTAAAACGGTCTTTCGGCGCGTGATGGCCTTTCAGCAATACCGCTGCCAGTGCAGGGGACAACGTCAGCGAGTTGAAGGCCGAGATGACCGTGGAAATAGCAATGGTCAGGGCGAACTGCTTATAAAACTGCCCGGTCAGACCCGAGATAAAGGCGGCCGGAATAAACACCGCACACAGCACCAGTGCCGTGGCAATGATCGGGCCGGTCACTTCACGCATCGCCCGCTTGGTGGCATCTACGGGGTTGAGTCCCAGCGCGATATTTCGCTCGACGTTCTCCACCACCACAATCGCATCGTCGACCACGATCCCAATGGCCAGTACCAGACCGAACAGCGACAGTGCGTTGAGCGAGAAGCCGAACATGTGCATTACGGCAAACGTACCGATCAACGACACTGGCACGGCCACTAGCGGAATGATCGAGGCGCGCCAGGTTTGCAAAAACAGGATAACGACCAGTACCACCAGAATCAGGGCTTCAAACAGGGTATGCACCACGGCTTCGATCGAACCACGAACGAAAACGGTCGGGTCATACACGATGTCGAAGTCCATCCCTTGCGGGAAGTTCTGCTTGAGTTCGGTCATTTTTGCGCGAACGTCATCGGAAATCTGGATCGCATTGGAACCAGGACGCTGGAAGATCGGTATCGCCACTGCCGGTTGGTTATTCAGCAACGAACGCAAGGCGTACTGACTGGAGCCCAGCTCAACCCGTGCAATGTCCTTCAAACGCGTGATCTGCCCATCGTCACCCGAGCGGATGATGATGTTCTCAAACTCTTCTTCAGTGACCAAACGGCCCTGGGTGTTGACCGACAGCTGGAAGCTGGTGGCATTCGGCGCTGGCGGGGTGCCCAGGGCACCGGCAGCAACCTGACGATTTTGCTCACGAATGGCCGTGACCACATCGGTAGCGGTCAGGTTGCGTGAAGCGGTTTTGTTCGGATCAAGCCAGACCCGCAATGAGTAGTCGCCCATGCCGAACATCTGCACATCGCCGATCCCGTTCAACCGTGCCAACTCATCCTTGATGTTGAGGATGGCGTAGTTAGACAGGTACAGCATGTCGTAACGCTGGTCCGGAGAGGTCAAGTGCACAACCATCGTCAGGTCGGGCGAGGCCTTGTCCACGGTAATGCCGATGCGCGTGACTTCCTCAGGCAGCTTGGGCTGCGTGCGCGTCACACGGTTTTGCACTTGCACCTGAGCGTTGTCCAGGTCAGTGCCCAGCGCAAAGGTGATGGTCAGGGTGATCTTACCGTCAGCGGTGGACTGTGAAGACATGTACAACATGTTTTCAACGCCGGTTATCGCTTGTTCCAGCGGCGCGGCAACGGTATCGCCAATCACTTTCGGGTTGGCGCCGGGGAAGTTGGCACGCACCACCACGGTCGGCGGTACCACTTCCGGGTATTCGCTGATCGGCAATTGGAACAGCGAAATGCCACCCGCAATCAAGATCAACAATGAAAGTACGGCCGCGAAAATGGGCCGCTGAATGAAGAACTGGGAAAAATTCATCGAAGTTATCGTCCCTTAACCACGAGGAGTCGCGACACTGGCCAGTTTCGAAGCGCCAGTGGCGGGCTTGATTGGCGGCAGGTTGCTGGCTTCCAGGGCTTGTCGTTGTTGTGCCAGTGCGGCGAGGGTCTGTTCGTTGGCCATCGGGATGACTTCAGGTGTCACCGGCGAGCCGGGGCGCACTTTCTGCAAGCCCTTGACGATGATCGTGTCGTCTTTGTTCAGACCGTTACGAACAATGCGCAGACCCTCGATTTTTGGGCCCAGATCCACCGCGCGGTAGGTCGACTTATTGTCAGCATCCATCACCAGCACGAACTTTTTGCCCAAATCGGTGCCCACCGCTTCGTCATTGATCAAGACGGCAGAGTAGGTACCGCTGCCCACCAGTTTCAGCCGTGCATACAGCCCCGGCGTGAAGCTGCCATCAGCGTTATCGAACACCGCGCGGCCGCGAATGGTGCCGGTTTTCGGATTGACCTGGTTGTCGACGAAGTTCATTTGCCCCAGGTGTGGATGACCGCCTTCGTTCGACAGCCCCAAGTACACCGGCGTGGTCTGGCCGCGCTGGCCTTGACGGGCCAGTTGCGTGTACTTGAGGAAGACGCGCTCGTCGGCATCGAAATAGGCGTAGACCTTGTCAGTGGACACCACGCTGGTCAGTGGCGAGACGTCGGCCGTCACGATGTTACCGGCAGTGATTTCAGCACGGCTGACGCGGCCGCTGATCGGGGAAGTCACACGGGTAAAACTCAAGTTGAGCTTGGCCAGGTCCAGCTCCGCCTGAATCGCGGCAACCCCGGCACGGGCTTGCGCAGAAGCCGTAGTGCGCGACTCGGCCAACTCGGCCGAAATGGCATTGCTTTCACGCAAGCGCTCACCGCGCTGTGCTTCGTTCTGACTGCGGGTGGCATTGGCGCGCGCCTGCTGCACTTGAGCTTCAAGACGACGCACTTGGGCCTGGAACGGGCGCGGATCAATCTGGAACAACAGGTCGCCTTTCTTCACCAAAGCACCTTCGGTGAAAGCAACCTGATCAATCTGCCCGGACACGCGCGGGCGAATCTCGACAGTTTCGGGGGCCTCAAGGCGCCCGGTGAACTCATCCCATTCATTGACCGGCTGTTCAAGTACTTTGGCCACACTGACTTTTGCAGCAGGCGCTGGAGCAGTCGCTTGTGGAGTTTTGCCGCATGCGCTCATCACCACGATGGCCAAGGCCGCGAGCGGGAAGCGCAAATGTTTAAGTGACTGTTCCATGAGAGGGGAGTCCGCCAATCTATTGAGATGGGGCGGATAATGCTGGCGCGCATGCTGGCGCACGAATCGAACCCAGCGAAGGTCACTATCATCCAGAATGATATAAACCCTGAGCAAGCGCTCTAGCCTGCGCTTTTTGTTAGGGGGCTATCAATTAATCTTTATCGTTTGCTGCGAACAATCAGAACTTGCGCAGAAACATTCAGAAAGGCCCTACAGCATCCCAGAACCTCTTGTCATTAGGGTTTCCCACTCACCGACATAGAGTGGACGTTATGGCTAATCACGGTGACATGACCCTCACGGGCAAAACGTCAGGATTAATATCCGCGGCGTATCTCGCCCCCCGTTCGCACACGCTATTCCTGCTCCGTTTAGCTGTCTGTCCTGCGAGTGCTTACCTGTCAAAAGTGCCCACCATTTTCGTTCGACATGACAAACCAACCGGATCGCCCAAAACATCTGAATACGGGAGCGTAACCAACGTGCCCCCGGATCGTTGTCTTGAGCTCCGCGCCACGCCATATGCACTTCAAACGCCGGGTAGCGGGGATCTTACGCGCACGCACCGCCTAAGGCGGTCAGCGCATCAGCGGTGCAGTCCGGCACAGTGGCGAGATTGTCGGGGCCCGCCAGCAATGTACTCAAACCATTAAATTAGCCATGCAGGCGGCGAAGATGATCCCGGGGATCAAATTGATTGAATTCACCGGTATGGGCCACGCGCCGTAAATGGAAGACCCAACAGGATGCATCGCCCCCCTGATCAAGCACTTGAGCCTGAAACCGGGGCTATTTATTAAGTCCTCATTGCCCGCGCAGCAGACCGGCTAGTGGCCATGCTCTTTGCCGCGAACCTTGATTTAGACGCTTTTAATGCGTTATAGCTAAAAAGGAGACCTATTTGGACACAGGAAATAACATACCTTATGGACGGAAGCACACGTATCCATCGCCAATCCGGCTCACGATCCGCACCCCTGATTGCGAATTGTGGGCCTCACATCAAGCACTGCGCATTCGCAGCTACAGGGTACATTTCCCGACTCCTGATCTTCATGGCCTTACCTTATCTTCGTCCCTGTTTCTCAGGGAACTGCGCCGACTGGCGCCATTGCTACGTCCCCCCGCCTGACACCGACTGAACGCTGCTGCCTCTCGGCACTTCATCTGACCCTCATTGCCTGATCTGAACCCGGTGGACGGCTAAATTCCGTGCACGGCGTGCAGCGACGATCCTCTTTCCACGCGCCTGCCAAACATTTCCACTGGCGCGAGCAGTACAAGGAGTTACACCCCCAATGATCTATTTCCAGGGCAAACGCATCCTTAGCGCCATCTTCGATATGGACGGCACGATGTTTGACACCGAGCGTTTACGCTTCAAGACCTTGAAGCAAGCGGCGATGGAGATTTTCGGCAGCCCGCTGAGTGATGAAACCCTGATCGGCTCACTGGGTTTAAGTGCCAAACGCGCTGAAGCGCTGGCCAAAGCCAATCACGGCGAAGACTTTCCCTACGCCCAAGTCAGGCAACGGGCAGACGAGCTTGAGCTGGCGCATGTGCGCAATCATGGCGTGCCCATCAAAGACGGCTTGCTCGACGTGCTAGAGCGTCTGCGCCGCTGTGGCCTGACCATGGCCGTGGCCACCTCCAGCCGACGCGCGATTGCCGAGGAGTATTTGATCAACGCCAACGTGCTCAAGTACTTCGACATCACGGTGTGTGGTGATGAAGTGGAGCAAGGCAAGCCGCATCCCGAAATCTTCCTCAACGCGGCCAGCGCGCTGAACTGCCTGCCCGAACACTGCCTGATGCTTGAAGACTCTGAAAACGGGTTGCTGTCAGCGATCCGCGCGAACGGGCAACCCATTCTGATCGAAGACATAAAGTCCCCGGCGCCAGAAGTCAAAGCGGGTGCGTTGCAGGCCTATACCAGCATGAGCGAATTTTTGGCGGACTTGAGCGACTGCATGCCTCACTTGGGTGTGCCTGAATTGACCGAGCCGTTTCCACAGGCCCTCAACCAGTTCAGCGTCGGCATCCACGGTTTCGGAGCGATGGGGGGTGGTTACCTGGCGCAAATTTTCTCGCACTGGGATGGTTACACCCGGCCTTGCGAAATCATTGCTGCGACCCGCTCGCCGATGCTGCGCGAAACCATCCAGGCGTTCGGTCGCTACAGCGTGCGCTACGGCGCCACCTCGTTTGATCAAACCATCGAAAACATGAACATGATCGACATGGATGACGAGCAAGCCGTCATTCGCATGTACGACGTGGCCGAAATCGTTGGCCTGAGCCTTCCCGAGTCTGCGATCCGCAAGCAAGCGGGCGTGATAGCCCAGGGCTTGATTCGTCGTTTCGAACGCAGAAGCCGGGTACTCACCCTATTGATTGTCTTGAACAAGGTCGGCGGCGCTGCATTCGTGCGCGAGCAAGTTGAAGCGCATTTACGCCGCCTGGCCTCGCCGCAACTGTGTCAGCGCATCCTCGACAACACGTATTTTGCAGAAACCGTGGTCAGTCGCATCGTGTCCAAACTGTCCACCGACGCGTTGCTGCGACAGTTACGGATCAAGTCGAAAATGTTCGAAAACACCTTGAGTGAAGAGAGCCGCACACCGGCCACAGCCTCGAAAAAACGAGTGCCTGACTATGAGCGGCTGATCAGCCGCTTCCGGCCATATGCCCAATCCAGTCAGGCGCTTAGCCAGTTGCATCTGATCCTGTTCAATAGCGAACCGGACATGCCGCTGTACGCCGAACGCTGCGGCCATTTGCTTGAGCGTCTGCGCCAGGTCAAGACAGTTGCAGACATTACCCAGACCCAAGTGATCAAGAATTTGCTGTGGAATGGCCCGCATGCCGTGATCGCCTGGTACGCCAGCCTGCTGGGGCATACCTGGCTGGGGCAGGGGATGGGCGATACACGGGTCAGCGCGCTGGCCCATCGACTTATCCGCGAAGAGGTCGGTCCGGCATTAATCGCGCAAAACCCGGAAGCGGCTGATGCTGTTGAAGATTTCTCGCAGGTTTTCCTCAAGCGCTGTGCCACCTCCTTCAAAGATCCCTGTGCCCGCGTAGCACGAGACCCACTGCGCAAGTTGCAACGTCACGAACGCATCTTTCGCAGCATTGATCTGGCCCGCAAACACGGGATACCCACTCCATCCCTTGAGTTTGGGGCGGCTTTAGCCGTTCATTACGCCCTGCGCAACCCCAATGAGAAGGATCAGGAGTGCCTGTTGATACGTAAGATCTATCGTGAAAAGGGGGAGCTTTTGTCTGTTCTGAGCTATGTGGGCGACTACAATGGGCGTCCTTATTCAGGGCTGGATCCGGTCACCGACAAGGATTTGCTTGAGTCGATTTCCCGCCGGTTCATTGAACTCAAAACGCCCAATTAAAGCCCCGAAAATCGAAAGGGTGATCCTGTAAAAGGGCTCTCTTTCGTATCAGCGATACTGACGTCAGGTGTGAGATATAACGAGGTGGTTGCGAAAAGTAGCATATAGCCATGATGCGCAAGAAGTTGCGCACTCGAATGTGGATAACCCTGTGCATACATCACCACAGCGCTCATAAGACGTGAGCTGTAGAGGAGTGCGCAAGAAGTTGCGCAGCACTGCGCAACTTCTTGCGCACTTTGTCGATGTTTCTTACGTGGAAATCATCGTTCCGATTGACTTAAACCTGTTATCTCATTGATTAGCATGGTTTTTATTAGCTTTGGCATGAACCTTGACTGTCTCTATCGGCACTTGAACGGCATTTGGGCCTTTCAAGTCCTTTTTTTCAGCAAGGAGAGCATCCATGGCGACGCCAGCGTATATGTCCATCACGGGCACCAAACAGGGTCTGATCACTGCCGGTGCGTTTACCGCGGACTCAGTGGGCAATACCTATCAGGAAGGTCATGAAGACCAGGTCATGGTTCAGGGCTTCAGCCACGAAGTGATCATTCCTCGTGACCCGCAATCCGGCCAACCGACCGGCCAACGCGTTCACAAACCGGTAAAAATCACCAAGGTCTTCGACAAGTCCTCGCCGCTGCTGCTGGCTGCGCTGACCTCTGGCGAGCGCCTGACCGAGATCGAAATCCAGTGGTTCCGCACCTCGGCTGCCGGTACCCAAGAGCACTACTTCACCACCAAACTTGAAGACGCGATCATCGTCGACATCAAGGACTACATGCACAACTGCCAGGACCCGTCGAATTCGCACTTCACGCACCTGGAAGACGTGGAATTCACCTACCGCAAAATCACCTGGACCCACGAAGTGTCCGGTACATCCGGTTCGGATGATTGGCGTACTCCGGTCGCGGGCTAAGGCTGCGCGAGCGCGTTAAAGCCCCGGACAGTCAACTGTCCGGGGCTGCTCACCTTCCAGCGTTTTTACCCGTCGCAAATGCCCACTCTTTTGACTAAGGAACAGTTAAATGCGTCAAAGGGATTTGAAGTTCACCTTCAGCGTACTGACCAGTCGGGCGCAATTCGAGGTAGTAGAGTTCACGTTGGAGGAGGCTATCAGCGAGCCTTTTCGCCTGACTCTGCAACTGGCCAGTGATAACCCCGCCATAGAGTTTGCCCAGATACTGGATCAGCCCGCGTTGCTCACACTGTGGGCTGGCTCCACGGCGGTACGTTACGTTCACGGCCTGGTTTCAAGCTTCACTCAAGGCAAAACCGGCTTTCGCCGCACGCGCTACAGCTTGGTGGTTGAGCCACAGCTTGCGCGGTTGGGTTTGAATAGCGACTGGCGCATCTATCAGCAAAAAAATGTTCCCGAGATCATTAAATCGGTGCTGAGTGAACACGGCATTCTTGAATATGAAACACGCATCAATACTGAGCATTTACCGCGTGAATATTGCGTTCAGGCGGGTGACACCGACCTCTACTTCTTTGATCGCCTTTCATCCGAAGAGGGGCTGTTCTACTTTTTCAAACACAACGACAGCGCCCACACCCTGATTCAAGGCGACAAATTGTATGTGCAGGAGCGCATTGCGGGCGGGCCGGTGCTTTACACCTCGCAACCGGCGGCTGATGCCACCCAACCTGTGTTGTACGCTTTCAGCTACACCGAAAACGTGCGCACGGTTGAGCACACCGAGCGCGACTACACGTTTAAACGTCCTGCATTCGACTTGCAACAGCATGCGGTAGGCGAAGACATGCAGCGTCAATCCTTGCCCTATGAACGCTACGAATACCCGGGCCGTTACAAAGCCAGCACCGCCGGTAAACCGTTCACCCAGGACCGCCTGCGCGGTTACCGTCACGATGTTCAAGTGGCCGTGGTGCAAGGCGATGATCCACGCTTGATTCCGGGGTTTTCATTTCAGCTACGCGGCCATCCACGCGAGGATTTCAACCAGTGGTGGCGCTCAGTGCGCATTACCCACCGTGGGATACAACACGCCAGTCAGGAAGAAGAATCCGCAGATGCTGACATGGGCGTAAGTTATGACTTCACTGCCCAGATCATTCCGGAGTCAGTGGAATGGCGATCATCACCATTGCCCAGACCGCGAGTTGAGGGCCCGCAAATAGCCAGCGTGGTGGGACCTGACGGTGAAGAGATCTACACCGATGAATATGGCCGGGTAAAGGTTCAATTCCCGTGGGACCGTGAAGGCAAAGACAATGACTTCAGCTCCTGCTGGATTCGCGTAGCGCAGAACTGGGCCGGGGCAGAGTGGGGCCATATGGCGATCCCGCGAATTGGCCAGGAAGTCATCGTTGATTACCTGGATGGCGATTGCGATCAGCCGATCATCACCGGTCGCACTTACCGCGCGACAAACATGCCGCCGTACCCGCTACCGAACCTCAAAACCCTCAGTACCATCAAAAGTAAAGAATACAAAGGTGGGCGGGCCAATGAGCTTCGCATTGACGACACCACTAAAGAGATCAGTGCAGCGTTGATGAGCGACCATGGCAGCACCGCTTTGCACTTGGGCTACTTGACCCATCCACGGCCCGAGGGGGGCGCCCCTCGGGGTGAAGGTTTTGAACTGCGCACGGATGAGAAAGGTGCGCTACGGGCGGCCAGGGGTTTGCTGCTCAGTACGGAGGCGCAACTGGAGGCTGGTGGTGGCCATCTTGACCGTGGCACCGTGGTGCAAGTACTCGAAGCGGCACTGCAACTGGCCAAGGGCTTGGGAGACTATGCCGTCGATAACCAAGGTATCGACCATGACACCGATCCGCAAAAAACACTCAGTGAAGCAGTGCGCGATTTGGGCCATGGCGCCAACAACGAACCGGACAAGCCCAATGGCGGCAACCCCGCAATAGCGCTGAGTGGTCAAGCCGGTGTTGCAGTCACATCACCTGGCAGCATTACCGTGGCTGCGGGCGAGCACATCGATAGCGTGGCCATGGAAAATCAGCAGCTCACTTCAGGACAAAAGTTTGTGGTTAACGCAGGCACCGATGTGGGGTTATTTGCGCAAAGTGGTGTGATGCGCCACATCACCCATCAGGGCCTGCTACTGTTGCAGGCGCAAAAAAACAATATTCGGCTGGAGGCGGACCAAAGTGTGGAAGTCACCGCGAGCAACCAGCATGTACTGGTATCGGCTAAAGAGCACATCACCCTCATGTGCGGAGGTGCATACATCACCCTCAAAGGCGGCAATATCGAATTGGGCATGCCGGGTAATTTCACGGTAAAGGCAGCCAAACACAGTCATATCGGTGGCACTAGCCTGGAAGCCGAGTTGCCAGCGTTCAAAGTAGGGGACACCCAGCGGCGCTTCATGCTCAAACAAATTGATGGCGCCACCGCGATGGCCAACGTGCCCTACAAAATCACATTGGGCAATGGCGAGATTATTGAAGGCATCACTGATGCGACAGGCGCCACGGATCTGTTGCAAAAAGATGCGATGAACATTGCCAACGTACGCATGATGCAACCCAAGGCAGAGTCATGAGTCTTATTGACACAACGGACGTGGTTAATCACCAGCAAGGAGCACACCCATGGGCGAAGCCGCTCACATGAGGACTATCGTTTCAGCCAAAGCCATCACCTTGCCCGGCGGCGGTGATGTGCATTTGATTGCACCGCCGCCCAAGCCCTGCGTGACGATCCTCGTGCATGGGGTTAACGACCTGGCGGGGTGTTATGCGCGCATCGAAAGCGGGTTATGCCAAGGGCTGAATGAACGCTTGGACATGCCAGAAACGTTACCGGGCGGCATAAATAATCCCGGCTATATGAGATCGGCGGGTTACAGTTTGCCTTCGGACGACTCCGGCAAAGCTACGAACCCGGATGCGATGTATTACCGGCGAAAATTTAATGCAGCTGACGATGCCAAACCGACGCGTAGTGTAGTGATTCCGTTTTATTGGGGTTTTCGCGAAGAAGAAGCCCACATCAATAAAACCGCCCCGCACGGGGAGTGGATGGACCGCAACAATAACCGCCTGGACAAGGCCGGAACCAAGGAGGGCGGGCAGTTTGCCAACGCCACTACTAACTTGCCGGACATGTGGGGCAAGGGTTTCAACGGCAAGCTGTTTGGTTTCATTTCTCTGGATAAACTTGGCGGCGATATGACCCACCCGCTGCACTCGGCCGCAGGGCGGCGTTACATGGTGCTAGCGGCGATGCGTCTGGCCATGGTGATCAAAATTATCCGTAAACGTTACCCGAACGACACCATCAACGTTGTGGGGCATAGCCAAGGCACGCTCCTGACCCTGCTGGCTCACGCCTACCTCAAAGATGACGGTGTGCGAGCAGCCGACTGCGTCGTGATGTTGAACTCACCGTATAGTTTGTTTGAACCGTTCACCGAAAAATTCCAAAACACGAAGGGCAGTCAGCAAACTTCGCAAGCCCGGATTGCCACACTCAACGGTATTTTGCAGTTCATTGCTCAAGCACCTAATTCATACCCGGCGCTATCAAATGTCGCCCTGAAAAACTGCCCGGGCTACGGTGCCATTGGTGGTTCAGGCTGGACCGGCGGTGCGGGGAGTCAAGCCAGTATCAAAGGGGTAAAAATCCCTTTCAATGAGCGGGATAACCGAGGCAGTACCTACCTCTATTTCACGCCTCAGGACCAGACTGTGGGTTTGGCTAACGTGAAGGGCATAGGCTGGCAAGGGATAGCAGACGAGGTATATGGCCAGCCCGTCCGCTCACTGCTACCCCTACGTTTTCACCAACGGGTGTTCACTCTGCGCAAGCGTGCAGGTGAGCCAGAACTGGTGGGTAAACATACGCCGCCTTACGTCTATCCCCTAAGACTAAAAGGAGAAGGAACATGGGACGACACCGGGCTGCCATTCAAACAAAAACTGTCATTAGTCCGTGCCGAACTTGAAGTGGGCGGGAAAGTGCTGCTTACCGCGCCGTTATTGCCTGTTGCGGCAGTAGCGGATTTCAAAGCAGATGGTGTGGTAACTGCGCCAGGCGGTGATTCGCCAAGTGGTATTTACCAATCGACGGACTCGCTGGACCCTATAGATGCAGCTATTGCCGTTAGCAACAAGGGCTGGATGCCGCAAGACACCCGACATGCCAGGCACGCACTCATGAGTGAAGCCGATGCCTTCAAGCAGGGGCGTGACAACGCAAGTATTGAAGCGGTCCTTAATGAAGGTAAAGAAAAGGCACACATGACTCACGTGTTTAGCGCTCGCGCCAAGGGTGACGGTCAAGTGCTAGTGACACGCTCTGAGACGCCTTATGAAGCAAGATTGCGTTTACAAAAGGAACACAACGAACCGTTGTCGTTTCACTCCGCGATTCCCAACAACCCGGAGCATAGCCGGCAAGTATTAGCGTATGACGTAGCGATTGGGGCAGGGGAGAGCGTGGATGATGTGCCGTTTTATGCGTATCTATGCCGCGTGGCTGATTGGCGGCAGGATTGGAAGGCAAAAGATAAAGGAGGGCGAAGTCAAGCTGATGCCGAGATTGAGATGCCAGATGAAAATGCATTGGTTTTTTACAGAATAGAAAATGACCAAAATCGATTTTTGATTGACTCTACGGTTGCATATCGCATGACCGGCGATTTCCCCACGACGGTGGGTAGCCATATTCCTTCTTTGGTTGTTTCTCAGACATCTGCCAGTCGCGAAGCATCAAAATCTTCTACTGTCGGGAGGAGCGTTTAGTGCAGCGAATATTGACTTATGGATTGGTCTCGGCCCTTTCACTTGCAAGCACTCAAAGCTATGCAAATGAAACGGCGCTTAGAATTAAGCACTGTTTCTCTACTTCAGACACCGCTGTGACTGTTCAAACTTTAGATAAAAAGGCCTTTAGCATGCCTATTGATTCCGCCTACAGAGCGCCAACAACATCCTCTCAACTCCAAACTTTAGATGTTCTTAGTATTGGAATGAGTATGGATGTCTTCAGGCAAGAACAATCTTGGACAGCATTGCAAGCTCAAAACACGACACACCCCGAGGCTTTACATGTTGGCAGCATCCTGCCGATGGATCCGAAAAAATACCCGATAACTGCTGATGATAAAGATGTGGCGTGGGAGAAACGCAAGGCTGATGCACTCGAGATGGGATTGAAAGACTTTCTAGAAAAGTGGCCGATCCCTACCATTACTGTCGTGGGTGATTGGAATCCTGAAACACCCAATTTACGTTTAACTTCCCATGAAATAAACGACATGTTAACGAGCATGGTGAACAGCTACCGAGTCGAAGCAGGTTTACATTGGCACCGGATCCGAAATTTAAAAAACGGCACTGTTTGTCATTCAACTCCCGAAGGGCTGGTGGAAGGTGTATTCCAACTATTTGAGAGTAATCCTGACCTCCCCGCGGTGCTTATCTACAGTGTTGAAGGCTTTAATATGGCCCTGGCCCTGACAACTAAAGATAATAGGCCAATCGGTGTTGGGACAGGCCCTAGACAGCCCGGCGAACTCACTGACGCCATGGTTGCCCTGGTCGTAGGCCGCCCTGAGCGGGTCGAGTGGCTGCGTTACTACGCGCAATACGCCAAGGTCAACGATAACAAGATCGATCCCGAGTTCCGTGGCTGGGGCTGGCGTAAACCACCGGTTGAGTTCCAACCCTCCGAATTCATCCCGCAACCCTGGACTCAGCGCGCTTTTGAGCAATGGGATGCCATGCAGGTTCTGGCCAAAATTCATCGCCCTGTGACGGTCTCACTCAAGCGACCCGATAACGGCGAACGCCTGAAGCGCGAAGCACTCTCAGCACAATTGACTGCCGGATGGGATAAAGCCACAGACGCACTCACCCCCAAACCTGCGCGGCTATTTTATGACGGTGGATTGAACAGCAGCCCCATTGCCGAGCTGTCCCCGGCATTGCACGCCGCCCACAGTTCTCTGGACCTGCTCGATTCGCGCGAAAGCTACGACCTGACCCAGCGCCTGGGCGACACCGGTTCTGCGTCACCGTTTGTGGGCATCGCCCTGGCCACAATGGCCAGTTACCTGAATGCGGACACCAGCGTGGTCATGCCCATGCGCCGTCAGGATCAAGCGACGATTATTCCGATTACCTCCGCCACACCGGGCAAAAAACCTGTCGGCAACCCGTTTGGTATCAACCTCATGCCACAGACAGCCAGCAGCGATGAGACGCCTGAGATAAAACCCGAACCTGTGCGACAAGTGCCAGCCATCCGCCCGCTAGCAGACGAGGACTACACCCTCGAAGAGTTTTTAGCCGAGCAGAACAAGAGCCGAAACTGGATGGATGAGTTGTAAAACTGCGCGAGGCCATTGCTTAAAAGCAGTGGCCTCGCGGGGCCATGCCTGCGTTTTTGACTGAAGTATCAGGCTGCCCCTATGAACGTCTTCCGTTAGCCGAGCCCGCTCGACGTCAACGAACGGTCGATACCAAGGTACTTGACCCATGAACGTGTAAGGTTTGCGTTCGAGATTACAAACTATCCGGATCCCCAAAAAACATTTGAATACGGGAGCGTAGCCAACGTTCCCCTGGATCGTTGTCTTGAGCACCGCGCCAGGCCATATGCAGTTCAAACGCTGGGGTGTCGAGCGGGGGATCTTCCGCGCGCACACCGCCCGCGGCGGTCAGGGCCTCAGCGGTGTAGTCCGGCACGGTGGCGAGAATGTCGGTGCCCGCCAGCAATGTACTCAAACCATTGAACTGGGGAACCGCCAGTACCACATGCCGCTTGCGGCCGAGCTTCTCCAGTTCGGTGTCGATAAACCCGCTCAAATCGCCAGCGAATGAAACCAGCGCATGCGGGCGGGCACAAAAATCATCCAGCGACAGTGCGCCAGGGACCGTGTCGGCCCGCAACAATTTGGGTTTGCTGCGGCGCAACACTTTGCGCTTCGCATTGGCGGGCAGGTCGCTGGTGTAACTGACACCCACCGATATCTCGCCCGACGCCAATAGGGGTGGCATCAGGATGTAGTTCACCCGTCGCACCACCAGAACGATACCCGGTGCTTCGGCACGCAAGCGTTTGAGCAGCATGGGTAGCAGCGCAAACTCCACGTCGTCCGACAAGCCAATGCGAAAGACCGACGTGCTGGTGGCCGGGTCAAACTCCGAGGCACGGCTGACAGCCGTGGAAATTGAGTCCAGTGCCGGTGACAGCAGGGCGAAAATCTCAATCGCCCGTGCTGTTGGCTCCATGCTGCGACCGGTGCGCACAAACAATGGGTCATCAAACAGACCGCGCAGGCGCGACAACGCTGCACTGATCGCCGGTTGTCCCAGAAACAATTTCTCTGCGGCACGGGTCACACTGCGTTCATGCATCAAGGTTTCAAAGACGATCAGCAGGTTCAGATCGACGCGACGCAAGTCGTTACGGTTCATCTAGCAGGCTTCACAGGCGGGTCTACAGACAATGAGGTAACGGATCTTACGGTGATAGATGTCGAATCGTCACTGCCTAGATTGGCTTTCTTATTGCCTGATCCGATTTTCTTGCTACTCAAAACGCCTTCGAGCGTGGGTTCATCCGCTTGAATCTGTCTGCGGATCAATGTCAGGCATGTCGACTATTAATGCTGTCTGGTAGTCTTGCGCCCAAAGCCCCGATAAAGTCCTGGGGTATTAGCGATTTATTTGGCGAGGTTTGCAATGTCGCGCACGATCCGTTTTCACAAATTTGGCTCGGCCGAGGTGCTCAAGTGCGAAGAGCACGAGGTCGCTGCGCCTGCGTCTGATGAAGTGCAGGTGCGCGTCCAAGCCATAGGCATCAGTTGGTATGACGTGCTCTGGCGTCAGAACCTGGCGCCGTCGCAAGCCCGCTTGCCCGCAGGTCTTGGCCATGAAATGGCAGGCGTTGTCACGGCCGTGGGCGAAGACGTGACCGATTTGCAGGTCGGTGACAAGGTGGCCAGCTTTCCCGGTCAGAGTGCCAATGAGTACCCCACGTACGGCGAGCAGATTGTCATGCCGCGCTCAGCACTCACGCGCTACCCGGATGTCTTGACGCCGGTCGAAGCCAGTGTGCATTACACGCCGTTACTGATCGCCTACTTCGCGTATGTCGAGCTCGCGCGGGTCAAACCGGGGCAAACGGTATTGATCACTGACGCCAGCCATTGCTCTGGCCCCTCGTTCGTGCAAGTGGGCAAAGCACTGGGGGTCAAGGTGATCGCGGCGACCAAATCGGCTGAGGAGCGTGACTATCTGTTGGGCCTGGGCGCCGACAAGGTGATCGTGACCGAAGAGCAGGACCTGCTGATGCAGATCAACAAGCTCACGGACAACCGGGGCGTGGACGTGGTATTTGACGGCCTGGGCGGCCCGCAAATGTCGGTATTGGGCGATGTGTTGGCACCGCGTGGCAGCTTGATCCTCTACGGTTTGCAAGGCGGCAACCAAACGCCGTTTCCGGCCTGTGCCGCGTTCCAGAAAAACATTCAATTCTACGTACACTGCATCGGCAACTTTACCGGCAAACCTGAACTGGGTATTGCGCAGGACGTCGAGGCCATGCAGCGCGCACTGCGCGATATCAATCAATTGACGGCAGATAAAATCTTGCGGCCGTTGGTGGTTCGGGTTTTCCCCTTTGAAGAGTTTGTTGAGGCCCACCGCTACATGGACGACTGCCCATGCCGCGGGCGGGTAGCCTTGGCGCTTGAAGCTTGAAGCTTGAAGCTTGAAGCTTGAAGCTAATATTCCTTCGGTTTAAAAAACGCTGCTGAGCACTTTGTTCAGCGGCGTTTTTTCTGAACCACACTTCAACTGCTTATACAACACTGACCATGTTTGTTTAAGGTGCCAATAGCCTGCGTTTAATGAAGCTGGCGCACACCGTCAATATTCCATCGTTTTAACCCGACGCCTCCCGTCACGCGAGAAAAGTTAAATGCTCGACTTGGCTTTTCATCGCAACATAAATACTGATAGTTTGTGAGTGAGCACTCATTCAATTATGAATCTCGAAATAAATATCTTATTGAGTGCTTATTTGTAGGATTATTCTTATGTACATACAATGCGCACCTTTAGTCTTTTGGCGGAATCAGAACATTTGAAGCGTCACTGACGAGGCCATTGAATAATAATTCGATATGACGGAGGCTTAACCAATGAGCACTTTCCATGAACAAGCGATGAGCTTTGTTTATCAACAAGTCTTGCATCGACTGCTGGGTCTTTTTAATCGTCACGAGCGCGTTGCACTGCAACTGTTGATCCAGCGCTTATTGGTCGCGGCAGGCGGTATCGAACGTATTGGGCACTTTCGCGTGATGGTGGTGCATGAAGGCGGCAAGGAAAGCGCTTATACCTTGGCGTTTTTAAGGGCTGCACAGCTAAGCATCTCTGCGCGTGCGCCCGAGACGTTCATCCTGCGCCTGGTCGTGCTGCGTCAGGCACGACTCACACCCTCGGTCATGGCCCGTTTTCAAAGCCAGTGCAACGAGTTATTTCTGTATGACGACGGTCGCGTTGAGTTGTTGCAAGTTGACGAAAGCGGAGCACAAATCCTTAACCGGCACACGCTGTTCAATGAGCGTCCCCCTGAGCTGAACCGGGTGCAAGTGCTGATGTCCGGGCATTTGAGCCAGGGCGAGGCGCGCGTAACGTTCTTGTATGCCGATCTGTTATCACGCGCCAAATTATTTCGAACGGCCTGCTCGTGGGGCAGCCCCGTAAGCGCGTTGATTGACAGACGCCCCCCGCAACATCTTGGCGAGTACGCACAATGGATGCTGCGCGTGGCCGAGCATTTGGGCTATGTAAGGCCAACCGGTTACGGCGATGCAATCGCTGAGGCGGTCCATGTGTGCACCACACTGGATGACGACTTCAAACACTTGCTGTGCCAACAATCTCCCGCGGAGGAGAAAGATCAGTCAATGGCCAGGAGCGGCATGGCCATCATCAATGTATTTGACTGTTTGTCACATGAGACAGAAGTGCTGAGTTCGCCCGCACTGCTCTTTACCGAGGGGCCCTGGCCTGCTCAGACGTTTAATATTGAAGAGCCGCAAGTGGCGGTTATATTGGTGGCCGCCCACGTACAGGGGTTGCGCTGTCAGTACCAGGTCGACAATGACTATTGCAGCGGCGTGAGCCATTACCTACAGAGCGCCAGCGCACAGAACGCATTCAATGAACGGTATAAAGGGCAACTGACAAAACTTATTGGAACGACTTTTAATACCCCTAAACGAATTCAGAAGTTACGCCGACAGATGGAACAGTACCTTAATGACATTCACGGTCTGACAAACGAGCAACTTAACTGCCTGATTGAATCGCCTTTTGTTGAACAAGGGGCAGGGCTGGAAGCGTTTTTGCAACGTCATTACCCCGACAAGTTGCAGTGGGCCAGCGACCTCCACTATGCCTTGGGCGCACATGACCAGGCTTGCGCGCGTCACTCGGCATGGCTGCAAAGCATCAGTGGTTTACCCTTGAGCTCACTGCAAGTGCTCTACACAATGCGCAAGGTTGATTGTGTCGCGGGGCAATCGCTGATCGACCTCATGTGCACGCACGACCCGCACAAGGGCGTGCCTTGAACCACTGATCCAATAGGAGTTGCCAGGGCACCGGGCAAACTGCTATCTGTACGCCCATCCAGTACTTAACGCCAGTGGTCCGCTCTGCCTGTGATCTCCAATCCCTTAGAAGATACGTTTTACTACCTGAAGAATTTCCAGCATGTGCTCGCCTGGATCAAATCGCGGTATGACGATGTACTGAGCCTTGATGAGCAGGTTTTCATCGAGCATTTCCTCCTGCTGCCCAGCGGCTCACAGGCGCTGTGGGTCCGACTGGTGATGCGTAAAGGCCAGCATTTTCGGGCGAGCAAACTCTGTTATCCGGAAATCGGTGATATCGCACGGGCCGCGGCCCCCTTGCTCGAACTGGGCTGGATTGACGATCACGCGGCACTGAGCATCGCAGAGGTGTTCGATGTGCTGCAAAAAGCGGAAATACAGCACGCTTTCAGCGTTCATATCACGCACCCCAACGCTAAAAAAACCGATTTGCTGGCCGCATTGAGTCAGGCGTTGACCCACATTCAAAGCCTTTCGATGTGGTGCCCATCCCTCCAGGACACCTTGTACACGTTGACTAACCGCCCGTTGAGCGATCGCCTGCGCTTGATGTTTTTCGGCAATCTGAGCCAGGACTGGTCTGATTTGGTGCTGGCTGATCTGGGGCTCTTTACCTACGAAACGGTTGCGTTCAGCCCCGACTCGCGGGCATTGCGTTGCAGAGCGGACATTGAAGGGTATTTGCACCTGCATGCGTGTCGCGAGCAGCTCGAAGCCCCCGGTGACTTGGAACAGGTATTTGCGCAATTGCTGGAGTACCAGGCCCAAAGCCGCTGGTTGCAACGTCGCCGTTCACGCCTGCTGTTCCAACTGGGTCAACACCATGAACGGGCTTGCGACTACGCACGCGCATTGCAGATTTATCCCCACAGCCAACACCCACAAGCCCGAGGCCGTACGGTGCGTGTACTCGAGCAACTGGGTGAACATCAACAAGCCCTGGCCCTGGCACAGACCTGCGAACAAGCGCCTTGCTCCGATGCCGAGCTTCAGCAGTTGCAGCGCATGATTCCACGCCTGCGGCGCAAGCTGGGCATGAGCGCAAGGGTGCGCGCCAAACCTGCTGTTCCAGAGCGCCTTGACCTGCGTTTGGGGCGCGAAGATCCAGGTTCTGTTGAGTCCAAAGTGGCTGCACACTTGCATACCCTCGATGCGCCGGTGCATTACGTGGAAAACACATTAATCAACAGCCTGTTCGGTTTGCTGTGCTGGCCCGCTATTTTTGCGCCGTTGCCCGGTGCGTTTTTTCACCCGTACCAAAGTGGTCCCGCCGATTTGCTCGAAGAGGATTTCCACGAACGGCGTTGCGCGTTATTTGAAGCGGCGTTTGCCCAACTGCAAGACGGGCGCTATCAAGACACCATTCGCGACACCTACGCGCGCAAATTTGGCGTGCAATCGCCGTTCGTGGCTTGGGGCAGCCTCAGCGAGGCCCTGCTTGAAGAGGCCCTGAGCTGCTTGCCACCTGAGCATTTGCAACTGTGGTTTCGCCGTTTACTGCTGGATATAAAGGCCAATCGGGCGGGCATGCCTGACCTGATTCAGTTTTGGCCCAGACAAAAGACCTACCGCATGATTGAGGTCAAAGGGCCGGGCGATCGCCTGCAAGACAACCAACTGCGTTGGTTGGCCTTTTGCGAGCAGCATCAAATGCCGGTGACGGTATGCTACGTGCAATGGCAAGAAGGTGATGCGTGAATTACCGCATCGCCGTGCGGGCCTTGTGTGAGTTCACTGCCAAGTGTGGGGATCTGGATTTACGCTTTACTCCTTCGCCCAGTGCACAACAAGGCATTGCAGGGCATCGCACCGTGGCTGCGCGACGCAGCGCAGATTATCAAGCCGAACTCAGCCTCGAAGGTCAGTACAACAACTTGAACGTACGGGGCAGGGCAGACGGTTATGACCCGGCCGGCAATGTTCTGGAAGAGGTCAAGACCTATCGCGGTGACTTCAATGCCATCCCTGCCAACCATCGACACCTGCACTGGGCACAAGCACGGGTTTATGGCTGGCTTGTGTGCCAACACCTGGAACTGCCCGAGGTCAACCTGGCGCTGGTGTATTTCGACATCGTCAGCGAGCAGGAAACCCGCCTTCAAGAAACCTGGAGCGCTGCGCGACTGCAACAATTCTTTAACCTGCAATGCCAGTTATTCCTCGCCTGGGCCGAGCAGGAAGTCGCCCACCGAGCCGCCCGTGATGACGCCGCCCGCGCACTGAAGTTTCCCCATACACAGTTTCGTACCGGGCAGCGAGCGTTGGCTGAAGCCGTCTATAAAAGCGCCAGTACGGGCCGCTGCCTGATGGCGCAGGCCCCCACCGGGATTGGAAAAACCCTGGGCACGCTGTTCCCGTTGCTCAAAGCCATGCCCGCCCAGGCACTGGACAAACTGCTGTTTCTGACGGCCAAAACCCCGGGGCGTCAGTTGGCACTCGATGCTGCGCGGGTACTGTATCCAACAGGTTCGGCCCAAACGTTGCGGGTACTGGAGCTGGTGGCGCGGGACAAGGCGTGTGAGTACCCACAAAACGCCTGCAATGGCGATGCCTGCCCTTTGGCCAAGGGGTTTTATGATCGGTTGCCAGCCGCACGGCAGGCCGCGGTGCAGCAGGGGTGTCTGGATCAGGCCACCCTGCGGGATGTGGCTTTGGCGCATCAGGTGTGCCCGTATTACCTGAGCCAGGAAATGGCCCGCTGGGCAGATGTTGTCATTGCCGATTACAACTATTACTTCGACTTCAGCGCGCTGTTGTACGGCCTGGCGCAAGCCAACCAATGGCGCGTTGCAACCCTGATCGATGAAGCCCACAACCTGGTCGACCGTGCTCGGCAGATGTACAGCGCCCATCTGGACCAACAGCGCCTCAACGCTGTCAGGCACAATGCCCCCGCAGCACTCGATAAATCCTTCAAACGCCTGAACCGCGAATGGAATGCACTGCACAAAGAGCAAGTGGCGCCTTATCAGGCGCATTCACAACTGCCTGCCAAATGGTTGAACGCGTTGTCGGCCTGTATCAGTGCTATCGGTGATTACCTCAATGATCACCCACAAGGCATGACGGGCGAGTTGCAAGCGTTCTACTTTGAAGCCTTGCAGTTCAATCGAGTGGCGGAGCTGTTTGATCCGCACTTCATTTACGACGTCAGCCTGCGCGAGGTCGGCAAGCGGCGCACCTCGCAACTCAACCTGCGCAATGTCGTGCCCGCCGCCTTTATTGGCCCGCGTCTGGCCAGTGCACACAGCAACGTACTGTTTTCTGCCACCCTCAGCCCGCGCCAGTACTACGCGCAACTGCTGGGTCTGGCTGGCGACACGGTGTGGGTCGACGTCGAATCGCCCTTTGAGGCCCGGCAACTGTCCGTTAAGGTCATCAGCCAGATCTCTACGCGTTTTGCGCATCGCCAAGCCTCCGTAGCGCCGATTGTTGAGCTGTTTGCAACCCAGTTCCAACAGCAACACGGCAATTACCTGGCGTTTTTCAGCAGCTTTGATTACCTGCAACGCGTGGCGGGGCAACTGGCCGCCAGCCATCCGCAGATCCCGCAATGGCAGCAGTCAAGGCGCATGGATGAGGCGGCGCGCCAGGGGTTCCTCGATCAGTTCACTGACACGAGTCGAGGCATCGGGTTTGCCGTGTTGGGCGGTGCATTCGGCGAAGGCATTGACTTGCCCGGAGCGCGGCTGATTGGCGCTTTTGTCGCCACCTTGGGGCTGGCGCAATTCAACCCGGTCAATGAGCAGATCAAGCAGCGCATGGCCGGGCTGTTTGGCGCAGGTTATGACTACACCTACTTGTACCCTGGGCTGCAAAAAGTCGTACAAGCGGCCGGGCGAGTCATCCGCACCCAAAGTGACCAAGGCTCATTGTTCCTGATTGATGATCGCTTTGCCGAGCCAAAGGTGCAGCAGCTACTGCCCAAGTGGTGGCATGTGCAATGAACTTTCCACTGATCGGAAACCCCCGAAAACAGTCTCATGGGCAATGTCATCGTAATATCACCGACTGATAAACTGCGCGCCGCTGAAAACCTGCCGCGTACCGCAGGTTGGCCCCCTCGCAGTTGAGTACCTCGTTTGAAGCGTGCGTTTTTGCTTTATATAGCCTGCATGGCGATTGCCATGGCCGGTTTTTCTTGGATTTTCTTTACCCTATATTCGTAGTGCGCAGCACTCGCCGCGAAAACCTGTTCACGGAGGTGTGTCTGACGTATTCAGCTTGAATGGTTTATGACGGCTACGCAGTCTGCGGACGCTGCCAGGCAATAGCAGCGGCGCAAATACGCGGTCAATCGCGGAAGAAAACTTGCACCAAGTGGTAACCGAACTTGCTTTTCACGGGGCCGTGGATCACCCGCAGCGGCTTTTTGAAAATGATCTGGTCGATAATCCCCACCATTTGCCCCGGCCTTACTTCCCCCAAATCGCCCCCACGCTTGCCCGAAGGGCAGGTGGAGAATTTTTTGGCCAGTACATCGAAGGCTTCACCCTTGGCAATGCGTTGCTTGAGAGACTCGGCTTCTTCAGCCGTTTTCACCAGTATGTGGCGGGCTTGCGCTTTCATGGGGCGGTTACCTTGCATCTGTAGGGCGTATTTCGAGGGCGCGGATTATGCCTGATTTTTCGTCGGGATCATTCCTCGAATCATGGTCGCCAGTTGTTCGACCGAGAAAGGTTTGCCAATCATGTCCATACCCTGTTCAAGAAACCCCTGACGCTCAGCCGCCGTTTCGGCATAGCCCGTCATAAACAGCACATTGAGCCCCGGTCGGTGTTGGCGGGCAATTTCGGCCAATTGCCGACCATTCATCCCCGGCAGCCCGACATCCGTCACCAACAAGTCAATGCGCAGCGATGACTCCAGCAGCGCTAACGCGGTTTTCGCATCGGGGGCTTGATGGGCGGTGTATCCCAGTTCATCCAGCACATTGAGGACCAGCATGCGCACGGCCGCGTCATCCTCCACCAAGAGCACGCATTCACCTTCGATGGCGCACGGTGCATCGACGCTGCTGGACGCAGGCCGGGGTTGGATCTGCGGGCTGTAATGACGGGGTAAAAACAGGCGGACACAGGTGCCATTGCCACTTTCGCTGTCCAGGGTGACATGCCCGCCGGACTGCTGGGCAAAGCCGTAGATCATCGACAGTCCCAGCCCCGTGCCTTGACCGATGGGCTTGGTCGTAAAAAAGGGATCAAAGGCTTTAGCCAGTACCTGCGGCGTCATCCCCGCGCCGTTGTCACTGACCTCAAACATCACGTAATCACCGGCTTTAACCGGTTCGAGCGTGCTGATATCGCTGCCATCCAAATAGCTGTTGAGGGTTCTGATCGTCAATTGCCCGCCTTGGGGCATTGCATCCCGGGCATTGATGATCAAGTTGAGCAGGGCACTTTCGAGCTGGCTGGCATCCGTGTTGACGGCCCACATATTAGCGCCCAGCACCACGCTCAGGTCGATATGCGCCCCTTTGGTACGCCTGAACAGCTCCTCCAGCGAACTCACCAAGTGATTAGGGTCCAAGGGTTGGCGGTCCAGTGACTGACGCCTGGAAAACGCCAGCAAGCGATGAGTCAGCGCGGCCGCACGCTGCGCAGATGAGACTGCCGCGTCGGTGAAACGCCCGATTTCAGCGCTGCGTCCTGCGGCGATGTAGCGCTTCATCAAGTCCAGGCTGCCAATAATGCCGGTCAGCATGTTGTTGAAGTCATGGGCAATACCGCCGGTCAACTGGCCCACGGCCTCCATCTTTTGCGCATGCCGTAACGCGTCTTCGGCCCGCTCGCGCTCAACCATTTCCTGTTGCAATTGCAGATTGGCTTCGGCCAACGCCTGGGTGCGCTCGGCCACGCGCTCCTCCAGGGTTTCATTGAGATTAAGCAGGGCCTGTTCGGTTTTTTTGCGCTCGGTGATATCCAGCGCAGCCCCCATGAACCGGCGCGTGCGGTGAGGTTCAGCACTGAAACAACGGCCGCGGGCAAAAATCCAGCGCACGTGGCCGTCAATACCCAGTAGGCGGTACTCCTCGGCGTATTCGCTGTTGTTAGTGATGCAGGTTTTGATCGAACGCGTCAGCAGCCCCCGGTCTTCAGGGTGCACGCCTTGTAAATACGCGGTAATCGGCAACTGCCCGGACAGTTGCGGCTCAATGCCATGCATCTGTGCAAACCGACTGTCGGTGACGAACAGGTCTTCGTCGATGTTCCAGTCCCAGGTGCCCACACCATTGGTGGCGGTCAGGGCCAGTCGCAAGCGTTCCTCGGTGTCATGCTGCGCTTTGCGGCTGGCTTGCGAACGTTGGCGCAGCTTGATGGCCGTGCGCCGGCGACGGGATGTTTTGACGGCCATCATCAAAATACCGGCCACCTCGCCTGACTCATCGCACACCGGGCTGAACGTCAGGTCGAGCCACATCTCGCTGGTATGCTGGCGATCCGGAATCAGAAAGTACTGGTCAATGTAGGTACGGCTCTCACCGGCCAACACAGCCTGGATGATGGGCTGGGTAAAGTCGCGGTATTCAGGCCAGCTTTGATGAACCGACTGGCCGAACGAAGTGGGGTGCTTGTCACCGGCCAACACCGCAAAACTGTCGTTGTAGACCTGGGTGAGCTGCTTGCCCCACAGCAGCAGCATGGGCATGGGTGAATTCATCACCAGTTGTACGCAAGTGCGCAGGCTCTGCGGCCAGTCAGCCACCTCTCCCAGAGGGGTCAGCGTCCAGTTCAGACGCTGGGACAAGGGGGTGAGCTGACTGAGGGTAAATACGGCACTCATGAAAAATCCTGAGGGGTCAATCGTTGGTGTGTCTATTTAAGGCCGGATGTGGGCGAAACGCTATTAACTAAATACCGGCCGCTTAAACCTTGGCAAAGCGCCACTACGTGCGACTAAGGTCCAATGAGGCTCAGGCTTAGCCTTTCGTATAATTGCGCTCCCCTTTGTATTGAACGGCTTCGCCCCGGTTTATGACCGCAGGCGCGGGTTCAATTGTTTTCGTTTTGCGAATGATTCGCTGCTGGAGCTTGTACATGGTTGTCCCTTTTTCGTTGTTGGCGCAGTGCCGGGTTGCACGCCTGAGCGCTCTGGCAGTGTGTGCCGGTGTTGCCGTACAGACGCAGGCTGGCGGTTTTATTGAAGACAGCAGCGCCAAGCTGGAAGCCCGAACGGTGTACTTCAACCGCGACTTTCGAGATGGCAGCGCCTCAAACCCGCAAGGGGCTTCCAAGCGTGACGAAACAGCGCAAGGTTTTATCCTGAATGTGCAATCGGGCTACACCGAAGGCACGGTTGGTTTTGGTCTGGACGCGCTGGGCATGCTGGGTTTGAAGCTCGATTCAAGCCCGGCGGACAGCAACAGCGGCTTGTTGCCTTCGACCGGCAGTGACCCGCGTCGTTCCAAGGATCAGTACGCAAAAATCGGTGTGACCGCAAAAATGCGTGTGGCCGACACCGTGCTCAAATACGGCGCCTTGCTGCCCGACCTGCCATTGCTCAAGTACAACGATGGCCGCTTGCTACCCAACATGTTCAATGGCGCGATGCTGGTGTCCAAGGATGTGAAAGACCTGACGATCATGGCTTCGCGCCTTAACCGTTACACCGCCCGTGACTCCACTGACGCCCAGGACCTGCGCCTGAACTGCAAGAACAAACGATACGGCTGCAACATCACCGCCGATCACTTCAACATGTACGGCCTGGACTACAAGGTGAACGAGCGCCTCACCGCGCAGTATCACTACGCCGAACTCGAAGACATCTATCGCCAGCAATTCGTCGGCTTATTGGCCAATCAGCCCGTGGGGCAGGGCGTGCTGTCGGCCGATGTGCGGTTGCTCAAAAGTGACGATGCCGGTTCGGCCAAAGCCTCGAACATCGACAACCGGGCGATGGGCGCCATGCTCGGTTACGCCTTGAGCGGGCATAAAGTCAGCGCCGGTTGGCAGCGCATGACCGGCGACACCTCGATGCCGTACCTGGATGGCAGCAACCCGTACCTGGTCAACTACCTGCAAGTCAACGACTTTGCCAACGCCCAGGAACGCTCCTGGCAACTGCGCTACGACTATGACTTCAAGGCCATGGGCCTCAATGGCTGGTCATTCATGACCCGCTACGTGAATGGCGACAACATCAAAGTGCTCGGCCGTGCGCAAGAAGGCAAAGAGTGGGAGCGCGACACCGAGGTCAAGTACATCGTGCAAAGCGGCACCTTCAAAGACTTGAGCCTGCGCTTTCGTAACGCCACCTACCGCACCAACTACTCAAAATTCGCCCGCGACGTGGACGAAACCCGCCTGATCGTCAGCTACAACCTCAACATCTGGTAAGCCTGGCGTGCGCGAATCAGACCTGAGCCAGGTCTGATTCGCGGTGCTTTCACCTGCGCAGCGCTCTATAGTCAGCGGCACGACTATTGCGGAGCCTTGTGTGCATGAAAACCCTCCTGCTGATTGGCATGGGCGCGGGCGATCCCGAGCACATCACTGTGCAAGCGATTAACGCGCTCAACCGTGCCGACGTCTTCTTTGTTCTGGACAAAGGTCAGACGACTCACGACCTGGTGCGCTTGCGGCTTGAGATTTGCCAGCGTTACATCCGTGAGCCGTCGTACCGCGTGGTGCAGGTCAGCGACCCGAAACGCGACAGTTCAACGCCGTCCTATACCGCTGGCGTTGAGCATTGGCACGCGCAACGTGCCGACGTCTTCACCCGCCTGATCGAAGACCAGCTGGCAGAAGGCGAGTGCGGGGCTTTTCTGTTATGGGGCGAGCCGGGGCTGTATGACAGCACCTTGCGCATACTCGATCGGGTCCGCGCACACGGCTGTAACGGTTTTGACTATGAAGTGATCCCCGGTATCAGCAGCGTTCAAGCACTGGCCGCGCGCCATCGCATCCCCCTGAATGACATCGGCCAACCAATCCGCATCACCACCGGGCGTCAGCTCAGCGCGAACGATCTGGACAACGTGGTGGTCATGCTCGACGCCCACTGTTCATTCGACGCGTTTATTGAGCACGACGTGGACATCTACTGGGGCGCTTACATCGGCACGCAGGATGAAATTCTGATCGCCGGAAAGTTGTCCCAGGTGTGTGACCAAATCAAACAGGCGAGGGCGCAAGCCCGTCAGCGCAAGGGCTGGGTGATGGACACCTATTTGTTGCGCCGCCGCACCTGAGCACGCTCAAGCGGGAACAAGGCGATTTTTGGCCTCGATCCATTGCGACATGTACTGCGTACTTTTGTGCTGATGATGACGCAGCATGGCGCCGGTAAAGTTGTTGCGCCGATGCGCCTCAAGTTGCGCCCGGCAGGCTTCGATACGTTGCACCAAGGCCGGGCCATGGACGCTGTGCAGGTAGCGCTGAGCCAACAACGCCCGCCCGTTCAACTGGGCCTGATGCCAGGCCGACGGGTTGCGATACAACTCAACGGCGGCTGCCGCAATGGCGCTGGCGCTTTGCGCAATGGCTCCGGCCCAGGGCATCTCACCGTGCATACCCTCGGCGCCCACCGGCGTGGTGACGTTGGGTGTGCCGCACAGCATGGCATCGGCAATTTTGCCTTTGATACCCGCACCAAACCGCAGTGGGGCCAGGCATACCCGTGCGTTGCTCATCACCGCCAACGCATCCTCTGCCCAATTGAGCACATGAAAACCCTGTGCCGGGTTGTGCAGGGCGGTGGCTTTGGGCGGGGTGTAAGCACCGTAGATGTGCAGTTGTGCCATCGGTAGCTGCTGGCGAATCAGCGGCCAGATGCTGGTTTTCATCCATAACACCGCGTCCCAGTTCGGCGCATGGCGAAAGTTGCCAATGCTCAAAAAGTGCTGGCGCTGCTCATACGGCACATACGTTGCGGGTACGGCGTCCACCATCAGCGGGCACGCATGCAGCACGTTTGCGGGAACGTGGAACTGCTCGACCAGCAGGTCGATCTCGTACTCGGAAATCATCAGGCTCAAGTCGCTGCGGTAAATCGCGGCGATTTCACGCTGGGCCAGGTCGGTCGCGGCCATCTGCTCGAATGTCTCGCGCGGCGCCGGGGCAAACAGATCGCTGAAGTCGTCCAAATCGGGGTTGTGTTTGAGGCGCGCCTTGAGCTGCTGCTGACGTGCGTCACGCAAGCTCTGCAAGTCTGAGGTTTCCAGCACGCGAAGGGCGTCAGGGCAATGCAGTTCGACCCGCCAGCCGAACTGCTCTTGCATCATGAAACGGTCAAATAACACGATGTGCGGCGCCAGCTGGCTGATAAAGGCATCAAAGCTGCTGTTGTTCAGTTCAATGCTCACCTCATCAATGCCCAATGCAGCGAGGTCTGCCTTGTGTTCGCCAATGCCGGCCGGGCTGCTGAAGGTGATATGCCAGCCTTGCTGCAAAAAACTCTCGATGATTTGCATCATGTGCCCGCCCGCCGCGGATGAGCGCGGTTCTGGCCATACGTAACCGATGATCAGAACGCGGGTGGGGGCAGTCGACGGCATGGGGCAGGTCCTTGAAACGCTGAGGCTGAAAAAGGCGGCAATTAGAACACAACAGGGTGGGAGCGAGTCCGCTTTGACGATGATTGCAGTCGATTGCCCAAGCCTTCATCTGCGGCCTCGGCCCGTTTATGGACGCAGCGGTCAGTGCCTTGGGCTGGCACCGGCCAACTCGCCGACCGTTGAGCCCAGCACAGACGCCAAAATTCAGTCCTACACCGCGTGGCAGGCCGGGTCGCAGTTCTTCATGGACCTGAACTCGGGGCAATACGCGGGTTACGGCATGACCAACGAGTCGAAAAAAGGCCCGATTTTGAATGAAGAGAAGTTCACCATCGACCAATACACCGCTGACGCGGCCAGGGCGATGGGGCGCTAATGTCATTGCGTTGACGACTCATGCGAGGCTGCGGAGCCACACCCCAATCACCGGGTTTACGAGCGCTTCGCGCCCGATCGCAGCCTCGTACCTCGACAGCGACTACAGGGCGTAGTCGTTGACGAGTCATGCGAGGCTACGTCCGGCGGTGAAACCGTCGTGAAGCCATTCAATCCGGTGCACCAGATTCGTGCCTCGAGAGCGGCTACACGTGTGGCGTTGGCCATTACCGGAAGTCGGCGTACGGTATCAGCGGTTCTACCGGCAACGGTAAATTGCCTTGCCAGGTGTCAAACGTATACCGCAGGTACATCAACGCACGGCTGGGTGCGTAGTCATCGCTGTGTTGGTAGAGCACGCCACCGCCCAACACCAGATTGTCGGTCAACCTGCGCTCAACCAGGCCCTGCAGGCGGTAACCAAAGCCGCTGCTGCTGCCACCATCGGTTTCACCCCCCATGGCGACACCGTTAAAACCCAGATCAATCACAGCGTCCGACATTTTCGAATTCAAACCATTCAACGGGTACAAATCGCTTGAGCTGCTGTGCGCATGGGACCAGCTGAGCGAGCTTTCCAGCGACACCGACCAGTTAGCCGTCCTGAAGGCATAGTTCAACGGCACGCCAATCGAGTAGTACTCCTGCGGGCTGTAATAACCGCCCTGGCCCAAGGTGTATTCGCTCAGGTCCTTGTCGTAACCCCAATACATCAGGGTCAGGCCGGTGCGCATGCGTTCATCCGCGCTCTCCATCAAACGGTAGTAGTAACCGCCCATTGCGGTGGTTTTGTGGTTGTTCTCGACGTTTTTACCGCGCAACCAGTGTTGACCCAGGCTGGCCCATACGCCATCCACGCCACCTTCGTCGTGATTCAGCCCCAGTGTGAGGCCATTGGAGGTCACACCGCCCCACGTGATCCCGGTGGTGCGGTCCTTGGCGCCCGCATAAGACAGGATCGAGTTACTCAATGGGCGACGCGACCCGGTCAGGGTCCAGCCCAGCGAACCGATTTTGTCACTGTAGGCCACACCCCCCAGCCAGTTGGGCACATCAAAGGTGTCTGGGGTGCGGCCGATGTCGATGTCCCAGGTGTCATTTTTCCAGCCGGTGGCCATCGTGGTGCCACGCGCCGATTGCGAGTGGTTGTCGCACCCCGGATACAGCAGACGGTTCGAGTCTTTTTGCCGTACGCCGACGCCACAGGTGCCGTATTGCTCGCGCACCCGGCCGTCGGCGTCGGTGTCGAATTTACCGGCGTCCATGTCCAGCTGTTCTGCGCGCACCCAGCCTGTGCCATCGGCAATAGGCAGGTCCAACTGCAAAATGGTGGTCGTGGTGTCGGTGTCCGAAGTGCCTTTGGAGGCATCGTCCGAACGCCAGCCGTAATCGGTGTACAGGTGCACCGTCGGGTTTTGCCGTTGATAGAGGCTGTCCACATCACTGCGCAAGCTGCTGGCCAACCACTCGTCATGGTCTTTGGCGCGGCTGGCCAAGGTCATGGCGCGGTTATCCCGCGGATCGGCTTGTGCAGGGGTCATCAACCCGGCACCGACCATGCCCTTGGCGTAATAGTCCAATGCCTGTCGTGGCTGTTTGGCCGCGATCAGCCGCGCGGCATCGCGGTACACCACCGGATCAGCCTGCGGGGTTTTGAGCAGTTCGGCGAACAACGCACTGGCTTTGTCCGGTTCACCGACCTCAGACCAGGCATTGGCCAGACGACGTTGCTGCGATGCGGTCAATACAGCGCTCGCTGACGGCTTGAACTGCGCTAACTGTTGACGCGCTGGCGCCAATTGCTGGCTGGCAATCAGGTTCTCAATCTGGCCCAGATGCGCTTCGGTATTGTCCGGCTGTTTTTGCAACACCTGACTATAGAGGCGCTGCGCTTGATCGTAGTCACCCCGTTCCTGCGCCCAGCCCGCGACCGTCATCAGGTCATCGCTGTTGGGCGCTTGCATTAGCAACGCGATGGCTTGTGGCTCCTGACCCGCCTTACGCAAACTTTGCGCACGCGCCACCAGCACATTACGTTGCAGGCGCGTGCCCAACTCGCGCATGGCCTCACTCCATTGCGGGCGCGGCAGTTGCTCCAGCGCGCTTAACGCGCTGGCGTCGCGCTCGGTGCCCGACAGGTACAGCGCGTAGGCATACAACGCTTCAGGGTTGTGCCCCTGGCGGCGCATCAGTTGCTTGAAACTGTCATCGGCGGCGCCCGGCTGGTTGATTTCACGCTGCGCGTTGGCCAGGCGATAGGTCAACCACGGCTCGTCCGGGGTCAGGTTGCGGATTTTGCTGAGTAGCGCGACCACCTGCGGCCAGTCCTTGCGGGCGGTCGCGGTATCGGCCTGCTGGTTGAGTTCATCCCGCTCAAAACCCTGACGCAGGCTGGCGAATTCTTTCTGGCTGGCGGCGGGCAAGCGGTTAAGAAAGGCTTTGGCTTTTTCTGGCGATTGCGCGCTGTACAAACGCACCAGCGCGCGTACTGCGCTGGCATTACCCGGTTCCAGTTTGCGGGCTTGCAGCAACAAGGCTTCAGCTTGAATGTCGTTGAGTTCGCCGCGAGCGACACCGGCCAGGCCAATCAAGGCATCGGCATCGCCGGGTTTGGCTTTGCGCGCTTGTTCGAAGGCCCTGCGCGCCGTGGCGTAGTCTTTACGATCCAGTGCCTTGTCGCCCTGACTGAGCAGCATCAAGTAATGACTGGCGTCCATCAGGTCTTGCCACTGGCTGATGAACGAGGTGTCTTGCTCTTTGTTGCGCGCTTTGATGAATGTGGCGTTGGCGTCTTCATAACGACTTTGACGCAGCAGCGCCAAACCCAGTGCGCCGTAAAGGCTTGGATCGTCGGGGTAGCGTTTGATCGCACGGCGCAGCAGACCTTCAGCCACCACCGGGGTGCGTTGCTGCTCGATCATTTGCTTGCCCTGCGCACCCGCCAGCCAGGCGGGATCCGCCAGCAGGCGCTGTTGGGTTTGCAGGGTTTTGTTGGCCTCAAGCACCGTCGGGGAGGCGGGGTAGCGTTTGATAAACGCCTGCCATGCCTGCACGGTTTTGCGGTCGACGGGCAAGGTGTGGAGGTATTCGTACTCTCGGTCTGCCGCCGCATTGCTCGCCTGCGGATCGGTGGCCAACTGTTCCAGTACAGCCAGCGCCTCAGGCGCACGCTTTTCTCTGAACAGCAAATCAACCAGGGTTTGTCGCAAACCGGCGTTGCCGGGGTACTGGCTGTCGAGGGCGCGCAGTTGTTCAATCACCCTGGGCCGTTGGCCGGTAATGTTGCTGCGAATACGCAGGTACTCCAGCGCCGTGGCAAAGTCGGGCGGGGCGTCGCCAAACAGCTGTTCAAAAATGGCTGTCGACTCTTCAGGGCGCCCCGCAGCCGCGAACAGTCGCGCCTGTTGCAGGGCTTTTTGACTCTGCGGGTCTTGCAGCTTCATCAGGCTTTGTGCCTGACGTAAGGCGCCAGAATCGGGGGCTACTTGCTGCAAATGGGCGAGGCGCTCGCGGGCCAGATCCGTTTTTTTTTCCAGCAGCGCCTGACGAATAGACGCCACCAGCGCTTGGGGATTGTTGGGGGCGATCAATTCCAGTCGCGCCAAAGAATCGCGCACCAGGTCTTCGCGGTACATGGCCTCACCGACCCGCACTTGCTCCAGCAACCATTGCTGTTGTTCTTGCACCGTGGCGGGCTGAGCGAGGGCCGTGGTCGACAATCCCGTGAGCAAAAACGCCCATGTTTTTAGTTTTTGCATGTGTCAATCCAGGCCGGTAGCAGCTGTCCATCCTTGTCAAAGCGATAGCGTTGTTGATCAAAGCCCTGGCCAAACAACACCAATGACTGGTTGTAGTAGGCGTCGGCGGCGGGCGGGTCTTGCTGCAAACGCAACGTTTGCACCGCGTAGGCAGGCGAGTCGCTGCCCGCCAACAGCGGCAACAGTGCCGCCGAGAAACCGGCCGGGCCTTTGCCGGTGTATTGACCGCTCAGTGCATCGACACTTTCCGGGGGGTAGCCCAAGGTTTGGGTGAGGCTGACCATCGGCGCAAAATGCTGTTGCAGAGTTTTGCGCTGGGGAGCGTCCTGGGCCAGCATGCCGACCCACAGGTACACGCGGATCGCATCGTAGTCGCCCGCGCTGCCGTCCTTGTTGTCAGGCGCCCAACCGCTACCGGCTTTCCACAGCAGCCAGTCCGGGGCAAAACCCTTGGGCGAGCCTTCGATCAGCACACGCTGCTGATTGGCCGCCAACTCGCTCCAGACCGGCGACAGTTGGCTGAACCGCGCCAGTAACTGCGGCGGCAAGTAGCTGGGGTTGAGCCGCCAGCCCTCTGGATTGTCAAAACCCAAGTCGCCGGGCAACAACATCAACCCCAGCTTGGGCAGTTTGCGTAGGCTTTGTGCGGCGCTGCGCCACAGCATGTTTTGCCCCATTGCGCTGTACTCGGGCACCTGCCACAGGCGCCCGGCTTCCAGCAGGCTGTAGGCAATCCACAGGTCGGCATCGGTGGCGTTGTTGCTGTCGAGCACTTGCCATTTGCCCGCCTTGGAGCGTCCCCACAACCAGGCCGGTAAGTGCGCTTCAAGGCTGCCATCGGCCAGGTTGTTACGGGTCCACTTCAAGATCTTCGCGAAGCTGGGCTGATCGTTGGCCAGCAAGGCGAAAAACAAGCCGTAGCTCTGGCCCTCCGACGTGGTGATCAACTGCTCGGAAGAGCGGTCGATGATGCGCCCGTCACTGCTCAGCATGGCTTTTTTGTAGCGGTCCCAGGCGGGCCAGTCACAGCTGGCCGCGCTCGCCAGTGCAGGCAAACCGAGGGTCAAGGTCAGGGCGAGCGCGGCAAAGGGCTTCATGGTTTAGTCATCCTTCAAACGACGATTGGCCGCCCAGCTCAGGGCACGCCACAGCAAGAAGGCGCTGAGCAAGACACTGATCACGGCAATCACCGCCAGCAGTACCGGGTGCTCGGACAGCTGATACCAGAGCAGCAGCCACCAGGGCAGGTTGCCAACAAAGTAGTTATCGCCTACCAGTTGGCTGTACACACCGCTGCTGCGGATCAATGCAACAGAACCTGCTACGGCATTGAGCTTGCCGGTGTCGGCCAGGGTTTCACGCAACAAGGCGTAATCGGCATCGTCATTGCCTAACAGCGCCACGATGCTGCGCTGGTTATGATGCGGCGACTGCATGCCCATGATCGCGGCAATCGGTGCTTGTGCGCTGACTTCGACCCGGGTGGCTGGCTGGCTGCGCTCATCCACTGAAGGGCCGCGGCGTGCGCTTTGCTCAATACCCGCGTTGCTGTAAGGCTGAACCAACATGTCGCGCTGGCGTTGCAACAACAGACTCAAGTCCGGGTTGTCACGCATATCCTCAGGCATTTGCCCCAACAGCAGCACATCTGCGTCTTGTTTAACGGCGCTGTTCACATCATTGCTCAGGCGCAGGCCAAAGGCCGGGTAACCGGTGCGGGCGCTAATGCCTGCCACCGCTTCGAGCAGGGTGCTGACTTGCATCGGCGTTGAGCTGCCCGGTACTACCACGATCGATTCGGACATGTCGGCCATGCGGCTGAACGGGAAACCACTGCGAGCGAACGCTTTAAGGTCCGGCATGCTGATGTAGTGGTGATAGCCCGACAGGTCGATGGTGGAGTCTTCATCGATGATCGCCTGGGTGTTGGCCGGCAGAATGGTCTGGCAACGGTCACGCTGTGCACTGCCCACGGTGCTGGCGAAGTTGAAGTCGAAGCGCAGGCGGTTACGGTCACCGATTTTCAGCGACGGGACGATCAGCTTGTCGTTGGCGTTGGCCGAGTCGTTGGACAGCACCGCCAGGCGCAGCTCTTCGAGGTTGCTGGTGTTTTTGCGCTGCAACGCCAGGCTGGTGATGAACTGATCATTGAGGCTGATGTTCAAGCGCGAATCATCATTGGCCGACGGCGCCGTGTAACGGTACTGAGTGCGCAGCGGAATACCCTGGTTGCGCCACACAAACAGGTCGGGTGGCAGGTTGACGTCCAGGGTGATGGGGCGCGGTTGCAGGCCACTGACTTGCAACTGCTGCGGGTAGGTAATCAGTTCGGCAAAACGCACAGGCCGGTCGGTGCGCATCCATGCGGGCGCGTCATAGGGTTTACGCGGTTGCAGCGCCTCGACTTTGTCGATGGTGGCCTTCTGACCACGCAGCAAGTTGCCGCCCAGGGCCAGCGCTTTGGCGGCGGTGGCGAGGTCATCTTCGTTGCGGCCCATGACCAGCAGGATCTTGCTGTATGGCGCATCGGGGTGATCGATCAGTTGCACCACCGGGGCGGTGACCGCCGGGAATTTTTCCAGATCGTTCATGAACGCCGGACGGTGATCGTTGGTAGCGAATACGATTGAGGGCTGTGTGGCTTCCTTGCTTTGCACGCTGGGCAAGGTGTCAAACAGCACTGGGAAGTCAGCGCCACGCCAGTTGGACTGGCTGCCAAAATAGGACGCCAGTATCGCGGCGGCTTGTTGTTCGCCCAAGGTCGGGTTGGCAGCAAACACGAACGGCAGTTTCAGTTTTTCGGTGTTGCGCGGGTCAAAAAACGGCAGCGGGAAAAACGCGAGGTCGTTTTTCAGGCTCAGGGCCTGCTCTTGCAAGGTGATGCTGCTGGCACGGCTGATGTTGACCCACAACGTGTTATTGGCCGGGTCTTCGCAGATGTCGGTGTAATGGCCAATAAACTCAAGGCGCACGCGGTTGAAGTCTGCAATCAGGCGCGGGTCCAGTGCCATTTGCTGGGTGGTCTTGCGCCCCAACTGGTCTTTCTCGATAGGTAAGACGCCCATCAACACATCGTTGAGGTACACCCGCAGGTGGGAAACGGTCGGGATCAGCGAGGGGGAGGCGGTGTATTCCAGTTGCAAGCGCGCATCGCTGGCAATCCGGTCGCGGCGCACGCTGAATTCCACCTGCTCGGCACTGTTGATACCTAGCAACAACGTGTCTGTCGCGCGGCCCAACTGCTCAAAGGTGCGTGTGACTGTCCAGCTCGGCAACGGCTGCTGGGTGTCCTCCAGCGCAGGCTTGGGCAATGGCGCCGGTGAGCTGCCCGGCAACGGTAATGGCGCCGCCATCAACTGTGAGGCGAAGGTCATCAGCGCAAGGCTGGCAAAGAAAGCTTTTTTAGAAAAACGACTCATGATTCGCTCACTGGCCGGGAGGTAATAGGGGCAGAGACGGGCATGCGCGGCAAAAAGCTGCCCAGCCACTGAAGAATTCGCATGAACGGGCGGGCGATGCGCCGCACCCAGGCAGGCAGGTATTCATAAAGGCGGTAATAGCCTTTAACGCCCAGGGCGAGAATTTCGCTGAGGCTCTGGATCGGCTTGTCGGCTTCAAACTCGCTGTTATGGCCGAGCCAGGCATCGGCGCGGCCGAAGGTGCACTGCACGAACTCGATTTTTTGCGCAGGCGTCAGCTTGGCGAAGTTCAACCCCATGAACAGCTCGCTGGAGCGGGTCAAGTAGCCGGGGAATACAAATTCGCGAGTGCCCCGTTGCAGAATCAACGACACCGGGGTGCCCACCGGCAGTTGCAATGCCTGACCCAGTTGCAGGCCCACACCACCGTCGGAGTAGTCCACCAGTTCGCACGGGTAGCTGTGGCCGTCGAGCAGTTTGATGGCGCCCGGCAAGCGCGTTTGCACACGGTGGGTTTGACGCACTTGACGCACTTCAGCGGCCACGGCCACTGCCGCACCTATGATCAACAGGTTGTAAACCACCCACAACACACTGACCAGGATGGTGATGATTTCATCCTTAGGCCCGGTGAACAGGCGCCACACGGCAAAGCCCAGGCCCAGCAGGTTGAGCAGTGACAGCACCAGATACGGGCGCGCGGTCTGCCAGTCAAACTGGTTTTCTTCCATCATCCCGCCCTTGGCGGTGACGTTGAACGTGCCCCGCGAGGGGCTGAACAGGGCCACGGTGGTGGGGCGGGCGATGTACCACGCCAATACGGTTTCATACACCTCGCCCCAGAACGTCTGGCGATACGCACCCTGCATTCGGGAGTTGGTCAGGCTGGCGTGGATCATGTGCGGCAACACGTAGAGCAGGATCATCACTGCCGGGGCATAGATGATGTAGGCGTGCAGCAACAGGAACGCCAGCGGCGCGGTGAGGAAGATCAAGCGCGGCAACCCCACCAGAAAGTGCAGCATGGCGTTGGCATAGCAAATGCGCTGGAAGAAGCTCAAGCCTTTGCCCAGCAGGGGGTTGTCGGTGCGAAAGATCTGCACCATGCCCCTGGCCCAGCGAATGCGCTGACCGATGTGCGCCGACAGGCTTTCGGTGGCCAAACCTGCCGCTTGCGGGATGCGCAAGTACGCCGAGTTCCAGCCTTTGCGGTGCAGGCGCAACGCGGTGTGGGCGTCTTCGGTCACGGTCTCGACGGCAAAGCCGCCAATGTCGTCAATTGCAGTGCGGCGCAAGATGGCGCAGGAACCGCAGAAGAACGCGGCGTTCCACATGTCGTTGCCGTCTTGCACCAGCCCGTAGAACAACTCGCCTTCATTGGGGCGATTGCGGAAGGTGCCCAGGTTGCGCTCAAACGGGTCCGGGGACAGGAAATGGTGCGGGGTTTGTACCAGCGCCAGTTTTGGGTCTCGCAAGAACCAGCCCACGGTCAATTGCAGGAAGGAGCGGGCGGGCATGTGGTCGCAGTCAAAAATCGCCACCAGTTCGCCGTCGATTTGCGTCAGCGCATGGTTGAGGTTGCCGGCCTTGGCGTGGCGGTTGTCGGTGCGCGCGATGTAGTGGATGCCCACCTCTTGGGCGAATGCCTTGAAGCTTGGGCGATTGCCATCATCGAGCAAGTGGATGCGCAATTTGTCTTTGGGCCAGTCAATGCCCAAGGCGGCATACACCGTGCCGCGGGTCACCGACAACTCCTCGTTGTAGGTGGGGATCAACAGGTCAACCACCGGCCATTGTCCCGTATCGGCCGGCAATTGCGCCGGTTTGCGGTTCAGCGGCCAGGACGTCTGGATGTACCCCAAGATCAGAATCAGCCAGGAGTACGTTTCGGCGGCCAGCAGGATCAAGCCGCAGGTCAAGTCCAGCCAGTCGTTCCAGTTTAGGGTGGAGGTGTAGCGCCACCACAGGTAACGGCACGAGACAATGATCGACAGCGAAATCAGCAGCAGCGTCGGAAACCGCCCTGGCATGCGCCGCACCAGCATGGCAATGGCCCACAACAGCACCACGAATACCAACTGCGCGAGATAGCCGAATGGCTCGGTGACGCAAATCAGGATCAGCACCAGCGCAACCACACCGATGGCGATGTACAGCACCTTGCGGGTTTTCCAGCGAATCGCGTTCCACCAGCGCGAGCCTTTGTGCACCTGCGGGCTGAGGGTCGACGGCAAACGTTCAAATGCATTGGACAGCGCATTCCACGGCCGTTGCAGCACCATCAGCCACGAATACAGACGAGCACGAAACTGGCGACGGGCACGCTGGCGGCGCAGGTGGTTTTCGTCAACGGGGCGCACGATGAGCAACCACAGGGTTTGAATGGCGTAACGCAACGGGTCGCCAAGGGTCGGGCGCTTGGTGGCCAAATGCGGATACCAGCGCCGGTGCTGTTCACGCAGGGCCTGCCAATTAGGCGACTCCAGACGCAAAAAGACCCAGCCCAGCGCCTGGATCAGCGCCAGGATGAACGCGGTAAAACGCGTGCAGTTTTGATCGCGACGCAAGCGTGTATAGGGGAACCAGTCGGCGATCATGCCTGCCTCCGGCCACGCAGCAGGCACCAACTGGCCAGGCTGA
Source organism: Pseudomonas weihenstephanensis (assembly GCF_001043055.1). Lineage (GTDB taxonomy): Bacteria > Pseudomonadota > Gammaproteobacteria > Pseudomonadales > Pseudomonadaceae > Aquipseudomonas > Aquipseudomonas weihenstephanensis. Next base: position 103,255 of record NZ_JYLF01000005.1, read on the forward strand.
TGATGTCTTGGGCAATCAGACTGCCGGGCGCGTAGCGGCCCACCGGTTCGCGACTGGCCAAGGCTTCGCCCATTGCTTCGTCGGCGTGCAGGTTAATCGGCACCACCGAAGCGGCGTAACGATGGTGCCAAATCAGGGCCAGATCGCGCTGCAATTGGCTGCCCGCGTCATACCGGTTAACCACAAACACGGTGCCTTGCCGCGCGTGGGTCTGCAACAGCACATGGCAGGCGGCATCGGCGTTGAGCACAGTGAAGGAAAAAGCACACTGCGCATTACCCGCATGCCCCGGCAAGCGCTGCGGCAGGTCGAACAGCACCCAGTCAAACGCCTGATCAAGTGAGGCCTGGCGCTTGCTCCACAACTGCGGGCTGACCAGCAACAAGGCCTCAAGCCGGGTGTGTTCTGCGCCCTCAAGTTGGCCGTATGGCAGCACGCAAAGGCCGGGGGTCACCGTCCAGGCCTGTTGCTGCCAGGGTTGTTGGTCCAATGTGGCGCGCGCCCAGCCATCCCGCGGCGCCAGATCGAGGTTGAAGTGCAGGCCCAGGGTGTTTTCCGGGCACATGTCCACCACCAACACGCGCTGACCCAGCGTGTGCAATGCATACGCCAGTGCGGCGAGGGTTGAGCTGGTGCCCACGCCACCGCGAATACCCCGCAGGCTGATGGCGATCATCGGGTCGTCTCCGGGTGCGCTTGCAGCGCCAGCGCCGGGCTGTTCGCAGGCAGGACCAGGCGCTGCGCTTCAAGATGAGCCAGTAAGGGCCAACGCTCCAGCGCCTGCATCAGTTCCATTTGCGCGGACACGTCGACATAACCCAGCGTGGGCAGGTCCATCATCGACTTGAGGCGCGCGATGTCGTCCGCCCGCGCAGTGCGCGAGAGGATGTCGGCGCTTATTTGAAACGCTGTGGGTAGGGCAGCCATCCGCCGTTCTCCTTGATTCGCACATAGGGCTTGCCGTTGTAATCCAGCACCACCGTTCCCGAGTTTTCAGACACTTTGGCCGTTTGCGGCAGGTTGCTCAGTAACTGCGACCAGTCCAGGTTTTGCCCGTTGCTCAAGGCTGGATCGGCGTACAGGCGAGCAATGATTTCAGCAATGGCCAAATAGCTGCTGGGTTGAGTGACATGCACAGGGGCCGTGTGTGGGTTTTGGCCCATGTTGATCAACTTGATGCCGACCGGAACGTGGGTGATGGCATCGCTGGGGATCTCACGCATCCCGGAGATTTGCATGCGGTCACCGTGCAGCGCCGCGCCATGCTCAGGCACGATGGCCACAACCACCCGGCGTCCGCTCTTTTGCAGCTCTTTAAGGAACGCGTTCAGGTCATCCAGCAGCACCTGCGCGCGGCTGCTGTAGTCAGCGCGTTGGGTGCCACCGTCCGCCGTGACTTGACGATTGCCGTCATGCAGGGTGGTGGTGTTATAGAACAGCGCCATATTGGGTTGGTCTTCAGCCAAACGGTGCTGCCACCACTTGCTCAACACATCACGGTCGCGCCAGATCGGCGAGCCGTCGAAGCTGACATACGCCCGTGGCACGCCCGGTGCAGTGCCCAAAGCGGGCGGCGGCAGTTGACCCTGCTCACGCACTTCTTGCAGGAAGCCGTCGAACTCGCCGGTGTGGTTGAGCATCAGTTCGTCCGCAAACCCGAGCTTGCGCAGGTCATCAAATAACAGGCATTGGTCGGCGGGTGTTTTGTACAGCTGCGCGTGGGAGGTTTGGCCACAGCTGGCGCGCAACAGGCGAATCGCCGCCGGGCCGCTGTAGGCAGTGGCCGAGTTGAAATTGTCGAAAATCACGTCCATCTGGCTGAACAGCGCGTTGTCACGCAAGCCCACTTCGTCCAGGTCATCCCAGGCCATCGAGCAGATGTTAATCACCAGCAAATCAAACGGCGGCGGCTTGACGGCCGGCTCCTTGAACTCGACTTTGCGCTGAGCTTCGCTTTTATAGAACGTGTCGAGATACGCATTGAGCGTTGTGTCATCCGGCTCACCGGTACTGGCGACAGGGGCGACGGCGCCGGGTTGCACGTTCGCCACCGACGGCTGGGCGACCTGCGCGATCATGTGTTGCAGATTGCCCATGCCCAGCCAGCACAAACCCAGCAGGGTGAAGGTGGTCAGGCGCAACCACTGATTGAGAAATGCGTAGCCGATGATCAACACCAGCAGCATGGCGCACACTTGCCAGTCGATAAAGCGGCCCAGCAGTTCGACGATGTAAACCACCGAGAAGTCGAGCACGCCGGGCTGGGCGAGCAGACGGCTAAAAGGCGGGAACCAGGTGTCCTGATACAGCAACGCCACGGCCACCGGGATCGCAATCACGCTGCGCACACGACGCAGCAGCGGGTGGGCGAGGGGGATCAGCAACACCAGTGCGAAGACCAGGTTGGGCAGCACTTGAAAATTCAAGTGCCCGGTCCAGGCCAGCAGGAACTTGGCGAGGAAATACAGGTTCCAGCCGCCCAAGCCTTTCCACTTTCCGGCGATCTTGGCGGTGGGGGAAGACGACTTAAACAAACTCATCAGGCGTTCTCGAAGACGAACTGGCAGAAGCGCGACGACGTACGCCGCGAGATTTCATGTAGCGGGGGCGCAAGTACTGCTCCAGGGAGACTTTCAAGCGCAGGCGAATGCGCCGTGACAGCAAGGTCAGCACCACCGTCACGGCACTGGTCAGGACAATCACATCGAGCAATTCAAGGAACGTCATGGCGCAGGCTCGCTGAGAGGCAACGTGAATCTTTGCGCGATTAACGGTGGGTGATTGAGCGGTGTCAGGGGGGCCGTCACGCTGTGTTCAATCGGGATATACAGCCCCAGGTCAGTCACCGGCGCCTGCATGAAGGCGTCTTCAGGCAGGTCAGCCATGCCGTTCAGCACCTGGCGATGGTTGAACAGGTCTCGCCACGGCAGGCGGCAGATATTACCCAAAGCAGGGTCCAGGCCATCGGCACGGCAAGCGAACAAAAACAGGTACAGCTCGCCATTGAGCAGGCATGCGATGTCACCAAAACGGCGCAAACACATTTGATTGAGGAACAACTGCGGTTCAAGACCCGGCACCGGCTGGAACTTGAGCAGTTGATGGGTCACTTCCCCCGAGCTGTCTGCGACGATTTGCTCCACGGCGTCATAAAACACGCGCGGGCTGACCAGACCGCGAATTTGCGGTGGCCGCTGGCGCTCCAGCAAGGTTTCGAAATCGCTGTTTTGGCTGTATTGCCAGCGCTGGCCCTGCACGCTTTCGATCATGCTCAAAAAGCGCGACAACACGGTGCCCTCCGGAACAATCAGGTTGGCACCGCACGCCAGCAACAAGCGCTCATCGCGATAACGCACGGCCGGTTCCATTTCCCGCACCACGACTTTCAGTTCAGGGCCGCATTTTTCCCGCAGGTCATGCAGCTGCTGCGCCAGTTCAAGCAGTTGATGGCTGTTGTCGATGCTCACAATGACCGTGGCAGCCCGCGCCGATAGGGCTTCTTGCAACAGCGCTTGACGGTCTTCAAACAGGTACCAGTGCCTGGACAATGAAGGCGAGTTTTCAAGCACGGCGCGCTCGACCAGATACACGTGCTGGTCGTCCGCTACGCGCGGCTGTGTATCGACCCCTGATTGGGGGATCAGGGTGAAGCACTGTTTATCAATCGACAGCTTGAATTCCTGGCCAGCGCTGACGCCCAGCCGGTTATGCCAGAAGTGCAATTGGTAACGAATATCGCCGTTGTGCCGGTACAAGCGGCTTAATCCGGACAACGTCTCATTGAGCTGCAACAGCTCGCTGTGCAATGACGAAGCGTCGCCGTGAGCGATCACCAGCAATGTGGCCTGGCGCTCTTGTAACCAGGCGCACACCCGTTCACACCAACGCTGTAAACGCTGCGACCCCACTTTGTCGCCCCAACTGCTGGCAGGTGCCACCAATACAACCTGGTTCGCAGGACCAATGCCGGCGCGGCTCATGTCTCGGGTCAGCGTGGCCAGGCCCGGTTTGATCTCGCGCACGGGGATCTCGAACAGTTTGAGCTTGGCGGGGCCGCGATCGGGTGCCAGGTCACTGATGATGCTGTGCGGTGTATTGGCACTGGAAATCAAGGTCGACGGTATTTGCGGCGCGAGTGCTTCAATGAACTGGCGAGCCACAATTTTTGCGTCAGTCGGTTGATCGACGGTAACCCAGTACACACCTCCCGTGCGTAAAGCGATCTGTTGATCCAGCAACCCGCGGATGGCCAAAGTGGTAAGAGCCAAGCGAAACGTCCCCCCATGGAAGCGTACGAATAAATAGTGCGAATGCAGTCGGGTACAACGATCACACACATCGCAGGTTGCGCAGATTGCATAACGTTTAATGACGTCAAACAAATGGCGATATTTTTTTAACCTGTTAAGCGTAGACGATTATTCGTACACGTCCCTGTTAAATTAGTCCTGGCATACGTAGGACAAAGCCTTGGCACATGCCAGAAAGCGCGCATCCTATCACCGCAAAAAGGGGACCGCTCATGATTTAAAACAAGTTTCGTCAAAAAAATGCTGCAAGCAGCACTCAAGTCATTAAATTGACAAATTTTTGGTTCAGGGCACTAAAGAGCACCCGCGGCTTTCTGAGTGCGCCATAGCGTGCTATTGGTTAACAGGCGTTGGGCGAGCCGCCAAACGTGTCTGTTTGGGTTCACTGAGTGAGCCTGCCCCGTCACCGCAACGAACATGAGGTGCAGATATGCCGGTTAAACATGACTTGCCTGAGGACTTGGGCATTACCCCAGAGACCTTGAACACGCTCAAGGCTCGCAACCCTCACCTGACAGCGCTCATACACAAGTATGCGCAGGCCGATAAAAAGGTGCTCGATGCCGAAAAAGGCGATGCCGTCGCCACGCCCGATGCGGTGCTGACTGAGCTAAAGTCCAGCCGTTTAGCCTTGAAAGATCAAATTGTCGAGGCGTTGAAAGCCTCACAAAAGAGCCAAACAGCGCAGGAGCAGTAATGTCTAACATCATCAAAATTGTCGCCACGCTGCGCGCAAAGCCGGGCAAAGGTCAGCACCTTAAACAGGTATTGCTGGCGTGTGTAGAAGGCTCGCGGGCCGAACCCGGCTGCTTGTTTTATGACTTGCATGTAGACCGCAGCGATGCAGAACGGTTTGTGTTCATTGAAGGCTGGAAGGACATGGCGGCCATCGAGCACCATAAAACCACCGCGCATTATCTGACGATGGGTAAAGCGGCCGCAGATCTGGTCGACACGCGTGAGGTGCTACAGCTCGATGAAGTGAGTGAGCCTGCCGTGCGCCGCTGATGGACGCTGCATGATGGTTGGCGGCCCTCATCAGGCCGCCATTTTTATAGGGACTTAAAAGCTGGCAGCGTCCAGCTCAAACAATGATTCGCTGCCCGCGCGAATGGTTTGCTCCAGGCTGAGCGTGCGCGGCAGCACGCGACTGAAGTAAAACGATGCGGTGGCCAGCTTGGCGTCATAGAACGCAGGTTCTGCCTCCCGTGCACGTTGCGCCACATCCGCCATGCGCGCCCACAGCCAGGCGTAGGCCACGTAACCAAACAGGTGCAGGTATTCAACCGAGGCCGCGCCCATTTCGTTGGGATTGAGGGTGGCTTGTGTCCGCAGCCAGTCACTGACGTCTTCAAGGCGCTGCACGGCTTCGAGCAGCGGGTTTGCATAAGGCGTGCCGGGCAGGGCGGCGAAGTCACGGATCTGGCGGGTAAACAACTGCAACGTGACACCCTCATTGGCAATCACTTTGCGCCCCAGCAGGTCCAGCGCCTGAATCCCATTGGTGCCTTCGTAGATTTGCGCAATGCGCACATCACGCACCAACTGCTCCTGACCCCATTCACGGATATAGCCGTGGCCGCCGAACACTTGCTGGCCCAGCACGCAGCTGTCAAAGCCGGTGTCGGTGAAAAACGCTTTGGCCACCGGGGTGAGCAGTGCCACAAGGGCGCTGGCCTGTTGTTGTTCTTGCGCATCGGCCGAGTACTTGGCCAGGTCCAGTTGCTGGCCGACGTAGCTGGCAAACGCACGGCCGCCCTCGGTCAGGGCTTTGATGCTGAGCAACATGCGCCGCACATCCGGGTGCACGATGATCGGATCGGCGATTTTGTCCGGCGCCACTTTGCCAGTGGGGGCACGGCTTTGCAGGCGTTCACGGGCATAGGTGCGCGCGTTCTGGTATGAAGTTTCAGCGCATCCAATGCCCTGTATACCGATCGACAAACGCTCGTAATTCATCATGATGAACATCGCCGCCAAGCCTTTGTTGGCTTCGCCGATCAACCAGCCGCGGGCACCGTCAAAGTTCATCACACAGGTCGCCGAGGCCTTGATACCCATTTTGTGTTCGATGGAGCCGCAGGTCACCGCGTTAGGCTCGCCCAAGGAGCCATCATCATTGACCTGAATTTTAGGCACCAAAAACAGCGAGATCCCTTTAGGCCCCGCAGGCGCATCGGGCAGCCTGGCCAACACCAGGTGAATGATGTTTTCGGTCAGGTCCTGATCGCCGCCCGTGATGAACATTTTGCTGCCAGAGACGCGGTAGCTGCCATCGGTCAAGGGTTCTGCGCGCGTGCGAATAAGCCCCAGGTCGGTGCCTGCATGGGCCTCGGTCAAACACATGGAACCGGCCCAGCGCCCTTCATACATGGGGGGCAAGTAGGTCGCTTTGAGCGCCTGGCTGGCGTGAGCATCGATTGCCAGGCACGCGCCACTGCTGAGCGCTGAATACAGGGCAAAGCTTGAGTTGGCGGCGTAAAGCATTTCTTCAAACTGTACCGCGAGCATTTTTGGCATGCCCATACCGCCAAATTCAGGATTTCCCGACACCCCGACCCAGCCACCTTCAATGTAGGTGGCGTAAGCAGACTTGAACCCGGCCGGAGTGGTGACCTGGCCCGCCAGCCAGTGCGCGCCTTCTTCATCTCCCGCACGGTTGAGCGGAGCAATCAGTTGGCCGGTGACTTTGGCGGCCTCTTCGAGAATGGCATCGGCGGTGTCGGCGTCGACATGATCGGCCAGCGCAGGCAAGCGCGCCCACAGGGCTGGCGCTGCAAACACTTCGTGCAAGACAAACCGCATATCACGCAGCGGCGCATTGAATTCAGGCATCACAAAACCTCGTGGTGGCACAGCGAATAGGGGGCGCGTACCTGCTCAAAGGGCTTTGGCCATGTCGCGCAATACGTATTTCTGAACTTTGCCCGTAGACGTTTTGGGTAACAGGGTAAACACCACGGTGCGCGGCACTTTGAACCCGGCCAGGTATTCGCGGCAAAAGCTGATGATTTCAGCCTCACGCACATGCCCATGGTCTGCTTTGAGGGTGACAAAGGCGCAAGGGGTTTCACCCCATTTTTCGTCCGGGCGCGCGACAACAGCGGCCTCCATGACACCGGGATGGCGGTACAACACGCCTTCCACTTCGATGGTAGATATGTTCTCACCACCGGAAATGATGATGTCTTTGAGACGGTCCCGAATTTCAACATAGCCATCAGGATGGCATACCGCCAGGTCGCCAGTATGAAACCAGCCGCCCTCGAAGGCTTCTGCCGTGGCGCTGGGGTTCTTCAGGTAACCCTTCATCACCGTGTTACCGCGCATGAATATCTCACCCATGGTTTCGCCATCTCTGGGCGTAGGTTGCAGGGTTTTGGGATCGGCGACCATCAACCCTTCCAGCGTGGGGTAGCGTACGCCCTGACGGGATTTGATTTGAGCGCGCTCTGTCAACGGCTGCTCATCCCACGCATCGTGCCAGGCGCAAATCGTCACCGGGCCATAGACCTCGGTCAAACCATAGACATGGGTGACCTTGATGCCCATTTCCTCCACGGCGCCAATCACTTTGGCCGGAGGTGCCGCACCGGCCACCAGCGCATGCACCGGGTGGTCGATGGCGGCCTTGGCAGAGGCTGGCATGTTGACCAGCGCGTTGAGCACGATGGGCGCGCCGCTGAGGTGGGTGACCTGATGCTCGCGAATCAGTGTGAGGATTTTTTGCGGGTCGACTCGGCGCAAAAACACATGCACGCCCGCCAGCGCGGTAATGACCCACGGGTAACACCAGCCATTGCAATGAAACATCGGCAAGGTCCACAGGTACACCGGGTGGTTACCCATAGCCCAGACCATCTGATTGCCCAACGAACTCAAATACGCGCCACGATGGTGATACACCACGCCTTTAGGGTTGCCGGTGGTGCCGGATGTGTAGTTAAGCGCGATGGCGTCCCACTCATTGGCGGGCCATTGCCATTGGTAATCCGGATCACCCTCGGCCAGCAGGGCTTCGTAATCCAGCGCACTGAGCGGCTGGCCTTCGCCGTACTCCGGGTCATCGACGTCGATAATCAGTGGCGGGTGATCGAGCATGGCGACGGCCGCGTGCACCACGTCATGGAACTCGCGGTCTGCGATCAGCACTTTGGCTTCGCCGTGGGCCAGCATGAAGGCAATCGCTTGCGCATCGAGGCGGACATTGAGGGCATTGAGCACGGCGCCGATCATCGGCACGGCAAAATGCGCTTCCAGCATCGCCGGAATGTTGGGCAGCATGACCGCCACAGTATCGTTTTTGCCGATGCCGCGCCCGGCCAGCGCGCAGGCCAGCCGTCTGCAACGGCTGTAGGTTTGGGCCCAGGTTCGACGAATCGAGCCATGAATGACGGCGGGGTAGTGAGGGTAGACGCTGGCGGTGCGTTCGATGAAGCCCAGCGGGGAGAGGGCGGTGTGATTGACAGCAGCAGACCCGAGGCCTTGCTCAAAAATCGACATAGTGGTCATTCCGGTGGCTGATTGTTAGCTCTATGGCTGCCCGTTCTGCCAGTGGCGCGCGGGTCAGTTTGATGTCCGGCCCGAGTTATATCCCACTCTGCATTTGATATGGAAGTAATACCTAAGCAATATAGTAGTTGTTCTATAGCCTCTAACCTCAGGACCTCAAATGCCTGCTTCTCTCTTGCTGCATGACCCGCAACCCACTGTAGTGCTCGATGCAGAGGGCTTGCCGGTCACGGCCAATCGCGCGATGACCACGTTGCTGGCCGGTGCGCCGCTGGATCAAGCACGCGCATGGCTGCCGCATAACACGCCTGAACTGGTGCGTTCATGCCTGCAACAGGCTCGCGCGATTGAACAGGTAGAGGCCCAGTGCACGGCACAACTGTGGCTCTGGACACTGATCCCTGATGTCGCCAGCCAATGCGTGGTGGCCCGTGGCCGGGAAGCCAGCGAGGAGCGAGTGGCAGGGCGCGAAGCCGCGAAAGCCAGGCGCCTGTACCGTCTGATTACCGAAAACACCACCGACCTGATTTCACGGCACACCCCGGACGGGCGTTTTCTGGATGCCTCGCCCGCTTCCTGGACCTTGCTCGGTTATTGGCCCGAAGCCCTGCGCGGCACGCTAGCGCAGCGCCTGTTCCATCCTCAGGACCTGGCCGGGGTGATGCTTGAAGCGCGTGATGCGCTGTACGTGGAGGGCTATCACACCATGACCTACCGCATTCGCCATGAGGCTGGGCATTACCTGTGGTTTGAAACCGCCAGCCGTGCCATTCGTGAAACCTATACCGGGGACGTGGTGGAGGTGGTCAGCGTGTCACGGGACATCACGCCGCGCGTTCAGGCCGAGGAGAACAGGCGCCGATTGGCAGACGTGGTTGAGGCCCAAAAGCGTCAGCATCAAGATGAAATGGCACACACGGCGCGACTGGTCACCTTGGGGGAGCTGGCCTCGGGGATTGCCCACGAGATCAATCAGCCGCTGGCCGCCGTGGTCAATTACGCCCACGCCAGCCAACGCTACCTGCAAAACCTGGCCAACAACCCGCAAGCGGTCGAGCGGGTTGCCGAAGGTCTGGAACGCATCACCCTGCATGCCAACCATGCTGCTGAGGTGATCAAACGCTTGCGCAGTTTTTTGCGTAAGGGCCGGCGCAATGTGCAAGCGCTGGACGTGGGGGAGGTGATACGCCAAGCCGTGAGTTTGTGTGCCTGGGAGGCTAGCGCGCGCCAGATCAGTATCGACCAGCAACTGGCGGCCACATTGCCGCGGGTGTATGCCGACCGGGTTCTGTTGGAACAGGTACTGCTTAACCTGTTGCGCAATGCCATTGACGCCAACCACGAGCAACATCCCGGCTGCCCTTCGCGCCTGCTGTTGCGCGCACATACCTTGAGCGACGGGCGCCTGCACATCAGCGTGCACGATCAAGGACCGGGGGTGAGTGATGAGCAACTGGAGCAGCTGTTTACGCCGTTTTACACCAGCAAGGCCGACGGTCTCGGGCTGGGCTTGTCGATGAGCCGCAGCATCATTGAAGGTTTTGGCGGCGAATTGTATGCGCAACCGCAACCTGAAGGCTTATTGGTGTGTTGCATCCTGCCGTTGACCGGGTCAATCACCCAACAAAAACAAGAGAGTATTTAAAGCATGACGATTGCAGTTCAACCCAAGGTGTATGTGGTCGATGACGACCAGGGCATGCTCGACTCAACGGTGTGGCTGCTGGAGTCCGTGGGGCTGAGCGCGCTGGCGTTTACCAGCGGGCAGGCTTTTTTGCAGGCCTGTGACGCCAGGCTAAACGCCTGCGTGATCCTCGACGTGCGCATGCCATCAATGGGCGGCCTGCATGTGCAGCAGGCACTGATAGAGCGCGGTATTAACTTGCCGGTGATTTTTGTCAGCGGGCATGCCGATGTGCCCATCGTGGTGCGCGCGTTCAAGGCCGGCGCCCATGACTTTATCGAGAAGCCCTATAACCAGCAGTTGTTGCTCGACAGTGTGCAGCAGGCATTGAGTGCCAGCATGGCGCAGCGCGTGACGAGTCAGGCACTGCGCGATGTGCAAGAACGCCTCGATAGCCTGACGCCTCGCGAGCGCGATGTGTTGCTGCCACTGGTCAAGGGCTGCACCACCCGCGAGATAGCCGAGCGACTGGCCGTTAGCGTCAAGACCATTGATCTGTACCGCTCCCGGGTCATGAAGCGCATGCAAGCGCAGCATTTGCCTGATCTGGTGGGCATGGCCATCGCTGCCGGGCTGGTAGACCCGCTCAACCTGCGCTAATCAACAGCGCCTCAACGGCCGCCATCACCTGAGGATCATCGGTGTGGGCGACATTGAACCTAAGCTGTCGCTGGCGTGACGGGGCATAACCGAACAACGTCCCCGGCGCGAGCACCATGCCCTGTTGCAATGCCGTGTGGGCCAAGGCGTCAGCATCCAGACCGGCTGGCAATGTGGCCCAGATAAACAGCCCACCCTCGTAGGGCTGGCTCAAGGTCATGCCTAGCCCGTGCAACCAGGCCGCCACCCGCGCACCGCTGCTCAATAGGTCGCGCAGCACACGCTTACGGTGTTTGTGATAACTGCCGTCGTTGAGGGTTGAGCACACCAGTTGCTCAAGCATCTCGCAGGTAATACCGCCGCACATCAGTTTCATGTGCGTCAGGCGGGCTGCTTGCTGCGCGGTCGTCACCACATAGCTGACCCGAAAATTGGCGCTGAGGGTTTTGGAAAAGCCGCTCAGGTAGGTGACGTGCTCAGGCCCCGCCAAGGTGGACAGTCGCAGCGGCGGGTCAGGGTGCAGGTCACCATATAAATCGTCTTCGATGATGTGGCAACCGTAGCGCTTGGCCAGCTCTAAAATTCCATAGGCTTGACTGGGCGAAAAGGAATGCCCGGTGGGGTTATGCAGCACGCTGGTGGTCAAGTAAACGCTGGGGCGTTGTTCAATCAACAGTGTTTCCAACGCTTGCAAATCCAGACCTTGAGCCGTGCGTTCAAGCGTTACAACCTGCGCACCGTGCAACGCCAGGTTGGCGTGAAAATTGAAATAGCAGGGCGCATCCAGCAGCACGGTGTCTCCCGGCCGAAGGCGTAGACGCAGCAGCATGTCCAAAGCCTGGATCGTGTTGCTGCTGGTGATGATCTGTTCAACAGGCACATCGAGGCCCTGGCTCGCCAGCTTTTGCTGTAATGCCTGGCGCAGCGGCAGATAACCTGCCGGGTCGCCATAACCGGTCAACCGCAACTGGGCTGAACGACTGATTTGCCGCAGGCTGGCGCGTAGGGTGCTGGGTTGCAGCCAGTGTTCGGGCAAGTGACCCGCGCCGGGGCGCATGGCAAGGCTGGCACCGATCAAGGAGCGACGCAGTACGCTGGTCAAATCCTGTGGCAGCAGGTCGACGCCAGCGGCGCGCGACTGTGTCGGCGCCAAGGCCACAAAATAGCCAAGGCCCTGACTGGAGGTAATACGGTTTTGCCCGCGCAGGCGATCGAGTGCCTCGATAAGAGTGAATTTGCTGACCCCAAATGCTTCGGTCATTTGCCGTGCGGAGGGCAATTTACTGCCGGGGCTGAGTAATCCCTGATCAATAGCTGCGCTCAGCGCATCAACGATTTGCTGAACCTTGGGCGTTCCGGGCTGAAATTCAAGGGTTGGAATGTGCATGACGGCCTCGTACTTTGCCGGTCATCCTACCAGTAAAGATCGGTAAAGTTAGGTCGGGCTTTATCTGCTGCATGGAGCGCACTTTGTCTAACATGGCCCACCGCTCGTACCCGTTCGAGTGATGAGATCAGGGATGTAATGCGCTTTATGGCTACTCAATTGACTTATGCGTCCTTTGCTTACTTTTTGATGTTCTGCGCCACGATGACTTTCAGCCCTGGCCCCATGACCTTGCTGTTAATGGGATTTGGCATGCAGGAAGGCTTGAAACGCTCCATGCCGGTGCAGTTGGGCGCGAGTGCGGCGTATCTGGTGTCGATTCTGATTTTTGCTGTCGGTTTTGCCGAACTGGTGAAAGGCAATGTATTGATCAGCCGTGGGATTCAATACATTGGCGTCGCCTATTTGCTGTACCTGGCTTACCAGCAATGGACCCGTCAGGGGCTTTGCTTGCAAACCCCTGACACGCCAATGGCCAGCGGCTTTAAAGGACGCTTCGGTAAAGGTCTGTTGGCCGGATTCTCAAACCCCAAAACGATTGTCATGTTCAGCGCCGTGTTCCCGCAGTTTGCAGGGCAGGGCGGCGACACCCGAATGCTGGATTTGGCAGCGTTGGGGCTGGCCTTCTTGCTGCTGCAATTTGCCAGTGGCTGCTTGTATTGCTATTTCGGCCAACACATTCGCCATGTGCTGCAAAGCCCCAAACGCCAGAGACTGCTGCAAAGGGCCACTGCCGTCATGCTGCTGTGCGTGGCTGCGTTACTGGCGCGCGGTTTTTGAAAGACGACGCTGGCGACTCAACACCGCGGTAAACAAATCAGATTGATGCGGTATATTGCAGGCCTGTTTTGAGCCGTATCGAGATTGGTTTTGTCGACTTCTGACCCCGCAACACCGCTGGCCGCCATCAGCCCTTTAAATGCCGTGCAGGCGCCTGTGATGCTTTATCTAGAGCGGCTGGCGCCATCGAGCAAGCAAACCATGCGCTATGTGTTGCAAGACGCGGCCGATCGACTGGGCGTTGAAGACGTCACCATCGAAGAATTCCCGTGGCATCACTTGCAGCCGGGGCATATCACGGCTCTGGTGGCGACATTGCGTACCGACGGCTATGCACCCAATACGTCATCGTTGTACGTAAACGCCATTCGCGGCGTGATGAATCAAGCCTGGCAGCAAAGCCTGATCACCCAGGATCATTTACTGAAAATCCGTGCCGTAAAAGCAGGCGGCGGCACACGGCTAAGTAAAGGCCGCAACCTGCGGCGCAGTTTGATTCGTGAGTTGATGGAGGTGTGCGCAGCCGACCCGCGCCCGCAAGGGTTACGTGATGCCGCGATCATCGCGATTCTGTACGGCTCGGGGATGCGCAAGTCTGAGTCGGTGAACATAGAACTTAGCCAGGTCAACGTGACAGAGCGCAGCTTGCAGGTACTGGGCAAGGGCAACAAGGAACTGATCAAATTCGCCCCGGCCTGGGCCTTTGAAAAACTCGACGCCTGGCTGCAATTTCGTCGGGCGAACTTACCCGAGGGGGTCAGTGACGATGAGTTTTTGTTCAATCGCATTCGTCGAGGCAACCACATCACCCGCGAGCGCATTACCAAACACGCGATTTACTACATCGCCAAACAGCGCGGCAAGCAGGTGGGCGTCAACATCATGCCCCACGACTTTCGTCGCTCATTCATTACCCGCGTGATCGAAGAGTACGACGTCTCAATTGCACAAAAACTGGCGCACCACGCCAACATTGCCACGACCGTGAGTTATGACATGCGCGATGACAACGAACGCCGCAACGCCACCGACCGTTTCATTCTTTAACGGCTTTATCCGGCGTGCCGTACCGCGCGAAGCAGGGCAGAGTGGCAGGCCAATTACTGCGGTCTATATATAACTCAACTAAACAGACATTTAGTGGAGTTATATTTTTTGGGAATATAGGGATGATAAAAAACCCTAGTCAACACGGTTACAATTTTTGATTTTCAAGACTTTAACCACAGCCTTTTCACAATAGAGCAGTGCGGCTGCAGTTTATCTGCGTCTCAACCCCTGCACGCGGTGGCCCGGTAGCCTCGGGTTATCGATGGCATACATCCGGGCGTATCAGTGCGGCCTTATTTTGACAGGAACGAGTCATTACTCGTAGGTCATCACGTACTCGCGCTGGCCCGTATGTTCATCAATCGACTCTTGGCCCAGCTTAAATCCCTGGGACTGATAAAAAGCGATACTGGAGGCGTTCTCCTTGTAAACAGCCAATGTCAGCTGATCGTGCAGCGCTTTCACATGGCTCAGAAACTGCTTGCCCAAACCTTTGCCTTGATAATCGGGGTCTACAAACAGCGCAGCCAGTTGATGGTTGATCACAGAGTAAAACCCCAGCACCCGGGATGAGTCCTCGATGACAAATGTCTCTGACGCAGGGATATAAATGTCACGCATGTTTTCTATCTGAGATTGCCAATAAGTCTTGTCGATAAAGTCATGGGCTTTGACCGACGCGTCTAGCCAGATCTCCAGAACGCGCTTCATATCGCGTGGCTCAAGTTTTCTTATCATCCCGGATCCCGCACAGTGAAAGCCTGCAATCATGCAGCAAGCCAACGGCAAGCTCAAAGCGTCAGGTTTGCAGCATGAATGTGCCGGACCAAACCCAGGGCCTACAAACACCTTTGAAATCTTTTCCACTGACCCTGACGCACCAATACGTAGATTCGCATAATGTATATTATGTTAAATCATGTATCTCTCTTAAGTACTCATAAGCCCATAATCCCACCTGTCCTTTAATCCCGAGTACTCTCGCACTCCAGGACTCTGTAGATCTCAGTAATCACCTGCATCGTGGCGTCTTCGATCGCGCCCTCATTGCGGCATAACATCCAATCATTATCCGTACAGGCTCGCTCGAATGCTCTGGTGCACACGGCATGCTCCGCAAATGTGTGGATCACAGTACTCCTCAGCCCACGCCGGCGTGCTGCGGCTCTTGCCCAGGAAATTTGCGGACTGGTCACAACTCCGACATGCAGATCTGGCACGCGAACATTGCAATCCTTGTTCAACTGTAGGATTTCTGCAAACGGTAATATCCGGCGAAATGCGGCTTCTGACGGATACCAGCGATCGATCAAAATAATGCTGTCAGGTGGCTGTTTAGGCAGCACGTGCTCGGAAATCCACCTGCGACTGTCCGCAAAAAGCTCACACACCCGCAACTCCAAAGCCCTGGAGGGACTTCTGGCGAGCGCATTAACCAGGCTCATTGTTTCTGCCCTGTAGGGATCGCTTTTTTGCTCGCTCAGCCGGATGACTTTTTTGTTGTCTGCCCTCATTACTTTCGTAACAGCTTCCAACAGTGTGGTTTTACCAGTGCCTTTGGGTCCATCCAGAGAAACAAATAGCGGACGATTCATGGTTTACATTCTGCTGAATTTAGCCTCTACCTTACGACGCCACCCCTGCTCCCGCCAACGAATCTTTAACTGAGCCGTCAGGCAACGAAATCGGGTCTGTCGTAATGCCCTCTTCCTTCGTTTCCAACGACATCAACGATGCCGTCACACAATGGCAGGCCATAGGCTGCATTACGACGCAGAAAAGACACTGACTTATAGGGGCATACTTGACTACAAAATAACGGAAATTTGTTACATCATGCCCTTACTTTATTGCAGCCTGTCCTTCACCTTGCACTGACAGAACAGCAAGCCCCCCAAAAAAAACCTCAAATTATAAAAGATATTTCCCAAAAATTTTACAGCGCGATCCGACCCATATCCCCAGTAATCCAGTGTTAGTTTCAAGTGCCGTCCTAGATGCTCACTTGTCTTACTGGAGTTCATGAATATGCAAAGTCCCTCCGCATTACTGCTGTCACTGGCAACTGATGCAGGTCCTCCCGCACCTGGCAGAATCAGCTTTGAAGCGGCCATGCTGCAGATGCACCTTTATTCAGTATTCGATATCGCCCGACTGTCTAAATCCGAATTCATCGAAGGCCTCTCTCGATACTGTGATGAAGATGCCGATCAAGCATACGAGCACGCTGTCAGTTATGCTGCGCAAATTGAGTTCCATCATCGCGAACAACAATATTTACCGACGAATCAAGATCGCAGCAAGCGCATGGCTTCTACCCCAGAACAATACGGCGCCTCTTACACCAGCCTTTTCGAAGCCAGTGGAAGAAACGTCTGCTCCAACGATTCGATTGCAGCACTTGACTCTCCGGTTGCGTACCTACGAGCTTTATATTTATTTGCACTTGACGTCGAGAAGACAGGTAAAGGGAGCGCCATAAAAAACACCCTCGACAAACGACGCCCGACCTTGAAAGACATGACCATCGACTTGCACGCGGTGAACCATCAACTCCCAATGCTCACGATTGTGAACGAGACTTTACACACGCACATCCAGTTGCACCTGAAGCAACACAGCAGTAAATACGGAGAGAAAAGTGTTGAAGATATTCTGGCAGAAAGGCGTTTTCCTTTCACACTTCCCTTTTATCTTCCTCATGAGCAATGTGTATTGGGCCTAACAGGAAACAGGCCAGTATTAGGTGAAATAAATTACAAAATCAGCACCGCGTTACCCATAAGTCAGCAGCCCAGCGCGGCCTATGAAAGAGTACAAAAAAACAGCCTAGAAGCACAAAAAATGCTGTCTGCGCTCAGCCCACAGCAATACAGGATAATCACAGAAATCGAAGCGCAGGACAGTATAAAAGACGCCTTCACCCAGCAACACTTCAACTCAACACTTGAGCACCTAAGCACGCTTTCACACTTAATGGAAAGAACTGAACTCACCACGGAGGCACTTTACGAAGTACTCTCCATCGAAAAATTTACTCCCGTCAAGTCAGTTAATCTAACGACAACACACCCCCACGAATCTGAGCATTTCAGCCACTACTTAGACATGGGCATTAGCCTTGACAAAACACACAACACCCAACACTTAACTGGACTGAGCGTCGTACAACTTGACCGTTTGCAGCGTGTCATTCGACTGCACCGCTGGACGAACATTTCCATCACTGATTTAAAGTTATTGCTGCACAGCACGGTGCGGGCCCAGTCCCTTACAGGGAGTTTCACCATCAATGAAAACAGCGTGCGGGCTTTAGGTGTTTACCGTTATTTAAGTCAACGCTACACACTGAACGCTGATGAGTTTTGCGCCATCCTGTACCGCTTGCCTATTCATGCTTCTGCACAATCGGTATCGTTGTATGACCGTGTGTTCAATAACGAGCAATTGTTCAACGGCTCACTCCAGCTGGACGGTAGCCCTTTAAACCTTACCAATTCAGACCCTGAGTCAGTGAGCTTCTTAACTAAAATCGGAGCGGGCCTTACACTCAACGACACGCCCGATGCGTTAGGCGTGTTATCTACTCACGTTCAAAAAAATATACCCTCCCCAAAAAAAAACTTACATACCCTGTCAAGCTTTTATCGACAGGCACGTATAGCCACGCTCTTTAATTTATCGGTCAAAGAAAGCTTGCAACTGGCTGAGTTATTGGGTGGTGTCAGCTACAGCAAACAACTGGCACTGCCAACCCTGCGAAGTGCTATGAAGCCTGGCGCTCCCGACGTGCTAGACGTGCTCATGCAAATGGACTGGGCGACTCAGTGGTTTAAAGAGGTCGGTATCCATACTCAACAACTTCGGCATCAACTGAGGCTTGAAACGTCACAGTCACCGCCCGCCATAAATGAATATGCCAATCAGCTCCACGCCGTATTGATTGAGTTAGAACGCTGCTTATTTAACGACGAGGAAATACATGGAAGCGATTTAAAATCAATGCTCGCGTCAGCCAATATCAAGTTTTCCCAGGGCCAAATACTTGCAAAAACGCTTCTTAAAAACTTCCCCTCTTTACCCGATCACCCTGACCCAGACAAATCACTCCAAGGGCTAGAGTCGGCAGCAGAGAAACTTGCCGAAGGGATTAAAGAGCCTCACGCCAAAGAATCATTAATAGCTGCCATTGTGAGTGCGCTTAAACCTTTTCTATCAGAAGCCTATCAGCGTCTATTGCCCTGGAAAGCCCACCTCTCGAAGATATTCAAAGACACTGCCATGCCCGACACAAGTGAATTGTTCGGTACCGTGTGCAAACACGCTACGTACAACATGGCAAATGCACTGGGTAACTCTGACACGCGAAAGCAGTTAAAGCACAGTTTGCTAGCGATGCCCGGCGCCGTCACGGCCTTGGCGTTGCCGCTCAGCGCTCCTGCACTGCACGTTTTTTTACTCAATCCGCACTGGTTGGATAAAGCAAATAATAAAGAGGCGCAATTAAAACTGACATTTGCGACGTTGTATCTCTTTCAACAACTTAAACAGATCACTCAGAGCTACCCCATCACAGAGAGTGATCTATTAAATTACTTACACCTCGCCAACGTGCAGGACGGCTCAGCCGAATCAGATGCGAGTGCCTGGTTAAGTCGATTACTGGGCTGGGCGGTCAGTGAGATCCAATCACTCCTGCAGGAAGTTAACTGGACACACGTTCAGTCTGTCGCACAACTTGATTGGATCGTCCGGTGTCACCAAACATCCCGCGCCACAGGATTATCGGCCCAAGTATTACTAACAGCCACACACTTGAACGTTGACAGCCCTGGAGATGAATGGGTTCGCGTCGGTGAAGCTGTGATGGCAACGGCTGTTTAATTTCTTATTATCTAGAGTGGCTAAACAATGAACATGTCGCATCGTCTCAAACACCAATTGAATGAAAAACTGCGTGATGCCCAGCTTTCTTTTTATCTGCATGAAGTCGATCCTAGGGGTGAAAAACAGCAAACAGAAAACGCCTCGACGCCAGGAAGAACGGCTGATGAATTGTACGCAGATTGGTTACTGGATGTACAAATTAGCCAGTCCGTCCCCACCAGCCGAGTGGCTTGCGCAACAGCGAGCTTACAGCAGTACATTAATAGTATTTCCCTTGGTTTTGAACCAGGCTATGACATTCAGGGCATGACACCAAAGCAGATTTCAACATGGAATAACAGCCTGTACAGCTATTCCGTTTGGCACGCAAGCCAGCAATTGCGCCACTTTCCGGCTAACTTTCTGAGCCCCGGACTGCGCCAGAATAAAACTGACATCTTTCAACAATTAGAAAACGATATAAATCAAACCCGTCTACAGCAAAACCATATTGACTCGTCGGTACAACGCTACCTGGGACGCCTTGAAGAAATAATTAACCTGCAAACCATAAATGGTTATATAGATGGCAATATCGAGAGCATGGCAGACAGCACATATTATTTAATTGGACAGTCCAAGGGCACTAACACCGTTTATTACCGATCCTTAAACATGCGTGCACATACCTACTCGAAATCCACTGACCGAAGCACGCAAGGATTGTTAAACTATCCAACCCCAGTTGCATGGTCAGACTGGATGGACGTTCCACTCCCTGCATCGGAGGACATCCCGGTGCAAAGTATACGCCCTGTGAGTTTTAATAATCGCTTATTTGTTATTTGGGCTCAATGCACCAAGCCTCAATTTAGCCACTTGGAACGTCCTAGTCCTATAGACGAAACCGACTTTCAAAATCCCGAAAAACTATTGCGTTTCGGCCGACACTATACCCGCTTACGCTTGCACTTTATGTATAAAAAATTTGACGGCAGTTGGAGTTGCCCCCAAGTGTGCATTGATGAAAATTGCACCAGCAGGTCGCTGAATGAATTAACGCTCCAACAATTAATGTCGTCGATAAGAACGGTTGCCACATTAAACTTAAAAACCACGCCCCCCACCTTATTTTTAGGTTTGGTAAGCCATTTCGATACCGATAACCAACCCTTAAACGCCAACCCTCTCACGAAAGTTAAGAACTTTAGTTTTTCTCATGGGGCACAATTGGATAATCAATTCAACATTATCCAGCTCGCATCATCAGGTTCGCTTAGCAGTTTAGTCAAATTTTTTCAAGGTTATCTCGCTGTTGACGCAAATCGCTACCTGTTGACATTTGCGAGACATAATGAAAACAACTTACAGTTCCACGCCCCGGTGAGTGACACTGTTAGTTTTAAAGCACATAACCCTACCTCTCCCCATCCCACAGCATCCCGATGGAACTATGACAACACACAGGATCACATCAACAATACGCCTGAGCGTATCGGCCTAACATTCAACAAAACCACATCAACTCTCGAAATTACCTCACGCCTGGACAAATCCTTCCCCTCAATTAAGACCGTCACGCTGCACGCCCGTGGCTCAGCGTCAAGTGTCACTCTCACATTGGCCGTCGAGGTACCGCAGGACGGGAGCGCGAGCAGTATTGCCTTACATAAAACGTCCTCTTTAGCTTTACAACATACCGGTTCTGACGCTGTACTTACTGAGCACTTAAATCTTTCCATCACGTGTAACAAAACAAAAATTTCTTTCCCCGACGTCATCATGCATGCGAAAACAAATGAACCGTCATCGATTGAAGGCAGAGTTGCAAATCTTCCATATAACGGTAATTCCCTCGAAACGTACGACCTTGAAAACCTGACCATACCGACGATTTTTTTTAACCATTTATTCGTCACGGAAGAAACAACGTATTCAGCCAACCTGTCCTCCAGTGCCGACAACACTCATGCGCCGATCCACTTTGATACGCTTCGCATCACGCGCTCAAATCGGACCTACAGGCAGATCATCATGATCCCTCATTCCGGTATTCCATCCAGCTCTTATCCAAAGCATGTGCATATTACAAATACCGAACTTGTCGGCAGCCCCAATGAGATGCGCCGCTATTTAAAGGGCGAATCAACATCTTTAAACGCAGGGCAAGCCCATACAGCACAACTGAGCATTGATCCTAATCTACTGATGCAAACGCCCAGCACCAACTTACATATATTTCACGGCGTGTTGATTCGAGAACAAAATGTCGAAGACACCGGCTCGGTCATTTTGGGGTATGCACTCAAAGCATTTGAAGTCACGTTAAATACCAGAGCCCGTAGCGATATACCTTTGGGTCCTAAAATAAACCGCCTTGTCTCGACAGACAATGGCACAGCAGAATTTCTGGATTTCAGCACCACCTCCACTCCAAAGTCTGAACCGTCAAACAACCATAAACTGCCCTTGATACGCCTCAATACAGGCCTTGCTGGTAAATTAACGCGCGCAGCCAGTGTTGATATGGCGAATGTATTTTCCTTATCAAACCTCCTCCTGATTGACCCATCACTCACCCCTGAAGCCCCCCATAAGTCCGCCGATTTTCATGGCGCGTACGGCAAGTACTTATGGGAATTATTCCTTTATTTACCTTGGCTCATTACGCATCGCTTACATACGGAGCAACGCTATGTTGAGGCCGAGTCATGGCTTAAGTACTTATTCGACCCAAGCCGTAGCCAGCCCACCGCACCGCACACCCAGGCGTATTGGGGTCTAAATGCACTGACGCCCGAATACTCAGAACCTAGTTATGCTCTCGACAACCCCCTGGACCCAAATCAAATTGCCCTGAGCGCCCCGGTCTACTTGCGACAGGCTTTATATTTGTTGTACGTCGATATCTTGGTCAATCGGGGTGATGCTGCTTATCGACAGATGACTACCGAGAGCCTTTCTGAAGCCAAACTCTGGTATGTGCGTGCCAAGCGCTTGCTTGGACCCTTGCCAGAGATCAGCAAGGTTGAGCCATGGTCAACTATTACGCTAACCACATTGGCTACTCGCCCTGATAGCAACTTGCGTGAGACTGAACGCCTGGCGTTGCAGGTTGATTCTGGTCTGCCTCCTCTCGTGCGAGGCGTACTGGAGGCACCGCAGCACTATGCACCTCTGGACACCCCTGACTTGTGTACACCCATTAATAAAGACCTATTAATGCGCTGGAGAAAAATTGACGCACGCCTGTACAACCTGCGCCAGCATTTGGATATAACCGGTAAGCCTTTGCACATACCTCTGTATGCTGCGCCACTGTCACCTCGTGGTCTGCTTACTCTTTATAGTCAAGGTGCCATGGCGGGGAACACATTGAGCCGTACGCGCCAGCCTATCCAGGTGGGGCATTATCGTTTTCACGTGATCTACGCACAGGCGCTGGCCGCTGTCGACAACCTGATACAGTTTGGCAACAGTTTGCTGTCAATGATTGAGCGTCAGGAGCAGGCTGCGCAAGTAGAGTTACAACACCAGCATGTGTGGCAACTTGCCTCACATGCACTCGAACAACACGCGCACAGTATTCGCGTTGACGAACACAACCAACTAGCGTTGTTGGCTGGCCAGCGAATTATCGAATCACGTATTACTCACTTTGAGCGACTGCTCAAAGAACGCATCAGTTCAGCGGAACAAGTGGCGACTCAAGAGCTTCAGGCCAGCGCCTCGTTAGAAAGCGTGGCTTTTGGACTGCAAGCGGCGGCAGGGCTGGCCATCATCCCGCCTAATATTTTTGGCGCCTCTAACGGTGGATGGCGTCTTGAAGGTGGCTTCTATGCCGTTCAGGCTGGCGTGCAACTTCTGGCTAATGAAAAGCGCGCCAATGCCAATCATCTGGACCGTAATGAACTGTTTAATCGCCGTGCGCAGGAGTGGGAGCAGGCGCTGGAACAGTCACGCCTTGAACTGTCGCAAGTGAAGACTCAGGTTCAAGCGTATGCCGAGCAGGCCAATAGTAGTCGATTACAATTGCAGTCAACTTCCACCGCACTCAGTCAGGCCAAAATCGCCTATAACTTGCTCAATAAGCGGTTCACGACCTCTCAAATGTATCAATGGCTCAGTGCCCAACTGTCTTCCTTTTATTTACAGGCATATGACTCGGCACTTTCGCTGTGTCTTGACGCACAAGCATGCTGGGAGTACGAACGGGCAGAATCGAATCGAACATTCATTCAGACGGCCAATTGGGATAATCAGCACCGCGGGTTAACCGCAGGTGAAACGCTGAAACTCAGCCTGAGCAACATGCACACCGCCTACCTTCAACACAATCAGCGACCGCTGGAGATTACAAAAACGGTGTCACTGCGTCTTTTGCAGGCACAAGACACCACCTCCACGTTGAATGCATCGTGGTCAGAAATCAGCGCGTCGTTGAAAACCAAGGGCACCGCCGAATTTGAGCTAACCCAGGCCATGTTTGATGCCGATTACCCGGGTCATTACCTGCGCCGAATAAAAAGTATCAGTGTCTCGCTCCCCGCAACGCTAAGCCCTTATGAAGATATTCGCGCCACACTGACTCAAACTTACAGCACGATTCAAACCTTGCAGAACGCTGACTTTTCTTATCCCAACCTGCGTGTCAGAGAGCAAATCGCTCTATCGAACGGGCTCAATGACAACGGGTTGTTTACGCTCAACTTTGAGGGTGATGATCGATATTTGCCTTTTGAGTACACCGGAGCAGTATCCCGCTGGATTTTGTCGTTCCCTAACCCTGCAGCCCAGCAGTCGATGCTCGATTCCCTAAACGACGTCATTATTCATGTGCGCTATACCGCCAAAAGCGCAGGAGAGCACGTATGACACAACACCAAGCCACCGTCGAGGCTTTCATGCCGTCGCTGCCCAAGGGCGGAGGTGCCATCCAGAGCATCGGTGTAGGTTGGGGGGCTGTAGGAACGAGCGGTGGTGCTTCATTCAGCGTTCCTTTACCCATTTCTCAAGGCAGAGGGTTCACCCCTGCCTTGAGCTTGAATTACAGCAGCGAACAAGGTAACGGACCTTTTGGCCTTGGATGGTCAGCATCCCCCGGCACTATCCGGCGAAACACTCATCTCGGCACACCTAATTACGAGGAAGACAATAAGTATCTCGGGCCCGGAGGGGCGGAGCTGAGTCCTGAGAAAACTGAGGCAGGCGCCGTCAAAACCACCACGACGACACAATTCAATACCCTGCAACTGAACACACCGTTTACCGTTACACGCTATTTTCCACGCATTGAATCAACCTTCGCGCGCGTGGAGCACTGGTCGTCCAGCGCCGACCCTGCGGGGTTCTGGCTGATACACAGTGCAGATGGAACCCTCCACCTGTATGGCAAAACCCGCGGGGCACGGTGCTTTAACCCCGATGCAGTACAACATGTGGCCGAGTGGTTACTTGAAGAAAGTCTGTCCCCGCACGGTGAACAGATTTACTACGACTATAAGCGTGAGATTCCGAGCGCAGAGGCTGCGCTGCCACATGACTTCCGCAGCCAGCGCTATCTGAAGCGGATTTGCTACGGCAACCTAAACGCTACATCTGACTTACAGTTGTGGTCTTCTGATGTGCTCGCCGACAAACAATGGCATTTTGAAATGTGGTTTGACTACGGGGAACGCTTAACAAGCTTGAGCGATGTACCGGGCTACACCGAGCAAAAACCGTGGCAGATACGTCCCGATCCGTTTTTTAACTACGCGTACGGCTTTGAGCTGGGAAACCGTCGCTTGTGCAAACAAATTCTCACGTTCCATTATTTCCCCCAGGAAACAGCACTGGGACCTGAACCTGTGCTGGTTAAGCGCATGCTCCTTGAATACAAAACCAGCGAACTAGGGGCAAGCTTACTGAGCGCACTCCATAGCCAAGCATTCGATGCGGCTGGTGTTACCAAGTACTGGCCGCCGCTGGAGCTGACCTATAGTCCGTTCAGGCTAACGGCTGACCCGGCGCGGTATCTGCCTTTTCA
This sequence comes from Pseudomonas weihenstephanensis, assembly GCF_001043055.1. Classification (GTDB taxonomy): domain Bacteria; phylum Pseudomonadota; class Gammaproteobacteria; order Pseudomonadales; family Pseudomonadaceae; genus Aquipseudomonas; species Aquipseudomonas weihenstephanensis. Next base: position 128,472 of record NZ_JYLF01000005.1, read on the forward strand.
AGCCCTGCAAGGGCCAGGCGATGGGCAACACTATCAAATGGTTGATTTGTACAGTGACGGCTTACCGGGTGTGCTTTATGGCAACGACAGGCTGTGGCAATACCGTGAGCCCGCCAGAGATACTCATGGGTCTCACGCCGATGCGGTGGTGTACGGCCCGCTGCAAACACTGCCCACAATGCCTGTAAGCGATAACCGTGAATCCTTGCGCCAGCGGTTAGCCGACTTAAATGGCGATGGGCAGTTGGACTGGATACTTGCCCAACCCGACATGAGTGGCTTTTTCACTTTGAACTCGCGCAGGCGCTGGTCTGATTTCGCAACGTTCGCGGCGCTTCCAGTAGAGTTTTTTCACCCTCAGGGACAACTGGCCGACCTGATGGGCAATGGTATTCACGACCTTGCCCTTATAGGTACGCGCAGTGTTCGACTCTACATTAATCAAGGGGCGCAGGGGTTTACGCCTGGTCGTGAAGTCCCTCACCCTCTGGATGATGATGATGCGTTACCGGTACTGAGTCATTCTCCCACTGAGCTGGTGGCTTTCAGCGATATTCTGGGCAGCGGGCAACAACACTTGATCCGTATTCGCCACAACGAACTAAAGTGTTGGCCAAACCTTGGCCGCGGGCGTTTCGGTAAGGGTTTTGTCTTTGCCCAACTGCCTTTCAGTTACGCGCAGTTCGATGCTTCACGGGTCGTGATGGCTGATCTGGATGGCTCAGGCGCCGTTGATTTAATTTACCTTGAACCCGAGCACGCATTGATTTTCATGAACCTGTTCGGCAATGGGCTTGAATCCTCTCCCACACGTCTGCCATGGCCTCAAGGCGCACGCTATGACAGCAGTTGCCGAGTCAGCACCGCAGACCTTCAAGGGTTAGGGTGTTCTAGCCTGATTGTGTCGATCCCCCATGCAACGCCTACGCATTGGCGTTACGACTTTGTCAGCAGCAAACCTTATTTACTTACCGCCAGCGATAACAATATGGGCGCCAGTGGCACATTGACTTACCGCAGCAGTGCCCAAGAGTGGCTTGACGAAAAACAAGAACGCTCACAGGCAAACAAACCTTCAATCTGCGGTGTCCCCTTCCCATTGCACCTGGTGACCCAACAGCAACAACATGATGCAATAAGCGGCAACCGTTTAACCCGGCGATTTCAGTACCGCGAAGGTTTTTACAATGGCCACGAGCGCAAGTTCCAGGGCTTCGGCTTGCTGCTGGAGACTGATACCGATACGCAGGTATCCGCCATTCAAAACACAACGGCTCAGCACACTGCCCCCCTCTTGAGCAAAACTTGGTTCCACACCGGCAAAGCGACGGACATGCTGCGCAGTGATTACTTCAGCCTGGATACAAGCGCTCATCCTCTGGGATACACAGCATTCAGCCGCTTGTCGGGTGAACACACACACGACACACTCATTAAGGGCTCTGGTATCGCGGACTTTGTGCACGAAATCAATCTTGCACTGGTTGGTCTGGTCTTACGCCAAGAGGTATACGCCGCCAAAGATCCACGCACGACAGCTGTCCCTTACTCAGCCAGCCAGCAGCGCTACCTGATAAGACAGGTCAACAGTCAAGCCTCCATGTTGGCCCTAAACCTTGAGACCATCAGTTACCGCTATGAGCGTGAGGCCGCTGATCCTGCGTGCCAGCACACGATTAATTTGCGCTGGGATGCTTATGGCGATTTAACACACAGCGTAACGGTCTATTACGCACGCCGTAAAACCTCTCTCGATGCATCTCCATTCACCAATACCCACCAGGCACAGTGGTGGCAAGACACCCATGACTCAGCGCAACAGTCGTACTACCTGACAGAGACCAGAACCCAGCTGATTCATATCGATAATCCTCAGCGCTGGCGTTTGCACCTGCCCTACCGGCAGCGTACCAACGCCCTGGTACTGGCCAAAGGCAGCACACCCCAAGCATTGACCCCCCAACGAATCAGTTATGAGCACTTCATTGATGAAGACGCTGAGTCGCCTCTGGGAGCTCAAGCGCAACGAACATTGGTCAGTTTATCAACGCAATACTACCGAGGTGTTCGGGCCTCTAAAACGCTCCCTTCCGGGCAAGCCAGTTTTCAGGCCTTGGCCGATCACACTGAAATGGCGGAACTTGATGACCATTCGCTTAAAGCCTACGAAGACATCCCACACCTGCCAGGCGCCGAACCTTTTGACTTGGATAGCGCTCTGACGAAAGCACACTATCATCGGATGTCACTGTTTTTACCTGAAACCACGACCGAAACACGTATTTGGTCTATCAGAAAAAACTATGCCCGCTACAACGACGGGCAGGGTTTTTACCGGGCATACGGTGTACGTCCCACCCAAAGCCATGGCGTAACCTACTTCCAGCACGATCGCTACTACTGTCAGATCGCTACTGTCAAAACGGCGGATGGCTGTATGACGAAAGTCCAGTACGACTACCGACTGTTACTGCCCGTAAACATCACCGATCCACAAGGCACTCAACAACAAGCACTGTATGACGCTTTTGGCCAATTACGCGCTACCAGCTTTTTCGGCCAGGAGCGCGGTCAACCCGTAGGTTTTCAGCCCTTGTCAGACTACCGTGCCCCTGAAGACGACAGCCCGGACAACGCAATCAAAAACCCTGAAAACGCGCTCTTGAAAGCTGCCACCGCCAGCTTCTACAACCCGTTTAGCTGGATGGGGTATGTACCGCCATCTGCCCAACGCCTGCTCTGGATGAATCAAGGCTACCTGCTGCCTAACGGATACATTCGAGAAAGTGCACGCACCCTGACACTGGACCTGACCAACCCGAGCGATAAGCAATTTCATGAACAGCTACAAATAGTTCAGCGTGAGCCGGTGCACTCAGTGGTGTTACAAGCAGATCGATACCCCTCCAACACAGAGGATGAAGCCCCCGTTATACGCATTAACCTGAGCTGTAGTGATGGGTTTGGCCGACTCCTGCAAACCAAGCAGCTAGCCCCTGGTGGCAGTGCGTACAAGGTCGATACCAACGGAGCACTTGAAGTCGACTCCGCGGGCAAACCCACGCTTGAGCAGAGTGAGCGGCGCTGGCGGGTAAGTAGCAGGGTCGAATACAACAACAAAGGTCTGGCCATTCGCAACTATCGCCCCTACTTCGCCGATCAGCATCGCTATATCAAAGATGAGTCACTGCGCACGAGCGGTTACAGCGATCAACTATTCTACGATGCACTGGGTCGTCAAACGCACACCCTCAATGCACGCGGCGATTTGAGTCGGCAAACCTATTGCACGTGGTACACCATTTCAGAAGACGAAAACGACACCCACGGCCTGGAGCAGAATCTCCCGACTGACTAGACAACATGGCCCAACCCGGCAACCGTCAACGATGATCACGACGGTTGCCGGCCAAGCCAGTTTTACAGGTCATCAGTGGGGGCGGCGTATCCCGGCCAGCCGCTAGCGATTACCACCCAGGCGCTCAAACAAACGGATATATCACGCTCGAGAGGGTCGCCACAAACGCGCAATATTGCTGAAGCCTGCCCTGGCTGTTTGCAAGAGTACCCCCCGCACCTCAGTAATTGCCGACACGATGCCCCGCGCAACCCCCACCCAAGTGCGCGTGCGAGCACTTTGTGCAGCTGCAGGTGAGCCTGTGACATAAGCGGCAACCGCCTCAATCCCCACACCCGCCCAGTACGTCCATGTTTGATTGAACATTCGACTCACTCCGCCATGCAGCGTGTCGGTCAGAGGTGGGAGTTGAAGGGTTTGCTGATGCCGCTCAAGCCGCACCGAGGGATGGCCACTGCGGATAATGGCGCCTGCTGCGCCATCGTAAGCTTCTATCAGGGGGGCAATATTAGGGATCAGCGGAGCAGGTATAGAGCCAGCAAAAATAGCGTTGGGCACCGTTGCCAAACCATAGGCAGCAGAGGCCATCAATGTTCTTGGCACCCTGGCGCCAAGCGGTGTCTGCCCCCAGGACGCGTTATCACCCAGGCCACGCAGCGCCTGCTGCACTATTTCGCGTGAAAAAGCACGCAGGTGGCCACCTAGCCGCTGTCGCGCCACCGGGTCCCACACTTGGTCTGTGTCCCCTGCTTCAACGCCCGCGCGGTGCTCAAAACCAATATCAGAGGCAGCGGCTACTGCAAAACCAATGAAAGGACTCCAGCGCACTGCATTCCCCAACAAGCCACTTGTCATATGCAACATGGCGAGGGCATCAAGTAAAGCCACCGTGCTTCTCAAGGCATTGTTAAGTGCCGCAGTGGGCTGTACCCCCTCAAAAAGAGCAACATCCAGACCTGTGCTCAAGGCGTTGCTGATGTAGGTCGACAAGGCGTCACGAATGGCCGCCGAACTCCCGATTTGCACACGAGACCTGACCGCACTCGACACCTGTGCAATATAGCTACGCAGGGACACCGTTCGGCTTTTGGGAACAGCCACATCATTGCTTTGCAAGCCTTGGGCGTCACGGCGATTGACCGGGTTACCGTTCGCCATGCAGTACAAATTCAAACCGTCAATATCACCGGCAGGGTCTGCGCTGATCCAGCGAAACAACCAAGGCGCGTAATAACGATAACCAAAGTAGTACAAGCCACTGGCATCGCGCTCCTTGCCCGAAAAGCGCAACGTTTTATAGCTGGCTTCAATGGCGTTTTTAGAAGCCAGCCATGAGGTGCCGCCATACGGGTAGTAGTCTTCCTGGCTAAGCAGACGCGCATCTTGATCCAGCTCCAATGTACGACTGCCCAAGTGCGTCGAAAGGCTGTAACGCATCTGGCCATCCTCCATACCGGAAGGAAGACCTTGCTCCCACAGCAAAACACGCACGCTGCAAAGATCGCCCTCTACCGTCACAACATTCAACCATTCGCCTGTTGCACTGTTGCGTCGAATCTCCAGCCCCGGCAAATAGCGAGTCTCAGAACGGTGAACCTTGCGGTGAGCGTTATACACACGCGCTTTGAGTATTCGCTGGCCACTTCCATCGTAGCGATAGACTTCGTCATCGTTTGCCCCATCCACACGCACCACTTGAGTCACGCGCTGTAGTTGATCGCGCAACGTCCAGTGCAAGGTCTGGCCTTGCTGTAGGGCCTGCTGATTACCATTGAGATCAAACCCGCTGCCTAACATTGGCGCCGATGAAAAGCCTGCGTCCTGGGCCAAACTGTGATTGCTCTTGCTTGAGACATTCATGTGCCGCGTATAGCCGCTCCCTTGCGAGGGCAGGTGTTGCAGAGAAACAAGGTTTCCGCCTGCATCGTAAGCGTAATGTTGGCGATAGTGGCGGCAACGCCCGACGATACTCGAACCAAAATCCACTCGCCCCGGTAAACCCGGACCGTGGTTTTGCTGGGCATTCTCGCGTCCGGTCGCCGTTATCAATTGATAGAGCGTGTCGTACGCATACGTACAGGATGCCTCGATTTGTGTGTTGTCCAACCACTGCGTCTGTTGTGCTGTGTCACGAATGCTGAGTACTTGCCCAACGGGGTCGTAGGTATAACTCAAGTCCTGTAAGGGCAAATCAAGCTGACCATCACGGTAAGTTGTACACCTTAGCAATTGATCTGTAGCCCCATCGTAAGCCAGCACACTGCGCATGCCATTCCCCGCATATTCCTTCTCAACGTTGCCGCTGGCGCTGTAATGGCGCTGCTGCAACACCGTGCGGCTAACACCCCTGCTTAACGTGACCGCCATCGATGCCAACAAACCATCCACCCCATAACGCGGCACTTGTCGATAGCCCTTGGCATCCGTCTGAGCCACTAATTGCCCTAAGGCGCCGTACTGGCATTGAGTGGCATAGGCGTGGTGTTCAAGCGTCAGATCTCGTAACGCTGGCAACAACGGCCAATCCGCTTCCTCCGCCAAATCCAGGCAAAATCGTCGCGACTGCGCCGTGGTGTTTCCCCACAGATCGTAGTGCTCATACAGCAACGTCCCTGCGGGATCATCATGACGTCTCAAACGGCCACAGCCATTGCCCGCCGCTTCTTCATCGGATGCTTGGGCATAGCTGAAGCGCTCTGCGCACCTTGGCTGCGGCGCATTGGCGGGTTGTTCAAATACCGCAGTCAGACGCAAAAGCGAATCGTATTCATAGCGATGTCGGGTACCGGCACCATCCCAACGTTCCAGTACCTGATTACTCGCCCCTACCCTGACAATACGCGGCCCTTGATCCAGATTACGGCAGCACAACACGTAACCCGAAAGTGAGAAAACAGTGCGTTGATTCGGTTGCAGGCTCGGGTCTTTTTCGTGCAGCGCGCCCAAGCGCGCATCCCATTGTTCACATAGAAAGCCTGAAGCGGTGTAAGACTGCCGGCTTATACGTGCCTCAGGAGGTTGCGCTGTTGAACGACGGTGGTATGCCACGCAACGCACTTCTAAACCGCGCGGATCGAACGCGCTGAGCGAAGGAGTATGGTGATGCAAATGGTGAGTCATGATCGGATTCCTGAACTGCACAATGATTAAAAAGTGTAGATATCAAGCGCCATCGACATGCCATATTCGGTACGCGTTTTGTGATGGGATACGGGCAGTTACAACATATTCAGATCATTCACGGCTGATGGGTTGTCGGGTCTTACAGCACCAAGAGGGCAACGCGCGTAGCGCTTAATGTTCAGGCTGGCTGACCACTTGCAACGCTTGTTCAAACAGGTCGTTGATGGCCTCGACTTTAAATTTTTGCGCTGACACTTTGGTAGTGGGACGGCTCAGATCGAGCACCGCGGCATGGAGGGGCGAGTTGAAGTTCACAGCACTGAGGTCTACACCCTGCCCCTTCAAAAACTCTCGCAACTTATAGGTATCCAGATACCAGGCGCGTAAATTTTCATTTCCGTTGTACAGGCCCTTGATTTTGAAAAGCTCAATGTTTTTATCCTTGAAGGGCTCATTTTGTGGCACCACATCAAAGGTAAGCGTTTGAGCCTCGTTACCGTCAGGCACAAACCCGACCCTGAACACACTCGCGCCCTCAAGGCTGTCGATATAAGGATTCATGTGGCCGAGCATGGAGCTGTTTCTTTTGTGTTTTTGATTACAGATCGATCCCGCCGGGATCAAATTGAACAAAGAAATCGCCAGGAACGGGAAGCGCGTCTTGGGATAAAAATGATCAAGGTCAGGACGTACCGAAATAGCGGAATACGTCTGGATCTCCTCCAGCGCGCAATAGGGACAGACCGTCAGGGCGAGTTGACCCGTGATCGCCATACCAAATTGTTCAGAGATAGCTTCGTAATCAAAACAATCTTTGAATACCTGTATCCAGGGTGGAAAGCGCTCTTTATCGGCGTCGGTGACTTGCGAGTGACCGCGCTTGGCGTTTTCTAATCGACACAGGTAGCGCTTTTTTTTATGCCGCGGCAGGTCGGACTCCAGCTGTTCAATAATATGAGGCGTTAAGCACAGCGTGTACCGGTCGGTTAAAATCCGCAGTTCGTGAATGGCTTTAATCACAGCCAGATCAAAAGCGTCTTTCCCAGCCGCCGACTGTATATCGAGGTTAACGGCATCGAACGCCAGGTCCGATTCCGTCAGCAGATAGGCGTAACAATACCGCTCGGCAAGCATCGGGAACAATGCAAACAGCTCTTCAATTTTGGCTTCAAACAGGGCGGGTGGAGCAATCAGCAGCCCCTTCAAGTAGTCTTTAGTGAACACCCCTCTCGCCTTGGCCTGCTCGTCGAGAGGGACCTTGTTGAGCAGGTTAACTATTTTGGGATACAGCACATCTTCCAAGGCGTACTCAACGTACGTCTGGATGAATGCATCCGCGTAGACTTTATTGATTTTGATCATGATAGAGAAAATAGTTCTTGATGGGAGTGCCCGGCAGTTTTTCAATCAGCACGCGGTCTTGGGAGGTTAATTGCCCTTGTTTGGCTGCCTGCAACAAGTGCGCAATTTTTCGCTGTGCGTGCTCTCCAAAGGTCGATGTCAGGTGCATGCCATTCATATAAATATCGGCAATGCTATTACCAAATCCTGAGGACGGGGTCACTTCAATATCGCCGTCTTCATTTTTGGCGAGCGACACAATATCGTCAGGCAAAAAGTCACTGATCATGATCGGCGAATGGGTGCAGATAATAACCTGAGGCTTTCTGACACCTCGGCTCTGCTCCAAGTACCACAGGTGAGATAAAAACTCATGCAAAAACGTCCGTTGCCATTCGGGGTGCAAATAGAGATCGGCCTCGTCCAGCAGAAAAATATGATTGGCTTGGGGTGAGGCAGTCTTTAAATAGTGATAGCTCTCGGAGAACACATGCGCACGTGCCAGCTCTCCACTGCTAATTCCTCGCCAACCCCATTTGATATTGGCCGCGATATTAGCAGGCAGTCGTTGGATGACCTCTGTCAACGCCTCGATGGTCGCGTAGTCATCCGTCTTGACCCTCCCCAAATTCAGATATTCTCCGTCATAACAATGGTCAATAATGAGGGAAGCCAAGCGTTCAAATACCTTGAAATAGCCTTCCAGCACATTCTTCATATGCTCGACGCCAATACGGTATTGGGATAATCGTACCCACTCTGATTCTTCTAATTGAAGCAGTGCCCGTCTCAAACAATCAGAAACCACAAGGGTATCCGGAAAGTCTCTCACCACCACACTGTACTGATGAAGCAAGCGTGACAGGCTGTCTTCTTGCAGACCGGAGACCTTACTGAGTGCACTTATAATGGAAAGAATATTCATACCCAGTAGTCGCTGGTACACGCTGCCGTAACTGACTTCCTCCTCACTCAATTCAGGCGAATAGTTGACATGTTCCCATTGGGAAAGCAGTTCGTTGCTGTATTTGGCATTCGTTGAAGGACGCCGTATGACGCGCTCAATGATGCTCATGGAGGAGGAGGTAAAGGTGAATTCAAAGTTAACGCTTTCCAAAAACTCATCGCGATCCGGTGCGTTATTAAAATAGCGCAACAACTTCTCAAAATAGCGTTTTTTGCGGGCGGTACTTTTTACGTTCTCTCGAATACTCAGATCATGGATATGTTTGAATTTTTTAGCCTTCGAGAAATTTAACCCTCCCTCGTCCCCCGAGAGCGAATTAATTTTCACAAAGTGTATAGCATGCTCGGTTAGAAATTCCTGATTATCTGAAACAAGAAAGAATCGCGCATCTGATTCGACCCACGTCAGTTCCGTGACATCAATATTGATCATGCATAAGTGATAGCACGTTTTAGCGCTATCAAAAAACACCACCAGCGCTCTGGAGTCACTCTCACCGCTGAGCAATTCTAGCACTTCTAGCGTGCTGCTCTTACCCGCGCCATTGGGCCCAATCAAGGCCGTACAATGATGATCACGGTAAAACCACGTCGTATCGTCCTTTTTAAATAGACTTGCATGGCCACGACTGTAAGTGCAGTTAAAACTGCCATTAATAGGAATATTAAGGTTCTTTAACGCCTTATGTTCCGCCACAAAAATATGGACCAAAATCATTACCGTATCCATTGTAAGTAAGGCAAAAGACGGCATCTTGCCCTCCCTTCCTCAACCATTAATCCTTGGCATGCCAGACACATGCGAATAATGGCATTTTACAATCAACCATAAAAAAAGTGCTACGGCCCACAGTAACGGCAGAGCCGCTGTGCTCAGCGGCCCTTCCCCGTCGGCTTACTGGCTTACGACCGTGCCATCCAGTGCGCGTATTTGCATAATCACCGCGTTAACGCGGTTGACCAGGACGTAATGACGGCTGAACTCGACCCACTGGGCGTCTTCGTCAGGTTTTGGTAGGCCTTTGGCTTTCCAGTTTTTAAGTGCATTTTCCTCGCGGGTGTATTGATCAGGCGCCTTGTCCCCACTGGTGTAGCACGTGTGGTGATCCATGGATGTGGCCAATATGGAGCCTTTCTTGCAATCGCTGGCGGTGTCATCTGCGGCCTGCACAACAAAAGGTGCTGCGCATAAAAAGCCGGCAATGAGTGATGCACAAAGGGTATTTCGCATGGTTAACCTCTTTAGGACGCAATGGACCGTATTCATGCCTGTGCTGCTGCAATGAGCGTCAGGCTTGAGGGGTAGACCCTTACAGCGCGCCAGAGTGCCGAACTTTCAATAATGGTCAGGCATCACCGCCTTTGGCCTGGGTATGCAACAGAGTATCGAGGAACATTGCCAGTCCCACTTCCTGCACTTTAAGCCCTTTGCGTACCCTTGGCGTGGGCAGATCCGCCAGTGCGCCTGATATGAACCCCTCCAGCACGGCCGGGTGGATATAGCACTTGCGACACACCGCCGGGGTGTTTCCCAAGTGTTTAGCGACGTTTTTCACCATATCAACCACGTATCGTTTGGCGTCTGCCTCAGGCTGCCATTGCAGGCCTCGCAAAACTGATAGCGCTAATGCGCTGCCGGCCCAGGTGCGAAAGTCCTTGGCGGTGAAATCAGCGCCGGTCAAGGTGTGCAGATAGGCGTTAACGTCAGAGGACGTGATGCTGTGGCGTACCCCCTCTTCGTCCAGATACTGAAACAGGTTTTGCCCCGGAATCTCCAGGCAACGTTTGATGATCCCCGCCAGCCTGCGGTCCTTGACTGAGATTTGATGTTCGACTCCGCTTTTGCCGCGAAACTGAAATTTAATCGTGGTGCCACTGACCTCAACATGACGGCTGCGCAAGGTCGTCAGCCCATAAGAGCGATTGTCTTTGGCGTATTGGGTGTTACCGACGCGGATGAGGGTCGCGTCGAGCAAAGTGATTACCGTGGCCATCACCTTGTCCCGACTGAAGCCCGGTGTGGCGAGGCGCGCTTCCAATTGCTTGCGCAGCTTGGGCAGGGCCCGCCCGAATTCGCGCAGACGCGAGTATTTACTGGCATCGCGCACTTCACGCCAGCGCGTGTGATAGCGGTATTGCTTGCGCCCTCGGGCATCACGCCCCGTGGCTTGAAGATGCCCGCGTGGATCGGCGCAGATCCATACCTCGATATACGCGGGCGGCACCGCAAGGGCATTGATACGTTTAATTTCGCCCGGATCAACAATGCGTCGGCCTTCGGGATCGAAATAACGAAATTTCCCACGTGACCTTTTGCGGGTGATTCCAGGCTGCGTGTCGTCGACATAATGCAGGTCGTGTGGCAACACATCAGGGAACGGTATCTCGGGCATGGCAGCGATCCTGAAGGAAAATGGGCCGTTACAGCTATTGACCGCGTGCTCGGGCAGACGTGCCAACCCATTGCAGCCTGCGGTTCTTGTGCCTTGCCTCGGTGGTCGCCGAATCAGCCCATCACAACCTCAGCACAAGCTCCTGTGCTGAGGCATTGATGAGCAGGGTCCAGGCTCTGTGGAATGAACGATGGTCAATCGAATTAGAAACGTTATAAGATAACTACTAATTCATGTTCGCCCTTGCACGTTCATTCCCACAATCCTTGCTTGCGATCCTTCAATGACTAACGCTCCCACTGCTGCACCTCCCATTCACCAACGCCTGCTGTCCATTGACGCCCTGCGCGGTCTGGTGATTGTGCTCATGCTGCTGGACCACGTGCGCGAGACCTTCTTGCTGCACCGACAGGTCGCTGACCCAATGAGCATTGACAGCACCGAACCTGCCCTGTTTGTCAGCCGTACCCTCGCCCATTTGTGTGCCCCGGTGTTTGTTCTGCTCACGGGGTTGTCCGCGTATCTCTACGGCGAGAAATATCAGGGCAAGGGCGATGTATCCGCTTTTCTGTTTAAGCGCGGCCTGTTTCTGGTGGTGCTGGAGTTCACGCTGGTCAACTTCGCCTGGACCTTCCAGTTCCCGCCCAGCGTGATTTACCTGCAAGTCATCTGGGCCATTGGTATCAGCATGATTGCGCTCTCAGCCTTGGTCTGGTTACCCCGTCCCGCGTTGTTTGTTGTGGGCCTCGTCATCGTGGCCGGGCATAACCTGCTCGACACAGTGCACTTTGCGGTGGGTTCTGACCTGCACGTGCCGTGGGCAATTTTGCATGACCGGGGCTGGATCGAGTTCTCGGACACCTTGCGACTGCGCACCTCCTACCCTGTGCTGCCGTGGATCGGTGTCATCGCGCTCGGTTATTGCGTAGGCCCGTGGTTTACACGCTCGGTTTCAGCCCACGTCCGTCAGCGTTACTTGTTGTTGACGGGTACAGGTCTACTGATGGGTTTTGTCGCGTTACGGTGGCTCAACGGTTATGGCGAGGCGCAATGGACGAACTACGGGAATGTCACCCATACGCTGATGAGCTTTTTCAACATCACCAAATACCCGCCTTCGTTGCTGTTCCTGACACTTACGCTGGGCGTTGGGCTCTTGCTGCTGTTGGCGTTTGAACGTGCCCAGCAACACAAATGGCTCAGCACACTCGCGGTATTGGGTGGCGCACCGATGTTCTTCTATCTGTTGCACCTGTATGTGCTCAAAGTGCTGTATGTGCTCTGCGTTGCAGCGTTTGGACTGAATCACGGCGCCTACTTTGGTTTTGACGGCATTGGCGCTGTCTGGCTCACCGCCATTGCGCTGGTCACTGCTCTGTATTGGCCGGTGCGCTGGTTTGCCGGGTTAAAAAGCCGTCGACGTGACATCACCTGGCTCAAGTATTTTTGAAGGGATACCCGTGGATGGCGCACAGATCCTGCGCTTTCGAACTTCTTGAACTGTTTTTGGATGAATGAACATGCGACGTTGCTCCCTGCCCCTGTTTCTGACCAGTGCATTGCTATGCGCGTCGGTTGCAGCCCAGCCCCATGAAGTGAAAATGCTCACCTGTGGCGCCACGAGAAGCATGCTGCATGAATCGAGTTACTTACAGATTGCGCCCACACTGCCAAAGCTGGCGCTCGATCGCCTGAGTGCCGCGTTTGAACAACAGGTTGCGCAATGACGGCGCTGAACACTCGGGCCGCGATGCTGATGGTGTTCGTCAGCCCGATCACTCTGGCTGACTCCATTCAATCCCAAAGCCAGGGTTTGATCGAAGATAGCACCTGGAACGTGATTAACCGCACAGTGTACGACCGCCGAGACTACCAGCATGGCGCTCGCAACAGCGGCGCCCGTAACGCCTACAAACCAAAGGCCGAGCGTAATGGCTATGCCGAAGAATGGGCCTACGGTTTGATGGCCACCCTGCAATCAGGTTTCACACAAGGGTTGATTGGCGTAGGGGTCGATGCGCACGCCTACCAAGGCGTCAAACTTGACAGCGGTGGCGGACGGGCTGGCAAGGCGCGCTTGCTGGGGCTGGACAACGAAGGTTACCCCAAGGACAACTTTAGCCGAGGCGGAGCAGCACTTAAGCTGCGCATGTCCAATACCGTGGTGTCCTACGGCGAACAGCGGGTCAAAACGCCAGTCTTCAGCTCTTCCGACAGCCGTTTGCTCCCCGAGACAGCAACCGGGGTCTTCGCCGTCAGCCATGAGTTTGCAGACCTTAAAATGGTCGGCGGGCATTTCACTGAGAGCACCGACCGTAACGCCAGCAGCCACGATCAAGGCTTTGTGGTGAACTACTCCAATGCGCTCAAAGGCGATGCCTTTGACCTGGCAGGCGTGGTTTATACCCCGCGCAAAAACTTCAGCGCCAGCCTCTACACCTCACGCTATGAGAACACCTGGAACCAGCACTATCTGGGTGCGATCTTTAGCCACGCGATTGATGCTAAACGCGCGTTGACATTCAACTTCAACCTTTATCGCACAACCGATGAAGGCAAAGCGCTGTCAGGCAGCATCGACAACACGACTTGGAGCGCACTCTCTACCTACTCCCAAGGGCCGCACAGTGTCAGCCTCGGTTACCAAAAAGTACACGGCAGCACACCGTTCGACTACGTGACCCGAGGTGCCATTTTCATTACCAACGCCGTTCAGTTGTCTGACTTCAACGCACCCAACGAACAGTCATGGCAAGCCCGCTACGATCTGGACATGTCGCCCTGGGGCCTGCCCGGATTGATGTTCAGCGCAGCCTATGTGCGTGGCAGTGATATCGACGGCAGCCATGTGGACCCGCGCGGCGGCTATGCCTACTTGGGCTATGGCAAACATGGCAAGCATTGGGAGCGGGACCTGGAGGCGCGTTACGTCATACAGAGCGGTGCCGCCAAGGGCACCCTGCTGTCACTGCGCCACAACATCCACCGGGGCAACGCTGCACAGGCCGAGCTGGACACGGACCAGATACGGCTCGCCATTGAATACCCGCTCAGTGGCAGGCTCTGAATCATTCAAGGCGAGGGGATCGATGTTTCCTCGCCCCCCCCTTAAAACTTATGACCCAGGGCCATGCCTGCAAAAAATGACAACACAATCAAGGCAAAGCTTGCCCACAGCGCGTATCGCTTGAGGCTGACCAATTGATTGTTAACGGTGTCCACTTTAGTACTCAGAGCACTCAGCAACGTCGACATGTCTTCGAGCGCTTTCGACGTGTGGGCAAACCTGTCCGTCTGAACCTGTGCATGTTCGCGGTCAATAAGGATTGGCTGTGCCGCTGACTCGCCCCTGGCTGAATACCAGCCCGAGCGTCCCAAAATGATCAATATCGCGGTCGCGCTGTACGTCATCCCGATCAGGGCTTGGGTCGCCACAACAATACGTCCTGCCCCGGGCTTGGGCACAATGTCGCCAAAACCCAGGGTTGTGAACACGACAGTGGACGCGTAGAGATAGTCCCCGTTGAAGGGACTTTGCAGCACTGAGTAGGTTGCGCACGTAGTCGGGATGTCTAACAGGCAGTGTCTCTGATAAAGAACCGCAAACAGAAAGATGTAAATCAGCGCCACGGCCAGAAAAAAAACAAAGACAATACTGCCTTCCCAGGGCGCAGGTTTTATCCCCGAAAAGAGCGCGATATTAAAGCATGCATAAAAGATCATCAGCGCCAGATAGCTCTGCCACCAAGCTGTGAACTCCAAACAGGCATAGACCGCGAAGCCCCCTGTTAGCGCAATGACCAGCAGCCCTAAAACGTCTGCTGTACGGCTCTCTTTTTTGGCTAACAACATATGAAAATCCTCATGCAACCACGGTTTCGACTTCCATAAACCCGCCTTCCCGGCAAACAGTTAAATCCATGAACAGCCGCTTTTTTTACCTTCAACGGCCATCTTTCAGGTGGCGTGTAAAAGCCGCCGCTCCATATGGGTCGTATGCCACACCGGGTCGTGTTCGATGTCCGTCAGCGTAAACCCTTGCCGACGCCAAAAATCGACGGCGCCGGGCAGAAACAGAGGTGCATGCAACGCCGCACGCGTAGAAAACATCTGCGCCTGCGCCTCTGTCACGAAGTCCACAACTTCAGCGATATCGCCCGTGACTCCGTAAAAAGATCAGTGCATGTTGCCGTGATCTGACATGTGCATGGCCCCATGATCATGCTTGGACACGGCGTTGAGCGCGCGGGCCGGGGCCTTGACCTCAATCGATTGCTGAGCGCCTTTGGCATCCTCAATGACCAGCGTCAGTGGCACGCTGTCGCCCTCTTTGATTTGCCCGACCAGGTCAATCAGCATGACGTGATAGCCCTCTGGCTCAATGTCGACGGTTTTACCCGCCGGCAAAGCAACGAAAGGCACAGGTCCCATGCTCATCACATCGTTGACCATTTTCATCTCGTGGATCTGTACGGTCCTGGCCACAGGGGATTTGACCTCCACCAGTTTGCTGTCCGTGGTCGAAGTAATGTGCATGAAGGCACCACTGGCTTGCTGGCCAGCCACCGTGGCACGTACCCACGCGTCATCCACGGTGGTTTGCGCCGAAACGTGCAGGCTCAAGCCCAGCAACGACAACATCAGATACTTAACAGGTTTCATAAGGTTGGCTCTTTCAAAGGGGCGTTAAATCAGCAGACCGACATCACCGTCAGCAAGTCTTCGGTGCACTGCTTGGCAGACAACGAAGGTGACAAACCAAGACGCAGCACACCGCGGGTATCAAATACGAAGCTGGTGGCCGTGTGTGAAAGCGTATAAGTCGAGCCACTCGGGATTTTCTCGTAAAACACCTTGAACTCTTTGGCCGTGGCAGCGGTTTCTTCCAGCGTGCCAGACAGCGCCATAAAGGTCGGATCGAAGGCTTTGACGTAGGCATCCAGCACCGCAGGCGTGTCGCGCTCAGGATCGAGCGTGATGAACACCACCTGCAACCGGTCACCATCCGGGCCCATCATTTTTTTCACTTGCGCGGCGCGCGCCAGCGCAGTTGGGCACACCGCCGGGCATTGGGTGAAACCAAAGAAAATCATGGGCATCATGCCGCGAAAGCTGCCCAGCATGACGTCATTGCCCTGAGTATCGTGCAGCTTGAACTTGCGCCCCAGGATCTCATTGCTCAAATCTTTACCGTACTTGTACGACAACCCACTGCCGGGATCGCACCCAGCGAGCAACCCCAGACTGAGCAAGCCCAGGCCTTGAACAACATGGCGGCGAGTCAGTAAATCATTCATGTGAAGGTTCCTTTGGCGCACGACTCATCCCCAGTTCAACCCACGAACCGGCGACATTCAGCGTTTTGGCTTTGAAGCGGGTGTTCGTTAAGAGGGAGACGAGTTTCATGGGCGCAGAATTTACCACTCTCAGCCCTTCGGAGCACGTCACGTTCGTCATTAAAAAGCCGGAAGCCTGTGCGGGTTCCGGCCTTATTCAGGCCCGGCAGGCCCTCAAACGCATACGTGTGTGACTGTCGGTCGCGTTATCAAGTGCGCACCAGCGCCAGCAGATACACCGCATCGCCATGTTGGCGTTCGATGGTGATGAGCTGCTCCCAAGTCAATCCGAAACCTTCCAGCGTGTCGCGAATCCCTTGCTCGGTAAAAAAGTAGCCTTGACGGCGGTTGTCCATTTCACGCCAACCCGGTGTGAGGTTGCTGGCGTCGACGCCAAATACGTTGATTGCAATCAGGCCCCCTGGGCGAACATGGCGGCGCAGGTCATCCAGATAGCTTTGCCACTCCTCCGGGTGCTGGTGGTGAAAGCAGCCGTTATCCAACGCCGCATCGAATTGACGTAATAAGGTCGGCTGCCAGTCTTGCAGTGCGCAAGGCACCAGCTCAAGCCGCTCGCCCCAACGTTTGCGCAGCAAAGGCCAACTGGAGTTTTCGACGATATCCAGACCGGTAACGCGATGACCTGCCTGTATCAACTCGGACGCATCACGCCCCCGCCCGACCCCGACATCCAGAATCAGTTGATCGCTTCTATCCCCCAAATGCTCAAGAAACACCCGCGCGGCCTTGGCCATGCCTATGTCCCATGACCACTCGTCCTCACCGTTGCCGTAACGATGAACAAATGAAGTGTTGAGTACGTTTCTATACGTGGGCACATCCAGAAATTGCGTCTGCTTATTCATTATTGTCCGCTCCTGGTGACGTTAAGAGGCTTGGCGATAGGCGATGGTGTAAATGTTGCCGTCATAGGAGCTGGCAATGAAGCCATTGCTGTCCTTGTCCTGGCTCAAACACGAGATGCCACTGGCGGTCGGACGTTCGACATCCATCCAGGTGCGGCTTGGTAAATCGAACAACGCTATGGTGCCGCTGTAGTTGGCGGTCGCAATGACACGACCATCCGCCGAAGCACAAATGCACTTGATCGAGTTTACGTGTGGCGTGTCGTAGACCTCATCGCCTGAGCCCAGCCACAGGCGCAGTTTCAGGTCGCGACCGATACTGGCAAAACCGCCGTCTACGGTGCAGCAACCATTGGAGATCCGAGTGTGCGCCTGCTCGACATGCCGCGCGCTGCTGAAGTCGTCAATGTTGTGCAACGCCACGGCGGCCGAGGCGCAAACGCTGAACAAGTGTCGGTCGTTGGCCGCCACCCCCTTGATTGCGTTGTCGTGCATCGGGATAGACGCGATCAGCGTCAAGCCATGTGCCGTGTCCAGAGCAAACACCAGGCCTTCGCCGGTGTAAGTGCCGATAAGGGCGTGCAACACACCGTCCTTGTGAAACGCAGTGGCGCAGTTAAGCGGTGAACGATGTTGATACAGAAGCCGCCCGGTCAGCGCATCAAAGACTTGCCCCATTTGCCCACCTGACAATAGCAATGGTCCAAAGGGCAACAGGAAGTTGCACAGGCTGCCCACGCCCATGACCGGCTGGTTATCTTTGAACAGCATCCCTGCGTCGCCGATGCTGTATTGCTGCCCTGCATCGTTGACCACCGCGTTGATACTCACGGCCGGGGCGATGCCGTCGACGTGCCATTGATCCTCGGCGTAATT
Source organism: Pseudomonas weihenstephanensis (assembly GCF_001043055.1). Classification (GTDB taxonomy): domain Bacteria; phylum Pseudomonadota; class Gammaproteobacteria; order Pseudomonadales; family Pseudomonadaceae; genus Aquipseudomonas; species Aquipseudomonas weihenstephanensis. The sequence goes on from NZ_JYLF01000005.1 coordinate 146,731, forward strand.
CCAGGTCGCGTAGCGCGAGCCAAAGGTGGCAAACACCAATTTTTCTTCGCCGACAAAGGCGCAGCTACGCGGCCAGACAATGCTTGGCAAGGCGGTGGTACGGCGTTTGATCAGATCTTGCTGGGCGTCCAGTTCCCAGACAATCGCCGAACGGTCGTAACTGAGCGTCACCAACAACTGTTTATCGTCGTTCCACACGATGCGCTTGATCCCGGCTTCATGGGCAGGAATCGTGCGTACGTGCTCATTGCTGATCAATGAAATACGGCCGTCATCGTCACCCGCAAAAACCAGGCCCTGACGGGTGATTGCGATGGTGTCAGTTTCAACGCCGCCAATGTCTACCAGGCCACACTGCGCCAGGCTGGCCGTGTCCCACTGGCGCACGGTGCCGTCATCGCTGCTGGAAATCAGGCGCAGTCCGTCTGGCGACCAAACCACTGAAATCACGTCGGCGTCATGCCCCTTCAGTTCACCCAGCAACGTACCGTCCAGGTCGAAAATACGCAGTACGTGATCGCGCGAACAGGTGGCGACACGCGTACCGTCGGGTGAAAAAACCGCCATTTCAACATCATCGCCATGCCCGGACAGCACCGACTTCAAACGCAAGCTGGGCACCTCCCAAATACGTGCGGTGTAATCACTGCTGGCGCTGACCAAGTACTTGCCATCAGCGCTGAAGGCACATTGGTTAGCCAGATGGTCGTGGGTAACACGGTGAATCGAACGCCCGGTTTTGGCGTCCCACAGAATCACTTGGTTGTCATAGCCGGCCGTCGCAATGAACTCACTGGCATGCGCGGAAATACCGCTGATAGGACCTATATGTTTCATGGTGAAATCCTTTTCGAAAGCAAGCCTTACAACTTGATGGAGTGACTGGATTTAGTGACCTTCGATTGCAAATAGCCACGGTTATGTTGGGTCAGGAACACCCCCGTAGGCACTGCACTCACCACATCAATCCCGCCATCGCGCAATTGCTGGACTTTCTCCGGGTTATTGGTCAACAAGCGGCATTGCGTCACCTTAAGGGCTTTGAGCATGTCCACCGCCGGGGTAAACGTGCGCGAATCCGCGGGATGATTGAGGTGCAAGTTGGCCTCATAGGTATCCAGCCCGGTGTCTTGCAATAAGTAGGTCTCAAACTTGGAATACAAACCAATGCCGCGCCCTTCCTGACGCAGATAAATCAAATACCCCCCTTGTGCATTCAACGTTTCAAGGGCTTCTTGCAGTTGCGGGCCACAGTCGCAGCGTTGTGAACCGAACACATCACCGGTGATGCACTCCGAGTGCACGCGAACAAGAGGGATGTCCGCGGTGTCGGTATTAACCCCCACGGCAAAATGCTCATTGTTCTTATCAAAACCTTTAAAACCATAAAAGTGCGCATTAATGGTGCCGCCCAAAATAGAAATAGGCACTTTGGTATGACGCGATACTGGCGTGTGCATGAGGTATCCCAATTAAAAGTTCAGATGACAGACAATCAACGTAGGTTTTCAACTAAGCGAAAACCCATGACATAGAGCGGTCGGGGGTAACGGCCATGACGACGCGCGGTGCGGGCCAGGTCTCTGAAACGGGTGAAGCTTCCACCCCGCGCGACGCGATGCTCACCGACATCCAGCACCAAGTCATCACGGATCTGTGGTCCGCCAGGGTAAGGGTGGTAAGCCTCGGCAACGTACTCTTCAACGTTGCCGGCCATGTCCATCACCCCGAACGGTGAAGCCCCTTCAATGAATACCCCCACTGGCGTGGTTTGCATCAAGCCCAGTTCCGCCGTGTTGGCAAAAGTGGCATCAAAGTGCTCACCCCAGGGGAACTGCAAGCGCTGGCTCCCCGCCGCTGCATGCTCCCACTGTGCTTCAGAGGGCAAGGCGAACAGACGCCCGGTGCGCTTGCTCAACCAGCACGCGTAGGCATCCGCATCGCTGGCATCGACGCTGTACACCGGATGGTTGGCCATATGATGCGGGTAAGCGCCGAATGCCCAACTGCTTGCAAGTGCCGGGTGCTGAGTTTCAAGCAAAAAATGCCGATACTCGCTGTTGGTCACCGGATAACGTGCAATCCGGTACTCATCGAGTGCAACCCGATGGCAGGGGGTTTCTTTCTCGATCCAGCTGCGATCAAGCCCCAGACCTTCGAACGCGCTCATCACGGGGTCCACACGCTCAGGCGCCAACCCGATCTGAACGGTACCGCCGGGCACCGTCAACATGTGCGGGTTGAAGGGGTCGATACGCGGATCGCCTTTGAGTCCCAGCACTTCGCCGGCCGCAATGCGCGTCGCCAAAGGCTGCTCAACCTGGCTGATGATGCTGAGCAATTGACTGACCGGCAGCGCCAGCATATCGATCAATGCGCCTTGCACCTGACGGCTGATGGGATGCTCCACAAAATGCGGCGCATAGCCCATCAAAAAACGGTCAGTCACCTCTTTAGGGAGCGGGCTCGAAAATCGAGGCCAGTGCCCTGCTTTTTTAGTTTTCATACACTCACTCTGTTAGCCACAGACAGGCTGAACGGGACGCGAGGGGCTACCCGATCAGCGCGTTTGTCCAACGATTAGAGGTGGTCGAGGACCAGGCGCGGGTTGGTTTCAATCATTTCGATTTCAGAGGAATACACCTCAATCACCAACCCGTCAGGGTCTTCGAAATACACCGCCGTGCGCACGTTGTCAGGCCCATGATGAAAGCCTGGAGCTGGACCATTGCCCTTGACTACGTTGATCCCGGGCCAGGTGGCTACCTTGTCGGCAATGCGCTGTACGTCGTGTGGCAATGCACGCAAACCGATGTGGTAGCCCGGCGGGTAGCTGAACGTGGGATTTAACTCAATGAAGAAATCGAAACCATTGAGTTCCATTACGATCTTGCGCGGGCCAAGGTTGTAGCAATATCTGGCCGACAGCACCTGCTCATAGAAAGCCTGTGAAACGGCGAGGTCGCGGGTCAGGATATTGATATGGCTGACCTGAGGCGCCAACGCGGCTTCCCTGGCGCAGGCAATCGTTATGCCCTCCAGCGAGCGCCACATTTTGACGGCGGCGGCAAATTTCGAAAAACCGGCCAACCAGTCGCTGACTGTCACTGATGGCTGATGGCTTGTCACATTCAGGCCGTGAGGATAAACAAATGCGTGTGCACTGTTCAGCAATGCGAGCGAGCCATGCTGCGGATAATCATCCAGTGCAATCACCACCGCTGCCGTGTTTTTGGCGTGCTCAGGGGACTTAAGCAAATGCTCGGCAAAGAACTGTTCATCACTCGCTGAGGCACACAACAAAATGAGGCCATCGATCTGCGCGGGCACCTCACCTTCAAGGTGAAACTCAAACCCGGCCAGGCTGGCAATTGCGCTCAAGTCATTGGCCCAGGCACGATGCCGGGCGGCGCAGGCAGGGGACTGAAGCGCAAGAAGCTTAAGCACGGTCAGCAACCTCCCCCTTGCCACGCCCTACCAACAAACTGTAACGCCCCAGTTTTTCTTCCATGACCTCGAACCCCTGATCACTCATCTGTTGAGCAAGCCATGGCGTGGGGTGCAACTCGCCATTCACGGTATTGACCATCATGTGCAACGAGAAATCAGCGGAAAGAGCCGGCGTGATTTCGTTAGCATCCAGCGACATGCTCAAAATCATCAATGCCCCGCCCTTGGCTACGAGTTGGCTGGCCGAGGCAATCAGGTCGCGGGTTTGCTCGCGGGTGAAGTAGTGCAGGCAATCGTTAAGCATTACCACATCAGCGGTTTCGCCCTGGTACTTGGCCAAGTCGAGCAGGTTGCGCTCTTTGAACGTTAAGCGGTCATGCAGATTGTAGGTGTCCAGCGTGTGTTGGGCGGCGTCGCGTGTGGCAGCCAAGTCCCAGATTTCACCCTTGAGCGTGGGGTGACGTCGGGCTATTTCGGCGATATAGGTGCCATGCCCGCCTGCCAAATCGATTACCTTGCGCGCGTTATCGAAAATCGGCAGTTCACGCACCACATCCACCATTGGCTGGCTAAAGCGCACCATCGCTTCGTTAAAAGCGTCACGTGCGGCCTGGTCGTGCTTGAAACGGTTTTCCTGCTGGAAATCCATGGATTGGCCAGTGGCCAGGATCTCGCCCAGCCGCGGCCAGTTCTGCCACTGCAAGCGCTGGTGAGCAATGATGGGGCCAATGAATTCGGGGCTGCTGCTGACTAAAAAACGATCACTCAAGACCTGATTGCTAAACCGGTCCTCGTGTTTATTGAGTAACCCCAAGGCCACCAGGCCATTGAGGAAAATCTTGCCTTTATTTGAGGTCCATCCTAAACGCGTTGCAACGTCTTCGGCCGACACGGGAAGCTGGGTATGGTCAAACACCTGCTGGTCAACAGCAAAGTGCAAAATAGCCGATTGGCGATATTGATCAGATAACTTAACCAAGTCCACAACACTGTTTAAACCCGCCACTTCGTTAGCGCGTTCATAAAGGGTTGTCGGTTTTTGCGCGTTCATACCACTGTCTTCCTTATTAGTTATTTGCGTCCATGCCTGGCACTTGGCATTGCCCCACTGCGGCTCTGCCAGTGACCGGGCAGAAAAAAAGACGCCACTCGGGCACTCAAACATGAGTGCCCTGCTTGGCACGGCAGGAGCGTAGACGCGTTTCCTATAAAAACAAGGAATGTCTTTTATATTTTTTAATTATCTAAACACTATTTCATATAACCTTCATGATCAGTTATTCTTTGCTAAAAAGACGCGTTTACACCTCCAGCCCAGCGTGAAATACCGACCAAAGATCAACCTTTAATAAGTCCTTAAGGAATGAGGCGTTTTATGAACGACACGATTCATTTACTCACTCGCCATCGTAGCGAGCGCAGCTTTCAAACACGTTCTGTGGATGAGGAGTTGCTGAGCGCCATTATTCAAACTGCCCACAAAGCGCCCTCTGCCTTCAATGCGCAGCACATTTCCTCGGTTGTGGTACGTGCCCCCGAAACCCGCCAACGTATTGCAGAACTGGCAGGCGGTCAGCCCTGGATTGCGACCGCACCCGTGTTCATCACGCTGATCGTGGACTTTCACAAAACAGCGCAAGGGGTTGCCCGGGCCGGGGCCGAGCAACATATTCACCGTTGCCTTGAAGGCATGCTGGCTGCTGCCACCGATGCCGGGATCATTCTCAGCACCATGATGACGGCAGCCCGCTCACTGGGCCTGGGCGTGGTGCCGGTTAGCGGCATACGTGCCAATGCCAGCGCCATGATTGAACTGCTGCAATTGCCTGAAAAAACCTTCGCCCTGTGCGGAATGGCGCTTGGCTACGTGCTGCATCCTGCCGCGCAAAAACCGCGCTTGCCGATAAGCAGCTTTCGCCATGACGAGCGCTATGACCCCCATGCGATTGACTCAGCGATAGGCGAGCACGACCAGGCGATGCTCGCGCACTGGCAACGTCAGCAACGCCCGCAACCGCAGAATTGGTCGAGCAGTGTGAGCCAGCGTTACGCCCATAACTACCGCCCGCAATTGAGAAATCAATTGCGGGCCAACGGCCTCGATATTGAGTAAATGCTAACGATGCAGGTCGCACGGCGGGTTGTCTGGCAACGTCAGCGGGTCAGGCATTGCTCCACGCAACCGGGGCCACACGCAGGAATTGCTTGAGTTCTTCCAGTACCGTCTGCGGCGAAAGATCACTCAGGCCGCCGGCACGCAGTTTCAGTGCCGGCATGATCCATTGCACACCGTCGTAACCCCAGTGCGCGTTACCCCGCTCCCGATCCTGTATCGCATGCTGGAAAATCGCCAGGTCGCGGCGGCCTCGCATCAAACCGCTAACACGCTCCACCCAGCTTTCGTAGCGTTGGCGAATCTCGATAAAAGGACCCTTTATGATCGCCAACACGCCGCATTTAGTGCGGTTATGAAACGCGATATTGGAAAGCCCGAAGTAAGGTTGGCCCAGGTTGATTCGAGCGCTCGCCTCTGCGGGCAGGCGAAATACGGCCAAGTCAATATCAGCATGTTCCTCAAGCTGCATCTGCGGGTCTGACAACAGCGTTTCGGTGTGCTCAAGCAGCTGCCATTGCTCGCGCCAGGCTGGGCTGTAGGTGTGCGTGCGCTCAATTACATCGTTGAGCAATGGCAGCAACGTGCCAAAGGTTTCAAGCAACTGCCGACTTTCGTTGGGTGCACGTGAGGTGCGGGTGCGCTCGGCCAAATGGTTGAGGGTAAAAGCCACCTGCAAAGCATGGCTGCAGGTACCGCGAGCGTAGTCCCCCAACCGGGCAACATCGATCAGCACGTCTGCATGACGCTGCGCCTGCTCGGGGGCCAGAAACGCATAGATAGAGGCCAAGCCGTCGAGGTCGAAATGATCGCTGGTGACGATGCTCGCCTGCGGCCAGGTACTGGCCTGCGCCATGTAGCGCAAAGCACTTTGCGTCGACAAGTTGGCTTTGTAAGGCTGCGGGGTGCGGTTGGCAGGCCAGTGAGACAGCGTCAAACGCGTCTGCTCATTGTGGGTTGAGTCCAGCGAGATATTGGCCACTTCACCCGTCATGTCCAACGGCAGGTAGCCAAATTGACTGTGCGGATCAATACGCACCGCCTGCGCCGCTGCATCAGCAGGTGCAGCAGTTGCAGGTGGCAAATCAGGCAACGTGAACGGTACGCGCTGAAAGTCCACCTCGGTTTGCCTGATTTCGCCATGACCGCCCAGGGTGTAGACCAACCGGCACAGGTTTTCGCGCCGAATATCCCGCCCCTCCCCATTGCGCGGCGCACTGCCCGGCCCGGCAATGGCGCTCGTCAAGTCGATGAAGTGGTTTTCACACAAGCCGATAGGCCGCCCACCGAGTAGGCGGACATCAAGCGCCCGGATTTGCCCGAGGACATCGGCATCTGCCATCACGTCACTCTCACCGCTGCTCATTGCGCTGGCCAGAGTCATGGCAACTCCGGCTTTTCAGTGGCCAGTAGCACGTCTCTATCAACGTGCCCCTCAACCGTATCGCGCCGGATCACCTGGCGCACAGTGATAAACAGCAGCGCCGACAGCAATGCATACAGACCAAACAACCACGCCGCAGCGCTCGACGCACCCTCCACGCCGCCCGGTGTGGTAAATCCGGCCAGGTTAGCAATCATGCCCGCCAACGCCGCACCAATGGCCGTAGCAATCAACTGCACAGTGGTGATGGAGGCCCCGGCAATGTTTTTCTCAGCATCCGGCACATTGGCCAATACCCGCGTCAGCAGGTGTGGCCACGCCAGACCTATACCTGTACCCACGCAGACCATGCCCACCGAGACCCCGCACAAACTCAGTACAGAACCGGTGGTTTGCGGGACAAAAATGCACGCCAGCGCCAACCCCACGACGACAAACACCGGGCCATACAGCGTTGCCCGATTGGCCGACTCACGGGCCAGGCTCGAACTGTAGAGCGCTCCCAACGTCCAGCCAGCCGCCATTAAAGCCGCGATATAGCCCGCTACCAACGGCGTTTGCAAGTGCAGCACTTGCAAGAAGTACGGCACAAAGACTTCACTGGTCATGCCAATGACCATCAAACTCATGGACAGATAGATCGGCAACAATGCGCCGCGGGAACTCAGGCTGTTTTGGGGCAGCATGCGATGTTTGTCGCTGCCCTCCACCCGGTACACCGCATACAACAGCACTAACCCGGCCAGTAACCCCAAGCCATTGAACAAGGGCGAGGGTTTGATGCTGCCCAGGGAGATGGCCAGCACCACTGCGGTCAATAGCGCCAGTTGCACCATCGGCACCGAGACCTTGGCACGCGGCTCGGTGCTTTTCTTGGGCAGCATCAGCGTAGCCAGCAACATGAACACCAGTGTGACGGGGATCAGCGCCCAGAACGCCGCACGCCAGGCGTCATATTGAGCAAATACCCCGCCCACCGCAGGTCCGATCAGCGTCGCAGCGCCCCACATGCCCGAAATCAGGGCCATTGCGCGCGGCCACAAACCTTCATCGAACACCAGGCGGATCATCGAGTACGGCAAGGCGAACAATAATCCGCCCCCCAACCCTTGCACTGTGCGCCCAAGGATTAACACGCCCATGTCCGGCGCCAGGCTGCAAATGCCACAGCCGATGGCAAAAATCACACCCGCTACTGCATACGCGAGTTTTGGCCCAAGGCCGGTCAGGCACTTGGCCGACAGCACTGAGCCGATAATCGAAGCCACGACAAACAACGTGGTGTTCCAGGCGTAGTAATCAAGCCCGCCGATGTCCTTGACCACAGACGGCAAAATGGTGGTGACCAAGTACACGTTGATCGCATGCAACGCGACTCCACCCGCCAGCGCCAAGGACCTGAGTCCGTTTTTGCCCAGCAATAATGCCGCCCATCCTGTTGCCGTTGTCATATCCCTGTCCTGAGTTACATTCCGTTGCATCGAGCCTATTACAAAAGGTAAAGCTTTGATAATTATTTTTTGAAGTTGTGGGTATGATCACGCCCGGCTTCACCCATCCCTCTTGAGACGACCACTGCCCTATGTGCGCAACCCCGACCGACTCCGCCAATGCCTCGCGCAACACCGGCGCCACTGCTGAACGGATTCTGTTTTTGCTCAAATCCCATGGCCCGCTTAAAACTGCCGACCTGGGACCGATGCTAAACATCACCCTTGAGGCCACGCGCCAGCAAATTCAAAAACTGCTGGAGGCCGAGCTGATTGTCGGTCAAGTCGTGCCTTCGGCAGGCGCAGGCCGCCCCTCGCAGAAGTGGGCGCTCACCCCTGCGGCGCAGGCGCGGTTTCCCGACACGCACGCGCAGCTCACCTTGCAGCTGATTGATTCGATCAAGTTGATCTACGGCAACGATGGCATCGATAAAGTGGTCAACAGCATTGAACAAGCCAATACCCACGACTACGTCAACGCTTGCGCACAGGCCACCAGCCTCGAAGAAAAAGTCATGGTCCTGGTAGGGATTCGCGACGCGGCCGGTTATATGGCCAGCATGCAGGCCGACGGTGACAGCTGGCTGCTGATAGAGAGCCATTGTCCGATTTGCATTGCCGCGCAGAAATGTCAGGGTTTCTGTCGTTCGGAGCTGCAAGTGTTTCAGGCGGCGTTAGGGCAAGACGCTGACGTTGAACGCATTGAGCATTTGATCACCGGCGATCGCCGGTGCGTCTACCGTGTGACGCCGCACCCGTCTTGAGCGACGGGGGCGCGCGGCTAACCTTGCGGCTTCGCCTTAAGACTTAAGCGCGAAGGCAGGCTCTTCTAGCGCTGCGTCTGGGCAGTGACGCCACGCATGTCTTCGAAGAAGGCTTTGTCTTTAGGCACCCGATCAGAAGCCTTGGGGATGTTCGGCCCTTGAGCGTCCTGGCTTTCTACGTACCAATAACAATGCTTGATCGCACGCGTGATACCGACATAGGCCAGACGCAGCACCTCGTCCTTCTGCGCCGAATCATACGGCTCGGGGTCACCAGCCTTACCTAGCCCAGCCATGCGATACACCTGATTTTTGTAGGGCGATGACGTTAAATGCTGACAGTCTCCCAGCAGGAAAACCGCATCCGCTTGCAGCCCTTTGGAGCTGTGATAGGTCAACTGTTTAAGCCTGCGTGCCTCTGGCTGCAATCTAGAATCCGCATTAACTACAGACTGAATTTCTTTTTCTATCAATAACTTATCGCTGCTTTTTCGATACAACATTAAGACGCTGTTACCTGCGTTGTAATGCTCGATCAGTTGTGCGGCCAGCGCCTGATCGTCACGATTCAATACGGTAACCGGCACCAACGTTTTTGGCTCTCCACTCGCCTTGGCACGCTTGCCGGGAATACCAGGCGCTGCACGCACGATGTGTTCGGCGGCATCAATAATGTGCTGGTGGCTACGGAAATTGTCACTGAGCATCACCCGCGTAGTGGCCGGTGAAACAAACTCTTTATTGAAATCCATAAAGTATTTGGGCGAACTGCCCCGCCAGCCGTAAATCGACTGCCAGTCATCGCCAACACACAGCAACGACGAACGTTGTGCGCCCCGGCCGATGTGCATGGCGGGACCACGGCTGCGGATCTCGCGCAAACTGGCACGCAACCAGGAGACGATCTGTGGCGAAACGTCCTGAAATTCATCGATCATCAAATGCGAAAGCGGACGCAATTGCTCATGGTTGAGCAGCTTGAAATTTTCGGGGCTGTTCTCGCCAAACAGCGCGAACATACGGTTATAGGTCATGACTGGCGGGGTTTGCGCCAGCAAGTGATCTTCCAGTGCACGCCAATACAGGCTCAACGCCTCGAAGAAAAACCGGTCGGGGTCGTCTTTGGCAAAGCGCATGTCACCGACAGCCGTCGCAACATCCAGCCCCAGGTTCTCGATAAAGCTGGCGGCGCTGACAAAACAGTCCAGCAGCGGCGCTGAACTCAGCTCCCCCTTGAGCTTGTAGTCAATGCCAGGCCCCGCGCTCGCCTCATCCGCCAGAGCAGATAGAACACGCTTTGACGCGCTATAACTATCTAGCCATATCAATGGTTTATCGCAGAAAGCTCGAAACAGCGTCTTCTTGACTGCCCACTCTGCGCGCACGGTCAGCTTGGCATTGGGACGGCTGATCTGCGGGCTTTCTCCTGGATCAAACCCCAACACCACCCACGCGTTGAGCTGCGGGATATAACCGTGGCAATGGAAGGTTGAGCCATTGATCTGGAAGGTTTCACGGCTCGGCTCAATGCCCTGAATAGGCCACGCGCCCGCGCCAAACCATAAATCTTCGAGGGTGTCGCAGAGTTCTTCATCGCGCTTGGCGGCTAATTCAGTCACCGCCATGCGCTTTTGCACATCCGGATGATCACGTTCCAGCGCCCCGAGCTGTAGAGCATGCCGACGCAGCGGCGCCATAAGCGTCTTAAAGCGTTCGTCACGGGTGTACAGCGCGTGATAACAGGCATTCAGTTGTTGGCGCTGGGTGTCGTTGATGCGCAAATCAAAAGGATTGCTCTCAACCTCTTCATCCGCCTGGGCACTGCGCGTACTAAGGTTTTCAAAGGCTTCTAACTTGGCGTAGCCCGGCAGGCTGCGCACCATCGGCAAAATACGCGAGTGAAAGGTGCGTACAACGTCCTGCGCCTGCTTGAAACTCAGGGCTCGCCCCCACAAACCGAACACTTCTTGCAGCTTGGCAATAAAGTCCTTACGCGACTCTCGGGTAAAGGTGACGACGGTCATCGAACTCAGCTCAAAACCCAAGTAGTGGCTGAGCAGCAAAATACGCAAGACCAGCGAGGTCGATTTCCCTGCCCCTGCACCCGCGACCACCGAGGTTGAAGGGGTGTCACTGAAGATCATCTTCCATTGCGCTGCACTAGGTTGCGCATGCGCCGGCAACATCGCCGCCACATCAGCCTTGACCTGCTTTTTCAACTCAGCCGTCAGGGGCAGGCGCCAGTCATCAAACAGGTCATTGTCGACCCCCGGCCCGCGGAGTTCCCGGGATCGCGTGTCATTGATGTGCAGCACCTGACGCCCGTCTTCCAATCCCTCGGCATGGCCCTCTTTGTAGCCGTAATCCACCCCCGCGCTGTGCCCGCTGCGAAACCCGTCCGCCTGGCCATGCAACCACGATGCTGCGTGTTGAGCCCGCAAACGGGTTAAACCGCTGCCAAACAACCGTGCAGCCAGGCGCTTGAGCAAGGGCAGTTGAGTGATAGGAGCGAGTTCATCAGGCTGATCGGATTTGTGTTGCGGCACGCTGACTCCAAGGTGTGAGGCTGTCCGGGGGCACTATGGTCGCCCCATTGCGCGAAGAGTTCTAGCTAATTGCTTGAATGTCAGCTGTTTAGCTTGAGTTTTGAAGGCAAAGGATTATCTGTTGCCAAGGGTAAACATCGAATATATAGATTGGTTTAAAACATTTTTTACGCTTTTTATCGATTAATCATTATTGGAAACTCACTCCCATCATCGATCGGGTAGCAGCATCCTTCGCCCGACTGACCCGAACAGGAGCGTCATCATGCTTGAACTCAGACCTTTCAACACACTGGGCGGCGCGAATCACGGCTGGTTGGACGCGCATCATCACTTTTCGTTCGCCGAGTACTACGACCCGCAACGCATGAACTGGGGCAACCTGCGCGTATGGAACGACGACGTCATCGCTCCCGGCACCGGTTTCCCAAAACATCCGCACCGTGACATGGAAATCATCACCTATGTGCGAGACGGCGCCATCACTCATGAAGATAACCTGGGCAACAAAGGCCGCACTGAAGCAGGCGATGTGCAAGTCATGAGTGCCGGCACTGGCATTGCGCACAGCGAGTACAACCTGGAATCGAACGCGACCAAGATTTTCCAGATCTGGATTCTGCCCAATCAGGCCGGTGATGCACCTGCGTGGGGCGCCAAACCGTTCCCTAAAGGTCAGCGTGAAGGCTTTGTGACGTTGGCCAGCGGCAAGGACGGTGATCAAGAGAGCCTGCGTATCCGCGCCGACGCTCGCCTGATGGCCGCCAACCTGAAGGCGGGCGAGACAGCCGAATACGTCTTGGATAAAGGCAGACGTGCGTATCTGGTGCCTGCGACCGGTGTGATTGAGGTCAACGGCCTGCGAGCCAATGCCCGTGACGGGGTGGCCGTCGCTGATGAAAGCGTGCTGCGCGTACAGGCACTGGAGGACAGTGAAATCGTACTGGTCGACCTTGCATGACACCCAATGAAAAGGCCGGGCCTGTAATGAGGCTCGGCTTTTTCACGGTTTGAAACACCCTTAAGTCATTGGGTTATCGATCTGGATGTAAAGCGAAAACGCACCCAGCACCAACCAGAAGCAGGCGAACAGCCAAGGCGACCGTACCGAGAACATCAACGATTTTTTGTAGCCTTTGTGCGTCGACTCCATCTCACAAAACAGCGGGGACTCGTCATAAGCAAGCCCCATCTGTGGCTCGCTGCTTAGCAACTCACTCTGCTTGAAGTGCCAATGATCGATGATGTCGTACGCAGCCCGAATACCCGGCCAGGCATTCAACGAAATCATGAGCCCCAACACCGCCAGCATCGGTGGCACAGTCAACGTGAAGAACTTGCCCCACTCAGGGTTGAGGTTGGCCATGCTCGACGCAAATGCGATCACCAAAAAAGACTGGGCTGCCAGATAGGCGTCCGTGCGGTGGGACAAGATGCTGGTTTCGTACTGGATTTCGCGGCGGTAAAAGTCCAGACGGTCCTTGGGCGAACCAAACATTTTTGCGTCATGTTCGGTGTGAACCTGTGGCGGGGTATCCGGGGTAATGATTTGGGTCATCCAAAGCGCTCACGCAGTGACTCGAAAACGCTTTGATGCCCACGATGACGACAAAGTTCAGCGCGTTGCCAGACCTTCGGCCACAACTTTGCGCCGCTGAATCATGTAACCCAACAGTGCTAAGGGTGCTGAAGCCAGCATGACCTCGACGGTGATTTCTAGCGGTTTACTGATGTAGGCCGACACCAGCAGACTGCCCAGAAAGCACAAACCAAGCTGTAGTGTGTTTTGCAGTGCAGCGGCTTTGCCTGAATTTTTGGAAAATGGCAGCAAGGCGTTGGCGACCACGATCGGGTAACTCGCCCCGTTGACCAACGCCATCAGGCAAAACGGAATCAACAAGGTGAGCAGCGTGGGTTCAGTCTGTGTGGCCACGACATAGAGTCCCACCATGCTTGCGCAATAAGCCAACAACAACCAGGGCAATAACGTACGGCCTTTGATGTGCTGCAAGGCACTGCGGCAGCTGTAGCCGCCAATTAAAAATGCCAGCGTCGGAAACGCATAGCTCAAGCCAATATCATTCGGGCTGTAGCCCATGTCGCCGAGGATGAAGGGTGAAGCCGTCAGCCAAGCGAAAAAACTGGCTGAGCACGCTGCAAAAATCATCACATTGCCGCTGAACGTCGCCGAACTCAGCAACTGGAAGTAACTCACGCGCGCAGTCTCTGTCTGACTATGTACGCGCGGCTTATCTTTAAGCAGCAGCGTGGGCACCAACAGCATCAGAGAAATCCCCAGCAACACCGTGAAGATTGCCTGCCACCCCAAATGGTTGAGCACCACGGCCCCCAACAGGGGCGCCAGGGCTGGCGATAAGCCCATCAGCGGCATAATGCCTGCAAACACCCGATTGGCTTTGTCGGCCGGGTAACGGTCAATCACCAGGGCTTGCCACGTCACCGCTGCGGCGCAAATGCCGATGGCCTGAATAAAGCGCAGGCTCAACAGCCACACCGCGTTGTCGACCCAGAGCATGCCCAGACAGCCCAACGCAAACATCGACAAACCCGCCAAGAGCACAGGCTTGCGTCCAAGCCGATCCGACAGCGGTCCCCAGAGCAATTGGCCAAACGCAAAACCGGCCAGAAAGATGCTTAAACTGGCCCCCACCGCACCGGCTGACAGGTTTAACTCACTGCGCAATGTGCCAAATGCCGGTAAATACATATCCATCGCCAAATAGCCCAGCATGCTGAGGCCGGCGAGGTAACAGGTGAAACCAAACGAGTTTTTCATGTGCACCTAAAGCTTCCCATCAAACAATTTGTTGACTGGCGTGCATTATCCGGCTGAGCATTCGCTTGTGAAGCGATAATAATTTCACTTTGGCATCAATTATTTCGAAGGCAAAACTGTGTGGTCTGAATATTCTCTGGATGTCATTGATGCCGTGGCCCGGCATGGCAGCTTCAGCGGTGCAGCCCAAGAGCTGCATCGTGTGCCATCGGCCATCAGTTATACGGTGCGTCAACTGGAAGTGTGGTTGGCGGTGCCGTTGTTTGTGCGCCGTCACCGGGATGTGGAGCTGACCCCGGCCGGTCAGCTATTTGTCAAAGAAGCCCGTGACGTGCTTAAAAAAATGCTCGGCACGCGCCGCCTGTGCCAGCAAGTGGCCAATGGTTGGAGCGGCCAGTTACGGGTCGCGGTGGACTCCATCACCAAGCAACCGCGCTGCCAGCAAATGGCCCTCGACTTTTACCGACACTTCCCGGACGTGGAACTGATTATTCGCTACGAGGTGTACAACGGCGTGTGGGACGCTCTGGTCGATGGCCGCACCGACATCGTCATCGGCGCGACGCGTGCCATCCCGGTAGCGGGCAGTTTTGCCTTTCGCGACATGGGGTTTCTACACTGGTTATGCGTTGCCAGCCCTGATCATGCGCTGGCCTCCTGCCAAGGCTTACTCAGTGATGAACAGCTGCGGCCCTACCCATCGTTGTGCATGGATGACACATCACGCAACCTGCCCAAACGCGACACCTGGACGCTCGACAACCAACGGCGAATGATGGTCCCTGACTGGGCAACGGCGTTGGCCTGCCTGTGCGAAGGCTTGTGTGTTGGCATGGTGCCTGCGCATCTGGCTCAACCTCTGATCGAACAAGGGTGGTTGGTGGCCCTGCACCTGCAACGCCCCTTCCCCGCCAGCCCCTCCTGCATTGCCTGGGTGCAAAACAACCATTCCCCCGCCATGAGCTGGTTGCTGGAGTACCTCGGCGACACTGACACCCTGAGTCAGGAGTGGCTCAATGATGCCGAGCGAGATGCTCAGTGATCGAACAGGATCGGGTATAACGACAGCACCAACAGCAGCGCCATGCTCAGATTGAATGCCAACAACCACTTGGGCTTGGTCAGCACATTGCGCAATGCGCTGCCAAAGCCTGCCCACACGCAGACGCTGGGCAAATTGATCACAGCGAACACCAGCGCAATGATGAACACATTGACGATGTATCCCTGCGAGGGGGTGTACGTGGTAATAGCACCGACCGCCATCACCCAGGCCTTGGGGTTGACCCATTGAAAAGCGGCTGCGCCCCAAAAGCTCAACGGTGCGCCATGTGCGTCTTGCGTACTTGAAACTGGCCCGCTGGTGGCGACCTTCCACGCCAGATACAACAAGTATGCGGCGCCCAGGTAGCGCAATACGGTGTAAGCCACCGGCACGGCCTTGAACACCCCGCCCAGACCCAATCCCACCGCCAGTACCAAACACATAAAGCCAAAACTGATACCCAATGCGTGAGGAAGAGTTCGGCGAAACCCAAAGTTAACGCCCGAGGCCAGCAACATGGTGTTGTTGGGGCCAGGGGTGATGGAGGAGACGAACGCGAACAACACAAACGCTGAGATTAATTCGAGAGAGAACGGCATGTTTACGTCCGGTGTTTGGAGGGTGGTTGAACACACCCTAACGGATCACCGGGCAAGCCTTGCGTTACAGCTGAGGAGTATTTGTACCGCACACATTGGCCAGCATTTTCTGTTTTGAGCACATGTTTTTCACGCGCCGTTCACATTCCAGCGCCTAAATTGAACCCACTCCTTTAGTGAATCCCTCTTGGCCCGCTTCCCCCAGCGGGCCTTTTTTTGCTCGCCGATTGTTCAACCTCAATCATCCAGAGGCTGTGGGGCTTTCACCGCTCCAGAGGCTTTTACAGCGGTCTCGCCTTTGCCTTTTTTAGCTTTATCGGGTGGGGTCACCAGATCCTCAGGCCTTGAGTTCTCTTTCTCTTGAGCAGGCAAGTTATCAATTGCGCTGAAGATGATATTGAGGTCGTGTGTGTCGGCAGGTAATGGCACACGCTGGCCGTCTTTGCCAAAAACAACGACTTGGGTGCTGTTGATGACACCTAAACTGAGCCCCCGAATCAGCGCCATGGTTTGCGGCTGCTCCAGGTTTTTGCCGTCGCGTTTACCGCTCAAACCTTCAACCGTATACAACACCATCTTGCGGTCTTTGAACGCTTGCTGCGTGGTCGGTTCTTCGAGGTTTTTTTTCAAGCTCATCAATGTGGGATCAGCAGACGTGCGAGCAAAAATTACCAGCGGGCGAGACTTTCCGATGTCCTGTTTCAAGGGGCTGTCAATGTCAGCAGACTGTGCGGCGCCAGACAACAATACGCTGGCAAGAATCATCAAGCGAATAAGCATCCAGACCTCCTTTTTTATCATCGAACCGGGGCGTGAGCAGGCGTTAAAAACCTTCTCCCCGGTCTGCCTGCCAAGAGTCTAGGCCAAGGGAGTTATCACGCCACCAGCGCTCCCGAACTTTGCCTTTCGGGTTTATTTTTTGCAACTACACACAAGTGCGAGTCGCTTTACCCCTCTTGAGCCGCTTTGCGCTTAGCCCTGACATGCCGCACAAGTGCCGCAACCACCACCAACGCCATCACCCCCAAAATGATAGGCCAACGGTACGGTTTCAGATCGCCCAATACGTGCTGCAGGAACTCCCCAGCCCAATATCCGGCACTGGCAAACAGCGTGGCCCACACCAGCGCGCCTGACAGATTGATACACGCAAACTTGAGGGGCGACACCTTGCACGCGCCAATCACCATCGGCCCCATCAAACGCATGCCGTAGACAAACCTCACGGTAAAAATCGACACCGTGGGGTGTTGATTCACCAAGTGCGTCACCTTGTCTATGGCTGCCTGCTGCTTGTGCAGCCTGGGTAACAGGCGTTCACCAAAGTAGCGGCCGGCCCAAAACAGCAACTGATCACCCAGCATCCCGGCCAAACTGGCATAACCAATCACCGGCAGCAGCTTGAGTACATGCTGATGGGCCGCCATGCCGCCCAAAATCAAAATGGTCTCACCTTCCAGCAAACAGCCAATAAAAATGGCCAGATAACCATAGGTTGCCAGCAGGTAATTGAAATCTAAGTGTTCAAACATGCGCGTTCAATGACTCCATTGAGGGGTTAAACGGTCGCGATTTTTCACCTCAGTGCCGATGCCGATGATGAATATCCGGAAAGTGCGGGTGACTATGATTGATCGGCAGATGTACATGCGTATGGCTGTGGGGCTTATCCATCGCCACCTCGTCGACATGTGCGTGTTGATGGTGCTCATCATGATGGTGGCGGTGGGCGTGCTCTATCAACCAATGGTGATGCTCGTGCGTGTGCAACTCAGTCAAATGCAACCACACCCCCACAGACATAAATGCAGCAGCCAACCAGAACGGGAGCGACACCGACTCACCCAACACCAGGATCGCGAGCGCAGCGCCTAAAAAAGGCGCTGTGGAAAAATACGCACCGGTGCGTGCAGCCCCCAGGCCGCGCAGTGCCAGCACAAATAGAACCAGGCTCACGCCATAGCCGAGAAAACCGATTAGCAAAGTCGGCGTTAATACCGCCAATGCGGGCAGTTGGGCGCCAAGCGACAGGGCTATTGCGCAATTGACGCCACCGGCAAACACACCTTTGGCGCCCGCGATATACAGCGCATCAGAGGCCGAGACCTTGCGGGTAAAATTGTTGTCCACGGCCCAACACAGGCAGGCAAACGCCACGGCTAACGGCCCTGACCAAGACGCCCCCCCAACGCCCACCTCAGCTGACGGCCAGGCCAACACCACCCCGCCCGCAATAATCGCCAACATGCCCAAGACAATTCGGCGGTCGGCGTTTTCTTTAAACACCACCCACGCCAGCAACGCCGTCAACACAGGCTCCAGGTTCAACATCAAAGACGCTGTGGCGCCGGACGTGCGCGTCAAACCAAACATCAACGCCACGGGGCCCATGACCCCACCAAATGCAATGGCACCCAGCAACCACGGCCATTCGCCAGCCCTTAACCCTGACGATTTCCAGCCACGGTCTCTGACACAACGCACCAGCAACACCCCCGCGCCACTGCCCACATACAACAACCCGGCCAGCAAAACAGGGGAAATATCGGTGCCCAACAGCTTGGCCAGCGGAGTACTTGCACCAAACAGCGCAGCAGCCACCAACGCATAAATCACACTCGTATTCATTTCGCTTACTACAGTTGCAAACCTGCAAATACCCTAGCCTAAACCAGCTTGGGGGAGGTGGCGGATAAACCAGGCCGATGCCTGCCTTAAGACAGCCGCCCCCTTGCCCACTAACAATGCGCGTTCATAGCTTCATGATTTTTCGACGTTTTTATGAGGCACTCGGGTAAAAAAATGTACATAAATGGACGTTATCGAACTTGCCTCATTGCACAAGCCTCTATATATTCGTCCACCTGTCACGCAGGCTCTTGAGCACTTTAAGCAATTAAAGTCCCATCCTCCCTGACGCGCTGCACAGCGCTACCGCCCGAATGGCGAAATTGGTAGACGCATGGGACTTAAAATCCCCCGTTCGAAAGGACGTGCCGGTTCGATTCCGGCTTCGGGCACCAAACAAATCAAGGGCCTGCATGAGATTCTTCATGCAGGCCCTTTGTTTTTTTGCACCGCAAAAATTCAGACCGCTCCGCAATTCTGTTTTTACCCCTTCCCTTGGCGCCCTGCCAATGTACGGCATTACGAGCATCACAACCGTAGCCAAATCCCTAGCACCCTATGCGTGTCAAGGCTGGCGAAACCCGTACAGAGCAAGCACTCACGGGGGCACAGACTGAAAACGATGCCCTACAGTGTTTAGTCAGGTTTCACGATCCCCCGCAAAAGTCCCTAAGGTATTGGCGCCTTGTCTCCGGCGTTCTGGCGAACCAGCCATCTCCCAGAACTTCCTGTAATAAGCCTAAACCTCGGTCGCTTTCTGCTCCAGAGCTTTGATGCGCTCAACCTAACGTTCGATGTCCAATGCTTGGGCCTCAACCTGATCTATCGTGATTGCTTGAGCTTCCACCAGGTGCGGGACGTATTGTTCGTACCCCATTGACCAAACATCAGCCTCCCCTGCATCAGCGTGATGACTCACTCCCGGGAACCGATGCGCGTGGTTTTGCCGCTCCCGCGCATGTCGCTGGCTTTGCCCCGGATCACCAGCGGATCGGGCGAGAGTCACCCATCACATTCGCTTTACCGAACATTCGCCAAAGCGTATATTCAGTTTTCCATATGCGCAGACATCACCATGAGCGTTGCTATAAAAGTGCTTTTCGTCTGTGTTGCCAACTCTGGCCGCTCTCAGCTTGCAGAGGCTTTGCTTAGGCACACCGATCCGCGCTTCGATGTTTTTAGCACGTGCTATAAGCCCTCTCACGTTGACCCGCGCACAATTCAGGCGCTGGAGGCCGTCGGAGTCGATGCAACCGGTCTACGCAGCAAGTCCATCCATGAGTTTCGCTCTGAACGATTCGACTACCTAATTACCCTCTGTGACAAATCCGCAAGCGAGTGCCATTCGATGCCCGGCGCTAATGAGGTTATCGCATGGGATTTTCCTGATCCGGTGATCCGCGATGACCCTGTCGCATTTCGACATACGCTCCATCACATCCACGAGCGCATCAAGCTCTTCGTTTTGGTAAAGACCAAACATCTGGAGGATCTATGACAGAACCCATGAACCCCACCACGCTATTCAAGTGCCTGGCAGATGACACGCGAACCAAAATTACGTTGCTCGTCGTGAGTGAAGGTGAGCTGTGTGTCTGCGAACTGACGGCGGCACTCGATCTGAGTCAGCCGAAGATTTCTCGGCACTTAGCGCTGCTTCGCTCAGCCGGATTGCTAGTGGATCGTCGCCAAGGCCAGTGGGTGTATTACCGACTGCACCCTGACTTACCTGTCTGGGTGACTGCCATTTTGAAAGACGTCGTAGATGCCAACCAGCAGTGGTTGGAAACCGAGGCTAAACGCCTATGCGGCATGAACGATCGTCCTATCAATCAGGCCGTGTGCAACTGATTCACGTCCAAACCGGGTTATTGAAATGTTGATTGCCGTATTGATCTTTATTGCCACCATCGCGCTTGTCATCTGGCAACCCAGAGGGCTTGGGGTAGGTTGGAGCGCCATGATGGGTGCTGTCGTGGCTCTGCTGACGGGCGTCGTTACCCTCGGGGACATACCTGAAGTTTGGAGCATCGTCTGGAACGCCACCGGGACGTTCATCGCGGTCATCATTATTAGCCTGCTGCTTGATGAGGCCGGATTTTTCAAGTGGGCTGCGCTGCATGTTGCGAGATGGGGCGCTGGCAGCACCCGCAAGCTCTTCGCACTATTCATCCTGTTAGGCGCGGCGGTATCGGCGTTATTCGCCAATGACGGCGCGGCACTCATCCTCACGCCCATCGTGATTGCGATGCTGCTGGCGTTGCGTTTTTCTCCTGCTGCGACATTGGCATTCGTAATGGCAGCCGGTTTTATCGCCGACACGGCGAGCTTGCCGTTTGTGGTTTCCAACCTGGTCAATATCGTTTCTGCTGACTACTTCGGTATTAGCTTCAATGAATATGCCTCGATTATGGTGCCGGTAAACATTGTCAGCGTGGCGGCGACATTAGCCATGCTGCTGTGGTTTTTTCGAAAGGATTTGCCCAAAACCTACGACCTCAATCAACTGGACAATCCGAGCGAGGCAATCCACGACCGCGCCACCTTTGTAGCCGGTTGGTGGGTGTTAGCACTGCTCTTGATCGGTTTCTTTGTCATCGAACCATTGGGCGTTCCGATCAGTGCCATTGCAGCGTTCTGCGCACTCATCCTCTATGTCATCGCGGCGCGTGGCCATGCCATCAACACAGGCAAGGTGCTCAAAGAAGCTCCGTGGCAAGTGGTGATTTTTTCTTTGGGTATGTATCTGGTCGTCTATGGCCTGAAAAACGCAGGCCTGACTGACCACATCGCGCAGATCCTGAACGTATTTGCCGGTTATGGCGTCTGGGGCGCGTCCCTAGGAACAGGGCTGCTAACAGCATTTCTGTCGTCAATCATGAATAACATGCCCACCGTCCTGGTAGGTGCCCTGTCGATTCATGCCGCCGAAGTCGATGGCGTCGTACACCAAGCAATGGTGTACGCCAATGTCATCGGTGCCGACCTGGGCCCGAAGATCACGCCAATTGGTAGCCTGGCAACGCTGTTATGGCTGCACGTGTTGGCTAAGAAGGACATCAGGATCAGCTGGGGCTATTACTTCAAGACCGGAATCGTGCTGACTTTACCCATCCTCGTCGCCAGCCTGTGCGCCCTGGCATTGCGCCTTAGTTTCTGAATCAAGGAATCTTTTGATGAAAGTCTTATTCATGTGCACCCATAACAGCTGCCGCAGCATTCTGTCTGAGGCGCTGTTCAACCACCTAGCACCTGAAGGCTCAGAAGCGGTTAGTTCGGGAAGCTTTCCCAGTGGTCGAGTGAATCAACGGGCATTGCAAACGCTGGAGGCGGTCGGTATCTCCACGGTGGGATTGAGCAGCAAGGCTTCGGATGCTTTTGAAGGCTCCCCTCCAGATATCGTTATTACCGTTTGTGATCGGGCTGCGGGTGAAGCGTGCCCAATATTTTTCGGGCCAGCCTTGAAGGCGCATTGGGGCTTGGCCGATCCGTCCGAAGCCTCCGGGTCAGAGTCCGAGATTACCGCAGCGTTTGAAGCCACCCTCAACAAAATTCGTGAGCGTGTTACAGCGTTTCTTGCGCTACCGCTGCAAACCATGAGCGCTGACGAGCTCAAAGCTGAACTGAACCGTATCGGTTCGCTTTGAAGAACAATCGAGGCCTTGCCTGCTTGGCAAGCCTGTAGGAGTTTATATGCAAGACACATTGCCAAACGTAGACGCTGACCTGATCGACATTCCTTCGTTGGAGCAACTGTCGCCTCGTACACCCATGCGCCATAAACCTCGAATTCTTCTTCTGTACGGATCGACGCGAGAACGTTCATTCAGCCGTTTAGTCACGCAAGAGGCCGCACGCTTGCTGAATGAGTTTGGCGCCGAAACCAAGATCTTTGACCCATCGGGCTTGCCGTTGCCAGACGATGCTCCGGACACTCACCCCAAGGTCGCAGAGCTGCGCGAGTTAATGCAGTGGTCTGAAGGCCAAGTATGGTGTTCCCCAGAGCGTCATGGCTCCATGAGTGCAGTTTTCAAGGCCCAGATCGACTGGGTTCCGCTGGCGATTGGCGCTGTACGTCCTACCCAAGGAAAGACCCTTGCCGTGATGCAGGTCTGCGGCGGTTCGCAATCATTTAACGTGGTCAATCAGTTGCGGGTACTGGGTCGGTGGATGCGGATGTTCACCATCCCCAACCAATCTTCGGTGGCCAAGGCGTTCACCGAATTTGATGAGGCAGGCCGGATGAAACCGTCCTCGTACTACGACCGTCTGGTGGACGTAATGGAAGAGTTGATGAAGTTCACGCTGCTCTTGAGGGATCGCCAGGACTATCTGGTTGATCGATATTCAGAGCGCAAAGAGTCCGCAGAAGAGCTGTCAAAGCGTGTCAATCAGCGCTCCATTTAACGTCATTGCGAGGACACATCACTTTCTGATGACCGGGCTTGTCAGTGGTTCGTCGTAAAAGCAGGCGGTCGTTGATCAGTGCGGTGATGTCAGCACCGTCTGCGACGATGCGAAAGATGGGGGTCATAGGCAAATCCCGGAGAATAAAAAGCCCACACAGTGGCGGGCTAGCTAGCAACTCGTAAGAATTAAGAAGTGATCAGAACAGTTTTATTTAAGCATTCCTGACTCTCTAAGAAAAAATAAAGTAACCAGTGCAGCAATCAAAAAAAATGACGCCCTTTTTAGCACCACTAATTTCTTTCTTAAATGTGTTGGGAAATTATTTAAATCTTCTGCGCTCGCTTCACCACGCTTTAGGTAGTACTCAGGAAACCTGAAGAGCCCTGCAATCCAGCCAATCAGCATGAGTTTACCCCAAGGCCCACCATACTTTAGTGGCGAGTGAGCTCTAACAATCGAACAGTTCTTCAAATACTCCAACATCAAATCCATCTTTGTATAGGCCATATAAAGAGAAGTGCCTATACAAAAAATAGCCCCACCGAAGATTGATAGGCCGAGTACCAAAAATACCTGATCAGCGAGATTTACTGTCATTTGAAATTCTCATAGGCGCTTGCGGTTGCGGTTTTAAAATCGGTTCGGCTTCCGGCAACGGCGGTTTTTCCTGCTCAACAGGCATATGGAAACTGCCCGTCCAACCGCGTCCGGGGATGTGGAAATACTCGTTGAATGTGTCTTGGCTCAGCGGACTGAAGGGATCATCTTTAACCAATAAAATGTCGCCCGCTTCTACGGCGTCTACGATTTCTTCATGGGTTAATTGTCGGCCATACGTTTGGATATCAAACAGGCTTAGCGTGGGGAAAGGCGTACATAAAGCGTCTTCGACTTCAAATTTGGCAAAGAAAGGGGCTTCGATTTCACTGAGACGAACCCCAAGTTCTTCTCCAACGTCTGCATAAATCAGGCGCATGTGCATGTCGTATTTTCCTTAATCACCAGGGCCGATTAAAGCAGCGCCCCGTTCAGGTCAATCCATTGAAGTGAGCGGACTGTATCGGCCAGTTCAGCCAAGGGTCAATAAGACCTTTCACATGATGACGGAGGCTCTATCTCTTTTGTTCGTCGATGAAGCGCCGGAATTTCAAGCCCACAACATCACCACCTCATCATTCGGCAACGGCAAATCCGGCAGGTGAATGATCAGCCCGGCCAGCCCTTGGTTGGCATCGAGCACGGCCTCGACCGTGCCGTTGAGGCCGGTCGGCGACTCAGGCGCTCGTGTGAAGCCCAGCGGAATTCGCTGGAGCGCTTGAGTTCGTCGAAGGCAGCGGTGTCCAGGTTGAAGTAGAACGGTGTCGATCCCGGCTTGAGCGGTTGCATGATCAGCAGGTGCGGGAATGGCTTTACCGCTTCGGCAGCCAGGGTCGCGTCTGCGCCCAGCACGCCGGTGGGCACGATGTTGGCCATTGACGGGCTGACCTTGCCAGCCTGTTCTTTGAGCACGCTGAGGCGCTCCTCGATCTGCGAGGCTGTGCGGGTGCGCATCAATCGACGAGCGCGAGATTTCCACACCAAGGCGCCGACGCAGGTTGATCCAGGCTGCGAGGCGCCGGGTCGCTTCGGCCTGAATCGCCTCGTTTTCCGAGCCGGTACTGGCCATGTGCAGCACCGCGTCAATACGATATTCCTGCACCTCGGCGCTTTGCACCGTTAAGCTCAAAACTGATCACACCATCGAGCACCGCCGTGACCCGCACCGACTGCAATTTGAAGCGCGACTCCCACAGGTTCAGGGCGTGGGCGACTTCGGCCTGTACCGCGCTTTTCCAGACCGCGTTGATCGGCATGTCGACGAACCGGCGCACTTGGCAGCCTTACGACGGGCGCATGCGCCGACTGCCCACCGGGGTGGTGAGAATGTCAGCGATGGACTGGCGAAGATGCTCTACGCCGGAAAGGGCCGCACCGGTGTGGCGATCCATTCCGATCATCGCGGGTTACTCCGTGAGGCGTTCAAAATCCGGGGGGGTGTTGAGGTACTGGAACTGCTGATCGTCGACCGCCGTGACGCGTCCTTTGGCGACCAGGAGCGAGGCACCTCCGTGCAGGATCAGGGTGCGCGAGGTGTAGACCTTGTCGCGGAAGATGCGGGCCGTTACTGCCTTTTGCAGGGCTGGTGCAGCCGGTTCGGGAACTTTGTCGTCAGGTGTTTTGCTCATGGTTTTACTCCAGTGAAATAAACCCGCACTTAGCGAGTGCATGGATAATTTGCGATTAGAAATACAGCACCATTTTTATATGAATCCGTCAAAAAAGGCGCAGAATTCTCACAAAAACAACCCTCTAACATTGAACCTACTGCATTGCACTGGCATGTCACTTGTCGGAAAGCAGGTTGGTTTTTTATTGTTAGGCAAACTTCAAATAGGCACTTCAGCAAATCAGACCCTTGAACCATCACGCCCCACAGGCTCCGAGGAATCGACATGAACATATTCATTCACAGCATCATAATAGGCAAAACATTCCCACTTGATTTGCAGTCCTCGGATACAATTGAAAACGTTAAACAAAGATCCAAGATCATGAAGGAGTCCCTCCTTCACATCAGCGAATTTACCTTGCCACAATAGAACTCAAAGACGGCAAAGTCTTATCTGATTACGACATTGGCAACAATGCAACTTTAGAGATGAAACTCCAACTCAACGCTCGAACTTAAGACTGATCAGGCAAACGCATAAAACTTTAATGTTTGTGATTAGATGTATTACCTCCGGTATCGATGATTTTTCCGAGGCTGGTGATGTCACCTGTCACTGCTAACGTGCCGTCGATTTTGACCGAGCCTATCAAGTCGATGGCAACCGCCGTGACGGTCACGGCGCTGACAGTCACCACCGCCGGAGTACCGCCGACCGCAATCGTCACGGTGCCGCTGGGCAAGGTGATGGTGTAGCTTTGGGCCTGCCAGTCGTAGACCAGCGAGCCGCCATCATAGAATCGCCACACCTCCACGTGGTCACGGTTGTCTGGGGGTGCACCTGCATCGCCATAAAACCCAGGCGCTGGTGGATACGCGGCAGGCCGGTGGGCTTGCCGCCAGATCTACCACAACCACGCAGCAAGGCATCAACAGGGCAGCCATCATACGGTCGTGTTTGGCAGTGGCGTAGCTCACGGCAGATCCTGCGGCGCGACCGACTCTTCGTCGTTGACGCTGATCAGCAACGAGCCCGGCGGCTCATCGGGCCACGGCCATGCCTGCTCGCCGAGGAATACCGTCTGCGTCCACTCCACCAGCCACACGGTGTAGCCATCCAGATCCGGGCGGGTCCAGTCTTGCGCCGAGCGCTGAAACTCTGCGGCTTCCATCGCCAAGCCCCACGACTGGGCGCGTAACAGCACCGCCAGTTGCGGGGCCAGGTGCACGACTTGCGGGCAATGATCGGCGCGGATAACCAAGCGGGTTTATCGACGTGTCGGCGCGATCGCGAAACCCTCAAAATAAAATAGTTTTCGGAACTCCACCCCCTAAAGTTTCGGAACGCCTCACTTTCCAGCAGCCAATAAAAAACCCCGTAGACGGTGATCTACGGGGTTTTCTGTATGGTGGCCGAGGCCGGAATCGAGCCGGCGTGGGCGGATTTGCAATCCACTATTTTTTAGATAAAAATCAGTTACTTACAGTAATTTCGATTCCGCAAACGCTTCATATTTATGCGTCTGAACGTCAAGCATGACAAGGGTTTAATTTTGAGATGCGGAACCGATTTACCCCCCCCTATTCCGGCGCTTCCCGACGGCACAGCCTCCATTCATAAAAAGCCGCTTTCGCTCCCCAGCAGATGCTCAGCTATGCCTAGGAAAGCCGGAGCGATTCAATTCATCGGATTGTGTGCAATCAGAAATAGACCATTGCTTATATACATCTTCCTGATACATACCTCGACTTCTATGCATTTCATGAAAGTTTTATTTTTACAGGCTTCGGAAAGAGGAGGTGCAGGTCTCGCTTGTTAATTTTAAACAGAGGGCCTTTTTCGCAGACACGGTTGTTTTTACCAGAGCGTTTGATCAAGTGATCCATGGTCACTACGCCTGACTCGACAAGCGGAATTAGCTGGCTTTCGACAGGCTCTTTCGTATGAATGATCGAGAGCAGCTTGAAGTACTCAATACCGTCGATAAACTCACTAGTCGCTTCAATCCAGAACGTCTCGCGATGCTTTTCCGTCAGGCGATCACGCAAGAGCTTTGATGGCCATGTAGCAACATCTTTATTGTCGGCATCGATTTCCACGAGTTGGTCGTTTCGGCCATCAAACCTAAATTTCAGGCCTTGGCTGTTTGCTTTCCTTGTCGAGAGCGTGCAGTAAAGCTTGATATCGCCATCGCGGTCGTAACCGTAGGCATCCAGTATTTGAGCGCTGCTTTTTAAGGCGCTTAACCCCCAATCAGGCACTTGAGCAAAAAGGGTAGTGCGGTTTTTGCCACCTCGCCCCGATTTGATCTCGATACCATGGTAATCAGGCTGCTTAGAGCTATTTGCCACAATGCCCAGTGCATGCTCTACAGCCATGCCTACTGCAGTATCACCCGCGACGCCAGTTGTGATGGGGTACTTAGCAATTTCTTTAAGCTTCGCGATCAGCTCATCGGCGATGCTACGGTCAGCGTCCACCATCCGCCGAAGCAAAAGTCCGATTTCATTCAGTGCTTCGGTATTGTCTTGCTTCAGATCGAATTTGCTGAGGTTGAATAAATAAAGACTCCCCTCATATACCACGACCGCTATTTGATCAGAGGCTACGGCTGATGTTTTTTCGGTAGCAAAAACATAGTCTGCAAGCCTAGAAAACCACATACGTGGATCCCCCTTTTTGGTCACAGGGCGATACAAGCTAACCCTGGTGGGATCAAGGCGGTCAGGGTAAGCAAAAAAAGCTTCGCGCGAAACTTTATGCTCTGGCCCTTGTAGCTGTTGAGCATACTTATGGAAGTTTTCTATCTCGAACAAATCCCGAATGGGCGCAGTAGCATCAAGAATCGACTTTTTGAGCCCAGTCGTGGTCGACTCAAAAATAGCAAACTCAATACCAAGGGAAACAAGATGGGCTTTGTTTCGAGCAATCCTAAGCTTGACCTGATCAGGGACGGCTCTGTCTACGTTTACAGCTTTCAAAGCCGCCTGAATGATCTCATACTCAGGCGGATCTGCGTCTTCAAACTGCTCAGTGGGCAAAGAGAGATGGAATTGAACTGCCCGGCTACGCTCATCCTCAGCAAGGACTGCATCCCAGTTAGGGTATGAGTTCTCTCGAGCGACAAGGTTGAGCATGTCTGAGATTTTACTGGGTACGCCTTGGCTTTTGAGATCCTTATGGCGTTTAGTTGCTTCAGTTTGAAGGCGCTTCAGGCTTTTTCTTTTCGGGTGCGACATTTCACTGCCCTAAACAGTTGCACGCCGACCTTATCGCCCACAAATAAGTCCCAGCACGCATGCTTAAGACAAATAAAATTCCATCGAGATGCACCACGTAGGGGTACTTTGCTGAAGTGAGCTGAAGGCGCTCTCCGACACCTAAACCGATCTAAATATCACAGAGAGCACACAATATCAATACAAAAGCGCAGCACGGAATCATTCGTTTCGTCAGATGCCATTCGTAGGGAAGAGAAATTCCACCTGGACTTTTAACGGATGATGCTCTAAAATCGCGCCATATTTTACCAATCGAGTGCCACCCTTGAACTACATAGAGCTATTTGCCGGCTGTGGCGGCTTGTCGCTAGGCCTGAAGTCCGTAGGGTTTGATTTGCTCATGGCCAACGAGCTTTCACCGATGGCTGCAGAGTCGTATGCCTATAACTTCTTCAAAGAAGACGTGGACGCACAATCCAAAGCCGAGAAGCCTGCTCTGAAACGTACGCTGTGGTTAAACAGCCGATATCCGCTCAGCGATCTCAAGCTGCGCCTTCGTGAAGATCCAAGGAAATCCCCTCCGCTGGGCGAGGGATATTCAGATCTTGAAGGGAATGAGAGGAAGCTGAAGGGCAGCCTGGTCGTAGGCAGCATCATTACTCTTAATCGTTGGCTAGAGGGAAAACCTGACGTTCGTGAGTCACTGAAGAGTGGATTCGGAGATAGAGGCGTTGATCTAGTCTCGGGTGGCCCACCATGCCAGAGCTTCAGCATGGCCGGCTTGCGGAGAATGGATTGCGAGAAGAACTCACTCCCGTGGGAGTTTGCAAAATTTACTGAATCCGTACAGCCGAAGATTGTCCTTCTTGAAAATGTTACCGGGATACTTAGGCCATTCAAAGATGACCTTGGCAACAGCCATTACGCTTGGTTTGAGCTAGCCAAAGCTTTTTCAGTTATTGGCTATGTCCCGCTGTGCCTGCACGTCAATGCAAAGTATGCGGGCGTTCCGCAAAACCGTCCCCGCTTCATCCTGATGGGAGTTCGCAAGGATTTTTACGACAAGCTGGTCCCCACCTTCAATGAGTCGGAAAAGGTGCTGTTCTCCCAACCGCTTTCATTTTTTGAACAAGCGAAAGAAGGTAAAGAGCTGCCGTATAGCGCGCTCGATTACCGAGACGTGGTTAATCTTGATGATCTCCAGCTGTTCAAAAACTCATTTTTAGCACCGTTAGTTGCTTTCAATAGTCGCTTTGTGACGGTCAAAGACGCGATTGATGACCTGCGTACAAGCAGTGATTCAGAGGGTCGATTTGCTAAGGATATTGCGAAAATATTTGGGAAGACTCTGCCGAATCGCGAAATGGCAAACCATGCGCTTAGAAGCAACGGCGATCTGGTTCGCAGACGCTTTCGCTTGTATCAAGTCCTCCAGAAGGTCGGGAATGATACGCGTAAGAAAATTGTGACGATCTTGAAGGGTGAGACCGTTGAGCTAACCGACGCAGACTGGAAAAAACTGTCTCAGTTTGACTATTTAATTGAGTCTAATGAGTACGTCACTTTTGAACGTAAATCTGACTTCATGGACTTCTTGCAGCGACACCCTACAAAGAAACAGACTCAAAAAGCACTGATTGCAGATCAGCCTGCACCTGCAGCATTGTCTATACCAGATGATGCCTGCCACTATCACCATGATGAGTTGCGTACACTGAGTGTGCGTGAAATGGCGCGTATTCAGTCCTTCCCAGACAGTTTTGAGCTTAGATCTAAAGTGACCACGGGCGGACAGATGCGCAGCTTTGAAGTACCGCAGTACACGCAAGTAGGAAACGCTGTCCCTCCGCTCCTTGGACGCGCATTAGGGCAAGCCGTCTCTGAATTACTCTCACGGGTGTAATGCCGTCGTGGTAAGCATGGTTGAGGTGGTTGCAGGTTTCGCGGTATATCTGGTGAAGCTTGTGAAAATCAAGCGGCTGCATGAGTGCGTAATCAGCCTGAAGGCGAATCTGGCGATAAAACTGAATCGTCCCTAGCTTCGTACACGCCTTTGAGCGGCTGCTTCTGGCCGATTTCTGCCAGAAGCCCCCTTCCCCCAAGGCAGCTACCTACCAATAGCAACGTTTGGTTCCGGAAACATAAGTCCGTCTCCTTTCCCCTAAAGCCGTAAGCAGCAGAGCTCTGTCGAAGCTGTATAAAGAAGAGAACGCACGACGTCACCACCCTGCCATCGTACCGGGACGAACCAGATGACATGCAACTTGGAGGACGCTATCTTGACGCTCTCCTTGGGACAACTGAGGAATACAGCGCCAAATAGGGGGTGACCATGACTTCGAAATATACGTTGCTTAGCGAAAATAGCGTTAGGGCTGCAGTACAGGATGGGGTTTTCACCTCTAAAGCCGTGGACATCGTTCGTGACGGCAATAATTCATTTGTACGTCATCTCGAACGTCAGGATACTCCAACAATCCCATCCTCAGTTGTTCAGATTCACAATAATTATATTTATGAGGCAGACACGTCAAAATACATAAGCGCTGTTGTAGAAGTTCAGAATCAATACATAACTGGCGAGCTTAAAATTAAATATGACGAGATTATAGTTGGCCTGACTACTTATCAAGAGCAAGGTAGTGATCTGGAGCTTTTAAACATAGACACAAGAAAATCTTTGTCTGCTTTTGGTGAGCGAAGTTCGCAGATACTTTCGGCTAAAATCAACAGGCCTTACCTTGAGGCCGCAAGTCTTGAAATTTTAGACTCATATACAAACCTAATATTTGTTTATGTTATGAGTGGCTTTTGGCGTTTCAGGTCTGGATTTTCGAAGGACTCAGTAGCGACGAATAAGCTTGACACTCTTGAGTCAGAGGTTCAATCCCTTTACTCATGGTTACTTCAAAATGGAAAAGAGAATGAGAATCCGCTAGGTAAATCGGTGTATGCCTATATTCTCCTCGAAAAACCTGAAGAGATCGAGGTCATCGGCCAGCTTGTTCAATATGATAATCGCTATAGCTCAGCGCTCGATATTGTTAAGTCCTTCTCGCTGAAGTGTATTGATCGCAAGGGCTGGGGCGAGCCTTACAAGGTCGGCAGGCTGCCAAATAATACTCAGGGCGAGGTTCGTTTGAGGGTCGCGCTGAGGCTCCACGATATTCTAAACAAGATAAGTAATATTCGTAGTGTTATTGATGAGCTAAAAGCCGTAGGCGAAATCAAGGTATCCGATATCTTACTGGGCGGTAAGTACCTCGACTCTCCCTTGTCGCTGTTCCGAATTGAAAATAAGCCGGATACCTGATCCGGTTTTCACACCTGAAGATTAGTGGTCGTACTTGTACCACACCTACCCGGCTGCTGCGGTACACCACATTTCCTTGGATTCCTCTAACTTGGGGAATTCCCTTTCAAGACCAGCCCTGGCATCCAAGCAGAAATCTCAACACACCCCAGATCAGCCAGCTCATTCAGCAAATCACCCTCAATGTGAATCACTCCAATTTTCGTAGACGCCTTTGAGCGACTGGTTTTGGCCGATTCTGTTGAAAAAGTCGGCCATGGTTTCTACGGCAGAAAAGTACGTGCTCGAGATTGAAATCTTTACGTTGAACAGAGGATTCCGGGCTCAGATTTCGCGTAGCGGCGCGCAAAAAAGGCTTTTTCAACGGTCAGTATGCAGGCAGTCTGGAAGGACCGACTTTTTCAACAGAATCGGCTAGAAGCGGACTGTCAACACTACAGTAGCGTGATAAATCTCAGACATCTACAGTGATATCAGCACGTGGACAGGCAGCTCGTTAGTCAGGAGCGATTGCAATCTGGATATCTGCCCCACGTGCACACATACTCCCAAAGCAGCTTTCGCTCTAAGTGCTTAATGTAGGCGGTGGTGTAAGGTTGCCCCATGTCGACGGGACAGGCCGAAACCCAAATATGCTCAAGTGGCGTCGTTTCGAGAAGGATCAACCTGAAAGTATTGCCTCCGGAATGTCCGGGCCGTTCGCTGAACGCCGAAGTGTTGAATTGACGCAACCGG
This sequence comes from Pseudomonas weihenstephanensis, assembly GCF_001043055.1. GTDB lineage: Bacteria > Pseudomonadota > Gammaproteobacteria > Pseudomonadales > Pseudomonadaceae > Aquipseudomonas > Aquipseudomonas weihenstephanensis. The sequence goes on from NZ_JYLF01000005.1 coordinate 179,436, forward strand.
TCTGCCAGCGTCTGGCCTGTCGTTTCCCCAATGTAGATGATGAAATCGTTGTTTATCCGGTAGTTGTCAGGTTTCTTTTTACTACGCGCGATGACGTACACGCCTGGCAGATTCTTCCCTGCGAGTTCTGTTCGTTCAGACCATGGACGCCAATCACAAAACCCTACCTCTCCCGTCATGGTTCGGCCCTCCCAGAGAAAAGTGTCTTTTTAGCATTACTGGTAAAGCGAAGGGAGATTGATTTACCCGTGCCCATGTATACTCTTGGCCGATAGTAGCCTTTCATCACGGACTGCTATCGGCTTCAAACCTACCAACCTACCTCCTCCTAAATCCTCCAGCTCCCCTTTCATCACAATAAACTCCCCCGTCACCTCAGCCTTTCCCTTCGGCTGATTCGTGGTCGTGTACCGAATCTCTGTCGTATCAAAATGTAACCCTTCATACACCTGCCGAATCCGGCTGGTCGTTGATGCTAACTATCACCTTCCCTTTACAGCTCCGCATAAAATCAGCCATGGGTTCATATTTTTCAAATGGGAAGTCCACGCCGTAGCTCGCGGTCTGCCAGTAAGGCGAATCCATGTAGTGGAAGGTATGCGGCCGGTCTTAGCGTACAGCGCACTCAAGCCAGCGCATGTTTTCAACGTAGGTGCCTGACAACTGCTCTCAGACTGCTGACAGGTTTTCTTCAATGCGCAACAGGTTGATTGCTGGAACTGTAGTAGCGGTACCGAAGATCTGTCCTGATACCTTGTTGCGGACGCAAGAAGTAAAGCGCCCCGCCGCCGGCGAAGACTTCTACGTGGCATTCGTGGTGTGGGAACAGATGGATAAGACGGTCGGTCTATGGATAGACAGACTCTAGGCTCGCTCCGCTTTGTGCACGGAGCAGGAGCCTTGACTGGGCTTGCAGGGATAATCTGCGGGTTTGGTGGCCGGGCTGGATGTTGACGCATCCAGCCCGGCCGCTCCTTTTATTTCGTGCGTGAGACTTCTTTGGCGTAGGCCTGACAGGCCTGCAGCGCGATCAGTCCTTGATCGCCGTCGCCGGTGATTCTGATAATTCGTTGAGCATGCGCTCGGTCAAGTTGGGCTCTTGCGGTTCCAGAAACCACGCCGCAGGGGCTGGTGGTGGCTTGCATTCCGTCACTACCAGTTGCGGGGGTGGTGTCGAGTAGGACTGACAGCCGCAGGTCAGCAGTAGCAAGGCGATCACGCAGGCGTTCCTGTTTAGTTTTCTCATCGGTAAGGGCTCGATAATGGGCTTGGTCGCTGGCTGCCAGCCATTGCTCCAGGGCGAGGCGTTTGCCTTGTTCGGCGAGGATTAGCGCTGAGTTGGCATTGGCCAGATTGGTGCGCTCAGTTTGATAGGCGGTTTCTTTGGCAGCTAACAGCTGACCGAAGGCGTTGGCCTGCCACGTCCATGCCATCCAGGCACTGCAGGCCATGAGACCGAGCATCACTAGCAATGCCCCGCCCCACTTCACCGCATCGAGCTTCACGCCAACACCTTGAGCGCCCGGGCGTACAGCACCTGACGATCTGCTGCGCCGTTTTGGCCACCGTTGATGCGTTGCGTGATCTTGTCGAACTGACCCGCGTCGGCCAAGGTGTTGAGCCCCCTGCTCGCCCAAAACCACGCCGCTGACATGCACGCATGCTGCGGCTTTTCCAGCAGTTCGGGATGGTTGACCAGATCAAGGGCCAGCGCTTCGCCACATGTGATGTAGTTGGCGCGGCCTGTGATCTGGATAAGCCCCCGGCCGCGATACTTCTGGCCGTCCCCGTCCGCCTCGGGCGTGTTGCCCAAGCGCTTGGCGAGTGAGCCGGTGTCGTATTTGCTCAGGTACTGGTCGCTGCCCAGCTCGCGCACGTAGCGAAACTGGCCGGACTCGTGGCCGATCTGGGCGATGAAGGCTGCGACGCGCTTCGTCCCGATGATCTGGAAGCGAACCATCGCGGTGTTTAGCACAGGAACAAAAACGCCGGCTGTTTGGCCGGGGTTGGGGAGGATCTGCTGGAGTTGTTGCTGGGTGATCGACATAGACTTGCCCTAATGAATAACCCGCACAGGGCGGGTTGTGTGTGGCATTAATTTGCTTGTAGCTGCACGACTTTTAGCGGGGCTTTGGGCTTCTTGCCTTTGGCCTTGGCTTTGCCTTTCTTGCCGCCATTGCATTCGACGGTGGTGCTCCAGCCGCTTTGGGTGAAAACCTGCTCCACCGAGTCCACCAGGTACTCGCCATCGAGCCCGGTCTTGAAGCCTTGGGCATTGATGGTGCGTTCGGCAAACAGGTCAGTACGACCGGGCATTTCCAACCGCACAGCAGCGGTCGAGCGATTGAACGCGGCCAGCCGCGCTTTGGCGGCCTGCTCGGCGGCGGATTTGTTGGGATAGATGTGACGGTCGGTGTGCACCGGCGGGAGGCCGTCAGGAGCTTCGTCGTTGTCCAAGGTGACGATGGCCAACTTGCCGGTTTTCTTGTCCTGATGCTTGGTGCTGACCGCCTTGTGGACGCTGCGATCACCGAGGCGAAACTGCCAGCGGCTGACGTCGCTACGTGTCAGGGTGATGGTCCCCAGCGCTGTACCACTCGCGCTTTGTCCACCTTGGCGCTGCATCACCAGTAGCTTGCCGTCCGCCACTTTAGCGGTGCAGTCGAACTGCTTGGAGAGCCGGGTGATGAAGTTGAAGTCGGATTCGCTGAGCTGGTCCGCGCGAGGCACCACGGTGTCGACCGGGCACACCGGCGACCAGCCGTTACGCGCAGCTATGTCCTTGACGATGCTGGCCAGACTCGCCCCTTCCCAACTGCCGCTGCGCGTGGTCTTGCCACTGCCACGCATGTCGCTGGCTTTGCCCCGGATCACCAGCGTATCGGGCGGGCCGGACAACTCGACCTCGTCTACGGTGTAGCGCCCGAGGCGGGTTAAGGCGGTGCCGCTGTAGCCGAGAAATACTTCGATGCTCGCTCCACGGCTGGGCAATGACACCGCGCTATCACGGTCATCAATGCGCAATTCAAAGTCGTCTGACTCCATGCCGGGTTTGTCAGTGGTACGCAGCAACAGAAGGCGGTCGTTGATCAGCGCAGTGATGTCAGCACCGTCTGCGACGATGCGGAAGGTGGGGGTCATAGGCGAATTCCCGACAAAAGAAAGCCCGCGCGATGGCGAGCTGAGTGGTTGAGCGTTACGCGTAACGAAACGCGGTTAATTCCAGAGCATCACCACCTCATCACTCGGCGCGGGCAAATCCGGCAGGTGAATCAATAGCCCGGCCTTGAACGGCTGCACCTCATCGGCCAGCCCTTGGTTGGCATCGAGCACGGCCTCGACCGTGCCGTTGAGGTGGCCGTAGTAGTTCTGGCAAATGGTGTCGAGTACGTCGCCGCTAGCCGTTCTGCAGGTCGTCGCCATAGCGCACAAACTCCAAGGTAAAGCCCTGTTTACGCGGGATGCCGCCTTGTAGCAGGGCACTCTGTTCTTCTTCGATGTTTTTTAAACACCAGTTGCCCAGCACCTCGCCGTAGCCGGTGGTCAGGCCCAGCGGTTGAAGCTGGGCGGCTATGCTGCGCAGGGTGTCGAGTTGTTTGATGCCGCCTTTGAACCCGCCAAAAATCGCGCCAGTGAGGGTGATGCGTTCTTCGCCCATGCCCACCGCTTGCTGCGCCGGGCGGCGGCTGAGGCGCTCTTGCGATGCCCAGCGGAATTCGCTGGAGCGCTTGAGTTCGTCGAAGGCGGCGGTGTCCAGGTTGAAGTAGAACGGTGTCGATCCGGGCTTGAGCGGTTGCATGATCAGCAGGTGCGGGAATGGCTTCACCGCTTCGGCGGCCGGGGTCGCGTCTGCGCCCAGCGCGCCGGTGGGCACGATGTTGGCCAGTGACGGGCTGACCTTACCCGCGATTTTGTTGATCGCGGTCGCGGCCTTGCCCGCCTGTTCTTTGAGTACACCGAGGCGCTCCTCGATCTGCGAGGCTGCGCGGGTGGCTTTGTTGTAGGTGGCCACCACCGCGCCGACCTTGGCCTGTGCCGCGTTAACGCCGCGCATCAGCCGTTGCACCTTGGCCCCTACCGCAGGACCAATAAACGGCAAGTCGCTCAGTTCGGAGGCGGCGCCGCTGATTTCACCAATGGCGCCGTTCACCGGCCCGAGCATGCCGTCGAGGCTACGACGCCCGGTTTCCCCGGCCGCAGTCAGGTACTTCAACCCTGACTGCAATTGTTCCATGTAGGCCATGCGTGCCCTCCTTACAGATGCGGTTGGTCGTACAGATTCCGGCTCGACATCTGCTGGTTGATTTGCTCGATCTGCCGTTGCAGGTGCGGCTGTAGCTCCCGGGCCAGTGCGGCCGGGTCTTTTACGTCGCCTTGCACGTTGATGACCAGGTCAGCCTTAACATCAATCTTCTGATCAATCTTCGGCGGCTCGACCTTGAGCACCGGCTCCACCTTCGGCGGCATGGCCAGCGCCCCCGCAGGCGCGGCGCTGGCAAACGAGCGCACCACGTCGCCCATGTTGACTGCACCGGGCAGCTCGCGTGATGCACTGGCACCAAGTGAGCCTTCAGGCGGTAGCGATTTGGGCCGCACCAGGTCCGCGCCCGGGAAGCGCGGTTTGTTGGCAAAGTGCGGCAACAGAAACGGATTAGCCGAGTCAGGATCATCAGGGTCATAGGACACCGGCTTGACCACCGGCGCCGGTAATTGTGTTTGTGCCGGCAACGCACTCGGAGGCACCAAGTCCGCACCGGGAAAGCGCGGTTTGTTGGCAAAGTGCGGCAACAGGAACGGGTCTTTCGAGTCTGGATCGTTCGGGTCATACGACACGGATTTGACCACCGGCGCCGGTGGCTCGCCCGCAGGTTTGGCCTCGGGTTTCTCAGGTTCGGCCGGTTTTTCATCGTCCGAGCCGAACCACGATTTGCCCACAAAAGCACCGACCGACTCGCCGCCCATGCTGCCCAAAATGCCGCCGATCAAGCCACCGACCGCCGTGCCCAAAATCGGCACCACGGAACCGATGGCCGCACCGGCAGCAGCCCCTGCCAGCGCACCGGCCATGTTGCCCGCTGCGGCGCCGTAGCCTTCGGCTTTTTCCTCCTTGGTTTCGGCGTTCTGGTAGGTGTCCATTGCGCGCATGCCGCCCTCAAGCAGCGACCCGCCCGGGATCAATTTACCGACCTTGCCCACCTTGCTGGCAAAGCCCATCACCCGACCAAGGCGACCCGGTGGTACGGGCGGAACCGGTGGAACAGGCGGCACGGGCGGACGCGGCGGACGAGGCCCACCACCACCACCACCCCGGCGACGTCCGTTGCGATTGCCACCGCCGCGACGGCGCCGACCTCGATCACCGCCGCCTCCACCGCCCCCGCCGCCCATGGCTGCGGCGTTGACCACAAACACCTTTTGCGGCCCGGAGTCTTCGCCGCCGTCATCATCGTTTTTTGCTTCACGGAACACGTCGAGCAGTTTCAGACCGGTATCAATCGGGTCAAAGCCTTTGCTCTCGCCGCCTTCCTCGTTGTCGTCATCACCGTCCTTTTTACCGCCGAACGCTTTCAACCCGATCTCAGCGAGGGCCAGCACCTTGGAGCCTTTACTATCGTCCTTGTCGTCGCCGTCACCGGCGTTGGTCACAAAGACCTTTTGCACGCCCTTGGCATCGCGGCCACCCATTGCGCCGCGCGCGAGGTTGAACAAGCCCTTGCCGATCTTGAACGACCCCAGCAGCCCTTGCAGGGTTAGCGCTCCACCGGCCAGCACCGTCAGCCCCATTGCCAACCCGGGGGTGCGATCACTGAGTGAGGTGATGCCCTTGGCCACCGTGGTCAGCCCTTCGGCCACGCCGTCGGTGATCGGGCAGATCGCATCGCCCACCGAGCGCATGGCGTCGTCCATCGACTGCGCCATTTCGGCCCATTTTTGCGACGAGGTTTCGCGGCGCTCGGCCAGGTTCTTGTCGAGAATGCCAGTGGCTTCGCGCGACTCGCGCTTTAGCTGGCCGTACAGCTCCTTGTTTTGCATGTAGGCGGTGAGCGCGGCCTTGACTTGCATGTCAGCGAACAGGTCGCCAGTGCGCAATGCCTGCTCCAGCGAGGCCATCATGGCCTTGGCTTTCTCCGGGTTGGACTCCTTGCTGATTTGCGCCGTGGCTGCGGCCATTTTGGCGGCGCGTTTGGGGTCGGTGGTCTCGATGTACTTTTTAGCCAACGCCATGCTCGACTCTAAGGTCGACATGCCCTCTTGCAGGCCGGTGCGCATCGAGCCTTCGTAATCAATCCCGGCCTTGCTGTAGGCATCGACGGTTTGCGACGAACCGATTTTATCCATCCAGTTCTTGATGTTGTTGGCCGCTTCGTCGGCGCCGCCCGCTGTTTTCATCTGCACCTGGAGCATGGCGCCCAGTTGCGTGACGGCGTCCATACCGGTGATGCCCAGCTTGCCCATGTTGGCCAACAACTCGGGGAACCAGCGTGCCATGTCACTGGCTTCAAAACTGCCCGCTTGCCCTTGAAACGCGATGGCCTCCAGTGCCTGCTGCATTTCCTTGGCGTCGGTGATCTTGGCGTTCTGCCCGAGGGCGTTGATCATCTTCGCCGTTTCGGCGCTGCCTGAGCCTTGGCCCACTACAAACTTGGCTGCCACTGGCGCGTATTCCAGCGCCTTGGCCAAGTCCATACCGGCGCCCACCAGTTCGTTGACCACGTTGGCCACTTCGTTGCGGGCCAACCCGGTATCGCGTGAGGTGTCGATGATGGTGCGCGACATCTGCTTTTCTTCGGGGGCATTGGCAATACCGGCCTTGATTGCGATGTCACGAATGATGGCGTTGTAATCGGCGCTGACTTTGGTCGGCACCGCCAGTGCTGCCGCCCCCACTGCTGCCCGGCCGACCGTGCTTTTAACGCTGGCCCGGCCTTCGTTGATTTGTGCGTGACCCTTGGCTTTCAGATCCGCCTGCCGAGCAGTACGGCCGAGCATTTGATAGGCCCGGTCGAGCCGTCCGACCTCGATCCCCTGCTTGCGCAAGCTGTCGAGGTTGGAATTGAGTTTGGTCAGCAGCGTGGACGCACCGGCGGCGCCGCTGTCGTGCGCTTTTTTCCACTCGTTGCGCAAGCGGATGGTGTCGCCGATCTGACGTTGCATGACCCGGGCTTTGGCCCCGGCCGCTTCGAGCTTCTTGATCCGGCCCTCAACGTCTTTGAACGCTGAACCCACGGTGGAACTGACCGCCCCGCCGATCACCAGCCCGAGCGCGAGTTTGTTTGCCATTTGTACGCCCTACCCTGTGGTTGCGCGGCAGGTGGCTCAATCCGTGAGCCACCAGACCATTTCCGAAAACGGCATGTCCATGATCTCGGCGGCAGAAAAACTCGTTTCCGCCGCCAAGCGCTTGGCCAGTTGTTTCAGGGTGTGGGGGTTACAGTTCGCTTTCTTCGACCATACGAAAATAGCCATCTTGCACGCGGCTGTAGTCCACCACCTTAAGCCCTTCCAGATCGCCGGGCGGGATTTCGGTCAGGCTGGAGAACAGCTGCAATTCGCGCTTTTCAGCATCGCCGCCGGAGACCGCGCCCGCTGCCCGCACATCGCGAACGGTCGGCGCGCGCATGACCACCTTGTCGGTTTTGACATGGTTGAGTTCAGTTGGGTAACGCAGGGTGATGGTGACGCCTTCGTCGGTCAGGGTGAGCCAAGTCGGGATTTTCTTTTCAGTGTTGGTAGTCATGCGGGAATTCCTTAAAGGCCCAGGGCGCTGCGTACATCTGCCATTTGGTCGACGCCATCAATTACGCGCACGCAATTGACCATGTCGATTTCGTACATCACACGACCGTCCACTTCCAACTTGTAATATTGGAGGGCCATCGCGTACTTGTTCTCGGCCTTATCGCCGGGTTTCCAGTCGCCCATGTCCAGTTCTTTGAGCATGCCGCGCATCGTCGCGATCACGGGGGTGACCTTGCCACCCAGACCTTTAAAAGCTCCGCGAAACACGGCATTGCAGCTGGTCTGATCAGCCAGACCGAAGTACTTCATGGACTCGCGGCGGACGCCGGTCGTGACGAAACTGGACTCCAGTTTCTCCAGTCCCATGTCCATCTCAATCTCGCCACCCATGCCGCCACCCCGGAACGAGTCAGTTTTAACGGTCAACTTGGGCAGGGTCACGGACGGCACATCACCGGAAAAACTGATCCCGCCCAAAAACAGGTTGGTATCAAAAAGCACTTGAGGAATCATTGAGCGGCCTCCTTAGGCGGCGGTGTCCACGACTTCAGTCAGACCCTGATTGGTCACTTGAACGAGGAAGTTCGGGTTCTCAGCAGGCGGGGCGTCCGTGAAGCGGATGTTCCAGTAAATTTTGCCCTGCTCCAGCTGGCTGGTCGTGTTCATCTCAGGGTCCGCATACACCTCGAAATACAGCACCGCGCCGAGGTTTTTCAGATCCCGCATGAACGCATCCAGACCATCTGTAACGTTCTTGACGTAGGTCTTGTTGATTGGAAGATCGACCGCCCATTTATGTCCGGCCTGAATCGCGTCCATCACGATGTCGACGGTGCGCACCCGTGTCACAAACGACCATTTCGAATCAGATGACAGCGTACGGTTGCCCCACAAGCGGTAGCCGCCGTCGCGAATGATGGTGGCAATATTGGCGTTGTTGAGTAGGTTAGCGCGGCAGGTTTCATCACCTTCCAGGAACTCAATCGGGCGCGTGGTGCCGGTGATGCCGACAAACTCTTTGTTCGACGGCGAGGCCCAAAAGCCGTACTCGGTGTCAGTCCAGGCGAACAGGCCAGCGGTGAACGCCGAGGCCGGGGCGTCGAGGGTCTTGCTGGTGATCGTGTCCCACTGCTGCACGCCCGGGTCGACCATGTAAATGCGCTTGCTGCCGAACTCCTGCGCGTAGGCCAGCACCGCCTCGTCGGTGGTGTTGGGGCCGTCGACGATGGCGATGGCGCGCAACTTGCCCGCCAGTGCATCCATTGCGGTGGCCACCGCTTGCGTGGCGGAATGCTTGGGCGCGATCAACAGCCGCGGCTGGGCGTTGAACCGGCTTTTGCCATCGAGCAGCGCTTGCAGGCCGGTACGCTGGCCCGAGGCCAACACGCCGCCGATGATGGCCGAAGTTTGCAGCGCGTCGTCTTCCAACTGGGCCACGCCGCACGCGACGATCACGGCTTTGGCTTTCAAGAAAACGGCTTTGGCGGCGCGGGTGATGGCTGAGTCTTCACCGAAGGCGGCCACCGCTTCGCGCTCGCTGGTCAGCAGCACCAGGTCATTGGGTTTGGCGGTGGCCTTGAGGCCCGGGGTGAAGGTGTCGCAAAGGCCGATGATCGAGGTCGACGGCAGCGCAATGGTGCGCGCGCCGGTGTCGACCAGCGTGACCGTAACGCCGTGGAAACGGCTGGCTGTGCTCATACAGGTACTCTCCAGAAACAACAAAGCCCCGCAGTGCGAGGCGTGTATGGGTCAAACGGTGGATACAAAAACGCCTCAGGTTGGGCGTTATCAGGTTTGTTCGGCGAGCCAGTCGGGCCGCACAGGTCGATATTTCAATGTCGGGAAGTCCGACGACTGCGGCCAGTCACGCAACGCTTGCAGGTAGCTCAGCAGCCCCTTGAAGTGGTCCAGTGTGAGCGTGGTGTCCAAGCCCAGATCGACTTCGTCCCGGTGCCGTTCACGCAGCCATTTGACCGACTCGACCTCGGCGTCACGCCATGCCCGTTCATCACTGGCTGCGCGGTCTTCAGGACTCAGGAGGTCAATGACACGAAATTCAACCTTGCCTGCCTCAGTCAGGTAAGCCGTGCCTTTCCCACCGCTCAGTGTTTGCGAAAAGATTCGACGTGTCACCGGCGTGGCGCCCTCAGGCACATCCTCCCCGTTGATCACCGTGTCATAGCGCATCAGCACCCGGCCGTCCTCGGCCAGATTCAGGTAGTAACGATCCGTCATGCTCAACTCCCCCATGCCCAGTAATAGCCATAGCCGCCGCCGGACAGACTGCCGCCGACCGACCAGATGAATTTCGTGCGGTCGATCACTTGGGTGACATAGCCGAAGCCGCTGGCATGGCCGCCTTGGGTTGCCGCTTCAATGCTCATGACCATGCCGAAGCAGGCGCTAGGAAACGGCACGTTGAAGCCCCGATAATCGGTGGCACCCTGCGACTCGTAGACGTAGCCCCATTGCAGCAAAAACCCGCCCAGCCAACTTGGAAAACAGAAGTAGCCGTTTTGGGTGGGGCTGAACGAAAAGCCCCACTTGAGCTTTTTGGGCGTGACCATCGTCGTGTCATCGGTGCCCGCGTTGACCTGATTAATCGACGCGATCCCGGCGATGCCTGCCACGTACTCCGTGGCCTGTACCACCTTTTTAGCCACGTAGCGCGCCACCGAAAAGGGGTTCATCCAGCGGGCGATGTTGCTGCCGCCTTCAGCCTCTTCGACCGAGGCCTGCATTGAGATGTCCACCAGTTCAGGTGACGACACCCACGCAATCGGGTTGGCCCCGGCCGGGGCTTTGCGGATCACCACCCGACCGGACGCCACCGTGATACACACCGCAGGGGCCGCCACGTCATGACGCAACCAGGTGGTGCCATTCCAGTAACAGTTTTGCCCGATTGAGGATTCAGACACAGAGGTCACGAACGCGAATTGCCCACCGTGCAGGTCCAGGCTGCCGCCGCCCAACGGGTTACGAATCGGCACCCCGTTGGTGATGTTGTAGTCCTCCAGCGTGGTGCCTTTGTTGGCCTTGCCCGCCAACCCATTGATGATGGTGTTGGCAAAGTTCGGATCGCCGCCCAAGGCTGCCGCCAATTCGCGGATAGTGTCCAGCGCACCCGGTGCGCCGTCGATCACCCCTGAAATAGCGGCTTGAATGGCAGTCGTCACTTCCGCCTTGGTATAGGCATCAAGGATGTTGTACCCAGCCAAGGTGGTAGGTTTGTTGCGGATCGCGGCAAAGGTCAGGCTACTGGCGTCGATCACCGCGTCACTGACACCCCAGACAATCGGGTTAGCCCCGGCGGCGGCCTTGCGCACCACCAGCGCACCGCGCTCCAGCGCAATGCACACCGCAGGCCGCGACACGTCATGACGCATCCAACTGGCGCCATTAAAAAAGCAATTCTGGCAGACCGACGCCTCTTGATTGGCTGACAGAAACGCGAACGAGCCGCCGTGAATATCCAGGCTGCCACCGGCCAGCGGGTTGCGGATCGGCACCCCGTTGGTGATGTTGTAATCCTCCAGCGTGGTGCCTTTGTTGGCCTTGCCTGCCAAGCCGTTAATGATGGTGTTGGCAAAGTTGGGGTCGCCGCCCAAGGCGTCGGCCAGTTCTTTGAGGGTGTCCAGCGCACCCGGCGCGCCCGAGATAACCGCCGAGACGGTGGCTTGCACAAACGCGGTGGTGGCCAGTTGCTGGTTGTTGCTGCCCATCGCAGCCGTAGGCGCAGTGGGCAAACCGGTGAGCGCCGGGCTGCTGAGAGGCGCCTTAAGTTTCAACCCGGTATCAACCTGCTCTTTGGTGTAAGCGTCCTTGATCCCGTTATCGGCCAGTGTCTCAGGGTTGCTGCCCTCGACCACCACGCCGCGTTTGTCGATCAGCACCTTGGTGTAACTGCCAGGCTTGCGCGTCGGCGGCAACACTTCAAGGATGCGGTCGTCCACGTACTGCCGGGTCGCCAGTACCACGCTCGGGTCGATCTTGAGCGTGACGTTGGCGGCGCTGCTGACGATGAAGTTAATGCGCACCACTTGGGTCTTGCCCGAACCTTGGGCCAGTTCAGGCTTGAAGCTGGGCGCACAGTTGGCCACCGCCACCAGATCGCCGTCCGCGTCGTACAGGCCGATTTCACGAATCCACCAGCCGCCGACGTTTTCCGGGATCACCTGCTCGGCGATGATCACGTTGGTGTTTTTCGGGTCAACCTTGACCTGATTCAGCGGCGCGCGGCGACGCTCGTTAATCAGCTTGGTTTGCGCCCGGTTGGGCTGCGGGTCGGTGCCGTTGGCATCGCCCACGCCCATCTGCGAGAACGTCCACGGGATATTCATCGCGTCGGCGTTGGCCTGCTTGGCCTCGCCCACGGCGGTGAGGATCGCCATGAACTGGCTGCTTTGATCAATCATGAGTACACGTCCAGGAATTCAATGTGATGTTCGCGGCCCGCCGGGCCGTAATGCCCCGTGACCTCGATGTCGCGCGGCGCCGGTGGGTACACGTCGATCACCTCGCCCTCGTACAGGCAGGCAAAGACGTTGAGCTGGCCGGTGCTTTCAAGGCTGATCACCAGTTCGGTCAGCGTGCGGCTGAGGGGTTTGGCGTCATCGATCAGGGCTGTCAGCTCGCGGTACATTTCCTCGGTGATGCCGGTTTCCAGCACCCCGACCTTCAGCCCGAATGTGCCCGGCACCCCCATCGGTACGGTCTGCCACCACTCGATCACTTCCAGCAAATAACCCAGCGGCTCGACCACCCGGCGCAGCGCGCCGATGGTGCCTTTGTGGGCATGGATGAAAAACGCCGATTCAATGGCGGCGCGCTTGACCTGCTCGCTCCAGCGGTTGTCCCAGCGGTCGACCGACCACGCCCACGCCAACTGGTGCAGCAAGTGCGCCGGGCAGGTTTTCGCGTTGTACAGGGTGCGAATCGGAATCGCCGGGTTGTGATCAATCGCCCCTTCGATACCCCGCTCTAACTGTGTGCTGTTGAGCGGAAGCAGGCTCACCCGGCACCGCCTTGGGTCACGTTGTAACCAATGCAGTACGCGGCTTGATGCTTGGCCCGGGGGATGTCGACCCAGCCGGGCAAGTCCACGCGGCTGACGCCGGTGATGTGCAGTTGCGCATCAATCGCCGAGCGGGAGATTTCCACGCCAAGGCGACGACGCGGGTTGATCCAGGCCGCGAGGCGCCGGGTGGCTTCGGCCAGAATCGCTTCGTTCTCCGAGCCGGTCCCGGCCATGTGCAACACCGCGTCAATGCGGTATTCCTGCACCTCGGCGCTTTGCACCGTGACCCGGTCCCCGACCGGACGTATGTCTTCATCACTGAGGTGAGCCAGCACCTTGTCCAGCAGCGGCTGGTCGGCCACGCCGTTGCCTTCCAGATGCAGCACGGTGACCACCACGTGGGCCGGACTCGGGCTTTCGGCCTGCGCGTCAGCTACCAGCGCCGAGGCGTTGCGCGCGTGCAGGATGTAGCTGTTACGCGGTCCGGCCGTGGTCAGGCCCTCATACACTAGTTGGATACGCTCGCGTAATGCGTCGTCCAGTTCCATCACTTGCGGCACCGGTGGCACGCTTTGCAGATCGGCTTCCTGAATCACCAACCGTTTAAGCCGTACGTTGGCCGCGAGGTGATCGAGGTCGGTGCGCTGGGCGTAGGCCAACAGCAGCGACTTGGACGCGTCGTTGATCCGCGCCCGGATCTGCAACCGCCGATACGCGCCCAGCTCCAGCAGCTTGACCACCGGATCGCTCTCCAACGCCGCGTTCCAGTTGTCGCCCATATAGCTGCGAAACACCGCCAGTTCTTCCTGATAGGCGTCCTCAAAGTCCAGCGACTCCAGCACCTCAGGGGTCGGCAATGCCGACAGGTCCACGGTACTCATGCGCTCACCTCCATTGCTACGCCCTCGCCCCGGTACAGGCCCTTGAGTTCAAAAGTGATCACGCCATCAAGCACCGCCGACACCCGCACCGACTGCAACTTGAAACGCGGCTCGCACAGGTTCAGGGCGTGGGCGACTTCGGCCTGTACCGCGCTTTTCCAGCCTGCGTTGATCGGCATATCAACAAAGCGGCGCAACTGGCAGCCATAGGCCGGGCGCATGCGCCGACTGCCGACCGGGGTGGTAAGAATGTCGCCGATGGACTGGCGAAGATGCTCGACGCCGGAAAGGGCCGCACCGGTGTGGCGATCCATTCCGATCATCGCGGGTTACTCCGTCAGGCGTTCAAAATCCGGGTGGCTGTTGAGGTACTGGAACTGCTGATCGTCGACTGCTGTGGCGCGGCCTTTGGCGACCGGGAGCGAGGCCCCGCCGGGCAGGATCAGGGTGCGGGAGGTGTAGACCTTGTCGCGGAAAGTGCGAGCCGGTGCGGTCTTTTGCAGGACTGGTGCAGCCGGTTCGGTAACTTTGTCGTCAGGTGTTTTGCTCATGGTGTTCTCCAGGTAATAAAAACCTCGCCGTAGCGAGGTTGGTTAAGACGGTGTGCCCGTTATTCCCGGGCCGGGGATCACACCTTTGTGGGTGTGCGTCGATCCGACATTCAGTCCGTTGTGGGTCAAGATCGATCCGTTGATCACCACGTCGCCGTTCAGGGTGATTTTCCCGGTCAGGTTGATTGCTTCGGCCTTGCCAGTAATGGCGCTGTCAGTGACCACCGCCGAACTGCTACCGACCGCAATCGTCACGGTGCCGCTGGGCAGGGTGATGGTGTAGCTTTTGGCTTGCCAGTCGTAGACCAACGAACCGCCGTCATCAAACCGCCACACTTCGACGTGGTCGCGGTTGTCCGGCGGTGCCCCTGCGTCGCCGTACAGGCCCGGCACAAAGGTGCCCATGCCTGCCTGCCCGCTGGGGTTAAACAGCACGCCCTGCTCGCCCAAACTTGGCGCGCGCCAGTGCCGGGCCTTGCCCGCCGCCACGCTGTGCCAGCGCACCCAGGCGCTGGTCCAGTCGCCGGTGGATACGCGGCAGGCGGGTGGCGACGCGGCCAAGTCCACCGCGACCACGTAGCAAGGAATCAACAGAGCCGCGATCATGCGGTCGTGTTCAGCACTCGCGTAGCTCACGGCAGATCCTGCGGTGCGACCGACTCTTCGTCGTTGACGCTGATCAGCAACGAGCCCGGCGGCTCATCGGGCCACGGCCATACCTGTTCACCGAGGAATACCGTCTGCGTCCACTCCACCAGCCACACGGTGTAGCCGTCCAGATCAGGGCGCGTCCAGTCCTGGCTCGACCGCTGGAACTCGGCCGTTTCAACTGCCAAGCCCCACGATTGGCCACGCAACAGCACCGCCAGTTGCGTGGCCAGGTGCACGGCTTGCGGGTAGTGGTCGGCACGGATCACGTCGACAATCACCCGCGCTTCAAAGGTGAGGGTCAGGGTGGTTTCACCGGTGCCGATGTCAGTACCGGGCTCGAACTCGGCAATGTCGAGAAACACCGCCGGGAGCGGGATGTGCTGCTGGATGTCCGGCCAGAAGCTGACCAGTTGCACACCCGGCAAGTGCTGCTGGAGGTGCTGCTCGATGGCCTGATACAGCAGGTCGAGACTAAACGGCTGCTCAGACACGGCGCGTCCCCTTCAAGTATTTTTGCAGTTCGAAGTTCATCTCTTGTTTGAGGACGTGCATCAAGCGTTCGTCGGCCTTGCGGCTCCAGGCGTCGAAGTGGGGGCGCACGGCGTCCAGTGAGATTTTGGCTTTGGCCAGCGGGAAGCGGTCACTGTTTTCACCGACAAAACCGGAGCTACCCCCGGTACGGGATGAGACCTCGCTATCAGGATAATCAGCCGGGTTGAAGTGCTTGCTCGCAGTACGAATCCACACGTCAGCCTGATTGCCATACACCTTCTTATAGAAAGCCCCCTGATAACGCCGCCCCGCCACCGACACGCCCGCCTTGGTCTGACGGGCGCGCCCTGCCCGGCTGGCTTCCAGCGGGTTAATGCCGAACCACAATTTGCCGCGCATTGAGCCGCCTTTCACCGGGTAAGTGATCAAACGCTGCCGCACGGCTCTCACTGCAATTTTTTCTTGCTTGCCCACATCACTGGCGATTTTTCCGCGTAACCAACGCAGTGTTTTGTTGATCGCCCGGCGCTGGGCTATGGCGGCAGCCTTGGGCACCAGGATGGCCAAGTCTGCAAACGCTTTCAGATCCTCAGCCGAGGCCTGGATGTGGAGCATGCCGCTGCTCTTTTTGACTTCGCTGAAACTGCCGATGCTCATGCACGTTTCCTCAAGATCAGCGACACCAGCCCGTCGCCGCTGGGTTCCAGTTGCAACAGGTCGTAATCACCGCCGCCGTCCAGTTCAGGCACGTCGATGGTGACTTTTAGCCCTTTGCTCAGCCCGTCTGAATCCGCCACCCGCACCACAAAGTGTGGCTCACGAATGGCCGTATTTAGGCGACCGACCTGCGGCTGTTTCCACGGTGCAGAGAACATCCCCAGCACCGGCTCGGCGCGGCCTTCGATGTGGCCAGTGTCGGCCAGCACGTCGAAGATCACGCTGTCGATGTCGGCCGCCAGATCGCGGATGCCCACGCTTACAGCTCCAGCAGGATCTGCGCACGCGGTCGGGTGCAGATGTGCAGCGGGTTGGACTGCGCTTCGCCGGCCATGCCTTTGTTGAACGGCATCGGCTCGATCTTGCTGTAGTACGGGATGCCTTGGGTGTTGACCGTTTCCATGTAATCGGCCGGGGCGAAGGCCGAGATGTACAGATCGGGCACGCCTTCGGGAACGAGCAGGGCTTTGTCGTCGTGGACGAATGCAACGCTTCCGATCTTGCCGCGATAGCGTTCCCAGACAATGCCGCCATACTCGAAACTCTCGCGGGCATCGCCGCGCAGAGCAGCCGCTTGTGCCGAGCTGAGATAGGTAGCCTTGATTTCCTGAAGGCCCATCAATGTGTTCCAAAAGTTTTTGCCGCAGAACGCCCGTGCGCCGGTGCTGGTAACACTGCCAAGCGCATCCTCCTGCAGATCCAGGGCTATACCGCAGTTGACGCGAAAGTCGGTGCCAGCCTTGGTCATGCCCATCGACATACGTTGTCGGTCAACACCAAATCGTTTGTACAGATCAATCAGCACGGTCTTGCCGTCCGCGTCGAGGATCTGGCCATTCAAGGCACCGGCTCGCTGGAATTCATGGGTGACGTCCAACTGGCGACGGGCTTTCAACAGTCGCGCATTGACCACGTCCTGCACGGCCTGCAACTCACTGCGAGTACCGAAGGCGCGGATGCCCTGAATCTCATCGGCCTTGATGGTGAAGCGTTCCGGCAGGTGCACAGTGTTGAACGGGATCAGCGTGCGTTTGCTCGCGCCGACGATCAGACCTGAAGTGCCGCGCTCACCGGCCGGCACCAGGGCCAGAGTGTCGCCGTCCTTCTCGATCTGCACGGTCAGGGTAGTGATGCCTTCTTCCTGAAACAGGCCAAGACTGCTCAGGCGCCCGGGTTGGTACGGTTGTTCGTTGATGGCAGCGGTCAGCGACGAAACAGAAAACGCTTCGTCGTCAAAGATGGCGATGTCGGCCATTGAGAAATCTCCAGGCAATAAAAACCCCGCTCGAGGCGGGGTTCAATAAAAGGGGCGGCGATCGGTCTACTGCCGTTCCCAGTAGGTAACTCCGAACAACTGCTCGGAGGTTTGAGGGCTTAGGAAACAGCTTCCAACGCAGCTTTCTGCGCCTTGGCAATGGAACGGCTGCGTAGCCAATTGAAGCAAATAGAGAGGATCAAGGCGAAACCGACGTAGCCCAGCAGTGGGTAGACAGTGCCTACCAGCTTGCTGAAGCCACCCAGGCTCAAGGCCAGACCTATGCATACCGAGACTGCGCTAATCACCTTGAAGCGTTTAGTTTCAGGCTTGGCGAAGCGGGCACTGAAAGCAAAGAACATCCCCACTGCCGTGCTATAGACCATGCAAACCAATGCCAACGACATAACCACCGAAAGAATCGGCGAGATACGTTCTGCGAGTGCCAGGGAGGGCATTTCGATGCCTTGCAATTGGTTGATGTTGGCGAACAGGCCAATGTTCAACAGCAGAATCAACGCACCCAGACCGAGACCACCGAGTACGCCACCGATTGCGGCGGCTTTGGGTTGCTTGGTCATGCCACCAATGACAGCCAGCATCGGGAACCCTACAGCGATGTTGAAAGATGCATACAGCAAGGCTCCCACAAACCAGTTGCCAGTAACCGTTTCGTTGTTCTCACGAGCAACTGCGTCGAGGGTCTCGATTGGGGCGTTGTAACTGAAGATCGAGTAAGTGGTGATGATAAGCACCATCGCCAGCAGGAAAGGCATTACCGCACTTATCAAGTCGATGATGCGCTTCACGTTCATGCACAGCGTAGCGATCACCAATACCGTCATGAGTACGCCGCCGAACAAGGGAGGTAGATCGTACTGCTGAGCAAAGATCGAACCGCTGCCGGCCAGCATCACTACGCCGACACCGTAGAGGAAGAAAGACAACACCACATCAACGACCAGACCGATGCGGGCACCGAATAGAATGTAGAGAACTTCCTTGTGCGAGCTCGCTTGCATCTTCGAACTGACCCGAGCGATCTGCATGCCGAGGAAAGCAAACATCAGACCGCTTACCAGCGTGCCGACAATGCCTATAAGCCCATAGCCAGTGAAAAACTGGAGTACCTCCTGGCCGGAAGCAAAACCACCACCAATAACGACGGACATGTAAGCAAGGGCAATCTGGATCGATTGTTTATTCATTAAACTATTTCTCATTCTTAGACTTATTAGATGCATGGGAATAGAGATGCAGTGCCGGCCTCTCCTTCCCATGGGGCTACTCACTCTTGGGCAGCACCGCAAATCACTCCGATTTTTAGTGCTGCCCAAGGTTACGGACGCCGCCCGCAGTATAGGAATTGTCTGCCAGCTTTTTTCACCATATAAACCGATAAATCCAGTGATAAGCATTCGTTAAAAAACGTTTGGCATCATTAATCTCTCAAATATGGGAATAATGACCGCACAATCACCGGAAACATTCTGAAACAAGTCGCGATTAATAAATCAAGTACTTAGCGCACGATCACAAAATGCTCGCCCAGCGACTTTTCGCCCTCGGGGTCGAGGCCGGTCAGGTGCGCTTCACTGACTTCGGCCAAGCGCACCACCGCACGGCCACGCCGTACGATGTCGGACTCGCCCAGCGGGCCATACAAAATGGCGACAGCGGTCTGGCTGCCGTCTTCGGCAGTCGGCACGTACGGCGCGAACTCGCCCGAGGCCGTAACCAGACCCAGCACTTGGCCGGGGTTCAGGGCCGGGCCAGCGGCCACGTTTATGGCTTCGCGCGAGATGTTGCCCGCGCCTTCGGAGAGCAAGAATTCGCCCGCGTGAATCGGCTCGTGTTTGATGGTCATGCTTTTACCCCTGTCTGGGCGGCGCGACGGGCCGCGTAGATCGCGTTGGTGTCAGGTTGTTTGGCCTGGGTTTTGGGCGCCGGGTCGTCGTTGATCGGCAGGCTGTTGTCGATCTCAAACCCGCCGCCACTGACCAGCTTGTCGAACAGACGACCGCGCACCGCTTCGGCGGTCAGCCCGGACGCCACGAACTGTTGAGTGAACTCCGGCAGCCGCGCCGCCACGCACAGGTCGCGCACGGCCTTGGCGTTGCTGATTGCGGCATTGACCGTGGCTTCGTCGACCAGCTTGGTGGTGTTGATGATGGGTTCGATCAGGTTGCTGATGCCGGCGGTGTTGCAGCTCTGGGTGATCAACAAAGCCAATGCGGCCGAGTCAACGATGGGCGGTTTTCCGGGTTCTGGTTCAGGCTCCGGTTCTGGCGGCTGTTCTGGCGGTTCCTCCAACTGAGCCAACAAGGCTTGCGGCGCATGCTGATAACGCTGCAATGCGCCGCCCTGCCCCAGACAAGCTTTGACGGTGACGCCCTCGCCCACTTCATCGGCCAGCCCCAAGGCCACCGCTTCACTTGCGGTGAGCCACGTTTCGGCATTAACCAAGCGCCGTAGCTCGACCTCGTCGATGTTGGGCGACTTGGCCTTGTAGGCGGCGATGATGACTTCCAGCGCCTGATCCAGGGCGGTGGCGACCTTGCGCAAATCCTCGGCATCGCCTGCCGCGTAGGTCCACGGGTTGTGGATCATCAGCATGGCATTGGAAGCGATCACCACCTTGTGTGCGCCACACACCGCGACACTGGCCGCGCTGGCTGCCAGCGCATCGACACGCCCGGTGCAGCGCTCGCCCAACCGCGACAGCGCGTTGTGAATCGCCAGGCCGTCGAACAGGTCGCCGCCGATGCTGTTAAAGGCCACGACGATGGGCGACACACCGTCATCGAGCGCCGCCAGATCGCGCACAAACTGGTTGGCGGTGATGCCCCAGGTGCCGATCTCGCCATAAACGTAGACCTCGATGCTGCGGGCTTCGGCCTCGCCACTGGCCTTGAGGCTGTACCAGTGTTTGTCCTGCGGCAGCGGTGGGTCACCGGCCTTGTTGAAAATGCGTAGCCTGTTCATGGCGTCTCCTTGTCGGCCGGTTCGGTGGGCAGCTCGACGAGCGTTTTGTAATTGAGGCCCAGCTCGCGGGCGCGTTTTTGGTCAGCGGCGTTTTCTTCGTCGACGGTTTCGGCGTCGTAGCCCTGACGCAGGACCATTTCGCTACGGGAGTTGAAGCCCGCGTTGACTTCCATCATTCGCGCCTGAATGTCTTGCACCGGCTGGATGTAGGCCCAGCCTTGCGGCACCCAACGGGTGCGCAGGTATTCGCGGCGCCGTTGCGCGTAGTCGACAAGCGTCAGGCGCCCGGCGAGCACGGCCATGTCCAGCCACGCAGCCCGCACCGGGCGGCAGAGTTGGTGCACGTACACGCCGAATTGGAGCTGCTCCAGGCGACGGCGGAACTCGTTGAGCACCACCCGTAACGCCCGGTCATTAACCTCGCGCATGTCGCCGGTTAGAATTTCGTACGGCGTGCCGGTCCCGGCGGCTGCGGCCATCAGTTGTTGGCGCATAAAGTCCGGGTAGTTGTTGCCCGCGTCCGGTGGTTTGGAGAACTCCACCTCTTCGCCCGGCCCCAGTTCCTGCATGGTGCCGGGCTCCAGCGCGACCATCGGGGTGAAGCCATCGCGGTCTTCGGTTAGCAGCTGGCCGGTGACTGGGTCGCGCGGTTGTTGCGAGGCTTCGGGCGGTGGCCGCGAGATGAAGCCAGCGAACAGATTGGCCACCTCTTGGCGAAACAGTACCGCGTCGTCGTAATTGTCGAGACTGCGCAGGCGTTTGAGCACCGGCGCCAAACGCGGCACCCCGCGCAACTGGCCGGGCTCGACCGGTTCGAAGATGTGCAGCACCTGCTCGGCCGGGACGCGCACCAGTTGGTTGTAACAGGCGTTAAGCGACGAGGCATCGCGTGGGTGGACGCGGTACATGTGATACGCCACGCGCTTGTGCGCCGGATTGAACTCGATACCGGCGCGGATACTGTTGCCGTTTTTGCATGGTTCGAATTTGTCGTGCGGTACAAACTCCGGGGCCAGCACCTGGAGCTGCAACGGCACTGCCAGATCCTCGTCCAGACCGCGAGGCCGCAGGCGCACAAAACACTCACCGGCCGTTTCCACGGTGCGGGCAATCAGCGCCTGCTGGCCGTAGAAGTCGGTCAGGCCATCGGCGTCTGATTCGTCGACCCAGTCGTCCCACAGGTCTTGTTGACGTTTGCGCAGGGCGTCGTCTTCAGTTTTGGGCCGAGGGGTGATGCCGGTACCGATCAGGTTGCTGACGCGTTTGTCGATGACGTTAAACGCGTACGGATCGTTGCGCACCGCCGAGCGCGAACGGGCACGCAAGTTGCGCAAGGCCGGAGTGTTGAGGCTGTTGATGCCGATGTCCGGCGCGTCCCAACTGGCCGAGCGCCTGCCCTCACCGGCCCCTTCGTAACTGGCTTTGATCCGCTCGGGCAACAGGAAGCCGTTGCGGGTCAGGGTTGGATACTGGCGCGCCATTTAAAGCCCCTTGCCTGCGTGATACAGCCGGATCACCCGCGAGCGCGGCCCCGTGGCGGCGACCAGCGAACTGCGGATTTGGTCGCGCGCCTTGAGCAGCTCATCAACCGTGCGGTACTCCACGGTGCGGTCGGCGTAGCGCACGGTTTTCTCGCCACGCGCGATGGCCGACTCAACGGCGTCGAGGTGCTTTTGGGTAAAGGACATAGGGGCTGCTCTTGGGTTGAGGTGACGCGGGCTGGTATATGGGACACAGTAGGGCCGAGTTGGCTGAACCGGCTACGATTCAGTCAGCGCTTTGACCTTCTTCATGCTCAGCACTTTTTGATCGGAGTTTTGCGACATGTCAGTTTCCAATCTCGATAAATTCAACGACCTGACTGGCAAAGTTTTTGATGAGCTGTATACCCACTTTCCAATGCCCTGTGACTTGATCGCCGCCAAACTCATGACACCCGCCTCGTGCGCAGCAGACGAGGATGATTGCCTGCTGGAACTGGCGGACCACGACGCACAATTCTTCCTGGCTACGGTCCGCTGGCTGATCGGCTCCGGTTTTTTGAGCGGCGAAGTCATCCCCACGGCCCAAGTGACAGGGGCAGTGCTGACGGTCAAAGGGTTTGAGGTGCTCAAAGCCATGCCGCACTGCCTCACCCACGGCCACTCAATCCGCGAGCGGATCGCAGAAACCATGAAAGAAGGCAGCAAGGAAACGCTCAAAAGCCTGCTGGCCGAAGAAATCGCCGTCGGCGCCAAGCTCATCACACCCGTGATCGAGATCCTTTAATTTCAACGGCGCTTCAAGTAGCCACTGGTGGAGCTGCGACGTTGTGGAGGTCGTGCTATCGGCTGCGGTTGTACAACCGGCGGTGCTTCGGGTGGAGCCGTTTCCACCGCTAGTTGCATGGACGCTGCAGCAACCGGCGCGGCAAGGCGTTCAGCGTGTACCGGTTTTTCATCAAATAAACCGGCCTGGGCCAGGGCTTGGCGGATGCGTTCCCAGTCGTGTTCCTTGTAGCGGTTCAGGCCCAGGTAATGCGCCATCGCCAGGTTGTACACCATCAGGTCGAGGGCTTCGTTGCGCTCGGCTTTGCCCTTCACCCACTCGACGCGCTTGTGTCCGCGCACGTACCGCGTCACTTTGCGCTCGGCCACGCACTGGTCGAAGAATTCGTCCGGCAAGTCGTTGGCAAAGTGCAAGGCGCCCGGCCCGTCTTCAAACGGGTAGCGGTTGTAGATCCAGTCCTTGGCGGTGTCGGTGCCGACAAACCACAGCTCGGCGCCGTTGCGTTCGGTCTGGCCTTTCCAGGTCACGTCGACCATCGACGGGCGTTGCGCGATCACCGGTTTCCCCGGTTTGCTCGCGCCCTTGATGGCGAAGATGTTGCGCCACCGGCGCACGCGGCAAAACTGGTAGACCTCGTCGGTATGATGGCCGCCGGAGTCGACGGCGGTGGCGAGAATGCCCAAGCCGACGCCGCATGGATGCGGGTAACGCACCTTGAGTTTGTCATCGAGCACGACCCAGGTGCGTTCGTCCGCCGGGTCGCCCCAGATGATCTGGAAGTCGACGATCCAGCGTTCCATGCCCACGCCCCAACCCATCACCATCAGCTCCAGGCGGTTGGCTTGCACGTCGACCGAGGCCGTGAGCATCAGCACGCGATGGACCATTGCGCCGAGGCCGTAGGGTTCAAGGCGGGCGCGCTTCATCAGAACTTCGGCTTTGGTTTGTTCCTGAGCGCTGTCCCAAACCTTGGCCAGACGGGTGTTGTAGAACACCTGCATAGGCTCAAGGTCGCCCCGGCTCTGCGCCTTCTTGGCCTTTTCAAACTGCTTGGCCAGTGATGGCCAGTCCATCCAGCCGAGCGGTGAATACAGGGCGTTGAGGTGAAAGCCGATGGTTTCGCCGTCGCCCTGCGCGTGGGAGCGCCATTCGCCACGGGCCAGCATCAGGCCCTTGTGGTGCTCTTCGATCAGCACGTCACAATCCGGCCCCGAGCACTGGTAATGCACCACGCGGTAGTCGGCAGAGTAATGCAGGTTTTCCCACTCCAAAATTTGCATGTAGTCGCAGTGCGGGCATGGCACGTAGTAGTAGCGCTGGTCGCTGGTTTCAAACAGGTCGGCGATGCGCGACGCGCCCTTGATCGTGGGCGAGCTGGAGAAGTAGAACTTGGCGTTTCGGCCGAAGGTACTGCCCCGGGTTTCGGCCAGCTCGATGGGGTCGCCCTCTTCGCCCACGTCCACATCCCAGCGGTCGATCTCGTCGCCGTAAATGTAGCGCGCCGACAGCTCGGCCAAGTTGGCCGCAGAGCCGGCGGTGGTGACGTACAGTGAGCCGCCTTCGAATTCCTTGGTGTCCATCGTGTTGCGCGAGTCACGTGAACGGGTCGCCGCCACGCGTTCGCGCAGCACCGGCGTGGCCTTGATGGTCTTGCCGATACGCGACGACACCCGCTTGGCCAGGCTCAGGCTCGGCAGCAGGGTCAGGATGTTGGACGGCACCATGTGGATCAGGCCGCCGATCCAGTTCAGCGCGATCTGGGTTTTCATCAACTGCGAAGCCACCATCGTGACCACGCGTTTGCAGGGGTGAGCCGGTGACAGGCAGCGCATGGGCTCGCGTGCATAAGGCGTACGCGAGGTGCGGTACTGGCCGGGCTCGGCGGCGCCGGTGTCACGCGGGATGCGCATGTATTCGTCGGCCCACTGGTCGACCCACAGCGACGGGTCAGGCCGTAGCCCACGGAAATACGCCTCGCGGTACACCTCTGCACCGTTCGGGATTTCCGTGTGCATGGGTTAACTCTTGTGGTTGAGGGCGTGAACCAGGTCAGCCGAGGACATGCGCTCGGCGTCTTCCAGCGAAGCGCGGATCGCAGCGGTGAGGCGGCGTTCGATTTCCCACGGGTCGGTCATGACTGCCAACTCGGGGGCCAGTTGCGGTGGCATGCCCAGCAGTTGATCGCGCAGCAAACGGCCCGCGTTGAAGGCGCCGGTTTTCACGGCTTCCAGCTCGACATGCGAGCCCTGCACTTTGTGGAATTCCGCCTCCGCCAACTGCGCCAGGTAGTACTCGCGGTGGGCTCGGGCCTTTTGGAAGTCAGGTTGCTTACCGGCCGGGCCGATTGCGGGCTGCGGCGCAGCCATGCTCGGCGTGGATTCGACCAGCGGGGATAGCTGGCTGGTGACGTCGCGCTGCACACGATCCGCTTGATGCCGGGCTGCGACGGCGGCCTTGCTGGGGTCGGCGGTGTCACGAATCAATGCGACGGTGGCGTCGACATTCACCCGCTTGCCGTCATCCGACAGCACCAACCGGTTGTTGTCTTTAAGCCAGGTGATGTAACTCGGCGCCTTGCCGATGTGAGCCGCAAAGGCGCTCTTCGACAGAAAGATGGGGTCTGTCACAAGCCCTCCTTTTCTACGGCTTTTCAATGCAAGCCTTTCAATTTCAATGGATTGAATTTCAATAAGCTGACAGCCCAGCGGCTAACGATTTCCCGCGGGTTTCCTGCCCCGTACCCGTGGATATTCCCCAGGGTCCCCGGCAGGTTTGGAACATCAGAGGATTATTCCGAGCGATCTGTTGGGGTGGGTACGTCACAAACGCCCAGGCGCTTGGCGGCCCAGCGCTCATAAAGGCCGATGGCGACATCCGCTCCGGCCATTGCCGTGAGGCAGCCCAGTGCCGAAGACGCCCAGAGTGAAACGCCGTTGACGTGCAGCAGCATCATGGTAGACAAGCCGCACACGACGCAGGCACCGGAGCGCAACACCAACCGCCGCACCAATGACCAACCCCGGGCACCGTCCTTGTCTGCTCGCCACATCTCACCGGACACACCACCGATCATGGACAGTGCGATCACTAACCAGATCGGCATATCAGCTAACGCTTGTTGCTCTGTTGTCATGTTTAGCCTCAATCAATAGAACAACGCGGGTGCTGAAAAAAGAAAACCCCGCCGGGGTGGGCAGGGTTTTCAGTGCGCTGGTGTATGCCAGGGCGAGATGCACAGCACGTGCTCGGGTAGCGCTTAGGCGCAGAATTCATATCGTGGGGACGTTTTACCCCTGTTCGGTAAAACCGAAAATAGGTGTTTTTCGGTCATTCTGCTCTACTCACTTTGACGCAACTTTGACGCAGGTTTGAGGTAAGTAACCCCGACGAGCGGTCACGCTTAACCAGCTTGGCCCAGCACCGTTGCGCGGGTCAGGTTGGTTGCTTGGCTGCCGCTGCGCCGGGTGTAGCCCCGTGTGGTGCCACTTCGAACGGTGAGGATCAACATCACTTGTTGATGCAACCGCTTCACCCAGTTGCGATACGTTTGGTCTGCCCCCTCGGTAATGTCGAGCAGTCGCATTTGCTCACGTCGCGGCATGGCTGGCTGATGCAGATAACGCAGTCTTGCCAGCTTGGCCAGTTGCTGGCCTTTGGTGGACTGGCGGGCCAACTCGGCAACGGCGGCTGCCACTTCGCATGCGATGTGATCCATGCCTGCGCCCGCTCCCACCAACAGATGCCGTGAACCTGCTGTGCCCCGAGGGGCGCATCCGCCGTATTGCATGATCGTCGCCATTGGGCTGCCCAAGCCACCGGCCTCGCCAACGTGGCAGTGCTGCTCGCCCCAATGCTGCATCAGTTCTTCGATTTGCTGAATCATCCCCATCTACTCCCTGAAAAACCAACCTGACACAGAAAAGAACCAACCTGACACACACCTAACACACTAAAAAACCTTTAAAAACATAGCCTTAATGCTCTATGTGTTGGGTGTGTCAGGTGTGTTGGGTTTCTTCTCACGTACAAGAAATAATTAACGAACATCAACCTTTGACTGATTGCACATGTACACACGCCCACATGTGCGAGAAACCCGCCACACCTGACACACTGACCCCGAAAGCCTTTAAAGACGTGGCCTGTAGCTGTGTCAGGTTGGTGGTTCTAACCCGCCACACCGTCAACACACCCCACACACAATGAGCCGTCATGCTGCGCTGTCCTGTCGTTGCCCGAACTTCACGTGCTCCCAACTACCGACACTCCAGCCACCGGCCTTGGCCGCTTCGCGCCAAGTGGTAACTGCCGCCCCTAGCCCGGCCGCTGACACAGATGGGGGCGGGGAAGGTGCCGGATCAATGCCAGACCACGGGAAGAAGAAGGTGCCAAAGGATCGCCGCGAGCCATCCATCCAAGGCTTACCCTGAATCTTGTCCACTTCCGTGGAGATGAACCCACTGAACTTGGTATGACTTAAGGTGTGTTCCTTGTTGCGGTGGCACCACTCCAAAAATAACGCGTACAGATCACTGCTGACGCACACGCTGAACGGCGCCCCCAACAGGCCATTGCGCCATTCACGCAGAAAGGTTTGCCAACTCGCCATACTCAAGTCCACCAAGCGCTGACGGGCCTCAGTGTTGGGCGGTCGGGTGCGCTGATCGAAATCACCCAGGTCATAGCTGAGCAGGTAGTCATACAGCGCAGGGATACCCTCGTTGGCCAACTCACACTTAACCCGCTCTTGATCCTCAGGCCCCAAAGTTTCCTTGGGCCAGACCACCAACATGCGCCGGTCATTCTCACCAATCGGCCACGGCATAATCTCGTTGGAAAGGAACACCGCATTCATGTGGTTGGCTTCTTCCCAACCGTTCACAAACTTGGACTCCATGCGTACCGTTTTGCCGGTGACCATGTGTTTGATCTTGCCCACCTGGTTGTATCGCTGATCGCGACTGACAACTTCCTCAAACACGCCGTACAACTTGTTTGACTGCCACACCGTCCAGCTTGATTCCAACTGCGACTGCCCTACCGTGGCCGCATACTCACCGTAAACAGCACCCATGATGTCGCTCAGCAACAAACTCTTGCCGCTGCCTTCCATCGTGGAGTGCAGCAACACGGCGGTGTCCATCTTGGCACCGATGTTTTGCAGCGGATAAGCCAGCCATTTAATCAGCCAGTCGGTTGCCGCTTCGTCGTGGTTGCACAAGAAGCTGAACAGCGAGCGCAGGGTGCGGCATTTATTCGGCTCATTGAGGGGCACCAAAGGCAGCCCCTCAAAGGTATTG
This sequence comes from Pseudomonas weihenstephanensis, assembly GCF_001043055.1. Classification (GTDB taxonomy): domain Bacteria; phylum Pseudomonadota; class Gammaproteobacteria; order Pseudomonadales; family Pseudomonadaceae; genus Aquipseudomonas; species Aquipseudomonas weihenstephanensis. The sequence goes on from NZ_JYLF01000005.1 coordinate 207,296, forward strand.
ATGTACACCTCGGGGTCTTTGGTCATACGTGGGTCGAACACGATATGTTCCATGTCCACAGTGCGGCGATCAGGGCTGTTCAACCACATGGCATAAGCGTCGCCCAAGGCCATACGCATGGCACCTTCCGGGACTCGGCGACGACACTTGATGTCCCAGGAGTCTTTGGTGCCGTCTATATAGACATAACGCTCGGTCGGACTCATGCCCTCCCCCGACACCTGCTTAAACTTGGCCTCTGCTTTGGCTTTGTTGGCTTGGCGCTCAGCCATGTCATCGGCAATGACCTTTTTCTGACCGGACTCAAACCAGTCCTTGGCCAACACTTTGGTGACCAGCAACTCAAACGCAGGCTTTTTGATAATGACGCGCTTGAACATGTCGAAAACGGCGGTCTTGCCCTCGATCAAGGCAAAGCGTTGGAAGACTCGGTCAGCCGTCCACTCACTCCCCCCGCCCCCCTCAGGTGCAGGAGCCGCCGCGCTGGCAGGCATCAATTCGCCCGGCCCGCTGGCATCCTCAGATGGGGTCGGGGGAAGATCCGCAGGTGATGGCCGGGATGATTGCTGCATCCCCAACATCCGCGCCGCATCTTTGACCGCTTTGGATTGATCGCCGCCGTGCTCAAGCAGACAAAACACCTCAAACGCATCGTTCTGGTGACCATTGGCCAGCGGATCAGCGCCGTGGTGCGAGTAGAGTTTGTCATCGGTAATAGTGATGCCTGGCAAGCCGGTGCTGCTCTGCGGATAGAGCCATTTGCTACCGCGCTTAATGTAGCCGTGCGCGCGCAGCAGCTCTTCAACATCATGGCAGCGGTTGAACTCATCAATTACCGAGGGCCGGTTGCCGGAAACCTGCACAGGTGCCTTGGTCGACTTGGGTTTAGGCTTTTCAGCCTTCGGCGCCCAAGGGCAAGCAGACTCGGCGTCACGCTTAAAAATGTCCCAGCCCTGCCAAATATTCAGCAAGTCGCTGGTCAGCACTGGCAACCCTTCAGCGGAAGGTGGTGTGCGCCAGGTATATGGTTTGCCGGTACCGGGATGAATGGAGGGCGGCAACACGTCTTGCACCAAACCCGCACGCAATTCGAAGACGGTAAAACGCTTGTAGGGCTCAGCTTCGTCGCGCGCGGCGGCTTCGCCAACCAGATCGCCCGCCTCTTTGGCTGCTTTGGCTTTGGAGATTAGTCCTTTAAAAATCGACCCATCAGGGTCGTTTTCATTGGGCCATGCCAGGGAGTGACGGGTGAGGTCTATTCCATCCGGCACCTGAAACAGGATACGAAAACGCGCCGGGTTACCCACAACCGTCGGGTAAACCAGCGCCATTGCATCCAGATCCAGACCTAACAGCTCGTACAAGACGTGACGCGTCCACTGAACATCGTCCACATCCAATGAGCACACGCGGCTTGGGCCAAGCACTACGCCAAGGTTATGCATTGGGTTTGCTGCCCAAAACGCCTCAGCGGCGCTCGCATCGGTGATGTAACCACCGGGTTTATTCCAGCCCACCCCCTTTGGGGCCTTTTCGCCGGGCTCGATGGCAACAAGTGCCAAGTTGAAGGTGTCAATGTAGCGTCGTGCCCATGTCGCCATCGGTACAGCCTGATTGCGGTCAGTCATCTACGGCGCTCCCGCAACTCTTCGCAGGAGATGCAGGTTTCACAACCCTGGACTGCCTGTTGCCGAAGCAGCGGAATGGCGTCGTCGCAATCCACACAAAACCCCGTACTGGACGTGGCATTTGCTTCACGTTGACGCTTTTCAAGAGCGCACCGCGCTAGAGCACGCTGCAAAAACTCATCCGCATAGTCGTTAGCCAGATCGACGTCATCAGCCATTGTCGCGATCCTCCATTGCCTGACGTGCGCCGGTCATGATGCCCAACACCTCGCGGATAACGTCCATGCCACGTTTTTCTAGAATGGCGACTTCGTGTGCTTCCCAGACTGCGTCGGCCACGCCTTCGTGCATGCACGACACAAACTCACCGGACTCAGCCAGTAACTTCCCTACTGCTTTCAAGGCTTCCTTGGTAGCAGGCACTGGCGTTGGTTTGTACCAAACGGCCCCGGCTGGACGCACCAACGCATCAAGCAAACGAGGATCAGCGGTGAGGCGAATCACCTCTTCCAGCTCATCCGGTGTCAGCCAGCGGCGCTCTTCGTCAAGTTTGAGTTTCTTTTGCAGGGCGTCATTGTCGATCACCATCGCGAAAGCTAATGCGGTGACACCACCCTTATAGGAACGCCCTGCGCGATACAGCGCGTGACGCAATGAAAGTACCGGACCAGCGTCCGGCAATAGATCGATGCGACTCATAACCGTAAAAACCCCTTTTACGGTGTAGCCATAAAGCAGGGCACGCCCTATCCTACGACCACGACCGATGTACATGTGCTGTGTATCGTCGTAGCTGGACCGGAGGATCTTTGGTGAGAGGCTCCGGTCCAGCACCCTTTTTGAACGCTGTTGATGTACTGCTGTATTGCCCCATCGACCTGACATTTCTTTGGTGAGAGGTTTTGGGTCGACGTCTTATTTCAAGCTGCATGAACAGGCTGAAGGTCGTCAGGTGTGCAAAAAACATCTGGCCGCAAGTCTTCACGCGAAACACCTGTAAGCAGCTCTACTCGTAAAACTAGCTCAGCTGGTATTTCTCCTTTTCTGTACCAGTAGGAAACAAGCTGCTGGGATACAGGTCGGTCTTCGGTTGAAACAAGCAACGCGAATGCGGTCTGACCACCTGCCAAGTCGATAGCTTTCGCAAGTGCCTCTCGCATGGAATCGGAAATGCTCATAACAACCTCTGAACGGAAAGTACGCGGGCAAATTACAACAAAACTTGTTATCTCTCAACGTGTTTTTACGTTTGAAAGATTACAAATGTTTTTGTAGCCTCCAGCAATGACAGAAACTACCCCCGTACCTAGCCGCCTAGCCTTACTTTTTAAGGCTCGCCGCGAAGAGCTTCAATTGACACAAGAAGACGTCGCCAGCAGGGTGACGGCGCTCTTGCCGCCGTCAAAAAGGCTAACGCAGCAGTCTTATGCCGCGTTCGAAAAGGGAAAATCACAGACTTCCAGACATGCCATTGCTATTGCCCAGGCTCTTAATCTCCCGCCTGATGTTTTGAGCGATCAATGGCGTCATTCACCACAGAACATTGAAAGCCTTGCGAATGCCAAGCTGATTGCTGAGCCAATTTTGATATGGGATGAAAAAACTCCACTTGCTGATGAAGTAGAGGTCCCCTTGCTTAAAGAAGTAGAACTGTCGAACGGGTCTGGACGGACAGCATTACAAGAGCACGGCAAAGTAAAGCTCGGCATAAGCAAAACCACCCTGCAAGAAATGGGGGTCGATCCTGCAAACATAATTTGCGCATCAGTCACAGGTAATAGCATGGAGCCCGTGATACCTGACGGAAATACAGTAGGTATCGACAAAGGAAAGACCTCTGTTCGGGATGGAGACCTTTTTGCATTACGCCACAACAACCAGCTCAGAGTTCGGATGCTCTACAGGCTCCCAATTGGTGGCTTAAGGATGCGAAGCTTCAACCGAGACGAGCACCCTGATGAAGAGTATTCGGACGAGCGAATCAAAGCCGAAAACATTGAGATACTCGGTCGAGTATTTTGGTATTCAGTGCTGCGATAAGCCTGCCCACCCCTAAAGAACCCGCCAAGCGCGGGTTTTTTGTTAACTCAAGAAAATATTTACAAGATTTACTGTTGACCTTATAACAAATAAACACGTATTGTTTGTCTCGCCCTCTCACCAAGAGTACGAGCCATGCAGACGACACAGCACAGCACCACCCGCAGCCGAGGTTGCACACACCCGGTAGCCAGTACCAGCCGCCCCCTTGTTGGTGCCATTCAAAGCCCTGCAAGGCTACCGGTCACTACCTCCAGTCCAGCCCGAATCACCCAGGCTGCTCAACACGCTGAAACTTTCGGCCCAACCGTAGGTGATGCAGCATGAAACAGGTACTGATTGGACTGGCAGGCCTTGCCCGCTCGGGTAAAACAACCGCAGCAATGCACTTGGCCAGCACCCACAACTTTCAAACCTACGCATTTGCAGACCCTCTGCGCGAAGGCTTGATGACCATCCTCAACCTGACTGAGCGTGACTTTGACGACGAGCACAAAGAGCAGCCTGTCGGTTGGTTAGGCCGCTCAGCACGTGAGTTGATGCAATCGCTGGGTACAGAGTGGGGCCGTGACCAAATACACCCGGATTTGTGGGTGTGGCTGGCCGAGCAAAACCTTGCGCTGCTCGGGCAAGCCAACGACGTAGCCAGCGGCTTTGTGATTAGCGACCTGCGCTTTGAAAACGAAGCCGCTTTCGTCCGCGAAAAAGGGGGCTTGGTTATTCACCTGCTGCGTGAAGACGCCCCCGATGTGAACTCACACATCAGCGAGTCCGGCATTGCCATCCACGACAACGACCTCGTACTTCACAACGACGAATCGATTGAAGAGTTGACAGGCCAACTGGACGAAATCTTCACTGCCTTGTGCACTCGCGCAGCGGCTTAAGGAGCGCCCACATGAACCGAACCCTGGACGCTACTGCCGCCCTGCTCGGCTTAAAACCACGCGCCTTTCGTACCCGGCTGCGTGAACTTGGCATTTTGACCCAAAACGGTGAGCTGGCCACCAAGCACCGCGACCAGGGTTATCTCTACGTAGACACCCGCAGTCGCTGGAACGCGAACATCAACACCTTTAGCTATTACGCGGTGGTGATGGTGAAAGAGCCAGGTGTGAAGTGGTTGAGCACGCAATTGGGCATAGCCCTAAAACCAGTGACTAAGGACGCCGCCGCATGAAACAGAACGCAATTACTCAAGCGATCGGTGCCCTGAAACTGGTCCCGATTTTCGTCAACAACCCGGCCATCATCAGCCGTGCCACGCTGATTGGCGCATCAGCAGAAGCGGTCGCCATGCTTGAAGCGCTTCCGGCTGTCACTGCCGAGTTGGCCGAAGTCTTTCGCCGCGTAGATGCCGTAATCCTTGAAGGCCAAACCGCTTACGTAACGCCTACACGCTGCCCGGAGTACCCATATGGCGCTGTTATCGCTGATAGCAAAGGCAACATTTGCGCCGCAGCAATGGGAAAAACCCAAGAGGGTCTGGCCGAGCTGATTCGCCTCAAGTTGCTGCCCCAACAAGAGGGGTGCGGGGAGGATGTAGCGTGAGCGACACACTCGACCAACTGCGCCGGGAGTTCGCCACTCCCTGCCCCAGCCTGACGGCTGTACGCGAACGCTACTTCACGCACATCAGAACAGATCGTTACCTGCTCAGCGAGATTAAAGCCGGGCGCATTGCACTTAAGGTCACCCGCCTGCACCGCTCAAGCAGAGCAAAGCCGGTGGTGTACCTGCACATGTTGGCAGCTTATCTAGACGCGCAAGCGCCAAACCAAGCCGCCTAAGTATTCCCCTGACTCTCGGGGGCCATAGCAACCAACGTAATGAGGCACAGCACATGAGCAAATCACGTCCATTTATCGACACCCTGCGCGACATCGAAGCTGGCGGGCTACTGGATGAACTTAGCGAAACCCAGCACAGCTTGATCGACGCCATTCGCCTGACCGGGAAAGGTGGCGAGCTGACCATCAAGCTCACCTACAAACCCGATGGCAACGGCCAGATGACCATCAAGGCAGACGTCAAAGCCAAAGAGCCTGCCTTGTCGCGCGGTACGTCGCTGTTCTTCCTGACGCCTGAGGGCAACCTCACTCGCCGCGACCCACGCCAACAAGACCTAGCGCTTCGAACTGTGGGTGAAGAAAAACCCGAAGTTCTGCGCCAAGTCAGTCAGTAAACACCTCTCGCCTCTCACCATTTGTATTACCCACTGGAGCACATCCAATGCAACAAGCCCTACAACAGCTGTTCAGCTACGCTCAGTCCCTCGGCAAGCCCGTCGATCACCCTGGGTTGGCCGCACCCATCGCGCTGCTCCCGAACGATGTAGCACTCAAAAGCCTTGAGCACTTGTTACCCGCGCCGACCCGCGCCAAACAAAAACTCACCGTGCTGGATGCTGAGTCGTTCATCGACTACGTGAATCGCTTCGCCACTTCGGCGACGGCTGTGTTCTGCAACGGCCCGGAAGGTCGCACTTTCTCAGCAGTCATTGACTACCACCAGCCCGAGAGCCCTGCTTGGCTGGAACACGTCGCAACCTATCGTTGCCCGACCACTGTTGAATGGGGCCGCTGGAAGGAATACGACCGTAAGCGCATGGATCAAGCGACCTTCGCTGAATTTATTGAAGAAAACGTGTGGGACATCACCCAGCCTGCCAACGAACAGAATGCACCAGGTGCAGCGGATATGCTGGAAATCAGCCGCACCCTTGAAGCCAAGAAAAACATCACCTTCCGCCAAGGCACCCGCCTCGACAACGGCCAAGTGCAACTCACGTACAACGAAGAAATCGACGGCCGTGCTGGCGAAGCTGGCCAGTTGCGCATTCCTGAGCAGTTCTTCATTGCAGTGAAACCCTTCCTTGGCGGTGATGCCTTCTGCGTGCCTGCGCGATTCCGTTATCGCATCCAGGACGGCCGCTTGATGATGTGGTTCGAACTGGTGCGCCCGGACAAGGTACTTGAAGAAGCCTACAACGCGGTGCGCGACAAAATCCAAGCAGCCATCAGCGAAGTACCGCTGTACGAAGCCACTTTGTAAATAACCACCCGCACCATCCCGCCGCGGGCCTCTCACCAACGATCCCTGCGGCGGGTTTTAACGAGGTACACAGCACATGCATGCACAGCACGCTTTAGCCAGAAAATCGGGAGCCGAGAGGCACGAGCCCCGGGAGAGCCGCATGATGGCATTTCAAAGTGAAACGCTTACTGATGAAGAGCTGGCAACCATTACCGGCTATCAAATCCCATCCAAACATATCCATTGGCTAGTCGAAAACCGCTGGGAGTTTGTCCTGACTGGTGCTCGTCGCCCAATTGTTGGTCGGTTATATGCCCGAATGAAGCTGGCAGGCGTTAAGCCTGTAGCCGGGAATGTTGAGGCCGAAGTCTGGACCCTCGACTTGTCGAAGGTTAGTTGACCCCCATGCGTAAAAAAAACACGGCAAACCTAGATCTTCCACCGCGAATGATCCGCCGCATAAGAAAAGGTGCGACCGGAAAAATATGGGTGTCGTACTACTACAACGGCAGGGACGCAGCCGGAAAGCGAAAAGAGATACCTCTGGGCACGGATCTCGACCAAGCAAAAGTTGAGTGGGCCAGGCTTGAACGAAAGGCACCTCCGAAACCCAATCATCTGATGACTTACCTGTTTGACCGGTACGAGAAAGAAATCATCCCCGGCAAATCAATCCGCACTCAGTCCGACAATCACAAAGAACTTAAGCAACTGCGACGAGCATTTGAAAACGCTCCCATCGAATCGATTACGCCTCAGGTTGTAGCCCAGTACCGTGACGCAAGAACAGCCAAGGTCAGGGCTAACCGCGAGATCGCCCTACTCTCCCATGCGTTCACCATTGCACGGGAATGGGGTCTCACAGATAAGGCTAACCCTTGCTTTGGTGTTCGCCGCAATAAGGAGAAACCGCGAGACTATTACGCGGGTGAAATCGTGTGGAACGCGGTATACACCGAGGCGGTGCAGGAACTGAAAGATGCAATGGACATGGCATATCTGACTGGGCAACGTCCGGCCGATGTACTCAAAATCGCGGCAACTGATCTGAACAATGGTTTTTTGCTAATCGGACAGGGCAAAACTGAAAAGCGCTTGCGCCTTCGTTTGGAAGATGCAGGCGTCCAATCCGGACTGAGCACCTTTATTGATAACTTGCTGGAACGACGCGCTATTAACGGGGTTAAAACTTCGACGCTGATAACTAACTCGTCGGGGCTGCGTATGAGCCAGCAGATGCTACGCAACCGGTGGGACGATGCTAGGGAGAAAGCTGCTATCAAAGCTGCTGCGGATGGTGATTCAGCACTTGCTGCTAGTATTAGGCAGTTTCAGTTCAAGGATATCCGCCCCAAAGCAGCCAGCGAGATCGAGCTAACGCACGCAAGCCGCTTGCTGGGGCACTCCACTGAGGAGATTACCAAGAAGGTGTATCGGAGAGTTGGGGAGATTGTTAAGCCTACAAAGTGATCCAAATGCGGCCAAGATGATAGTTACCAGAACGGCAATAGCAGATGCACAATTCGAACCAGTTTCACCTTCATAAGAGGTTGAAAATGTCCGAAAGAGACTATTCCGGACAGGCTGCTACCGGCCAGAAGCGGTCATCATGTGTGTATACCTGGTATCGATTCAGAGCTCATAGATTACTTATTCAAACTCTTTACCTAAAAAACCGACGGTGGGCTCCGTCTGCTACAGAACCGAATCACTGCCGAGGTTCTGATCATGACTCAGACAAATGATTTTACCGACACGAAATAGCTATCGTGCTCGCCTCCATAATTATTGCGTCAAGCACTCGACTGAGCTTGCTTAAGTCATAATTATTTTCCGACTTGGGATTTATCTGTTGTGCAAAAAAATGCTTTGTATAGCTATCTTTATACTCAAGCGCCCCCTGATAAATGTTTGGATCTCTTTTTAAGTTTGTCCAGATAACTTTTGCTGGTGGATAATCCTTAATATTTAGATCAAGATAACACTCAATTGCAGCTGCGCGCCCATTAATATTGGAATTATTAAGCCCTTCTGGGCCAAGGCAAGGAAACTCATTAAAGTCAGTCAGCTGAGGCAGAATTAGCGCCCGCACATTTGGCGGAAGTGATAAGGCTAAGGTTTTTTGATAAGCCTCATATCCCTCCGCATCATTGTCGAAGACAAACAGAACTCGATTCTGGATATCAATCCGCACGAGTCCCTCGGCAAACTTAATTAAATTCCCAGTTCCGGGAAATGGGTGTCTCTCAGTTACATCAATGAAGTCGAAGAAATCCGACACGTATGGACGTAGCAATGAGAACGCATGCTTAAGAATATGCGCATCAGAAGTTCCCTCGGTAGCAATCATAAATCGCTGAATACGCGGAGCCCCGGCAACAAAATCCTCATCATAAGCCCATCCGTTTTCAACCAGAGAGCCAAATTCCCACGTAACATTAGTATCCAGATTAGAGTCGCACTCGGCTAAAACCCTGAGTAGCATGTAAGGAGGAAAAAAACCAAGCAGTCCACCATAATATGTGACCTCGGAGTAAGCATCGTGAACAAAACTATAACCTGGAATACGCGATTTAAAAACTTCGTCTGAGAAACGGCCTTTGACTTTCTCCGGGCTTTTGTAATGATCCCAGTGGTAGGTAGCATCTAGCTCAGAAAGTGGAGTTCCTCTAACAAACTGCAAGAGTTCATCAAAGTTGAGAAAATTTTCTTCTGAAGAGCCCTCCGTGAATTCTGACTTAACATACTCTTCGTAAAAAAAACGAGCTTGTTCTAAAGTATGGCCACCTAAGTCCAGCCTAGGCTTAATATCGCCCAGACGACGGCTTAGCACCTCTTGTGAAAAGGCCTCTGGCGGGGCGCCCCCTTCTTCGTCCGAGAGTTCATATTCTGTCAGAATTGTTCTGTCTTCTTTTTGAAACAAAAAACCGTGGTCGTTGCCTTTATGGTTCTTGCTCCAATCTAAACAGATACCACCGACCTTCAATTCAACCACGGTTCCCATATTGTTTTTCCCCTATTAGTTTGCGCTATTTGCGAGCTTCGTTCGCTTCCCGCGAAGTACAGATAGTCTGCCCCGCGCCAGGTGATAATATCTCTGTATATCACGCTGATACTTTATGCTGTAAGCGCCCTGATTCGTGTTTAGTTTTTGAGCTTGATTAAGATAATCTTCAGATATTTCAAGAAGCTGTATTTGCGTGTTGATATCTAGCTCATCTCTGCTTTGGTGATAACGAGCGATGGCCTTTCTAAGGAAGCAGAAAGACCTTGTCCTACCTTTGGTTCCTGCTTTATCGATGTTTTCGTCACCTAAAGAAAGACTACCCAAACGATAGAAAGCCAGCGCTAGACCAACGATTGCATCGCAATTGTTCTCATCAAGCTTAACCGCCCGCTCTGAAAGAGTTTTTGCATAATCAATATTGGTTGTTTTATTGAGAACAACCCAAGAGAATCGATCATGAAGCGATGAGTTTAAAGGGTCATCCTCTATTGCTAATTCGTACATTTCAATGGCGCCAGGAATATCGCCTTTATCAGTTAGAACTTTAGCAGCACGTGCATATTCGCTACGAAAAGCTTCAGCAATACGATCCTCTCGATACTCTCGCTCGACTTGGGCGCGCTCTGCTGCATACTTATCAATGCCTGCCGCGATTGATTTAAAGCGCTCTTTATCATCATTGGTCAAGCGAGAAAACTGCTGCAAGAAGAAGCGGCGGGCCAGATCAACAAGCTCGATGGTGTATGTCCGACCATAGTCGGTAGAAACTGCAAAATGAGTTTCCTCAAGACCCTGCTGAAACTCGACGTGTTGAATCCCTATTTCTTGACAAGCTTTACTGATAATGGATTTATCAAGCGGCGAAATAGCGTGAATCAAAACCAACAAAACCTCTTTCTGAAGTCCGCTCATTCTAATCCAAGCGTCTTCATATAAAAATTCAAGAAGATCCTCGTTAGATTTTTTGAAAAAGTTTTCGACAGCCGCGTCGATCCCCAGTCCTGAATGGGATATGTACTTGACGAGAGCCTCTACAAGCAGTGGCTTTCGCATTAATTGATTGGAGACTTTTCGAAGCTTAGTATCTCCGGCTTGTAATATTGGAATCGCCTGATATTCTTCTGCCAGTCGTTTTATGAGACTTATGCAATCAGCCTCAGATAAACCCTCGATGATTATCGGCGTGGCTTCAATAAATTCCCGCCTCCGGGAGGTAATAATTACGCGCCCAATCAACTTGCCGACTTGCTTAAAAAAAGCTCCAAGATCTTTGACTTCTTGAGTGCTCGTGGCTAGTGTTTCTGTATTGTCAATAACAAGAAGCACGTCATCACGATTAAACTTATTTGCCTTCAGAACTCCAAGAGCTTTATCAATTATTTGACGACCAGACACTGTATACCAGTCGGGGGTCAAAACAGGATGGAAGCATCGCATCAGCTCTCGTATACATTCATCCATTACTGGAGATATGCTAGTGAAGTGAATCAATCCTTTCTCAGACCACTTCGTCATTTTAGCGGTGTGGTAGCTGACAATTGAAGGGAGAGGCTCATCAAGGTCATATTGGCTTTCCATCAACTGATTCAAACTCTCGATAACGAGCGTGGTTTTACCGTACCCCCCGTCACCGTAAATCAAACAGTATCGAGAGTCTTTATCATCCAGCCACTCTCTAATTTGCGCAAGCTCTGCACCACGACCTTCAAAAGTGTCAGTCTGTCGAACTGGGACATTATGGAAGAATGAATAATCTTTCCCATTTGAAACAATTTCACTGAGCTGGTAATCACTCGAGGATTTAACACTGGCCGTCGAAAATGGATTGTCCTCAGGAATCGCAAGAGTTATTTCTTTTGCATTAGTCGTGGACAACAACTGGCCCCGCAGCTTCCAGATACCTTGTTTCGGCGAGATGCTCAAAATCACAAGAGCGTGTCCATCACTTATTAAAGGTACTGAGAGCTTAGGCTCGCCAGTTAATTTGATAATCTGTAGAGATTCGTCTGGATTGACCTGCGGAAGCAAATTTGAGAATACATGAAAACATGCCTCGATGATTTTTTGCGTATTGACTGCCCAAAGTTCTGTAGTTGGTGCATCTAGCACCCCGTGCCCTGGTCTTTTGTTTCTGAAAACTACCCACTCAATTAGCAATTTTGAAAGAGGTGTAGCAACGTTGCGCGTAGGCTCATACCATCCGGTCAAGAACTGCTTGTCAACGTGGCCGCGCACGAAGGGAATCAGATTATCTAAGATTTGAATTGGAAGTCCGTCTGCAGGTTTCTGAAAACGATCAGCCAGTTCAGCTAAATCGCTTTCATCATGAGGTGTGAGCTGCTTAGTTATTTCAAAAGTGCTAACTACTGCTGTTTGTAAAATAGACCTTAGAATAGAGGTAAGATAAGAAAGCTTTTCGCTGCGGTTATCAATTCTCAGTGCGTCAGCCAAACAATTTTTGTATATGAACTTCATTGCGTTCCCTGCTCGTCATTTTAGCTAAAGTTGCGAAGGCTTATTTCTAGCTATGGCAATAGGCTATCATAATGGTTATTTTAGACTTTTTCCAACGAATGGAGTCTGGCGTTGATTGCGAAAAGAGCACGGATGCTCTCTACAGCTGGTGTTGTTTTCGAGCAGCGATCAGGTGCAATCGAAGGTAAGGAGCGCCTTGATTTTTCCCCCTCTAAATAACGCCATCCAGCGATGGCCTGACCGGTCAGAACTTAATGGCCCACGTTTCGTTCACACGCAGAGGGTGTGTAGGGTCGTTTTCTGCCTTTCTCGTATGACCGCTTCTGGCCGAAAAGAGGCTACCCAGGCTATAGGGCAAAAGGCACACCCCAGCCCTCCGTCACAAGGCTCCAGCTTACGGATTAAAGAGGCTGCTTGCGGAAGCGACCCAAAAAATTGCGGAAGCTATCGTCAAATCGCAGGCATAAAAAAACCCCGTAGACGGTGATCTACGGGGTTTTCTGTATGGAGGCCGAGGCCGGAATCGAACCGGCGTGGGCGGATTTGCAATCCGCTGCATAACCATTTTGCTACTCGGCCATTCGCTTCTGATCTCTCAATAAAGCATCAGAAACAAAAGAAATTTTATCGCGCTTATTACTTCAAGCATTTGATTCTTCAGCAGTTCAGGCAGTGCCCCGTGCTGATGGCGCGCATTATGTACCAGAACACTGAAGCTGGCAACCCCCTGAATTCTAATAATTTTTCATGGTTACGTGAGAGATGGACCGCCAACTGGGAATATCCTCCGGCCGGCCATCGCTCGCCCATGCAAAGAACGTTAGGCCGTGACATTTGAGGATAGGCATTTCAAGGTTTAATTAAGGAGTGACGCCTCCCTCCCTCGCTGAGAGGAAACTAACCCTCAGCCATATTGCAATCTCCTACAGAACGCATCATTTCTACCCTCGACCAATGAGGATCCGACTGACTTCAACGTTCGAGCCACTCCCGTAAAGTCTCGCCGCCGTTAACGAACGGACTGACGCATTTATTGGAGCTTCAAGATGAAAAAAATATGGATGACTGCAGCAGTTGTAGCAGTAGTTTTGATAACCAGTGGCTGCATGAGCCACAACGTAAGCCAACCAAATGCCCCGATCGCGGGCAGTGTCACTGCCGATTTGAAAGCAAACATTGATGTCGGTGGTGAAATTAAAGGCCAATCCTCTGCGAACATCCTGTTTGGTGTGTTGAAGATCAGTGGGGACAGTGAGTTCGCTGACGGGGTGACCTATGGTGGTCAGGCCTCAGCCTTCAGCCTGCCAGATCCCGTATCGGCCATTAAGGCCGCTGCCGCTTATAAAGCCGTCAAAGATTCAGGCGCGGATTTGATCGTAGCCCCCCGCTACGCGGTCTCTGTTGAGGATTACTTCATCTTCAAGGCAGTGAATGTCACTGTGACCGGCAATAAAGGTACGATCAAGAGCATCCGTTAGACCGTCACTTAGTCTGTCTGCTGTTTAAGAGGCTGCTTGAGCTGATCCCCCAGTCAGTACATACCCGGTCGTGACAGGTTAACCTAATGGCCTGTGACCACTGCGAGCGGTCACCCTGGAGCAGTTGGGCTGGACGGGGCGCAAGCCCCGTCCTCTGCCCCTATATGACAACATTGCGCACAAAGCGCACCACGCAATCACTTTCGTTGCGATAAACGTGGGGCATGTTGCTGGCGTACATATAAAACTCGCCCGCATGGAAGCGTAATGCCTGATCGTCGATGATCAAGGTCAAGCATCCCTCAAATACATATAGCTGCTCACTCCAGCCTTCAGCATCCGCTTCCGAGAAGTACGTTTCCCCCGGCTCCAGCCGCCACTCCCACAACTCCACTTCCCTGGTTGCTGCGGCCTTTGCCAGCAAGACGGCCTTGCTGCCCGCGATAGCCCCGGTCCATGCAACTTCATTAATGCGACTCGGGTCTGGAGAGCCCGGCGCCTGAATCAAGTCGCTGAAAGCGACATTCAGGGCTTCAGCCACTCGATCCAGAGTGCTGAGACTGACATTTTTCTCGCCCGCCTCTATGGCAACCAGCATGCGCCGACTCACGCCGGACAAGTCGGAAAGCGCGCTTTGGCTAAGCTGCGCGAGCAATCTCAGGCGTCGAACGTTTTGACTGACGTGCTGGAGAACCGAAGCACGCTGTGAATTTTCTTTGGGCACTATATTGCTCACCTCATGGGACTGCGCAGTATACTGCTCAGCGTTGGCGCATTGTGCGTCGCCCTCCCCGTAACGTGCAAGGTCGTGACATCTTTGAAAGCTTTTAGTCTGCAACCTTTAACTTCACGCCTCAGCAAAGCTGAATGCGTGCTGATCCTGATTACCATGGTTTGGGGGGTAACCTTTCTACTGGTGCAAAACGCCCTGACGTCCAGCGGCCCCCTGTTTTTTGTAGGCCTGCGCTTTGCAGCGGCAGCCGTCATGGTCGCGCTTTTTTCATTGCGCAGTTTGCGCGGCATAACACTGTTCGAACTCAAGGCAGGGATGTTTATCGGCGTGGCGATCATGCTGGGTTATGGCCTGCAAACGATTGGTTTACAAAGCATCCCAAGTAGCCAGTCGGCCTTTATTACCGCGCTTTACGTCCCTTTTGTACCGCTGCTGCAATGGTTGGTGCTGGGACGTCGCCCTGGCCTGATGCCAAGTTTGGGGATCATGTTGGCATTTGCAGGGTTGATGCTGCTGTCTGGGCCCAGCGGCGCATCGCTAAACTTTAGCTCCGGGGAGATCGCCACACTAATCAGTGCTGTCGCCATAGCGGCCGAGATTATTCTGATCAGTGCTTACGCCGGTAAAGTCGATGTCCGACGCGTAACAGTGGTGCAATTAAGCACAGCCTCCATTCTGGCGTTTATCCTGACCGTTCCGACTCAAGAAGCCGTTCCGGATTTTTCGTGGCTATTATTAATCAGTGCTGTGGGCCTCGGTGCCGCCAGCGCCGTGATACAGCTTGCAATGAATTGGGCACAAAAGAGCGTTTCTCCGACACGCGCTACCCTCATTTATGCGGGCGAGCCGGTGTGGGCCGGTATCGCCGGACGTCTTGCCGGTGAGCGATTGCCCGGTATTGCATTGCTTGGCGCAGTATTGATTGTTGCAGCAGTGATCGTGAGTGAGTTAAAAACAAAGGGTAAAACAATCGAGGAACCTGACGAGAAGCAAGGCGATAAAGCCTGCGACTGATTCCAGTTCTCTGACACACAACGTAAATACTCATACTCGGGAGCGCTCATACAAGGATGAAGTTGGGCAAACCCTTCAACGGTTTGTACACATTTTGTAGGATTGAGCCGCAGCATGGCTGTTGGTGATCCCCTGCTCGCCACGTATGATCGCTCACAAACTCCTGCAGATTAGAAGCCTATGTCCCTGATAGTTCTACTGCTTCTGCCCTTTATCGGCAGCTGTCTGGCGGCTGTTTTGCCGCACAACGCGCGCAACAGTGAATCACTGTTGGCCGGTCTGATTGCACTTGTTGGCACCATTCAAGTCGCTATGCTCTATCCGCAAATCGCCCACGGGGGCGTGATACGTGAAGAGTTCATGTGGCTGCCCAGTCTCGGCTTGAACTTTGTTCTGCGTCTGGACGGGTTTGCCTGGCTGTTCTCGATTTTAGTGCTGGGCATCGGCACCCTGGTGTCGCTGTATGCCCGCTACTACATGTCCCCCGAAGACCCTGTACCGCGCTTTTTCGCGTTTTTCCTGGCGTTCATGGGCGCGATGCTCGGTCTGGTGTTGTCAGGCAACCTGATTCAAATCGTGTTCTTCTGGGAACTCACCAGCCTCTTTTCATTCTTGCTGATTGGTTACTGGCACCATCGCTCAGATGCTCGACGCGGCGCCTACATGGCGTTGATGGTCACCGGCGCGGGGGGACTGTGCCTGCTGGCAGGCGTCATGCTGCTCGGCCATGTCGTCGGCAGCTATGATCTGGATGCCGTGCTGGCAGCGGGCGATCAAATTCGCGCCCATAGCCTTTATCCAATCCTGCTCACACTCATACTGATCGGCGCCCTCAGCAAAAGCGCACAATTTCCGTTTCATTTCTGGCTGCCTCACGCAATGGCGGCACCCACCCCCGTTTCGGCTTACCTGCATTCGGCAACCATGGTCAAGGCCGGGGTTTTTCTGTTGGCAAGGCTGTGGCCTTCGCTCTCGGGCAGTGAACAATGGTTCTGGATCGTCAGTGGTGCGGGGGCCTGCACCTTGGTATTAGGTGCTTATTGCGCCATGTTCCAAAACGATCTCAAAGGTCTGCTCGCCTACTCGACCATCAGCCATTTGGGCCTGATCACCTTGCTGCTGGGCCTGAACAGTCCATTGGCCGCTGTCGCTGCTGTCTTCCATATCCTCAATCACGCCACCTTCAAAGCGTCATTGTTCATGGCCGCAGGCATCATCGACCACGAAAGCGGCACGCGAGACATTCGCAAGCTCAGTGGCCTGTTCAAGCTGATGCCGTATACGGCGACGCTGGCCATGGTCGCCAGCGCCTCGATGGCGGGTGTCCCCCTGCTCAACGGTTTTCTGTCCAAAGAAATGTTCTTCGCCGAAACCGTGTTCATCAACTCCACAAAATGGGTTGAAATCGCACTGCCTGTCATCGCGACCGTTGCCGGTACGTTCAGCGTGGCCTACGCCTTGCGCTTTACGGTCGATGTGTTCTTCGGCCCACCCGCGACTGACCTGCCGCACACACCGCACGAGCCGCCGCGCTGGATGCGCGCCCCGGTAGAGCTGCTGGTATTCACCTGCTTGATGGTCGGCATCTTCCCGGCGCAAACCGTAGGCCCGCTGCTTGCTGCCGCCGCGCAACCCGTCGTGGGTGGCGAACTGCCCGAGTACAGCCTGGCCATCTGGCATGGCCTCAATGCTCCAATGATCATGAGCCTGATTGCCATGTCGGGGGGCATCCTGCTCTACGTGCTGCTGCGCAAACAGCTCAAACTCGATCGTTTTGCCCTTCCGCCGTTGATTCGCTACTTCAGTGGCAAGCGTTTCTTCGAGCGCAGCCTGGTCGTCATCATGCGCGGGGCACGGCGTATGGAGCGTCGCATCAGCACCCAACGCCTGCAAAGCCAGCTGTTCCTCTTGGTATTGGCGGCCGTGATTGCCGGTTTAATCCCACTGATCTACAGCGGCCTGAGCTGGGGCGACCGCCCCAAAATCCCGGGCTCAATCGTGTTTGTCACCCTGTGGTTGATGGCCATTGCCTGTGCACTGGGCGCCGCCTGGCAAGCCAAGTATCACCGTCTTGCGGCCCTGACCATGGTCAGCGTCTGTGGTCTGGTGACGTGCGTGACCTTCGTCTGGTTCTCGGCGCCCGACCTGGCCCTGACCCAACTGGTGGTCGAAGTCGTGACGACCGTCCTGATTTTGCTTGGTTTACGCTGGTTGCCACGCCGGATCGAAGAAGTCTCGCCACTGCCCAGCTCATTGCGTAAGGCGCGCATTCGTCGCCTGCGTGACTTGCTGCTGTCTGCCGTTGTGGGTGGCGGCATGGCCCTGCTGTCTTACGCGATGCTGACCCGCCAGACCCCTAACGACATTTCCTCGTTCTACCTCAGTCGCGCCCTGCCTGAAGGCGGGGGCAGCAATGTGGTGAATGTGATGCTGGTGGACTTCCGGGGCTTTGACACCCTGGGAGAGATCACCGTTCTGGTGGCCGTTGCCCTGACTGTGTTCGCCTTACTGCGCCGCTTCCGCCCTCCCAAAGAGAGCATGGAGCTGCCCGCCCAGCAGCGTCTGCTGGCCAAGGACGTGGTCACCGACCTGGTGAACCCGCGCAGCGCCAGTGACACTGCGCTGGGCTTCATGATGGTGCCTGCGGTGCTGGTGCGCCTGTTGCTGCCCATCGCGTTCGTGGTGTCGATGTATTTGTTCATGCGTGGGCACAACCAACCGGGCGGCGGTTTCGTCGCAGGGCTGGTGATGTCGGTAGCGTTTATCCTGCAATACATGGTTGCCGGTACGCAGTGGGTTGAAGCTCAAATGAGTCTGCGACCGCTGCGCTGGATGGGTACAGGCTTGTTGTTCGCCACCGTCACCGGCTTGGGGGCGATCGGTTTTGGCTACCCGTTCCTGACGACTCACACCGCGCACTTCAGCTTGCCGGTGTTGGGTGATATCCACGTGGCCAGTGCATTGTTCTTCGACATCGGCGTCTACGCCGTTGTGGTGGGCGCTACGTTGCTGATTCTCACTGCGCTCGCTCACCAGTCAGTACGGGCGCACCGTCCAAGCCAGCAAGCCGCTGCACAATCCAAGACAGGAGCCGCTTGATGGAAGAAGTCATTGCTATTGCTATCGGGGTGCTCGCGGCCTCTGGCACCTGGCTGGTGCTACGCCCTCGTACCTTTCAGGTGGTCATGGGCCTGTGCCTGCTGTCTTACGGGGTCAACCTGTTCATTTTCAGCATGGGCAGCCTGTTCATCGGCAAAGAACCGGTGATCAAGGACGGCGTCCCGCAAGACTTGCTCAACTACACCGACCCATTGCCACAGGCACTGGTGCTCACTGCAATCGTTATCAGCTTTGCCATGACCGCGCTGTTTCTGGTGGTCTTGCTGGCTTCGCGGGGCCTGACCGGTACCGACCACGTGGATGGCCGGGAGCCTAAAGAATGAACCTGATGCCGCATCTGATTATTGCGCCCATCCTGCTACCGCTGCTCACCGCCGCGTGCATGTTGCTACTGGGTGAAAAGCACCGCCCCATGAAGGCCCGAATCAACCTGGTGTCGACCCTGATTGGCTTGGCCATCTCTGTCACCTTGTTGCTCTGGACCCAGCAACAAAGCGCACCGGCTTCGATTGGCGTCTATTTACCGAGTAACTGGCAGGTGCCGTTTGGCATTGTGCTGGTGGTCGATCGCCTGTCCGCCTTGATGCTGGTTCTGACGGGGGTGATCGCCAGTTGCGCGCTGCTGTTCGCGATGGCGCGATGGGACCGGGCCGGTGCCAGTTTCCATGCTCTGTTCCAGATCCAGTTGATGGGGTTATACGGTGCGTTTCTGACCGCAGACCTGTTCAATCTCTTCGTGTTCTTTGAAGTGTTGCTGGCCGCCTCTTACGGGCTGATGCTGCATGGCTCGGGCAAGGCCCGCGTGTCTGCGGGCTTGCATTACATCTCGATCAACCTGCTGGCTTCCTCTTTGTTCCTGATTGGCGCGGCCCTGATATACGGCGTCACCGGCACGCTGAACATGGCCGATCTGGCGCTGAAAATCCCGCTGGTGCCTGAAGCCGACCGTGGTTTGCTGCACGCCGGAGCGGCCATTTTGGCAGTCGCCTTTTTAGCCAAGGCCGGCATGTGGCCGTTGAATTTCTGGCTGGTCCCGGCTTACTCCTCTGCGAGTGCGCCAGTCGCTGCGCTATTTGCCATCATGACCAAGGTCGGCATCTATACCGTTCTGCGCCTCTGGACCCTGCTTTTTTCAGGTCAGGCGGGCGCTTCGGCGTACTTTGCCAGTGACTGGCTGATCTACGGCGGCATGGCCACCATTGTGTGTGCCGCCATCGCCATTCTGGCCGCACAACGACTCGAACGCCTAGCCAGTTTGAGCATTCTGGTCTCGGCAGGGATTCTGCTGTCGGCGGTGGGCTTTGCACAGCCCAACCTCACGGCCGCTGCACTGTTTTACCTGGTCAGCTCCACCCTGGCCCTCAGTGCCCTGTTCCTCTTGGCTGAACTGATCGAACGTTCACGTTCTTCAAATGAAATGCTCCTTGAAGATGACGTCGGGCAACTGCCCAGTTTGATGGAATCGCTCAATCCGCCGCGTGGCACCAACCTGGACGACGAACAAAAAGCCGTGGTGGGGCAAATCATTCCCTGGACCATGGCCTTCCTGGGCTTGAGCTTCATTGCCTGCGCGCTACTGATTATCGGCATGCCGCCACTGTCCGGGTTCATTGGCAAACTGAGCCTGCTCAACGCCCTGCTCAACCCGATCGGACTGGGCAATGCCAGTGACGCACCTGTTTCTACCGCCGCGTGGTGTCTGCTGGCACTGTTGATTCTTTCCGGGCTGGCGTCGCTGATTGGCTTCTCGCGCCTGGGTATTCAGCGTTTCTGGACACCTCTTGAGCGGCCATCCCCTCTGTTGCGCCGCTATGAGTGCATTCCTATTGTGGTGCTGCTGGGGCTGTGCCTCGTGCTGACCTTCAAGGCTGAACCCCTATTGCGCTATACCCAGGCCGCGGCAGACACGCTGAATAACCCCGAGCGCTACGTCATGGCGGTCATGGGTTCACGCCCTGTGCTCAGTCCTGAATCGAAAGCGGCCATGCAAGAGGTGCAACCATGAAGCGCCTGTTCCCTGCGCCCTGGCTGTCACTGGCATTGTGGTTACTGTGGTTACTGCTGAACTTGTCCTTAAGCGCGGGCAATCTACTGCTGGGGGCGGCCCTGGGGTTTTTGGCGCCGCTGATGATGGCTCCGCTGCGCCCGCTGCCGATCCGCATTCGGCGCCCCGGCGTGATCATCAAACTGTTCTTTCTCGTGGGGCGTGACGTTATCGTCTCTAACATCGCGGTTGCGTGGGGTGTCTTGAATGCGGGCAAAAGACCACCACGATCCCGGTTTATCAAAATCCCGCTGGATCTGCGTGACGCCAACGGCCTGGCAGCCTTGTCGATGATTACCACCGTCGTACCGGGCACTATTTGGTCGGAACTGGCACTGGACCGCAGTATCCTGCTGTTGCACGTGTTCGATCTGGACGATGAAGCGCACTTCATTGAGCACTTCAAGTCCTCATACGAGCGCCCACTGATGGAGATCTTTGAATGAGTGCCCTGCTCTCCAATGCGATTTTGCTGAGCCTGTTCGTTTTCAGCCTGGCCATGGTCCTGACACTGATCCGGCTGTTCAAAGGCCCCTCTGCACAAGATCGGGTCCTTGCACTGGACTACCTGTACATCGTGGCCATGTTGATGATGCTGGTGCTAGGTATTCGCTATGCCAGTGACACGTACTTTGAAGGTGCACTGCTGATAGCGCTGTTTGGCTTTGTCGGATCGTTTGCGCTGGCCAAATTCCTGCTGCGCGGTGAGGTGATCGAATGAATTCAATCAGCGAGTTATCCCTGTGGATTGAAATACCGGTAGCGGTCTTGCTGGTGCTGAGCAGCCTGTTCGCCCTGTGCGGCGCCATCGGCTTGTTACGCCTCAAGGACTTCTTCCAGCGCATGCACCCGCCTGCGCTGGCATCCACCATCGGTGCCTGGGGCGTGGCACTGGCCTCGATCCTGTACTTCTCGGCGCTTAAATCCACACCGGTACTGCACGCCTGGCTGATCCCGATTTTGCTGTCCATCACCGTTCCGGTCACTACGTTGCTGCTCGCACGTACCTCGTTGTTCCGCAAACGCATGGCAGGCGAAAACGTACCGGCAGAAGTCAGCAGCGGCGGGCGCAGCGAAGGTGGCAGTTAAACGGTTACCCACATTCTTGTAGCCGTTGCCCAATGCATCGCCAGATTGCGCAGCAATCACAAACCTGAACGCTGCACTGTATCTCGGATGTACCGGGCGGCATGTTTTACGACCGCCCAGCCGCCGGGCACAGCCTTCGGCAGCGGCGAAAAGAGACGCTAGACGCTAGACGCTGCCGCAGGCTTTACATCAACCCCAACCACTTCCAGTACGTCGCGCCAAAGCCCAGCATCAACACATACCCCACAGCGGTAACAATCAAACCCACCTTGGCAAATTGTTTGGCGGTGAAGGTCTGCGTGCCCAGGCACACCATGTTTTGTGGCGCATTGATCGGCAAAATAAAGCCATAACTGACTACAAAACCCAGCAGCATGGTCATGCCCAGCCGATTGAACTCACCCGGCAAGGTTTGCAGCACTGCAATCAAAATGGGTAATAAAGCCGAGGTCAGCGCGGTTGCACTGGCAAATCCCAAATGAATCAAAATCAGGAACGCACCCAGAATCGCAAAGATCCCCAGCGGCCCGACCTGATCAAGCCCCGTGTGCGCCACCACCTGCACGCCCAGCCATTGCCCGGCCTGGGTAGTGAGCAGCGCAGTCCCCAGGCTGATGCCCACCCCGAATACAATCACCGTGCCCCACGGAATACGTGATTGCACGTCTTTCCAGGTCATCACCCCATACCGCGGCAACAGCAAGAAAACCAGGCCCGCATAGGTGGTCGAGGTGGTGTCAAAGCTGTGCAATTTGCCCTCGGTCGCCCACGCCAGCAACAGAGCAATGGACACCGCCATCAAGCGTTTTTGCGGGCCCGTCATCGGCCCCAATTCACGCAATGATTGCTCCACCGCTTCCTTACCGCCCGGAATGCTGTCGCTTTCAGGCGGCAGCATTTTAAGCACCACAAACAACAACACCGCTGACATGATGATCGCCCACGGCGCCCCGGCAATCAGCCAGTCGATCCAGCTCACACGTGCGCCCAGCATCTTGTCCATAAAGCCCACGGTCAGCAGGTTTTGCGCCGCCGCCGTTTGAATCCCCACGTTCCAGATGCTGGTACCTTGCGCGACCACAATCATGATCCCGGCGGCGATGTTGGAACGTTTGTCCACACCGAACGCCAAAATCACCCCCATCATGATCGGCACCACGCAGGCACTGCGCGCCGTGGCGCTGGGCACCACCAGGCTGAGCAAAATGGTGACGGCGATAGCTCCCAGCAGAATGCGCCGGGTACTGGTACCGATTTTGGACAGCGTCACCAACGCGATGCGCCGGTCCAGACCGGTATGGGTCATGGCCGCCGCAATAAACAGCGCACCCGCCACCAGCGCCAGTGCGGCATTAGAAAAGCCGGTCAGGGCCATCGTGATCCCGGCCGAGGTGCCATACAGTTTGGACGGATCGTCCAGGGTCGGCGCCATACCGATCAAAAACGCCATCAGCGACGTGATCATGATCGCACTGGCTTCGTAAGACACTGCTTCGGTGATCCAGACCACCACCGCAAAGGCCAGAATCGCCAGCATACGGTGCCCTGCGACCGGTAAATCTGCCGGCAGTGGCAGCAACAAAATGCCGACCATGACCAGAACAGCAATCACGAGACCCAAGGGCAATTTCAATTTCGCCGTCGTCGGCTCCGGGGTGGTTGCAGGCGCATTCATGGTCATCTCCTCATGCATAAAATCGCCTGCAGCATAGGTCAGGATCGAGGCTCGGGCTTTGATGTTTGTCAGCTTGGGGCGTGATGCACTACTGAATTGTGTAGTGGACGGTGTTGCGAACGCCCGGCACGCTCACGGCCTGCCCATCCACCACGCGCGGTTGATCTCGAAAGGGGGCGGCCGCCAACAGCGAGGGACACCTAAACATCGGGTGGCCGTTGCCGACCACCTTGGGGTTTTCGACCTTGCCTTGTGGGGTGACCGAATATTCCACCGCGCAATCCCCTTCAATGCCTTTGTCGAGTGCCCGTTGCGGGTAGGCCGGTGCTTCTTTGCTGATCGGCAGGTATGCGGACATCGGCCACAGCTGCGGGCTGTTGAGTCCGCTGCGCGTTAGCTGCCGCCAGCCGTTATTGCGCCAGCGCGCGCAGCCTGGCCAGTTCGTCCGCTGCCAACGGAATGCCCGCAAGCAGCGATTTGGCCCGTTCCTTGAAGCGACGATCACCCGGCAGGCGTTCAAGCCCCACGGCTTGCATCTGACGCACCAGTTCGCTGCTGCGTTGCGCAAAACTGTTGCCGCCCGATTTGCCGGGATCAATCACAATCAGCAACTGCCCGGTCCACGGTGTTTGCGCCCCCGGATGCTTGGACCAGTCAAATTCGAACGAAAAGTTACCGCCAGTCAACGCCGCGGCCAGCAACTCCACCATCATCGACAGCGCCGACCCCTTGTGCCCGCCAAACGGCAGCAGCGCGCCGCCGTCAAGGATGGCTTTGGGGTCTTGTGTCGGTTCACCGCGACGGTCCACGCCCATGCCCGCAAGCAGCTCATGGCCTTTACGCGCAGCAATTTGAACATCGCCATGGGCGATGGCGCTGGTGGCCAGATCGAACACGATGGGATCGGCATCGGCGCGTGGCGCAGCGAATGCGATAGGGTTGGTGCCGAACAACGGCTTTTGCGCACCGTGCGGCACCACGCAGGTCATGCTGTTGACCACGCTCAGCGCCACCAGACCTTCTTCGGCGAACGGCTCAACGTCGGGCCAGAGCGCGGCAAAGTGGTGCGAATTACGAATGGCCAACACCGCAATCCCGGCACTGCGGGCTTTTTCGACCAACAGCGCACGTGCGGCTGCCAGCGCAGGTTGGGCGAAGCCATTGGCCGCGTCTACCCGGATAAAGCCTGAAGCCACGTCTTCTACCTTGGGGGTGGCCTGCCCATCCACCCAATTACTGGCCAGTGACGACAAATAGCCCGGGATGCGAAACACGCCATGGCTGTAGGAACCATCGCGTTGTGCCCGTGCGCAGTTGTCGGCCAACACCCTGGCAACGGCGGTCGAGGTGCCGTGGCGTTCAAAAATCTGCTGCAACAAAGTGGTCAGTTGATCCAGAGACAGCGATTCCACGGCCTGCGCGGAAGAGGCGGACTGAGACATGCGGGCGCTCCAATCGAGTTGTTATTGTGGGGCCAACTATCCGGCGGTGACAGATATCTGTCAATTGTTGACTTAATGACAGAAAACATTCACTTTCTGCAACGCGCTGAAATAAAAACAGGAAAACAGCCGTGAGTCAGTCGATCAAACAACGTTTGGAAAGCAGTCTGTCAACCGCCGCGCCTTCGGGCCGGGCGATTGCCAGCTACATGCTGGCCAACCTTTACGCGCTGCCTTTCCAAACCGCCGCCGACATCGCCAGCACACTGGGCGTCAGCGAATCCAGCGTCGGGCGTTTCTGCCGCGCACTGGGTTACAGCCATTTCAAAGAACTGAAAAACGACCTTAGAGACGACTTGGGCGATGGTCCCTGGCTGGTCGGTGATCGCCTGCAAGAGTTCCGCCAGCAATCGAGCCAAAGCCCGCAGGCACTGCCACGCAGCTTTGAGCTGGAAGTCGGCGCGCTGGTCAAGGTCTACGAACACAGCCTGACGCGCGAATGGCAAACCGTCAGCCAGCGCCTGGCCACGCGGCGCAACGTGTTTATTGCCGGTTTTCAGACCGAACGCGGGATCGCCGCCTCTATGGCGCACTTGCTGCAATACCTGCGCGATGGCGTGCACCTGGTGGATGGCGCCGCCGGGCATTACGCCGATGTGCTGTTATCCCCCGCCAATGATTGCGCACTGGTGGTGTTTGAGGCCCGGCGCTACTCGCGCCATGCCCAGCACCTGTGCCGCAAGGCGCGTGAAGCGGGCATTGCGGTAACGCTGGTGACGGACACCTTTTGCGACTGGGCCGACGCCTACGCCGATGAAGTGTTTCGCGTACCCAGCCAATTCAATCTGTTCTGGGAATCCACGGCAGCCATGCTGTCGCTGGTGCATTTGCTGGTCAATGAAGTGTGTAAACAACTGGGACCCGACGTTGAAAAACGTCTTGAGGCAACCGCGGCCTTGCACAACGAGTTCGTGGGCTACACCTCCTCACCCGGCACAAAACAATAAAACGAGGTGCTAGATGAACAATGTCATTCGCTTTGCCAGTGCATGTGCAATGGTTGTGGCCGCAGCGTCCAACGCTTGGGCCGATAAACTGACAATCGCCACGGAAGGCGCCTACCCTCCGTTTAACTACGTTGACTCAGACAACACGCTGCACGGTTTTGACGTCGACATCACCCTGGCGCTGTGCGAGCGCATGAAAGCCGAGTGCACCCTGGTGGCACAGGATTGGGACGGCATCATCGCCGGCCTGATGGCAAAAAAGTACGACGCCATTGTGGCCTCGATGATTGTGAACGAAGAGCGTAAACAGAAAATCGCCTTCACCCATCACTATTACCGCACCCCGCTGTCGATCGCGGTGCCAAAAGATTCGCCGATTACCGATGCCCAGAGTGATTTCAAAGGCAAGGTCGTCGGTGCACAGAGCGCTGCAACCCAAAGCATCTATGCCGAGGAGCACTACAAAGACGCGGATCTCAAACTCTATCCAACCCTGGATGAGGCCAATAGCGAACTGGCCAACGAGCGTGTTGACGTGGTGATTGCCGATAAATTCCCGCTGCTGGAGTGGGTCAATAAAACCGGAAAAGATTGCTGCAAGATTATTGGCGATGTCGACGGCACGATGGCCGACGCTGCCATTGCCGTGCGCCAGCAAGACACCGAACTGCGCGAGCGTTTCAACAAAGCGCTGGACGAGATCGTGGCTGACGGCACTTACAAAAAGATCTCCAGCAAATACTTCGACTTCGACATTTATTAAGTTGCCTGCCCTGTATTAAGGGCATCCCGCCCATTACCTTGCCCTGCGCACCCTGTGTGCGCAGCGGCTGAATATCGGCCCGATTTTGCCCGGGGATTCGAGCATGCTCGATCAACTTTCTCTGCTTTCATTTGCCAGTGGTGGCTGGGGCTCGGCACTGCTTGCCGGCTCGCTGGTGACCATTGCCCTGGCCTTGAGCTGCCTGCCCATTGGTTTACCTCTGGGCCTGGTGGTGGCGGTGGCCGCACGCTCCAAAAACCGCTGGATGCGCGCTTGGGCGACAACCTTTTCGACCGTGTTTCGCGGGCTGCCAGAACTGCTGACGCTGCTGATCATTTACTACGGCTGCCAGATCGCTGCGCAAAAGATCCTGGCGCTGATGGGCTACGACACGCAATTTACGATCAACACCTTCGTCGCCGCCATGATCGCCTTCAGCCTGGTATTTGCTGCGTTCTCCAGTGAAATCTGGCTGGGAGCGTTCAAAACCGTCCCTAAAGGCCAGTTCGAAGCCGCCTCGGCGCTGGGCCTGTCGCCCTTCACCACGTTTCGTAAAGTCGTGTTGCCACAACTGGCACGCATTGCCTTGCCCGGCCTGTCGAACAACTGGCTGTCGCTGCTCAAGGACACGTCGCTGGTGTCGACCATTGCACTGGTCGATTTGATGCGTCAAACCAACCTGGCCGTCAGCGTGACCAAAGAGCCCATGCTCTTCTACAGCGTGGCGTGCTTTATCTATCTGTTTTTTTCAGCCATCTCGGGGCGCCTGTTTGCCTTTCTTGAGCGCCATTTCAACCGCCATCAGCGGAGCGTGCAGCCATGAGCCTGACGGAACTGCAAAACATGTTTCTCAGCCCCGACTTGCTGGAACGCTATGGCCCGCGTTTTATCGACGGATTGCTGGTAACCAGCAAACTGGTGGCCATTTCATTCACCCTGGGTGCCGTGCTCGGCCTGTTGATTGCGCTGGGCCGATTGTCCAACAGCCGTTTCTTGCGCAGTTTCACCGGCGCCTACGTGTACTTTTTTCGCGGCTCGCCCCTGCTGGCACAACTTTTTTTGCTGTATTACGGCCTCGGCTCGTTCAAGAGCCTGTGGCAAGACGTGGGCCTGTGGTGGTTCTTTCGCGATGCGTGGCTGTGCACCTTACTGGCGTTCACCCTCAACACGGCGGCGTACCAGGCCGAAATCTTGCGCGGCGCCATCCTGTCCGTGGCACAAGGGCAGCGTGAAGCCTGCAAGGCGCTTAACCTGTCGCGCTGGACCACCTTTCGCAAAATCGTCCTGCCGCAGTCGTTGCTGGTGGCCATCGGTCCGCTGGGCAATGAACTGATCCTGATGATCAAAGCCAGTGCCATTGCCTCGCTGGTCACCATTTATGACCTGATGGGCGTGACCAAGATGGTGTTTTCGCGCAGCTTCGACTTTCAGGTCTACCTGTGGGCCGCCGTGCTCTATCTGTTGATCGTGGAAGTGGTGCGCCGCACCTTGAAACTGATCGAAGGCCGCCTCGGCCGTCATTTGCAGTAAGCCCATTGTTCGGGCTGCGAACACGGCCCTCGTCTCAAGGATTTGTTTATGCATTGCGACACCATCGTTCTGGGAGCCGGCATTATCGGCGTCAGCACCGCGTTGCAACTCCAGGCCAGAGGCCGCAACGTCGTGCTGCTCGACCGTGCTCAGCCCGGCAGCGGTACCAGCCACGGCAATGCCGGGCTGATTGAACGCGCCAGTGTTATCCCCTACTCGTTCCCACGCGAAATCTCACGCTTGCTGCGCTATGGTCTCAACCAACAGTCGGACGTGCGCTACAGCCTTAAGCACCTACCCAAAGCCGGACCGTGGCTGATGCAGTATTGGCGCCAATCCAGCGACAAAGGCCTGGCCAAAGCCACCCGGGCTATGTTGCCGCTGATTGAACGCTGCGTCAGCGAACATGACCTGCTGGCAGAGCCTGCAGGCATGAGTGCACTGATTCACGACAGTGGTTGGGTCGAGGTTTATCGCACCCGGGCCGACTTTGAAAAAGCCCAGCGAGATGCCGTGGCGCTCGTGCAATACGCACTCAATTACCGCGTGCTGGGCCAACAGCAAATCCATGCGCTTGAACCCGGGCTGCATGAGGATGTGGTCGGCGGCATTCACTGGCTCGACCCCAAAACCGTGAGCGATCCCGGCGGCCTGACCCGCGGCTACGCCGAGCTGTTTATCAAGCGCGGCGGCACCTTTGTGATTGGTGACGCCAGCAGCCTGCGCCCTACGGCCGGACAATGGCAGGTAGACAGCCACAAAGGTTTGATTGTGGCCAACGAAGCCGTGGTAGCCCTGGGCCCGCAGGCACGCGATATTTTTGAGCCGCTGGGTTATCGCATTCCGCTGGCGATCAAGCGCGGTTACCACATGCACTACGCTGCCAAGGACGGGTACACCATGCAGCACCCGATTCTGGATTCAGTGGGGGGGTATGTGCTGGCACCGATGGTTGGCGGGATTCGCCTGACCACCGGTATTGAGTTTGCTGACAGCGACGACCCGATCAACGAGATCCAGTTGCGCCGCTGCGAAGAGCGCGCGCAGCGCCTCTACCCGCTGGGCGAACGACTGGACCCCGAGCCGTGGCTGGGTCGGCGCCCGTGCCTGCCGGACATGTGCCCGGTGATTGGCCCGGCCAGCCGGCATAAAGGGTTGTGGTTCAACTTTGGGCATGCCCATCACGGCTTGACACTCGGCCCGGTGACAGGCCGCCTGCTGGCCGAAATGATGACCGGCGAGTACCCGTTCACCGATCCGACGCCCTATAGCGCCGAGCGCTTTTACTGATCACTGGAGACACACAATGCATGCACAACCTGCTTACGTTCACACGCCCGTGTCTCCATCTACCGACACCCGCAAGGTGGTGGTGGATATTGCTGGACTGAACAAGTACTACAGCGCCTTTCATGTGCTCAAAGGGATCGACCTCAAGGTGCGCGAAGGTGAACGCATCGTCCTGTGCGGCCCTTCAGGCTCGGGCAAGTCCACCCTGATTCGCTGCATCAACCGTCTGGAAATTGCCGAACAGGGCCGCATCCTGATCAACGACACCGACCTGTCGCACACCACCCGCGAAGCCGCCAACGTGCGCAGTCAAATCGGCATGGTGTTTCAACACTTCAACCTGTTCCCGCACATGAGCGTGCTCGACAACTGCATTCTCGCGCCGATGTCGGTGCGCGGTCTGTCGCGAAAAAAAGCCACCGAGCTGGCACAGCATTTTCTGACCAAAGTGGGCATCGCCAGCCAGGCCGATAAATACCCCAGCCAGCTCTCCGGCGGCCAGCAACAGCGCGTGGCGATTGCCCGAGCCTTGTGCATGGAGCCGAAAATCATGCTGTTCGACGAGCCCACCTCAGCGCTGGACCCGGAGATGGTCAGCGAAGTGCTCGACGTGATGGTTAACCTGGCAGGCAGCGGCATGACCATGCTCTGCGTGACCCACGAAATGGGCTTCGCCCGCCAGGTGGCCGAGCGCGTGTTGTTTCTGGACGGTGGCATGATCATCGAAGACTCGCCGCCCAACGACTTCTTCAGTGCGCCGAAAAGTCCGCGCGCCAAGGCCTTTCTTGCACAGATCGTGCATTAAGCTGCGTTCGGCCAGCCCGGCACCTGCTCGCCGCCTCCCCTGGAGGCGTGGGCAGATCGGCCTCCTCCCCTACGGGATGTTTGTCGTTGCCGACGACCACAACGAGCGCACCTGAGGTTACAATCCTCGCCCTTCTCTCTCCCCCCAAGGAACCCCCATGTCAGGGCTTGAACTGTTTGCCGCCGCACTCGGCGTCATTGCCGTCTGGTTGACAGTCAAACAAAACCCTTGGTGCTGGCCCATCGGGCTGGTCATGGTGTTGCTCTATAGCTGGATTTTCTTCGAGGTGAAGCTCTATTCCGACATGCTGCTGCAAGTCATTTATGCGGCATTGCAACTCTATGGCTGGTGGCAGTGGACACGTGCTGGCGCACAACACCAAGGTCGTCAAGTGACGGCGCTCAACACGCGCCAGGTCGCCACGGGGCTGGCCATCGGCGCCGTGGGCAGTCTGGCTCTGGGCGCCGCCATGGCGCACTGGACCGACGCCGCGCAGCCGTGGCTTGACGCTGCGCTGACCGCTTTCAGCCTGGTGGCGCAAATGTGGATGGCGCAAAAACGGTTGCAGTGTTGGGCGCTGTGGTTTGTGGTCGATGTGATATTTGTCGGTTTATTTGTGTACAAGGGCTTGTACCTCACGGCAGGTCTGTACGCCCTGTTCACGGTGATTGCGATTCAGGGCTGGCGTGACTGGCGTCTTGATCCGGCGCTGCGTACATGAAGGTCGTGGTGTTGGCCGGGCCTGAGTCAAGCGGTAAAAGCTGGTTGTCGGCGCAGTTGCAACAGCAGTTTGGCGGCCTGTTGGTCGCTGAATATGTGCGCTATTTCATGGAGCAAAACCCTCGCGATACCTGCCTTGGCGATATTACGGCCATCGCCCGTGGTCAATTGGCATGGGAGGACGCCGCTCGCGCCCAAAGCCCGCAATTGCTGATTCTCGACACGCATTTGCTGAGCAATATCCTGTGGAGCAAGACCCTGTTCGGCGACTGCCCGGCCTGGCTTGAACCTGAATTATTGAGCCGTCATTACGACCTGCATCTGCTGTTGTCGCCCGAGGATGTGGACTGGACGCCCGACGGTCTGCGTTGCCAACCGAGCCTGGTCGAGCGCCTGCAATTCTTTGAACAAAGCCGCACGTGGCTCGAACAGCACCGTCAACCCATGCAAATCATTCGCGGGCGTTGGGATGAGCGCCAAGCTTGCGCACTGCACGCTGTGGGCCAGCTACTGGCCAATTGACACAAATCCGCGCCTGATATGTCCGCTACTGAAACACCCATGCCCTCACCCCCCCTTGATTAACAGGGCCTGCAGGCGATTCAGGCGACTGTGTAACAGTGCCGTTACATAGGCTATTGGAGCCGCCAAACCCGCACCAAGCACCCGCCGCCCACCATTACAGGCTCGAGCCGCTGTCTCAGCATTGAGACAGTGGAGGCGACGCGTCCCTGGCACCAACTGACAACTCATTGCTTTTAAACGCAATTGAAAAAGCGGCACAGCTTCTGCTCTCTCTTTCGCAACGCTGATCAGGGCCAGCGTATTGAAGAGAGAACGATGTCATGGGGACTTTACGCACTCAACTCACCCGTTACGCGCTTACGGCTTGCAGCCTCAGCGCTGTACTCGTTTGCCTGAGCGCCCAGGCGGCGGACAACGGCGAAATCGTTATCACGCGCCAGGTGTACCCGCATGCCGTCGGCAGTATCCCGGCCCCGCCTGACCCCAACCCCACCGTCGTCAACGCCAACCCTGCAGCACAGATCAATGCGATGACGGCCCAAGGCGAACTGGGCGATGGCGATTTTGCCCGCATCAGCACGGGTTCGAGCATTACCCGCACCATCACCACCGGTACCCATAACCTGCCAGGCATGATCGACCACACCGGCATGCCAGGCCTGACCAGCAGTGGTCGAGCCGGCGGCTCAGGTGGCCCGAGCGCCAATCTCGGGGGCCAGATCAATCGCAGTATCGAGCAAGGCATGCGCCCGCTCACCACCTTGGGCGGCGGGCAATGAACGTGAAAATCTCTGTGCTGGTGCTAGCCCTACTGGCATCCCCCCCCGTGCTGGCTGACAGCAATCAGGCCCAAATCAATAATTCCGGCACCGGTTACACCGGCAACATGATGATCAACCAGGCTGCCGGCAACCAGCAGCAACAAGTCAATGCCCGCACTATTTCCATTGGCAGTCAGGTGCAGGGCAACACCAGGGTGAACCAGCAACTCACTGGGCAGGCCGACCCCGCGCTGGACGCCCAGGTCAGTATTAACGGCGACTCGTTCAGTCATGGCAGCGGTATTTTGGGGATCAACCAATCTGCGGGCGCCAACAATCAAATGGTCAACGCCGTGCGGATCAGCATCAGTACAGCGGCGCAAAGCATCGACGACAACGCCCTCGCGCAACAGAACGTGGCGTTGACACCAAACTCGGTAACGGGAGCACTCAACACAGGCAGCCGCCAGGTCGTTACCAGCGATCAGGCCTTCACCGGCAGCCGTGGAGTGCTTCAAGTCAACCAGAGTGCAGGGGTGGGGAACCGCATGGCTAACACCCTGAATGTACGGGTCGCGCAATGACTCGGGTAACGCGCAGTGCAATTAGAAAAATGCCAACACTCACTAAACTAATGAAGCACGGAGAATCACCATGAAACCTGCAATGGCTCTTAAACCACTGGTTTTCGCTCTGGCTGCACTTATGGCTGTGGCCGCTCAAGCGGACACCAGTGATCGCCACCCAACCCCTACCCCCACGCCTACCACCGCTGTAGTTAACGGCGCCAGTGCTGTGATCGCGGATGTGCAAGTCAGTCACGACAACAACATCACCAATAACGGCACGCTGAACAGCGCAAAAGTTGACGATTCGATCAAAAGCACCAGCGGCAACATCGGTGCCAACGTGGCGTCGGGTGCCGGTAACCAGCAAGATAACGCCGCAGCCATCGCCAACAATGACCAGAACTTTGTGCTCGGGACCGGCGCTGCGCTGACCAGCGCCAGCCAGTCCAGCTATTACAACAAAGTGAACAACCACGGCACTCAGAACGGGGCAACACTCAACAACTCGGTCAACACCACCTCGGGTAACGTTGGGGTAAACGTGGCTGCGGGCGACCTTAACCAGCAGAAAAACAACCTGGCCATTGCGGTGTCCGGTGGCAACCTGGCAACCGCCGGTGCCGGAGCGACGCAGACCTCCAACAACCTGACCGTGGTTAACGACCTCAGCTCGGTCAGCACCCACACCCCGTGGAGCTTTGGTTCAACCACCACCCGGGTACCGGTCAGCAACAACTCCAACATGACCAATGCGCTTAAATCCACCTCCGGCAACGTGGGTGCCAACGTCGCGTCAGGCGTGGGTAACCAGCAGAGCAACTCGCTGTCTATCAGCAGCGTCAGCAAAACCGCCATGTAACACGGCGGTTCAAAGGGCCTCTGCATCAGAGGCCCTTTCTTTGTTCGAGGTGGCCTGCTCATGTTACGCATCGCACTCGCTGTGTTGCTGTGTTTGACCGGTGTTGCGCAAGCGGCGCAAATGGCGGTGGCTGCGTTGCCGGGCGCCAACCTGATTTACAAACCGGTGCAGAGCATTCGCGAACGTCGTTTCACTGACCTGGTGGAACAGAAAACCGACTTCAGTTGTGGCGCCGCCGCACTGGCGACGATTCTGCGTCAGGCGTACTGGCTGGATGTCGATGAAGACCATGTGATCAAGGGCATGCTGGTCAATGCGAACGTAGAGCTGGTGCGTACCCAAGGCTTTTCGATGCTCGACATGAAGCGCTACATCGAAAGCATCGGCATGCGGGCACGGGGTTATCGCATCCCGGCGCAAAACCTGCAAAACATCAACGTGCCGGTGGTGGTCCTGTTGGACATTCGTGGCTACAAGCACTTTGTGGTGCTGCAACGCACACAGGACAACTGGGTGTACATCGGCGACCCGGTACTGGGTCATAAGCGTTATTCCCAAGACGATTTTGTTAAAGGCTGGAACGGCATTGTGTTTGCCGTGATTGGCCCCGGCTACGACAAAACCAATGCATTACGTGATCCGCCTGTTCCGCTCTCGGCCAAGAACACACTGAACGGGTTCAGCCCGGTCAAAGATGCCGAGCTGCTGGACTTCGGTTTTATCCAAAGCGATTTCTTTTAAGTGCACACACTGACCACGGGGCAGGACGCTTCGGGAGAGGCACATGAATATCAACTATTGGCTGGCAATCAGTTGCGTTGCCGTCTGTTTGCAGGCGCAAGCCGACTCGATGTTTAAACCGATTGAATTGAAGGATCAGGAATTGGCTGAGTTGCGCGGGCGGTTTGTGATGCCCGGACGCATTGTCAGTTTCGGTCTGGTCATGAGCAGCACCTGGACCAACGCCCAGGGCAACAGCATCGGCGCCAGCACCTCCCTGCACTTACAGAACTCGGTCACACCGCAATTCTACGTGACCACCTACTCGACTCAAGGTCAAAGCCGTCCCGGCACGCCCACCGTCGGCACCGGCAGCGTGGTGGGCGGTGCCGGGCTAGGTGCGGGGCAAGGCGTGGTCCAAAGCGTGCGCGCGGCGGGCGACAACAACGGGGCCAACAACACTGTCGATATCAATGTCAGCTATGGCAATCAGGCGCCAGTGCTTAATCAGCAAGGTACATTGCTCACGGCCAACGCCCCGGTACAGCTCAACAATGCGGCGGGCAACCTGAATGTTTCAATAAGCGGCGGCGCGGTTCAGTTAGCAATTACCGCCAACAATAACCAAGGCACTACATTGCAGCAGATCGCTCAAGGCGGGGTCTTACAGAACACCACGTTGCTCGGCGGCGGTAATGCGGTGAATAACATGACGCAGTTAAATATGGTGCTGCGTAACAACGCGGTGAATACCGACGGACTTAATTCCAGCATTAGCCAACTAAAAGCCCTTCGCGCTGCGGGATATTGAACTAGGCTGAGGCACTACTAAATAGACTTCCCCGGACGGCTTATTTCATGCATCGATCGTTTACCTTTCGCGCCGTTGTATGTATGAGCACTCTGCTTCCCTGCGCGCTGCTACAGGCAGCCCCGGATGTTGATGTCGAGACACTAAAGCAAGAATTACTGGAACTGCGTCAACGTTACGACCAGCAACAAAAAGCCCTGGCAGTACTCGAACAGCGGGTACGTCAAGTGGAAGAACAGCCTGCAGCCCCAGCCCCGCAACGGCTGGTCAAGTCTCCGGCAGACCTCAAGCGCGGCCAGACCGTGTCACAAGCCAGCGGCGGCGGTGCAGGCGGCAGCGGCAGTTCATACGGTCAAGCCCTCAAAGACGACTCGGCACCAGCGCAGAGCGTGACCAACCTCTACGACGAAGCCAGTGGTTTTTTTGGCGGCGGCAAGTTCAGTGTTGAAACCGGCGTCACCTACTCGCGCTACGACACACGCCAGTTAAACCTCAACGGCTTGCTGCTGCTCGACTCGATCCTGCTCGGCAACATCGACCTGGACCGGATCAAGGCCGATAACTGGACGCTTGATCTCACCGCACGCTACAACCTCGATAATCGTTGGCAGTTCGACATCAACGTGCCGGTGGTCTATCGCGAGTCGACCTTTCAATCGGCGGGCGCAGGTGGCGACGCCACCCAAACCGCCGAAAAAACGGTCACCCGCGACCCGACCCTGGGTGACGTCAACGTCGGCGTGGCCTACAAGTTTCTCGACGAGTCCGCCAACACCCCCGACGCGGTATTTTCTGTGCGTGTAAAAGCGCCCACGGGTAAAGACCCCTACGGCATCAAACTGGTCCAAGCGAGCGGCAGTGGCGACAACATTTCCTACCCTGAAAGTTTGCCCACGGGTAATGGCGTGTGGTCCATCACGCCCGGCATCTCACTGGTCAAAACCTTCGACCCGGCGGTGCTGTTCGGCTCACTCTCCTACACCTATAACCTGGAGGACTCCTTCAGCGATATCGGCTCCAGGGCCAATCAAACCCAACCGGGCAGCGTCAAACTGGGTGACAGCTACCAGATCGGCGCCGGTATCGCCTTTGCTCTGAACGAGAAAATGAGCATGTCGTTCTCGGTGTCTGACCTGATCCAAAGCAAAAGCAAAATCAAATACAAGGGTCAGGACTGGCAAACCCTCACCACCAGCGACGCCAACGCGGGTTATTTCAATGTGGGCATGACCATTGCGGCCACCGACAATCTGACCATCGTACCCAACCTGTCGATCGGCCTGACCGAAGACGCGCCCGACTTCACTTTCAGCCTGAAATTCCCGTACTACTTCTAACCCAACGCCCATGGAAAAGGCCCGCCGTGGGTGAACACGGCGGGCCTTTTCGTTGTGCCCCGCCCTAGCGGATCTGGTGCTTGTGCAACAAACGGTAAAACGTAGGCCGCGACACGCCGAGCACGCGTGCGGCCACGCTGAGGTTATTGCTGTGGCGTTGCAATACGTCACACAGTGCCTGGCGTTCGGCCCGGTCTTTGTATTCTTCCAGCGTGCCCATTGCCACGCAGGGCGCTTGGCGCGCTTCAAGGCCCAGGTCAGGCGGTTCAATCTGCCGCCCTTCCGCCAGCACCAAACCGCGCCGAACCCGGTTGGCCAACTCGCGCACGTTACCCGGCCATTGATGATTGCCCATCGCAACCAGGGCCTGGGCACTGAAGGTGCGCGGGCGGCGGCCGGTTTCAAGGCTGTAGAAGTGTGAAAAGTGATTGGCCAGCATGGCCAGATCACCATGGCGTTCACGTAAAGGCGCGGTTTCCACCTGCAATACGTTGAGGCGGTAGTACAAGTCTTCACGAAACCGCCCATTGACAATGGCCGCCTCCAAGTCGACGTGGGTGGCCGCCAACACCCGCACATCCACGGCAATCGGTTGACTGCCACCCACCCGTTCGATGTGTTTTTCCTGCAAAAAACGCAGCAAATTGGCTTGCAACTCCAGCGGCAGGTCGCCAATTTCGTCGAGGAATAACGTACCGCCGTTGGCGGCTTCAATACGGCCGGTCTTGCGTTGATGCGCCCCGGTAAACGCACCTTTTTCGTGGCCAAACAACTCGGACTGGATCAGGTGTTCAGGGATCGCCCCGCAATTGATCGCAACAAAGGGTTTGTCGTGACGCTGTGACTGACGGTGCAGGGTGCGGGCAACCAACTCCTTGCCGGTGCCGCTTTCGCCGCGGATCAACACCGGGGATTCGGTGGGTGCCAGTTTGCCCAGGAGTTTGCGCAGGTCACGAATGGTACGGCTTTCACCCAGTAACTCATGACCGGCGCTCGCCACCGCACTCAAACCCTGCCCACGTAACCGGGCCATGCCAAACGCTCGCCCCAACGTGACCTGGACCCGTGATACGTCAAAGGGCAAGGTGTGGAAGTCAAAAAACCACTCGCCGACAAAATCGCCCATTTTCTTCAGTTTCAAGACCTCAGGGCTGAGCACGGCAATCCACTCGGTGCCGCTGCGGCTGATCATGTCTTTGACGGCTTCAGGGCGCTCCAAGTGAAACGGTTGCAGGCGAAGCAAGCCTACGTCACATGAACGATCAAACACGGCGTCCAGATTACAACTGTCCACATTCCAGCCGATGGTACGCAGCCCGGGCAGTATCTGATGACAATCATCACAAGGATCAACCACTAACAGACGGCGGGATGAGGACATTTCGAGCATGACTGTTCCTTGGCGCCAAAATAATAAAAGGTTTGTAGAAACAGTAAGTTGTAGAAGCTGTTGGTAACGGTAGTCATTCTTTGACGCGCGCTTGTACCGTTTCTTTATAAGCCTAATATCAAATTGAACTTTACCCATTCAAAGAGCATTAGCCGTCACTCAAAAGAGTGTTTTCGAGCACGCAGAAAAATTGACCTGAATCAGGTTTATTAAAAAAGGTTTAAAAAATCGATTCTTTGTGTGACCTGAGAGGGGGCATCGGTCATCAGTACAAGTAACCAACCGAACGGTATGCCCAGCCGACGGTTAATCACTTGATGGGCCTATTAGAGAGACCACCTTATGAACGCCCCGCTCCGTTTCAACGAAGCACTTTTGATTGCCGGCCACGCCTTTGAGCCTTTCCAATGCGTTGCCTGGGCTGCACAAGAAGGCCATGGCGAACTGAGCCTAAGCGTCATTGACCGCACCAATACCCGTATTGTTAGCAAACAGATCCCCCGCAGTGCCTGCGCTGACGCCGCCCAACTCGAAAACCTGCTGGCCCAAACCCGCGCCGAGTTAAGCAATGACGGCTACACGCTGCAACCTTGGGTGATGCCGGCTTAAGGCGCAGATCAATACGGCTGTAGCCCTGATGAGTCGTGCGAGGCTACGTATGCCCGCGCAGCAGTTGTAACAGCATCAATCTGGTGGTTCAGACACACCGCAGTGCTCGGGTTTACGGCTGCTGCGCACCCGAGCGCTGCTTCGTGCCTCGTCAGCGCCTACACGATTTTGAGTTCGTCGATGTGCCGGTAATCCATGCCCAGACCGGTCGCCATTTGCTTGGCCCGGCCCAGGCGGATCGGCCCGCGCTCTATATCGACAAGTACCCCCGGGCACTCGATCCGCGGCAGTGTTGACCACTCTTTGAGGCGACCGTCCGTGAACAGCAACACCTGCTGCTGTTCATTCACAAGGCGCTTTTGCCGGGTGCTCAGCCAGGACGCCGCCTCAGCCAGCGCCTCCAGTAATGGCGTGCCGCCGCCCGCCCCCAAAGTAGTCAGCCAGTCGTGCAACGTCTTTGAGGCTTTTAGCCCGCTCACGTGCCAGGTCGGCACATTGCCACTCGCGGTCATGACGGCAACCAGCGCACGCTCGCGGTAAGCCTGTTCAAACACCTGGGCCAATAACCCTTTGGCATCGGTCAGCGATTGATGGCGACGGGTTGAAGCCGAAGCATCAACGATCACCAGCCACATGGCCTGCGGCGTACTTTGACGCTGATTAAAGGCCAAATCCCGGCGTGTTCGCGGGCGCCCGCGCAGCAGTGTCTGAACCCAATCAATTGAACCCAATGCACCCCTGCGACTGGCACCTTGCTTGCCCGTTTTCAACATTCCGGCTTGGGGTTTGGCACCCGCCCCCAACGCTGAAAGGGGGCGAATGCCTAAGGCTTTTTTGGCCAGACGGGTATTTCTCGACGCGCACCTACCGCCTGTGGCTGGGCTGGCAACTCGCCCCACTGCCCTTGCCCTGCGCTGGAAGTCGAGTTGCCGGTTGTGGTTTGAGGCGGCATCGACTCCGGGGCTGGCGATTGTGCCGCATGCGCTCGCCGACGATGACGCAAGGCAAACTCGGCGACGGCATCTATGTCGTGCTGGGCAATTGCGCTGGCGCCGCGCCAGGCCGCATGGGCACGGGCAGCACGCAGCCACACCAGGTCGGCACGCATGCCGTCGACACCTGCGGCGAAGCAACACTCGGTAATGGTTGCCAGCGTCTGGTCATCCAGCGCTATCTGGCCGAGCAATGCGCGGGCCTGCTCACACCGTGCGCGCAAGGCATCCTGATGGCTGGCCCAGCGGGCGCAAAAGCCTTGCGGATCAGCGTCAAAATCCAGACGCCGACGAATGATTTCGCCGCGCTCGGCCGGTAGCGGCTGCCCGCTCATGACCACATTCAGGCCAAAACGGTCGAGCAACTGCGGGCGTAATTCGCCCTCTTCCGGGTTCATGGTGCCAATCAGCACAAAACGCGCCGGGTGACGATGGGATATGCCATCACGCTCAACCACGTTGGTGCCGCTGGCGGCAACGTCGAGCAACACGTCGACCAGGTGGTCGGCCAGCAAGTTCACTTCATCGACATACAGCACGCCGCCATCGGCCTTGGCCAACACGCCGGGCGAAAACTGCGCCGTGCCTTGACCCAACGCGGCATCCAGGTCGAGGGTTCCGACCAGTCGCTCTTCGGTAGCCCCCAACGGCAGCGTGACGAACTGACCGCTGGCCAGCACATCTGCCAGGCCGCGGGCCAAGGTCGATTTGGCCATGCCGCGCGGGCCTTCGATCAGCACGCCACCGACCTTGGGGTCAATTGCAGTCAGGCACAGCGCCAGTTTCAAATCCTCGGCGCCCACGACTGCGGAGAGTGGAAAGTGCGGGGTGTCAGTCATGTCCAGATTTCCAAGTCAGTCTTCTTCAATGTCGAGCAGCAGGTTTTCCAACGCCTCGCGGTACTCACCCGGCTCACGCCACAATCCACGCTGCTGGGCTTCCAGCAGGCGTTCGGTCATGTCGCGCAGGGCGTGCGGGTTGTGTTGCTGCACGAACTGGCGTGTGTCGCCATCCAGCAAGTAGGCATCAGCAAGCAACGCGTACTGATGATCGTCGATCAAATGCGTGGTGGCATCGAACGCAAACACATTGTCCAGCGTGGCGGCCATTTCAAACGCGCCTTTATAACCGTGACGCTTAACCCCCTCGATCCACTTGGGGTTGGCGGCACGCGAACGGATCACCCGGTTCAGCTCTTCTTTGAGGGTACGGATTTTAGGCAAATCGGGCTGGCTGTGGTCGCCGTGATAGCTGGCCGCCGATTGACCGCTCAAGCTTTCCACGGCCGCCAGCATGCCACCCTGGAACTGATAGTAATCATTAGAGTCGAGCAGATCATGCTCACGGTTGTCCTGATTTTGCACCACGGCCTGTACCTGACTCAGGCGCTGGGCGAACTGGTCACGCGCGGCCGTGCCTTCATCGGCACCGCCATACGCATAACCGCCCCAGTTCAAGTACACCTCGGCCAGGTCCTCGCGGCTCTGCCACACCCGCCCATCAATGGCATTTTGCACCCCGGCGCCATAAGCACCGGGCTTGGCCCCGAATATGCGCCAGCCCGCCTGGCGTGCAGCGGCTTGCGGCGCAATGCCTTCGCGCTCCAATTGCTCGCGCTCGGCACGCACTTTGGCCGCTAGCGGATTCAGCTCATCCGGTTCATCCAGCGCCGCCACGGCTTGCACGGCGGCGTCAAACAGGCGAATGAGGTTGGCAAAGGCATCACGAAAGAACCCGGACACCCGCAGCGTCACATCGACACGCGGCCGGTCGAGCAAGCTGACCGGCAGGATTTCAAAGTCATCCACCCGCTGGCTGCCCGTGGCCCACACCGGGCGTACGCCCATCAGTGCCATGGCTTGCGCGATGTCATCACCGCCCGTGCGCATGGTGGCCGTGCCCCACACCGACAGTCCCAACTGACGCAGATGGTCGCCGTGGTCTTGCAAATGACGTTCGAGAATCAGGTTGGCCGATTGAAAACCGATGCGCCACGCGGTGGTGGTGGGCAGGTTGCGCACATCCACCGAAAAGAAATTGCGCCCGGTGGGCAATACATCCAGTCGCCCGCGGCTCGGTGCGCCACTGGGGCCGGCGGGCACAAAGCGTCCCTGCAAGGCATCGAGCAAACCTTGCATTTCAGCCGGGCCGCACGCATCCAGACGCGGGGCGACCACCTCAAGCAAGGCGTCAAAAATGCTCTGCACTTCGCACCATTGCTCGCCGTCAGGCAGGTGCAATTGACCGTCTAACGCATGCTCGATCAATTGCGCGGCATACAGTTCAAGGCGCTCACGGGTATCACCTGCGGTGCGCCAAAGCGCCTCACTGACCGCCAGCAACACCCCCGGCCGGGGCGCTGTCCACGGTTCAGCCAGGGCGCAATCGAGCGGGTCAAAGCCCAGTTCGAATGCCTTGGCCAGCGCACGCAATACGCTGGACTGCGCCCCACGTCCGTCGCCACGCGGAATGCGTAACAACGCCAACAGCGTGTCGATGCGCAAACGGCCGCTGGGCGATTCGCCGAAGATGTGCAGCCCGTCGCGTATTTGCGACTCTTTGAGGTCGCACAGGTAGGTGTCGAGCCGCGGCAGCCAGATCGCAGCATCGGCATCGCTGTCGAGCTTTTCATCCAGTTGTAATTCGCGGTCGATATGGGTTTCGCGCACCAGCTTCAGAATGTCGCGTTGCAGCTCACGCGCGCGCCGCGGGTCCAGCAGTTGGGCTTCGTAATACTCGTCAGCCAACAGCTCCAGATCGCGCAGCGGGCCATAGGTTTCTGCACGGGTCAGTGGCGGCATGAGGTGGTCGATGATCACCGCCTGCGTCCGCCGTTTGGCCTGCGCGCCCTCGCCCGGGTCATTCACGATGAACGGGTAGAC
Organism: Pseudomonas weihenstephanensis; assembly: GCF_001043055.1. Classification (GTDB taxonomy): domain Bacteria; phylum Pseudomonadota; class Gammaproteobacteria; order Pseudomonadales; family Pseudomonadaceae; genus Aquipseudomonas; species Aquipseudomonas weihenstephanensis. The sequence continues at coordinate 249,647 of NZ_JYLF01000005.1, forward strand.
ATTGGGCAGCGGGCCGAGCAGTGCGTCGGGCCAGCAGTGCTCTGAAAGACCGACGCCCTTACCCGGCAACCATTCCAGATTGCCGTGTTTGCCGACGTGGACCACGGCGTGCGCGCCGTAGGTGTGACGCAGCCAAAAGTAGAACGCCAGATACGCGTGCGGCGGCACCAAATCCGGGTCGTGGTAGACCGCGCTGGCGTCCACTTGGTAGCCACGGGCGGGCTGAATGCCGACAAAGGTCTGGCCAAATCGCAGGCCGGCGATCATCAGCCGTCCACTGCGAAACATTGGATCGTTTTCAGGGCTGCCCCACCGTTCCAGCACGGCGCGCTGATTGGCTTGAGGTAAGGCCCTGAACATGGCGCCGTATTCGTCCAGCCCCATGCTTTGATGGCAAGGTCGCAGGTCAAGGCTGTCCAGGTCGTTACTGACGCCGCCAAGCAAGGCGTGAATCAGCGCGGTGCCACTGTCGGGCAGGTCGGCGTCGAGCGGATAACCCTGCGCCTGCAACGCGCGCAATATATTCAACGCGGCCGCCGGGGTGTCCAGCCCTACCCCGTTGCCGATACGACCGTCACGGGTCGGGTAGTTGGCGAGAATCAGGGCAATGCGCTTTTGCGCATTGGGCACCCGTGCCAGCTCAACCCAGCGCCGCGCCAGGTGTGCGACAAAGTCCATGCGCTCCGGTTGCGCGCGGTAGCACACCACATCCGACTGGCTGCGCTCACTGCGCCAGGCCAAATCTTTGAAACTGATGGGGCGGCTGATGATGCGCCCGTCCAGTTCCGGCAAGGCTATGTGCATCGCCAGATCACGCGGGCCAAGGCCCTGTTCGCTGGCGCGCCAGCCTGGCTCGTTGTCTTGGGCGCAAATGGCTTGAATCACCGGGATGTTGCGCCGAAATGGCCGCAGGTGCGGCGCTTCGGGGCTTGATTGAGCAAACCCGGTGGTGTTGAGAATGACCCCGGCTTCAACCTGATCCAGGAGGTCCTGCACCACCGCCAGACAACCGGGTTCCTTAAGACTGGCCACGGCGATGGGCAACGGATTCAATCCGGCCTGTTGCAGGCGCTGGCAAAACACATCGACAAACGCCGTGTTGGCCGCTTGCAAGTGCGAGCGATAGAACAGCAGCGCCGCCACCGGGTAGTCCGGGTGCCAGTCGGCTTGCCAGTCCTTGAGCTGTGGGCTGGAATGCGCGGGGTGATAGATCGCGGTGCGCGGCAAAGTGAGCGGCGCGTCCCACGCATAGTCGCGGCCCAGCCACTGCTGGGCCAGGCAGTTATACAGTTGCAGTGCGTTGTGTCGCCCGCCCTGACGCAAAAAATGCCATAAGCGTTCGCCCTGTTCGGGCGCAACCGTGCTCAGCGCACTGAGTTCCGGGTCGGGACGATCGTCACCGGGCACCAGGATCAGCGTGACCCCGCGCTCGGCCAACTGCATCAGTTGTTCTATGCCGTAGCGCCAATAGCCAATCCCGCCGTGCAGCGACAGCACAATGACTTTGGCGTGTTGCAGCACCTGATCGACATATAAGTCGACCGAGGCATGATTTTGTATCTGCATCGGGTTGGCCAGACGCAGGCTGGGGTAGTCGTGCGGCAACTGCTGGGCCGCTTCGGCCAACAGCGCCAGGCTTGAGTCGCCGCTGCACAGGATCACCAGCTCGGCGGGGGTTTGCCCCAGGTCAGCAATGTTGTCGTCTGATACAAAGCCGCCGGGTTGGGTCCTGAGCAAATGCATGGTTTAGGCGCTCAACGCTGTACGCAGGGAGGCTTCGAGCAGGGCGGCGTCCAAGTCCTGGCCAATCAGCACCAGCTTGGTCACACGGCTTTCATCAGCGCCCCAGGCGCGGTCGAAATGCTTGTCAAAACGCGTGCCCACACCCTGGATCAGCAAGCGCATCGGTTTGCCAGGAATCGCAGCAAAACCTTTAACCCGCAAAATGCCGTGCTTGATTACCAGTTGGGTCAAGGCGTCCAGCAGTACACGCTCTTCGGCTTGCGGCAATTGGATGGAAATGGAGTCGAAGGCATCGTGGTCGTGGTCGTCATGGTCATCGCCATCATGATGATGGTCGTGATGACTGTGGCGGCTGTCGATGTGTTCTTCCGAGCCGTTGCCCAGGCCCAACAGCACGTCCAGCGGCAGGCGACCGCTGCTGGCTTCGATGATTTTCACCGCAGGCGGCAGCTCTTCGGCAACTTCTGCGCGCACCTTGGCCAGGTCCTGCGGGTTGATCAGGTCGGCTTTGTTGAGAATCACCAGGTCGGCGCTGGCCAGTTGATCGGCAAACAACTCATGCAACGGTGATTCGTGGTCCAGGTTAGGGTCCAGTTTGCGCTGGGCGTCGACTTGATCCGGGAACGCGGCAAACGTACCGGCCGCAACGGCTGGGCTGTCGACCACGGTAATCACCGCATCAACGGTGCAGGCACTGCGGATTTCTGGCCACTGGAACGCCTGGACCAGCGGTTTTGGCAGTGCCAGACCCGAGGTTTCGATCAGGATGTGGTCGATGTCGCCACGGCGTGCCACCAATTCGCGCATCACCGGGAAGAATTCTTCCTGCACGGTGCAGCACAGACAGCCGTTAGCCAGTTCATACACACGGCCGTTGGCTTCTTCTTCGGTGCAACCGATGGTGCACTGCTTGAGGATTTCACCATCAATGCCCAGCTCGCCGAACTCGTTGACGATCACCGCAATGCGTCGACCCTGTGCGTTGTCGAGCATGTGACGCAGCAAAGTGGTTTTGCCCGAGCCGAGGAAGCCGGTAACGATCGTGACGGGGATTTTGGCCAGTGTTTTCATCGGATGCCCTTTGGCAAAGCGGCGGGCATACGGGACGACGACCGCAGGCAGTGTGCGGTCGTTTTCGCCACCGGATCACCCCGCCCGGTTGAAGTAAAAAACAGTCACGAGGCAGGTCTCCTGGCTTACGGCTGGGCCTCAGCCAGTGGCTGTGCCCCTCCTTGCGCCTTCCCGCGGATCAGGCAGTGGCGATGCAAGGCAATTGACCGTTTACAGTTGCGGGGGCAGCCGCGGCATACCGCGTTCCCTTCTTAGCTTCGCGTGGCGAAGAACCTCGAACGCGCAAGGCTACGCAGTGCGTTGTAACAGGTCAATGTTAAGGCGCATGGTGGCGCGTGAGACGGTGGGCAATTTAGCCCAAGGCCGCGGGTGAACATCATGCCTATCGGCAGTGATAGGGCCGGTTGCCCGCTGACATTGGCCAGCACGGTGAAACTGGCGCCGCCCATCGCGTTGTGGGCGTCACATTGGCCGTGACCGGGGACAGGATCAGGTCATAGCACTGAAATTGATCTTCCATGTAGTCGCCAATGACGCCGGTGCCGAGTGCGCCAGCGCCTTGGGCGTCTTCGCGAACAAAACACTCGGCCTTAGGCAGGGCGGCGTGCGGCATACGCATCGATCAATGTGCGTGTCAGCTCATAAGAGGACAGCTCGGCAGTACGCCCTGGGCTTAACGTAAAGCCCTGGCCCGCCCACAGGTTAATGAAGTCGCCTGAACCGTGGGGTTCGGTTTTGGCTTTGAGCGCCAACAACACCCCGCCGGCCAACGGAAAGGCTGGCGCCTGAGGGTTGATCGGGCCCATTTCGCGCATCACTCGATTGACGATCCCGCGCGCCGGGCGCCCGGTAAATAGATTGGTCAGCGCCGTTTGGCTACCACTGGCTTCGCGCAGGGCGCGGCGATGCGGTTGCGTCAACGTGGCCTGCGGGCAAAACAGATACGCCGTACCGATTTGTACTGCACTGGCGCCTAACGCAAACGCGGCTGCGATGCCCCTGGCATCCGCAATCCCGCCTGCTGCAATAACAGGCACACCCACCGCGTCAACGATCTGCGGCACCAGGGCGAACGTACCGATTTGTGTGCTCAGCTCATCACTCAAGAACATCGCCCGGTGGCCACCGGCTTCGTAGCCCATCGCAATGATTGCGTCGCAGCCGTGGCGCTCCAACCATATCGCCTCCTCCACCGTGGTGGCCGAACTCAGCACTTTTGCACCACAGGCTTTAACCCGTGCCAACAGCTGCGGAGCCGGTAAACCGAAATGAAAACTCACCACTTGCGGGCGTAACTCTTCAACCAGCGCACACGTCGCCTCGTCAAACGGTGCGCGGCTTGACACGGGAGCAGGCGCATCATAATCGACACCCAACTCTTGGTAGTACGCCTTGAACAACGACTTCCACTGTTGGGCACGACCTTCATCGTGGGCGGGGGGCTGATGGCAAAAGAAGTTGAGGTTCAGTGGTTGATCGCACGCCTCGCGAAAAGCTGCAACCTCGGCACGAATCGAGTCCAACGTCAGCGTGGCACACGCCAGAGACCCCAGCCCACCCGCCTTCGCCACGCCGATCATGAGGTCTGCGCCCGCCCCCAACATCGGTGCTTGAATGATCGGCGCGCTAATACCTGCCAATTCAATAAAGCGTGAATCCGGCCAACCGTTCATGCGGGTATCTCCAGAATCGATCATCAGAAAAAAGTGAATTGAAGCGCGCCATGGGACTTGAGTGGTTCAAAGCCGGGATGCCTGCCACCCCGCTACAAACACGAACCCTGACTACGGGGTTGGGGACTTGCTGACAAGCGCCGCAATCAGCGCTGGATCGTGGTCATAGATGTCCGGGGCGAAGGACACTTTACCGTCCTTGTCGGCTTGTGCGGTCCAGTAAGTCATCAAGATGGGCATGGGTTGTGCCAATCGAAACTCATGAGTGCGGCCGGTACTGAGCAATTCTTCGGTGCGGGTTTTTTCCGCAGGATTGACCAGCCAGTCCCGCAACTCAAAAGCCGACTCAACCCGCACGCAACCTGAACTAAAGGCGCGTGGGCCTTTACTGAACAGCGCCTGGCTCGGTGTGTCATGTAAATACACCGAGAACGGGTTAGGGAAGCGCACCACAATTTTGCCCAGCGGATTGCGCGGGCCTGCACCCTGGCGCAACAAGATATTGCCGGGGCGATCCCAGTTGACATCCTGAGCGGCCAGCACTTGCCCGTTGCTGTCGAGCACTTGCAAATCATGGCGGGCCAGATACGACTGATCGCGGCGGATTTGCGGGAGTTTGTCCTGTTTGAAAATGGTCGGCGGAATGGTCCATGTCGGGTTCAGCGTCAACCGCGTGACGCGCGACTTCAACAAGGGTGTTTGTCGATCCGCCCTGCCCACCTGCGTTCGGGTCTGCCAAACCGGCACCCCATTCTGATAGACCATCAGCAGCGCCGCGGGCACATTGACCAACAAACTGGTGGGTTCGAAATCGTGCGACATCCAGCGAAAACGCTCCAGGTTGATACGCAACTGATCACGCCGCATCTGTGGGCTGACGTTCATCTCTTTCAAGGTGCCCGGCCCGATGACCCCATCGGCTTGCAGCGAATGATCCAGTTGAAAACTCTTCACCGCAGCGGCCAACTCAGGCGAGTAGGTGTTGTTACTCACGTTGGGTAATGCGCTTAAATAGCCTTCGCTGAGCATGCGCTGCGCCAACACCGGCACCCGCGCATCCTGCATGCCGGGTTTAAGCAGGGGGCCACTGCCCACAACCGGCCACGTCGGCAAGGGTTGTTGGCGCAAACGTGCATAGACCTTGCGCAAATTTTGATAACGCTCAAGCGCTGGACGTGCCTGATTGAATGCATCGGCGACGTCCTGCACACCCGGCACTGCAAGGGCAAGAAGTGCCGCCTGGCGGTCCGGCATAACGTCGTTGGAGTGCCACACCGGCTCGAAGCGCGACGGGTCTAGACGACCGTAATGCAAGTCGTGCAGGGCTTGCAGGTAGTGCAGGCTGATGTCGATGTCGGCACACATGCCCTCGTTTTTGGGCAAGGCGTAGTGCGCGGGGTCGAGGCCATCATCCGCAAGCTGGGGCAACGCGGCCTGCAAGGCAGAAAGGCGACCGTTGACCGACCACACCGGCTGATAACTCTGGCCCTGGTAAAATCCCTGCAACAGTGGCTGAGTGGACGCAGTCAGGCGCGGTGCCAACTGCGGGCAAACCTTGGCCAGTTCTGTGGGCGCCACTTGCAACAACGTGACGGGATCAACCGGCACTTCATCCGCCAGCGCGACCAATGGCGCTACCAGCAAGGCAAGGCTCAAGTAACATGCGTGTTTTTTGATCAACTGCTTTACTCCAATCCATGGCCATCCGGTAGATGGGGCACCGTATCACCCGTCGCACTCAGGCCAGCCTTTTATACAGTCGTTGCGCGTTACCCGCGAAGCGTCAGGAGCCCATTCAACAGTGAGAATATTCAACTTATGCTGTTTTTTTTGCGTCGGCTTTGTCTGGCCGCTGCGACTCTGGGCACACTCTGTAGCCCCGTGTTCGCCGCCAGCCCCTCTAAACCGGTATTGTTCAACAGCCTCGCCCAGGCAGCACCAGAACTCAATCCCCAAGCACTAAAAAGTGCCCTCAGTGCGATGCAATGCGCGGTCAACAACGGCGCCAGTCAAGCTCAACACCTGGCCGTGATCGACTACTCCCAGCCCTCGACAGCACGCCGCTTGTGGATATTCGATCTGCGCAAAAAAACGCTGGTACTGCGTGATCTGGTTGCTCACGGGCAAAACTCAGGTGAAAACTTCGCGACTCAATTCTCCAATAAAGAAGGTAGCTTTCAGTCTAGCCTGGGCCTGTTCCGTACCCAGGAAAGCTATAAAGGCGCGCATGGCTACTCCTTGCGCATGGACGGCCTGGAGCCTGGTATCAACGATCGAGCCCGTGAGCGTGACATCGTGATACACGCGGCCAGCTACGTGAACCCGCTCTGGAGCCAGCGCCAAGGCCGTATCGGCCGCAGCCAGGGCTGCCCCGCCGTACGGCCGCAAGTGGCACGCCAAGTGGTAGACAAACTCAAGGACGGTCAGTTCATGTTTGCCTGGTATCCCGACCAGCGCTGGCTACAGTCCTCAGCCTACCTCAACTGTCAGCCCCGCTTGGTAGCGACTATCGTGACCGCTAAAGGCAGTTAAACCCTTCGACTTTCACCGAGTGTCACTACAGACCTTCCGCTAAGAGACTACGCTAAGAGCTGTCATTAACATGGCACCTCTTAGTGAAGTTCCAATAGACAAGGAACGCTGAAGTGACATTTCTGTTGAAGTTCCTCCAGGCAGGTAAAGACAACGCCATCAACGTTGCAGGAATTGAAGAAGCTCTTTCACTGATTACCCAGGCTGATACAGCACTGGAACAGCCCACATTGTTTTTCGAACCCAAGCAAACTTATTGCGCCCTGCACCGCGGCTTGCCTTACGAAGCTGTCGCAGAAGAATTGGACAGCCAGTGGGAATGGCCCACAGACGACCCCTTAAAAGTTCATCCCAGGCTAAAGGCCAAATACCACACATAATCTGCGGGTCGGCCGCAACCGTGCCCAAGCGCAATAAGCCTGTTCTGCCAACATGCTTACAAACGTGATGTACCGGCTCTAAAAGGCGCAAAGGGATCAAAATGAGTATTGCAATCCGCAGTGAACAAGGCGACGACATCGACACCATCACCGAGTTGACTGAGGCCGCTTTTTTAAACGAAGAACACTCCAGCCATACAGAGCAACACAGCGATCACCTTTGAAGGTGAACTCTCTGTAGGAACAGTCAAATACCATGATGCGTTTGATACCACTGACTAAGCTTAAACCCGCTGGATACTGATCTGATGGACGTTGCCGGCTCATCTTCACACTTGCTAACCCTCGCATGAGCTGCCTGCCTTGGTAGACTTGCATTGCGTTGCGTCAAATGCGGATCTGCGCGGTCGTGGTAACAACCCCACTCGCCCGTTTTCTTGCCATCAATAGTTGCCTTGGAAAAGTGGTACGCGTCAGCTTTAAAGTGGTACCTCGTACCCGCGAGTCCTGAAAAACGCCCTAACCCCCCCTAAAACACGTAGAGCAAAATGGTACAGAATTCAGCTACACCCCACGTAAACACAGGCTCTACGGTGTCCAGACGCTTTAGCGTGGCACCTATGATGGATTGGACAGATCGTCACTGTCGCTTCTTCTTGCGACTTCTGTCCAAAAACGCTCTTCTTTACACCGAAATGGTGACCACTGGCGCACTCCTGCATGGCGATGCGGAGCGGTTTTTACGTCACGACGTGTCTGAGCATCCACTGGCTTTGCAACTCGGCGGCAGTACTGCCACCGATTTGGCGGCGTGTGCACGTTTGGCGCAGGAAGCAGGTTATGACGAGGTCAATCTTAACGTCGGATGCCCGAGTGATCGGGTGCAAAACAATATGATTGGCGCATGTTTGATGGCTCATCCTGCGCTGGTGGCCGATTGCGTGAAGGCGATGCGCGACGCTGTGTCTATCCCTGTAACGGTTAAACACCGTATCGGAATTAACGGACGCGATAGTTATGCCCAGCTGTGTGATTTCGTCGGAACTGTGCGCGAAGCTGGCTGCAACAGTTTTACAGTGCATGCCCGCATCGCCATTCTTGAAGGACTTTCGCCTAAAGAGAATCGCGATATTCCACCCTTGCGCTACGACGTGGCGGCGCAGTTGAAGACCGACTTCCCTGATCTGGAGATCATTCTCAACGGCGGGATAAAGACACTTGATCAGTGCATCGATCATTTGCAGGTCTTTGACGGCGTGATGCTTGGACGCGAGGCTTATCACAACCCGTACATTCTGGCCGAAGTCGATCAAAGAGTGTTCGGTTGCACGCAGCCCGTCGTGACCCGCGCTCAAGCATTAGCCTTGCTGCGACCCTACATCGCCGAGCATATCGGCGCAGGTGGTGCGATGCATCACATCACTCGACACATTTTAGGATTGGGCCAAGGCTTTCCTGGAGCCCGTCGTTTCCGTCAGTTGTTGTCTGTGGATATTCACAAAGCCCAAGACCCACTGGCGCTGCTTGATCAAGCAGGTGAGTTGCTGGAAGGCCGATAAACGATTAGATACAAAAAAAGGAGCCGTTCCTGCACAGGACGGCTCCTTTTTTTGCGCACTTGCATCAATGTCGCTCGAGGGCATTGACCAAATCATGGAACGCTTCGCGATTGGTATCGTTAAGGCTCATCAATATTTTGTGGGCTTCGAGCACTTTGACTTTCACAATCTCTTCAGACTGGTCCTGTGAAGGTAGATCTGTCAGGCAGTCTGGGCACGGCAAAGGCGTTTCAATGATATTGAAAACCTGATCGAAACCCATTGATTGCAACAGCCGCGTGATGTCTTCGTGAGTGGTCACCACTGTCGGCAACAAGCCCACTTTCTGGCGAGACAAAATGGACAGTTTCGCCAATAAACCCAGCGTGGTGCTGTCTATGCTGCGCGTCTCGGTCAGGTCGATCACGATGGCCGAAAAATTCAGCGCCGTGAAGATCCTCTCGATGGTTGCGTCCAGTGCTGAACACAAGGTCAGGCGCACTTCACCCACAAACTTCAGGACGAAGGTGCCATCCTGTTCGGCGAACTGAATTCTACCGGTACTCATTTAAGATTCCTGCTTAACACTAACAAGGCGATATCATCCGGCATCTCCCCGAGCGTAGCTAAACCAAACACTTGGCGCAGGCCGTCCAGGCTGCCACCCGCTGCTTTTACCAATTGAGGCAAAGCGGCTTCTTTCTCTTTGAGCGTCTGCTCGGTCAAAAGATCCAAAATACCGTCCGACATCAGCGTAAGGCTGAAAACGTGCGGCAATGTCATTACATGATCTTCATACGTAGCCTCATTGAACAAGCCTACTGGCAATCCGCGACCTTGCAAGTAGGCAACGCTGTCGGGCGTGTAGAGCACCGGCAACGGCAGGTGCCCGCCAATGCTATAGGTGAGCGTGCCGGCCTCTTCGTCAATGACACCGCCCACCATGGTCACATGCTTGCCGAGCTTGCAGTTGATTAGCCCACGATTGATATGCCCCAGCACCTCTGATGGCTTGAACTCCGGCAATGTGCCGTTGCGCTTGGACTCAAACAACAAACGCGTGGTCATGAACTTGAGCAGCACGGTGACAAAGGCAGAAGAAGCACCATGACCCGAAACGTCTGCCAGGTAAAAGGCAACACGCCGCTCGTCAACCCGGAAGTAATCGACAAAATCGCCTGATAAATACAAGGAAGGAATGATCTGATGCGCAAAGTCGAACGCATCGATCGACCAGGGGCTGGGCGGCAGCATGTTCATCTGAACTTGGCGACCAGCGTTCTGATCTTCTTGTAACAAGTGCAAGCTGGCTTCGAGTTCGCGATTGGTCGACTCAAGCGTGTCGCGATAACGCTGGTTTTCAAGCAGCAATCTGGCCCGGTCCAATGCCCGATGAACGGAATGTTCAAGCACGGCCAGGTCTTCGAGTGGCTTGATCAAATAATCCGCCGCGCCCAAGCGCAGCGCTTCAACCACATCACTCATGACGCCCGCGCCAGAAATTACGATCACTGGCGTCATGGCCGATTGCTGAGTCACCTGGCGTATCAGTTCCAGGCCACCCATTTGCGGCATTCGCAGATCACAGATGATCAGGTCTGGCTGCTCTTGCTCAAACACCTGAAGGCCCTGCAAGCCGTTGCTGGCCTGGAGGATGCTGAATCCGCTGTCTTCCAGATAGGCCGCCAAACTGGCGCGCACGACTTCGTCGTCATCAATGATCAGCAGCGTGGCACTGGTTTTTGGCATGTGGGCAAACGGCGCCAGAATGAGGTTGGCGTATAAGCCCGGATAAAAAAGGCTTAACGACTGAATGTAGGTTTGAACACCCTAAACTCAAAATGAGCATTGCTCAATCCTACAAAGGTGCGTGTGTAAGGCGCAGACGGTACTCCCATCCGCGGGGGGTTTCAAGCTCAGCCCGATAGCGGTCTGCAACGCTCAACAGGTTAAATTCCCCAAGGTTATAAGAACCCTGCCAACGGTGACTAAAACCGACGTCAAGAAGCTGAAAAAGGCCCCGAAGGGCCTTTTAGAATGACGGTGAAAACGGCTTAAAAGTCGTCTTCAACCTGCCCGTCTTTAACTTTGAATTCACGGTTTTGCAGATACGCGTTGCGAATGAACACGTACTTGTCACCGGTGATCAGTTTTTCTGCCGACAGCAAGCTGGCGCGCGTGTCGATCACGTCCATACCGATCGCCATGTTGCGCGCAGGGATGTCATTCATGTAACGGTACGGTTCGGCGTAGGTGTCCGGGTAAATGGCGACCGCGTCACGCACGGTGCTTGGGCCCAGCAACGGCAGCACGACATATGGACCGCTTGGTACACCCCAATGACCCAAGGTCTGACCGAAGTCTTCATCGTTGCGTTGCAGGCCCATCTTGGTGCCAACATCAAAAAAGCCGCCCACACCGATAATGGTGTTCATCAACACGCGCGCTGTGTCTACACCGGCAGCATGTGGCTTGACCTGCAACACGTCGTTGGCCAGGTTGCGCACGTCACCGATATTTCGGTACATGTTGTGAATGCCATCTTCAAGAAATTGCGGGGTGATGAATTGATAGCCTTGGGCAATTGGCTTCAAGGCATAGGTATCCAGCGTGTCGTTGAACTTGAAAATGACACGATTGACGCCTTCCCACGGGTCATCTTCAGTCGCTGCATTCGCGGCAAATGGCAACATGGCCACACCGGCAAAGAGGCACAGTTGAGCGAGACGATCATTCCAGCGCATAGCAAAAAACTCCTTGGTAGCACTAATACTCGGGCGCTATGCCCTGGTTCTGGGCGGTAGTATAACGGCAATTGCCAGACAGACAGCCCCCTAAAATAAACATCCTGAGTTCAGCACCGACTTGTGCACCGATAAATGCCCTGCTCACTGCCAGATATCTAAGGGCAAAGCGCGCTGAACACAGTGTTTTCCTGTGAATGTGATGGAGATCATGCCAATCGGGCATCAGTGGATTAATCTAAAGACCCGCTTGATCGACCTTTTGTTCGTTACAACGGTCTATCTCACAGCCTCTCAATAAAGGATGAACGCTATGCCTGCCCGCGAACTGCAAGAACAACTCGACGCCCTGCGCGAGCAAATCGATCAGAACCCGCCCCTTTCTCAAGAAGAACGCGTCCACCTTAACGAACTGGCGCAGAAAATTGAGGCTCAGCTCAACCTCGAGCCTGCAACCAACGACACCAACCTTGCCGACAGCGTCAACCTGGAGGTAGAGCGCTTCGAACTTAACCATCCAACCTTGGCCGGCATCCTGCGTAACATCGTCCAGACCTTGGGCAACATGGGCATCTAAGTTCACCGCACCTCGCAAACAATAAAGCCCCGACTCATCCGAGCCGGGGCTTTGTTTTGTCACTCAGGCGATCAAAGACCGGTTTGGCCGCTCATTGCAAGGTCCAGCAATTCACGGTTGGCGACTGCATACATCGCGTAGTCATTGCCTGTGGCGGCACGCAAGTCCACCAACATGGAACGCCAGCGCTCCACCATCGACTGATTCTGCTCAAGCCACAGCGCCAGCCGCGCTTCGATGCTGTCGCCAGCATCCGTCATCTGCAAGACCGAAACAGTAATCGCACGCTGCTGCCAGTCAATATCGTCCCGGAAGGCTTCACGAGCCAGCGCCTGCCAGTTGTTTTCGACCGGCAGATTGCTGATCTGCTGCAAGTACCAGGTCAAATCCAGTGCACTGCCCACGGCGAAATACGCCTTGGCCACGTCCGCCGCATTTTGCCCGGTCACGTCTGATGCCTGGATAATCGGCAGCAGGGTGTAGAGGTGCGTAGTGCCCGCCACCATGCGCGCCAACAGCTCTGGCACGCCTGCTTCAACGTAAGCCTGGTAACGGGTCTGCCAGCCCTCGCGCGTCGGGCCTTCCAGCAATTCATCGAGTTTTAGGCCTAGCGCAGCCAGGTGCGGCCCGAAATGCGCTACATCGCGCGCGGCATCCAGCTCATTACGACGGCTGCGCAAGAACCAGCGGGTTGCACGGCGGCCCAAACGCATCAGCTCATCCATCAGCGCCATCTGAATCTCAGCCGGTACTTGATAGTCCAGCGCTTCGATCTGACGGAACCAGTGCGGGAGATGGAAAATGTCGCGCACGATCACATAAGCACCCGCCACATTGGCTGCACTCATGCCGGTCGACTCTTTAAGCCGCTCGACAAAGGTGATGCCCATGTGATTGACCAGATCGTTGGCGATCTGGGTGCTGACGATTTCGCGCTTCAAACGGTGACGGCGCATGGCATCGGCGAACTTGCTCACCAGCATCGGCGGGAACGCCGTTTCCATGTCACGGGTCAGGTAATCATCATCGGGCACCTGCGAGTTGAGCAGCGCCTCCTTGAGATCAATCTTGCTGTACGAGATCAGCACCGACAACTCGGCACGGGTCAGGCCGTGGCCCGCTGCAACGCGCTCGTTGAGCTGCTCTTCAGATGGCAGGAACTCAATGGCACGGTCAAGCTTGCCACGGGCTTCCAGATCGTTCATCAGACGCTTGTATTCAGCGATCCGCTCATAAGCACGTCGCGCCGCCAATGAGATGGCTTGCGTCTGCTTATAGTTGTTGCCCAAGACCAGGCCGCCGACTTCGTCAGTCATGCTGCCCAGCAGCTGGTTGCGCTGCTTCTCGGTCATATCGCCCGCCTGCACCACTTCATTGAGCAGGATTTTGATATTCACTTCGTGGTCAGAGCAGTCCACGCCGCCCGCGTTGTCGATGAAGTCGGTGTTAGAACCGCCGCCGTTGAGGTTGAACTCAACACGCCCCAGCTGGGTCATGCCCAGGTTGCCACCCTCGCCCACCACTTTGCAGCGCAGCTCGTTACCGTTGACGCGCAACGCATCGTTGGCCTTGTCGCCTACATCGGCATGGCTTTCGCTGCTGGCCTTGACGTATGTGCCAATGCCGCCGTTCCACAACAGGTCGACTGGCGCCTTAAGCAAGGCATTGAGCAGTTCGGTCGGGGTCAACTTGTCGGCAGTGATTGCAAAGCGCTCTTTCATCTCAGGCGAGATGGCGATGCTTTTCGCGCTACGCGAGAAGATCCCGCCGCCTGCCGACATGATGCTGGTGTCGTAATCTGACCAGGCCGAACGCGGCAAGTCGAACAGGCGTTGACGCTCGGCAAAACTGTTGGCCGGCTGCGGGTTAGGGTCGATAAAGATGTGCAGGTGGTTAAAGGCGGCTACCAGTTGCAGCGTGTCGGACATCAACAAACCGTTACCAAACACGTCACCGGCCATGTCGCCCACGCCGACCACACTGATGCTGTCTTGCTGAACGTTAATCCCGCGCTCTTTAAAGTGGCGCTGAACGCCCACCCAGGCACCTTTGGCGGTAATGCCCATTTTCTTGTGGTCATAACCGGCCGAGCCGCCCGAGGCGAACGCATCGCCCAGCCAGAAGCCGTAGTCGATCGCGATGCCGTTGGCGATGTCGGAGAACGTAGCAGTGCCTTTGTCGGCTGCTACCACCAGGTACGGGTCATCGTCATCATGGCGAACCACGTTCAAAGGCGGCACCAACGCGCCGTCTTTCAAGTTGTCGGTGATGTCCAGCAGACCGGAAATAAAGATCCGGTAGCAGGCAATCGCCTCAGCCTGAATCTCATCCCGACCGCCGCCCAGAGGCAGGCGACGCGGTACGAACCCGCCTTTGGCGCCCACGGGCACAATGACCGAGTTCTTCACCTGCTGGGCTTTAACCAGGCCCAACACTTCCGTACGGAAGTCTTCTTCACGGTCCGACCAGCGCAAACCGCCACGCGCTACGTTACCGAAGCGCAGGTGCACACCTTCAACCCGTGGCGAATAAACGAAGATTTCGAACTTCGGCACCGGCTTGGGCAGTTCAGGAATCAAATGCGGATTGAACTTGAAGCTGAAATACGAACGGTTTTGACCGTTGGTATCCGGCTGGTAGAAGTTGGTGCGCAACGTGGCCTTGATGAGGTCCAGGTAGCGACGCAGGATGCGGTCTTCGTTGAGCACTTGAACGTCGTCGAGCGCCGTCAGAATCGCCTGCTCCAGACGCTGCTGCTTGTCTTCGAGGTCTTCACCCGTGAGCTTGCGCGCCAGATAGAAGCGCGTCTTGAACAGCCGCGTCAGCTCGCGAGCGATGTCGGTGTGGTTGTTCAACGTGCTGGCGATATAGCCCAGATCGAAACCCAGACGGATTTGCTTGAGGTAACGCGCGTAGGCTCGCAGCAACGCGACATCGCGCCAAGGCAGGCCGGCCGTCAGCACCAGACGGTTGAACGCATCGTTTTCCGCGTCGCCACTCACGATGTGCACGAACGCGTCTTGCAGCGTGTCATTGAGTTGCTGAATGTCCAGATTCAAGCCTTCGCCCGCGGTAAAGGCGAAATCATGGATCCAGAATTCACGGCCATTGACGTGGCGCAGGCGGTACGGGAACTCGCCCAGAACGCGCAAACCGAGGTTTTCCAGAATCGGCAACACGTCGGACAGCGCCAACGGCGTATCGGCGTGATACAGCTTGCAGTGCAGCTCTTGCCCGGCGCTCTGGCCCAGCGGCTGATAGAAGCTCATGACCAGCGGGTTCTTGTCGCTGAGGCTCATCAGGTGTTGCATGTCGACCACGGCCGAGTGCGCGGCAAAGCGCTCGCGGTAACCTGCCGGGAAACCTTTCGGGAAATCAGTCAGCACCTTGGTGCCATTGGCTTCACCGAAACTTTCGACCACCAGGCTGGCGTAATCGTCCTGCCAGCTGCGGCAGGCTTGAATCACTTCTTTTTCCAGCAACAGCGGATCAATGTCGATCCGGTTTTTAGGATCGACCCGCAGAATCAGTTGCACGCGCGCCAGTACCGACTCCGAGAAGAAGGTCCAGAATTCGCAGTCCGATGCTTGCAGGCGGTCCATCAGCACTTGCTGGATTTTCTGCCGTACTTCAGTGGAGTAGACATCCCGCGGCACATAGGCCAGGCAGTAGCAGAAACGGCCATACGGATCTTTGCGCAGGAACACGCGAATCTTGTTGCGCTCCTGGATCTGCACAATTGACATCACCGTGCTGAACAGCTCATCGACCGGAGTCTGGAAGAGGTCGTCGCGCGGCAGGACTTCGACTACCTGCGCCAATTCTTTGCCCAAGTGTGCCTTGGGCTGGAAACCCGAACGACGCTCTATTTCAGCCACTTTGCGACGGATATACGGGATTTCACGCACGCTTTCGCCGTACACCGAAGAGGTGTAGAGGCCCATGAAGCGACATTCCTTCACGACGTTGCCGTCAGCATCGATCTGGCGGATCGACACATAATCCGGGTATGCCGGGCGATGTACACGACTGGGGTGCGCGGCTTTGGCAAACGACAACAACGTCGGTTCGCGCAGGTAGCTCACCGCGTAATCTTCGATGCGCAGGTCTTCAGGGGTCAGCCCGGCGCGCAGCAGCTTGGTCAGGCCGAGGAACGAATTCGGGTCATATTCGATATGCCCGCCATCCGCTTCGTCGCGTACTACAAATTCTTCATAACCGAGAAAAGTGAAATGGTTGCCGACCAACCATTGCAGGAAACTCTTGATCTCGGCTTTTTCATCTTCGGCCACGGCGTACTGGCAGCTATCAATGCTCGACAGCAGCGCTTGGACTTTGGCTTTCATCGGCTCAAAATCGGCCACCGCGATGCGCACTTCACCCAGAACCTGTTCCAGTTCTTTGCTCAAGACATTCAATTCAGCAGTATTGGAGCAGCGATCAATCTCCAGATACATCAGCGACTCTTGCGAGATGCCTTCGCCCTGCGTGCCCTTGGGCAGTATTTCCAGCAATTCGCCCTTGCTGCCACGGCGAACGCTCAACACCGTGGTTTGCAAGGTATGGATGCTGTAGCCGCGACGGTTAAGCTCGGTGCGCACCGAGTCCACCAGAAAGGGCAAATCGTGGTGCAGCACTTCAACTGCCGTGTGGGTCGACTGCCAGCCATGGCGCTCATAATCGGGGTTGTAGACCCGCACTTGGGGCTGGGTCGGATCGAAACGTTCAAGCAGGCGCCAGGCCGACAGCGTACAGCCGGCGAGGTCGGACATGCGACGTTGCGTGAGTTCATCCAGAGAAATGATGCCGAAGAATTGTTCAGCAAACAGCGCCACTTGTGGCAGTGCCTGTTCACTGATGTGCTGGGCCAGTGCCGCTTGCAGTTGATGCTGGAAGTCGGCCTTGCTGGCTGCGGTGAAGAACGCCATCTGTGGTACTCCGCTTGGGCTTGTTATTGAGAGACGCGTCGCGTGCTATTCCCGCATGGGGAGCTGCCAGTGCTGCGCACGGCCTTCGATTGGCAATGGACCGTGAATCATCAGCGTGACAGGGAGGTGAAGCTGGCCGCGACCCAGGGGTCACATTCACGTTCCAGGAAGGGTATCTACAAAAACGACTGCCGGACTGGCCGACTGTGCCTTTAGAGATAGCTATCCCGGATGCAGCTTAACGAGTGAGCTATGCGCACTGCTTGCGGTGCTGCGACATATTCGGTCATCGGGATGCAACCTCATGCACGGTGAATGAACAACCCTAGCACTGCGAAACGACAAATCCTCACAGAAAAATCTGCTTATCTGTTGTCGGGCTCCAAAATGACTGATCGGCCAAGGCCGTCCGCACGCCCTGCTTTGACATTCAAATCAGCACAAAAGTGCGCAGGCTGGCAAAATCGCGGTTTGATTGCTTTACACACGCACAGCGCCAGGAATGCCCCATGAAAATGACCACCGACCACTTGCCTGCCACCCCATGCGATGAAGAAGAAGACAACATGGCAATGCTCTTTTGTACCAGCGCGTCAAACGACATGTTCGTGATGAGTCGCTACCCGGACGCAGATGAACTGGATATCATCCTCAATGAAGAGTTTTCGTCGCTCGACGGGGTGAAAGTGACACTAAGCCCGACTCGCCTGCTGATCGAAGTCGCCGCCGAGGACACGGCTGTATTCAATGGCGATGATCATCTGGAAATCACTCACAACACCGATGCTTCTTGCCTGGCCGACGTCGAGCAAACCCTGATCATCATCCTCAACGGCACCGGCACTTACGTCAGCGAGTTGAGCTGATCAGCCTTCAACCGGCAGGTCAGGCACAGGGGGCACGTAAAGCCCTGTGGCAGAACGCTCAGGGCTTCTATCGTTCAGCGTGATGAACAGGCGCCGTCAGCGCTCTTTGCGCATTGCAAACACGCTGGTCAATACAATCGCGGCGCCCAGCAGAACCCCGGCCGTGACCGTGCTGCCCAGCAACAAAGCCGCCATCAGCATGGCGACCGGCGGTACGAGGTACATCACGCCCACCGCACGGCTGACGTCGGTATGCGCCAGCACATAGGCCCAAAACAGATAAGCCAACGCACTGGGAAATACCCCCAGCACCAACACGGCTGCATTGACGCGTAACGGTGCATTAATCACTGCCTGGCCAAGCCCCGGCCAATACACACCCAGCAGCAAGGTCCCGGCCCAAATGGTGTAGCACACGATAGTCAAGGGACTGTAGCGGCTGGAGTAGTGTTTTTGCAGGGTGAAATACACACTCCACGACAGCGCCGCGAGCAAGATCAGCAACCCTTGAGGCTTAAAGCTACCCAGCCCCTTGTCCCCCCAAATGACCACCAGAGCGCCCACAAGCCCCACGCCCACCCAACACCAACGCCACGCGCTGACAGACTCTTTGAGCCAGAGCGCGGCAATCAGGGTGCTGAAAATGGGCGTTGACTGCGCCAGCACACTGGATGCTCCGGGGCTGACCCAGCGCTGCCCCATGTTTAACGCCACATGATGAAAAACAATGGCGAACAACCCCAGCAGCAATAGCCAGGGAATGTCCACCCACCGCGGCAGCCTGATGCCTATAAACAACGCGACAACGCCCATGAACAACGAAGCGACCAAAAACCTCAGCAAAGCCAGATGCCCGGGGCTGTAACTTTGTAAACCGATATGGATACCTATCGGTGAATAGGCCCAACACAGCACCACTGCCCCCGCGGCGGCGGCAAGCCTGATCGACGGCGAACACCTCAAGCGCGGGCCGCCGTCATCGATGAGGCAGACATGGCAAGTGCCATGCCATTCCAATAATTTTCGGTGATCGACAGAAAACGATTAAAACCAACGGTCAAACCTTCCAGGTCTTGTTCAGTGCAACATTCAAGGGCGGCGGCTTTAACGGCTTGAACTTTGTGCTCTTTTTCAGCCTCGCCAATATGAACATGAAAGTATTCGCACTGTTCATGAAACTCATCATTGTGTTTATACAAGTGCTGATAATTACGCGCGCCCTCGTACAAGCGCGTCAACATGGAATACGCCAACCACTCTTGCGCCAACAAGGCACCCAATACATAACTGTCGGGACGCCCCAGCCCGTGCGGCGCATATAACGCCTCCTGCTCTTCAATAAATAACTGTGTGGAGGGCAATACCGGCACGGCTTCAAGTTCGGCCAATGAATAAGGGCGCTTGGCCAAACGGCTCAACACGTCCAGCAAGTAACTGCGTAACAGCACGCTGTGCACCTTGTGCACGTCACCCCCGCCCAGTTCCGAATAGAGGTTTTTAACAATCTCGACCCTCGCGGGCAAGGTGTTGGCGCGCAACAGTGACAGCGCCACCATCGTGGCGGTGCGGCGAGTTCTGGCCCAGTAGTTACAGGCAAATATTTCAACCTCATCAAAGCCCATGCGCTCATTGAGCCAGCGTTGATAAAACGCATTATTCAGTGCGCCATGGGTAAACACGGTGCGCGCCAACGCCTCGACTTTTGTTGTGGTGATGTTCATATTGACCTCGCTTACACAGCCGTTATCTTTTAACGCACCAACGCACAGTGTCGTCAGCGCCAGTGTGTGCAGAACTCAAATTCTGTCAGGCATGCGTTGACCCACAAGTGATAGATAGCGAGTTCTGAATTCTTCAGGAGTGAACCTTGGAATTAAACCAGCTCAGGATGATCAAGGCCGTGGCAGAGTGCGGCAGTATTGCGCTGGCCGCCCAGCAACTGCACTGCGTTCCGTCCAACATCACCACGCGCATCAAACAGTTGGAAAGTGAACTGGGCACGGCACTGTTTACCCGTGCCGGACGCGGTTTATGCATCAGCCCCGCCGGCGAGTTATTCCTTGGCTATTGCGAACGCATTTTGTCGCTGGTTGATCAAGCCAAACGTGCGGTCAAGCCCGATGCCATTCCCAATGGCAAGCTACGCATTGGCGCCATTGAATCTTGCGCAACAGGCCGCCTGCCGCCGCTACTGGCCGAATACCATCAACGATACGCCGACGTCACGCTGGAACTGATCACCGGGCAATGGCCGCAATTGCTTGATGACATTCAGCATCACCGCCTTGATGCCGCGATTGTGGCCATCGACGTTCAACATCCAAAACTCCACACCTGTGCGCTGTACCGCGAACCCTTGGTACTGATAACCGGCCCCAACCACCCCCCCTTGCCTGACTTGCAAGCTATCAGCCAGCAAACGGTGTTCATGTGGCCACCAGGCTGCCCCTATCGCGCAACGCTGGAGCACTGGCTCAACGATAACGGTTTGCACATCAACCGCGTTGACTACGCCAACTGGGGCAGCATTATCGGGTGTGTGGGCGCAGGCGCCGGGCTGGCGATCGTCCCCGAGGGCGTCCTTGAGCGATTTGGCGCAGGGGCTGCGCTCAGTGCCTACCGCTTCACTGAGCTGCCCGCGGTGCAAAACGTATTGGTCTGGCATAACGAAACCGGCTGCCACACGGCACGGGACGCTTTCGCCGCACTGCTGGCCGAGCACTTCGCGCAGACCCAATAACGACCAGCGGACCGTTCCAAATAAGCAGCATTCTCAACAACCCGCTTGTTTTGGGCTTTTTCCATAAAAAGCCCCACTCCCATTAGTCCCAAAGCCCTGCAATGGATTAAAGTAACGCCCCCAGCCCCGGCGTAACGTTTACGCCGTCGGTGTCCTTTTCAGGAACAGTCATCGATGGAACATCGTGAAGCGCTGCTTGCGCTGCGAACCTTTCTTTCCACGCAGATTCTCGGTCAGGAAAAACTGATCGACCGGCTGCTGATCGCCTTGCTGGCTGACGGCCACATGCTGGTCGAAGGCGCGCCCGGCCTGGCCAAAACCAAGGCCATCAAAGAGCTGGCAGAAGGCATCGAAGCACAGTTCCATCGCATCCAGTTCACCCCTGACCTGTTGCCTGCCGACATCACCGGCACCGAGATCTATCGTCCCGAAACCGGCAGCTTCGTATTTCAGCAAGGCCCCATCTTCCATAACCTGGTGCTGGCGGACGAAATCAACCGTGCCCCGGCCAAGGTGCAGTCGGCCCTGCTTGAGGCCATGGCTGAACGTCAGGTCAGCGTCGGGCGCAGCACCTACGAGCTGTCACCGTTGTTTTTGGTGATGGCCACGCAAAACCCGATCGAGCAGGAAGGCACCTACCCGCTGCCAGAAGCGCAGCTTGACCGGTTCCTGATGCACGTCAAAATCGGCTTCCCGGACGCCGCTGTCGAGCGGCGCATCTTGCAGCAGGCGCGGGGCGAAGCCTTGAACGGCGAAACCAAACCCGAGCGCCGGGTCAGTCAGCAAGCCATTTTTGCTGCGCGCAAGGAAATCCTCGGCCTGTACATGGCGGATGCGGTGGAGGAATACCTGGTGCAGTTGATCATGGCCACTCGCACCCCCGGTAAGTTTGACCCTGAAATGGCCGACTGGATCGCTTACGGCGCCAGCCCGCGCGGCTCCATTGCGCTGGATCGCTGCGCGCGTGCCCACGCCTGGCTGGCCGGGCGTGACTTCGTCAGCCCTGAAGACATCCAGGCCGTACTGTTCGACGTATTGCGCCACCGCATCATCCTGTCGTTTGAAGCCGAGGCGGCCGGTATTGACCAAGACCGCGTGGTACAGCGCATCCTCGACGTCGTTGCCGTTGCCTGACCGATGAACAACCCCCTGCCCGCCGAACCCGGCATTCGCGTCACCCTCGCCGAATTGATCGAGATGCGCCACCGGGTGCGCGAGGTGCAACTGTTTGCCTCCCCCAGCCAGCGCAGCCCGCTGGTGGGGTTGCACCACTCAAAACTGCGCGGTCGCGGCGTCGACTTCGATCAAGTACGGGTGTATCAGGCCGGGGACGATGTGCGCACCATCGACTGGCGCGTGACAGCCCGCACCCAAGAACCCCACACCAAAATGTTCCATGAAGAGCGAGAACGCCCGATCTTCATCCTGGCCGAACAAAGCCGGCGATTATTTTTTGGCTCCGGCCTGATGTTCAAATCAGTGCTGGCCGCACAAGCCGCCAGCTTGATCGGCTGGGCTGCATTGGGCCATAACGACCGTGTGGGCGGGCTGGTATTTGGCGACCACGAGCACTATGAAATCAAACCCCGGCGCAACAAGCAGAGCTTGCTGCAACTGCTGAATCGCCTGGTACGGGTCAACCAGTCATTGCACACCGAAGTTCAATCAGACCGCGATGCACTGGGCATGGCGTTGATCCGCGCCCGCGAAGTGCTGCGCCCCGGCAGTCTGGTGATTGTGATCTGTGACGAGCGGGCACTCACCGATGCAGCCGAACAACAACTGAGCCTGTTGGCTCGCCATTGCGACCTGATGCTGTTGCCGTTGTCCGACCCGCTGGACCATGCCCTGCCCGCCGCCGGACTGCTGCGCTTTGCCGAGCGCGGTGCACAACTTGAACTGGACACCCTCAACTACGATTTACGTCAAGCGTACCGTGCTCAGGCCGAAGCCCGAATTGCGCGCTGGGAACTGCTCGCGCAAAAGCTTAGGGTCATGCTCATGCCCCTGAGCACGCAAAGCGAAATGATCGAGCAACTGCGCGAATACCTGAATGCCAAGCGCCCCGGCAAAACCCTATGAAAGAACTCGAACAGCTACAGCCTCTGATCCTGCCTCCTGCGATTGGCTTTTGGCCTCCCGCCCCCGGCTGGTGGCTGCTGCTCATTGTGGCGCCCGCGCTGTGCTGGACCGTGTGGTGGTTGCGTCGCTACTTGCCTGCCAAACGCCCGTCAAGCCGCGCCGAGCAGCCTCTGGACCCGGTGCGCCTGGCAGCCCTCGAGGAACTGGCACGCTTGCCCAAGCCATACGATGGCGCACCCGCAGGCGCCTGGCTGCAACAGCTCAACGGCCTGCTCAAACGTCTGTGCCGCAATCACTATCCTTACAGCCAAAGCCATACGCTCAACGGCCGTAAATGGCTGGCATTTTT
This sequence comes from Pseudomonas weihenstephanensis, assembly GCF_001043055.1. Classification (GTDB taxonomy): domain Bacteria; phylum Pseudomonadota; class Gammaproteobacteria; order Pseudomonadales; family Pseudomonadaceae; genus Aquipseudomonas; species Aquipseudomonas weihenstephanensis. Next base: position 272,870 of record NZ_JYLF01000005.1, read on the forward strand.
AGACAACCGCTGCCCCGCTGCCGGGCTGACGCGCTGGATGGTGCTGGTAGAAGGCGCTTACAAACCCGAATGCAAGCTCGATGACAAAGCCATCGCCGGGCTCAATCAGGCCGTTGAAACCTGGATTCGCAAACATGTTTGAGTTCGCCTGGCCGTGGCTGTTCGCCTTGCTCCCGTTACCTTGGCTGATGCGGGTTTTGCTGCCGGCTGCTGACAGTGGCGAGGCGGCGCTCAAGGTCAGCTTCCTCAGTGATCTTGAAGAACTGGCACGACGCAAAGCGCGCCCCAACTTGCCTTCCTGGCGTCAACAAACCCCGTTTATCGTGTTGTGGTTACTGCTGCTGAGCGCAGCAGCGCGCCCGCAATGGTTGGGCGAGCCCTTACCCATTGCAGCCAGCGGTCGTGATTTATTGGTCGCCGTGGATGTGTCCGGCTCAATGGATTTCCCGGACATGCAATGGAACGACGAAGACGTGACACGCCTTGACCTGGTGAAAAGCCTGCTCGGAGACTTTCTGGAAAACCGTGAAGGTGATCGCGTAGGTCTGATCCTGTTTGGCAGTCAGGCGTATCTGCAAGCGCCTCTGACGTTCGATCGACACACCGTGCGTACATGGCTCGACGAGGCGCGAATCGGCATTGCCGGTAAAAACACAGCGATCGGCGACGCGATTGGCTTGGCCTTAAAACGCCTGCGTCAGCGCCCGGCGCAAAGCCGCGTGCTGATTCTGGTGACAGATGGCGCCAACAATGGCGGGCAAATCGACCCGCTCACCGCCGCGCGACTGGCGGGGGAAGAAGGGGTCAAAATCTACCCGATCGGCATCGGCGCCGACCCTGAAGAAAACAGCGCCCAGGGCCTGTTCGGGATCAATCCGGGGGTCGACCTGGATGAGCCAGCACTGCAAGAAATCGCCACCTTGACCGGTGGCCAATACTTTCGCGCCCGCGATGGCAAAGAACTGGCGGCGATCAAAGACACCCTCGACCAACTTGAACCCGTTGCCCAACAACCCACACAAGCGCGCCCGGCGCAGGCGCTCTACAGTTGGCCACTGGCTGGCGCCCTGCTGCTCAGCGCGCTGCTGGTCATCCGCGAGCTGTGGCCCAATACCTTGATGCAACGCTGGCTGAGCAAGGAGCACTTTCTGCAACCCCCTCCTGACTGGCGTGAACGTCTCAAGCGACTGCGCTTGCGGAGGCGTCGATGAGCGCGCTCTGGCCGCACTGGTTTCGCCCCGAATGGCTACTGGCCCTGCCGCTGCTCGGCTGGCTGCTGTGGAAGCTGTGGCACCGTCAAAAACGCGCGGGCCGCTGGCAGATGATTCTGCCCGCAGCGTTCCAACCCGTGCTGCTGAGTGGCGGCAATGGCCGCGACAGCAAACTGCCCTGGATCGCCCTCGGGCTGGCCTGGCTGCTGGCCCTGCTGGCTTTGCTCGGGCCCAGTTGGCAGCGGGTGGAACAATCCACGCAAAAGCCCGCCGATCCGCTGGTGGTGATGCTCGAACTGACCCCCGACATGCTGGCGACCGACAGCTCGCCCAATCGTCTGGAACAAGCGCGGCGCAAGCTCTACGACCTGCTGCAAAGCCGCAACGACGCGCAAACCGCGGTCATTGTCTACGCCGGTAGCGCCCACACGCTGGTGCCCTTGTCGGACGACCTGGCCACCAGCCGCAATCTGCTCGAAGCCCTGAAACCCTCGATCATGCCGCAACCGGGTCATCGCGCCGATCTCGCGGTGGTCAAAGCGCTTGAATTACTCAATCAGGGTGCGCTGGGTCAGGGCCGCTTATTGCTGATTGGCTCATCCCTCAGCGAGCAGGAACGTGAAGGCATCCGCCAGGCACTGGGCAGCCACACCGCGCAACTACTGATGCTCGGCGTCGGCAGCCGCGAAGGCGCGCCAGTGGTCGACGAAAACGGGCAGTTGCTCAAGGACAATCAGGGCGCGATCCTCCTGCCGCGCCTCGACAGTCCCGGCCTGCGCGCATTTGCGATGGATGTCGGCGGGCGCTACCGCCAGGTCCGGCTGGATGACAACGACCTGCGCGGGCTTGGCCTGCTGGACGGCCCGCAGCACCTGCGCGACAACGGCCAGACCCAACGCCTGGATACGTGGGCCGACCAAGGTTACTGGCTACTCCTGCCCCTGTTGCTGCTGGCTGCCTGTGCCGGTCGCCGCGGCTGGCTGTTCTGTCTGCCGTTGTTGTTTATGCTGCCGCAGCCCGGCTATGCCTTCAGTTTCACCGACCTATGGTTGCGCGCAGACCAGCAGGGCCAGCGCCTGCTGGAGCAGAAAAAACCCCTGCAAGCCGTCGAACACTTCAAAGACCCTATGTGGCAAGGTTTAGCGTTGTATCAGGCAGGTGACTACGCTGCGGCTGCCTTGCGCTTTGCTGAAGTCAACAGTGCTCGCGCCCACTACAATCGTGGCAACGCACTGGCCATGAGTGGCGAGCTGGAAGCCGCCATCGATGCCTACGAACAAGCGCTGGAGTTACAACCCGATTTACCAGCCGCCGCACAAAACAAGGCGTTGATCGAGTCATTGCTGGCACAAAAACACGACGTGCCTCCCGTCACGCCCGAAAAAGAACCCGAACCCGGCGCCGAACCACCCGCATCCGACACCGCGGTCAGCAGCAACACCGCAAGCAACGCCGGGGCGGCGGTGAAAAACCAGCAAGAGGACGTGCCTGTCGGTGAGGCCAACCTGCACGAGGTCACCCCCTCTGAGGGCACACCGGCCGCGTCTGGCCCGCCCGGCACCGAACCCGACACCGGGCCAGCCCCGGCTGTGACGCCGTCAATAGACGAAGAACACCGTCAGGCGCTTGAGCAATGGCTTAAACAGATCCCCGACAACCCCGGTGAACTGTTGCGACGCAAATTTTGGTACGAACAGCAGCAACATCAGGACACGCCCCAATGAACCGCCTTTGCGCCCTTTTACTTTTGCTGTGTTGTTCGGCCCTGCCTGCCTACGCCGCAGGGCTGGTCGCCCGTGTTGATCGCGACCAACTCAATTCGGGTGAAACCGTCGAGCTGACACTGGAGTCCACCGACGCCACGCTGTTTGGCAAACCCGACCTTTCCCCCCTCAACGCGCTGTTTGAGGTGCGTGGTACGCGGCAAGTCAATCAACTGACCCACCTCAGTGACACCAACAAAGCCAATACCCGCTGGATTATCACCCTGCAGCCCAAGCAAACCGGCACGGTGATCATTCCCCCGCTGCAAGTGGGCGATTACCGCAGCCAGCCCATCAGCCTGAATGTCACGCAAAGTGAGACCAGTGAAGCGCAACTGGCCCCGGTTTTTATCGAGTCCAGCCTCGACCAGCCGAGCGTATACGTCCAGGCGCAAGCCATTTTGACCTTGCGCATTTATCACTCGGTGGCGCTGTATGACGACAGCAGCCTCACGCCCTTGCACCTGAGCGATGCCCTTGTCGAGCAACTGGGCGAGTCGCGCACCTACGAAAAACTCATCAATGGCGTGCGCCATGGCGTGATCGAAACCCGATACGGTATCTACCCGCAGCACAGCGGTGAGCTAAATATCCCGGCCCAAACCTTCAGCGCCACGCAAGTCGACAGCCAGCAATCGACCGCTCCCGCCCCGCTTGGGCCAAAGCCCGGAAAACTGGTTCACGTCACCTCCTCCGACATTCCGCTGAGCGTCAAGCCCAAGCCAGAGGACTACCCGACCAACGCGGCCTGGTTGCCGGCGCGCAGCCTCAGCGTCAGCGAAACCTGGAACCCCGAGCCAGACCATTGCAGGGTCGGTGACTCGCTGACGCGCACCTTGACGCTAAAAGCCGAAGGTCTGTCCAGCGCACAATTGCCTGCGCTGACCACCACCGACGTCAACGGCTTACGGCGCTACCCCGACCTGCCACAACTGAGCAATCAAGTCACTGAAAACGGCCTGATCGGCAGCCGCGAAGAGCGCGAAGCACTGGTGCCCACCCGCGTGGGCCAGGTTGAATTGCCCGCCGTCGAAGTGGTGTGGTGGAACACCCACGAAGACCGGCTAGAGCGCAGCTATCTACCGGCGCGCACCTTGCAAGTCGCGGCAAACCCGGAGCTTGCCGTCGATACCCCCAGCCATAACACCCCGCAGACCTTGGGCGATGACTCTCCGTTGTGGCTATGGCAGCTCAGCACCCTGGTGTTGGCCAGCACCACGTTGATCGGCTTTGGGCTTTGGTGGCGTGCCCGCCGGCAACCGGCCATTTTGCGCGCGGCGCAAACCGGGCCAAGCCCGCGCACGTTACTGGATGACCTCAAACGCGCGTGCCTGGCCAATGACCCGCAGGCAACCCGTCAGGCATTGGATGCCTGGGCACGCCAACAACCCGAGACACTGGCCGACATGGCCGCGCGTTTTGTGCTGTTGAGTGATGCGCTGGACGGCCTCAATGGCGCGCTCTACAGCGAAACCGGCCAGCACTGGCAAGGCGAAGAACTGTGGAAAGCGATTCGCAGCATTCCTGCGACCGAACGCGAACAGGACCTGGCCAGCGAGCCGAGCAGCCTGCCGCCGCTTTACCCCAAATAATTTCAAGGTGTGGTCAATACCGCTGACCCCCTTTTCTAACCGGATTCTGTTATGCGCCTGTTTCACACTTCCGACTGGCACCTAGGGCAAAACCTCCACGGCCAGGAACGCGACTTCGAACACGCCTGCTTTCTCAATTGGCTATTGGCCCAACTGGCCAGCGAGCAGCCCGATGTGCTGCTGATTGCCGGCGACATCTTCGACACCGTTAACCCGCCGGTCAAAGCGCAAGAGCGCCTCTACGACTTCATTGTCAGCGCCCACGAGCAACAACCCAAGCTGACCATCGTGATGATCGCCGGCAATCACGACTCCGGCTCGCGCATCGAGCTGCCCGCGCCCTTGATGCGGCGCCTGCGCACTCACGCGCTTGGCCGGGTGCTCTGGCTCGATGAGGGTCAACTCGACGCTGAGCGCCTACTGATTCCTTTGCCCGATGCGAGCGGCAAAATCGCCGCGTGGTGCCTGGCATTGCCCTTTTTGAGGCCCGCCGAAGTCACGGGCGCACACTTGGGCGACGATTATCTGCGGGGCATTGGCCAAGTCCATGAATGGCTGATCGAGGCGGCCAACGCCAAACGCGTCCCTGGCCAAGCGCTGATCGCCATTAGCCACGCTCACATGGCCGGGGGGTCGGTGTCTGAAGATTCAGAGCGCAGCCTGATTATCGGCAATGCCGAAGCCTTGCCCGCCAGCCTGTTCGGCCCGAGCATCAGTTACGTGGCGCTTGGCCATTTGCACAAGCCGCAACGGGTCAACGCTGAAGAACGCATTCGCTACTGCGGCTCACCCATCCCCCTGTCCTTTTCGGAAATCAGCTACGCGCATCAGATTCTTGACGTGACACTGGACGGCGAAACACTGGTCAGCGTCGAACCACGGCTGATCCCGCGCGCCGTTAACCTGCAACGCATCGGTCCGGCAGCGCTGGCCGAGATTCTTACCCATGCAAGCCAATTGCCTGAAGTTGACCTGCTGGCCGACACACAGCGTCAGCCGTGGCTTGAAGTGCGCGTGGTGCTTGATGAACCGCAGCCCGATCTGCGCCAGCAAATCGAAACCGCGCTGCAAGGCAAAGCCGTGCGTCTGGTTCGCATCAGTGCCGAATACGCAGGCAGCGGCAGCCGCGCCAACGATGACGACAGTACGCGTCTGGTCGAGCTTGACCAATTGACCCCACAAGAGCTGTTCAGCCGCGCCTGGCAAGACCATTACGCCAGCCAGGCCTGCGAACAAACGCTCAAGGACTTTGCCGTGCTCTTGCAAGAAGTCCAGCTGGAGGGCGAACAACCATGAAAATCCTCGCCATCCGCCTGAAAAACCTGGCCTCGCTGGCCGGTCCCTTTGAGCTGGACTTCACCGCCGAACCTTTGGCCAGTGCAGGTCTGTTCGCCATCACCGGCCCCACGGGCGCCGGTAAAAGCACCTTGCTCGACGCGCTGTGCCTGGCCTTGTTTGGTGCCGTACCGCGCCTGAACAACACCGGCCGCGATGCCAAAGTGCCCGATCTCGATGGCGAAATCGCCACTGGCGACCCGCGCACCTTACTGCGCCGGGGCACGGGCGAAGGGTATGCCGAAGTCGATTTTATCGGCATCGACGGGCGTCGCTATCGCGCCCGCTGGGAGGCCAACCGCGCCCGCGAAAAGGCCACGGGCAAACTGCAAGCCAGTCGTCAAAGCTTGCGTGACCTGGACAGCGACCAGTTGCTGGCCAGTCAAAAAGGCGATTACAAAGTTCAGCTCGAAGCGCGACTGGGCTTGAACTTCGAGCAGTTCACACGCGCCGTGATGCTGGCGCAGAGCGAGTTCAGCGCCTTCCTTAAAGCGGACGACAACGAACGCAGTGAACTGCTGGAAAAACTCACTGATACCGCGCTCTACACCCGCCTGGGCAAACGTGCTTTCGACAAGGCCAAAGAGGCCAAAGAGGTGCATAAGCAGCTTGAGGATCAGGCGGTCGGGATCACCCCGCTGGCGCCTGAGGCGCGCGCCGAACTGGATAAACAGTTCAATCACTCGCAACAACAGCTCAAGGCCCGGCAACAACAGCTCAAGCAACTGGAGCAGCAGCACGCGTGGCTGGCCACCTTGCGCGAGCTGCGCGATCAGCAACAGAGCGCAGCCGAGCAACTGCAACAGGCACAAACCCAATGGGCGGCCCAAGACGAGCCGCGCCAGACCCTTGACCTGCTGGAGCAATTGGCGCCGCAACGCCATCAGTTCGCGCGGTTGGCAGCGCTGGACACACAACTCGGCCCAATGGCTGAGCACATGGCCGCGCAGGAACACCTGCACGCGACGCTTCAAGCACAGCAGTTGCAGCTTGAACAGACCCTAGACAGCGCACGCCTGGCGGCCAGCCAGGCGCAAACCCAGCAACAGGACAGCGCGCCGCGACTCAAACAGGCGCATGTGGAACAGGCCAACCTTCAGCGACTCAACGCAGAACTGGACAAACAGCGCACCCTTGCACAACAAGCCGAACAAGCCTGTGAAGCCGGCCAACAGGCCTTGAATACGCTACTCGAGCGCCATCAGCACAGCTCCGAACAGCTGGCCCTGATTGCGCAACAGCTTGAGCACAGCGCTGAACTGGCGCCTCTGGCCAATGCGTGGGATGCGTATCGCCCCCGTTTGCAACAGTTAGTGCGTTTAAGCAATACCCTGAGCACCGGCCGCCAGGAACTGCCCGCCCTTGAGCAACGCGCCTTGCAGGCCGCGCAACAGCTCACGCAACGGCGTAACAGCCTGGAGATTCTGTTCCAGGAAGCCGTGGCCGAGCCGCAGGCGCTCAACGAACAAATCCACACGCTGGGCAGCCTGCTCAAAGACAATCGCCAGCAACAGCGCGACGTCGAAGACTTACAGCGCTTGTGCCACAGCCAGCAGGCGTTGGATGCCCGTTTGCAGGCACTTCAGACCAAGTTGCAAGCCTTGCAAACCGAACGCGAGCAACGGATCGAACAAGGCACGGAGACCAAAAAACACTACGAGAGCGCCGAGCAGGCGCTGCATATCACCCGCCAACTGCTTGAGCGCCAGCGCCTGGCCCGCACTGCCAGCGTCGAAGAACTGCGCGAACAGTTGCAAGATGATCAGCCGTGCCCGGTATGTGGCAGCCACGAACACCCCTATCACCAGCCCCAAGCGCTGTTGCAGAGCCTGACACGTCACGATGAAGAGGAAGAAGCCAAAGCCCGTGAAGCTGTGGAGGCACTCAAAAAAACCCTTGATCAACTGCGCGACAACGTCAGTGGTTTGAATGCCCAATTGCGCGAATTGCGCCTGCAACATCAACAGCTGGTTGACGACCAGCAGGCCCTCGCGCCCAGCCTTGAACAGCACCCGCACTACCCGCAATGGCAGGCGCAACTGCCAGCCAGGCGCGAACCTTGGCTGACCCAGCGTCTTGAACAGTTGCAGTACCGCATCACCCAAGACGAGCAGCGCCAAAACGCCCTGCTCACTTTGCAAAAAGACGCCGCTCAACTGCAACACGAGATCCAGCGCCATAGCGAAGCCAGCCAACAGGCGGCGCAACAATTGGCCGAACAGCAATTACACCTCAAGGCGGACGCACAGCGCCTTGACGAGGAACTGACGGCGTTTAGCAGCCTGCTGCCTGCACAGGTGTTTGCTGCTCTGCGCGACGACAGCGCCGCCTGCTTTATGCGCCTCGATCAACAGATTGCCGAACGCCTTGCCCAATGCGAGCAACTGCGCGAAGAACAGGCAGAAAACACGGACCGCAACCAGAAGATCGAACGCGAAACCGACCAGCAGGCCAATCGCCTCAAACAACGGGACGCTCTGCAACACAACGTGGCTGAAGTCACGGCGCAGCAACACGCCAGCGCACATACCCTGCAAAACCTGCTGGGTGAGCACGCCAGTGTCCACCTCTGGCAAGAGCAGCTTGATCACGCCGTCGAGCAGGCTCGCGCCAGCCACACGCACGCCAGTGAGGCGCTGCATGACACAAACCGCCAACTCATCCAGCTGGCGGCGCAAATCAAGGCGCAACACGAGCGCTTGCACGCGCTGCAACACGAGCACGCCACGTTGAGCGCGCAGGTCACGCAATGGCGCGCGGCGCACAGCGACGTCGACGACGCACGCCTGGACCAGTTACTGGCGTATGACGACCCTCGGGTTCGCGCGCTGCGTCAAGCCATACAACACAGCGAAAAAGCACTGGAACAAGCCCGTGTACTGATACAAGAACGCGAGCAGCGTCTCAATCAGCATCAAGCCCAGGCCAATGGCAACCTGGACGCTGACGCCCTGAACGTGGCATTGAACGAATTGAATACGCAACTGGCTGCCAGCGAACAACTGAGCGCGCAATTACGCGCGCAACAGGCAGAGGATGAACGTCGTCAGCTCGCCAATCAGGCGCTGACGCAACGTACCGCTCAGGCCTATGCGCAATGGCAGCGCTGGGCACGCCTCAACGACCTGATTGGTTCAAGCACCGGCGACAAGTTCCGCAAAATTGCCCAAGCCTACAACCTCGACCTGTTGGTGCATCACGCCAACGCGCAACTGCGCCAACTGGTGCGCCGCTATCGCCTTAAGCGCGGGGGGAGCATGCTCGGCCTGCTGGTGATGGACACAGAGATGGGCGACGAACTGCGCTCAGTGCATTCGTTATCCGGGGGCGAGACCTTCCTCGTGTCTTTGGCGCTGGCATTAGGGTTAGCCTCGATGGCATCGAGCACACTGAAAATTGAATCGCTGTTTATCGACGAAGGGTTTGGCAGTCTCGACCCCGAATCACTGCAATTGGCGATGGACGCGCTGGATGGCTTGCAAGCCCAAGGCCGCAAAGTGGGGGTTATTTCCCACGTTCAGGAAATGCACGAACGTATTCCGGTGCAGATCCAAGTGCTGCGCCAAGGCAATGGGTTAAGCACGGTGCAGGTCAAATGACCGAAAACCTGCTGTATTCCTTCCGGCGCTGCCCCTACGCCATGCGCGCACGCATGGCCATGCGCTACAGCGGTGTACCGCTGACGATCGTTGAAGTGAGCTTAAAAGCCAAGCCTGCGCAGATGCTCGCCCTCTCGCCCAAAGGCACCGTGCCGGTATTGGTGTGCGCCGACGGACGCGTGATTGAGCAAAGCCTGGACATCATGCATTGGGCGCTGGCCCAGCATGACCCGGACCAGTGGTTGCAACCCGCGCAGCCCTTGGTCAGCCAACTGATCGAAGCCAACGACACACAGTTCAAGGCGTGGCTGGACCGTTACAAATACGCCATCCGCTATCCAGAACACCCGATGGAACATTACCGGGCACAAGGCGCTGCATTTTTGCAGCACCTGGAGGCACTGCTTGAGCACAACGACTACCTGGCAGGCCCCACCCTGTCGTTGGCCGATGTGGCGCTGGCGCCGTTCATACGCCAGTTCGCCCATGTAGACCGCGAGTGGTTTGCGCATGCCCCCTATCCAAAACTTAAGGACTGGCTGGAACGTTTTATAGCGTCAGCGCTGTTTACCGGCGTGATGGCTAAAACCTGAAACACGTCCCCACAACTTCTAGGCGCCGCCGAAGGCTGCGAGCTTTTCAGGATCAAAAGATCGCAGCCTGCGCGGAGTGCTGCTGGCATACAACTCAGTCTTTACCACGCAGCATGCTGTTCAGCACCCCGTCACGTCGTACCGACGCGTGAAACAGGGCTGCCGCCACATGCAGCAAGACGGTGATGAACAGTAAATATGCCAAGTACGTATGCGCGGTGCGCAAGAAGGCGAAGGTCTTGGCGTTCGCGGGCAATAAGGCGGGCAGTTGCAGCGATTGGCTTAGCATCACCGGATCACCCGCCGCCGAGATCATTGCCCAGCCCACAAGGGGCAAGGTGAACATCAGCGCATACAACAACACATGGGACATTTTGGCCGCGAGCACTTGCACCGCAGGCAAATCGGCCGGCAGTGGCGGTTGCCGGGTCGAAAACCGCACAAACAGACGGACCACCACCAACAGTAAAATCGCAATGCCCAACGGTTTATGCAGATTGAGCAGCCATACGTGCCGTGCTGAAACCGACGCGGCCATACCGGCGCCAATAAACAGCATGCTCACGATCATCAAGGCCATCAGCCAGTGCAGCAGGCGCGCCAACGGCGCGAAGTGAGAGACAGGCGCGCTCATGGGCGTGGCTCCTGAGGGAGTTGATCAACTTCACCGGTGCGCCGGTGATACGAGCTGGCGTAGGCGGCAGACCGCGCGGCCAGCAACGGGTCTGCGGAAGCCTGGATACCCGCAGGCAGGATCAAGGGGTCGTAGTTGATGTCGCGGCATTCCCCGCTGTTCTGCGCCTGTGTGCTGGTGAGCACCAACGTGCCCGCCGTGATCACTTTGCGTGCAGCGGGCCAGGCTTTGCTGGCGTCGTCAATCGGGTCGCCGGCCTCGGCCAGGGTCAGGTTGAACTGCCACTTCAAAGGCCCGTTGGCTATGCGCTGCACCAAGTCCTGCTGCAGATAATCGGCTTCGTTCGGGGCAGCGACGCCGGGGGCATCCTGATCCATCGGCACGACGCCCCAACGCACCGCCTGGCGCTCGCCCGCCGAATTCACCAGGTAAAAGGCATTAATCGCGTTGTAGCGCTCAGTGGCAAAACTGGCAGAAGGTTTGGCTGTTTTCACCCATTGCAAAAACGCGGTGGTTTCCGGGTGCGAGGCAAAAAAGGCGGGCATGGCGGTGGGTTTGGGCTTACCGGTGGAAGGCTCAGGGCTACCCGCTTGAAGCATTTGATAGAAGGCTTGGGGGGTGCCCACCGGAAATACCGGCATGCTGTTCATCCCGGTGCGCCATTGTTGGCCATTGGCTTGCGTAAAACGCAGCGCCAGGCTGCGCAGCGGCACGCTGCTGTCGGGCGCATACGGGTTACCGCTGGGCAGTGCAAAGCGCCCGACCACGGGCGTACGCCCTGGGTGAAAGACCTGCGCACTGGACACGCCCTGCGCATCGCCGTTGCTCTCGAAATAGCCCACCACACAGATGCCTTTGGCGTGGTTGCGCCTGAAACCGGGGTGCAGGCCGTTGTTGTGCTCCAGGGCGTTGACGAAACTCTTGGGTTGCAGCCGTTGCGGGTCGAACGTCCCATTAACGTAATAAAACGCGGCACCTATCACGGCCACGACCGCACCAATACCGGCTAAACGCACCCCTACTGCACTTGAACTCAAGGGGGATTTGCCAAGCCGCGGGGGCGGCAACTGATCGACCATAATGCACTCCACGGCCACGGGGCCGACAGTTGGGATGGCCTATGAGACACAGGCCATGCAGGCTTATTCCCGTGGCAGGACGATTATTTTCTGCGAATTATTTAGACGCCCCCGGGAATCACTATTAATCCTAGACGTCTTCAGGGCGACGACCCGATTAACCGACCAACACCGTGCAGGCTTCATGCCGTTATTTGATCGCTCATGGTGCGAACACATCCCCTGTCGAACGATCACCCTGACGTGCTCTCAGGGTTGGGTTTTGTGATCCAGCGCGGCATAGAAGTTCGCACTTTGTTGAAGGTATTTTTGCGTGTAGGCCATCGATTTTTTATCACTGGCTAGCGGTGTGGCGCTGGCGGGGAGAGCCACGGTGGCAGAGATGGCAGACGCGGCAATCACAGAGAAAAGATTGAAGTTCATGGTTAACCCTCGACGATTCAGTTGGCTTGCTGCCTTTTCAGGCCGTGGAGCCAACTTAACGCCGGGGGGTCATCCGGCAAAAATTCATTGCAGCACTAGCGGGTATCAGCGTGATTGATACCGCGCTGCACGCCCCGCTTTACGGGCGATTGATGAACTTCAAGTCAGAGGGAGCATCCATTTCAAGCGTCTGCACTGCCTTGCCCAGCAGGCCGGTTTGCGGGTCACGCTCAAGCACCACAATGGCGTTGCTCATCTGATTGGCGATCAGCAAAAATTTGCCGTTCGGACTCAAGGCAAACTCACGTGGGTGATCACCTTCAACCGAACGCCGCTGAATTTCGGTCAACTCGCCAGTGGCCGGGTCAATGCTGAACACCAGCATTTCGTTGGCCTTGCCCCGGTTGCTGACATACAGGAACTTGCCATCAGGTGACGCATGCAAGCCGCCAGCCGCACGGTTTTGCGCAGGTTTACCCTGGGCCAGTTCAATGGCCTGGCGCTGCTTGAGTTGACCCTTGTCGTAATCAAAAACAAACACCTGCGCACTCATCTCAGTGGTCAGGTACGCGTGCTTGCCATCTTTGGAGAACAACAGGTGACGCGGACCGCTGCCCGCTGGCAACTCGATGGCGGCCGGCTCTGCCGCGACCAACGGGTGCTCGGCGTTGGCCGCCGGATCGTAACGGTAGACAAACACCTTGTCCGCGCCCAAATCACTGGCATAGACAAACTGACCATCGGGGGAAGACACCACCGAGTGCACATGGGCTGACATCTGGCGCTCGGGGTTTACCCGGCTGGCTGGATGGCTGCTCATCTGCGTCACGGGTTGCAACTCACCTTGCGCGCTGATCGGCAACACCGCCAGGCTGCCGCCGGGGTCAGCATGCACGCCATAGTTGGCCACAAACAGGTAACGCTCGTCGCTGCTCAAGCTGGAGTGGGTCGGTTCTTTACCCAGGGTTTTAACCTGGTTAATCGCGCTTAAACGGTTGGTTTTTGGGTCAATCGCCAGGCTGCTCACGCGCCCCACGATGTCTGCCTGCCCTTGCCCGTTCTCATTGACCACAAACAGCCGTTGCTGGTCCTTGGACAGGGTCAGCCAGGACGGGTTATCCGTCTTGAACACTTGCAGCGGTTGGGGCGTGATACGCCCTTTATCGCTGTCAAATTGCAGGCGGTAAATGCCCTGGCTTTTGCCCTGGGTATAGGAGCCGACCAGCAGCTCGACTTCGCTTTCAGATTCCGCCTGCGCCGACATCGCGCCGACACTTGAGGCCATCAACAAGGGCAACCATTTAAGCTTCATCAGCGACCTCGCAATCATCGTCATCGTTAGTGGCTTTCAGCGCGCAGAGGCAAACCAGACGGTGTTCCCCGGAGTCACCGATCAGGGTCCAGCTTTGCAAGGTCTCGTCAAACACCGCCGCGTCGAGCTGCGCCAGCTTGAAACTCCAGCGCTTTTCGGCGCGACCGTCCATGCACTTGATGAGCAATTGCACATCGTCCAGAGAGAATTCCCAGGCATGCAGCCCGTCGATGACCAGCATGTCGCTGGTTTCAAGGGCTGTGCGCAAGGTCTGGTTTGAATCGCTCATTCATCAATCACCTGTAAGAAAGGCGCAATGATAGGTCAATCCGTCGCAGTTACCCACGCAAAACAGTGATTGCTTTGTGCATTCAAAGTAAAAAGCGCTCAACAATCATCCGCTGACTAATTTTGCCGTAATACACCTCAGGTACTTTTTCACCGGGTTTAGCTTTGGCTTCAAGGCTTTGCTTGCTGGCTTTACGTTGATCCTTGAGTTTGAAATGCGCCGACGTCGGCGTGTTATCCGGCGCCTCCAAGGTTGCATAGTGCAAGTGGGCATACCACACCACCTGGTTTTTCTTGTTGAGTACCTGATACTCCTGCACGAAGTCGTTTCGAGGCCCAAACATCTTGATCCGACCGCCTTCTTTGTGCAGATGCACATCGCCCTTGTGCAGTAAGAAATCAACGGTGGCCTCAGTCGGCGGCAGTGACTTGAGGATCCACAACGCCTGTTCACGCAGCTTCTGCGCACCCTCGCGCAAGCGTTTGAGCAATGACTGCGGGGTGCCGGACTTGGGCTTGTCTTGCACCGGCTCATCAGGAAATCCACGCTCTAGTTCGCCAATCAGCGCATCAAGCTTGAGCGCTTCACGCTCTAGAATCTCTTCAAGCTCCAGAGGAAATTTGGAGTTTTTTGCGTAAACCTTGACCCGGTTGATCTTAGGGTCAACGTTGCTCAACAGCTCATTGCATTGGGTGCGGATAGCACCAAGCGCTCTGACCGGGGCCGGGGCAGCTTTGGGTTCTATGGCCTCCCAGTAATTGGGGGATGATTCACGAAAGTCCATCTTGGGCAATGTCGCGCCAGGACTCATCGGTCTATCGGCGGGCTCGCTTAGACGTGATTCCCCGACCTTAACGACCAACGGCTCCTGATCTGACGTGCGTGGCTGCACAACACCGATCAATACACCGTTTTTACGGGTCTTGATAATTCTGGAGAGCAGCCGCACGTGTCGTGAAGGATTAGGCTGCGAAGGCAGCCATTCTGTTTCTCGGCGATTCTCGTCGGCCAACTGCTGTTCAACTTTAAGGCTGAATTCTTCGATGAGTTCGGTTAGCCGGTTGTAGTCGGTCAGGTTGAACTTGTCTCCCACTTCAAGGTGCAAAATAGCCAACGAATCCTGAGCCCTGGCATAGCGCTCATGCAGGTCGGTCAAGATTTCTACACGTTCGTGATGTGTAAATAGGCTGGTATCGGACAATTGCGCATGGGTTTGCAGGGAAAACGTCAAAGGCCAGATGATTTCTCTCAGCGCTTGCCACTCTGGACCAAATATCTCTTTGGGGACAATATCGGTCAATATCCCCATATAAATGGACATGAAATCCAGCTCCGTGGCTTGTTGCAAGGTGCCATCTGGACGCGCCACGCGCGCCATGCACCGAGTTCGGGTCTCGGCTTTCGCATAACCCACGCGGGGTGACTCACGTAACACGTCAAGAAGCCGTACTTGTTCGCGAAAATCGTTCAAGTGCTGTTGCTGAGCCTTGAATAACTCGCGTCGAAAGTTGGCATATCGAGCCCCCTCATTTCTGGCCATGATTTCTTCGGCCCTGCCCGCAAATTCGGGATACAGCGCAATGAGATGGATGAGGTAAAGATGCTGGGCATACACGATATCTGTCGCAAAATCGAAAAAAGCTTCGTTGAAATTACCTTCGTGTATATGGTCCTTAACGTCGCTCATTAACGCGTGTCGCTCCTTGAAATTCGCGTATTGCACCGCAAACTCCGCTCGACCTTTCTCTGCCAGTGATCGCAGGTTTTTGACGCGCAAGGTTTTTTCAAGATAGGTCAAGCCCTTACTTAAATCGTTGTCTTGCGTTTCTATTGCCTTTTTGCGCGCTTCATCGAGTTCATCATGGATCTGCTGTTCCTTGGTATAGAACGCATACTCTTGGTTGTTCAACTCATTGATACGCTTGTTGCGCAGTGCTTGCTGCGCAGCCAGTTCGCGACGGGTCTTCGGGCCGCCGCCACGCAAGCGCATGCCCGTGTCAAAGTCCCACTTACCGGTGGCGTCTTGCCGAATCCATGGTCCGGTTTGAGTAGGGTCTCGCGGGTTGATCAAGACCACCCCTTCATCGGCCAGGTACACCTCATAACTGTGCCCCCTGATCACGGCATGCCATCTGCCATCAATGACATACAACCCCTTGTACTGACCCTGCGCGACAGGTGCACGTCCCCCCGGGTCGCGCCCGCGGTTACTGTCCAGCCAAGTCAACTGCGTTTCATTAAAGTGGATACGCGGATTATTGAACCAGGAAAAATCCAGCGTACTGTGCTGATTGCCCACCGCGACGCTAGAGAAATAAACCGGTCCCTGTTCAACCTTGACTGAATCAGGTTCGAAGGCAGCTTCAGCCGGCCGTGGCTGTGGTCCGATAAACTGCGCCGCAAGGGACTCCTCCTCACTCACGGGCACAACCTTGGGCGGCACTGATTGAGTGACATGCAGTAAGACCAGCCCAATATTGAAAAGCAGGTCAATAATCGCCGGTGCCTTGCTGCCTTCCTGGTCATTGCCCAGCGCCTTGATATCGTTCTGTAGCGCTGAGAAGGTCAACACTATCCAACTGAATACAGCTACCGGGCCTCTTAAAAACGGCAACACTGTATTAAACAGTAACCAGCCTCCTTCTTTTAGAGTCGCCCATCGACTCTCTGTGTTGGATACGGATTGGCGGTCAGCCAGCTCAATCAGCGCCCGTGTGTTTTCCATGTACAAATCATGCAAAAACTGACTTCTTAAAGGCCGTAGATAAAACGTCTCGGTTGCGTTTATACCCACGTTAACCAGGCTCAATACGCCGGACTCCATCGTTGCGCGCGACGTCTCAGACATCCAGTCAAGGACGCTGCTGCGCAAGGGTCCCGTTTCGCGTATCGCCTCTAGCAGGGCTTGCGCACTCGTGAATTCGAGTAACACGGCCTTGTACAAGGGCCTATACAAGACGCAACGCCCACCGGGATTATCGGTCAGGCCGATCACAAACATATTGCGCACATAATCAGGCACCGCCTTGGGCCTGCTCAACCATGCCAATGGACTGATGCAAACGCCCTTGCCATCAAGCACTCTGGACATGGCGTCTTCCTGCATCAATGCGCCAATACAGCGATACCCCCAAACAGTCAGCCCTGCGGCCCCTTTCAGCACACTTTCCAAGGCCAGCATCGGCAGTGTCACCCGCAACTGATCAACAAACAGTACTTCTCGACGCACAGACTCATCAGCCTCATCAAGCAGCAAACGCTTGATCAATGCCGGGTATCTGGCCCCCACATCCACTCGCTGAATCAGTGACCGCACGTAAGCCGGTGTCATCCACCAGTCCTGAATCAGTTGATTGTGCCGATGACGAATCGTCATATGCCCGCTGGGTATCGCAGCCAAATTTTGCAACGCCAACTCGGTCAGCGTGAACGTCACCGTTCGCACGCTGCCCGCCGTACCAAACGCACCGCTAGCCACGAGGAAATCGAGCTCGATATCATCCGAGTAATAACCTGGCGCCAAGGGTTGGTCCTTGAGCATTTGTTCACGAAGGACTTTGGACGCGTACGTGTGCAGGTCCTCGATACCGTCGTTAAACGCACGTCCCTTGGCGTTACGCAGGACATTGGCCAGGTCAATAACGTGAGAGCGATATGCAAAGCGATCAGCGGCGCTTGCCTGTTGTAACCATTGAGGCAGAGCCGTAAACACACGCCCCAACGCCGCAGCGTCATACACGGAGTCGGATTCACTTTCTTCATTGAACACCGCGCTCAGGTCAGTGATGTCAGCGAGTTGACGCTCAAGCAGTTCAACTGTGCATTGATTCGCCCCTGAAGGCGGTTTGATCGCTGCCACCTCTTCAAGTTGATTGTTGAGCAAAATCATCGTTTGCGTGTGAAGGCAATCCCCACTGGGTTCGTAGCGCTTCCAAGTCAGCGAATCAATCAGGTAACTGCTGCCCAGCACCCTGCCCATAACGCGGCCATAAGCACTCCACGTTGCAAAAGGCTCGATAGCTCCAGAAGGCTTGCATTGCATCACCTGCTCACGACCGTCGACCTGATGCGCAATCAGAAGATCGGGGGATAACTGCGTGTACGCTGCCCCCGCTTGGGATACTTGAAACTGAGCGAAATACACCGTGGGCCTCTCACTGGCGTTAAAGACCCGCAAACGGTCCTCAATCACCGGGTACTTGAGTACCTGGCGCACCACCGCAATCTGCTCATCACTGAGCCATCCACGGGTATTGACCGAAGACAGCAACCTGCCACTCAGCAACGTCACCAACCAATGCTGACGGCTGCGAAAGATTCCCGTCGGCTGGTTCCAATAGTCAACCAGTGCCGCTTGAAAGGCTCTTCTCCACTCGCGCAAAACGCCGCGTATGACCTGCTCTACCGTTGTCATCGGCAACAAGGGTGCAGCGCCCACTGACACAACCCCGCCAACGGGCACCTGTGCCAGAAAACATTGCTGAGGTTCGTAATACGTGTAGTAAAGGGGCGTTGCGCAGGCGATATGTCCAAGCACCGCCTCAAGTAGCACGTGTTGACGCGGTACGCTCAGGACGTGTTCTCGCTGATCAACGGTCCAGACAACATTCAGTTGATCAAGCGGCGGCAAGGTTCCCCAGGGGCCCAGTTTGCTTTTCAGGCTCTTCTCAAGCAACTCACTGACAACACTGCGTAATGTCGGCCGTGCGCTAAATTGATGAGCAATGGCCCGTTGCAGTACATCAGCAGGGTTCAGGGCTAGCGGCGTATCGGTGGGGATTGTCATAGGGTATTGGCTTCCAGAAGGTTCACATTGGCGGGTCACCCACCATTGACGGTCATCTAAAAACAAAAAAGCCCTGCGACTGCGGTACACCTTTATGACGCGATGAGACACCTTGATGTTGCGTTCAGCGATCCATGAAAAAAGGCGCTCACCGATCACTCGGTAAGCGCCTTTGTTTACCCCTGTGGTTTACGCCAGGCTTTTGCTCACCACCTCAAACACATCGCTGGACAGCTCACCCGAATGACGGATGCGCTCCAGTTCAGCCTTCATCAGCGCCTGACGGGCGCTGTCGTATTTGCGCCAGCGCGTCAACGGCGCCAACTGGCGCGAAGCGATCTGTGGGTTTAAGCCGTTGAGCTGGATGACTATATCCGCAAGGAAGCGGTAGCCCGAACCGTCCGCCGCATGGAAGTTGATCAGGTTTTGGCCAGCGAACGCACCCATCAACGCGCGTACCTTGTTCGGGTTCTTGATGTTGAAGGCCGGGTGTTCCATCAACTCGCGTACCCGCTGCAAGCCGCCAGGCAAAGTGCTACCCGCCTGCACGCTGAACCACTGATCCATGACCAACGGATTGTCCTTGAAGTGCTCGGCAAAACTGGCCAGTGCCTGGGCTTTTTCAGCCTCGAACGGCGAATTGACCAACACCGCCAGCGCTGTCAGGCGCTCAGTCATGTTGTCGCTGTGCTCGAATTGCTCAAGGGCTGCTGCCAACACTTCGGGTTTGCCTGTGAGCATCAGGTACGACAACGCGATGTTTTGCAGCGCACGGCGCGCAAAGTGCGAAGCTTGGGGCACATACGGCGTGGTTTTGGACACTTCACGGTTGGCCTGATAACGCGCCCACAAGGCATCGTAAAGGCTGTCAGCGAGCTGTTTGCGAGCGAATTCGCGGGCGGCATGAATCGCCTCCACATCCGCAACGTCACTGATTTCAGTCAGGTAGGCTTCACCCGGCAGCGACAACATTTCTGCCACCATCGCCTGATCCAGTTGCTCATTGCCCAGCACACTGCGCAGGGCTTGAACCAGGCGTTGATCCATGACCAGCGCCTCGCCGCGCTGATGCTGCCCGATCAAGTCCTGCAACACCTGCACCGCTAACTGCTGACCTGCTTCCCAACGGTTGAAGCCATCGCTGTCGTGTTGCATGAGGAACATCAATTGGTCACGGCTGTACGCAAAGTGCAGTTTGACCGGGGCCGAGAAACCACGCAGCAACGACGGCAGCGGCTGTTCAGTGAGACCGGTAAAAGTGAACGTCTGCTGGCTTTCAGTCACCGACAACACTCGGCTGGTGCCCGCAGGCGACGATTCATCCGCCAATTGCAGTGGCAGTTCTTTGCCCCTGGCGTCCAGCAGGCCCAGTGCCACCGGGATCACAAACGGCAGTTTTTCAGTCTGCCCCGGTGTGGCCGGGCAGCTTTGGGTGAACGTCAGGCTGTAGGTCTGGCTCGCGCCATCGTAGTGCTCGCTGACGCTCAGGCGCGGCGTCCCGGCCTGGCTGTACCAGCGCTTGAACTGGGTCAAGTCCACGCCGTTGGCGTCTTCCATGGCACTGATGAAATCGTCGCAGGTCACGGCCTGGCCGTCGTGGCGATCAAAGTACACGTCGCTGCCTTTGCGGAAACCTTCGGCACCGAGCAAGGTGTAAAGCATGCCCACCACTTCCGAGCCTTTCTCGTACACCGTCAGGGTGTAGAAGTTGGAGATTTCGATGAAGCTGTCCGGGCGTACCGCGTGAGCCATCGGGCCTGCGTCTTCAGCAAACTGATGAGTGCGCAGGTAGGCCACGTCCTGGATACGCTTGACCGTCGCCGAGTTCATGTCTGCCGAGAAACCTGCATCGCGAAACACGGTGAAGCCTTCCTTGAGCGACAACTGGAACCAGTCGCGGCAAGTCACGCGGTTGCCCGACCAGTTGTGGAAGTATTCATGCGCAACGATGGCTTCAACGCGCTGGTGGGCGGCGTCGGTCGCGGTCTCGGCACGCGCCAGCACGGCGCTGGAGTTGAAGATGTTAAGGCCCTTGTTCTCCATCGCGCCCATGTTGAAGTCGTTGACGGCCACGATCATGAAGATGTCCAGATCGTATTCACGGCCGTAGGTTTCTTCGTCCCAACGCATGGACTTTTTCAGGCTGTTCATGGCGTGCTGGCACTTGTCGATGTTTTCAGGTTCGACATAAATACGCAGCGCCACCTCGCGCTGGCTCATCGTGGTGAAGGTGTCTTCGACACACCACAGATCACCGGCCACCAGCGCAAACAGGTAAGCCGGTTTTTTGAACGGGTCTTCCCACGTCGCCCAGTGCCGACCTTCGTCCTGCGGGCCGCTGCCCACCGGGTTGCCGTTGGACAGCAGGATCGGGTAGCGATTTTTATCGCCGATCACCGTGGTGGTGAACGTGCTCATCACGTCAGGGCGGTCGAGGTAGTAGGTGATCTTGCGAAAGCCTTCAGCCTCGCACTGGGTGCAAAACATGCCGCCGGACTTGTACAGGCCCTCAAGCGCGGTGTTGGATTCAGGGTGGATCTTGACGCTGGTGTCCAGCACAAACTGTTCGGTTTGCGGGTGCAGGGTCAAGTGGCTGTCCGTGAGCTGATAGTGCTGCGCCGTCAGCTCCAGGTCATTGAGCTTGACCGACAGCAACTCCAACTGCTGGCCATCGAGCGCCAATGGCGGCAAGCCTGCACCCCGTGCCGGGTTGCGACGCATCACCAGCTGCGCATGAACCAGCGTGTGGTCCTCGAACAATTCAAAGGTCAGGTGCGTTTCGTCGATCAGATACTCGGGCGCCTGATAGTCCTTGAGGTAAATCATTTTCGGTTGTTCGGTGCGCATGCTGGAGTCCTTTTACTGATGCACGGCCAGCTCGTAGGCCGTGTATTTGCGAATGTTGATAACGCCGGTGTCAAAGATCAGGTACTGGCCCTTGATCCCCATCAGCGTGCCTTCGACGATCGGATCTTTGTCCAGATTGAAGCTGACGATCTTGCTCGGGTATTGCTCGACCGGGTAACGGATCTCGATGGGCGCAACGTCATGCAAAGGTTGGACCGCTTGCAGGCCAAAACGCTCCTGCAACTGTTGCAAGCCTTCGGCACAGCTCTCAAACAATTGCTCACGCACTGCAACGAGGTCCACCGGCGCGGCGTCGCCTTTGAGCAGTGCACGCCAGTTGGTGCGGTCCCCCACTTGTGAGCGAAACAGGTCTTCGACAAACCCCGATTGCTGTCGCGTGGCCACGCGCACAATCGGTATTGCCTGGCTGGCCCCCTGATCGAGCCAGCGCGTGGGCAACTGCGTGGCGCGGGTGATGCCGACTTTGATCCCTGACGAGTTGGCCAGGTACACCACGTGATCGGTCATGCAGAACTGCTCGCCCCACGACGGATCACGGCACGTGCCTGCGGCGTAGTGGCAACGCTCCGGGCTCATGATGCACACATCGCATTGGGCCAGTTTGGTCATGCAGGGGTAGCAATAACCTTGGCTGAAGCTTTTTTTGGTTTTGCGCCCGCAGTGGGTGCAGTTGATCGCCCCCAAAAACTCCAGGCGCAGTTTAGTGCCGATCAACGGGTTGACCGGCACCTCGGTGTCACCCAAACGAAACGCATATTGAACAGTCGGCGATTCAAGGCGTGCCGACATTTTGCTGATTGCACCACGACCAATTTCAATCAATGGATGGCATCCGATTTGAACAGGATGTTAGGCACCGAGATGGACTTGGAGCTGCACTCCTGCGGGCCCATGTAACCGGTGCGCTGGTCTTCCGGCAGGTTGTGCAGTTCCCAGGCAATCATGGCCTGCAACGACAGCTCGCGCTGTTCGGCGGTCAGCTTGTTACCGTCCGCCCATTTGCCGATTTCCACGGCCAGTTTCAGGCTCTGGTAGATCTCGGGGGTAATGTTTTGGATCATTTCGTTGAAAGAGGACATGGTTCTTTTTTCCACTAAACAGTAATTAATCGCGTCGTCGCTGCCGCAGTCTGCGATAAGGGCCGAAAAACCTTCGCTCATTTCAGGAAGGCTCGCCACGTATACATTGCAGCCTTGGGCATCGACTTACAGGGCATGAGTCTGCTTTCTGCGGGCCCACAGGCCGCCGAGCAAGCCGGTGAGGCAACCGATCAACAGCCCGCCCACGTGGGCGGCGTTGGCAATCTGTCCAAAACCGATCAGTGACACCAGGCCGGACAAGCACACGGCCAGCCACACCAACATCATCACCAAAACCCCGCGAGGCAGGCGATACAGCGGGTTTGGCGCCATCAACTGGTAAATCCACACATGCCCCAACAGGCCGTACAGCACGCCGGACAAGCCGCCAAACAGGCTCGGGCCGCCAAACAGGTACTGGGCAAAGTTGGACACCAGGCTGAACAACAGGCTCAACCCAATGAGATTGATGCTGCCCTGACGCATTTCAATGCGTCGCCCCAATTCCCAGTACCACAGGCCGTTCATGGCGATGTGCAAGAAACCGAAGTGAATCAGCATCGGGGTGAACAATCTCCACCATTGCCCGGCGGCCAGGCTATCCGACAAAGGTGTGAACTGGATGTACTGCCCGCGAATGCTGAAGTCGAGAAATGTCAGCCCGCTGAGGGTCGAGAGGTTTTCACCCAGTTGCGTCACCACCGCGACGATGATGCACAACAGCAAAATCGTGGCAGTGGCCGGACTGTCGCGCAGTTGCTGGACAAAGCCGGGGCGCGCCATCGCTGGCGGGCGCTCAACAACCGGTAATTGATGCTCGGGATCACCCTGAGGGAAACGCTGATACAGGCTGCGCACATCGTCAGCGATGCCGTCAGGCGCCCACACCACTTGCTCGCCCGCCTCTTCACTGACGCGATGCGGCACTTGCAAGCGCTTGAGCAAGCTGACAAAGCCACTTAAATCAGTCGACAGCGGCAAACGTAATACAGCAACAGCACTCATTGAATAGCCTCCGGGCGCTCAACATCCACCCATACAAATTTGTGCGGATCGAGACGTGTTTCCTGATCCAGACGATAGGCCACCAACTTGCCGTACAACACGGCACTGTAATCCAGGCAGGCCAGGTTTGGCCGGATCGGTGCAGGCTTGCCACTGCGCCAGTAGTGACCGACAAACAACATTGGCTCTTCAATGCCGTAGCGCAGCAAGGCGCCTTTTTCAGTAGGCGATAGGGGCTTTTGTGCCACGCCTGCGGGCAGTGCATCCGGCTGAAACACAATATCGCCGTAGGTCTTGGGGTCGTCTTCCCAGAATTTGGTGCGAAAAAACGCTCGCGTCAGACCGTCGCCACCGGTCAACGTCATGCCGTTCGGCAAGCGCATGTCGGTGCCGCGCAGCAGGCGATTGAAGCTCATAGTGGCAAAGCTTTCAGGCTGCGCCGCCGCTTGCAGGAACGGTTCGTCGATGCAGCCATCGGGGTATTGCGCGCGCAGGGTGGCAATCACATCCGCATCCCAGCAGGCATGCACCACCCGAAAGCGACCGGCATCGACAAACAGCGGCATGTCGTAAAACCACTGCACAAAGTCGCGCCACTCGCCGGGGTACTGGGCAAATTGCTCCAAGGTTTCGTGGATCAGCCGGGTGTGGCGCGGGGTGTGCTCACGCACATACTGCTTGCCACTGCCCGCAGGCGCCGGTGTGCACCAACCCAGCGCGTTGAACTCATGGTTACCCATCAGGCACAGCGCGTGCTGCGCCACAACCATGTCGCGCACGATATGCAGCGCCTCGCGGATCCGCGGACCGCGGTCGATGATGTCACCCAGAAACACCGCCATGCGTTGCGAGTGTTGCCACACACCGCCACGTTTGCGATAGCCCAGACGCTCCAACAGATGCTCAAGGGTATGAGCACAGCCATGCACGTCACCGATCAGATCGTAACTGCGCGCGGGATCGAGCATCAGTCGCTCCTACCGCCCAGTCGGCTACCCCAACCGAGCTTGGTCCGACACACTTCATAGTAGTTGTGGTCCAACGGGTGAATCAGGCGCAGCTTTTGCGCTTTTTTGCTGACGGTGATGGTGTCGCCGGGCGCGCAGGTGAAATGGTTCTGACCGTCGCACGACACTTGTGGGTAGATCTGCATGTCCTTGGCCACCACGATTTTCAGCTCGCTGTTGCCATCCACCACAATCGGCCGGCTGCTGAGGGTGTGCGGGTACATGGGCACAATGACGATGGCATCCAGCTTGGGGTGCATGATCGGGCCGCCGGCCGACATGGCGTAGGCCGTGGAGCCCGTCGGCGTGGCCACGATCAGGCCGTCGGCTTTCTGGCTGCACACGAACTGACCGTCGATGTGCAATTCGAATTCAATCATGCGCGTGGATTTACCGGGGTGCAGCACCACGTCGTTCAGCGCGTCGCCCTGGCCAATGGCTTCGCCGTGACGGCGCACTTCGGCTTGCAACAGAAAGCGGTTTTCAACCAGGTAATGGCCGTCGAGCACCTCGGCCACTTTGACTTCGAGTTCATCCGGACGAATGTCGGTCAAAAACCCCAGGCTGCCCCGGTTGATGCCCAGCACCGGGACATTGTGCCGCGCCAGTGCGCGAGCGGCGCCCAGCAAGCTGCCATCGCCGCCGACCACAATCACCATGTCGCACACTTCACCGAGCATTTTGCGCGACGAGGTTTGCAAGCCATGACCGGGCAACACTTCGGCAATGGTGTCTTCGAGGATCACGTGCATGTGCCGCTCGAGCAGGAATTTTTTCAGTCGGCGAACCGTGTCGAGCACTTGCGAACTGCCCAAACGACCAATGATGCCGATATTACGAAATTGCTCCATGAGGCTCCTGCGGGATACGTGACGGGCGAAAACGACGATTATGGGCGAAAGCACACGATAGACAAAACCCTTTCAGCCCTTCAGCACGCTATGCTCGCAGCATGATCCTCTTCCCCGACTTGCTCAACCTGCCCCGCCAGCTACGTCACCCCCAGGTGCGGGATTTGGCGTGGGTGATCCTCGCGCCCCCTATGCTCAGCCAAACCCCGTGGCCACAACGTCACCCGCTGGCTGGCAGCGACTGGGTACAGGCCCCGGATGCGCTCGAGCACTGGCTGCGGGCACTGGATCAGCACAGCCAACCCCTGGAGGACTGGCTCGCGCAGGCCACCACGCGCAGGCTAGGCCGTTACTACGAGCGACTGTGGCAGTTTGCTATCCAGCGCGCACCCGGTGTGGCGTTGATTGCAGCCAACTTGCCCATTCGCGTGGGTGGCCACACGCTGGGCGAACTGGACATGCTGTTGCGTGATCGCGACGGCGTGCATCACCTCGAACTGGCGATCAAGCTCTATCTGGGGCCGCAACAGGGCGACGGCCGCGACCCCGCGCAATGGCTTGGCCCCGGCAGCAATGACCGACTGGACCGCAAACTCAACCACTTCGCCCAGCATCAGTTGCCGATGTCCAGCCGGGCGCAAAGCCGCGAGATTCTGGCCGGGCTGGATATCCAACAGTTCAGCGCGCACCTGTGGCTGGGCGGCTACCTCCTGTACCCGTGGCCCGGCCATGCGCTGCCGCCGGCGGGCGCTCACCCTCAACACTTGCGCGGGCGGTGGCTGCATCAGCGCGACTGGCCTGCGTTTGTCCGTCAGAGCGCCCAAGGCTGCTGGCAGCCGCTGCCACGCCATGCGTGGCTGGCGCCCGCCCACTACGGCCCGCAAGACTGCTGGAGTGCATCCCAGCTCAAGGGCTGGCTGAGCCAATTACATCCCCAGGCACCCGCGCAATTATTGGTGCGCCTGACTCAAAATAACGACGGTGACTGGGAGGAAGCCGAGCGTTTGTTTCTGGTGTCCGACGTGTGGCCAAACCTGCCGGGGAACAGCGAATCCATGCAATCGTGTGCAACCGTATTAAAGTGAACGCACTGCGTCAGAAAAGAACGCAGGCTTAAGACCTGAACCGTGAGGAAACACCATGTCCTGGAAAAGCTCGACTGACCGTTACAGTCGTATGTCCATCGCCCTGCACTGGCTGATGGTGCTGTTATTTGTATTGATCTACGCCGCCATTGAGTTTCGCGGGATCTTCCCCAAAGACAGCGACGGCCGCACGCTGATGAAAGATGCACATTTCATGCTCGGTTTAACCGTGTTTGCGCTGGTTTGGCTGCGCCTGCTGGCACGCACCCTTGGCGTGGCGCCCACCATCACGCCAACACCGCCCGCCTGGCAAACCGCACTCGCGACCCTCATGCACTGGGCGTTGTATGTGTTCATGATCGCCATGCCGGTCATGGGGTTTCTGGTGCTGAGCTACAACGACAAGTCGATATTTTTCTACGGCTTTGACCTGCCGCCGTTAACCCTCAAAGACATCGACACTGCCAAACAGATCAAGGGCTGGCACGAACTGGGCGGCACCCTTGGTTACTGGCTGATCGGTCTGCATGCACTGGCCGGCCTGGCGCATCACTACGTGATCAAAGACAACACCTTGCTGCGCATGCTGCCCAAGCGCAGCTAAACCGTTGAGGCAAATCCCCGGCGGCCCTGCAAGCCGCCGGTGTGCACAAATACCACTCGCCGACCGCGTGCAATATGCCCCGTTTGCACCGCCTCTTTGAGCGCCAACAAGGCCTTGGCGGTGTACAGCGGCTCCAGCGGCAACCCGCTCGACTGTTCGCTGGCGCGCATAAATTCAAGCAACTGATCATCGACCTTGGCAAACCCGCCACGGCAGGCCTCGATCAACTGATAGGGCCGCGAGGCCAGCCCGGCCTGTTGCAAGATGGCCTGCACATTAGGTGCCACCCCATGATCCTGCGGCACCGCCAGCGCGCCATACACCTCGCGCGGGTCTGCAAGCACCAAGCCTGCCAGCGTAGTCCCGGTGCCCGCCGCCAACCACCACGCGTCATAATCCGCCCAGCCGACAGCACCCAGTTGCTCGCGCACCTGCGTCACCAGCGGCGCGCACCCTAAAGCGCCCGCCAGCCCACCTCCGCCTTCGGGCACGGCGTGTAACTGCGGATACATCTCGTGCCAGGGCAGCCAGAAACCCGGCTCATGCCGGGCGCGATACCCGGCAAACCCCAGCCAATGCAGATGCATGCCAAAGTCTTGCAGGTCGCGGGTGGTCGGTGTTGCTTGAGGGTGCCCGCGCAGCAGGCCCACGGTGGTAAAGCCGAAGCGTTTACCCGCCGCGGCCAGCGCATGCAAATGATTGGAGTGTGCCCCGCCGAGGCTGATCAGGCCCTGCGCGCCAGCGGCCTGAGCGGCCCTTAAGTGATGATGCAGCTTGAACCATTTGTTACCACTGATCAGCGGGTCAATCAGGTCCAGGCGCAGCACCGCCACCTCTACCCCGGCGTTTGTCAGCCAGTCAACGTGCAAGCGCTGCAAAGGCGCATAAGGCTGCCAGTCAATCAAAGGCACGGTCACGGCAGACTCCGCTCAAAAATGAGCGGAGTTTAGCGCACCTCAATCGCTTATAGCTCGGCCGCCAGCCGCGACCCCTGATTGATCGCACGCTTGGCGTCCAACTCAGCGGCAACATCGGCGCCACCGATCAAATGCACGCGCTGCCCGGCGGCTTCCAGACCTTGTTGCAATTCACGCAGCGGGTCCTGGCCTGCGCAGATCACGATGTTGTCGACCGCCAGCAGTTGCGGCTCGCCCTCGCCGATGCGGATGTGCAGACCTTGATCGTCAATGCTCAGGTATTCGACGCTGTTGAGCATCTGCACGTGTTTGTTTTTCAAGCCGGTGCGGTGAATCCAGCCGGTGGTTTTACCTAAACCTTCACCCACTTTGGTTTTTTTGCGCTGCAACAGGAACACCTGACGCGCGGGCGATTCAACCTCAGGCTGGATACCTGCCACCCCGCCACGGGCTTCAAGCCGGGTGTCAATGCCCCACTCCTTCCAGAACGCGTCGCGGTCCTGACTGGTGGATGCGCCCTTGTGCACCAAAAACTCCGACACATCAAAACCGATACCGCCCGCGCCAATCACAGCCACCTTGGCGCCCACCGGCTTGCGTTGCAGGATCACATCCAGATAACTCAGCACTTTGGGGTGATCGATACCCGGGATCGCCGGGGTGCGCGGTGCAATGCCGGTGGCCAGAATGATTTCGTCGAAGTGGCCCGCCAGCAGGTGCTCAACGTCCACGCGGGTATTGAGACATACCTCGACCCCGGTGGTTTGCAGCTTGCGCTTGAAGTAACGCAGGGTCTCGAAGAATTCCTCTTTGCCCGGTACACGTTTGGCCACGTTGAACTGGCCGCCAATTTCACTGCCCGAATCAAACAACGTGACCTGATGCCCCCGTTCGGCCGCCACAGTGGCCGCCGAGAGGCCCGCTGGACCGGCACCGACCACGGCAATTTTTTTCACGTCGATGGTCGGCAAGTAGTTGAGTTCGGTTTCATGACAGGCGCGCGGGTTGACCAGGCAACTGGTGAGTTTGCCGCCAAAGGTGTGATCCAGGCACGCCTGATTACAGCCAATACAGGTGTTGATTTCATCGCTGCGCCCGGCAGCGGCCTTGTTGACGAATTCAGGGTCAGCCAAAAACGGCCGCGCCATCGACACCATGTCGGCATCGCCCTCAGCCAGAATCTGCTCGGCGATCTCAGGGGTGTTGATGCGGTTGGTGGTAATCAGCGGCACGCTGACCGAGCCGCGCAACTTGGCGGTGACTTTGCTGAATGCGCCACGCGGAACTTTGGTGGCAATGGTCGGAATACGCGCTTCATGCCAGCCAATACCGGTGTTAATCAGGGTTGCACCAGCCTGCTCGACCGCTTGGGCCAGTTGCACAATTTCATCCCAGACGCTGCCGCCCTCCACCAGATCAAGCATCGACAGGCGATAAATGATGATGAAGTTCGCACCCACCGCTTCACGCACGCGGCGCACGATCTCGACCGGCAGGCGCATGCGATTTTCATAGCTGCCGCCCCAACGGTCAGTGCGATGGTTGGTGTGAGCCGCCAGGAACTGGTTAATGAAGTAGCCTTCAGAGCCCATGATCTCGACGCCATCATAGCCAGCGCTTTGCGCCAGTTTGGCGCAGGTCACGAAATCGCTGATTTGCTTCTCGATACCCGCCTCGTCCAGTTCTTTGGGCTTGAACGGGTTAATCGGTGCCTGAATCGCACTCGGCGCCACTTGGCGAGGGCTGTAGGCATAACGCCCGGCGTGAAGGATCTGCAAACAGATTTTGCCCCCCGCTGCGTGCACCGCTTGCGTCACCACCACATGCTTCTCGGCTTCTTCAGCGGTACTGAGTTTGGCTGCACCGCTGTACACACCGCCTTCGTCGTTGGGCGCGATGCCACCTGTGACCATCAATCCCACGCCGCCTTGGGCGCGCTCGGCAAAGTAGACGGCCATGCGCTCGAAACCGCCGGGTTTTTCTTCAAGGCCGGTGTGCATCGAGCCCATCAAACTGCGGTTGCGCAGCGTGGTAAAACCCAGGTCCAGCGGGGCCATCAAATGCGGGTAGTGAGTGGCAGTCATCAGGTTGCTCCACAACAGGCTAATTCACGGAACGCGGGATGCTCTGCGGCTCCCGTCGTTGAAGGTAAGGCACAGTAATGGCATGCCCGACCCCGCTCAATGACCCAAAGTGACAAATTATTAACCCAATTGCGCAGCGCCCCTTGGCAAGTGTGCATACGCCACCTACCCTAGACGCCGAATCCTGCAAATGGCTGCCTGCTCTATTTCCCATGCGTACTTTAATTGGCTGCACCCTACTGATTGCTCTTGCCGCCGCGGGTGGCGGTTATGCGTACTGGACCGAGCAACGAGAGGTCGGCCACTACCTGTCTGACCTGCGGGTTGAACTGGCGATCAACGATGGCGTCGATAGCGGACGTGGCAACTTGTTAGGCATCGAAGCCCAACTGTCGCCGCGTGACTATCAAAGCCTGGCGCTGCTGCACCTCAAGCTGGCCGCCTATATGAGCAAAGCGCGTGATGCCGGTTTGCTCAACGACAAAACCATCGTCGTATTGCCCGAGCACATTGGCACCTGGCTAATGTTTCGCGGTGAAAAAAACGAACTGTACCAAGCCCGCGATTTGAACGAAGCCATGCACTGGCTGGCCATCAGCAACCCGTTGACGTTTACCCGTGCGTGGCTGGGCGCCGTCGGTGAAAGCCGTCTCAACGATGCGCATTTGCGCATGAAAGCCGCGAGCATGGCCGCTGATTACCAAACCTTGTTTGGCGGGCTGGCCAAGGAGTTCGGCGTGACGCTGGTGGCCGGGAGCATTGCGCTGCCCGACCCGCGCATCGAAAACGGCACGCTGCGGGCAGGCACGGGGCCGCTGTACAACAGCAGTGTGGTGTTTGACCGCAATGGCGCCGCGCAGGGCAAACCGCAGCGGCAATTGCTGCCCACCTATGAAGAACAAACCTACATCCAGCCCAGCCCCGACCACCAGCTGAATGTGATTGACACCCCGGCCGGGCGCCTGGGCATTTTGCTCGGCAGCGACAGCTGGTACCCCGAAAACTATCGCTCACTCAACGAGCAGCAGGCGCAGTTCATCGCGGTGCCTGCGTTTATCACGGGTAAAGACACCTGGCAAAAACCGTGGGGCGGCTATAAGAGCGTTTCGACACCCAGCGAAATCAGCCTCAAGCCCGGTGAAGTCAGCGAGGGCGCAGCCTGGCACCGTTTAACGCTCATCAGCAGCGTGCCCACCAGCACCGCCGAAGCCGGAATCACGGTGTTCTCACAAGGCAAGTTCTGGAACAAGCACAGTGGCGGGCAAAGCTTTATCAGCCGTAACGGTTTGACCAGCCATGACATGCCGGTGACCAGCGCACGCCTGCTCAATCTCTGGTTGTAAACCATGAAACCGTTGCCGATGCGCCTGGGGGACTTATCGGTCGGCTTCGTGCAGCAACTGGCCGATGCGGTTCGCAGTTATGGCCACGACCCGCAGCCCTTGCTCAACCAGTACGGGCTGGATGCCGCCCGCTTGAGCCAGCCGCTGGCGCGGTTGTCGATCCCGCGCTACATGCGCCTGGGGCATGCCGCCATTGCGCTGACCCAGCAACCGGCGCTGGGTTTGCGCATGGGCCAACTGAGCCGCCTGAGCCAGGCCGGGCTGGCCGGGGTGACAGCCGCCCAAGCGCCCACGGTGCGTGAAGCGGCACGCACATTGATTCGTTTCGAAGCGCTGTATGGCTCCAATTACCGCGGTCAGTCGAGCCTGCACGAAGATGCCCGGGGCGCCTGGCTGCGCTTTTATTCCATCAGCCCGTATAACGCCTATAACCGCTTTGTCGTGGACTCGATCATTTCCGGCTGGCTGCACCAGTTATCGTCGGTGGCGGGCACGACGCTGATCAGTGAACACATCGACATCGAGTTCAGTGAGCCCGATTACGCCGAGCAATACCGCCACCTCAGCCATCACCCGCTGCACTTTCGCGCCGACACCAATCAGTTGCGCTTGAACCATGACGCGCTGGACCTGCGCAATGCGCAGCATTGCCCCAGCACCTGGTCTTGTTTGCTGCTGATGTGTGAACGCGAACTGGAGCAACTGACCCGCACCCGCAGCCTGCGCGAACGCATCACTCAACTGCTGGGACCGTTGCTCAACGGCGGCCGTGAACCCGACCTGGAAGAAGTGGCTGCGCGCCTCAAGCTGCCGACCTGGACCCTGCGGCGCAAGCTCACCGAAGAAGGCACGCAGTTTCGCGCCATTCTCAACGACACGCGCCGCGACCTCGCCATGACCTACATCCGCGATACAGAGTTGGCGTTTGGTGAAATTGCGTATTTGTTGGGATTTGCCTCAGCCGAGGCGTTTCAACGCGCCTTCAAACGCTGGAACGCCGAAACCCCGGGAGAGTTTCGACGTCGCCAGCGCCAGTCGGCTTGACAGGGCAACGCTGCGATCACAACTCGGTGGCGTCGTCAGCGGGGTCCTGCGGGTCCAGTTCAGATGCCTGATATTCAAGCAGCTCTTCCTGATAGTCATCCATGTCGGCATCCTTGGGTGTCTGTGGTCGTGTTCGAGCCAGCATAAGGTGCCCGCATGAAGGAAAAATGACACCTTCGCGGGCAGACCCGGCGCTCAGCATTAAACGTAGCAGAACGTTTCGGATTTACCGCGCCTTTATTGCATCGGCATCGCTTCAAGGGTTGCGGGTGCCGTCACGGGCACAGGCGCTTGAGCCGGTTGGGACGTTTCAGGTGCCGGGGCATCAGGCGCCTGCGGTGCAGCAGGCACTGGCACTTGAGGTGTTACAGGCACCTCAATCGGGGTAATGGGTGCCGCTTCAGCTGGCGGCACCACCGGCTGTGAGCCGACCGGCTCGGCCACCAGCGGCTCAGCCAGCGGTGTTGCGGGCACAACCACAACCGGGGCGATAACGGCCGGCGCCACCGGTGCAAGCGCGCCCGGGACGTCATCCACCTTGGCAGGCACCGGGTCAGGCACCCCCAGGTCAGCCTTGGGTGTCTCTTCGATGTGCGCAGCGTGTTTCACATCTTTGGGCAAATACACTTCGACCAAGGAGAAGAAGCGATCATAAAACTGCGCCGACGACACGGTTTCGCTGGCGACTTTGACCATCGAGTCATCGGTCGAGCCAATCGGCATCGACACCGATCCCAACACGCCCACCCCCAGGCTGGCCGAATTATTCACCTTCTTCAGCGCATAGCGGTCCTGCAAGGCGTTGGCAAACATGGTGGAGTGATGGCTGGCTGCGCCGTCATCGGCACAGACCACGCTAAAGCTGATTTCCAGATGGCTTTCACCGGTTTGTTGAAAGCTTTTGTGGCCACTGATCATTTTTGGGTCGCGACTGCCGATGATGTAGCCCTGACTGAGCAAGGCACGGCGCGCCGCTTCGCACGCGGCTTTGTCGGCCACCGGGTAGTTGCGCGAGAACGTGCCGGAGTCATCGAAATTTTCATGCTCGTAAATCGCGGTTTTCTGCGTCGAGCAACCTGCGAGGCTTGTCAGCACAAAGGCGGCAAAAGCAGTACGCAGGGGGAATGACTTGAACATTGAACATCCTGAAGAGAACGGTGCGGGCGAATGCGCGCAGTTTGCTCGGATGAGTGACGCAGAACAAGTCGAAGATGAGGCGCCCGTGCGTGGCCTGCGCCAACGGCTACGCACCAGGCTCATGACTATTGAGCGGCCTTCTCGTTCGCGCTCAAGTCGGTGTTGCCATCCCAACCGCCGCCCAGCGCGGTAATCAGATTAACGCTGGCAATCAACCGGCTTTGTTGCAGGTTGAGCACGGTGCGCTCTGCACTCAACGCCGTGGCTTGCACCACGACCACGTCCAGATAGGCAATCAAGCCCGCCTTGTACTGGTTGCTGGTCAAGCGCAACGACTCACGCGCCGAGTCCAGCGCCTGCTGCTGCACCACAGCCTCGTCTTCGAGCACCTTCAACTGCACCAGGTAGTTTTCAACTTCGCGAAAACCATCGAGCACGGTCTGCCGGTATTTGGCGACGGTCTGGTCATACAGCGCTTCATTGCGATCCACTTCGGCCGAACGCTGACCACCATCAAACAGCGGCAAGGCGATTTTGGGCCCCACCGACCAAAAACGGTTCGGCACGCTGATCCAGTCTTCATAGGTACTGCTGCTGTAACCGCCGGACAGGCTCAAGCTCAAATCAGGGTAGTACGCCGCTTTGGCGACCCCTATATTGGCGTTTGCCGCAATGATTGAGCGTTCCGCCGAAGCGATATCCGGGCGCCGCTCCAGCAATTGCGACGGCAAGCTCACAGGAATTTGCGGCAAGGCAGGCACCGCCTGGGTTTCGGCCAGCGCGAAACCTGCGGGCGGTTGCCCGGTGAGCACGGCGATGGCGTTTTCAAACTGGGCGCGCTGCCAGATCAGGTCGATCAGGTTGGCCTGGGTGTTGCGCAGCTGGGTTTGTGCCTGAGCCACGGCATCTTTGCCGGAGATGCCCGCACGGTACTGGTTTTCGCTCATTTTCAGCGAACGCTCATAGGCCACGACGGTGTCTTGCAGCAGGCGTTTTTGTTGGTCGATCACGCGCAATTGCAGGTAGTTCTGCACCAGTTCCGACTGTTGACTCAAACGCATGGCTGCCAGATCGGCGA
This sequence comes from Pseudomonas weihenstephanensis, assembly GCF_001043055.1. Lineage (GTDB taxonomy): Bacteria > Pseudomonadota > Gammaproteobacteria > Pseudomonadales > Pseudomonadaceae > Aquipseudomonas > Aquipseudomonas weihenstephanensis. Next base: position 307,588 of record NZ_JYLF01000005.1, read on the forward strand.
GACTGGCCTCGGCGCTGGCTTCATTGGCTTCCAGGCCCCGGCGCAACTTGCCCCACACATCGGCCTCCCAGCTCACGCCGACCTGCGCGTTCAGCGTGTCCCGAATGCCGCTGCTGGAACTGGTCAGACTGGAGTTGGAGCTGCCGGTGCCCTGGCTGGAGCGAGTTTTACCCACGCTCAAGTCGGCACTCGGAAAAAAAGCCCCACGCGCACTGCGCACCAGGGCCTGCGCCTGACGAAACTGGGCTTCGGCCTGCGCAACGGTCTGGTTGGAGCGGTTGAGGGTCTGGACCAAGTCATTGAGCTGCGCGTCGCCATACAGCTCCCACCACGCACCCCGCGCCAAAGCGTCGCTTGGGTTGGCTTGGCGCCAGCCCGCCGCTTCCTTGAACGCCACCGGCGTGGTGGTGTCAGGGCGCTGATAATCCGGGCCAATCGCGCAGGCGTTGAGCACCAGGGCGGACAGCACCAGTGCCAACAGGCGCGGGCCGCGGGCCAGCGCCCACGGTTGGGACGACAGAGCCGGTGCAAGGGTAAGCAAACGATGGGTCATAGCGCAGTTTCCAGAGCAGCATCAGTGCGCACGCCGCGCCATTTATTGAAACGATGGCGCGTGCGGTCGAGATAGAGGTAAACCACCGGGGTGGTGTAAAGGGTCAGGATCTGGCTGAAGATCAAACCGCCGATGATGGTCAGGCCCAGCGGTTGACGCATTTCGGCGCCCTCGGCGGTACTGAGCATCAGCGGCAGTGCGCCGAGAATGGCGGCCAGCGTGGTCATTAAAATCGGGCGCAAACGTTGCAAACAGGCGCTGCGGATCGACTCCAGCGGGTTCATGCCTGAGTGACGTTCGAGTTGCAGCGCCAGGTCGATCATCAGAATCGCGTTTTTCTTCACCACCCCGATCAGCAAGAACAAACCGAGCAGCGAGATCAGGCTGAACTCTCCGCCCGTGAGGTAGATGCTCAACAACGCCCCGACCCCCGCCGACGGTAAGGTCGAAAGGATGGTTAAGGGGTGAATGTAGCTTTCGTAGAGAATCCCCAGCACCAGGTACACCGCCACCAGCGCGCCAAGAATCATGAACGGCTGACTTTTTTGCGTGTCGGCAAAGGCGTCGCCCGTCCCGGCCATTTTTGCAATCACTTCTTCGGGCAGCCCAAGCTTGGCAATCGCGCGTTCAATGGCTGCGGTGCCCTGCTCCAGCGTGACGCCGGGCGCCATGTCAAACGCGATGGACTCTGACGCAAACTGACCTTCGTGCGAGACGCGATCGTTCTGCAAGCTGTTTTCATAGTGCGCAATCGCCGACAACGGGATGCGCTGGCCCTCGGCCGTAATCACCTGCACCTGATTCAAGGTTTCGGGGTCTTGGGCGTATTTGGGGTTGACCTCCATGACGACTTGATACTGGTTGAGGCTGTCGTAAATGGTAGAAATCTGGCGCTGACTGTAGGCGTTGTTGAGCACGGCAGTGACCATGTCCATGTCCACCCCCAGGCGCTTGGCCTGGTCGCGGTCGACCACCAGCGTGACTTGCTGCGCGCCACGGCCTTCGCGCGCATCAATGGCGGTCAACTCCGGCAGCGCCTTGAACGCGGCCACGACTTTGGGATACCAGGTGCGCAGTTCGGCGAGGTCGCCACTTTGCAGGATGTAGGCGTATTGCGAACTGGTTTGATCACGTCCGCCGCCAAATTGCAGGTCCTGATCGGCCATCAGCATCAGGCGCCCGCCCGGCACCTTGGGCATGTTTTCACGCAAGCGTTCGATGACTTTTTGCGCCGACACCTTGCGCTCAGACACCGGCTTGAGGCGCACGATCATGAACGCATTGTTGGTGCCGCCGTTACCGCCAATAAAGCCCGCCACGCTTTCTACCGCAGGGTCTGCCAACACCGCCTTGCGAAAGATTTCCATCTTGGGCTGCATCACGCTGAACGACAGGCCATCGTCACCGCGTACAAAACCGATCAACTGCCCGGTGTCCTGCTGCGGCATAAACGTTTTAGGCACCACCACATACAACGCCACGTTGACGCCAATGGTCAGCAGCAGGCTCAACAGCGTCAGGCGTTTGTGCCGCAACACCCAATCCAGGCTGCGCGCATAGCCGCTGACCATGCGCTCGTTGAGGCGTATGCTCCAGCGCTGCATGGCGTTTTCAGTGCCCGGCACGTGAGGCTTGAGCCAGCGTGCGCAGAGCATCGGGGTGAGGGTCAAGGAGACCACCAGCGACACCACAATCGAGGCCGCCAGAGTAATGGAGAACTCGCGGAACAGGCTTTCTACAATCCCGCCCATAAACAGAATCGACAGGAACACCGCCACCAGCGAGACGTTCATCGAGAGCAAGGTAAAACCGACTTCCTTGGCCCCCAGGTACGCGGCTTTCATCGGCGCGATCCCGGCGTCGATATGGCGCGAGATGTTCTCCAGCACCACAATCGCATCGTCGACCACCAGTCCGGTGGCCAGGATCAGCGCCATCAGCGACAGGTTGTTCAGCGAAAACCCGTACAGGTACATGATGGCAAAGGTGCCCACCAACGACACCGGCACCGCCAGCGTCGGGATCAGCGAGGCGCGAAAATTACCCAAAAACAGAAACACCACCAAAATCACCAGCGCCACAGCAATCAGCAAGGTCATTTCGGCTTCGTGCAAGGTGGCTTTGATCACCGGTGAGCGGTCCATCGCCACGTTCAGTTGCACACTGGCCGGCAACACCGCTTGCAGCGCTGGCAACTGCGCCTTGATCGCGTTCACGGTTTCAATGATGTTGGCCCCGGCCTGCCGGTTGACCACCAGCAACACCGCCGCATCGTTGTTGAAAAAACCACTGTTGTAGCGGTCCTCAACGCTGTCTTTGACCGTGGCCACATGGCTGAGGCGCAACGCGGCGCCATCTTGGTAGCGGATGATCAGCGGTTCGTAATCTTTGGCCTTTTCCAGTTGATCGTTGGCCTGGATCTGCCAGTTATGGTCATCGTCGGACACCGCCCCCTTGGGCCGGCGCACGTTTGCGTTGGCGATGGTGCGACGCACGTCATCCAGCGCGACGCCGTACTGGTTGAGCAGTTGCGGCTCTAACTCGATACGCACGGCAGGCAGCGAACTACCGCCAATCTGCACCTCTCCAACCCCCGGCACCTGCGACAAACTTTGCGACAGGATGGTCGAGGCCAAGTCGTACAACTGGCCCTTGGACAGCACTTGACTGGTCAGTGACAGCACCATGATGGGCGCTTGCGAGGGGTTGATTTTCTTGTAGGTTGGCATGCTTTTCATGCCACTGGGCAGCAGGTTGCGCGAGGCGTTGATGGCCGCCTGCACTTCGCGCGCGGCGCCGTTGATGTCGCGGTCCTGATCGAACTGCAAAATCACCCGGGTTGAACCCTGGCTTGAGTTGCTGCTCATGGTGTTGACCCCGGCAATCGCACCGAAGGCCCGCTCCAGCGGCGTGGCCACGGTCGACGCCATGACCTCGGGGCTGGCACCCGGCAAGTTGGCCGACACCACAATCACCGGAAAATCCATCTGCGGCAACGGCGACACCGGCAACAGACCAAAACTCACCCCGCCCAGCAACATGATTGCCAGGCTCAGCAGCATCGTGGCGACCGGCCGCCGAATAAAAGGCCCGGACAGGTTCATACCGACGCCTGCTCAGGCTGGGCCACATCACCCCGCCAGCGGCGGCCGAGTCGGTCGAAATACAGGTAAATCACCGGGGTAGTGAACAGGGTCAGCACTTGGCTGACCAACAGACCGCCGACCATCACCAGGCCCAAAGGCTGACGCAGTTCGGCCCCGGAACCGGTGGCCAGCATCAGCGGCACGGCACCAAACAGGGCCGCCAGCGTGGTCATCAGAATCGGTCGGAAGCGCAGCAGCGCGGCCTGGTAAATCGCCTGCTCGGGGGCCATGCCCTGATTGCGCTCAGCATCGAGGGCGAAGTCGATCATCATGATCGCGTTCTTTTTCACGATACCGATCAGCAGGATGATGCCGATGATGGCGATCATGCCCAGATCGTTGCCACTGAGGATCAATGCCAACAAAGCCCCGACGGCCGCGGACGGTAAGGTCGAGAGGATGGTAATCGGGTGAATGTAGCTCTCGTACAACACGCCCAGCACGATGTACATGGTCACCACCGCTGCCAGAATCAGCAACAAGGTGCTCGACAGCGAGGCCTGAAACGCTTGCGCCGCACCCTGGAACTGGGTCTGCACACCGACCGGCATGCCGATGTCTTTGCGCACCTGATCGATCAATTCAACGGCCTGCCCCAGGGCCACGCCGGGCGCCAGATTGAACGAGACCATCACCGAGGGGAATTGGCCGATGTGCGACACGGCCAGTTGCGCCTGGCGCTCTTCAATCCTGGCCAGGTTCGACAAGCGAACCTGTCCGCCGTCGGTGGTTTTGACGTGGATCTGGTCCAGCGCCTGCGGGCCGATTTTCTCGCCGTCCTGCGCCTGCAACACCACACGGTATTGGCTGGCCTGCGTGTAGATGGTCGAAATCTGCCGCTGCCCGAACGCGTCATACAGCGCATCCGTGATATTGGCCACCGAAACGCCCAGGCGGGACGCAGCATCGCGATCAATCACCAGGTACACCTGCAAACCTTTGTCTTGCAGGTCGCTGGCGACATCTTTGAGTTCAGGCTGATTGGCCAATGCACTGACCAGCTTCTGGCTCCAGGTGCTGAGCAGCTCGGCATCCGGGGACGACAGGCTGAACTGGTATTGAGTGCGGCTCACACGGTCTTCGATGGTCAAGTCCTGTACCGGCTGCATGAACAAGCGAATACCCACCAATTTGTCGAGCTGCGGTTGCAACCGCGCAATCACCTCGGTCGCGGTTTCACTGCGCTCGCTGTGCGGCTTGAGGTTGATCAGCATGCGCCCACTGTTAAGCGTCGCGTTGTCGCCATCGATGCCGATGTAGGACGACAGGCTCTCAACGTCCGGGTCTTGCAGAATGATTTTGCCCAACGCTTGCTGACGCTGGCTCATGGCACTGAACGAGATGGACTGCGGCGCTTCAGAAATACCTTGGATCACCCCGGTGTCCTGCACCGGAAAGAAGCCCTTGGGCACCACCAGGTACAGGAACACCGTGAGGGCCAAGGTGGCGATGGCGACCAGCAGGGTTAAAGGCTGATGCTTGAGTACCCAGCGCAACATGCGCCCGTATTCGGCAATCATCCAGTCAATACAGGCACCGCTGGCGCGGTAGAACCGACCCTGCTCGGCTTCTTTGGGCTCAGGCTTGAGCAGACGCGCGCACATCATCGGCGTCAGGGTCAGCGAGACCACCAGCGAGATCAGAATCGCCACCGCCAGGGTGATGGCGAACTCGCGGAACAAACGCCCGACCACGTCCGCCATAAACAGCAGCGGGATCAGCACAGCAATCAGTGACAGCGTCAACGAAATCAGGGTGAAGCCAATTTGTTTGGCGCCCTTGAGCGCTGCCTGCATCGGGCTGTCGCCTTCCTCGATATAGCGCGAGATGTTTTCCAGCATGACGATGGCGTCATCCACCACGAAGCCGGTGGCAATGGTGAGCGCCATCAAGGTCAGGTTGTTGATCGAGAAACCGGCCAGGTACATCACGCCAAACGTACCGACCAATGACAGCGGCACGGCAATCGAGGGAATGATCGTGGCACTGGCGCGCCGCAGGAACAGGAACGTCACCATCACCACCAGCGCAATGGCAATCAGCAGTTCATGCTGCACATCGCGCACCGAGGCGCGGATGGTTTGCGTGCGGTCGGTCAGCACGGTCACATCGATACCGGCGGGCAGGTTGTCGGTGATGCTCGGCAGCAGCGCTTTAATGCGGTCCACCACCTCAATCACGTTGGCGCCCGGCTGGCGCTGAATATTGAGCAACACCGCCTGGTTCTCATTGGCCCACGCAGCGAGACGTTCGTTCTCGGCACCGTCGACTATTTCGGCCACATCCTTGAGGCGCAATGGCGCGCCATTGTTGTAGGCGAGAATCAGCTCGGCGTATTCCTGCGGGGTTTTGAGCTGATCGTTGGCATCGAGCATCGAGACCCGGGTCGGACCGTCAAAGTTACCCTTGGGCTGGTTGACGTTAGAGGCGCCGATCAAGGTGCGCACATCGGCCAGGTTCAAACCATTGGCCGCCAGCGCCTGCGGGTTGACCTTGATCCGCACCGCCTGGCGTTGCCCGCCCGCAATGCTGACCATGCCGACGCCGCTGATCTGTGCGATTTTCTGCGCCATGCGCGTGTCAACCAGGTCGTTGAGCTTGGGCAACGGCATGGTTTTGGAACTGATGGCCAAGGTCAGTACCGGCGTGTCCGCCGGGTTGACCTTGTTGTACACCGGCGGTGCTGGCAGATCGCTCGGCAGCAAGTTGCTGGCAGCGTTGATCGCGGCCTGCACCTGTTGCTCGGCGACATCCATGTTGATGTCCAGGTTGAAGCGCAAGGTCAACACCGACGCGCCGCCGGAACTGGTGGAGGCCATTTGCGTCAGCCCCGGCATTTGCCCGAACTGACGCTCCAATGGCGCCGTTACGGCGCTGGTCATGACGTCCGGGCTGGCACCGGGGTACAGCGTCATCACGCGGATAGTCGGGTAGTCCACCTGAGGCAGAGCCGATACCGGCAACAAGCGATAGGCGATGATCCCGGACAGCACGATGGCCAGCATGCACAGCGTGGTAGCGACCGGACGCAGGATAAACAGCCGCGACAGATTCATTCGTGGGCCTTGGTCTTGGCAGTGTCTGTGGCCTGCGCAGTACCTGCATCGGCATCGGCATCGGCCCCGCCTTGCAGGTGCGAAGCAGGCGTGGCAGGCACTTGAGCGCTGTCATTGACCACTTCGACCGCCCCGCCATCACGCAGACGGTCGGTGCCTTCGAGCACCACGCGATCACCGGCCGCCAGGCCCTCTTCAATGACGCTCACGTCACCGTCAGTGGCCCCCACTTTAATGTGGCGAATCTTGACTTTGTCGTCGCCCTCCAGCGCGTACACAAACGAGCCATCCGTGCCGAACTGAATGGCCGCCGACGGGGCCAGCACTACATCCTTCAAGGTGTCGGCCAGCAAGCGCACGCTGACAAACTGATTGGGGAACAGGACTTGATCACGGTTCTCGAACAGCGCCTTGAATTTCAGGGTGCCGGTGGTGATATCAATCTGGTTATCGATGCTGCTCAACACCCCGACCGCCAGCTCTTTGCGATCGCCTCGATCCCACGCCTGCACCGGCAGTTTTGCGCCTGAGCGATAGCGGGCAAGCACCCGTGCCAGATCGGTTTCGGGCAAGGTAAAACTCACCACGATAGGCTCGGTCTGGGTGATGACCACCAAGGCTGTGGTGTCATTGGCCGCGACCAGGTTGCCGACATCCAGTTGGCGCAGACCCACACGACCACTGATCGGGGCGCGAATCTTGGTGAATTCAAGGTTGAGCTTGGCGTCGTTGACCGCTGCCTGATTGGTTTTGACCGTGCCCTGATATTGGCTGACCAACGCTTCGGCGGTGTCCAGGGTTTGCTTGGCGATGCTGTCTTCGGCGTACAGGCCGCGGTAGCGCTGCACATCGACCTGAGCGTTTTTCAATTGGGCCTGGTTCTGCAACAGCGTGCCTTCTGCTTGCAGCAATGCGTTCTGATAGCTGCGCGGGTCGATTTCAGCCAGCAGCTCCCCCGCTTTGACCATCTGCCCTTCTTTGAAGTACACCTTGACCAACTCTCCCCCCACCCGACTGCGCACATTGATCGTGTTCAGCGCCGTCACGGTGCCCAGTGCCTTGTAGAACACCGGGAAGTCCCCTCGCTTCACGTCAGAGACCCTGACCGGCACGGCCTGCGTGGAGCCGCCAAAACCTGGGCGCATCATCCCCGACTTACCGGTATGCCCGGCAGGCTGGGCCGCCTGCTGGTTTTTCGAGGCTGAAGGCCACAGCCACCAGCACAGGCCAATGACAATCAACAGGAGCAAAAGGCCAACCAGCCAGCGACGGGGTTTGTGTGAAACAGAGGATTGCATGGAGTGATCAACCATTAGGCACGAGGGCTTGAATTCGAGAAGGCTGAACGATAAGCAGTGTGGGCCGTTAAGAAAAGGCTCTTTACCGGGTATTTACGTTAACGGGGTGTCTGGAGCGGGTTTAAGGGCTAAATAAGCCCAAGACGTGTAGCCACTGTCGAGTGGCGAGGCTGCGATCGAGGGCTAAGCAGATGTAAATACTGAGAGCGTGATGGGTCTGAAACACCGGACACAAGGGTTTACGACGGCTGGGTTGTCTCGCGTCGCCGGTCAGCGCATGCGAAAAAAAAACGGCCCGGCAATCAATGCCGGGCCGTTTTAGGTAAAGCGCCGAGGCTTACTTCAAAACAGCCAATACGGCTTCGTAGTTCGGCTCTTCAGCGATCTCTTTAACCAGCTCGCTGTGCAGCACGTTGTCGTTTTCATCCAGCACCACAACAGCACGGGCTGTCAGGCCTTTCAACGGACCGTCAGCAATGGCCACGCCGTAGTTTTTGATGAACTCTGCACCACGCAGGGTGGACAGGTTTTTAACGTTTTCCAGACCTTCAGCGCCACAGAAACGCGCTTGAGCGAATGGCAGGTCGGCCGAGATGCACAGCACAACGGTATTGGCCAGGTTGCTGGCCTGCTCGTTGAACTTACGCACCGACGTCGCGCACGTCGGGGTATCAACGCTTGGAAAAATGTTCAGCACTTTGCGTTTACCGGCAAAGCTGGCCAGCGTTACATCGGACAAATCACCCGCAACCAACGAGAACGCAGGTGCCTTGGCGCCTACTGCTGGCAGGTCGCCGTTGACTTGAACAGGGTTGCCTTTAAGCGTCACTTGAGCCATGAACGATGTCCTTCTTAACAGTTTTTGAAGAGGCCGAAGTTAAACACGAAACATTCTGCTGACCTATGGCCTACCTACAAAATGTCATGCTGAACATCACATTAAGACGATTCTTAACATTATTCAGACAAATTCTTACAGGCACACACAGCCTCATTGACGCGTTATCTAGGGGCCATCGCGCAAAAAACGGCCAAAGGATTGCTACTGGCGTCATGGAAAGAGGCGAGCGCACCTCGCCCCTGTAAAGGGTGGATGGTGCAACGCTTTATTTCTTCAGTTTCAAATACGACTGATGCAGGTCGCAGGCCCAGCCATCGATCACATCCTTCACATCATCGGCCTTCATGACCTGGCTGTCGTTTTCCAGCGGCTTGCCCGTGCCTTTGCGCACCACTTGCGCCACCACATCCTGGGTTCTGCCGTCGATAAACACGGCCTCTGTTGCCAAGTCGGTTTCCTGATCACGAATACCCGACGCGGTGCTCACGGCGGCCGCCACCAACGCCACCGGGATCAACTCGTACGGCTTGAGACTTTCAGTCTTGCTGCTGACCGCCGTGATTGCCGGGCGAACCACTATCACGCCTGGCCCCGGTGCGCTGGTCAAGGGTAACGATTTGCTCAGCTCACGCTTGAGTGCCTGATCGTAGTAATGGGTGATGGCCGTGAGGGTGCTTTGCGGAATTTTTGCGGTGGGTTGTGGCGCTGGATAGAACTGGCTGGGTTCGATATAGACGCTGGTGAACTGGTTAACGTTGAGCTTGGGGTCAACCCAGCGCATGACATCAGCGCCAGAGGGTGATTTTGCTTCTTTGAGACGGCTGTAGTCCTTCAAAAAACCGGAGTATTCATCCGGTTGCGCAACATTGCTTGAACAACCGCCCAGCCCAAGCAAGGCGAGGCATAGCGCACCAATCATTAAGCCCAACTTCATGATGAAACTCCTGTAGAAAGCGCAACCGCATGCACACGGTATTTAAGGTATAGACAAGCCCTGAGCAGCCGTCGCTGATTCGCCGTGCACGTCGTAGCAGGTGTGATCCAGCGCCCATTTATCACGCGCACGCTCTGAGCCTGCGTCAATACGGCGCAGAGCATTCAAAAAATCAGTAAATATCCAAAAAGCAGATCAGATAGCGATTCAAAGCTTTAAAACAGCCTTTATATCTGATCCGTATAATTTAACTTTTTCTGGATCTGTTTTGTTATGCGCAGGGTTTCTAAAGTTCAACCTGCGCCAGACCACGAGGTCTGGCAGGACTTTGAACCGTGGAAGACTTGAGCATGAGCACAGCACTAAACGGGCAGGCCTATAACTATAAGGTCGTGCGCCAATTCACCATCATGACGGTGGTGTGGGGCGTTATCGGCATGGCCATGGGGGTGTGGATTGCCTCTCAACTGGCTTGGCCCGCCATGAACCTCGACCTGCCCTGGACCACATTCGGCCGCTTACGGCCGCTGCACACCAGCCTGGTGATTTTCGGTTTTGCCGGCAGCGCACAATTTGCCGCCAGCTACTACGCCGTGCAGCGCACCTGCCAGGTGCGGCTGTTCTCCGACAAACTGGCCGCGTTTACGTTTTGGGGCTGGCAATCGGTGATTGTGATCATGTTGGTCACCCTGCCACTGGGTTACACCACCACCAAGGAGTACGCCGAAATCGAGTTCACCGGCGCGGTGTGGTTAACCGTGGTGTGGGTGGCCTACGCCATCGTATTTTTTACCACCGTGGTCAAACGCAAGACCAAGCATATCTATGTCGGCAACTGGTTCTTCGGTGCCTTCATTCTGGTCATTGCCATGCTGCACGTGGTCAACCACTTGGCGATTCCAGTGGACTGGTTCAAGTCATACCCGGTGTACGCGGGCGCGACGGATGCCATGGTGCAGTGGTGGTACGGGCACAACGCCGTGGGCTTCTTCCTGACTACCGGCTTCCTGGGCATGATGTACTACTTCGTGCCCAAACAAGTCGGCCGCCCGATTTACTCCTATCGCTTGTCCATCGTGCATTTCTGGGCCTTGATTACCCTCTACATCTGGGCCGGTCCGCACCACCTGCACTACACCGCCCTGCCTGACTGGGCGCAATCGCTGGGCATGGCCATGTCGATCATCCTGCTGGCCCCCAGCTGGGGCGGCATGATCAACGGCATGATGACCTTGTCGGGCGCCTGGCATAAGTTGCGCACCGACCCGATCCTGCGCTTTCTGGTGCTGTCACTGGCGTTCTACGGCATGTCGACCTTTGAAGGCCCGATGATGGCCATCAAAACGGTGAATGCCTTGTCCCACTACACCGACTGGACCATCGGCCACGTGCATGCCGGGGCCTTGGGCTGGGTGGCGATGATCACCTTTGGCGCGGTGTATCACATGATCCCCAAACTGTATGGCCGCGAGCAGATGTACAGCGTGGCGCTGATTAACCTGCATTTCTGGCTGGCCACCATCGGCACCGTGCTGTACATCGCCTCGATGTGGGTCAACGGCATCACCCAGGGCCTGATGTGGCGCGCCATCAACGATGACGGCACGTTGACTTACTCGTTTGTGGAATCGTTGCAAGCCAGCCACCCGGGCTTCGTGGTGCGATTGGTGGGAGGCGTGTTCTTCCTCACCGGCATGCTGCTGATGTCCTACAACGTGTGGCGCACTGTGCGCGTTCCTGACTTCAAAAAAGCCGAGTTGTCAGCGCAAATCGCCTGACCCACACACCGCGCAAACCCTACGGCTTGCGCGGTGCTTAACAAGGAGTTTCAGAGATGATTGATATCGCCTTGAACATGGCGGCCGTGACCAGCCTCTATTTCGCGATCAGTTGGTGTTTGAAGCATCAAACCGAGCGCGACATCGACGAAGCCAGCCTGATCCCCTTCGCCGACGACCCGCAAGTGGCACGCCGGGTTGAAGAGGCCACGGGCAAAACCATCAATGCCGTACAGATGAGCGAAGAGCCTGTGCGCACATCGGGTCAGGGCACGCTGAAGTTCTAAAAAGCCTGTTCGAAAGGGATCTAATGGCGCGTGCGCGCACACACTGGTTGCATAACCCACGTCTTGAGCGGCATGCTGCCAGACCGGATGTTTAGCGAACTTTTGATCGACGACGCACTCAATCTTCACAGCCATTAATACTTTTCGGACAGAGCACGCTCATGACTTCCAAGCTGGAACAACTCAAGCAGTTCACCACCGTGGTCGCAGACACCGGCGACCTCGACGCGATTACCCGTCTTAAACCCGTAGACGCCACCACCAACCCTTCCCTGCTGCTCAAGGCTGCGGCCATGCCCGGCTATGCCGAGCTGCTGCAAAGTGCCATCAGCCACGCGAAGGGTGATGTCGGCCTGGCCTGCGACCACTTCGCGGTGTCTGTGGGTAGCGGTATCTTGAACGTGATTCCGGGCCGTATTTCGACAGAAGTCGATGCACGCCTGTCGTTTGATGAACCTGCCCTGCTGCAAAAAGCCAATCAACTGATCGAGCTGTACGACAAAGCCGGTGTAGGCCGCGATCGCGTGCTGATCAAACTGGCCTCGACCTGGGAAGGTATCCGCGCAGCTGAAAAGCTGGAAAAAGCCGGGATTCAAACCAACCTGACCCTGCTGTTCTCGTTTGCCCAAGCGGCCGCCTGCGCTGACGCCGGAGTGTTTTTGATCTCCCCCTTCGTAGGCCGTATTTACGACTGGTACAAAAAATCCACCGGGATTGACTACACCGGTTCCGATGATCCGGGCGTGCAGTCCGTGACCCGCATCTACAACTACTACAAAGCCAACGACTACAACACCGTGGTCATGGGCGCGAGCTTTCGCAACCTCAACCAGATCGAGCAGTTGGCCGGTTGCGACCGCCTGACCATCAGCCCGGACCTGATCGAAAAACTGGCGCAAGAGCCAGGCACGCTGGCGCGCAAACTGAGCCCCGGCAATGGCGGCGAGCCGCGCCTGATCCTCAACGAAGCGCAGTTCCGTTGGGCCTCCAACGAAGACGCGATGGCCACTGAAAAACTGGCAGAAGGCATCCGTCAGTTCGCCCGAGACCAAGAGAAGCTGGAAGCGCTGTTGTCGGGTAAATAACCCGCAACGCCCACAGGCTGCGGCTGCATGTTACGCAGCAGTTGCCCAAGGCGACGTTCGATTGCGAAGCGCTGGCAAACCCCAGACGCGGTGCCTCTGAGGCACCGTGTCAAGGAATTAGCGAGCGCTTCGCGTCAACGGCTACACGTTTTACATGCGCGATCGTTGGCCGGTACAGGGCTTCTACCGGTTTATCGTGCCGATATAGCGCTGCACCCCCTCCTCTAGCGTCAACATCGGCTCGCGATACCCCGCTTCACGCAGTTGAGTGAGATCGGCACAGGTGTACACCTGGTATTTGCCCTTCAAACTGTCGGGAAATTCGCAGTAGCGCAGCACCCCTTCGAGCAACGCAGTTTCCAGGGTCAAAGGTGGCCGATCCTCAGCCGCACGCAGGCTGTTAATCGTTGCCAAGGCCAGATCATTGAATGAGCGCGCGCGCCCTGTGCCCACATTGAAAATACCGCCGGTGTGCGGATGGTCCAGCCAGTGCAGATTGACCTTGACCACATCCTGCACCGACACAAAGTCGCGCAAATGCCCCCCCGCCGGGTAGTTGCCGTATTCGCCAAACAACTCAACAAACCCGCGCTCGCGATACTGGTTAACGCAGTGCCACACCATCGACGCCATGCGCCCTTTGTGCTGTTCGCGCGGGCCGTACACGTTGAAGTAGCGCACACCGACAATCTGACTGCGCGCCCTGGGCAGTAACTGGCGTACCTGTTGGTCAAACAGGCTCTTGGACCAACCGTACACATTGAGCGCGCGTTCACACTCACGCACTTCGCGAAAGTCCGTACCAGAGCCATACACCGCCGCCGACGAGGCATACACCAACGGGACGGACTGATCCTGACAGGCTTGCAACAGGTCACAGCTGTAACGGTAGTTGTTGTCCATCATCAAGCGACCGTCATGCTCAACCGTGCTGGAGCACGCGCCCTGATGCAGCACCGCGCGCACGTCTCCGAGCTGGCGATCGGCAAAGCGTTGCACAAAGTCACGTTTGTCGAAGTAGTGCGCGATGTCACAGTCCGCCAGGTTGCGGCACTTGTCGCCATCGGTCAGATCATCCACCGCAATGATGTCGCGCTCACCGCGCAGATTGAGGGCTTTTACCAGGTTGCTGCCGATAAACCCGGCCGCACCGGTCACGATGATGCTCATCCAGGATCTCCTGCTGCTGCATGGAAGGTTTAAGCCTATGCCTGTGTGGGGGCGCACTCTTGATGCGGATCAATGCTCTTTGACGCGGGCAAACGCTGAAGTGACGTACGGCACGTTGACCGCGCTGGCACAGCTCAAGGCCGGTACGGATGGCGAAGGGAGAGGATTGCGGGGGTTCACAGGCGGTCGCCGCACAGTCAGGCGACGACCGCTACAGGGATCAAGGAATCAGCGAGTAAACCAGCGACGAAATCGCGATTAGCCCCACCAGCGTCACGAAGACGTTGGAAATTTTGCCCGAATACTTGCGCATGGACGGGACCCGGCGGATGGCGTACATCGGCATCAGAAACAGGATGGCCGCAATCACCGGGCCGCCGAGGGTTTCGATCATCACCAGAATGCTTGGGTTCAGCGTCGCCACCGCCCAGCACACGATCAGCATGAACGCGGCGGTCATGCGGTCCAGGTTTTTGGCTGCCGGACGCTTGCCGGTTTTGAGTACCAAACCTTTAAGCCCTTCGCTGGCACCGATGTAATGACCCAGGAACGATTTGGCAATCGCGACAAAGGCAATCAGCGGCGCAGCAAACGCAATGGTCGGGTTACTGAAGTGGTTGGCCAGGTAGGACAGGATCGACAGGTTCTGAGCCTTGGCTTCGGCCAGCTGAGCAGGCGACAGGGTCAGCACGCAACTAAATACAAAGAACAACACCATCGCCACCATCAGCAGGTGGGCGCGGGACAGGATCTGTGAGCTGCGCTCGTCGGCATTTTCACCGTAGCGGCGCTTTTGATCGACAGCAAAGGCCGAGATGATCGGCGAATGGTTAAACGAAAACACCATCACCGGAATCGCCAGCCACAGCGTGTGCAGGAACGTCGAAGGCTCTGGCAGCGTGCTGGCCGTGCTCAGAATGCCGCCGTTCCAGTGCGGAATGAGAAACACCGCCAAAAACAGCAACGCCACGATAAACGGGTAGACCATCATGCTCATGGCCTTGACGATCACTTGCTCGCCGCAGCGCACCACAATCAACAGGCCGAGGATCAATACCAGCGACAAGAGTGCCCGTGGCGGGGGCGTGATCGACAGTTGGTTGAGCATGAAACTGCTCACCGTATTGGTCAGCGCCACGCTGTAAATGAGCAGGATGGGAAAGATGGCCAGAAAGTACAGCAGCGTAATGACTGCGCCAGCCTTGAGGCCGAAGTGTTCTTCTACCACGTCCGTGATGTCAGAACCCTCACGCCCGGAGAGCACGAAGCGGGTCAAGCCACGGTGCGCATAAAAGGTCATAGGGAACGCCAACAGCGCCAGAATCAATAGCGGCCAAAAGCCGCCAAGCCCGGCGTTGATCGGCAAAAACAAGGTACCTGCGCCAATGGCTGTGCCAAACAGGCCCAGCATCCAGGTGGTGTCTTGGCGGTTCCAGCGAGTGAGTGTCGCGGGTGTCTCGTCGAAACGTTCGTCGACGCTATTAGCCTGGTCATTCATCCGGTCGAATCTCCGCTAGCCGGTCGTTACCACGCGGCCGGGGCGGACAAAACACACCTTACAGACAACGCCCCAGCCATAAGAAGGGCGCGATTGTCCGGGATTAGACATAAGAAGCAAAGGCCTAGCTGAGCAAAGGTGAAAAACATCTGGCAGAGCAAAGCAATACATGGACACCTATTGATACAATCTGCCAGTCAAAAAACGCCCATAAGGCTCGCTCCCCATGACTGTTTTACAGCGCTGTAGTGCATTGATCGGACTCCTCTGTACGTTCGGGTTAACGCCGGCTTGGGCCGATTCGACCCAAATCACCTGGCCCGGGGGCTGGGAGGTACAAGCGGTACCGCCTGCACCAGACGACAATGGCCAGCGCCAGCGCGCGGTGAAAAATGACGCCAACGGCGACCCTTTGATGGTCATGGAGCTGACCCAGACCACCTTGGCACCCGAGCATCAGGTCAACATGAACGCTGTGTTGCTGCAAATGCGTAAAACCTTGCAGCAAAACTTCGCCAAAGGCGGCTATCAGAGCGCGTGCAATAAAATCCACGCCAGCACGCTGGGCGGTCTGGATGCGCTGGAGACCACCTGCAAAATCACGCAGAACGGCAATCATCTGATGACCCAGACCCTGGTAGCCGCCACCCGGGGCAGCCACGCTTATGCGCTGTCCTACGCAGGCCCGGCGGACGGTTACAAAGCCGTTAAGCCTGAAGTTCAGGGCATTCGAGCCAGTTTGCGTTTCGCGCCCTGACCCTCAGGGCACCCGCACCACTTGGCACTCACCCCTTGATTGACGTCGGCATAGCTGAGCAGCCCCTGGTCAAGGGCAACCGTTTTCAGCTGCTGAGGGACTGGCAGCCCTCGTTGAGCTTGATGTGAGGCCGCTTGGGCATCTGGTCAAACGCTCCGCGATTGCGCCAGTCACCAACGCGCTGATAAACCGTCGACATTGGGCCAAAGCGCTCAGGCATATCGCGCCAGGCGGCGCCAGAACAGAGCACCCAAAGGACGCCGTTGAGCATCAAGCGATCATCTGTTCGTGGGCGCCCGCTACGGCGTGATTCATAGCAGATGTCTGCAACCAAATCCCAGACTAGGTCGGGGAGTTCGTACCGTTTGGCCATCGTGGGCTCCTGCCTTTGATGGTCGCGGACTTTACTGAATCTCAACGCCCGTGGCATTCAAATGGGTTTCAGCTGATTTCGTACAGAGCCTAGTAACAGGAAAGGTGTGTTTTTTACCCCCCCCAGCGTTTTGAACCTTGACCAACGAGGGCATTGAAAAATCGCTGACTACTTCAGACGCTGCATTGGCGTGCACAATTTCTGTCATTTCTGTCAGTAGACGGAGGGAGGATTTGGCCATAGATTAAACTCAAAGTCACCCAAGCTGATTCTTATTAGTGCGGCGCTTCTATTTTATTGGTTTGTTGCAAAGCCGGAGTGGCTATTATCCAAACAGTTGCTCGGGTAACAACCTCATCAGAGGTACGATAATGACCCCATTATTTTTAGTTTCAAGTGCTTTGCATACCCGATTTGGTGTGTTCACCCTTGAACAGCGCATTAATCAAACCGTTGATACTTTGAATAGTATTAAGCATGCTTTTCCATCCGCCAGGATTGTGTTGAGCGAGAGCAGTGGTGGAGGTGAAATTACTAAGGAAGAAGTGGCTGGGTTACCTTATTTGGATGAGGTTATTGTTCACAGCAATAATCCAGAGATCGTTAAAATTTATAATGAGTTTGATCGTGAAGATATTGTGAAAAATAAGACTGAGCTGCTGGCAACAATTAAAGCGCTAGAGTTTTTAATGGGAGGGGGGTTGGTTCATGGGTGCGATAGGATTTTTAAGTTGAGCGGACGCTATGTTATCCGTAGTGATTTCCGTGAACTCAATGATTATGATGATGATCGACTTAGTAAGGCAATCGTTATTTCTCAAGCCAGAGCCAGTCAGCTTGATCCCTATCTTACAGATTCTCAAGCATTGCAGTATATGTGCCGCTGCTGGAGTTTTCCCAGCGTCATGATAGAAGAGATGCGCGGGATATATTTAAGTATGTATTCGAAATTTGTAGAAGTTAACAGGCAAGGTAAGTATCTGGATCTAGAGCATCTGCTTTATATATTTCTTAATGGTCGTACGGGTATTGTTGAGGTTCCTTTTTTAGGGGCTATGGGCGCTCTTGGATCTAGTGGGGAGCGTGTGATTGACTGAAGTATAGGCGTGCTCCGATGTTAATCGCTTTTACTGAGGTTTGGGGGTGTTATGGGGCTGCCGGAGAGTTTGATGTTTTCATTCCTGTTGGATGGTAGTGCAGCTTTTGCATCTGGTTTTGCGCTGAGTACTGCCCTTCTAACACTCCTGACAATGTCGGAGGCTTTTGAGGCACGCTGGGCTAATAGGCACGAAATAATTCAAATTCTGGCGACCGTAATTTTGGGCGTGATTCTGGCGATGCCTTTCGCGAATTTGGGTTGTTTGATACTCGTTGCACTAGTGGTGTTTTTCTCTTGCGTGGGTCTCAGAGCGGTGCTACAGGATTTTAGTGTGGCCGGAGTTTGCTATACGCTCCAGGCACCTTTAATCATCATTTCCGGAGTATGGTGGTACCTTGCTTGGATAACCACGGTTGGTTTTTCCGGCTGGTATTTCTTTGTATTTGCGCTACTGCCTGTATTAAATGCAACAGAAGCCATGCTTGATTATGTGCTCTATATGGGAACTTATAGTTTGTTGATTCGCAAAGTCTGGCGGGAGCCTTTTGGTCCAGCTATCTCATCTCGTAGGGTTTTGGACAGCATGCCTTTCGTTTCTGTGCATGTTCCCTGTCATGCTGAACCACCCTCTCTAGTGATCAGTACTATAGAAGCTCTTTCTCGTCTTGAGTATCAAAACTATGAAGTGCTTGTGTGCGATAACAATACAAACGACGCTAGTCTATGGCGGCCGGTGGAAGCGCGCTGCAATGAGCTTAATGCAGAGTCAGGAAAAGAGCTATTTAGGTTCTTTCATATCGAAGAACTCAAAGGGGCTAAAGCCGGAGCATTAAATTACTGTCTTGACATAACAGATCCTCGAGCAATATTTATCGCTATTGTTGATGCCGACTATATTGCAGATTCCAGTTTTCTCTGTAGGCTCGTCCCCCATTTTGACGACCCGAAATTGGATTTTATACAGACTTCGCATGATTATTATGACGGTAAGAAAAATCTTTTCAATCAACTCTGCTATTGGGAATACCTTCTGGGGACGAAGTTTTCAATGGCGGGTTTGAACGAACTTCATGCTGCTTTCACCATTGGAACCATGTGCATACTCAGGTTGAAAGCAGTAGAAGATGCAGGGCGATGGGCTGAATGGTGTCTAACTGAAGATTCCGAAATAGCCGTCAGGTTACGTGCCTGGGGGGGGGAAGGGACGTTACTTCAGGGATACATTTGGGCGCGGTACGACACCGGATACCTTCGTGGACTGGAAGCGGCAACGCTTTCGCTGGACCGCTGGGCCAGTTCAACAGCTACTTGCTCATTGGCGCCTTTTTTTACCTCAATGGTTGGGAGGCTCTTCGGGTTTATCAGGATGGTCCAAAGTATTTGAAACGGTGCGTAGTATCCAGATGTTATCGGGCATCATCACCTTGGCGGGTGTAATGATGGTAGCGACTGCTATGTTGTTATTACCTCCACAGATCCCCGCAGAAAGAGCAGGTTTGCTTCCTGCTTTGGGTTTTTTCATCGCGTTTGCTCTATCAACCACCTCGCTTGTTCTGACGGGTATAGGTTATTGGTTGGCCGGATGCAGGTCTTACTGGATGATGTCTGCCTCAATGTGGGCAGGGGCAGCCCTGACTTATACTCGTATGCTTGCAACAGCCGCTGCCTTACTGAAAATTCGATTGCTATGGAAACGGACGCCTAAGTTTTCAGCGAATTTCGGGCGAATGAGGGCTTTGGGAGGAACCTTGGTCGAGATACTGTTTGCTGCATTATTTTTGATATTGATTGTTATGGTTATTATGAAAGCCAATGAAATTGGCTGGCTTGCTGTACTCATAAGTGCGGGCGGATTGATTCGGTTCTTCCTGTCTTTTCTGGCGGCTCCCTTGATGGCTCTTATTTCTGCCAATAGTGAAGTTGAGACACTCAAATGAGTGATATAGCGTTTTGCTAAGTCCACCGCATGGGTGACGGCTACAAATACTTCTTAAAACTTGAGACGGTGATATAGACAGACACGCCTAGTAAAACCGCACACGGCCCTAGGCTCTGTACGAAAAGTATTGTCGCAAACACCGCATTGCACAGGCCAATGAAACCATCGCCGCAAAACTTGTTGCGAGCTTATCGAAGCGAGTCACGATGCGGCGATTCTCCTTCAACCACCCGAACATGCGCTCAATGATGCTGCGCTGGCGGTATTTGGGCCGGTCAAACAATCTGGGTAAGCCCGGCTTGGGTTTACGTTTCATGTCGCGCAACGGAATCACCGGTTGCATCCGATAACGATCACAGTAGCGGCGCAGAGCTTCAGCGTCATAACCCTTGTCGGCCAGCAACCATCGGCAGCGTTTGCGGGGACGACCGCGTAGGCTGGGAATGTAAGCCTCATCCAGCAGCGGTTGGGCATAAGCAATGTCGCTGGCTTGTCCGCCGGAAAGTAGGAAACGCAGCGGCACACCATTGGCATCGCACAGCATGTGAATCTTGGTCGTCAGGCCACCCCGGCTGCGCCCTAGCGCGTGGTCTTGCGGCTCTTCAGGCCCCCTTTTTTCCCGGCGCCTGATGAGGCTCGGGTGGCGCGAACGGCAGTGGAATCTATCATCCAGGTTTCCAGATCAATCAAGCCTTGCTCGTTCAATCGGATGTGCAGGCGCTTAAGCATCTGATCGAACGCGCCGCAATTGCGCCAGTCTCGAAACCGCTGATACACCGTCGACCAAGGGCCGAAGCGCTCCGGCATGTCACGCCAAGCTGCGCCGGAGCAAAGCACCCAAAGCACGCCGTTGAGCATCAGGCGATCATCGGCTCGCGGGCGTCCGCTGCGACGAGTTTCAGTGAAGATATCGGCAACCAAATCCCAGGCTGCATCGGGGAGTTCATACCGCTTTGCCATCGTGGCCTCCTGGCGTTAATGGCGGCGGATTCTACCGGAATCGATATTTCAAGGGATTTCGTACAGAGCCTAGGTAATACGCGGCCTCCAGACTGAAGGTTTCTAGAAAAATGGGCTTTTTAAGCGTTTCCTTAAGCCATCAACCACAGCGCTGTTGGGTCTTGATAACAAAACAACCACCCCAACCTGACAAAACTGTCATCCAGCCCTCAGTTGACTGACAGCCATCGTCAGCCAAACTGGCAATTTCCCAAGGCTGCATGTACGCCTTTTTACGGACAGAGGACCTCAATGAACACCCCATTACGTATTGCTGCACTCACCGCCTTGCTGCTCAGCGCCACGGCGCAAGCCGCCGAGCAATTGAGTATTGATGTTCACCGCGACGCCAACTGCGGGTGCTGCAAGGCCTGGATTTCACACCTGGAAACGAACGGTTTCAAGGTCAATGACCACGTAGAAACCGACATGAGCAGCGTTAAGCAGCGCCTTGGCGTCGAGCCTCGACTGGCTTCGTGCCATACCGGGGTGATCAATGGCAAGTTTGTAGAAGGTCACGTGCCTGCTGACCAAGTGGTGGCCCTGACTAAGCGCAACGATTTAAAAGGTATTGCCGTGCCGGGCATGCCGATGGGCTCACCGGGCATGGAGATGGGTGATCGCAAGGATGCCTATCAAGTGATTGGCCTGAGCAACGATGGCCACGATGTGGTGGTTGCTCAATACCCCGGTCATTGATCACCCCCCCTGCGTAGGGGCGAGTTAGCTCGCTCCTACAGTCCCGATTGGCGCGCGAACAACCAAACGTTCTGTATAAGTCCAAATCGTTCTAAGCCTTGCTTGGATCTCTCACCGATTCCTTGGTAGAACTCACGTCATCGCCCCGCGATAGGCCCTGCATCGCACCATTTCCTCTCTGACTGCACCTCGTTGGCGCATCCAAAACAATCAGAGAAAAAATTCCCACACATTTTGTCTGTTTAAACGCCGCTGAGTAGCTTCTCTCCTACACTCAAGCAGCTTGAAATCTGACTTCAAAGCCGAGTCATTTAAAACGAACCTTCTGCGTCTGCGTCGGGTCATCTTAAAAAGAGAGTCTGCGTTATCGGGTGCAATTCTTGCAGCGCCGTCCTCACCCACGACGTATGTGGGATGCCATCAAGTGCTTTACCCAGTTTAGGCATGTAGTGCCTGCCCACAGGATGTGAGTAATAGCCCGGCCACAGGTCGAGGCCGATCAATAAATACAAGGGGGAACATCATGATCAGTGCTGCTGCACCACACCCACACAATTGCCTCACTACGCTGGTTAATGAGGTGATCGCCGCTGCGGGCCAAACCCCGGCAGGTAAAGCAGCAGTGCCCATAGCGCCTGAAATCCCCAACAACCCCAACAAAAAGAAAGTCCTGTTTGTGACCTCCGAGCTGGCCGATCTGGTTAAAACCGGCGGCTTGGGCGATGTGTCCGCCGCCCTGCCGCGTGCCATGCGCCATTTGCATGATGTGCGGGTGCTGATTCCGGGCTACCCGCAGGTGATCAACAGCGATAACCCGATCCATATTATTGGTGAGCTGGGCGGGCATGCCGCACTGCCAGCGTGCAAGATCGGGCGCATGGACTTGAAAGACGGGCTGGTGATTTATGTACTGATCTGCCCCGAACTGTATGAGCGCGAAGGCACGCCGTATGGCGCCAATAACGGTCGCGACTGGCCCGACAATCACATCCGTTTTGCGCGACTGGGCCTGGCCGCCGCCGACATTGCCGCCAACCTGGCGCAAATCCATTGGCAGCCCGATCTGGTGCACGCCCACGACTGGCCAGCCGGGCTGGCCCCCGCCTACATGCATTGGCGTGGTCAACGCACCCCCACTCTGTTCACGATTCACAACCTCGCCTATCAGGGCGTGGTCAGCCTGGCCTGCTGCCCGGAGCTGGGCATCCCCTCCCACGCCCTGCAACAGGAAGGCATGGAGTTCTACGGCAAACTGTCGTTCCTCAAGGCAGGCATGGCGTATGCCAGCCACATCACCACCGTCAGCGCCACGTATGCGCAAGAAATCACCACCCCGGCCTTTGGCTGCGGACTGGATGGCTTTTTGCACAGCAAGACCCAGCAAGGCCTGCTCAGCGGCATCCCCAACGGGATAGACGAGACATGGGAGGCCGCGAGCGATCCGCATCTGGTGGCACCCTTTTCAATCGGTGAATGGCAAGGCAAAGCCATCAACGCCAATCATGTGCGCACGTTGTTCGGCCTCAAACCATCCAAAGGCCCGCTGTTCGCTGTGGTCTCGCGCCTGGTGTATCAAAAAGGCCTGGACCTGACGCAAGGTGTGGCCGCGTACATCGTGGCCAACGGCGGGCAAATCGCAATCATTGGCCGCGGCGAGCCAGAAGAAGAACAGGCCATGCGCGAACTGGCGTTGCGTTTTCCCGGCCAGATCGGCGTGCGCATCGGGTTTAATGAGACCGATGCACGGCGCATGTTTGCCGGCAGCGATTTCCTGTTGATGCCTTCACGCTACGAACCCTGCGGCCTGAGCCAAATGTACGCGCAGCGCTATGCCTCTTTGCCAGTCGCACGCAATACCGGCGGGCTGGCAGACACCATCGAAGACGGGATCACCGGGTTTCTGTTTAACGAATCCAGCGTGCAGAGCTACGAACAGGCCTTGGGCCGGGCGTTCAAAGTGTTCGCCTTTCCCGGCCTGCTGAACGCCATGCGTTGCCGCGCCATGTCTGCCCCGTTTAACTGGTGCCAGGCGGTAGAACCCTACGCGCAGCTCTATGAACAACTGGTGCTCAAATCGCTGACCCGCGTGGGCAAACCCTGACAAAAACATGACCTGCATTCAAACCGGCCAGTTAAGTGACAGGCATTAACGGCCGGTATCTGCTGTACCTGACCTGTGAACGGCTTGAGCACTGAATTAACGCCTTAGAGCGCCCTGCTCAGCCGGGTGCCGCCAAGCGAACCCCTCGCCCCTGATGGAGAACGCCTATGAGCGACGCGCAACTGGAAATACTGGCGAGCCGTGCCGGGCTGGCCGTGGACTGGGTGGATGCCAATGGCAACCCGCAACGGGTGTCCTCCTGCGTGCTCCGTGCCGTGCTTGCCGGGCTGGGTCTGCCGGCCGACAGCGACGAAGCCATCGAAACCAGTTTGTTGAACCTGCAACTGGAACAGCAAAACAAACGTCTACCGCCTTTGTTGACGGCAGACGTAGGCCGAAGCCTGGACCTGACCCGCTACTTTCAACCCCACAGCCAGTGCGTGATCCATCTGGAGACCGGCGGCTCGCTGGACATTGAACTGGACGCCGACGCCTACCTGCCCGGCATGGTGCCAGTGGGTTATCACCGGGCGCAGATCGGCGAGCAGCACTTCACCCTCGCGGTGGCGCCCGCCCGCTGCTACAGCATCAACGATGCCGAGCACAGCGATACCCCGCGCAGCTGGGGGCTGAGCACGCAGCTCTACAGCCTGTGGCGCCCCGGCGACGGTGGGCTGGGGAACACG
The DNA here is from genome assembly GCF_001043055.1 of Pseudomonas weihenstephanensis. Classification (GTDB taxonomy): domain Bacteria; phylum Pseudomonadota; class Gammaproteobacteria; order Pseudomonadales; family Pseudomonadaceae; genus Aquipseudomonas; species Aquipseudomonas weihenstephanensis. The sequence goes on from NZ_JYLF01000005.1 coordinate 331,887, forward strand.
CAGGCGCTTGAAACGTTTGCCAAGGCCGCCGGGGAACGAGGCGCCGACGCGCTGGCGATCAGCCCCATGCACGCCATGTTCAGCTGCGATCCAGAGCGTTACAGCCCCTACTCCCCCTCCAGCCGTTTATTCCTCAATTACCTCTACGCAGCCCCGGCTAGCGTATTGGGCGAAAGCGTGGTGCAACAGGCCATTGATGACTGTGGGTTACGCGAGGAGTGGCAACGCCTTGAACACCTGCCGCTGATCGACTGGCCCGCGGCAACCCTGGCCCGCCAAACGTTGCTGCGCAGGCTCTACGACGACTTCATAAGCACTGAACAGCCGCTGCACGACGATTTCTATGCCTTTCGCGACGCCGGGGGCGAAGCCCTTGAAAACCACTGCCGTTTCGAAGCGGTGCAAGTTCAACGGCGCAGCGAGCAACTGAGCCAGGACTGGCGCGACTGGCCCGAACAGTGGCGCGACCCCAACAGCCCTGCACTGTTACTGTTTGCCGAAGAACACCACCACGACATTGGCTATTACGCGTTTTGCCAATGGCTCATTGCCCGCTGCCTGGCCCAGGCACACAAGGCGGCCCGTGACAGCGGCATGGCGATTGGCCTGATCGCGGACCTGGCGGTGGGGGCTGACGGCGCTGGCAGTCAGGCATGGTGCCGTCAGGACGAATTACTCTCGCAACTCACCGTCGGCGCGCCACCTGACCTGCTTAACCGTCAGGGCCAGGGCTGGGGTATTTCGGCGTTTTCACCCGACGGTCTCAAACGCAACGGCTTTCGGGCCTTCATTGAAATGCTGCGCGCCAATTTTGCCCATGCCGGGGGTTTACGCATCGACCACGTCATGGGCCTGCAACGGCTGTGGGTGATTCCCTTGGGGGCCCCGCCCGGCGACGGCGCTTATTTGTATTACCCGGTCGAAGATTTGCTGCGCCTGCTGGCCCTCGAATCGTTACGTCATCGCGCCATTGTGTTGGGCGAAGACCTGGGCACGGTGCCGGATGGCCTGCGTGAAAAGCTCAGCGAACGCGCCATTCTGGGCATGCGCATTTTGCTGTTTGAACAGGATTATGGGGCGCGCTTTCGCCCGGTCCTCGAATGGCCCGACACCGCACTGGCCACCACCAGCACCCACGACTTGCCCACGCTCAATGGTTGGTGGCTGGAACGCGACATCGACTGGAACGCGCAATTGGGTCTGGTGAATGCCGAGACCGAAGACCATTGGCGCGACAACCGTGCCCATGAACGCAACGGTCTGCATCATGCGTTGAGCCAGGACCCGCAAAATTTTCAGGAGGAAGCCAGCGGCGCCGATCAGGTACTCAACGCCAGCGCACGGTTCTTGGGGCACACCCGGGCACCGCTGGTGCTGCTCCCCATCGAGGATGCGCTGGGCGTGGTGGAGCAAGCCAACTTGCCGGGTAACGTGGGCACTCATCCCAATTGGCGCCGCCGCTTACCCGTTGAATGCTCAGCCCTGCTTGACCGCCCGGAGGTTGCCAAACGTCTGGAACTGCTGGCCTGCGCACGCCTACAGGCACAAGAACGCGATGAGTGCAGACGATGATCGAGGGGCCTAAAGGAATCCATGTGGATGCCAATCAACCCTATAGGCATCCATATGAGTACATACCTGCATCAAATGACCGTTCGACGGAACATCACGCAAATTAAATGGATTTTTTACACCACCAGCAGTCATTAACAGTAAGACGATACGGGTCAGCGACGTACTAGGTTCTTTCCCTGTCAACCTCATACCCACCACCTAGTTCAGGAGCTTTGCGATGAATAATGATGACAAACGCATTCGTGAATTCGCTTACCAAATCTGGGAATCCGAAGGCAAACCTGATGGCCAGCAAGCCCGTCATTGGGACATGGCGCGCACGCTGGCCCAAGCCGAAGCGCTGGCACCAGGCAACGCTGAACCGCGCAAGGCCAAACCTAAAGCGCCCTCTGCCAGCAGCAAAGCCTCGGTGAAAGAACCGGCAGCGAAAAAACCCCGCGCTGCACGCAAACCACCCGCTTCCTGACGCTTGGCTTGTGAGTGCGCAGAACCCTGACGCACCGACGTTTCACGCCGATTTGAACAGGCCCGTAATGCCTGACGGGCACGTTTTGCCTGCCGTTTGTGAAGGCCTTTGATCCAGCCAGGAGTCAACATGACCAAGCGTAAGTCAGCCCCACCCGTGACACCGGACGTTGAACCCTCACGCCTCAGGGAGGGCCTGCCCTTCCCGTTGGGCGCTACCTGGGACGGGCTAGGTGTTAACTTCGCGATTTTTTCGGCCAATGCCACCAAGGTTGAACTGTGCCTGTTCGATGAAGCAGGCGAGGTGGAGCTTGAACGCATCGAACTGCCCGAGTACACCGACGAGACCTATCACGGCTACCTGCCTGATGCACATCCGGGGCAGATCTACGGTTACCGGGTATATGGCGCGTATGACCCGCAAAATGGCCATCGCTTCAATCACAACAAATTGCTGATCGACCCCTACGCCAAACAACTGGTCGGCGAGCTGAAATGGTCCGAGGCGTTGTTTGGCTACACCATTGGCCACCCGGATGGCGATTTAAGCTTCGATGAACGCGACAGCGCGCCTTTTGTGCCCAAGTGCAAAGTCATTGACCCGGCGCACACCTGGGGGCACGACCATCGCCTGATCGTGCCATGGGACAAGACCCTCTTTTATGAAACCCACGTGCGTGGCATCAGCATGCGCCACCCTGATGTGCCGCAAGCGGTACGCGGCACGTTTGCCGGGCTGATGGTGGATGAAGTCATCGAGCACATTCGCAAACTGGGCGTCACCAGTGTCGAGTTACTGCCGGTGCATGCGTTCGTCAACGATCAGCATCTGCTGCAAAAAGGCATGACCAATTACTGGGGCTATAACAGCATCGCTTTCTTCGCCCCGGACCCGCGCTACCTGGCCAGCGGCAAGATTGCCGAGTTCAAGGAAATGGTTGCGCACCTGCACGAGGCCGGGCTGGAGGTGATTCTGGACGTGGTCTACAACCACACCGCCGAAGGCAACGAGCAAGGCCCCACCCTGTCGATGCGCGGCATCGACAACGCCTCGTATTACCGTCTGATGCCTGATGACAAACGCTATTACATCAACGACTCGGGCACCGGCAATACCTTGGACCTGAGCCACCCCTGCGTGCTGCAAATGGTCACTGACTCGCTGCGCTATTGGGCGCACGAGATGCATGTGGATGGCTTCCGTTTCGACCTGGCCACCATTCTGGGGCGTTACCACGATGGCTTTAACGAACGGCACAGCTTTCTTGTCGCCTGCCGTCAGGACCCGCTGTTGCGCCAGGTAAAGATGATTGCCGAACCGTGGGACTGCGGCCCCGGTGGCTATCAGGTTGGCGGCTTCCCGCCGGGATGGGCCGAATGGAACGATCGCTTCCGTGACACCGTGCGTGGGTTCTGGAAAGGCGACGACGGCCAGCTGGCCGACTTTGCCGCACGCATGACCGCTTCGGGCGAGCTGTACAACCAGCGCGGCCGCCGCCCTTACACCTCGGTCAACTTCATTACCGCCCATGACGGCTTCACGTTGCACGATCTGGTGTCGTACAACGACAAGCACAACGAAGCCAACGACGAGAACAATCAGGACGGCAGCAACAACAACCTGTCCTGGAACCACGGCGTCGAAGGCCCGACCGACGACCCTGAAATCAATGCATTGCGCCTGCGCCAGATGCGCAATTTTTTCGCCACGCTGCTGCTCGCGCAGGGCACGCCGATGATAGTGGCCGGTGATGAATTTGCCCGCACCCAGCACGGCAACAACAACGCCTATTGTCAGGACAGTGAAATCGGCTGGATCAACTGGGACCTGGATGACGACGGCAAATCGTTGCTCAAGTTCGTCAAACGCCTGATCAAGCTGCGTAACAGCTACCCTATCCTGCGACGCGGGCGCTTTCTGGTCGGCCACTACAACGAAGAACTGGGCGTTAAAGACGTCACCTGGCTAGCGCCCGACGGTAACGAAATGTCCATCGAACAATGGCAGGACGCCCAAGGCCGCAGCTTCGCCATGTTGCTCGATGGCCGGGCGCAAGTGTCCGGGGTCCAGCGCGCCGGCGCCGACGCCACCTTGCTGATCACCTTCAATGCCCACCATGACGGGGTGGATTTCATCTTGCCGCAGGTGCCTGAAGGCTCCGCCTGGATCTGCAAGTTCGACACCTTCGACCCCGACTTCAAAAGCCCTGCCCCTTTGGCGTTTGGCAGCACTTACACGCTTAACGGCCGCTCGCTCGCGCTGTTTGAACTGGAGCATCAAAAGGAACCCAACGGCTCATGAACCTGCACGACTTCCTTGAGGACCACGCCTGGCCACTCGACACCCCGCAGGCGCTGGGTCAGTGCTTGCAGGGCATGGTGCACGCCGGACTGGATCAACTGCCGTTGCCGGGCAGCGGCTTGACCTTGCAACGCTGGCAACATTTGGCGTTAGTCGCGGGCCACGATTTGGGCTTGTGCAAACTGTTCGAAGGGCACACCGATGCACTGGCGACCCTGCGCGAGTTGGGCGCCCGCCCCGTGCCAGCGGGCAGCACATGGGGCATGTGGGCGGCCGAACCGCCCAATGCCCGCGTCCAAATGCGCGAAGTTCACGGTCAAACGCTGCTCATGGGCCGTAAAGCCTGGTGCTCGGGCGCAGGGGTGCTCAGCCACGGTTTGCTCACCGCTTGGGATGAGCACGGCGGCCAACAATTGGTGGCCGTGAACATGCAACAGTCGGGCATCAGCGTCACCGATGACGGCTGGGCCGCCGTGGGCATGGCCACCACTGCCAGCGTCGACATTGTGTTTGATCAGGTGCCCTGCACCCGCGTCGGCCAGCCGGGTGATTACCTGCGCCGCCCCGGTTTTTGGCAAGGCGCTATTGGCATCGCGGCGTGTTGGTTGGGTGCGGCGTACTCACTGGCGCATCATCTGCAACAGCCGTGTGCCAAACGCGCAGAGCCACACGCGCTGGCGCATTTGGGCGCGGTGCAGGCCGCGCTGTTCGGGGCGCGTAACACGCTGCACACCTGCGCCACGTATCTGGATCAAAACCCGGCCGCCGACAGTCAACTCCTGGCCCGGCAGGCGCGGGCACAGATTGAGGCCTGCGCCGAGCACGTCATCGCCCATGTCGGTCGGGCGCTGGGGGCCGGGCCTTTTTGTAAAGACCCGCAGTTTGCCCGCCTAAGCGCCGACTTGCCGGTTTTCCTGCGTCAAAGCCATGCCGAACGCGACCTCCAAGCGCTGGGTGAACTGGCCGCGCAGTCACCCGCAAGGCACTGGCCACTATGAAAGCCAACCTGATCGTGGGCAGCGGCACTGCGTTGGCACACTGGCGCCAATCTGAGCGCTTGGCCAACTTACCGTCGATTGAGCTTGCACACCTGTTACCCCACGGTTCGCGGGCGGTGATTGTGGCGCCGCACCCGGACGATGAAGTGCTGGGCAGCGGCGGTCTGCTGCAAATGGCCAATACGCTGGGGCGCTCGATACTGCTGATTTCCGTCACGGACGGCACTGCCAGCCATCCGGGTTCAAGCCGCTGGCCCACCCACGATCTGGCGCACCAGCGAGCCTCGGAGTCTGAACAGGCGCTGGGGCGCTTGGGGTTGGCATCGCCACGCTTGCAATGGGTCAGGGGCGGATTTGCCGACAGCCAGGTGCAGTCCCGCGAGGCGGCACTCGGCACCTTCATTCAGCAGTTCTTGCGCCCCACCGACGTGGTGTTCAGCACCTGGCGCGAGGACGGGCATTGCGACCACGATGCGGTGGGCCGCGCCAGCGCTCTGGCGGCTAAAAACGTCGGCGCACAGGTGCATGAGTTGCCGATCTGGACTTGGCATTGGGCGCACGATGATGACCCGCGTGTGCCGTGGCACCGCGCCCGCCGTATTGAACTCAGTGAGCAGCAGGTTGCGCGCAAACGTGACGCAGCCCAGGCCTTCACCAGCCAATTACACGCAGACCCGAGCACTGGGGCGCCAGCCGTGCTCAGCCCGCTGGCGCTCGAACGCTTGCTGCAACCTTTTGAACTGGTTTTTGTACAGGACAGGGAGAAGCCATGAGTGTCTCAACGGCTTTTTTTGATCAGTTGTATGCCGACAACAGCGATCCGTGGGCCTTTCGCGAGCGCTGGTACGAACAGCGCAAACGGGCCGTGACGCTGGCCAGCCTGCCCCGCCAGCACTACCCGGCCATTTTCGAAATAGGCTGCGCCAACGGCGAGTTAAGTGCCGGGCTGGCGCAACGCACCGGCGCGCTACTGGCCTGCGACGCAGCCGCCAGAGCTGTTGATCTGGCACGCCAGCGCTTGAGCCACTGCGCCCACGTTCAAGTGCGCCAGAGCCGTGTGCCAGAGCAATGGCCCGAACATCGATTCGATCTGATAGTGATCAGCGAAGTGGCGTATTACCTGGATGCCCAGGCACTCAAAGACGTGCTTGAGCGGGCGATCAACAGCCTCGCCCCCGACGGCCATCTGCTGGCCTGCCATTGGCGCCCGCCCATCGAGGGCTGCGTGCTGACGGGCGATGAGGTGCACGCCCTGGTACACGACACCTTGAAATGGCCGCGTTTAGTGCAACACCTGGAAGACGATTTCATCCTTGAAGTGTGGGGCCGCGACCCTATTTCAGTCGCCTGCCGGGAGGGTTTGCGATGATTGGTGTGTTGATACCTGCGCACAACGAGCAGGCCCTGCTCGCCCACTGCCTGCATGCGGTGCTATCAGCCAGCGCTCACCCACAGCTCAACGGCGAGCCGGTGCGCGTGCTGCTGGTGCTCGACAGCTGTGACGACCTGTCGGCTGACATCGCAGCGCAATACGACGTCAACGTGCTGGCGATCAATGCACGCAATGTCGGCGTAGCCCGCGCGACCGGTGCGCAATGGTTATTGGAACAAGGCGCGCGCTGGATTTCATGCACCGATGCCGACAGCCGCGTGGCTGAGGACTGGTTGGTGGCGCAATTGGCCTTGGGCAAGGACGCCGTGTGCGGCACCGTGACCGTCGATGACTGGGGCACTGAAATCGATGAACGCGCTCAGTCACGCTACCTGGCCGCCTATCAGGCCCGCGACGGGCATCGGCATATCCACGGCGCCAACCTTGGCGTCAGTGCCACAGCCTATCGGCGCGCTGGCGGTTTTCAGCCGCTGGCCTGCCATGAAGACGTGCACTTGGTGCAACAACTGGAGGCGTGCGGGGCTTCAATCGCCTGGAGCCACCGCCCGCAGGTCACCACCAGCGCGCGACTGGACTGCCGCGCGGCGGGCGGCTTTGGTGATTATCTGAAGTCGCTGCTGGGTGCGGCCGAACATGACCCCCATCAAGCGGGTCCAAGGGCCGACGCGCTATAAACGCCCTATCGCACAGGAGAAACTATGACCTTCGATATTGCCGGTAACAACCTTGAACCCCCTGCACCTGTCGCAACCCCTGCTGTACACCGGATGAAGGTGTTGACGGTTAATACCCACAAGGGGTTCACCGCTTTTAATCGACGCTTCATCTTGCCCGAGCTGCGCGAAGCGGTGCGTAGCACCGGCGCCGATCTGGTGTTTTTGCAGGAGGTGCTGGGCGAGCACGAAAAGCATGCCTCACGCTATGACCACTGGCCCGCCGTGTCGCAGTACGAGTTTTTGGCCGACAGCATGTGGAGTGACTTCGCCTATGGGCGCAACGCGGTGTATCCCGACGGGCATCATGGCAATGCGGTGCTGTCCAAATACCCGATCAAGTCGTATCGCAACCTGGATGTGTCGATCACCGGCCCCGAGCGGCGCGGGCTGTTGCATTGCGTGCTGGATGTGCCGGGGCATGAGCAAGTGCACGCGATTTGCGTCCATCTGAGCCTGCTCGAAAGCCATCGCCAGTTGCAAATCGTGCTGCTTAACCAACTGCTCAAATCATTGCCGCCCGACGATCCGGTGATCATTGCCGGGGACTTCAACGACTGGAAGCTGCAAGGCAACGCTGCCCTGTCGCAACGTGACGACTTGCACGAAGTGTTTGAGCGCCATCATGGGCAGTTGGCCAAAACCTACCCCGCGCGCTGGCCGTTGCTGCGGCTGGACCGCATCTACCTGCGCAACGCCAGCAGCCATAGCCCGACCATCCTGAGCAACAAACCCTGGACACATTTGTCGGACCACTTGCCGTTGGCGGTGGACGTTCATTTGTAGCCATTGCCGCAGGCGGTGCCCGGTTGCGCAACAATCGTCAACGTACGCACTGAGGCACCGCATTGAATGGCCTTGCAACCGCTACGCACCCGCGCGCAACCTCGCGTGACTCGTCAACGACTACAAGACGAATGGGCGCAGGTTACGTGCGGCCACGCACGCCGGGGTGCTCGCCTTACTGCGGTTCCAGGATCAACACCCCCAGCGGTGGCAGGTTCAAGGCCACACTGAACGATTGCCCGTGACTGGCATCGGTTTGGGTATGCACCCCGCCGCCATTCCCATAATTGGAACCGGCATACAGCGCCGCATCGCTGTTGAGCACTTCGCGCCAGGTGCCCGCAAACGGCACACCGATGCGATACGCCTCGCGCGGCACCGGGGTGAAGTTGGCAACCACCAACAGCGGCTTGCCGGCCTTGCTCCAGCGCAGCCAGGCATAGACGCTGTTGGTCGCATCGTCGCCAATCAACCACTCAAAGCCCTGAGCCACGTCATCCTGGTCGTGCAAGGCCGGTACGTCGCGGTACAGACGATTCAAGTCGCCGACTAACTGTTGCACGCCTTTGTGCTCGGGGTATTGCAGCAAATACCAGTCCAGTTGCTGATCGTGATTCCATTCGCGCCACTGCCCGAATTCACAGCCCATGAACAGCAGCTTTTTACCCGGATGCGCCCACATGAAGCTCAGATAAGCGCGCAAATTAGCAAACTTTTGCCAGCGGTCACCGGGCATTTTGTCGATCAGCGAATGCTTGCCGTGCACCACTTCGTCGTGGGAGATGGGCAGGATGAAACGCTCAGTCCACGCATACACCAGGCCAAAACTCAGTTCGTTGTGATGATGCGCGCGGTACACCGGGTCTTGCTGAATGTAGTGCAGCGAGTCATGCATCCAGCCCATGTTCCACTTGTACGAGAATCCCAGGCCGCCCTGTTCGGTGCTTTGACTCACACCTGGCCAGGCAGTGGACTCTTCGGCAATCATCAACGCACCAGGCGCCTCAAGCGCAACGACGTCGTTGAGGTGACGCAGAAAGTCGATGGCTTCCAGATTTTCACGCCCGCCATGGCGATTAGGAATCCATTCGCCCGGCTGACGCGAATAGTCGCGATACAACATCGACGCCACGGCATCGACCCGCAGCCCGTCGATGTGGAAGTGTTTGAGCCAATGCAGCGCTGAGGCCAGCATGAAACCGTGCACTTCAGTGCGGCCCAAGTTGTAGATCAGCGTGTTCCAGTCCTTGTGAAAGCCTTCCAGCGGGTTGGCGTATTCGTACAGTGCCGTGCCGTCGAATTGCGCCAGGCCATGCGTGTCATTGGGAAAGTGCGCGGGCACCCAATCCAGAATCACGCCGATACCCGCCACATGGCAGGCGTTGACGAATGCACCAAAGTCATCGGGCGAGCCAAAGCGTGCACTCGGGGCGAACTGCGACAGCGGTTGATAGCCCCACGAGCCACCAAACGGATGTTCCATGATCGGCATCAGTTCGATATGGGTGAAACCCATGTGCTGCACATACGGGATCAGGCGCTCAGCCAGCTCATGCCAGGTGTATTGGCGCGCGACTTCGCCCACTTCATCCACTTCACACTGCCATGAGCCCACGTGCAGCTCATAAATCGACAGCGGCGCGTCGGGACGCTGCAACTCGCCCCGGGCGTGCATCCAGTCCGCGTCTTGCCAGTCGACCGAGAGGGGCGAGGCCACTTTCGACGCGGTTTCGGGCGGCAATTGGGTGGCCAACGCCATAGGGTCGGCCTTAAGCGGCAAGATCCCCTCGGCCCCTAGAATTTCGTATTTATAGGCCTCCCCGGCCTCAAGCCGCGGAATGAACAACTCCCACACCCCACTGGGGTGGCGCAGGCGCATGGGATGACGGCGACCGTCCCAGATATTGAAATCGCCCACCACTGAGACCCGTCGCGCGTTTGGCGCCCAGACCGCAAAGCGCACGCCGGGCACCCCATCGACACTCATCACTTGCGCACCCAGGCACGTACTCAGGTCGCGGTGATTGCCTTCGGCAAACAGATACAAATCCATTTCGCCCAGCAACGGTCCAAAACTATACGGGTCTTCACTGGTTTGCTCGCCTGCGGCCCAGTTGATGCGCAAGGCATAGGGTTGCAGCTGCGTAAACTGGCCGACAAACAACCCCGGGACCTCGGTGATCGACAACGGGCCAAGCACCTGGCCGCACGCCCGGTCTATGACATTGACGCTCAACGCCTGAGGCAAAAACGCCCGTATAACCTGCCCACCCTGCCCATCGGCATGAGGACCCAAAATCGAAAAGGGATCGCGGTGCTCAGCCTTAATCAGCGCCTCGATGTCTTGACGATCGGGCAATAAAGCAACATATCCCTTACCCAGATCCTTGCCAGCATTCATCTTTTATCTCCGTTTGGTAAAGGCTTGGACATGCCTGGCAAATGGCTGAGCAATGCACTCAGCCCCTGCAATGGAACCCCAGACCAGGCAGGTCGGTTGGCCGCTTGGTACATCACTTCGTAGGCCGCCTTTTCCAGACTGAACAAGGCCAGTGCAGCCTCATGGCCACCTAACACCTGCCAGCCCTGAGCAAGACTAGCTGTTGCCTGCGAATACGCTTAAATCAATGCACTACGTGCCTCTATGAGATAACGCTCAACTCCTGTTGTGGCAGCCTATCCGCCTGGGGCGGGTGATCGGGCATGGCGTTTTCACTGACCAGCAAAAACCAATAGAAGCCATAGGGGGCCAGGGTCAGGCTGTAAGGCAATGGCCCAATCGGCGGGAAGGGATGGGTGCTCAGCATCTCGACCGGCACCCGGCCCGCCCACGTGGACAAGTCCAGCTCCACGGTCTGGGCACTGCGCGAGACGTTCGCCACACACACAATGGTTTGGGTGTTACCTAAAGCGTCGGTGAATTCACGCACATAGGCCAGAACCCGGCGGTTGCGGGGCGAGAGCATGTTCAGGCTGCCGCGACCAAAGGCCTTTTGCTGCTTGCGCACGGCCAACAAGCGCCGCGTCCAGTTGAGCAAGGAGTGCGGGTCCAGGGCTTGCGCCTCAACGTTTACGGCCTGATAGCCATACAGCGGGTCCGTGATCGGCGCCAGCACCAGGCTGGCCGGGTTCGCGCGCGAGAACCCGCCATTGAGGTCGATGGACCATTGCATGGGCGTGCGCACACCATCGCGGTCATTCAGGTCAATGTTGTCGCCCATGCCTATTTCGTCGCCGTAATACAAGGTCGGCGTGCCGCGCATCGACAGCAGCACACTGTTGAGTAACTCAATGCGCCGACGGTCGCCCTCCATCAGCGGGGCCAAACGCCGACGAATCCCCAGATTGATGCGCGCGCGCCGGTCTGGCGCGTAGTAATTCCACAGCGCCTCACGCTCCTTGTCGGTGACCATTTCCAGGGTCAACTCATCGTGGTTACGCAAAAAAATCGCCCACTGGCAATGGGCAGGTATAGGTGGCGTTCGCCGCAAAATGTCGGTGATCGGCAAGCGGTCTTCCTGCGCCAGCGCCAAGTACAGACGAGGCATCAAGGGGAAGTGAAAGGCCATGTGACATTCGTCGCCCTTGATACCGTCGCTGTCGCCAAAATATGGCCGGGTGTCTTCGGGCCATTGATTGGCTTCAGCGAGCAACATGCGATCGGGGTAGTTCGCGTCAATTTCGGCGCGGATCTGTTTCAGAATCTGGTGAGTTTCGGGCAAATTTTCATTGTTGGTGCCATCGCGCTCAATCAAATAGGGAACGGCATCCAGTCGCAGGCCATCAATGCCCATGTCCAGCCAGTAGCGCATGACCGACAGCACTTCTTTTATCACCTGCGGGTTGTCGAAGTTCAAGTCGGGCTGATGGGCGTAAAAACGGTGCCAAAAGTATTGCCCCGCCACCGGGTCCCACGTCCAGTTCGAGGTTTCGGTATCAAGGAAGATGATGCGCGTGCCTGCGTATTTCTGATCGCTGTCGGACCACACGTAATAGTCGCGCGCTGTTGAGCCTGCCTTGGCGTGGCGGGCCTTCTGAAACCAGGGGTGCTGGTCTGAGGTGTGGTTGATGACCAGTTCGGTGATCACCCGCAGGCCGCGCTGATGAGCTTCACTGATAAAGCGTTTGACGTCAGCCAGGGTCCCGTAATCGGGGTGCACACCGCGGTAATCAGCGATGTCATAACCGTCGTCACGGCGCGGCGAAGGGTAAAACGGCAATAGCCACACGGTGTTGGCACCCAAATCGGCAATGTAATCGAGTTTGCTGATCAGGCCGGGAAAGTCGCCAATACCGTCGTTGTTGGCATCGAAAAACGACTTGATGTGCACCTGGTAAATCACCGCATCCTTGTACCAGAGCGGGTCATTGATCAGGTTCGACGATGCACGTTTGTTTGCCATTGGAACTACCTGTTGATTCATACGCCTGTGGCCACGGGAGCGGCATTGAAGGCCGGGTTAAAGAGGTTTGATGCGCCAGATACCGAACGGCTGCTGCGAGGGATCAAGCCGCGTCCACTGATGTTTGCCGTACCAGGTCCAGCGATGCCCCGTCATCAGGTCTTCGCCAGCGGTGGGGGCGTCATCGGCCAGGCCCATCTCCCACAGGGGCAATTCAAAGTGCGCCTCTTGGGCGTTATGCGGATCGAGATTGATCACAACCAACACAAAATTGCTGCCATCGGCAGTGCGTTTGCCGAAATACAGCAGGTGATCATTCCAGGCGTTGTACAGCCTCAAGCCCAAGTGGCTATGCAAGGCCGGGTTTTGCCGACGAATCCGGTTGAGCTGGGCAATTTCAGCCACGATGTCGCCCGGCGCGTTGAGGTCGCAAGGCTCGGTCGGGGACTTCCCGCTGCCCGGACACTCGTTCTTGCCCGATAAGGCTTGGGCTTCGCACCGTTCAAACCCCGAGTACATGCCCCACAGGCCAGACCCCATCGTTGCCAGCGCGGCGCGAATAAGGAACCCCGTTCGGCCAGCCCCCTGAGCACACTGCGGATGGATGTCCGGGGTATTAACGAAAAAATGCGGGCGAAAGCATTCACGCCACGGGCTTTGGTTGAGTTCGGTGAAGTATTCGCACAGCTCGGCCTTGGTATGACGCCAGCACAAATAAGTGTCGCTCTGCGAATAGCCGACCTTGCCCAGCCGCGCCATCATCGCGGGGGTGGTGCACGCCTGCGCTAAAAAGATCACGTTGTTATGCAGCCCTCTGACCTCGGCGATCAACCACTGCCAGAACGGCAGGGGCTGGGTGTGCGGGTTGGCCACCCGAAACAGCGTGACCCCCTCATCGACCCAGCCCAGCACCCTTGCGCGCAATTCAAGCCAGAGCCCGGGGATCGCGTGCGGAGCATAGAAATCAACGTTGACGCTGTCCGGATATTTTCGCGACGGGTTCTGGGCATCACCGATCGTGCCGTCGGGGCGCCAGTTGAACCAGCCAGGGTGCTGCGTGAGCCAGGGGTGGTCTGGGGAGCATTGCACGGCGAAGTCCAGGGCAACTTCAAGCCCCTGAGCCGCAGCGGCCGCGACCATGCGGCGAAAATCATCCCGCGTACCCCATTGCGGGTGAATCGCCGCCTGCCTGCCCTCCTCGCTGCCATTGGCAGACGGGCTGCCCGGTTCATCAGGACCTGCTTGCAGCGTATTGTTCGGCCCTGCGGGGTGGTGCTGATCAATGCGATGAATGGCCGGCAAAACCACCACGTCAAAACCCATGTCGTGAATCATGGGCAAGCGGGCATGCACATCATTGAACGTGCCGTGACCGGCCGGGTCATCGGTGACTGAGCACGCAAACAGTTCGTACCAACTGGCAAACGCAGCCAAGTGCCGTTCCACCTCTACCGGGTACTCAGGGCTGAGGCTGACATAGGCGTGATATTGCGCCTGCGCCATCAACTGAGCGCTGCTTTCATGAAGGAACAAGGCCACTTGTTCGGTCTCAAGCAACCCTGAGAGTTCGCGCAGCAATACCTGCAACTGTTGCTGAAGCTCGTCCGTGCTGCGCTCGATCGCATGCTGCACCAGCACCCGCCCGTGTTGAAGCTCAAGACTCATCGGCACGCCCGCTTGATGTTTTTTATCCAGCTCATGGCAAAAACTGGCGAAGCGATCGACCCAGGCTTCAATACAAAACACATAGCGGCCAGGCTCGGGCACCTCGAAATGCCCGGCCCAGCTGTCGTTGCCCAGGCACTGCATGGTCGCGGTCCGCCATGTGTCGTGAGCGGCTTTGCGCCAGTGCAGCCTCACGGCCAGTTGATCGTGACCATCGACAAACACAGTACTGCTGACGTTGACCTGCTGGCCGACGGTCGCCTTGACCGCAAACTGACCGCCCTCCAGCACCGGGGATGTGCTCTCAATAGCGATGCGCGGCAGTAACAGCGCATGGGTCAACGGCAAAACAGCCGTGGAATCAGAATCCGGTAAATCAGCAGTCATCGAGCATCACTCCTCACGCCCTTGGACGCTCACGTGTGTCGTTTCACAGCACATTCCGGCGGTGGCACCGGTCACCTAGGTTGGGAGGCAACGACGGTTTAAAAGTTCAGACTGATTTGCACCACTCCGTTGGTCGCGGCGCGGGATTTTTTTGGCCGGTGTGAAGGTCAACCTCAAGAAGCCTGGCGCTTATTGCGCCTTGTTCATAACAACTACGAGGTCTTGGCGATGAGCATCCCTATCCCTGCCGAAACTCCCGACCCGAACATCGACGACCCGGTTTTACCGCCCGGCGAGCCGCAACCGGTCCCCGAAGAAGACCCGCCACTCAAACCCCCGGTTCCTCAGGGTGATCCACCCAGCGAAACACCGCCGATCAAAGCAAATCGGTCAATTTAGCCCGCAGCGGCCCCACTCCGCCGTGACCCTCACACAAGGAAACCGCCCATGAGCATTGAAATCGACACGCAGCACCAGACCTGTACGCTCACCTCTGCTGAAGGCTCACACCAGGCGCCACTGAGTCGCATTGAAGTGTTTAACGATGACCCGTCGCACCTGTCCCAAGCGTTAGTCGCAGGCAGGCGCATAGCCATAACCGAAGAAGAGGCCCAAGCGCTGGTGAGTGCGGGCGCCATCGACCAAAGAGACATGTTGCATGCCACCACGGACGGCTCACCGATTTGAATCAGACCTTTGCCTGAGTCCGTGAGCACCCGGCCAGGGGTGCTCACGGCGATGCTCAGTTGGTCACGTACAACGGGTATTCAGGACTTAATACCAGGCACGTTCGTTGCTGAACGTCACGCATCTGCACCTGGGTGCTTTCATCCATCAACAGCGCGATTTGCTCGTGCCCAGCCAGACCGGCCAGTTGCTCATAAAGCTGGATCAAAGGCTGCTGGCGCTCAATGTCACAAAATTCCAGGGTCTGCAAAATCTGTGATAACGCGTCCTCGATCAGGCCCTCGGGTGAATCGCCTCTGTGCATGGCCCTTTCCAGGGCCAGGCACAGTCCTGCGTATCGATCAATCCAGGCATCAATGCAAAAGACGTGCAAACCCGGTTTTTCTATACGGATTTGCCCATTCCAGACCCGGTCTCCCAGCGTGTGCATGTAGAGACTTTCGCCGTCACTGCTGTCCACATGCCGCCAACGAACAATCACCGCCAAGGGCCCGCTAGTCAGGCAAAAAACGCGACTGCTGATATTGAGCAACTGTCCTGCAACCACCTTGACCGGCTTATGGCCCTGGCCAATCACCGGCATCGTGCCTTCAATCACAATCAAAGGCAGCTCATGACTTAATGCTGGCTTTCCTCCATCTGAATCTGGCTCAAACCTCGCTCCAGCAGCCATTAAACGCCTCTCCCAACCAACTTATTTGAATGCGTACACACCTGTTTTAAAACTGGAGCTCCATTCTCAAGTGAGTCGCTTATTTCCTTGATCCCGATCAGGATCTTCCATGCTTGGATAAGTTACAAGCCAAGCCCCAACAATTCCGTGGTCATCACGGGGTGCAGCAAGTTGTCGCAGGCTCCTCAAAAAAGCATCTGATACGGTTTTTAATCGGATAGCTGAGTCTGTTATGCAAACAGTTCGCTGGTCATAGTGCACAGGCCTGATGGAGGCTGATGAGCGAAAGACCATGAGCGAACAAATACCTGTCCAGATACTTGAATCCTTTGAGGCTTCTCGACCTAGAGCCGCAAAACATAAAAACAAGTCCAGCGACAACCTAATCCACACCCGCAGTTTTACCGGGCTGTTCCGCACGCTTCGATTAGTCGGCGCAGGCTTTCTGTTCTTGCTGTTCTTCGGCACAGTCTGGCTTAACTGGGACGGTCGCCAAGCAGTTTTATGGGACTTGTCTGAAAGTAAGTTCCATATTTTTGGTGCCACATTCTGGCCACAGGATTTCATCCTGCTTTCGGCCTTGTTGATCATCGCAGCCTTCGGCCTGTTCGCAATCACGGTATTTGCGGGGCGGGTGTGGTGCGGTTATACGTGCCCACAAAGCACATGGACTTGGCTGTTTATGTGGTGCGAAAAAATAACAGAAGGCGACAGAAATCAGCGAATCAAGCTGCAAGCAGCCCCGTGGCGCTTGAACAAAATTGCGCGTCGCACCGCTAAACACGCGCTGTGGATGGCCATCAGTGTCATGACCGCGCTGACTTTTGTCGGCTACTTTACCCCGATCCGGCCCCTGGCAACGGAGCTGCTGACCTTGGAGATGGCTGGCGTCAGTTTGTTCTGGGTGCTGTTTTTCACCGGTGCCACATACATCAATGCCGGGTGGCTGCGCGAAGCCGTGTGCATGCACATGTGCCCTTATGCGCGGTTCCAGAGCGTGATGTTTGATAAAGACACCCTCGCCATCTCCTATGACGTGGCGCGTGGCGAAAGCCGTGGGCCGCGTAAACGCGGGATTGAGCCAAAACAGGCAGGGCTGGGTGACTGCATCGATTGCCATATGTGCGTGCAAGTGTGCCCAACCGGCATCGACATCCGCGACGGCTTGCAGATGGAGTGCATCGGCTGCGCGGCGTGTATCGACGCCTGTGATTCGGTGATGGACAAAATGGGCTATGCCCGTGGGCTGGTGCGCTATACCTCCGAGCATGAATTGCAAGGTGGTAAGACGCATCTGCTGCGTCCACGCCTGATCGGCTACGCCATCGTCCTGGTGGTGATGATCGGCGCACTGGTCTTTGCACTGAATCAGCGCAGCATGGTCTCAATGGATGTGATCAAGGACCGGGGCCTGTTTCGCGAAAACAGCCAGGGCCAGATCGAAAACATCTACAGCCTTAAAATCATCAACAAGACTCAGCAGGCGCAGCACTATCGGGTGTCACTCAAAGACGGCGAAGGCTATCAGTTGCAAGGTAAAACCGAACTGACGCTGGCCCCCGGTGAAATGACTGACGTACCCGTGTCCGTCGCATTGCTGGCAGATCGCCCGACCAGCAGTTCGCAAACCATCACGTTTGTGATCACGGATACGGACGAACCTGGCATCCGCGCGGTAGCCGATAGCCGCTTTGTGGCACCGCTCAATCGTTGACCCGAGTGCCGAGGATGTGTCCGCTCGCGCAGGGTTGCGCAATCGGACGCAGCCTTCGCCAGCCGCTACGGGTACAGTGCCCCTTCTGAATTTCCCTGAATAACGCCGGACCGAGCATTGCCTACATGAAACGCTACGAAAAATTTGCCGACGATATTGCTGAGCTGATCCGCTGCGGGGTGCTCGGCCCCGGACAACGCGTCCCCTCAGTGCGCTATGCCAGCCAAACCTACGGCGTCAGCCCTTCGACGGTTTTTCAAGCCTATTACCTGCTCGAACGCCGGGGCCTGATCCGTGCCAAACCGCGTTCGGGGTATTTCGTCAACGCGCACACGCCCAGCCCGTTCAGCGAACCGGTCTTTAGCAGCCACGTCACCGAGTCCACCGAGGTCGATGTCAGCGCGCTGGTGTTCTCCGTGCTGGACTCGATCAAAGACCCGCACACGGTGCCCTTCGGCTCAGCGTTCCCCAGCCCGACACTCTTTCCGTTGCAACGTCTGGCCCGCTCGATGGCCACCGCCAGCCGCGAGATGGACCCACGCATGGTGGTGACCGACATGTCGCCGGGCAACCCGCAACTCCGGCGCCAAATAGCCCTGCGCTATATGGTCGGCGGGCTGATGTTGCCAATGGAAGAACTGCTGATCACCAATGGCGCGCTGGAAGCCTTGAACCTGTGCTTGCAAGCTGTCACCGAGCCAGGGGACCTGGTGGCCATTGAAGCCCCGGCGTTTTATGCCTGCTTGCAAGTGCTTGAGCGGCTCAAACTCAAAGCGGTGGAAATCCCTGTGCACCCGCGTGATGGCATTGATCTGGGGGTGCTGGCGCAAACCCTTGAGCGGCACCCGATCAAAGCCGTGTGGTGCATGACCAACTTCCAGAACCCGATTGGCGCCAGCATGCCCGAAGCTAAAAAGCAGGCATTGGTCGAACTGCTGCGCACCCATCAAGTGCCGCTGATTGAAGACGACGTGTACGCCGAACTGTATTACGGCCAACACGCGCCGAAACCGGCCAAAGCCTTTGATACCGAAGGTCTGGTGATGCACTGCGGCTCGTTTGCCAAAAGCCTGGCACCGGGTTATCGCGTGGGTTGGGTGGCAGCGGGCCGGTACGCGCAAAAAGTGGAGCGCCTGAAACTGATGACGTCACTGTGCGCCTCGATGCCCGCGCAAGCCGCCATCGCCGATTACCTGCAACACGGCGGTTATGACCGTCACCTGCGCAAATTGCGCGATGCACTGGAAGGCCAGCAAAACGCCATGCTGGCCGCGATTGCACGCTACTTCCCGGCCCAAACCCGGGTCAGCCATCCCAGCGGCGGCTACTTTCTGTGGCTGGAGCTGCCTGAGCAAATGGACTCGCTCAAGCTGTTTCAAATGGCCTTGGCGCAAGGTATCAGCATCGCGCCAGGGCCGATTTTCTCGGCCACCCAGCGCTTTCGAAACTGCATCCGCCTCAACTACGGCAGCCCGTGGGATGAAGTGAGCGAAAAAGCCATGGAAACCTTGGGCAAAATCGTGCGCTCGTTTTAATCCCATACGCCAGACACGCCGTAGCAGCCGCCGAGGCTGTGTATTACCCCGGCATGCAGGTGAAGTCGGCTGTATGGGCGACTTCCTTGCCGGATGAGTCCATCAGCGTCGCACTGATTTCAGGCCCCAGGCTCGATTCGATCAGCTGGTAATGCTCCCCCGCCTTGAACGCCGGGTATTTCACATCGCCTTGGCAATCCACCTGATTCTGGTCGCCGGTCGCGCCTTCGTACAGGGTCACGTCCAGCCGATGGGCGCCTGGCGTGACTTCAAAATAACGGCCGTCACGGGTGTTTTTCCCGTCCACCCGTTCGGCCATCAGGTCGCTGGTGCCTTCTTCTTTCAGGCCGATCCAGGCTTGAGCCGGGTCTTGCTTGGGCATCGGCCCCGCGCAGGCCGATAGCAACAGAACCAGACTCAGGGAGGGAATCAAAAGCAGCGGTTTAACAGTCATCGCAGACGAGCCTCGCAAAGAGCATTCAAAAGGTGCGACAGGCTCAACCCCGACCCGTCGAATAGGTCGTAAGCTTGGCGGCCATCGCGTACCGCGCCAAATGAATGAAAGTGAAGGGATTTTCAGCCCTTACCTAAAGGATCCTTCACGTTACTGAAAGCTGATCGTTAGGTGCCAACAGCAAGACTGCCGGGGTTTGCAATTCCACTCCTCGGAGGTTCAGGCATGCTCGGGCTGGTAAAGACCGCACTGCACAAGCCCTACACGTTTATCGTGTTGGCGATTTTCATCTGCATCATTGGGCCGTTGGCCGCCGTGCGTACGCCCACGGATGTGTTCCCGGACATTGGCATTCCCGTGGTCGCTGTGGTGTGGCAGTACACCGGCCTGGCGCCCGCCGACATGGCGGGCCGGGTGATTTACACCTATGAGCGCTCGCTCAGCACCACGGTCAATGACATCGAGCACATCGAATCGCAGTCGTTGCCCGGCATGGGCATCGTGAAAATTTTCTTTCAGCCTGGGGTCGATATTCGTACCGCCAACGCGCAAGTGACAGCCGTGTCACAAACCGTACTCAAACAAATGCCGCCCGGCATTACGCCCCCGCTGATTCTCAATTACAGCGCCTCGACCGTCCCGATATTACAGTTGGCCTTCTCCAGCCCTACGCTCTCCGAAGCGCATATTCGCGATTTGGTGCAGAACAACATCCGCTTGCCCCTGAGCGCCCTGCCCGGCCTCGCCATGCCGACGCCGATGGGGGGCAAGCAGCGCCAGATCACCCTTGACCTTGATCCGCAAGCGCTGGCAGCCAAGGGGCTGTCGGCACAAGACGTGGGCAATGCGCTGGCGGCGCAAAACCAGATCATTCCGGTAGGGACCGTCAAGCTCGGCACCTATGAATACACGGTGATGCTCAACAACAGCCCCAAAGCCATCGACGAACTCAACGCGTTGCCGATCAAAACGGTAAATGGCGCACTGATCACCATTGGCCAAGTGGCGCACGTGCGTGATGGTTCGCCGCCACAAACCAATATCGTGCGCGTGGATGGTCATCGCGCCGTGCTGATGCCGGCCTTGAAAAACGGCAATATTTCGACACTTTCCATTGTCGATGGCATTCGCGCGATGTTGCCGCGCATCAATGAAACCCTACCGCCCTCGCTCAAGACCACGCTGTTGGGCGACGCTTCGGTGTTCGTTAAACAGTCGGTGGGCAGCGTGGCGCAAGAAGGCATCATTGCCGCGTTATTGACCAGCGCAATGATTCTGCTGTTTCTCGGCAGTTGGCGTTCGACGCTGATTATTGCGGTGTCGATCCCGTTGGCGGTGCTCTCGGCGATTGCCCTGCTGGCCCTCAGTGGCCAGACCCTGAACGTCATGACCCTCGGCGGGCTGGCATTGGCGGTGGGGATATTGGTCGATGATGCGACGGTGACTATCGAGAACATCAACTGGCATCTGGAGCAAGGCAAGTCGGTGCGCGATGCGATTCTCGATGGGGCCGCGCAGATTGTCGGCCCGGCGTTTGTGTCGCTGCTGTGTATCTGCATCGTGTTTGTGCCGATGTTCATGTTGCAGGGGATTGCCGGGTATCTGTTCCGGCCGATGGCCCTGGCGGTCATTTTCGCGATGGGCAGCTCTTTTATTCTGTCGCGCACGCTGGTGCCGACGCTGGCGATGTTTCTGCTCAAGCCCCATGCGCCGCAGCCAGGGGCGGGGCAGCACCCGGAAGACGGCTACATCAATCACCACGAAGGTGAGCAGCACAGCAAAAAGCATTCGGCACCGGTGCAGGCGCTGTTGAATTTCCAGCAAGGTTTCGAGCGCCGTTTTTCGGCGGTGCGTGATGCTTATTACGCTGTGCTGGAGCTGACACTGGCCCATCGCAAACGCTTTTTGCTGGGGTTCATGGCTTGTGTGCTGTCCTCGTTTGCGCTGCTGCCAAGCTTGGGTCAGGACTTTTTCCCCGCCACCGATGCGGGCGCATTGGCCTTGCATGTGCGCTTGCCGCTGGGTACGCGCATCGAAGAAAGCGCTGCCGCCTTCGACCGGATCGAATCGCGGATTCGCGAAATCATCCCGGCTGATCAACTGGACAGCATCATCGATAACATCGGGATTCCGTTGAGCGGTATCGACATGGCCTACAGCAGCAGCGGCACCATCGGCCCGCAGGATGGCGATATTCAGGTCACCCTCAAGGCCGATCACAGCCCGACAGCCGATTACGTGAAGCGCTTGCGTGAAGCCCTGCCCGAAAGCTTCCCCGGCAGCCAGTTCGCCTTTATCCCTGCGGATATCAGTAGCCAGATTCTTAACTTTGGCTCACCCGCCCCGCTTGACGTGAAAATTTCCGGGCGCGATGACGCCGCCAACCGGGCGTATGCGCTGGCGTTGCAGCGCCGCTTGCAACATGTGCCGGGAATTGCCGACCTGCGTATCCAACAGTCGGTGGGTTACCCGTCGTTGCAGGTCAATGTGGATCGTCAGCGCGCCAATGGCCTGGGCATTACCGAGCGTGATGTGACCAATAGCATGGTCGCGTCGCTGGCCGGCAGCTCTCAAGTTGCGCCAACCTTCTGGCTCAACCCGCAAAACGGCGTGTCTTACGGCGTAGTGGCAGCCACGCCGCAATATCGTCTGGACAGCATGCCTGCCCTGGAAGCACTACCGGTGACGGGCAGTAACGGCCAGTCACAAATTCTCGGCGGGCTGGCCACGATCAGCCGCGTGCAAAGCCCGGCGGTGATCACCCACTACAACATTCAGCCGACGCTGGACCTGTACGCCAACATTCAGGGCCGCGACCTGGGATCAGTGGCCGCTGATGTGCAAAAGGTCATTGATGGCGCCGCCGACCTGCGCCCCAAAGGCGCGATCATCAGTTTGCATGGGCAAATCGATGCCTTGCACGAGGCGTTCAGCGGCCTGAGCTTTGGTTTGCTTGGCGCTGTGGTGCTGATTTACCTGCTGATCGTGGTCAACTTCCAGTCCTGGGTCGACCCGTTTGTGATCATCACGGCGCTGCCTGCCGCCCTGGCCGGGATTGTGTGGATGCTGTTCTTGAGTGGCACCTCGCTGTCGGTCCCGGCCTTGACCGGTGCCATCTTGTGCATGGGGGTGGCCACGGCCAACTCGATTCTGGTGGTGAGCTTCTGTCGCGAACGTCTGGCCGAGCATGGCGACGCGCTCAAGGCCGCGCTTGAAGCGGGCTACACACGCTTTCGGCCGGTGTGCATGACCGCATTGGCAATGATGATCGGGATGTTGCCGCTGGCCCTCTCCGAAGAACAAAATGCCCCGCTCGGACGCGCCGTGATTGGCGGTCTGATGCTGGCCACCGTCGCCACCCTGCTGTTCGTGCCCGTGGTGTTCAGCCTGGTGCACGGGCGCAACGAACCCCGCGCTGCTGCTGGAGAAACACCCCATGTCTAATCAAACACCGTCACGCAAGCGCTTAATGGTACTGGGTATCGGCGGCCTCTCGCTGGCCGCCTTGCTGGTGGCTAACGGGCTGGCTGCTCGCAGCCGCCATGAACAGGCGGTGGTTCACTGGACTGAAGCGGCCGCGTTGCCCGTGGTAAGTGTGTTTGAACCGCTGCAAAACGCGCACGGCGACACGCTGCGTTTGCCCGCTCATTTGGAGGCGTGGAGCAAGGCGCCGATTCATGCACGGGTGAGCGGCTATCTGCAAAGCTGGCAAACCGACATTGGCAGCAAGGTGCAAGCCGGTCAGGTATTGGCCCTGATCGACAGCCCTGATCTGGACCAGCAACTGGCGCAGGCCCGCGCCCATAAGGCGCAGGAGCAAGCCAACGCCTCACTGGCGGCGACCACCGCCACACGCTGGCAAAACCTGTTGGCTTCGCACTCGGTGTCGCGTCAGGAGGCCGACGAGAAACTATCGAATGCCGCCGCGGCCAAAGCCAATGCGCAGGCAGCCCAGGCCGATTACGCACGTCTTTTGACACTGGAAGCCTACAAAACCATCCGTGCGCCTTTCGCTGGCACCATCACCGCGCGCAATACCGACATTGGCCAGTTGATCAAAGCTGACACCGACAGCGACACGCAGTTGTTTGACATCGCCGACACCCACCAACTGCGCCTTTACGTGCCGGTGCCGCAAAACTACGCCAGTGTGATCCGCCAGGGGATGCATGTGCAGCTCAGTGTCCCGGAGCACCCGGGCCAAACCTTCAGCGCCAGGTTGATCGGTAACTCAACCTCGATTGATCGGCGTTCGGGCACGCTGATGGCACAGTTTGTCGTGCTCAATCCTGATGATGCGCTGATGCCCGGCGATTACGCCGAAGCCGTGTTATCGATCCCGGCCGATACCCACGGCGTCAGTATTGCGGCCAGCGCCCTGATCTTTCGCGCCCAAGGCACTCAGGTCGCCCTCCTCGACAGCGCCCACCATGTGCATTTGCAAAGCATCCACATTGGCCTGGATTTAGGCGATCGGCTGGTCATTGATCAAGGGCTCAAACCTGCTGACACCGTCATCGACAACCCGCCTGACGCCCTGCGCGAGGGTGATGCGGTGAAACTCGCGGACACAGGAGCCTCCCATGCAGCCAAGGCTTAAATGTGCGTTATTGCTGCTGGTTACGGCGCTACAGGGCTGCTCGTTGGCACCGGCTTATACAGCCCCCTTAATCGACCTGCCCGCGCATTACCGCGAACACAACAGCGACGGCCCGTGGCACAGCGCGCAGCCCGCCGATCATGTGCCCGAGCAATGGTGGCAGGCGTACCAGGACCCGCGGTTGAACACACTGCAACAGCAACTACTCACGGCCAACCCGGACCTTGCAGCGGCGCTGGCGCACGTGGAGGCCTCACAGGCTTACGCCAGCCAGTTGCATGCCGGGTTGTTCCCGCAATTAACCGCCAGCGCTCAACCCCTTCGTCAGCGTCAATCAGACAACCGCCCACTACGCGGGACGACTCAACCCTCGGTGTACAACAGCATGACGGCCGGGTTTGCACTCAATGTTGATCTCGATCTGTGGGGCAAAATCCGCAATCAGGTGGCAGCAGGCGATGCTCAGGCGCAGGCCTCGGCTGATGATCTGGCGGTGGCGCGCCTGAGTCTCCAGCGCCAATTGGCCATCCTCTACGTCCAGCTCGACGGGTTGGATGCGCAACAGCAGATTCTGACCTGCTCTCTGGACGATTACCGCCAGGCCTTACAGCTGACCCGCGACCGCTATCAGGGCCAGATAGCGTCTGAACTTGATCTGACGCGCGCCCAAAGCCAACTGGCGCAGGCGCGGGCGCAACTGGACGATGTCCGTGGGCAGCGTAATCTGGCCGAACATGCGATCGGCGAACTGGTGGGCCAAGCCGCAAGCGACTTCCACCTGGCCGCCAGCGAAGGCAGCCTCAATATGCCCACGCAACCTGCCACTCTGCCCAGTACGTTGTTACAGCGCCGACCTGATATTGCGGCAACTGAGCGCCGGGTGTTTGCGGCCAATGCCGCGATTGGCGTGGCGAAAGCGGCCTGGTACCCGGATTTCAGCTTGAGCGGGCTGATCGGCGGGCAAACCCAAGGCAGCGGCAATATGTTGGCGGCGAGCAATCGCTTTTGGGCGTTGGGGCCTTTGATGAATCTGCCCATTTTTGACGGCGGCCGACTGGATGCACAGGAACGACAGGCCAAAGCTGAATTTGAGGAGGCCAGCGCTCATTACCGCAGCCAGGTGTTGCGCGCCGTGCGTGAAGTCGAAGACAGCTTGGCCCAGTTGCGCGACTTGCATCTGCAAAGCCTTGACGAACAAGCCGCTGCCCATGCCGCTCAACAGACTCAAAGCTTGGCCACCCACAGTTACGAGGCTGGCGCCGTGAATTATCTGGATGTAGTGACCGCACAAACGGCTGCATTGCAGGCACAACGCCAGGTACAAACACTGCGTACCCGGCAATTGCAGGCCAGCGTGCAGTTGCTGACATCGCTGGGCGGTGGGTGGGGAACCCTGTGACAGTGGAGGCTGCTCCCAGCGCTTGCACGCAAAAATAATGCTCCAACCCCCTCCAATAGCGCCGGTTGGCGCTACGCTTAGGCAGCTAACGCCGCTTTGACTGCTTAATGGGCCGGTTTGCCAGGGGGCAGTTCAATCACTGCGGCTTCAAGATTGTCGAGCTTGGTGGTTAGCCGCGTCAGCTTCTCTTGGGCCTGTTCTTGCGTGTTGAACGGGCCCAACAGCACATGCTGAACACCTTCATCCACATAAATATAAGAGCTGAAACCATGCTCAAGCAGTCTTGCCGTCAGGTCACTGAGCGCCTGAGTTTTACCCAATTTCACTTCAACCGCCCATTGGGCAATGGGCGCTTGAACCGTCGATGTTTCAGAAGCAGCTTTAGCCCGTTGAATTTTATCGTTAGACTCCTGACCGCAAGCCGTCAAGGCCAATATTGCTGTCATCACGATGACTTTACGCACTGCGTTTCCCCTATCTGTTTGAGTGGGTCGATTTTATCACTGGGGCAGCGGCCTTTGCTCTCCTTGAACAAATCCAATCCGCCCTTATCTAAGGCTCATACACGAGAGTTTCCCTCGCACAGGGAATTAACCCTGTGGCTATGACGTCTGTAATGAGCGGCGCATTTATATGCACTTAGCAGTATTCTGTAGCCATGACCGAAGCCGCACCGTCTCAGAGACGTGCCTTACAAAGCCATCAAGGAGAAAAAAATGCTGATACTCACCCGCAAAGTTGGTGAAAGCATAAACATCGGTGACGATATTACGATCACTATTTTAGGTGTCAGCGGCCAACAGGTCCGGATCGGCATCAATGCACCGAAAGATGTCGCCGTCCACCGTGAAGAAATCTACCAGCGCATTCAGGCCGGTTTGACAGCATCAGACAAGAACGACCAGTAATAAAACTCCGAGGTATCAGCCCTTGGAGTGAGCGTAAGGGCTGCTCAGCCAGCCCTCCTCTTATTGATTGTGCTTGCTGGCAAACACCCTAACCCCCCAGTTCCCCCTCCCCTGCGACAAACTGAACCGCCGATCGACTTGACGGTTTCAATGTCTGCGACCACGCTCATTGCTCGCAGCGTCTGTACTCAACCTGACTCGCTGTGTAACAAGGTGTTAATTATGCAGTCACGCCTTGAGGCCAACTTTTGTGTTCAGCCCTTTGCGGGCTTGAACTGTACAGTCAAGGGATGAAAGACATGTCTGATTTGATCGTAGTGGGATTTGACGATACCGAGAAAGCTGACCGCGCCTTGACCAAGATGGTGTCACTGAGCAAAGAGCATTTGGTCGAACTGGAAGACGCCGTCATTGTTGTACGTAACGAAGAAGGCAAGGTTCATATCAAGCAGAGCGTCAATCTGACCGCACTGGGCGCGACCTCGGGCCTGGTTACAGGGGGGCTTTGGGGGGCGCTGGTGGGACTGTTGTTTCTCAACCCGCTGGCAGGCTTTGCCATCGGCGGTGCCTTGGGTGCTGGCACCGGCGCACTGTCAGGATCGTTGAGCGATTACGGGATTGACGACGACTTCATCAAGTCGCTGAGCGAAACCATCCCGAACAACTCCTCGGCTTTGTTCGTGTTATTGCGTAAATTTCAGCCAGAAAAAGTCTTGAAAGAACTTGAAGACTCAAACTTCAAAGGCAAAGTATTGCGCACCTCCCTGTCGCCCGAGCAAGAACAAAAGCTTCAGGATGCACTGTCCAAAACTGACCTGAACAAATCGGTTTAAGCCTGCCCTGTAAGGGCTTGCAGAGCACACGACAGTCGACCGCCTTCGGGGCGGTCGAGCTTTTTAGCAACACCTCAATCCGTTGGATTGTTGTCTGCAAAAGATTTTTTCAGCAGCTTTTTGATCGTTTCATCCGGCATGCCAAGGTATTGCTGGTCAAACGCCTCGGCATTCTCTGCGCGGACTGACAATAGACCCCACGCGTGTTTTGCGTCAGGGCTGAACACCACATTGAGTTGGTTGTCTGCGCAGTCATGAGGTTTGCACATCTGGCCAACCGTGTAGGTTTTACCGTCCACCACTACCTTTTCAACCGGTGCCGCCGTACCCTGCCCCGTGCTCACCCAATCGGGATATGCCAACATGCCTGCATAAGCTTTTTTGTAAGGCGCCTGGGTCGTCAAGTCCGGTAACCGGCTTTCAGCAGACACACCAGCCACGAAACCCGCCAGCGCCAAACCCAACACCACGCGGCTTAATAATTGACTCATCGAGAACGCTCCTTTTGATAAAAAACACCACTTCTTGATGATTGCGATCGGCTCAGCCGAGCCTCAGTTCAATCGCACGGCAGTACCCGTTGCAAATACCACCAACATGCCACCACGCCCTGACGGCATGCTGATTTCAAAATTCACCCCAACGACGGCATCCGCGCGCAACGCACCCGCCCGCTCACGAATTTCAGCCGTCACCTCGGCACGTGCCTCTTTAAGCGCGCGCTCCAGCGTTTGCGAGCGCCCACCAAAGAAGTCGCGCATGCCGGTGAAAAAATCCCGCACAAAATTAATGCCGTGAACCGACTCGGCACTGACCACACCCAGATAGTCAGTAATCTGGCGACCTTCAATACGGTTGGTCGTGGTAATAATCATTAAAACTTCCTTATGACACTCGAGGTCAAACACCTGCCCTCACTGAGCAGCAGGTTACCTCAGACAGAGCCGCGGCGATTGAGTTCACCTGTGTCCAATTGCACCGCTCTGCTCTTATGAGTCTGCGGTGTTACTGTAGTGCCCGGCCGGTGATTAGCGACCTTTAAGTCAGGATCTCCACCCATCGCCGCAAGAATTCGAACCTCTTGCACTTAAGATGCACCCGGCTGATATGAATGTTCTCGCTGCATCAAGTAATTTTTCGACCCGCTCAAGGAAGTCATCCATGGTCCAAAGACACGTCATCAATGCTTCGGTCAGCCCCAAAGGCAGCCTGGAGACTTTATCGCAACGTGAAGTGCAACAACTGAGTGAAGTCGGCTCAGGCAGCAGTTACACACTGTTCCGTCAATGCGTGCTGGCCATCCTCAATACCGGGGCCCACGTCGACAATGCCAAAACCATCCTTGAAGCCTACAAAGACTTCGACGTACGCATCCATCAACAAGACCGGGGGGTACGCCTTGAGTTGCTCAATGCGCCCGCCGATGCGTTTGTTGATGGTGAAATGATCGCCAGCACACGTGAAATGCTGTTCAGCGCCTTGCGCGACATTGTTTACACCCAAAGTGGGCTGGACAGCCCGCGCATGGACCTGAGCCACTCAGCCGGCATCACCGACTACGTGTTCCACCTGCTGCGCAATGCGCGCACCTTACGCCCTGGGGTCGAGCCCAAAATCGTGGTGTGCTGGGGTGGTCACTCGATCAACACCGAAGAGTACAAGTACACCAAAAAGGTCGGACACGAGCTGGGGTTGCGCCTTCTCGACATCTGCACCGGTTGCGGGCCAGGCGTCATGAAGGGGCCGATGAAAGGCGCAACGATTTCCCACGCCAAGCAACGCTTAACTGGCGGGCGCTACTTGGGGCTGACCGAGCCTGGCATCATTGCCGCTGAAGCCCCAAACCCTATCGTCAACGAGCTGGTGATTTTGCCTGACATCGAAAAACGCCTTGAAGCGTTTGTACGGGTCGGTCACGGCATCATCATCTTTCCTGGCGGCGCAGGTACGGCCGAAGAGTTTCTGTATTTGCTCGGAATCTTGATGCACCCGGACAACCGCGACATACCGTTCCCGGTGATTTTGACTGGCCCTAAAGAAGCCGAGCCGTACCTGCAACAACTGCATGAATTTGTCGGCGCGACGCTGGGGGCAACCGCACAGACGCATTACCAGATCATCATCGACAATCCGGCCGAAGTGGCCCGCCATATGACCACAGGGCTCAAGGCCGTCAAACAGTTCCGTCGCGAACGCAATGACGCCTTCCACTTCAATTGGCTGTTGAAAATTGACGAAGGTTTTCAGCGCCCGTTCGATCCCACGCACGCCAACATGGCCAGCCTGCAACTGCGCCGCGACTTGCCGCCCCACGAACTGGCGATTAATTTGCGTCAAGCGTTCTCCGGGATTGTGGCCGGTAACGTAAAAGAGAAAGGCATTCATCTGATCGAGCAGCACGGTCCCTACGAGATCCACGGCGACGCCGCCGTGATGAAACCGCTGGATAAACTGCTACAAGCGTTTGTCGAACAACACCGCATGAAGCTGCCAGGTGGCGCAGCGTATGTACCGTGTTATCGGGTGGTGAGCTAACCCTCAGCCCCTGCGGGCTTGCCAGGTAAGAGGCGTACTACATACAGCGCCTCCACTGCCTGGCTGGCCATTCACACTCACTTCATGGGGGTGAAGTTTTTTACCGCCTCAAGCCAGGCAGGGTCCAGACGAGTCTGTTCGGTTTCAATGCCCAACGCTTGCAACCGCGTTTTATGCAAATCGATCTCCTTGACCATCTGGCTCAACGCACTGGAATTAGCGTCCAGTTGGTACATTTGGGTAATTCCCAAGTGATAAAACCGTAACAGCTTCAGGGCGCTGACATCCCCTGCCATTACGCCGGCCGTCACGTAATGCATGACATTGGTTACCCGCATCAAGCTGCGCTTGAGCTGCCAGCCGTACACCGCCTGCGCCATCCACGGCTGTGACCAAAACACATAGCGCACCAGCACGATGGTCACGATCAATGCCGCAATCACCCCCGCCAGGTTCAAGCGAAAATTATCCCCTCCAGGCTCACCCGCCACCATCACCGCCACACCGGACACCAACAGCGCCAGCAACGCAAAAATCAGCGCGATATACAGCGTACTGCGTCGGGTTTGCTGACGATAAACGTCCGGGTTCATCGGTTTTATTTCAAACATCACGGCTATATGGCTCCTGCAAAGTGAGTGAGATGCCCGGCATTATGGCCTGATAAAGGCACTTTGCCTTCAACCTCTCGCACGTATCCGCGCCAATGTCTCAATTTGCTCCGTCTTCGCCCGATAACGCCTGCTAAGCAGTGCCTAACAAGCCCAGCGCCTGCTGATACAACGCGACGCGCTGCGCGTGACCATTGAGCCCGCCATTAACCGCTTTGGTCACCTGCTCGAAATCATCACCGTCTGCCAGAACGTTTATATTGCGCGAATGCCAATACCACCCCGCCGACTCAACGGCCCAGCGCCATTGCTCCAATAAGTGTGGCGTTGCGATCAGTCGCTCATCGCAAAACAAACCCAGGCTGCACTGTCGATAATTCAGTTTGCCGGTCATTTGAATCAGCCCTCTGCCGCGATACAGCCAGCCCTCTCCTGAGGCTTCGGTGCCATTACCCAGACGGTCGCTGTAGACCCTGTTGGCAATGGCTTCAGGCCTGCGGTGCAGCTTTTGCGCTTCACTGTTGGGGACTCGACGTGCACGACCACCCTCCATGACAGTGATGTACTGACCGGCTGAATTCTTTTCAGCGAATCGCGAGCCCCATGTAGCGGCGAGACCTGCCGCACTGTAGTTGAGATTCTCTAGAAGCAGTGTAAAACCGGCACTTTCATGACCCACCTGCGCTAGAAAAGCCGCTAAACGACGAGGAGTACTGATCAAGCGCTGAGCCGTCACTGCTTGTACAGCGGGTAAATATTCATCTATGAACGGCATACTTTTCGGGAACAACTGCAACATGACTTCACGGGTCAACATAAGACCACCTTTTAATTATTTAAATTAAAAGTGAAGCACTCTATGCCTTTTAGCAGGCGCACATGAACCATTATTAGACATCCCCTACTTACTTCTTGGACATTACTGACAGTCGCCCCTAACGCCCCTGGACAAATTTCCTTCCAGACGTATAAAAACTTAAGCCTTAACATGCCTCGCGTGCCCACTCAGCGTGTGTCAATTAAACGCAGCCATCCCCAAGAAGGGACTGGATAATGGCCAGTCCACAGCTTGATACAATATGTATCGATGTGCACTTCATTAATACGTCAGGCCAGTCCCTTGACTTTATTTCATCTCGACACAATGCTTTTGCAGGTTCATTTACACCCAGGCTAAGTGACAGCGACCTTGAGGTTCGCGTAGATGCCGTCCAATTTCAGGCAGCCCCGCACTTGCGAGGCGACATATTAATCGACGATGACGTCAAGAAATCAATGTTCGAAGCCCGCTCTTCTTACGCCCTGAATGAACACATCATCCATTTCGAAACGCGCTTTTCTTACGCCTATGAAAACGGCTGTACGACCAATCACCCAAAATAAATTAATACTGGGACCCCGGTATTAAGTGCCCCCCATCATCGAACAGGCGATGCAGTTCAAGCATCACCCGGCGCACACCGAACAACCCATACAGTTACAAGGTCGACTTCTTGATCGAATACATACCGTTGGCCTCAGCGGGCAATAGGTATAACACGCAGAGGCTTTACAGACTTGAATGAAAAACTTGAATAAATCTCTTTGACTGCGGGTAATGCTTGCAGCACTTCCCGAGTAAACTCCCCGAATGACTCAAGGTCCTTGGCCACTACTTCCAATAAAAAATCATAACGGCCCGAGACGTTGTGACACGCAATAATTTCCGGAATACCCAGTAAGCACTGTTCAAAATGTCTGGCCATGTCCTGCGAATGCGAAGCCATCATCACACTGACAAACGCTGTGACACCGTAGCCCAATTCCTTGGGTGAAAGAATCGCTTGATAACCCGTAATCAGGCCTTGCTCTTCAAGATGCTTCACGCGTCTCCAGCAAGGTGATGTCGTCAGTGAAACCCTCTCTGCCAGCTCCGCCACGGTTAAGCGTGCATTACTTTGCAGGGCGGCGAGTAAGGCCTTGTCGGTTCTATCCAGGGCGCTGGGCATGCTTTGCCTCTAAACATCATCGTG
Organism: Pseudomonas weihenstephanensis; assembly: GCF_001043055.1. GTDB lineage: Bacteria > Pseudomonadota > Gammaproteobacteria > Pseudomonadales > Pseudomonadaceae > Aquipseudomonas > Aquipseudomonas weihenstephanensis. The sequence goes on from NZ_JYLF01000005.1 coordinate 364,535, forward strand.
GCTGGCTTTTGTTCCAATAATGCTCAAATCGCTACGTCAATTTGGAATTTATACCGTTGAATTTGAGCATAGCATTGTAGGAAATATCGGAGAGTCCAGCATGAACGACAAAAAAAATGAGTTCGGCTTTTCTACAAGAGCGATCCATCACGGTTACAACGCGCTTGAGAATAACGGTGCCCTGATACCTCACATTTATCTCACTTCCACCTTCGCCTTTGCGTCCACCGAATATGGTGCCGCCTGTTTTGCCGGGCAAGAAAGCGGGCATTTTTATACGCGCATCTCCAACCCTACGCTGGCCCTGCTCGAATCGCGGTTGGCCACACTGGAAAATGGCGAGGCAGGCGTAGCGTTCAGCTCAGGGATGGGCGCTATTGCCACTACGTTCTGGACATTACTCAGGCCCGGTGACGAACTGATCGTGAGCCGCACACTGTATGGCTGCACGTTCGCCCTGCTGCATCACGGCATTGGTGAGTTCGGGATCAACGTCAAACACGTCGATATGGCAAACCTGGTGGAACTTGAAGCTGCAATCACCCCATCAACCCGCATGATCTATTTTGAAACACCCGCCAATCCGAATATGCAACTGGTGGATATCGCTGCGGTATCAAGCCTTGCACACAGCCATCCCGACATCACCGTCGTCATCGACAATACATACTGCACGCCGTACTTGCAGCGCCCACTGGAAATGGGGGCCGATATTGTCGTGCACTCGGCCACCAAATACCTGAGCGGGCACAGCGACATCACCGCCGGCATTGTCGTCGCACGCCAAGAGCTGGCTAATCGCATTCACCTGCAAGGGTTAAAGGACCTGACCGGTGCGGTGCTGTCACCCCACGATGCTTATCTACTGATGCGCGGACTCAAGACCCTGGCATTGCGCATGGATCGCCATTGCAGCAGTGCTCAACTGATTGCGCAGTATCTGGAGAACCACCCGGCTGTCGAGTCAGTGTTTTACCCCGGCCTACCTTCATTCGCGCAATATGCATTGGCCTCGCGCCAAATGAAAAAACCCGGCGGGATGATTGCTTTCGAACTCAAGGGGGGGTTAGAGGCTGGCCGCCGCTTCATGAATGCGCTACAGCTGATCAGCCGCGCTGTCAGCTTGGGCGGTGCTGAATCGCTGGCGCAGCACCCCGCGAGCATGACGCACTCGGCTTACACGCAAGAAGAACGCGCCCGGCACGACATTTCTGAAGGTTTGGTGCGATTGGCAATCGGTCTGGAGGATGTTGAGGACTTACTGGCTGATATTGATCAGGCCATGGAGCGTTGTACATAAAGCGGCTCAGGTCTTAAAACAGAAAAGGCCGCTGTGTAAACAGCTGGCCTCTTGTCTTCTGGTCATCAACCCGGGGGAATGGTCGCGAGAATACCGATACCAATGGTTAACACCAGAAAACCGCCCAAAAACCAACCCATCTTAGCCATATCAGTGCCTACCGTAAGTGTGTCGTAAACCAGAAACCGAGCAAGAACTGACGACCTGCCTGCATCGTTCAAGGTCCAAAGCTCATTTGACCTATCAGGACTGGGTGTAATTTTCTGCCGATTGTGAGCTGCAATACAGGCGCAGGTAAGCCATAAAAATACGGATCAGATTGATCTCTGTACTACCCGGGCGCGTCTGGGAGCACAAAATGGCCCGGTGAGGCCGTACGTTGATACTCCGCCACCACGCTTCTGGCCAAGTTCACCACTGCCTCGTTTAACTCCAGGCCAGCCCCCGCGCGCCAACTGACATACACCGCAAAGCCGGGCGCAGGCTTTATCGGTAACGCGATCATAGCTGCGCTTTGCAGTTCCCGACTCACCAGCACAGGGGGCAACACGCCTATCCCGAAGCCATCGGCAACCAGCTTGATGATGGCTGCCACCGAGTTGATGCAACTGATACGTGGTGCCGAGATGCCCTGCTGATGCAAATAATTGAGCACATCCTGATGCGGCCGTGACAGCCGGGAAAAGGTCAACAATCGCTCTTGGCAGAGATCCCCCAAACCTTCATAAGGACGGTCCAACGCAGTGCCCTTTGCCACCACCCAACTCAAGGGGTAGCTGGCAAGGTGCACATTACGCACGCCATCCGCGCGTAATAAATCTGTCTGGAAAATCAGATCCAACTGTCCTTTGAGCAGCTGCTCACTCAGATTCAGAGCCGTATCAGCGGTTAACTCCACTTCAACGAGCGGATAGTCCTGACTCAGGGCATTGATGAGTTCACTCAACCAACTGTGAATTACCGTGTCCATCACACCGATGCGTAATCGCCCCGAATACGTATCCGCTTTACCTAATGACTGAAGCAGGCGCTGTTGGGTCGCGAGCATTTCTTCGGCATAACTCAGCACGTTATGTCCCTCGCGCGTCAGGCTTACGCCTCGCGAATCACGCTGGAACAACTGCACCCCCAGTTCGCTTTCAAGCACTGATATCCGGCTGGAGATAGCCGCCTGAGTGCTTGAAAGCTTCTCCGCTGTCAGTCGAAAACTGCCTAGCCGCGCCACCCACACAAATGTCAGAAGAAATCGCATATTCATGCAGGCTTATCCGTTCACTCTAAACAAGGCCGCCACTGTAAACCCTTGTAACAAGCTCAAGCCAGCGTGAAGAAGTGAGTGTTTCAGCAAACTTTATTGTTCAGGGGTGACAACTTTTTTTGACTGGACGCCGTATTTAAAGCAACCAAAGATATCGCCCAATGACGTTCTGATACCGAGCGTCAACAATAAAAAAAACGCTGAGTCCGGCAGCGTATCAATGTTGCGAAAGTGAGCCAGACCGCTTTCGCCTTGCTCGCGTCCAGCCTGCCCTGGCGCTGCGGCAACCAGTCAAGGGATTCACCCCCCATGCAAACCGTCGTCAATCTATGGCCCTTATTGGGCGTGCTTGTCATCGTCGTAGGCTTCGTACTGCGCTTCAATCCATTATTAGTCGTAAGCTTGGCGGCGATAGTGACCGGCCTGGCTGCAAATTTCCCTCTTGAAAAAATCATCTCCCTGATGGGCGAAGGTTTTCTTGAGACCCGCGCCCTACAATTGATTCTGCTACTCCCCCTGGCTGTGATTGGCTTGCTGGAGCGTCATGGACTGCGCTTGCACGCACAAAACTGGATCGCCAAATTTCAACGGGCCACCGTTGGCCGCTTGCTGATCATGTACCTGTTCGTGCGCGAGACGACGGCAGCCGTGGGCCTCACCAGCCTGGGCGGCCACCCGCAAATGGTGCGCCCGCTGTTGGCGCCTATGGCAGAAGGTGCCGCAGAAAACACATTCGGCAAACTGCCAGAAGCGTTACGCCATAAAGTGCTGGCGATGTGTGCTGCCACCGATAACGTGGGTCTGTTCTTTGGCGAAGACGTATTTGTAGCGTTTGGCGCAATTGCGTTGATGCACACCTTCCTACTGGGTGCAGGGCTGGACGTAGAACCCTTGCACATCGCCTTCTGGGGAATCCCCACTGCCATTTGCGCGTTTATCGTGCATGCCCTGCGCCTTTATCGCTTCGATTTAATGCTCACGCGCAAGATGACTGACCTCCAAACGCACCCCGCGCCTATGTCGCAGGAGGCCGTGCAATGATCATTTCCATTGAGTATTTCTACTGGCTGGCAGGCGTACTGCTGCTGATTACTGCTGGCATGATTGCCTCTGACCGAACCCACCCAAAACGCTGGACCAGCAGTCTTTTTTGGTTGCTATTTGCCATCGCTTTTTTGATGGGTGATCGCTTGTCGCCATTTGTGATCGGGGTTGGCGTACTGGTCATGGCGGTCATCGCAGGTATTGGCGGCGTAGGTCGCGGCACCCACGCGGAACTGCACGTCAAGGCAGCCCGGGCGAGCGCAGGCCGCTTAGGCCACAAATTGTTCATCCCGGCCTTGTCGATTCCATTGGTCACAGTGATCGGCTCAGTACTGCTAAAAAACATGCAGATTGCGGGCGTTCCGCTGCTGGACCCAAAAAACACGACGTTCGTTTCCTTGGGCCTCGGTTGCATCGTCGCGCTGATTCTCGCTTGCCTCCTGACCCGCGATACGCCCCTGCAAAGCCTGCGCGAATCCCGTCGTCTGACCGAAGCGCTCGGCTGGACCATGGTGCTGCCGCAAATGTTGGCCATGTTGGGCCTGTTATTTAACGACGCGGGTGTGGGCACTGCCGTCGCACATGTCGCAACTTCCTACATCAACATGGATTACCGTCTGATTGCCGTGATGGTGTACGTCCTGGGCATGGCGCTGTTCACTGTCATCATGGGTAATGGTTTTGCAGCATTCCCGGTGATGACCGGCGGCGTCGGCGTACCGGTATTAGTCGGCATCTACGATGCCAACCCCGCTGTCATGGCTGCGATCGGTATGTTCTCTGGCTACTGCGGCACACTGATGACGCCGATGGCGGCCAACTTCAATGTCGTGCCGGTGGCCCTGCTTGAACTGCCGGACAAATACGCCGTGATCAAGGCGCAAATGCCTACGGCTTTGCTGATGCTGGTGGTTAATATCGTCCTGCTTTATCTGCTGATGTGAGGCGTTTATGCGTACCGTGCTGCTGACAGGTTTTGAACCGTTCGATCAAGACACCCTCAATCCATCCTGGGAAGCCGTACGCCTGCTGGATGAGACGCTGATAAACGACGACGTCCGTATTATTGCCCGTCAGTTGCCCTGCGTGTTTTCGCAGGCACCTGCACACTTGCACGCATTGATTGAGAGGTTTACTCCGCAAATGGTCATTGCCGTGGGGCTGGGGCCGGGCCGCTCTGATATTGCTCTGGAGCGGGTGGCCATTAACCTGATCGACGCCAGAATCCCCGACAACCTGGGTGAGCAGCCAGTCGATATCCCCGTCGCGGCTGAAGGCCCCACAGCCTACTTCAGCACACTGCCGATCAAAGCGATGGTCGCTGCACTCAGGGCAGCCGGCATTCCAGCCACGGTTTCGCATACAGCCGGTACATTCGTCTGCAATCAGGTGTTTTACAGCCTGCAACATTCGCTGGCAGGTTCAACGGTGCGAAGTGGTTTCATGCATGTCCCGCTGCTCACTGAGCAAGTAGCCTTGGCGGCATCAGCGCAATCTTCAATGAGCCTGGACACCTTGGTAAAAGCCCTGCGCGTGGCGGTATCGGCCGCACTGAATACTCTGCACGATGTGCGAGAAACAGGCGGCCAACTGTGCTGACTGAAAGCCCACGCGGATAGCAGACCAAGACTCATCAACGAATCAAGGCAACCCGTCTTGATTCTTCGCCTGAAAATATGAAAGGCGCCGCCGGCTCAAAGTGGCTGGACACTTCACCGGAATAAACCGTGCTCTGATTAGGCCCAAGATCAAGCTTTTTCACTTTGCCTGTTGCCTGGCTCAAATCCAGCTTTTTAAGGTCTACCCAAAATGTATTCGGCGTGATGGCAGACTCAAAAAAATACAGGCTCTGCTTATGGTCAATGACAGACCGCCAGCGTGTGGACGAAATGTTGGGCTCGCCGGGGGTTGTCAGGCCATAGGGTACCGATACGTTGCGTATCACGCTAAATACACTGGCCAGGGATAATTGCGGGGTTTGGGATTTAGGCACGGCATTGACATAAAAAGAGGCGCGAGCGAAACGATCAGGCGAGCGATTCGTGCCAGGGAGCATTTCTGTACCATTAATCCCCTGCCAATAAGCATTCATCTCCAATTGCTTTTCAAACACAGGCGAGTTGGTCATGACCTGATAAGCACGGTCATGGTGGATCACTTGCTTACCCTCTATGTACTCGATAATCGCACTGTCGCCTGAGGCATCAGACATTGAAAGATGCAAGGTTGCCAAACGCTCCTCGTTAGGCACGTTGATAGGCATCACATTGAAGGGTTCACTTTTGAGTGCCGTTACCGCTTCTGCAACCGTTTTGAAATTATCCAACACGTATTGAGCCCACGCAGAGACACTCAGCCTGGCTTTATTTTTATCGAAAGCGGGATATTGCGATTCGACCAACCATAACAGGTTGGCCGACAGTCCCGCTTCATTGACCCCGTCCGTCGTAGAAATGTCATAGCCCGACGCTATAACGCTGCCGTATTTGGACGTCCATGTGACTGAGTTAGCCCCCGCTGCACCATGACGCTGCATGCCCTTGGGGAAGACCCACAGATTGGTTTCCACATCATTTGCCCAGTCCATCGAGCGTGCGGTTATTACCTGTTGGTTGTCCCCCAGGTACACCAAACGTGTGCAAGCATGAGTTACCGGCAGTGCTGAGCAGAAACCGGCCAACATCAAAACAAGTCCTTGAGTCGTGCGCAATAGTTTCATTCCGTTGAATTCCTTAGCCATACAAATATCGATTTGTCAGCGCCACAACCGAACCCGGCTTGGCCCACACGATGGTCAAATTCGAACTGACCCTGAATGACGACACTATAAAAAAAGCGACGCCGTAAAAGTAATACCATTTGTTTCGACCATTAAAAACATCGGTTATTTCGACCTGCAAAATAACTAAAATCTGTCCTCTCAGCTAAATTAATGCGCAAAGCGCCTCCCAAGGTACTTAGGCGACATTATCAACCCGCGAACAAGCTTGGATTCTAGCCACCCCCCTTTAAAAATCAATACCGCCTATCGAATCCTAACTATTTCAAAAAAAAGACATATCACCTTTACAGGCTAAAAAAACGAGCTACGTTATTGTTTGCCAAGGAATGGCGTGCGGCTCGCTATTGGGCCTTGGCACTCAAGCCTACTAACAAGGATGCTATGACATGGGAATGAATAACAGTGTTAAAAAGCTCTTGGAACAGAGCAAGCAGAATGAAAAACGTCTTGAAGAAATAAAAAAAGAACTCGAAGCTCAACAAACTGAAGCCGGAAAAACTCTGAGAGAAGAGCAAAAAAGTTTTTACGTCAACAACCAGAGAGAGTGGAAGTTCTCAGATTATGTGTACGGTGCAAACTCTGACTTTCAAACCTCAGCCACGTGGAGCCTTGATAATCTCAACGCTATCATCCAACAGATTACCAGTGCCGTGGTAGGCATCCTGGGTCCTGTGGGTAAGCTGCCAGAAGGTGTCGAAACATCCCCTGACGTGGAAAGCATCAACAAGGAGGGTGGCATCACGGATGATATGCGCTTATTGGTTGCATCCAATTGCCTGAACCTGCTGACCGGCATCGTTAACTCGTTCGGCAAATCAAGTAAAGTACAAGTCAGCACAGCCACTAGTTCGATACCGATTGGTCAAGGATTAAGAATATTTGCCTCAGTGTCATGTAACGTGACCCAAGAGCGAGGCTTTTTCAATAACCAGGTCATGAGCAGTTATCGTTACGGCTACGTAGTGAGCTATTCATTGGATGAATTTCTTCAGCAAGCCGAACAAACGCTGGTTGCACAGTACGAAATGACACTCAATGCACTTAATATTGCAGCCAAGGACAACTACAACAGCTTTGTAAAAAAAGAAATCGACCTGCGCCAATACAAGGAGACGGCGGACTTTATTGAAGAAATGACAATCGAAATCATTGAAAAAATAAAAGTGCTCAATCAAAGAGAACGCGCCTCAGACAGAACGCAAACGGTCTATGCAGATCAGATCAAGTTCCTCAAGCACTGCCTGATTGAATACGGGTTTGACGCTGAGGTTTCAACACACATCACCGCGCAAATCAAAAAGCTGTCTCATTTATCAGCGGCTTAAATTACATACACCTGAAGCCGTGCTGCATACCACCCTGACTGCATGGTGCAGTCAGGGTATCTAGCCTGGCGGGGTTATTTAAATTCAGCTTGCACAAAACCAATCACTCATGGCGGCTAGCCTTTTTTAATCCAGTCATAAACGCGCTTCGCAAACGACAAGAAATCCCATGCCAACGCAGCACCCACCACAACCCCGGCAAGGCCTATTTTGAATGCCGTTTGCTGCCAATGAACGGATCGGTCGAAAATCAAATAGGCGAGCCTGTAAAAACTCACATCATGAAATGATTCATAAGTGACTACAAATGCGACTAAACAGAGCGCCGAAGAAAAACAAAAAACGACAAAACCTAATCTGCTTGCAGGACTTTCAAATTTTTTAACGCTCATGCGCGGCGTATCCGTGGCGGGTAGGCGCGCATTCAACCAATCCCGGCCTGCAAAAAGCAAGCACAAGTACGCTGCGCGCCGCCAACTAAACACCCTCCGACAACCTTCTCAGCCCACTTCCTGAACCTGTAAATCAGCCTATCGCCTGATGATGACGAAGCACTGTCGAAAAAAGGATTGGACACTTTGAGGTGGGAGCTGACTTGGCGCTTTAAGGTGAAAGTTTTCCCAAACACAGACAACAAAAAAGGGCCCACCTTTCGGTGAGCCCTTCTAGACCGCCCAGCAGAGCGGATTTTGTTTGGTAGGCGCGATTGGACTCGAACCAACGACCCCTACCATGTCAAGGTGATCAAATACGGTCGCTAAACGCATGATTTCTTTAGGCTTTTTTCGATTCAATCACAGCCTAAATTCGCTGAATCCGCCTATATAAATCAATAACCTAGCGTTGTATTTTCATACAGTCGTCAGGCTTAACTCTGAGGTATTACGGCTGCAGGTAAGAGGCGGATTTGCATTCCGATATGAAATTCAAGCGGGCCGTGGCCTGTAGCTCTTCTTCCGGCGTCTTGCCGACAAATTCATCCCATCTGTATCACAAAATCATCTGAATGTTGTCGGCACACGCCTGCCCTGAATGGCCCTATGAGAACACATGAGTCGTGGTGCTCTCACAGGGGGAGGTCACGCTACCACCAAAACTGCGAGGCAATGTCGATGTGTTAGCGGGCGATCCGGTACTTATCGTGGCGCAGCTTGCGCCTCAAGGTCTGAAGCATCTCTATATAGACGGAGGTCAGACCATCCAGTCTTTCCTCGCTGCGGGATTGATCAACGAGATCACTGTCACGCGTATTCCAGTTTTGTTGGGCCAAGGAATTCCATTGTTCAGCCAGTTGGGTGAGGAGCGTAATTTATGTCTGATTGACTCATCAGCGTGTGATAACGGATTTGTACAAAGTCGTTATCAAGTGCTCGCATAGGCTTGCTGATTGCGGTCTTTCGTTTAGATCCTCGGTAAATGGCTGATGTGTTGAATATGACTCTGGGGCAGCTTCTGACCGTTTTCCGCCGATCACGGCAGGCCGCAGTCGGCCAGAAGTGGACGTGAGACAAACACTGTTTAAGCCGAAGTTGTTAATTCGATCTCACTATCATCACTTCAAATTACTTTGAAAAAAGCTCGCCAGTTTGTCAAAAGGAATGAGGTCTACGCGATCATAAAGGTCAACATGGCCAGCGCCAGGAATGATGACGAGCTCCTTGGGTTGACCCGCAAGTTTGTAAGCTTCTTCGCTGAACTCTCTGGAGTGGGCATCGGCTCCGACAATGAATAGCATCGGACGAGGTGAAATCGTCTCAATGTCATTGAACGGGTAGAAGTTCATGAATTTGATGTTGCTGGTCAACGTCGGGTGTGTGGTCAACGCTTTGGACGAGCTCGCTGGCGTGTATTCGCCTCGTGGCGTGCGATAGAAATCATAGAACTCTCGCTGGATCGGGTGAGTATTTTCGTCCAGTTGGTGCACCGTGCCACTGGTGTAGAGGGTTTCACCGCCCGTGAATTCTACATACCGCTGCTGTGCGGCCTGCGTGATGATCTCTTTGCGTTGCTCAAGCGTCTGTCCATGCTTCAAGCCATTACGATTGGCTGCGCCCATGTCGTACATGCTGACCGTTGCGATGGCTTTCATACGTGGATCGATCTTAGCCGCGCTGATAACAAAGCTGCCGCTCCCGCAAATTCCGAGTGCGCCTATCCGCTCTTTATCGATAAAAGGCCGGGTGCCGAGAAAGTCCATCGCTGCGCTGAAGTCCTCGGCATAAATATCCGGCGATACTGCATTGCGTGGCAGCCCCTCGCTTTCGCCCCAGAATGAAAGATCTAGGGATAGTGTTACGAAGCCGTTTTCTGCCATTTTCGTGGCGTACAAATTAGCGCTTTGCTCCTTGACTGCACCCATCGGGTGGCCAACAACAATCGCAGGGCTTTTGGTGTTGGCGTCGAGGTTTTTGGGGATAAAGAGGTTACCTGACACGTTCATTTGGTACTGGTTTTTGAAATTGACCTTTTGCACGGTCACTTTGTCGCTGGTATAGAAGTTATCTGCGTCGTTGGACATATCGGCTCCTATTGCTGAGAGTGAACTGACAAAAAGCGTTAATAAAACAATAAGCTTTTTCATTGGAATCCTTATCGATGCAGAGTAGTCAGTTTTGGGAGAACGTCACTTTCACGGTATGTCGGCCTACCACTTGTGCCAGGTTCGTGTTGTCTTCCACACGTCCAAGGCGGGTGTATGGGTAAGTCGATTTAAAGGTCGAATAGAAAACAACTAGCGTGTCCGCGCCATACAGCATCAGATCACCCGTATGGATTTTCCCCGGTTTGGTCGCATTAGTGGGCAGGGCTTCAGGCAGGCTGGCGTATTTTTCATTACTGTTGAGGTCGCTCATCTCCAGCGTCAGTGGCAGGAGCATGGCAAACGCACGAGCGGCTGCGTTGTCGGCCAAGGTGATGGCGAAGCGTTGTTCGCCGACGGTCATCCACATGGGAGATTTCTCCGTGATCGATGACGCCGACGCGGCATCATTCATTAGGATGTAACTGCCAAGCACGAGTGCTGAATACAGCACGCTAGGCCAACGAAATGGCCGCATGCCCCTGCCTTCGCGCTGCTCGGCATTTGCGGCGGAGTGAATGCTCCCGGTCATAACCCGTCTCCAGGATCGTTGCGTGGTTCAAGCGGTTCGAGAGGGGGTCGCGTGTGACGTTAGTACGGTCACCGCTGCACCCAGCAGCAGCACGATTGCACTAGCGACAAACGTGCTCTGATAGCCGTGACTATCGAACAGCATTCCACCCACGGTTGAGCCCAGAGCAATGGACAGTTGAATCACGGCGACCATCAGGCCGCCGCCAGCCTCGGCATTATTTGGCATGGCCTGTGCGATCCAACTCCACCAGCCCACCGGGGCCGCAGTCGCCAACAGCCCCCAAAAGCCCAGCAGCGCAGCAACAACGATGATCGAATGGCCAAAAGGGATCAGTGCCAGAGCGATCAAGGCCATCAAGACCGGAATGACTATCAATGTCTGGAACAGGCTGCGCCTCAGAACGCGGCCGATGATCAGGGTACCGATAAAGCCTGCCGCACCGATCACCAGCAAGATCAACGACAACGTGGATACATCGACGCGCGTTACCGTTTCAAGGAAGGGCCGCAGGTAGGTAAATAGCGCAAACTGCCCCATGAAGAAGGCTCCGCAACCGACCATGCCCAGCGCCACTGGTCGATTCTTGAACAGTTTGAACACATTTCCGGCGCCTGGTTTACGCGGTTCCACCGGCATGGGCGGCAGGCTGATGAGCATCCAGACGAGAGCAATCGCCGCGACGGGTACCACACAGAAAAAAGCCCCGCGCCAGCCAATAATGGAGCCCAGATAACTGCCCAGCGGTGCGGCAATTACGATAGCCAGCGCGTTACCGCCGTTGAAGATGGCCAACGCCTTCGGCACCTGCGGGGCGGGTACCAAGCGCATGGCCGTCGCCGCGGACATCGTCCAGAAACCGCCAATGACCACACCGATGAGCGCACGGCCGACCATGTACGTTTGATAGTCGGGTGCCAGCCCGACGATCAAGCCCGAGACAGCCATCAACCCGGCCAGTGCCAACAACAGCAGCTTGCGATCGAGGGTTCTGGCAAGCCACGAGATCGACAGGCTGGTCAGTAAGGCAAATGCCCCGGAAATCGTAATGCCTTGGCCGGCCATCCCTTCGCTAACCTGAAGATCAACGGCCATCGGTGTCAGCAGGCTGACAGGCATGAATTCAGAAGCGATCAGGGCGAAAACACACAGTGTCATTGCAAAGACACCGCTCCAGTAGGCAGGAGCCTCGTTGTTGGTTGAAACAGTGGCCATCGGGACCTTGCGGTTAATCGTATTCATACCGGCAATGGTGACGAACGAATACTCACGCGACTAGCTAATGAATACTTAACAGGGCTATAAGCTCAGCTAATTAATAGCTGTGAAAGGTGCTGCATACCATGGTCAGAGGAAACCTCAACGATCTGCTTTCATTCGTAACAGTGGCGCGCGAAGGCAGCTTCACCCGTGCCGCCGGGGTACTGGGCGTTACCCAGTCGGCACTGAGCCAAGCCATCAGTGGTCTGGAAGCGCGCCTGCAAATCAGGCTACTGACGCGCACCACCCGCAGCGTCTCGCCGACTGTCGCGGGCGAGCGGCTGTTACAAGCGATCGGTAATCGCTTCGATGAGATCGAGGCGGAACTGGAAAACCTGACGCTAATGCGCGACAAGCCTGCGGGCACCGTACGTATCACCTGCGGCGATCATGTTCTGCGCACCACGTTACTGCCCAAGCTCACTGCCCTGCTCCACGAATACCCGGACATCAACGTTGAGTTCGACGTGAGTTACGGATTCAGGGACATTGTGGCGGATCGTTTTGATGCAGGCGTGCGCCTGGGTGACACGATCGACAAAGACATGATCGCAGTCCCGATAGGCCCGCCATTGCGGATGGCTGCTGTCGCTGTGCCAGGCTACTTTGCCAGCCGTGGTATTCCCGAAAACCCGCGCGACCTGATGAACCATCGCTGTATCAACCAGCGTATGCAGACATCTGGCGGGCTCTATGTGTGGGACTTTGAGCAGCGAGGCAAGCAGGTAAACGTGCGCGTAGACGGCCAACTCATTTTCAACACGTCGAGCCATATCGTGGATGCGGCCTTGACCGGGCTAGGCATTGCGTACCTGCCAGAAGAGGAGTTTGAGCCGCACCTGCGCGAAGGGAGGCTGGAGCGGGTACTGGAAGATTGGTGCCCACCGTTCTCTGGCTACTATTTGTATTACCCCAGCCGTCGACAACCATCACCCGCCTTTACACTGGTTACCAATGCATTGCGCAAAGCTGGGTAGAGGGGACGGACTTCTGGTGTATAGGAATAGTCCCTGATTTCCTAGACGCTTTTGACTGGCTGCTTTTGGCCGAAAGCTGCCTCTCACGAAGGTCTGAAATCGGCCAGAAGCTGCCTTTCATCTGTCCAGAGAAGACGCTCAACGTATCCTGCTGAAAGTGAGCATTGAAAAGGAGTTCGCATGAAAACTGATTGGCAACAAATTGGAGAAATGATGAGTCCTGTCATCGATAGCTGTGAGCAGATCTAAACGGCAGGATTCAATGAAAAACATCGTCCTGAATTGATCTCTCTCTGCCAAGAATAATCGTCCTTATCGCTGGTATAGAGCAAGTTACCTAGATGGAAGCATATCGCTCGCCGACGCGCTGGACAGAGGACCGGCTGATCGCTGACGTCAACTCGTCGTACACTCAGCTAGCTCAAGTAAAAACGTCGGCTCTGTAAGGGATATGACAAGCTGACAGTACTTTCAAGGCCATGGTTACTCCGGTCTGCTGTGAAAATTTTCTCCAAACCGACTTGTCAGACAAATAACCGTAGCCTTGTGCTACTTTTAACTGAACTCTTCGTAAAGGACTACACAATGAACAAATCCGCCATTCTATGGAAGAAATATGGCGTTGCCGCCATGATCGGCTTACTTATTACGCCCAACGTCGCGCAAGCTTGTACGTCGTTGCTGTATCAAGATGACAATGGCGCCTCGTACGCTGGGCGCACGATGGAGTTGCCGATGCCGCTGCCTTATGAGGTGAGCTATTACCCATCAGGCAGTTCTTTTAATTCGATGGTGAAAAAGCAGCCGGAGTTAAAGTATCAGTCGAAATACGCGTTTATCTCGCTGACGGTACCTGATCCTATCAGCGCCGATTTAAAAGTCGTGGAGGGCCTTAACGAAGCTGGCATGAGCTTTAGCTTGTTAGCATTTGCCAGCACAGAAGGGCCACGTGACATGCTAGATAAAACCCAGGCTGTGTTGGCTGCCATCGACTTGGGAGCATGGACGTTGTCCAACTTTAAATCAGTGGCAGAGGTGAAAGCTGCGCTGAGCAAACAGCCTGTGTTGGTCACAGCGCTTCTGCCTTTGGGGTTGATGAAAACCCCTTTCCACTACACTTTGCATGATGCAACCGGTGCATCCATCGTGATTGAGTTTGCAAACGGCAAACAAAACATCATCGACAACCCGTTAGGGGTGATGACCAATGGGCCTGAGTTCCAGTGGCACCAAACTAACCTGAATAACTACACCTTCTTAAGTAACAAAGATCACTCAACCTTGACCTTGAATGGTGTTCGCTTACAGCAGCCTGACTCAGGCATTGCCACGGTAGCATTACCGGCATCAAACACTTCAGTAGGGCGTTTTGTACGTGCGGTGTACTACTCACAGTTTGCTGAAAAATCCAAAACACCCGCTGAAGCAGTGCTGACATTGGCCCACATCATGAATAATTTTGACCGCCCTCGCGGCATTAGCATTGATGATCGCTTCACGGAAAGCGTCGAGAACATTGCCGCGCCCGGGGTGACCGGCGATGAGCTCTACACCACTGAATATACCTCGTGGACGGCGTTGTCTGACTTGAAACAACTCAAGTTCTACATTCGCAGCTATGGCTCTATTAACTACGTTGACTTTGACCTAGCCCAACTGCAGAACTTGACGGTGAAGAAGTCTATTCCGTTGAAAAACTTTACTGATATTGCAGCCAATGGCACCCAAGCCTTTGAGTAATTGCTAAGCGTAGAGCCTGCCTGTTTTGTGGCGCTTCTCCTCACGATTCAGGCAGCCTTCAGGATGATTTAGAAAAAATCGAGCTGTCAGCCGGCGTTGAGTATTTTTGCCTCGAACAGCCCTACCTGAATAGCCCCAGGTTTTGTGGATACCTTCGAGAGGCTGCTTATAGCCGGTTAGCGACGGCCTGACTTCGACCGTCGCTATGCATGATCAAACCTCAGTCTGTTCCGCCATCTCCAGGGCGTCATCGACCTCAATCCCCATAATCGAACAGTGCTCTCCAGCTTCGTATGGCCGAGCAGCAACTGAACCGCCCGTACCGTAGGTTCTTCGTTCAGCGATAGATAAGTGATGCCTTCGTACGTCTCATTGTGTGAGTGCCATACATGGCTGGATCAAGGCCTACGGCTTTCACCCCGCCTTTGACGATACGAGCGTATTGACGAGTGGATAGATGGTCTGAGGTAGGTAGCCGACTAGAAAAAAGGCAGTCCTCGCTGCGTTTTTTGCTGCATCACCATGGCTCGTGATGATACGTGCTCGCCATGGGCGACATCGCGCACGCGGAGCTTGGTTAAGTCGCAGGCTCGAAGCTTACTGTCGATGGCCAGATCGAAGAGAGCAGATCCCGGGTTCTTTCCGCAATTTGAAGCCTTACTCGGATGGCCCAGATACCTCTCAGTCGGCGTGGGGCTTTCTGCCCGACTAGTTTTCCTTTGTTCCAGGGCTGACGGCCGCAGGTAGCGATGATGTTCATGACAAGTCCTCCGCGTGTGGAAAGACAAGGAGGGCTAATCAGAGCGACGGTCGCTAACCGGCCAAAAGCGGTCGGTCGGATCAGGTCCAGTTTGGCCGTAAAAAAAGCGGTTGATCGACAAACCTCACCTGGAGCCTTAGGCTCAACTACAACACAAATCTTAAAACAAGCAGCGACTGTCGCCGGTAAAAGAAAAGTCGCTTGCCCCAAGGTATTCCAAGGAGTGGTATGGGCATTTTGGATCGGTTGTTTGGTGGGCGCTTTACCATGCCTCCACCCGAGGAAACTAACCTCAGCGCTTCAGCGATCATGAAAGAATTACGGCCCGGCCCACCCGATCCCGCACAGAAAAAGGCACTCGAGACTTTTGCCCTGGCGCTGTTGGCGGTGGTTCCAGAAAAAGAAGGCGCCAGACTTGTCAGGCGCGTCATGCGCAGATACGCGATGGGAGATGACGCATGCAGTGCTTTCACAGATGGATTGTTGGAGGGTTCAAAGGCGCAAAAACTTGAACACCTCGTTTTAATGAGCCTGGATTGGAAAGGTTTTGATGTGTTTGAATATCAAGTTCCTTATCTGGTTAGCGCCAACCAATTGAAAGAGCCCTACGTCTACGTGCGAAACGGTGCCTCATCAATGCCAGAGGTGCTTGATGAATTCGACCGATGGTTGGTTCGGTTTGGTAAACGTTATCTTCACTTGGACACCGGTGGTGATAATTACGATGGTTTTATTGTTGACGCTGACCGGGTGGAAGAGACCATTGAGTTGGCCAGCCGTGCGGGCATTAAAGTCAGTCTCGAGAACTTCTGACTTTGAGCAGTGCATAAGCGAAAATGGGCGGTGTGACGACCGTGGTGTCAGTGTTTACCAAAGGCCGCTGCAGGACGTGTTCAGCCGGTCGCAATCGGTAGTTTCCATACCGCAGCCGTCAGCCGTCAGCCGTCGATCAATGTCGAGGAATCTGACCGCTCAAATAGCCAATGCTCGAAAGAAACACGTTGGTATCTCGATTTGAGCGCAGACGAACGACGCGGCATGTTGATGGCGCCGTCGCCACCAGCTGCTGCATATTCACACGCGCTGTTTTTTTCGTCCGCCACATAAATTTCAAGAACTCTGGCAGATTCGCCAGCAGTTCGGGGCAGTTGTCCGGTAAATCGGGCCGAGAGCTGCCGCGCTGGAGCAGTGTTCTTAGCAGCACGCGCCAAAATCGAAGCGTCGCCGAACGATCAATCCATATCAAAAGATCTGCGCGCCCTACCCGATTCTCCCAAGTAACGGAATGGCCGCCTTCGAATATCCAGCGATCACGAGCCTCGACCTCGGAACAAAGGCGTGTTTTCTCGTCCCGGCTTCGTTCAACCCACCCTGGCTGCCAGTGGATAGTGTCTATATGAACGACAGGTAAGCCCGTGCGCAGACCAAGCTCACGCGCCAAAGTGCTTTTGCCCGACCCAGGTTGACCAATAATCATCACCCGCTGCATCTAAGCTCCTTCTCGCCATACGCGCTATTTTTTGGGGGGGCGATTCTACGTCAACCTCCAACTCCGTCAACTGGCAGCAAGCCAAGACTTGATTGTCGCGACGGTCCGCTTTGGGTCGAAAGCAGTCTTCCCTGCAAACTGCTATCGGTTCCATCTCTATGTAGTGGTCAACTAATCACGGACACGACGTTAAGCTTTTTCTCGGCCTGAGCGGGCGTTAGCCCGCCATTGAATTGATGAGGCCGTATCCAGTGGTAGCGATGCATCAAGTCATGGCTGATGTCCCGTTGAGCCTACTGAACTGACATGTAGCCCACCGAGGGTATCCACTCGGTTTTCAAACGCCGAAAGACGCGCTCCATCGGCGAGTTGTCTTAACAATTACCTCGTCGACTCATGCTCTGGCATATGCGGTACCGCTAAAGGCGCTGGCGAAACTGACGACTACCCTATTGCGACCCCTGGTCGGAATAAAACAGCAGACCTTGAGTTTTCCCTCGTTGCTCAAAGGCCATATCCAGCGCCTTGATAACCAAGTCTGCATCCGGTTTTCGTGATAGAGCCAGCCCCTTACTCGGCGTGCATAGAGATCCATAACCACCGCGAGGTAATGCCATCTTCCTTGCACCTAGATGTAGGTGATATCACCACACCAGACCTTATTAGGCTCGGGAACGTCGAACTCTCGATTCAACGTGTTCGGAATATCAGGCCGTTCGACTGTCGCTTTTTTGTAGACGTGCGAGCCCGGCTGCTTACTGATTAACCCCAGTTCCCGCATCAAACCACGCACCTTGAAACGACCGATGTGCTAGCCATCTTCCCGCATCATCGACACGAGGCGGAGGCGGAGGCGGAGGCGGAAAAAGTTCGCTGGTTGAGTTGCAGCGCTCGCCGGAGGTTGAGGCTGGTGCGCTGAGGGTTGCGGCCTTATTGATCAGCTATTACGGCACCGAGAATGTGAGCGAAGCCAACGAGCCAGCACCGACCATCACCACCCGCGACCGCCTGGCACTGGTCACTGTGACCATAAAGGGTACACCTTACGTGATCGTCGACATCTGCCTGCGGATGTTGCAACCGGCCGAACTGTACAAGGCCCAAGGCTTTACAAGCGACTACATCATCGCCCACGGCGACGGCAAGCCCTTCACTAAGACACAGCAAGTGCACATGTGCGGGAACAGCGTCAGCCCACTGCCGATGGCTGCACTTGCCCGGGCGAATGATCCAGCGCAATCGAACGGCAGGCGGTTGCAGCATGACTGCGCTACGCCGAACAGCCCGTTTAAACGGTGGCCCCATGCAGCCGCTGGATCTGCAAACAGTCTGCAACCAATGCAATAAGTCGCGCGCCCACGGCAACCACACCAAATGCAGCAAGTTGCGCCAAGCCGAAGCGGCGGAGCGGCGGAGCGGCGCGCACGGAGTATATATTTGGGCTTACAAACAAATAACTTGCTAGAAACTTCCGATCATAATTAGCACTAGCCATCCTACATTCGTAGGATAAGATGCAGCTCCATCCCATTATCGATATTATAGTCGCCTATTGTAAGACCATCCTCTAACTGTTTGCCTTTATAAATTAAGCGCTGTGTTTCCAGCGGAATGCCTTCCCGAGATAAAACTGCTTCTTTAACGGCATCAATTGTTGTTTCTTGACCTTCAAAATCAAAATTCAATCTTTTACCAGTCGGCGTTACAATAGTCAGATTTATAGTCATTACTTTCACCCGATAATGAAGTCGTCTATTCAAATATCCTTAAAGGTTTTTATTTTTTCTGCAACTGTAAGAAATGACAGTTTTCAAGAGCAATTAGAAATAACCCCCGCACCACCACCTCCAAAGTAAGCCGCTATAGCGGCAAGGAAGAAGTCATGCCTGAACAAAAGCCAATCATCATGTACGACTCGCCGGAAGCGGCCAGCCTTAAAACCGTGACCGGCTGGGTTTATGAGGACGGTCGACTCTTCGGTCAAGACGAAAACCTAGCCCGGTTCTGCGGTGCTACACATCGCAGTTGTAAGAATCACCCTGATCACCCGGTGCATCAGGTTCGTGGCTACTGACCGATGACGGTGCCTTGCTGGCCCTACTACTCACCGGCGACACCGCCTCGCGCTTTGACAACCTGCTGGAGCGCTTTGATAAGGAATGGGTGCCCTCTCGCGGCTATGCCGATCGCACTCTGCGAGAAATCCAGTTCAAGCTCGCACGTTACCGCGAAGACATGGGCGGGCTACTGGTGCAGATTTTGCCTTCGCGGTGGCCAAAGGTTTGTGCGAGCGCAATTCGGCAGAGCTGACGCTGGATGGGCTGAGCACGATTCTGAACTACAGCGGCACCCTGCCCTGGCTCAAACGTGCCATCCGCCTCGGGCTGCTGAGCCTGCAACGGCGGGAGGATATTGTGACGTGGCCGAAAACAGCGGTGGACCTCGAACGAAACACCCTCAAGGTATCCCCCGGGAGGACGCAGAACTATGGCACGCCAATTCACCTTGAAATCGTCATGGGACAAGCACTGCGCGAGGTTGTGTTGGTTTGATGGGGCATGCGGATGTGAAAATGACTGAGCATTATCAGTCCGGGCATGGGCCGGGTGCGGTGATTTATCAAAAGGTCAAAGCCGACCTGAAACTGTAGCGCGGTGGTGGTTTGCCCAAAGTTTTCCCAAACGAGAACAACAAAAAAGGGCCCACCTTTCGGTGAGCCCTTCTAGACCGCCCAGCAGAGCGGATTTTGTTTGGTAGGCGCGATTGGACTCGAACCAACGACCCCCACCATGTCAAGAGCCACCATGCTAAGCGCTAGGCCACGCGGCATAAGGTCTTAAGAGAACGCCCATTCACATTATGAGGCGTCAAGCATGGCTAACATACGTTCACTACCTTCAGGGAACTGGAACGCTCAGGTGAGACTGAAGGGACAAGCACCACAATCTAAAACATTCCCCACTCAAGTACTCGCTCAAGCGTGGGCTGACCAGCTAGAGGCTGTCACCAAGACGCACCAATCCCATACGCTGTACACCTTGGGCATGACTTATTGCGAAACCATGCTCAAGGGTAAGGGTAGCTATGACCATGCGCTAAAGATCGTTGAGCAGCTCTTTACTGCCTTCCCTCAATCAATTCATGACATCACCCCTCAGCTAGTCAATGACTTCAAGCTGAAGCGTCTACAAACGGTCAAGCCTGCTACCTGTCGTATACAGCTAGCGTTCATGTCTCGTTTCTTCAGGTTCGCTAAACGTGGCCTGCTTATTGATATACATAATCCCGTAAGTGATATAGCTCTGCCCAAACCAGACAAGTCGAGTGACAAGGTCGTCAGTGCTTGCGAGCTGAGACTACTACTCAATGAACTCTCACCCACTATGGCTCTGATAGTGGAGCTTGCCTATGAGACAGCTATGAGACGCTCAGAAATACTTAAGCTCACTACTCAATGTCTCCACTTGGGTGATCGTATTGCAGATGTAATAGACGGTAAGAACGGGACTAGATCTGTGCCCCTCACCGTAAGGGCCATAGAGCTATTGAGAGAGGCTCAGAGGCTGTCAATGGCAGAGAGAGCACACAGAGGCAGACTGTTCCTTGTGACACCTCATAGCGTCTCACAGGCCGTCAGACTGGCAAGAAACAAAGCAGGCCTTGATAGCACCGTTAAGCTCCACCAATTAAGGCACACCCGTATTACCAATGTAGCGAAGAAGGGATTCAATAACGCTCAGATAATGATTGTCTCAGGACACAGAGACACTAGATCAGTGGCTAGGTACTCCCACCTTAGCGTCAAGGATGTACTACATCTAATTGACTAGCCCTCTGTGAGCTTGCTGGGGAGGCATTAGCATCAACCCCTCTAGCTTACACCATGACAAGGGATGACTCCTTGTGCGAGCTTGTAGAGCCTTACAGCCATTATATGAGAGGGGTTGCTACAACACAACTAACCTTATTAAGTTAGTTTAATTTGCTTTGTCTCCGAAAGCTTTTAAAACAAATATATACCACTAGAGACATTTCTCTATCCCTACTTTATTTTCAACTCATTAAAAGCCTTTTCCTTAAAAAACAGATATTACTAGTATAAGAGATATTTCTCTACTCACTTAAACCTTCAACCTCTAGACATAGCCCCCTATTTCATTGCTTAAATAAACACAAGACACCTCTCTTATAAAGCCTAATGGGATGTACAAGAGAACAGGATTTTATTGTGAAAATATTAAGCACTGACAACAGGGGACAAATACGACAGGAACCTAATTGTCACACAAACCAACAACCCAAGGAAATAAAATGACAATTACACTAGACGACATCATCACCCTGCAACACAACAAACTCAACACACTTTCTCGAAAGCTAATCTACCTTATGATCCAAGGCAATGCCAAGATCGAAGGTTGGGCCACTATCTCTCGCAATGACTTCTCTAAAGCCACCACACTACCCAGCCGCTCAGTTGACACTATTCTGAAATACCTAGTTAGCATTGCGCTAATTGAGCGCCGTAAGTCTGGAGAAAAACACTCTTCCCCTTATCAATATCGCATCATCAAACCATAACCACATAGGATAATAAAAATGAAAGTACTAAATCGCAATGACCTGCAAGACTTAGCTAATGCAACAGGCTGTAGCCTTGAGGAAGTAATGTATACTGCCCAACAGTCTGGGTGGCAATACTCTGACTCACCCACTAAGCCCCTACGTGGTCTTGACAGCGCTTCTGATGCTTACGCAATGATGAAGCTAGCGAAAGAACAAGCAATCTCCCACCTGTATCAGAATGATCCTCTAGTGCGCGAGAGCCTCAATGCACAAGCTGCTGTTGAGCAAGCCCGTAATGAACTCACCACAGTTAAGCCTAGCAACCTCAACTACGACGCTAACGGCAACCTGCAAGGAATTAAGCATAGTGTTGTTAGTGGCACCCTTGCTACTGGCAAGCATCAAACAGAAACCATGAAAGCTATTAGAGATGACATCTACAAACGTTTTGGAGTAACAGAATGAACATGCACTTTATGTCTGAAGGTGAGCGCCAATACATTGAGAAGCGTAAGGCTGCATTGGCTGCAACTGCTGAATGGATTGATAGCAAGAACTCTGAGCTTGTAGGAGAGATTAAAATCTACAAGGGTGTTGAGTATCAGATGGAACCTAGGGGCACCTATGTGTGCCTCAACCAATCAGCATCAAGTAGTTTAAGTGGCTCATTCACATCAGCATTTGCCCTACATAAAATTATAGATGACCTTAAGACCACCAACAAACCAAAAGAATCTAAATGAACACAGCTTTAAGCTGGCTTATTACAGCCGCAATATTATACACAACCTACTCCATACTATTAAAAATCGCAACACTAATCATACTTACCTAACAAGGAACCCAGATGGTATCGCAAGAAGACTTTGTGTTGATACCGGATATCAACCCTACCACTCCATTCCTACAACCGACTGCCGTTAGGCGCAGAGTAGCTAAACTACTGATAGCAGCCAAAGACAATAATCAAAGCCTCCTCAAGCTAGCTATAGAAAACCGCCTAACCATTCAACAGGCTTATTACATCTCCCACTACAATAGCGAAGATATTGACACTTATAAAAAATACCACAAAGGACAGTATGAACTCTAAGACACTATTTATTGCCGAGGCACTCCCCGGTAGTGGCAAGTCTACAAAGTTTATTCAATCCCTCCCCGAGCTAATACTTGACAGTCACATTGTGTATGCAATGCCTACTAACGCGCTTATTAAAGAGTTAGCTTTAGACATCAAGCTAAAAGCGGGCATCTCTCCCACAGTTATTACTTCAGACACTACAAGTCATGTCACAGTAAGCGTAGAGAGAGCCCTAGCAGCTCGCTCACAGCCTTTGGTTATGCTCACCCATGAAGCCCTAAGACGTATAGATGCTCGCCTCTTAGCGGGCTGGGAGCTTGTTGTGGATGAGGTGCCTAGTGTTTCTGACTGCAAGAGCCATCAGTTCGACTGCATCAGCTATCTTGGGAGTATCGGTAACTACCTTACCGTTTCCCCCGAAAAGAAAGCAGAGATTAAGCCTGAGAGTATTGCCCTTGTTGAGAATATGATTAAAGCCAAGGACAGTAGCGCACTCAGCGAGTCAGCCCTAGACGTATTGAAAGCTATGCTCACACCCAAATGTAGTGTTGAGGTGGAAGCTCAGAACACTAAAGGCAAGCGTCTTGTACGCATTGTGCGCTATAAAGATTTCCTACCTGCCTTCTCGTACGCTAACAGCGTCCACATCCTAGCTAACAATGTGCGTGATACCCTTCTGGGTATCCATGCCAAGTATCAAGGATGGGGATTTGAGCCTTCTCTTTTCACCCCTGAGTTCGATGGTTATGGTAAGCGGGTTGAGCTACACCCTTTCCTTACTGGCAAGTACTCTAAAACACAAAGCATGATGCAACGTAATGGTAAGCCTGCTGACACTTGGGATGATGGTGTACAGTTAGCTGATTGGTTGCGCTGTATCACCGCTATGGTTGGTGACGAGAAAGGTCTAGCCTTTGCACACCAATGGATGAACCATAATTTCAATGACAACATCACCAAGCTACCTATTGATAGCAGGGGCATAAATGGCTATCAAGATAGACACATTGCTATATGCCTTCAGCATGGAAACGTAAGCCCTGATGATGGATTAAGCTTTCACACTCTAGGTGAGATGTTAGGTGTTCCTGTTGCTGAAGTACGAAAGGCAATTGAGTTTGAGCGCTTCTATGAAAGCACCCTACAAGCTGTAGCCAGGACTTCACTAAGAGACAGAAGCAGCACAGAGCCAGTCACATTATTTGTTCAGAGTATGGACATGGCTGTGTACCTTCAAAGTAAGCTAGGCCGCTTAGCTACTATCAACACTGAATTAAGCATGACTCCCTGGGAGAAGGAGCAATCAGAGAAGAAGAAAGACAAAGCACTTCTTCAAGCAGAGGTGATTATGATGTTTCAGATTGAAGGAGTGGATCGACAAGCAATCGCCGAAAGACTTAATGTTCCTTACCATCAGGTGAGACGCTGGACTGCAAGACTTAAAAAAGTAGCATAATGTGCAGCGTCATCAGATATTTTGTGCACTTTTCCTTAAAGACTCCTTAAGAGAAAGTGCACAATTTATACAATACTAAGACCATTACTTCTTAGATACCTCTAAGGAGAGATAGTCTTATTAAATACTTTTAGTTTATTTCTACCAGACCTAAGCAACAAGTATTTAAAAGCAAAAGCAACGTCAGCATAGCTGACAAAGAGCACGCACTCAAAGAGAGGATCAAAGGCGGGACTGCTTACCAGCTAATCGCTCTTGATCTTTCTTTAATGCGTATGCCACTACGTGGCGTGCTCTTGCTTCTGCTATCACGCAGTGACTCCTACTGAAAGTCCATTACTACCAATCTAACAAATCAAGAGCACATATGAAAACCATAGACAGCCATAAGAAAAGCTACATCGAATCATTCTCACATTCAAATCTAGCAGACAAGCTAGGCATTAGCCTTACATCACTTGACTCTCAAGCAGAGTCGTTAGGCTGGAAGGATGAGCACCGCTTGTATTGGTTTGATAAGTCAGTGGAGATTCAAAAACAAGAATTAGTTAACGGGAATGTATCAGCCGTTAAGGAAATGCTAAAGCTAACTGGGGCTATCAGACCTGTTGGCAGACCTCGTAAGCTAGATGTAGAGCGTCACATAGCCATAGAAGCCAAGGTAGCTGAAGAATGGGCTACAGATGTACGAAGGATGAGTATTGTTTAGGATAATTATTTAGTTAATGAGAAGGAGCGTATTGACTCTAAGCTCTACCCACCACATTAATATAGGAATTTCACACGTAGCTATAGCAGGTTATTTTCTAGGGGATTCCTAGATGCCCTTCTCGGGTGCTCAATGCGTTACCACACTGGCCGTTCTTCACAGAGGCTAGCGCCTTCTATGCCTGATAGTTCAGCTACCAGTAACCTGCCCTTCTAACAAAGCCAGAAGGGGTAAGCCTGCGTATAAAGCCACGCCTTGCTGGGGAGTTCTACCAACCATCCTCCCATTGTCTGCTTAGCTTTCATGTTACAACTACACCACTTAAGGTTCCGCCATAACGCTATTCACTTCGCAGCGCCTCCTAATGAGACATACAGTTCAGCTTACACCTAGCCCGTTTGCTATGAAGCTCTTTATACAGCGCAACTCATCAAAAATCAAGATTGACTGCTATCCATCAAACTCATCACACAAGCCCTAGCATGGTCAATATGCGCCTGTTGTCCGAATTTGTTCTCGATAATCCTTAACCCAGCAATTAGAAACTTACACGAGTCCTGAGCTACAGCCTCTACTGCATGCCCTTCAGATTTCAGGTGAGAGAGCATTAGCATGTGCATATTGCAACCACCCTCCTCCATCGCCCCATGATAGAGACTGCGGTGCATACCAATAAAATCAGCAACTTGATTCCCAAATGCCTTCCCCCGCCAAGCTGCATATATCCCACCGAGCATAGCAACCACCTTAAACTAACCACTGGATGATTAATTTGTAGCAGAAATTCAGGAGTTCCATTGCATAAGAAGGAGCCTACCCCATACCCCCCCTGCTCTCCCCCTCGGCTGGCTCGCACAGATTCTCAAACAGCAACCCTCAATTTGTGCGTAGAAACAAACACAAGGGGGTGGTCTATAGAGCGTCAGCCGATAGGCGCTCAGGACACAGCAGGCACGTAGCTCAGCTGGTTAGCAGCCTGCCCTTGTGAGGCACGAACAACGGGCAAGGGAGTGAGTTTACGAACGCACCACCACCTAGACAAGAAAGTGCTCAAGCCTTATGTATCAATAGGTTAGGTATAGCCATTCACAATTCAGAGTGTGAACAGAGGCAGGCATGTATTCACGTTCACATTGCCTTGTGTGAACGAAGCCTATAATTTGTGAACGTTTTCTTAGACAACAAAAAAGGGCCCACCTTTCGGTGAGCCCTTCTAGACCGCCCAGCAGAGCGGATTTTGTTTGGTAGGCGCGATTGGACTCGAACCAACGACCCCCACCATGTCAAGGTTGACCGTTGATCCAGTGTAAGCTATTGAAATATATAGAGTTATAGGGCGAGTTGAGTTTAGTAGAACTGGGGCATCGACCCTATAAGAATCAATAACTTAGCACTGTATTTTGCTACAGCTTTACTGCACCCCCTTTCACGCTATTCAGTCGATGTGACGGAGCCTCCTCGTGATAGCCTGGTTTGCATCAAAGGGGGATAGATGTTCAGTACTCTACCGATATTGCTTAGCCGCCTAGCAAGCTGGACTTACGACGCGCCAGTAAACACGGGACTCCAGCAACTGACGCTCGCTGCAACGATGCCCAACACTGCCGGACACCGAGTAACAATGTCACTCGGAAAGTCACTGAGGCTTTACCCCTTCCACAAAAGCCTCTATCCGCTTCCATCTCCCTGAAACTCAAGTCACCCGCCACAGTTGATCGACCTTAGTTGTGTAACTGCGGCTCATCATTTCCCGCCTCATTCCCCAGTCCGGATTACTCGGAACGCTCGCCGCCCTCAATGTCCCCCTCCCCCAACGCCCATTGATTTCATCCAGCACGGCCATCACCCGCGTAGCTTCCGCTGGTTGATTCACGGCGAACAAATCATCTGAAAACTCCCCAGGCTGTCGCAGGTCCAGCAGCAAAACTTCTGCCTTGCTGTATTTGAATCCTTCACGAAAAACATGATCCAAAGCTTCCACCGCCGCCTTGGTCAGTAATCGCACATCGTCGGTGGGATACGGCAGCGTCACCACAACGCCTTTGGCATATTTGGCTTCATCGGGATTGAACATACCGGTGCGAATGCTAACCCTGACTTTTTTACAGTATGACTTCTGCGCCCTGAGCTTTTCCGAGGCGCGCATCATGTAGGTGGCCACCGCCTCTTTGATCGGCGCCAGTTCTGTCAGGCGCTTGCCAAACATCCGGCTGCAGCAGATTTCCTGTTTCGGCGGGTCCGGCTCATCCAGTTCCAGGCACGGCGTACCCGAAAGCTCCCGGGCGGTTTTCTCAATCACCACGCTAAATTTCTTACGCAGGGTCCAGGGGTCGGCCTTAGCCAAGTGCATCGCGGTGGTGATGCCCATGCCTTCAAGGTGCGCGGTCATGCGTCTACCGACACCCCACACCTCTGACACGGCCGTATTGCGCAACACCCAGTCCCGTTCGAAATCGCCGCAGAGATTCACCACGCCACCGGTGTGGACCTGTAAGCGTTTAGCCGTATGGTTGGCCAACTTGGCCAAGGTTTTGGTATGAGCGATTCCAACGCCCACAGGAATGCCCGTACATTGCAATATGCGGCTGCGCAACTGCCGTCCCATCGCCGAAGCGTCTGCGATCCCGGTCAAGTCAGCGAACGACTCGTCGATGCTGTAGACCTCCACACCCGGGACCATGGACTCGATAAGGGTCATCACCCGCTCGCTCATGTCGCCGTAGAGGGCATAGTTGGACGAGAACGCCACAATGCCGAGCTTTGCCAAGCGATCCTTGATCTGAAAATAGGGCTCGCCCATTTTTATATGCGGCTTTGCGTCGTAGCTGCGTGCAATCACACACCCATCGTTGTTGCTCAATACCACGATCGGGACTTTGGCCAAGTCAGGTCGAAATACGCGCTCACAACTGGCGTAAAAGCTGTTGCAGTCGATCAACGCGAAAACAGGATTAACCTTAGTGAGCATGGCTGCGCACGGTATAGGTGATTACGCCCCATATCGACAGATCATCCCCCTCCATTACATGAAGATCCGGGTAACGGGGGTTCTCAGACTGGAGAATGACGCTCTTTCCCCGGATGCACAGACGCTTGCAGATGGGATCATTATTGAGCAAGGCCACCACGACTTGACCGTTGAGAGGTTCAACACCACGGTCAACCACTGCCAAATCGCCGGGATAGATGCCTGCACCTTGCATGCTGTCGCCATCGATCGTGACCAGGTATACATGCGGCGCGCGAATATTCAGCAACTGATCCATGGAGATCTCCTTCTCAATATGGTCCGCTGCCGGAGAGGGAAAACCAGCCGGAACCTTGAACGTGCAAAGCGGCAGGCGAATGCCACCTTCAGAGATTGGACCCAGGGATGTGAAGCTCATGACGCGCGCCTTTAGTTAGCTGTATGTGCATACAGTTAACTGTGTGGGACGTTGCCGGTCAATTTGTATGTAGGACATTTCGACAGATGGATTGCGCCCGCTATAGCTTAGGCACGCGGTTGACCGCTTCAGCTAAAGCCATCAACACGTCTGAAACGTGGTTTACAGCCTGGTCCAATTCGTCGAAGGCCTGGTGAATGGTTTGATGCTCATCCACCGTCTGCCCTCCCCTCAAAGAATGACGCCCCAGACTTTCGTCCTGCTCCAGCACCTGAATGCTCTCGCGCAGTTGTTCGACCTGTCGGGCAATGACTGCAAAGTGATCCTGCTTGGAACTTCCCATGACGTGGCCACCTCACAATAAACAGTACTGTTTAGAGACTACGCTCTGGCCAGGCGTTCCATTGGCTGAGGGTCAACACCATGTGCGGACGATTCGTTCAATATCAGGGCATTGCCGATTATCTGGAAGTACTGGGTTCAGACAGGCCAATCCTGAGCGGTTACGATAACCAGCCTATTGCACGCTACAACGTTGCCCCCGGGACCCGCGTAAATATCCTCCATGGGGATAACCAAGGTTTGCGAATAGACCCCGTCCACTGGGGCTGGGCACCGTTCTGGGCCAAAGGCAAACGCCCTGACCCGATCAATGCCCGAGTCGAAACTGTGACCACTGGCAAATTTTTCAAGCAGTTATGGCCAAATAGCCGTGCTCTGGTCATGGCAGACGGTTGGTATGAATGGGTAAAAGACCCGAACAATTCAAAAAAGAAACAGCCCTACTTCATCAGACTCAAAAGCCAGGCGCCAATGTTCTTTGCGGCTTTGGCGCAAGTCCATGTAGGGCTGGAGCCGCATGAAGGCGACGGTTTTGTGATCATCACTGCAGCGAGTGATCAGGGGATGGTTGACATACATGATCGGCGGCCGGTGGTGTTTACGCCGGGCAATGCTCAGGCTTGGCTGGAATCAGGAGCGGGTGAGGAACAGGCGGGTAAGCTTGCTGTGGAATGCAGCCAGCCTACGGAGGATTTTGAGTGGCACCCCGTGGATGTTGCGGTGGGGAATGTCAAAAACCAAGGGCCGGGCTTGATTGAGCGGTAGCTTTCGCCTGAAAGCGGTCGTTTCCAAGCGGCGGTTTGCGGCCAAAAGGCGCCGATCGGGTCAGGTGACTTCCGACCCGGTTCCGTCATTCAGAACTGGCTAATTGTCAAAAGTCAGACAATTGAGCGCGTCAATGAAATCAGGGGCGATTCAAATTTCCTATCCAGCGATACGGTTTAGCTGTTTGTACTCATCCCAATCGATACCAAGCGCTGCTGCGATCTTGCGGTGTTGATCCAAGCGCCATTCATTAGCTTGTTCCGGTGATTCAGCTAACAAGCGAATCACGAACTCATCAATCTCAAGTCCACGGCTTCGGGCAGCTTCAGCGAAAATCACGAGGCGTTGCTGTTCACGGTACTCATCAACGGTCACGCCGCATGCCTCGATAACGGCTGGTTTGACAGACTCAATCTGAGTGAGAGCACGAGGATTTTCAGCGAAGAATTTTTCGCGGGCAGCTGTGTAGCGGTTTTCAATGTTCATTGATTCAATTTTCCTGCTTGATCCTAGGACGCGAATAACTTCTCTCTCCTAACGCATCATCACTGCTTCGTGGCTGATACGGTATAAATGTACTCGGCACCGTTATCCAAATCCTTGTATTCGCGCTTCTCTCCGCTAGCGAGTATGTCCGTAGCGGCATGCTTGAAGCCTCCGGTCCTAGGCTGATCGATAGTGAAGTTCCCGACCTTCACCGTTTCCATTTTCTCCAGCTCTACGTAATCCACATTGAATCTCAGACTGATACGACCATCACTGGTGATATGCGGTGTGATGGATGCCTTGGTACCCAAAGCCAAGTCCGCCATGTTGGTCTTACCCTTGGTGACTGAATCTCTATACTTGATGAGACTGATATTGCTGTGTGGTTGGGTGTGTCCATCAGTGGTAGAACCGGCAAAATTATCGACAACCACACCGTTACGAGTCAGCTTAGTGCTTACGAAGATTGAATCGGCAGCCGAGGCGCTGGCTGCAAAGGTGGTCACTATTGCAAACAAAATTGCTTTCATATGCTTTCCTACTCGAATTCCAGTAGCCCTTGCTGACGCGCCAGATCGACGGCATAAACAAAGATTTGATCCAAAACCGTCGAACGCGAACCACGATCTACCGGCCATTGTTGATCCCTGACACTACTGCGCGCGATCACAATTGGTACTGGAAGCCCTTGGGAGCAGAAATAGAGATCGAATCGCCCCTTGCTACCAAGATATGTGCAATCGCCAGGGTGTTTTGGGTGCTGAGGTTGAGACATATCGTTTTCCGTGGACTCAGGAGGATTATTTGGACCTGATCAAGGTTTCCAAATTCGGCATGACATTGGCGTCGAGGTGATCCTGCATTCGCTGGCTAAGATGATGCTCGGTGGGAATAGCAATGCCCTCATGGATTGCCCATCCCCGCAAAACGCCTAGGAATACCATGCTTACGGTGTGACCATTCTCCATATACTGGAGCAGGAAAGCCTTTAGCCTCCCTCGTCCTTCATTGGAATGCAGATCAAAACCGCCCGGCACATCATGTAACCGATGCGCAATGATGTTGCGATGTTGTAGGAAGCGATCCAACACGTCGTCGAAGGTGGGGTGCAGATCAACACGCTCCCGCAGTGCTTTGAGCAGTCGTCCCAAAGTGGCTTTTGAATGTCTCTCAAGCAGGAGCTGAAGCTGTTCCACAGTTTGCAGTGGCTCGCCGTGCAGAGGGAAAGTAAGGCAACTACTCAACAGGTGCTCAACACCCTGCCCGGCGATCACCGCAAGACCCAGAGTCTTTAATACATCGTCCTGTATAGGCTTGTAGCCAGATTGTGATTCATCATTCATGTACAGGGATAGCCTTGGAGTCCGCAATTTTTTGAATCACCTGCGATACCCAGGCCGCCCGCCCACTTTTGACAGCGGCCTTTTGATGCACCTAGGGCAATTTTTCCTAGAGTTAGCCGTTCGATGACCATGATTTGGAGGTTCCACGGAATGGAACCTCCAAATCATTACCGACAATCTGCTCTGATTTCACCTGGTTGATGGGCTGATTTCCAATAACTTTCCCAGCGACTTGTCCGAACAGCTCGAGCGTCCCATGGTTCACCACGTTGCGTGCCACCTGCCCATGCACTACCGCTTTGCCGCCTGCTTCAATTACCAACCCTCCGGCGAGCTGCCCACGAGCGATTAGAATTCCGCCTGATTTCACATAGGTTGTGCCGGTGATCTGGCCGGTGGTCTGTTGATGATCGGTCACAATCAAATCGTCTTTGAGCTGCATAACCAGTCCTTAACTGACAGACGCGAAAACCGCATCCTTCTACGTCCTCGGCCCCGGCTATTTGACGGCCAGGGCTTGGGTACAGCGGGCGATTTCCTAGAAGTCATCGCACATAATTAAGCGTAGGTGCCAGCACTCTCGCTACGAGTGTTCCTTGAGCATCCTCTCCCAGAATTTCGATATAAGAGGGACGTACTACGTCACCGGCTACCAAAGGCACAGGCCGTATGAAAGAAACTGTGATCCTTTCAGAATTTTTCCCTATACCCGTTTCAGCAACTGCAAAGCACGCATTGTCGTTACAGCAACGTACGCGAAATGCTAGGTCGAGGTTGAATATCCCGTCGAGCAGGCCTGATTGCAGAATTGGTGCTTTCATAGATCGCCCAGCAACTTGATTAGCGGCGTACAGCCGGTAATAGGCCTCTCCAAACGATCCCATGGGCCGCTTATGTACCTTGCTTGCAACCCGTTGTTCGTATTGCGCGACTCTCTTCCGCTCAGCATTTTGGTACGCCGTCCGCTCCTGCTGATCGACATACTCCTGCTTGGTGTATTCGTCGTCACGCTGCTTGAGGTATCCCGGCCCCATGTGTTCCAAGTATTCAATCTTCGCGACTGCATCACCCATGTCACCTGACACTTCTTCAGCGCTCCAGGGGTGGCGATCAGTAAACGCGTTGATTCGAGCGCTGTCTTTCAAAAACTGCCGTTCACTGTCCAGCACTTTAATTGGTGGACTTGCTTGGCAAGCACCCAAAGCCACCAGTACCAGACCTATCAGAATTCTCTTACTCATCGTTTCACTCGACTTTCCATGTCTCGCGTTCTTTTCCTTGGATTTTGTATTAGCAGTCTGGGTCTAAAAACCCATAGCAACGTGTAATCGCTAGAGCGGGACTACCGCGAAACAAAACCCCGACCTAAGTCGAGGTTTTTTTACGTTTGCGCTTACTCGCCACGGATAGCGTGCAGCGCAGCTTTGATCAGGATAAATACCCGATGCAGTGCCAGAGCTAGTTGCACGGCCACGAAAAAAAACTTCATGTCGTCACTCCTTGTGAGGCCAGCCTCTTTCTATGACCCTTATCGGATTCACGGGTGATAGTCGGGAATAGTGTCAACGCATCCCACGAGGTGGCGTAATTTAGTAGCCCCTTCCGAATCAATCCCACGGTTCCACCCGTGTCAGAAAGCCATGTCCCAAGTACCGGCCGGATAAGGTCTCATTCCCCTTGGTGTGCCAACAGTATATAGGTTCTCCAGAGGGAACTTCAGCCAGAACCTTTAGAGTAAATGCGACGAAATGCCCTAATTTGCGTTCGTCCCCCGTACGGACTGGGCTGCGCGAGATTCACTTTAATTGAATACTGCGAATGGGACAGAAAGCTGCGACGGATGACGCGCCAATTGTTATTAGTTCGTCGGCACAACTGATCGACTGCTGGTTCTTGCCGACATGGACTATGAGCCGTAGACTTGTTCTGTCAACGCATCCCACGAGGGTGTTGAATGCTGGCCCAACTGGCATTCACGAAAAACCGCCTCCCTAAAGGCGGTTTTTTTTGCCTGCGATTTACTAGGTGTGACCGGTCACAGATCGACCGCGAAGCACCGCTCGCCCACCGCCGTCAGGCTGGCCCACGTCCGTATCACCTCACGCTGTGAACGCACCGGAATCAGTCGGGAGTGTGGCCCGCCGAGGCGCACCGAAAACGTCCACTTTTCCCACCAGGCACAGCGGCCCACCACAAACTCCCTGACCGCGTTCTGTTGGATCAGGTGCTGCAACGCGTCTTCGTGAATCCCGTCGTCAATCATTTATCGAGTATGACCGGCAAATGGCGGAGCACCGCTGCCAGCTCACGCCAAGGATATTGCGCCACTTCCGCAGCGGCGATGCAATCCGCAAGATGGGCAAAAGGTATATCGGCCTCGTGAACGCTTTGGCAGACATTGCAAATATGGCATGTCACTCCTTCAGACTCTAAAAGCCATTGAATATGCCAACACGTTAGCCCGAGCTCTAAGCCGTAGTGAGCAGTGGAACCGTCACGGCTGCTCATTCTGGAACCACGCCAGACGGGCCGCCCAAGGTGGCCGCCTCACACACGAATGTCGCCACCTGTTGCGGGGTTAACGCCCCGGCGCTGGCCACGGTGTTCAACCAGACAGCGAGCCGGGTCACGCTGCGTGCCTGCTGCTGGCCGACTTCCTGCAGGTGGTCCAGCAGTTGCGTCTCTAGGTTCTGGGGCGAGGTGGCCAGCACTTGCGGCTGCAGCTCCAGGGCGATGCGCTTTAGCAGTGCGGCAGTGTCCGGGGACAGCGTGCGTAGATCGCGCAAGGCGCGCTCATAAGACGGCGTGACGGGTAACGGCATGGCGGTAGCGTCCTGTTTCGAGTGAATGGCCCGCAGTGCGTAAAACCATTGGCGGGGGGTGTGGTGTACCAGCGTAGGGGGGTGTGATTTCCATTATTCGTGGAGCTGGTTGTGAACGGGATGACTTGTCGACCTGGTCGGAAGCAGCCAGCAAGCCCATGGGCGCGGTAGCCACTTTTCCTATCTATCTAGAGAGCGTTCCGACCACCCGCGAGGAAAGTAATATGCTCGTATGAAGGCTCCAAAGATCGATACACACCATGTTCCTCAGCGTATTGACGAAGGTGCCGATTGCAGCCCAAATCCCAACTGGCCACCTCAATATTCCAGCCCATTTTCACGGCTCTTTTCAGTGCCGGAATGAAGCCTTCGCCATCCAAATGACCATTGCCGTCGCCCGTCAAAAGCAGGATTGTTCCAGGTGCGTCTGCGTCAATCAGGCGTTTCAGCATTGAGTATTGTATAGCTTGATCGACCGCTACCTCGCCGCCTCCGATAGCCCCTCGTTCTTGTACCTCGACCTTTACTCCAAGGTTGTCAAAATAGCTCCATAACACGTCATTGTTCGGTGGTAGCGATCCCCCAACAAACGCAAATTCCATTTGCCGACCGTCGACAACACTCATCAGCAATTTCTTAAAATGAACTCGAAACTCACGCTCGTGGCCAGGCTCTTTGAGGCTGCAATAGTTTTTCCCAACAAGCCAGATGTTGGAGTTATCCCAAAAAACGTTCAACGACATTTGCTCATTCCCTCGATCATCGAACGCGAACGCCGCGCCCTGGTACTGCAAAGGCCCGCACAGAGCGGGCTTGTAGGTGCAGCAACTTTTCCTATGTTGTCACACAGGTGTAGGGACAAAGGTGTTGATACGGTCGTAGTATCTATTTTTGAACCCGATAGGCTCTCCATGAAGCTTGTCCGAGACGGCATTCGTCTCGCGGTAAAACTGGACAAAGGTTGCATCAAGACCTGGGAGGGTTGGGTCGATGACCATTCTGGAGAAATGGTTAATCACGGCGATTGCCATGCCGTAATCAAAGCATGCAAAAAATCCTTGGCGAATCCCTACCAAATCGGTACGCAGGTAGTCGTAGCTGAACTTAATTTGGTTATCCTCCACGCTCACTGACATATTGTTTGTCAACGCGATCGGGTTTGGGTGAGCGCCATAATCAATTGCTGCGTCGTATAGGCTCATGAGCAGTTCTGTGTAGGGGGTATCACCAGAGTGCTGATCATGCTTCTGAATGCTTGTGCGAAATCTAGTCATCGCTCGTGTGAACGCCTGCTTGCTTTCGTTGAAACATTCTGTTGTAACGTGGCGGTTCCTCCACTTGTCAATGAGCCCTTCTTCAGTGTTGAACAGATAGCCGTAAACAGCAGATTCCATAGCTGTGCGCATGAGTGGAAACATCGCAGAGAAGTGACCTGACCGAGCTAAGTCACAAGCAGCCAGATAGAGAGAGTGAGCATGTACGGCCGCTGAGAGCGCCTCTACTGAACCTAGATTTTCGGTGGATGCGAGGATTAGGTGATCGCATTTCCTGACATGAGCAATGGCTTCAGCAAAGTCCTCCTGGATGAGCGCTGCCAAACTGAGTCGCGCTGTTGCGTACTGGTCGTAGTCGAAAGGTGTGTCGCTGATGCTCATTCTGTTTTCCTGCTCGATCTTGGGGAGCAAAAAGCGTCCCTCTCCTAGGCACTTGGCCCAACGTTCGACGGCTGGGCTTGCGGTGTACCAGGGCGACTTATCATCGAACGGGCCAGTGACTAACTGAGGGCAATATCATCGGTGAGCAACGTGTTCAGGTCGGTGATGGTAAGCTTCTAGGTCGCTATCTAGAGACCAGATGAATAGCTCGCTCATGGGGAACCGCGCTACGCATCTTTCGTATTCTTTGATGATGCTGAGATCACCAAAACTAGTACCTTCACCGGTTCGGTTGCCAGCTTTATTTTGGCCTGCTTTATCCGGAAACTCAGCCAGCCACTCTAGGACTTCTCTAGTGCTGGGAAACTCGCTCAATCTATAGGGAGGCTCGTCGGCGAAGGCTGCACACACTGCATCACAGAAGCGCTGCGCTGTGTGTCGGCGGAGTCTTCCATCGCCGTTCTGAGCAATATGGTTACCAGTCTCGAGGATGGTGGCCATCGGCAGAATGAATGTGCAGTTGCTGTCGACGTAGTCGAGAAAATCAGCCCCCACCCGCTCGGCATCCTGATTGAGACCAGGCACGTTCAACATGTTTACGAACACGCTAGTGTCGATTAAGCAGATCGAGCTCATTAGGCCTCTCCCTGCATTTTTCGGAGCCAATCCAATGCGTTTTGACGTTTCTGTTTCACCGGGACGGGCGATTTCACGAATCGATCCACAATACCGTTGGTTACTAGCTCCCCTAATGGCCCTTGGGAAACCAAACCGGCATAGTCCTGCAGATCTGCAAGGCGCACCAAGCGGCTGTCGCCATCCTGGGGGTCACGGTAGCAAAACACCACATCGCCCAATGCAGTGTCTGGGAGTGCATCCATCAAAGCCGGGTTGTGAGTGCTGAGCAGCAGTCGCACACCACGTAGCTCTGCTTGCTTACGCATCGTTTCCAATAGTTGGCGTGCACGTGATGGGTGGACACCGTTATCGACTTCCTCGATCACCAATGTCGATTCCGCCGTAGCAGACAGCAAGGCAGCGGCGATAGCCAGCACTCTAAGAGTGCCATCAGAGAGCAATTCAACGGACCAATTACGCTCGACCGAACCGAAGTTCTCAACCAATTCCAAAGATACCCGTCCGCGGCGATCCTCGAAAAAATGTACATTTTTTACGTCTTGCTCGGGCAGACTCTTGATAAATTCGATGATGGCAGGGCGGGCCTCCTCATCCTGCCAGAGTGTAAAAAGCACACCGGACAGGTTAGAGCAGTCACCACGGAGCTTCTTGTCCGGATAGCTATCGCCACGCATCAGAGCGGGCACGGGATCAAGGAACAAGGTATTAGCTAGTAGGTTCTGGAAGAGCTCAGTCGTTTGCGGGATCACTTTCTGTGCTTTCTTGTGCCCGGAGTCGAACAAAGCTGAACTGGCGAGTTGATTTAGGATGGCGATCTGGTCAGTGCATGTGATTTGTGGCTTCTTACCACCTGTGGAGAAATTATTGTATGCAACGCGCACGTCAGTACTCAAACCGCTAGAGGTCTGCTCGATACGGTAAAGCGGAAATTTTTGGCGAGGCGAACTTATACTTTCTTGAACGATATGCAACTCATCTTCACGCAGGGCGATTTCGACACTGAGGTGATTCCACTCCGAGTCATCGGTTTCGCAACCTAAGGTGAATGACCGGCCTTGGAGGTACGGAAGGTCCTTGATTTGACCTCGGAGAATCTGCTCGGACTCATCGACTCGATGGCGTAATACCGACAGCTTCTGACCTTGGCCAAGCCAGCAAAGAAAGCGGAAGGCCTCTAGCGCGTTGCTTTTTCCTGAGGCATTGGCACCTATCATCAGAGTCAAGGGCGACAGCGGTAACCGCTCGTCCCGATAACTTTTAAATCCCTTGATAATGATATTTTTAAGCATGGTCACTCCTTCCAAGGCTTGTTGATCTGCATGTGGACTACCTGTGCTCGTCCGGCGTCATCCTGATGCCAATCAAATAATTCTCCGCACTATGTCGCCCAAGCGGGCAGGATCACCCGCACAGAGCTTTTTGACCGCTTCCAGGCTTTCGATACCCAGTATCTCGCTGATATGCCGCAGATCGATGCCGCGGCGCTTGAGCTTGACCGCAAGCGTCCGTCGCCCAGACTGCGCGCTAGCCCCCTCGATCCCAGCAAGACCGAACAGCCGCGTGTACAACCGACTAAGTTGATTCGCGCTGTAGTACGTCTTGCCGTCGCGGCGCTGCGCAGTGATTTTCAGCCCGTCACCAGTTCGACCGGAGACGAACAAGGGTGAGTCAGGATCGAGGCCACGAAAGGCCATTGCCCTGGTTGAAATGCCATGCCCGCGAGCAAGGCGCTCTGCTAGGTGAGCGTCTATCGCATTGGTAAGCTTCTTACTGGTCCAGCACAACGGCCTTGCACGATGGTTGTACGCAATCTCTGCACGTACTTGGGAGTCGATTAGCACAGCGCCGGATTCGGTCAGGTAATCGCTCACACGCAAGCGGCAAATCTCGGTCACGGTCATACCGGTGCCGAAACAGGTGAGCAACAGCGCCGCGTCACGACCGCCGTTCTCTGTGCTGCTCACTTTTGCGACTCTGACAGCGTGTTCAAGCTGCTCGTCTTCGATAACAATTGCCTTAGGCATTATTCACTCAAGATGCTGAATCACCATCAATCCTGACATAGTACGTCAACAAAAAAGCCGGGGATAGCCCCGGCCTCACGGTGTTCCTGGTGTTCACGGAAAATGAGAGGGGCCTATAGGGATATAGGTGTAAGCAATAAGCCAGAATGACTTTAGATATGCAGTCGCATGCTGTGAGCCTTGACTATCGAGCTGAACCAGAACCGCGCCGGCGGTCTGCTTTTGGCTGATAGCAGTCTTCCCTGCAAACTGCTATCGACTCCATCTCTACAATCTAAAACAACCCTCCCAGCGCCTCCGGCTCCCAATTCATGATGATCAGTTCCCCTGTCACCTCTGCCTTCCCCTGCCGCTGATTCGTGGTCGTATAGCGAATCTCGGTCGTCTCAAAGTGAAATCCTTCAAACACGCGTCGAATATCCGGGTGGTCGTTGATGCTGACCATCACTTTGCCTTTGCAGCGACGCATGAAGTCAGCCATGCGTTCGTAGTTTTCAAACGCGAAGTCGACGCCGTACCCTGCCGTCTGCCAGTAAGGCGGGTCCATGTAATGGAAGGTGTGCGCCCGGTCGTAGCGTTCAGCGCATTCAAGCCACGGCAGGTTTTCGACATAGGTGCCTGCAAGGCGTTGCCAGGCTGCTGAGAGGTTTTCTTCGATGCGCATCAGGTTGATGGCCGGGGCGGTGGTGGCTGTACCGAAACTTTGACCTGAGACTTTGCCGCCGAAGGCATGGTGTTGCAGGTAGAAGAATCGCGCAGCGCGCTGGATGTCAGTGAGGGTTTCGGGGCGTGTCATCTTTTGCCATTCGAAGACCTGTCGCGAACTGAGCGCCCATTTAAGTGAGCGTACAAATTCTTCCAAGTGGTTCTGCACCACACGGTACAGGGTGACCAGGTCGCCGTTGATGTCGTTAAGGACTTCGCAGGGTGCAGGTTGTGGGCGTAGGAAATAGAGCGCCCCGCCTCCGGCAAAGACTTCGACGTAGCATTCATGAGGCGGGAAGAGAGGAATGAGGCGGTCGGCCAGACGGCGTTTGCCGCCCATCCACGGGATGATGGGTGAAGACATAATGTGCAAGACCTTTACTGTATAAATAAACAGGTGTTAGGCTCGCTCGGCTTTGTGCACGAGGCGGGAGCCTTGGCTGGGCTTGCAGGTGTGATCTGCGGGTTCGGTGGCCGGACGGGATGTTGACGCATCCTGTTTCGGCCGCTCCTTTTTACTGTGTGCTTGAGATTTCTTTGGCGTAGGCCTGACAGGCCTGCAGCGCGATCAGTCCTTGGTCGCCGTCGCTGGTGATTCCGATAATTCGTTGAGCATGCGCTGGGTCAAGTTGGGCTCTATGGGCGCCATAAACCACGCCGCCGGTGCTGGTGGTGGCTTGCACTCCGTCACAACCAGTTGCTGCTGCGGCGCCGAGTTGGACTGACAACCGCAGGTCAGCAGTAGCAAGGCGATCACGCAGACGTGCCTGTTTCGTTTTCTCATCAGTGAGCACTCGGTAATGGGATTGGTCGCTGGCTGCCAGCCATTGCTCCAGGGCGAGGCGCTTGCCCTGCTCTGCCAATATTTGCTCTGAGTTGGCATTGGCCAGATTGGTGCGCTCGGCTTGATGCGCTGCACGCATATCAGCCAGTTGTTTACCGTAGCGCCAAGCGTCCACTTTCCATGTGGAAAAACAAGCAATGACCATCGCCATAAGTACGGCAAAGCCAACCTCACGGCCCTGACTCACGCCAACACCTTCAGCGCCCGCGCATACAGTGCCTGGCGATCCGCCAGTCCATTCAGCCCACCATTGATACGCCGAGTGATGGTGTCGAACTTGCCTTCATCAGCCAGGGTGTTGAGACCTCGGGTAGCCCAGAACCAAGCCGCAGACATGCACGCATGCTGCGGCTTTTCCAGCAGCTCGGGTTGGTTGATCAGATCAAGTCCCAGCGCTTCGCCGCACGTTTTGTAGTTGGCGCGGCCGGTGATCTGGATCAGGCCACGCCCGCGATACTTTGAACCGTCGCCCGGCTGAGTGTTGCCGAGGTCCGCCCTGCCCTCGTATCGCGCTTGGGCGGCGGTTGGGCCCCAGATTTCACGCATGTATTTGAGTTGGCCAGACTCGTGGCCGATCTGGGCGATGAAGGCCGCGACACGCTGCGTGCCGACGATCTGGTACCGGTTCATGGCGGTGTTGAGGGCAGGTGCAAAAACGCCGGCAACTTGGCCGGCGTTGGGGAGGATTTGCAGCAGCTGCTGCGCGGTGATGGGCATGGCTTTCTCCAGGCAAAAAAAATCCGGTACACGGCGGGGTTCGGTGGTTCGTGCGGCTTTAGTCTTTGGCCGGAACGACCGCCTTGGGAAGCGGGAAGCGTTTCTTGATGTCGGCTACCGAGGCCAGCCACGCGGTGTAGTCCGGCGCGTTGCCCTGGCTCAGGCCGTCATAGTCAGCCTCCAGCCGTAGCGGGTCTGACTCGCTCAGGTAAGCCGCGCGGCGTGTGGCCAAAATGCCGTCGAGTTCGACGCGCTCTTTGTCAGCCTGGAGCTGTTCGGCAGTTTTGAGTTGGCTGAAGTCGATGTTCATTCAGGAAGCCCTATGTGGCCGTTACGTGGGTTGACGATGTCTTCGGGGAAGTTGGCAGCGTCCGTAGAGTCCGGGCCGCACGGCAGCATCAGGCAGATGATCAAGTGACCGTTGCTACGGGTGATGTCGCCGATGATGTATTCGCAGTTGATGGCCGCTGCGGGCAGCACCGCGCCTTCGGGAATGGTGGTGAAGTCGAATGTTTCGCCGTAA
>NZ_JYLF01000006.1 GCF_001043055.1 Pseudomonas weihenstephanensis
TGATGTAGTCGCCATGCTCAATTTCTCCACTCTCTATCCTGTCCAACAACCCTTTTAACTGGCCGATCCGGGCGTTTGCACCACGGAATGCACTGATCCCCTTGTCGATAACGGTTTCGACCACGGGAACGCCTGTTGCTTCTGTAAATGCTTGGAGTGGTGTGGTCTGACGGTCGTGGCTGTCTCGGCCTTCTTCGCCTTGCGAGGCGGTTGACCATCTGACGTATGCGTATGCCTTGGGCATTGAATCGGCTCCGGGTAGGTTCTAGATCATTTTATTAGAAAATAGCCTACCGTGGTCATCCGGGGCAATGCTGAGCAGTGCTTTGTCGAGAATCGAGCTTAGCTCGCTGGCATCGCGGGCCGTGGCCAGGGAAAAGGTGGCGGGCTGGGTGCCAATCGTCGCGCTGATTTGCAGGCGGTCCTGAAACAGTTGTGACGCCAGCAAGTAATTGGCAATGACCAGAGTATTGACGGCCCCTTGTACTTTGCCCTCCGACAACAATTGCGTCGCTTGATAGATATCGTCGGTTTCGACGAGCGTGATGTCTGGGAACGTTTTGCGAAGATAGCCGGTTAGCGGGTTACCCTGGGTCAACGCCAGGCGTTTGCCTGCCAGTTGTTCCAGGTTGGCAGGGTGCTGGATGCCTTTTGCAGTCAGCAGGACAAATGAGTTTTCGAGATAGGGACGACTGAAGTTGAGTTTGTTCTCGCGCGATACCGATGGGCTGATCACAGAAATAATGTCGGTCTCATGTCGCTGAATCATGTCGATCATGTGGCTCAGGCTGCGGGTACGCTGGATCTCGAACCGCAACCCGGTGCGCAGGCGAATCATTTCCAGCAGGTCTGCGGTAATGCCGCGAAAATTACCCTCGGCATCAAAAAAGCTCAGCGGCGCCAGCGTTTCGTTAACCACGACCTTGACCACGGCATGTTTAGCCAGCCAGCGCTGTTCACGTTCGGTCAGTTGGAGCTTTTGGTCAGTCAGCAATATGTCGCTGCCAGCGCTCCAGCGTTTGGCGATGTTTTGGCGCTCGTTGTTGGGGATGGCCTCAAGCGTGGAATTGAGGATATCCAGCAGGACGCGGTTATCACGACGAACAGCAAAGCTGAAGCCATAGGCTTCATGTTTGCTGAAATTCGCCATTTTAATGTTCTTCAAATAGCCCTTGTTGATCATGTAATGCGTGGAGAGCGTATCGCCCAGAAACACATCGGCCTGATCAAACGCCACCGCGTTTATCGCATTTTGGTACGAAGGGTATGACTGGATAATGGCCTTGGGATAAAGCCTTTTGACCTCATCGAGTGGCAGGTAGTGGTAAACCATGCTCAAACGCAAGCCTTCCAGGCCCTGGGTCAAGGAGCGGGTTTCTCCTTCGCGCGTAACAAGAACAGGCTGGTCAACGGCGTAGGGAATTGAAAGCAACAGGTTCTGATTGGCGGCTTCATAACCATTCGAGGTGCCGAGCAAATCAATGTTGCCTTGCTCCAGGGCCTGGATAACCTCGTCTCGTGTTGTAAAACGTTGAACGTTGATCGATACGTTGAGTGCCTGGGCCAGAAGGCCGATGTAGTCCGCGGTGAAACCTTCGTAATCCTGCCCGCTGGTAGTCATATCAAAAGGGGGATAGTCCGGAGAAGAAATGCCCACCCGCAATACGCGTTTTTCCTGTAGCCATTTGCGCTGTTTCTTATCGAGCGGGGCTTCCAGGTAAGAGATGCCCGAGCGGCTCAGCAATGGGTAGTTGTCACTGCCGGTGGCGTGAGCCAGCATGGACCAGCATAAAAGTAAGCCGGTGATCAGTGATAAAGGATGTAGTAACCGCGTGGGCATCGTGTTTCTCACACTAAAGAATTGCGTTTAGCCAGTTCGATAAGATCAACCAATGAGTTTGCTTTTAGTTTTTGCATGAGCCTTTTTTTGTAAGTGCTCACTGTTTTATTACTCAAAAACATTCCTTTGGCGATTTCTTTGTTTGTTTTACCTTGTGCGAAAAGCTGTAGAACCATGAGTTCGCGGTCATTCACTAATTTGAATAACTCGATTTCTGAACAGTCGCCATCCTCATGTCGCTCAGGAGTCAAGGCTTGGCTGGGGAAATAATTGTAGCCAGAGAATACGGCTTTTATTGCACTGACAAGTTCACTCAGTTCTTCTTGTTTGCACACATACCCCGCCGCACCGGATTGCATGCAGCGCATGGCAAACAGAGTAGGGGACTGGGCGGTCAGGACCAATGTTTTAAGGGTTGAATTCATGGCGTTGAAACGTGCGAGCACTTCCAGTCCGTCGAGTTTAGGGATGCTGATGTCGAGAATGATCAAATCGGGCACGCATTCACGCACCATTTGCATTGCGTCGACACCATTGTCGGTTTCGCCGACTATTTCATAACCTTCATGTTCTAACAACATACGAATTGCCAGTCGGATAACCGGATGGTCGTCAACTATAAAGACGGTGGTCATAATTAATTCCTGTTAAGCGCGGTATAGAAAGCGCGCACCATAGCTCAGTTATATGAGCGGGCACACGAACCCGCGGGCCTACAAACGTAGTATGGGAAAAATCCTACGTAAATTAAGGCGCAAGAGCACGATTTGTTAACGTTGTGAGTGGAAAGGTAATGAGGGGTGGAGTGTTTTTTTAGTGTTTTGTTTGTGCTGTTGAATGGGGTGTTTAGTTCGGGTTGGGAAAAGTACTACAAGCGCTTTTGCTGTTTGCTACTTGTGCTTGTTTAACGATGTTTAATTAAGAGTGTGTGTAGGCGTTTCTGAGAAGTAGTTGTAGGGCTAGCCTGTAGGATTCAGGCCAGCCCTGTTAGGGCCAAGACTCAAATTCAAGTCGGACTTGAGCGCCCGGTCATTTCTCTTGCCATCTCGGTGGCATAGCTGTCCGTCATGCCTGCAATGAAGTCGATGACGCGCATAAATGAACGGTGTAATGGCCAGTAGGGGTCAGGCGCGCTATTGCCCAGCAAATCGAGAATGCGTCGGCTTTTGAACGAAGGCGTGCGCCCGCCGTGTTGCTCAAG
Organism: Pseudomonas weihenstephanensis; assembly: GCF_001043055.1. Taxonomy (GTDB): domain Bacteria; phylum Pseudomonadota; class Gammaproteobacteria; order Pseudomonadales; family Pseudomonadaceae; genus Aquipseudomonas; species Aquipseudomonas weihenstephanensis. The sequence continues at coordinate 3,042 of NZ_JYLF01000006.1, forward strand.
TACAGCGCCGCAAAAGGCATTCAGGAGAATTTCCAGCGTGGTGTACGCGCCGATTTCGTGAAGGGTTTTGCGCTTGTCCTGGAAGATTTTTTTGCGGGCCATGTCTTTGGCATCCAGCACGCAACGTTTTGCCGGGCCGTGCATATGCTCGACCAGATCCCCGGGCAGCGTGCCGTTGAGCAGTGCCTGTTGTTGCTCGACAAAGGCGAGCGCAGCGGCATTGGTCAGATGTTCGATGGCTTTGCCACGCAGAATGGCCAACTTGCGTCGCTCGGAGTCTTGAGGGCCGAGCAAGCGATAGGTTTCTGGCAAGTCATCACCCACCAGCCCCAGCAGTAGGGATTCGACTTCGCGGTATCCCAGCAAGTCCATTTCCAGGCCGTCCTCAAGGTCAATGAGTGCATAGCAGATGTCGTCCGCAGCTTCCATCAGATACACCAGAGGATGGCGTGCCCAGCGTTCTTCTTCGAGTTGCGGCAAGCCCAGTTTGTGGGCGATCCCTTCGAGCAGATGCAGTTCACTCTGATAGCAACCGAACTTGTGCTTTTTGTAACCTTGCGAATCGGCATGACGCGCCGTCCAGGGGTATTTGAGGAAGGTACCCAAGGTGGCATGGGTCAGGCGGGTGCCGCCATCAAACTGATGATATTCCAGCTGTGTGAGCACCCTGAAACCTTGGGCATTGCCTTCAAAGCTCAGAAAGTCGGTGCGCTCGACATCACTCATATCATCGAGCCAGCCACGGTCTGCGGCCTGTTGAAACCAGTTACGGATGGCGTCTTCACCCGAGTGCCCGAAGGGCGGGTTGCCAATGTCATGGGCCAGGCAGGCCGACTGTACAACCATGCCCAAATCACCGGGGTCACACCAGTCGGGCAGGGCGCTGCGAAGCGTCTCCCCTACACGCATGCCCAATGAACGGCCCACACAGCTGACTTCAAGGGAATGGGTCAGGCGGGTGTGGATATGGTCATTGCTATTGACGGGGTGAACTTGGGTTTTTCGGCCCAGACGGCGAAAAGCACCTGAAAAGATGATTCGGTCATGGTCTTTGTGAAAAGGGCTGCGTCCCAGTTCTTCAGGGCTGTGATGAGGTTTTCCGAGGCGTTCGCGGTTAAGTAGAGTTTGCCAATCCAAGGCGCAGTGCTCCGTCAGTGACTGTGCACGCAGCTTCTCGCGTCACGCGCGAGCGTGCAAGCCGGATCAGGTGGGGACTTGAGCCTGCGTTCACTGTCGAGTCACGAGGCCACGATCGAGCGCGAAGCGGCCGTAGACCCGGTGGCTAAGGTGTCTTTGACGCACCGGGTTCAATGGTTCTACGACGGCTACGCGCTCGAACGGAGTCTCGTGTCATTCGTCAACGGCTACACAGTCAGGTGCAACGGGTGATGCATCATAGCCTCAAGGCTTGCGGGCGGAGCTCTGGATGACCAGTTTGATCAGTGGCAGCAGACCGGTCGTCAGCCCGATCAGGCGCGACATGCGACCGCTGCCTTTGGAACGTGCGCCTTTACCGGTCAAAAAGCCCAACAGGGTGACAGCGCCTACGCCCCACAACGGCGCGTGTTTGATCCCCAGACTTTCTTGCCAGTTGCTGGTCATCCCGCGCATTTTTTGCAAAGGCTGGAGCAACTGCTGGGTTTCATGGCGAATTTCCTGGCGATGCATTTCCATGCGCAAGCGAATCAACACTTTACGCATCTCGCGCCGTGACGCTTTTTGCGGCATTTCAGGCAGGCTGCTCATGGCAATAAACGCTCGCGGTCTTTGGCCAGCTCTTCGAGCGTGGCATTGAAAGGAGAGGATTCATCGAACACCGCTGCTTTAAGACGAAGGCCGCAGAAAATCGCCGCTAACGTATAAAACACACACAGGCCGATGATGCCGGTCAGGCGATAACTGTCCCAGACCAGAATCAGCACCAGCGCTGACAGCCCGATCAGCAATAACAGGCCAAACACCAAGGCCAGCCCGGCAAACAGTAACAGGCTGACAGTCCGTGCCTTCTGTTCTTGCAACTCGATGCCCAATAACTCGACATGGCTGTGCAGCAGGCCCAGAAACGCGGCACCCAGGCGCCGCGGTGAGGAACGAGGGGAGCCGGATTCTTCTGTCATATCAGCGCCGGGTAGCCAACAGGCCAATCAAAAAGCCGACGCCGGCGGCAATGCCAACCGACTGCCACGGGTTTGCCTGAACGTAGTCTTCAGTCGCCACGACGGCTGCCTGCCCACGCTGTTGCAGGGTCTCTTTGGTTTCATCCAGCGACTCGCGGGCCTTGAGCAGGCTCTCCTTGATTTGGGCACGCAGCTCATCGGCTTGATCACCCGCCAGGGACGCGGTGTGTTCCAGCAGTCTTTCGGTGTCTGCCACCAGTGCCTGGAAGTCAGCCATCAATATCTCTTGAGCATTCTTTGCTGTAGTGCGGGCCATGTGAATCTCCGTAAGCGGCTTGATGATGGTTCGAGTGTAGGCATTGATTGAAGGTTCACTGCATTTCTCTCACTTGCTGACGCAGGCGTTAGAGGCGTTGACCTTCAATCAGAGAAAAACCTTACCTTAAATTATTCATTTTCGCGGGTGAACCCCTGATTCTCGCGTGCATCAGGGTTTTCAATGCAGCCTTCCAGCAAGTGATAACGGTTATGCCGCACTTCATCCACTCGATGGCGCACGGTTTTTTCCGAAAGGCCAAGCAGAATCAAGGCATGAGAGGCCAGCATCAGGCTGGATTCCAGCAGTTCCGGTACCACTTCGGTCGCCCCGGCGGCCTTCAGTTCAGCCAGTTGGCTGTCGTCACGGGTTCTGACCAGTACCGGCACATCAAGTGTGATCAGACGAGCCTCTTTGAGCACGCACATGGCCACCTCAGTGTTGTCTACGGCGATGACCAGCAGGCGCGCTCGGTCAAGGCCGACAGCGCGCAACAGATCACCACGGCGGGCGTCGCCGTAATGCACGCAGCTGTCGACTTTGGCGGCTTCTTGAATGCGATCCGGATCGTAGTCCAAAGCCACAAAATCATGATGCTCACTGCGCAAGAAACGGCCAATGGATTGACCCACCCGCCCATAACCGCACATCACCACGTGGCCGTGCAGTTCAGCGTTCTGCGCGGCGATTTCTTCAAGCTCGGCTTCTTCGTTGGACTTGCGGTGCAAGCTGGCGGCGATCTGCGGTGCAGCACGCAGTAAAAGGGGCGTCAACAACATCGAGCAGAAGGTCGCGGCCAACAGGTAGCTGGCAATCTCGGGCGGGATCAACGAGTTGATTTGCATTTGTGCCATCAGTGCAAAACAGAACTCGCCTCCCTGCGCCAGGGCCAGACCACTGCGCCAGGCCGTTTCACCATCGCTGCCGCGCAACTTGACCAGCACAGCGACCACGCCCCCTTTGATCAAGAGCAAGGCCAAGGTCAGGCCCAGAATCAAAAAGCCGTCATGCACAAACAGTTGAAGGTCGATGAGCATGCCGATGCTGACGAAGAACAGCCCCAGCAAGATGTCGCGGAACGGGCGGATATCCGCTTCGATCTGATGGCGGTAATGGCTTTCACCCAGCAGCATGCCCGCCAAGAATGCGCCCAGTGCGGGCGACAAACCCAATAAATGGGTGAGCCATGCCGTGAGCAGCACGATGACCAGTGCCAGCAACACAAACAGTTCGGCGGAGCGCGAGGCGGCTACTTCGTGGAACAGGCGCGGTAACAGAAAGCGGCTGGCAAATAGCAAGCCGACAAACAGGATCACCGTTTTGCCCAAGGTGATGGGGAGTGCCCAGTACCAGGCTTGCTCGCTGCTGCCTGCAAACACAGGCACCAATGTCAGTAAAAGCACCGCCACCACGTCTTGGAACAGCAGCACGCCAATCGCGTTTTGGCCATGACGACTGAAAATTTCACCGAGGCTGGTCAGCTCTTTACTGACGATGGCCGTGGACGACAGCGCCAGCCCGGCGCCGAGTAAAAAGGCGGCATTGAGGCTCATGCCAAATGCGTACAGCAGGCTCCCCAACACCAGCGAGGTGCACAGTACTTGCAGGCTGCCCAGGCCAAAGACCACCCTGCGCAGCGCCAGCATTTTGGGCAGCGAAAACTCCAGCCCTAATGAAAACAGCAAAAACACCACCCCCAATTCAGCCAGGTCAGGCAGGTCCGGGCTGTCGTTGATCCAGTTCAGAGCGGTAGGCCCGACAAACAGCCCGACACACAAATAGCCCAGGACTGGAGGCAGCTTTAACCGCCTGAAAAAGGCGATCACCACCAGTGAGGAGGCGAGGATGATTAACAAATTGGCAAACACGCAGGTCTTCCTTGTCTGTTTGAATAAAAAAAGTCGCGAGCTTCCAGTAATTCAAAGGGGCTTGCGCTGACACACATCATGATTAAACGCCAACATTTCAAAATCACGGTCCTTCGCTATGCTCACAGCCAAGCTACTTAATTGGATGTTGGGCAAGCGTAGTCGTCAGGAGCGTTATGGAACGTCTGTATTCCCTGCAAGGCTTGAGAGGCGCTGCCGTTTTGGGAGTGGTGTTATTCCACATGGCGTCAGTTGAGGCGAAGTATTCGGGTGGTGATCTTTTATTGCCAGCGTTGGTCGACTTCTTCCAGCTGGGGGTTGATCTTTTTTTTGTGATCAGTGGCTTTGTCATGGTGATTGTGACCCGTGGCCGCTTTCAGAGCGCGGTGCAAACCCAGCGTTTTGCTTTTAATCGGCTGTCGCGTATTTACCCTAATTATTGGCTGTATTTTTTTATCACCCTGAGCGTCACTTTGGCGCTGCCGGGCGTGGTCAATACCTCGCATGGCAGCTCCAATCTCTTGATGTCGTTTTTATTGCTGCCCAATGATCGAGTGCTCCTGGTGATGGTGGCCTGGTCGCTGGTATTTGAGTTGTGGTTCTATCTGGTGTTTACGGGGTTGTTGTTATTCAAAGAAAAACACCTGCCGATATTGCTGGGGTTGTGGGCGTGCGGGCTGATTGCGTTCAACCTGTTGGCCAACTGGCAAGACTTCAATCCGGCTTTGAAAATCATGCTCCACCCTTACGCGCTGGAATTCATCATAGGCAGCGCTGTGGCACTGTTTTTTTACAGTAAACACAGCGTCAAGGTGCCAACGCCCTGGGTCTGGGCAACCTTGATGGCTGCTTTGACCGTTGGGTTTGGGTTGATTTACGTATTCAAGCTGTTCTTCACCGAAGGCTTGCTGCGCATGTTGTCGGTGGGGGTTATTTTTGGCGCGCTGATTGGTTCGCTGGTCCTGCTGGAGCGGCGCAAGTTGATTCGTGTGCCGCAGTTTCTGATCTTCACAGGTGATATGTCTTACACGATTTACCTGTCGCACTTACTGGTGTTGGGCGTGATCGGGCATGTGTGGCAGCGTATCGGCGCATGGCCTGACAGCATTTGGGACAATCTGTTTTTTCTGCTGCTGATGATGAGTGCCGTGATCTGTTACGGGGCGTTGGCGTATCGTTTTTTCGAAAAGCCGGTGCTGGATTGGGCCACGGCGTATTGCAATCGCACCTTTGCGCTCAAACGTGCGGCTGGCCAACCCGACTCGGCCAAATGACAGGCGTACCTGGGCTGCGGGTCGACGTCCTAGGGCAACGCTCCTAGAATGGCGGCTATTTTTCAGGTCGTGAATTATGTACCCCGAATGTGAACTGCTGGGCACCCTTGGCTGCCACCTGTGCGAAGTCGCAGAAGCTGTGTTAATGCCGTTTGTCGAACGGGGCTTGTTGGTTGAGCTGGTCGATATCGCAGAGTGCGAGGGGCAAGTTCAAACCTATGGCCTGCGCATCCCGGTGTTGCGCCGGGTCGATACAGGCGCAGAGTTGGACTGGCCTTTTGAGGCTGAACAGGTGGTGAGCTTCCTCATATAGGCCGCGGGCTGCTCCTCAGACGGTTTCGTGAACAGGCTCGGTGGGCGATAATCCCCGGCTGCTTTTTACTGCCCGAGTTTTTTATGTCGACCCAGCGCTTTAACGCCGCCGAGCATCAAGCCAGCACCCTCTACCTGCCGCCCGGTAAGTGGCTGACAGTGCTTGATTGCTTGTGTGATCACTTTCAGGCGATCAGCCGTGAGCAGTGGCTTGATCGCCTGGCGCGCGGTCGTGTGCTGGATGCTGACGGCGCGCCGATCAGTGCGCAGCTGGCCTACAAGGAAGGCCTGCGTATTCACTATTTTCGTGAAGTGCCCAACGAAACGCCGATTCCGGTCCAAGAGACCATTCTCTATGCCGATGAACATTTGGTGGTGGCTGACAAACCACACTTTCTGCCAGTGACCCCGGCCGGTGAATACGTCGAGCAAACCCTGTTGCGCCGTCTGATTCGTACGCTCGACAATCCGAATTTGGTGCCGTTGCACCGCATTGATCGACACACGGCGGGGTTGGTGTTGTTTTCCGCCAACCCGGCCACACGCTCCGCTTACCAGTTGCTGTTTCCGACACGCAAGATCGAAAAGTGCTATGAAGCCATCGCGCCTGCCTTGCCTGAACTGGAGCTGCCGCGTGTACATAAAAGCCGTTTGGTAGACGGTGAACCTTTCTTTCGCATGCAGGAAGGGCCGGGCGACAGCAACACTGAAACCCTGGTCGATGTGAGTGAGAAAAACGGTGACCTGTGGCGTTATGCGCTGTACCCCGTCACCGGCAAAAAACATCAGCTGCGCGTGCACATGGCGGCGTTGGGGGCGGGGATCTGCAACGACCCGTTCTATCCGCAGGTGATCAAGGATGCCGTGGATGACTACGCCAAGCCCTTGAAGCTGCTGGCCAAGGCGTTGCGTTTTATCGACCCGGTTAGCGGTGAAGAACGTTACTTTGAAAGCCGCATCCGTCTGGCGTGGTAAGCGTCTGGCCCGCCAAAACAACAAAACCCGCACGGGGCGGGTTTTGTTTTAACGCATAAGCCTTACAGCTCTTTAACGGTGCGAATCTGGTCTTTGTTGATACGGGTTTCTTTGCCGTCCAATTGCTTGAACTGGTAGAAGCCCGAATCTTCATCGTACTTAGGCGTGTCAATTGCCTGGATTTCACGACCGTCGTTAAGAGTGATCACGGTTGGCGACGCACAGCCAGCAAGGGCGGCCAGGCCAGCAGTGAGCATGAGGGCGGCGAGAGTCCGATGAGTCATTGTGTTTCTCCAACAAATGAATGTACGTAATGGGTAGCTGTCCCTGAGACGTATACATCGTCTGCAAGTTCCCTGGCTAGTGGCGCAAGGATAGCTATTGGCTTAGTTCGAGTAAATCAGGGGTGTTGACGTTGAGCAGCCGGGGATCATTCTGCGCGCACACGCAAGCCTGTGCATTGAGCTCAAGCATGATGTTGCGCGGGCTGCGCTGACCGTTTTGCCACGCGGTGTCGAATGCGCCTTTGAGTGCGACGGGGATCACGCACAGCAGCGGTTCCCAGTGTTCGCCGTGGCGCACCATCACCGGTTGCTCGGGGCGCAGGCGCGCCGTATCGAACAGGGCACGGATCAGATCGGTGTCGATGCGGGGCACATCGCACGGCAGCACCAGCAGGTGTGAGTGCCGAGCCACGGCCAGTCCTGCGCGGATACCGGCCAGCGGCCCGTCAAAATCATCGTTGCCATCATTGACCACCTGGTCCGCATAGGCGGCGTAGTGCGCGTGATTGCGGTTGCAAGAAATGATCAAGTCATCCGTCAATGGCCGCGCCACCCGCTGGGCATGGCTGATCAAGGGCTGGCCCTGCCAGCGCAATAACCCTTTGTCCTGCCCGCCCATACGCTGGCCCCGCCCGCCCGCCAGCAGCAAGATTGAACAGTGGAACTGGCTCATGAATTGACTCCGCGCAGTCAGGCAAAAGAAGGGCTGTGATATAACACCGGGCTGTTCTTCCTACAACTGGACCTCGTCTATGAAAGCCAAGGTTGATGCGCCTTTTGTCCCTTTAAACATCGCTGTGCTGACAGTGAGCGATACCCGCACACTTGAAACCGACACCTCGGGCCAAGTATTTGTCGACCGCCTGAGCGAGGCGGGCCATCAGTTGGCGGCACGGGTGTTGCTCAAGGATGACCTCTACAAAATCCGCGCCCAAGTCGCTCACTGGATTGCTGAGGATCAAGTGCAAGTGGTGTTGATCACCGGCGGCACCGGTTTTACTGGCCGCGACAGCACGCCTGAAGCCGTGGGTTGCCTGCTGGACAAACACGTTGATGGCTTTGGCGAATTGTTCCGTCATATCTCGCTCGCCGATATCGGCACCTCAACGGTTCAATCGCGCGCGCTGGCCGGGTTGGCCAATGGCACGCTGGTGTGCTGCCTGCCGGGTTCGACCAATGCCGTGCGCACGGGTTGGGACGGGATTTTGGCTGAGCAACTGGACTCGCGCCATCGCCCATGTAACTTCGTGGCCCATTTGAAACAGGCAGCGGCCTGCCCAACCCGTGGGTAAGCCGGGCCGCACGGGCGAGCTGATGCCCGTTGAAGTGGCGCTGGCAAGGTTGCTGGCGCTGGCCGAAGCGGCGCCGATTCGCGACACCGAGGTGCTGGCATTGGCCTTGTGCGAGGGGCGTGTGCTGGCCCATGACCTGGTGTCGAGCCTTGACCTGCCGCCGTGGCCCAACAGTGCAATGGACGGGTATGCGCTGAACCTGACCGACTGGAGCGGTGAGCCTTTGAGCGTCAGCCAGCGCATCTTTGCCGGCCAGGCGCCTGAGGCTTTGGCCTGCGGCACGTGCGCGCGGATCTTTACCGGGGCACCCGTGCCTGCGGGCGCCAATTGCGTCGAGATGCAAGAGAACGCTCAGGTGCAGGCCGACGGACGGGTGCTGTTCACACAGGTACTGCGCGAAGGGCAAAACATTCGGCCACAAGGCCAGGAGACCACGGTCGGTGAAGTGGTTTTGCCGGCGGGCACGCGTTTGGGACCGATTGAGCAAGGCTTGGCTGCGTCATTGGGCTGCGCCACGCTTGAGGTGATTCGCCGGGTCAAGGTGGCCGTATTGTCCACCGGGGATGAGTTGATCGAGCCGGGTCAGCCATTGGGGCCGGGGCAGATTTACAACAGCAACCGCGTGCTGCTGTGCAGTTGGTTGACCCGTCTGGGGTGCGAAGTGCTGGATGCAGGCATCTTGCCGGATGACTTGCCTGCGACCCGTCAGCGCCTGGCAGAACTGGGCGCGGTGGACCTGATTTTGTCTACCGGTGGGGTTTCGGTGGGCGAAGCCGACTTCCTGGGTATCGCCCTGCGCGAAGCGGGTGAGCTGGCGCTGTGGAAACTGGCAATCAAACCTGGCAAACCGCTGATCTGCGGGCATTTTCGCGGCGTACCGGTGATTGGGTTACCGGGTAATCCAGCGTCGACGTTGGTCACCTTTGCGCTGCTGGCGCGCCCTTATTTATTGCGCCGTCAGGGTGTGCAGGCGGTGGAGCCCCTCAAGTTTCAAGTGCCTGCCGGTTTTGTCTGGCCCAAACCCGGCAATCGCCGCGAATACCTGCGCGGGCGTCTGGAGCAAGGGCGGGCGGTGATCTACAAAAACCAGAGTTCGGGTGTACTGCGCAGTGCAGCATGGGCCGAAGGGCTGGTAGAGGTGCTGGAAGAAAGCACGCTGGTGGAAGGCGATGGGGTCGCCTTTATCCCGCTGAGCGAAGTGCTGGGCTGACCCGCGCACAAACGCACTTAGGCGCTGGCGAAGGCTGCGGTCTTTTGAGTATTTAAGACTCGCAGCCGAGTGCTCACGCAAATGGCCCGTCCCAATAGCGTGGGTTCATGCTGAGTTTTTTTTTCCAGTGATGGGGCAGGCGATGTTCCTGTTGCCCCAGTTTGTAAGCGCCCAGTTTGACGGCGTTGCGCACCAGTGAAGCCGGCCAGCTCAGCAGCCGTTGCGGCCCCAAAAACGTCAGTTCGGATTTCACATAGCGTAATCCCTCACCCCCGGCACCGCCGAACGCTTGCCGTATCCACGGCTCACGTGCCTGAAACACCCCAATATCGAAGTAGCGCCGAAACTCTTCCTTGAGGGTGTAATTGTGCGAGTGGCGACAGCACGCCTGCCCCTCATACACCACGCTCCAGCCCGCCAGCAGCATTTTGGCGGTGACGTACATGTCTTCCGACAGGATTACGTGCTGCGCAAAGCCGCCGACAGCCAGCAGTGCCTCGCGTCGATAGGCCGCAAACGAATTGGACATGAACGCCGTTTTGAGTCCTAGTTGCGGCGCGTCGGCGAGGGTTTTGACCTGTGACGTGGGCGGGTAGTTGAACTGCCGCGCGTGTTGCGCCAAGGGCACGGCGTCCAGGTGCGGCAGTTGCCGCCCGCAGACGGCGCCCACCTGAGGATCAGCAAACGGGCGCACAATCGCGGCCAGTGCATCCGGGTCTTCAAGGTAGGCGTCCTGGGTCATGAAGACGCACACATCGTAGCCGGGGTTGCGCTCAACCATCAGTTGCCGCGTGCCGCCGTGGTTGAAGTCTTTGCTGTCGATGCGCAACACGTTTTTGCAGCGCGACCCGGCCAGCTCGAACGTGCCATCACGCGAACTGGAATCGACGATAAAAGTGTCAAATTCAGCGCTCTGGCGCCCCAGCGAATCCAGCAGGCGCTCCAGTTCATGGCGCCCGTTATAGGTCGGGATGATGCAGGCCACCTTGAGGGGCGATGTCATTGAACCTCCGGTTTATCAGGGCGCCACGGGCGCAACCACATCGCCATCGCCAGCATCAGCAGCGCGCCGAAGGCCGTGCTCAGGCCCAATTGCAGCCAGATATTGTGCAACGGGTGCAGCAGTAAGGCGGACAACAGCATCATGCCCAGCCCGAGTAACCAATGGCTGCGCCACGGCACGACCGAAAACAGTTGTTGGCGACGCATCAGCAGCAGGCCCGTAAGGATCACCCCGCCAACAGCGGCGAGTGCGATGCCGATCAACCCCAAAAAGTACGGCAGCACGGCCAGCAATAGGGCATTGAGCAGGCTGCCGATCAGCTCGCAGTTGAGCGGCATGCGCGTGTCTGCGGCGGCATAGGCATAACGCGCGAGCAGGGCATTCCAGGCGCCAAACATTAACGGGACCGAGAACCACGCCAGCAACGTGGGCAAGGGGCTGTCCGCCGCCTGGTTGGGCAGCAGCAAATGCACCAATGCGCCGGCTGCGCCAATCAGCCCGGCCACGGCGGGCACGGTCAGCAAGGTGGCGCTGGCCAGTCCTTTGCGCAGCAGCCCCAAGCGCTGTTCGCCCGCGCTGCCACTCATCAAACCGAGCAACACTTGGTTGAGACTCATCAGGGCAATCAGCGGCAGGTTGATCAGCTTGCGCGCCAGGTTGATCCAGGTCACAGAACCTTCGCCCAACAGTGACGCGACCATACGCTCCAGCAACGCCAAGCCCTGGCTTGCCAGATTGCTACTTAATAAAGGACCGATGCGTTGCAACAGTTCGCGGCTGGCGCCGGGCGCGGACTGGATGTGCCAAGGCTTCCAGCCGTCGCGGTACAGCGGCAACAACAGCACCGAGGGCATGAGCAGGCTGCCGAGCACGCAGGCGCTGGCCAGACCCTGGGCGGTGGCATCATGCTTGAGCAGCGCCAGGTACAGCACCGGGGGCAAGTTGAACAGCAGCGACCCCAACCCGGCCAGCACAAACCTTGAACGGGCCTGTAAAGGTACACAGAACAGCCCGTGCAGCACGAACCCCGGCGCGCACCACGCCAGAATCCGCAAGCTGTCACTCGCCAGCGCGTAACCCTGGCTGTCGAGGCCGAGGCCGATCAGGCGCACCCACAGCAGTGAACCCAAACCCAAGAGGCCACTGAGCAGCAACCCGCACAGCAGCAAACGCGGGGCCAGCGCGCTGAGCCAGGCACGTTGCTCAGTGCGCGAGCGTTGTTGATACAGCGGCAGGGCGGCGGCACTCAGCAAGCCTGCGGCCAACGCCATGCGCAGCGCCTCGGGTAAAAACATGGCCACCAGAAACCCGTCGCTGCGCCCACCTGCGCCCCAGGCAGCGACCAGCAGCCACTCGCGTGCGAACCCCGCGGCAAGGCCTGTCAACGTTGCCAGGGTGAGCCACAAGGTGGGGCCGAACATGGCCCGGGCCTAGTGGAACAAGGTGAACAGGCCTTTGCCGCCCACCTTGTAGTTGAGGTTGCGGCAGCGTTCGCCTTTGATGGTGGCGTCCGGTCCGCCGACGATGGCATAAGGTGGCACCGGTTTGGACACCACGCAATTGCCGCCCACCACCGCGCCTTCACCGATGTCGGCGCCGAACGAGAGCAGGGCGCGGCTGGCGATCCACGCGTAATCGCGAATATAAATCGGGCCACCCACGGCCCAGAACTCGGGCGCCTGCACGTCATGCCCACCGGCAATGATCAGCACGTGGGAGGCGATGGTGACGTGATTGCCTATTATCAGGCCGCCGCGTGCGTCCAGTTGGCAGTGCCAGCCCACGGTACTGTCCTCGCCAATGCGCAAGCCATCGACGCCAAGGATTTCGGTGTTGCGCCACACGGTCGAGCCTTTGCCAATTTTGGCCCCGCCTGCCCGCAGCCACAGCAGGCGCAAGGTGTGGCTGGGGATCTTGCAGATCAGGATGTTGTAGGCCAACTCCCACCAGCGCAGCATGCGGTCGCGCAACGTCGCCCAGTTCTTGCCGTAGAGCGGGATCAGCGCCCCTTTGCCTTCTCGGCCCAGCAAGGCGTAAAAGCGCCGTGCCAGAGGGTGTTCGATGCGCGGCTCAATGTTCAAGTAGCTGATGAAACATAACGTGTCGCCCTTGAGCGGTTGTTCAAAACACACGTCGTTGGCCAGCATCCAGTCGTAGGCCTCGCTCAGCTCTTGAACGCTGACGCCCATTTTTTCGGCGTACTCGGGCAGGGCCAGGCGCAGGTTTCGCGAGTGAAAAAGACGGTGCTTCATGGGCGAACTCCTGAAAGGGGCGTCGAGGCGTTGTGTTTGAGGCGCTTGGCTTCGTGCAGGCTCAGGCCGAGCATCAACCAGAACAGCGCGATCAATACTTGAGTGAAACTGAAGTAGTGGTCGAACAGGCCGCTGACCAACGCGGCCAAAATGCCCACTGTGGTGCCGAACCAGATCGCATTGTCTGCGCTCAGGACGAGGGTGCTTTGTTGAGGGCGCACGGCGCGCCACCAACTCACTACCACGCCAATGAACAGCAGCATGCCGGGCAGCCCGGTTTTGTACATGAAGTTGAGAAACAGGTTGGAGATACCCAGCAGCCCGGTGCCCGCAACGCCCGCTTCAACCTTGAAACCAATGCCCAGAGGAAAGGTGGCGATGGCTCTGGGGAAGGCGCGGTATTCGTCCAGGCGCACGCTGGTACTGCCGCTGTCGGAGGTTGAAAAAATATCCGCCAGGCGGTCTTGTAATGGTGGGTACACCAACAGCAGCACGAACATTGCAGCGACACCGGCAAACAGCATGCGCCCGGTGTAAGGCACCCGCTTGGCCGCGCACCAGACCAGCACCACCAGCATGCTGATCAAGGCGCCGCGTGAGCCGGTCATGGCCAGTGCAAGAATGCCCAAGACCGCGACGCTGATGCCCAGCGCTTTGGGCCAGCCACGGCGGGTCACGCCGAAACACAGGGCCAGCGGCACCAGCAGCGCCATGGCGCCGCCAGTGACGTTGGGGTGCATCCACGGTGAACTCATGCGCGTGGTGAAGGACTGCAAGCGATCATCGAGCATGCTCACCCCGCCATACCCCAAGTGCCCGAGGATCGACGTAATACCGCTGGCTGAGCGGTCGCGCACGTACACCGGGATCGACAGCAGCAGCAAGAACAGGGTGCCCAGCAGCAGCGCGATGACCATCTGCTCGCGGGCCTTGGGCGTATCGAGCAGGCGCGGCACCAAAAACAGAACGGACAGGTTCAGCAACCAGCGCACCCAGTTCACCGGGCCGTTACCTTCGGCGGTCACCATCAACTGACCGACGATAAACGGCAATGCACTGAACAGCATCAGCGCCAATACCCAGCGTTCGGTGCGCATCAGCTTGGGCGCAGGTCCCAGATGGTTGAGCATTTTTTGCACCAGCACGCTGCCCCACACCAGCAGGATCAGCAGCTCGGACACGGTGGTGCGAAAGCCGATATTGATCGTGGTGTACGGCAAAAACGTCGCCAGCACGCCAAACAGCAATAGCCCCCACAAAGGGTGGCGCAGCACCGTCACCACGCCCGCCACACCGACCATCAACACGATGACGCTGAGCGGCGGCAATACCCAGACCATCAGCCCGAACAGCAGGCTGAACAACACTGCAAGCGGGAGTGCCAAGGGCATTAGCGAAGCTCCTCCAGCAGCTCATTGAAGCGCTGGCGATAGGCATCGTCAGCGTAGCGGGTGGCCCAGGCTTTCATCTGTTCAGGGGCTTGGGGACCTTGGGTCGCCAGTGTCAGCATCAATTCGGTCAGGGCGTAGCTGTCGGTGGGCGAAAAACGCGGGCTGTCAGGCGGGGTGATTTCATCCAGCGCCGAACCACTGGCCACGGCCACCGAAGTGCCCACGCTCAAGGCTTCGATCACCGGCAAGCCAAAGCCTTCGGCGAAAGAGGGTTGCCACAGGCGTTCGGCCTGCTGGTAAACGGCGTGCAATTGCGCGTCTGTCAGGTCGCTTAAAAAGTGCAGGCCGGGCAATTGTTGCAACGGCTGGGGCAGGTGTTCGCGTGCGCCTACCAGCACTAATTCCGGTACGTGTTCGCTGCGTTGGCGTGCGGCGTGCCAAGCGCTGACCAGCCACGGGATGTTTTTGCGCGGCTCGCGGGTGCCCACCGCCAGCCAGTAACGCGGTGGCAGGTTGAGGTCGGTGATGTCGGCCGGCTCACCGACAAAGCCGCTCACCAGGTTGGGCAGCACCCGTACTTTGCCTTTGGCTTCGGGGAACAGTTTGACCACTTCGTCGGCGGTGTATTGCGAAGGGGTCCAGATCCGGTCGGCGACCTTGATCGAGTGGCCGATCGAGAGTTTGTCGCTGGTGCGGTACACCTTAGCCTTGAGGCGTGAGCCGTGGTGGTTGGTGTGCGTCAGTTGGAACAGGTCGTGCAGTTGCAGCACGTAGCGCATGCCGGGTGGTTTGGCCCCTATCGGCAAGCCCATGTTGAAATTGCAGATATGGATGTCGATCCCGGCTTCGCGCAGGGCACCCGGCAGGAAGCCGCCTTCGAAACGCAAACGGCTGGGCAGCCGATGCACCCCTTGCAAGGGTGAACCCCAGCGCGGGCAATGCACGCGACGGCGCAGCAGGTGATCTTCGGGCGCTACGCCAAACAACTGCAACTGCACCTCGGGGTGCGCGCGCAATGCGGCTTCCAGTGCCAGCGCCTGACGACCAATGCCGCTGTTGCCGTAGCCCGCTGCGGGGCGGTAATCCAGACCTATGCGCATACGCTGACTTCTTCTTTTAAGGAGGGAAGACGGGTGTAAACCTGTTCCAGCTGGGCCGCGGCCACTGACCAGTCGTGCTCGGCCCTGACGTAAGCACGCCCGGCCTCGCCGATGCGCTGCAAGAGCGCAGGATCGCTGAGCGCCACGTTCAACAATTGCGCCAGTTCCTGAGGGTTTTCGCTGCCCAGGTAGTGGTCGCCGTTGATGACCTTCAAACCTGACGTGCCCTGCCCGGTGGTGACCACCGGCAAACCGGCAGCCATCGCTTCGAGCACTTTAAGCTTGGAGCCGCCGCCCTGACGCAGCGGGGCAAAAAACACTGCGGCCTGGCGTTGCAGGTCGCGCAAATCGGGCACAAAGCCCTGCCATTCGATGCGTGGGTCCGGCCAGCGCTGGCGCCAATCGTGGGGCAAGCCAAAGCCGCAAATAGCGAACCGCACGTTCGGGTTGAGCGCCCACAGCGCCGGCAAAATGCTGTCCAGCGCCCATTCCACGGCATCCACGTTGGGGTGGTATTCGTAATTGCCGACAAACAGCAGGCGCTGGCTGTGCACGTCCGGCTGAACCGCTGCGTAATGGGCGCTGTCGACGCCGTTGACCACCACCGACACCGGCGTGTGTGTCAGTTGACGCAGGGTGTGAGCGTCCTGTTCAGTGACGGCGATTAATTCCTTTGCCAGCCCGAACACGCGTTTTTCCCAGCGCCGGTAACGCCATTGGTCATAGGAGGTAAACGGCTTGAACCAACCGGGCAGCCGGTCGTAGCTGGCCGCGCCCAAGGCGGATTCGACGTTGTGTTCGGTGAGGATAAAATCGCGCCCGGTCGCACTCAGCGCACGTTCGAACGGTTGAAAACTGTAGCTGTGCTCGATCTGGATCACGTCCCACGGTGCTTGCAGCAGCTCACTCCACTGCTGCTCAAGCGGCGCGCTGACGCCGTTGATCGCGGCCAGCATGGGGTAGGGCGCGAGGGCCACGGCCAGTAATGTTTTCAGGCTGCGTAAGGGGCGTCTGGGCATGACGATCAACCGCTCGACAAACGGCTCAAGTGCGGCACGGGTGTCAGCGTCGAGTACCGTTTTGGATTGCACCAGCAAGGTGATGCGATGCCCGCGTGCCGCCAGACTGCGCAGCAGATGGTACTGGCGGGTTTTGCCGCCGCTGGTGGTGGGCCACGGTAAGTAGGGCAGCGTCCAAAGTATGTTCATGGTGTCCATACCAACAGTTGCAGGCTGGTTTTAAGCGGCACCGTGATTGCCGATGCATCGCTCAACGGGGTTTCACTGCCATCGTGCGGGTTGTACAGCGTGGCCTGGGTGATGCCGGGCAAGTGCACCTGTTCACCGCTGGCGCTCCAGAACATCCACAGGCGTTTGCCGTCGCTGCGGGTCCAGCCAATGCTGTACAGATCGCTCGGCGCGCCCTCGACGGTGGGTGCATCCGCCGGGTCGATACGTGGGCCTGTGACGTTGAAAAAGTGTTGCAGCGCCACATACACAGGCTTGGGGTTGCCTTGCAGATCGAGCAATCCGTAGAACTGATCACGCGGGCTGGCGCGTCGGTCCAGATCGCTGAGGTTAAACAGGAAGATGCGCTGGAAATCCATCGCGCTCATCAAGGCCAGACGGCGCAGGGTGTAGTCGGCTTGCCCGTCCACGCCAATCAGCAGCTGCATTTCTTTGGGGCCGTTGTAACTCGACCAGCCCCATTCGGTGGCCCAGACCTGCGCGATGCCTTTGGCGTGCAAGGCATTGTTGAGGAAGTTGGAGCGGGTCAAGAAGTCCTTGTCCGCCGGGTTGTCACCTTCGGGGTACTGAGAATAAGGGTGATAGGCGGTGATCAGGTGTTGCTCGGCCAAGCCTTTTTCCAGCAGTTTTTGCAGCATCAGACCTTCTTGCTTGGGCATCTGGCTGTAGTACGCCATGCCAGCCGTGGCGACCTGTTGCCCTGGCAGTTGCGCACGCAGAGCGTCGGCGGTAGTGGTCAGCAGGCGGTAGTACGCGTCGGGATCGGCCTGTGGCATCCACATGATGTTGGGCTCGTTCCACACCTGCCACACATTCACCTGCGGGTAGCGCTGGGCCAGCATCTGCATGCGCTGGGCAAATACGTTGAAGTCTTTGGGCGGGTACTGATCGTTGACCTGGGCGCCCTCTGGCAGGCTGCTGGCGAAGGGTGCCGAGCCGACCAGGTACGCCAGGGTTTTGAGTTGGTGGGCGCTGATGGCCTGCATCACACCATCGAGCGGGGCCAGTTGCAGCTGGTTTTCTTCAGGCTCGATCATGGCCCAGTGAATGGTCAGGCGTACCCAGTCGAGCCCCAGCTCGTCGAGGCGCTGCATCTGTTTTTCATACACCGGCTGGGGGAAGTATTGAAACTGCGCATTCACCCCCAGGAAGTCTTTCCACTCAATGGGGCGTGGCCCGCGCAAGGTGGTGCCTTCGGCTTCGGCGGGCGGGCTCCACGGCAACAGACTGACACCCACTGCCACGAGCAGCAGCAGGAGCAGCCAAATTACAGGTTTACGCCACATGAGTGCGTCCCCAGCAGGCGGATTTGAACATCTGATGAAAACGTTTGGCGGTTTCGCTCCACACGCGTTCGTCGCCGATTTTTTGCGCGTGTTCGGCCCAGCGCAGCGCCATCTGCGGATCGGCACACAGGTGGCCCAATTCAGCCGCCAATGCCGCCACGTTGCCTTGGGGGTAGATCACGCCATTGCCGTGGTCGACCTCTTCGGCAAAGGAGCGAGCATCCGAGGTGATGACTCCGCGCCCACAGGCGGCTGCCCATGACAACGCACCGCTGGTGCCGCGCAGTTGGCCCAGCAGCTTGAGTTTGCTTGACTCGCGGTACGGCAGCACCATGACGTGATGGGCCTGGATGACCTTGGCGATTTCACTGGCCGGTAAATCCAGGTGCCATTCGATGCTCTTCTCCAGCCCCAGTTGTTCGATGCGTTGGCGCAACAAGTGCAGATAACTGCCTCCCGACTCGAAGGCCATTTCCGGCTCGCTGCCCCCGGCCAGCGTCAGCGTCAGGTGCTGTTTGAGTTCGGGTTTTTGCGTGAAGGTCATGGCCAGCGCTTCAAGCAAGTCTTCAATGCCCTTGCCGCGATAAATGAAGCCGAAGTACAGCAGTTTTAGCGGATCAAGGGCTGGCATGGGCGCGGGCGGGATCAACAGATTGCCGTGGGGGATGACCACCATTTGTTCAGCGTGCAGGCCCATGCGCTGTTTGAGGCAATCGCCGCCTGATTGGGTCAGCGTCACCAGACGCGTCAGGTTGCGGGCCAGTTGCCGCTCTTCATACAGGCACAACGGATCAGCCAGTACCGTGGCCATTTGTGGCAGTGGGGAGGGCAGGCGGCTGGCCAGCGACAACGGCCACGGCAGCTTGGCCCGGCGCCACACCAGACGCTCAGGATCATGCACGGTGGCGGTCAGGGGTAATTTTGCAAAACGCTGGCGTAATGCGCGCAGGGCATGAAACTCGGCCAAACGCCCACCACCCAACTCGGCGTGCACCAGATCGATGCCGCGCCAATCGGTGCTCGCCACCCGTTGCACGGCGCGCTCGGGGTCGTTGCCAATGCCGGCCAGCGGCGTGCTGACTTCAATGCCCTGACTCAGCAGGGCGGCCTTGAGGTGCCCTGCATAGTCGGCAATTCCGTTTTGTTCAGGCGCCAATGGCGCAAGCAGGGCAATGTGCATCAGGCTTTACCCCGAATGCGGGCCAGGACGTTCAACACCTTTTCGGGGATGTCGAAGCGACGGCGGTTGATGATGATCCCGTCCACACGCTTGAACGCGGTATTGAGCGTATTGAGCGCGGTTTGCAGGATAGGCACGGTGGTTTTTTCGGCTTCCACGATCAGGCAAATCAGGTCGGCCTGACGCAGAATCACGAACGCTTCCTGATTGGAGAAGAAACCTGAGGCATCCAGCAGCAGGATTTCGCCCGGTGCCGCAGGGCCAACGCCGTTGACGCGCACTTGATGGCCGCGTTCCACCAGCAGTTCGCGCAGGTGCTCAATCACAAAGCTCACGCCTTCGCCTTTACGCGCCGAGGTCAACCCGATGCTCAGGCCGCGCTCGGCCACTTGCTCCAGCGGCAGTACGCCATACAAGCGGTACATGCTGGCGATAAAGGCGCTGCGCCGTTGCGGCTGCTTGTCGCTGAGGTCTTGCAGGCTGGTCCAGACCTTGACCCCGAAACGCTCTTCGATGTGGTCGCCGTCGTGGATGCGCTGATCCAGCAGGTAGAAGAAGTACAGCGCCAGCAAGCCGACCGCGAGGCTGATCGGGATCGCCAAAAACAGCATCAGCAGGCTTTTGGGGAACACACGGTTAGGGTTGAGCGTGGCTTGTTCAATCACCGCGATGTTGCTAATGCGGCTCTTGTCCAGTTCACGGTCAATCCGGGCTTTTTCGGTGCTGTCGCTGTACAGCGCGAAGCTTTTTTCAGCCGCCGCCAATTCGCGCTGCAAACGCGACAGCTCAGGCTCCAGGGCCAGCGCTTCTCGTCGGTCTTGCTCAAGCTTTTCAAGTTGCACCTTTTGCTGGGCCGCTTGGGTTTTCAGGCGGCTGAGGCTGGCTTGCTGGTCGGCAAAGCTGTTTTGCAGACGCGTGAATACCGGGTTGGGGGCCAGGTTTTCGCTGCGTTGCACCACCGCTTTTTCACTGTTGAGCAGGGCTTGCAGGTTGGCGATGGCAGCGTCCAGCGCTTTGACCGGCGGTGCGGTTTCTTTGAAGGTGCGGGTCATCTCCTGACGTTCGATCAGCTTGGCATTGATGCGTTGGGCCAAGTCTTGACGGTCGGGGTTTATGCTGATCTGGCGCCCGATGCTGATCTCTTTTTTCATGCTGTTGAGCTGCGCTTGAATGGTGTCCAGACCGCTTTGGGTCGAGGCCACGGCGCGGGTGGTGTTGAGGTGCTCACCCTTGAGGTTGTTGAGGTTGCGAGCGATGTCGTTCAGGCGCTCAGTGATGCTCACCGCCCCCAGTTGGTTGAGGATGGTTTCGATCTGGCGCTGAAGGTCGAGGATGCGCGCTTGCGTGGATGCCGCTTCTGCTTCATAGAAACCGTACAAGCTCTTGCGGCCCATGGTCGAGGTGCGCTCTTGCTCGTATTGGTCGATCCAGGTTTTGACCACCTGTTGTGCGACCTCGGGATCATTCCAGGTAAAACTCACCTCCATCACCGAAGAACCGGGGGCGTGGGTCACGCTGAAGTTCTTACTCAGTTGCTCGGCCAGACGCTCGACCGGGGTTTGCTTCTCGACCAGCCCAAGCATTTGCAAAAAGCCGCGACCGATATCAACCAGGCCCTGCACGGTGGCCTTCAGCGCATTTTTGACCGTGGCCACCACGCCGGTAGGTTGCGGCTGGCGTGACAGGTCATCGAGGTACTTCTCGGCCACCATCCGCACAATCGGGCGCCCGGTGAGGATGCGTTCTTCATCGATGATCGGGTCGCGCATGGCGCTGGGGATGACCACCGCCTGGCGGTCGGCAATTTCAATCGGCAAGGTGCTGGTATCGCGGCCGGGTTTAACCAGTAACAGCGCGGTGGACTCAAAGCGGTTGGGCAGCAGGAACGCACCCAGCACGATGATGATGAACGTCACCAGCACGGTGATTTTGACTTCGCGCTTGAAGATGAAGAACAGGCGCAATAAATCGCGGAAAGAACGGATATTGATCATGTCGGCAGTCCTTTGGCGATTAGTTATTGTCGTTTTTACGCAGTTCGTAGGACGCCCCGATGCCAATTGATTTGGTAAACGGAATCAATTGGTTGAGGTAGAGATCGACCCACTCGATGCCATTGCCCACTGACGACTTGGGCACAAACACAACGTCGCCGCGTTGCAGCAGAACCGGTGCTTGCATGCCATTGCCACGGGCAATGGAGTTTTTGTAATCAAAAAAGTAGGTGTTGTAGCGCCCGTCATCCTCTTGGCGCAGCAGGGCAACGTTGTTGCTGTCGCCCACCGGCTGCACGCCGCCAGCGCCCACAATGGCCTGCTCCAGCGTGGTGGCTATGTTGACTTGCAAGGTGGCCGGGTTGTGTACCGCCCCGCCTACGTACACCGTGTTACTGGGCGTTTGCGAGAAGTTGATGGTCAGCGACGGGTCTTGATAAACGTGGGTCAGCTTTTTTTCCAGCACCGTGGTGAGCTGGTCCGGGGTCATGCCCGCCGCTTTGACACTGCCAATGTAGGGGTAAGAAAACGTGCCGTCGGTGCGCACGTTAAACAGTGTCAGTTCATAGATCGAGTTGGCGGTAAACGCCGAGATAGAGGGCGCTTCACCGGTATTACGGACAATGCGCAACGTGTCGCCTGCGCGGATACGTTCCAGGGGCAGCGGCTTGCCCGCCAGGGCCAGGCCGGCGCGATGGCCTTCGCGTAATACCTCGTCGTCAGGCAACGCCACTTTGGACGGCAGGCTGCACGCACTTAGCAACACAACACTCAACATCAGCAGGACTTTTTTCATTGTTTGCGCTTCCTGGCATGCATGGTCACAGCGCCCTTGCGGGTCATTGGCAATCGAACAGCCTGATTCAGCTTTTGCTGGCGTCGACGGGCACACGCCCGTAAATGTCAGTGAAACGCACGATGTCGTCTTCGCCCAGGTACTCACCGCTTTGCACCTCGATCATCACCAGATCAACCACCCCGGGGTTGACCAGGCGGTGGGTTTTACCCGGTTTGATAAAGGTGGATTCGTTGGTGTCGAGCAGAAATTCGTCGTCGCCATGGGTGACCCTGGCCATGCCGCTGACCACAATCCAGTGCTCACTGCGGTGGTGGTGCATTTGCAGGGACAAGGTGCCCTGCGGCTTGACCACAATGCGTTTGATTTTGAAGCGCCGGCCTTCTTCGAGCACGGTGTAAGTGCCCCACGGGCGAGTCACGGTGCGATGCAGGCGATAGGCGTCGTGGCCCTGACGCTTGAGCGTCTGGGCGATGTACTTCACGTCCTGGCTGCGTTTTGAGTCGGCGATCAACAGGGCGTCCGGGGTGTCGATGATAATCAGGTCGTTGAGGCCGACGCCGCCCACCAGGCGTTTGGGCGAATCGATGTAGCAGTTGTGCACATCGTGCAGCACGTTTTCGCCGTTGCACTGATTGCCATTGGCGTCGGCGGGGCTGAGTTCGCGCACCGCTTCCCACGAGCCGATGTCGCTCCAGCCCAGGCTGCATGGCACCACGGCGACTTTTTGCGAGCGCTCCATCAACGCGTAATCGATGGAAATATCCGGGGCGAGGGCAAAGGTGGTGCTGTCCAGTTCGAGGTGGACTTCCTGTTTGCCCTGGAATACTTGGCTGTGTTCCAGGCAGTGGCTGACCGCCGCCAGTACGTCGGGCGCGTGTTGCTTGAACTCACGCAACACGCTGTCGACGCGCATGCAAAACATGCCGCCGTTCCACAAGTGATGGCCGCCGTCCAGGTACTGTTGCGCGGTAGCTGCATCGGGCTTTTCAACGAAGCGGGCTACTTGATACGCGTCGCCGTTCAGCGCTTGGCCTTTCTCGATGTAGCCGAACCCGGTTTCGGCCTTGGTCGGTAAAATGCCGAACGTCACCAGCCAGCCTTCGTCGGCCAATTGCCGCGCGCTGTCGACCGCTTTGCCGAAGGCTTCGATGTCTTTGATCAGGTGGTCGGCAGGCAACACCAGCAGCTGTGCGTCTGCGCCATAGCGTTGGGCCACATGCAAGGCCGCCGCCGCAATGGCAGGCGCAGTGTTGCGGCCAAAGGGTTCGAGGATGAAGTCCAGCTCGACCGCGCCTTTGTTCATCTGGCGATAGTCATCCAGGGTGCGAAAAAACACCTCGCGGTTGGTGACGGTCAGTAACTGCCCCACACCGCGCAAACCGGTGGCGCGGCGAAAGGTCTTTTGCAGCAGGCTTTCACCGTCAGGCAAGCGCATAAACGGTTTGGGCATGGCTTCACGTGACACCGGCCACAGTCGCGTGCCGGCACCGCCGGCGATAATGCAGGGAATGAGTGTGCTCATTCAGAACGCCTCTTTAGTCATGATTACCGCCGGGACTGTGCGGAACAGGATGTACAGGTCAAACCACACCGACCAGTTTTCGATGTATTCGAGATCGAACTCGACACGTTTTTCGATCTTTTCCAGGGTGTCGGTTTCGCCCCGATAGCCATTGATTTGTGCCCAGCCGGTGATGCCGGGTTTTACCCGATGGCGTGAGGTGTATTCCTGCACGGCCTCTTCAAATAAAATGCCTGCCGCTTTGGTGGCCGTGGCATGCGGGCGCGGGCCGACCATCGACATGCTGCCGGCGAACACGTTGAACAGTTGCGGCAATTCATCAAGGCTGGTTTTGCGGATAAAACGCCCGACCCGTGTGACACGCGGATCGCCGCGCGTGGTTTGTTTGTCGGCGGTGAAGTCTGACTGGTTTTGGTACATCGAACGAAACTTGAACACCTCAATCAGGCGATTGTTATAGCCGTAGCGTTTCTGACGAAACAGGACGGGGCCGGGGGAGTCGATTTTTATCGCCAGCGCCACCAGCAGCATGATCGGTGACAGTAGGATCAGCGCGAGGGTCGACAGCACCATGTCCTCAATGCGTTTGAATACCGGCGACCAGCCCCGCAGCGGCACCTCGGAGGCGTTAAACATCGGCAGGTTGGCGACTTCGCTGATGCGGTTGTGCGCATGGCGAAAGGCAATCATGTCGGGCACCAGCAGCACGTTGACCGGGAATTTGCGCAGGTTGCGAATGATGTAGTCCAGCCGGTTTTCAGCCGACCAGGGCAGCGCGACCAGAATTTGCGTGACCTTTTCTTCGCGGATCATTTTTTCCAGATCCTGGGTGTTACCGAGCAAGGGCAGGTGGGCGACGGTGTCTGGCAGGCGGGCCACGCGGTCATCGACAAAGCCGATGACACCGGAACGAATGTCCTGATGCTGGGCCAGGTATTCGGCCAGGCGCACCCCGTTTTCGGTGGCGCCCAAAATCACCGCTTGCTGCAAAAAAATGCCACGGCTCATCAAGCGCTTGAACAGCGTCAGCAAAATCATGCGTTCAACGCCAAATAACACCAGGCTGCCCAAGTACCACACCACTAACTCACCGTTGGAGATGAAGTTGAACAAGTCCAGTGCGCGGTGCATGAACAGCAGCAGGCAAAACGCCGCAGACCAGGCGAACAGTGTGAGTTGCAGGCGCCAGCGGTTACTGAAAATGTTTTCGGCATAGACGCCCAGAGCTTGAAAGAACAGCACGCTGACCACACCGAAAAAAATCAGCACGGCGAAATAACTTTTGGTGGCTTCAGGGTGTTGGTCGCGCAAATAAAACAGCAGCAACAGGCCTGGCAAAATCGCAGTAACCCCATGTACCAGCCGAATGGCTAGCAAGAAGTACTCGACCATGCTCGGCCGGGTAAGGGACAAACTGTCAACGGGCTGCAAGCGCATAAGTATCCCTTCTTAATCGCCCCCGTGGCGGGGGACGGACCGCAAAGCAATGTCACTCATCCATGCTGCAAAAACGCTAATTTAGAGGCAGTCGGCGCAACGGCTAATTGTGTTTTTTATGGGGCTTTATTTGGCACTTTGTGTGTGGTCTGGAGTCTAGACACGTTTGTTTTTTTGGGGGAAAGATTGCTCAACCCCTTGTATTCAGGCTTATACCTATCGCCTGAAGGGCTTTTTTCGCGTCTAGACAGTAGTAAAGAACATGAAACAGTTTGTCGCGAATCGAAAAACGCGATCCTTTTTTTAAAACCGTGTTTCGGCCCGGCGGGCAGGGCAACGTGACGAATAAAAAAAACGCAGGCCGTTTTCATTTGGTTGTTGTCCAAAAGGCCAGACTCACATTTGAGGGACGATGAATGAGCGCAGGAAAGGCTTTTTTAATCTTGCATGGCAAGCAGGCACTCAACGAAGACGTGCGTGCCGCCGTTGAGCAGCAACGCGCCCAAGGCTGGGAGCTGGCGGTGCGGGTGACGTGGGAGGCCGGTGATGCCCAGCGTTTGGTGCGCGAGGCTCTGGAGGCGGGGTATACCCACCTGATCGCAGGCGGGGGCGATGGCACGTTGCGTGATATCGCTGAAGCAATGGTGCAGGCCCGGACTGAGGCCAGCCTGGTGTTGCTGCCCCTGGGGACGGCCAATGACTTCGCGCGGGCAGCGGGCGTTTCGTTGGAACCTGCGAAAGCGCTGGCCTTGCTCGACACATCGGCGCGCCCTATTGATTTGGGTGATGCCGGGGGCGAGCTGTTTTTGAACATGGCCACCGGTGGCTTTGGCAGCCAGGTCACGGCCAACACATCCGAGGACTTGAAAAAAGTCTTGGGTGGCGCGGCGTATCTGTTTACCGGGCTGTCGCGTTTCAGCGAGTTGCATGCTGCGCATGCCGAGCTGCAAGGTCCCGACTTCTACTGGAAGGGCGAACTGCTGGCGTTGGGCATTGGTAACGGACGCCAGGCAGGCGGAGGGCACGAACTGTGCCCTGACGCTGTAGCCGATGATGGCCTGCTGGACATCAGCATTTTGCCGGCCCCGCAGGAAGTCGTTGGCACGCTCAAAGGGCTGATGGAGGGGGGGTGGGGGATCGACAACCTGTTCGTGCGTGCGCGCATGCCCTGGGTTGAGATCACGTCGGCCGAGGGGCTGTCGATCAATCTGGACGGTGAGCCGATGACGGGGCACGCCCGGCGCTTTGCCGTGCGCAAGGGCGCGTTAAAGGTGCATTTGCCGCAAGGCTCGCCGCTGCTCAGTCATCCAGGCTGATGATTTGTTCGCGCACGGCAAACAGCACCAACCCTGCCACGTCGTGGATGTGCAGGCGCTTCATGACGTGCGCGCGGTGGGTCTCCACGGTTTTGATGCTCAGGCCCAAGCCACAGGCAATTTCGCGGGTGGATTTACCCCGCACGATGAGCCGCAGGATTTCCAGTTGGCGTTCGGTCAGGTTGTGGTTTTTGGCCTGAAGGGCGGCATGCCCCGACCCCCGGTTGAGCGCTTGATTGATCACGGTATGTGCAATGGCCGGGCTCAAGTAACGCTCGTTATGGCGCAGCGCACCCAGTGCTTGCTCCAGCTCCACGGCACTGGTGTCTTTGAGCAAGTAGCCGTGGGCACCACTTTCAAGGGTTTGCATGATCAATTGCGGGTCGGTGTGCATGGACAGTATCAGCACTTTGCTCAGGGGCAGGGTCGCCTTGAGTCGGCGCAGCGCTTCGAGGCCACCGGTATGACGCATCGACAGGTCGAGCAGAATGATGTCCGGGTGCAGCCGTTCTGCCACTTCCAGCAATTGCCCGCCGTCATCCAGCTCACCAATGACCGCGTAGCCCGGCAAGTCGTTGATCAGTGCTTTGACCCCGGCCCGAATCAACAGATGGTCATCCACCAACAGCAGGTTACAGGTCATCGGTTTTTGCTCAGGCTGGCGCGTTCGCGCGTGCGACGTGGCCACGGCAGCAGCACGTCGATTTGAGTGCCCGCCCCGGGCTCACTGATGACACGGATGCTGCCGCCCAGTTGTTCAACCCGCTCAAGCATCCCGGCCATGCCGCGTTGGCCTGCCTGGCTGGGGTTTCTGGCTGGCATGAAGCCTGCACCATCATCGTGTACCGTCAGCTTCATGCCATCGGCCTGGCGACGCAGTTGCACCACCAGATTGGTTGCCTTGGCATGGCGCAGCACGTTGGTGACGGACTCTTGGGTGACGCGAAACAGGGCGAATGCCATGTCTTCGTGCAGGTCGGTCAGGCGCTGGTGGCATTCAAAGGTCCAGTGCAGCGACGTGTTTTCCAGCGTTTTGATCAAGTGCGCACGCAAGCTGACTTCAATTCCCAAGCTTGCGATTTGCCGAGGGTTAAACGCGGCAGACACGTCGCGCACTTTGGTCAGGGTTTCTTCGAGCACATTGCACAGGCCCAGGCAATGGCCTTGCAAGTCTTCGGGCACGCGCCGTTGCAGCCAGCGGATTTGCAAGGTGGCGGCGGTCAGGAGCTGCCCGATGTCATCATGCAGTTCGCGGCTGAGGTGTTGACGTTCACTTTCCTGAACCTGAATCAGCCGCGCCGCCAGCTCTTTGGGTTGCAGTTTGATGGCGCTGCGTGAGTCGCGGTGCAACCACCAGACGCTGCCCAGGGCCGCCAGATCGAGCAGCATCAACGCGCTTGGCAATGTCGCGGAGGTCAGGTAGACGATGATGCTCGATGTGGCCGAGCACAGACAGAGCAGCGCTGTCAGCCGGCGAGCAGTTTTACCCGTGGGCAACCAGGGCTTGAATGACTTGAGGCTGGCGTGCATAGCGTGTGGAGCCAATGGTGTTCGCTGAAGGACCTGGCAGGGGAGTGCCAGGTTTAGAGTTACACGGTCGTAAATGGATAATTGAGGCGACACCTGAACCTGTTACTTCGCAGGTATCCGGCTCAATGGGCGGCGCGCATGGTATCACTTCATTTAAAGCAGGTCGCCTTTGCTGCCCGTTAAGTTCCCCGGTGTTTGTTCGCCTTAGTTAGCGACCTGCCGGTTGTTCTTACAGCGTTAATGCGTGGAAGAACATGTGTTTAGTTGCTAGGTATTACGCAATGCGCAAGTGTAGAGCGGCGTTGATGTCACTCTAAACGTCGCCTGCGGTCGAGGGTGGGCCGGGACAGCCAAGGTTTGGCGTGTCGCTGCACCGGTTGCGCATCAGCGGCATGTATTTACTCGTTTGCCACCGGCGGACAGGAGGGGTCAGCGATCTGCGCCGCAAACGTGGCAATCAGCATCACTTGCTCGGTATCGTCCAGCACCAATTGGCCTGTTTTGAGGTCAATCAGTTCGACTTGCCAGGCCAACAGACTGAAGCAGTCCCTGAGGGTCGCCACCGTCTTGTCGCGCAGCGTGCCCAGGCTATTGGCTTGTTTGAGGAGCGTCCGCAGGGCGCGGCAAAATCCGGCTACCGGGGTGATGGCCAGTGCCTTGGCGCGCCTTTCAAGTTTTGACAGCGTCCCCAGCATGCAATTGATCGCATCTTCATCGTCGTGGATCAGTTTTAAGTGACTCAGGCATTCTTCTGCCGTGGTCAACAACACTTGAGCTTCAATTAAAAAGTCTGCTAGCGCTAACGGCCGTGTTTTGCCATTGAACATGCATCGTCTCACTCTGCTAGAACGCCATTTAAGTGAATGTCCGTACTCATTCTGCCAACGCCACGAACAGGCGTGGTACAGAGGGGCAGCGTCAGGGTGACTTTAAGTTGAACTGATCACTTTGAGGGGTTGAAAAAAGACGCATTAAACGTTCAAAAATTCGCAATGCCTTAGTGCAAGTTGCCGCTCAGACAGCGCTGTTTCAAGAATGAAAAGTTCCCGCCGTGATTCATATAATGCGAAGGGGGTCACAATAATGGCAATTGGATAGCACGAATATCAGGTCAGGCCTGATTGCCCCTAGGGGAATCCCTTAGGGCATAACGACATGGGGAGGGGGTGAGCGGCGTTTGATCGAGAAGGCATGCGGATAATTACATGCCGTGATATTAAAGTGCCATCACTTTCGGTGGGTAGATTTCTTTTCGGGGTTAAGCTCCCTGTGATTCTGCCGATAACGCTAGACATTCAGCACCCACGCCCAGGAGTTATTCATGGCCGGCATCCTCGACTCGGTAGACCAGCGCACACAGTTGGTTGGCGAAAACCGACTGGAAATTCTCATGTTCCGCCTGGCGGGTCGCCAGTTGTTCGCGATCAACGTGTTCAAGGTGCAAGAAGTCCTGCAACTGCCAAAACTGACCCTGATGCCGCAGCGTCATCCGTTTGTCTGTGGTGTTGTCAATTTGCGCGGTCAAACCTTGCCCGTCATCGACTTGTCGCAAGCCATCGGCATGCGCCCGCTGGTGCCGGGGCCTGACAGCACCATTATCGTGACCGAATACAACCGTTCGGTGCAGGCGTTTCTGGTCGGCGGTGTAGACCGGATCGTCAACATGAACTGGGAAGCCATTTTGCCCCCGCCTACCAGTGCCGGGCGCCAGCATTACCTGACCGCTATCAGCAAGGTCGACGAGCAGTTGGTCGAGATTATTGACGTCGAAAAAGTGCTGGCCGAAATCGTGCCTTACAGCGCCAAAGTCTCCCGTGAAACGTTGGAGGACCCGATTCTTGAGCATGCGCGAGGCCGCGAAGTGCTGTTGGTCGATGACTCCAAAGTAGCGCTGTCGCAGTTGCGCGAAACGCTCTCGCAGTTGGGCGTCAAAATGCACGTCGCCAGCGATGGCCTCAAAGCGTTGAACATGCTCAAAGGCTGGGCGGATTCAGGGGAGGTCATGACTGACAAGCTGCTAATGATTTTCACCGATGCCGAAATGCCTGAGATGGACGGCTACCGCCTGACCACTGAGATCCGCAACGACCCGCGTTTGCGCGGCCTGTATGTGGTGTTGCACACCTCGCTGTCAGGCAGCTTCAACGAGTCGATGGTGAAAAAGGTCGGCTGCGATAACTTCCTGTCCAAATTCCAGCCGGACAAGTTAGTGGACGTGGTGCGTCAACGCTTGGTGCTGGATCAAGTGCCGGCCTGATTCTTTGCACGAGGGGTCGGCTCGTATACTGTGGCGTTTTACTCCGCAGGGGCTGATCCATGTTGCATCTACGTTCGATTTATCGTTTCCCGCTCAAGTCCGGCCAGGGTGAGAGCCTGATGCAAGTGGGGTTGGACGCGTTGGGTGTGGTGGGTGATCGACGCTGGATGCTGGTGGACGAAGCCACCGGGCGTTTTTTGACCCAGCGCGCCGATCCAAAAATGAGCCAGCTCTCTGCGCTCTGGAACGCGAGCGGCGGGCTGACGCTCAGCACTGCGGGGACTGCGGCGCTGGATGTCGAGGTGCCGGATGCCAACACGGATCTGCGCGGCGTGACCATTTGGCGCGACACCCTGCGTGTGCCGGATGCTGGCGATGCCGCGGCCCGCTGGCTGAGTGCTTTTATCGAGCGCCCGGTGCGCCTGGTGCATGTGCCGCTTGAGCGTGCGCGCACCACTGAAGCCGGTTATGGGCGCGACGATGACAAGGTAGCCTTTGCGGACGGCTATCCATTGCTGCTGATCGGTCAGGCTTCGCTGGACGATATTTCGACCCGGCTCGGCCGACCTCTGGACATGCTGCGTTTTCGTCCCAATCTGGTGGTCGAAGGCAGCGAAGCCTTTGCCGAAGACGGCTGGAAGCGCATTCGTATTGGCGATGTCGAATTTCGTCTGGTCAAGTCGTGTTCGCGTTGCATCCTCACCACCATCGATCCGCAAACCGGCGAGCGTGACGAGCAGCGCGAACCGTTGATGACCTTGATGAGCTACCGCAAACAGGAAGGCGGCACGATGTTCGGCCAGAACCTGGTGAACGACAGCAATGGGGTGCTGGAAGTGGGCATGCCGGTCACGGTGCTTGAATAACGCGGTGCCCACAGGCACCGCGATCACCGGGTGTGCGATCGCTGCGCAATTGGGCCTCGCTCCTGTGGGCTGTTTCGATCACTGATCATCAAAATAGCGCTCGTGCCAGTCCACCAGTGGCTGTGGCACGTTGAGCTTCTGGCCGTAGATCACCGAGTAAGACAGCACGTTTTGCACGTATTGGCGGGTTTCATCGAATGGAATGCTTTCAATCCACACGTCAAAGCCCAGGTGGTTTGCGCCGCGCAGCCATTGGCGAACGCGCCCCGGCCCTGCGTTGTATGCCGCTGAAGCCAATACGCGGTTACCGTTGAACTGGCCGTGTACCTGGCTCAGGTAAGCCGCGCCCAACTGGATATTTTTGTCCGGGTTTAGCACTTGTTGCGGTGAGGCCAGCGGGATGCTGAATTTTTTGGCGGTCTCTTTGGCGGTGGCGGGCATTAATTGCATCAGGCCACTGGCGCCCACGCCTGAGCGGGCATCATCCATGAAGGCGCTTTCCTGGCGAGTGATGGCGAACACCCAACTGGAGTGCAAGCCACGCACCTTGGCTTCGCGCACCAGCGTGTCGCGGTGGGCCATCGGGAAGCGGATGTCCAGATCGTCCCAATACTTGGCCTGGCTGATGGTGCGAATCGCCGGAAAATACCACTTCAGGTCATAGGCCAACTTGGCTTGGGCCACCATTTCGTCACGGTTGAAGTGGCGGCTGACGTGATACCACTCACGTCGGCCATCCACGATTTGGCCGCGGTCATGGAACTCCAGCGCGCGCTGTACGCCCGGGGTATTGCGCACTTTGTTGATCAGTTGCGGGCTGAGTACCAGCGGTTTGTTATTGAGCTGGTAGGGGGTCTGTGCCCGATCTGCAGCCAGAAAACCGTAGAAATCACGCTCGCGGGCCACGCTCTTGAACAGCACCTGCGCTTGCGGGTTTTTTGGTTCGGCCAGTTCCAGGCTGCGGGCCTGCCAGTAGCGCCAGCGATTGCTGGTGGCCAGGTCTTCGGGGAGTTTGCGGGTCAACTGGTAGGCATCTTCCCAGCGTGCCAACCGCAACAGCAGACGCAGGCGCCATTCGGTGACGGTGTTGTCACGCAGCTCGGGGTCGTATTGGGTCATGATGTCCAGGCCACGGCTGTCGTAGCGGCGGGCGAACGTCAGGCCAATTTCGCGCGCGATGGCGACTTTTTCGTCCCGCGAGAAATGCATGTTGGTGGCGTAGGTGTCGAGCAGTGCCGCGGCCTTTTCCGGGTCTTGGCGTGCCAGGCGGCGCAGTCCCAGACCGACAGCGTCAGACATGGCTTCACTGGCTGGCGTAAAGCGCGAAGGCTGGCTCAGGAGGTCGGGCTTTTGCGCCACTTCAATCATCAGTCGGGCTTGCGGGCCCAAGGTGTTGAGGCCATTGGCCAGCGTGTTGGCCAGCCCGTAATTGCGCGCCTCGGCCGCCAGTTTTACGCGCTGCCAGCGTTTTTGCTCGGTCAATTGGCCTTCGGCCGCCCATTGGCTGAACAACGCGTCGCATGCCGCCGGTTGGGCTTTGCCCACCAGCCACAGTTTTTCGGCGCTG
Organism: Pseudomonas weihenstephanensis; assembly: GCF_001043055.1. Classification (GTDB taxonomy): domain Bacteria; phylum Pseudomonadota; class Gammaproteobacteria; order Pseudomonadales; family Pseudomonadaceae; genus Aquipseudomonas; species Aquipseudomonas weihenstephanensis. The sequence goes on from NZ_JYLF01000006.1 coordinate 35,437, forward strand.
GCATAGCCTTCTGCTTTTTGGTTATGGGCGAGCTGGTACTGGCCGTTGAGGCAGTCGAGTTCGGTGAAGTTGAGCTTGGAGTCGTAATACTTGGCAAACGTCGCCCAGTCACCGCGCTCGGCCAGCCAGCGCAGCCAACGCAGTTTCATCCAGTTGGCTTGAGGCAGATCGCCGTGTTGGGCCAGGAACTGTTCGATTTCGACATTGCTGGCGCCTTTAAGGCGGGCCGTCAGCTCGTCATAGGCCAGATAAGGCGTCAGCGGGTAGCTGCGCAGGGCGTCGGCATTGCGAAAGTAGGGGCCGGAGTCGCCTTTGGCCAAGGCGCGCTTGGCCTCGTCGTACAGTTGGCGTTGTTGGGTCAAGTCTGCGGCCTGTGCGGCCTGTGCGGCTTGCACGGCGCAGCTGGTGAGAAGCAGGCAGGATAAAAAGTTGAAGAGACGACTGCGCATGTGGCTTCCGTACAGATAAAAAACGTGGCAAGTGCAGGGGGCGCCCGGCACTGATAGCGTCGTAGCTTAGCCTTTTGCCAGTCGCGCGTGAAAGCCTTGCCGGTCAATCGGCGAAACTTGCTACTAAATGGAGGCAAGCGGGGCCTGAACAATAAATAGCCGGCCGCCTTAGGGCGCAAATCAGGTAGAATGCGCGCCCAGTTTTTGGAGAAACTCATGACCCTGCTCAAATTCAGCGATGTGTCCCTTGCTTTCGGCTCTACGCCGTTGTTGGACAAGGTGTCCTGGCAGATCGCCCGTGGAGAGCGGGTGTGCATCATCGGCCGCAACGGCACCGGCAAGTCCAGCATGATGAAGCTGGTAAAAGGTGATCAAAAGCCCGACGACGGCTCTGTTTGGCGCGCACCCGGCCTCAAGATTGGCGAATTGCCGCAAGAGTTGCCGGTAGCCGACGGGCGGACTGTGTTCGACGTGGTCGCCGAAGGTCTGGACGGTGTGGGTGAGCTGCTTGCTCAGTACCATCACCTGAGCCAGAACATCGTGACCGATGCCGACCTGGACAAGCTGATGCACGTCCAGCAAGACCTCGAAGCCCGTGACGGCTGGCGCTTGCAGCAATTGGTAGACAGCACCCTGAGCCGTCTGCAATTGCCTGCTGACAAGACCCTCGCTGAGTTGTCCGGCGGCTGGCGTCGTCGTGTTCTGTTGGCGCAAGCACTGGTGTCCGAACCGGATCTGCTGCTGCTCGACGAACCGACCAACCACTTGGACATCGGCGCAATCGCCTGGCTGGAAGAGGCCCTCAAGGACTTCCAGGGCGCAGTTCTGTTTATTACCCACGACCGTTCATTCCTGCAAAATCTGGCCACCCGGATTCTGGAGCTGGACCGTGGCGGCCTGATCGACTGGAACGGCGACTACGCCAGCTTCCTGGTCCACAAAGAAGCCACTCTGGCGGCTGAAGAAACGGCCAACGCGCTGTTCGACAAGCGTCTGGCGCAAGAAGAAGTATGGATTCGCCAAGGCATCAAGGCGCGCCGTACCCGTAACGAAGGCCGTGTTCGCGCCCTCAAGGCGCTGCGTGTTGAACGCAGCGAGCGTCGTGAACGCACCGGTAAGGCCAACATTCTGCTGGATACGGCTGACAAGTCCGGCAAGCAAGTGATGGTCCTCGAAAACGTCAGCTTCGCGCACCCGGACGGTCCGTTCCTGATCAAGGACTTCTCGATGGTGTTGCAGCGCGGCGACCGCATCGGTCTGCTGGGCGCCAACGGTACGGGCAAAACCACACTGCTGAAGCTGATGCTCAGCGGTTTGCAGCCTACCAGCGGCAAGATTGAGGAAGGCACGCGCATTGACGTGGCCTACTTCGACCAGTTGCGTCACCAGTTGGACCTGGAAAAAACCGTCATCGACAACGTGGCTGAAGGCCGCGATTTTATCGACATTGACGGTCAAAGCCGCCACGTCCTCAGCTACTTGGGTGACTTCCTGTTCAGCCCGCAGCGTGCCCGCACGCCGGTCAAGGCGCTGTCGGGTGGTGAGCGTGCACGTCTGTTGCTGGCCAAACTGTTCAGCAAACCGGCGAACTTGCTGGTACTCGATGAGCCAACCAACGACCTTGACGTCGAAACGCTTGAGCTGCTGGAAGAGGTGCTGTTGACCTTCCAGGGCACTGTGTTGATGGTCAGTCACGACCGGGCATTCCTCGACAACGTGGTCACCAGCACCTTGGTCTTTGAAGGTGAAGGCAAGGTTCGCGAATACGTGGGCGGTTACCAGGACTGGCTGCGTCAAGGCGGCTCGCCGCGTCTGTTGGGCGTGACCGAGAGCAAGTCGGGCAAAGCGGATTTGAACTCGGCGGTGGTCACTCCGGCTGCGGCGCCAGCAGCGGCGGCACCTGCACCGGCGAAAAAGAAGCTGAGCTACAAGTTGCAGCGCGAGCTGGAAGCGTTGCCAGGCCAAATCGATGCTAAAGAGCAGGCCATTGCTGGCGTGGAGGCAGAAATGGCTGACGCGGCGTTTTATCAGCGTCCAGCGGCTGAAACGGCGCAAGTGATTGCCAAGCTTGAAGCCTTGCAGGCTGAACTTGAGCAGTTGGTTGAGCGTTGGGCTGAGCTGGATGCCTGATTGAGCGGTTGCTGAACTGAAAAAGCCCGGCCTTTCTCTTCGAGGGGCCGGGCTTTTTTGTGGTTGGGCGCTGCCTTAATTCGTTTGTTTCAGGGTCACGGCCAAGACATCGCAGGGCGCATCATGCAACACGTCGTTAGCGGTGGAACCCAGTAGCAGCGCCAAACCGTGGCGGCCGTGGCTACCGACCACGATCAAATCGCAGCCGTGTTCTTTGGCAAAGCCGTGGATTTCATGGCGCGGCTGGCCATATTTTAGCTTGCAGTTGTCTTTGGACAGTTGCGGGTACATGTCGATCAGGCGTTCCAGACGCTGATTGGCTTGCTCAAACTGCTGTTGCTGCAACTGGGACAGGTCCATTGGCACATCGCCGCCGAAGGCCATGGCCATGGGTTCAACGATATGAATCAGTGACAGCTTGGCGCCATTGGCCGCCGCACTGGCGCTGGCCCGATAGATCACCGGGTCGCATTCGTCAGTCAGGTCGACAGCAACCAGAATATGCGAGTAGGGCTTGGGTGGTGTGGGCATGTGGGGCGCTCCTGTAAAGGGTCATTGAGAGTGAGTATGGCTCTTTTGCACAGCCTGGGTTCACGTCAGGGTTAACGCGTTAATTGAAGCTAATGAGAGTACACATATGACGGTATGGATAGTGGTGTCAATTCTGGCACTGGTTTTGAGCCCGCTGGCGTGGCTGCGACCCTCGCGCCGCCAGAGTGGGCGCATGGCCTTGCGCATGGAGGCCCGACGCATGGGGCTTGCCATGCAACTGACCCCTCAGGAATGGCCGCACTGGCTTGAACCTGAACCGCCGGGTTCATGCGCACAATTTCATCGTCCGCGTCGCAGCACTAAGCCTGATGTGTGGTGCTATTGGCAATCTGCGCCGCGAATGTGGGTCAATCAATGGCGTGAAGAATGCGTCGATGAGCGCCTGCTGGCGCAATTTCGAAAGCTGCCTGCGAACGTCTACAAGGTCGAGGCCAGCACCCAAATGATCGCGTTGTATTGGGGTGAGAAGGGTGAGCCTGAGGTGTTGGTCGCCATAGACGAAACACTTAAAGCATTGGCGTAGCCGTTGCCGTGGGCGCCGTTCGATTACTCGGCGCCCGTAAACCGAATGACGGTGGGGCAGCCTCAAACATGGGCTTGAAGGGGGGTGCGACGGCCTCGCCGCCGGACACCGGCGTGCATGATGCGTTAAAGGCTACAGTTGCAGACGATCCGGCATTTAGACGCAAGGTCGTTTTGTCATCGTTGTTTTGGACAATTGACAATCGATCGCTTTTCCGTGAAGGTGTCGACACCCAAATCAAACGGGCGTATGAATCGAGCGTTTGCCGTGCAGGCAGCGTTTGCATAACCCCGAATATCGCGTCGGCGGGTGTGCCAGGTGGATTGGCGTGAGCATTGACGGTGTCGTCATTGCCAGCCAGACGCTAGCGTGCGACGTGTACTGTTCAGCTTCCATATCCTGGAGATCAGTTGATGATTTACGAAGGTAAAGCCATCACGGTTACGGCTCTTGAAAGTGGCATCGTCGAACTGAAGTTCGACCTCAAGGGTGAGTCCGTCAACAAGTTCAACCGTCTAACCCTGAACGAATTGCGTCAGGCGGTAGATGCGATCAAGGCAGATGCTTCGGTCAAGGGCGTTATTGTTTCCAGCGGCAAAGACGTGTTCATCGTCGGCGCGGACATCACCGAATTCGTCGAAAACTTCAAGCTGCCGGATGCCGAGCTGATCGCGGGCAACCTGCAAGCCAACAAAATCTTCAGTGACTTCGAAGACCTCAACGTTCCAACTGTAGCGGCTATTAACGGCATTGCACTGGGCGGTGGTCTGGAAATGTGCCTGGCAGCGGACTTCCGCGTCATGGCCGACAGCGCCAAAATCGGCCTGCCAGAAGTCAAACTGGGCATCTACCCAGGCTTTGGCGGCACCGTTCGTCTGCCGCGCCTGATTGGCGTTGATAACGCCGTTGAGTGGATTGCCTCGGGCAAAGAAAACCGTGCTGAAGATGCGCTGAAAGTCAGTGCCGTTGATGCGGTGGTTGCACCGGCCCAACTGGCGGCAGCTGCGCTGGACCTGATCAAGCGTGCTATCAGTGGCGAGCTGGACTACAAGGCCAAGCGTCAGCCGAAACTTGAAAAGCTCAAGCTGAACGCAATCGAACAAATGATGGCATTTGAAACCGCCAAAGGTTTTGTGGCAGGTCAAGCCGGCCCGAACTACCCGGCCCCGGTCGAAGCCATCAAAACCATCCAGAAAGCGGCGAACTTCGGTCGCGACAAGGCGCTGGAAGTGGAAGCTACCGGTTTTGCCAAGTTGGCCAAGACCTCCGCTTCGCAATGCCTGATCGGGCTGTTCCTGAACGATCAGGAACTGAAGAAAAAAGCCAAGATCTACGACAAGATCGCCAAAGACGTGAAGCAGGCTGCCGTGCTCGGCGCAGGCATCATGGGTGGCGGTATTGCCTATCAGTCGGCCTCCAAAGGTACGCCGATCCTGATGAAAGACATCAACGAGCACGGTATCGAGCAGGGCCTGGCGGAAGCCGCCAAGCTGCTGGTTGGCCGCGTTGATAAAGGTCGTATGACCCCGGCGAAAATGGCTGAAGTGCTCAACGGCATTCGTCCTACGCTGTCGTACGGTGATTTCGGTCACGTAGACCTGGTGGTCGAAGCCGTTGTCGAGAACCCGAAGGTCAAGCAAGCGGTATTGGCTGAAGTGGAAAACCACGTCAAGGACGATGCCATCCTGGCGTCCAACACCTCGACCATTTCCATCAGCCTGTTGGCCAAAGCCCTCAAGCGCCCGGAAAACTTCGTCGGTATGCACTTCTTCAACCCGGTGCACATGATGCCGCTGGTGGAAGTGATTCGTGGCGAGAAGTCCAGCGATCTGGCGGTTGCAACCACGGTTGCTTATGCCAAGAAAATGGGCAAGAACCCGATTGTGGTTAACGATTGCCCAGGTTTTCTGGTCAACCGCGTACTGTTCCCGTACTTCGGCGGTTTCGCCAAGCTGGTGAGTGCAGGCGTTGATTTTGTGCGCATCGACAAAGTCATGGAAAAATTCGGCTGGCCAATGGGCCCGGCGTACCTGATGGACGTGGTCGGCATCGACACCGGTCACCACGGTCGTGATGTGATGGCTGAAGGCTTCCCGGACCGTATGAAAGATGATCGTCGCTCAGCGATCGACGCGCTGTACGAAGCCAAGCGTCTGGGCCAGAAAAACGGTAAGGGTTTCTACGCTTACGAGGCTGACAAGCGCGGCAAGCAGAAGAAAGTGGTGGATTCGAGCGTACTTGAAGTGCTCAAACCGATCGTTTACGAACAGCGCGAAGTGACTGACGAAGACATCATCAACTGGATGATGATCCCGCTGTGCCTCGAAACCGTACGCTGCCTGGAAGACGGCATCGTAGAAACCGCAGCCGAGGCCGACATGGGCCTGGTCTACGGCATCGGTTTCCCTCCGTTCCGTGGCGGCGCCCTGCGCTACATCGATTCGGTCGGTGTAGCAGCGTTCGTGGCCCTGGCTGATCAGTACGCTGAACTGGGCGCGCTGTACCACCCGACGGCGAAGCTGCGTGAAATGGCTAAAAACGGCCAGAGCTTCTTCGGTTAAGCGCCCCATTAGAGTGAGAGTGAAATTATGAGCTTGAATCCTAGAGACGTGGTGATTGTAGACTTCGGTCGCACCCCGATGGGCCGCTCCAAAGGTGGCATGCACCGCAACACCCGTGCTGAAGACATGTCTGCGCACCTGATCAGCAAAGTGCTGGAGCGCAACAGCAAGGTTGATCCGGGCGAAGTGGAAGACGTGATCTGGGGCTGCGTTAACCAGACCCTGGAGCAAGGCTGGAACATCGCGCGCATGGCGTCGTTGATGACCCAGATCCCGCACACCTCGGCCGCGCAAACCGTGAGCCGCCTGTGCGGCTCCTCGATGAGCGCCTTGCACACGGCAGCACAAGCGATCATGACCGGTAACGGTGACGTTTTCGTGGTCGGCGGCGTCGAGCATATGGGTCACGTGAGCATGATGCATGGCGTTGACCCAAACCCGCACATGTCGCTGTACGCTGCCAAAGCCTCGGGCATGATGGGTTTGACCGCAGAAATGCTGGGCAAAATGCATGGCATCACCCGCGAGCAGCAAGACGCTTTCGGTGTTCGTTCGCATCAACTCGCTCACAAGGCGACGATTGAAGGCAAGTTCAAAGACGAAATCATCCCGATGCAGGGCTACGATGAGAACGGCTTCCTGAAAACCTTCGATTACGATGAGACCATTCGTCCGGAAACGACGATGGAAAGTCTGGCGGCGTTGAAACCTGCGTTCAACCCTAAAGGCGGCACCGTGACGGCGGGTACGTCGTCGCAGATCACGGATGGTGCTTCGTGCATGATCGTGATGTCGGCTCAGCGTGCAAAAGACCTGGGTCTTGAGCCGTTGGCCGTCATTCGTTCGATGGCTGTTGCAGGTGTGGACCCGGCAATCATGGGCTATGGTCCTGTACCGGCCACACAAAAAGCATTGAAGCGCGCAGGTCTGAGCATGGCCGATATCGACTTCATTGAGCTCAACGAAGCCTTCGCAGCACAGGCCCTGCCAGTGCTGAAAGATTTGAAAGTGCTCGACAAGATGAATGAGAAGGTTAACCTGCACGGCGGTGCCATCGCTTTGGGCCATCCATTTGGATGCTCGGGAGCGCGTATCTCCGGTACGTTGCTCAATGTGATGAAGCAAAATGGCGGCACCTTCGGGTTGTCCACCATGTGCATTGGCCTTGGCCAGGGCATTGCAACTGTCTTCGAACGCGTCTAAGCGTTACGTTGATAGAAGCCGGGGCCAAGTGCCCCGGTTTTTGTTTTTTAGGTGTTTTTATTTTTTTTATTTGCAAGGTGCCGCAACATGCCGCTACAACCTGGGCTCTATCAGCATTACAAAGGGCCGCAGTATCGGGTATTCAATGTGGCTCGCCATTCTGAAACCGAAGAGGACGTGGTGTTCTACCAGGCCCTGTATGGTGAATACGGTTTTTGGGTACGCCCGCTGAGCATGTTTTTGCAGACGGTCACGGTGGACGGCATACAAGTGCCGCGCTTTGCCTTGATCCAGGCTGAACCGAGCCTTTTTTCCCGGCCATAAGGCGACGTCGCGCAGCACCCTGCGCTTGACCTCATCTTGTTGCCACTATATATAGCGGTGCCGCGTCAGGCGCGAACCGCCTTTCACTTCTAGAATTCAGGAACTTTCTGATCCATGGGCAAATCGCTGGTCATTGTGGAATCCCCGGCTAAGGCCAAGACCATCAACAAGTACTTGGGTAACGAGTACGTGGTGAAGTCGAGTATCGGCCATATCCGAGACCTGCCCACCAGCGGTTCGGCTAGCGCCAGCAAAGAACCTGCTGCCAAGCGCGGTAAGGCTGCGGCGGGCGAAGCGCCGGCCCTGTCGCCGAAAGAGAAAGCTCAAAAGCAGCTGATCTCGCGCATGGGCGTCGATCCCGAGCATGGCTGGAAAGCCAAGTACGAGATCCTTCCAGGCAAGGAAAAGGTCATCGAAGAGCTGCGCCGGCTCGCCAAGGATGCTGACACCATCTATCTCGCAACCGACTTGGATCGCGAGGGGGAAGCCATTGCATGGCACCTGCGCGAAGCCATCGGTGGGGACGACAGCCGCTACAAGCGCGTGGTGTTCAACGAAATCACCAAAAAAGCGATTCAGGAAGCCTTCTCCAAGCCGGGCGAACTGGACATCAATCGTGTAAATGCCCAGCAGGCACGTCGTTTCCTCGACCGCGTGGTGGGTTACATGGTGTCGCCGCTGTTATGGGCAAAAATTGCCCGTGGCTTGTCGGCGGGTCGTGTGCAGTCGGTGGCCGTGAAGCTGGTCGTGGAGCGTGAGCGCGAGATTCGTGCGTTCAACCCCGAAGAGTACTGGGAAGTTCACGCAGACCTCGGCACCGCCAAGGGCGCAAAAGTACGCTTTGACGTCGCGCGTGAAAAAGGCGAAGCGTTCAAACCGCTGAACGAAACCCAGGCCATGGCCGCGCTGGAGAAGCTCAAGGCTTCCAGCTACACCATCGTCAAGCGCGAAGACAAGCCGACCAGCAGCAAGCCGTCGGCACCGTTCATTACCTCCACCCTGCAACAGGCCGCGAGCAACCGCTTGGGCTTCGGGGTGAAGAAAACCATGATGATGGCTCAGCGTCTGTATGAAGCGGGCTACATCACGTACATGCGTACCGACTCCACCAACTTGTCGGCTGATGCGGTCGAGATGGCACGCACCTACATTGAAGGTGAATTTGGCGCGTCGTACCTGCCACCTGCACCGAACGTGTACAGCAGCAAGGAGGGCGCACAAGAGGCTCACGAAGCCATTCGTCCTTCTGACGTAAACATGCACCCGAGCAAGCTGTCGGGCATGGAGCGCGACGCTGAGCGCCTTTACGAGCTGATCTGGCGCCAATTCGTGGCCTGCCAGATGCTGCCCGCCAAGTACCTGTCGACCACGGTCAGCGTTGCAGCGGGTAATTTCGAGCTGCGTGCCAAAGGCCGCATCCTCAAGTTCGACGGTTATACCCGCGTGATGCCGCAAATCACCAAGCCGGGTGACGACGACGTATTGCCTGACATGGCGCAGGGCGATGTGCTCAAGTTGATCAATATTGATCCGACTCAACACTTCACCAAGCCACCGGCGCGTTACTCCGAAGCCAGCTTGGTCAAAGAGATGGAAAAACGCGGTATTGGTCGTCCTTCGACCTACGCCGCGATTATCTCGACCATTCAGGACCGTGGTTATGTGGCCTTGCACAACCGCCGTTTTTACTCCGAAAAAATGGGCGATATCGTTACCGAGCGCTTGTCCGAAAGTTTTTCTGACCTGATGGACTACGGCTTCACCGCCGGTATGGAAGAAAACCTCGACGACGTGGCACACGGTGAGCGTGACTGGAAAAATGTACTGGACGAGTTCTACGGCAGCTTCAAGAAAAAACTTGAAATCGCCGCAGACCCGGACAGTGGCATGCGTGCCAATCAGCCGGTCATGACGGACATTGCGTGTAAGGAATGCGGACGTCCGATGCAGATTCGTACCGCATCGACGGGCGTTTTCCTGGGGTGTTCGGGCTACAGCCTGCCGCCTAAAGAGCGTTGCAAGGCGACGGTCAACCTGGTGCCGGGTGATGAAATCGCCGCTGATGACGAGGGTGAGTCCGAGTCGTTGGTGTTGCTGGGCAAGCACCGCTGCCCGATTTGCAGCACCGCGATGGACGCTTACTTGCTGGATGAGAAGCACAAGCTGCATATCTGCGGTAACAACCCGGATTGCGCGGGTTATGAAATCGAAGAGGGCAGCTATCGCATCAAAGGCTACGAAGGTCCGAGCCTGGAATGTGACAAATGCGGCAGTGAGATGCAGCTCAAGACGGGTCGTTTCGGCAAGTTCTTCGGTTGCACCAATGCGGAGTGCAAAAACACCCGCAAATTGCTCAAAAGCGGTGAAGCGGCGCCGCCCAAGATGGACCCGGTGAAAATGCCGGAACTCAAGTGCGAGAAGGTGAATGACACCTACATCTTGCGTGACGGTGCTTCTGGTCTGTTCCTTGCGGCCAGCCAGTTCCCTAAAAATCGTGAGACCCGTGCCCCGTTGGTGATCGAAATTGTGCCGCACAAGGATGAAATCGATCCCAAGTATCACTTCCTGTGTGATGCGCCGAAGAAAGACCCGGACGGTCGCCCGGCAGTGATCCGCTACAGTCGCAAAACCAAAGAGCAGTACGTGCAGACTGAAGTGGATGGCAAGCCGACAGGGTGGCGTGCGTTCTACGATGGCAAGAGCTGGAAGGTTGAAGACAAGCGTAAAGAAAAAGACGCTTGATCTGAGCTGAACGCAGAGTAAAAAACCGCGCAAGGTCTGTAGGGCTTGCGCGGTTTTTTTATGCACAGCTTCAGTGGTTGGCGTAGACGCTGAGGAGTAATACGAGGCTGCGTCCGGGCGCGTGGCGCTCGTAAAACCATTAAGCCCTGTGCGTCAGTCACGCCGCTGTCATTACGTCACGGCCGCGCTGGGCCGATCTGGGCCTAGTACCTACCCCAGATGCACGGGGCGGCCATTGCGCCGCTGAACCCTTGCGTCTGCCCACCTCTGTCCCTGAGACTGCTCGATCTGCCTTAACCCTTCGTTGTGGAATGCCCCAATGGCTTACGAACTCTATACCCGTACCAATCAAAAAATATATTTCACGGGCTTGGCGCTGGAAGCCATGCACAAGGCGGCTGATGGTCGGGCCATGAATGCACAAGCTTTGGTGCAGGCTGAGCGAGAGTCGGCAGTGTTTCATTTGTATGGCGCACTGCTTGGCTTATGCCACGAGATTGCCGGTTTCTATCGTTTGCCCCAGGGCAGCGCACCTAGAGTGGAGCTTTTGCTGACGCAGGAAGTGCTGGATGCCAAAGCAATTCCTGAGCTGGCTGAAATGGTTGAATTGGCGCGCGCTCCCAACACTTGGCTTGCGCAGCTGGTAGCGGCCCATGCCGCGCTGTATCAGCCGTTGCAGGCACCTAAAAAGGTCAAGGCAGATGTGTTTCAGCCGTTGATCGAGGTGGTCAGTCTGGAGGAAGACGCACCGCAAACGTTGAGTCGCGAAACGCTTGAGGAGTGGCGTCAAAACCTGAAAAAAATGGCAATCCGCTTTCGCGATGGTCTCAATGAGTGCTAAAAGTCGCACCTGGAACTGCACAGTCATTCATCACTCCGTCATGAAAGCGCCATAGATCCTGGCAAATTCTGTTGGGATGACTGATATAATCCCGCGCTTTCGTGGAGAACAAACTTTTATGCCAACGTCCTTTCTAGAAATTGTCGAGTTGCCTGACGGCCGCATCGAGTTGCGTCGGGCTGAGGACGAAGGGTCTTTGGTGACGCTGAACTTCTCTGAAGATGCCAAGGCTTTTCTTCAGGGGCAGCACGTAGAGGTGGCCAAAGCCATGCTCAGCGTGGGTGTGCAAATGGCGGGTCGGCTGGCCGAAGGCGAGCTGGAAAAAGACGAAGGGCCGCGCATTCTTCATTGAGTGGCCACTGATGCAAGCCTGCCACAGATGAGTGAATGCGTTCTGCGGCGGCCCTGTGGCAGCAGCGTCTGGTTAGCCCAGTCGAATATTTAGACTTTGCCCGTGGCCGATCAATGCTGCGCCGATCAATTGTTGACGGGCGGGCGAGTTGAGCGGGTTTATCCAGCTCACTACGGTGTGACTACGGCCCAGGCGCAGTGCTTCGCACGTCAGTTGCAACGCACTTTTATTGCCATTGGGTTGCAGCAGCAGAATGCGTTCGCGATTAAGTCCCGCATCGCGCAACCAGCTTTGAGTCAGGCTGGCGGGTGGCGCAATCAGCGTCAACCAGCGCGCATCTTGTTGCTCGCTGAGTTCGCGAAGCATGGGAGCTAAAAGGTTCAGGCAGTTCTCGGCAGCACCGCGTAACGACAGCTCACTGAAAACCTCTGGTTCTGCGCGCCAAGGTGAATCAAGTACTGCTTTGATCGCTTGTGGCATGGGCTGGGCCATGAATGCCTCGAACAAAGGCAGTTGTGCTGGTAGCGATGGGTGCGGGAACTGCATGGCGCCTCCTTCTTTAGCGGCGTATGACGCCGACGCTCAGGCCTTCGATAACGAGTTCCTGCTCTTTGAGATTGACTTCAATGGGCGCGAAATCCGGGTTTTCAGCGATTAGCCAGACTGTGCTGCCTTCGCGCTTGAAGCGCTTGACGGTCACTTCGTCGTCAATACGTGCCACCACGATCTGCCCGTTGCGTGCTTCACGGCAGGTATGAACCGCAAGCAAGTCGCCATCAAAGATGCCGACGTCCTTCATGCTCATGCCCTGGACGCGCAACAGGTAATCGGCGCGCGGATGGAAGAAGGTCGGGTTGATATTGCACGACTCTTCGACATGTTCCTGCGCCAGAATGGGAGCGCCAGCGGCGACACGGCCAATAATGGGCAGCGTGGATTCGTCAGCATTGGCTTCAAAGCCAGGTATGCGAATACCGCGCGAGGCACCCGGTGTCATTTCAATGGCACCTTTGCGGGCCAATGCTTTCAGGTGTTCTTCGGCGGCGTTGGGAGACTTGAAACCCAGTTCTTGTGCAATTTCGGCACGGGTAGGCGGGTAACCGTTGTCATCCAGGCAGCGTTTGATAAAGGCCAGGATCTCAGCTTGGCGTGGCGTCAGTTTTAGCATGTTGATCGCTCTGTCTTTTTATACAGTGACTGGGATTATATACAGTGAAGGCGCATTGGCAATGATCCATTTCAGGCCGTCCGCTGGACGGTCATGCCTGAGCCTGATGGGCGCTACTTTATCAGCACAGGCCACGCGGGCCGAGGCTGTGGTTAAATGCGGAACTGGCCAGTCGCAAAACGAATGCCCTATCTTGACTTTTAACAAACTGAAACGTATGTTTCAAACAACTGTTTAAGTGTTTGTCAGCCGGAGTAGACATGGCCCAGTCGGAAACCGTTGAACGTATCCTTGATGCTGCTGAGCAGCTGTTCGCGGAAAAAGGTTTTGCCGAGACTTCACTGCGGCTGATCACCAGCAAGGCCGGGGTCAATCTGGCTGCGGTCAACTACCACTTCGGTTCCAAAAAAGCGCTGATTCAGGCGGTTTTTTCGCGTTTCCTGGGGCCGTTTTGCGCCAACCTCGACCGCGAGCTGGAGCGACGTCAGGCCAAGCCAGACAATCGCCCCACCCTGGAAGAACTCCTGGAAATGCTCGTGGAGCAGGCGTTGGTGATCCAGCCACGCAGTGGTAATGATCTTTCCATCTTCATGCGTTTGCTGGGTCTGGCCTTCAGCCAGAGCCAAGGCCATTTGCGGCGCTACCTTGAAGACATGTACGGCAAAGTGTTCCGCCGCTATATGTTGCTGGTTAACGAAGCCGCGCCGCAGATTCCTCCTATCGAGTTGTTTTGGCGCGTGCATTTCATGCTCGGTGCCGCGGCATTCAGCATGTCCGGGATCAAGGCGTTGCGCGCCATTGCCGAGACAGACTTCGGTGTTAACACCTCGATCGAGCAAGTCATGCGTTTGATGGTGCCTTTCCTGGCCGCCGGCATGCGCGCTGAAAGCGGGGTTGTTGACCCTGTGTTGGCCAGCGCACAAATGCGTGCGCGTAACAAAACCTCGCAGATTGCCGCCAAGGTTTGACCGGCTGCGGGTGGGCGTGGCAGTCGAGTTCCGCTAAGCTTGGCGCCATGCTCACTCCTGACTTATTCCCCTTTGTACGTGCATTGCGGTTGCCTGAACGGGCGACACGCAAGGTTGCGCCCGTGCATGCCCGGTGGGCAATAAGCGCACTCTTTCTCTAAAGGATTTTCCATGAGTTCTGCCTTGCAAGGCTCCTTGATGGTGGACGTCGCCGGTACTTGGCTGACGGCTGAAGACCGGCAATTGCTGCGCCAGCCTGAAGTGGGCGGTTTGATCATCTTTGCACGCAACATTGAGCATCCGCGCCAGGTTCGCGAACTGAGCGCTTCGATTCGTGCGATTCGCCCCGACCTGCTGCTGGCCGTTGATCAGGAAGGCGGTCGGGTGCAGCGTCTGCGCCAAGGGTTTGTACGCTTGCCGGCGATGCGCGCGATTGCAGATAACCCGAACGCCGAGTATTTGGCCGAACAATGTGGCTGGATCATGGCCACCGAAGTATTGGCCGTGGGCCTGGACTTGAGTTTTGCCCCGGTACTGGATCTGGATTACCAGCGCAGCGCCGTGGTTGGCAGCCGTGCATTCGAGGGCGATCCTGAACGCGCCGCAACCTTGGCCGCAGCCTTTATTCGCGGCATGAGTGACGCTGGCATGGCCGCCACCGGTAAGCATTTTCCGGGGCATGGCTGGGCAGAGGCTGATTCGCATGTAGCCATTCCAACAGATGAGCGCACGCTGGAGCAGATTCGTGCCCATGATCTGGTGCCTTTCGCACGGCTGAGCCAGCAATTGGCGGCGGTGATGCCCGCCCATGTGATTTACCCGCAAGTCGACAGCCAGCCCGCAGGTTTCTCCCGTCGCTGGTTGCAAGACATCTTGCGAGGTGAGTTAGGGTTCGATGGCGTGATCTTCAGCGATGACCTCTCGATGGCAGGCGCCCATGTGGTGGGCGACGCGGCCAGTCGTATCGAGGCGGCTTTGTCGGCGGGTTGCGACATGGGGCTGGTGTGCAACGACCGTGCGGCCGCCGAGTTGGCGCTCAGCGCTGCCCAGCGCATGAAGGTGACACCATCGCCGCGTATCGCGCGCATGCGCAGCCAGGCGTTTGCCAGTACTGACTACCGGCAGGACCCGCGTTGGCTGGTGGCGGTGGGTGCGCTCAAAGATGCTCAATTGATTGATTAAAGGATCGGCTCAATGACGGTTTACGCAATTATCGGCGGCACGGGCCTGACCCAGCTTGAGGGGTTGACCATCAAGCGCTCGTTGGCATTGGACACGCCTTATGGCCCGACTTCGGCTGATATCCAGATAGGTGAATTCGCGGGTCGCGACGTCTTGTTTCTGGCGCGTCATGGCCATCCGCATCGCCTGCCACCCCATCAGGTGAACTATCGCGCGAACCTGTGGGCATTGAAGCAGGCGGGTGCCGAAGCGATTTTGGCGGTGAATGCGGTGGGCGGTATCCACATGGCGATGGGCACGGGGCATTTTTGTGTGCCGCATCAACTGATCGACTACACCAGCGGTCGCGAACATACCTATTTCGCAGACGATCTGGAGCACGTGACTCATATCGACTTCAGTTATCCCTACACCGAATCGTTGCGTGAGCAATTGATTGACGCGCTGGCTGGCGAGGGTTGCTCCTACAGCAGCCACGGCGTTTATGCGGCCACCCAAGGTCCACGCCTTGAAACGGTGGCTGAAATCGCTCGTCTTGAGCGCGATGGTTGCGACATTGTCGGCATGACCGGTATGCCGGAAGCGGCATTGGCCCGTGAGCTGGAACTGGATTACGCCTGTTTGGCACTGGTGGTTAACCCGGCGGCGGGCAAGTCGACGGCGATCATCACCATGGCCGAAATCGAGCAGGCGCTGCACGACGGCATGGGTAAGGTCAAAGGCACTTTGGCGCGGGTGTTGGCGGGGTAAGGATTTTGGAGTTGCTGCCGCAGGGTGCGGCAGCGATTACAGGGGGCGATTGACAGGCTTCAACGCTTTTCGACTTTGGGTGGCAATGGCGCAAACAGGGCGTCGATGTCGTCGTCATGCAGTTTCCAGTCCCCCGCAATACGGCCATCCAGCACGCCAGCCGCTAAATCTGATTTTTCCTGCTGCAAGTGCTGGATTTTCTCTTCGACGGTGCCGCGGGCAATCATCTTGTACACAAACACCGGTTTTTCCTGCCCTATCCGATAAGCTCGGTCGGTGGCCTGGTTTTCTGCTGCCGGGTTCCACCAGGGGTCGTAGTGAATCACAGTGTCGGCTTCGGTCAGGTTCAGGCCTACACCACCCGCCTTAAGACTGATCAGAAATATCTGCAATTTGCCGCTCTGAAAGTCTTTGACCGGTGTACGTCTATCCCGTGTTTGACCGGTGAGCAGGGCGTAATCAATGTTGCGCTTTTTCAGCTCGGCCTCGATCAGGCCCAGCATGGAGGTGAACTGGGAAAACAGCAGAATGCGTCGCCCCTCCGCAAACAGTTCTTCGAGCATCACCATCAAGCTGTCGAGTTTGCCCGAGGTGCTGCCTTTTTTTGGCGGGTTGTCGCTGACCAGGCGCAGGTCGCAGCACACCTGGCGCAGTTTGAGCAGGGCTTCCAGGATGATGATCTGGCTGCGGCCTACACCTTTGCGCGTAATTTCATCGCGCACTTTTTTGTCCATCGCCAAGCGCATGGTTTCGTACACGTCCCGTTGCGCTTCGTTGAGATCAACCCAGTGGATGATCTCGGTTTTTGGGGGTAATTCGGTGGCCACTTGCTCTTTGGTTCGACGCAGCAGGAACGGTTTGATCCGCGCGTTCAGGTGCTGCAAACGTTCATCGCTGCCGTGACGTTCAATCGGCACACGGTAGTCGCGGTTGAAGGCTTTGACGTCGCCCAGCCAGCCGGGTAACAAAAAGTGAAACAGTGCCCACAGCTCGCCCAAGTGGTTCTCCAGCGGTGTACCGCTCAAGCACAGGCGTTGGCGCGCCACCAGCTCGCGCGCAGCTTGCGAGGCTTTGCTGTTGGGATTCTTGATGTACTGCGCTTCGTCGAGGATCAGGATGTGCAACGGCACTTTAGCCAGCAGCTCAATGTCTTTGGGCAGCAGGGCATAGGTGGTCAGGATCACGTCGTAATCGTTGAGGTGCTCGACGTGTTTTTTGCGACTGGCGCCGTACAGCGCCAGTACCTTGAGTTGTGGCGTGAAGTGCGCCGCTTCGTCCACCCAGTTTGGAATCAGGCTGGTGGGCATCACCACCATTGCCGGGCGATCCAGCCGCCCCGCGTTCTTTTCGCACAGAATGTGCGCCAGAGTTTGCAGGGTTTTGCCTAAACCCATGTCGTCCGCCAGAATGCCGCCGACTTCAAGTTGGCGCAGCGACTGCATCCAGCTCAATCCTTCGAGTTGATACGGTCTGAGCGTGGCATTTAGCCCTTGTGGCGCCTCGACACTGAAGTCTTTGATGTCGCGCAGGCGCTGGGCAAAGCCACGAATCTGCTCGCCGCCTTCCCAGCGCAAGGGCAGTGCATCCAGGGCATTGAGCCGTGGTGCGTCGGCGCTTTTAATTCGCAAGGTGGTGGCGCCCGGCTCGCCCAGATAAAACTCACCCAGAGTGGCCAGCACCGGTTTCAAGCGGCCATAGGGCAACGCCACTTGAAGCGGCATTTGCGTGCTGTTAGGGATGGCCGGGATATTCACCAGAATCAGCTCGTCATCGCGGCGCTTGGCGAGCTTTTCAGGGCTGAGTATTTCAGTGTGCGAGCGCATCAGGTTAAGCAGAATCGGCAGCAGGCTCAGGCGCTGGCCATTGACGATAATCCCCAGCTCCAGGTCGAACCAGTCCCGCTCCGGCGCCTCATCGACGTTGGCGTACCAGTCTTCGACCGGACTCAGGTCAAAGCCGAAGTGTTCATCGATCTGCACTTCCCAGCCTTGCTCGCGCAAGGTGTCCAGCTGGTTGAGCGTGAAGTTCAGCCAGGCACTGTCATTGACCAGCTCAAACAGCTCGCCCGCGCTTTCGGGCAAGGCTTTGCTCTGGCGCGTGGCGATTTTGAAGCCCAGGACCCGCAACTGTTCGCGGTAGAGGTTTTCGGTTTCGGGGTGGCGTTTGATGCGCAGAATGTGGTCTTCGTGGCGAATCAAGACGTCCGCGTTTTTCTGCCCCGACACGTAAGTCTCGCGGTAATTGAACGATAGCGCGGCGCGGTGCTGGATGTAGCGCTGCATTTTGCCGTTGCGCGGCTCAAAGGCGCTGAACTCGGCGCTGGCCAGCCATAACCGCGGGATCGGCTGTACATTGTCGATCTGTTGCTCGGGCAGGTTGGCAGGGCGGCGCGAGTCGAGTACGGCCTGAAGTTTTTCCAGGAGTTCGGCATCCTGGGCGGCGGCGGGGTAGTTCAAGGTGTCTTCAATCTTCAGTAATACGGCAGCAGTGTGCTTGCAGTTGGTGCGCACGGGGCAGGTGCATTCAGCGCTCACCAGCAGCAGCGAGCCTTTGGCTGACTCGCGTAAGCGAATGGTCTGGCGGTAGGGGTGTTCGCTCGAACCCTGACAGCTGGAGGTGATCAGGCTGTCACCGATTTGAGCGATTCGGACGCGGTTTTCCCTCGCGTAGCGGCGGCCACGCTCAAGGCTTTGTTCTTTAAACCGGCTGACCCATGTCGGCGCCAGCGGTTTGGTCAGTCGTGGTGTCTGGCTTAAGGGCATGGGTGTTTCATTGTGCGCATCCCATCAGGAAGACTTCGGTGTCAGGCGTTCAAACAACGCCTCGATGGTATTGAAGCGTTCATCGGGGCGCTCCATCGGCACCATGAATTTGAACAGCGTCGCGCCTTCGAACTTGTAACGGTTCGGTTGGCCTTGAATCAGCTTGATCAAGACCAGCGGGTCGACCGGGGTGTCAGACGCGAACTCAATACGTCCGCCTTGTGGGCCGGCATCGACTTTTTTGATCCCCAGTTGCTCGGCCTGCAATTTGAGCTGGGTAATGCGCACCAGATTTTTGGTCGGCTCGGGGAGCAGGCCAAAGCGGTCGATCATTTCGACTTGCAAGTCCTTGAGACCGTCTTCGTCGGTCGCAGAAGCGATGCGCTTGTAGAGGATCAGCCGCGCATGCACATCGGGCAAATAGGACTCGGGAATCAATGCCGGCACGCGCAGGTTGATTTCCGGGCCGCCACCCAACGGTTGGTCGAGGTTCGGCTGCTCGCCTTTGCGGATCGACTTGACGGCACGTTCGAGCATTTCCATGTACAGGGTAAAGCCCACGGCCTGGATCTGTCCGCTTTGGCCGTCGCCCAGCAGTTCGCCTGCGCCACGGATTTCGAGGTCGTTGGTGGCCAGTACAAAGCCTGCCCCTAGGTCCTGGGTGTTGGCGATAGCTTCCAGACGCTTTTGGGCGTCGCCGGTGATTTGCTGGCGCGGTGGCGTCAGCAGGTACGCATAAGCCTGGTGGTGACTGCGCCCGACGCGACCGCGCAGTTGATGCAGTTGCGCCAGGCCGAATTTGTCTGCGCGCTCAATGATGATGGTGTTGGCGCTCGGCACGTCGATGCCGGTTTCGATGATGGTCGAGGCAATCAGCACGTTGAAACGCTTGTGGTAAAAGTCGCTCATCACCTGTTCGAGTTCACGCTCGCGCATCTGGCCGTGGCCGATACCGATGCGGGCCTCAGGGACCAGTTCAGCAAGCTCGGCCGCGCATTTTTCGATGGTTTTGACGTCGTTGTGCAGGTAATACACCTGACCGCCCCGCAACAACTCACGCAACAACGCCTCTTTGACGGTGCTGTTGTTGTGCTCCATGACGAAGGTGCGTACCGACAAACGGCGCGCGGGCGGCGTGGCGATGATCGACAAATCGCGCATGCCCGACACCGCCATGTTCAGCGTGCGTGGGATAGGCGTCGCGGTGAGGGTCAGAATATCGACCTCGCTGCGCAGGGCCTTGAGCTGTTCTTTTTGCCGAACCCCAAAACGGTGTTCTTCGTCGATGATCACTAAACCGAGGTTTTTGATTTTGACGTCGTCTTGCAGCAGTTTGTGCGTGCCGATCACGATGTCGATTTTGCCTTCGGCCAAATCAGCCACTGCGGCATTGATTTCTTTCGCAGACTTGAAGCGGCTCATCACCTCGACCCGTACTGGCCAGTCGGCAAAGCGGTCGCGAAAGCTGTTGTAGTGCTGCTGGGCCAGAAGCGTGGTCGGGACCAAAATCGCGACCTGACGGCCACCGTGTACAGCAATAAAAGCGGCGCGCATGGCCACTTCGGTTTTACCGAAGCCCACATCGCCACACACCAGGCGGTCCATCGGCTTGGGCGCGAGCATGTCGGCGCGCACCGCTTCGATGGCGGTCTGCTGGTCGGGTGTCTCTTCAAACGGGAACCCGGCGCTGAAGGTTGCGTAATCGGCTTTCGGGTCATCAAAGGCATGGCCCTCGCGGGCGGCGCGGCGAGCATAGATGTCGAGCAGCTCGGCGGCCACATCGCGCACTTGTTCGGCGGCTTTGCGTTTGGCTTTTTGCCAAGTTTCGGACCCTAGCCTGTGCAGCGGCGCCAGTTCGTCATCGCTGCCGGTGTAGCGGGCGATCAGGTGCAGATTCGCCACCGGTACGTAAAGCTTGGCGCCTTCGGCGTATTGCAATGTCAGGAATTCGGCTTCCTGGTTGTCGATTTCGAGCGTGGCCAGCCCTTGGTAGCGACCCACACCGTGGTCGATGTGCACCACGGGTGCGCCTTCGCGCAGCTCGGTGAGGTTTTTAATCACCGCGTCGTTGTTGGCATCAGCGCGTTTTTCGCGACGACGACGTTGCATCACGCGTTGGCCAAACAGCGGGCTTTCAGCAATCAGCGCCAGTGCCGGATCGTCCAGCAACAAGCCTTCGTCCAGCGGCGCAATGGTGATGGCCAACCGATGTTTGCTGGCGACGAAGTCGGGCCAGCTGTCGACGGTTTTGGGGCGCAACTTAAGGCGTTCAAGCAATTCGAGCAGCACTTCGCGGCGCCCGGCAGACTCGGCGGTAAAGAGCACGCGGCCTTCAAACTGCTCCAGAAAACCCGAGAGTGCGGCCAGCGGTTGGTTGGCCTTGGCTTCAATCGCAAGGTTAGGCAGCGATTGAGCCGGGAAACGCTCGCGGCTGCTGCCGGTGTCCAGATCGTCCTGGCTGGCGACTACGCGCGGCCAGTTCTTGAGGCGGGCGAAGCAGTCTTCGACCGGCAAAAACAGTTCGGCGGGTGGCAATAAAGGACGAGAAGGATCGACACGGCGCTCTTCGTAGCGGTTGCGCACATCCGACCAGAAATTCTCGGCCGCCTGTTCGATGCCGGGCAGCGAGAACACTTGGGTGTCGCCGGGCAAGTAGTCGAACAGGGTCGAGGTTTCATCAAAGAACAACGGCAGGTAGTACTCGATACCGGCAGGCGTAATACCGCTGCTTAAATCTTGAAAAATCGGACAACGACGGAAGTCGACATCAAAGCGTTCGCGAAAGCGTGCCTTGAAGCGCGTGACCGCATCTTTTTGCAGCGGGAATTCGCGCGCAGGCAACAGGCGTATTGAGTCGACTTTGTCGATCGAACGCTGGTTTTCAGGATCGAAAGTGCGCAGGGTTTCGATTTCGTCGTCGAACAGATCGATCCGGTAAGGCAGCTTGCTGCCCATGGGGAAGAGGTCGATCAAGGCGCCGCGTACCGCAAACTCGCCGTGCTCGTACACCGTGTCGACGCAGCGGTAGCCGCTGGCCTCCAGTCGGGTGCGCATCTGCTCCACGTCCAGCTTTTGCCCGACATCGAGTACCAGGCTGCTGCCGAGCAAAAACTTGGTCGGCGCCAGGCGGTGTAGGGCCGTGGTGATCGGCACTACCAAAACGCCATGATCCAGTTCAGGCAGCCGGTACAGGCTGGCAATACGCTGGGAAATGATGTCCTGGTGCGGCGAAAACAGGTCGTAAGGCAGGGTTTCCCAGTCAGGGAAATGCAGCACGGGCAGTTCGGGGGCGAAAAACCTCAGCTCCTGCTCAAGGCGCTCGGCGCTTTGGCTGTCGGCGGTCAGCAGCAGGGTGAAGCGCTTCGCGGCGCTGGCAGCCTCGGCAATGGCGAGGCTCAGGGCGGCACCGGGCAGGTTGCCCCAGTGCTGTTTACCTGCCGTAGCAGGCAGTTTGGGTAGTCGCAGGACGGGCACGGAAGGTTGAGCTCCAAGCGTTGCGGCAAAGAGGTCGATTGTAGCGGGCCAAAGGGCTGGCTGTCAGTTGCCGTCTGTTGCTGGGGCTTAATTCCAGCATTTGAAGGGCAAAACTCAGTGCCAGAACCTTCATTAAGTCGCTCAAAGGTGGGCGAATCCTCTGTGCTGAGATTTTTTTCGCCTATGAATATGGGGGCTTAATCGTTTCAGTCGGGGCTGTGTGACAGGCGCACATTGCCCATGATCTGGCGCAGCGGCATAATGTAGCCCCTTTTTTCAGCCCCTACATGTGGAAGGTTCCCGTGACTCAGAAGCCCGACCAGTGTCTTGGTGAATGGATCGACCGTGAAGCACTCGCAGAAGCGATGATTCCGCTGATTGGTCAGCTCTACCGCAATAACAACGTGGTGAGTTCGATCTATGGCCGCAGCCTGATCAACCGTTCAGTCATTGCGATTCTCAAAGCTCACCGCTTTGCGCGTCATCGCCAGAGCGATGACATTGAATTGTCCGTGCACGAAACTTTCCCACTGCTCAAAGCGATGAGCGAACTCAAGCTTGGGGCTGCTTCGGTAGACCTGGGCAAATTGGCCGTCAAGTTCAAAGCCCACGGCAATGGCCGTACGGCCGAGCAGTTTGTGCGCGAAGAGCTGGCCGAGGTGGTGGGTCAGCAAAACGCTGGCGCCCGTAAAGGTACAGACGTTGTGCTGTACGGCTTCGGTCGTATTGGCCGCCTGCTGGCGCGCATCCTGATCGAAAAAACCGGTGGCGGCGACGGTCTGCGTCTGCGTGCCATCGTGGTGCGTAAAGGCGCCGACAACGACCTGGTCAAACGCGCAAGCTTGCTGCGTCGTGACTCGGTGCACGGTCCGTTCGACGGCACCATTGTGGTTGATGAAGAAAACAACACCATCACCGCCAACGGCAACCTGATTCAGGTGATCTACGCGAAGAACCCGACTGAGGTGGATTACACCCAGTACGGCATTCAAAACGCATTGCTGGTGGACAACACCGGGGTGTGGCGTGACGCTGAAGGCCTGGGCCAGCACTTGCAGTGCCCTGGGATTGACCGCGTGGTATTGACCGCGCCGGGTAAAGGCAAGCTGAAGAACATCGTTCATGGCATCAACCACGGCGAAATCACCGCGGATGACAAGATCGTTTCGGCGGCATCCTGCACCACCAACGCCATCGTGCCGGTGCTCAAGGCAGTCAACGACAAGTTCGGCATCGTCAACGGTCACGTAGAAACGGTTCACTCGTACACCAACGACCAGAACCTGATCGACAACTTCCACAAGGGCGATCGCCGTGGCCGTTCGGCTGCGCTGAACATGGTCATCACCGAGACCGGTGCTGCTACCGCTGCGGCCAAGGCACTGCCTGAGCTGGCGGGCAAGCTGACCGGTAACGCGATCCGTGTACCTACGCCGAACGTGTCAATGGCCATCCTCAACCTGAACCTTGAGAAGCCAGCGACTCGTGAAGAAATGAACGAGTACCTGCGCCACATGGCGCTGCACTCCGATCTGCACAAGCAAATCGACTTCGTGAGCTCGCAGGAAGTGGTGTCCACTGACTTCGTAGGTTCGCGTCACGCCGGTGTGGTCGATGCTGAAGCCACCATCTGCAATGACAACCGCGTTGTGCTGTACGTGTGGTACGACAACGAGTTCGGTTATAGCTGCCAGGTTGTGCGCGTCATGGAAGACATGGCCGGGGTCAACCCGCCTGCGTTCCCGCGCTAAGCAACGCTTGCCACTGAAAACGCCCCGACTGGTTCGGGGCGTTTTTGTGTGTGCGTCGAACGTCAGGCGTTGCTCGCCACCGCCGACCGCGCGGTGCGCAACTGGTGGCTGTTGCCGCGAAACAATACTACCGTCGCAATCAGGCCCAATACCGCTGCACCGGTCAGCCACAGGCCAGGCGCTGCCTTGTTGTCCAGTGCGTGGATCAAGTAGGTGCACGCCGCCGGGGTAAAGCCGCCGAACGTCGCTGTAGCAAGGCTGTAAGCCAGCGAAAAGCCAGTGGTGCGGACTTCAATCGGCATGATTTCAGTCAGCGCAACAACCATCGCGCCGTTGTACGAGCCGTACAGGAACGACAGCCACAACTCGACAATCAGCAAATGGCTGAAGCTGGGGTTGGCCACCAGCCATGACAGTGCAGGATAGGCAGTCAGAATCGCCAGAATGGTTGCGCCCAACAGCAGGGGTTTGCGACCGATCTTGTCAGACAGGGCGCCCATGACCGGCAGCCAGAAAAAGTTCGACAGCCCGATGCACACGGTGACGAGCAGTGCTTGCAAGTCGGTGAGGTTCAGCTCTGCTTTACCGAAGGTCGGGGTGTAGGCCGTGATCAGGTAAAACGACACCGTGGTCATGACCACCAGTGCCATGCCGCCCACTACCAAGCCAAAGTTCTGGCTGATGGAGCGCACAATTTCACGCAGGGTAGGGTGATGTTTGCGCGCTTCAAACTCGGGGGTTTCTTCCATCGATTTACGAATGACGAAGATCACCGGCACGATCATGCAGCCAATCAGAAACGGAATTCGCCAGCCCCAATCGCCCATGTCTTGCGGGCTGAGCCAATGGTTAAGGCCCACACCCAACAGCCCGGCAAATACCACCGCTGCTTGCTGGCTCGCAGACTGCCAACTGACGAAAAAGCCCTTGCGGCCGGGTGTGGCAATTTCTGCCAAATACACCGATACGCCGCCTAGCTCCACACCCGCGGAAAAACCTTGCAGCAAGCGGCCCAGCAAAACCAGCAGCGGCGCCGCTACGCCCAAGGTGGCGTAGCCGGGTACGCAGGCAATCAGCACGGTGCCCATCGCCATCAGGGCCAGGGTGATGATCAACCCTTTACGGCGGCCGTGACGGTCAATATAAGCGCCGAGAAAGATCGCACCCAGTGGGCGCATTAGAAAGCCGGCACCAAAGGTGGCCAGCGCGAGCATCAAGGAGGCGAAAGCGCTATCGCTTGGGAAGAAGGTTTTGGCAATGGCCGTGGCGTAAAAACCAAAGACCATGAAGTCGAACATCTCTAAGAAGTTACCGCTGACAACGCGAAAAATCGCTTTGCCGTTACCTGCACTCGAGGCCATCAGAAATCACCCGCTGTTATCTATTCTTATGCGTAATCCATGTTTTTACTCGTCCGCACTGCCAGCTAGAGACCTTCGGGCCTACTGCAAACAGTTTTGTAACCATATGTGTAACTGAAAATGTAGGCAACAATTGTTGTAACTACCCAATGCTCAGGGCGTTTGTGCCATCAGCGTCTGGCGCAGCTTTTCTGGTAAGCCGTCGGGCGCGAGCCAAATACCGAGATAGACCTTTGCCAGTTCGGGGTCGGGGCTGTTGAAGATGACCTTGCCGTTGCGTTCCAGATTCAGACCGCGCGTCGGGTCGTAGTCCAGTGCATAACGATCACCGCGCTTGATGTCTGAAAAGCTCGCTTGCAGCTTTTTCAGCGGGCCGTCGATGGCGCTCAGGGTGGCCGCTGATTGTTGGCGTTTGAGGATGGCGGCTGATGCCTGGGTGATGTCGCTGTGAGCCAGGTCGCGCAAATAAAACAGCTCAAGACGCAGGTCGCGCTGCTGATCAAACGCCTGCTGCGCGCTGATATGGGGTGGCGTGAACAGGGCGGCGGCGTAAATGTCGGCCCATAGGTAGGTCAGCACGATCTGGCCTTTGCGCTGTAGCGTTTGAGCTCCGTCTTGCCATTGCACGGGGAAACTGGCGGCCTTGATCGGCAAGTTTTCATCGGCGAGGCTGGCGGTGCTGTACATCAACAACAGGGCAATCACTGTTCGGCGCATGAGGATGAACTCTGATCGATGCGTGCTGGGGGCGTGATCTCGTGGTTACTTGGCGCAGGTCACGCGTAGCGGTCGTTGAATCATTCGCTCGGATGCTTGTGGCATAGCACTTTGAGCGCGGGTGTGATGCAGCAGATACAAAAATAGCTTACGTCGAGACCAAGGGTTAATGTTCGCAGCGTTCAGGCTTCTATAGACTGTGCCCCACGTTTTGATCCTTCATGGCGCTGGCCGCGTCATGATTTAGCCGCAGGCGCCTAAAAATGCGCCGCGGCCCGTTCTGAGGAGTACGCATGGCTGTCTACAACTACGACGTAGTGGTACTGGGTTCTGGCCCGGCAGGAGAAGGTGCGGCAATGAACGCCGCAAAAGCAGGGCGCAAGGTGGCAATGGTTGACAGCCGGCGCCAGGTTGGCGGCAACTGCACGCACTTGGGCACTATCCCGTCCAAAGCCTTGCGTCACTCGGTTCGGCAGATCATGCAGTTCAACACCAACCCGATGTTTCGGGCCATTGGTGAGCCGCGCTGGTTTTCGTTCCCGGACGTGCTGAAAAGCGCTGAAAAAGTGATCTCCAAACAGGTGACGTCACGCACTGGCTACTATGCCCGCAACCGCGTTGATCTGTTCTTTGGCACCGGCAGCTTCACCGATGAGCAAACCATTGAAGTGGTGTGTGCCAACGGTGTGGTCGAAACGCTGATGGCCAAGCAGGTCATCATCGCCACCGGCTCGCGCCCTTATCGCCCGGCCGATATCGATTTCACCCACTCGCGTATCTACGATAGCGACACCATCCTTAGTCTGGGTCACACCCCGCGCAAGCTGATCGTTTATGGTGCTGGCGTGATTGGTTGTGAGTACGCCTCGATCTTCAGCGGTCTGGGGGTGCTGGTTGAGCTGGTGGATAACCGTGAGCAACTGCTCAGCTTCCTTGACTCCGAGATCTCGCAGGCGCTGAGCTATCACTTCAGCAACAACAACATCACCGTGCGTCACAACGAAGAGTACGAGCGCGTTGAAGGGGTTGAAAACGGTGTGATCCTGCACCTTAAGTCGGGCAAGAAGATCAAGGCCGATGCCTTGCTCTGGTGCAACGGCCGTACCGGCAACACCGATCAGTTGGGCTTGGAAAACATCGGCATCAAGGCCAATGGCCGTGGCCAGATCAGTGTCGATGAAAACTACCGCACCACGGTGCCGAACATCTTCGCCGCAGGTGATGTGATTGGCTGGCCAAGCCTGGCCAGTGCCGCGCACGACCAAGGTCGCTCGGCAGCGGGCAGCATCGTCGACAACGGCAGTTGGCGCTTCGTGAATGATGTGCCAACCGGCATTTACACCATTCCCGAGATCAGCTCGATCGGCAAGAACGAGCAAGAGCTGACTCAGGCCAAAGTGCCGTACGAAGTGGGCAAGGCGTTTTTCAAAGGCATGGCGCGTGCGCAGATTGCCGGTGAACCGCAAGGCATGCTGAAAATCCTGTTCCACCGCGAAACCCTGCAAGTGCTTGGCGTGCATTGCTTCGGCTATCAGGCATCGGAGATCGTGCACATCGGTCAGGCGATCATGAATCAGCCGGGTGAGCTCAATACCCTCAAGTATTTCGTCAACACCACGTTCAACTACCCGACCATGGCCGAAGCCTATCGGGTAGCCGCTTACGACGGCCTTAACCGGCTTTTTTGAGCGGCTCCGGCCGGTGGCCTGAGCCGGCCGGGGAGACCGATTTCAGCCATTCCCAAGGGTGGCAGTGGCCAAACCGGGAAAGTCTGTAATCAGGCTGTCTACGCCGAAATCAGCGAGTCTGCGCATCAGCGCAGGCTCGTTGACTGTCCATACCGACACATGCAAGCCCTGGCGCTGGGCTTTTTCCAGGCGCTCGGGGGTGCACAGCGTCCAGTTCAACGCGAGCATGTCGCAGCCATAGCTTTGTGCGACCTTCAGCGGATCAAGCCAAGCGTATTCGGCAACCAGCCCGCGGGATAAATCCGGCGTCAACTCGATGGCCGCCTTGAGCACTTCGCGCGAGCTTGAGGTGACGGTGACTTTGTCCATCAGGCCATGGCGCTGGGCCATTTCGCGAATCGCCAGCACCGTAGTGGCTGCGCGGGTACGCGAGGCGCTTTTAACTTCAAGCTGCCAATGCTCGAAGTTGCATTTTTCGAACAGCTCTTCAAGCCGTGGAATCGGGCATGGATGCACCCAGCCCGGGCCGCCTTTGCGTGCGTCGTAGGTCGCGAGATCGGCGGCCGTATGCTCGATCACCTTGCCGCGTCGGTCGGTGGTGCGCTTGAGGGTTGGGTCGTGGATGACCATCAACTCGCCATCTTTGGACAAGTGCAGGTCGAGTTCGCAGCGACGAACGCCGTGCTTGAGGCATTGCTCAAAGCTGGCAAGGGTGTTTTCGGGTGCTTCGCCTTTGGCGCCGCGATGGCCATAAATCAGGGTCACAATTGCTCCTTCCTACAAGTCGCAGCGTTGAGAGGTGTTTACTCTTCTTCGCCGGTTTCGTTTTGTTCGAGGGCCAGGCGGCGTGCCTGCGCTTGTTTTTGCAAAATGTAGCGCGCCAATAGCTGGCGTTGCGCATCGGTGATGGCTTCGAATTCCGTGCCGATTTCGTAATGGCCGTCGCGCGCGTCGCAGTGAGTGACTTTAGCCCGTAGCAGCAACCCTAGCGCTTGAGGCATGAGCACCATCTTGATCGAAAGATGGCTGCCCACCGGGCAGGCTTTGGCGTGGCGCAATTCGATGCCGCCTTCGGACAGCTTGACCGGTTGCAGTTCTCCGATTTTGCCCAGCACGGTTTGCGCAACGACCTGGCTGAGCAGGTCGATGCGTTTGTTCAGGGTTTTGAGGTAGCTGGAGATCGTACGGTCGCGCTCGCTGATCTGGCGCAGCAGGTGCTGGGCCTCGAATTCACTCAGGTGCAACTCGCTGAGTAAATTGAATAAAGGCGAAGCATCTTGCAACACTTCATCGCTCGCGGCTTCGGGGGCCGACAGCGGGGTTATTTCCAGTGCGATCACATCATCGATACGGTAGTATTCGCGGCGATCTGCTTCATCTAATGTCGACATGGCGAACCCATGGTGGCGGCTGTGGTCTGAGTGTAAAGCTGCTTATCAGGCCCCGCCACAAGGACGTCTTCTTTTCCCTCGAACAAGCCCCGACATGTTCAGACCTCTCTTCGTATTTATCGGCACGCGTTATACCCGTGCAAAGCGTCGCAATCATTTTGTGTCGTTCATTTCTCTGACTTCAATGATCGGACTCGCCCTCGGCGTGGTCGTGATGATCGTTGTGCTCTCGGTGATGAACGGCTTCGATCATGAGATGCGCACCCGCGTGCTGGGCATGGTGCCCCACGCGACCATCGTCGGTGATCAACCGATCAGCGACTGGCAATCATTGGCCGCTAAGGTCGAGCAGAACCCGAAGGTGGCGGCGGTTGCGCCGTACACCCAGATGCAGGGCCTGCTGACCCATGACGGCAATGTGCAAAAAGTGCTGCTCAATGCCATCGATCCCGCGCAAGAGCGCAAGGTGTCGATCATTGACCAGTTCATGTTGCACGGTCAGCTCGACGCCCTGACGCCCGGCAGTTTCGGCATTGTCATTGGCGACAAGGCCGCCAAAAAGCTCGGCGTGGCCATTGGCGACAAGCTGACGTTCGTGGCGCCGGAAGTCACGGTGACCCCGGCGGGCATGTTTCCGCGCATGAAGCGCTTCACCGTGCAGGGCATTTTTCATGTCGGCGCCGGTGAGATCGACGGCTATCTGGGTATCACCAACTTGCAGGATCTGGCGCGCTTGCAGCGCTGGAAGCCCGATCAGGTCCAGGGCTTGCGCCTCAAGTTCGACGATCTGTTCCAGGCCCCGCGTGCCGCATGGGACATCGCCCAGCAGTTGGGCGAAGACCGCTACTACGCCCGCGACTGGACCCGTACCCACGGCAATCTGTATCAAGCGATCCGCATGGAAAAAGCCATGATCGGTCTGCTGTTGCTGCTGATTGTGGCCGTGGCCGCGTTCAACATCATTTCCACGCTGGTGATGGTGGTGAATGACAAAAAGGGCGATATCGCGATTTTGCGCACATTAGGCGCCACTCCCGGCACGATCATGGCGATTTTCATGGTGCAGGGCACGGTGATTGGCGTGGTCGGCACGGCCATCGGCGCGGTGCTGGGCATGCTGGCGGCGCTCAATGTGAGCGCGGCGATTTCGGGCCTTGAAGGCCTGATCGGGCACAAGTTTCTCAACGCCGACGTGTACTTCATCGACTACTTGCCGTCGCAATTGCAGGCACAAGACGTGTTGATGGTGTGCGGTGCGGCATTGGTTCTGAGTTTCCTCGCGACCTTGTACCCGGCCTGGCGTGCTGCACGCACCCAGCCTGCGCAGGCGCTTCGTTATGAGTGAGTTGGGCATGAAAGAACAAGCAGTGTTGAGTTGCCGCGACCTGAGCAAGTCTTACGACGAAGGCCCGGAGTCGGTGGTGGTGTTGTCGGGCTTGCAGCTTGAACTGCACCCCGGCGAGCGCGTGGCCATTGTCGGTACATCGGGTTCGGGCAAAAGTACGTTGCTCAATATGCTCGGTGGCCTCGACACACCTTCCAGCGGCAGTGTCTGGTTGGCGGGTGAAGAACTGTCGGCGCTGGGCGAAAAGGCCCGTGGTCAGTTACGCAATCGTTCGTTGGGCTTTGTGTATCAATTTCACCATCTGTTGCCCGAGTTCACCGCGCTGGAAAACGTGTGCATGCCGCTGTTGATCGGCAAAACATCGATTCCCGAGGCGCGTGAGCGGGCGACAGCCCTGCTGACCCGCGTGGGCCTGGGCCACCGTCTGGAGCATAAACCGGCCGAACTCTCCGGTGGTGAGCGCCAACGCGTGGCCATCGCCCGTGCGCTGGTCAACAATCCGGGGCTGGTGATGCTCGACGAGCCGACGGGCAACCTCGATTCGCACACCGCGCAGGGCATTCAGGACCTGATGCTGGAACTCAGCACCTCTATGCGCACGGCATTTTTGGTGGTGACCCATGACATGAACCTGGCCCGCCAGATGGATCGCGTGTTGCACCTTCAAGAAGGTCGCTTGACCACGATTTAATCGGCCCCCACCCTGCGCCTTGACCGGCGTCGGGTCTTTTATTTTTATACGGTGCCCGCGAATGTTCAGACCGTTATCGATTTTTATCGGCACGCGCTATACCCGCGCCAAGCGCCGCAATCGTTTTGTGTCGTTTATTTCCATGACCTCGATGATCGGTCTCGCCTTGGGCGTTTTGGCCATGATCGTGGTGTTGTCGGTGATGAACGGCTTCCAGCGTGAAATGAGTAACCGCATCCTCGGCATGGTGCCGCACGCCACCATCGTAGGCGTAAAGCCGATCGATGACTGGCGGCCGGTGGCTGAAGCGGCGATGAAAAACCCTGAAGTGACGGCGGCGGTGCCGTTCACCGAAATGGAAGGGATGCTGTCCTACAAAGGCTCGATGCAGCCGATCCAGATCAGCGGTGTCGATCCGGCGCTCGAAGGTGAGGTGTCCATCGTGACCCGGCACATCGTGCAAGGTCGCCTGGAAGACCTTAAACCCGGTGAATATGGCGTGGTGCTCGGCGACATCACTGCGCGGCGCTTTCGTCTGGGGGTGGGCGACAAAATCACCTTGATCGTGCCCGAGGCCAGCACCGCACCGGGCGGCATTACCCCACGCTTGCAGCGCTTGAACGTGGTGGGCATCTTCAAGGTCGGCGCTGAGCTGGATGGCTCCATGGGCCTGATCCATGTCGCAGACGCCGCCGCCATGCAGCGCTGGGCGCCGAACCAGGTGCAAAGCGTGCGCCTGGCAGTCAAAGATTTGTACGCTGCGCCCAAAGTCTCGGCCGATGTGGCCGCAGGTCTGGGTGAGGGCTACCGGGCTGATGACTGGACCCACACCCAGGGCAGCCTGTTCAGCGCCATGAAAATGGAAAAAACCATGATTGGTTTGCTGCTGCTGATGATCGTTGCCGTGGCTGCGTTCAACATCATCGCCACGCTGATCATGGTGGTGAACGACAAGGGTGCCGACATCGCGATCCTGCGTACCATCGGCGCTACGCCGCGCCAGATCATGGCGATTTTCATGGTTCAGGGCACGGTGATTGGCATTGTCGGTACGTTGATCGGTGGCGTGCTGGGGGTGATTGCTGCGTTGAATGTCAGCGAGCTGGTGGGCTGGATGGAGCGCGTGTCAGGGCAGCACATCTTCAGTTCTGACGTGTACTTCGTCAGTAACCTGCCGTCTGAGCTGCAAGGCGGTGACGTGGCGCTGATCTGCACGGCGGGGTTTGTGTTGAGTTTTTTGGCGACGCTGTACCCGGCGTATCGGG
Source organism: Pseudomonas weihenstephanensis (assembly GCF_001043055.1). GTDB lineage: Bacteria > Pseudomonadota > Gammaproteobacteria > Pseudomonadales > Pseudomonadaceae > Aquipseudomonas > Aquipseudomonas weihenstephanensis. The sequence continues at coordinate 67,627 of NZ_JYLF01000006.1, forward strand.
CCGCCAAAATCCAGCCGGCGCATGCTTTGCGTTATTCCTGATACCTGAAGCGCAAAAGCCCCTCACCCTAACCCTCTCCCAGAGGGGGAGGCGACTAAAAGCAAAGGCAGGTCTGTGTTACCACGCGATTTGAAGCCCTCTCTCGGCAGGAGAAGGGGCTAAAGCAAAAGCAGGTCTGCGTTACAGCCTAGATCAGCTCCCTCTCCCGGAGGGAGAGGGTTGGGGTGAGGGCAGCTTTGCTGGCAGCTCTACCACAAACCGCGTCAATCCTTCCTGCGAATCACAGCGAATCTGCCCACCATGGGCGCGAATGATCGATTGGGTAATTGCCAGTCCCAACCCGGCATGTTCACTGCTGCCTTCGCGCCGCGCCGGGTCTGCCCGATAAAATCGGTCGAACAAGCGTGGCACCTGCTCAGCGGGGATGCCTGGCCCTGTATTTTCAATCGTGATGCTGACACTGGACGCTGATCCGCTGATCAATACCTTGATCGCGCCGCCCGCCGGTGTGTAGCGCAAAGCGTTATCCAGCAGGTTGGACAGGGCGCGACGCAGCATGCTGCGGTCGCCTGCTATTTGACCGTTGCCTGTGTGGCTCAACTGAATGTGCGAATCCTCGGCCAACAGCGCGTAGAACTCCAACAGCGCGTCAACTTCATGGGCCACGTCCAGCGGCTCGTGTTTGGGGGTGAGTAAGCCATGGTCCGCTTTGGCCAGATACAGCATGTCGTTGACCAGTTGCGCCATCCATTGCAGCTCTTCGAGGTTGCTGTGCAGCGCTTCGCGGTAGGCATCTCTGTCGCGCGGGCGGGTGAGGGTGACTTGGGTGTGTGTCAGCAAGTTTGAGAGCGGGGTGCGCAGTTCGTGGGCAATGTCGGCTGAAAAGGCCGAGAGCCGCTGAAATGAAGCGTCCAGTCGACTGAGCATGGCGTTGAAGGCATTGGCCAGTTCGGCCAGTTCGGCGGGCATCTGTGCTTGCGGTAGGCGTGCGTTGAGTGAGTCAGCCGAGACGCTGGCGGCAATCGCGCTCATGCGGCGCAAAGGGCGCAAGCCGCTACGGGCTGCCCAGGCGCCCAGAATCGCGGTGGCGAGCGCCGAGAGGCTGACGGTCATCCAGATCAGGCGTTGCATGCGCTGCAAGAAATGCTGGTGGTGGGTGATGTCCAGCAGCAAGGTCAGACGGGGTGCGCCGGGAGAGTCAGGCGCCGGGTTAAGGACGCGGTAATCGGTGCCACTGATTTGCAGGCTGACCAGCCCCGGTGTTGTCGGCAGTTCGGCAGGCAGTTGCGTTGAGCTGTCGAACCACACGTGGCCGTCGGGGCCGCGCACCCGAACGCTCAAGTCGGGTTGATGGCTGAGATCCTGCAACAACAGGGGCAGGCGTTGGGTGAATTGTTCCAGGGTGCTGGCGCCGTGCAGGGTACTGCGCAGCCCTGCCAGGCGGCTTTCCATCAGTTGCTGGTCCAGTTCTACGAAATGCACTTCGCTGGCGCGCCCGAACAGTACGCCAGCAAACAGTGAAACCACGGCTGTGCAGCCTGCAAACAGCAAGGCCAGACGGCTGCTCAGTGACAGGCGACGCATCAATCGGGACGCTCTTCAAGTACGTAGCCCATGCCGCGCACGGTGTGGATAAGCTTCTGTTCGTGGCTGTCGTCGATTTTCAGGCGCAGACGGCGAATAGCCACTTCGATGACATTGGTATCGCTGTCGAAATTCATGTCCCACACCTGTGAGGCAATCAACGATTTGGGCAGCACCTCGCCTTGACGCCTGAGCAGCAACTCCAGCAACGAAAACTCCTTGGCGGTGAGGTCGATGCGCTGGCCATTACGTTCGACGCGGCGACGGATCAGGTCCAGCCGCAAATCTGCCAGTTGCAGGCTGGTTTCCTGCGTCGTGCTGCTGCCGCGGCGCAACAGGCTGCGCACCCGCGCTAACAGTTCAGAGAAGGCGAACGGTTTGACCAGGTAATCATCGGCGCCCAGTTCAAGGCCATGTACGCGGTCTTCAACGGCGTCGCGCGCGGTCAAAAACAGCACCGGGATGTCCAGCCCCGCGCTGCGCACCGCTTGCAGGATTTGCCAGCCATCACGTCCAGGCAACATCACATCGAGGATCAGCAGCGAATAATCACCGGTCAGGGCCAGGTGCTGGCCGGTGATGCCATCGGTGGCGAGTTCGGTGCTAAAGCCTGCTTCACTTAGGCCCTGACGCAGGTATTGGCCGGTTTTGGGCTGGTCTTCGACAATCAGCAGTTTCATGGGCGACCCATCAGCAATTAACTTCAGCCTTATACAGTGGCCCTTAGGGTGCAGGGCTAAACTGACAAAGTTGTAATCTTACGGTCAGTTGGCTGCCAGCGCCGTGCTTTAAAGTCAGGCAACGTTTGAATAGTAGCTTTCAGGAGTTCGCATGACCCTACGAAATCGTTTAGCTCTCGCGGGTGGTTTACTGGTGCTGAGTGTTTCGGCTCTTGCCTCACCCGCTGGCACTTACACGTTTGGCCAGCCTGCGTCGGCGGCAAGTGCTACGCGCACGGTAGAAGTTGACATGACGGATATCGCCTTCACGCCCAAGGCCCTGCAAGTCAAGGCCGGTGAGACGGTGCGCTTTGTGCTGGTGAATAAAGGCCAATTGCTGCACGAATTCAACCTGGGCGATGCCGCGATGCATGCCGCGCACCAGAAAGAAATGCTCAAGATGCAGCAGAGCGCAGCAATGACGCCTACTGGCATGAGCCACGATGGGATGGATCACAGCGCGATGGGCATGGCCGGTATGAAACATGACGACCCGAACAGCGTGCTGGTCGAACCGGGTAAAACCGCTGAGCTGACGTGGACGTTCAGCCGGGCAGACAACCTTGAATTTGCCTGCAATATCCCCGGCCACTATCAGGCAGGCATGGTGGGCACGCTTAAAGTTGACCCTTAAATCGGGAAGTTCGTCTACGGGCGCTGAAAGCGGGGCGTAAACCCGATAGAATTGCCGGGTTTTTCTAGCCAGGTTTTTGTCATGCATCCCGCAGCCGAACATTCGCCGCTGGGCAAGTCCAGTGAATACATCAGTACCTACACCCCGTCCTTGCTGTTCCCGATCCCGCGTGCGGCGAAATGGGCAGAGCTGGGGCTAAGCGCCGAAACGTTGCCTTATGTCGGGGTCGATTATTGGACCTGCTTTGAGCTGTCGTGGCTGCTGCCCTCGGGCAAGCCGGTGGTGGCCATTGGTGAGTTCTGCTTTGCTGCCGACTCGCCCAATATCGTTGAGTCCAAATCGTTCAAGCTGTACCTGAACTCGTTGAACCAGAGCGTGTTTGCCGACACGCCAAGCCTTGTCGCCACGTTGCAGGCCGACTTGTCAGTCGCTTCTGGCAAACCGGTCAGCGTGCGAGTGCGCAGCCTGGATGACGTGCAGGCCGATGGCGTAGGTGTTTTGCCGGGTGTGTGCATTGATGATCTGGACATCACGGTCAGCGACTATGCGCAGCCGCGTCCTGAGCTGTTGGCGTGTGACGCTTCGCGGATTGTCGAAGAAAGCGTCTACAGCCACTTGCTCAAATCCAACTGCCCGGTCACGAGCCAGCCCGATTGGGGCACCGTGGTGGTCGAGTACCGTGGCGCGGCGCTGGACCCTGCCAGTTTGTTGGCGTACCTGGTGAGCTTTCGCCAGCACTCGGACTTCCATGAGCAATGTGTGGAGCGCATCTTTCTTGACCTGCAACGCCTGCTCAAGCCCGAAAAACTGACTGTGTACGCACGTTACGTGCGTCGCGGCGGGCTGGACATCAACCCGTACCGCTCAACCGAAACCGTGGCGTTCAAAAACGTGCGACTGGTGCGTCAGTAAAGGCAAAGCCCTCACCCTAACCCTCTGCGCAGGGTTAGGGTAAAGCGCCTCAACCGTTATTCAGCGCCTTGGCCTGCTCCAGCACGGCTTCAACATGCCCTGGCACTTTCACGCCGCGCCACGCGTGACGCAATACACCGTCCTTGTCGATCAAGAACGTGCTGCGATCCACGCCCAGGTACTCTTTGCCGTACAGCTTTTTCAGCTTGATCACCTCAAAAAGCTGGCACAGGGCTTCATCCTTGTCGCTCAGCAACTCGAACGGGAAACCGTGCTTGGCCTTGAAGTTCTCATGGGACTTGAGGCTGTCACGCGACACGCCAAACACCTCAGTGTTGGCGGCCTGAAACTGCGCGTAATGGTCGCGAAAGCCTTGGCCTTCGGTGGTGCAACCCGGCGTGCTGTCTTTTGGGTAGAAGTAAATCACCACCTGCTTGCCCTTGAGGTCCGACAGCGCGACGGTTTTGTCGCTGGTGGCCGGGATCTGGAAGTCGCTTACGGGTTGGTCAATTGCAACGGCCATGAGGTGGTTTCCTTACATTGGGTTCTGCGGACGCCACGGTTCGATCAGTGCGTCCAGGTTCAGCGCATCGGCGAAATCGAGGAACTGATCGCGCAACCAGCTGATTTGCACGCCTGCCGGCAGCGTCACGGTGAACGTGGCATTGAGCATGGTGCCGCCGGTTTGTGGGGCCTGGTAGGTGTCGCAGGTCAGGTTTTCGAGCTCGACGTTGTGGTCGATGAAGAACTGGCACAGCTCATTAATGATGTCAGGGCGGTAAGCCGAGCTGACATAGGCTACGTAGGGCAGAGCTTGCGGGCGGGTTTCCAGCGCGGCGCTGCGCACCACATTGACGGTGAAAGCGTGTTTTTTAGCCAGTGCTGGCAAGCCAGCCTCAAGGCGCGCCAGCGCATCCCAGCTACCTGTGACTTCCAGGACCAGTGCACTGCACTCGCCGTGGCGAGTCAGGCGTGAGGTCACGACGGCGCAGCGATTTTCATGGCTGGCACGGCACAGGACGTTAGTCAGCTCCATGGGGTTGGCGCCAAGGGCACTGATGACAAGGAATTGTTCGCGAACTGAGGGGGTGGACATTCAGCCTTCCTAAAACGATGAGTGGTCGGTACGTGCGGTGCAGGGGTGGCCTGGCCCGGGTAGTTGTGACTCGCCCAGTGTCCACAAAAGGCCGTCACCTACGGTTTGCACTGGCTGCAAACCACGCGTGGTGGCGCTTGGGCGGGGCTTTGGGCGCGTTACAAGGATCAGGGAAACAGGCTCATGCACACATCAGTACCCATCAAAGGCTGAAGGGTAGCGAAAAGCAGCGCGAAGGGGAATGCTCATCGGGCGCGCTGTTGCTTGTGCAAGGGTCAAGGCGCCAGTACCATTACGGCTCTCTTTTTCCGGCAGGAGCGGTTGCATGATTGCGGGCAGTATGGTGGCACTGGTCACACCTATGGATGCACAAGGTCGCCTGGATTGGGACGCTCTGAGCAAACTGGTGGACTTTCACCTGCAAGAGGGCACCAACGCCATTGTTGCCGTTGGCACTACAGGTGAATCGGCAACGCTGGATGTGAACGAACACATCGAAGTGATTCGTCACGTTGTCAAACAAGTCGCAGGACGTATTCCGGTGATCGCCGGTACGGGCGCCAACTCGACGCGTGAAGCGATCGAGCTGACCACGAACGCGAAGGCGGCCGGCGCTGATGCGTGCCTGCTGGTCACGCCGTATTACAACAAGCCGACCCAGGAAGGCTTGTATCAGCACTTCAAGACCATCGCTGAAGCGGTCGACATTCCACAGATCCTGTACAACGTGCCCGGCCGTACGGCGTGCGACATGTTGCCTGCCACGGTCGTGCGCCTGTCGACCGTGCCAAACATCATCGGTATCAAGGAAGCCACCGGCGACCTGCAACGCGCCAAGGACATCCTGGCCAGTGTCAGCAGCGACTTTCTGGTGTACTCGGGCGATGATGCCACCGCGGTTGAGCTGATCCTGCTCGGCGGCAAGGGCAACATCTCGGTCACCGCCAACGTTGCGCCGCGTGCCATGAGTGACCTGTGTGCGGCGGCAATGGCCGGCGACGCAGTCAAAGCCCGTGAAATCCACGAAAAGCTGATGCCGCTCAATAAAACCCTGTTTATCGAATCCAACCCTATCCCCGTGAAGTGGGCGCTGCATGAGATGGGCTTGATGCCGGACGGTATCCGTCTGCCGCTCACCTGGCTCAGCGAAGCCTGCCACGAACCGCTGCGTCAGGCCCTGCGCCAATGCGGCGTATTGGTTTAATTGAGGAAGCACTACGCATGAAGCGATTGGCCGGACTTTCCGCACTAGCCGTGATTATTTCAAGCACCAGCGGCTGCGGTTGGCTGTGGGGTCCAGAGGGTTACTTCCGGGACCGTGGCAGTGATTACCTGGAAGCGCAACAAACAGCGCCCATGCAGTTGCCGCCGGGTGTCCAGACTGACAAGCGCCTGGTGCCACTGTTGCCGATCCCGAGCAACGTGCCCAATGACAACATCAAGGGTGAGTTTGAAGTGCCACGCCCGCAACCTTTGGTGGCGACTTCCAGTGCCAGCGATTTCAGCCTGCAAAAAAGCGGCGACAGCCGTTGGCTGATGGCGCAGCGTGCGCCGTCCGAGGTGTGGCCTCTGGCATTGCAATTCTTCCAGGACAATGGCTTTCGCATTGACGAGCAGCGCCCGCAAACCGGCGAGTTCACGACGATCTGGCAGGGCGCGAGCGAGTTGTCTGCACCGATGGCGCGCCACTTGGGCAGCAGCGGTCTGGCCGCCGACAGCGAAACCCGTCTTCGGGTGCGCATCGAGCCAGGCGTGCAGCGCAACACCAGCGAAGTGTATGTGGTCAGTGCCAACCGTCCTGCGGGCAGCACGGCCAATGTCGACTTCACCAACCGCTCGGTTAACACCGGTCTGGACGCGGCACTGGTCGACGAAATGCTGATCAGCATGAGCCGCAGCGCGGACAAGGGCGGCACTGTGTCGCTGCTGGCGGCACGAGACTTCGATACCCCGACACGCGTCACCTTGAGCGAAGACGGCAGCGGCAACCCGGTGTTGACCCTCAACGAAGACCTGGACCGTGCCTGGTCCAGTGTTGGCCGCGCGCTTGAGCAAGGCGAATGGCGCGTTGAAGACATCAACCGCACCTTGGGCCTTTACTACATCAACCTGGCCGAAAAAGCCCAGAAGAAAGACGAGAAGCCTGGCTTCTTCGCCGGACTTTTTGGCAGCAAACCGGACAAGGAAGAAGTTGAAGCCCGAGCTCAGCGTTATCAGGTTCGCCTGAGCAAGGTTGGCGATGCGGTACAGGTGACGGTCGAAGAAAACATCAACACCGTTGCCTCGCCAGAAATGGCGCGCAAAGTGTTGGGCGTGATCCAAGACAACCTGGGCTGACCTTATGCGTTTTGCCGTTCTCGGCAGTGGTAGCCAAGGGAATGGCACGCTGATAGCCAGCGACAGCACGTATGTACTGGTCGATTGCGGTTTCTCCTTGCGAGAAACCGAGCGCCGTCTGGTTCGGTTGGGGGTTAGCCCACACCAACTGAGCGCGATTCTGGTAACCCACGAACATGCCGATCACGTGCATGGCGTGGGTTTACTGTCTCGGCGTTACAATTTGCCGGTGTACATGAGCCGTGGCACCCAGCGCGGGATGCGCAAACCGCTTGAGCCTGCAGGCTTCGTGGCAGGCGGCGAGATGCTGCAGATAGGCGCGTTGAGCATCAGCGTCACCCGGGTTGCGCATGATGCCCAAGAACCCACGCAATACGTCTTCAGTGATGGTCAGCGACGCTTTGGCTTGTTGACTGATCTGGGGTCGTACTGTGACGGGGTACTGGACAGTTACCGTGGTCTGGATGCGTTGATGATCGAAGCCAACCATTGTCGCGACATGCTTGCCCGTGGTCACTACCCGTATTTTTTAAAACAGCGGGTAGGCGGCCAGGAAGGACATTTGAACAACCATCAGGCTGCAAGCCTGGTGGCCGAGCTGGGCTGGCAAGACCTGCAACACTTGGTACTGGCTCACCTCAGCAGCAAGAACAACCTGCCGCAGCTGGCCCGGCAATGTTTTGTCGACACCCTGGGGTGCGACCCGGACTGGCTGCAATTGGCCGATCAAGATTCAGGGCTCGACTGGCGCACAATCGCCTAGCCCACCTACTTAGCATGCGGAGCCCATCATGGAAAAACGTGAAGAACTCTATCGCGGTAAAGCGAAATCGGTTTACAAGACCGATGACGAAAACCGCCTGATCCTGCTGTTTCGCAACGACACCTCGGCGTTCGACGGCAAGCGTATTGAGCAGCTTGATCGCAAAGGTATGGTGAACAACAAGTTCAACGCCTTCATCATGCGCAAACTCGAAGAAGCCGGCGTACCGACTCAATTCGACAAACTGCTGGGCGACAACGAATGCCTGGTCAAAAAACTCGACATGATCCCCGTCGAGTGCGTTGTGCGTAACTACGCGGCAGGTAGCCTGGTCAAGCGCCTGGGCGTGGAAGAGGGCATGAAGCTCAACCCCTACACCTTCGAACTGTTCCTTAAAGACGACGCCAAGGGCGACCCGTTCATCAACGAATCCCACGTCGTGGCGTTTGGTTGGGGCACGGCCGAGCAACTGGTTCGCATGAAAGAACTCTCGCTCAAGGTTAACGACGTACTTAACAAGCTGTTCGATGAGGCTGGCCTGATGCTGGTCGACTTCAAACTGGAGTTTGGTGTTTTCCACGATGGTTCCATCGTGCTGGGCGACGAATTCAGCCCGGACGGCTGCCGCCTGTGGGACAAGGCCACCGGCAAGAAAATGGACAAAGACCGCTTCCGCCAGGGTCTGGGCGGCGTGATCGAAGCTTACGAAGAAGTTGCACAGCGTCTGGGTGTACCGCTTTAAACCGTAAAAAACGCGCAAGCATCTGATAGCACGCAGTTTTTTTGAAAAATAAGGTTTGCCTAAATCAAAACAACTGTTATGATGCGCGCCGTTGGAGAGATGCCAGAGTGGCCGAATGGGACGGATTCGAAATCCGTTGTACTGGCGACAGTACCTAGGGTTCGAATCCCTATCTCTCCGCCATTATTGAATACGACTAAGCCCCTGAAATGGTTAAACATTTCAGGGGCTTTTTCGTTTGGGGGCAATTTGGGGGAGTGGGGGAGCGTGATATTCCCCCAGGGATTCGATTTGATCCCCTAAATGGCCTATTACGAAAAACGCGGTGATGCTTGGCGAGCCCAGATTCGCCGCAAAGGATACCCAGCACTTTCAGCGACCTTTGATACCAAGGCAGAAGCCCAGCGGTGGGCTGCCGAAGTGGAAGGCGACATGTCGCGTGCCCGTATTGTGGATATACGAGAAGCTGAGAGCACAACGCTCAAGGACGCTTTAACGCGATATCAGAACGACAGGGACAAGGTTCTATTTCACCGTACCTGAACCCCACAATGTTTCTAAGCTCAAGGCCTCAGTCGTTTGTATCGGCTGTCGATCAGTAGGCAAATCTTCAGCGTGCTTACTGGCTCGCGCAGATTTCGCCTCAACTAATCGCAGGGTACTCCGCCACCTGGTCAGGCCACGGGCTGAGCAGTTCAAACCCGTCGTCCGTTACGGCGACCATGTGTTCCCACTGGGCTGACAGCGATTGGTCTTTGGTGACGACCGTCCAGTGATCCGTCAGGGTTTTTACGTGGCGCTTGCCAGCGTTGAGCATGGGTTCGATGGTGAAGATCATGCCGGTCTTGAGTTTCATGCCTTGGCCCGGATAACCGTAATGCAGCACTTGCGGCTCGTCGTGGTACACCTTGCCGATGCCGTGGCCGCAGTATTCACGTACCACACTGAAGCCTTCTTTTTCGGCAAGGCTTTGAATGGCGTGGCCAATGTCGCCCAACGTAGCGCCGGGACGCACCACGCGGATGCCTGCGCACATGGCATCGTAGGTGGTTTTGACCAAGTGACGCGCTTCGGGGCTTGGCTCACCCACGAAATACATGCGGCTGGTGTCGCCATACCAGCCATCTTTGACCACGGCGATGTCGATATTGATGATGTCGCCGTCTTTTAACGGGCTGGCAGAGGGAATGCCGTGGCAGACCACGTCGTTGACGGAGGTGCACACGGTTTTCGGGAAACCGTGATAGCCCACGTTGCCCGGTATGGCTTTTTGCACATTGACGATGTAGTCGTGGCAGATCTGGTCCAGTTGGTCGGTGGTAACCCCCGGCTTCACATGGTCCGCGATCATCGCTAATACTTCTGCGGCCAGTTTTCCGGCAACTTTGGATTGGGCAATTTGAGCCGGGGTATTGATTGTGACGTGGGTTTTCATTGGTCGGCCTGCGAAGCGATTTCGATAACGTTTGCGTCTTGAACCAGTCCGCTCAACTGCTTGAGATCCAGACCGCCAGCCACTTCGGCGCGGATCAGCAAACGGCAGATTTGGTTGTGGTCCAGGTTGGGGTGCAGCTCAGTCAGCATGCCGATGCGCATCCAGTGTTCGGCTTGAGCGTTGATTGAGCGGCTCAGCGCATCGCTGGCGAGTCGCAGATTTTCGTGCATGTGGTCAGAGATTTTTACGATGCCCATCGGTACGTCCAATATGAAATGCATATGAAACGTATATTAGTCGATGCTGAGGGGTAAGCGAAAGGGCGGGCCAATGACCGCATGTGACGGGCCAGCCCTTGCAGCCAATAAGTGAATGCGCTGCAAGGGAAGGTTTACCTTATGTTTTTGACAGGTGAACGCGAGTCACACGGCGTTCTTCGACCTCAGTGACGGTCAAGTCCCAGCCTTGCCACTCAACCCGATCGCCCTTCATCGGCAAACGGTCCAGCAGACTCATGACCATGCCGGCCAGCGTGTGGTAATCGTCCGTACCTTGTGCAGGAAACCCCGTACGCTCGCGCACCTGGTTCAGGTTCACGGCACCGCTGACCAGGTAGCCGTCACCGAGCACCTCAATGCCCGGGCCGTCTATTTCACTGGCGTCCGGCAGTTCACCGGCAATCGACTCCAAAATGTCGGTCATGGTCAGAATGCCGAGGAAATCCCCGAACTCGTTTACTACGAACGCAATGTGCGTCGACTCTTTGCGCATTTGCTCCAAAGCATTGAGGATCGTGAAGCTGTCTAGCAAGTTGATGGTTTTTCGTGCCATGGCCTCAAGGTTGGGTTGATTGCCCGCGAGCAGCTCCTTGAGCAGTTCTTTCTTATGAATAAATCCCAGCGGTTCATCGATACGGCCTTCGCGAATTAGCGGCAGTCGGGAGTACGACGAATGCATCAGCGTTGTACGAATAGTTTCTGCTGAATCGGCCAGGTCGATATGGTCGATGTCGCTACGCGGGGTCATGACACTGCGTATTGGGCGCTCGGCCAGTTGCAGCACACCGCTGATCATGATCCGCTCACGTCGATGAAACACGTGTTTGGTCTGGCCACCGTCGAGCATGTCCGCAATCTCGTCGTCCACCTCATCGGCTTGCAGTGTGCGGCCGCTCAACAGGCGCATCACCGCGTGCGCCGTGCGCTCACGCATGGGGCGCATGCCGTGCAGGCTTTTTTTGCGTCGGGCGCGGGCGATCTGGTTGAACAGCTCGATCACAATCGAGAAGCCAATGGCCGCATACAGATAACCCTTCGGAATGTGGAAACCCAACCCTTCGGCCGTGAGGCTGAAGCCGATCATCATCAAAAAGCCCAGGCACAGCATGATCACGGTGGGGTGGCTGTTGACGAAACGGGTGAGTGGTTTGCTGGCCAGCATCATCAAGCCGATGGAGAACACGACCGCGATCATCATCACCGACAAGTGTTCGACCATGCCTACAGCGGTGATCACCGCATCGAGCGAGAAAACCGCGTCCAATACCACGATTTGCGCCACGATCGGCCAGAACATGGCGTAGGTCGTGTTTGATGTGCGTTCGGCGACATGGCCTTCGAGACGCTCATGCAACTCCATCGTGGCCTTGAACAACAGGAACAGGCCGCCGAACAGCATGATCAGGTCACGGCCCGAGAACACCTTGTCGAACACCTCAAACAAAGGTTCGGTGAGGGTCACCATCCACGAAATACTGGCCAGCAGGCCCAGGCGCATCAACAACGCCAACGACAGACCGATGACGCGGGCCCGGTCGCGCTGCTCGGGCGGGAGCTTGTCAGCCAGAATGGCAATAAACACCAGGTTGTCGATACCGAGCACCAGCTCCAGCACGATCAGCGTCAGCAGGCCAAGCCAGGCCGTAGGATCTGCAATCCATTCCATAATGATCAGTCAACCTCGTGCGCAAAATGAGAAACGGATGACCGTGTGGCCACAGCTCTAGCGTCATGCACGCTTAAGCGCGGCATTTTTTTTGGGGGTAAGCAATGGGCTAGAGAACCTGTGATACACAAAGCCACAGCAATGCGGCGTGGGTGCGACAGATTATAGCGCAGCGTTGGAAGGAGGCGCGCAAGGGCGGGTGTTGCAAAGAAGCGACTGGGAGGCTCCAGGAGGGTGTTCATATAGACCTGTTGTGAAATAGGGGAGGCAAGACTACAGCGTTTTTTGGGTTTTTTGATGGGCGCAGTTATTACAAAATTTAACCGGTTGAGGGGCTTGGTGGGGGGGTGAAAAAGAAAATACGGTAAGCACATTAATGAGCCTGAGAGCGGAACTTATAAAGTCGTTAGTACTTTTAGTGTGCGGCTGAAAGGATTCATGTTTGAAAAAGCCCCTGAACATTTCAAAAGTAGGGGGGCTTTAAGAATCGTCTTATTACCCACTTAGTTGGCCTGGGCTACTGTCCGGCACCCGATTTAAACGGGACCTTGAACCCACTCAAGGCACATAAAACTAATCAGTAGTAAGGAAGTACCGTTTTGAAAAAGTTGATGAAGTTTGCAACATTGTCCGTGGCCATTGCACTCTCTGGCGGTTGTGTGAGCTACAACGCAAGCCAGCCATCGTCGCCTATCGACAGCGTGGTCAAAGCTGACCTGAAGGCAGATGTCGCTGTCGGTGAGACCATCACGGGCCAGTCTTCGGTGAACGTTCTGTTCGGCATTTTCAAGTTTGGTGGTGACAGCGAATTTGCCGATGGCGTTGAGTACGGTGGCAGCACGGGCGGTGGTCTGGGCGGCGCTCTCGACCCTGTGAGTGCGGTTAAATCGGCAGCAACCTATAAGGCAGTGAAAAACTCCGGCGCGGACCTGATCATTGCCCCACGCTACGAAGTCAGCGAACAAAGCTATGTCGTGTTCAAAAAAGTGTCTGTGACGGTTAAAGGCAACAAAGGCAATATTCGTAGTATTCGTTAACCTTCAATGCCTCGGTTTGCACAGTGCCGGGGCAGAGAAGTAACAACGCAATGTACGCGCTTTTGCTTCGCGCATCGGAGCAACGGCCAGCGAATAAAACAGTCCACCTGGGTGGGCTGTTTGCGTTTAAGCGCAGCGTGAAACAGTGGCGTCAAATAATAATATTTCGTATTGAGTGGCTGTGTGAAAGGTTGATAGGCGTGGGGGAGGGCAACTTTCATGAATAGGTGAGCAAAGCACTGTAGGATGTTTCATACATTTTTTGTAACAACCTGATTAGTTCAAGGTCGAGATGCCTGCCATTTGGCACGTGTGTGATGCTTGGCGGTCAAGGAGATTTATGTGATATCGCGCAGAACGTTATTGTCCACGGGCGCCACCTTAACGGGTGTCGGCCTTCTCACCTCTTCATGGATCGGTGCGGCTCTGGCACAGCAAGTCAGCCAGGCGGCCACGACGGATGCAGAGCAACTGCTCCAGCTTTCATTGTTCCTCACTGAACGCGAGTCGCTTGATGCAAGCCTTGCGCAACGTGTGCTCACCCGTTGCACCGAAGCTGACCCGGCCTTTGCCGACAAGATGAAATCGCTGTGGGGCCAGATTCAGCAACAAGGCTTGAGCCATGCGGGTCTGCTGCGCAGCAGTCCGATCTATCAAGACCCGGTTCACAAAGACACCGTGCAAAAGATCGTCCGTGCCTGGTACCTGGGTTACACCGGCACCCCTGTCAGCCTAAGAGCGGTAGACGACACCGAGCTGGTGACATTCACTGGTGCGTTGGCCTATACGCCGACGCTGGATGCCACTGTGATTCCGACCTATTCGCGGGGGCATACCAACTATTGGGTTAACCCGCCGTCTACCGTCGCCAACGATTAATACAAGGGGTACCCATGAGTCAGGTCTTTGATGCTGATGTCATTGTTGTTGGGTCCGGAGCCTTGGGCAGCAACGCGGCTTTTGAATTGGCCAAACAGGGCAAGTCGGTGATTATTCTGGAGGCGGGTGAGCACATTCCCCGCTGGAAAATCGTCGAGAACTTTCGTAACTCATCGAACAAAAGCAATTACAACTCGCCGTACCCAAACGAGCCGTGGGCGCGTCATTCCTACGACGAGCAGTACATCGAGAACATAGGTTCGTTCGAGTTTCGCCCCGGCATGTTGAAGCTGGTAGGCGGTACGACCTGGCATTGGGCTGCGGCCTGCTGGCGCTATCTACCTAACGACATGAAGCTCAACAGCCTGTATGGCGTGGGCCGTGATTGGCCAATGGAATACAGCGAGCTGGAACCTTATTACGCCCGGGCTGAAGTGGCGCTGGGTGTTTGTGGCAGTGACACGCAGGACCAGAGTGGCCACAACGGCGGCGCATTCCCGCCGCGGTCCACGCCTTATCCGATGCCGCCTGAGGGCGACACCTACCTGTTCCAGCGGCTGCGCGCACGGTTGGCGCCTGCCGGTTATGTGTTTTTGCATGAGCCCAATGGCCGTGCGACCACGCCTTATGACAGTCGCCCGGCGTGCAGCGGCAATAACAACTGCATGCCGGTGTGCCCCATTGGTGCGATGTACAGCGGCGATGTTCACGCCAAGCATGCTGTGCAAGCAGGTGCCAAGCTGCTGACTGACGCCACGGCGTATCAGTTGGAAAAAGGCGCAGACGGCAAAATTGTCGCGGTGCATTACCGCTCCTCCAATGGCGATGATGTGCGCCTGAGCGCGAAGTATTTCGTGGTGGCCGCCAATGGCCTGGAAACCCCCAAGCTGCTGCTGATTTCGGACGTGGCCAATTCGTCGGATCAAGTAGGACGCAACCTGATGGACCACACCGGCCAGGGGCTGCAATTTCTGGCCGATGAACCCGTGTGGCCGGGGCGTGGTGCCGTGCAGCAGGGCGGTATCTTTAACCGCCGTGATGGCGAGTTCCGCAAAGAGCGGGCATCGGTCAAGCATGCGTTTGCCAACAATGTGCCCAACATGGCCGTGGCCGGGCGTTTGATCGAACAAGGTATCTTCGGAAAGGAACTGGATGAACGTATTCGTCACGACGCTGCTCGCTGGGTAGATGTGTCGACCGTGTATGAAACCCTGCCGCTGGCCAGCAACACCGTGCGTGCGAGCACCACGCGCAAAGATGCACTGGGCATACCGATGTTGGTGGTCAATTACGACGTGGGTGATTACGTCAAAGCCGCCAAGCCTGGGGTCGACGCGGACTACGCCGACTTCGTGAAGCTCATGGGCGGCACGGTCGTCGAAAACAACACGGGCTGGCAGAACCGCGACCACTTGATGGGTACCGTGATCATGGGCAGTGATGCCAAAGATTCGGTGGTTAACCACGAGTGCCGCACCTTCGACCATTCCAACCTGTTTTTGGCCACCACCGGAGTGATTCCGGCCTCGGGCACCATTAACCCGACCCTGACGGGCGTTGCGCTGAGCATACGTCTGGCCGACATCATTGCGCGAGAAGTCTGAGCATGAACCTGAAGACCTTACGTCTGCTGCCGCTTGCCGCTTTTGTGGTGTCGCTGAGCGCGATGGCCAGTGAAGACAACGCCGCGCTGATCAAGCAGGGCGAATATGTGGCGCGTGCGGCTGACTGCGGCGCTTGTCACCGCACAGTGGAGCAGGGTGGTGCGCTATTTTCGGGCGGCTATGCGATTGATTCGCCTATGGGTCGCATCATCAGCAGCAACATCACGCCCTCCAAGACCCACGGCATTGGCGACTATACCGAGCAGCAATTGGCTGACGCGTTGCGCAAAGGCGTCAATGCAAAAGGCCAGCACCTTTACCCGGCCATGCCCTATACCGCGTATCAAGGCATGAGCGATGCGGACATTCACGCCTTGTATGTGTATTTGCAACATGGTGTGAAACCGGTCGACAAGGCGGTGCCCGCTACCGAACTGGCGTTCCCGTTCAATGTGCGCGCGTTAATGTTTGGCTGGAACCTGTTGTTCCTTGATGCGTCGAGTGCGACGTGGCCTGCCGATGCTGACGAGCCGCTCAAGCGCGGGCAATACCTGGTCGACACGCTGGGCCACTGCGGCGCTTGCCACACGCCGCGCAACGCGTTTATGGCAGAAGACAGCAGCCGATATTTGGCAGGTGCCGCGCTGGGCGGTTGGGTAGCGCCCAACATCACCTCCGATCAAGCCTCGGGCATTGGCAGCTGGAGCAATGATGAGCTGGCGGGCTTCCTGAAAAACGGTCATGTCACCAACAAAGCGCAAGCGGCCGGGGGCATGGCGGAAGCGGTAGAAAACAGCCTGCGCTTTTTGAGTGATGGCGATTTGCACGCGATGGCGAGCTACCTGAAAACCGTGCCGGCGATTGCCAGTACACACCCGGTGCTCAATGCTCCACGCACGGTCGTGCCTGTGGACATGACCACACTGGAAGTCGGGCAGGGTGATCAGGCTTCGTTGGCCAATGCCTCTGAAACTGACGGCGCACGCCTGTACAACGCCGCCTGCGCCAGCTGCCACGGCCGTGACGGACAAGGCACAGCGGACGCGTTTTACCCTTCGTTGAGCCAAAACACTGCCCTGACCGGCGGCCAGCCGAACAATCTGGTCATGGCCATCATTGAAGGCATTAGCCGCAAAGGGGCCGACCTTGAGGTCAACATGCCCGCGTTGGGCGGTGATTTGAATGATCAGCAGATTGCGGCGATCGCCAATTACAGCCTGCAACGTTTCGGCAATCCCGCGCTCAACGTCAGCGAACAAGAGGTTGCTCAACTGCGACGTGGCGGCGACGTGCCCTTGTTGGTCAAGGCCATGCCTTATGTGCTGTGGCTGGGCGGTGTGCTGGGCGTGGCAATGGTGTGTTGGCTGGTGCTGGCACGGGTTAAACGCAAGCGCGAGCGTAAAATCCTCGAGAAGAAAAACGCTCTGAATCGGCGCTTTCATTCACGCTAATACAGAGCGCTCAAACCAAACCCTTGGGTCATGACCCAAGGGTTTTTTTATGCGCCAGATACACTCAACGCCACAGATTGACCTTGGCCAGATCGATCAACTCGCGTGCCCGGCCGTCCATCACGGTTTTGAGCATAAACAGGCTGAATCCTTTGGCCTGCTCGAAGGTCTTGGTCGGCGGCATCACCAGTTCCTGGCGCGCACTGATCACGTCCACCAACACCGGGCCGTCGTGGCTGAAAGCTTCGCGCAAGGCGGCTTCCAGTTCAGACGGATGTTCGACGCGTATGCCCTTGACCCCCATCGCCTGAGCCATTGCTGCAAAATTGGGGTTTTTCAGGTCGCAGCCTACGTCAGGGAAACCCGCAGCTTTCATCTCCATCTCGACAAAACCCAGCGTGCCGTTGTTGAGCACAATGACTTTGACCGGCAAGCCCACCTGATTGAGTGTCAGAAAGTCGCCCATCATCATGGTGAAACCGCCATCCCCCGACATGGAAATTACTTGTCGATGAGGGAAGGCCGCTTGTGCGCCAATTGCTTGCAGCATGGCGTTGGCCATTGAGCCGTGGTTGAACGAGCCGACCAGACGGCGTTTGCCGTTCATTTTCAGGTAGCGTGCGGCCCACGCAGTCGGCGTGCCCACGTCACAGGTGAAAATCGCGTCTTCTGCGGCCAGCTCGCTGACCAGTCGATTGAGGTATTGCGGGTGAATGATGTCGCTGTTCGGGCCGCTTTCGGCCAACGCATCGAGGTCCTCGCGGGACTTTTTGTAGTCGTTGAGCGCAGCCTCCAGGTGTTTGCTGTCCGGGTTCTGGGCCACGCCGGGCAGCACCGCCTGCAAGGTCAGCTTCACGTCACCGATCAGTCCCAGTTGTAATGGGCAGCGATTGCCCAAGGCTTCGGCGCGCAAGTCGATTTGCGCAATGTTGCCGTGCTCGGGATAAAACTGGCGATAGGGAAAGTTCGTCCCCAGCATCAACAGCGTGTCGCAATTCATCATGGCTTTATAACCAGATGCAAAGCCGATCAAACCGGTCATGCCCACGTCGTATGGGTTGTCGTATTCGACATGCTCCTTGCCGCGCAGTGCGTGCACGATGGGGGCTTTCAAACGTTCGGCCAGGGCCAGGATTTCGGTGTGCGCCCCGGCGCAGCCGGCGCCGCAGAGCAGGGTGACTTTTTTGCCCGTGTTGAGAAACGCTGCCAGCTGATCGATTTCGGTATCGGCGGGGCGAATCATTGGTGCGGCGGGTTTCAGCCAGTGGGGCACTTTGGCGTCAGTGGCTTGCAGTGCCACATCCCCTGGAATCACCACCACCGCCACGCCGCGTTTGGCGATGGCCATGCGCATGGCGCGCTCAAGAATCTGCGGCAATTGCTCAGGGTGCGAGACCAGCTCAACGTAATGGCTGCACTCTTTAAACAGGCTTTCGGGGTGTGTGGCCTGGAAATAATCAATGCCGATTTCGCTGCTGGGTATATGGGCAGCCAGCGCCAGCACCGGCACGCCGCTGCGATGGGCGTCGAACAGACCGTTGATCAAATGCAGGTTGCCGGGGCCGCAACTGCCGGCGCAGACCGCCAGCTCACCCGTCAGGTGCGCTTCGGCGCCTGCCGCAAACGCCGCGGCTTCTTCGTTGCGCATATGGATCCATTCAATCTGCTCCTGACGGCGCAATGAATCAGTAAAGGCGTTCAACGAGTCCCCCACCACGCCAAACACACGTTTGACGCCAGCTTCTTGCAGGGTTTCGGTGATGAAATCAGCAACCGTTCGGGCCATGGGGAACTCCTCGAAGTAAGAAAACATGCGACTTGAGACAGGTACGTAACCTTTTCCCAAGCAGGATAGACACTGCATCCGACCTTGGCGGTGACGCATCCGTTCGATGAAAAGAGTTTCATCCATAGAGCATTACGACCGCTTCGCGCCCGATCGCAGCCTCGTGCCTCGGCAGCGACTACAAGTGATGGATGCAGGTCCTGTAGGCGTTGACGAGTAACGCGCGGCGACAGAGTCGTCGTGAGGCATTCAACCGCTGTGTGTCAGGGACTGCGCGGTGATCGGGTTTACGACCGCTTCGCGGCCGATCGCAGTCTCGCGCTTCGGCAGCGGCTACAAATCTTGGGGGGCTAATGTTTAGCCGTTGGGCATGCAAAGATTTAAAACGCTGTATTGAACTGCCGCGCCAAGCATGTGAGGCTGCTGGCTCTTTTTCGGCAGTGGTTGCAGGTATGAGGCTTGGCTTTAGCGCTATTGAATGTCAAAGCCTGTCGGGTACTTCAATGCCACTCAACCCCTGCGCATTCTCCTGTGAACGGGCCTTCTGGGCGTTGTATCACTGCCGTCACGCCCGCCCGCCGGATACTCGTCTACCCGTTAAATCGTGATCCTCCGCGCCACGGCGCGCCTGTCTGATACGCATAAACGAGTAAGCCCATGAGTGCCACACCTCTGTTTGCCCCGCTGCAAGATGCCCTGGATTTCCTGCAGTTGAACCCGGATGTCGAGATGTTCGAGCTTTTTATCCTCGACAACAACGGCGTGCCGCGCGGCAAGTTGCTGCATCGCGATGAACTGTTGGCGGTGTACGAGAGCGGGCGACCGTTGCCCAGTACGATTTTGGGTTTGAGCATCAACGGCGATGACGTAGAAAACACCGGGCTGGTCTGGGATGTAGGCGACATCGATTGCCGCGCCTATCCGCTGGCGGGCAGTTTGCAGCGCATGCCGTGGCGTCAGATTCCGATGGCTGCGGTGCAAGTGAGCATGCATCCGCAGCAGGGCATGCCCGCGACTGTCGCCGACCCGCGTCACCTGTTGGTCAAGGTCATTGAAGGGCTAAAGGCTGACGGCTATTACCCGGTGATGGCCGCGGAGCTGGAGTTTTACCTGCTCGACCAGCAGCGGGACAGCCAAGGGCGGCCGCAACCGGCACGCGATGCCGACGGCCAGCGTCCACGAGCCACGCAGGTGTATGGTTTGCGCGAGCTGGAACAAATCGAGCCGTTTTTGGCTGATTTGTACAGTGCCTGCAAATTGCAAGGTATCCCGGCCCGCACGGCTATTTCCGAATACGCGCCGGGCCAGGTGGAAATTACCCTTGAACACCGCAGTGACGCGTTGCAGGCGATGGACGAGGCGGTGCGTTACAAGCGCTTGGTCAAAGGCGTGGCGCACAAACACGGGATGGTGGCCTGCTTCATGGCCAAACCGTTTGATGACTTGGCAGGCACGGGCATGCACATGCACGTGAGCCTGGCCGATGAGCACGGCCATAATCTGTTTGCCAGCGAAGCGCCTGACGGTACGCCGCTGCTCAAGCATGCGGTGGGCGGCATGCTCAGTACCTTGCTCGATTCGCTGCTGATGTTTTGCCCGAACGCGAACTCTTACCGTCGCTTCCAGAGCAACAGTTACGCGCCGCTGGCGCCCACCTGGGGCGTGGACAATCGCACGGTGAGCTTGCGGGTGCCGGGTGGTCCGGCATTTTCACGGCATATCGAGCACCGCATTTGTGGTGCCGATGCCAATCCGTATTTGGCAGCGGCAGCCATTCTTGCCGGTATTCATCGCGGCATTCGTGAGCAGCGTGATCCGGGCGCACCGATTGAAGGCAACGGTTACGCTCAGTCAACACAGAAGCTGCCGACCGACTGGTTGACTACATTGCGTGCGCTTGAGGGCTCGTCATGGGCAAAAGAAGCGTTCGGGCCTGAATTTTTGAAGGTGTACCTGGCGGTGAAAAATGCCGAATACCGGCAGTTCATGGGTGAGGTGGGCGAGCAAGACTGGCGGTGGTATTTGAATCAAGCGTGAGTGGGAGCGGTGCTCAGCCCTGCGCTGCAACTGCATTTTAGGGGGGCACAGGGCTGTAAGCGTTTTCATCTTTTGCTGACAATTTTTTCACTGACGTCCCGTTAACCTCTGTGTCGAATACCATCAAACACAAGAGTTAGCGGGCCATGTCATCGCAACCACCGTCCACCACTGAGCTTGAGTTCGCCGAACGCTATGACCGTGAGCATGCGCAGGTGTGCCAGCAGGTGCGCCCTCAAGGCGTGGTGCGTCGGTGGGCGCAGTGGCGCGAGCGGCGCTTGGTCAGGCGTGCGCTCAAGGTGGCCGGTGAGCCGGGGCTGGTATTGGATCTGGCCTGTGGCTCCGGGCGATTTTGGCCGGTGCTGGCTGAGCGCGACAATCGGGTGATTCTGGCAGCTGACCCATCCCAAGGCATGCTTGATCACGCACAGACCCACCATTCAGCAGCTTTGCTCAAGCGTGTGAAGCGGTTTAAAAGCTCGGTGTTTTCCATCGACATGTCGGAAAACGCGGTGGATTGCATTTTTTGCATGCAACTGTTCCACCATGTGCGCAGCAATGAGCACCGTTTGGCGATTTTGCGTGAGTTGCACCGCGTTAGCCGCGACACGTTAATACTGTCGGTGTGCGTGAGCGGTGCTCAGGGCCAGCAACGCATCTGGGTGAGCCAAGAGGAGGTTGAAGCCCAGTTTTCAGACTCGGGCTTCAGTATTCTCAAGCAATACGCGGTGCTGCCGGGTTTTACGCAGAACAGCATTTATGTGCTGCGCAAAGAGGCTTAGTTCAGTGCCGCTAAAATGGCGTAAGCCAGCTCAACGCGTGCAGCGTTTGGGTAGTTCTTGTTGGCCAATATGACGATGGCCTGTTTTTTGGCCGGGATGAAGGCGATGTAACCACCAAAGCCGTTGGTTGAGCCGGTTTTGTTGATCCACACCTGTTGTTGGGGTGCCTGTGCAGGTTTGAGCGCAACCACTGCATTGGTTTCATACGCCATCGTGTTTGAGTTGCCATCGAGCAGCGCCTTGAGCTCAACGGGGTAAGGGTATTGCTCCCATACCAGATCCTGAGTCATCGGCCCCACCCGGTAATACCCCACGTGGGTATCCGCCAGCGCACGTCGCACCGTCTCGCTTGTGTGCCCCAGCCCCATGTTCAACTGCGCGAAGTGGATGAGGTCGCGGGCAGTGGTTTTTACTCCGTAGGCTTCATCCGCCAAGACACCTGCCCCCAACCTGACGGGTTCATCCTGCTTGTTATAGCCCTGGGCGTATAACGGCATTTCAGTGGCCGGGATGTTCAGGTAGCTGTGTTTGAGGCCCAGTGCCGGGAACAACTGGCCTTGCAGCGCCTGGGCATAGGGCATGTTCATGCGCTTGGCGGTGATCAGCCCCAGCATGCCGATGCTCGGGTTGGCGTAGCTTCTCTTGCTGCCCGCGACGTACTCCGGCTTCCAGGCTTTGAGATAGCCCATCAGTTGTGCATCGTTTTGCACCGCATCGGGTACTTGCAACGGGAAGCCGCCAGCGGTGTGAGTGGCCAAATGCATGAGGGGCACATGGCCGAAGGGGGTGTTTTGGAACTCAGGCAGGTAGGTGCTGACCGGTTCGTTGAGTGACAGTTGGCCGTTGGCGTGCGCGTAAGTGGCCAGGGTAGCGGTAAACACTTTGCTGATGGAGCCCACTTCAAACAGCGTATCGGAGGTGACGGGAGCTTGAGTGGCCTTTGAGGCGAGACCTAGGTTGTAGAAATGTGTTTTGCCATTAACGCTGACCGCAATGGCCAGTCCAGGCACGTTGTATTGCTGCATGACCTGCGCGGCGTTCTTATGTACGACGGCATCGATTTTTGCGGCGAAGTCTTCTGCTCTCGCCACGTTTGCACCTGTACTCAGGCCCGTTATCAGGAGCGCAACGGTAAAAAAATCAAACGGCTTACGCATACGGCGCATCCTCGTGTTCTGTGAGTGGTGGAGGGGGGTGAGTCGAAGGCGGGCAGCCTTGTCACCTCATGTTTCATTCTGGCAGGCGTGTGATGTCGCCAGCGAGCGTCTTCATGATGAGTTCGGGGGGTTCTGACGCATGTGCGCGGGCAAACTACACAATAAAAGCCAAAAAGTTATGAAAGTTATCGCTCGAAATTGCGTAGGTAATTTCGTCGACAAGTTTGTGCGCCAATCGCCGGAAATCCCCGATGCCGATATATACTGCGCGCCATTCTTCAAGGGAGAGCCGTGTGGCCATCGATATTCACTGGATTCGCGACAACGATAGCCTCGGCCAACATTGCGCCCAATGGCAACATTTGCCGTTCGTCGCCCTCGACACCGAATTTATGCGGGTCGACACTTTTTACCCCATTGCCGGCCTGATTCAGATTGGCGACGGCACGCGGGCGTACCTGATTGACCCGCTGACCATCGACAATTGGCAGCCGTTGGCCGCCTTGCTGGAAAACCCGGCCGTGGTCAAGGTGTTGCACGCATGCAGCGAAGACCTTGAGGTCTTGTTACGCCTGACCGGCAGTTTGCCCGCGCCGCTGTTTGATACCCAACTGGCCGCCGCGTACCTGAACCTGGGTTTCTCCATGGGTTACTCGCGCTTGGTCAAAGAAGTGCTCGACCTCGACCTGCCCAAGGGCGAGACCCGTTCGGACTGGCTGCAACGCCCGTTGTCCGAAACCCAGATCAGCTACGCCGCCGAAGATGCGCTGCACCTGGCTGAGGTTTACGTGCTGTTGCGCCCGCGCCTGTCGGATGAAAAATACGCCTGGGTGTTGGAAGACGGCGCTGAACTGGTGGCCAACTTGCGCCGCGAAGTGGACCCGTACGAGGTTTACCGTGACGCCAAGCTGGCGTGGAAACTGTCGCGCGATCAGTTGGCCGTGTTGCGTGAAATCTGTGCCTGGCGCGAGCGTGAAGCCCGTGCTCGCGATCTGCCGCGTAACCGCATTGTGCGTGAGCATGCGTTATGGCCATTGGCCAAAACCCAGCCCGACAATCTGGTGTCGCTGGCGCGGATTGAAGACATGCACCCGCGCACCGTGCGCCAGGATGGCGAGTTCTTGCTGGACTTGATCAAACGTGCGGGCAGCGTACCGCCCGAGCAATGGCCCGCCGCAGTCCCTGAACCGTTACCGGTGGAAGCGGCGGCATTGATCAAGCGCCTGCGTGCAATCGGTCAGGTCTACGCCGAGCAACTGAACATGGCCCCCGAGCTCATGCTGCGCAAGAAAACCCTGGAAGCGCTGGTTAAAAGCGGCTTCCCCAATGGGCCTTATCAATTACCCGACTCACTGCGCGGCTGGCGCCGTGAGCTGATGGGTCAGGCATTGCTCGATAGCCTGGCCACCGCTGGAGAACCGTCTTGAAACGTATTTGCTCTATCTATCGCAGCACCAAGCGCGACGGCATGTATTTGTACGTCCTTAAGGCCGATGCCCTTGAGCGCGTGCCTGAGCCGTTGATGGCCGCGTTTGGCAAAGCCATTCACGCGTTTGACCTGGTGCTCACCCCTGAGCGCACGTTGTCGCGCGAAGACATCGTCGTGGTACTGGAAAACCTGGATACACAGGGTTATCACCTGCAAATGCCACCCGCTGAAGACGAATACATCGAGCACTTGCCCGAAGAGTTGTTGCGCCGCAACGACCCGATGTAAGTGCGCCATCAGGTGCCCGGCATTGGGCACCTGCTCTGAATGGACTCAAATTGATTGGCGGTGGCCGAATTCGACGAGTGAAACCTCGACGGCGGACGCTGGCAGCGTTTTAAAAGGTTAAGAACATGCGCGTTCTGATTGCCGAACACGACCACCCGCTGTACACCCGACTTCTGCAACACGCAGCGCCTGATCTGGAGGTGCTCAGCAGTGGCGACTCTGCGCACTTGTCGCGTCTGGCTGCCGATTGCCCGGTGTGGCTGGGTCAACCTGATCTGTTGGCCACGCTGATGCGTCAGGGGCATCGGCCGCAGTGGTTGCAATCGACCTGGGCGGGCATTACCCCGCTGCTGGCCAACGGTTTGCAACGTGATTACCGCCTGACCCGCGCCGTGGGCATTTTCGGTCAGGTCATGGCCGAATATGTGCTCACCTACATGCTGGGCCATGAGCGCGAAGTCATGGCGCGGCTGGTCAGCCAGGTTGAGCGCAAGTGGGACAACCGCATGGGTCAGAGCCTGGTCGCACGCAAGGTGCTGATCGTCGGCGCCGGTGACATTGGCCAGACCGTGGCGCAATTTCTGCAACCGTTTGGCGTGGAGCTGTATGCCATTGCCAGTACGGCCCGTGAACAAGCGCCGTTCAAGGAAGTCGGGGTTCTGAGCGACTTGCCGCGTTTGGTCGGGGGCATGGATTACGTGGTGAACCTGCTGCCCAACACGGCGGACACCCATGACCTGTACGATGCCGAGCTGTTTGCGCAGTTCAACCCGAACGGGGTGTTTATCAACGTCGGCCGTGGCGTGGCGGTGGTGGATGCGGACTTGGTCGAGGCGTTGCGCGTGGGCCACTTGGCGGCGGCGGTGATTGACGTCTGCCGTCAGGAGCCGTTGCCGGCCAAACACCCGTTCTGGACAGCCTGGGGGTTGTTGCTGACCGGTCACAGCTCGGCGCCCACCTCGCCGCCGATGATGGTGCAACTGTTTGTCGATAATCTGCGGGCGTTTCAAACGGGGCAGCCGATGCGTGGCGAAGTGGATTTCGACCGCGGCTATTAACGGTAGTCACTGCCCAGCTACGCGAGGCTGCGATGGGCGTGATACGTCGCAAAGCTATTGACCCGGTGCGTCAGGCGCACCGAGTTCGCTTGGCGTCTTATCGCCGCCTCGCGTAGCTGGGCGGCGACGACACGCTTTGCTTGGCTTACAGGCTGAAATCGCCTTCGGCCACCAACGTGCTCAGCGGTGCACGCTGGCTCGGTACTTCTTTGGCTTGCAGGTAATCGACCAGCGTCGCTTTATCGCCCAGCTTGCCAATTGCCACCATCGCTTGCACGGCATAGCCTTCCGGGATTTTCAGTTCCTGGCGGGCGCGCTCGTAATCCAGACCGCTCATGCCGTGGGTGTGCCAGCCGCTCAAGTGAGCTTGCAACGCCAAATGGCCCCAGGCCGCGCCCGTGTCGAACGCATTGGTCGGCGAGGGTTTTTCTTCGGTGGTGCCCGGCGCGGCAAACGTTGTTTTCGACACAATCACCACCAGGGCGGCGGCATGTTTGGCCCAACCCTGGTTGAACTCGACCAGCAGGCTCAGGTAGCGGTCAAAGTCCGCGGTGCCACGCAAGGCAAACAGAAAGCGCCACGGCTGCGAGTTATAGGCCGAAGGTGCCCAGCGAGCGGCTTCAAAGAAGCTCATCAACGTGGGTTTGTCGAGGGTGGCATCGGTGAAGGCGCGGGGCGACCAACGCTGGGTAAATTGCTCATGAATGGCGTGATCGGCAATGCGGGTATTAGCAGTCATTCTCGTTACCTGAGTTGTTTTCGCGATTGAGCGTAGGCGTAAAGCTACTGTTATGCCATCTGTGTGACAAGTCTGACGACAAGCCCTTGGCCCGCGGGGCCTTGGGCACTAGACTGGCGGCCTTTTCCACTGCCCGATGTTGATGTTTGAGCCATGGCCGCAAAAGTTGAACCGTTCTGGATCCGCAAAACCCTCGATCAACTTGATCAAGAGGAATGGGAGTCGCTGTGCGACGGCTGCGGCCTGTGCTGCTTGCAAAAGCTCGAAGATGAAGACGACAACAGCGTCTACTACACGCGTATTGCCTGCAAACTGCTCGATCTGAAAACCTGCCAGTGCACCGATTACCCCAAGCGCCGTGATTCGGTCCCGGACTGCATTCAACTGTCGCCGGGCCAGGCTGAAGAGTTCAAGTGGTTGCCGCCTACCTGCGGCTACCGACTCGTTAGCGAGCGCAAGGATTTGCCGCTGTGGCACCACTTGGTCTGTGGTGACCGGGATGCGGTGCATCACGAGCGCATCTCGCAATCGGGGCGCATGCTCGCCGAGGGCAGCGTGCCGGAAGACGATTGGGAAGATCACCTGATTTTTCGCGCCGGTTAAATGCCGGAGCGGTCGCAAGGAGTGTGTATGCCGCTGCGTTACC
The DNA here is from genome assembly GCF_001043055.1 of Pseudomonas weihenstephanensis. Lineage (GTDB taxonomy): Bacteria > Pseudomonadota > Gammaproteobacteria > Pseudomonadales > Pseudomonadaceae > Aquipseudomonas > Aquipseudomonas weihenstephanensis. The sequence goes on from NZ_JYLF01000006.1 coordinate 94,686, forward strand.
GATTGCCCCTGGGGCTGCTGATTGCACTGCTCGGCACGCCGTCGTGGGCTGCCAAAAAAGTGGACCTGGATTATCACGTGCAATTTGAGCCTGACACCGGTCAGGCTCAGGTGCGGCTGACCCTGGCGGACGGTTCAGCCGTGCGCAGCCTGGATTTCGACCTGGGTGCGCCGGGCAGCTACAGCGATTTCAAGGCCGACGGGCAGTGGCGGCTCACCCCTGACGCGCAGCACAGTCGCGGGGTGTGGCATCCCGCGTCAGGCCCCTCCAGCTTGACCTACCGTGTGCGCCTGAGCCACCCGTTCAAGAACGGCAGTTTCGACACCGACATCACGCCCAAGTGGGCGTTGTTTCGGGGCGAGCAATTGGTGCCGCCGGCCAGTCTCGATCAACAGGACGGCACCGAGTTGGTGTCACGCCTTGAATTCGAGTTGCCCAAGGGCTGGAAAAGTGTCGAAACCGCCTGGCCGCGGATTGGCAAAAACCGCTTCCGTATTGATGATGTGTCGCGCCTGTTTGACCGCCCCACTGGCTGGATGCTGGCCGGTACGCTGGGGAGCCGTCGCACCACGCTGGGAGAAACCGAAGTCACCGTTGCCGCGCCGCAAGGGCAGGGGATGCGGCGCATGGATGTGCTCACCTTGCTGACCTTTGTCTGGCCGCAGGTGCAAGCGGTGTTCCCGCGTAATCCGCCCAAATTACTGATCGTCGGCGCAGGCAGCCCGATGTGGAAGGGCGCCAGCGCCGATCGTCATTCGATTTACCTGAGCAGTGCCGTGCCGATGGTCAGCGAGTCAGGCACCAGCCCGCTGTTACGCGAAGTGGTGCAACTGTTCAGCGGGCTCAATGCTGAGGCCGGTCATGCCTGGCTCAGTGAAGGACTGAACGAATACTACGCCATCGAACTGATGCGCCGTGCGGGTGGCATGAGTGATGAGCGCTATCAAACCTTGCAGCACAAGCTCAATGCGGCGGGTAAAAGCGTGACGCGTCTGCGCGGCCCGCAAACCAGCCCGGCCACCGTGGCGCGCGCGGTTACGCTGTTGCAGGCGCTGGACCGTGAAATCCGGGTGCACACCCACAGCAAGCGTTCGCTCGATGATGTGAGCCAGGCGTTGATGCGCATGGACACGGTCAACACGGCGTCATTTATTCAGTTGAGCGAAAGCGTACTCGGCGGTGCCAGCGACGTGCTCGATACGCCTTTGTTGCGTTGATGTAGCCCATTACCCGTAGCCGCTGGCGTAGGCGGCGTCCGATGGCGGCTACGGTCTGCAGCTGTTTCTTTACGCCTTCTTTACGCCCGCGCTTGCCCCTCGATCTCGATCCTTTACACCCTTGAACCCCACACTTTCCCCCTACGCGGCAATCGCCGTTTTGGGGAGAGTTTGCATGGGCGTTCTCGATGGGGTGTCGCTGCTGTTGGCGGTGGGGTTGTTCGTTTATCTGCTGGTTGCGCTGTTGCGCGCAGATCGGAACTAGGAGCGGGTATGCACAGTTATGACTATGGGCTGATTCTGGCTTTTTTTGCGCTGGTGTTGCTCCCGGCCCCGTGGCTGGGACGCTTTTATTACAAGGTCATGGAAGGCCAGCGTACCTGGCTTACGCCGGTGTTGGGGCCGGTAGAGAAGGTCTGTTATCGCCTCGCCGGGGTTGAGCCGGGTGTTGAGCAAAGCTGGCAGAAATACACCTTGGCCCTGTTGGCGTTCAACCTCGCAGGCTTTGTGCTGCTGTTCACCATTTTGCTGTTTCAGCAGTATTTGCCGCTCAACCCGCAGCAGTTGCCGGGTCAGGAGTGGACACAGGCATTTAACACCGCGGTGAGTTTTGTCACCAACACCAACTGGCAGAGCTACAGCGGTGAAGCGAGCCTCAGTTATTTCAGCCAGATGGCCGGGCTGACGGTGCAGAACTTCGTCAGCGCCGCCACCGGTTTGGCGGTGTTGGTCGCGTTATGCCGGGGTATCAGTCGTCGCTCGGCGCAGACGCTGGGCAACTTCTGGGTGGACATGACCCGTGCCACGCTCTACGGCCTGTTGCCACTGTGCCTGGTGCTGGCGCTGTTGCTGGTGTGGCAGGGCGTACCGCAAACCCTCGCCCATTATGTGCATGCCGTGACGATGCAGGGCGTGGACCAAGTGATCCCGCTGGGCCCGGCTGCCAGCCAGATTGCGATCAAGCAATTGGGCACCAACGGGGGGGGCTTCTTCGGGGTGAACTCGGCGCATCCGTTCGAGAACCCGACCGCCTGGAGCAACCTGTTTGAAGTGGCGTCGATCATTTTGATCCCGGTGGCGCTGGTGTTTACCTTCGGCCATTACGTCAAGGATCTGCGTCAAAGCCGCGCGATCATCGCCTGCATGCTGGCGTTGTTTTTGATCGGCGGCGGCACTGCGCTGTATGCCGAAAATCAACCCAACCCGGCGCTGAACAGTCCGCTGGTTGAGCGCACTGCGCCGCTGGAAGGCAAAGAAGTGCGTTTTGGCACCACCGCCACGGTGTTGTGGACCGAAACCACCACCGCGGCCTCCAACGGCTCGGTGAATGGCATGCATGACAGCCTCAACCCGCTGAGCGGCATGGTGGCGCTGGTCAACATGATGGTCGGCGAGGTGATCTTTGGCGGGGTGGGTGCAGGCCTCTACGGCATGTTGCTCAACGTGCTGATCGCGGTGTTTCTGGCGGGCCTGATGATTGGCCGCACGCCCGAATACCTGGGCAAAAAGTTGCAGGCCAAAGAGGTGCAATTGCTGGTGGTCACGTTGCTGGTGATGCCAGTGGGTGTGTTGGTGATGGCCGCGATTGCGACCAGTGTGCCAAGTGCGGTGGCGTCGGTGAGCAACCCCGGCCCTCATGGCTTCAGTCAGGTGCTGTACGCCTTCACCTCGGCCAGCGCCAACAACGGCTCAGCCTTCGCCGGGTTGAACGCCAACACACCGTTTTACAACCTGATGCTGGGGTTGGGCATGTTGATTGGGCGCTTCGGTTACATCCTGCCGGTGCTGGCGCTGGCGGGCAGTCTGGCGATGAAAAAAACCGCCCCCGTGGGTCAGGACAGCTTCCCCACGCACGGCCCGCTGTTTGTGGTGTTACTGACCATGACCATTTTGCTGGTGGGCGGCTTGACCTTTTTACCGACGCTGGCCCTGGGCCCTGTCGCTGAACAACTGACACTGGGCTTGTGAGGAAACGATGATGAACCTGCCTGCTCCTGTTAAACAGCTGACGCCAGCGCCTGATACCCAGGCGCCGAAATCACCTAAAACCGCGTTTGCTGACCTGTGGCGCCCTGCGTTACTGCAAGCGTTCGTCAAGCTCGACCCGCGTCAGCTCAAGCGCTCGCCGGTGATGCTGGTGGTCGAACTGACCGCCGTGTTCACCACGATTTTGTGCTTGCTGCCGGACCCGGCCGTACCCACCGGCGTGGCGTTGCAAATCGCCGTGTGGCTGTGGTTCACCGTGTTGTTCGCCAACTTCGCCGAAGCCTTGGCCGAAGGCCGGGGCAAAGCCCGCGCCGACAGTTTGAAGGCGGGCAGTGTGGGCTTGAGTGCGCGCCGTCGCACTGCCAATGGCAGCTATGAAGTGGTGCCCGCCACCCGCTTGCGCAAAGGGGACGTGGTGCGGGTCGAAGCGGGGGAGATGATCCCCGGTGACGGTGAAGTCATCGAAGGCATTGCCGCGGTCAACGAAGCGGCTATCACCGGTGAATCGGCGCCAGTGATTCGTGAATCGGGCGGTGATCGTTCGGCGGTCACGGGTAACACTCGCCTGGTCTCGGACTGGCTGCTGGTACGCATCAGTGCCAACCCCGGCGAGTCGACACTGGACCGCATGATCGCACTGGTGGAGGGCGCCAAGCGCCAGAAAACCCCTAACGAAGTGGCGCTGGATATCTTGCTGATCGGTTTGACCCTGATCTTTCTGATTGTGGTCGTGACCCTGCAGCCCTTTGCCTACTTTGCCGGTGGCAGCCTGCCGCTGGTGTTTCTGGTGGCGCTGCTGGTGACCCTGATCCCGACCACCATTGGTGGCTTGCTTTCGGCCATCGGCATCGCCGGTATGGACCGCCTGGTACGTCTGAACGTGATTGCCAAGTCCGGGCGTGCCGTTGAGGCCGCAGGTGACGTGCATGTGCTGATGCTGGACAAGACCGGCACCATCACCTTCGGCAACCGGCGCTGCACCGCGCTTTACGCCGCCCCCGGCGTGACGGCGATTGAACTGGCGCAGGGCGCACTGCTGGCCTCGCTGGCGGACGACACCGCGGAAGGTAAATCCATCGTCGAGTTTATCCGTGGTCTCCATGCGCTGCCCGAACCCGATGCCCGCGACATTACAGCGGTGCCGTTTACCGCTGAGACACGCTTGTCGGGGGTTGACTGCAACGCTCAGGTGTATCGCAAAGGTGCGGTGGATTCGGTGCTGGCATTTGTCGGCCTCAAGCGCGGCGAAGTGTTGCCCGCCCTGTCGCGGGAAATCGACAAGATCGCCCAGAGCGGCGGCACCCCGTTGCTGGTGTGCGTGCAAGGCAAACTGCTGGGCGCGATTCATCTCAAAGACGTGGTCAAACCCGGCATTCGCGAGCGTTTCGCCGAGCTGCGCAAACTGGGGATTCGCACGGTGATGGTGACCGGCGATAACCCGCTGACGGCCGCAGCGATTGCCGCTGAAGCCGGTGTGGACGACGTGTTGGCCGAAGCCACGCCCGAGAAAAAACTGGCGCGCATTCGTCAGGAGCAAAACGACGGTCGACTGGTGGCCATGTGCGGTGACGGTGCCAACGACGCCCCGGCCCTGGCGCAAGCCGACGTCGGCATGGCGATGAATGACGGCACCCAGGCCGCGCGCGAGGCGGCAAACATGGTCGACCTCGACAGCGATCCGACAAAACTGCTGGACGTGGTGCAGATCGGTAAAGAGTTGTTGGTGACACGGGGCGCGCTGACCACGTTTTCCATCGCCAACGATGTGGCCAAATACTTCGCAATACTGCCCGCGCTCTTTGCCACGATTTACCCGCAGTTGGGCGTACTCAACGTGATGCACCTCAACAGCCCGCAGAGCGCGATTCTGTCGGCGATTGTGTTCAACGCGCTGATCATCGTGGTGCTCATTCCGTTGGCCTTGCGCGGCGTACGGGTGCAGGCGGCCAGTGCAGCGCAATTGCTGCGACGCAACCTGCTGATCTATGGCCTGGGTGGTCTGGTGGTGCCGTTTGTGGGCATCAAACTGATCGACATGCTGCTCACCGCGCTGCATTTGGTTTAACCCGTGGAGGAACGTGTCATGGCTACTCTTTTACGTCCGGCCCTGAGCCTGATGGTGTTGATGATTGCAATTACGGGCGTGATCTACCCACTGACCGTGACCGGGATTGCGCAACTGACCTTTCCCGAGCAGGCCAACGGCAGCCTGGTGCGCGATGCAGAGGGTAACGTTCGCGGTTCCGGGCTGATCGCGCAGGCGTTCACCGGCGACGCATGGTTTCACTCGCGCCCTTCGGCCGGGGCATATGCCACGGTGTCGAGTGCGGCGAGTAACCTGGCACCGAGCAACCCGGCGCTGGCGACGCGGATCAAGGACAGTGCCGCCGAGTTGGCAGTGCCCGAACAAGGCCCGGTGCCATTGGCGATGCTCACCACGTCGGCCAGTGGTTTGGACCCGCACTTGCCACCCGCCGCAATACGCTATCAACTGGCTCGTGTGGCGGCGGCCCGTGGCTTGCCCGTGCAAACGGTGGAGCAACTGTTGCAGGCGCATATCGAGCAGCCGCTGGTAGGGCCGCCAGTGGTCAACGTACTGAACCTGAACCTGGCGCTGGCGCAGCTGAAACACTGAAACACCCAACCCGCAGGCTGCGAGCTTTTAAGATCGAAAGCTCGCAGCCTGCGAGGCTCTTCATTTGAATAGGTATAGACATGACAGATTCCGGTCGCGCCGATGCGTTGTTAGCTGATTTGCCACGAGCGGGACGTGGTCGGCTCAAGGTGTTTTTGGGCGCGGCCCCCGGCGTGGGTAAAACCTACGCCATGCTGCAAGCGGCGCACATGCAACTGCGCCAAGGGGTCAAAGTGCTCGCCGGGGTGGTCGAAACCCACGGCCGCGCCGAAACCCAGGCGCTGCTCAACGGCCTGCCACAACAACCGCTGGTGCGTTCCGAGTACCGTGGCGTGCAGCTCGAAGAGATGGACCTCGATGGTTTGCTGGCGGCCCAACCCTCCTTGGTGCTGGTGGACGAGCTGGCCCACAGCAATGCCCCCGGCAGCCGCCACGCCAAACGCTGGCAAGACGTACAAGAGTTATTGGCCGCCGGGATTGACGTGTACACCACGGTCAACGTCCAGCATCTGGAAAGCCTCAATGATCAGGTGCGCGGTATCACCGGGGTGCAGGTGCGCGAAACCCTGCCCGACTGGATCGTGCAGGAAGCCTACGAACTGTTGCTGATCGACCTGCCGCCCCGCGAACTGCTGGAGCGGCTGCGCGACGGCAAGGTGTACGTGCCCGAGCAAGCGCGCGCGGCCATTGACGCCTTTTTCACCCAGACCAACCTCAACGCCCTGCGCGAACTGGCGATGCAGACCGCGGCGGTGTACGTCGATGATGAGCTGGACAAAGGCTATCGCCAACTGGGCCAGGCTGCCCCGGCCTTGCGTGGGCGTTTGTTGGTGGGCATCGATGGCGATGTGCAGGCCGAACGGTTGGTGCGTCACGCCAGCCGGGTCGCGGAACGCCGTCATCTGCCGTGGAGCCTGGTGCACGTCGACAATGGCAGCGCCCGTGATGAGCAATCGCGCCTGCGTCTGCAAAGTGCGCAGCAGTTGGCCGAGCGTCTGGGCGGAGAAGTGGTGTTATTGCGCGCCGGTGAAGTGGCCAAAACCCTGATCCAGCACGCGGGCGAACGGCGTGCGAGTTTGCTGCTGGTGGGGCAGTCGCGGCCGTCCTGGCGGCGCAAGCTGTTTGGCGGCGGTTTGGCCTCACGCTTGCTGCGCGATGCCCACGGCCTTGAAATCAACGTGCTCGACAACGAGCCAACCCCGGACACCGCCTCCCGACGGCGTACCTACTCATGGGCGTGGTTTGATTATGGGCTGGCGCTGCTGGCCACGGTATTGGCCAGTGCGTTGGCCTGGGGCGTATCCAGCGTATTGGCGTTGCCGAACATCTCGATGGTGTTTTTGGCGGCTGTGCTGCTGGTGGCCGTGCGCAGTAGCCTGGGCCCGGCGCTGGCGTGTGCGGCGCTGTCTTTTCTGGCGTATGACTTCTTGTTTATCCCGCCCAACTTTTCGCTCAGCATCCAGCGCGAAGAGGATGTGCTGACGCTGGTGTTCTTCCTGTTGATGGCGGCCTTGACCGGGAACCTGGCGGCTCGCCAGCGGCGCCAGTTGCAGGCGTTGCGCGAGACGCAACAAGAGACCACAGAGTTGCTCGACCTGTCACGCAAACTGACGGCAGCCACCGACCGCAAGGCGGTGGTTAGCGCCGCGGCCCAGCACTTGAGCGGCTGGCAAGCACTCAACCTGTGCTTGCTCAATCGCGATGGCAATGGCGGCTGGACGGTCGAAACCGGCGGCCCTCTGACCTTTAATGAAGCCGAGCGCGCTGCCGCAGACTGGGCCTGGACCCACGAACAGCCAGCTGGCAACGGCACCGGCACGTTACCGATGGGCCGCTGGTGGTGGTGGCCGTTGACTGTCGATGATGGCCCGCTGGCCTTGTTGGGTGTCAGCCCCAAAGAAGGCCAGACGCTGAGTGGTCAACGTCGGCGTTTGCTGATGGCGCTCAGCCAACCGCTGGCGCAGGCACTGGCACGTGCGCAATTGGCTGAGGATCTGGAGGCGGCGCGTCTGCACGGTGAAACCGAACAGTTGCGCAGTGCGTTGCTGGCGTCGGTGTCCCATGATTTGCGCACGCCGCTGACCACCATGCGCGGCAGCATCGACACCTTGCTGGCGCTGGGCGAAGTAATTGCGCTGGCGGATCGGCGCGAGTTGCTTGAAGGCACCCGCGACGAGGCCGAGCGGCTGGACCGCTACATCCAGAACCTGCTGGACATGACCCGTCTGGGCCACGGTGCCTTGAAGCTGGCCCGCGACTGGGTGTCGCCGGCAGACATCGTTGGCAGTGCTCTGAATCGTCTGCGCGCCGTGCTGGCGCCGTTGCAGGTGCAGGTTGATGTGGCAGCGAACCTGCCGTTGCTGCATATCCACGCCGCATTGATCGAGCAGGCGCTGGTCAATGTGCTGGAAAACGCGGCACGCTTCTCGCCTCCGTACGGGGTGCTGCAATTGGTGGCCGGGGCTGATGAGCGGGAATTGTGGTTTGCGGTAAGCGATCAGGGGCCGGGCATTCCGGAAGAAGACCGGGCGAAAATTTTCGATATGTTTTACACCGCCGCCCGTGGGGATCGGGGCGGGCAGGGCACGGGGCTTGGGCTGGCGATTTGTCAGGGCATGGTGGGCGCCCACGGCGGACGCATCAGCGTGGCTGAGGGTATCGAGGGTCGCGGCACTTGCATCACGTTGCATTTGCCGCTGCCTGAACAGCCGCAGCCAGAACGCGAAGAGGCCCGCGGTGAACACTGATATTCTTCGCCTCTCTTTGCACGGTGATCAACTGCCATGAGCCAGCCCACGACTGTTTTGGTGATCGACGACGAACCGCAGATCCGCAAGTTCTTGCGCATCAGCCTGGTGTCTCAGGGGTATCAGGTGCTGGAAGCAGCCACCGGTGCCGAGGGCTTGAGCCAGGCCGCATTGCACCAGCCAGACCTGCTGGTGCTGGACCTGGGTTTGCCCGACATGGACGGCCAGCAGGTATTGCACGAGGTGCGCGAGTGGTCGGCGGTGCCGGTGTTGGTGCTGTCGGTGCGGGCCAGCGAAGCGCAAAAGGTCGAGGCGCTCGATGGCGGGGCCAATGATTACGTGACCAAGCCCTTCGGGATTCAGGAGTTCCTGGCACGGGTGCGGGCGTTGCTGCGTCAGGCGCCCAGTGGCGAGGTGCAAGAGGCTGGCGTGGTGGTCGGGCCTTTGACGGTAGACCTGGCCTTTCGCCGGGTGTTGCTGGAGGGCGTGGAAGTTGCGCTGACCCGCAAGGAATACGCGGTACTGGCGCAATTGGCGCGCCATCCTGGGCGCGTGATCACCCAACAGCAATTGCTCAAGGACATTTGGGGGCCGACCCACGTCGAAAACAGCCATTACCTGCGCATCGTCGTGGGCCATCTGCGACAAAAGCTGATGGACGATCCGACCTGCCCGCGGTTTATCGTGACCGAAGCCGGCGTGGGTTATCGCCTGCTGGACACTTAGTGTTCCTCGCTTTCGTAACGGTCCAGGGTGTCTCGGGCAATTTCACGGCCCAAAGCGATCAGCTCCGGGGCTTTGTAGAACTCGAAAAAGCGGCACACACGCTTGGGGACGTTTATCAAAATATCGGGCGGGTAACCGGCGATCTTGTACTGCGCCAGCGACGTCTGCATCACCTCGAAACTCTGGTTGATCAAGTCCAACAGTGACGCAGGCCCTACGTTGTCGATGATAAAAGAGCCGGACGCGGACTTGGGCGCACCTTCTTGAGTGGGCGCAGCCGCCGGTTGTTGCGCTCCGGGGCGGGTTGATTCAACCCACGGGTTGGGCGCGCTGTCGGGCAGCGGCTTGAGCATGACCTGCTCCAGCTCCAGCAGGTCACTGGCATGTTTGTTGCGAAACGGCATGTGCGAACCGAGTGAATTCATCAGGGTGTCAAAGCGGCTTTTGAAGGCGGGTGGGCGTTGAATCACCGGCAGTTGGTAGCTGTTTTGGTTGGTTGAGTTCAAGTTGACGGCGATGATCAGGTCGCAATGGCTGGACACCACCGGCACGATGGGCAGCGGGTTGAGCAGGCCGCCGTCGACCAGCATGCGATTGCCCTGCATGACCGGGGTAAACAGGCTCGGGATGGCGGCTGAGGCGCGCATGGCCTGATGCAGACAGCCTTCCTGAAACCAGATTTCTTGCTGGTGCGTCAGGTCGGTGGCCACAGCGGTGTAGGGAATGCGCAAATCTTCGATGTTGATTTCGCCCACGATATTGCGAATTTGCCCGAACACTTTTTCGCCGCGAATGGCACCGAGTCGAAAACTCACGTCTACCAGCCGTAACACATCGAGATAGTCCAGGCTTTGAATCCAGTCGCGGTACAGGTCAAGCTTGCCGGCCGCGTAAATGCCGCCTACCACGGCCCCCATCGAGCACCCGGCAATGCAGGCAATGTCGTAACCACGGCGTTCGAGTTCTTCAATGACGCCAATGTGCGCGTAACCCCTGGCACCGCCAGAGCCGAGCACTAATGCAATGCGTTTTTTCATGACACGATCCTTCGTCAGACAGGCGTTAACAATGCAGTGCCTTTTCCCTAATCAGCAAGCTAGTCTTGCACAGACGCGTTTGCGGACCGGGCACTTTTCCCACGCTTTTGCGTCTCAGCCTCTAATTAACATTAATTGTTTGAGGATATGTGCATGAAAGCCCTTATTTGTGTGCCGTTGATGGCCTTGGTACTCGCCGGTTGTGCCGGTAAAACAGCCTATCGCGACACCTGCGCCACCCAGTTGGACAGCGCCTGGCATGAGCTGGACCTGGCCAAGGCAGAAGGTTTCGCGGGCACCATCAGTTATTCCAAGGCCCTTTCATTGCTGACCGGGGCTAAAACACAACAACAGTTCGAAGCGTTTGAAGGCTGCTCCAAAAAAGCCGAGAAAGCGCGTTTCTATATTCGTGAGTCGCGCGCAGGGCGTTAAGCCTGCGTATGACCGGGAGGGGCAGGATGGCGCAATTGGTAGACCGGATCGTGGCGAATATTGTGCGTCTGCAGGTCAGGTTGTGGGCGTGTCAGGCGCGGTTGCAGGCGCACACCGACCCTGAGGCGCTGCACGACTTGCGCACCACGGTGCGTCGTTTGCGCAGCCTGTTACGGCCCTTGCGCGGTTTGCCGGGCGTGGTGCAGCTGGAGATGGCGGCGTCACAGGTGGGCGCCTTGACCACGCCGTTGCGTGACCTTGAAGTGCTGGCCGCGCATTTGCAGCAACACGGGCATGCCGCCTTGGCAGAAAGCAGGCTGGAGCAGCTGTCGGGCAGTTATGCGGCGGTGGCCGACAGCGCGCAGTTGGCGCAATTGCTGATGATCCTCGATGTGTTTCCGCGTTTTGTACGTGCCGCCGAGCGTGAAGGTTTGCTGCGTGGCTTACGCCAGCGCATCGAGCGTGTACTGGCAAAACAGTGGAAGACCCTTGAAACCGACCTGAATGATCCGGGGCATGACCGTCATCGTGTGCGGTTACTGATCAAGCGGGTGCGTTACGGGGCCGAGGCGTATCCCGAGCTTGAACGTCTACCGGCCCTGGTAGCGGCTCGTCTCAACGCCGCTCAAAAAGCCCTGGGCGATTGGCATGACGCGTGGCAATGGCTGTTGCAGGCCGAACAACAGACCGACTTGCAGCCGTGTGTCGCGCAATGGCGCGAAACACTGGCGCGTGGCGAGAAGCAGGCCGATCGGGCACTGATCAAATTGAGCGCGGCCTGTTTTCGCTCATGATTTGGCCGATATAAGCGCTGTGCAGCGTAAGGCGCGTGGGTAGTATTGGCGCTTATTCATCGGTTTCGAGGTGCTCATGCAGTTTTGTGAATTGGTTGCGGCCGTGCGTAACGACCCGTCTGCGGTGACGATCCCGGCGGATTGGGGTCAGGGACGCGCCACCTTTGGTGGCTTGATGGTGGCCTTGCAGTATGAGGCCATGCGCGCACAGATCAGCCCTGAGCGCGCCTTGCGTTCTTTATCGGTGAGTTTTGTCGGCCCGGCCGAGCCTGATGTGCCGATTAGTTTTGAGGTCCAGGTGCTGCGTGAAGGCAAGGCGGTCAGCCAGGTGCTGGGGCGTGCGCTGCAAAACGGTCAAGTGGTGACGCTGGTTCAGGGCAGCTTCGGCGCGCCGCGTGAGTCCGCGGTCAAGATGCACAGCGTGCCAGCACCCGATATGAAACCGGTCGACCAGTGCCCTCTGCTGCCTTACATCAAAGGTATTACCCCTGAGTTCATGCGCCATCTGGCGATGGGGTGGGCAGTGGGCGCGCTGCCATTTACCGGCAAGGGCGGGCGTGAAATGGGCGGCTGGGTGCGTTTGGCGGGAGAGGTCAAGGATGAACCGCTGACTGAAACCCATTTATTGGCGCTGGTCGATGCCTGGCCGCCGGCATTGCTGGCGCTGCTCGACAAGCCGGCCGCTGGCAGCACGTTGACCTGGACCGTCGAGTTTGTGCAGCCCTTGGCGCAGCTCAGCACCCTTGAATGGTGCAAGTACCTGGCGGTGATCGAGCATGCGCAAGACGGTTATGGTCATGTGGCGGCTAACCTGTGGTCGCCCGCAGGCGAGTTAATTGCGATCAGCCGCCAAACAGTTGCGGTGTTTGGTTAATCAAAACGCTTGGCTATGTGGCTCGTTTTGAACCTTGTGCCCTTGATGCTGCAAGCTCATTGCTGCAAACAGGGTGACCAGGGCAATCACGGCGCTTGAAGCGTTGCCACTGAAAATGCCAGAAGCCAGCAGCAAGAAAGCCACCACCATCAAGGCGACGGCGATCAGATCAATTGCCTGGCGGGACGCGCCCTGACGGCTCTGTGGGTTCGAGCGCCATTGCCAGGCTGGCAGGTTGGGATGACGTTTGCCCATGAGTGCACTCCTTTGTTCAGTTCAGAGGTTCAGCGTGTGCTGAACCGGATGAACAAAGGATAGGCCGGGGCCACCGACGAGACGAATCAAGAATGGCTATTGGCCTTATAGCTTCAACTGGCCAATGGCCCTGTTCAATTCACCGGCCAGGGTCGCCAGTTGATTGCTGGTGGTGGCCGAGTCGACGGTTTGTTGCACGGTGTTTTCGGTCACGTCGCGAATACTGACCACCGCGCGGTTCATTTCTTCAGCCACCTGGCTTTGTTGTTCGGCGGCGACCGCGATCTGCGTGTTGCTCTCGCGCATCTGCGCCACGGCACTGGTGATTTCTGCCAGGGCTGCGCCGGCCTCTTGGGCTTGCTGCACGCAATCGTCAGCTTTGAACGAGCTTTCCTGCATGAAGTCCACGGCGTCGCGGGTGCCCGCTTGCAAGGCCGAGACCATGGTGGTGATTTCGTCGGTCGAGCTTTGCACGCGCTTGGCGAGGTTGCGCACCTCATCAGCCACCACCGCAAAGCCGCGTCCCATCTCGCCTGCGCGGGCCGCTTCAATGGCGGCGTTCAAGGCCAGCAGGTTGGTTTGCTCGGCAATGCTGTGAATCACGCTGACCACGCCGTTGATTTTTTGACTGTCTTGAGCCAGTTGCTGAATCATTTCGGCGGTTTGCTGCACGCCGTTGGACAGGCTGGCGATGGAGTCCTGCACTCGAATGACCACTTGTTGCCCGCTGCCTGCGAGGATGTCGGCGGTTTGTGACAGGTCGCGGGTGGCGCCTGCATGCTGGGCAATGTGATAGACCGTGGCGGTCATTTCGTTGATGGCTGTGGCGGCCTGGTCGGTCTCACTTTGCTGGCCGAGCATGCCGTGGCGCACCTCGTCCATGCTGCTGGCCAGCCGCGCGGCGCCTTCATCCAATTGCGCGGCAGTGGCGGCGACGGTCTGCACGATACGTTGATAACCGGCCTGCATGGCGTTGAACGCGCCTGCCATTTGCCCGACTTCATCGGTGCAGGCCAACGGCACACGAGCCGACAGGTCGCCGGTTTTTTCAACGTGCAGCATTACGTCTTTTAATTTGTTGAGTTGACTGAGCAAAAACTGAATCAGCACTTGGGAGGCGCACAGCATGGCCAGCATCAGAACAAACACTGCCACGGCGTAGTTGGCCAGGCGTTCCACAAACACTTGTGCCAGGCTCGGCGCCCAAGCGAGCACGGCCACGCGCTGGCCATCGGCGCGGGTGACGACATCGGCGCCCAGCAGCGGGTCTTGGCCGAAGAACGGCATGTGATTGATCGATACCCAGCCGGTGGCTTCACTCAGCTGCGGCAGGGGTTGCTCGTTGAGGGCGGGGACGTGGCTGGCGGTGACCGGCAACAAAAAATCCGCCTGTGGCAGGGGTTGCCCCACCGGCCAGGCAGCGAGAAGCTGCGCCTGGGCGCGGGCGTTGGCCTGCGCGGCGTCGCTACGCGATTGCTGTTCGAGTTGCACGGCGTAGAGCACCAGCAACAGTGTGGTGACAAAGGCCACTGCGTTGACGGCCCAGAATTTGTATTTGAGCGAGATGTTGCTAAGCCAGGCACCCATGGAAGGTCTTCTCTGATTTGGCGGAAACAATATTGGCAAGGTGCCATCATTGTGCCGTCAGTCGATGACGTTCGTGTTGATATGGGTCAAGGGCGTGGGATGGGCTTGCCTTGTGTAACCGCGGGTGCAGCCTGCGCCAGCGGTTACCAGACACGGTTAAATCGGTGTAGGCAAACCAAAAAACGCACGGGCGCAAGCCGTGCTGTGTTCGGCCAGTTCGGCTTCACTTTCAGCGCGATGCAACGCCACTTCACGCAGCACCTCAGGCAAATAAGCGGGCTCGTTGCGGCCATTTTTGGGTTTTGGGCGCAAGGTGCGCGGGAGCAGATACGGCGCATCGCTTTCGAGCATCAGGCGACCCCGCGGGATATCGCGTACCAAGGGGTGTAAATGCGTGCCACGGCGCTCGTCACAAATCCAGCCGGTCATGCCGATGTGTAAATCGAGATCGAGGTAGCTGAACAGCGCGCGCTTCTCACCGGTGAAGCAATGCACGACAGCGGCGGGCAGGCGGTCTCGATAGTCGCGCAGTATTTCCAGCAAACGCTGATTGGCGTCGCGCTCATGTAAAAACACCGGCAGTTGCAAGTCCACGGCCAGCGCCAGATGTTCTTCCAGGACCTTTTCTTGTTGTGCGCGGGGTGAGAAGTCGCGGTTGAAGTCCAGCCCGCATTCGCCGACGGCGCGCACTCGCGGCTCTTTGAGCAATGCGTTTAAACGCGCGGCGCTGTCGGCGTTCCAGTCGCTGGCTGAATGCGGGTGAATGCCCGCCGTACAGAACAGCCGCTGAGCGCTTTCATCCAGTTCGTGGCACAACTGAAGTGCCTGTTCACTGCCCTCGACGCTGGTGCCGGTGAGCACTAATTGGCTCACGCCAGCTGCGTAGGCACGGTCCAGCACCGCCTGGTGTTTACCGTCAAAGCTTGGGTTGGTCAGGTTGACGCCGATATCGATGAGTTGCATGGTGCTACCTCAGGCCACAGGCCGCGAAGCATATCAGAGCTGTAGATTTAATAAGAAAAACCAAGAACTACAGACAGTTATGGTTGTCTTTGAATGCCGCAATTGTGCAATGCCCGGTCTTTGAACGGTGGCATTCGCGCATTTGCACACAACTGGCAGCGCTGCAAAAGCCTCATAAAGGCGACCGGTTGTCGGGTAACCCGACAGGCTGGCGGGCTGTATTGTTTGCGGAGAACGGATGACGAGAGCGACGCTATTGATTGCGCTGTGGCTGATGCTGTTGCCTTTTACGGCCACGGCACGTTTGGCAGGCCCGCTACAAGCCGGGCAGCCAAGTCAGGTGCGCGATTTGGCGCAAATTCGCAGCAGTCAGGTGCTGCGGGTGCTGGTCAATCAAAGTCGCAACAGTTCGGGGCAAGTGCAGGGCGAGTCGGTTGGTGTTGAATATCACCGGCTGCGGGCTTTTGAGCGCTACCTCAACGGGCATGCCCGCGACGGTCAGGAAATCACCCTTAAAATCATTCCCAAGGCCAAAGATCAATTGCTTGGCGCATTGTTGCGCGGGGAAGGCGATTTGATGGCGCCCGGCGAACTGCTGGACGTCAAGCCAACGCACGCAGTCACCCCCAGTGATCCGATTATCGAACGCGTGCCGCTGATGCTGGTCGGGGTCAAGGGCGAACGCCGTTATACGCGTCTGGAGCAGTTGTCGGGTCGCACGGTCGCGCTCACGACGGGCAGCGCGGCAGGGGAGGCGCTGAACGTGATCAATCAAAAGCTGGCGCTGCGCAAATTGCCGCCAGTGAACATCGAATGGGTTGACCCCACGTTGGCCGTGGAAGATGTGCTGGAGATGGTGCAGGCGGGTATTTATCACCTCACCTTGGTCGAGCAACCGATTGCCGAGCGCTGGGCGAAATTGATGCCCAAGTTGCGTTTTGATCGCAAGGTACTGGTGAGCGAGCCGGGTGCTATGCGCTGGTATGTGCGGCGTGATGCGTCAATGTTACGCGCCAGTGTTGATCGTTTTTTGACCACTTACACCGTCCCAGCAGATCAAAACGTGGCGTTTGAGCGGGTCTATCGGCGCTTGTATCGCGTGCACTATCCCCTCGCGCGCGCTGATCGGCAGAAGCTTGAAAAGCTGCGCCCGGTGTTGCAAAAACATGCGCAGCAACAGGGGATGGACTGGTTGAACCTTGCCGCCCTGGCCTTCAAGGAGTCCACGCTCAATCCCAATGCCAAAGGGTCGGGAGGCGCGACCGGGCTACTGCAAATCACGCCTTCGGCCGCACAGCGGGTGGGCGTCAATAACATTCAAAATGTTGAGGGCAATGTGCAGGCCGGGGCCAAGTACCTGGCAATGATCCGGCGCAAATTCTTTGCCAGCCCGCGATTGAACGAGCGTGAACGCATGGCGTTTGTGCTGGCGGCCTACAACATGGGGCCGGAGCGGGTGCAGGCCATGCGCGCAGAAGCCAGGCGCCGGGGGCTGAACCCCAATCAGTGGTTCTTTCAGGTCGAACGCATTGCCATGGAGCAGGTGGGAATGGGAGCGGTCAGCTATGTTAATAGTGTGAACAAATACTATTTAGCTTTTGACCGGGAGCGCGACTCGCTGGAGCCAGCTCAAGCCAAGCTGGCCTCTCGCAAATAATCGAATAAGTTGATTCTTATGTCGCGTTTATTCGGCTTTTTATATGATAAAAACCGATTAGTATGGCGTTCATTCCCAGCCTGATTAACGAAAGGACTGCACCATGAGCAAATTGACCCAATCTGTTTTAGGGACTCACGCGGGTTACGGCCTGACAGTGTTACGCATTTTTGTCGGCATCATCTTTGCGGCCCACGGCTCACAAAAACTCTTTGGCTGGTTCGGCGGCGGAGGGCTGGCGGGTACGGCGCAATGGATGGAAAGCATAGGCCTGGCGCCGGGTACGTTGATGGCACTGCTCTCGGGCGGCACTGAATTCTTTGGTGGTCTGGCGCTGATCATTGGTTTGCTGGCGCGCCCCGCTGCGTTGGGTTTGTCGTTCACGTTACTGGTTGCGATCTTCACGGTGCATATCAGCCATGGTCTGTTTATGGCCAATAACGGTTATGAATTTGCTCTGGCATTGCTGGGTGGCACCCTTGCGGTGTTGATTGAAGGCGCGGGCAAGGCCTCGCTCGACGGTGCGATTGCCCGCCGATAATGCGCAACAACCCTCAACATTGTGGGTGAGGCATTCGACGGGGCACCTCAGGTAAAGACTGCAACGGTCGGGTTTACCAGCGCTGCGCACTCGATCGCAGCCTCGTACCTCGTCAGCGACTACAAATGATGGACACACCATCCGTAGGCTCTGACGAGTAATGCGAGGCTGTGCAGCCGTCGCAAACCATTCAATTGAGTACGACCTGCGCACTCGATCGTACCTCGTCTGCTCAAAGCTCCCAGGGACTGTGGCAGGCATCAATCGGTGTCCACATTGATATTGCGCAAATACTTGGATACGTGATTCTTGACAGCTGCAAGCCGGTTTATCTAGGATGTTTTCTTGCGCCGATTTAAACAGCTACTTGCGGGGCGCCAGGTGTTCGTCAGACCACCTAAGAGGCTTGAAGCAGGCCTCGAAATACCGCTAAAGCGCTGGTTCGGTGTTGCCTCTCACCTGCCACGCAGAATCCTGAGGCGGAGAACCGATAGATGAGTCAGCCACGTCCCTTTGTACGTCTTGCGCCGATCACGGCGAATCAAACCTTTCGCAATCCAAAAATCCTTCTGGGCGGCAAGCATCAGCCAACGCTGTTGCGTTATCTGGACGGCTGGCCGCGTCGCAAGGGCCGGGCTTCTGCGTTTTTGATCCAGTTTGTCGAAGCGGGTGACACCCTCGCGCGGTTTGCCAACGACAGCTTTGATCTGGCGGTGATCCAGTCTCCCGGCGCTTTTCAGGCCGAAACGGTGATTCGCCATCTCGTACGCGTATCGCGTCAGGGATTGATTACCTTGCGCTGAAGCGCTTACGGGTAGTCAATCGCTACGATGTACACCCACTGTTCGCCGGTAGGCGTCTGGACTTGCACCTCGGCGTCCAGCGCCTTGCCAATCAGTGCGCGGGCCAGAGGTGAGTCGATGCTGATCAGACCTTGTTTGAGGTCCAGCTCATCAGGGCCAACGATGCGGTAACGCGCTTGCTTGCCTTCTTCATCCTCAATCGTTACCCAAGCCCCGAAATAGACCTTGTTGGGGTCGCTGGGTTTTTCGCTGACCACCTTGAGGCTTTCAAGGCGCTTGGTCAGGAATCGCACGCGGCTGTCTATTTCACGCAGCATTTTTTTGCCGTAAGTGTATTCGGCGTTTTCGGAGCGATCACCTTGAGCCGCCGCTTCGCTGACGGACTGTGTCACTTGCGGCCTGCGCACATGCCACAACTCGTGAAGTTCAGCACGCATCCGCGCTTCACCTTGCGGTGTGATCAGCGCGGTGCCAGCAGGGCGAGGAGGGCGATAGCGGCTCATGGGCAATCCATTGGCAGAGAAGGGTGCGAGTCTATCAGCCCTCGCGCAGCACTGTCAGTGGGCTGGTATTGAGCGCCCTTCGGGTGCCGAAAACACCTGCAGCGCCCACCATCAGTGCGCCCACCACGGGCAGCAGCAATAGCCACGGGTGGGGGTGCCACGGCAGGTCGAAGGCAAACCGGTACAGCACCAGGCTGACCAATTCGGTGCCCAAGGCTGCGAGCAGGCCACTGGTGGCGCCGAGCAAGCCGAATTCGATGCGCCGTGCCTTGATCAGCAAGGCGCGTTCGGCACCCAGTGCGCGCAGCAGGGCACCCTGGCGAATACGCTCGTCGAGGGTGGACTGCAAGCCGGAAAACAACACCGCCATGCCTGCCGCCAGTACAAACAGCAGCACGTACTCGACGGCGATGGTCACTTGCGCAAGGATGCTGCGCAGTTGGGCCAACAAGGCTTCGATTGGCAAGATGGTGACCGCCGGGAAGCTGCGCGACAGTTCGATGATCTCCTTGTCGTGCCCCGGTGCCAGGTAAAAGCTGGTGAGGTAGGTGGCAGGCAAATCTTGCAGGGTGCCGGGTTGGAAGATCATGAAGAAGTTGGGCTGGAAGTTGTCCCAGTTGATGCTGCGCAGGCTGGTGACGGTTGCCTCACGGTTGACCCCGGCGACGCTGAAGGTCAGGTGATCGCCCAGTTTCAGCTTCAGGCTTTCGGCCACTTTGGCTTCGACCGACACACCGGGGATGCCGTCGCCGGGCTGTTGAACCCACCAAGTACCTGCGGTCAGTTCATTGCCCGCGGGCAGGTCGGCGGCCCAGGTCAGGCTCAGGTCGCGCTGGATGGCTTTGTCACCGCTGGAGTCTTTGCTGACCAGACCTTGCACGGCTTCACCGTTGATGCTGATCAAGCGCCCCGGAACCACCGGGTAGAGCGGCGCGGCTGTGGCTTGCAGGTCCATCAACCGGGCGCCGAAGGTGTCTTTGTCGGCGGGCAGGATGTTCAGCGCAAAATAGTTGGGTGCGTCTTTGGGGAGCTGGTTTTGCCAGGTGTCGAGCAACTCTCCGCGCAACAGTGCAATCAAGGCCATTGATAACAGGATCAAGCCAAAGGCCAGGGCCTGACCGGCCGCCGCCAGTGGGTGACGCAGCAACTGACCCAGACCCAGCCGCCACGCCAGTGACGCCCCGGCCAGCAGGCGACGCAGGCTTTGCAGGCCCAGCAACAGCAGCCCGCCCAACACCAACGCCGCCAACACGCCGCCGCCGAGCAAGGCGAAGGTCAATACCAGGTCCAGGCTCATGCGCCACATGATCAGCCCGAGTGCGAGCAATGCTGCGCCGTAGACACTCCAGGTGCTGGCGGGAATCGGCAGCATGTCGCGACGCAATACACGCAGCGGCGGCACGCGCCCCAGCGCAGCCAGCGGCGGCAAAGCAAACCCGGCAAGCGCCACCAAGCCGGTGCCCATGCCGGCGATGGCGGGCATCAAACCGCCCGGCGGTACGTCCGAGGGCAGCAAATTGTGTAGCAAGGCAAACAGGCCCAGTTGCGCGAACCAGCCGAGCAGGGCGCCTGCCAGGCTGGCCAGTAGCCCGAGCACAGTCAGTTGCAGGGCAAACAGCCACAAGGTTTCGCGGCGCGACAAGCCCAGGCAGCGCAGCAGTGCGCTGGCATCAAAACGGCGATTGGCGAAGCGGGTGGCCGACAGTGCAACGGCGACACCTGCCAACAACACGGCAACCAGACTGGCCATGTTCAGATAGCGCTCGGCCTTGCCCAGCGCGCCACCTATTTGCGGGTTACCGTCACGGGCGTCCAGCAGGCGCTGATTCGCCTCAAGGCCGGGCTCGATCACTTGGCGGTAGGATTGCAGCGCAGGCCCTTCGCCGCTCCACAGTTCGCGGAAATTGACCCGGCTGCCGGGTTGAATAATGCCGGTGGCCGCCAGATCGTTCAGGTTGATCAATACGCGGGGTGTGAGGCTGTAAAGGTTGCCAGCCCGGTCGGGTTCGTAGGTCAACACGCGGGTGATGCGTACGGTTTTGGAACCCACGTCGATGGTGTCGCCGACGTGCAAGTCCAGCGCGGTGAGCAATCGCGATTCTGCCCACGCTTCGCCGGGCAGGGGGCCGCCGCCTGCTTGTTCATCGGCATAGGGTTGGGCCGCACTTTTCAGTTCGCCCCGCAAAGGGTAGGCGTCATCTGCCGCTTTGATGCTGGACAACTGAATGCCGTTGTCCGTGGCGATCACGCTGGAAAACTCCACCACGCGTGCATGTTTAAGCCCCAGCTCTCTGCCCAGGCGCACTTGCTCGTCACGGGCAGGCGAGGTGCCATCCAGCACCAGGTCGGCCCCCAGAAACTCGGTGGCACGCAGTAACATGGCGCCATTGAGGCGCGCCCCGAAGTAACCAATCGCGGTACTCGCCGCGACGGCCACCAACAGGGCAAAGAACAACACGCGCAACTCGCCTGCGCGTGCATCACGCAGGAGTTGGCGCAGGGCAAGGCTGAACAGGCGCAACAGCGGCAGGCGTGCCATCAAGGCTCCAGAGGGCCGACCATGCGGCCAGCTTCAAGGCGGATCAGACGTCGGCAACGATGTGCCAGGCGTTCGTCATGGGTCACCAGTACCAGCGTGGTGCCGCGCTCTTTGTTTAATTCAAAGAGCAGGTCGGTGATGCGCTCCCCCGTGTGGCTGTCGAGGTTGCCCGTTGGCTCATCGGCAAACAGCACATCCGGGTTGGCGGCGAAGGCGCGAGCGATGGCGACGCGTTGCTGCTCACCGCCGGACAGTTGGCGCGGGGAGTGGCTCAAGCGTTGTCCCAAGCCGACACGCTCCAGCAGATGGCGGGCCTGCTCGCGGGCGTCTTTGCGGCCCTCAAGCTCCATCGGCAACATGACGTTTTCCAGCGCGTTGAGGCTGTCGAGCAGCTGAAAGGACTGAAACACAAAGCCGACATGTTCGGCGCGCACCCTGGCGCGCTGGTCTTCGTCCAGCGTACTCAAGGCACGCCCGGCGAGGGTGACTTCGCCGCTGCTGGGCAAGTCCAGTCCCGCCAGCAGGCCCAGCAAGGTTGACTTGCCAGAGCCGGAAGCCCCGACAATGGCCAGGCTGTCGCCTTTGTTCAATTCAAGGTTCAGCGGGTGAAGGATGATTAACTCGCCTTCCGCGCTGGGAACCACTTTGCTAAGGTTCTGCGCGGTGAGAATACTTTCGCCCATGGAGAATCCAATGCGTGTGTGGTTTTTAAGTGCTGCTCTGGCCCTGATGTGTATGGCGCAGAACGCAGCGGCGGGAACAATCTTGATCGTTGGCGATAGTATCAGCGCGGGTTTCGGCCTGGATACCCGTCTGGGCTGGGTCTCTTTGCTTGAGCAGCGACTGAGCAAGGAAGGTCATGACGATAAAGTGATCAATGCCTCCATCAGTGGCGATACCAGTGCCGGCGGGCTGGCGCGTTTACCGGCGCTGCTTGCAGAGCATAAACCGGATGTGGTGATTGTCGAACTGGGTGGCAATGACGGGTTGCGCGGGCAACTGCCTGCTCAATTGAAACAGAATCTTGCAAGCATGATCGAAGCCTCGCAACAGGCGGGGGCCAAAGTGTTGCTGTTAGGTATGCAGTTACCGCCCAATTATGGTGCGCGTTATACCCAGGCATTTGCGGCGGTTTATGGTGAGTTGGCCAACGAGAAAAAGGTCGCGCTGGTGCCGTTTTTCCTGGAGGGCGTGGGGGGTAAACCCGAGCTGATGCAGGCTGATCGCATTCACCCGGCGGCCGGGGCGCAGGGGCTTTTGCTGGATAATGTGTGGCCAGTGCTAAAACCGCTGCTTTGATGCTTTTCTAGTGGCAGCGTTTCGGCTAAGGTGGCGCCCCCCCGATTTGGAGCCCCTGATGTCGCGTCCTGCCTGGTCTTTATATGCCTATCAACTGATCGAGCCCGATGAACAGCTCGATTTGTTCGCCTGCCAGGAGGTACGGGTGCATTTGGTGACGCGTCAATTGGAGCTGGGAGGCACGATTGACCGCACATTATGTGGCTCGTTACTGCCTGCGCAGCCTCGTTGGTCCGATGTCACGCGCAAGGTTTTTCAAGACCAGCGGCTGTGCCCGCTGTGCCGCGCAATCATTGAATCGCAACGCCGTGGCACCGAGCCGATCTGGCCTGAGTTGCGCTTTGAACTATGATCTACCTCGTCTGAGTGTTTCGGCGTGGTACGCCGCCTCCTGATCCCGGCAGGCTGCGTGTACACTCCCATTTTTGTCCCCCGTTGATTATGCGAAGGATGTTCCGGATGTTGTCGCGCCTACCTGCCGTCACCCGCTATCTGTCAGTTGCCGCCCTCTGTGTTGCGGGCCCTGTGAGTGCACTCGAATTCCCGCTGCCACCGCCTGGCGACGATGTGGTGGGTGAGGTGCAGATCATCCAAGGCAGGTATGAAGACTCCTTTGCAGACCTGGGCAATGAGTACGAACTGGGCTATTCGGAAATGATTGCAGCCAACCCTGGCGTGGATGCCTGGTTGCCGGTCAAAAAGAACCTCGATGGGACAATTGTCGACACCAATATCGTGTTGCCAACGCAGTTCATTCTGCCGCCAGGCAAGCGTGAGGGGATCGTGATCAACCTGGCCGAGTACCGGTTGTACTACTTCCCCAAAGACCAAAACAAGGTCTATACCTTTCCGCTGGGCATTGGCCGTGAAGGCTGGGGATCGCCTTTGGGGCAGACCAAAATCACCGCCAAGACGCCTAATCCGACGTGGACACCGCCGGCCTCGATCAAGGCTGAGCATGCCAAAAATGGCGATCCGCTGCCCAATGTCGTGCCTGCTGGCCCGGACAATCCCCTGGGGCCCTTCAAGTTCACCCTCGGCATGCCCGGTTATTTGATTCATGGCTCCAATGCCAAGTTTGGTATTGGCACGGGCACCAGTCATGGCTGCTTTCGCATGTTGAATAAAAACGTGCTTGAAATGTCGCAGATGGTGCCGGTCGGCACACCGGTGCGCATCATTAACGAGCCTTACAAAATCGGTTTCAACAACGGCAGGGTTTACCTGGAAGTGCATGAACCGCTGAATGTCAAAGATGGCTCTCTCGTCGCCAAGAGCGACAAGTCTCATCTGACACCAGAAGATTTGCAGAACAAATACGCAGGCTTTATCAATTTCCTGCTCAAGCACAAAGAACTGGAAAACAGCATTCAAATCGACAAAGACAAAGCGTTCGCGGTGGTGGGTGCTGAAACCGGAATACCGCAAGAAATTGGCGTTACTACGACCGTTATGCCTTCGGCCGATGAAGGACAGTCGCTCGACTACGTGCAGTAAGCGTTCAACTAATAGCCGCCGCAGTTAACACTTCGGCGGCTTTTTAGTGCCTGTTGATAAAGCATCAGGCAAAAAAAAGCCGACCCATAAAATGGATCGGCTTGGTAACAGCCCCGAAGGACTATTACTTGCGGCTTGCTTTTTCAAGCATGCGCAGAGCACGTTCGTTTGCTTCATCAGCAGTCTGTTGTGCTTTTTGAGCAGCAGCCAGTGCTTCGTCAGCTTTACGGTAGGCTTCGTCAGCACGAGCCTGGGAACGTGCTGCTGCATCTTCAGTTGCAGTCAGACGGGCT
Organism: Pseudomonas weihenstephanensis; assembly: GCF_001043055.1. Lineage (GTDB taxonomy): Bacteria > Pseudomonadota > Gammaproteobacteria > Pseudomonadales > Pseudomonadaceae > Aquipseudomonas > Aquipseudomonas weihenstephanensis. The sequence goes on from NZ_JYLF01000006.1 coordinate 119,071, forward strand.
TCAGTTTCTTTAGATACGCTGCTGCAACCGGTAGCCAGAACTGCGGCCAATGCCAGAGCAGAGAATTTCAGAACGTTGTTCATCGTGTTCCCCTTCAAGGACTTTCTAATTGAAGCTGCTCCTTCAACATGAGGAAACAGCCGGCGTACATACTACCCATTACTTGTAGTAAGTAAACTGACCTAGCGCAAGAACCAAAAAAAATAATTGGTAATGGCTGGCCATGGGCTAGCTTTAACAGATTGTGCTTGAAAAACAGTCAGTTTGACGCACTAAGCACAGCGCCCTATATGAGGTGGAACCCTAAGGTTTCAAGTGACTTTAGTCCAGGGTTCACGTCATAGCCTCAACGTTCCGTAAAAAGGTTCAGTTGTGCTGCGCCTTAACGAGCGATTCAAGCGTGCGTTTGGTCGTAGCGCATGAGCATTTATTTCGAGGTTGGCTACTCTTTATGCAGGCTTGGCACCTTGGTTTTTGCAGGCGCTATCAGGCTGGGTGCCGGGTGGTTCCCTCGACGGAAAAACATCAGTAAGGTAGGGGTCACGGTTCAAGACCCGCGAGGAATAATGATGAGCGAGGCGCTGTCTATCCACCATGACCAGGCAGGTCACCAGTTTGAGACCACTGTCGACGGTCATCGTGCCTACCTGACCTACATGGATCTGGGTAAGCAGACGCTGGATATCTACCGCACATTTGTACCCAATGCCTTGCGTGGACGCGGGATTGCGGCTGCTTTGACCGAGCAGGCCCTTGAGTATGCAGAACGCATGGGTTACGAAGTCATTCCTTCCTGCTCATATGTTGAGCGCTACATGGAACGCCATAAGCGCGCTCAAGCCAAAACCTGATGTCGCCTGAGCCGTGCCCTCCCATGGCGGTGTTGACCTGTATCAAAGCTGTGTCCTGACCCCTCGCTTAGGCTGTTAGCAAGCGGGGGAGGTTGTCGACAGGCCACTGAACTCGGGTTAATCACTGTAAGGAGAGGCATCGCATATGATCCGTGAAGTCGAAGGTGACATTTTACTGAGTGACGCGAAGGTGATTGCTCACGGTATTGCGCCTCAGGACCCGTTCGATACCGGTTTGGCCCTGGCCTTGCGTGAGCGCTGGCCGTCTTTGGTTGCCGATTATCGACACGCCGCTCATAGCAAAGCACCGCAACCGGGTGAAATCTGGTGCTGGTCCGGTGTAGACGAACAGGGTTCGGTGCGCAGCATTGTTAACCTGATCACCCAGGATTCCCTGCACGCAGGCCATGCGGCCAAACCGGGCAAGGCGACCTTGAAGAACGTGGGTCACGCGTTGCGCGAGCTGGCTAAATACATCACCAGTGAAAACATCCCCAGCGTAGCGCTGCCGCGCTTGGCCACGGGTGTCGGTGGCCTTGAGTGGAGTGATGTCAAACCGTTGGTAGAGAAGTACCTCGGTGAACTCGACAGTCAGGTGCTCGTGTACGAGGTTTTTCGCAAGGGCCTCAAAGCCGATGAGCGCTTGGGCTAGCCCCTTTTTTGATTGGATAAGTGGCTGCATTACCCCCGCGAGAGCCTCTCTCTCGCGGGGTTTTTGTGTGCGCAAAGGTTTGATCAGCCATTTTTTGATCTGTGTCTAAGGTGTGCCTGAGGTGATGCTGTATTTATTTGAACCATCCGCAGTTCATTTAAGGAAATCTCATGACCGATAGGGTCACGCGCACTGACACGGTAAAACCCGCTGCAAAAACTGCCAGACGTACACCGCGCACGCGCCGCGTTACAGCAGGGGATGTTGCTCCCACGCAAAAAGCCGCTCAACTTGAGCGCTATGTCGTTGATGACAGAGTCCAGTCGCGTCAGGCGGCCACCAGCGCTGCGGTAAAGGACATCTTGCAGCAGATCCCTCAAGGCGATACTCAAGCACTGATCAAGACCTTGGGCACGTTGATGACGGGGCTGTCCCCCGACGATGCGGTTGTGCTGCGCAATGCGTTACTCAGCCAGGAAAGCGAATCGGTGTTTCATCAGCGCCCCCTGCACCCTGACGATCAATTGGCGCCGGATTGGCGCAAAGGTAATTACCCGTACAAAAATCTGATGTCGCGCCGCAACTACGAGCGCGAAAAATACCGCCTGCAAGTGGAGTTGCTTAAGTTACAGGCGTGGGTGAAAGAGACAGGCCAGAAGGTGGTCATTCTGTTTGAGGGTCGCGACGCGGCAGGCAAGGGCGGCTCGATCAAGCGTTTCATGGAACACCTCAACCCACGGGGCGCACGGATTGTGGCCCTGGAGAAACCCAGCGAAGTCGAACGCGGACAATGGTATTTCCAGCGTTATGTGCAGCACCTGCCCACGGCCGGTGAAATCGTCATGTTTGACCGCAGTTGGTACAACCGTGCCGGGGTCGAGCGGGTGATGGGGTTTTGCACGGATGATGAATACCTGGAGTTCATGCGTCAGGCGCCTGACTTCGAACGCATGTTGGCGCGTAGCAACGTTCATCTGATCAAGTTCTGGTTCTCGGTCAGCCGTGAAGAGCAACGCCGACGCTTTAAAGAGCGCGAGAAGCACCCGCTCAAACACTGGAAACTCAGCCCGATCGATCTGGCGTCACTGGACAAGTGGGACGATTACACCAAGGCCAAAGAGGGGATGTTCTCGTACACCGACACTGCCGATGCGCCGTGGACGGTGATCAAGTCCAACTGCAAGAAACGCGCGCGCCTGAGCGCCATGCGCTATGTGCTGCACAAGTTGCCGTATGCCGACAAGGATTTAAAAGGCATTGGCGCGCTTGATCCGTTGATCGTTGGCCGCGCTAACGTGGTGTATGAGCGGGGCGAGCGCAGGGCAACCATCCCGTTGTAGGCGCGAGCGTGCTCGCGTCTACAACGGCCCGGAGGAGGGGTTGATCAGGCGCGAGCGCGCTTTGGCAGTACATCCTTGAGCTTGGCATGCATGCTGCGCAAGGTGCTTTCAGTGCTGGCCCAGTCGATACAGGCATCGGTGATCGACACGCCGTACTGCAAATCTTCAAGGTTTTTAGGAATCGCCTGGCAGCCCCAGTTCAGGTGGCTTTCAACCATCAAACCGATGATGGACTGATTGCCTTCGACGATCTGGTTTGCGACGTTTTCCATGACCAGCGGCTGCAGTGCCGGGTCTTTGTTGGAGTTGGCGTGGCTACAGTCGACCATGATGTTCGGGCGAATGTTGGCTTTGTTCAGCGCTTGTTCGCACACGGCGACGCTGACCGAGTCATAGTTGGGCTTGCCATTGCCGCCGCGCAGCACGACGTGGCCATAGGCGTTGCCTTTGGTGGTCACAATCGACACGCCGCCTTCCTGGTTAATGCCCAGGAAGCGATGCGGGCTGGAGACCGACTGCAAGGCGTTGATCGCAACGGTCAGGCCGCCATCGGTGCCGTTCTTGAAGCCAACCGCCGAAGACAGTCCTGAAGCCATCTCACGGTGCGTTTGCGACTCAGTGGTACGCGCGCCAATGGCGGACCAGCTAATCAGGTCTTGCAGGTATTGCGGGGAGATCGGGTCCAGTGCCTCAGTTGCCGTCGGCAGGCCCATTTCGGCCAGGTCCAGCAGCAGCTTGCGGCCAATGTGCAGGCCGTCTTCGATCTTGAACGAGTCATCCAGGTACGGGTCGTTGATCAGGCCTTTCCAGCCCACCGTGGTCCGTGGCTTTTCGAAATATACGCGCATCACCAGATACAGCGTGTCGCTGACTTCAGCGGCCAGTGCCTTGAGACGCTCGGCGTACTCATGGGCAGCCTTGATATCGTGGATCGAGCAAGGCCCGATGACAACGAACAGGCGATGGTCTGTGCCATCCAGGATGTTGCGAATCACCTCACGGCCTTTGGTCACGGTCTGCAACGCGGTTTCGCGCAGAGGCATCTCGCGCTTGAGCTGTTCAGGTGTGATCAGGGTTTCGTTGGAGGCAACGTTTAGGTCGTCGATCGGTAAATCAGCCATCGTGTTACTCGTCAGGTCACGGGTGCCGGCCGCCAGCGATCCCCGTGCGGCGGAGCGCAGCATGATTGAGCGCAACGGGGAGCCGAACCTTAACGCGTTAAGCGGTTATCCGACAATGGGCACACGCAGGTTTAATCCAGCGCGGACTGCGCCAGCGCTCTGTCCAGCGTGGCTTGAGAGAACTCCACCGCGTTCAGGCTGATCCATTCCAGGGCCAGGGCTTCGATGTAGTCCAGCGGCGGGTTTTGTTGCTGTTGCAGCCGGTAATAGTGTTCGATCTGGCAGACCTGTTCGCCCATGCGCGCGCCAAACAACGTCTGGGGATCAGTGAAGGCAATACCGACGCGATAGCCTGGCGCCCGTTTTTCACACCAGGCGACATAGCCCGCGTAGTGAACGTCGCTGCCCAGCGTAGGCATATGCATGTCGACCGCCGCGCCACGCTTCCAGCCTCGATCACTGTTGCATGCAACGCCGCCCAGGCTGATAGAGTGCAGCTTGCGGCGGGAAAGGGCAGGGTGTTTACGGGGCGTTATCTCAGCGGGAATATCATCTGGGTGAGGTAGAAAACGACCCATGAACGCACACTCCAAGTGCCAGCACTTTGATATTGTTTCCCTCAGTATAGTGATTGAAATGGAACTGACTGACTTTGATGCGGACCAGCACCTTTTGAATTTGCCGGGTACATCGCTGGTGGTGTTTACCAGCGCCGGGTGTTCGAGTTGCCGGGCCGCGCGGCGCCTGTTGCCGAGCATGACGTTGCCCCTCGATCGCCTGTGCTGGATCGATGCCGGTGAAAACGGCGGGTTGGTGGCCCGCTACGAAATTTTTCATCTGCCCACGCTGTTGGTGGTGCGCGACGGCGCATTTTATGGCGAGTTGAAGTCGCGCTTGAGTGAAGGCGAGCTGGCACACCACATTCGCCTTGCCTTGATGAGTAAACCTGATGAGCTGCCTTGAAGCGGTGGTTGATCAATCCTGAAAACTGGCGGAGGCGGCATGAGTAAAGGCTTGAAGGGCAAGTTGGTATTGGCCATTTCGTCGCGCGCACTGTTTGACCTGAGCGAAAGCCATCAGGTGTACCTGACCCAAGGCATTGAAGCCTATCGCCAATATCAGATCGAGCATGAAGATGAAGTGCTGGAGCCGGGGGAGGCATTCCCTCTGGTCAAAAAACTGTTGAGCTTCAATGCAAGCCTGGGCCGTGAGCGCGTCGAAGTGGTGCTGGTGTCGCGCAACAGTGCCGATACCGGTTTACGCGTATTCAATTCGATTCAGCACTACGAGCTGGCCATTTCGCGCGCCGCCTTTTCGGGTGGGCGTAACCCGCACCCTTATCTCAACGCCTTTGGCTGTGACCTGTTCCTGTCCACCCACGCGGAGGATGTCCGCAGTGCGCTGGATGCAGGGTTCGCCGCTGCAACGATTTTGTCCGGGGGCATGCGGCGTGCACAAAGCAATGAGCTGCGAATTGCGTTCGACGGTGACGCGGTGCTGTTTTCCGATGAGGCTGAGCGCGTTTATCAGGCGGGCGGCATTGAGGCGTTTCAGGTGCTGGAACGTGAGTCTGCGCGCAGCCCTTTAAGAGGCGGGCCGTTCAAAGGCTTTCTTGAGGCGCTCAACCTGTTGCAGCGTGAATTCCCTGACGATGCCTGCCCTATTCGTACAGCGCTGGTCACAGCGCGCTCAGCGCCCGCGCATGAGCGGGTGATTCGTACCTTGCGCGATTGGGATATCCGGCTGGATGAGTCATTGTTTTTGGGCGGGCTGGACAAGTCGGCGTTTCTGGAGGCCTTTGCCGCCGATGTCTTTTTCGATGATCAGGCGGGGCATTGCGAAAGGGCGCGCCAAGTCGTTGCCACCGGTCACGTGCCCCACGGCATCAGCAACCAATTGCGTGATTTGCCCGCCGACTGAGTGCAGCGATGTTAGCCATCGCACTTGCCATGGCGCTGCTAAGCTCAATCCATCTCGGCCATTCAGGCAGTCGGGGAGGTCGCATGATTCGCTCGATACTGTTTGCCACTGACCTCGGTATTTATGCGCCGGTGGTGATGCAGCACGCCTTGGGCATGGCACGCACATTCGGCGCTGACTTGTATGTCGTACACGCCGTTGAACCGATGGGGTTATTTGCAGAATCAGTGTTGCAAAGTTACCTCGATGAGCAGGCGTTCAATGACCTTCATCAATTGGGCATGAGCACCATGCTCTCGAACATCGAATCACGCGTACTGGACAGCCTTCGCGAAGAGTTGGGTGAAGGCGAGCAAGAGCTTGACCTGATTCGCTCGGTCAAGGTGGTACAAGGCGAGCCAGCGCAGGTGATTTTACAGCAGTCGCAGAGCTTGTCGGTTGACCTGCTGGTTCTGGGCAGTCATGGCCAGCCTGCCGGGGGCATTACGCATTTGGGGCGTACAGCCGCGCGGGTGATCGAGTTGGCTCAAATGCCGGTCTACCTGGTACCGCTTCTTCAGCGTCGACGTCGCACTGATGCATAAAGGGTGGGTGCCGCTAAAACGATAAAAAAGTTCTAGATTTATTCTTCTTACCTTCCATATAGTTATATACCGCCGCCGATACCCTTGGCGTCTATTTGCTTTGAGGGATGCATATGAAGCTTCAACAATTGCGCTACATCTGGGAAGTGGCGCACCACGACCTCAACGTTTCCGCCACTGCGCAGAGCCTTTACACCTCACAGCCGGGTATCAGCAAACAGATTCGCTTGCTTGAAGACGAGTTGGGCGTCGAGGTGTTTGCCCGTAGTGGCAAACACCTGACCCGCGTCACACCGGCCGGTGAACGCATCATCACCACGGCCGGCGAAATTTTGCGCAAGGTTGAAAGCATCAAGCAAATCGCCCAAGAGTTTTCTAACGAGAAAAAGGGCACCCTGTCGATTGCCACGACGCACACCCAGGCGCGTTACGCTTTGCCCCCTGTCATCAGCAATTTCATCAAGCAATACCCGGATGTTTCGCTGCACATGCACCAGGGTTCACCGATGCAAATTGCAGAGATGGCCGCTGATGGCACGGTTGATTTTGCAATTGCCACCGAGGCTCTGGAGTTATTCGGCGATCTGGTGATGATGCCGTGCTACCGCTGGAACCGCTGCGTGGTGGTGCCGCAAGGTCACCCGTTGACCAAATTGCCAAAGCTGACCCTCGAAGCGCTGGCTGAATACCCGATCGTGACCTACGTGTTCGGCTTCACCGGCCGCTCCAAACTGGATGAAGCATTCAGCCATCGCGGCCTCACGCCCAAAGTGGTATTCACTGCCGCCGACGCCGACGTGATCAAGACCTATGTGCGCCTGGGTCTGGGTGTGGGCATCGTGGCCAAGATGGCCGTTGATACCCAGCTTGATAAAGATTTGGTGGTACTGGACGCCAGCGAACTGTTTGAGTCCAGCATCACCAAAATTGGCTTCCGTCGCGGTACTTTCCTGCGCGGATTTATGTGCGACTTTATCGAAAAGTTTGCGCCACACCTGACCCGCGAAGTGATGGCCAAAGCCATCCAGTGTCACAACAAACAAGAGCTTGAAGATTTGTTTGAAGGGGTTGAATTGCCTGTGCACTGAGGTCTGAGCCAGTGCGCTGTACCCGCCCAGGTAATCCCCCGACAGGTGTTATCCCCGTAACGCCCCGGTTGCACAAAGAGCCTTGAAACTGTCGCGTGACTTTGCGTTGTAACCAACCGGTTCAGCGTCACGCGATTTCAGGGAGACGTTTTATGAGTGATTCAAACCTCGACACAACCCGCTTTTTTTCGACCCTTACCCCTACTCTGAGTCCTGCTTTTATCAGTGCAGACGATGCGGCTGTCTATGCCCACGATTTGATTGGTGCCCGCCGTGAGGAAGAATACGGTGGTTTTGTCTTAAGCAAAGACAACCACTACTTCGTCACAATCCCTCAAAGCAGCGCAGGGGCGTTATTTCGTCCGTCAGATGTTTTGTCGACAGGAGAAAATGGCGATATTTTGCCGCCCCAAGGCTATGCCATTGAAGGCATTTATCACTCGCATACGGTATTCCCGCGCACAGCATCACTGAGTGAAGACGAGAATGATTTGCTGGACAACTTCTTCTCGATGATGGATCTGCGTACGGCGGTTTTCTTTCGACACAATTACCCTCGGTTTTACTTGTCTAACCCTGATGGCAGCTTGTTGCGTTACATCTCAACCGATTCTGAGTGGGAACGTGCTTTGATCCCTTTATTCAGAGTGATACACCCGGGGCCTGTCGGGCATCTTGCACAACCAGCCCCGGATAACTCTCTGTTACCCAGTGATCTGCTCGCAATGATTCATCTGGCGGGAGATTTAAGGGTTATATGCCCCGGGGTATTTTGGCGGCGGCGTTCGTCAATTGGAGCGGATTGGCGAACTCGACAAGCGATTGACACAGAGGTTGAGAGCCAGGCTCCGCTTTGCGGCCCCATCCTGATGACAGCCAACGCGGCTGCCAAATGGGCGCAGGTGCAGATACGCAAAAAAGGGCTGGTACAGCAGGTGGGATTCATACTTAAACACGCGCAGAAATCAGAGTTTGCCTGTACCCGGCCTAAAGTCGCCGTGTTTGAATACATTGATCGGGCTTCGGCTTACGCCAGAAGCCCATCAGGCGCGGCGTTGTTGCCAGCGGATTATCACGTATTTGCGGCTTATCATTCTGTAGACAATGTTCAAGTGCCTGTTGCTGCCAGTCAGCGTTTGTTGATGAGTAATTGTTTTACGCCAGATAACTTGCGCATGGGGTTCTGGCTTATTCAAAACGGCATCGCGGGAAGCGTTTTTTTCTCGGCCCCTGAAGGGGCGCTATTGCACTATAGATGGGGTGAACAGGGTAGTGATCGCGAGCTGGTCGCGAGTGTGACCCGGCGTAACGGTCAGGTCAGCGATTTTGAGCACTTGCTAAGTGTGGGTATTCTGAGCGCCCTCGATTATGTCCGTCATGTCGCGCAAGCTTGCGTCTTAGAGGTGTTGGAGGTCGATCCGGTGTGGACGCGCAAAGGACGGGTTACCGAGAGTTGGCAGCCCTTTGCCGTGTTGCCCGACGAGCCCGCAAGCCCGTCTGCATGAGACGGGCTTGTACCTCGCTATTGCTCAGCGTTGCGTGTATGGCGGTATTCACTGACTGAGTCGTACACGGCCTTGCGCAGGCGATTAATGCCGCCAATTGGCCGGTGCGCCTCGATGCCGTGCCACGGGCTGAAGGACAGGTTGTCACATGCCAGGTTTTGACTCGGGGTATCGAAGTCTTGAACCGGCACGTTTACGCGCGCCACGGTTTCGAACGGTGCATCCGATTCACTCCACTCGATGCTGGTGTCCTCTATTGGCATAAAGCGATTGGCGTTTTGCCGCTGAATTTGCAAAACGAAACAGGCCGGTACGCGGTCTGTCGACAATTGTTGAGTGAGCGCACTGCGCAAAAAATTAGGCAAGGCCTGGTTTTGCTCGGGCAGGGCATAGGCCGGGCAACTGTCAGGATCGGGTGCCACGCGGTACTTGGCGTTCACGCTGCCAAATTTGTAAGGCGATACCGAAAAGTAGGTGGTTTGAGTCGGGCTGGCTGGAGCCGGTGCCAGGGTGGCCAAGGCAATGAACAGGTGGCGAACTTGCCATTCCTTCGGGTTCCATGAAGGAAAAAACGCCATGACTTTTTTGCCGTCGGCCTGTGCGCCAATGTTTTGCCGGTACTCGGCCACATCGCTGACAAAGAAGTTGGGGTGGTTGAACATCACAAAATCCTGTTCATTGCGACCTTGCTGGCTTGGCATCAGTTGAGTGCCGGGTACTGCTTGCAACTTGATCGCCATGCCCCGCGCATCGCGAATGCTGTCGAACTGTGGATACGCATTGCCATTGGACAGGCGCATCACTGCTTGCCAGGTTTTGCCTGGTTCGGCAAACACCCCTTGGCGCAACGCCGGATCAAGCTCTGTCAGCACCTGAACCTCGGCTTTGACGCAGCCGTGGGCCTTGGCATGGGCATCGCGCAGGTAGCGGGTGTTTTCACGGTGTTGATCCACGATTTTAATCGCGGTCTGGATCGTGTCTTGAGTCATCGCCGCTTCACCCGCCGGGATTTCCTCTTGGGTAGACACCGGTCCTCGGTGTTGCCACGCGTACCAGCCGGTGGCCATTGCCCAGCCGATCAGCCCTAGCGCGATCAACATCACAATCAACGTACCCAGCCACGTGCCGAGGCGAAGCCAAAGTTTAGTCAGCATGTAAATATCCTTTTAGCCAAAGAGGCGATGCGTGTAAGAGGGCACCTCATGGTGTCGGCAACTGTTGTTCGAGCGGGCTGCCCAATACTTTCAAATATTCCAGCAGCGCCCAACGTTCCTCAGGTTGCAGCAGACGCCCGATGACGCCCTTGCCGCGTGGCCCGGGGCGGAACTCGTGGCCGCTGTTGTGGTTGCCGCTGATACGGGTGTCGAGCACAAACCCACCCTCAAATGCGGTGGTGCGATACCCCAGGTGGCGCGGGTCGTATTCAAACGTACCGCGATAAAAGGTCGGGTCCCGTTCGGACTGAGGTGACAGCAGTTGATAGAGGGTTGGCACCGACCCGTTGTGCAAGTACGGCGCCGTGGCCCATATGCCATCCAGAGGCCGGGCTTTGTACGCGCGTACTTCCTGTACCGCAATCGGCAGGCCAAAACCATTGAGGCGGTCTTGCTCTTGCGCGCTGATACCCGCTACGCCGTACGCATGCTTTTCAACAAACGCGGTGATATAGGCCAGCCCTTTGGCCACGGACAGTGCGTGCAAGTCCAACGGTTCGTCGGTCTCGGGAAACAGTGTCACGTTCATTTTGGCCAATTCGGTCGGGTCCCATTGCAGGGCGCTGACGTCATAGCGGTTATCGGCGATGTTGTTGGCGGTATTGGGGTCTGTCCCGATGAACTCAAGCGGGATGACTTTGAGTTGTTGTACCCGGCGGCCATTCTCATCCTTGACCTGCGGGACGTGGCACCCCGCACAATTTTCAGCAAACAGGGCACGGCCTTTGGCCGCCAGAGGGCGATCTACCTGACCAAAAAGCGCTTCAGGCCATGCCGGTGGTTTGAGCTTTTGCAGGGTTTGTTCGATTACATGCAAGTCATGCACGCGCACGCTCGACGGATAGCGAGCGTCACCTTGCAGCGGCTGGCCGTGGCTGTCGAAGAAGTTCAGCGTTGCACCTACGCCTAGTGCTTCGCCGATGTTGCGCGCCATAGGCTGTTTGGCCGAGGCGTTCCATTGCACCCAGTCGAATGTCCACATATCCCACAGATGCGGGTAATCGACTGGCGCGTTCGCGATGCGGTAGTTGTCCGGGGAAATAGCGTCACCAAAGCTTGCGTTGGCAATGCGCCCGAAAGCATCCGTACGGCCGGGGCCTTCCTGTGTGGGGTACAGGCCGCGATGGGTGTCGTTCCAGGCCACCGCGAGGAAGTTGTCCAGTGAGGCTTTGAACTCGCTGCGCAGTTGAGTGTGCTGCGCCTCATAGTCGTCACCCAACACGGTGCGTGCGAAGCGCTCAAATTTCCACGGATTGTAGTAGGTGGCTGCCAGGCTGGCGACCAGTGCTTGCCCAAAACTGCCGCCGCGCAAGGTGGGTACGCTTGAAGGCAGGACGTGTTGCGCCGGAGCGCCATCAATGCGCAGCGCCTGGCCGTTGTAATGCAGTTCACCGGTGTGGCAGGCCGCGCAGGTGATGTCCAGATACTGGACGTCGCTGCCCGGGTTAGTGTGACGAGTAAAGCCTACGGGCAAATTGCCAGGGTTGGCGACGCTGGCTTTTTGTTGCGGCTCTACCAGAAACCCGAAGCGCGCCAAGTACTCAGGGGCTGCAAACGGTTGCTGGGAAAACGGCAGCTCCAGCGCGCTGAACCAGTTATAGCGCAAACCTTTCACTTGCGTGCCTTGGGGCGTGTAGTAGTAAGTCTGGCGGTCGGCCTGGCTCCATTGATCAAGGTAATGCAGTTGTTGTGGCGCTTGATAGGCCGGTAATTTTGGGTTGGCAGTGAAATACACAATCAGGCCAATCAACCCTCCCAGGGCCGACAGCAATACCAACAAAACACGGTAAAACAGACGCACAGTCATGCTCCTTATAAGATTTTTCACACTCTTATGCCTTAGCTCATGTCTGTCATCAAGTGGCCATAAGTTCCCTCTGAATAATCCGGGCCAGGCTTGACAGGTCCCCAGATGTGTTAGCAAAAGTTACGCTGAATATGAATTGTGTTTTAAGCGTGAACTTCTGTGCCATTTACCGCTCTCATGCCGGTAGCCATTGGTCGCGGCCGCCTGATAAGCTCGCGGCTTTATTCGATTGCCCATTTGGCGCATGAACAAGGAAATAGCATGAAACAGCATCGGTTGGCGGCAGCTGTGGCTCTGGTAAGCCTGGTACTGGCGGGTTGTGATTCGCAGACCAGCGTAGAGCTGAAAACTCCGGCGCAAAAAGCTTCTTATGGCATTGGCCTGAACATGGGCAAGAGCCTGGCTCAAGAGGGCATGGATGACCTGGACTCCAAAGCCGTAGCTTTGGGCATCGAAGATGCCGTGGGTAAAAAAGAGCAAAAACTTAAGGATGACGAGCTGATCGAAGCTTTCTCTGCCCTGCAAAAGCGTGCAGAAGAACGCCTGACCAAGATGAGCGAAGAAGCGTCATCTGCGGGTAAAAAATTCCTCGAAGAAAATGCCAAGAAAGCCGGTGTGACCACCACCGCTTCTGGCTTGCAGTATGAAGTGATCAAAAAAGCCGACGGCCCTCAGCCTAAAGCCACAGACGTGGTGACCGTTCACTACGAAGGCAAGCTGATTGACGGCAAGGTGTTCGACAGCTCCGTTGAACGCGGCAGCCCGATTGATTTGCCAGTGAGCGGCGTGATCCCGGGTTGGGTTGAAGGCTTGCAACTGATGCACGTCGGTGAGAAGTACAAGTTGTACATTCCTAGCGAACTGGCCTACGGCGCACAAAGCCCAAGCCCGGCCATCCCGGCGAACTCGGTGTTGGTATTCGATCTGGAACTGTTGGCCATCAAAGATCCGGCCAAAGCTGAGCAAGAAACTGCACCGGCAGCCCCTGCCAGCAAATAAGCGGTTCTGGCTTCACGTAACGCCCCGTCTCGACGGGGCGTTTTCGTTTCTGTAGTTCTATTCCTACGCACCTGATGAGCCAGATGCAGACCATTACGTCGCCCGTAATCCTCTGTCTCTAGTGGTTGCTGACTGCCAAGTCAATGAATTTATGGGTTTTTTTATGTGTGTAAAAAACGCCCGATCTGAGCGCAGCCCTTATGGCGCGGGGCTTTCAGCGATGAAAATCAGCTCTGTTCACAAGGTTATCCACAATTTGTGTGGATAACATTTGTCATTCTTCGGGCTGTTGATCCTCACTCAATGATTTTTTCCTACGCAAGATCAAAAACCCCAGAGACCTTATCGGCTGTTAGGATTAAGCTTCTAAGGAAAGTTCCGACTCGATTTACTTAAAAGTCTGACGGGGTTTAGTAATGGATCTTCAAATTATCAAGCGCAATGGTGAGCCCGAGTACGCGGTTTTGTCATGGGAAAGCTATCAGGCACTCCTCACAGCCGCAGGTCTTAATCAACCGTCGGCCCCTGTTGAGCCAATACCGGCGCCCGCCACCGACCAGGTGCTACCCGGGCTTGATCAATTGCGCACTCTGCGCGAAGCCAAGGGGCTGGCGCTTGAGGCGTTGGCCCGTACGGTAGGCATCAGCCCGTCTTACCTGAGCATGATTGAAAGCGGAGAGCGAAAGCCTGACAGCGCCATCAGTCGCAGCCTGGGTTGGGAGCTTGGCATTGCCGGGTGGAGGGACGCGTCATGAGCGTACGCATCAGTCGTCAACATTGGGAAGGTTTACTGACTGAGCTTGATCAGGCGCGTCGACAGCGCCACTTGCTGACCTACCGCGCGTTGCTGGAGCGTTTGCAACTGCCCAGTCCAGCCATGTTGACCCTGACCGCTGCGCTTGAGCATCTGGCAGCCCTGGACGCCAAATCTGAACAGCCGCTGCGCAGCTCGCTGGTGATCAGCCAAGGAGCCAGCCGCTTGCCGCGTACTGGTTTTTTTGAATGTGTTGAGCGGTTAGGACGTTTTAGCGGGCCGCCTGATGGTATTGCAGCGGCTTCCTGGCACGCCTCCGAGGTGGTCCGCGTTTTTGAGTACGCTTATGAACACGAGGAGGCTTGAGTGGTGTGGCGTCTTAAGGCGCGCTTAAGCTACTGGGTGGCGCGCAAGTTGTTCCACTGGCCGTGGTGTGTACGCCAGCCACGGCTGTGGCGCTGGATGGAGGGCCAATTCGCGCGCATGGCGAACCTGGGCGATACCGATGCTCAAAGCTTCTATGGGCACATTCTGGCCTTTCGCGGGCAAGGGCTGGCCGCCAAGCAGGAGGGCGTGCGTTTGTTGCGACTGGCAGGTCTGGCGGGCGATGGCAAAGCAGCGTATCAAGTAGGCGCTTTCAGTCTGGCGGGCAGCGTGAATAAAGCCCCGGATGCGGCTGAAGCGGTTCGCTGGTGGACGATGGCCGCCAAGGCGGGTCATCCGCTGGCGTCCATCAAGCTGGTGGAGTTATATCAGCAGGGCGGCCCAGGGTTGATGCCGGATCCCGATCTGGCACGGCGCTACCAACGCGACGCGAATTAAGTCAGCTCAGTGGCCAATAAAAAGGGCGGATCGCATAATGCGACCCGCCCTTTTTACATTGAGTGAACGCCGGTGTAGTCGCTAAGGCGCTTAGCGACGCGACGGGTTCTGTTTTAGCGTTTGGCCACCTGACCATTAAGCTTGAGGTAGTCCAACAGAATCCGCCCGGTTTCACTCAAGTAGGCGTCATCTTCCGGTTTAGTCTTTTCAGGTTCTACCGGCAGGGCGTCTTCGTCTTCTTTCTTCATTTCTTTGAGTGGCGCTTCACCTTTGGCCTTGCGACGGGCGTTTTCCATTGCCAGTTGCTTGGCTTCAATGTCTGCATGTTGCGCGCGGCGCTCAGCTTCATTGAGGCTGACGGTCTTCTCACTCATCAGCTTTTCGGCCAACGCCAGCTTGTCACGGATAAAGATGAACTCGGCATCTTTGGCCGTGCGCGCATCATGATCAGCCTTGAGCTGAGCAATGAATGGCTTGAACGGGTCAGAAGCAGGTTTGATGGCCGGGCGGATGGTGTCCCACGGCATGGCTTCAGGCAGTGCGCTTTCGCCGATTTCCTTGGTGTCGATGATCGACGGGAAGGCGACGTCAGGCAGGACGCCCTGGTGCTGGGTGCTCTGGCCGGAAACCCGGTAGAACTTGGCCAGGGTCAGTTTCAGTTCGCCATGATTGAGCGGCTGAATGGTTTGCACTGTTCCTTTGCCGAAAGTCTGACCGCCGATGATCAGTGCGCGGTGATAGTCCTGCATGGCACCGGCAAAAATTTCAGAAGCAGAGGCTGACAAACGGTTCACCAACAGTGCCATCGGGCCTTTGTAGAACGCGCCCGGGTTTTCATCTTCAAGGACGTCCACCTTGCCGTCTGCATTACGCACCAGCACGGTTGGGCCTTTGTCGATAAACAGGCTGGTCAGTTCTGTCGCTTCCTGCAACGAACCGCCACCGTTGTTGCGCAAGTCGATGATCACACCGTCGACTTTTTCTTTCTGCAATTCGGTCAGCAGTTTTTTAACGTCGCGGGTGGTGCTCTTGTAGTTCGGATCACCGGCACGGAATGCTTTGAAGTCCAGATAGAACGCCGGGATTTCAATCACGCCCAGCTTGTAGTCTTTGCCATCCTGTTTCAGGTTGAGAATCGACTTTTTCGCCGCTTGCTCTTCAAGCTTCACGGCTTCACGGGTGATGGACACGATTTTGCTGGTCTGGTCATTTGGCGCATTGCTGGCCGGAATCACTTCCAGACGCACCACAGAGCCTTTAGGGCCGCGAATCAGCTTGACGACTTCGTCCAGGCGCCAGCCGATCACGTCGACCATCTCTTTGTCGCCTTGGGCAACGCCGACGATTTTGTCCGCCGGGGCCACTTGTTTGGTCTTGTCGGCAGGGCCTGCTGGCACCAGACGCACGACCTTCACCTGATCGTTATCGCTTTGCAACACGGCGCCGATGCCTTCCAGCGACAGGCTCATGTTGATGTCGAAGTTTTCCGCGTTATCGGGTGACAGATAATTGGTGTGCGGGTCGTAAGACATGGCGAAGGTATTGATATACGCCTGGAAGATGTCTTCGCTGCGCGTTTGATCGAGGCGCGACAGTTGATTCTTGTAGCGCTTGGTCAGCAGCTCCTGAATTTTTGCAGGCTCTTTGCCGGCAATTTTCAGGCGCAGGACTTCGTCCTTGATGCGTTTGCGCCACAGGTCATTGAGTTCGGCTTCGGTTTTGAGCCACGGCGCGTCCTTGCGGTCGATCTCCAGCGCTTCTTTTGCGTTGAAGTCGAACGAATCAACGCCCTTGTTCAGTTCGGCAAGGGCAAAGTCCAGACGCGATTTAACGCGGTCCAGATAGCGCTTATAGATCGTGAAGCCAGGGTTGAGGTCGCCGCTTTTGAGGAAGTCGTCAAATTGGGTTTTCCATTTGTCGAATTCGGCAATATCGCTGGCCAGGAAATAACTGCGCGAAGGATCGAGCAGCTTCAGGTAGCTGTCATAAATGATCGCGGAACGCGCGTCATCCAGTGGCGGCTTGCTGTAATGATGGCGCTTGAGCAGCTCAACAACGTTAAGACTGGCAATTACCTCATCACGATCGGGCTGAAGGTTATCCCAACGGTTAGCGGCGAATGTATTGGCCGACAGCGGCAAAACGCCGAGACCAATGAATAGGGCGAGTGCGGTGCTAGGGAATAAATGCTTCATGCTGATTCGACGCGGGGGCAATTGATAACGCATATTAGGCCGTCTTTGAAGTCGCCGGTTCCATCAAGGACCGGTCGCATAATGCAAAAAGCCCGGTGCTTCAGCGCCGGGCTCAGTCCAGACTCACTATGGAGGCACTGTGAAAGCATTGCAAGGCGTTGAAGGTCAGGTGAAGTGGCTAGAAGAGCCAAGTCCTACCTGTGATGCAGGACAAATTCGGATTCGCGTGGCAGCAGCGGGGCTTAATCGCGCCGACCTTTTACAGCGTGCCGGGTTGTATCCGCCACCACCGGGAGCGAGCCAAGTGTTGGGGCTTGAGTGCTCTGGGGTCGTCAGCGAAGTAGGGCCAGGCTCGTCCTGGCAGGTAGGCGACCGTGTGTGCGCGTTGCTGGCCGGGGGCGGCATGGCTGAAGAAGTGGTGGTGGATGCGCGCCATGCGCTGGCGGTGCCAGAAGGTTTGTCTCTGGTTCAAGCGGCAGCTTTGCCAGAGGTGTACAGCACCGCCTGGCTGAATCTGTTCCAGCTCGCGGGCCTGCGCCCCGGTGAAAAAGTGCTGTTGCACGCTGGGGCAAGTGGTGTGGGTTCAGCCGCCATTCAGTTGTGCAAGGCGTTTGGCAGCCCGTGCTGGGTGAGTGTGGGGTCTGAGGAGCGATTGGCGTATTGCCAATCGTTGGGCGCACAAGGCGGTGTGGTGCGCACCGAGGGGATTGAAGCGCTGAGCGCATTTGGCCCCTTCGATGTCATTCTTGATCCGGTGGGCGGCAATTACGCTGCAAACAACCTCAAACTGCTGAATCTGGATGGTCGTTGGGTGCTGATTGGCCTGATGGGCGGGCGCAATGCACAACTGGATTTGGCCCAGGTGCTGGCCAAACGAGTGCAACTGCTGGGTTCGACGTTGCGCAGCCGCGATGATCAGTTCAAGGCGCAACTGTTAAGTGAGTTGAACCAACACGTGTGGCCCTTGTTCGTAGAGGGTCGCTTAAGCCCGCAATTGGCCAAGACCTTCTCGGTAAAGCAGGCAGAAGCCGCGTTCAATGAGCTGGCGGACAATAATGTGTCAGGCAAGTTGGTACTGATGATCGACGAAACACTTGTTTAATCGCCTCTTAGTATATAGCTGCCTGTGATGTAAAGAGAGGGGCGTATTGGCTGCGCCTCTCTAGCACCACGGGATGTGCTTAGCCTCATTCCTCTCGTTGCTTCTAAGTTACCCCCCCCCCGATGTTTAGCAGGTGACCTGTCATTTCTGACAGTAGACAGTGCACGCCAATAAGAGTGCAGTAGCACTGTGCTCGCGGATCATTAAACGTAACGATGCGAGTTCGACGTTGCTCTTGGGAATGGCCGGTAGGCCTACGTTGTCATCACGCGTGTTAACTGTATGTGGGCAAAACATGAATCAAAAAAATAAGTCGTCAGCCAATAATCTGAATGAACATCGCATACCGTTAACTCCACTTCGAGTGCCTGATGTCATAGACCCTACCGACCCTGAGGGTTTACTCCCAAGTGGTTCGGATACGAAAGACCTTCACGCTTACATCGATACCCTGTGGGTCAACCCGGCAGAAGCGCCAGAGTATGACATTATTAAATGGTATTGGGCGCCAAAGAAAATGGACCCCGCCGATGAAATTTATTGCGCAGGCACTGTTGTTTTGTTAGGGGATATTGATCCCGCGTTGTTTCCTTATAAGTTAGTGTATGACAAATCTTTTTTGCAACAGGATGGCGGGTATGACCTGTGGTACACCGTCACCAACTCGGGGACTGGCGTGACCGATACGTCGGTTGAGAAAAAACTGACGGTTGATACTCAAGCGCCCAGTTACGATAAGCAAGCAGGCGCCCTGATACCCCCTGGCGATTTGATGGGTGTGATCACCGATGCTTATTTAGACACGCATGACGATAAAGTTGAATACTCACTTCCATTGCCTCTTTACACGGGGGCTCATGAGCGTGATGTAGTGTCTTTATATTGGTTTGACTCTAATCCAGCGATCGGGCTACCGGTGGCTGAGTTCACTGTCTCTCAAGCGGATATCGACGCGAATGACATTAGGGTTTATTTGACAGGGGATGTCATCCGGGCGGCCCAGAAGAATGGGACTTTTTACGCGGGCTATAAGTTGAGGGATCGCGCGGGCAATGAAACGCTGAACGTCTCTAAAGAAGTCAGCGCCGTGGTAGCGCTGACGCCTTGGCCAAGCATTCTTCCTCCTCCTACAGTGCCCCTGTTTGAAGACGATTCACTGATTCATCGGGCGGATGCGCGCTCAGGCGTATACGCACATATAGACTGGATCGTCGACACTCAGCCTGGGGATTTAATTGCGTTTGAGTGGGATGGCATTGCACTGTCGGCGGTAGCGGCTAAGTTTCCTTTGGCTGTATACGTACCGTGGAGTGTGATGGTTGCTAATGGACTGGGGCCTCGTAGTGTACAGGTCAGTTATAAATTGGTACGTGGCTCAAGTTCAAAACTGTCCCCCAGTCTATCTGTAAATATTAATTTTACCGTGGCCGGACAGGACCACCCGGGCGCGCCAGCTTTGGTAAACCCTTTACTGAATCATGTAGTGGTGAGGGGTAAGTCCGGGGTTCCTAACGTACTTAAAGCCACCGATAAAGATTTCCCCGTGAAGGCGAGTGTGCCTCTTTATCAAAACCCAGTGGTTGGACAAACGCTGGTGCTTTATTGGGGCACTTGGGCCACTGTGGCGGCTACGTATACGATCAAGACGGGTGACAGTGCAGGGCAGGAGATTTTTTTTACAGACATTCCCTGGACCCTTATCGATTCAGAACCCAACAACCTGGCGTTACCGGTGTACTACGCCACGAGCAATGGCGTGAACCAGCAGCACGCGTCTAACACATTGGTCAGCGTTCAAGTTGAAACCATTGATGATTTATCGATGCCTGAATTCCCCGGTGCTGACAAATGGGGCTATATCAATTGCTCCAGCCTAGAGAAACCCTGGGATGGTATTCGGATCAGAATTGTTTTCACGGGAGGTTATTTTGAATACGGCGATGAGCTGCGAGTATTTTGGCAAGGATGCAGTAATTTTAATGGTACGGACCCTATTGCAGGAACTGAAAAGGAAATTGTACTTTCGGTGCTGAATGTTCATGTGACTCAAGGGTATGCAGATGTCACGGTAGCGCCCTATGAACCTCATATAAAACCGATGGTAGAGGGTTCAGGACGGGTGCATTACACACTTACCAAGAAAGATGGTCGTTTTGGAGAGGCGCGTGCAGACTTTGTGAAAATTACAAGGGTGGTTCCTGGAGGTGATCCTTGCGAGCCACCAGTAAATAGATAGACAACCTGTACACGGATGTACTCAACACTCCGTCAGGGCCTAAGGCAGCAAATTAACAGGCCATAATTTATTTAATACGTATGAAGTTTCAATGGGGGGGTGCGCGGATGTAACGCTGTGGGCTGTCAGCATTCGAATGCGCGACATGTTTGAAGCGCACGTCGCAGGGGGCTCTTTGTCTTAGAAGAGGGGAGGTGATTCAGCAGGTTGTGAAAGTGTTGTTTAGGCGAGTGTTGTACCCATCCTATTGTTTACACCCAATGCAGTAATCATTCAGTGACATGGAGATCGATGAAATGAAAGAAAGTCAGAATAAGGTCACTTCCCAGCAAGCGCGGGAGCATTATTCAAAGTGGCTTAGAAATCGACAGGCTCTAGGAACGAGCCGTGCTGATGGAGCCACCCTCCCAAAGGCTGTTTTGCCCGACTACGTTTTTTGGCCTGATGACCCTAGTTTAGATGGGTATTTACCATTAAAAAAACAAGAAACAGATCTGGTAATAGGTATACCTGCCTGGACGAACGGTGCAGAGGCCGGTGGTGAAGATAAAATTATTATTGAGTGGAAGCGCATTGAAGCGGAAAAATATGTGTCCATTTTGACAGTTCCTCAGCCAGGTCCGAATGAGGACACAGACCCCGATGTGCAAATCACTATTCCACAATTTAACTTTGAGGATCATGCAACTTATATTTTTCGATATTGGGTTGTGAATGAGCTAGGGGAGGGGGGGTATTCAATTGCACAAACCATTACGGTAGATAAAATTGCCCCCCATTATGGGCGCGAACCGGATGCACTGTCGTTTACAGAACCTGAAGCTGAAAATGGGGATATAACACAGGACTATCTCGATAATCATGGTGATGTACTGGCCGTCACAATTCCGGCTTATGATCAGCCCAAAGCCGGCGATATTGTTGAAGTTTTTATCGAAGGTAATGTTCCTGACCCGGCTGCGATCCCTGTTTTTACCGGGGATATATTTATTAATCCTCGCGTGGTGAATATCCCCGGTTCACGAATCAGAAGAATTCCAGACGGCCCTCTTTTTGTAACGTATCGATTGATAGAATCGGGAATATAGGGAAAGATTCTAAAAAGAAAAAATCCTATCTGGCTATCAAACCTTTGCCGGTTGCCCCACTTCCAGCGCCGGGCGTTCCACTCGCAGAAGACAACAATACACTCGTCGATATTGCAGATGCTCAAGTGGGGGTCGGTATTACTATCCCGCTCTACACTAATTGGGATCCGTCTGATGAAATTATTGTCAATTGGGCCGGTCATAAGCGTGCCCCTTTCACGGTGGGTACATTTCCCGGTAATCCGATAATTATTGATGTGCCCTATTCACTGTTAAAACTTGCTTATGGCGAGGACAGTATTGGTGACGTACCTGCGACTGTGGAGTACAGCATCATTAGAGGCAGCGCACAAGTGGAGTCTTTGCAGACCACGGTGAATGTGAATCTTTGGGTACCAGGGCCGACTAACCCCAATGAACCTGGGCCCATTAACCCGTTGCTTAATCTTGTGAGGGTTCAGGGCGGAGGGGTCACCCCGCAAGATAACAAGTTACTTGCTTCGGACAAAGGGTTGGATGCACGGGCTTTCCTTACCCTCTACAGTTCACCTGAAGTGGGTCAGCGCTTGGAGCTTTTCTGGGGCAGTCTTACTGAACCTGTGGCGCTCTATGATATTACGGCAGCAAACAATGGGGGCGATGTAGTTACTTTTAATATTCCATGGAGTGAGATTGAAAAGGAGCCTGGCAGTTCATCGATACCGGTGTACTACAAAATTAGACTGATCGCGGGAGGGGGAGGCTCAAACTCACAGCAGTCAGCCAATCAAAGTGTTGATGTTATCGGCGCGCTACCTATTCTGTTAGGTGAGCCTCAATTCCCTGACAAAGTGATGTCTAGTGGCACACCGCCTATAGCCTCACTGAGCTGCAAATCTTATATCAGTGATGGCGGCGGTGATTATTATGTCAGGGTTAAAATCCCGGGTAATCCTACGCTTCTAAAGGCCGGAGACACGGTCAGTATTACCTGGCAGCCGTATACCGATAGAGCAGCGACTCTGCCTGTCACGTCAGGAAAGTGGGAGCTGTCAAATAAAATCCTGACCAAGGATGAGGCGGCCAACGGTTTTGAAATTCAGGTGAAACCTTATTTAGATCATATTGAGGTCGTTGGCTCTAAGGGGGCGGTGAAAGTAAGTTACACCGGTACGCCAGCAGGAGGGACTCCTATTCCAGGGGAAGCAACTATTTATGCCTCGTCTACGCGTCCTGGCGGCGGGTGCATTATCTTTCCTTAGGGGGTGAAAGAGGTGAAGTGATTATGAAAGAGGGCATTACGCCCTCTTTCATAGTTAAGGGCGTTTGGCAGCTTTTGTGGTGTCGGGTTAGTGGCATGTTATGACTTTTTTGTTCCTGTAGAACTCATCTATTAATCATCTCAAAGTATGTGGCCTTTTTTTGTAGAGGGAGAGGGTGACATGTAGGTGTTTTCCTACGTATAAGAAGGGCTTTTACTACATTGCACTGGGAGGTTTGTCAGTAATCTAGCGCCTGGTAGCTGACCTGAACTATTAAGGGTTTGGGGGCGGTTAACCTTCACAGCTTTATACTCACGGAGTATTTGTATGCGCGTTATACGAATGTCACGATGGTTTTCCTCAGAAAGTATGCCACATGCTCTTCTGTTGGGTGCTTTTGTTGTGGCGAGCCCCTCTGCGGGCGCTGTACTCATTGAAAATGGAACCACGATTACTATAAATGCTGGCCATCCTAAAACGGACTATACGCTGCGCACAGGGGCCACACTTAATATTGATGGAGGCACGGCTGACCAGGTGAGTTCAAATGCCTCCAACCTGAACATTAATAAAGGTGATACCGCAGAAATTGTTGGATTAAACGGTTCGGTATTAACGCTCAGCGGCGCTACGGTAACGGGTACTGTGGGCAGTGGTCTAGGCATTGAATTGCACGAGAGTGAGGCAACAATATCAGCAGGCAGTACGGTTATCAGTGACGGTATTGGACTTAATGCAATGCAGAATTTGGGGGCGTTCACGGGGTCTACATTTAATGTGTCTGACAGTACGATTATTGGCACTACAGCCGGTGCCCAAGCGTCAGGGCATAGCGCACTTAATTTCACTAACTCGCATGTTGAAGCGACAGGCGAAGGCAGCGCTGGACTCATTCTGTTCAGTGCGGATGTGACAGCCAAAAATAGCAAAATTATTGGCGAAGCCAATGGCATCAGGGTGTTTAGAAACGGATCTACTAATCCCAAGGAAGGCAATATAGTTCTAGACGGTACATCTGTTCAAGGTGTTACCGGTTCTGCGATTCTTGTGGATGGGGCTGGGCGTAAAATCCCTGACGTCAACCTGGATATTATTAACGGCTCGACACTGCTAGCGGGCAATAACCTCTTGTTGGATGTCACAGGGGGCGCCACGGCCAACGTGAATGTTTTAGACAGTCATCTTGAGGGCAATATCAAAATGTCCGGGGACAGCACGGGCAATCTTGATTTCACTCATGGCTTCCTGACGGGCGATGTCATTGCCGAGGCAGGAAGTACAGCGCGTATTACTTTGGACAAGGCCTCCGTATTTACCGGCAATGTGGACAATATTGAGAGGGTTGTCATCAGCAACGCTTCGCGTTGGAACATGAAGGGTGACAACAGCGTGGGTACGCTGGACTTGCACGACGGCACGGTCGATTTCGGTTCAAGTACCCCCGGCACCTTTTACCAGTTAAATGCTGAGCATCTTTCTGGCCAAGGTACGTTTGTCATGGACGTCGATATGGCTCGCAGCATGGGCGACAAGCTCAATGTGACAGGAGAAGCCACCGGCAGTCATAGTCTGCTGGTCACTGCTACGGGGGCTGATCCAGTCAGCAACCCTGCCGACTTGACTCTGGTGCATATCGCGTCCGGTGATGCGACGTTTGGCCTGGCCAATGCCGCGCCCCGCGTTGATCAAGGTACTTACTCTTATGCGCTTGAGTCCAAGTCTGATGGTGCTGGTGGTACAGAGTGGTTTTTAGGTGCCAACAAGCACATCAGCCCTAGCGCAAGTTCGGTGTTGGCCTTGTTTAACACAGCGCCTACTGTTTGGTACGGAGAGCTGAGTTCTTTACGCAGTCGTATGGGTGAGCTGCGTTTCGATGGTGGCCAGTCAGGTGTCTGGATGCGTTCGTACGGTAACAAGTTCAATGTCTCTGAAAGCACTGGGCTGGCTTATAAACAAACCCAGCATGGTTTCTCGTTGGGCGCCGATGCGCCCCTGCCCATCGGTGATGGACAGTGGTTAGTAGGGGTCCTGGGGGGGACCAGCAAATCGGACCTGGACTTGAGTCGTGGTACTTCGGGCACGGTGAAAAGCTACTACGTAGGTGCCTACACCACCTGGCTTGATCAAAGCAGCGGCTATTACGTCGATGCTGTGCTCAAGTACAACCGTTTTAGCAACCAGGCCAAGGTTTCTATGAGTGATGGCGCACGCGCCAAGGGCGACTACGACAACGCCGGTCTTGGTGCATCTGCCGAGTTCGGGCGTCACATCAAGCTGGACGATGGTTATTTCATCGAACCCTTTGCCCAAGTTGCGGGTGTTGTGATTCAGGCTAAGGATTACGGCTTAAACAACGGGATGGAAGCAGAAGGTGATCGTACACGTTCATTATTGGCCAAAGCGGGCATGACCGCAGGGCGTAACGTGGCATTAAAAAATGGGGCCATAGTTCAGCCTTATATTCGGGCAGCAATGGTTCATGAGTTCGCCAAAAACAATGAAGTTCAGGTGAATAACAACGTGTTTAACAATGACCTGTCGGGTTCACGTGCTGAGTTCGGTGCGGGGCTGGCAGTGTCAGTCACGAGCAACCTGCAAGTGCATGCAGACTTTGACTATGGCAACGGCAAAAATATTGAACAGCCATGGGGGGCTAATGTGGGGTTACGCTACAGTTGGTAAGTAACCCATGCGCGATTTAGCTCAATGGCTAATTGAGAGCGCCTGCGCATAACAGGTAATGTCCTAAACACCTCAATCTCCCTGTTAGAGGACGATTGAGGTTTTTTTTTGCGGGGATTGTGGGTGTTGTCCGTGTTTAAAAAAACGCCTCGGATGAGGCGTTCATGGACGTTGTTTCCGTTACCTTTTTAGGTACAGTGCGTCCCACATAATAAAGTCAAAGAAAGGGAAGGAGGATCCGTTCAGTAGGTTGTACGCCCAATACTTCTTAGGGAAAAAGAACGCTTCATCTGATGTCCAGAGCGGCCCGCCAAAGGGGAAACTACTTCCCCCGAATGTCTGATAAATCCGTGACATGTCACCACGCGACGGTAGAAAGCCTCCTTTTGACTGTGCGAATCGGGTTAATGAGGGCTGTGATCCACTCCCTGCATACAGGATCTGGGTGACACCTGTAACGATCACGCGATAGGTCTGCCGCTGTCCCGCTCTGTCCTGCACAGTAATCGTGGATTGTCCGTTGCCGAATGCACGGACGTACCCGGATCTGGAATCGACTTTTGCAACGTCGGTATTGGACGAGTAATAGGTGTAGGCGGGAACGCCGCTGCTCGGGGTTCGCGTAAGTGAGTTCCCTGAGCCGTGCTGAGATTGAACTTGCCCTTGCGGGAAAATATAAATATGCCCGGATAAACGTGCGTCAGAGGTATCGATGACGAGTGGCGGTGTGGCTACCGTGATAGTAAAAACGCGTGCGGATGAAGTAAGGCCACTCCCGTACAGCGCTTTGGCTGTGATGCTATGAGATCCCGTAGCCAGCCCTGGCAGTGAATAGATCCAGTTTGCGTTTGAGTCTACGTTTGCCACTCCCTTGGACGTGCCGCCATCAAAGATCTCCACTTTCTCACTGGGCATTGCCGTGCCGGTTGCTGTGAAACTGGTAGACGTCGTTGCACCGCCGTTGGGGATTTCCGTTCCTCCCGAATCCTTGAGTGAGCTAATTAGCGGCACTATTTGAACGGTCACAGTGAAGGTCCACGGTGCCGAAGATAATCCATTGCCATACAACGCTTTAGCCGTGAGGCTGTGCACCGTCGAGGCCAATCCGCTGAGTGTGTAAGTCCAAATACCCGCGGCGTTAACGTTTACTTTGCCTTTGCTAGTGCTGCCATCGTAAATTTCGACGCTTTTATTGGCCTCTGCGCTGCCGCTTACTGTCACGCTGGTGTCGCTGGTGCTACCTCCATTGGCAATAGCGGCCCCGCGAGAATCCTTTACTGAAGAGATCTGCGGCACGACTTCGTCCGTGACGGTGAACGACCAGATGGGCGAAGTCGGCTGGTTATCGTAGAGGCCTTTGGCGGTGATAGTGTGCGCTGACAGGGTCAGTCCGCTCAGTGTGTACACCCATTCTCCGGCACTACTTACGAGGGCTTGGCCTAAAGATTTTATGCCATCGAAAATTTCAACTTTTTCACCCGCCAATGCGGTACCAGCCAGTTTTAGTTGAGTTTCAATCGTGACACCACCATTGGGGACCTCAACGTTTTTTGAATCCTTGAGTGAGGTAATGGCAGGAACAACCGGCTCCTCGATGGTCAGCGTCCAGGGGAGGGAGATCAATTGCGCGCCATACAACCCCTTTGCAGTAAAGCTGTGGCTGGCCACGCTTAGCTTGCCTGTTTCCAGGCCCCATTTGCCTGATGGACTAACGGCGGCTTCACCCAGGGAGTTGACTCCGTCGAATACTTCAACTTTGAATCTGGCGCGGCCTGTTCCAATCACTCTTAGGTGTGTATCGCGGGTGGTGCCACCATTGACGATATCTTTGCCGTTAGAGTCCTCGACCGAGGCAATGATCGGCGCTTTGTCTGCTTCCACTCTCAATGACAAAGTGGCGGAATAACGGTATTGCCCGTCTCTGGCTTGCAGCACGGTGTAACGCACCTTAGCACCTACATCTATGCTGGCTTCGATGTAGGAGTAGGGCACGTGAAAGCTGACAGGCTTGCCGGCTGACCCGATCGTGATGGGTAGCCAGTCGTTGACGGTCCCTTCTGGCGAAAAAGAGGTCCAATAGTAGGTCACTACATCGCCCGGCTCGGTGCCCAGGTAGTTGATCCGTACATCCGCACCGTTGGGCACCCACTCAGGCTCTAGTACATCATCTGGCGCCTGTTGAACTTTTGGGGCAGGCAATTCCTTACGTAATTCGCCCACATTTATCAGCAAGTGATCCGATTTGCTGGTACCGAATGTCTGCACGCGATCATCGTTGAACGCTGTGTAGGATAAATCCAGTCTTCCGTTCGCCAAACCTGCGAAGTGTTCAGGTTCCACATACAGGGTGATGACTTTGCCTGCCTCGTTACTGGTCACGGGATGCTGGATTTCATGAACATACGGGTTACCGCTGGCGGTGGTGCCCAGCCAGATGACATCGAGAGTGTCTCCCGCTTTGATCAATTGGGATGCTGGGATTTGCACCGTTGCCCAATTATTGGAGGGTTCCAGAGTGTCTCCGACGACTTCAAGAATAGAGGGCGCTGCCAACGGATTAGCCTCACCGATTACTTTTGCAAAGGCCCTTTTTGAGGAGACGGGCGGGTCGCCATTGCCTCGCATGACAATATAAGAGGCCACTGCGGACCCTTTGATAATGTCTTTGATTTTGGCGTTAGGCACGCTAGCTTCAATGATCGTAGGGATGTTGAAACCATCAAAGCGCTCTTCGTGAGGGACGATGCCACCATTCAAGGACGTCCCTAGCCAGTTCAAGATGATTGAATCGCCGGGGCCGAAATCACTGGTGCGAACAACGATTTGAACAATCACATCCGCACTACCCAGCTGTTCGAAATCAATGATACCGGCTGAGTTGACATTCTTGATGATGGGCGCATCAAGGAGCCAACCGCCGGCCTCGACTGTCACGCTGGTATTTTTTGACCAGTCCTCGGAGAAATTCCACACCTCGTCGAATACTTGATATTCCACGAGCAGTTTGTTGCTGTCGCCTGCGGAGAGAATCGTTTGTTGATCGACCAATACAGTGATTGGATCAGTACCGGAAGCCTCTGCCGGGGTGATAGGCCGGCGCAGAAAGACACTGCCCCACCTCAATTGCACCGTGTCGCGGCGGAACCTGCCCGGATAGTTATCAATCACGACGGGCACACCCTTGCTGGCCCATTCGGCACTGACCCCGTTGTCGATGACGTCTTGGGGCAGACCCGGTTTCTTCAATTTTGAATGGCCGGGAAGATGTGGATCGCCATCCA
Source organism: Pseudomonas weihenstephanensis (assembly GCF_001043055.1). GTDB lineage: Bacteria > Pseudomonadota > Gammaproteobacteria > Pseudomonadales > Pseudomonadaceae > Aquipseudomonas > Aquipseudomonas weihenstephanensis. The sequence continues at coordinate 147,553 of NZ_JYLF01000006.1, forward strand.
GGCCGCCGGGCAAATCGAGCTTGACCAGTAAGGTGAGGGGGATGGAGTCTTCGGGAGGTGTTGTGGGGTTAACGCGGTTCAGCGTGTAATACACATCGTCTATCAGGCCGGGTACGATTTTGTCTTCTGGCAGATAGAGAAACAGTCGCGTATCAACTTCGGAGGCACTCACCCGCCGTGTGGCGATCTTGTTACCTGCGCCCCAGTAAATATCAATACTGTCGTTGGTGCTCATCATGTTGTAGGGGTCAATCGCGCAGAGCAGGCCGAACGAACTGCCATAAACCACACTGTGTCCTATCCCGCCATCAGCATCCACGACCGGTGTAGCCAAGCCTGAAATCAGGATCGGGCGTAACGTGAGTGTCGAGTTGTCTTGGTTTACAGGCGGAAACAGGCGAGTTGTAAATCGAGTCATTGTCTTATCCTCGAGGCGATGTTTTTTGTGTTGCGCACTGAAGTGGACTTAGGTTTGATCTAACGCCTGAGCCCTGTTGGCGTTGTTGTGCACCCGGCACAGAAGAAGGGGATTCCAATCATGGTTATGGCTTCCGCTGTAAACGAGAAGTACAGCAGTCGATCGTGATGCCACGGCTTGATCGCGCAATTGAAATATAAAGGGGGTTTCAATCACGCACGCAGGCGTGCATCGTTGACGGCTGCTAACGTGCGTTTTTACGGGAAAAAGGATCCTCGGCATCGCTGATCTCTGGCTTTTTAACGGATCCGGCGGCCCGCAGGCGCGCCGGAATAATTGTTAAATGCAGGTTAATCAGCGGGGCAGAGGTTTGGACGACGTGTGCTTAAGCAACCAGCGGTTTGCCATCAGTCCACGGCCGCGTGTCGCGTTTGTGGCCTTGTAGGTGACTTTATCTTTGAGGAAGTCCTGGACAGCGCTGCTGTTGCCACCACCGGTCGGATCCCCCCATGTCACGACACGGCCGTCGGAGGTCAGGGCTACGAAGGCATTGTTGTTGGCGTATATCGCTTGAACATCGGTCAGGTGCGAGGCCACAGGCGATACATCCCCACCGGTAGACGCCAGCCCCCATGCCACCACTCTGCCGTTTTTACGCAAGGCCGCAAATGCGCTGCCATTACCGGCTAGCTGTACGATATCGTCCAACTGCGCGATGGTTGTCGGGACCGTTCCGCCGGAATTGGCAGCCCCGCCCCAAGCCACAACATGACCGTTTTCCCTGAGCGCTGCGAACGATTGCCAAGTGCTCACGACAGACACGATATCAGTCAAACCGGCGATGTCGGAGGGGACGGTTCCTCCATACGAGGAATGTCCCCATGCCACCACCGATTTAGTCTCAAGCAGCGCGGCAAAGGCATACATATTCCCGCTAGCGATGTAATCGACATTATCGAGGCCAGCAATGTTTGCCGGGACGGCACCACCATAACTGCTATTGCCCCAGGCCACGATGCGTTTGTTTTCACGTACGGCTGCAAACGCATAGTAATTACCAACAACTTGCTTGATGTCCGTCAGTCCAGCGATGTCGGCTGGAACGGTCCCTCCCGAGCCGGCGGCGCCCCAGGCAATCACTGCGCCATTGTTGCGCAGGGCAGTGAACGCGGTCGAGGAGCCGTAAATATGACGAATGTCGTTATACCCCGAGAGTTCGGCGGGGACAGTGCCACCACTAGAGGCTGTGCCCCATGCGGCGATCGTGCCTTCGGTTTTAATCCCGGCAAAAGCAACCGTATTGGGGATGACCTCTATAAAGTCCGACAGCGGTAAATTATAAGAACCGCCCTCGCTGGCAGTACCCCAGACCGCTACACGTCCGTCTACCCGGCGTGCCGCATAAGCACTGCGGGTGCAACTGACTTCAGCGACATCGTCATAGGTGATGATGGTCGCCGGAATCGCGCCTCCACTGGTCGCGTAGCCCCAGCCAGTCATGTCGCCTTTGTTGCGATGAGCGACGAAGGCCGAATAGGTTGAGTTATAGCTCTCATGGCCGGAGCCGATAATATTGGCCGGGTTTAAGTGGACGGCATCATCTGTGGTGCGTACGTGAAGGATCTTCCAGGGTGCTGTATCACGCCACACGGAGGCTGCCACCCAGCCGGTATCGCCCTGATACTGCCATTGAGCCGTAAGGGGTTGGTCAGTATTGGCGTTAAACGCCATCAATATTTGCGACGAGCTATATGCCCGAGAGGTACTGCGGTTGTACCGCGCGCCCAGCACCTTGATCACACCTGAGCCGACCGCGCTCATGACGCTATATTCTGCGCTCGCCGAAGGAGCCTGCGGCGTGCCGTCTGCACGCGCTACGTTATAGAACAGTTCAATATCGAATCCGTCATTAGCGATAACCGTCGCGTACTCGACCGTGATTTCCAGATCTTCACCATCTTGGCTCACGGTTTTATTTTTCGACACCGTGCCACTGCCAGGCTGGCCTTTCCATTCAAGCGTGACCTGATCGTTCTTTTTGAGGCCGGCCTTTTGAATCAAAACCGTAGCACCCTCGCGCACGTCACCAGGATTGAGAGTGTCCCCTTTAGCCTGCTTGATCTGCGGAGCCGGTAACTGGCTCTCAGCAAGGCTGACCACGAATTTCAAGGGAGCCGATGCTCTGTCGTTGGCCTCAGTGTCATACGGGTCCACGCGATAGGTCACGGTTACAGTCGTGTCTAGGAACTTGATGGCGTCGGCATAGGGAACATAGAAAAGCACGGGTTTATTGTCCATGCTCCCGGTAATGGACCGGTAATCAGTGTAGGGAGCGGCTCCATTGTCAGCCGTCCACGTCATAAATACCTGATCCCCTGGATTCATTTCGTTTTTAGGGTCGTCAGGAGAACTGATCCAAGGTTCTATCGTGACAGTGACTTCGCCTTTTTCACCGATCCCTTTCAGGTCCAGAACCCCGCCCTCGACTACCCCTTCTATAGAAGCAGGGGTAAGCAGTTCGTTTTGAGCTTCGCCCACACTGAGTGGCAAAATGTTTGATTGGCTGATGTCACCGTTGGCACGTTCAACCCAGTAAGACGCTTCTATCGTGCCGCCCAGATTGGGCGTGACGTGTTCTTTAGTTATCTGAAAAGGAATTTCGCGCGTAGCCGAACTGCTGTTGAGTTTGATCCAGTCTTGGGTCTTGCCGGTTTGAGAGCCCACCCAGTTGTAATACACAGTGTCGCCGGATTGTATGCCGTTATACATCGGCACAATCAGTGTGACGCCGCGCGGAAACAGCTCAGGATCGATGACGCCCTCCACCTTGTCGACAGAAGGCGCAGGCAACTCTGCCCGGGGTTCACCGACATTCAACCGGGCTGTATGCAGTGATTTACGTTCGGAACTGCTACCCATCAGTATGTAAAAAAGCTCTAGCGTTCCCCCCTCGATAAGCTTTAGGTGCTGCCCATCAATGTACATATTGATGGGTTGTTGGGCAGCCCACTCTGAACCGGTAATCAAGTGCGACCGCAGTTTTGGTAAATAGATGCTGCCGTCCGGCAGTGTGCCGAGCCATTGCAAGTCGATCGAATCACCAGCGTTCATGGAGGCGTCGAATGGAATTTCGATGGTGGTCTCGGTCAGCTCGGGGTCGAGCGCGCCCGCTGAGGCGTCGATAGCTGTTGGGGCTTTAAGCAGGTAAGGCTGTCCTATGACCATGACAAAAATGGCTTTGGACTGGCGTTTTCCGGAACCATTTCCTTTGGTCAGCTCGTAGGAAAACGCTACGGTAGTCTTGGCCAACTTACGCAGCAGGGGAACGGAGACGGGGACTTCATAAACCTTAGGGACTTTGTCAATGTACTGTGAGTAGGTTTCTATCACCGCAACCCCGTCGGTCGTGGTGCCCTTGAGTGTCAGTACAAAGCTGTCCCCAATAGCAAATGAAGGTGCAAAACAGACCACGGCCACGTTCGTGGTCTCGCCCTCAAGCAGGTCTAGATCCAGAGTGTTGCCATCCACCAGTGCATCAGGAATTGGGGCTTCCAGTCGATTGGCCTGGGTATCCACCACAATGCGTTGCTCTGCACTCCAGTCTTCAGATTGGTTGTCAACAAGGTCATAGACCTCGAAGGCCACCGGTAAATCATCCGAGTCCTCGGCAGCGAGGATCGTTTCGTAGTCGATGATTATTTCAATAGGGTTCTGGATCGGGTTTTCAGCTTGTGCTTTGCTCACCTCGTGCTTGATGTGCTGCGAGCCCCAGATCAAGTCGATAATGTCCAGCTCGGTAATGTGCAAATAAGGAAGGATGGTGACTTTGATACCCGCCATTGCCATCTCTTTATCGACGCCGTTCGCGATAACCTCATCGGGTAAGCGAAAGAGCAGTCCCGAATGGCCAGGGGTGTCACCGTTCTGATCCTGGCCGCCTGGCAGTGTCAATTTAATGTAGATGTCCACGGGGACCGAGGGCTCGGGCGTTGAGGCCCCTGTACGCAATACGTTATAACTGACGCTGTAAGAGCCTTCTTTTAAGCGTGCAGATGCAATAAAAGCCGTAACAATCTGATTTTCTTCACCGATATTGATGCTTTTACTGGCCACAATAACCGGACCACTGTTATCCGTCAGGATGACATTCAGCCTGTCTCCAGGTGCCATATTGGTCCACGGATTAATCCGAACTTGCAGACCTCTGTCCGGGAAGTTCTTTTGCGCGGCAGCAAGATTGATACCCAGCTCACCGCTTGCTAAAGCACCGGTTGAGCCAGGGATATCGACTGGTTGAAGGGTGGTCAGTGGCGTATGCATTGTGACGGCTCCATATTGTCGTGATGACTGGAGTCATTTCATACTCAATGCCAAGGCTGCGCTACTGTCAGAAATGACAGGAAGGTCTTCATTGCAATGACTAAAAAGGCCTGTTCGGGGAGGGCTGATCAGGCCTTGGTGAAGAGTGGGAAGTGGTTATATCCAATCATGAATCGGCCATCCGGCCTCTCGCGCGTGTTCCCGTAACACCGGATCAGGATTCACAACATGCGGATGATCGACTTTCTTCAATAGCGGCAAATCATTGCGCGAATCGGAATAAAAACTCGCGCCTTCCAGGTTTTCTTCCTCGGCGTCCAACCACTCCAGCAAACGCGTGATTTTCCCCTCGCGGTAAGTCAGGGTGCCAACGGTGTGACCGGTATACACCCCATGCTTGACCTCAAGTTCGATACCCAGCACTTCATCGATACCCAGACGCTCAGCAATCGGGTTCACCAAGTGCGTACCTGATGCCGAGATCACCAGAACCCGGTCACCGGCTTTGCGATGCTCGGCGATGGTTTTGCAGGCATCGCTGAAAATGATCGGCTCGATATAGTCCTCTACCCACGGCTCGACTAAATGTGCGACCTCCTCAGGTGTACGGCCGATCAACGGCTCCAGGCTGAAGGCCATGAAGTCTTCCATCGCCAGTTCACCCCGGCTGTAAGCTGCCATCAATTCGTTATTGCGCGCCATGAAGGATGTGGGATCGACCCAGCCCAGGCGGCCCATTTGCTCGCTCCACAGGGTGGCGCAGTCGCCATGAATCAGGGTTTCGTCCAGATCAAAAATTGCCAAGGCCATCAGCGCAGCTCTCTTTTTAGTGAATTCAAGAACATCAGGCTACCTCACACAGGGTGCCTGCATCGATGGACAGTGCCACGCGTTGGCCGTCGGGGTACAGATCGGTCGGTGAGCGGTTGAGCACATCGACAATCAACTCCACGCCGCGTACCTCGACGCGATAGCGAATCACATTGCCCAGTAGGCTGTGACTGCGGATCAGCGCATCGGGTTCACCGTGCAGGCTTAAGCCCAACGTTTCCGGGCGAATCGCGATACGGCTGCTGACCGGGCGCTGCAACAGACGGCTGGCCGCCTCGGGGTCGAGCAGGTTGTAATTGCCGATGAAGCCTGCCGCAAACGCATCCACGGGTGCGGCATACAAGGTTTGTGCATTACCGCTTTGTACGATACGTCCCTGATTCATCAGGAAGATGCGGTCACTCATGGTCAGCGCTTCTTCCTGGTCATGGGTGACAAAGATCGTAGTCAGGTTAAGTTCACGCTGAATTTGCCGGATTTGCTCGCGCAAGTGCTTGCGAATACGTGCATCCAGCGCAGACAACGGCTCATCGAGCAGCAACAGGCGCGGGCGGGTGACCAGCGACCGGGCCAGGGCCACACGCTGGCATTGCCCGCCAGACAACTGATGCGGGTAGCGCTTTGCAAAGTCGTTGAGTTCGACCAGTTGCAGGGCCTCGGCCACGCGCTTGTGGCTGTCAGTGGCATTGACCTTTTGCATGCGCAAGCCGAAGGCGACGTTTTGTTCGGCGGTCATGTTGGGGAACAGCGCATAGCTCTGGAACACCATGCCGATGCCTCGCTTTTGCGGACTCAGCGGCACGATGTCTTCGCCATCGAGCAGGATCCTGCCATCATCCACCGGCGTCAGCCCCGCGATGCAGCGCAACAGGGTGGACTTGCCGCAACCCGAAGGGCCGAGCAGGGTGACGAACTCGCCCTGGGCGATGCTGCAATTGATGTCGCTGAACACCGGGGTGGAGGCGTAGCTCTTTTGCAGGTGTTCGACGCTGACGAAGCTCATGGGTTTTTGTCCTTGTTCAGAAAGGTGGCAACCCAGGTCAACACCCATACAAAGAGGAAGTAGGAGATCACCAGCGCGCTGGTGAAATGCCCGCTGCTGTTGCGCATGTTGTTCAGAAACACCTGCAAGGTTTCGTAGCGGGTGCCGACCAAAATATTGGCGAATACAAACTCGCCGAACAGGAAAGAGAACGACAGCAGCAGTGCCACCAGCAAGCCTTTGCGCAGGTTGGGCAGCACCACCAGAAAAGCGGCTTGCCACGTATTGGCACCCAGCAGTTGCGCGGCGTCCATCAGGTCTCGCAGGTTGATCGCTTGCAGGTTGTTGGTGATGGCGCGGTACATGAACGGCAACGCCACCGTGAAGTAACAGCCGATCAAAATCCACGGAGTACCGACCATTTGCAGCGGGCCGGAGCCATACAGTTGCAGTAACCCCACGGATGACACCACCGGCGGCACAGCGAAGGGCAGCAGGATCAGGATATTCATCAGCGCATCGAGTTTGGGGAAGTGGTAATGCACGACAAACAGCAGCGGCAAAATCAGCACCACCGACAGCACCAGTGCGGCCACACACACCAGTAATGACTGACCGAAGGCGGTCAAAAAGCGCGGGTCACCCCAGAGTTGGCTGTACCACTTGAAGGTGACACCGCTGGGTAAAATGGTCGCCGACCAACTGCTGGCAATGGAGTAAACCAGCGTGCCGAGCAGCGGCAGCAGCAGGATGAGAAACAACAGCCACACCACACAGCGGTGGTAGACACTGCCCGACGCAGATTCAACGCGCAACATGGTAGCTCCTCTTTAGCAGCCACTGGTGCACCAGCGTGACCAAGGTCATGAGCCCAACCAGAATTACCGCCAGAGCGCTGGCCATGTTGGGGTCCAGGCTGATGTCGCCCGACACCATTGCGGCTATTCGAATGGGCAGCACGTTGAAGTTGCCCGTGGTCAGTGCGTACACCGTGGCGTAGGCGCCCAGCGCATTGGCCAGCAAAATCACGAAGGTGCCGAGCAGGGCGGGGGTCAGCACAGGCAGCCCGATGAAGCGCCAAAACTGCCAACTGTTGGCGCCCAGCAATGAGGCTGACTCGCGCCAGTCTTCACGCAGCGAGTCGAAGGCGGGATACAGCAGCAACACCCCCAGCGGAATCTGAAAGTAGGTGTACAAAATGATCAGCCCGGTTTTCGAGTAAAGGTTGAAATCCTCGATGATGCCCGCCTGTTTGAGCATGATCGTGATGCTGCCGTTAAACCCCAGCAGGATGATGAACGCAAACGCCAGTGGCACACCCGAGAAGTTGCTGGTCATGTTGGCGAAGGCGTTAACGAAGTTACGCAGGCGCGAATCCACTTTGCGCAATGAATAGCTGCCGAGCACGGCAATCACAATGCCAAACACACTGGACCAAAAACTGATCTCCAGACTGTGCTGGATCGCCTGCAAGTAAAACCTGGAGCTGAAAATCTTGCTGAAATTGGCCAGGCCCCAGCCGCTGTCTTCCGATTGCACGCTGTGGATCAACACCCACACCAGCGGCGCGATCTGGAACACGATAAAAAACACCGCGAAGGGCACCAGACACAACAGCGCGAGCCATTTACCTCGGCTCATACGGCGGGCCTCAACAGGTCGCGGCACAGCGGTTTGTCATGGGCAACGCCCAGCAGTTCGCACACGGTGCCGCACAGTTCGGTTTGTTTGGGCTCAACATCCGGGTTGAAACTGAACGCATCGCCCAGAACAAACAGCGGCACCTGGCGTTCTTCGTCCAACAAGCCATTGTGCGAGCGATCGTTGTTCATGCCGTGGTCGGCGGTGACCAACACCTGGTAACCCGCCTCCAGCCAACCTTGCAGGTAATCGGCCAACATGATGTCGGCCGAGCGCGCACTGTTGCGGTATTGCGCAGAATCGAGCCCATGTTTGTGACCCGCATCGTCGATGTTCATCGGGTGCACCAGTAAAAAATTGGGAGCGTGCTGCGTACGCAGGTGTTCAGCATCCGCGAACAGGTGCGAGTCGGGGTAGTGGTCGCTCCAGTAAAAATGCCCGTATTGAATCGCCAAGTCGGGCGCCTGAGTGTGACGATCACGCGTGATGACAAATGGCGAGCGGTTATACAGCTCGCTCACCCAGTGATAGGCCGCGGCGGCGGTGCTCAGTCCGCCTTCACGCGCGTAATGGAACACGCTGCGTTGGTTGGACAGGCGCGAAACAGCGTTGTGCACGATGCCGCTCTCGATGGGCGGCACGCCCGTGAGGATGCACTCATAGAGCGGGCGCGATAGCGCAGGTAACTCACACGTGAGCGTGTACAAGGCGGCGCGCTCGGCCCCTACATACGCCTGCAGATGGCCCATGGCATGGCGGGCGACCTCGTAATTCAAACCGTCGAGGATCACCAGAATCACGTTGTGTTTCATGTACGACTCCGCAAACAGGGGGACAGGTGCTTCCCGGCCACGTAGGTGCTGGCGAAGGCGGCGATCTTTTGCTCAATAAAAAGATCGCCGCCTCCGTGCCTCGGCAGCTTCTACGGGGTTATTGCATGTTGATGATGACTTCTTCTTGCCACAGCTGCGGCAGAGCCTTGGAGGTTTTCTCCCAGGCAGCGGTATCTTTGATCGGCGTTACGTTCTTGTACTGCTCGTTTGGCAGCAGTTGTTTTTGCACGTCTTCGGGCAGCTTGAGGTGTTCAGCGCGAATCGGCCGCGCATTGCCTCGCGCCAGGTTGGTCTGGCCCGCATCACTGAAGATGAACTCGCGGGTCAGCTTGGCCGCATTCGGGTGCTTGGCGTATTTATTGATGAGGGTGGTGTAACCCGAAATCACCGAGCCATCGGAGGGGATCAGCACCACGTAATCATCGGGGTTAGCCATTTTTGCCTTGTAGCTCAAGCCGTTGAAATCCCAGACCACGCCCACTTCCACTTCACCTTTTTCCATCGTGGCGATGGTCGGATTGGCCAGTGACAAGCGACCTTGTTTGGCGATGTCGGCAAACATCAACAACGCGGGCTGGATGTTGGTCTCATTACCTTTATTGGCGATCGCGGCAGCCAATACGCCGTTGGTGGCTTGCGCCGCTGTGCTGACATCCCCGATGGACACTTTGTACTTGCCGGTTTTGAGGTCGGACCACGTGGTCGGCACTTCGGAGCCGTGCAAGAGTTTCTTGTTGACGATGAACGCAATGGTGCCGGTGTAGGCCAATGCCCAGTTGCCGTCTTTGTCTTTCGCCCAATCCGGGATTTGCTCCCACGTTGTCGGTTTGTACGGCTGGGTGACGCCTTTGGCCACGGCGATCGGGCCAAAGGCTGCACCCACGTCCCCGATATCAGCACTGGCGTTGTCTTTTTCGGCCTCGAACTTAGCCACTTCTTGTGCCGAACTCATGTCTGTGTCGATGTGTTTGAGGCCGTAAAGCTTATTCAGGTCTGCCCACGTGCCTTTCCAGTTGGCCCAGTCATCGGGCATGCCCACGCTGTTGACAGTGCCTTCGGCACGGGCTGCTGCTTCGAGGGTTTTCAAGTCGACGTCAGCGGCCATGGCCGTGGTGCACAGGGCAATGCTTGAACCTAACAGTGATGCCAGAAAAAACTGTTTCATCCGTAGCTCCTGGGGCGTTTTCAACGCTGGGTTTTATGGGTGTTTGCAGTGGGTTGGTCTAGGTCAGCAATACCCGAGCCAATTTAAGGGGCACGTATGACACTTTAATGTCGGCATCCACCAGGCACGGCCTCGTTGAAGTTTGAGCACTCGTTGCCGGTAAGCGTAGACCATGCCAAAGCCCCGGAGTCAGGGCGTTTGGCGGGATTGATCGGGGCATTATGGCGGGGTTTGTCATCGAACAGTCATGTGATCTGCCTAGGCTTGGCAGTCTCACGGCGCGGCTATTGAACACCGCGCTGGCCCGTGTTTGGTGCTGGACTAGTCCAGATAGGTAACGTTGATGCAAACAGGTGCACCCAAAGCGGTGACAGCGATCAGCCGCGCGCTGCAAGAACAAATTGAATGTGGCCTGTTGGCCTGCGGCAGTCAGTTGCCGGCCGAGCGCAAACTCAGCGAACTGTTCTCCACGACCCGCGTGACGCTGCGCGAGGCGTTGTTGCAGTTAGAAGCGCAAGGGTTGGTGTATCGCGAGGAGCGCCGAGGCTGGTTTATATCGCCGCCGCGCCTGGCCTACAACTTGATGCAGCGCAGTCACTTTCACGCGATGGTCAGCGCTCAAGGCCGGGTGGCCACCACGCAGGTGCTTTCGGCGCGCCTGCAACCTGCGTCAGCCGCGGTGTGTGAGCGCTTGAAGTTGCCCGCACTGTCGAGCGTGATTCAGATCTGTCGCGGGCGGTGCATCGATGGGCGACGGGTGTTGTATGTCGAGCACTACCTGAACCCGCAATATTTCCCACAGATTCTTGAGTTCGACCTCACGCAGTCAATCACCGAGCTGTATGCCCGGCACTACGATTTGCACTATGGGCGGGTACAGTTTGAAATCGTGCCCACGGCATTGCCTGTGCAAGCGGCGGCCACCTTGAAGGTGTCAACGGGCAGCCCCGGCCTGCGCATAGCGCGGGTTAACTACGATCAGCACGAGCGGCTGATTGATTGCGACCTGGAGTATTGGCGACATGACGCGATCCACGTCGGGGTCGACGTACTGGCGCAATAATCTGATCGGCGTAGGCTTTAATCCTTTTGCAAAATGCCACTCCCCGCGGTGACGACTTGCACGCTCAAGCGCGGGGTTGCCAAGTCCAATCCCGCCTCATCCAGATGCCGTTTGAGCGACAGGTTAAACGCGCGGGACACTTCCCATTGCTTGATCGGCGCGGTCTTGAAGCGAGCACGCAAAATCGCGCTGCCGGACTCGAAGCTTTCCACGCCCTGAATCTCCAGGGGCGACCAAATGTTGCGACGCTGAAGCGGATCGGTGCGCATTTTTTGCCCGACGTCACGCATCAGTTTGATCGCATCGTCGATTTCCATGTTGTACGGGATCGCCACGCGAAAGATCGCGTAGCCGAACTCGCGGGAATAGTTCTTGATGCTTTTGATTTCGCTGAACGGGATGGTGTGCACAATGCCGTCGATATCGCGCAGACGCACGGTGCGAATCGTCAGCCCTTCAACGGTGCCGAGGTGGCCGCCGACGTCCACGTAATCGTCGATTGCCAGCGAGTCTTCAATGATGATGAACAGGCCGGTAATCAAGTCCGCAACCAGCGATTGCGCACCGAAACCAATGGCCAGACCGATCACACCGGCACCGGCCAGCAGCGGCGTTACGTTCATGCCCATGTTGGCCAGGGCGACGATCAGGGCAATGATAAAAATGGCCGCGAACAGCACGTTGCGAATCAGCGGCATCATGGTTTGTGCGCGTGCATTCGCCAGCCCTTTGCGCGAGCGGGTCAGGGCGTGGTGAATGGCGGTGTCGGCAAGAATCCAGATCAGCCAGGCAAATAACAGCGTGCCGCCCAGGCCAAACAGTTTGACGGTGATTTCATGGCCATCACCTTCGGTGAAGCGGATCAGCGACAAGCCCCACACCCGCAGCCCCAATTCAATGAACACCAGCCACACCACCAGATGCGCCAGAGTGTAGACAAAGTTCTTGAGGCGCTCCGAATACAGCGCGTGACGTTTGTGCCCGCGTTGAGGCTTGTGCGCATGTCGGCGCACCAGCCCGTTGATCACCATGCACAGCACCACCAGCACGGTGCAGATCAGCGATTGGCGCAAGGCGGTGCTGGTGTCGCCAGCAGAAATGAAGGTGGCGGCCAACGAAATGCCCACCAGAATCAGTGCTGCGATCCACCAGTAAGTACCGAGTAACTCGATGGTGTCGCTCAAGGCGCGGCGGGTCAGGCGTCGCGATAACGGCTGGTTACGGATCAGGTGCGCAATCGGTCGACGGAAGCGGATGATAAACAGCCCGGTGGACAGCGCCGCCATCACATTGGCGAACGTCGCGGCGGTATGGGCTAAATGCACGCCCAGCGTGGCCACCAGTCGCGGGTCGCTGAGGGCTTCGCCGAACGCTGCAAAACTGCCGATCCACCACAACGGGCGGAAAGCCTGATGACGCAGAATGTGCAGCGCGCGATGACGGTGCGGGCCATCGAGCAGCGAGAACGCGATCACACAAATCGCTGAGAAGCAGGTGCCAATAACCAGCGCGTAGGCCAGCACCATCGCCAGATCTTTGCCTAGCGAGGACGGCAACGAGTAACTCATGTACACGGTGATCATCAAGGCCACCAGCCACGGCCCCAGTTTGCGCAAGGCAAAGCGCAGCATGTCCACCGCCTTGGGGTGCTGCGGCAGCTCTTCACTCAAGCCAAAACGCAAGCGCACCCGATGGCTGACCCAAATCAGCAGGGCGGCCAGCAGGCTCCACAGCATGATGATCAGGGCAAAGGCAAAGATGATCGGCAGCCATTGACTGGCGGGCAGCATCAGGGCTTTGAGTTCGTCCTGAGCTTGTTCAATTTCCCGTGCCCAACGATAAGACGGGCTGTCAGTGCCGGTGAATTGTTTTTCAAGATCACCCAGCGTGCTGCCAATCAACCCGAGCACTCCCAGCTCGGCCTCGGGTTGGGCTTTTTTGGTCGCATCGCGCAGCTTTTTCAGGTCGGCCAGCAGTTTGCTGCGTTGCTGGTCGCTCTCAAGGTTTTTGATCACCTCGTCCAGCGATTGAGCCAGCGGCTCGGCGGGTTGGGCCTGGGACTTATCCGAACTGCCCAGCAAACCGGGCAAGCCAACGGCCTGGGCTGAGGCCAGGGGGAGCAGCGTCAGCACGCAAGCGAGCAGGAAATAGGGCAGGGCGAGCAGACGAAGAAACAAGGGCGATCAACCTCAAGGGAAGCGGGTTGAGCGAGTGTACGCTAGGGCCCGCGATGATTCATTTCTTGTCACGCCTGAAATCAATCATCGCTGGATTTTACGAAAAGAAACGAAACGTTTATGAGTTCAGCTTGGCAAGTATCTTGAACACGATGGTGCCGAAAATCAGCAGCATGCCGCACCAGATCATCAGGACGCCGATGCCGCTGGTTCGCTCGCGCAGGGTGAAACCGATGGTCAGCAGCAGCATGCCGCACACAATGGGAATCATCATGGAGTGGAACGCAGACATCTCAATCATTGTTATGGACCTGAAGGAATGAATGCGCTCAAGTCTAGGCGTCTTTACAAAATTTTGCGGTGACGTGTATCAAATTTGAGCCTTTCGCCTGGAGCACCGCTGCGGTGCTCCAGAGCATGCGCAGTGAAATGCTTTTTAAGGCAGTTGCTGGCTGGCGTAGAACGCACTTAACACTTTGACCAGATGCGCCAGGTCATGGCTGCCCGCCAGTTCGCGAATGGAGTGCATGGCAAATGTCGGCAGGCCGATATCCACTGTGCGCACACCCAGGTGGCTGGCGGTAATCGGGCCGATGGTGGATCCACATCCCATGTCGCTGCGCACCACAAAGCTTTGCACGGGCACTTCTTCGGCCATGCACAAGTGACGGAAGAAACCGGCTGTTTCGCTGTTGGTGGCGTAACGCTGGTTGCTGTTGACCTTGATCACCGGGCCTGCGTTGAGCTTTGGGCCGTGGTTGGCGTCGTGCTTGTCGGCGTAGTTGGGGTGTACGCCGTGAGCGTTGTCAGCCGACACCAGCAGCGATTTTTGAATGGTGCGTACGAACTCATCACCTTCAGGCAGCAGGCGTTGCAGGATTTGCTCCAGCATCGGGCCGTCGGCGCCGCAGGCTGAGCAGGAGCCGACTTCTTCGTGGTCGTTGGCCACAAACAGGCAGGTTTCATCGGTCTCGGTGTTGAGCAGCGCTTGCAAACCGGCGTAGCACGACAGCAAATTGTCCAGACGTGCCCCGGCAATGAAGTCGCTGTTCAGACCAATCACCGCGGCACTTTGGGTGTCGTAGAAGCTCAGCTCGAAATCGAGCACCACGTCGGCATTCAGGCCGTGCTCGCGCGCCAGTTGGTCGGTCAGCAAGGCGCGGAAGTCTACCCGCTCATCGCCCGCCACCTGCGCCAGAATCGGTGGCAGCTCGGTTTGCGGGTTGATCGCCCAGCCTTCGTTGGCGGCGCGATTGAGGTGAATCGCCAGGTTGGGAATGGTGGCGATAGGCGTTCTGAAGTCAATCAGTTGGCTTTCGACCATGCCGTCGCGGCGGAAGGTGACACGCCCGGCCAGCGACAGGTCGCGGTCAAACCAGGGGGCGAGCAACGCGCCGCCATACACCTCAACGCCCAATTGCCAAAAGCCCTGACGTTGCAGTTCGGGCTGAGGCTTGACTCGCAGGCAGGGGCTGTCTGTGTGTGCGCCGACCATGCGAATACCACCGTGCAAAGGTGAGTGGCGGCCCAGCTTGAAGGCAACGATAGAGGAGTCGTTGCGAGTGACGTAATAGCGCCCGTTGGCTTCAGTGAACCAGGTTTCGCGTTCGTCGAGGCGCTGATAACCGGCGGCCTCCAGACGCTGAACCAGACTGGCGGTGGCATGAAAGGGGGTAGGGGAGGCCTTGAGAAAGTCGATCAGGCCTTGGTTCAACTCTTCGCGCATAAGTTACTCCAGACAGCAAGGCCGCGAGTTTAGCGCATTGGTCGCAAGAATTGACCTCAAATGAACGTGAGACCTGTAGTCGCTGCCCAGGTACGCAGGCTGCGATCGGGCGCGAAGCGGCCGTAAATCCCAATCACTGCGGTACAGCTGACACACCGGATTTAACGGTTTCACGACGGCTTTGGCGCCGATTACAGCCTCGTATGACTCGTCAGTGCCTACAGGTCTTATCCGTCCACGCGTTTACAGGCAGGGCCGTGTTTAAAACGGAGCGGGGCACTCGAAGCGCAAGCGTTCACCGGTTTGCGGGTGGGTGAAACTCAGCATGCTGGCGTGCAGGCACAGGCGCGGGTAAGCCGCGAGCGCTTGCTCATGGGCATACAGACCGTCACCCAACAGCGGATGGCCGATAGACAGCATGTGGACGCGCAGTTGGTGCGAGCGCCCGGTAATGGGCGTCAGTTCAACCCGGCAATAATCCCCGCAGCGCTCCAGCACTTTCCAGAACGTCAGTGCATTTTTGCCGAACTCGTGATCCACCACATGCCGGGGCTTGGTCGGCGGGTCGTAGCGCAGTGGCAAATCAATGCTGCCGCTGTCCAGTTCTGGCTGGCCCCATGCCAAGGCGGTGTAGGCTTTTTCGGTTTCGCGGTCATGAAATTGGCGAGACAGTTCGCGGTGGGTGTCGGCATCACGCGCCAGCAGAATGATCCCGGAGGTTTCCCAGTCCAGCCGATGCACGATCCGCGCTTCGGGGTAGCCGTTTTCTTGCAGGCGGGTGATCAGGCAATCCTTGTTGTCATCTGCACGGCCGGGCACGGACAGTAGCAACGTCGGTTTGTTGACCACAAGAACACCAGCGTCCTCGTGGATGATATGGATGTTCGACAACGGCATTAAAACAGCCTCATGAGAAACGCCAACGGCGACGTGGGAGCCTTCTTGCAACAGAAGGCGCCCAGGTCGCCGTGGTGTCAGCCGGATTGATTAACGATCTGGCAGGGTAATATTGAGTTCCAGGATCGAGCAGCTGCCTTCGTTTTCAAGGGCAATTTGAACTTGATCAGACTCGATGTTGACGTACTTGCGGATCACTTCGACCAGTTCTTTTTGCAGAGCTGGCAGGTAATCCGGCGTACTGCGCTGGCCGCGTTCATGCGCCACGATGATCTGTAGACGCTCTTTCGCCACCGACGCCGTGGTGGGTGATTTCCTTGTACGAAAGAAGTCAAAAATATTCATTGCTTAGTTGCCTCCAAACAGGCGCTCGAAGAATCCCTTCTTCTGTGCATCGAGGAAACGATGCTCAACGGTTTTGCCCAGCAAGCGATCAACCGCATCGCTGTAGGCCTGACCGGCGTCGCTTTGATCATCAAGGATCACGGGCACGCCCTGGTTGGAAGCCTTGAGCACGGCCTGAGATTCCGGAATCACGCCCAGCAGGGCCACGGCCAGAATCTCTTTGACGTCTTCAACGCCCAGCATCTCGCCTTTGCTCACGCGCTCAGGGTTGTAGCGGGTCAGCAGCAGGTGTTCTTTGATCGGGTCTTCACCCAGCTCGGCGCGACGCGACTTGCTCGCTAGAAGGCCCAGCATCCGGTCGGAGTCACGTACCGAGGACACTTCCGGGTTGGTCACGACAATCGCTTCATCGGCGAAGTACATGGCCAGGTGAGCACCGGTTTCGATGCCGGCCGGGGAGTCGCAGACCACGAAGTCGAAGGTTTCTTTAAGTTCCATCAGAACTTTTTCGACGCCTTCTTTGGTCAGCGCGTCTTTGTCACGGGTCTGGCTGGCGGCCAGCACGTACAGGTTTTCCAGGCGCTTGTCTTTGATCAGTGCCTGTTGCAGGTTGGCTTCGCCATTGACCACGTTAACGAAGTCATACACCACGCGGCGCTCGCAGCCCATGATCAAGTCCAGGTTACGCAGGCCAACGTCGAAGTCGACGATGACTGTTTTGTGACCGCGCAGTGCGAGGCCGGTACCGATAGCGGCGCTGGTGGTGGTCTTACCCACACCACCCTTGCCGGATGTAACCACGAGAATCTTGGCCAAGGTGTTTCACCCCTAAGGAAAAAGGACTTTTTAGCCCCTGAATAACATCTCTATTAACGACGGCAGGTGAACAGGCCTGGCGGGTTGTCGTTCGGGCTAACACTGACGTGCAGTCAATACCGCCTGATTACGTACTTCCTACAAGATTTAAACTGTTTTCTCTGCGCTTTTGAGACGGTTGGAAAATGGCGAGAGTATCCGTTAAAGACGGGTGATGTTCAACATGTCACTTGACAGACTGATTTGAACCCCTGCGCCCCACAGTGGGTCGCGGCGCAGGTCTTCGGATACGTTGTACTTGCCGGCAATCGACACCAGCTCGGCGCTCAGCTGCTGACAGAAAATCCGCGCCTTGGTGTTGCCTTTATGTCCGGCCAGTGCGCGACCGCGCATAGGCCCGTACACATGGATGTTGCCATCGGCCATAAGTTCCGCACCGGGGCTGACAGCCGCCATCACAACAAGGTCGCCGCCTTCGGCGTACACCGTCTGGCCACCGCGTACCGGGGTGGTAATGATTTTGGTCGGCTTGATCACGGGCTCGGGCGGTTTTTCGGGCTTTTTCTTGACCTGGGCTTCAACCGGTTCAATCGGCCGTTCACGTGCACCGGAGGGCGGCAGCACTGGCAAGTCGATAGCGATGGCAGCGGCAATGTCTTCAATGCGGCTGGCACGGATCGCCAGGGTGCGCAGGCCATGTTGGCGGCACACGCGCATCAGGCCGGGCAAATCAATGGCGCCTTCGCCTGCGGGCATTTTGTCCAGAGCCAGCACGAGCGGTGTGTTGCTGAAAAAGTTGGGTGCTTGAGCCACCTTGGCGGCCAATTGGCGATCAAGGGCTTCAAGGTTGTTTTTGGCCAGTTCCAGCACCGTGATGGCGAGCATACTGCCCTTAAGCTGGAACACGGGGGCTTGGTCTAGCGATTCGGTTTGGCTCATGGTCGGCTTAATGCGGCTTGTCACTTAAAGTGCTGAGACTTATAACGAGAACGCCCGCCAGCCGCAAGCGGGGTCTAACGATGTAGAATGCCCGGCCCTTGTGTCTGTCCGGAATCATTAATGGATCGCCCGCGTTTTCGTGCCACTTTTTTTCACCCGCGTTTTTGGCTGCTTTGGCTCGGCCTGGGCGTGCTCTGGCTGGTGGTTCAACTGCCCTACCGGTTGCAACTGTGTATCGGTCGCGCGCTGGGTGCGCTCATGTACCGTGTGGCCGGTGACCGTCGACGTATTGCCGCGCGTAACCTCGAACTGTGTTTTCCCGACAAGTGCGCGGCCGAGCGCAAACACCTGTTGAAAGAAAACTTCGCCTCCACCGGCATCGCCTTTTTTGAAATGGCCATGAGCTGGTGGTGGTCCAAACCACGTTTGGCCAAGCTCGCCCATGTAGAAGGGCTGGAGCACCTCAAGCAGGCGCAACTGGAAGGCCGGGGCGTGATCTTGATGGCGTTCCACTTCACCACGCTGGAAATCGGCGCCGCCTTGCTCGGCCAGAAGCACACCATCGACGGCATGTACCGCGAGCATGGCAACCCGCTGTTCGACTTTATTCAGCGTCGCGGCCGTGAGCGGCACAATCTGGATTCATTGGCCGTGGAGCGCGACGACGTGCGCGGCATGCTCAAATTGCTGCGCTCCGGGCGGGCGATCTGGTACGCACCCGATCAGGACTACGGCGCCAAGCAAAGTATTTTCGTACCGCTGTTCGGTATTCAGGCGGCGACCGTCACGGCGACCAGCAAGTTTGCCAAGTTGGGCAAAGCGCTGGTTGTGCCCTTTACTCAACAACGACTGGCGGATGGCAGTGGTTACAGGTTGGTGATTCATCCGCCGATGAAGGATTTTCCTGGAGAAAGCGATGAGGTGGACTGCTTGCGCATCAATCAGTGGGTCGAGCGGGCTATCCGCGAGTGCCCCGAGCAGTACCTGTGGGCGCATCGTCGGTTCAAAACACGTCCACCGGGCGAGCCAAAGTTGTACGACAAACGCCGCTGAGGGTAATCGACTCTTCGGAGTGCTGCGTTGAGTGCCACACAGGCAGTCACAGGTCTGATTCTTTCCGGGGGTGGTGCGCGTGCGGCCTACCAGGTGGGCGTGCTGGCCGCGATTGCCGAGTTGCTGCCTGAGGGCGCGCCTAATCCATTTCCGGTGATTGTCGGCACCTCCGCCGGTGCTATCAATGCGGTCAGCCTGGCCAGCGGTGCAATGAACTTTACCCGTGCGGTGGAGCATTTGACCGCGTTCTGGCAGGCGTTTGAAAGCCGTCGCGTGCTGCGCAGCGACTGGCCGGGGGTGATGCACCAGGCCAGCCGTTTTGTGGGTCATAGCCTGCTGGGGCTTGGCTCACATGTACCGGTGGCGCTGCTCAACAGTTCACCGTTGCGCGAGTTGCTCAGCGACAAAATCAACTTTTCGGGCATCAATCAAGCGATTGAGGCGCAGCAACTGCGTGCGGTTGCGGTCACCGCGTTCGGCTACTCATCGGGCCAGGCGGTGACGTTCTACGAGGGTAAGGGCGCGATCGACGGCTGGTTACGCCACCGCAGGATCGGAATGCCGACGCCCTTGACGATTGAGCATTTACTGGCCAGTTCAGCCATCCCCTTGTTGTTTGCCCCGGTCAAAATTGGCGAAGAGTATTTCGGTGATGGCGCGGTCCGTCAGTCCGCCCCCATCAGTCCTGCGCTGCATCTTGGCGCCAACCGCGTGTTGGTGGTCGGGGTCAGTGGCAACCCGCGCGGGCCAGATGCGCAAGACAGCCCGCTACGTCAGTTCAGTGCGCAGCAACCGACGTTGGCACAGATTGGCGGTCACCTGCTCAACAGCACGTTTATCGACAGCCTTGAGAGTGATATCGAACTGCTGGAGCGCTTGAATCATTACAGTCGCGTGCTGCCTCGGCAAACCGACAACCTGGGTTTGTCGCCGGTGGAGGTACTGGTGATTGCGCCGAGCCAGCCCATTGACGAAATTGCTGCGCGTCACCGGCATGAGTTGCCTGCGGCGCTACGCCTGTTTTTGCGTGGGCCGGGAGCGACTAAAACCAGTGGCGCGGGGGTGTTAAGTTATTTGTTGTTCGAAGCGGGATATTGCCGCGAGTTGATCGCGCTGGGGCGCATGGATGCTTTGGCCAAACGCAAACAGCTGTGCACGTTTCTGCGGATTTAGCCGTCGGGCTGCGCGCAGGCAGCGCAGCCCGGAGGGGGGAGGTTTACTCGGCGATTTGCAGTTTTCGCGCTTCTGTATAGATGTAGCGCAGCTTGTCGTATTCAAACGGCGAGTCGAACTGGCCATAACGGAAGCTGGTGTTGTAGCGCTTGTCGACTGCGCCCAGCACCCAGATTTCCGGGTGGCGGGTGCTTTCGTGGGGCACGTTGAGGAAGTTGATTTCCTGGTTCGCGCCGTAGTCGACCACCAGGCCGGTGGTGTCGCGCAGGTTGGATGGCCCCAGAATCGGCAGCATCAAGTACGCGCCGCCGGGCACGCCATAGAAGCCCAGGGTTTGCCCGAAGTCTTCGCTCTGGCGTGGCAGCCCCATGGCTGTGGCCGGGTCCCACAAACCGGCTACGCCCAGTGTGGTGTTCAGCAGCAGGCGCCCGGTGGTTTCCAGTGAACGATGGCCCTTGAGTTGCAGCAGGCTATTGAACAGGTTGGGTACATCACCCAGGTTGTTGAAAAAGTTGCTGACGCCGGTGCGCAGGAAGCTGGGGGTCACGTAGCGGTAGCCGTTGACCACCGGCAGGAACACCCACTGATCGAACCGGTAGTTGAAGTGGTAGATGCGGCGGTTGACCGACTCCAGCGGGTCGTAAACGCTCAAGGCGTTCATGGTGGCGCGTTCGAACTCACGCTGATCCAGTCCCGGGTTGAATTTGAGCAGCTTCAATGGCTCAGTGAAGCCATCGGTATCTACTGTGCGTTCGGTCTGTGCTTTGCTGTTGTCCGCTTGGGCGACGCCGGCGCTCAGTAAAGCGGCAGCCAGTAATAGATGTTTAGCCACGGAAGAACTCCAGCATAGCGTCAGCGTTGACACGGTAGTTGAGGTTGCCGCAATGGCCACCATACGGGTACACCGTCAGGCGATTGCCGAACGTTTCACGCAAAAAGCCCAAATCGCCAGGGCCGAGGATGATGTCGTCGGCATTGTGCATGACCGCGATCTTCGGGCTGTTTTTCAGGTAGTCCTTGAGGGCGTACAGGCTGACCTGATCGATCAGTTGCAACAGGCTGCCGCCATCGGTGCGGGCGCGCCACATCGGGATGACCTGCTCGGTCAGGTAACAGTCAAAGTCGCACTGCAACGAGCGCTTGAGGAAAGGCGTCAGGCTGGTGCCTTCGGTGATCGGGTAGTTGGGCGGGGTAATCAGGCCGCGGCGGTTGATCAAGTCCGAGGTAAACACGATGTCGGCCGACGAGAAACGGAACATAGTGCCGATCAGCATCGCCATTTGTTCGTTGGTCAGTCGTTCTTTGGAGTTCTGGATGTCGTACACCAGCGCTGCGTTGAGGTCGACATAGCCTTTTTGCTTGAAGTACTCGGTCAGTTTGTTCAACACCAGCTCGTAGAACGTGGTGCTGTTGTTGATGCCTTTAACTTCTGTTTGCACCAGTTTGTCGAGGTTGCTGATGGAGGTGTACAGGTTGACTGGCGGGTTGAGCATCAGCACTTTTTTGAAGTTGAAGCTTTTACGGGTTTCATCCAAGTGGCTGACAAAGGCGGCATTCAGCGCGCCAAGGCTATACCCGCTGAGGTAATAGTCGGTGACGGGCACGTCGGCCTGTTGCGCGCGAATGGCCTGCATCACGCGATACAAATCTTCGGCGTCGTATTGGCTGATGCCGGGGGTGGCATAGCGTGAGGCTGCGCTCATAAAGTCATAGCTGGTGGGCGATGACAGTTGCACAACGTGATAACCGGCCTGGTAAAACAGCTTTTTCAGGAATTCGTTGAGGCTGCTGTCGTAGGGCGCACCGGTGCCTGCAATCAAGAACATCAGCGGGGCGGGATGATCTTGTTTGGCCATACGGTAGGTGAGTTTTTTAACCGCCCAAAAGTTGGCCGGCAGCGTGAACTCCCGTTCAGGGCGCATCGTCAGGCTGTAGTCCGATTGACGGATGTCATCTTCGCTCGGCAGATACGGGCGCATCTGCGGTGGAGTCGTCGCGATAGTGGCTTCAAATGGATTGGTAATCGGGTAGCCATACGTGGCGGGGTCGACATCGACCGCCTGCGCGGACGCACTCAGTAAAAGGCCGCCCAAGAGGGCGGCGAGGGGCAGAGAACGAAGCATGAAGACTATCCCAAGAGAAGGTGCGGAGAAGATTCGCAGGCTATGACCACAGGGCTGACGTCGAAGTGCCGTGGTGCACCCCTAAATAAATTCCCAAGTTGTCGCAGGCAGGCAATTAGCTATCGCAAGATACACGTTGAATGACTTTAGTGAACAGATATCTGATTGCAAGGCTTGCATAGCCCATAAGTGCGTTTAAGCTGGGCGCCGCTTTTGCTTATCGGAGTTGTTATGTGTCCTCGTTTGCCGTTTATATTGCTTCTAATTGCTTTGCCTGTATGGCTGGCGGCCGGCTATGGCCTGCGTTATGGCCTGATGGAAGATGCGCAGTGGGTCGGCACGTGTGTGGCAGAAGCGACGCGTTGGGAGTGTCAGTTGCGCGCCAACCTGGGGTGGCTGATCCACTTCAGGGCGATAGGTTGGGTTGCCGTGGCAGTCGCAGCGGTTGCGTTTTTTGTACGCGGGCGCGTTGGCAATGCATTGGCGCTTGTGGCGTTGGCATTCGGGTTGCCTGCACTGGCGTTGTATAACGCCAGTCTGGCCGTGTTTGCAGTGGTGATTGCGGGGCTGCGGCTGGTAAGAGCGCGCACAATTTGAGGGGGCCTGTTGCAGTGGTCGGGGGAGCATGCCGAGACCGCTGTGCCTTATGTGTCTGGCGCAGCGGCTACTGAGTAAGTAGCCGCACGGCCTGGTCGAGCCTCATTCAGCGAGTGCGCACGCTGCGCCACAAAGCGAGTACCAGCAGCAGACTGACCAGCGCCCACCCCCATGCCTGTTCGTTGCTCACTCCTTCGCGATACAGCTGTAACGGAATGCCAGCGCCAATGATAAACGCCAGCAAGCCAAACTCACGCCGTGGTCCGCACACGGGGCGCAGCAGGTAAACCAGCGCGGGCAGCAACAAGGCCGCACTGGGGAAGCTGCGGTAGCGCGGTTCAAACACCAGCCCCAGCATCATGACCGCCCCGGCAAATCCGGCAGCGGCCAACCACCAGCCCGCACGGCGCTCCAGGTGGTTGAACAGGCGCTCGCGCCACCCCTCTTTTTGCCCCAAGGCCAGCGCCGCATGGGTCATCACAATCAGGTTCAAGACCAAGAGTGCCCCGGCCCACACCCATTCCCCGGCAAAGCGGCTGGTGACGGAGGCCAGTTCAGCCCAGGCAATGATCGTGCACCCTGACACTGCCCCCAGTGCGGGCAACAACAACGCTGCACGCGTGCTGCGAACGCGCCCGCCAATCAGCAGGGTGGCGAGGAGCAGGGCTGTACCGAAGCCGAGCCAAACGGGCCAGTGTGGCAAGTTGGAGACCGGCCCGGCCAGAATGCCTTTGTCCTGGCGGTCAGCGTCAAACAACCCCCAGTAGCCACCCACTGCTCCTTCGCTGCCACGTTTCCAGGGTTGGTCAAAGGCTTCGATCAGGTTGTACTTCCAGCCGTTTTGTTCGGCCAGGGTGACAAAGCCGCGAATGAACTTGGCTTCGTTGACGCGACTTGGCAGGGCTGTTTCGCGCTGTCGGCCTTCGCTGGGCCAGCCGGTCTCACCAATCAGGATGTCTTTAGGGGCGAATTTGCTGCCGAAGACTTCACGGATCTGTTCGACGTGTTTCACGGCTTGGTCGACGCCTGCCGGGTCATCTTCCCAGTAAGGCAGCAGGTGAATGGTCAGAAAATCCACCGCAGGTGCGATTTCAGGGTGTTGTAACCAGAACTCCCATACGTCTGCGTACGTCACCGGTTGCTTGATTTGATGCTTTACCTGTTCGATCAGTGCGACCAGTTGCGGGGCCGTGATTTCTTTGCGCAGCAGGGCCTCGTTACCCACGATCACAGCACTGACGACGTCGGGGTTGGCATTGGCCGATGCAATGAGCGCCTTGACCTCTGCGGCGGTCGCTATCGGGTCCGGGCTTACCCAGGCGCCGATCATCAACTTGAGTCCGTGCTTGCGGGCCAGCTCGGGTAATGCCTCGAGCCCGGCCTGGGAGTAGGTGCGAATGCACTGAAAACGCGTGGCGAGTAACGCCAGGTCTGCATCCATGCGCTCAATGCGCGGCACGAACGGTTGGTCGAAGGGCGATTGATCCTTGTCGAACGGGGTATAGGAGGCACATTGCAGTTTGTGTGTCGGGGTGGCCGCGTCGGGCAACAGGACGGGTTGGCCCAGGCCGTACCAGAAGCCGGCAACTGCAAACAGGCTGAGTAAACAGGCGAAGAGGTAGGGCAGGGCTGGAAAGCGGGCAGTCGCGGACATGGGCAGGCCGTATAGGAGCAAAGCCGCGCATCTTACCTGCAATTGAGTGTGCTCAGCGCTTGTGAATAATTTTGTTACGTCTACGCGTGATGTCGCTTGCGGTTGCCTTGATGTCGTCGTCAGAGCAGGTCGCTCGTACCGGGGCGTTGATGATCAAGGTGTGGGTTCGGGCGGTCCGGCACTCGTCGGGCCCGACACAGTGAGGAATCAGTGATGAGTATGCGACGACTCTTGAGTGTGGGGGCTGCTGTAGTGCTGGCGATGAGTGCGGGGTTGGCCAGCGCGCAAACCAAACCGACGTTGACCATTGGGTATGTGGACGGCTGGTCTGACAGCGTGGCAACGACTCATGTGGCCGCTGAAGTGATCAAACAAACGTTGGGGTATGAGGTGAAGTTGATGCCGGTCGCAACGGGCATCATGTGGCAGGGCGTGGCCACGGGTAAGCTGGACGCCATGTTGTCCGCCTGGTTGCCTGTCACGCATGGCGAGTATTGGGCCAAGAACAAGGACAAAGTGGTGGATTATGGCCCCAACTTTAAAGACGCAAAAATCGGTCTGATTGTGCCTGAGTATGTGAAGGCCACCTCCATCGCGGATCTGAAAGATGACAGTGGCTTCCAGCAAAAAATTGTCGGAATTGATGCCGGGTCAGGGGTGATGCTCAAAACGGATGAGGCCATCAAGGATTACGGTCTGGGCTATAAATTGCAGGCCAGTTCTGGCGCGGCCATGACTTCGCAGCTGGGGCGCGCTTATGCCAAGCAAGAGCCGATTGTGGTCACGGGGTGGGTGCCGCACTGGATGTTTGCCAAATGGAAGCTGCGCTTTCTGGATGATCCCAAAGGCGTGTATGGCGCTGCGGAGACAGTTAATAGCATTGGCAGCACAGCGTTAGGCACCAAAGCGCCTGAAGTGGCGGCCTTCCTGAAAAAATTCCACTGGAACTCAAAGGACGAAATTGGCGAGGTCATGCTGGCGATTCAGGAAGGGGCCAAGCCTGATGTTGCTGCCAAAGAGTGGGTGGCAAAGCATCCTGAGCGCGTGGCTGAGTGGGTCCACTAAAAACCGCTGAAGTGTCTAGCTCGCAGCCCCCAGAACCGCCCGGCGATATTGCCCGGCGGTTTTTCGATTTATGGGGTGGCAAATTGATGTCGTTATCCTTGCGGGCTAGATAAACCGGGGGCTACAGCAGATTGAGGGTTCTACTACTAAAGTCGTCTGGCTTAGAAATTGAAGCCCCCTAATAGTGAAAACGTTCCATCTCATCTGTGCTGCGAGGACAAAAATAATGAACGACAGCATTTACCTCAAGATTCAAAACAGCCCGCGTTTCAAGGAGCTGGTTAAGAAAAGAGAGCGTTTCGCCTGGATTCTATCGGCGATCATGCTTGGCTTATACGCCGCTTTTATCCTGTTAGTTGCCTACGGGTCGCACATCATGGGGGCGAAACTGAGCCCTGATTCGTCTATCACCTGGGGGATTCCGATTGGTGTGGGGCTGATTATTTCGGCTTTTATACTGACCGGTATCTATGTGCACCGGGCCAATGGCGAATTTGACGACCTGAACAACGCAATTCTCAAGGAGGCTGCGCAATGATCCGGCGTCTATTGGCAACATTGGGCCTTGCAGCCTTGTCTTCCGGCGTCTGGGCAGCCGACGCCCTGACCGGTGAAGTTCAAAAACAACCGCTCAACGTGTCGGCGATCATTATGTTCGTCGTCTTTGTGGGGGCGACCCTGTGTATTACCTATTGGGCTTCCAAGCGCAATAAGTCGGCAGCGGATTACTACGCAGCGGGCGGTAAGATCACAGGCTTTCAGAATGGTCTGGCGATTGCGGGCGACTATATGTCTGCGGCGTCTTTTCTGGGTATTTCCGCGCTGGTGTACACCTCTGGCTACGATGGCCTGATCTACTCGATCGGCTTTCTGGTGGGCTGGCCCATCATTTTGTTCTTGATCGCAGAGCGTTTGCGCAACTTGGGCAAGTACACGTTTGCTGACGTGGCCTCGTACCGGTTGGGTCAGACTCAGATCCGCTCCTTGTCTGCCTGCGGTTCGTTGGTGGTGGTGGCGTTTTACCTGATCGCGCAAATGGTCGGTGCAGGCAAGCTGATCCAATTGCTCTTTGGTCTGGATTATCACGTTGCGGTCATTCTGGTCGGCATCCTGATGTGCCTGTACGTGCTGTTTGGCGGCATGCTGGCCACTACGTGGGTACAGATCATCAAGGCGGTGCTGTTGTTGTCGGGCGCAACCTTCATGGCCGTCATGGTAATGAAGCACGTCAACTTCGACTTCAACGCGTTGTTTGCTGAAGCGGTGCAGATTCACCCTAAAGGTGAAGCGATCATGAGTCCGGGCGGTTTGGTCAAAGACCCGATTTCTGCTTTCTCCCTCGGCCTGGCACTGATGTTTGGTACGGCGGGTCTGCCGCACATTCTGATGCGCTTCTTCACGGTGAGCGACGCTAAAGAAGCCCGTAAGAGCGTGTTCTATGCAACCGGCTTTATTGGTTACTTCTACATCCTGACGTTCATTATTGGTTTTGGTGCAATCATCCTGGTCAGTACCAACCCGGCTTTCAAAGACGCTGCAGGCGCCTTGTTGGGCGGTAATAACATGGCGGCGGTGCATTTGGCTGACGCAGTGGGTGGCAGTCTCTTCCTGGGCTTTATCTCGGCGGTCGCGTTTGCCACCATTCTGGCAGTCGTTGCGGGCCTTACATTGGCGGGCGCCTCGGCGGTGTCTCACGACTTGTATGCCAGCGTCATCAAGAAGGGCAAGGCCAACGACAAGGACGAGATTCGCGTCTCGAAGATCACCACCATCGCGCTGGGCGTATTGGCGATTGGCCTGGGGATTCTGTTCGAAAGCCAAAACATCGCGTTCATGGTTGGTTTGGCGTTCTCGATTGCGGCCAGCTGCAACTTCCCGGTACTGCTGCTATCGATGTACTGGAAAAACCTGACCACGCGAGGGGCCATGATTGGCGGCTGGCTGGGTCTGATCAGTGCTGTTGGCTTGATGATCCTTGGCCCGACCATTTGGGTACAGATCCTTCATCATGAAAAAGCTATCTTCCCTTACGAGTACCCGGCACTTTTCTCAATGATCATTGCGTTTGTGGGTATCTGGTTCTTCTCGATTACTGACAAGTCCAAGTCGGCCGAGAAAGAACGGGCACTGTTCTTCCCGCAATTTGTGCGTTCCCAGACAGGGTTGGGGGCGAGCGGGGCGGTGGATCATTAATCCGCGCTAGACAGCCTGTTGAAAACAATCCCCCTGTCGTGAGACAGGGGGATTTTTTGTGTGGTCCGATAAGTCTCGTCGCTATTGGCGAGGGGTGAGGCTGGGGTCGAGGAGGCAATCGTCGTATGTGCGGCAGGT
The DNA here is from genome assembly GCF_001043055.1 of Pseudomonas weihenstephanensis. Classification (GTDB taxonomy): domain Bacteria; phylum Pseudomonadota; class Gammaproteobacteria; order Pseudomonadales; family Pseudomonadaceae; genus Aquipseudomonas; species Aquipseudomonas weihenstephanensis. Next base: position 175,702 of record NZ_JYLF01000006.1, read on the forward strand.
GTGATGCATCTGACGCTTGCCGGTTGAATGGTTTGCGAAGGCCGCGCCGCTGGATGCAGCCCCGTTCTTGCGTCAGCGGCTACAAAGCATGCGCAAAAAAAACGGCCCCTGCTCTATATAAAGGGCAGGGGCCGTTTTTGTTGCAGTTAAGACGCCAGGGTCTTACTTGCGGTCTTCCAGCGGGGTCAGATCACGCTGCTCGTAGCCGGTGTACAGCTGGCGCGGACGGCCAATCTTGTACGGGCTGGAGAGCATTTCTTTCCAGTGCGAGATCCAGCCGACTGTACGCGACAGGGCGAAGATCACGGTGAACATGCTGGTTGGAATGCCGATCGCCTTGAGGATGATCCCCGAGTAGAAGTCGACGTTCGGGTACAGCGAGCGTTCGATGAAGTAAGGGTCGGTCAGGGCGATCTCTTCCAGGCGCATGGCCAGTTCGAGTTGCGGATCGTTCTGAATGCCCAGCTCTTTGAGCACTTCGTCGCACGTCTTCTTCATGACCGTGGCGCGCGGGTCGCGGTTTTTGTAAACCCGGTGACCGAAGCCCATCAGCTTGAATGGATCGTTTTTGTCCTTGGCCTTGGCGATGAACGTGTCGATGTTGGACACATCGCCAATTTCGTCGAGCATGGTCAGCACGGCTTCGTTGGCGCCGCCGTGGGCAGGGCCCCACAGTGCAGCGATGCCCGCCGCAATACAGGCGAACGGGTTGGCACCCGAAGAGCCTGCCAGACGCACGGTAGAGGTTGACGCATTCTGTTCGTGGTCGGCGTGCAGGATAAAGATCTTATCCATCGCCTTGGCCAATACCGGGCTGATCGGTTTGATCTCGCACGGCGTGTTGAACATCATGTGCAGGAAGTTTTCGGCGTAAGTCAGGTCGTTACGCGGGTACATCATGGGTTGGCCCATGGAGTACTTGTAAACCATCGCTGCCAGGGTCGGCATCTTGGCAACCAGACGGATCGCGGAAATCTCGCGATGCTGCGGGTTATTGATGTCCAGAGAGTCGTGGTAGAAGGCCGAGAGGGCGCCGACTACACCGCACATGACTGCCATAGGGTGGGCGTCACGACGGAAGCCGTTGAAGAAGGTCTTCAACTGCTCGTGAACCATAGTGTGGTTCTTTACGGTGCTGACAAATTGAGCTTTCTGCTCTGCGGTCGGCAGTTCGCCGTTCAGCAGTAGATAAGCGGTCTCAAGATAGTCAGAGTGTTCGGCCAGCTGTTCAATCGGGTAGCCGCGGTGCAGCAGGATACCGTTGTCACCATCAATATAGGTGATCTTCGACTCGCAAGACGCGGTCGACATGAAGCCAGGGTCAAATGTGAACCGGCCCGTGGCCGTCAGGCCTCGCACATCGATTACATCGGGACCCACGGTGCCAGTTAAAATGGGCAGCTCGACGGGGGCTGCGCCCTCGATGATCAACTGCGCTTTTTTGTCAGCCATGTGGCCTCCTATTTATGCTTGAAATCATCAGACAGACCCCCCACGCAGGGCCCGCACCACTATAGTGAGATAAATTTGAATGTCAATTTGCCTAAAGTCTTGCTGTACAAGGCTTTGAGGTGTGTTTTTTAGCGATTATCCCTGCCGTTTACGCCTTTTATAGCCTGAGCGCAATGCGCTATTAGAGGCAGGTGATTGCGTTGTCATTAGTAAGCCAACTGTCTATACTCGGCAGCCGACCGCCAGAGGCTTTAGGGCCTGTTTAAATGGGGGTCGTCACTCCCCGGGTGGTGGGTACCTGACCAGTGCGCATCCCAACAAACTTGCCCTGATTGTTAGGGGCTCTTCAGTGTGAAAAAAGCCGTGAATAGCCAACGACCTGTAAACCTAGACCTAAGGACCATCAAACTCCCCATCACCGGCGTTACGTCATTCCTGCACCGTGTATCGGGCATCATTCTGTTTCTTGGCCTGGGCATCATGCTTTATGCATTGAGCAAATCCCTGGGCTCGGAAGAAGGTTTTGCCGAGGTGAAGGCGTGCTTGACCAGTCCGCTGGCCAAATTCGTTGCGTGGGGGCTGCTATCTGCCTTGCTGTATCACCTGGTGGCAGGTATTCGCCATTTGATCATGGACATGGGTATCGGTGAGACGCTGGAAGGCGGCAAGCTGGGCTCGAAAATTGTCATCGTCATTTCCGTGGTGATGATCGTTCTGGCAGGAGTTTGGATATGGTAACCAGCGTTACGAACCTATCGCGTTCGGGCCTCTATGACTGGATGGCACAGCGTGTGTCTGCGGTCGTTCTAGCGGCTTACTTCATTTTCCTGATCGGATACCTCGTTGCGAACCCTGGCATTGGCTACGCCCAATGGCATGAGCTGTTTGCAAGCAACTGGATGCGTATCTTCAGCCTGCTGGCCCTTGTTGCACTCGGCGCTCACGCCTGGGTCGGCATGTGGACCATCGCGACCGACTACCTGACGCCAATGGCGCTGGGCAAGTCCGCGACCGCAGTACGTTTCCTCTTCCAGGCAGTTTGCGGCGTTGCAATGTTCGCTTACTTCGTCTGGGGTGTGCAGATTCTTTGGGGTATCTGATTCATGGCTAACACAGTTAATACACTTTCGTTTGACGCCATTATTATTGGTGGCGGCGGTGCTGGCATGCGTGCTGCTTTGCAGCTGGCACAAGGCGGTCACAAGACTGCTGTAATCACCAAGGTCTTCCCGACCCGCTCCCACACCGTTTCGGCTCAGGGTGGCATTACCTGCGCAATCGCCTCTGCAGATCCAAACGATGACTGGCGCTGGCACATGTACGACACCGTCAAGGGTTCCGACTATATCGGTGACCAGGACGCTATCGAATACATGTGTTCCGTAGGCCCTGAAGCCGTATTCGAACTGGAGCACATGGGTCTGCCATTCTCCCGTACCGAGCAAGGCCGCATCTACCAGCGTCCTTTCGGTGGTCAGTCCAAGGACTTCGGTAAAGGCGGCCAGGCTGCGCGGACTTGCGCTGCGGCTGACCGTACCGGTCACGCGCTGTTGCACACCCTGTATCAAGCCAACCTGAAGGCCGGCACCGTATTCCTGAACGAATACTACGGCGTCGATCTGGTGAAGAACGAAGCTGGCGATTTTGTCGGCATGATCGTTATCTGCATCGAAACCGGCGAAACCTCGTACGTTCGTGCCAATGCCACTGTATTGGCGACTGGCGGTGCAGGCCGTATCTACTCCTCGACCACCAACGCCTTGATCAACACCGGTGACGGTATTGGTATGGCGCTGCGTGCTGGCGTGCCGGTACAAGACATCGAAATGTGGCAGTTCCACCCAACCGGTATTGCCGGCGCCGGTGTACTGGTTACCGAAGGTTGCCGTGGTGAAGGTGGATACCTGATCAACAAGCACGGCGAGCGTTTCATGGAGCGCTATGCGCCGAACGCTAAAGACCTTGCTGGTCGTGACGTCGTGGCTCGCTCGATGGTTAAAGAAATCATCGCGGGCAACGGCTGCGGTCCAGATGGCGACCACGTCATGTTGAAACTCGATCACCTCGGTGAGGAAGTTCTGCACAGCCGTCTGCCAGGCATCTGCGAACTGTCCAAGACATTCGCTCACGTTGACCCGGTACTGGCTCCGGTTCCAGTAGTTCCAACTTGCCACTACATGATGGGCGGCGTTGCCACCAACATTCATGGTCAGGCAATCACTCAGGATGCCGACGGCAACGACCAGATCATCCCTGGCCTGTTCGCAGTGGGTGAAGTGGCGTGCGTATCGGTTCACGGTGCCAACCGTCTGGGCGGTAACTCGTTGCTCGACCTGGTGGTGTTCGGTCGTGCTGCCGGCCTGTTCCTTGAGCAGACCCTGAAAGAAGGCGTCGATTATGCGCGCCCACGCCAGTCCGATATCGACGCTGCGCTGGCACGTCTGGACGGCCTGAACTCGCGTACTGACGGCGAAGACGTGGCAACCCTGCGTAAAGAACTGCAAAGCTGCATGCAGAACTACTTCGGTGTATTCCGCACTGGCGAATACATGCAGAAGGGTATTGCCCAGCTGGCTGATCTGCGCAAGCGCATTGCCAACGTGAAAATCAACGATAAGAGCCAGGCGTTCAACACGGCCCGTATCGAAGCCCTTGAGCTGCAAAACCTGCTCGAAGTGGCTGAAGCGACTGCAATCGCTGCTGAAGTTCGTAAAGAATCGCGCGGTGCTCACGCCCGCGAAGACTTCGAAGATCGTGACGACGTTAACTGGCTGTGCCACACCCTGTACTTCCCGGGTGACAAGCGCGTAGCCAAACGTGCGGTGAACTTCTCGCCGAAAACCGTTCCGACCTTCGAACCTATGGTTCGGACTTACTAAGGGTGGCCGATATGTTGAAAGTCAGTGTTTATCGCTACAACCCGGATCAAGACGCTGCGCCGTTCATGCAGGAGTTCCAGGTCAATACCAACGGTAAAGACCTGATGGTGCTGGACGTACTGGCCCTGATCAAAGAGCAGGACGAAGGTTTCTCCTATCGTCGCTCTTGCCGTGAGGGCGTTTGCGGCTCCGACGGCATGAACATCAACGGCAAAAACGGCCTGGCGTGCGTAACGCCACTGTCCGCTGTCGTTAAAGGCAACAAGCTGATCGTTCGTCCTCTGCCAGGTTTGCCGGTTATCCGTGACCTGGTCGTCGATATGAGCATCTTCTACAAGCAATACGAGAAGGTGAAGCCGTTCCTGCAGAACGATACGCCGGCCCCGGCCATCGAACGTCTGCAATCGCCAGAAGAGCGTGAAAAGCTCGACGGTCTGTACGAGTGCATCCTGTGCGCTTGCTGCTCGACCTCCTGCCCGTCCTTCTGGTGGAACCCGGACAAGTTCCTGGGCCCTGCTGCACTGCTGCAAGCCTATCGATTCCTGGCTGACAGCCGTGACACCAAGACCAGCGAGCGTCTGGCTTCACTGGATGACCCGTTCAGCGTATTCCGCTGCCGCGGGATCATGAACTGCGTCAACGTGTGTCCGAAGGGCTTGAACCCGACTAAGGCCATCGGTCACGTGCGTAGCATGCTGCTGCAAAGCGGCGTTTGATACACAAGCTGTAACGTAGATCGCTGTAACCGTAGATGCTACGGCGCAGGCTTCAACCGGCGCCGTAGTTATAACCTGAGCAGCAGCTCACAAAGTTGCGGCTCTTATTTTGAAGAAATGAGACCAGCAGGGGCATCCGGGCTGGTACCCGGACTATCAGCGTGATCCTAAGTGGCTTGTTTTAGTCGCTGTATTCGGACTTTCTCAAGCGTGCTCTGGTGTTCTCGTCGATGGTGTCCCCTAACCGAGGGTGACCAAGCATGCAAGAAAGCGTGATGCAGCGCATGTGGAACAGCGGCTATCTTTCAGGTGGTAACGCTGCCTATGTGGAAGAGCTCTATGAGCTCTACCTGCACGACCCTAACGCTGTGCCAGAAGAATGGCGCACCAAATTTCAGACGTTGCCGACTGACGGCAACTCTGCCAACGATGTTTCGCACTCCACAATCCGCGACCATTTCGTGCTGCTGGCAAAGAACCAGCGCCGCGCCCAACCGGTTTCCGCCGGGAGCGTGAGCAGTGAGCACGAGAAGAAGCAGGTTGAAGTGCTGCGATTGATCCAGGCCTATCGGATGCGCGGCCACCAGGCAGCCCAGCTTGATCCGCTGGGGCTGTGGCAGCGTCCTGCACCTGCAGACCTGTCGATCAATCATTACGGCTTGACCAATGCCGATCTTGATACGACCTTCCGTGCCGGCGACCTGTACATCGGCAAAGAGGAAGCGAGCCTACGCGAAATTCTCGAAGCGTTGCAGCAGACATATTGCCGCACCATTGGCGCAGAGTTCACGCACATCGTCGATTCCGAGCAGCGCCACTGGTTTGAACAGCGCCTCGAAAGCGTGCGCGGCCGCCCAACGTATTCGGCAGATGTCAAAAGCCATCTGCTTGAGCGCGTCACGGCTGCTGAAGGTCTGGAAAAATACCTGGGTACCAAATACCCCGGCACCAAGCGTTTCGGCCTGGAAGGCGGCGAGAGCCTGATTCCTTTGCTGGACGAACTGATCCAGCGTTCGGGCAACTACGGCACCAAAGAAGTCGTCATCGGCATGGCCCACCGTGGTCGTCTGAACGTATTGGTGAACACCTTCGGTAAAAACCCGCGCGAATTGTTCGACGAGTTCGAAGGCAAGAAGAAGATCGAGCTGGGTTCCGGTGACGTTAAATACCACCAGGGCTTCTCCTCCAACGTCATGACCTCCGGTGGCGAAGTTCACCTGGCAATGGCGTTTAACCCTTCCCATTTGGAGATCGTTTCTCCTGTGGTTGAAGGGTCTGTACGTGCACGTCAGGATCGTCGTAACGACAAGACTGGTGAGAAAGTACTGCCAATTTCCATCCACGGTGATGCTGCTTTCGCAGGTCAGGGCGTGGTCATGGAAACCTTCCAGATGTCGCAGACCCGCGGCTTCAAGACGGGCGGTACGGTGCATCTGGTGATCAACAACCAGGTTGGCTTCACCATCAGCAACCCGGAAGATTCCCGTTCTACCGAGTACTGCACTGACGTCGCGAAAATGATTCAGGCGCCGATCCTCCATGTGAATGGTGATGATCCGGAAGCCGTATTGTTCGTGACCCAGTTGGCTATCGACTACCGCATGCAGTTCAAGCGCGACGTCGTAATCGACCTGTTCTGCTACCGCCGTCGCGGTCACAACGAGGCCGACGAGCCAAACGGTACGCAGCCGCTGATGTATCAGCAAATCGCCAAGCAGCGCACCACTCGTGAGCTGTATGCCGAGCGTCTGACACAAGAGCAAGTGGTTGACGCAGAACGCGTTCAGGCCAAGATCGACGAATACCGCAACGCGCTGGACAATGGTCTGCATGTTGTGAAAAGTCTGGTCAAAGAGCCGAACAAAGAGCTGTTCGTTGACTGGCGTCCATATCTGGGCCACGCCTGGACGGCGCGTCACGACACGCGTTTTGATCTCAAAACCCTGCAAGAACTGTCCGCCAAGCTGCTGGAAATTCCAGAAGGCTTCGTGGTACAGCGCCAGGTTGCGAAGATCTACGAAGACCGTCAAAAAATGCAAGCCGGCGGCCTGCCGATCAACTGGGGTTATGCCGAAACCATGGCATACGCGACCCTGGCGTTCGAAGGTCATCCGATCCGCATGACCGGTCAAGACATCGGCCGCGGTACGTTCTCGCACCGTCACGCCGTGTTGCACAATCAGAAAGATGCGGGCACCTACATTCCGCTTCAGCACCTGTACGAAGGTCAGCCACGTTTTGACCTGTACGACTCGTTGCTGTCGGAAGAAGCCGTACTGGCATTCGAATACGGTTACTCGACCACCACGCCAAACGCGCTGGTGATCTGGGAAGCCCAGTTCGGCGACTTTGCCAACGGTGCACAAGTTGTGATTGACCAGTTCATCACCAGCGGCGAGCACAAGTGGGGTCGCCTGTGCGGTCTGACCATGCTGCTGCCACACGGTTATGAAGGTCAGGGCCCTGAGCACTCCTCGGCACGTCTTGAGCGTTACCTGCAACTGTGTGCCGAGCACAACATTCAGGTGTGCGTGCCGACCACGCCAGCGCAGATCTACCATTTGCTGCGCCGTCAGGTTATCCGTCCGCTGCGCAAGCCGCTGATTGTGCTGACACCCAAGTCGTTGTTGCGTCACAAACTGGCCGTTTCGACCCTGGAAGACCTGGCCGAGGGTTCGTTCCAGACCGTTATTCCAGAGATCGATGCACAAGATCCGGCCAAGGTCGATCGCATCGTGCTGTGTAGCGGCAAGGTCTATTACGACCTGCTGGAAAAACGCCGTGCCGAAGGTCGTGAAGACATCGCCATCGTGCGTCTTGAGCAGCTGTACCCATTCCCTGAGGACGACTTGATTGAAGTCCTGGCTCCGTACAAAAACCTCAAACACATTGTTTGGTGTCAGGAAGAGCCGATGAACCAGGGTGCCTGGTACTGCAGCCAACATCACATGCGCCGCATCATTGGCGGTCACGACAAGTCGCTCGTACTTGAGTACGCGGGCCGTGACGCTTCTGCTGCACCTGCTTGTGGTTATGCATCGATGCACGCTGAGCAACAGGCCAAACTGTTGCAAGACGCGTTTACTGATTAACGCCTTCGCGCACTGAACCGAATTAAAGGAACCACGAACATGGCTATCGAGATTAAAGCCCCAACTTTTCCGGAATCGGTTGCCGACGGCACCGTTGCCACTTGGCACAAGCAACCCGGCGACGCAGTAAAGCGTGACGACCTGATCGTTGATATCGAAACCGACAAGGTTGTGCTGGAAGTGCTGGCCACGGCTGATGGCGTGCTGGGCGCTATCGTCAAGAACGAAGGCGACACTGTTCTGTCCGACGAAGTGCTGGGTTCCATCGTTGAAGGCGGCGCTGCTGCCGCACCAGCCGCTGGCGCTGCACCGGCTGCCCAGGCTGCTGCACCTGCCGCTGATGGCGAAGACGATCCGGTTGCTGCTCCGGCTGCGCGCAAGATCGCTGAAGAAAACGGTATCAACATTGCTTCCGTTGCCGGTACTGGCAAAGGCGGTCGTGTGACCAAGGAAGACGTAGTCGCGGCTGTTGCTGCCAAAAAGGCCGCGCCTGCTGCTGCACCTGCCAAGGCCGCCGCGCCTGCCGCTGCTGCTCCGGTATTCGCTGCTGGCGACCGCGTTGAAAAACGTGTACCGATGACCCGCGTTCGCGCCACCGTGGCCAAGCGTCTGGTTGAAGCACAGTCGAACATGGCGATGCTGACCACCTTCAACGAAGTGGACATGACCGAAATCATGGCGCTGCGTTCGAAGTACAAGGACCTGTTCGAGAAGTCCCACAACGGCGTACGCCTGGGCTTCATGTCGTTCTTCGTTAAAGCGGCCACCGAAGCGCTGAAACGCTTCCCGGCGGTTAACGCTTCGATCGACGGTTCCGACATCGTTTACCACGGCTTCGCCGACATCGGTGTGGCTGTTTCCAGCGACCGTGGTCTGGTGGTTCCGGTTCTGCGTAACGCAGAACTGATGAGCCTGGCTGAAATCGAAGGCGGCATTGCCGCTTACGGCAAGAAAGCCCGTGACGGCAAACTGTCGATCGACGAAATGACCGGCGGTACGTTCACGATCACCAACGGTGGTACTTTCGGTTCGATGATGTCGACCCCGATTGTCAACCCGCCACAGGCTGCGATCTTGGGCATGCACAACATTCTTCAGCGCCCAATGGCAATCAACGGTCAGGTCGTTATCCGTCCGATGATGTATTTGGCTTTGTCTTACGATCACCGTTTGATCGATGGCAAAGAAGCTGTAAGTTTCCTGGTAGCAATCAAAAACCTGCTGGAAGATCCAGCGCGTCTGCTGCTGGATATCTGATAGAAGCAGCCCTGCGCTGCAAGTCTGGAGCCTTCAGTCGTTCGCGACCGGGTTCTGACTTGCAGCGGTCGGCTTGAAGCGTGTCGCTAAAAGAGGATTCTTTTACATGTCTCAGAAATTTGACGTTGTAGTGATTGGTGCGGGCCCTGGCGGCTACGTTGCAGCCATCAAGGCCGCGCAACTGGGCCTTTCGACTGCATGCATCGAAAAATACACCGACAAGGAAGGCAAACTGGCGCTGGGCGGTACTTGCCTGAACGTTGGCTGCATTCCATCCAAGGCGCTGCTGGACAGCTCCTGGAAGTATCACGAAGCTAAAGATGCGTTCGCCATTCACGGTATCACCACCGGTGAAGTGAACATGGACGTGCCAGCGATGGTCGGCCGCAAAGCCAACATCGTTAAAGGTCTGACTTCCGGCGTTGCCACCCTGTTCAAGGCGAACGGCGTTACTTCCCTGCAAGGCCACGGCAAACTGCTGGCCGGCAAGCGTGTAGAGCTGACCAAGCCAGACGGCAGCGTAGAAATCATCGAAGCCGAGAACGTGATTCTGGCCTCGGGTTCGCGTCCGATCGACATTCCGCCAGCACCTGTAGACAACAACGTCATCGTTGATTCGACTGGCGCACTGGAATTCCAGTCGGTGCCTAAGCGTCTGGGCGTGATCGGCGCAGGTGTTATCGGTCTGGAGCTGGGTTCGGTATGGTCCCGCCTGGGCGCCGAAGTGACTGTTCTGGAAGCGTTGGACACGTTCCTGATGGCAGCTGATGCTGCTGTGTCCAAAGAAGCCTACAAAACCCTGACCAAACAAGGTCTGGACATCAAGCTGGGCGCTCGCGTAACCGGTTCCAAGGTTAACGGCGACGAAGTCGTTGTGACCTACACCGATGCCAACGGCGAACAGACCATCACCTTCGACAAGCTGATCGTAGCGGTGGGTCGCCGTCCGGTGACCACTGAACTGCTGGCAGCTGACAGCGGTGTGACCATCGATGAGCGCGGTTTCGTGTTTGTTGACGATCATTGCGCCACCAGCGTTCCGGGCGTATTCGCCATCGGTGACGTGGTACGCGGCATGATGCTGGCTCACAAAGCGTCCGAAGAAGGCATCATGGTGGTTGAGCGCATCAAAGGTCACAAGACCGAGATGAACTACGACCTGATTCCATCGGTTATTTACACTCACCCGGAGATCGCGTGGGTCGGTAAAACCGAACAGGCCTTGAAAGCTGAAGGCGTTGAAGTTAACGTCGGCACCTTCCCGTTCGCAGCCAGTGGCCGTGCCATGGCAGCAAACGACACCGGTGGCTTTGTAAAAGTCATTGCTGATGCCAAAACTGACCGCGTACTGGGCGTCCACGTGATTGGCCCGAGCGCAGCAGAGCTGGTACAGCAGGGCGCAATCGGTATGGAATTCGGCACCAGTGCCGAGGATCTGGGCATGATGGTTTTCTCCCATCCAACCCTGTCCGAAGCGTTGCACGAAGCAGCGCTGGCAGTGAATGGCGGCGCCATCCACATTGCCAACCGTAAGAAACGTTAAGACCAGACAATAAGAAACCACGGCGGTTTGCCCGTCGTGAGCCTTGCTTGCAAGCCTCACCGCGGAACTTCCGCCGGACGCAGTCTTGTCTTTTGTCAAACAGGCCCGGCCCTGCTTTCGCGGGTGCTGGGGGTGTTGAAACAGCACAAGCAGCAGTCACAGGTGGTGCGGCACTAATAAAAGTGCAGCGCCGAATGCGCAGTACCTAACGAAGACGGTAAAAAGCATGAATCTTCACGAGTATCAGGGTAAGCAGCTGTTCGCTGAATACGGCCTGCCAGTATCCCAGGGTTATGCAGTAGACACCCCGGAAGCGGCCGCAGAAGCTTGCGACAAAATCGGCGGGACCGAATGGGTTGTAAAAGCTCAGGTTCACGCAGGTGGTCGCGGTAAAGCGGGCGGCGTAAAGCTGGTTCGCAGCAAAGAAGACGCTAAAGCGTTTGCACAACAGTGGTTGGGCAAGCGTCTGGTGACTTACCAGACTGATGCCAATGGTCAGCCGGTCACCAAGATCCTGGTTGAATCGTGCACTGATATCGCTAAAGAGCTGTACCTGGGCGCTGTCGTTGACCGTTCGAGCCGTCGCATCGTGTTCATGGCGTCCACCGAAGGTGGCGTGGACATCGAGAAAATCGCTCACGACACTCCAGAAAAAATTCTGAAAGCCACTATCGATCCACTGGTTGGCGCTCAGCCATTCCAGGGTCGCGAGCTGGCTTTCCAGCTGGGTCTGGAAGGCAAGCAAGTTGCTCAGTTTGCCAAGATCTTCGTAGGCCTGGCCAAGCTGTTCAAGGATCACGATCTGGCGCTGCTGGAAGTGAACCCGCTGGTTATCAAGACTGACGGCGACCTGCACTGCCTCGATGCAAAAATCAACATCGACGCAAACGCCATGTACCGTCAGCCCAAGCTGAAAACGTTCCACGATCCGTCGCAAGACGATCCGCGCGAAGCGCACGCTGCCAAGTTCGAACTGAACTACGTAGCGCTGGAAGGCAACATCGGCTGCATGGTTAACGGCGCTGGTCTGGCCATGGGCACCATGGACATCGTTAACCTGCATGGCGGCAAGCCAGCCAACTTCCTCGACGTTGGCGGCGGTGCTACCAAAGAACGTGTTACCGAAGCGTTCAAAATCATTCTGTCCGACAGCAATGTCGCCGCAGTACTGGTTAACATCTTCGGCGGCATCGTTCGTTGCGACATGATTGCCGAAGGCATCATCGGTGCAGTGAAAGAAGTCGGCGTGAAAATCCCGGTAGTTGTGCGCCTTGAAGGCAACAACGCTGATCTGGGCGCTAAAGTACTGGCAGAAAGCGGTTTGAACATCATCGCTGCTACCAGCTTGACCGACGCTGCTCAACAAGTTGTTAAAGCTGCGGAGGGCAAGTAATGAGCGTCCTGATCAATAAAGACACCAAAGTTATCTGCCAGGGCATCACTGGTTCGCAGGGCAGCTTCCACACCCAGCAAGCCATCGAATACGGCACCAAGATGGTGGGTGGCGTTACTCCGGGCAAAGGCGGCACCACTCACCTGGACCTGCCTGTTTTCAACACCGTGAAAGAAGCTGTAGCGGCCACTGGCGCAACCGCCAGCGTTATCTACGTACCGGCTCCTTTCTGCAAGGATTCCATCCTTGAAGCAGCATTCGGCGGCATCAAGCTGATCGTTTGCATCACCGAAGGCATTCCTACCCTGGACATGCTGGACGCTAAAGTTAAGTGCGACGAACTGGGTGTTACCCTGATCGGCCCTAACTGCCCAGGCGTTATCACGCCAGGCGAATGCAAGATCGGCATCATGCCAGGTCACATTCACTTGCCAGGCAAAGTAGGCATCGTGTCGCGTTCCGGCACCCTGACTTACGAAGCTGTTAAGCAAACTACTGACGCCGGTTTCGGTCAGTCGACTTGCGTAGGCATCGGTGGTGACCCGATCCCGGGTTCCAACTTCATCGACATCCTGAAGTTGTTCCAGGAAGACCCGAAGACCGAAGCGATCGTCATGATCGGTGAGATCGGCGGTTCGGCTGAAGAAGAAGCGGCTGCCTACATCAAGGCAAACGTGACCAAGCCGGTTGTTTCCTACATCGCTGGTGTGACTGCCCCTGCGGGCAAGCGCATGGGTCATGCGGGCGCAATCATCTCTGGCGGCAAGGGCACAGCAGACGAGAAGTTTGCTGCCCTGGAAGACGCAGGCGTTAAAACCGTGCGTTCGCTGGCAGACATCGGCAAGGCTCTGTCCGAGCTGACTGGCTGGGCAATCAAGTAAGCCTCTCGCTTAACTGATCGCTACACCAGGCAAAGGCCACCTTCGGGTGGCCTTTGTGCGTTTACAGATACCCTAAACTCGGCAGTCCCAGGTGATAGTTGCATAGGAAAACAAGAGTTCGCGGCATGGAAATCACACCGAACCAAATTTAGATGTCATTCAGGCGACAACTGCGTGCGTTCATCGGACAGAACGCCCTGCAACAGTGCGTTACAGGAAAAAACTCGGTAATCTGGCAGCCAAATCTGCGTACGCATCCCACAAGGAAGCCGCGCGCTAGACGGGTTGGACTTATACAGTTCGACAGCATTTCCCACATCCGCACGGGAAATTCCCCTCTAAATTCCGATTCAGTAGTGTGGTATTTCCGTAATGAAAGTATTGAAAGGCCAGGACATCCTGGCACTTGGGTTTATGACATTTGCCCTGTTCGTTGGGGCTGGCAACATCATTTTCCCGCCGATCGTTGGCCTGCAAGCCGGACCTAATGTCTGGATCGCTGCATTGGGCTTTCTGCTCACTGCGGTAGGCCTGCCGGTCATCACCGTTGTTGCCCTGGCCAAAGTCGGGGGTGGCATGGATGCACTTAGCAGCCCGATTGGTAAAATTGCTGGCGGTTTGCTGGCCGCTGTCGCGTATTTGGCGGTGGGGCCGTTGTTCGCCACGCCACGTACCGCTACGGTCTCGTTTGAAGTCGGCCTTGCGCCGTTGACCGGTGAAAGCCCGCTGGCGTTGTTTTTGTACAGCTCGGTGTACTTCCTGATCGTGTTCTTTGTGTCGCTGTACCCAGGCCGTCTGCTTGATACCGTGGGCCGTTTTCTGGCGCCCCTGAAAATCATTGCACTGGCGATTCTCGGTATTGCCGCTTTCGCTTTGCCCGCTGGTGACATTGGCGTGGCAACCCCGGAATACGTGGCAGCACCGTTCTCTCAAGGGTTCATCAATGGCTATCTGACCATGGACACCTTGGGCGCTTTGGTATTCGGCATCGTGATTGTTAACGCGATCCGTTCCCGTGGCGTTGAGTCACCCAAGCTGATCACCCGTTACGCCATCATTGCGGGCCTGATCGCAGGTGTGGGTCTGGCACTGGTTTATGTCAGCCTTTTCCGCCTCGGTGCTGGCAGTCACGAAGTGGCCGCGGGTGCAACCAATGGCGCGGCCGTTCTGCACGCGTATGTTCAACATACCTTTGGCTCGCTGGGCAGCGGTTTCCTGGCCGTACTGATTGCCTTGGCCTGTCTGGTAACGGCGGTCGGCCTGACCTGTGCGTGCGCTGAATACTTCAGCACCGTGCTGCCGCTTTCGTACAAGACGCTGGTGGTGATTCTGGCCGTGTTCTCACTGGGTGTGTCGAACCTGGGGTTGACGCAGTTAATCGCGTTCTCGATTCCGTTGCTGACCGCTATCTACCCGCCGTGCATCGTGCTGGTTGCGTTGAGCTTCTGCAAAGGTCTGTGGCATGCACAGGCGCGGATTGTGGGCCCGGTGATGCTGGTGTCGTTTATCTTCGGCTCGATTGATGCGCTCAAGGGCGCTGGCCTGGCTGAATGGATTCCGACCCGCCTGGCCAATATGCCTTTCAGCGAACAAGGTCTGGCGTGGCTTGTGCCGTCGCTGGTGGTCTTGCTCGGTGCATTCATTTGCGATCGCATGCTGGGTAAGCCTCAACAAGCGTTGGCTTAAGTGTTCAGCAAGCCAAAAGCTTGCACTGAATCAACAAAAATGCCCTGTATCAATTAGATACAGGGCATTTTTTATGGGCGTGTCTTTTTGCTGGGCAAAGCGTCGAACTCAGGTGCATAACGTTCACCTCACGCGCTTCGGGATATCCCATGTCGTTCATTCAGTCCAATTTGATCCATCTGCTGGCAGCTTTATGGTTTGTGGTGTGTTGGGGCGGCTACACCCGCTACGCGACCTTCAAAGCCCGGGACACCGCCTGCCTGGCCAGTGTGTTGCACCTGTACCGCAAAGACTGGATGCGCCGCATGCTGTTGCGGGACAACCGTATCGCCGATGCCAGCGTGATTGGCAATCTGGAGCGTAACGCATCGTTTTTCGCCTCCAGCACGTTGATTATTCTGGCGGGTATTTTGACAGTACTGGGCGCCTCGGAGCGCGCTGTGTCACTGCTGGCCGATATTCCGATGGTGCAGCAAGCCTCGCAGGGTATGTCAGAGATCAAGTTGCTGTGCCTGGCGCTGGTCTTCGTGTACGCCTTTTTCACGTTCAGTTGGTGCATGCGCCAATACAACTTTGCCGCGATTCTGATCGGCTCGGCACCGATGATCGGTGAGCGCGATGTGACGGAACAAGAACGCAAGGCATTTGCGCTACGCGCCGCCAAAGTGATTTCGATGGCCGCTAACCAGTTCAACTTTGGGCTGCGCGCCTACTATTTCGGCATGACCATGCTGGCCTGGTTTGTCAGCCCCTGGTTATTTATGTTGATGAGTGCAGGGGTCGTTGTGGTGTTGTATCGCCGCGAGTTTCATTCCGACGTACTGAGTGTGATGTTCTATACCCCGACTGAAGCGCCTGCGCCTGAATCCGCCAAGGATTCTGCCCTCTGAGCAAACAGCAGACAGAGTAAAGCCCGCACGAAGCGGGCTTTCTTTTGCCGCCAGGTAAATGAATTACTTGGTAGCAGGTGCTGCTTCTGGAGCAGCCGGTGCAACTGGAGCTGCTTCTTCAGCAGCCGCTTTGTTCGACTCAGCCTGATCTTTAGCGGCTTCAGCGTTTTCTTTTGCAGCTTCGTTCACTTTGTCTTGTGCTTCATTCATTTTTTCTTGAGCTTGCTCAGCGTGCTGAGTAGCGTCTTGTGCTTTGTCTTCGGATTTTTTGTCGCAAGCAGCGAGACCGAGGGAAGCAGCCAACATCAAAGCAACAGCGAAAGTCTTACGCATGGGGTGTTTCTCCTTATTGAGTAGATCTACCGGCCGTTTGAGCACAGGCCAATAGCTTAAGTTCCTTGGGCGTGCAGATATATAAGTGCATGCCGCGCGCGGATTCTACGCAGTCCCCGGCTGCCAAGCCAAGCAGATTAATAAATGACCTGGCGCCTACCCCGGATGCCTCGTTTAGAGCGTGTCGAGTCAGTGCTTCAACATTCTGTAAAAAGTACTGGTGGGTTGTTTTGACGTGCGGCCTTGAATTTTCACCGTCAGCCCCAACTTTTATGACATCCCGCCGCCAACCCTCTAGGGCGTGGCACATGCCATCTAATTGGAGCTTTATAACAATGAGCGTGGACACTCAAAAAGAAACCCTGGGTTTTCAGACCGAGGTTAAACAACTGCTGCACCTCATGATCCATTCGCTGTACTCCAACAAGGAAATCTTCCTTCGCGAATTGATCTCGAACGCCTCCGACGCGGTCGACAAATTACGCTTTGAAGCGCTGTCCAAGCCAGAACTGCTGGAAGGCGGCGATGAACTGAAGATCCGTGTGAGCTTCGACAAAGATGCCAACACCGTCACCCTTGAGGACAACGGTATCGGCATGAACCGTGATGACGTGATTGCCCACTTGGGTACGATTGCGAAATCCGGCACAGCCGACTTCATGAAAAACCTCTCGGGCGATCAGAAGAAAGACTCGCACCTGATCGGTCAATTCGGTGTGGGCTTCTACTCAGCCTTTATCGTGGCGGACAAAGTGGATGTTTACAGCCGTCGTGCAGGTACACCTGCAAGCGAAGGCGTGCACTGGTCCTCCAAAGGCGAAGGCGAGTTCGAAGTCGCCAATATCGACAAGCCTGAGCGCGGCACCAAAATCGTTCTGCACCTAAAACCGGGCGAAGAAGAGTTCGCTGACGGTTGGCGTCTGCGCAATATCATCAAAAAGTATTCCGATCACATTGCCTTGCCGATCGAGCTGCCTAAAGAGCAGACCGTGGCTGAAGGCGGAGAAGTACCTGCGCTGGAATGGGAAACCGTCAACCGCGCCAGTGCTTTGTGGACCCGTCCTCGTACTGAAGTCAAAGACGAGGAGTATCAGGAGTTCTACAAGCACATCGCACACGACTTCGAGAACCCGCTGGCGTGGAGCCACAACAAGGTTGAAGGCAAGCTGGAATACAGCTCGCTGCTCTACGTTCCGGCCCGTGCACCGTTCGACCTGTACCAGCGTGAAGCGCCTAAAGGCCTGAAGCTGTACGTACAGCGTGTATTCGTTATGGATCAGGCTGAGTCGTTCTTGCCGCTGTACCTGCGTTTTATCAAAGGTGTAGTTGACTCCAACGACCTGTCGTTGAACGTGTCGCGTGAAATTCTGCAAAAAGACCCGATCATCGACTCCATGAAGTCCGCGCTGACCAAGCGCGTGCTCGACATGCTGGAGAAGCTAGCGAAGAACGAGCCGGAAAAATATCAGGGTTTCTGGAAAAACTTCGGTCAGGTGCTTAAAGAAGGCCCGGCTGAGGATTTCGCCAACAAAGAAAAAATCGCCAGCCTGCTGCGCTTTGCTTCGACCCACGAAGACGGTGGCGAGCAAACGGTTTCCCTGGCGCAGTATCTTGAGCGTGCCAAAGAAGGCCAGGACAAGATCTACTACCTGACCGGTGAAACCTACGCTCAGGTTAAAAACAGCCCGCACCTGGAAGTCTTCCGTAAAAAAGGCATCGAAGTGCTGCTGTTGACTGACCGTATCGACGAGTGGCTGATGAGCTACCTCAGCGATTTTGATGGCAAGTCGTTTGTAGACGTGGCCCGTGGCGATCTTGATCTGGGTAACCTGGACTCGGAAGAAGACAAGAAAGCCGCAGAAGAAGTCGCCAAGGCTAAGGAAGGTCTGGTTGAGCGGATCAAAGCTGCACTGGGCGAAAGCGTCAGTGAAGTACGCGTCTCGCACCGTCTGACTGACTCTCCAGCCATTTTGGCCATCGGCGAGCAGGACCTTGGCCTGCAAATGCGCCAAATCCTGGAAGCCAGTGGCCAAAAAGTGCCGGACTCCAAACCGATTTTTGAATTCAACCCGGCACACCCGCTGATTGAAAAACTGGATATGGAGCAGAGCGAAGAGCGTTTTGGCGACCTGTCGCACATCCTCTTCGACCAGGCGGCACTGGCAGCCGGTGACAGCTTGAAAGATCCGGCGGCGTATGTCCGTCGTCTAAATAAGTTGTTAGTTGAGTTGTCAGCGTAAGACGTCTATAAAAAACCCGCTTCGGCGGGTTTTTTTTGTTTCGCATTCAGGAGTTTTCGATGGAATCAATAACGCTGCAACCGGTGGTCTATCAAATTGATGGCCAACCCTACGAAGGCCTTCTTGCCTATGACTCCAGCCGCGTCGATCCGTTGCCGGGGCTGCTGATGGCACCTAACTGGATGGGCATCAGTGATGGGGCCCAAGAGATTGCCAAGTCTGTGGCCGAGCAGGGTTATGTCGTATTGATTGCCGATTTGTATGGTCAAGGCATTCGCCCCGCCAATGCAGACGAAGCGGGAGCGGCGATGATGCCGCTGAAAAATGACCGTGCTTTGCTGCGCAAGCGCATGTGGGCGGCGTATGACACGTTGCGCAATACCTCGTTCGCTCAAGTCGACAGCAGCAAACTGGCGACGTTCGGCTTCTGCTTCGGCGGCTGTTGCTCACTGGAGCTGGCACGCGGCGGGGCGCCATTGAAAGCGGCGATCTCGTTCCACGGTTCTCTGGACACGCCCAACCCGATTGACGCCAACAGCATCAAGGGATCTGTGCTGGTTCTGCACGGGGCTGCTGACCCGTTGGTGCCGAACGAACAACTGCCTGCGTTCGAGGCAGAGATGACAGCGGCGGGGGTGGACTGGCAATTGACCAGTTACGGTGGCGCAGTGCACTCCTTTACAGATCCCCACGCCAACGTACCGGGCAAGATGATGTACGACGCCAGGACGGCAAAGCGTGCCTTTATCGCGATGCACAACTTGTTGGATGAAGTGTTCCGCGACTGAGCCTCTGACTCTTTTGCGCACAGGCATCACGTACCTTCCTCTGTAGGAGCCGCCGCAGGCTGCGATTGAGTGCGCAGCGCGTCAGCACCGACAGAGGTGTTTATTCAAGCCGGGCGTTCGAGGGTCTCGGTGACGGTCAAGTCGCGCATCAGCAGGGCATAGCGCAAATCCACCTGGTCCGGAATGGGCAGGTACACCGTGTGACCATCCCCCGGCGCCACTTGAATCGGCAAGCCTGCACTGTTGTGCAATTGGTCGAGATCAAAATGGTAATTGCCGCGCGGGGTCATCAATTCCAGATGATCAGCCAGGGCGAAGCGGTTTTTGACTTTGACCTCCGCCAGACCATTGCGACGCTCTCCGGTCAGCTCCCCGACAAATTGCTGGCGATGTGAAAGTGAACTGCCATGCAGGTAATTCTGGTATTCGTCATGCACATGGCGGCGCAAGAAACCTTCGGTATACCCACGCTGTGCCAATGATTCGAGGTCGGTCATCAGGCTGCGATCAAACTCACGTCCTGCCACCGCATCATCGATGGCCTTGCGGTACACCTGTGTCGCGCGAGCACAGTAAAAGTGCGACTTGGTGCGGCCCTCAATTTTCAGCGAGTGAACACCCATCTGCGTCAGGCGTGCGACGTGTTGCACCGCGCGTAGGTCTTTGGAGTTCATGATGTAGGTACCATGCTCGTCCTCAAAGGCAGCCATCGGCTCATCAGGGCGGTTTGCCTCATGCAGCACGAATACCTCATCCGTTGGCGCACCAATGCCCAGGGTCGGCTCTACCGGCGGTTCTACAATCTGCACCACATTGCCCAGTTCGTTCTCTGTGGCCGGTGTGGCCTCGTATTTCCAGCGGCACGCATTGGTGCAACTGCCCTGATTCGCGTCGCGCTTGTTCATGTAGCCGGACAATAGGCATCGGCCGGAGTAGGCCATGCATAGCGCGCCATGTACGAAAATCTCCAGCTCCATATCAGGGACTTTTTGGCGAATTTCTTCGATTTCTTCCAGTGACAGTTCACGCGACAAAATGATCCGGCTCAAGCCTTGTTGGTGCCAGAACTCAACACTGGCCCAGTTCACCGTGTTGGCCTGCACAGACAAGTGAATCGGCATCTGCGGGAAGTGTTTGCGCACCAGCATGATCAGGCCCGGGTCTGACATGATCAGCGCGTCCGGCGCCATCGCGATTACCGGCTCCAGATCCTTGAGGAACGTGCGTAATTTGGCGTTGTGCGGTGCAATGTTCACGACCACGTAAAAACGTTTGCCCAGGGCTTGGGCTTCTTTGATGCCAACGGCCAGATTGTCATGGTCGAATTCGTTATTGCGCACCCGCAGGCTGTAGCGCGGCTGGCCTGCGTACACGGCATCGGCGCCATAAGCGAAGGCATAACGCATGTTTTTCAGGGTGCCGGCGGGGGCGAGGAGTTCGGGCGGTGCAAGGGACATAGTCGAGCCATTCGCAAAAGGGCGCGATGGTAGTCGAGCTCAAACGGCGCAATGTTGATCTGGATCTATGCTTTATGCAGCAAAAATGGCACTCGGCGGTATATTGGCGGACTAAGCTGCGGCTAACCGATCAATTTGCGCCTTACCGACATGGACGGCATATGAACGAAACAAGTCTGCAACGTAAAACCCTGCTGTTATTGCTGGCGCTAGTCACCCTTGCTTTCATCTGGATTCTGTTGCCGTTTTATGGCGCAATTTTTTGGGCGGTTGCTCTCGGTATTTTGTTCGCGCCCTTGCAGCGCAAGTTGCTGCTCAAGTTCAGGGGGCGGCGTAATCTCGCCACATTTTCCACGTTGGGGATATGCACCGTCATCGCCATTTTGCCGGTGATTATCACCACGGCTTTACTGGTACAAGAAGTGGCCACGCTTTACAGCGATGTCCAAAGCGGCAAGATCAACGTCGCCAGCTACGTCATGCAGTTCAAGGACATTTTGCCGACGACTGTGCAGGACTGGCTGGATCGTTTTGGCCTGGGCAATATCGACGGCCTGAGCGAGAAAGTGTCCAAGGGCGCGCTGGAAGGCAGCCAGTTTTTCGCGACCCAAGTGTTCAGTTTCGGTCAGAGCACGTTTGAGTTGGTGGTGAGCTTTTTCATCATGCTCTACCTGTTGTATTTCTTTATTCGTGACGGCCAGCAAATGGTGCGCCTCATCCGCAATGCTGTGCCGTTGGCAGAGCAGCAAAAGCGCTTGTTGCAGCTTAAGTTGCGACGCGTGGTGCGGGCATCGGTCAAAGGCAATCTGGCAGTCGCCATTACTCAGGGTGCGCTGGGCGGGTTGATGTTCTGGTTTCTGGGCATCCACAGCTCGCTGTTCTGGGCGGTGTTGATGATGTTCCTGTCATTGCTGCCAGCCGTTGGAGCGGGAATCGTGTGGGCGCCGGTTGCGGTGTACTTTCTGGTCTCGGGCCAGATCTGGGAAGGTGTGGTGTTGACGCTGTACGGGGTATTAGTGATCGGTATGGTCGATAACGTATTGCGCCCGATCCTGGTAGGCAAAGACACCAAGATGCCGGACTTTCTTATCCTCATTTCAACGCTGGGCGGTATGGCGATCTTCGGCCTCAACGGCTTTGTGATCGGGCCGTTGATTGCCGCGTTGTTCCTCTCCAGCTGGGGGTTGTTCAGCGGTACACGCCGTAAAGTGCGACTGCCCGCTGATATCGAGCCGAACAATTAACGAAAGCTGTATGACACCCCGACATAAGCCCCCATGCCAACGCCTGGGGTTGAGCGCGCAGCGTCTTTGCCGTTGTCGTCATACCCTGGCGTGACCGTGGCAGCATAGCGCTGGTTAGTCAGGTTGCGCAGGTCCAGCCAGGTGCTCCAGTCTTGCTTGGGCGAGGTGTAACCCAGACTGGCGCCAAACAGGGTGTATGACGAGGCGTAATACGAGTTGGCGTAATCCACGGCCATGCGCGAGGCCGCTTGGGTATTTACCCCGGCATAGAAACCTCGGGGGTGGTCGTATCGCACTTCGGCCTGATAGTAGTGCTGCGCGATACCGGGCAATGAATGACTGCCAAATCGTGCATCGTCGCGGTAATGGAAGTCACTGAAGGTGTAAGCCTGACGCAAAGACACCTTGCCGATCGCATCGTGCTCCCACAGCACGCTGTTCAGTCCCGCTTCGAACCCTTGGTGCACGGTCGGGCTGGCGTTGTACTCGCCGACAATGAGCGGCTCGACTTCAACCGTCAGCAATTCGTGACGCACAGCGGAGTAGTACCAGGCCAAATCCCACTGTCCGATCCAGGACTGGCCACGGGTGCCGAGTTCAAGCGTGGTTGCTGTTTGATTATTCATGGCGATGGGCGTGCTTTGACGACCGGTAGCCGGACCGCTACCGCCAGGGAATCGAGCAGGCGAACTCCAGATCAATGACCACGGGTGCGGTGGCTCAACCGAGCGGCTCAGGTTGCCGTACACCTGCACGTCTGGGCTGAGCTCATAACGCAGACCAATACGTGGCGCGTAGTCCCAATCATGCTGGCTCACTTTGCCACCGGTTTTGGGGTAACTCACGTCACTTTCGCGGCGGGTATAAATCAGCGCCATGCCGGTGGTCAACCACAGGTCAGGCATCAGTTCCAGATCGTTGCTGACGTGCAGCACGGTGTCTGACCCTTGATAGCTGAAGTCGCGCATTTGGGTGCCGGGCGCGTAGCTGGCTGTCGTGTCACGCGGGATGCGCACATATTCCGACGCACCGGTATTGGGTAAATGCCGGGTTGTACGCCAACCGACAGTGGTTGCGCTTTGAAGCCCGAACAACGTGTCACGCCGTTTATAGTTCAACGTGCCGCTGACGTCGGTGTAGGCCACCTTCAATCGATTGGGGCCTTCGCGCAGATCCATGGGGTAGTCGTGATAAACCACCCCCGCCTCCAGTTGCGAGTCGTCATCCAGATACATCGTGGTTTTGTTGGCCAGCCAGGTGCTACCCGGTTGTGGGCGTGAGTAGTCGCCGCTGACATACGCCGGATTGGCCGAGCGCGGGTGATGTTTGATCTGGTCTTGGGTCACACGACCTGCCAGTTCGTTATCCGTTTCGCGATAACGCAGGTAGAAGCGTGTCGCAAGTTGCGGGTTGAAGCGATAGCCGATGTTGGCCGCGATGCCTTTACTGCTGCCTCGCGTGTGATTCTGATAACCGTCAGTGTCGGAATCGGTCAGAGAAACGTAGTAATCAAGGTCTCCCAGTACCTGTCCTGTGCTGATCTGGCGTTTGCGATAACCATAACTGCCCGCTTCGTATCGCACTTGCAGCGGCGCAGCGTCGTAGCCCGTATGCGTCACGTAGTTGATGGAGCCACCCAATGCCAGCGAGCCGGCGCCGAATCCATTGGCGCCCCGCAGCACTTCGGCGCGGCTCAACCACAACGGTTCGAACAGTTCATAGGGCGTGCCGCCCGGGCCCGTCAGCGGCAGGCCGTCGAACATGACATAGAGGCCAGAACCGTGGGCGCCGGGCGCCCGGTTGATTGCGGAACCCCGCACCGACACTTTGGCGCCATCATTGCCCGCTGATTGAGCGTAGATACCAGGCTGGTAAGCCAATACATCAACGTTGCTTGCCGTGCGGCCGTTTTCGACACGGGTTAAATCAATCAGGTTGCTGGCGCCGGGAACCTCACGCAGTGCCGACTGCGCGGCCTCCAGATCACTACTGTCTTCACTGCGAACTTGCACCTCGCTCAGTTCCAGCGCACTGCCATAGGCGGGGGCAGCGCAAGCAAGCGCCAAAGGTAGAAGTGAAGTAAAGGCGGAGCGCATTAACGGAGATTCCAGGTCGATTGGCGAGGGCGCGCCAGCCTATACAAGCCGAGAATCACTCGCAACTGTTAGCGCCGTACCGGTGGCCTTAACCATAAAGCTCATGCAGTTGAAGACCCCGTGCTTGTGGAATAACGACATTGCCACTGGTGACGATGTAAAACCGTTCCAGCCCCGGAATGACCACATTGGCCAGTGTCGTGCCCAGTGCGGTTTGGTACATGACGCTGACGCCCAGCTCTTTTTGGTGGCTGCGAATATCTTCGGCCAGCCTGCGAATATGTTCGGACACGGGCTGTTTGGGCTGAGCGACAGGCAGTTGCACGCAGTGAGTCACTGCACGTGCCAGCAGCTCGTCGGTGTCCAGTTGAAGGCAGCGCTGCAAACGGGGGAACGGTGCCAAGTGACAGTTTTGAAGACTCAGCAGCCGCGCAACGTCCGGCTGCTGCGCGGCCAATACCATTTGCGCCAACTCTGTTAACGCGCGAGTGGCTGCATGTTCAGGGCACAGCGAGGTACCGGAGCCGAACAGAGCGACAGGCCGGGTACACGGGACAGTAAAGGCAAGGAAGGTACGCGCCAAAAACTCACTGCTGATATCCAGCACGACGACTTGCGTGTTCAACTCCTTCTCTACATCGCTCCAGAGTTGGAACAGAGGCTCGTGGGCGGTAGGGCGCTTGAGCATGCGCAACGGCTGGTCATGTAAATAGTAAAAATGATGAAGCAGAAACAGCGACAGGGCATCGCGCTCCAGGCACTCATTGATGGCATGCAGAACTGCTTCGTTCCACGTTGCACCAATGGCGATGCCGCTGTTGCAGCAATAGCGTTTCAAACTGGCGTAGTTGAAGGTATCGCCGTGGGCGGGAGCCTCTGGGTAGCCTGGCAGGCTTAAGGCGAGCGGGTAGCAGAAGCTATGGTCATCCAATGGGCAGGTATAACGGCGGCAGGCAAGCGTTGAGTCCTGATCTTGGTAAATAACATCCAGTACGCTGTCATCGGATAAATAATCACGGCGGCTGAAGTGGTGTGCAGGTATTAGCTCTATCGGTGCTTCTTGGCCATGGAACTCGGTCAAGTAATGCTCCAGGGCCTCGAAGTACGCCCCTGTGCAGGCGGCTTCTTTGTAACCCTTGCCCGAGCCGCAGGTTTGGCGGCTCGCGTCTGAAGAACTCAAGAGCACGCGAGCATTGACGACCGTGTTGCCCGCGACGTGCAGTGTGCTGGAAAGGCCGAGGCTGGCCAGTTCTTGATGAATACGAACATGAGCATCAATCAATGAAAGTTCACGTTCATCAGGGGGCGAAAGTGCGCTCATGGAAGTCTCCGGTGAAGAAGGGCGTTTGCAACACCCTTCTTGCTGTGATTACACGGCGTTGAGTTCCGACTTATCAGCGTCGGTAAGTTCGAGAGGCTCAAAAGAGGGGAGGCCTGTTTCAGTGTCGGCGGTATGTTGCTCTTTCAGTTTTTGTGCGTTCAGTCCCATGTAATAACCCATGTTATTAACCTCGTGGAATTGTCGGAGTCAGGTGAGTTTGCGTGTGTCAGTAATGTCACGCGCAGGGCGCAGGTAGGTAAGCGCTGATGGGTTGTCAAATGCGAGTTAAAGGCTAATAAGCCATTGATAATATTCTGTTCAGTGTCCGTGAGTTGTTGTGAGTGTTGCCCTCTGTGTGTTTAAAGTCAGGCGTGTAATCAGGGTGTTTTCTGAGGTGATGCTGCAAAAAAAATGCGGTGCTTATTTGAAAGTATCGGGTGTGTTTAAGGGGGGAAGGTGTTCTTTGTGAATGCCTGGCTTTTTCATTACATAGAACTCAAACAGCTCAGTGTGGCCAGGGCGCGCAGCTAAAGACGATATCAGGCGTAACCCTAAAGCTTGAGCACTATTACGTACATTGATCAGGACCGGTGTATGGCCAAATACAATGAGCGTGGCACCAGGCTTGAGCAGGTTGCCCATATGTTTAAACAGACAGTGGGCGTCATCGCGGTGAATAACTTCTGCATTCAAAAAGCGCAGGATCAACACATCACACAGGCTTGCGAGTTGCGTCAGGCCAGCGTCCATGTGTTTGAAGACCAGCGCAGGAAACCGGTTGCGCGCGTGCTCGATCATGGTTGCAGACTGATCGGAGCCTATGCAGTGCGCTTCGGGAAAGGCTTGGGCTAAGGATCCAATGAACGTGCCGGTTGAACAGGCCG
Source organism: Pseudomonas weihenstephanensis (assembly GCF_001043055.1). Classification (GTDB taxonomy): domain Bacteria; phylum Pseudomonadota; class Gammaproteobacteria; order Pseudomonadales; family Pseudomonadaceae; genus Aquipseudomonas; species Aquipseudomonas weihenstephanensis. Next base: position 201,854 of record NZ_JYLF01000006.1, read on the forward strand.
GATCGTAAATAACCATGCTGGGTTGGATCAGGGGCCGTAAAAAAAAAGCGCAGTAGTCGCGAAAGTGTTGCTCGTCGTTGTCGAGTCGCCCCGCCAGTTGTGGTGTACAGGCCCATTGCTCCTGCGAGAGCGTGCACTCCTGTCCGGCGCTATCAAGTAACGGGAAAGGAAAATAAACCTCGCTGTCAGGGTATTGAATAGCAGCGTGGAAAAGATCATGCCTTTGACTGTCTTCGAGTGATATGAAATGCACAGCCAAACCATTGTTGGTGTATGCGATGCTTAAAAGCTGCCCTAGAAGTTGTGACGGATTTAGGCAACTTGATTGATACCACCCGCGTTCGTCTGAGTGGGATAAAAGTTTACGTCCTACGTAGGTCACATCATGTACTGATAAGAAGAACAGGTTGTTTAATTCAGGTCCTGGCGGTGAGTTAAAGCGAAAGGCTTGCCTCGGTCTATTGCTGATGGCTTGAAATTGCCGTGTCAGTGAAACTTCATTGGCCAGTAGATTGCAGTTAACCGAATCAGGCATTGTCTTCCCCTTGCCGTGTGAGGTTTGCGAGAGGGAAAAGCGATGTGCTTTTCCCTCTGGGATTACACGATGTTTAACTCGGCTTTTTCGTCTTCGCTGAGCTGTAATGCTTCAATTCGTTGTTCTTCGGTTTCAGCGTGTTGAAGTTCACTGTCGGGAAGTTCGGCCCCGATGAAGCCGCGTACCATATAGCCCATGATGAATTACCTTTTTGTTAGAAGTAGTGAATGGGGTGGTTAAGGTGACTCTTTCAAGTTGCGGGGTCAATTTATGGCGGTGAAGAATGGGTGTCAATGCAAGGGTGGGTGTGCCTGCGGAAGGATTAAGAAGTGCGTTTACTTATCTGCACATATTTACAAATGTTTATAGCGTTGACACGCCAAACTATTAAACAGTGAGGCGCGGATGTTGATGTAGGCAGCCTGTGGCCGGGGCCCGTTGGGGTAGGGGGTGCATACAGATAGGAAGCGCTGATACGACTGGCGGGGTTGCGGTTTTAAACGCGTGGCCTGGATCGCAAGAACAGGTGGGACAACGCAAGGCAATTTAGTGATTTGAGGGTTTATCGATCTCTACAAAAGGATGCGTCTTGGTCGAGAGAGGGGCTGTACCCGGTGAAGCGGGTGTGTGAGCCTTACCGTGAGCAAAAAAATACCCCGTGAAAGCCAGGCTTTCACGGGGTATGGTTCAACCACGACTGTTTAGCCCATAAGGCCCAAGGTTGCGCGTTGTACAAGTTCCAGCATCGGCTGCGGGTACACGCCCAGGAAGAACACCAGTACCGAAACTGCCAGCAGCATGACGCCGCCTGCTTTCTGCTCCCAGTTCAGCGGAGCGTCGTGGCGATGCAATTTTGGTTCAACCAGATACAGGGTCACCATCACACGCAGGTAGTAGAACACGCCGATGGCGCTGCCCAGGATCAAGGACGCTACCAGCCACCATTGATGAGCCTCAACACCTGTCGCGATGATGTAGAACTTGCCGATAAAGCCTGCGGTCAGCGGGATGCCGGCCAGCGAGAGCATCATCACGGTCATCACCGCGGTCAGGTACGGACGGCGCCAGAACAGGCCGCGGTACTCGTACAGCGCATCGGCGTCACGGCCTTTGTACGGCGAGGACATCAGGGTGATCACACCGAATGCACCCAGGCTGGTGAGCACGTAGGTGATCAGGTACACACCGATGGCTTCCATGGCCATGCCTTTGCTCGCCACGAGGGCGATCAGCAGGTAGCCGAAGTGAGCGATGGAGGAGTAACCCAGCAGACGCTTGAGGTTGTTCTGGGTCAGGGCCAGCAAGTTACCAAACAGGATCGAAGCAATCGCGATCACGGTCAGCACATCGCTCATCACCCCCGTCGTGGCCGACGGAGTGATTTGGAACAGACGCACCATTACCGCAAACACGGCCACTTTCGACGCAGTCGCCAGGAACGCAGCCACTGGTGCCGGAGCACCTTCGTACACGTCCGGCGTCCACAAGTGGAAAGGTACCAGCGACAGTTTGAATGCCAGGCCGACCAGCATCATGCCAAGACCCAGCTGGGCCAATGGCGCAGGTACGCCAGTGGCTGCCAGAGCCTGACCGATACCGCTGAAGCTCAGGCTACCGGCTTCGGCGTATAGCAAAGCCATACCAAACAACAGGAACGCAGAACCGGCGGCCGACAGCACCATGTACTTGATACCGGCTTCCAGCGAACGCTTGTTGAAGAAGGCATAAGCCACCAGACCGTAAACCGGCACCGACAGCAGCTCCAGGCCGATAAACAAACCAGCCAGATGCTGTGCGCTGACCAGAACAATACCGCCGGTCGCAGCCAGCAGCATGAGCAGGTACAGCTCTTCGCGATTGCCCGGATAACCCGTGCCGCCTTCGCCCAGGTAGGCGTGAGCCAACGTGACACAGGCCAACGTCGCGGCCAGAATCAGCCCGATGTAGAGATAGGCGAAGTTGTCCATCATCAACAGCGGGGTGACTGCCAGTGGCGCGACTTTCAACGCCGGGAAAATCGACAGCAGGGCCAGGTTAAGCCCCGCCACCGAGAGCAGGAAGGTTTGCGAGTGGTTGCGGCGCCACGCGATTGCCAGCATCACCACCACAACGGTGAGGCTGGTAATCAGCAGCGGAGCAAGCGCGATAAAGTGTTGGATCGTGAATTCCATAGCGCTCTTACCGGGCCGAAGCGAGTTGAGTGAAGGCGGTGCCGATCCATTGCTGCACGCCATTCATGGTGGCAGCCGAGGTATCGAGGAACGGTTGTGGGTACACGCCGATGAAAATCAGCAGTACCGCCAGACCGAGCACCATGATCAGTTCACGTGCATCCATACCGGCCAGTACAGCGTCCGATTTGGAAGGGCCGAAATAGGCGCGGTGAATCATGATCAGCGAGTAGACCGAACCAAACACCAGACCGGTCGTTGCAATCGCCGTGACCCAAGGGAAGTGTGCAAACGAGCCCATCAGAATCAGGAACTCACCGACGAAGTTACCGGTGCCCGGCAAGCCCAGCGAAGCGGCCGCGAAAAACAGACTGATGGCCGGCAAGTAAGCGATCTTGGACCACAGTCCACCCATTTCACGCATGTCGCGGGTGTGCAGACGTTCGTACAGTTGACCGCTGAGGATAAACAGCGCGGCTGCCGAAACACCGTGGGCCAACATCTGGATCACCGCGCCTTGAAGGGCCAGCAGGCTACCGGAGTAGATACCGATCAGTACAAAGCCCATGTGCGAAACGCTGGAGAAAGCGATCAGACGCTTGATGTCGGTTTGTGCGAAGGCCAGGAACGCACCGTAGAAAATCCCGATCAGACCCAGGGTCATGGCAATCGGCGCAAACTCGGCCGACGCATTCGGGAACAGCGGTAAGGCAAAACGCAGCAGACCATAGGCAGCGGTCTTCAACAGGATACCGGCCAGATCGACCGAGCCTGCGGTAGGCGCCTGTGCGTGAGCATCCGGCAGCCAGGAGTGGAACGGCACAACCGGCAGCTTCACGGCAAAGGCAATGAAGAAGCCGAGCATCAGGATGTACTCGGTGGTGAGCGACATCTTGGTTTTTAACAACTCGGCGTAGCTGAAGGTAATGACGCCGGTGTTGTTGAAGTTGACCAGTACCAGGCCCAGGATCGCCACCAACATGATCAGACCTGAGGCCTGAGTGAAGATGAAGAACTTGGTGGCGGCGTAGATACGGGTTTTCTTGCCGTCGGATGAACTGTGACCCCAGAGCGCAATGAGGAAGTACATCGGTACCAGCATCATTTCCCAGAAGAAGAAGAACATGAACAGGTCGATGGCGAGGAACACGCCCACTACACCGCCCAGGATCCACATCAGGTTCAGGTGGAAGAAGCCCACGTGACGCTGAATTTCTTTCCAGGAGCACAACACCGACAGCACACCGAGCAAGCCGGTGAGCAGGATCATCAGCAGCGACAGGCCATCGAGTGCCAGGTGCACACTGATGCCGAAGCGTTCGATCCAGGTGTGCTGGAACTCAAGCGCCCAGGTCGGAGCGACGCCGGGGTTGGGTGCCAGTGAATAGTTACCTTGAGACCACAGCCAAAGGCCGAGGGCAAGTTCAAGGGACATGGTCAGCAATGCAATCCAGCGGGGCAGGGTGGAGCCGAAACGCTCACCCAGCCAGCACAGGAGGCCGCCGATAAAGGGGATCAGGATTAGCCAAGGCAGAATCATGACGGGCTCAATTCCTTTCGCAAAGTCGAAGGTTCATATCAGACCGCTACCAGTACGATGGCGCCCATGACCAGTACAGCACCGGCGGCCATGGATGCAGCGTACCAACGCAGTTGACCGGTTTCGCTGCGGCTCAGGGCGTTATGCCCGGCCTTGGCCATCTTCGGGATCAAACCAATGGTCTGGTCCAGAGGATCTTTGGCCAGCAAGCGGCAGATCAACAGGTACGGTTTGACGAACAGTTTGTCGTACAGCCAGTCGAAGCCCCAGGCTGCGAACCACCAGGCAGACAGGAAGCGACCGATGCCGCTGTTGGCGACGGCGGTGACAAAGCTACGCTTGCCCAAGTACAGCAGGGCGGCGAGCAGGATACCGGCCAGGGCAATGGCACCCGAGGCGATTTCGAGGCTGTGCTTGGCTTCACCGCCCGCGTGGCCAACGCTTTGTGGCAGAACACCGGCCAGTGGCGGGGTGATCATGGCGCCGATGAAAGTCGACAGTACGATCAACACGCTCAATGGCAGCCAGTAGGTCACGCCGTGGCCTGCGTGAGCTTGGGTCTTGGCTTCGCCGTGGAAGGTGACGAAGATCAGGCGGAAGGTGTACAGCGAGGTCATGAACGCACCCACCAGACCGGCATACAGCAGCTCGTTGTTACCGCTGGCGAAGGCTTCCCAAAGAATTTCGTCCTTGGAGTAGAAGCCGGCCGTCAGCAATGGCAAGGCAGACAGCGCCGCGCCACCGACGATAAAGCTGGCGTAGGCCAGAGGCAGTTTTTTCCACAGGCCGCCCATCTTGAAGATGTTCTGCTCGTGATGGCAGGCAACGATCACTGCGCCGGAGGCAAGGAACAGCAGGGCCTTAAAGAAGGCATGGGTCATCAGGTGGAAGATCGCGCCGTCCCAGGCACCCACGCCCAGCGCCAGGAACATGTAGCCGATCTGGCTCATGGTCGAGTAGGCGAGGATACGTTTGATGTCGGTTTGCACCAGTGCCGCAAAACCTGCCAGCACCAGGGTCACACCGCCGACAATGCCCACCAGGTGCAGCACATCAGGCGCCAGCGTGAACAGGCCGTGGGTACGGGCAATCAGGTAAACACCGGCCGTAACCATGGTTGCAGCGTGGATCAGTGCCGACACCGGCGTCGGACCAGCCATCGCGTCTGCCAACCAGGTTTGCAGGGGCAGTTGGGCCGATTTACCGACCGCGCCGCCCAGCAGCATCAGGGTCGCGAGAACGATCCAGAAATCGCCGGCCTTGAACTTGATCGGGGCCTGAACCAGCAGCTCTTGAATGTTCAATGTGCCCAGTTGCTGGAACAGGATGAACAGGCCGATGGCCAGAAACACGTCGCCGATACGGGTCACGATAAAGGCTTTGAGTGCGGCGTTACCGTTGTTGCGGTTGCTGTAGTAGAAACCGATCAACAGGTATGAACACAGGCCTACGCCTTCCCAGCCGAAGTACACGAACAACAGGTTATCGGCCAGGATCAGGAACAGCATGCTGGCAATAAACAGGTTGGTGTAGGAGAAGAAGCGCGAGTAGCCGTCTTCACCGCGCATGTACCACGAGGCGAAGACGTGGATTAGAAAGCCTACACCGACGACAACGCCGAGCATGGTGACTGACAAACCGTCCAGGTGCAGGGCGAAGTTGGCCTTGAAATCACCGGCCGCCATCCACTGCCACAGCACTTGCGTGTACTGACCGCCCTCAGGCGGCGCCACGTTGAATTGCCAGATCACATACGCGGCCACGATGGCTGACAGGCCAATGGAGCCGACGCCGATCAGGGCCGAGAGGTTTTCGCTGAAGCGTCCTCGGGAGAACGACAACAACAAAAAGCCGATCAGGGGGAATACGAAAGTCAGAAAGAGAAGGTTCATCCGCGCATCTCACTGGCAGCATCGATATCAAGCGTGTGGAAGCGGCGATACAGTTGCAGCAGGATCGCCAGGCCAATACTGGCCTCGGCCGCTGCCAGGGTGATCACCAGGATGAACATCACTTGCCCATCCGGCTGCGCCCAACGTGCACCCGCCACAATGAACGCCAGTGCAGCGGCGTTCATCATGATTTCCAGACTCATCAACACGAAGAGAATATTACGGCGAACCATCAGTCCAACCAGACCGAGGCAGAACAGGATGCCCGCGACTGCGAGACCATGTTCGAGAGGTATTGATGGCATGTTATTGCTCCTTCGCCTCAGTGCGGCCCAAGTGGAACGCCGTCACGGCTGCGGCAAGCAACAGCATCGAGGCGAGTTCGACCACTAGCAGATACGGGCCGAACAGGCTGACGCCCACGGCTTTTGCATCGATGGTGGTTTGACCGATTGCGGCACCGCTCGACTGGGCGAACAGCACGTACAGCAGTTCGGCCAGCAGGATGGCGGACAGAATGCTCGGTCCGACCCAGATACCGGGCTTGAGCCAATGGCGCTCCTGAGTCACCGAGGCCGGGCCTTGGTTGAGCATCATCACCACAAACACGAACAGCACCATGATGGCACCGGCGTAGGCGATCACTTCGAGCACACCGGCAAAGGGTGCACCGAGGCTGAAGAATGTCATCGCCACGGCAATCAGCGAAATAATCAGGTAGAGCAGGGCGTGCACAGGGTTGGTGTTGGTGATCACGCGTAGCGTGGACACGACAGCGACACCCGATGCGAAATAGAAAGCGAATTCCATCGTTCTTCCTTAAGGCAGCAAGCTCTTCACGTTGATCGGTTCAGCTTCGTTCTGAGCAGCACCTTTCGGTTTGCCCTCAACGGCCATGCCCGCAACACGATAGAAGTTGTAATCAGGGTTCTTGCCCGGCCCTGCGATCAGCAAATCTTCTTTTTCGTACACCAGATCCTGCCGTTTGAACTCGGCCATCTCGAAATCCGGTGTCAACTGGATCGCGGTGGTCGGGCAGGCTTCCTCACACAGGCCGCAAAAAATGCAGCGTGAGAAGTTGATGCGGAAAAACTCCGGGTACCAACGGCCATCTTCGGTTTCGGCTTTTTGCAGCGAGATGCAGCCCACCGGGCACGCGACGGCGCACAGGTTGCAGGCTACACAGCGCTCTTCGCCGTCCGGGTCGCGGGTCAGGACAATACGGCCACGGTAGCGCGGAGGCAGATAGACCGGCTCTTCGGGGTATTGCAGCGTGTCACGCTTGCGGAAGGCATGGCCAAACACCATCACCAAGCTGCGAAGCTGGGTGTAGGTGCCATGCACGATGTCAAACAGATACTTGAACATGGGTCTCTATCCTCACTGAACCGCGCCGGCAGGCGTGTTCAACAACACGACTGCGGCGGTCACCAGCAAATTGATCAGGGTCAGCGGCAGGCAGAACTTCCAGCTGAAGTCCATCACTTGGTCATACCGTGGGCGCGGAATAGAAGCGCGCAGCAGGATGAAGATCATGATGAAAAACGCGGTCTTCAGGGCGAACCAGATAAACGGAATCTGCGGCAGGATGCCGAAAGGCCCGTGCCAGCCACCGAAGAACAAAGTCACCAGCAATGCCGAGATCAACACGATCCCGATGTATTCACCGACGAAGAACATGCCCCATTTCATGCCGGCGTATTCGATGTGGTAACCATCGGCCAGTTCCTGCTCGGCTTCTGGCTGGTCGAAAGGGTGACGGTGAGTCACGGCCACGCCAGCGATGAAGAAGGTCAGGAAACCGAAGATCTGCGGAATGATGAACCACAGGTTCTGCGCTTGGTATTCAACAATGTCGCGCATGTTGAACGAGCCTACCTGCACCACGATGCCCATCAGCGCCAGGCCCATGAACACCTCGTAGGACACGGTCTGTGCCGAGGCACGCAAGGCGCCCAGCAGGGCAAACTTGTTATTGCTTGACCAGCCGGCGAACAGCACCGCGTACACCGACAGACCGGCCATGGCGAAGAAGAACAGGATGCCGATGTTCAGATCCGCCACACCCCAGGTCGGGGTGATCGGGATGATCGCGAAGGCAATCAGCAAGGCGCTCATGGCCACTACCGGTGCCAGGGTGAAAATCACCTTGTCGGCGAACGGCGGCGTCCAGTCTTCCTTGAAGAACATCTTGATCATGTCGGCGGCGATCTGGAACGCGCCGAACGGGCCCACGCGGTTAGGACCGTAACGGTCTTGCCACAGGGCCAGCAGACGACGTTCAACCCAACTGAGCAGCGCGCCGCATACGACAACCGCCAGCAGAATGACCACGGCTTTGACCACCGATATGATCGCGTCGATTACTTCAGGCGTGAACCAGGTCATTGGGCTGCCTCCTGCAAACCGTCAACGGTAAGGCCAAAGATCGCAGGCGGGATACCGGCAAGCCCGACAGGCAATGCCACCAGACCCGCACCCAACTCGTCATTAATGCGCAGGGGCAGACGCAGGGTCACACCGGCAACGTTAAGGCTGAGCAGGGCGCCATCGTTGACACCCAGGCGGTCGGCTTCAGATTTGGCCAGTGCAATGTAAGCGGCCGGGATGCGTTCCTGAACAGGTGCGGCTTTGGACGAGTTTTCTTCGCTGCCCAGCAGGTGGAAGAACGGCACCACTTGCCAGCTGCCACGTGCCGGGTTGAAAGCGCCCGGAATGTTGGCGCACCAGTTCAGTGAATCACCTGTGCTTTCGATCAGGCGGGTGCCCGGGTCGCCTGCACGGATATGCCCACCGACTTCATCCTGGAACTTGTTCCACGCTTGTGGCGAGTTCCAGCCCGGCGACCAGGCGAACGGCACTTGCTGGCGCGGTTCGACGGAGCCTGAGTAACCTTCCATCGAGAACGCGAACGCGGTGTCCGGGTCTTGTGGGGTACGCGGCTCGTGCACACTGATGTTGGCGCGCATCGCGGTGCGGCCGCTATAACGCAGCGGTTCGCGGGCCAGTTTCATGCCCTTGATGCGGAATGCAGCGGATGGCGCTGCATCGACGATGCGGGCCAGTTCAGGTGTGCTGGCTGCCGTGGCTTGCGTGACGTGGTCGAGCAGGGTCCAGTCAACCGGCTTGTTCAGCAGGGTACTGCGCAGGGCATGCAACCAGCGCCAGCCTTCGTGGACCAAAATGTTGGCGTCCAGGTAAGTCGGGTCGAAGACCTGGAAGAAGCGCTGGGCGCGACCTTCCTGGCTGACCAGAGTGCCGTCGCCTTCAGCAAAGCTGGCCGCTGGCAGTACCAGATCGGCACGGTCGGTGGTGGCGGTCTTCTGGTGGTCGGCAACAATCACGACCTTGGCAGCGTCCAGTGCAGCATTGACTTTGACCGCGTCAACGCGGGTGAACAGATCGTTTTCCAGCACCACGATGGCGTCGGCGTTACCGTCGATCACCGCTTGCAGGGCGGCGTCTACCGAGTCGCCCCCTAGCATGGCCAGGCCGAGGCTGTTGGCTTCCGGCACGATCAGGCTGATAGAACCGGCCTTTTCGCGCAGGTGCAAGGCTTTGGCGATGTTGCCTGCGGCTTCGATCAGGGCGTTGTTGCCCAGCGAAGTACCGGCAATGATCAGCGGGCGTTTGGCGGCGAGCAGGGCGTCGGCAATACGCTTGGCCAGCTCCAGCGCCTCAGCGTCCAGACCGGTAACGGCCGGTGCGCTGGCATCGATGGCATGAGCCACGGCAAAACCGATGCGCGCCAGATCGTCCGGTGCCGCATGCACGCACTCTTCAGCCACGTCATCGAGTTTGGTTTCAGCCAGGCTCGCGATAAACAGCGGGTTCAGCGCGTGCTGACCGATGTTCTTCACGGCGGCGTCGAGCCAAGGCTGAACGCGCATGGCATCGGCCATTTCTTCAGCTTTGCCCTTCACCGACTGACGGACCGACAGCGCCATACGGGCAGCGGTTTGCGTCAGGTCTTCGCCCAGTACGAACACGGCGTCGTGATCTTCGATCTCGCGCATGTTCGGAACAGGCAGCGGGCTGTCTTTCAATACTTGCAGCACCCGGCGAATGCGCGCCAGCTCACCGGCTTCGATGCCTGAGTAGAAGTGTTCGGCGCCGACCAGCTCGCGCAACGCGTAGTTGCTTTCGAGGCTGGCGCGTGGCGAGCCGATACCGACAATGTTGCGCCCGCGCAGCAGGTCAGCGGCTTTATCCAGCGCAGCGTCGAGGCTCAGCTTGGTGCCGTCGGCCAGGAGTGGCTGACGTGGACGGTCGGTACGGTTGACATAGCCATAGCCAAAGCGGCCGCGGTCACACAGGAAGTACTGGTTGACCGAGCCGTTGAAGCGGTTTTCGATACGGCGCAATTCACCATAACGCTCGCCGGGGCTGATGTTGCAGCCGCTGGAGCAACCGTGGCAGATGCTGGGCGCGAACTGCATGTCCCACTTGCGGTTGTAACGCTCGGAGTGGGTTTTGTCCGTGAACACGCCGGTCGGGCAGACTTCTGTGAGGTTGCCCGAGAACTCGCTTTCGAGCACACCGTCTTCAACGCGACCGAAGTACACGTTGTCGTGGGCACCGAACACACCGAGGTCAGTACCGCCTGCGTAGTCTTTATAGAAGCGCACGCAGCGGTAGCAGGCAATGCAGCGGTTCATTTCGTGGGAAATGAACGGGCCGAGTTCCTGGTTCTGGTGAGTGCGCTTGGTGAAGCGATAACGGCGCTCGTTGTGGCCGGTCATCACGGTCATGTCTTGCAGGTGGCAGTGACCGCCTTCTTCGCACACAGGGCAGTCGTGCGGGTGGTTGGTCATCAGCCATTCGACGACGCTGGCGCGAAACACTTTCGCCTCTTCGTCTTCGATGGAAATCCAGCTTCCGTCAGTGGCCGGGGTCATGCAGGACATGACGATACGACCACGGGTGTCGTTTTCGTCGGTGTATTGCTTGACTGCACACTGGCGGCAGGCGCCAACACTGCCCAGGGCAGGGTGCCAGCAGAAATACGGAATATCGAGTCCTAGCGACAGACAGGCCTGTAACAGGTTGTCTGCCCCATCGACTTCGAGCTCTTTGCCGTCTACGTGGATAGTGGCCATGGTTCAAAGATCTTCGTTGGCCCGGTGTCAGCGGGCGTGGCTAATGGAATCTTGTTATGCGTTCGAAGCAACCCAGCCTTACGGCGTTATCGAACGATCAGAGAGCGGCACGGACCGCCCTCAGTCAGAGCGTTACGCGCCGATAACAATCGGGCGTGCCAGAGGCGGAACACCGGGGGTTGCTTGCGCAATACCGGCTTCAAACTCTGGACGGAAGTACTTGATCGCGCTGCCCAAAGGCTCCACGGCACCCGGTGCGTGTGCACAGAACGTCTTGCCAGGGCCGAGGAAGCCGACCAGACCCAGCAGGGTCTCGATATCGCCGGGCTGACCTTCGCCGTGCTCGATTGCCATCAGCAGCTTGACGCTCCAGGGCAGACCATCACGGCAAGGGGTGCAGAACCCGCACGATTCGCGCGCAAAGAATTGTTCCATGTTGCGCAGCAAGGACACCATGTTGACGCTGTCGTCGACGGCCATCGCCAGACCGGTACCCATTCGGGTGCCGACTTTAGCAATACCACCGGCGTACATTTGTGCGTCCAGGTGTTCAGGCAGCAAAAAGCCCGTACCGGCGCCGCCTGGCTGCCAGCACTTGAGCTTGAAACCGTCGCGCATGCCACCGGCGTAATCTTCGAACAGCTCGCGTGCAGTCACGCCGAACGGCAGTTCCCACAGGCCGGGGTTCTTCACTTTGCCGGAGAAGCCCATCAGCTTGGTGCCGTGGTCTTCGCTGCCTTCGCGGGCGAGGGATTTGTACCAGTCAACGCCGTTGCCGATGATGGCCGGTACGTTGCACAGGGTTTCAACGTTGTTCACGCAGGTGGGCTTGCCCCATACGCCCACAGCAGCCGGGAATGGCGGCTTGGAACGCGGGTTGGCGCGACGGCCTTCGAGGGAGTTGATCAGTGCGGTTTCTTCGCCGCAGATGTAACGCCCCGCGCCGGTGTGCACGAACAGTTCGAAGTCAAAGCCCGACCCTAGAATGTTCTTGCCCAGCAGGCCTGCTGCTTTGGCTTCTTCGACGGCGCGGCGCAGGTGTACGGCGGCAGTGGTGTATTCGCCACGCAGGAAGATATAGCCGCGGTAGGTTTTCAGCGCACGGGCACTGATCAACATGCCTTCGATCAGCAGATGGGGCAGTTGCTCCATCAGCATGCGGTCTTTCCAGGTGTTGGGTTCCATTTCATCGGCGTTACACAGCAGGTAACGGATGTTCATGGATTCGTCTTTGGGCATCAGCCCCCACTTCACGCCTGTGGGGAAGCCCGCACCGCCGCGACCCTTGAGGCCGGCGTCTTTCACGGTCTGGACGATATCGTCCTGAGCCATGTCGGCGAAAGCTTTGCGCGCAGCGGCGTAACCGTCTTTGGCCTGGTATTCGTCGAGCCACACAGGCTCGCCGTCGTCACGCAGGCGCCAGGTCAACGGGTGGGTTTCTGCCGAACGCTTGATCAGGTTGGCAGGGCCGAAAGAAGTCAGGCTCATGGGTAGCCCTCCAGCAACGTGGCGACGCCAGCAGGCTGCACGTCACCGAATGTGTCGTCGTCGATCATCAACGCCGGCGCCTTGTCGCAGTTGCCCAGGCAGCACACCGGCAGCAGCGTGAAGCGCCCGTCCGCAGTGGTTTGGCCCAGGCCGATGCCCAGCTTGCTCTGGATTTCGCCGACCACCGACTCGTGGCCGCCGATGTAGCAGACCATGCTGTCGCATACACGGATGATGTGGCGGCCCACCGGCTGGCGGAAGATCTGGCTGTAGAACGTGGCCACGCCTTCAACGTCGCTGGCCGGAATGCCCAGCAGTTCGCCAATGGCGTACACCGCGCCGTCCGGCACCCAGCCGCGCTCCTTCTGAACAATCTTCAGGGCTTCGATCGACGCTGCGCGTGGATCTTCGTAGTGATGCATCTCGTGCTCGATGGCCGAGCGCTCGGTTTCGCTCAGGGCGAAACGGTCTGTCTGGATAAGCGTGCTGTTCATGCTTAGCGGTCCACGTCGGCCATAACGAAATCGATACTACCCAGGTACGCAATCAAGTCCGCGACCATTTCACCTTTGATCACCGAAGGGATCTGTTGCAGGTGCGGGAAGCTTGGGGTGCGAATCCGGGTGCGGTAGCTCATGGTGCCGCCATCGCTCGTCAGGTAATAACTGTTGATGCCCTTGGTCGCTTCGATCATCTGGAAGGATTCGTTGGCCGGCATGACCGGGCCCCACGAAACTTGCAGGAAGTGTGTGATCAAGGTCTCGATGTGCTGCAACGTGCGCTCTTTGGGCGGCGGCGTGGTCAGCGGGTGATCCGCCTTGTACGGGCCTGCTGGCATGTTGCGCATGCACTGCTCGATGATTTTCAGGCTCTGGCGCATTTCTTCGACACGCACGATGCAACGATCGTAGGCATCGCCATTGGCCGCCAGCGGGACTTCGAATTCGAAGTTTTCGTAGCCGGAGTACGGGCGCGCTTTACGCAGGTCGAAGTCGCAACCGGTCGAACGCAGGCCAGCACCGGTGACGCCCCATTCCAGGGCTTCTTTGGTGTTGTAGGCGGCAACGCCGATGGTGCGGCCACGCAGGATGCTGTTGTCCAGAGCGGCTTTTTGGTATTCGTCCAGACGCTTTGGCATCCAGTCGATGAACTCTTTGACCAGGCGTTCCCAGCCGTTTGGCAGGTCGTGGGCAACGCCGCCGATGCGGTACCAGGCCGGGTGCAGACGGAAACCGGTAATGGCTTCGATCACTTTGTAGGCGCGCTGACGGTCGGTGAAGGTGAAGAACACCGGGGTCATGGCGCCTACGTCCTGGATATAAGTCCCCAGGAACAGCAGGTGGCTGGTGATGCGGAAGAACTCGGCCATCATGATGCGGATGGTGTCGACCCGATCCGGCACCTTGATCCCGGCGAGTTTCTCGACCGAGAGCACGTACGGCAGGTTGTTCATCACGCCGCCGAGGTAGTCGATACGGTCGGTGTACGGGATGAAGCTGTGCCAGGACTGGCGCTCGGCCATTTTTTCGGCACCACGGTGGTGGTAGCCGACGTCAGGCACGCAGTCGACGATTTCTTCGCCGTCCAGTTGCAGGATGATGCGGAAGGCACCGTGAGCCGAAGGGTGGTTCGGGCCCAGGTTGAGGAACATGTAGTCCTCGTTTTCGCCGGAACGCTTCATGCCCCAATCTTCAGGACGGAAGCGCGCGGCTTCTTCTTCCAGCTGCACTTTGGCCAGGGTCAGGCTGTACGGATCGAATTCTGTGGCACGGGCCGGGAAGTCCTTGCGCAGCGGGTGACCTTCCCACGTCGGTGGCATCATGATGCGCGACAGGTGCGGGTGACCTTTGAAGTCGATACCGAACATGTCCCAGACTTCACGCTCGTACCAATTGGCGTTCGGCCAGATGCTGGTGATGCTCGGCACGCTCAGGTCGGTTTCGGACAGCGCCACTTTGATCATCACGTCGCTGTTACGCTCCAGCGACATCAAGTGGTAGAAGACAGTGAAGTCTGCGCCTGATGGCAAGCCCTGACGCTTGGTACGCAGACGCTCGTCCACACCGTGCAGGTCATAGAGCATGACGTAAGGTTTTGGCAGGTTGCGCAAGAAGGTCAGGACTTCAACCAGTTTGGCGCGGGTAACCCAAAGCACCGGCATGCCGGTGCGCGTGGCCTGGGCGGTGAACGCCTCGGGGCCAAAACGGGTATTGAGTTCGACAACCACATCTTGGTCGTCAGCCTTGTAAGGCGGGATGTACAGAGCGGAGCCTGTAGTCATGGTTTTTTTATCGCTTTCGTTCAACGTAAAGAATGAAGCCAGTGTCTCGTTCTAATAAATAGACGCGGGGCTGGATCAGACTTCGTCGGGGCTGCGCAGGTTAGTGACCTGAATACGCTGTTCGCGGCGCTGTTCCTTTTGCGATGGCATCTCGGCGCGGTACACGCCTTGTTCGCCAACGACCCAGGAAAGTGGGCGACGCTCCTGGCCAATCGACTCTTGCAAAAGCATCAAGCCTTGCAGAAAAGCTTCAGGGCGGGGTGGGCAGCCGGGTACGTAAACGTCCACGGGCAGGAACTTGTCGACCCCTTGAACCACGGAGTAGATGTCGTACATGCCACCGGAGTTGGCGCACGAACCCATGGAAATAACCCATTTAGGTTCAAGCATTTGCTCGTAGAGACGCTGAATGATCGGCGCCATCTTGATGAAGCAGGTACCGGCAATCACCATGAAATCCGCCTGACGCGGCGATGCCCGGATCACTTCGGCGCCAAAGCGCGCGATGTCGTGGGGCGCCGTGAAGGCGGTGGTCATTTCCACGTAGCAGCACGAAAGGCCGAAGTTGTACGGCCACAGGGAGTTTTTACGCCCCCAGTTGACCGTGCCGTTCAGCACGTCTTCAAGCTTGCCCATGAAAATGTTTTTGTGGACTTGATCTTCTAACGGATCGGCAACGGTTTCCCGTGTGCCGATCGGGTACTGCTCGTTAGGAGCGTCCGGGTCGATCCTGGTAAGTTCGTATTGCATCGCCAAAGCCTCATTGTTTCAGCTTGGCCTGTCGCTTACGACGAGCTTCTGGCGCCCAATCAAGAGCACCCACCCGAAATAGGTAGACAAGGCCTGCCAACAGAATTGCTATGAAAACGAGAGCTTCGACGAATCCGGTCCAGCCGCTTTCGCGTACAGACACAGACCAGGCAAAGAGAAAGAGGGCTTCGATATCGAAGATCACGAACAGCATCGCGACCAGATAGAATTTGGCTGAGAGCCGCAAGCGGGCGCCACCGGTAGGTAGCATGCCGGACTCGAACGGTTCGTTTTTGCTGCGGCCCCAGGCTTTTGACCCAAGGAGGCTGGAGACGCCAAGCATGAAGGCGCAAAGGCCGACAACGCCGAGAAGGAAAATGGCAAAGCCCCAGTTATGGGCTATGAGTCCTGTCGCTTCGGGCATGCTGGTAATCCTTAACAGAGAGCACGTGTCTCTGAACTCAAAAAGGTAATAAAGCAGTGACGATATGTCGCAGCGCAATTGATGGGCGCGATTTTATGGCTAAACACCCAGCAAGTAAATTTTCTAAGATGAATTAATTCAGTCCTTTAGTGGTATGGCTTCTCCTAAAGTCTGCGCAAGCCTCGTGGTCCGGGCATTACAGCGTATTTGAGTGATTATGTTTTGTTAGGTAAGTAATGAACAAAAGCACCTCTAAATGATAATGAATATCGTTTAATGGCTGATTAATTGTTCCTATGCTTCGCTCGCCTTTGAAAGTTGGCTTATATAAGCAGTCTTGGCAAGTTTTGAACTTGGCTTTCTACCCTTTTTTTGTATGGGGTTCATGGATCTGCGTCAGGGTTTGGGTCAGAAGATGTGCACGCGTGTAGTCGCGGCTGATGAAGGGATGCTGTGCTTGGGAGGCGCTATTTAAAAGCTCGCTGTCTGCGTACCTCGGCAGTGACTGCCAGGGCGTGTGAAAATCAGGCAAAAAAACGCCCCGAACCAGTCGGGGCGCTACGTTCAAGGCATTGCGATTGTTCTTTACAGGCTAGGCAATGGCCGTGGTTCCACGATCAATCAGTGGAACTGTTCTTCTTCGGTCGAGCCGGTCAGGGCGGTCACCGAGGACGAGCCACCTTGAATCACCGTGGTCATGTCGTCGAAGTAGCCAGTGCCCACTTCCTGCTGGTGTGCCACAAAGGTGTAGCCTTTGGCCGCGTCAGCAAATTCCTGCTCTTGCAGCTTCACGTAAGCCGTCATGTCGTTGCGGGCATAGTCGTGCGCCAGGTTGAACATGCTGTGCCACATGTTGTGGATGCCCGCCAGGGTAATGAACTGGTGCTTGTAGCCCATTGCCGACAGTTCGCGCTGGAACTTGGCGATGGTCGCGTCGTCCAGGTTCTTCTTCCAGTTGAAAGAAGGCGAGCAGTTGTACGACAGCAGTTGGTCCGGGTATTCCTTTTTGATCGCTTCGGCAAAACGACGCGCTTCTTCCAGGTCCGGCTTGGCAGTTTCACACCAGATCAGGTCGGCGTAAGGCGCATACGCCAGGCCGCGTGCAATCGCCTGGTCCAGTCCTGCACGCACTTTGTAGAAACCTTCCTTGGTGCGCTCGCCAGTCACGAACGGCTGATCGTACGGGTCGCAATCGGAGGTCAGCAGGTCAGCCGCGTTGGCGTCGGTGCGGGCCAGAATGATGGTCGGAGTACCTGCAACGTCAGCCGCCAGACGCGCAGCGGTCAGCTTTTGCACGGCTTCTTGAGTCGGTACCAGCACTTTGCCGCCCATGTGGCCGCATTTTTTCACTGATGCAAGTTGGTCTTCGAAGTGAACGCCGGCGGCGCCTGCTTCGATCATGCTTTTCATCAGCTCGTAAGCGTTCAGCACGCCGCCAAAACCGGCTTCGGCATCCGCCACGATCGGTGCGAAGTAGTCGATGTAACCTTGGTCGCCCGGATTTTTACCGGCTTTCCACTGGATCTGGTCAGCACGACGGAATGAGTTGTTGATGCGCTTGACCACGGTTGGCACGGAGTCCACCGGGTACAGCGACTGGTCGGGGTACATGGATTCGGCAGAGTTGTTGTCTGCCGCCACTTGCCAGCCCGACAGGTAGATTGCCTGGATGCCGGCTTTAACCTGTTGTACCGCTTGGCCCCCGGTCAGGGCGCCCATGCAGTTGACGAAATCTTTCTCAGGACGGAAGGACGGGTGTGCGCCCTGTGTCACCAGTTTCCACAGCTTGTCAGCGCCCATTTTTGCAAAGGTGTGCTCGGGTTGAACCGAGCCGCGCAGGCGGACCACGTCAGCAGCGGAATAATCGCGAGTCACGCCTTTCCAGCGTGGGTTTTCGGCCCAGTCTTTCTCAAGGGCTGCAATTTGCTGTTCGCGTGTCAGTGCCATGGTGATAAACCTCGTCGCATAGGTCTGGGTTGAAAAAATCAGCTCCACCAAGCACACAGCAATATTGTTTGAGTGAGTGCGTGAATGGCGTCTCGCCTTTGATCCAGGGCCTTTGCAAGGCGCTGGATCGGCGGGAGCGGGGCCATCATGCCTCTGCTTTTTTGAGTCGTCAAACGTTTTGTAGTGCCTTTTTTAATTCACTACATATTTTCTCGATTACGACTTGCCAGTCAGTTTTGGGCCTTTTAGTCGAGTGCGTCGACTTTGACCCGCAATGTCATGTCATCGCGGTTCTGAGTCGAGTACGTGCGGGTTGCGCCTTGTTGGTCGGCCTGACTCTGGCCATTGATGCCTGCCACCGTGATCCATTGCCCGAGTGGGCCGCTGACCTGTGTGTCGGTACTTTGTACGTTCACTACATCCGGTTGTGCCTGGCTCATGCGGTCGCGGTTGGTACTGATCGCCAGGTGTACCGTTTCACCTGTGACGCTTGCGGTGACATAAAACCCTTTGGTGACGTTGCGGTAACTGGTTTGCGCCGACAGGCGACCGTAGGCATCTGTCTGAGTGCTGGTGAGCGGTACGCTTTGGCCGGTCTGGATCAGTGCCGGTACGCCTTCGGTAGCTTGTATCTGCTGGACGCCGCCGTCGCGGCTGGCGGTGCTATAGACCCGAGTGTTGCTGTCGGTGTCGGGGGAATTGTTGTCGCTGGTGTCAACGGTGATCAGCAGGCGCTTGGCAGGTGTGTCGAGTTTGGCCAGCAGGTCCTCCAAGCCCTGAATTTTCTGTGCGGGCGCTTCGACGATCAGTTGGTTGCCATACAGGGTGACTTTGCCCTCGGTGCCGATAAAGCTTTGTGCCACCGGCAGTAAGGCCGCACCCGTGCGATTTTGCAAGGAGATGACTTGGGTCTCGGCGATGGCGTTGAAGCTGAGCATCAATAGCAGGCTGATGATGAGAGGGCGTAGGGACATGTCCGTTATCTCCGCAATGTGTAAAGGGTTATGACAGGAGTGTGCCAGTTTGTCGGCGCCAATTGGGCGAGGTTGAATGCTACATAGCAAAACGCCCTGCGATCCGAAAATGGCAGGGCGTTTTGTAGGGTGTTGCAGTCGCTGGCGCAGGCTGCGACTAACGGGGGATGTCAGGCACCGCGCACCATGTCGACGTGCGGGATTCCGGCTTCCAGAAACTCGTTACTGACGACTTTAAAGCCCAGTCGTTCATAGAAAGGCGTGGCATGCACTTGCGCGCTGAGCTTTTGCTCTTTAAGGCCACGCTTTTCGGCTTCAACGATGGTCGCTTGCATCAGCGCATCACCCACTTTCAAGCCGCGCCAGTCCTTCAAGACTGAGACGCGGCCGATATGGCCGTCTGGCAGCAGCCGGGCGGTACCAATCGGAAAGTCACCTTCGTAGGCCAGGAAATGCACGGCGCTACTGTCGTCTGAGTCCCACTCCAGCTCAGGCGGGACTTTTTGTTCGGCAATAAACACCGCCTCACGAATGCGTCGAAGTTCGGCGTTGTCCTTTTGCCAGTCGGCGACACGTACGTGAATGCTATTCATCAGCGAACCCCAGGCTTCCTTGTTTAACCAGCTCGCAGAGCAGGTTGCGTCCATCTTCATCGGCCAGCCATGCGCCGAGGTTGTCGCTGTGCAGCGCGTCGGCGGCACAAATCATTTTCAACAGATCACGCAGTTTGCCTGGCAGCAGTCGGCTTTGGCCGCTGGCGAACAACAGCAGGTCCTCATCGACTTCAGACCAGGCCAGGCGAGCGCTTGGGTTGCGGATCAGAACCGCACCTTGATCCAGGCTGCCCAGCAGGTCTTCTTCTTCGAGCTCGGGGCCGACCACGAGTTCCGGATATCGTGGCTCGGTCATGAACTGGCCGAACCAGGTCAACAGCATGCGCTCATCGCTCATGTGTTCTGCGAGCAGACCCTTGAGGCGGTCGAGCGCGTCGTGCTGGATTTGATGCGGGTCGCTGACCGGCTGAGCGTCAGCGTCGGTATAGCGCTCTTCGTCAGGCAGGTATTGGCTCAGGAAGTCGGTGAAGTGGGTGAGCACTTCAGCGGCGCTCGGGGCGCGGAAGCCTACCGAGTAGGTCAGGCAGTCATCGACGGCAACGCCACAGTGGGCCAGGCGCGGCGGCAGGTACAGCATGTCGCCCGGCTCAAGGGTCCATTCATCGGTGGCCTGGAAGTCGGCCAGAATGCGCAGGTCGGCATGCTCCAGCAACGGGCTTTCGGAGTCGCACATCTGGCCGATCTGCCAGTGACGCTTTCCGGCGCCTTGCAGCAGGAACACGTCGTAGTTGTCGAAGTGCGGGCCAACGCTGCCGCCCGGTGCGGCATAGCTGATCATCACGTCGTCAATGCGCCAGCTCGGCAGGAAGCGGAAGTTTTCCAGCAGCTCGCCGACTTCCGGCACGAACTGATCGACGGCTTGAACCAGTAAAGTCCATTCACGCTCTGGCAGTTTGCCAAACTCGTCCTCGGCAAAAGGGCCACGGCGCAGTTCCCATGGGCGTTCGCCGTGCTCAATCACCAGTCGCGATTCGACTTCCTCTTCAAGCGCCAGACCGGCCAGTTCGTCGGCATCGATCGGGCTTTCAAAGTCAGGAATGGCCTGACGGATCAGCAGCGGTTTCTTCTGCCAGTAGTCGCGCAGGAATTCGCGTGCAGTGATGCCGCCCAGAAGTTGAAGAGGAATATCAGGATTCATGTGTAACCTATTGAAAAATTGCGCTTTGTATTCGGGAATAAAAACGCCCGGCACGGCCGGGCGTTAGTAGGTCGTTGCAGCAATCAGATGCGCTTGGCCTGCTCAACCGCGTTGCCAATATAGTTGGCAGGGGTTAGCAGTTTCAGCTCGGCTTTGGCCGCTTCCGGCATTTCAAGGCCGTCAATGAAGGTTTGCAGTGCTTGAGGGCTGATGCCTTTGCCGCGCGTCAGCTCTTTGAGCTTCTCGTACGGGTTTTCAATGTTGTAACGGCGCATGACGGTCTGGATCGGCTCAGCCAGAACTTCCCAGCAAGCGTCCAGGTCAGCAGCGATCTTCTGAGCGTTTAGCTCCAGTTTGCTGATGCCTTTGAGGCTGGCTTCGTACGCGATCACGCTATGAGCAAAACCTACGCCCAGGTTACGCAGTACGGTGGAGTCGGTCAGGTCGCGCTGCCAGCGGGAGATTGGCAACTTGCTGGCCAGATGCTGGAACAGCGCGTTGGCGATACCCAGGTTGCCTTCGGAGTTTTCGAAGTCGATCGGGTTGACCTTGTGCGGCATGGTCGAGGAGCCGATTTCGCCTGCGATGGTGCGCTGCTTGAAGTAACCCAGGGAGATGTAACCCCAGATATCGCGATCGAAGTCGATCAGGATGGTGTTGAAGCGCGCAATCGCGTCGAACAGCTCGGCGATGTAGTCGTGCGGTTCGATCTGCGTGGTGTACGGGTTGAAACCCAGGCCCAGCTCGTCTTCGATGAAGGCGCGGGCATTGGCTTCCCAGTCGATCTGCGGGTAGGCCGACAGGTGGGCGTTATAGTTGCCCACTGCGCCGTTGATCTTGCCCAGCAGCGGTACAGCCGCCACTTGAGCGATTTGGCGCTCCAGGCGGTAAACCACGTTGGCCAGCTCTTTGCCCAAAGTGGTCGGCGAAGCCGGTTGGCCGTGGGTACGCGACAACATCGGGACGTCGGCGAACTTGATCGCCAGTTCGCGGATGGCGTCGGCGGTTTGGCGCATCAGGGGCAGCATCACCTCATCACGGCCTTCGCGCAGCATCAAAGCGTGGGACAGGTTGTTGATGTCCTCGCTGGTGCAGGCGAAGTGGATGAACTCACTGACGTTGGCCAGTTCAGGCAGCTTGGCGGCCTGTTCTTTGAGCAGGTACTCAATGGCTTTTACGTCGTGGTTGGTGGTGCGCTCGATCTCTTTGACGCGCTCGGCGTGCTCCAGAGAAAAGTTTTCGGCCAGTTCATTCAGCACAGCGTTAGCTTGCGCGGAAAAGGCCGGGACTTCAGGGATGGCGGCGTGAGCGGCCAAACGCTGGAGCCAGCGAACTTCAACCAGTACACGGGCACGGATTAAGCCGTATTCGCTGAAAATGGGGCGCAGGGCCTGGGTTTTGCCGGCATAGCGGCCGTCAACAGGGGAAACCGCAGTGAGCGAAGAGAGCTTCATGGGGTGTTCTCGGACAGTCGGGCAACGAAATGGGGCGCGTATCATACATCAAAAAAACGGCCGGTCCGTTGCCAAGTGACCGGCGTCATACGCGTATCGACGTTACAGCGTGTGCTTGCTGGCGGCGATCAGCCGCGCAGCATGGGATAAAGCGCTTTGAGCAATTTGCGTCGGCTGAATACCAGCTGCCAGCGATGGCCACCCAATTGACGCCATAGGCGTGCCGAGCGAATACCGGCCAGCAGCAGGGCGCGAATTTTGGCGGCGTTGTTCGGTTGTTGCAGGTTGCGCATGTCGCCATGCACTTGAATGCGTTGGCGCAGCGTGCTCAGGGTGTCCTGATAGAGGGCACCGCACGCGGCGACCACGTTCTCGTGAGCGGGGCCGAAGTGTTCAACTTGCGACTGGATCTGTGGCAAACGCTTGCCAATTAGTTCCAGCATGTCGTCGCGCTTGGCCAGTTGACGCTCAAGGTTGAGCATCGACAGGGCATAGCGCAGCGGTTCGCGTTGCAGGGTATTGGGGTCGCGCTCCAGTGCACCGATAAGGGCGCGGTAGCCCTCGCGCAGGTTGATGTCATCACCCCCGAAGACTTCAAGCGTGTCCTTGGGGTCGCGCACCAGCAAGCTGCCCAGCATGCAGGCCAGATCAGCCTCGCTGACCTGACCGGTCTTGGCGATTTTATCCACCAGTACGGCGGCCAGAAACACGCCGCCCAGGGCCACCAGTTGTTCCTGGGTGGGGTTCATGCCTGTGCGCTCTTGCTGGTCCAGGGTTCGGCCACTTCGATCACGCCGCCGCCCAGGCACACTTCGCCATCGTAAAACACCACGGACTGGCCCGGCGTGACCGCGCGTTGCGGATCGTCGAAGGTGGCGCGGTAACCGGTCGCGGTTTGCTCCAGCGTGCAGGGTTGATCGCTCTGGCGATAGCGCACCTTGGCCGTCAGGCGCAACGGTGTGCTCAGGTCGACCGGGTTGACCCAAAAGATCTCCGAGGCGAGCAGGGCGCGCGAGAACAGCCACGGGTGATCGTTACCTTGGCCGACGATCAGTTCGTTGTTCTCAAGGTCTTTGTGCAAGACGTACCACGGCTCATCGCTGGCGTCTTTCAGGCCGCCGATGCCCAGACCCTGACGCTGGCCGATGGTGTGATACATCAGGCCGTGGTGGCGGCCAATGACTTCACCTTCGGTGGTTTTGATCTCGCCCGGTTGGGCCGGCAGGTATTGCTTGAGGAAGTCACTGAAACGGCGCTCGCCGATAAAGCAAATCCCGGTGGAGTCCTTTTTCTTGGCGGTGGCCAGGTCGTGTTTTTCGGCGATCTGGCGCACCTCGGGTTTTTCCAGCTCGCCGACCGGGAACAGGGTGCGGGCGATTTGTTCACCGCCGACCGCGTGCAGGAAGTAGCTCTGGTCTTTGTTGGGGTCCAGGCCTTTGAGCAGCTCGGTGCGGCCGTCGATGTCGCGGCGACGCACGTAATGGCCGGTAGCAATCAAGTCAGCCCCGAGCATCAGGGCGTAATCGAGGAACGCCTTGAACTTGATCTCGCGGTTGCACAGGATGTCCGGGTTTGGCGTGCGTCCGGCTTTGTATTCGGCCAGGAAGTGCTCAAACACGTTGTCCCAGTATTCGGCGGCAAAGTTGGCGGTGTGCAGCTTGATGCCAATTTTGTCGCACACGGCCTGGGCATCTGCCAGATCATCCATGGCGGTGCAGTAATCGGTTCCGTCGTCTTCCTCCCAGTTCTTCATGAACAGGCCTTCCACCTGGTAGCCCTGCTCGATGAGCAGAACGGCGGAAACGGAAGAGTCGACACCGCCGGACATGCCGACAATGACGCGCTGTTTTTCGGGGGCGACTAAGGCTGGATCACGCATAGGGTTTCAATGAGTGTCTTGAAAAAGGACGCGATTCTAGCAGGCCCGAGCGCTCAAGGCTAAACCGAAGGGCGGATTAGCGAGAGGTCGAACAATTTGCCGCTCAGATAATCGTCGATACAGTGCAGGGTCAATTCGCTGCGCCAGCGATGGCGCTGTTCCAGCAGCTCGTCGCGGGTCAACCACAGCGGGCCGATGATGCCTGTGTCGAGCGTGGCATCGGCATGGTGTTTGACCGCGTTACCGGCAAAGCATACGCGCTGATACGTCACACCGTTGCTGGGCGCCGTGTACAGATAAATGCCGATGACACCGGTGAGTTCGACGTCATAACCGGTTTCTTCAAGGGTTTCGCGGATAGCCGCGTCGATCAGGCTTTCATTCGGGTCCAAGTGGCCTGCGGGCTGGTTGAGCACTGCGTGCCCGTGCTTTAACTCTTTGACCATCAGAAAGCGCCCGTTGTCTTCGACGACAGTGGCAACAGTGATGTGGGGTTTCCAGTCCATGTGTGAGGTCTCGATTTTTTGTCGGGGCTGCTGAAGGCTGCGTTTTCATAAAAATCAAAAGATCGCAGCCTTCGCCAGCGCCGACAAGTTTTGTGTTCGATTTAAAAACACAAACCCCGGCGTCGTGGGCCGGGGTTTGTGGTGTTGCGATGTTGCTCTTACACGGCGGCGATGATCGCGTTCAGTGTGGCGCTAGGGCGCATTACTTTGCTCACCTTGTCTGCATCGGCGTGGTAGTAACCACCGATATCAACAGGCTTGCCCTGCACGGCGTTGAGTTCAGCAACGATGGTTGCCTCGTTCTCGGTCATGGCTTTTGCTACAGGAGCAAATTGGGCTTGCAGCTCTTTGTCTTCAGTCTGGGCTGCCAGGGCTTGTGCCCAGTACAGCGCCAGGTAGAAGTGGCTACCGCGGTTGTCGATGTTGCCGACTTTACGCGATGGCGATTTGTTGTTGTCGAGGAACTGGCCAGTGGCCTGATCCAGGGTTTTGGCCAATACCAACGCTTTCGGGTTGTTGTAGGTCGTGCCCAGGTGCTCCAGCGAGGCCGCCAGTGCCAGGAACTCACCCAGCGAGTCCCAACGCAGGAAGTTTTCTTCCAGCAATTGTTGAACGTGCTTTGGAGCCGAACCGCCTGCGCCTGTTTCGAACAGACCGCCGCCATTCATCAGCGGTACGATCGACAGCATTTTGGCGCTGGTGCCCAGTTCCATGATCGGGAACAGGTCAGTCAGGTAATCGCGCAACACGTTGCCGGTCACCGAAATGGTATCCAGACCCTTGCGGGTGCGTTCGAGCGTGAACTTCATGGCCTCAACAGGCGACATGATGCGGATATCCAGGCCGCTGGTGTCGTGATCCTTCAGGTACGCCTGAACTTTCTCGATCATCACGCCGTCGTGGCTGCGCTGGGGGTCGAGCCAGAAAATCGCCGGGGTGTTGCTGGCGCGAGCGCGGTTAACGGCCAGCTTGACCCAGTCGCGGATCGGCGCGTCTTTGGCCTGGCACATGCGCCAGATATCGCCTTCTTCGACGTTTTGTTCCATCAGCACGTTGCCGTTGCTGTCGGATACGCGGACTACGCCAGGCTTTTTGATGTGGAAAGTTTTGTCGTGCGAGCCGTATTCTTCGGCTTTTTGCGCCATCAGGCCAACGTTCGGCACGCTACCCATGGTGGTTGGATCGAAAGCGCCGTGCTTCTGGCAGTCTTCGATGGTCGCCTGATAGATAGTGGCGTAGCAGCGGTCCGGGATGATGGCCTTGGTGTCTTGCAACTGACCTTCGGTGTTCCACATCTTGCCGGAGTCGCGGATCATGGCCGGCATCGAGGCGTCGACGATAACGTCGCTCGGCACGTGCAGGTTGGTGATGCCTTTGTCGGAGTTCACCATTGCCAGGGCAGGGCGATTGGCGTAGACCGCCTGAATGTCTGCTTCGATTTCGGCTTGCTTGTCGGCTGGTAGCGCTTTGATGCGAGCGTACAGGTCGCCAATGCCGTTGTTCAGGTTGAAACCGATTTCTTTCAGGACGTCTGCGTGTTTTTCCAGCGCATCCTTGTAGAACTCAGCCACGATCTGACCAAACATGATCGGGTCGGAGACCTTCATCATGGTGGCTTTCAAGTGCACCGAGAACAGTACGCCTTTGTTTTTGGCGTCTTCGATTTCGGCCGCTACGAACTGGCGCAGGGCTTTTTTGCTCATGACGGAGCAGTCGATGATCTCACCGGCTTGTACGGCGGTTTTTTCTTTCAGGATGGTGGTGGTGCCGTCTTGAGCGATCAGCTCGATTTTGACGCTGTCCGGGGCTTCGATCAGGGCGGCTTTTTCGCTGCCATAGAAGTCGCCTTCGCTCATGTGAGCGACGTGGGACTTGGAGTCTGCGGCCCATGCGCCCATTTTGTGCGGGTGCTTGCGCGCGTAGTTTTTGACCGACAGCGGGGCGCGACGGTCAGAGTTGCCTTCGCGCAGCACCGGGTTTACGGCGCTGCCCATGACTTTGCTGTAACGCGCTTTGACTTCTTTGTCGGCGTCAGTGGTCACGGTCTCCGGGTAGTCCGGGATATCAAAGCCATGCCCTTGCAGTTCTTTGATGGCGGCCTGCAATTGCGGCAGCGAGGCGCTGATGTTAGGCAGCTTGATGATATTGGCTTCAGGTGTAACGGCCAGGGCGCCCAGTTCGGCGAGGTGGTCGGCTACAGCCTTGGCACCCAATTGCTCGGGGAAGCTGGCAAGGATTCGGCCTGCCAGAGAGATGTCGCGCGTCTCAACAGCGATATCAGCCTTGGCGGTAAACGCTTCGATGATAGGCAGCAGTGAATAGGTGGCGAGCGCCGGAGCTTCGTCGGTGAAGGTATAGATGATCTTCGAACGGGTGGGCATTTCGGATTAACTCTCTTCTTTGCTGAGCGTGCTCAGATTCTCGAGATGCGCAGGGTAGGCGCTTTCGTTCACAGTGAACAATGAGCCGAAAGTCGAGGTTCTTCGCGGTGATGTGAATGCATCAGTAGAGCGTCAAGCGGTCGAGCCGGGGTAACGGCTCAGCCTTTCTAGGCCTGAAAGACTCATTGCAATGTGGTGCTTCGCGATGACTCCGCGGTCACCGGCGCAGTATACATAGGTCACTAATGTTCCGGCGAGGGCTGCGGTGGGTCAGCGGTCATCCATTGGTCTAAGAAGCGTTCGCATATCGCCCTGCGTTTTGGCACTAACCCCTTTGTTTTCGCACTTGTCAGGCGGTTTGTCGTAAGCATGTAACCGGGTATGTGGAACATTCGATTTGCCTGTCCATTTAACTGGGTTACGCTCCAGAACGGCATAGATGTTAAACCCACATATGGAGTTCAGCATGGGATACAACAAGATCAAGGTTCCAGCCGCAGGTGAGAAAATCACCGTCAATGCAGACCACTCCCTTAACGTGCCCGACAATCCCGTCATTCCCTACATTGAGGGTGACGGTATTGGTGTCGATATCAGCCCAGTCATGATCAAGGTTGTCGATGCGGCCGTTAGCAAAGCCTACGCAGGCAAGCGAAAAATCTCCTGGATGGAGGTCTATGCGGGCGAAAAAGCGACGCAGGTTTACGATCAGGACACTTGGCTGCCGCAAGAAACCCTGGACGCCGTCAAGGATTACGTCGTTTCGATCAAGGGCCCGCTGACTACGCCGGTTGGCGGTGGCATTCGTTCCCTCAACGTTGCCCTGCGCCAGCAACTCGATTTGTATGTGTGCCTGCGCCCGGTGCGTTGGTTTGAAGGTGTGCCCAGCCCGGTGAAAAAACCAGGCGATGTGGACATGACCATCTTTCGCGAAAACTCCGAAGACATCTACGCGGGTATCGAGTGGAAGGCCGGTTCACCGGAAGCCATCAAGGTCATCAAGTTTCTGAAAGAAGAAATGGGCGTGACCAAGATCCGTTTTGATCAGGACTGCGGGATTGGCGTCAAGCCAGTGTCCAAAGAAGGCACTCAGCGCCTGGCGCGCAAAGCCTTGCAATATGTGGTGGATAACGACCGCGAGTCGCTGACCATCGTGCACAAAGGCAACATCATGAAATTTACCGAGGGCGCCTTCAAAGAGTGGGCCTATGAAGTCGCGGCCCAAGAGTTTGGTGCGACGCTGCTCGACGGCGGCCCGTGGATGCAGTTCAAAAACCCCAAAACCGGACGCAATGTCATTGTTAAAGACGCCATTGCCGATGCGATGCTGCAACAAATTCTGCTGCGTCCGGCTGAATATGACGTGATTGCCACGCTGAACCTCAATGGTGACTACCTCTCCGATGCCCTGGCAGCCGAGGTGGGCGGTATCGGTATTGCGCCGGGAGCCAACTTGTCCGACACCATTGCCATGTTTGAGGCCACTCACGGCACGGCGCCTAAATATGCAGGCAAGGACCAGGTGAACCCCGGTTCGCTGATTCTCTCCGCTGAAATGATGTTGCGGCATATGGGATGGACCGAAGCCGCAGACCTGATCATCAAGGGCACCAATGGTGCGATCTCGGCCAAAACCGTGACCTATGATTTTGAGCGGCTAATGGACGGCGCAACCTTGGTTTCGTCTTCAGGCTTTGGTGATGCGCTGATTGCGCATATGTAAACGCGCAGTGACTAAAAAGGCCGATTCAAGTGAATGAATCGGCCTTTTTTAACGCTGACTGTGGAGTCGGTGGGTCAGACCGAGAGGGTTTTAACCTCTGTCGCAGTCATTTGCGGTAGGGCGTTGAGTGGGCTGCTTGTGATTTTCACGGCGTGCAGCCCTTTAGGGCCTTGTGTAATCTCGAAACTTACCGGCTGGCCCGCTTTCAGGGTTTTATAGCCGTCCATGTCGATTGCCGAAAAATGGGCGAAAAAGTCGATCTTGTCTCCTTGTTCATCTTTGCCTTCCTTGGCATCTGTATTGATAAAGCCGAAGCCTTTGGCATTGTTGAACCACTTGACCGTGCCTTGCATGCTCATATCCCTCTGCTGCAAACAACTCCATCACTGGAGTATCATCCAGTTCACTCGCACATCGACCACCAAAAGTGGTTGACTGTGCGGACCTTTATTCCCCACTGTGGGTACCAATGGTTGTAACACCGTTTTACCGATAGTCAAGGTCACGCGGCGGCGCTGTTGAAAATTGACACGCTTGCCTCCATCTCTGTAATTGCTCAACGACGAACCTTTCTTTCCATGCATGCAATCAGCCAGATTCGACTAACATTCAATCAGGATCGACCCGATTTTGATGACGACGACTCCGCTGGCTTGGCTGTGCAAGAAGCTAAGCCTGCTCTTCAGGCGCCGCCGATGTACAAGGTGGTTTTGTTCAACGATGACTACACACCCATGGATTTCGTTGTCGAAGTGCTTGAGGTGTTTTTTAACTTGAATCGCGAATTGGCGACCAAGGTCATGCTGGCCGTTCATACAGAAGGACGGGCAGTGTGCGGCATCTTTACCCGCGACATCGCCGAGACCAAGGCCATGCAGGTAAACCAGTACGCACGCGAAAGCCAGCATCCGCTACTCTGTGAAATCGAGAAGGACGGTTAACGCCGACCACTTGGGTATGAGGTGAAGCCATGTTAAACCGCGAGCTCGAAGTCACCCTCAATCTTGCCTTCAAGGAAGCCCGCTCCAAGCGTCATGAATTCATGACGGTTGAGCACCTCCTTCTTGCGCTTTTAGATAATGAGGCGGCCGCAACCGTTCTACGCGCCTGCGGCGCAAACCTCGACAAACTCAAGCATGACCTGCAAGAGTTTATTGATTCCACCACCCCCTTGATCCCCGTTCACGATGAAGATCGCGAAACCCAGCCTACGCTCGGGTTCCAGCGTGTTCTGCAACGCGCCGTGTTCCATGTGCAGAGTTCGGGTAAGCGTGAGGTAACCGGCGCTAACGTGCTGGTCGCGATTTTCAGTGAGCAAGAGAGCCAGGCGGTATTCCTGCTCAAGCAGCAGAGTGTTGCGCGCATTGATGTCGTCAACTTCATCGCTCACGGTATTTCCAAAGTGCCTGGCCATGGCGATCACTCTGAAGGTGAGCAAGACATGCAGGATGAAGAAGGTGGTGAGCCGTCTTCTTCCAGCAATCCGCTGGATGCCTACGCCAGCAACTTGAATGAACTGGCCCGTCAGGGTCGGATCGATCCGCTGGTTGGGCGCGAGATGGAAGTTGAGCGCGTGGCTCAAATCCTGGCGCGCCGCCGTAAAAACAACCCGTTGCTGGTGGGTGAGGCTGGGGTGGGTAAAACTGCGATTGCCGAAGGCCTGGCCAAGCGTATCGTCGACAATCAGGTACCTGACCTGCTGGCTAACAGCATCGTTTACTCCCTTGATCTCGGCGCATTGCTGGCGGGTACCAAGTACCGTGGCGATTTCGAAAAACGTTTCAAAGCGTTGCTCGGTGAGCTGAAAAAGCGCCCGCAGGCGATTCTGTTTATCGACGAAATCCACACCATTATTGGTGCTGGCGCGGCGTCAGGTGGCGTGATGGACGCTTCCAACCTGCTCAAGCCTCTGCTGTCTTCGGGGGATATTCGCTGCATTGGCTCGACGACGTTCCAGGAATTTCGCGGCATTTTCGAGAAGGATCGTGCATTGGCGCGGCGCTTCCAGAAAGTCGATGTGTCCGAGCCGTCGGTGGAAGACACCATCGGTATCCTGCGCGGCCTGAAAGGGCGTTTCGAGCAGCATCACAATATCGAATACAGCGATGAGTCACTGCGTGCAGCGGCCGAGCTGGCGTCGCGTTATATCAATGACCGGCACATGCCGGACAAGGCCATTGATGTGATTGACGAAGCGGGTGCTTATCAGCGTCTGCAGCCGGTCGAGAAGCGCGTCAAGCGCATTGAGGTCGAGCAGGTCGAAGATATCGTGGCAAAAATTGCCCGTATTCCGCCAAAGCATGTGTCCAGTTCTGACAAGGAGCTGCTGCGTAACCTTGAGCGTGACCTGAAGCTGACGGTATTTGGTCAGGACGCAGCGATTGATTCGCTGTCGACGGCAATCAAATTGTCGCGTGCTGGCCTGAAGTCGCCAGACAAGCCCGTAGGTTCGTTCCTGTTCGCAGGGCCAACCGGTGTCGGTAAAACTGAAGCGGCTCGTCAGTTGGCCAAGGCATTGGGTGTTGAGCTGGTACGTTTCGATATGTCCGAGTACATGGAGCGTCACACCGTCTCTCGCCTGATCGGTGCACCTCCTGGCTACGTAGGCTTCGATCAGGGTGGCTTGTTGACCGAAGCCATCACCAAGCAGCCACACTGCGTGCTGCTGCTTGATGAGATCGAGAAGGCGCATCCTGAAGTCTTTAACTTGCTGTTGCAGGTTATGGATCACGGCACGCTGACCGACAACAACGGGCGTAAAGCTGACTTCCGCAACGTGATCGTCATCATGACCACCAACGCGGGCGCCGAAACAGCGTCGAGGGCGTCGATCGGCTTTGCCTTCCAGGATCACTCGTCCGATGCGATGGAGGCGATCAAGAAGAGCTTCACGCCGGAGTTCCGTAACCGTCTGGACACCATTATCCAATTTGGTCGCCTCAGCCATGAGGTGATCAAGCATGTGGTGGACAAGTTCCTCACCGAGTTGCAAGCGCAGCTGGAAGACAAGCATGTGCAGCTTGAGGTGACGGATGCTGCGCGTGGTTGGCTGGCAGCCGGTGGATATGACGTGTTGATGGGCGCGCGCCCGATGGCACGTCTGATTCAGGACAAGATCAAGCGTCCGTTGGCGGAAGAAATTCTCTTCGGTGAGCTGGCCGATCATGGCGGTGTGGTGCACATCGACCTGAAAGACGGTGAGTTGACCTTTGAGTTTGAGACGTCAGTCGAAATGGCTTGATGTGATGTAGCTTTAAAAAAGCGCCGAAAGGCGCTTTTTTTATGGTGTTCGGCATAGCCTTTTAGGTGTTTGGCGAATCCGCAAAGGCTCGCAGCCTGCGAATAGGGGGCGCGACAAATCGCAGGCAAACAAAAACGCCCGGCATAACCGGGCGTTTTGTATTGACTAGATTAACGGGCGCGGTAAGTGATGCGCCCTTTGCTCAAGTCATAGGGCGTCAGCTCGACGCGCACTTTGTCACCGGTAAGAATACGAATGTAGTTCTTGCGCATCTTGCCGGAGATATGCGCGGTTACGACGTGCCCATTTTCCAACTCCACGCGAAACATGGTGTTGGGCAGGGTGTCGACGACAGTGCCTTCCATTTCGAAGCTGTCTTCTTTCGACATGCAGTAAAGCCCTCGGTGTCCAGTGAATGGCCCGGTGCAACTGCGCCAGGCAAAAGCGGCGTGCATTGTGCCCGAAAAATGGGGTTCAAGCCAAGGGGGGGTTAGTAAAGAGTGCTCCATCTTTGATTAATCAGCAGATCAATGGGCCTGTATTCGGTCTTGTAATTCATTTTTTTGCAGTTTTTGATCCAGTAACCCAGGTACACGGCCTCCAGTCCCAAGCGCCGGGCTTCGTCTATTTGCCACAGGATGGCGTAGCGGCCCAGGCTGCGGCGCTCTTCAGCGGGTTCGTAAAAGGTATAGACCGCTGACAAACCATTGGGCAGCACGTCAGTCACCGCCACTGCCAGCAACCGTCCGTCCAGTCGAAACTCATAAAACCTGGAAAACGGCAGGTCGCGCACCAAAAAGGTCGAAAACTGATCGCGGCTCGGCGGATACATGTCGCCATCGGCATGACGCTGTTCGATGTAGCGTTGATACAGGTCGAAATGCTCTTCGCTGAACCCCGGCTTGGCCACGTGCACATGTAAGTCGGCATTGCGCTTGAAAATGCGTTTTTGCTGACGATTGGGGGTGAACAGGGCAACGGGTATGCGCGCAGGGGTGCACGCGTCGCATTTGAGGCAGTGCGGACGATACAGGTGGTCGCCACTGCGCCTGAAGCCCATTTCGGACAAGTCGGCATACACCTGCACGTCCATTGGCTGGCTAGGGTCGAGGAACAGCGTGGTGGCTTGTTCGTCGGGCAGGTAGCTGCAAGCGTGAGGTTGAGTGGCATAAAACTTTAAGCGCGCCAGCTCGGTCATGATCGGCCCTCGGGAAAACATTGAATTAAGTGTAAGCCAGCTCGTAAAACTCGCCTACAAAACCCACTGTGCGGTTGTAGGCTGGTCGAGGTGTTTATGCAGGAAGTCGGCGAATTGTTCGCGAGGTATCGAGCGAGCGCCCAAGCTTTGAAGGTGCTCGGTAGGCATCTGGCAATCAATCAGGACAAAGCCCCATGCCTGAAGCTGTCTGACCAGAGTGGCAAAGCCGACCTTTGATGCGTTGTCAGCGCGGCTGAACATGGATTCGCCAAAAAATAGTTGGCCCATTGCCAGGCCATACAGGCCGCCGACCAGTTCGTTGTTGTCCCACACTTCAACCGAATGGGCGTGCCCGCGGGCGTGAAGCTCAATGTAAGCCTGCTGCATGTCGTCCGTGATCCAGGTCCCGTCTGCATACGGGCGCGGCGCGGCGCAAGCGCTGATGACGGCGCAGAAATCGCGATCAAGCGTTACCTGGTAGCGCTGCTGGCGCAACAGCTTGCCCAGACTGCGCGATACGTGCAGCTCCTCGGGAAACAATACGGTGCGCGGGTCTGGCGACCACCAGAGGATGGGCTGGCCTTCGCTAAACCATGGGAAGCAGCCGTGGCGATAGGCCTGGATCAACCGGTCGGCCGACAGGTCGCCGCCTGCCGCCAGCAAGCCATTGGGTTCGCGCATGGCTTTGCTCAGGGGTGGAAACGTTAACGTGTCGCGTTTTAACCAGGTCAGCATGGCAATCAGTCTTACAGAAGGAGGGGAGGGGGGTTGCAACTCTCTCGCACACGTGCGGTCTCAGTCGATCTGCCGGTGAAATGCAAGCTCTGTTTTGAGGGTGGTATAAGTCTTTGTCACAAAAGGTAATGCATGCTCAAATTGGCGCTTGGCAGCCTTGTACATGACAATTTCTGTTACGTCCTGTGCCAGCATGGCATCAGCGGCCTAAACCCGTACAATGGCCCGCCTGTTTGAGCTGTTCTAAGCTGCACAGTGTTCAATGTTTTTCATGGCGGGCTGGTCATGAAAAAGACGTAATAGTACAAGGCTGTGTGCAAGGCTAGTCCAGTTTCATGTCTGAACTTGTCACCTGCTCTCTGTGAGCAGTATTTTGCAGTCAATCAATAGTAGGGCGCGCCACAGGCGCAGGAAAACACGCGTTTTGAAGAAATCCACAGCAGCACCTAAAGATGTTCCTCTCTGGCGTCAGCAATTGCACTACCGGCTCAAGGAAGGTGCATTGATCGCTATTGGCGCCTTATGCCTGTTTCTGATGATGGCCTTGCTCACGTATGGCAAGGACGATCCCGGCTGGAGTCACAACAGCCGCGTGGTCGATGTGCAGAACTTCGGCGGGCCCGCTGGCTCGTACAGCGCTGACATCCTGTTCATGGTGCTCGGTTACTTTGCGTATATTTTCCCGTTGCTGCTGGCGGTCAAGGCGTATCAGATTTTTCGCGAACGGCACCAGCCCTGGCAGTGGAGCGGCTGGTTGTTTTCGTGGCGTTTGATTGGCCTGGTTTTTCTGGTGCTCTCGGGGGCCGCGCTGGCGCATATTCATTTCCACTCGGCTGCGGGCTTGCCAGCGGGTGCAGGTGGGGCATTGGGCGAAAGCCTGGGCGATCTTGCCAGAAACGCGCTGAACGTGCAGGGCAGCACATTGCTGCTGATTGCTTTGTTCCTGTTTGGCCTGACGGTATTTACCGACCTGTCATGGTTCAAGGTGATGGATGTCACCGGCAAAATCACCCTTGATCTGTTTGAACTGATCCAGGGGGCCGCCAATCGCTGGTGGTCGGACCGTGCCGAACGTAAACAGATGGTCGCACAACTGCGTGAGGTCGATACCCGCGTGAGCGAAGTGGTGGCGCCCAGCGTGTCCGACAAGCGCGAACAGGCCAAGGCCAAAGAGCGTTTGATCGAGCGCGAACAGGCGCTAAGCAAGCACATGTCTGAGCGCGAGAAGCACGTGCCGGCCGTGATTGCCCCTGCACCGGCCAAAGCGCCGGAGCCTAGCAAGCGCGTACAGAAAGAAAAACAGGCGCCGTTGTTTGTCGACAGCGCGGTCGAGGGCACGTTGCCACCGATCTCGATCCTCGACCCGGCCGAAAAGAAACAACTCAACTATTCCCCCGAGTCGCTCGCAGCGGTGGGGCACTTGCTTGAGATCAAGCTTAAAGAATTCGGGGTTGAGGTGGCCGTGGATTCGATCCATCCCGGCCCTGTAATCACCCGCTATGAGATCCAGCCGGCTGCCGGGGTCAAGGTCAGCCGCATCGCCAACCTGGCCAAAGACCTTGCCCGATCACTGGCGGTGACCAGTGTGCGTGTGGTTGAAGTCATTCCCGGTAAAACCACGGTCGGTATCGAGATTCCCAACGAGGACCGCCAAATCGTGCGGTTCAGTGAAGTGCTCTCGACCCCTGAGTTTGACAATGCCAAGTCACCTGTCACGTTGGCGCTGGGGCATGACATCGGTGGCAAACCGGTGATTACCGATCTGGCAAAAATGCCTCACTTGCTGGTAGCCGGTACGACCGGTTCCGGTAAGTCGGTGGGTGTGAACGCCATGATCCTGTCGATCTTGTTCAAGTCTGGCCCAGAAGACGCCAAGCTGATCATGATCGACCCCAAAATGCTTGAGCTGTCGATCTACGAAGGCATTCCGCATTTGCTGTGCCCGGTCGTGACCGACATGAAAGATGCAGCCAACGCCCTGCGTTGGAGCGTGGCGGAGATGGAGCGCCGCTACAAGTTGATGGCCAAGATGGGCGTGCGAAACCTCGCGGGCTTCAATCAGAAGATCAAAGACGCCGAAGCGGCAGGCGAGCCGTTGACCGACCCGCTGTACAAGCGCGAAAGCATTCACGACGAAGCACCGCTGCTCACCAAGTTGCCGACCATCGTGGTGGTGGTCGACGAATTTGCCGACATGATGATGATCGTCGGCAAAAAGGTTGAAGAGCTGATCGCGCGTATCGCGCAGAAGGCCCGTGCGGCGGGCATCCACTTGATTCTCGCGACCCAGCGTCCTTCGGTGGATGTGATCACGGGCCTGATCAAAGCCAACATCCCGACGCGCATGGCGTTTCAGGTGTCGAGCAAGATCGACTCACGCACCATCATCGATCAAGGCGGCGCCGAGCAATTGCTGGGCCACGGTGACATGCTCTACATGCCGCCCGGCACCAGCCTGCCGATTCGTGTGCATGGCGCCTTTGTATCCGATGAAGAAGTGCACCGCGTGGTAGAAGCCTGGAAACTGCGCGGCAGCCCGGATTACAACGATGACATCCTTAACGGTGTTGAAGAGGCCGGCAGCGGTTTCGAAGGCGGCAGCGGTGAGGGGGGAGACGATGCAGAAACCGATGCGCTGTACGACGAAGCGGTGCAGTTTGTGCTGGAAAGCCGTCGCGCGTCGATCTCTGCGGTGCAACGCAAATTGAAAATCGGCTACAACCGGGCTGCTCGCATGATTGAATCCATGGAGATGGCCGGGGTCGTAACCTCAATGAACACCAATGGCTCGCGCGAAGTACTGGCGCCGGCTCCCATACGCGATTGATCGGCTCGCGGCGTGTCCGCGAACTGGGCTTACCTAATCAAAGAGGATTTTCATGCGTTTTGTCAGCATGCTGTTGCTACCGGTATTGGCTTTGTCTTCGCTTGCGGCCCATGCCGGCCCTGCGGATGTAAAGCGCTTGGGTCAACTGCTGGGTCAGTCCAATACCATCACTGCGCGCTTCTCTCAATTGACGCTGGATGGCAGCGGAACCCAATTGCAAGAAACGGCAGGCGAAATGTCGGTCAAGCGTCCGGGCCTGTTTTACTGGCACACCGATGCGCCGAATGAACAAACCATGATTTCCGATGGCCAGAAGGTCACTCTCTGGGACCCTGATCTGGAACAGGCGACGATCAAAAAGCTGGATCAGCGGCTGACCCAGACCCCGGCATTGCTGCTGTCGGGCGATGTATCGAAAATTGAACAGAGTTATGACGTCACCTCCAAAGAGCAGGGCGAAGTGATGGATTTCATCCTTAAGCCCAAGACCAAAGACACCCTGTTCGATTCGCTGCGCTTGTCTTTTCGCAATGGCAAGATCAACGAAATGCAGTTGATCGACAGCGTGGGCCAGCGCACCAACATCCTGTTTAACGGGGTAAAGGTGAATGAGGATATCCCTGCGAGCAAATTCAAGTTCGACGTGCCTAAAGGCGCTGATGTTATCCAGGAATAACCCCGGCTCCCATACAGATACAGCTCATCGTCAGACCCCAGTGAGGTTGTTCAAGTAGTGATGGACCTGTTTCGAAGTGCGCCGATTGCTCAGCCGCTGGCCGCCCGTTTGCGGGCCGCCAACCTGGATGAGTACGTCGGCCAGCAACACCTGCTGGCGCGGGGAAAGCCCCTGCGTGAAGCATTGGAGCAGGGTGCGCTGCACTCAATGATCTTCTGGGGCCCGCCGGGCGTGGGTAAAACCACCTTGGCGCGGTTACTGGCAGAAGTTTCGGATGCGCATTTTGAAACCGTTTCTGCCGTGCTGGCGGGCGTGAAAGAAATCCGCCAGGCGGTCGAAATTGCCAAGCAGCAGGCGGGGCAATATGGTCGTCGCACCATCCTGTTTGTTGACGAAGTGCATCGCTTTAACAAGTCGCAGCAGGATGCATTCTTGCCTTACGTCGAAGATGGCACGTTGATCTTCATTGGCGCGACCACTGAAAATCCCTCCTTTGAGTTGAACAACGCCCTGTTGTCTCGGGCGCGGGTCTACGTGCTCAAGAGCCTCGATGAAGCCGCCTTGCTCAAACTGGTACAGCGCGCGCTGACTGAAGAAAAAGGCTTGGGCAAGCGTGGCTTGACCCTCAGCGATGAGGGTTTTCATATTTTGCTGCGCGCAGCCGACGGCGACGGCCGGCGCTTGCTCAACCTGCTGGAAAACGCCGCCGATCTTGCCGAAGACAACAGCGAAATCGGTACTGACCTGTTGCAAAGCCTGCTGGGTGATACGCAGCGACGTTTCGACAAGGGCGGCGAAGCCTTCTATGACCAGATTTCGGCATTGCACAAATCGGTACGCGGCTCCAACCCTGACGGCGCCCTGTACTGGTTTGCACGCATGATCGATGGCGGTTGCGACCCGCTGTATATCGCACGACGCGTGGTGCGCATGGCCAGCGAAGACATCGGTAACGCAGACCCGCGTGCCCTGAGCCTGTGCTTGTCTGCCTGGGACGTGCAAGAGCGTCTGGGCAGCCCGGAAGGGGAGTTGGCTGTTGCACAGGCCATCACTTATCTGGCCTGCGCGCCCAAAAGCAATGCAGTGTACATGGCCTTCAAAGCTGCTTTGCGCAGTGCCTCTGAATATGGCTCGCTTGAAGTGCCGCTGCATTTACGCAACGCACCGACCAAGCTGATGAAGCAACTTGGCTACGGCGATGAGTACCGTTACGCCCATGACGAGCCGGATGCCTACGCCGCAGGCGAAGACTACTTCCCGGATGAGTTGCAGCCTTTGGCGCTGTATCAGCCGGTGCCGCGTGGCCTGGAGCTTAAAATCGGCGAGAAGCTTAAACACCTGGCGGCCCTGGATCGCATCAGCCCTGTACAGCGGAGAAAACCGTGATTCCTTTGATTGCAGCCGTGGCTGTCGGCGGTGTCGCGGGCACCTTGATACGCTTTGCTAGCGGTAACTGGATCAACGCCAATTGGCCGCGGCACTTCTATACGGCGACGTTGGCCGTTAATATCGTGGGCTGCCTGCTGATTGGCATCCTTTACGGACTTTTTTTGATCCGCCCGGAAGTACCGATTGAAGTCCGTGCCGGACTGATGGTGGGGTTCCTGGGTGGCTTGACCACTTTTTCATCCTTTTCACTGGATACGGTGCGCCTGCTCGAAAGCGGGCAAGTGCTACTGGCACTGGGCTATGCGGCCCTCAGCGTATTCGGCGGGCTGCTCGCAACCTGGGCTGGCCTGTCCCTGACCAAACTTTGATAAACGAGAAACCGACATGCTCGATTCCAAACTGTTACGTAGCAACCTTCAGGACGTAGCGGATCGCCTGGCATCCCGAGGCTTCACGCTGGACGTGGCGCGCATCGACGCGCTCG
Organism: Pseudomonas weihenstephanensis; assembly: GCF_001043055.1. Classification (GTDB taxonomy): domain Bacteria; phylum Pseudomonadota; class Gammaproteobacteria; order Pseudomonadales; family Pseudomonadaceae; genus Aquipseudomonas; species Aquipseudomonas weihenstephanensis. The sequence continues at coordinate 241,200 of NZ_JYLF01000006.1, forward strand.
AAGCCCAGCGCAAAGAAGTCCAGACCCTGACCGAGAAGCTCCAGGCCGAGCGTAATGCAATCTCCAAGAGCATTGGTCAAGCCAAGGCGCGCGGTGAAGACATCGCGCCATTGATGGCCAGTGTTGAACATATGGGCACTGAGCTGAACAACGGGAAAGTGGCTCTGGACGTGATCCAGACCGAACTGGACTCGATCCTGTTGAGCCTGCCGAACCTGCCGGACGCCTCGGTACCGGTCGGCGCCGACGAAGACGGTAACGTCGAGATTCGTCGTTGGGGCACGCCCAAAACGTTTGATTTCGAGATCAAGGACCACGTTGCGCTCGGTGAGCAATACGGCTGGCTGGATTTCGAAACCGCTGCCAAATTGTCCGGTGCCCGCTTTGCCTTGCTGCGCGGCCCGATTGCCCGTATGCATCGCGCGTTGGCGCAATTCATGATCAACCTGCATACCGGCGAACACGGCTACGAAGAGGCTTACACGCCTTATCTGGTTCAGGCGCCTGCGCTGCAAGGCACTGGCCAGTTGCCCAAGTTCGAAGAAGAACTGTTCAAAATCAGCCGCGAAGGCGAAGCGGACTTCTACCTGATCCCTACGGCTGAAGTCACGCTGACCAACATCGTCGCCGGCGAAATCGTCGAGCACAAAGCGTTGCCGATCAAATTCGTCGCGCACACGCCGTGCTTTCGCAGTGAAGCGGGCGCGTCGGGTCGTGACACGCGCGGCATGATTCGCCAGCACCAGTTCGACAAGGTTGAAATGGTCCAGATCGTTGAGCCATCGACCTCGATGGACGCACTGGAAGGCTTGGTGGCTAACGCCGAGAAAGTGTTGCAATTGCTTGAGCTGCCGTACCGCACGCTGGCGCTGTGCACCGGGGACATGGGTTTCAGTGCAATCAAAACCTATGATCTGGAAGTGTGGATTCCGAGCCAGGACAAGTACCGCGAGATTTCGTCGTGCTCCAACTGCGGTGATTTCCAGGCGCGGCGCATGCAAGCACGCTTCCGCAACCCGGAAACCGGCAAGCCGGAGCTGGTGCATACGCTTAACGGTTCGGGGCTGGCAGTAGGGCGTACGTTGGTCGCTGTGCTGGAAAACTACCAGCAGGCGGACGGTTCGATCCGTGTACCGGACGTGCTCAAGCCTTACATGGGCGGCATTGAGGTCATCGGCTAAATGGAGTTTCTGCCGCTGTTTCATAACCTGCGTGGCAGCCGTGTACTGGTGGTCGGCGGCGGGGAAATTGCCTTGCGCAAATCCCGCCTGTTGGCGGATGCCGGTGCGGTGTTGCGGGTGGTTGCACCCGCCATTGAGCCGCAGTTGTGTGAGTTGATTAGCAGCAGCGGTGGTGAGCGTGTTTTGCGCGGCTATGTGGAGGCAGACCTGCAAGGGTGTGTGCTGATCATTGCTGCCACGGACGACGAGCCACTGAATGCGCAAGTCTCCGCCGATGCCCATCGGCGCTGCGTGCCGGTCAATGTGGTGGATGCACCGGCCTTGTGCAGCGTGATCTTCCCGGCCATCGTCGACCGTTCACCGCTGGTGATCGCGGTCTCCAGTGGCGGCGATGCACCCGTGCTGGCGAGGTTGATTCGCGCCAAGCTGGAAACCTGGATCCCTTCGACCTACGGTCAGTTGGCGGGCCTTGCGGCGCGCTTTCGAGCTCAGGTCAAAGGCCTTTTTCCAGAGGTGCAACAGCGCCGTGCATTTTGGGAAGAGGTGTTTCAAGGCCCGATTGCCGACCGCCAGTTGGCGGGTCAGGGCGCCGAAGCAGAGCGCCTGTTGCTGGCCAAGATCAACGGTGAAGCGAGCAAGGCCACCGGCGAGGTCTATCTCGTGGGCGCCGGGCCGGGTGATCCGGATCTGTTGACCTTTCGTGCCTTGCGTTTAATGCAGCAAGCGGATGTGGTGCTGTACGACCGCTTGGTAGCGCCCGCGATTCTTGAACTGTGCCGGCGTGATGCTGAACGCATTTATGTGGGCAAGCGTCGTGCCGATCATGCCGTTCCGCAAGACCAGATCAACCAGCAACTGGTTGATCTGGCCAAGCAAGGCAAGCGGGTGGTGCGGCTCAAAGGCGGCGACCCGTTTATTTTTGGTCGCGGCGGTGAAGAAATCGAAGAGCTGGCGGCGCATGGGATCCCCTTCCAGGTTGTGCCAGGCATCACGGCGGCCAGTGGGTGTGCGGCGTATGCAGGCATTCCCTTGACCCACCGTGATTACGCGCAATCCGTGCGTTTTGTCACCGGTCACTTGAAAGACGGCACCAGCAATCTGCCGTGGAGCGACTTGGTTGCTCCAGCGCAAACGCTGGTGTTCTACATGGGGCTGGTGGGTTTGCCGATCATCTGTGAACAGCTGATCCAGCACGGTCGTTCTGCTGATACGCCAGCGGCCTTGATTCAACAGGGCACGACCTCGAACCAGCGAGTGTTCACTGGCACGCTGGGCAACCTGGCGACCCTGGTGGCAGAGCACGAAGTGCATGCCCCGACACTGGTGATCGTAGGCGAAGTGGTCCTGCTGCGTGAGAAGCTCGCGTGGTTTGAAGGCGCCCAAGCACAGGTTTAAACCTGCCCTGTAGGCGCTGGCACCGACTGCGATCTTTTGATCTTGTCACTTCAAAAGACCGCAGCCTGCGCCACCTGCTCCGCGGGAGCGGGGTTTCAGTCGCGGTTATCGCCCACCAAGCTGTCCACTGACGGCACGCGTGTGTCGCTCTCCATTTGCGTGTCGTGCTCAAGCTGGTGACTGAATCGGTCCAGCGAACCCTGCGCGGGCTGTGCATCACTGGCAAACACGGGCGGACTCATCATGTATGCCCCGAGCAAACGGCTCAGTGCTGCCAGGCTGTCGATGTGCGTGCGTTCATAGCCGTGGGTCGCGTCGCAGCCAAACGCCAACAAGGCGCAACGAATGTCATGCCCTGCGGTGACCGCCGAGTGTGCATCGCTGAAGTAATAACGAAACATGTCCCGTCGCACAGGCAGTTCGTGTTCGGCCCCCAAACGCAACAAATGCCGCGACAAATGATAGTCGTACGGCCCGCCCGAATCTTGCATTGCCACACTGACGGCGTGTTCGCTGGAATGCTGGCCCGGTGCGACCGGCGCAATATCAATCCCGACAAATTCACTCACATCCCACGGCAATGCCGCTGCGGCGCCGCTGCCGGTTTCTTCGGTAATGGTAAACAGCGGGTGACAGTCGATTTGTGGCTGTGCGCCACTTTCCACAATCGCTTTCAATGCCGCCAACAACGCGGCAACACCGGCTTTGTCGTCCAGGTGGCGGGCGCTGATGTGCCCGCTCTCGGTAAATTCGGGCAGCGGATCGAAGGCGACAAAATCCCCCACGTTGATCCCCAACGAATCGCAGTCTGCACGCGTGGCGCAGTAGGCATCCAGACGCAGCTCGATATGATCCCAACTGATCGGCAGCTCATCCACTCCCGTATTAAACGCATGCCCCGAAGCCATCAACGGCAAGACGCTGCCGCGAATCACGCCATTATCGGTAAACAAACTGACGCGGCTGCCCTCTGCAAAGCGGCTGGACCAACAGCCTACCGGCGCCAACACCAGGCGCCCGTTGTCCTTGATCGCCCGAACGCTGGCGCCGATGGTGTCCAAATGCGCTGAAACCGCGCGATCAGGGCTGCTTTGCTGGCCTTTAAGGGTCGCACGCAACGTGCCACGGCGCGTCAGTTCGAAAGGGATGCCCAGTTCTTCAAGGCGTTCTGCCACATAGCGCACGATGGTGTCAGTGAAGCCGGTGGGACTGGGAATGGCGAGCATTTCCAGCAAGACCCGTTGCAGGTAATCGAGATCGGGTTGCGGCAGGTTGCGATTCATAAAAACTCCTGAGGCGAGGCCCGTCGCGAAAGGTGCCCACGCGACGTGCCTTGGGATGACGTTCAGCGAGTGCGCTTAAGGCGCTGGCTGACTGTGGGGAAAGAGCAAGTCGATGAAGCGCTCAGCGGTGGGTTGCGGTTCGTGGTTAGCCAGACCGGCCCGCTCGTTGGCTTCGATAAACACATACTCGGGTTGATCGGCAGCGGGCACCATCAGGTCCAGGCCGACCACTGGAATATCCAGCGCCCTGGCGGCGCGGATGGCCGCGTCGGCCAACACCGGGTGCAACACATCGGTTACGTCCTCCAGGCTGCCGCCCGTGTGCAGGTTGGCGGTTCGGCGCACGGCCAATGTGTGTCCCGCAGGCAGAATACTGGCGTACTCATACCCGGCGGCCTGTACGGTGCGCAGGGTTTCAGTGTCCATCGGGATGCGGCTTTCGCCATCGGTGGCGGCTTGACGTCGACGGCTTTGTGCTTCGATGAGTTGGTGGACGCTGTGATGGCCATCGCCGACCACGTGTGCAGGACGGCGGATGGCGGCGGCGACCACTTCAAAGCCGATCACGACAATGCGCAGGTCGTGGCCCTGATGAAAACTTTCGAGCAAGACCCGGCTGTCAAACGCCCGCGCAGCCTCAATGGCTTGTTGCACTTGATTTAGGGTGCTCAGGTCCACCGCCACACCGTCGCCCTGTTCACCATCCAGTGGCTTGACCACGATGCGCCTGTGTTGCTCCAAAAAGGCCAGGTTGTCATCCGCATTACCCGCCAATTGTTGGGCGGGCAGGTTCAGGCCCGCTTGGCTCAGCACCTTGTGCGTCAGGCTTTTGTCTTGGCACAAACTCATGCTGATGGCGCTGGTCAAGTCGCACAGAGACTCGCGACAGCGAATGCGCCGCCCGCCGTGAGAGAGGGTGAACAGTCCGGCGCTGGCGTCATCGATATGCACGTCGATACCGCGCTTGTAGGCTTCTTCGACGAGGATGCGCGCATACGGGTTCAGTCCCACTTCAGGACCCGGTCCAAGAAACAGCAATTGGTTAATGCCGTTTTTACGCTTGATGGCAAAGGTCGACAGCGTGCGAAACCCTAGCTTGTGATAGAGGCTTTTCGCCTGCTGGTTGTCGTGCAGCACCGACAAGTCGAGGTAGCTCAGGCCACGGCTCATGAAGTGTTCGACTAAATGGCGCACCAGCACTTCACCCACGCCTGGGCGTGTGCAATGCGGGTCAACCGCCAGGCACCATAAGCTGCTGCCGTTTTCCGGGTCATGGAAAGCGGTGTGGTGATTGAGGCCCATCACGCTGCCAATCACGGCGCCGCTGTCTTCATCTTCGGCGATCCAGTACACAGGCCCGCCTTGATGCCTGGGCGTGAGTAAAGTCGGGTCAACAGGCAGCATGTTACGTGCGGTGTACAGCGTATTGATGGCTACCCAATCGGCTTCGTTCTGCGCACGGCGAATGCGAAAACCGCGAAATACCCGTGTGGCGGGGCGGTAATCGGTAAACCACAAGCGCAGGGTGTCGGAGGGGTCCAGAAACAATTGCTGGGGTGCCTGGGCCAGTACCTGCTGCGGCGCGGCCACGTACAACGCGATGTCACGCTCGCCGGTGTGCTCATTGAGCAGTTCATTGGCCAGCGTGGCCGCATCGGGAAAGGTGTGCCCGATCAGCAAGCGCCCCCAGCCACAATGAATGGCCACAGGTTGAGCATCCAGCGGGCTGCCATCTTCGGCCAGGCGCGCTTGCAAGCGTTCATAAGAGGGGGCTTGGCCGCGTATTAAGCGCTGGCTATAGGCTGTGGCGAGAGGTTTCATCTGTCAGATTCCTTGTTCGCTTAACCACAGATTCAGCGCCGCCAATTGCCACAGTTTTGAACCATTGAGGGGCGTCAGTTGACTGTGCGGATTGGTCAGCAGGCGATCGAGCATGGCCGGTTGGAACACACCCCGGTCCTGGCTCGGGTCGAGCAACAGCTCGCGGACCCAGTTGAGCGTGTCCCCTTGCAAATGCTTGAGACCCGGCACCGGGAAGTAACCCTTCTTGCGATCAATCACCTCGCTGGGGATTACCAGGCGAGCGGCTTCCTTGAGCACTTGCTTGCCGCCGTCGGGCAGTTTGAAGCGCGCCGGAATACGCGCTGACAGTTCGGCGAGGCGATAGTCCAAAAACGGCGTGCGTGCTTCCAGGCCCCACGCCATCGTCATGTTGTCGACACGTTTTACCGGGTCATCCACCAGCATCACGGTGCTGTCCAGACGCAATGCTTTATCCACTCCGGCGTCCGCGCCCGGTTGTGCGAAATGTTCACGCACAAAGTCGCCCGCTGCATCGTTGGCGGTCAGCCACTGCGGCTGCACCGTGGCTTTGTAGTCGTCGTAGCTGCGATCAAAAAATGCCTCGCGATAAGCGCTATAGGCATCGCTGGCGCCATCAACCTGCGGGTACCAGTGATAACCGGCAAACAGTTCATCCGCGCCTTGGCCGCTTTGTACGACTTTGCAATGCTTGGCCACTTCACGCGAGAGCAAGTAAAAGGCAATGCAGTCATGGCTGACCATCGGCTCGCTCATGGCGCGGAAGGCAGCGGGCAGTTGCTCAATAATCTCGTGCTCGCCAATGCGCAGTTGGTGATGGCGGGTGCCGTAATGCTTGGCGATCAAATCCGAGTACTGGAATTCGTCGCCGCGCTCGCCGCCTGCGTCCTCAAAACCGATAGAAAAAGTCGACAGATCCTGCACGCCCACTTCGCGCAACAGCCCCACCAACAAGCTGGAGTCGACCCCGCCCGAGAGCAGCACGCCCACATCCACAGCGGCGCGCTGGCGAATGGCAACCGCCTCACGGGTGCTGTCCAGCACGCGGTCGCGCCAGTCTTCAAGGGTCAGGTTTACTTCGTCGGCCTGCGGGCCATAAGGCAGCGTCCACCAAGTCTTCTGTTGGGTATGGCCATCGGCGTCGACACGCAACCAGGTGGCCGGTGGCAGTTTTTCGATACCGGCGATCAGCGTGCGCGGGGCAGGTACCACGGCATGAAAGTTCAAATAATGGTTCAGAGCAACCGGATCGAGCATAGGGCTGATATCGCCCCCTTTGAGCAATGCCGGCAGCGTGGAAGCAAAGCGCAAGCGCTGGCCGGTACGCGACAGGTAGAGCGGCTTGACCCCTAAGCGGTCGCGGGCAATGAACAGGCGTTGGGTATCACGCTCCCAAATGGCAAAGGCAAACATGCCATTGAGTTTGGGTAATAACGCTTCGCCCCAGGCGTGATACCCCTTGAGCAGCACCTCGGTGTCGCCATCGGAATAAAAGGCATAGCCGAGGTTTTCGAGTTCTGCGCGCAATTCAGGAAAGTTATAGATTGCGCCATTAAATGCCAGGGACAACCCCAGCTGACTGTCGACCATCGGCTGCGCCGAACCGTCCGACAAATCCATGATTTTCAATCGGCGATGCCCCAAGGCAATCGGTCCCTGACTGTGAAAGCCCCAGGCATCAGGTCCACGGGGTGCCAGGTGGTGGGTAATGCGTTCGATGGCTGCCAGGTCGGCAGGTTGATGATCAAAACGTATCTCGCCAGCTAATCCACACATAAAGCTAAAGCCCTTGTAATCGTTGGGCCGTCGCACATTTACCGTGATTCAAGTACCAATTTCGTACCATTTTTCGGCAAATCCAGCTTCTCAAGCTCCGCAAAATCACTCGAAGAGCTGATCCACTTGGCATAGGTTGAAAGCAAAACCTGAACGCTGTGTCCAAGCTGCGCAGCGATGAACGCCGGGTTCATTCCTGACATCAGGCACATCGTCGCGTAGGTGTGCCTGGTGTCATACATCCGACGATATCGAATACCGCTTTTACGCAATGCTGCCAACCAATAGCGCTTGGCCCCTGTTTCGGAACGGATGTACAACTCTGATCTCTCACCCGATCCTTCCGGCGCGAAAACATAATCAGAGCGCGCCGCCGTAAGGAGTCTGGCTTTTTCGAGCGCCTGTAAAGCTCGATCGTTCAATAAAACTTCCCGTGACACCTTCGTTTTTGTCCTCTCTTTGATCTTGCCGTATATCCGAATACGGCACACCTTGGCGCGCCGAGAGCGTGTATCAACCTCACTCCAACGCAGAGCCATCGCTTCTCCTGGACGCATTCCTGTATAGAACGAGAACTCAAAAAAGCACGCGTAAATCGACTGCAAACCGCTCGTCACTTCGTACAGTTTTCCTATCAACTCGTCTGCCTCCTCGCGACTGAAAGGATCAATCTCGCGCTTGGTAACTCGTGTCGGCGGTATAGAGTTGGCCGGATTTCTCAGAATCAATTCATCGTTTACCGCTTGGGTTAACAGGCTAGTGACAAGTCGGATTGCTCCCTTCCTGCGAATCGGCGAAGTCCATGCAATGCCGTTGACGATTTTGCGCATCAGCACCGGCGTGATCTTGTCGAGAGGGTATTGGGCCAAATGCGGCACCCAATAGTTCTGCATGGTGCTTCGGTAGTTTTTCCGAGTGCTGTCTTCGATCTGGAGGCTGTTCAGCCAGTCCTGGGCATAGTCGAAAAATATCGGCATCTGTCCAGAGGAGTCGCTTCGGCTATTCGGGAATAGCTCCCTGTATTTTTCAGGCGTTAGCGCTTCCAGCTTGGCAAGTTGCATTACTTGAGAACGTAAAGCCTCGGCTGCTGCGATCCCCCTTGCGCTTTGCGGGAGAGTGAGCGTTTCACAGTGCCGCTTTTTGTTCCAAGAGAACCTGATCCTGATCGACTTCCCGACAAGCTCAACTCCAGTGGGCAGCTCCATTGGCTCTCTAGCCATTCGTCGTACCTCCATTTGCTGTACATGATTCGCCCGTCGATTTTCGACCAGACACCGGCGGGGATGATGTTGCGTTCACGTTTACGCTGAAGGGCTTTCGGTGTCGTGCCAAGTAGTTCAGCCATTCGTTTTTCTGTGACCTTGTCATGACCTGACTCATCGCTCAGTTTTTCAGCTGCTGCCATAATTACCTCCTGCCGCCCGCTGTAGGTCGCGCAGTCTTGATGATGTGAAAGATGAATTCGAAGGTGATAAGCGCCCACCGGTGGTGACTCTTAATCTCAGGCATGAAAAATCCTTGCCCGCCTGGGGCCGCAGGCTGATTGAGTTGTAGGGTTTAGCCTTGGCGCTTGAAGTCGGTGCACCGCACAATGACTGTGTTTGCATCGCGCTGAATGGGCAGCATGGTTTTGAAGGGAAGAGTGCTGCAATTGCGGCGGGCGTGCTGGCAGGCGCAGCACATGCCGCCTTTTGGGTGATGGGTCATGAAGCTACCTCTATAAATTACCTGCGGTTAGTTTCTGCGAACCACATAAATGACAATCGAATACCCGGCCACAATCCAAAGCGCGGTACCGGCGAATGCACCAACCAGGTGAGCGTCAGAGCCGTTTTCGGTTAGCGGAGGGATAGCCAGGCAGAACCATGCAACGCTGGCGATCAGGTAAAGCGTGATGACCAGCAGGAACAGGCAGAGCTGTTTGGTGCTGATGGTTTGACATGAGCGCATTGGAGTCTCCGGGTCGTGTCAGAGCTTGGCGGAAAACCATTCGGTCTCGTATTCGATCTGGGACACCAGCTCAGGTGTGATATGGGGCAGGTTGCGTTCAAAGTTCAGGTAGCCATATGGCTTCTCGATCCAGTCACCCGCTTCACGCATGAACCGATTTTTGAAGATCCGTAACAGATGGCCTGCTGCTTTTTCGAAATCATCTTCGCGGTAATTAGCCTCAGAGATGATGCCTATACATACCCGCCACACCGTGCGCTTTGGGGATTCCTCAACGGCTTTGATCTTTGCGTCCATCGCCTCTCGGGCGCAACGCAACTAGTCGACGGTGAGAGTGGCGACCCACTCGGGCGTGCTGACATGCAATGAGCAGCCGTGGTGACACTTAACTTCAGGCATGACTTCGTCCTTGCCGCTAAGGCGGCTGACTTTGAATTGAGGGAGGGGTTACTGCGAGGAATTGAGGCGGGTTGCTTTTAAAGCGTCTTCGCCTTGCTCAGTAATTTGCCACATTGCAGGACTACCGGTCTTGGCGTTGTAGGTGACATTCAGGTCGTTCAACAGGTTTTCAGTTGCTTGCGATTCGAGCAGCTCGGTGTGGCTCAGATGAAGTACAGCAGGGCTGCCGTCTGGCTTCTTGTCGATCTGGTGGATGATGCTGTGGCGGATAGGCATGGGTTTACCTCGGAATGGCGCCGCCCTCCGTGACCGGATGCAGCGAAGTTATTTAATGCTTGTGACGTGTCGGCGTGACAGTCATGGATGGCCGTTACGGTAGGCGGATCAGCTCAGCCAGTTGCTGGTCGCTCATGAGATCGGCGCCGCGAATGAAGCGAGAGATCAAATCTTGCTCTTCATCAATTCCGCTGCGTTCCATCACTCTTTTCAGCGCAGCGTCATCGTTGTGATAAAGGGCTGTGACAATCTTTCGTGACAGCAACAACGCTTCTTTTTCCTGTGCACTCAACTTGTCCCGCGAGCGTTGTTCGCGCTTGCGTTCGGTGGGAGTTTTGGCCATAGGCTGCTTCATCTAGTCCGCTGGGCGGCAGGTGATGTTGAATTTGGCGAAGGCGGCGGTGCGCTGAGGTGGTGGTGCGTTTCAAGCGTGGCTGCCGAAGAAGGCGAAAATGGTCAGCGTCACGCTGATGCGCAGTGCCCAATCGCGCAGGAAGCGGCCGAACTGTTTCACATCGAACTGATCTTTCTTGGCTTCCAGCTCGCGAGCATGGGCGGTCGCATTGTTGTGACCGAAGCGTTCGGTGATGATCCTGCCCGTGGCGCGCTCGATCACTTCGAAAGTGTTGCTGCCAGTTGGCTTGACGATGAAGCGAGGAGCCAGCGGCGGGGCAATGACGTTTGGCTTCTGGTAGAAATCAGCTGTGGCTTGGCGTGTGCGTTCGCGCAACCCATCGAGAATGGCGCGGCGCTGAGTGAAGGTTGGGTGCATGGTCGGTCCTCGACAGGGTTACGGGTATTCGTCAGCGCTCAAGCGTTGGACTGAGTACTCACGAATAACCGCAGGAATGAAAAAGCCCAGTCGAAACCGGGCTGTCTTGCGCTCTCAACAACGCCTCCGTATGTGAGAGCAAAGCCGGGGCGCGCGGAGTGGGCGGGCCCTGGTGAGTTAAATGTGCATGGCTGCAAATCCTCCGTGTTGTATTGGGTGGTAGTGAGTGCAGGGGGCCTCTAAGCGGTGTGTGCTCGTCCGCATCCCAAAGCCCACTCATTGAATGGGCAGAGGTGATGCTGTCCGTATTTGTCAGCCGATCTCCGCTCTGCTAATCCTTTGGCTACCGCAAAGGCAAAGATCTGCACCAGTAAGCCGCGGTGCTTGGTGTAGGCGTTGTTGCTGAACCCGTCCAGGTATTCAGCAACGGCAAGCACATCGAGCTGACCTATCAGCTGATCCCCCAAGTCCTGCCGGTAACGCTCCAGCTTGAATTGGATCTCTGCCAAAGTGCGAGCGGCATAGCCGCGATCTTTCAGCCATTCAGCCTCAAAGCGCTCCACCAGGTTGCGTATTGTGGGTAGGCGATCGCCTGTCAGGATTATGAGCAGTTCACCGACACCGGCCATTACAGGAGCCAGCTTCGCGTTGGCAGCCCTGGCCAGCTTGATGGCGTCTTCAAGGTGGCGGTTGATGCTGGTCATCAGGCCGGTGATGGGGTTGCGGTACCGCCAGTATTTGCCAATGGGGTAGAGGTTTGGGGGAAGCTTGCGATTTTTAAGAGTGCGAGGCCTTGAAGCCATTACCCAAGCTGCAGCATCTGAGCGAGCAGAGGATCACTTGATCCCATGATTGCGGCCTGCAGGTCTACGAAATACATCTCGCCTTTTACCTCACCCAGCACTTCGCCTTCTTCTATCCATTTTTTGATTTGTTGCAGGCTGGGTTTATCCCCCCGCGTAACGCAGCTTTCTGTATTCACCGGCCTCCATCAAGCGAGGGAGGCGGGCAGTGATCTGTGTAATGATCTTTGCCATGTTGATTCCATTCTCTGGGGGGAGTTTATGAAGTGAGTGGATTCTTTCGGAAAGCCCAGTCGTGGCCGCACTGACGACAGCGGCCGAGTAGGCGCCCTGTTGCTTTAAGCTTGTCCGTAGAGCTAACGGTGCTAATCTTGCCGGCAATCACCTCGTTTCTAACTAAGTTGATGAACTCTTCGTTAATCTGAAAGTACCGCCCGCCGCAACGGGTGCATCGGGCGTCGATACGTTCGCCAATATTTTTTGTAAGCATAGAGATGGCTCCATGTCTCCCGCAGGCTGCAGTGCCTGATGGGGTTGGCTAAATATCTTGTCATTAGCTTGAGGATTTCTAGGGTGTGATAATTATAGCTCTGTAGCGTGTGTTGCGAATAATTTGGCCCTACTCTGGGGAAGAAAGTTTGGTTTAATATATTTTTAAAATGTTTTTTTGTATTACGTTAGAAATAAAAAGCACGAATTGTGCTGGGTTTTTTGGTGGTGTGAATTATAAAGTTAAAGAAAACCCAGTGTGCCTGGGTTTTCTTCGGAGGAATACTATTTACTTGATGGAGTATTTTTCTTGGTAATGAATGCTGGTTCTTTCCAGTTGGGCCCGTTTCTGTAGCCTCCGTCTGCATGCTCAATCAAGCCTTCCAGCGTCATGGCCTCAACGAGCTTTAAGAGTTCAATATTGTTAGAGATATTTGCCCAGTTATTTCTGCTGTAAAGTCTATCCAGAGCAGGGTATGAGATAATTTTTTTATTTCTAGTAGCAAAAAGAATGACATCTCGTGGGTTTTCTGTAATGACTACGTCATTAATGTCGTTCATCTTATTCTCCATATACTTGTTTGTTATCAGCGATTATTGCATCTGGTGTATAGAATAAATCAGAAGAATCTTTGAGTTTGAAGTCTTCTAGAGTTGCAGTGTGAGCGTTATTCCATACGTTTCCTTCAATGCCGTCGGCAACCCCAAGAGACCTGTATCGCTCAAGCTCCCTCAGTTCGTGCGTGTAAAAGCGTTTGTCGACGTCAGTGATAGCTATTTCGCCCTTTAGGATTTTTTCGAGACGCTCAGTCATGATTTTATTGGCATCTGAGGGGGCGAATCGCCCCGTATGCAGTTTTACCAGATCTATGCCGGCTTTAGTGACCGAAGCTTTCTTCCAGTCGAGATTTTGGGTTGGGCCACCAGCTTGGTCTGGGTTGTACATGCGTCCGCTGTGTTGGCCTTTGGTGGTTGCACCCTCATAGGGGGAGTTAAATACTGCATAAATAGGCTGCAGTCCAGAGTCCACTGGGAAGCAATAAATACAATCTTGAAGATCCAATTGGTCGACAGCTGGCAAGGTTTGAGCTTTTACCTCAATTGGAGTCAGCGTCAAGCCGGTGTAAACGGGGACATCCACGGGGGTTATAGGCGTTGTTGAGGAGCTGTTGCCTGGCGAGGCAATAGGGAATACTAAGATGCGTGGTGGGGTACTCGTCGTGGTGAAGGTGTAAGCATTTAGCGCCCTGTCGAGCGTCAGAAGTCTTACAGCGACCTTTGGCGAAACTCCGCCACTGGCTTGTGTAGCAATGACTGAATACTTTGTAGAATCTCCGTAAATTCGATATGGAACGTCCACAGTTCCTTTTGCCAATGCGACCTTTAACCATTCTGCAGCAAGATTTTTAGTCGGATGATTGACAAGAATGCTTGCGGGGAGGGTCAGAGTAGTTTTTGCGCGGTCTGGTGGGTAAAGATCGCTATTACCAAGGTTGGATGGCCAAAACAATGTGGCAAACGGAATCCATCGGCTCGCTACACTTGCAGTGGTTTCCAAGGTCGCAGCGTGCTTCAGTGATTCAAATAATGCTACAGCGGCTTTCAAGACTGCATCCAGTGTCAGCGCCGAGCCTGGTGATAGAGCAACAGATCCCGCCATTGCACTCAGTTGTGCGGTTCCGGTCGATGTGATAGTGGAGGTATTAAGCAAAAGTGATAGTGCTGTGGATTTAGCTTCGAGTTGCTCAATAAGTTGAGCAATGATTTTGGCATTCTTAGCCGCTCTGTAAGAAGATTCGTAGCTATTTAGTATTTCATTGGTGCGTACAGGAAACTCACGAATAGCAAGCCCCATAGATTTAATACCAATATCTGTCCGCTGTGACTTGGAAAGTACTAGGGGGTCTCCCCCAGAGAAAGTGTTAGCGATTCTGATGGTGGCTTCGAGGTTCTGTTTTCGCGAACTGACCAGATTGTCGATAATCGTTTTATTGCCTGCAAGGCTTTGCGGGGTTTTGGTGTTGCTGATACCTGCCGCAACGAGATCTTGCTCAACCAGAGTACTCAGTGGGGTAGTAGATTTTGCATAAATTGCTTCAACATGATCTTGTACTAGTTGGAGTTTCTGAATTATGCGCCCTCGCAGATAATGTAGGTTCAGCCCTGCTGTCATCTGATTAAGTTCGGTTTGGCTCATGCCTCTCCATTCGCTACCAAAGTTGCTTGTGGTACCTATATTTCCTCTTCCTACCATACTCATGCCTGTGCCGCCTGGCATCCCATCCATGCCGACGGGTGGTTCATTGGCAATAATATGAATTGCAGCAATTTCCATAATGGATTCCTATAATAAAGGGGGGTACTTTGTTTTTTGGGTTTTGTAAGAGTTGATGCTGGTTTTTTGAATTTCTTGTTCGTGTGTCCTTATATTGCGGTTCCTACGTTTGGAAGATTGCTACATGAAATGTGTATCGATGCATATTCGATATGTTGTAGTTAGGGCTGGGTACGGTGAAAATTATGTTTACAGAACTGTTAATTCGACTTATCTGTGAGCAACATAAGCTATGATGACGGTCATTATTATTCCGATGCGTAATGCCCAAATGTGAAGAGCTTTTCCGAACAGTTTGACACTGCTCCGCTTTGCTTGGGCACGTGTCCGGTGGCGTTGTTATGTCCGAAGCGCTCAATAATGATCTTGCTGGTAGCGTGCTCAATTAATGCGAAATTGTTTCCCCCCGCTTGGCTTGACGATGAAGCGAGGAGCCAGTGGCGGGGCAATGACGTTTGGCTTCTGGTAGAAATCAGCAGTGGCTTGGCGTGTGCGTTCGCGCAACCCATCGAGAATGGCGCGGCGCTGGGTGAAGGTTGGGTGCATGGTCGGTCCTCGACAGAGTTACGGGTATTCGTCAGCGCTCAAGCGTCGGGCGGAGTACTCACGAATAACCGCAGAATTGAAAAGCCCGGTCGAAACCGGGCTGTGTAGCGCTCTCAACAACGCCTCCGTATGTGAGAGCAAGGCCGGGGCGCGCAGAGTCGGCGGGCCCTGGTGATTTAAATGTGCATGACTGCAAATCCTACATGTTGTATTGAGTGGTAGTGAGTGCAGGGGGCCGCCAAGCGGTGTGTTCTCGTCCGCATCCCAAAGCCCACTCAATGAATGGGCAGAAGTGATGCTGTCCGTATTTGTCAGCCGATCAGCTCGACCGCTTCTGCGCGGCGTATCAGGCGCAGTTCGGCGAAGCGGCGTTCAGTGGGGCGACGGTCGCGGCGGGCCATTTGGTCGTCAGTGGCGGTGTGGATGGCGATCAGGCCAGCCAGCAGCAGGCACAGCGGGGTGATGATCTGGCGGCGCATGGCTTCGGCGACCAGCGCGCCTTGGCGGTGAACGCCAAGCTTGAACATGGCGTTGGCCAGACGCTTGACCACGGTGCTCGGTGCAATGCCGAACACTCTGGCGATCTCCTTGGCGGTTAGGCCTTGAGCGACCGATAAGACGAATTGCAGCTCTCGCGGCGCAAGGCCACGGCCGAGGTGGCCTTTCCATGCGCCGTCAACGATTGTCGATTCCATGATGTGTTCTCGGTTGTTTTCCCAATGCACCCGGTTGCCCAGGTGCAGCGGTGAAAGTGTCCGTGACGCGCCCAAGCCCGCTACTGGCGACGGCTTGGGGGTTCTGCATCAAGTTGTCCTGGTGCGCTGGGGTAGGCCTACCTTTCGGCTGATGCGCGGTCACATCCTCGGCCTGACTGTCCGCTGCCTGTAAGGGTGTAGGGCGCAGCCTTCAGGCTTGCCACGCCGCGCAGGTGAATCGCTCAAATGTGCATTGGTGCAAATCCTCCATTTCTAACGGTGGGTTACTGCACGCCGACTTACCGAGGTCGATACGGCAGCACTCAGGGAGGCTCCAGCCTATGAGTGCGCTAACGACCTTTCCCGTTCGGCGCTGTGCATCAATTCGTTGTTAAAGAGCGTTCGGGTTGCCCCTGGCATCTCTGCCGTGCTGCCGGTGCGTTGGCGACAGGAGAAAGTTAACCATCGGTGTATGCCGTCGGTCAATACCGATGGTTAACTATTTTTCTTTGGACGAAAAAAATCCCGCACTAAGGCGGGACTAGGTGGATTTTTTATTGGTTACCAGAGTGCAGATGACCAGAAAACACGGCCTAGAATCACGATTTCGTGCTCCTGCATGTCGCCTAGCGAGTATTCCTCGTCGGGATGCTCCTCGCGATTAAAGCTTCGCATCCGTACGCCACCACCGGGCAGGCGATAAAGTGTTTTTACGCGCAACTGTCCGCCATGATCGATCGCATACATTTTCCCATCGCTTACTGTGGTTGTTCCCTGGTCAACCCCGACAGTGCTCCCGTCCGGCAGAACTGGCTCCATGCTATTGCCGCGCACGGTTACGCATACTGCTTCGTCAGGTTGTACTCCCTGGCGTCTGAGGGTGAGCTTTCCGAAGCGTAGTTTTTGTCTTGGAGATTGCTGGATACAGCTGCGGCCTTGGCCGGCAGACAGTTCCACTTCCTTGAGGAACGGCACGTATACCTCGTCATCGTCGAGCGGAGTTTCGTCGTCCCACGTGTCTAGCGGGCCAATCATCACTGCATTTGAAGTGGGGAGCGACCGATCCGGGGTGGCTCTAGTGAGTTTGTCTATTTCTGCGGCCAGTCGTGGACTGAACTTTTCGACGGGCTCTTGAAGCTGTTCTGAAAGGACTGCTGCGAATTGTGCGTTCAAAGGGTTAATGCCTTTGAAATACAAATTCACCGCCGCCGGCGTAACCCCAGCAGCGTCCGCAATCTTTCTCTGGCTGAGTTTCAGCTCATTCTTCTTCGAGAGAAATAGGTCGTGAGCAGCCTTGCACTCGGCAAGGCGGTCTGGCGGGAGGATGCGCTTTTTAGTCATGGGGGGAATCTATTACCAATGGTTAAAACAAAGAAGAAACCATCGGTATTGATAGTTGATTAACAGATGGTTAATATCGTGCTCATTAACACCTGAGGTACGACCATGAAAGAGACTTCCCTCGATGAATTCGTGGCCGAGAAAGGGCAGTCCGAAGCCGCAAGGCTTCTGGGTGTGACCCCTCCGGCTATCTACAAAGCTATTGCTGCTGGGAGGCACATTCGCGTTCTTGAGCTTTCAGCTGGCATTTTCAAAGCCAGTGAACTGCGTCCATTCCCATCCCAACCTACAAAACTTCAAGTCGCCTAAACGCTTGCTGGTGATTGCAGTATCCGCTCGCTTTTGGCCCAGCGGCAGAACCTCGGATTAGCTGTTAATCCATCCAGCAGTCAAATCGCAGGCATAAAAAAACCGGGTTGCACCCCGGCTTCTTCACTACAACTGCAGGGGGCTATTATGAGCACCAAACGATTTTCAAACAATACCCACAACGCACAGGATCGTGCTCAAGTCGTTTCCGGCGGCCTACTGTGAGTACGGTCATCATGAGCGCGTGCTGGCCGTTGCAAGGCATGACCGCTACTAAAAAAGCGGTGTTGATCAGCCTTGCGGATAACGCCAATGATGATGGAGTTTGCTGGCCTTCGATCAGCACAATTGGTGTTCGTACCTGTCTCTCCGAGCGGGCTGTACGGGATGCGTTGCGTTGGTTGGAAGAGGCGGGTGTATTGGTTAGCAATCAGCGCTACGGCCGATCCACTTGGTACACCATCACCCCGGCAGGATATGCCCCCGGCGCCATATGCCCCCCGGCAGCAGATGCCCCACCACCCCGGCAGGAGATGCCGGATACCCCGGCGCCATATGCCCCCAGAACCGTAAAGGAACCATCAATTGAACCGTCACCTCTTGTCGAGGGTGTGAATTCGTCGAAAGTCTCGAAGCTGAAATGCGATCCGCAAGCCATCGTCGACTTGTTCAACCAAGCCCTTCCGGGGCTGCCACAAGTTGCAATGCTCACCAAGGATCGGAGAGCCAAGATCAAAGCGCGATGGGCCGAAAGCGAAGTTCATCAGGATCTTGAATTCTGGGCTGACTTCTTTGCGCTGGTGAGCGCAAGCACTTTCCTGATGGGCGCGGAGAGCGGTCGCGATGGTGCAAAGCCTTTCCGGGCAACGTTTGACTGGCTGATCAAGCCGAGCAACTTCGTCAAGGTTGTGGAGGGTAATTACAATGCGTGATCCCTACAGCGTTGAGGCTGAACACGGTGTGCTGGGCGCGATGTTCCTGCGTCCTGAGTTGATCGACATCCTGAGTGCTGACCTGGCTGTCGGTGATTTTTACTATCAGGACAATGCTGCCCTGTATCGCGGCATTTTGAGCCTGCACGCTGACAGCAAGCCGGTTGACCCCGTGACGGTGGGCATCCACATCGGCGAGCTGCCAAGTGGCAAGAAAGCCATTTGGTACGCGTCTGAAATTACCCGCAACGTTCCAAGCGCTGCCAACGCCGCGTCGTACGCCCTCACGGTTCGTGAGCGCAGCCTCGACCGGGCCATGATCGAATTGAGCGACCGCATCAACGAGATCGCTCACAGCGACCAGCCAACTGTGGACAAGGTCGCAGCGGTGCAGGCTGAAGCGCAGGCCATCGACGGGCAGTCCGCAACGTCCGAGGTGGTCATGGCCGAAGACATGCTGGATGACTACATCGAGGTTTTGCAGGCTCGCGCTGATCGGGGGGAGGGCATCGACGGGTTGTCTACTGGCATTCCTGACCTGGACGCCAAGCTGCAAGGCTTGAAGCCTGAGCAGTTGATCATCATTGCGGGCCGTCCGGCGATGGGTAAAACCACCTTGGCCATGAACATTGCTTCCCACGTTGCGATCCGCGAGGCCAAGAGTGTCATGGCGTTCAGCCTGGAGATGAACAGTACAGGTCTGCTGGATCGTTTTATGGCGTCCGAAGGCCGAATCCCGCTGCAACTGATCAAGAACGGTACAGCGCCGCAGACCCATGGCGCTGAGTTGATGAGCGCTGCGGGAAAGCTCAAGCACTCCAAATTATCTATCTCAGACCGGGCGTCAATGACGATCAACCGGATTCGTTCGGCTGCGCGTCGACACAAGCGCCGACACGGTCTGGATTTAATCGTGATCGATTACCTGCAACTGATGGACTCCGATTCGCGCACGTTCAGCCGTGAGCAGGAAATCAGTTACATGACACGCAGCGCCAAGCTTATGGCCCGTGAGCTGGGTATCCCGGTGATTTTGCTGAGCCAGCTATCACGCGAATGTGAAAAGCGCCCAAACAAGCGCCCGATCAACTCCGACTTGCGTGAGTCCGGGGCCATTGAGCAAGACGCGGACATCATCCTGTTCGTGTACCGCGACGAGGTTTACCACGAACACAGCGACGCCAAAGGCATCGCAGAAATCATCATCGGCAAAGGCCGGGACATCGAAACCGGGACCGTACGCACGGCCTTTCTGGGTCAGTACAGCCGGTTTGAGCAACTGGCGGCGGGCTGGGTCGAGACGCCAAAGGTTCAGAAGGTCACCAGTATGGCCAGCCGTTACAGCAAGGATAAATCCTGATGCCTAACCCCAATCTCGCCCCGGCTGAGCCGAGTGCGTTCCGCTGGGCCGTTCACTGCTGTTCGTACAAGCTCGATTTGAGCTACGGCCCTGACCGCGCCGTGGCCTTGTTTGAGCATGAAGGCGTGGCCCACACCTTTGGCCGCCTGATGTGGCCCAACACTTACGAGGTTGTCGACCGGCAGCCTCAACCGGAAGGTGCCCTGTGAACACCAAAATCAAAACCCTGACCGTGAAGCTGTCGGATGCGGAGATTGGTCGCAATGCCAAGATTGAGCACGTGCGGGACCTGCGTGATGCCGGCCATCCTGCGTTGCATTTTCGGTTTGGCAAGAACCGCACCCGAGGCTCCTGGTACTTGGTCAATAAGCGCCGTTGGCACCGTATCGGCGCGTTCCCGGACTTGAGCGCCAAGCAGGTGCTGGCTGCGTTGCCCTCTGTGCGCCTGCGGGTTTCGGCTGATGCTGGCTCGGCTATTTCGCAGTGGGCGACCACGGGTGAACTGCTCACCTGGTATGCCGATCGCATGGCCCGTGACCGCAATCTTTCGGCCAAGCGCAAGAATACCGGTGCCTCGGCAATGAAGTGCCATCTGCTGCCGCGCCTGGGCGATTTGCCGTTGGTTGAGGTCAACAAGGCGGCGCTCGACAAGCTGCTGATGTGGCCACTGCAAGAAACCCTTTCAATCGATTACGTGCGTCTGGCGTTCCAGTTGCTGGCTTTGGCGTTCCGTCAGGCCTTGGCGCTGGGCCTGATCACGTCCAATCCGATGGCGGGCATCAAGTTCAAGGACTTCTCAAAGGCCAAGGTGAGCATCAAACCGTCTCGTTTGCGCGGGGTGCAGTTGCAGGACTTGCTTGGTGAGTTGGGGCAGGTGATGGATAGCGAACCGGCTGACGCCATGCTGGCCCTGATGATGCTGTGCCACGGCACACGCATTGGTGAGACCCGGCAAGCGCGCTGGTCGCATATCAGTCTGGCCGAGGGTGAGTGGTTCATTCCGGCTGAGCACACCAAGACCGGTGTTGAGCATCACCTGCCGCTGACTGAGCAAGTCCGCAGCCTGTTGATCCAGTACCGAGAAAATCAAATCGCCCGCGGCTATGACGGCCAGTACTTGTTCCCGGCGCGCAATGGTAAGGCGTTGAGTGAAGGGCAGTCTTTCGCAGTGTTTACCCGCTTGGGGAAGGGCGACTGGACCAGTCACGACCTGCGCAAGCTTGCGCGCACGGGTTGGGCTGTTCTCGGTGTTGATCACTTGATTGGTGAGCTGCTGATCAACCATGCGATGGGCCACAACGTGCAGGTGTACATCCAGTCGGACGTGATGAACCGAAAGCGTGATGCGCTGGAGAAGTGGCACGCGCATCTAGATCAGAAGGGTTTGAACCTGATCCACGGGCAGACAGGCGTTAGATTCAAAGAATCCGGAAATACGCTGGAGGCCGCTAACGGCGTGGCATGCAGTACCATTCAGAAATCAACCATAGGCGAGGATTAAAAATGGCAGATAACCTCAGCGCAGGGGGTCTGGCGATGATCACCGGAGCCTTCAGCATTACGGAAAACATCGGGCGCTCTGTCGATCTGGTCCAGTTCGTTGCCCCATATTGCTCGGTGTTTCTTCAGGACGGCTACTTCGATGCTGATGTCTCAGGCCTTTGGATCGTGACCGCTGATGGTCTGATACGTAATGCGGAAGGAGGCACAGTCGTAAGCAATCTTGCGGGTGTTGATCCGCGCCACCTTCGCACGCTACAGCGCTATTCGTGCTTAACAGATCATTGGGCCGACCAGATGGGGTCTACGAGCTTTGAAATCTGCCCGATCAGCAGCCAAGGAGACTGAGTGATGGCTCTTTATAAAGACGTGATGGGCACCTTGGTGCGTGTGCTTGCAGCAGACAACATCGATAACTCCACTAAGCAAAGCTGGCAGAAACTGATTGATGCTGAATTACGCTCGGGCGGGCAGGGCGCTGGTATCTCGGTGCGTGACAAATTCGACTATGACTGCTGCTTGTATGCCTTGTTGCACCGTGAACTGGCCCCGGCGCATTGGGATGTTCTGGTGGCGAAGTACTCGACGCACAAGGCCAACAAAGTCGCGGCCATAGGGCGGTTAATAAGCCGGATTGCCTCACCAGCACCGCAACTATTCATCTATAAAGCTGTGACTGCCTGGGCCATTCCGAAGCTTAAGGGCGTTCAGTCTGGAAAGCGCTCAACAGACATGATCGTGCTGCCTGCGGAGTTCTATGACATGAACACTTGGGATCTTGAAGCATCGCCTGAGCGCACGCGGCATAGATGGCGTTTAGGTATCCACAAGCGGTTGGAAGCCTTGGAGGAGGCAGCAGTGATACACGCAACAGAGATTTTTGACCGGGAGGAAATCTTTATAGATGCGGCTTGACTGAGTGGCGAAGTGGCCGTAAATTAACCCCATCATGTCGATTTTGCGCGTTATGAGGATCGACCAGTAAAAGCCCTGCCATTGAGCGGGGCTTTTTGCTTTCTACAGTTCACTGAGCCCTGGCATTTGCCGGGGCTTTTTCGTTTTCGGCTCCGCCACACCCGTAGCTCCAAGCCGGGAGTGCTGTCGGGGCCGAACTTATTTCACTCCCCGCAAGGGAGGACACCGGATGCCTCATATGCCTGATAAGCCAGACACTTGGGTGATCGCGCTTGCGTGGCTTAGTCAGCACTCGCCGACTATTTACGCGGCGTTAGCATCAGCTGCGATGGCAGTGGCCCGCATCATCTACGGCGGTGGTACTCGGCGGCAGGCGATGCTTGAAGCGACCATCTGTATGTTGCTCACCACCAGCCTGATTGCGGTGCTGGAGTACTTCGGCCTGCCGTCCAGTCTGGCCACACCTGCAGGCATTTGGATTGGCTTCTTGGGTGTGAAGAAGATCGCTGACTTTGCTGACCGCTTCGCTGACTTCAAGCTGCCACGGCGATTGGAATGATGGCCTGTAACGGATGCGCCGCCCGGCGCGCACGACTTAACAAGTGGAAGGCGATTGCATATGAACGAGCCGCAGAACTCCTTGGCTGGCCTGTTAAGCCAGGTACTGGCCGAGCAGATCAAGCAGACCGCGATCCTCGAACGGATAGCGACTCAACAGACCCAACTGATCACAGCGTTGGCAGACGAGGGTGACGACGAACCTGACCCGGATGCATTGCCGCAAACCTATATCAGCGGAAAGCGTATCTGATGGCCAAGTTACCTAGCCTCAAGTCCCGCATTAAGCCGCATGAAGGCCGCAAAATGACCTCACTCGCTGAGGCTGCGGGCAGCGAAGGCTGGGGTTCTGGTCGCGGCGGGCGTCCTTGGCGTCGCAAGCGAGAGACCATTTTGTTGCGGGATCACTACACCTGTCGTAACTGCGGTCTGGTCACTCACAGCCTTGAGGTTGACCACATCGTTAACCTGGCCCAAGGCGGTACCGAAGACGACAGCAACCTTCAGGCGCTCTGCATCCCTTGCCACAAGGTCAAGACGGCTCGCGAATCCATTGCTCATCTCGGCTGTTGAGATTCACAGCTTGAGCAAGGGGGGGCGGGTCGAAACCTCCAGACCTTTTGTCTCGGACACCACCCCCTCCCGCACGCGCACATTTTTTGCCTTTTCAGGAATTTTTGTTAATGGCTTTAACACCCAAGAAGCGGGCATTCGTCGACGCTTTGCGGGGCGGTGCCTCAAACAAGGACGCTGCAATCGCCGCAGGCTATGCGGCGTCCAGCGCATCGGCGGCCGGATCACGGCTGGCTAAAGACCCTTACGTTATAGCCGCAATGGCCGGCACGACCTTTAACAAAAAAGTTAACAAAATTGTTAAAGCTCCAGCAGCGCAACACCCGGCTGCTGATGCGCCGCAAGCAGCTGATTCCGATGACAGCCCCGGCTTCGATTTGAACAAGGCGCTGTCCTTCTCCGACCCCAAAGCGTTCCTGCTGGCAGCCATGAATGACCATGAGGCCGACTCAAAGCTGCGGGTCGATGCCGCCAAAGCGCTGATGCCCTTTATGCACCCGCGCAAAGGCGAGACCGGGAAAAAGACCGAACGAGAAAACGCGGCGAAGGTTGCCGGAGCAGGGCGCTTCGGTGCGAGCCCTCCACCTTTGAAGGCGGTCAAGTAAATGCAATGGACGACCGCATGCCCTGACTGGGAGCAAAAGCTGCGCCTGGGGCAGTCGATCATCCCGGCACCGTTATTCCCGCAGGAAGCCGAAGCCGGCCTGGCCGTGCTACGCGAACTGAAGATCGTCGATGCACCGGGCAGCCCAACCATTGGCGAATCATGCGCCGAGTGGGTGTTCGACTTTGCCGGGGCCATCTTCGGCGCCTACGACTACACCACCGGTCGCCGGCTGATTTCTGAGTACATGTTGTGTATTCCGAAGAAAAACTCCAAGTCGACCATTGCAGCCGGGATAATGCTCACCGCATTGATTCGTAATTGGCGCATGTCGGCTGAGTTCATCATCCTGGCTCCGACCAAGGAAATTGCTGACAACTCGTTCAAGCCAGCGGCCGACATGGTCAAGCACGACGAGGAACTGCGCGACCTGATGCACGTTCAGCCGCACCTGCGCACCATCACTCACCGCGAAACCGGTGCCACGCTCAAGGTTGTGGCCGCCGATGGCGATACGGTCGGCGGTAAGAAAGCAGTCGGCGTGCTGATCGACGAAGCTTGGCTATTTGGCAAGAACGTCAAGGCACCGGACATTATCCGCGAAGCCACGGGCGGTCTGGCGTCACGGCCTGAAGGTTTTGTGATCTGGCTGACCACGCAGTCCAACGAGCCGCCTGCCGGTGTGTTCCGCGAGAAGCTCAAATACTCCCGCGCTGTGCGTGACGGGCGTATTGATGACAACCAGTTCCTGCCTGTGATCTACGAGTTTCCGCAGTCAATGATCAAAAGCGGTGAGGCCCGCTTGATCGAGAACTTCCACCTGGTTAACCCGAATATGGGGTTCTCGGTGGACGAAGCTTTCCTGCTGCGCAGCTTCAAAATGGCGCAGGAAGCGGGCGAAGAAGAGCTACGGGGATTTCTGGCCAAGCACGCCAACATCGAAGTCGGTTTAGCGCTGCTCTCCGAGCGCTGGGCCGGTGCCGACTTTTGGGAGATTCAAGGCAAACGCCCAGGGCTGAGCTTCGATGACCTGCTGCGTATGTGCGAAGTGATCGACATCGGCATCGATGGCGGCGGACTGGACGACCTGCTGGGCTTTGCCGCAATTGGCAGACACCGAAAAACACGCGAATGGCTGCTATGGAACCACGCATGGGCTCACCCTTCGGTGCTGACCCGGCGGCAAACTGTGGCGGCCAACTTTCACGACTTCGCCAAAGACGGAAACCTCACCTTGGTCGAGCAGATCGGCCAAGACGTGGAGCAGGTCGCCAGTCTGGTCGCCCGAGTAGAACAGTCCGGCTTGCTTGACAAGGTCGGTCTCGATCCGGCAGGTATCGGCGCGATTCTCGATGCCCTGGTCGAGGCCGGTGTCCCTGAAGAGAAGGTCATCGGCATTTCACAAGGCTGGAAACTGGGAGGCGCGATCAAAACCG
>NZ_JYLF01000007.1 GCF_001043055.1 Pseudomonas weihenstephanensis
TGATGTAGTCGCCATGCTCAATTTCTCCACTCTCTATCCTGTCCAACAACCCTTTTAACTGGCCGATCCGGGCGTTTGCACCACGGAATGCACTGATCCCCTTGTCGATAACGGTTTCGACCACGGGGACGCCTGTGACCTCTGTAAATGCTTGGAGTGGGGTGGTTTGACGGTCGTGGCTGTCTCGGCCTTCTTCGCCTTGCGAGGCGGTTGACCATCTGACGTATGCGTATGCCTTGGGCATTGAATCGGCTCCGGGTAGGTTCTATCTCATTTTATTAGAAAATAGCTTACCGTGGTCGGCGGGTAATCTGGACAGCATTGATGTGGTGCGTGGCGCCGGTTCGGTGCGTTACGGGCCGCAGAACGTGGGCGGTGTGATCAACTTTGTGACTCGCGCCATTCCCGAGACGTTCCAGGGTGAAGTCGGCACCACGCTTGAAACCTCCGAGCGCGGCGGTTGGAAGCACATGGAAACGGCCTTTTTGGGCGGCACGGCAGACAACGGCATCGGTGCCGCGCTGTTGTACTCCGGCGTCAAGGGCGATGGTTACCGCGCGCGCAATAATGACAACGACATTGACGACGTGTTGCTCAAAACCCACTGGGCCCCGACCGATCAAGACGATTTCAGCCTCAATTTTCACTATTACGATGCGACCGCTGACATGCCTGGCGGTCTGACGCACAAGCAATTTGATGCCGACCCGTATCAGTCAGTGCGCGACTATGACGGTTTCAGCGGACGGCGCAAGGACGTGTCCTTCAAGTACCTGCGCCAGATTGACGATCAGACCCAGTTTGAAGTGCTGACCTATTACACCGACAGTTTTCGTGGCAGCAACATTGCCGCGCGCAACCTTGAAACGCTGGCCTCGTATCCGCGCAACTATCACACCTACGGCATCGAACCGCGGCTGTCCCATGTGTTTACGCTGGGGCCGGTTACGCAGGAAGTCGGAGTCGGTTATCGCTACCTCAAAGAAGCCATGCATGAGCAGGCCAGCCAACTTCAGTTGGTCAACAACGTGCCCGTGGTGGGGCCAAAAGGCGACGGACATGTGTATCAGGACCGTACCGGTGGCACGGAGGCTAACTCGTTCTACATCGACGACAAAATTGATGTAGGTAACTGGACCGTGACCCCCGGCATTCGCTTTGAGCGCATCAGTACGCAATGGCACGACCGCCCGGTGTTGGACGCCAAAGGCAAGCCGGTGCAGGAAAAGAACCGCAGCATCGACAGCAACGAAGCGTTACCGGCGTTGAGCGTGATGTACCACCTCTCGGACGCCTGGAAGCTGTTTGCCAACTACGAAACCTCGTTTGGCAGCTTGCAGTATTTCCAGTTGGGGCAGGGCGGCACCGGCGATCAGACCGCCGCCGGTTTGCGACCTGAAAAAGCCAAGACCTATGAGTTGGGCACGCGCTATGACAATGGCGTGTGGGGCGGTGAAGTCACGTTGTTCTACATCGACTTTGCCGATGAACTGCAATACATCAGCAACGACATCGGCTGGACCAACCTGGGCGCGACCAAACACCAAGGGCTGGAAACCTCGATTCACTACGACTTGGCAAGCCTGGACCCGCGCCTTGACGGCTTGACCGCCAATGCAGGTTTTACCTACACCAAGGCCACTTCTGAAGGCGACATTTTGAACTTCAAAGGCCGTGACTTGCCGTTGTATTCGCGCCAGGTGGTCAACCTGGGGCTGCGTTACGCGGTCAATCGCTGGACCTACAACGTGGACATGTTTGCCCAGTCCAAGCAGCGCGCACCGGGAACGGGCGGAGTGTACATCACTGAGCCGACCGCAGACGGCCAGTACGGCGACATTCATGGTTATGCAACGTGGACCACGCGCGTGGGCTATGACTTCGGGCCAGAAGCGTCAAACCTGAAAGTCGGAGCGGGGATCAAAAACCTGTTCAACCAGGAGTACTTCACCCGTTCCAGCGACAACAACTCAGGGTTGTACCTGGGTGAACCGCGTACGTTCTTCGTGCAGGCCAGCGTCGGTTTTTAACCCGCCGAGTGCCGGGTAGCGCAGGCGCTGACCAGCCGTGCGCGGTAGCGATCGTCAGCGCCTACGGGGGATGTGCAGTTAAACCCGCAAAATGCGTCCGCTGATGGCCACGGCCATCAGCAGGGCGGTGATCAACAGGAACGCGGCACTCAAGCTGCTGGCATGCGCGATAAAGCCGATAGCGGCCGGGCCTGCCAGAATGCCTGCGTAACCCAGGGTCGTGATGGCTGGCACGGCAATGTGCTCGGGCATCACGGTTTGCTTGCCCACGGCGGAGTACAGCACCGGCACAATGTTTGAGCATCCCGCCCCGACCAGTGCATAACCGAGCAGCGCCACTTCCCAGCCCGGCGCCAGCGTGGCCAGCCCCATCCCCAGCGCGGCGAATAATCCGCCCATCACAATCACGCGTGTCGGCCCCAGGCGCTTGACCACAGTGTCACCGAACAAGCGCCCGGCAGTCATGGTCAAGGCAAACGCCGCGTAGCCAAGCCCGGCATAGGCATCACCCATGCTTTTTTCAGTGGTTAAAAACACCGCGCTCCAGTCGAGCATCGCGCCTTCGGCCAAAAACACGATAAAGCACAGTGCACCGATAAACAGCACCACGCCGTGGGGGATGGCAAAGGCCGGGCCGCTGCTTTCACTGCCATAAGGCAGCAGGTGCGGGGCGGCTTTGGCCAGTGCGCCGAGGATGAGCACAATCACCACTGCAATCGCCCACAGTGGCGACAAACCCAGCGCGAGCAAAGCGCTGACCCCCGCAGCACCGGCAATCCCGCCGACACTGAACAGGCCATGAAAGCCCGACATCATGTTGCGCCCACTGGCGCGCTCGACGATGACGGCTTGCAGGTTGACCGTGGAGTCGACCCCGCCCAGCCCGGCACCAAAAATAAACAGCGTGGCAATCAATAAGGGAATACTGCTGGCGGTGGCCAGCAGCGGCAAGGCCAGACAAATCAGCAGCGTGCCGCCAATGGTGACTTTGCGACAGCCAAACCGCGTGGCCAGCAGGCCCGCAATCGGCATCGCCAGAATCGAGCCTGCGCCTAGGCACAACAGCAACAGCCCAAGCGTGGCCTCATCCAGCCCGGCACGGGCTTTGGCATAAGGCACCAACGGTGCCCAGGCGGCCAGACCGAACCCGGCAATAAAGAAGGCAATGCGGGTCGAGCTCTGTTCGAGCCGGCCCGGCACAAAGGGCTTTTGGGTGTTGGCGGCAGTCATGGGCTTCCTTGTCGTTCGAGGGTGCTGTACGCGGTGATGTTCGAAGAGAATGTGCGGGGGGGAGACTCTCTGTAGTCGCTGCCGCAGGCTGCGATGGACAGTATCGCAGCCTGCGGCAGCGACTACAGATCAAGGGTTAAACCTGTAACAAGCGCTCGCGCAGTTTGCCAATTTCGTCGCGCATTTGTGCCGCCGCTTCGAACTCCAGATCGCGGGCCAGTGCGTACATCTTTTCTTCCAGCTGGCGAATGCGTTTGCTGATTTCGCTCGGTGAACGCAGTTCGTTTTCGTACTTGGCGTTTTCTTCGGCGGCCTTGGCCATGCCTTTGCGCTTCTTGCTGCGCGAACCCGGCACGGTGGCGCCTTCCATAATGTCGGCCACGTCCTTGAACACGCCTTTTGGCGTAATGCCATTGGCCAGGTTGAAGGCGATCTGTTTTTCCCGGCGTCGTTCGGTTTCGCCGATTGCGCGTTCCATCGACCCGGTGATGCGGTCCGCGTACAAAATCGCCCGGCCATTGAGGTTACGTGCGGCTCGGCCAATGGTCTGGATCAGTGAGCGTTCGGAGCGCAAGAAACCTTCCTTGTCAGCGTCAAGAATGGCTACCAGTGACACTTCTGGCATGTCCAGACCTTCGCGCAGCAAGTTGATGCCCACCAGCACGTCAAACACCCCCAGGCGCAAGTCGCGGATGATTTCGACCCGCTCCACGGTGTCGATGTCGGAGTGCAGATAGCGCACGCGCACGCCGTGGTCGGCCAGGTAATCGCTCAGGTCTTCAGACATGCGTTTGGTCAAGGTGGTGACCAATACCCGCTCGCCCAGCGCGACACGTTTACCGATCTCTGACAGCAGGTCGTCGACTTGGGTCAGCGCCGGACGGATTTCAATTTGCGGGTCTACCAGGCCGGTGGGGCGCACCACTTGTTCAACCACCCGACCCGCGTGCTCGGCCTCGTAGTTGCCGGGGGTGGCGGAGACGAAAATGGTTTGCGGGCTGATGCGTTCCCATTCGTCGAAACGCATGGGCCGGTTATCCAGCGCCGAAGGCAGGCGGAAGCCGTATTCCACCAACGTTTCCTTGCGTGAACGGTCGCCTTTATACATCGCACCGACTTGCGGCACGCTGACGTGGGATTCATCAATCACCAGCAGCGCATCGGCCGGCAGGTAGTCAAACAGGGTGGGCGGTGCGGCACCCGAGTCGCGGCCCGAGAGGTAGCGCGAGTAGTTTTCGATGCCGTTGCAGTAGCCCAGCTCCATGATCATTTCCAGATCGAAGCGGGTGCGCTGCTCCAGTCGTTGGGCTTCCACCAGTTTGTTGTTGGCGCGCAGGTAATCGAGGCGCTCCTTGAGTTCCACCTTGATGCCCTCCACCGCATCGAGCAGGGTTTCGCGCGGTGTGACGTAGTGGCTCTTGGGGTAGAAGGTGAAGCGTGGCATTTTGCGAATCACTTCGCCGGTCAGCGGGTCGAACGCACTGATGCTTTCGACTTCATCGTCGAACAGTTCGATGCGCACGGCTTCCAGGTCGGACTCGGCCGGATAGATGTCGATCACGTCGCCGCGTACACGGAAGGTGGCGCGGGCAAAATCCATGTCGTTACGGGTGTATTGCAGGTCAGCCAAACGGCGCAGCAATTCACGCTGGTCGAGTTTGTCGCCGCGATCGATGTGCAACACCATCTTTAAATACGTTTCGGGGCTGCCCAAGCCGTAGATGCACGACACCGTGGTGACGATGATCGCGTCTTTGCGCTCCAGCAGCGCTTTGGTCGCCGAAAGTCGCATCTGCTCAATATGGTCGTTGATCGACGCATCCTTCTCGATGAACGTATCGGAGGAGGGCACATAGGCTTCGGGCTGGTAGTAGTCGTAATAGGAGACGAAGTATTCGACCGCGTTATTGGGAAAGAACGACTTGAACTCGCCATACAGCTGCGCGGCCAGGGTTTTGTTTGGCGCGAGCACCAATGTGGGACGGTTTACGTGCGCGATCACATTGGCAATGCTGAAGGTCTTGCCCGACCCGGTTACCCCGAGCAGGGTCTGGTGCGACAAACCGGCCTCGATGCCTTCGATCAATTGGCGAATGGCTTCGGGTTGGTCGCCTGCCGGCTCAAAGCGGGTAACGAGCTGAAAATCGGACATATCTGACCTCTGGTTGCGCGTCTATAAAGGCATGGACCTCAGAGTCGCGAGAAAGACTGCACACGACGCAAGCCGCAGGAAAAAACAGGATACGGGTAAATATGGTGCTGGTGGCCGACTGTTTCAAGGCGTGCGTCTGACGCGGCTATTTGGATCAAGATTGCAATTAGACCAGTGGCCGGTAAATAAACTGAAATACTTGGGCAAATCCGGGAATCGGCTGTTGCCCGAATCCTGATCGCGCTTATACTTGCTCCCCGTTTGTGCACCGCTCTAGTGCAATCGGCTGGAGCGTTGTCACCCCCTCCATTCCTTATTCAGAGCCGCCGTAATAATGAGCCTGTTCTCCGCTGTCGAAATGGCACCCCGCGATCCTATCCTGGGCCTCAACGAAGCATTCAACGCCGATACCCGTACCAGCAAAGTGAATCTGGGGGTCGGTGTTTACTGCAACGAAGAGGGACGAATTCCGCTCTTGCGTGCCGTTATTGAAGCCGAGACGATTCGCGTTGCCCAGCATGCCTCGCGCGGTTACTTGCCCATTGATGGCATTGCGGCTTACGACCAGGCGGTTCAAACGCTGCTGTTTGGCGCCGAGTCGCCTTTACTGGCTGCTGGCCGTGTCATCACCACCCAAGCGGTTGGCGGCACCGGCGCGCTGAAAATCGGCGCAGACTTCCTCAAGCAACTGCAACCCGGTGCTGTGGTCGCGATCAGCGATCCAAGCTGGGAAAACCATCGCGCCCTGTTTGAAACCGCAGGCTTCCCGGTCCACAACTATCGTTATTACGATGCCGCGACCCACGATGTAAATCGTGCGGGCATGCTCGAAGACCTGAACGCGTTGCCAGCCGGTTCTATCGTTGTGCTGCACGCCTGCTGCCACAACCCGACCGGCGTTGACCTGACCCCGGCCGACTGGCAGAACGTACTGGACGTGGTAAAGGCCAAAGGGCTGATCCCGTTCCTGGACATGGCATATCAGGGCTTTGGCGATGGCATCGCAGAAGACGCCTCGGCCGTGCGTCTGTTTGCCGAATCGGGCTTGAGCTTCTTTGTATCCAGCTCGTTCTCCAAGTCGTTCTCGCTGTACGGCGAGCGTGTGGGTGCACTGTCGATCATCACGCAATCGAAAGACGAGAGCGCGCGCGTGCTGTCTCAGGTCAAGCGTGTGATCCGCACCAACTATTCCAACCCGCCCACTCACGGCGCAAGCATTGTGGCCGCGGTGCTCAACAGCCCGCAATTGCGCGCGATGTGGGAACAAGAACTGGCCGAAATGCGCCTGCGTATTCGTGGCATGCGCCTGCAAATGGTCGAGCTGCTGGCCAAAAAAGCCCCTGAGCATGATTTCAGCTTTGTAGCGCGTCAGCGCGGCATGTTCTCGTACTCGGGCCTGAGCGTTGAGCAAGTGACGCGCTTGCGTGCCGAGTTCGGTATTTACGCGCTCGACACCGGCCGAATCTGCGTGGCTTCGTTGAATCAGCGCAACATTGAAGCCGTTACCGATGCGATTGTTCAGGTCATCTGAATAATCCACAGAGAGGTCATCCAAAGTGTTGACTTCTCTTTTTATATCAGTAAGATAGACGCCATTCCGCGATAGCTCAGTTGGTAGAGCAAATGACTGTTAATCATTGGGTCCCTGGTTCGAGTCCAGGTCGTGGAGCCAGATACAAAAAAAGCCGCTAGCAATAGCGGCTTTTTTTTGCCCGCGATTTGTCGAGCGGGTGGGGTGCCTCTTCGGTTGTCTGTTCTCAAGCCTTGCTGCCGTCTGCCGATAAACCGGGCTGCGGCCCCGTGCCCAGAATAAATGGAGTGTCGCTCAGGCTTTTCTGAGCGTTAAGGAGAGCACCTTGAAACGCATAGGTTGTGTGGTTGGTTTGACCGTTCTGTTGTCAGGCTGCGGTGTTTACAGCGACGTCAAGATTTCGATGGCCCGTGATGCTTTGCGCCAGGAGTGCATGGGCAACTTCACGAACAGTTGTGTGAGTAAAACCATCGACTACAACATCATGCTGCTGGAGCAAGTCAAAGCCGGGTGGCTGGCTCAAGATGACGCCTTGGTCGAGTCGTTGGGCAAAGAGGCTGGCCCGCTCTGGACTGACCTGGTTGAGCAAAGAACCGAGCAATTGATCGACAAGCTGGAGTCGGTGCGCCCCGGGTTTTTCTCACGCTGGTTTCTGGGTGACGCCCAACCGTTTAGCGGCAAAGGCATGATGGAGTTCTCGGAGCAGGACCTTAAAGAGATGCAAGGCGCGCTGATGGCCGAGTTCGTGGCCAAGGGCAAAAAGCAGGGCCTTAGCCTGACGGAAAAAGGTGCGGCCAAGTACGCGCCAACGGCTGATGCAACTGCGCCGGTAATCGCTGCGCCCACCGTTGCCGCACCTGTCGCCGGTCAGGTCGATCATGTGCTGCAAATGGCAATCGAGGAGCTGACCTCTACGCTCACCACTCAGGACGGTGGCGCTGAGTACACCGAAGGTCGCCAGGTGATTTACATGGACCTCAATGGCGACGGCCAGCCGGATGCGGTGGTGCTGTTTACGATTGAGGGGCAAGGTGGCGGCAATGGCTCTTTCCAGAGCCTGGCGGGTTTTTACCACTCGGGTGCGGGCTGGGAGTATCAGGGGCATTCGGCAGTGTCAGGCGCTGCGACCGATATCACGCCGGGTGGTGTGCAGCGTGTCTCTGTAACGACACTGAGCAGTGGGCCGGATGACCCTCGTTGCTGCCCGAGCATTGAAACCGTTGAAAGTTACAGCTGGAATGGGCGTGGTTTTGAACTGAAGCAAGGTTAAAACACGGCCCGACCTAAACGCCGCCAAATCCACAGGGTTTGGCGGCTTTTTTTTGAACTGGGCAGTCAGTCGCTTACTGGGCTGGCGTGTCTTGCAGTGCTTTTTGCAATTGCTCAGCGCTGGTGAAGGTGTGTTGTGACACCACTGTGCTGCCTTGCAGTTGCAGCCACAGCACTTGGTCTTCTGCGCCGGGGTACTGAGCGGCAATGCTGCCATCACGGTCCAGCACTACGCGGTAGGTGTATTTTTGCATGGCTGGAATGGCAAACCATTTGCCGATCAACGAAGGCATGCCATGCACATCGGCCAGAAACACCGCATTGCGCGCTTCCAGATAGCCTTTGGGTTGGTCTTTGAGCGCCGCTTTGACCAGCTTGGCGCCATCCATGTTGCGCGCCACCAGCAGAATGCGGGTTTGCTCGTTCAGGGTGTAGGGCTGATCGTATTGGTCGTTCAGCGTCCAGGGCGTCAACGACTCACCGATGTCAGCTGCCTGGGCCAGCATGGAGAGCGCGCTTAGCAGCAGCACAAATACAATTTTCACCGTTCAATCCCTCTGTTCATCAATGTTGACTCAGATCGCTAACGGCCGATGGCCATGAGTCGCAGCGCGGCATGTTAGCCCGCAAGCCCGCGCAGTAGAACCTGAGACTCGGTCGTGTTGTGTCTAATGTGTGACAAAGAGTGAGAGCTTGCCTGATGGCTTTGTCGGGCAGTTTTTTTGTGCCTGACTTATCATCGTCGGCGATTCAACGATTAATGGCAGTAATCAGGGTAAAGGCGTTATGACTGACTGGCTTCAACACGATGGCGCAATGGTTGGGCGAATCAGACAGTATGATTGGGCCAGCACGCCGCTTGGCCCGCTGGCTGATTGGCCGGACGTGTTGAAAACCAGCGTGGCATTGATGTTGGCCTCACATTTTCCGCAGTCAATTGTGTGGGGCGAGGATTTAATCACCCTCTACAACGATGCTTTTGTGCCCATTCTTGGGAGTAAGCCTGAGGCGCTGGGCCGACCGTTCAATGAGGTCTGGAAAGAAGCCTGGAGTGAAATCAGCGCAATCGCCGACGCTGCATTTGCCGGTGAAGCGACGTATATCGAAAACTTCTCGCTGATGATTGAGCGCAGCCAGCAGCCTGAGCGGGCGTATTTCACCTTTTGCTACAGCCCGATCCGCGACTCGCATGGCGCGGTCGTCGGCATGCTGGATACGGTGACCGAAACCACTGCCACTGTGTATATGACGCAGCGTCTGGCTGTACTGGACGGCATTGGCCATGCGGTGGCCAACGCCACAGATGCGCAGGAGATCCTGGCCACGACCATGCAGATGCTGGCGCAGCATTTACACGTCACGCACTGTGCGTATGCCGAAATGGAAGCGGACCAGGATGCCTTCTTTATTCGCGACAACTGGCTGTCAGAGGGCGCCACGACCATCGTCGGCCAGTACAGTCTGGCTGATTTTGGTCAGCAGGCCGCCTCTCAATTGCAGGCGGGTAAGCCGCTGGTCATCAATGACGTGGTGAAAGAGTTTTCGGCGCAAGATGCTGCCAGTTTTACCGCGCTGGGCGTGAAAGCGACGATCTGTTTGCCTTTAATCAAGGGTGGGCGCTTAACCGCTTTAATGGCCATTCATGATCGGTCACCCCGTCAGTGGTCAGCCCATGAGTTGGCGTTGTTGCGTGAGGTGACGGAGCGTTCGTGGGCGCATATCGAGCGCGCCAGGGCTGACGCTTCGGTGCGCGAGGGGTTGCTTGAGCTGGCGCAGCTCAATACCACACTGGAGGAGCGGGTGCAGGAGCGCAGCGCGCGTTTGCTCCAGATCGAAGCGGCCCTGCATCAGTCGCAAAAGCTTGAAGCGATCGGTCAGCTCACCGGAGGCGTGGCTCACGACTTCAATAACCTGTTGACGATCATTCGCTCCTCTGTGGATTTTCTACGCATGCCGCACCTCTCGGATGAGCGCCGGGCGCGCTACGTAAATGCGGTGTCTGACACGGTTGAGCGCGCCAGTAAGCTGACCAGTCAGCTATTGGCGTTTGCCCGTCGCCAGCCGCTGAACCCGCAGGTGTTTGATGCCGGTCAGCGTATCCAGAACATCGGCGACATACTGGACACCATGACCGGCGCGCGGATCAAGGTGGTGGTCGACTTGCCGCAAGGGGCCTGTTACATCCGCGCGGACGGCAGTCAGTTTGAAACGGCGCTGATCAATATGGCGCTCAACGCGCGTGATGCCATGGCGGGGCAAGGCACGTTGGTGCTTCGTCTCACCGAAAGCGCCGCATTGCCGACGATCCGCGGGCATGCAGGCTCCAACGAGCGTTTCGTGGCCATTTCATTGGCGGACACCGGCTGCGGCATGTCGAGCCGGATGCTGAGCCAAATCTTCGAGCCGTTTTTTACCACCAAAGCAGTGGGCAAGGGCACCGGGCTGGGTTTGTCGCAGGTCTTCGGGTTTGCCAAGCAATCGGGCGGCAACGTTGACGTCACGAGCGTGATCGACCAGGGCACGGTCTTTACGCTGTACCTGCCGCTGGCCGATGCAGAGGATCGCAGCGAACGTGAGCATGAGGCGGGCGCACCTGCCTTGTTGACGCATCCCGAAAACAAGCCCCGGGTGTTGATTGTTGAAGACAACCTGGAAGTGGGGCATTTCGCGAGCCAGATCTTGCAGGATCTGGGTTACGAGACGGCTTGGGCCACCCATGCCGAAGAGGCTTTGCGCATGGTCGGGCCTGATGCGATGACATTTGATGCAGTGTTTTCTGATGTGGTGATGCCCGGCATGACGGGTGTGGCGATGGCCAAGGAGCTGCGCAAGCGGCGACAGGATCTGCCGATCATTTTGGCGTCCGGTTACAGCGAAGAGCTGGCGCTGAGTGGCTACGAGGGCTTCGAGTTTTTGCCTAAACCCTACTCAATCGAACAAATTTCACGGCTTTTAGAAAAGATAACCTTCAAAGGCTGACTCCATGTTTATCGGCGCCCCAGATGTACGAAAAGTACTTCAAACTTGTAATCCCTATCTTCATCCGTTATAGCTAAAAAGGAATCCATAACCCAATAAGAGGCTAACCAAGCCCGATGCATGAGACCACACGTATCTTTGACTCTCTAGGCCTTCATCCTGCGCAACGCAGCGATGGAACAAGGCCCTCCCGTCATTCGGCGCTGCCTGTGTTAGTGACCACTTTTTGTCATTCGCTGGCCACGCGTTTTCACCTGCCACCTACTTCGTTGCGTGACGCCCTTGTAACAGGCAAACGCTGCCGCGCGGTGCCTCCACCTTCAGTTTGATCGCCTGAATTTTTACCCTGCCAGCGCCATTTTTACGGGGCTCGCATCAGGGGTTTGCGTTGTTCAGTGTTCAATTTGTTGAGGGAATTCGATGTCTATTCGTGTCGCAATCATTGGGGCCGGCCCTGCCGGACTGGCGCAGCTGCGTGCCTTTCAATCCGCCCATGAGCAAGGCGCACCCATGCCGCATGTGGTGTGCTTTGAGAAACAGGCCGATTGGGGTGGCATGTGGAATTACACGTGGCGCACCGGGGTGGATGAGCACGGCGAGCCGGTGCACGGCAGCATGTACCGCTACCTGTGGTCCAACGGCCCCAAGGAGTGTTTAGAGTTTGCGGATTACAGCTTTGATGAGCATTTTGGGCGCCCAATTTCTTCATATCCTCCTCGCGAAGTGCTATGGGACTACATTCAAGGGCGCGTCAAAAAGGCGGGTGTGCGTGATTTAATTCGTTTCAAAACGGTGGTCAAAAGCGTCACCTTTGAACCGGCTTTGCGCCAGTTCAGCCTCACGGCGCATGACTATGCCCAAGGTCTGAGCACGACTGAGACGTTCGATTACGTGATTGTCGCCAGTGGCCATTTTTCAACGCCTCAGGTGCCCGAATTTTCTGGTTTTGAGCGTTTTTCGGGGCGCATTCTGCATGCCCACGACTTTCGCGAAGCCACTGAATTCAAAGGCAAGGATTTGCTGATCGTGGGTAGCAGTTACTCGGCCGAAGACATTGGTTCGCAGTGTTACAAATACGGTGCCCGCTCCATCACCAGTACCTACCGTTCGCAGCCTATGGGCTACACATGGCCCAAGGGTTGGGAGGAGCGCCCGTTACTGCGCAAGGTTGAGGGCAACATCGCGTATTTTGCCGACGGGTCCAGCAAGCGGGTGGATGCCATCATCCTGTGCACCGGGTATCAGCACCATTTTAGCTTTTTAGCGGATGAACTGACGCTCAAAACAGGTAATCGTCTGTGGCCGCTCGGGCTGTACAAGGGAGTGATTTGGGAGCGCAACCCGCAGTTGATTTACCTGGGCATGCAGGACTTGTGGTACAGCTTCAACTTGTTCGACGCGCAGGCCTGGTTTGTGCGCGACTGCATCCTG
This sequence comes from Pseudomonas weihenstephanensis, assembly GCF_001043055.1. GTDB lineage: Bacteria > Pseudomonadota > Gammaproteobacteria > Pseudomonadales > Pseudomonadaceae > Aquipseudomonas > Aquipseudomonas weihenstephanensis. The sequence goes on from NZ_JYLF01000007.1 coordinate 12,623, forward strand.
GGCCGCATCACGTTGCCTGAAAAAACCGAGATGCAGGCTGACAGTGCGCGCTGGCGTGAGGTTGAAGAGGGGCTGCAATCCACCGCGTCGATGTACGAGTTTCAAGGTGAGTACATCAGGCACTTGATTGAGCACACGGACTATCCCGCCTTTGATATCGACGCCGTAAATCAGATATTCCTCAAATGGAAGGCTGACAAGAAGCGGGACATCATGGGCTATCGCGATAAATCCTACCGCTCTGTCATGACGGGTACGGCAGCAGTGCCGCATCACACGCGCTGGTTACAGGCATTGGATGATTCGATGCAAGAGTACCTGCGCGAAACGTCGGGCAAAGGTGACGTTAATGCGTTGCATCAGCGCTGATTTGGGCGATTGAACGACGCGCCATCTGGCGCCTTAAAGCGCCAGGCACGGTTTAACCTTTCTTTTTTTGCAGGCTTTTCAGGCGCGCGGTGGCGCGTTGTACCGCGGCCATTTTTTCAGGCCGCTTCATGCGCCGCCAGGCCCTGATGTCTGCTTTGTTGCGCCCGCAGCTGACGCACACATCGCCGCTCAACTGGCACGTGGCCACACACGGGTTTTCAATGTCCTTGGCCACGGCTTATTTTTTCCGATTGGCGCCCTTGCGCGCCATGCGTTGCGGCCAATTACCCGAGTCGGTGCGCTGGCATTCTTCTTCTGAGTCGTAATACACGTAGGTGGCCACATTGCGCACTTTGACATCGGCGTTTTTCAGCGCCTTTTCTGTCAGGTCGACCATGTAGCCGGCGGCGCCATCAGCCAGTGCGAAGTCTTTGTTGTCTTGCGTGTCGAAAACCCACACCACTTTGAAGCCGGCAGGGAAGGTTTCGTAATCGGCCGCGTGGGTCAGCCATACAAACCCTTCGATGTGCTTTTTGGCGGTTTCACAGGCTTTGGTCAGGGCTTTAATCAGGCGCTGTTCAACCTGTGACTGATTACGTTTGTTGGGCGGCATGCAGGTTCCTGTTGGCTGGCGGTGCTTGAAAGCCGGCCATCATACGCAAACATCACGCCCGGTCACGGGAAATAATGCGTTACCACTTGCCCGTGCCGTAGGCGGCCCTGGCGGTCAGCACCACCATGGTTTCGTAATACACACGGCCATTTTTCTTCGGAATTTTGTACACAGAGCACAGCAGTGCGTTGGAGGTGGGCGGTTTTTGCGCAATGATTTTGCGTTTGCGGCTGTGGTAAGTGTCGAGCGGGGCTTGTGCCATGACGTGGCTCTGGATGCCCACGACTTCATAGGGCAGTTTTTTGTTGACCGGGCCAAAGGGGGCACTTCGCCCACCGATATAAACCAGTGTGACCTTGAAGGCAGCCATACAGGCTTTGTCCAGCTCTGCACTAAGGTTCATCGGTTTGTCGGGGTATTGGGTAAACCCTTTGCGGCTGCCGACCTGTTTGTTTTGCTCGCTTAACTCGACTTCGGGCAAATGCGTTGAATGTACGCCCTGGCCTTCAAGTATGTAGCGCCGTGTAGAGGGAAACACCCAGTTCACTTCTTTGGGGGAGTGGTGCTTCACGTACGCTTTGATGTCGTCCAGTTCATACCAGCGCGACTCTACGAACACTCTGTCTTTTTCGGCGCTCGCCACTGCGCAGGTGGCGACGAACAGCAGGGGTAATACTGCGAAGGGGCCGTTGAGGCGCACAGTTCATTCCTTGAAGGGGGCAGATAAGTGGCGCAATGCTACCGCTTGCTCGCGGGTTAAAAAAGCCCTTTGCAGACACTGCAGTTGAACAGTGGGCAGACAGTTTGATGCCGCCAAAGCATCGCGCCCAAGGTCGGGGGCGTGACTGATCAGTCATTGACGTTGAATCACGCAGGCAACCCTGCGCCAAATCACGCTCGCAATCGATTCAGCCGTGACAAAAAACGCGAAAAGATGCGTTTTCGTCTCAAGGGCTACCTGAGGTAGAATGTCGCGGTTTTGAGGCTGGCCACCCCCGGATGGATAGGTTCACGCAGGTTTCTGGGAGGAAACCGCGGGGCGGTCAGATGGCAAGGGAATCGCGAAAAGGTCAGTGGGCGTGAAGGAGCTGGGCAGATTCACTCTGCTGTTGGCCGCGTTCACTGATAGCTGACACACCACATACATGTCACCCAAGTAGCTGAAGCCAATAATTAATAAGAGATCAGCACCCAAGGTACATAAACGTGAGGTCTATAGTGTGCATAGGCCTTTATCGATCTACCCGTTCCAGGCCTGAGGGCTCGATTACAGGCAGACCGCCTGTGATGAGTCGAAATCGCTCATGAACCGCGTGCCGGGTAGATGATGTTTTATCTTAGGTACTCCAACATGTTAAAAAAAATGAACAAGGGCCTATTGGGCCTTGCGCTGACCATGGGGTTAACCTCCGTGCACGCAGCCGAGACCAAACAGGTCGATGTCTTGCTGATCGGCGGCGGCATCATGAGTGCCACATTGGGCGTATGGCTCAATGAACTGGAACCCGGCACCTCGATGGAGATGATTGAACGTCTCGACGGTGTGGCGCTGGAAAGCTCCAACGGCTGGAACAACGCGGGTACAGGTCACTCGGCGCTGGCTGAACTGAACTACACCCCGGAAGACAAGAACGGCAACGTTGAAATCCCGAAAGCCATTGAAATCAATGAAGCCTTTCAGATTTCCCGTCAGTTCTGGTCCTGGCAGGTCAAGAACGGTGTTCTGAAGAACCCGCGTTCGTTCATCAACTCCACACCGCACATGAGCTTTGTGTGGGGCGATGACAACATCAAGTTCCTGAAGAAGCGCTACGAAGCACTGCAGGCCAGCCCATTGTTCGCTGGTATGCAGTACTCCGAAGACCCGGTTCAGATCAAGAAGTGGGTACCGCTGATGATGGAAGGGCGTGACCCGAACCAGAAAATCGCAGCCACCTGGTCGCCGATCGGCACTGACGTGAACTTCGGCGAAATCACACGCCAGTTCGCCGCTCATTTGCAGGCACAGCCTAACTTTTCGTTGAAGCTGTCGAGCGAAGTCAAAGACATCAAGCGCAACGAAGATGGCAGCTGGCGCGTGGTGTACAAAAACCTCAAAGACGGTACTGAGTCCCAGACCGACGCCAAGTTCGTGTTCATCGGCGCGGGCGGCGGTGCACTGCACTTGCTGCAAAAGTCCGGCATTCCTGAAGCTCAGGAATATGCAGGCTTCCCGGTGGGTGGTTCGTTCCTGGTGACCGATAACCCGACGGTGGCCCAGCAACACTTGGCCAAAGCGTACGGTAAGGCTTCGGTTGGCGCGCCACCGATGTCGGTGCCACACCTGGACACCCGTGTGCTGGATGGCAAGCGCGTGATCCTGTTTGGCCCATTCGCGACTTTCTCGACCAAGTTCTTGAAAGAAGGCTCCTACTTCGACCTGCTGACCAGCACCACCACGCACAACTTCTGGCCAATGACCAAAGTCGGTATCGAACAATACCCGCTGGTTGAGTACCTGGCCGGTCAGCTGATGCTGTCGGACGAAGACCGTTTCAACGCCCTGAAAGAATACTTCCCGAATGCCAAGTCTGAAGACTGGCGCCTGTGGCAAGCCGGTCAGCGCGTACAGATCATCAAGCGTGACGAAGAGAAAGGCGGCGTGCTGAAACTGGGCACCGAGATCGTCAGCGCCAAAGATGGCAGCATTGCCGGCCTGTTGGGCGCTTCGCCTGGTGCATCCACCGCGGCACCGATCATGCTGACCGTGCTGGAAACCGTGTTCAAGGACAAGGTTGCCACACCTGAATGGCAAGCCAAGCTGCACCAGATCGTGCCGAGCTACGGCACCAAGCTGAACGGCTCGCCAGAGCGCGTTGCACAGGAATGGGCCTACACGGCCGAAACCCTGCAACTGACGCCGCCACCGGCTATTCCGGCGGCAACCGCAGCACCACAAGCACCTGCTCAAGCGCCGGCTACACCTGCGCCAAGCAACCCAGCGGCTGACATGGCCCTGTAAAAAAGCAGCCCCGCCCAACGATGTTGGGCGGGGCTACTGTTTTCGTTACGCCCTCGCTACACCTTCTCTTCTTTTGACCGTGCGCCCACTCACTGCGTACCGAACACGGCCGTCCAGTAAATGGCGGCATCACTTTTAGGGTCGACGGCATAGGCCGCACCCAGCTCACGAAATTGCGCGTTCATCAGGTTCGCACAATGGCCGGGGCTGGCCAGCCAACCCTCTACGACCTTGTTCGGGGTGTCTTGCCCGGCGGCAATGTTTTCACCGATCTGCTGACCGATAAAGCCCGCTAGCTCAGCGCGATCACCGGGTGTGCCGCCATTACGATCCTTGTGATCAAGGTAATTGTTATTGGCCATGTCTCGTGAGTGAGATTGGGCAGCGGTTGCCAGTGTGGCATTCCAGGTTAATGCCTCAGCGGCGGTAAATGCTTGGGTGCCGCATTGACGAGGCTGAGTGCGTGCGGTGTTGATCAGGTCCAGTACCTTTTGCCCTTCGACCTGCCAATCGCCCAGGCGAGCGGTCAGCAATGGGCGCGCCAGCACAATTCTCCATTCCCGCTGATCGCGGCTGATACCGATGTCGACAAATTGCGGGTCGAGCACCACTTTGCAGAAGCTCTCTTGCACGGCTTTCATTGCGGCCTGAGCATCTCTGGGGCCAGACAGGCTGATGGCCTGCACGTTGACCAACGGATATGCAGCGCGGCTCAGGGCTTGTTGCAGGTCGCCAAAACTGTTGGAGGGCAGGATCAGGCGTGGATCAACGGCGAGCGGTGGTAACTCCAGAGACACCTGGCCCGCGCAATTCTGACTTTGACTGCGATACGTATTGATCAACTCGGCCAGCTGCGACGTTTCACTGGCCATAGCCGGGACGGCCAGCCCCAGCCCCAGAGTGAGTACTGCCAAACGGGTAAGTGTGAAGTGAACGCGCATGAGCAATGCCTCTGAACGGAATGCGCACATGATGCGGTATGTGGCGTGGGTACAGGCAAGGGGAGATTGGCTTTTATGGCGTCACTGACGCATGAGCCAACACTCAGGCGCGATGACACGCGCCTGAGCAGGGAGCAGTTACGCGTGCCCCAGCCGTTCGGCCACGAAAGTGCGGGCTTTGAGCGTCAATAGATCGATCTGGCGATCACGCTTTTTTTCGGCCTCCACCATCGCTTTTTTACCGTTGCGATTGAGCAGGTACGTGTGAATCTGTCGCACCTCGGTAGAGCTGTAGACCGCCGACACATCCAGCACGGCCATCAGCCCGTCCGTGCAATGATCGCGGGTGTTCATCAGCACACGTGGGCCACGGGAGCCTAGTACTTGAAAGCCCATCGCTTCGTATTGCTCCACGTTGCGCACACTGCACGTGAGTTCGGTGTGCGGGTAACGTGCAATGACCTGCTGCACCATGGCTTGCGTGACGGCAGGGGTGCTGGCGGCCATGTACGCGATACCGCAGGCCTGAGGATCATCCTTGACCGGCAGGTACAGGGCGAAGCCGGTCACGGTATCCGGGGCTTGAGCATCGGTCGCGACGATCAGCTCCACACTTATTCCTTTAGTGCCGTCCAGCGCTTGCAGGTATAAGTGCACTTCGTAGCCGATGGCGTACTGGTAAAGGTTGTACAGCGGGTTGCTCGGCGTGATTTCCATCATGCTCAGCTCGGTAAGCTGGTCCACGACCCGTTGCAAAATCTGGCTACTGATCGGTTCACTGACCGGCGTATCAAAGTGAGTAAGAAGCGTCATGGGGCCTTTATCTGCGGGGCGTGAAGTGTTGGGGCACGCTGGCTCAGCCAATAGTCATGCAAGGCGCTCACCGCCGGAGCCAGTTCAGCGACCTGTTGTTGGTGAGAGGCGACGTCCAGATCGGCCGGCAGTTCAAAGTTGTCTTGTTCGGCGCAGTCAGAAATGGCGCCCAGTAATTCTGCCTGCGGGGTAGGCAGAGGCGGCCAGTTGGCAACCTGCACCCCGCGCAAGTAGCCGAAACACCACTCTTCGGCCAGGGTCACGGTGTGGCCCTGGTGTTCGGTCTGCTCGCAACGCGGCACAAACGCGTGCGGCTCTTCAGCCAGTTGGCGTGCCAGCGTGTTGATGTGGCGCACGCACAGGTCGAAGAACTGGCGGGCTTCTTCGGGGCTTTCCCAGTCAGGATGCTGCCCGCCCCAGATCGCCGGGAACCACGCCTCGATCTCTACGTGTTTGGGCCCTGAAACCAGAGCCGTGAAATAGCCGTCGAGCTCACTGGGATTGAGGACGCTATGGTCGTTGCCGTGTTTGAGCAGCGTGTCTTCGATAAGCGTGAAGTCGGCAGCGTTCAAGGGTTGAACTTGCATGGACGGTTTCCTGTGCCGGGCGCGGTGGGTTGCGCTTTGAAAGGGCGCGCAGGATGGCGCTTGAGGCAGCGTTAATCCAGTGCGCGTGCCGAATGGCTCAGTCGACTTTAACGATCGAGACCAATTCGTAATATTTGAACCTGGCTTTGGCCAAGGCTTTTTTGGCTTCCTGCTCAGCATCGAAACGGCTCAGGGATTTCGAGTCGTGAATGAACTGGGTCACTTCGCCATCGTATTCTTTGCTCACGTTCATCGTGACGCGCAATACCGGACCTCTGCGTTTTACAGGCGCGCGCTCAGCAGCCTTGACGGGCTGAGGGGCGATTTCAGGCAATTGGGGTTCAGGCTTGGATGCAGGGGTAGCAGGGGGTGTGGGTGTATCAAGGCCGAGTGCTCTGCGCATTTCGTCCTCGGTGAATCCGGTGCTCATGGGATGACTCTATTAATGTGAAAGACGGGCTTATATTTCAGCGTTGACACATAGGCAAGTTAAATCTTCCAGCACAGGGCAAATAACGGTTTTTTTGTGAATGAGTATCGAATAGCGATTTAGGTGTCGCGCAGCAAGTCGTGGTCATCGAGCAGTCTATAAGCAATCTCAGGACGTCTTTCCAGGGCACGACGGATGGCCGCGGGGATTGTTTGACGGGTTTTTCGGCACAGCCCGGGTTGATCGGCCAGCCGTATGGCGATGCCGCGCATGGTCCTCACCTCATTAAAGCCGGGTTCCAGGGTCAGCATAATCCCCAGCTGTTCTTGTAGACGGCGGCGTAAGTGTTCGAGTTCATCCAGGCTTTGCACATTTTCCAGACGCTCCAACAACTCTTTTTCAGCCTGACGGTTGAGCTTGAGAATGCGCAGGTCTGCGCCAACTTCGGCCAGCAACTGTTCGCGCTCGCAGATGCAAACACCCGGTGGGCAAGGTTGGCGGATGGCTAAAGGTGGAGTCATGCCATTGAGCATAGCCAGATTGAGGTGCTTTGCCGAGCGCCTGATTACGCGGCAGCAGTGGCCTGCGGGTCATGGCTCAGGCATCGAAACCTTCACTCAAAATCCCTGCATACAACTGCCGATCGATATTGGCACCGCTCAAAATGACAGCCACGCGCCGACCTTGTTGCTGCGACTGTTCTTTGATCAAGCCCGCCAGCGCGGCTGCTCCGGCGCCTTCTGCCGTGTTGTGGGTGGTTTGATGACAGACGCGTATCGCCTGCGCAATCTCGCGGTCAGACACCCGGATGATTCGCGCTGCGCCGCGAGCAATGATCGCCAACGCTTCAGGCAATGGCTGACGGCAGGCCAGGCCGTCGGCGAACGTGTGGGCGGTGTCGGTACACACCACCTGACCTTGCTCGACACTTTGCGCAAATGCATCGGCATGCTGGGACACCACGCCCACTATTTCGGTGTTTAGCCCCAGCAGATCGCGGGTCTGGATCAGCCCGCAAATGCCCGATCCCATGCCGATGGGCACATACACGGTGTGCAAGTCAGCCACGGCTTCAAACAGTTCCAGCGCATAGGTGGCGACACCGCGAATCAAGTCAGGGTGAAACGCCGGTACCAGATGAAGCAGATGGCGCTCAGCCAGTGCCGCGGCTTCGGCGCGGGCTTCGTCAAAGTCCTTGCCGAATTCGATCACGTTGGCCCCCAAGGCCCGCATGGCGGCGTTCTTCTCCCGCGAATTACCGTCAGGCACCACGATGCTGATGGTCAGGCCCATGTGCCGCGCCGCCAGTGCCAGGCTTTGCCCGTGATTGCCGCGTGTAGCCGTCACCAGGCCGGTCGTGGCGGGTTCGCGCGCCAGTAAACCCTGCACATACAGCAACCCGCCGCGCACTTTGAAAGCGCCGGTCGGGGTGTGATTTTCGTGTTTGACCCACACCGTTAAGCCCAACTGCTCAGCCAATAACGGCCAGGCCAGTTGTGGGGTGGGGGCAATGCTTTGGTGAACGGTATGCGCAGCGAGGCGAAGAGCATTCAAATCAAACATGGCGGGCACCGTTATCGAAGATTTGACTCGATTCTAGGCACGAAGCATTGTATGGGCCGATCCTTATATTGCATGGCCGACAATAAATGTGGATGCCCACCCTGATTGACCCCCAGCAGCCGCGTTATCTGGCGTTGGTCGATGCAATGACCCAAGCCATTGCCACTGGCGAGTTAGCCGCCGGCGAGCGTTTGCCGCCGCAACGACGTTTGGCCTGGGCATTGGGCTGGAACCCCAGCACCACCCTGCAAGCCTATCGCGAAGCGGCGCGGCGTCATCTGGTGTCGGGTGAAGTGGGGCGCGGCACTTATGTACTGGCCGGCAGCAAAGAAGCCACGTTGTTCAAATTGCAGCATGCCGACGCTCAGCCCGAGCGTCTGGACTTACGCACCAACGTGCCGGCGATCAATCACGCCAGCGAAGAGGATGCCCACGCGCTGTCATGGCTGCTCGAAACGGGTCAGGCCACGCGTTTACAAGGGTATTTGAGCGCTGACGATCTGTTGATGGCGCGAGCACAAGGTGCAGCGTGGCTCACCGCGCGCGGCCTGCAACTGCCCGTTGAGCACATCATGTTGTGTACCGGCGCGCAGCAGGGTCTGTTTACCGTGTTGCTGTCGCTGTGTCAGGCGGGCGAGCCGGTGTTGGTCGAAGCCTTTACCGCGCCGGGAATAAAAGCGGCGTGTGCGCAATTGCGCTTGCCGATGCACGGCGTACTGCTTGATCAGCAAGGCATCGTCCCGGAGGACTTTGACCGCATGATTCGCGCCACCGGAGCGCGCATTGCCGTACTCACGCCCACGCTGCAAAACCCCACCTCCGCGGTGATGAGTGTTGAACGCAAACAGGCGATTGCCCGGATTGCCCTGCATCACGGGGTCACGGTGATTGAAGATGACGTGTACGGTGCGCTGACCCACAGCCCGCCGCTGTGCCACTACTTGGCGCAACAGGGTGTATTGATTAGCAGCTTGTCCAAGACCGTTGGCGCGGGTTTGCGCTTGGGCTGGATCGCGGCCAGCCCCGATCTGCTTGCACGCATTGATCCTCACGCTCAATCGGCGCACTGGGGGCTTTCGTCCATCAATCTGGCGATTGGTTGTCACTGGATCAGCCAAGGCATCGCGCAACAGCGCGTCGCGTGGCAAACCGGCGAAGTCACGCGGCGTTGGCGGTTAGCCAAAAAACTGTTGGGCCCGATGATGGAACAAACCCACAGCCCATCGCCGCACATCTGGCTCCAGCTGGCAGACGGTGACACACCGCTGGTGCACACGTGGCGTGCGGCAGGTATAGAGGGGGTGCCCGCGCAAGTGTTTGCGGTTAAATCCACCACCGCCAATGCCGTGCGCATCAGCTTGACGGCAGCCCCCAATGCCCAAAGCCTGAGTGTGGCGCTGCATCGCGTGGCTGCACGCTTGAGTCACCGCTGAACAGCAGGGCACGCAGCGGTCGAACACCCTGTGATCTGGCGCATCTGGCACAACGCGGTCATCGGGTTTACGATCGCTTCGCAATCGAACCTTACCTTCGGCAACGGCTACGCAAGCCGTTGTCACCTTTGCAATTGATCCGTCACAAGGCCCTTATGCGCAGAGAAATTGGTTACTGGCACCGTGAAGGTCGCGAGCTGTTTTATTACCTGGAATTCAAGCCCGACACCGCTGAGTTTTACCTGACCTGCGAGCACACCCCCAGCACCGGCGAAGGCAGCGTGCGCTCGGTATTGCTCAGCGAGGCAAGAGGCGAGCGCTACTACGAAGATGCACTGCTGATCATCAAGGAAGAGTTGTTCAAGCAGTACACGTTGTGACCAAGGCTATTTGAGGGGAGCGGCCGCGGCACGTGTCATACAGCGCTGGCGCCGTTCATCGACCCGTTTGGCAAACCAGGCGGTGGTCAGGTTGCGGGTGATTTTTGGGCTTTGCAGCGTAATGCCCGGCAGCACGGCGCGGGGCAGCGGGGTGCCTTGTTGGCGGTCCGCCAGCGCAAAGACCTGCCGGTACAGAGCGGTGTCATTGAACGCTAGGCTGTCGCCTTTCTCCAGTTGACGCCGAATCGCATTGTCATTGAGGCCCAGCTGTTTACCCAGCAGCCGTACGGCCCGCTCAGTCGATCCCACGGCGTAGGACCCCGGAATGGTCAGATCACCATCCAGCGCCAGCGGTAAACCTGAAACCTGGCTCACCGCAGCCTGAAAGGCCGCATTGCGACTGGCGTACCAGCCCGCATTAAAGTCAGCAAAGCGATACAGCGACTGGGTGTAATCGACGGGGTAACCCAGCAAATGGGCGATGCCGAAATACACACCGCCGCGCCGGGTGAACACTTCGTGACGAATCGACTGTGCCACCGGGTACGGGTATTCCTGCGCGTGTTGCTCGGCAAAGGCGATGCTCACTTGCATCGGTCCGCCTGTGTGCACCGGGTTGAGGCTGCCAAACAGCGTGCTGCCCAGCGGCACCATGCCAATGAAATCATCGAAAATGGCGCTTAACTGGCCTTCGGTACGGGCCGCATCCAGGCGCTGGTTGTAGGTTTTGCCTGTCGGTGAGGTGATGTTCAGCGCGCTGCGCACCAGAAATTCGGGAATGTGCAGTTTGCTGGCGCGGCGGTTGATTTCAGTGCGGGCGATTTTCGCCAGCCCCGGTACGGGCGGATCGGCCTGAAACGTCGACTCCTGTTCGGTAACCGACAGTACCGAGCACAAGTTCTCGTCGGAAGGGGCCAGTGCTTGTGCAACAAAGGCGACCTGGATATCGGCTGCCCACCCCTGACGGTCCGGGACTGTAGACGGCATGAGTTGCACGACTCGCGCCCGCGTTTGTTCAGGCGTCAGGTGGGGGCCTGTCTGCGTGCTCTGGCTGCTACAGCCTGCAATTACAGCTAACGACATCAGTGACAAAAAATGCAGGCTAAATCGATTCACCAAGCACTATCTCCCTAAAAGGCATAAAACCTGCTGCTGCGTGTCAGTCGTCGCGCGTCAGCACTTCGAGCAGTTCGATCTCAAAGGTCAGATCAGAGTTCGGTGTGATATGCGCGCCCATGCTTCTTTCACCATAGGCCAAATGCGCAGGCACCTTCAGTGCACGCTTGCCGCCGACCTGCATGCCCATCAGTCCCAAGTCCCAGCCCTTGATTACGCGCCCCGTGCCGATGACGCATTGGAAAGGCTTGCCGCGCGAGTGGGAGGAGTCAAACACCGTGCCGTCTGCGAGCCAGCCGGTGTAATGGGTGGTGATCAGTGCACCTTTAACCACGGTTTTACCGTCGCCCACTGCGAGATCAGTGATGTGTAGTTCGTGGGTCATGCTGTTTTCTCAAAAAGTGGGAAGGGTGTATTGCCGATGTCGTGAGGAAACGCAATCAATACACAAAATGTAACAACTTTGCAGTTCGTCTTCCTTAGCGTGAGCAGGAGGGCGTTTTCTCAGACTTGGCGTGCCCCAGCAACCTTTTTTATCGGGCAAAGGTGTGAATCGAGTGAGGGCTAGGGAACTTAATAATGAGTTGCATTGTCATTCGCGCTTTACTCTCAAATGAGACTGGTTATTATTAGTGCCCTGGCAGCGCCGGGAAAAGCTCATCTGCATTAGGCCCTTTTAGAGCCTCGCGCATGCGATTCCAGTCTTACGCCTGCTGAGCACACTCCATTGTTAAGGGATCAACTGGACATGTCGTCTCGATTCAAACGCAGTCAAATGTCACTCGCTTTTGTGGCCGCTCTGGCATCACCCACGTTACTCGCCGATGTGCTGGAACGTGATCGCGATGAGGTCCCGGTACAGGCGACTGATTTACCGGTCGATGGCACAAAGCAGGCGTTGGAGCTGGAAGAAACTCGCGTTCTGGGCACCGCCGCCCAAGAGCTCAAGCAAGCCCCTGGTGTGTCCATCATTACCGCCGAAGACATCAAGAAGCGTCCGCCCGCCAATGACCTCTCCGAGATCATGCGCCGTGAGCCGGGCGTCAACCTGACCGGCAACAGCACCAGTGGCAGCCGTGGCAACAATCGCCAGATTGATCTGCGGGGCATGGGCCCTGAAAACACCTTGATCCTGATTGACGGCAAACCGTCGTCGTCGCGCAACGCGGTGCGTTATGGCTGGAGCGGCGACCGCGACACCCGTGGTGAAACCAACTGGGTGCCTGCCGAAGAAGTCGAGCGCATCGAAATCTTGCGGGGTCCAGCTGCTGCACGCTACGGCTCGGGCGCGATGGGCGGGGTGGTCAACATCATCACCAAACGCCCTACCGATAAGCTTAAAGGCTCGTTGACCGCCTACTACCTGGCCCCGGAAGACGACGCTGAAGGTATCAGCAAACGTACCAATTTCAACCTCAGCGGGCCGATCACGGACGATCTGGTGTTTCGCGTCTATGGCGGGATGAACAAAACCGACGCGGATGACGCGGCTATCAACACTGCCGAGCAGGCTTCGCGCGACAGTGTGGTTGCAGGCCGTGAAGGCGTGCGCAACAAAGACATCAATGGTTTGCTCAGCTGGCAGTTCACCCCCGAACAATCGCTGGATCTTGAAGCCAGTTACAGCCGTCAGGGCAACATCTTTGCCGGCGACACCATGCTCAACAGCGGCGGTGATTACGTAAACAGTTTGACCGGTAAAGAAACCAGCATCCTGCAACGCAGCACATTCTCGGCCACTCACAACGGCTCGTTTGACTGGGGATCGACCAAAGCCTCGTTAACCCATGACTTGACCCGTAATGCCCGTCTGAACGAAGGTCTGGCCGGGTACGGTGAAGGCGCGCCGTCCGAGAGTGCGGGTAAGTTCGAGTCACGCTTGCGCAACACGCGCGCAACGGGCGAGGTCAACGTGCCGTTGAGCGTGTTGACGGAGCAGGTGCTGACCGTAGGTGGCGAGTACTTGTATGAGTCATTGAATGATCCAGGTTCGTTGCGTCCTCAGAGCTGGGATCCGGGCAGCGATGGTACGCCAGGTATTGCGGGGCAGGACCGTACGCAAACCAAAACCACCGCCAACAGTTATGCATTTTATGTGGAAGACAACATTGAGGCCGGTGCCAAAACCATCATCACCCCAGGTGTGCGTTTCGACCATCACAGCGAATTTGGTGGTAACTGGAGTCCGAGCCTCAATGCTTCGCATCAAATTACCGACGAGCTGAGCATTAAGGGCGGCATTGCGCGCGCGTACAAAACCCCGAACTTGTATCAGTCCAACCCCAACTACCTGTTGTACAGCCGCGGAGGCGGTTGCAGCTCGGTCGAAGTCAATATCGGCGGGTGTTACCTGGTGGGTAACCCGGACTTGAAACCTGAAATCAGTGTCAATAAAGAAATTGGCCTGGCCTTCGACAAAGGCACATGGCGTACCAGCGGTACTTATTTCCGCAATGACTATCAGAACAAGATCAACGCCAGCAACGAAGCGGCTTACCGTTTGCCCAATGGTCGCCGTGTCTACCAATGGGATAACAGTGGCAAAGCCATCGTTCAGGGGATCGAAGGCAACCTGTTCGTGAATCTGCGGGAGGACCTGGACTGGAACACCAACCTGACCTACATGATCGAGAGCAAAGACAAGGAAACCGGCGATCCGTTGAGTATCATTCCCAAGTACACGGTCAACACGACGCTGGACTGGTACGCCACCGAGAAGCTGTCGTTTCAGGTCAGCGGGACGTACTACGGCAAACAGGAAGCCCCTAAACGTAATAACCGCGCCAATGAAGAACTCAACAAATCAGTTCAACAACCGATCGACCCCTACGGTCTTGTGGGGTTGAGCGGGGGCTATGAGTTCAACAAAAATCTCAGCGTGCGATTGGGCATCAATAACCTGTTCGACAAACAGCTGTACCGCAAAGGCAACTCGGATGAAGCGGGCGCCCAAACTTACAACGAGCCGGGTCGCGCTTACTTCGCATCGGTGACCACCTCGTTCTGATCATCCCAATCGCCTAACCACTGTGCTTGCGACAGTGCCGGCATTTAAAGGCGCGACACCTTTTTACGGGTGCCGCGCCGTTGTCACATCTGGCACTGGCAAAACCGTGGCTGGCGCGCAATGAAGGATTTAACACGATGAAACTCGCAACATCGGCCTGGGTACCCATTGTTTCTCGCACACTGGCAGCACTGGTGGGCGGTTATGTTTTTACCTATGCCTTTACGGCGGCGTTGGCCCGGTTATTACCACTGGACAACGTGGACGCGTTGATCGTCGCCAGTCTGTTGTCATTCGTCATTTACACCTTCGCCATCCTCTGGGCCTTTGCTGCTAAACGGCAATGGTCGGCGTGGATGGGCGCGGTGCTTGCACTGCCGTTGGCGGCCATCGGGTTTTGGCCACAACTGCTGGAGCGCCTTGCATGAAACAGACCCTGACTCAATCCATGGCCTGGCTGCACACGTGGGGCGGCCTGATCGTGGGCTGGTTGTTGTTTGTGATTTTCCTGACCGGCAGCCTGGCCGTGTTCGATCAGGAAATTGACAATTGGATGCAACCCGAACTGCCCGCGCATCACTTAACTGACGTACAAGCGGCCGAGCGCGCCTTGGGCTATTTACGTGAGCACACGCCTGACGCCAAACAGTGGGGCATCAGCTTGCCGAATGAACGCACGCCGGCCCTGCAAGCCTCGACCGGTGGGCGCCGCGACGGGGTGTCGGTGACGCTGGACCCGAGCACTGGCGAAGTGTTGCCGGTGCGTGAAACAGCAGGCGGTTTTTTCTTTTTCTTCTTTCATTTCACCTTGCACATGCCGGGCATGCTCGGGATTTATCTGGTGGGTGCGTTGGCGATGGGCATGCTGGCGGCACTGGTCAGCGGTATTGTGATTCACAAAAAATTCTTTAAGGAGTTCTTCACCTTTCGCCCGGCCAAGGGTCAACGTTCGTGGCTGGACGCTCACAATGCCAGCGCGGTGTTGTTGCTACCGTTCCACTTAATGATTACGTACAGCGGGCTGGCGATTTTCCTGGTGATCTACATGCCCGCGGCGATGGACGCGCTGTTTGATGGCAACCGCGAGGCGTTTTTCAAAGCCCAGGACCGCACGCCACCCGCGCTTGAGGTCAAGCACGCGGCGGCGATTGAGCCCGCACCTTTGGTGGCCCTGGGGCCGTTATTGAGCAAGGCCCGTGAGGTGATGGGGCCTTTGAGTAGTGTCAGCATTACTAATCCCGGGCAAAGTAACGCAGAGATTCAGATACGCCCCCTGCTGGGTAACCGCATTGCGTTGGCCAAAGGTCAGGGCATGCGGTTCGACGGGGTCAGCGGTGAGCCGTTGTCCGGCCCGACCGACATGCGTTCCAGTGTCCTCACGCACAAGGTTATTTCCGGTCTGCACTTCGCTCAATTCGGCGGCTACCCGATGCGCTGGCTGTACTTTATTTGCGGCGTGATCAGCAGTGCGATGATCGCCAGCGGACTGGTGCTGTTCACCGTCAAGCGTCGGCGCAAATACGCCAGTGAAAACCAGATCGCGCAGGTGCTGTATCGCTTGGTCGAAGCCATTAACGTCACGGTCATGGCTGGCTTGAGCCTGGCCTGTATCAGCCTGCTGTGGGGTAATCGTCTGTTACCGGTCAGCCTGGCCGAGCGCAGTGATGCTGAGCTGAATGTGTTTTTTGGCGTGTGGGCATTGAGTCTGGGCCACGCGTTGTTCAGGCCACGCATGCAGGCGTGGCGTGAGCAATTGGGGTTGGCCGGTGGGATGTGCATGGCATTACCGCTGCTGAGCCTGCTCACCGTCAATCAGCCCTGGACATTGCCCAGCCGCCTGGGTGTTGAGCTGGTGGCTGTCGTGATAGGGGCATTGTTGTTGTGGGCCTGCTGGAAAGTCGCGCAACCGGTTGTTGAGCGCGTTCCGCGCAAAAAGGCGGCGCAATTGGCCGAGGTGAATTAAGATGCTGGCGCATTACTTTGCAGCTTTCGCCTTTGCCTATATGGGCATGCTTGCCTTGTGTCAGGGGCTGGAGCGGCACTACAAACAAGTGTGGAAAAAAGTCCCTCCTGAGGGGTTGAGGCATCTGTTGCGGGCAGCAGGTTGGTGCAGCCTGGCGCTGAGCTTTTACTTCTGCGGGCTTGCCTGGGGGTGGGCGATGGGACCGATAGGGTGGTTTGGCATGCTTTCGCTCAGTGGCTTTGGCTTGCTGATGGTGCTGCCTTATCGACCGCGTTTGGCCGTTTGGCTGCCTTTGGGCTTTGTGCCGGTGTGGGCAGTAATTGTAACGGTTCTTTGATTATTGAGGGCGCCCCGTATTAATAAGATCGGGCGCCAACTTTATATAACGGTTCCAATAACCGGCGCGCAGCATAAACGGTGTGGACGATGGCTGTAGTATGTGTCTGCTGCTGAATGTGGTTTTTGTAGTAAAAGTCGGCGTTGAGTATTATTTCGTTGTTCGTATGCTTGTTTTGATACCGTGGTCTAAAAAGACTACGCAGTTATATGCGTTGTCTGCGTGATTTGAGGGGGATGTCTGCTTGAACTGAAGGTGGCCAAGTGTTGATGCAGGATTTCTGCTGGGTCGTCTTTGTTTGGTGAGTATTCAACTTGTTCTAATCTGGTGTTTATACACGCTGCGCAGTTGATGTGACGGTGTCTTTCGGTGATTTGCTGAGGGGCGGTTCTAATCAGGCAGCGTCATTCAAACATAAGGATACGGACAGGATTGAATATGGATATTAACGCAGGGCCAGAACAGGCAGAGGTATTGAATACTTCGTTTGATGAGCGCCTTCCCTCCTCGAGGGATGTCGCCCCCTCGCCAGGTCACGAACAGTGGGAGGCGGTAAAAGACTTCCAGATCATCACCGCTAACGGTGGAAACACGCTCTATGGTAATGGACGCCAGCAAGTGAAGGTGCGGGTGCTTATTCGTGTGACCAATGCACTGAATATGCCGGTTGATATTGATGAACAGAGTTTGGCTTCTCTTACGTTGGTGGACACCCACACCCATAAACCTCTGGAATGGGGTGTGGTGCAATCAAGGGATGATGAAGTCTGGGCGTTTGTGTATGACCACGATCCCCGCTTCACGCCATTCCCTTATCATGGGCCCATCAAGGGCGGGCTGGAGGGGGGGAAATTCTCCGTGCGAGAGTTTTACGTCAGCACCAATGCCTCGTCTTCTATTTCACTGTCGGCCTCTATTACACGGCACGACGGTAAAGTGTTTTATTCGGGATTAAAAACCGAGTTTGGAACCCTGACACTGAATGCCGTGTTACCTGCTGTGTATCAGGCCCATCACGTTAATATCAAACACGTGGCTCAAAGGCCCTATCGTTCGGCCAATATTGCGAAGGTGGATGTTTATGCGCTTCGGATGGTGGTGGACAATCAACGTATTGGCATCGCAAGGATATACGAAGTGTATCCCTCTACGTTTTTAAAACTGAGCGAGCACCCTGATTACTTGGGTTATTATGCGACGGCTTACTTAAATGCGAGCCCTGGTTATTATGGGCGGTACCAGAACTTCGAAATGCCACATGCGGTCGCTAAATATTATGACGTTCCCGGCGAACTGACGTTGCTGGTGAGCTATGCGAAGAAAGGTGGGCGCTCTCAAGTCAGAGAAGAACATGACCATTGGCGACTGGACCTCATTGACATATACGGCAATCTACACACGGTCCGAATTGTGTCCTCTGATGAGTCGCCACCCAGGTTAATAGTTCAAGCGTGAGCGGTTAGGCAGAGGCATGACTTTAAGGCACACGGAAGTAATCAATGAATACATCAAACAAAGGGTCGGGAACGCTGCATTCTGGTGCGTTCAATTTTTCGAGTTTTATTCAAAGCGGTGTGGACCCTCGCACCGGTTCTTATAGTTGCAACCTGGCGTTGAATGAAGTACTGGGCAATCGCTTATGCGGGCCGACCGTACCGCTAGCGCTGGTTTTCAGCGCGTTTAATAGCCGAAACTCAGGATTGGGAACGGGCTGGTCTTTGCCATTGAGTTCGTACAACCGGACGAACCACAAACTGTCTTTGTCTTCAGGGACGTGTTACCACGTACATACCCACGGCACGACGGTCAGTCTGTTAGACAAGAAGCTCGATACCGTCAAGGTTCATGTGCATGAAGACACCTGGGTCATTGAACATAAAAATGGCACGGTTGAAGAACTGACGCGCCCCAGTGAAGACGATGACGAGTGGCTGCCTTCAAGAATCTTCTCTCCCGAAGGGCGTTATATTTCTTTCTTCTACAGCATTGTTCAGGGCCAACGGGTACTGCGAGAACTTCGCGATCAACATCAGTCTTTGTTGAGGCTTGAATATGAGAGCGATAACAACTGGGATAGCCAGCCTGGCCTTACGCTGTGGCCCGACAGTCAGCCACAAAGACGTAAATTTCACTTTGTTATCCGCGATAACTGGCTGCGTCAAATATCACTGACCACGCCCCACGGCAGGGAAGCGGCCCACTGGGTATTTGACTATCAAACCAGCGAATCGGCCGCGCTGCTGATGACGCATGTGCAGACACCGGCTGGGGCTGTGGAAACGCTGAGTTATAACCTTCATGGTCATGCATTACCTTCTGGCGCGCCGGTTGAGACCGTGCCTGTTGTGACGTCCTGGCGTATTGCTCCCGGCGCCGGGCAACCCGCGGTCGTTCGTCAGTATGAGTTTTCAAGGCATAATTATTTTGGTTATGGCGCGGGATATGTCTGGAGCGACAACGAAGATTATCTTTACCAAAACGCCAGTGACTATGTGTATACGTCGACTGAAACCGTGGTTGCAGGGGCACAGTCCACGCGTATTGAGAGGTGTTATAACCGGTTTCACCTGATGATCTCGCAGGTGACAACAGTCGGCACTAAGGTGCAGCGCAAGCTGATTGATTACCACGATGCAGAAGGGAGAAGTTTTAACGAACAACCGGCTATTTTCCAACTGCAAAAAAGCCTGTCGGTTTCCTACTACGATCTTCGCAGTCCTCAAGACGTACGTACCGAGATCACCCGGACGACCTACGATTCGTCAGGTAATTTATTGGAAACTCAGAACCCGACAGGCGGCAGAGAGATCAATACCTATTACGCCGCTGCGGGAGAGGCCGGTTGCCCGGCGAACCCCGGCGGGTTTGTGCATTTCCTCAAAAGTAAATCAGTCATCCCCTCACCTGACTTCAGAGCTGCCCCCACCACGCGAATCTTGCACACCTACGCGGATCTGCCTTCTCTTCAAGGCGGTTCTAAGCGTTTTCTAGTGTTGCTCAGTGATGAGTTGTACGAAGTCGGCACGGCTGACCCCCTGGTGCGCACGACGTACCGCTATGTGAGTGATCCAACGCAACTCCAATACGGCAAAGTCAGTGCCAAGACCGACACTATGGGCGGCGCCTCAACCACCTTTACGTTCACTTACACCCAGGATCAGGACTGTGTGCGGGTCAGTCAGGGTGTGGAGGCCGATGCTCATTCATGTATCCAGCAGGTCTGGTACAACGAATTGAGCGGTCAAGAAGTCAAAGTCTGTGACCACGACCGCAGCGTGCTTGAATCGACCTACGATGGATTAGGCCGTTTGAAGTGCGAAACCGTGGCCTCGCCAACGCATCCGGCCTCCCGGCAATACGCCTATCACTTGCCAACCGATGCAGAAGGGGAGGCGCACCAAACGCTTTTAAATTCGCGTGGTGCGCAGCACATCACCACCGTTGATGGCCTGGGTCGTAAGGTGCATGTGGCGGTGCAAGACCTTGACCATGGCGGTGCTGAAAAACCAATGCGCGAGGTTTATCGCGCGGTGTACACAGAGGCGGGGCAACTCAGTGAAGAGTTCACCACAGATTGGTTTGAGGGAGTGGCGCAAACAGTGCGCACTGCGTTCAGGTATGACGAGTGGGGCAATGTTTCACAGATAACAGGCCCCGATGGCACGGTGACCCACGAAGCGCATGATCCTGTAACCCGCACCCACACTCGATGGCTGGAGGGGGCAGGTAAAACTGTCACGGTCAATAACGTCTTCGGTAAGCCTGCGAGTGTTGAACGTATTGATACCCAAGGCCGCTCGCTGGGCCAAACACGGTTCACTTATGACGGATTGGGCCGGTGTGTGGAAACGCTCAGCCCGCCAGGGCTGATCAACCAGTTCAGTTATGACGTCTTTGGGCGTTTGATTCAGTCGGTATTGCCCGAGGGAACCGTGATCACGCGGCTCTACTCGCCACGCAGTATTGGCCCTTACCCCACGCAGATAAAAGCCAATGACTATGTATTGGGCACACGCACTTACGATGCATTAATGCGCATCAGCAGAACGACAGTCGGTGGACGAACCGAGCGTTTTACTTACGAACGCGGGCGCGCAGAGCCATCGAGCAAAACCTGTGCTAGCGGGAAAATAATCCACTTCACACTTGATCCGCTTTGCAAAGGAGAGGTGGCCCGGCGTTCCGTGGAGGGGGATTCGGATTTGACCACCATCTTCAATCGAGCATCGCCGCATGGCCAATTGCTTCAAGCGTCCAACCCCTATAGCCAGGAAAATTTGTCTTACTTCGCATCGGGCAAGCTTGAGAGCAAAGAGTATGTGATCGGGGACAAGCGCTTTGAATCCTCATACACCTATTCGCTAATGGGTAAGCCGATCAGCTTCACTGATATCACGGGGAGCACTCGTCACTCTCGTTATGACCCTTTTGGGCGGTTGTCTGAAGTTGAACAAGGCCCCGTTAAAAGTGTTTATGGCTACGATGCGCGTGGGGCGCTCAAGACCTTGAGCGTCGACGACACTCAGGCAGGGCGCAGACTGGTGACCGAGCTTGTACAGGATGATTTCGCACGGGAAATTCGTCGTACGTTCATCCTGGAACACAATCGCCGGTTAGTCCTTGAGCAAGCCTTTACTGTGCAGGACAAACTCCAGCGGCGAACCTTGAGTGAAGGCCCAGCGGTGCTGCGCGATGAAACCTATGAGTATGATTTACGCGGGCGCTTGAAGAGGTACACGTGCAGCGGCCCGCAAGCTCCGGTCGACCCTTTGGGCAACGTCATTGTGTCCCAGGACTATACCTACGATTACCTCGACAACATTCGTTCGTTAACCACCTGCTTCGAGGGCGATGAGGATGTCACAACGTTTAGTTATGACTACATCGATCGAACCCAGCTCAGCCAATTGACCCACAGTCATCCTGACTACACGTTTATGAACCGTCGATTTGAATACGACGCTGACGGTCATCAGCTCACTGATGAATGGGGTCGCGTGCTGACGTATGACGCATTGGGTGGCTTGTGCTCGGTGGGGGTGGATCAATTGCCGGAATCGAGCAAGCTGGTGGAATACAGCTACAGCCCAATGGACAAACTTCAGAGTATTCAACCAGGGCAGGGCCTGATCAAGGAGTGCTTCTACCATGAGGGCTCACTGGCCAATGAGGTTCAGGGTGAGCAGACGTGCAGTTATTTTCATCAGGGGAGCCACGCGATGGCTCAGATGAGCGCAGATGATTGCGCGTTACTGGGCACCGATAGCCAGGGAAGTGTCTTGCACGTACTTTCACATCGAGGGGATGCTCACTTGGCCTACACACCTTATGGCAATAGGCCGCTTGATGATGGCATGAGTTCATTGCTTGGGTTCAATGGCGAGTTACCCGACCCGGTCACCGGCTGTTATCTGCTGGGCAATGGTTACCGTGCTTACAACCCGATACTGATGAGGTTTCACTCCCCCGACAGCTTGAGCGTATTTGATGGTGGCGGGTTCAATGCCTACGCGTATTGCCTGGGCGACCCGATAAACTTCAGCGATCCGACCGGCCATATTACGACGGCGCAAGGCGTGAAACTCGGTATCACCATCGCGCTTTTACTGGCCTCCCTGGCACTCACCCTGTATACGTTTGGCGCCGCGTCGTCCTCGCTCGTACTTTCGCTGAAGTCGATCATCAGTGTTATTTATGAGGTGGTGTCCACTAGTATTTCGATTGCTTCAGCTGTGCTCGACGAGTTGGCTCCCGATACAACCGTGGCTAAAGTCTTCTCCTACGCCAGCCTGGCCTTAGGCGGTGTATCGGGTGCCAATTGGGTGATAGGGAAAGCCTTTAACAAGGGCATCGGTGTTGCGCTGACTCAAACAATTGATCGAGTGGGCAAGGCCGCCACCCACACAACATGGTCAGGTACGATCGCGACCAGCGCTGTGCGGCCGATTGCAAACACCAGCACGGTTGTGCGGGGTAATGGGGGGCTTAAACATTTGAATAAGCTGCATAAGCAGTTGATCGCAGTTTCACACGCCAAGACCGTTGTCGATTACGCACGCTATTCGTTCACCGGATTCAAGGCTGCACATAAGCACTATGGCAATATCAGTGAGTTTGTGACGAGCCATGAGGCGCCAAGAACCTTGGGACAGTTGGGCACTTGGGTGACGGACGCGGGAGCTCATTTTTCTGGCGACAACCCGTCCGGCTCGGATAAAACGCTGCCCCTGGTGGCATTTTTTGAAGACCTTGAAGATCGGGCAGATACCATCAGGCATGCCCTTTAACGCCCGTGAATGGAGCACGCCAATGCCCTTGCGGGGTTGGCGTGCACGGCCTGTCAAGCGTGAGAAGGCTTTTTGGTGTTGACCCAGCGATTGGCGATGATGTCCAGGCTGCTGCAAAACACGAAATACACCAACGCCACAAACAGGTAAATCTCGGTCGGGTGCACCATCACCCGATTACTCACTTGAGTGGCTACGAACGACAGCTCGCCGACGCCGATGACATATGCCAGTGAGGTGTCCTTGATCAATGAGATCCATTGATTGAGGAAGGAGGGCAGCATCATGGGCAGGGCTTGCGGCAGGATAATCAGGCGCAACACCTGCCAACGGCTCAAACCCAGCGCTTTGCCCGCTGCCCACTGCCCAGCCGGCAACGCGCTGATACCGGCATAGACCGAGTGCGCCAGGTACGCGCCGCCGATCAACGACAGCGCACACACCACCGTGGCCAGCGCAGGCACATCCACCTTGAACACAATGGGCAGCAGAAAGTAGCTCCAGAAAATCAGCATCACCACCGGGATCGCGCGCAGAAACCCCAGTACGCCCAGCAACACCCAGCGCCCCCCGCCGCGCATCATCACCAGCGCTACACCCAGCACCAGCCCTAACAGCGCAGAAATAGTGCCTGACAGCGCACTCAACACCAGCGTGAGAGCGGCACCGCCCAGCGGGCCGTCGGGGTAAGCCCCGAGCAAAAAGTACGACAGATTGTCGCTAATGACCGAGAAGTCCATGACTTACACCACTCCCTGCTTGTACCACTTGCTGCGGGCGACCCTTTGGCCGATCACTTCGATCAACGCAATGCTCGCCACATACAAGAGGGTGGCAAAACCAAACGCTTGAAACGTTTTGAAGGTTTCAGTCTCGACCTGGCGCGAGGCGTAAGACAGTTCGGCCAAGCCAATCGCCATGGTCAGTGATGAGTTTTTCAGTGCATTCATGTATTGCCCCAACAAAGGCCCCAGCGCGGTGCGCAAAGCCTGTGGGAACACGATGTAACGCCACACTTGCGTGCCGGTCAAACCCAGGGCCAGCCCGGCAGCCCGCTGCTCGATGCGCACTGAACTGACCCCCGCGCGAAACTCCTCGCAGATAAAGGCCGCGGTGTAGAGCATCAACCCCCAGAACCCGGCCAGAAACTCAAACGATGGCCATTCAATCTCAAACAGCCCCACAGAAAGGCTGCGCGGCTGGTTGAGCCACATCACCAGGCCTTCGGGCAGCATCGCCGTGACGCCGAAATACCAGAAAAACAACTGCACCAGCAGCGGTGTGTTGCGAAACAGTGAGAGATAAGCACGGGCTGGCCATGACCACAGCCGTGAAGGCGAAAGGCGCGCCAGGCACAACAAAAACCCAAGGCCGGTGGCGACGATACAGGTGAGCAGTGAAAGGATCAGCGTCAGCACGAAGCCATCAAGCAGCCAATGCAGGTAATGCGGGGCAAGCAGTTCACCGAACATAAACAACGTCCATCCAGAAACAAACAAACCCGTCCGGTTGACCGTGACGGGCTTAACGATACAACGCGCAGGTTTTAGCGCTTGTCGCCGATTGTGTACAGACGGGTCAGCGGAGTTTTGGTGGTTGGGCCAAACCAGGCGTCATAAATGGTTTGCGCCTGACCTTTGCCTTCCAGTTCGAGCAGGGTTTCGTTGACCACGTTGGTCAACGCCGTTTCGCCTTTGGGGATGCCCACGCCAATCAGGTCGTTGGAAATAGTGAAGGGCGGGACTTCGTATTTGTCCTTGTCCGGCACGTTGGCCAGCAAGCCGATGAGTTTGGGGCCGTCCTGGGTAATGGCTTGCACGTTACCGTTGCGCAGCGCAGTGAACGCAAACGGGGTGTCATCGTAAGCCACCACTTTTGCGCCGGGGTACTTGGCCCGCAGCACGCCTTCGTTGACCGTGCCTTTGTCGACACCTACGCGCCAGGTGTTCAAGTCTTCGGGGGATTTGAGCGTACCTTTTTTAACGATGAACTGCTGGCCGGACGAAAAATACGGAATGCTGAAATTCACCTGCTCGGCACGCTCCGGCGTAATGGTGAAGTTGGCCAGCACCAAGTCCACTTTATTGGCCACCAACAGCGGTACACGGTTGGCCGGGTTGGTTGGCTGCAACTGCAACTTCACGCCCAGTTTGTCGGCGATGGCTTTGGCGTAATCGACGTCCAGACCTTCGATTTGCTTGCTTTTGGCATCCACAAAACCGAACGGCGGGTTGCTGTCGAACGACGCCACACGCAGCACACCGGCCTTTTTGATGTCATCCAGACGATCAGCATGGGCCAGGCCAGACAGTACAGCCAGGGTCAGAGCGGTGAGGGCAGTGATTTTCTTCATTTCGTTCTCATCATGAGTTGGAATCGTTATGAGGAGAGTGTTACAGGAAATTTATCTTTTAAAAAAGAATATAAAACGATTTGAATATTCCATTTTTGAATATGAAGATTGTGAGAAAAGCAAGCAGCAAGGCGCAACGATCATGCGGTGCTTAACACACACCGCATTTCGCAGCCTCCTGCCTCGTCAGTTACAGAGCACCTGCGGGGTATGACTCACCCCGGTGGCCAATGTCATTGGCTTCAAGCTGCTGGCCTCTAACAGCGCTTGGGTATACGGATGTTGAGGGTGGTTGAAGATCGTCCGCGCATCCCCTTGCTCCACGACTTTGCCGTCCTTGATGACGATCATGTCGTGGGCCAGCGCATGCACCACCGCCAGGTCGTGGCTGATAAACAAGTAGGTCAGGCCGTGGCGCAGTTGCAGGTCGCGCAACAAGTCCACGACTTGTTTTTGCACGGTGCGGTCCAGCGCCGAGGTCGGTTCGTCGAGCAGGATCAAGGCGGGCTCCATGATCAGTGCCCGGGCGATGGAGATGCGTTGGCGTTGCCCCCCCGAAAACTCATGGGGGTAACGATGGCGGCTTTGCGGGTCCAGCCCCACTTCTTGCAATACCCGAATCACGGCCTCTTCGCGTTCCAGGGGCGTGCCGATGCCATGCGCCAGCAAACCTTCGGCGATGATTTGCTGCACCGACATACGCGGGCTGAGGCTGCCAAACGGGTCTTGAAACACCACCTGCATTTGCCGGCGCAACGGGCGCAGCAGGTTCTGGTTCAGCAGGTTGAGCTGCTTGTTGCCAAAACGAATGTCGCCCTCGGAGTCCACGAGCCGCAGGATGGCCTGACCCAGGGTGGATTTGCCCGAACCCGACTCACCGACAATGCCCAGGGTTCTGCCTTTTTTCAGCTCGAAACTGACCCCGTCCACGGCCTTGACGTACTGACGCTCGCGGCTGAACAGCGGCGTGGGCAGCGCAAACCATACCCGCAGGTTGTCGACTTCCAGCAGGTTGTGCCGGTAGTCGCTGGGCACTGGCGTACCGCTGGGTTCGGCTTCAATCAGCATGCGGCTGTAAGGGTGCTGCGGTGCGCGAAACAGGTCTTCGCACCGGGCTTGCTCAACGATTTGGCCGCCGCGCATCACGCACACGCGCTGGGCGATTTTGCGCACCAGATTCAGGTCGTGGCTGATGAGGAGCAGGGACATGCCCAGGCGCTGTTGCAGGTCGATCAACAGTTCGAGGATTTTTTGCTGCACCGTGACGTCCAGTGCGGTGGTGGGTTCGTCGGCGATCAGCAGCTCAGGTTCATTGGCCAGCGCCATCGCAATCATCACCCGCTGGCGTTGGCCGCCCGACAGTTGGTGCGGGTAAGCTTTCAGGCGGGTTTGCGGGTCGCGGATGCCCACCAGTTGCAGTAACTCCAGGGTGCGTGCCCGTGCCGCGCGGTTTTTCAGGCCCTTGTGGGTGAGCAACACCTCGCTGATTTGCTTTTCAATGGTGTGCAGCGGGTTGAGTGAGGTCATCGGCTCCTGAAAAATCATGGCGATGCGGTTGCCGCGCAGACCGCGCAGTTGGGCGTCGCTGGCACTCACCAGGTCGATGCCGTCATAGCGGATGCTGCCTTGGGTCTGCACGTCTTTGCCCGGCAGCAAGCGTAGGATCGAGTGCGCGGTCACGGACTTGCCAGAGCCGGACTCACCCACCAGCGCCAGGCATTCGCCACGGCGGATGTCGAGGTTGACCCCGTGCACCACTTCGCGCCCGGCAAAGCCGACGCGCAGATCACGTATTTCAATCAATGTGTTGGTCATCTCAGCTCCTAGGGTCAAATGCATCGCGGCAGGCTTCGCCGATAAACACCAGCAACGACAAAATCAGCGCCAGGGTGAAGAAGGCTGTGAGTGCCAGCCAGGGCGCTTGCAGGTTGCGTTTGGCCTGGCCAATCATTTCGCCCAGCGAGGCGGTGCCGGGCGGCATGCCAAAGCCCAGGAAGTCCAGTGCGGTGAGGGTGGCGATGGCGCCCGTGAGGATGAACGGCAGGTAGGTGAGGGTTGAGGTCATGGCGTTGGGCAGGATGTGTCGGCGCATCAGGGCACCGTCGGTCAAACCCAGTGCGCGGGCTGCTTTAACGTATTCCAGGTTGCGTCCACGCAAGAACTCGGCGCGCACCACGTCCACCAGTGCCAGCCAACTGAACAGCGCCATGATCCCCAGCAACCACCAGAAGCTCGGCGCCACAAACCCCGACAAAATGATCAGCAAGTACAGCACCGGCAAACCGGCCCACACCTCTTGCACGCGCTGCCCGAAAAGGTCGACCAAGCCGCCGTAAAAACCTTGCAAAGCGCCAGCGGTGATCCCGACCACGGCACTGATGGCGGTCAGGATCAGGGCGAAGAGGATGGAAATCCGTGCCCCGAAAATCACCCGCGCCAGCACATCGCGGGCCTGATCGTCGGTGCCCAGCCAGTGGGTGGCGCTGGGTGGGCTGGGGGCGGGTTCCTTGAGGTCGTAATTGACCGTGTCGTAACTGAACGGGATGGGTGCAAAGAGCATCGAGCCGCCCTGATCAGTGATCAGCTTGCGCACATAGTCGCTGCTGTAATCCGGCTCGAAAGGCAGCTCGCCGCCAAAGTCGGTTTCGACGTAGTTGGCCACTATCGGGAAGTACCAGCTGTCTTTGTAGTGAATCGCCAAAGGTTTGTCGTTGGCCACCAGTTCCCCACCCAGGCACAGGATGAAGAGCGCGACAAACAGCCATAACGACCACCAGCCGCGGCGGTTGGCCCTGAAGTGTGCGAGACGGCGCCTGCCAATAGGAGAGAGGGTAAACATCAGACAGTCCTCGCCGAGAAGTCGATACGGGGGTCGAGCAGGGTGTAGCACAGGTCGCCGATCAGCTTGATCAACAACCCGAACAGGGTGAACAGAAACAGGGTGCCGAAGACCACGGGGTAGTCACGCGACACGGCGGCTTCGTAGCTCATGCGCCCGATGCCATCGAGGTTGAAGATGGTTTCTATCAGCAGTGAACCGGCGAAAAACACCTCGATCAGCGCCTGCGGGATACCGGCGACCACCAGCAGCATGGCGTTGCGCATCACATGACCGTAAAGCACCCGGCGCTCGGTCAGGCCCTTGGCGCGCGCCGTGACCACATACTGACGGCTGATTTCGTTGAGAAAGCTGTTTTTCGTGAGGATGGTCAGGGTGGCAAAGCCGCCAATCACCAAGGCAGAGACCGGCAGCACCATGTGCCACAGGTAGTCACCGATCTTGGCGAAAAAGCTCAGGTTATCGAAGCCGTCCGAGACCATGCCTTGCACCGGAAACCAGCTCATGTAGCTGCCGCCCGCGAACACCACGATCAACAGAATCGCAAACAGGAATGCGGGCATGGCGTAGCCAATGATGATCGCGGTGCTGGTCCACACATCGAATGCACTGCCGTTGTGAATGGCTTTGCGAATGCCCAGGGGGATTGAGATCAGGTAGGTGATTAACGTCGCCCACAACCCGAGCGAAATCGAGACCGGCAGCTTTTGCAGGATCAGGTCCGTGACCTTGGCCCCGCGAAAAAAACTGTTGCCAAAATCCAGTTGCGCGTAGTTCTTGAGCATCAACCACAGGCGTTCGTGCATGGGCTTGTCGAAGCCGTAGTGCTTGGTGATTTCTTCAACCAGCGCCGGGTCCAGGCCGCGGCTGCTCCGGCTGGCGCCACCGCTGCTGGCCGCCATGTCCCGCGCGCCGCCGCCCACTGATGCCCCGCTAAAGCCTTGCAAGCGTGCGATGGCTTGTTCCACCGGGCCACCGGGTGCGGCTTGTACGATCAGAAAGTTGACCACCAGAATGCACAGCAAGGTGGGGATGATCAGCAATAAACGTCGACTCATGTAATGCAACATTTCAATGGCCCTCCGACGACGTACTGGCGGCGCTCAAGGCGGCGTTGGTTTGCGCGGTGGTGCTGACTTGCCACCAGGTGTCCAGCCCTTCGTCATACATCGGCTCCTGTGCCGGGCGGCCGAAGCGGTTTTGGTACACGGTGGGGGTGCCGACTGAGTAGTAGTTGGGAATCATGTAGTAGCCCCATTGCAAGACCCGATCCAGCGCACGGGCGTAATGCACCATCTCTGTACGGCTGTTGGCCTGCACCAGGCCGTCGAGCAGGGTGTCTACGGCCGGGTCGCGCAGCACAAAGGCGTTAGAGGCGCCGACCTGGGTGGCGCTGCGCGAGCCGTACATGTCGTACATCTCGCGGCCTGGCGAGACGATGGGCTGGCCACTGCGCGGAAAGCCCACCACGATCATGTCGTAGTCACGCGCGTTGAGCCGGTTGATGTACTGCGCCGAGTCGATCTTGCGAATGTCCATCGTGATGCCGATCTGCGCCAGGGTGCGCTTGTACGGCAAAATCATGCGGTCAAAGCCGCCTTGGCCATCGAGGAAAGTGAAGCGCAGCGGTTCGCCCTCAGCGTTCACCAGCGTGTTGTTTTTGGCCGTCCAGCCCGCTTCTTTGAGCAGCGCCAGCGCTTGCAGTTGTTTGTCGCGGATGTAACCGCTGCCATCGGTCTTGGGGGCCTGATAGACCTGCGTGAAGACCTCATCCGGGATTTTTCCGCGCAGCGGTTCAAGGATCTCCCGTTCGCGGGCATCGGGCAGGGCGGTGGCGGCCATTTCACTTTTCGGGAAGTAGCTCTGCTGGCGCACGTAGAAGCTGCGCATCATCTGTTTGTTGGTCCACTCAAAGTCCCACAGCAGACTCAGCGCCTGACGCACGCGGCGGTCTTGAAAGAACGGGTTTTGCAGGTTGAACGCAAAGCCTTGCGCGGCCCCCGGTTTGTCTTTGGCGAACACGCCTTTTTGCAGGCGGCCATCGTTGAGCGAAGGGCTGTCATAGCCGATGCTGAAACCGGTGGCCGAGAACTCGCGGTTGTAGTCGAAAGCCCCGGCCTTGAGCAGTTCGCGGGCTACATCGGTGTCGCCGTAAAAATTCACGGTCAGGCGGTCGAAGTTATACATCCCTTTGCTGACCGGCAGGTTTGCGCCCCACCAGTGCTGATTGCGCTCAAAGGTGATGCTGCGGCCAGGGTCAACCTTTGAGACGGCATACGGGCCACTGCCCAGCGGCGGTTCGAAGCCGCCGCCATTGGTAAAGTCGCGGGTCTTCCACCAGTGTTGCGGCAGGATGCGCATGCTGGCCAAATCCAGTGCCAGCGTGCGGTTCTGGTTGTTCTTGAAGTCAAAACGCACTTGCAACGGGCCTTCGATCGCGATGTCTTTGACCTCGCCATAGAGCATGCGGTAGCTCAGGCTGCCTTGGGTCATCAGCGTGTGGTAAGTGAACGCCACGTCTTGTGCCGTGATAGGGGTGTCGTCAGCGAAACGGGCTTTGGGGTCCAGGTTGAAGCGCACCCACAGGCCATCGGGGTCGCGCTCCATGGTTTTGGCCACCAGGCCATACACCGTGTAGGGCTCGTCCAATGAACGAAAGGCCAGCGGGGCATACACCCACTGATCCACCTGCGCCACGCCGGTGCCTTGGTCAACATAGGGCGTGAGGTAATTGAACTGGCCGATTTCCATCGACGCGCGGCTCAAGGAGCCACCTTTGGGGGCGTTCGGGTTGACGAAGTCGAAGTGCTGGAAACCGGCCGGGTATTTGGGCGCCTCGCCGTAGACCGTCATGGCCTGGCTGGGCGCGGCACTGACGCCGATGCTTACGCACGCGAGTACGGGCACCAACAACGAGCGGATCAGGGGCAGGAAATATGAAGACATGTGTGGGGTTTCCTTGTACCGCGTGTAGAACCATTGAGTACCGTGAAAAATCCCCACAGCCTTGCGCGTGAAAAGGCCGTGGGGTCGCGATTTCGCAGTTATGCCGACGCAAGCTGGAGGAGGCTTGCGTCGGTGATCACTCAGAAGTGGTAGGTGGCACGGGCGAAGAAAGTACGGCCCATTGGGTCGGCATACCGTGGATCGAAACCACTCTGGAAGTTATAGGCCTGATTGGAGAACGGCGGATTGCGATCGAACATGTTTTTCATGCCCACATCCAGGTCGACGGTTTTGTTGAAGGTGTAGCCCGCAGACAAGTCCCACAGGGTGTAAGAGGCCACTTTGGCATGGGTGCTTGGGTCGTAGTCGTTGTAGCCGCTGGTGAAGCGGTTAACCAGCGAGGCACGGTATGGCCCCAGGTTCCAGGTGCCGTTGAGCACATGTTTCCAGCGTGCCACCACCCCGGTGCCTTCAAAGTCACCGACGTTATCGGTGTACGTACCGCCGATCGTGCTCTGGAAGTCATAGCGGGTGACGTAGGTGCCTTGCAGGCCCAGGCCGAATTGGCCGTATGGGGTGTTGGGGAAGCGGTAGTCCATGCTCACGTCAATGCCGCTGGTTTTGACTGCACCCAGGTTGGCGAGGCCGGTTTGCACGTAGTTAAGTGAACCGTCGGGGTTACGCACATAGCGGTCGGCATACAGCGCCGGGTCGTCAAATACGGTGGATTCCGGGAACTCGGCGATCTGGTTGGCGATGTGAATCCACCAGAAGTCCAGGCCCAGCGACAGGT
Organism: Pseudomonas weihenstephanensis; assembly: GCF_001043055.1. Lineage (GTDB taxonomy): Bacteria > Pseudomonadota > Gammaproteobacteria > Pseudomonadales > Pseudomonadaceae > Aquipseudomonas > Aquipseudomonas weihenstephanensis. The sequence goes on from NZ_JYLF01000007.1 coordinate 44,394, forward strand.
CGCGCACGGGTTGATAGACGAAGCCCAGGGTCACGTTGCGGGCTTTTTCGGGCGAGAGCTGGGTGTTGCCGCCGGTGCGGTTATGGAACTGCTGGCCGCAATCGCGCCCGCTGTTGCCGCCCGGTTGCACCACGCCGCCGGCGCACAGCACCGGGTCGTTGTAGTAACCCTGGGTGTACGTGGTGTATTGGGGGTTGTACAGCTCATACAGCGACGGTGCACGGAACCCTTCGCTGTAAGCGCCACGTACCACCAGCTCTTTGACGGGCTGGTAACGGAACGAGTATTTCGGGTTGGTGGTGCTGCCAAAGTCGCTGTATTTGTCATGACGTACAGCGGCCGAGAGTTCCAGGCTGTCGAGCACCGGTACGTTCAGTTCGGTGTACACCGCCTTCACGTTACGGTCACCTTTGACGCTGCCGTCCGGGTCAACCCCCAGGCTGCTGACGTCAGCCGCATAGGCTTCGTAGCTCTGGTGGAATTTTTCCTGACGGTATTCACCGCCGATGGCCAGACCGGCCGGGCCTGCGCCGAACCAGTCACCGACCTCGCGGCTCATGCGCCCGTCGATCCCGCTTACACGGCCCACTGAGGAGGAGTATTGGCCGTGGTATTGGTTGGCGTCGATGTAGGCCTGGCCGGCCGACGTTTGTGGGCCGAAGGGGTTGATGATGCCGTCTGCGATGCCGTTGATCATGGCCGCATCACTGACATAACCCCCGGTCAGGCTGGAGATGACCTGGTTTTGGTTGTACGAGGCGCCAACGTTGTAATCCCAGCCCTTGACCATGCCGTCGAAGCTCAGCACCAGACGCTGACTGGTGTTCTGGTCTTTGGACTGACGACCGCCTGCGGCTGTTTCACGCCAGTTTAGGCCAATCGGCTGGCTGGGGTCGAAGGACGGATCGTTGGTGCCCGGCGTGATGCCGTTGCCGGGGAAGTAAGGCGAAGAGGGGTCCATCGTCAGGCCGAGCAGGGGGGCGGGCGCCACCGAGGTGGCGTTGTTATTTCGGGCCCAGAAGTATTCGAGGTTAACGTTGTCATCGTCGGTGAGCTTGCCGGTGGCCTTGCCGAAAAACGAGGTCTTTTCGGTTTCGGGCAGCAAGTCGATGTAGTCGCGGGTGTCATAGCGGCATACGCCCTGACGCAGTACCAGGTTGGCACCGCTGCAATTGCTGCCGGCCAGCGGGCTGGTGTTGATATTGCCCTGGCTCCAGTTGGCCGGGTAAGAGGTGCCGGAGGTTTGGTCCAGCCCACGGCCCGGCGCGTAGTTGGTGGTAAAGGTGCGGTCCTTACTTTGCAATGCGCGTTGTTTGTTGTAGCCCACCACGCCCATGACGTTGAAACGGTCTTTGTCCAGGTCGCCATACCCCCAACTGCCGCTGATGTCGTGGCTGCTGCCACCACCGCTGGCATCGGTCCCTTCGCCGCCCAGCGAGAGCGTGCCGTCGGTCAGGGATTTTTTGGTGATGAAGTTGATTACGCCGCCAATCGCGTCGGTGCCGTACAAAGCCGAGGCGCCGTCGCGCAACACTTCAACCCGGTCAATGGCCGCAAACGGGATGGTGTTCAAGTCAACTGCCGAGCCGTCGATGGCGTTGTTGCCCAGACGGCGACCGTTGAGCAGCACCAGGGTTTTGTTGGCACCAATGCCGCGCATGTCAGCGAAGGTCGACCCCCCGGTGGCAGAGCCAACGGAGCTGGCCGAGTTGCGGATCGACTGGTTACCGGTCACGCGTTGCATGATTTCAGCGGTGGTGGTCACGCCTTCATTGCGCAGCTGTTCGGCACGCAGAATGGTGATCGGCACAGCGGTTTCGGCATCGACCCGGCGAATCGCCGAGCCGGTCACTTCCACCCGTTGCAGTTGCGTGGTGGCGGGTGCCGCCACGGCATCTGTGCTGACTGTTGCGGTGCTCACCGCACTGCCAGAATCGTGCGCAGGGGCCGCTTCGGCTGCGTGTAACTGGCCAGCGCTCATCCCCAGAGCAACCAGATACAGCGGCACAAAACGATGGCGTTGCAGGCTCGCAACGAGCGGTTTGAGGGTAAAACCTGAACTCTTCATCTGCATGGTTATTTCCGACTTTTTCAGACGTTTATTGGAATGGCCTTGTGAGCCCTCATGACTCCAGTTGGGTTGTGTCGACCCTGGCAAAACACGTTTTTCAAGCCAGCCGCTCCCCTGCAAGGGCCAAAGAGCCCCTGCGCGACGTGGGTACTGCGTGGTTACAGCGATTGCACAGTGATCTCTGAAGTCGCTGCCAACGGCGGCGACTACAGGGGCGTTATTTGGCGGTCATCACCGAGATTTTGGTGATCCCCGAACGTTCGATTGACGCCATCGCTTTGGCCACCTGGCCGTAATTGACCCCCTCGTCTGCCTGAAGCTGCACGCGCACTTCGGGGTCCTGGTTTTTTACGTCTTGCAGGCTTTTTTCCAGCAGCTCGGGGGCCACCTCGTTTTTGGCCAGGTAGAACTTGCCGTCCTGATCGACGCTGACCACCACCGGGTCTTTCTTTTGCTGACTGGCCACCGCGTCGGTCTTGGGCAGGTTGATCTTGATCGCGTTGGTCATCATCGGGGTGGTCACGATGAACACCACCAGCAGTACCAGCATCACGTCCACCAGCGGGGTGACGTTCATTTCACTGAGTACTTCGTCGCTGTCCTGCGTTGAGAAAGACATCAGCTTGCCTCCCGCACCGGGGTGCGCTTGGTGGAAATGGCCTGGCGATCAACGGCGAAGGCGCTGCGTTGGGCGAGGGCGTCGAAGTCATGGGCAAAATCGTCCATGTTGGCCGAAGCCAGTTTCAGGCGACGCAGGAAGAAGTTGTAAATCAACACCGCCGGGACGGCGACCGCGATGCCGACGCCGGTGGCGATCAAGGCGTGGCCGATGGGGCCAGCAACGGTTTCAAGGCTGGCCGAGCCTGTAGCGCCGATGGTTTGCAGGGCTTCCATGATTCCCCAGACAGTGCCGAACAAACCGATAAAGGGCGCGGTGCTGCCGATACTGGCGAGGATGGCCTGACCGCTTTCCAGCGCGCGGCGTTCTTTCTGGATTTGCTGGCGCAGGTTGCGCTCCAGACGGTCGGAACGGTTGATGGTGTGGGCCAGCTGTTGGGTCGTGCGCGGGGTGTCATCGACAATCATGGCTTCAAAGCCGCTGTTGGCGATGCGCGCCAGTGCGCCGGGGTACTGGCTGGCGTGTTCGGCGGCGGTGAGCAAGTCCGGGGCGGCCCAAAACGCTTTGCTAAACAACTTGTTTTGTTTTTTCTGACGCAAGTACTGCGAAGACTTGATGAGCAATAGTGCCCAGCTCACCACTGAAAACAGCACCAATGCCCACAACACTCCAGGGACAATCATGGAAGACAGAGACTCGTTCATGGCTACACCTCACACGCGACTAAATGAAAGTAAATGTCGGCCCCTGAAGGGTTATGCCGGCAATTTGAAAGCGATGGTCTGGGTTGCAAAACCTTCAATGGGTGTATCCCCACGTTTGGCCGGGACAAACTTCCAGTTGCGCACGGCGGTGACGGCGGCTTCATCCAGCGCTTGCTTGCCGCTGGACTTGGTCACCTCGACCGTTCCGGCGCGGCCGTTGGGCAGCACCTTGATGCGCAACACCACCGTGCCTTCCCAACTGCGGCGCAGGGCCAGCGACGGGTATTCGGGTGGCGGGTTGCCGAGGCTGGCCAGGCCTGACACCGCGGCGGTTTCCTTGACCGGGCCAGGCGCTGCCGCAGGGGCCGCCGGCGCTGTTGGCACTGTTGGCGCAGTAGGAGCGGCAGGGGCTGGGGGCGCAGGTTTGACCGGCTGTGGTTTTGGCACAGGTTTAGGCTTGACCACCGGCTTGGGCTTTTCGATCGGCTTGGGTTTTTCTACTGGTTTGGGCGGCTCCTTGACCGCGTCTTCATCCTCCTGAGGCACTTCAGGCTCGGGCGGCGGGGGTGGCGGTGGCGGCTCTTCCACAGGCGGTGCAGGAGGGGCCGGGCTGGTAAGCTCGACGGTCATTTCCGGAATTTCGGGCGGGGTGATCACAGGTTCTGCTTGGGCTTGCTGGAACACCCACCAGGCACCGGCATGCAACAGCGCTGCCACGCCGATTAGCAGCAACACGCGCGGCGCACTCAACCCGCCGGGCGTTGAGGTGTTGGGCACATGGGGAATATGCGTCCATTGCTGCACACGCTCAGCGTCGAGTGGCGGCGCGGGCCGCGCTTTGTTCTTTACCTCGTCACTCATTAAGAGTCCCTCGACTAAAAGAAGGGCAATAAGGCTCCGTTCGCCCTTGCATGCAGGGACGACAACTGTCTTTAAAACGGTGATCTGCCAATCATGTCGATCCGTGATACTTCGCGGATCGACATGACTTAAGGGCTAATGGGATAAGACGTCATACAAACTCCTTGGTGCACGCCAACGCCAGTCATGACGCGTTATTTTTAGAACGTTAAATCCATTTCAATTTATTACTAGCAATGGCTATGCCAACAGTGAAGTTTAAGAAGGCTGGCGCCCCATTCATTGAACAATGCGCCAGCCTTTTAATAAAAAGTACAGGAGCAAACCTTAAGACTTCTGCACAACTCGCCTCGGTTTAACCCGGCGAACTGCAAAAGACATACGCACACTTAATTAACATTGTTAGACAATCATACGAGCGGCTTAAGGGGGGTTGTTTAATGCACCAAAGTGACCAGTTGCTGTATGAAATGAGTGCACTTTTATGCGCGTGATAATTACAGCGTGAGCGTCAATGCACTGAAGAGTGCGCCGGGCATTACATAACGGCTGACCTCGCGGCGTTCATAGGTGCTTGTCGTAGTGAATAACGTCTGTTCTCGGGTCAGGGTCAGCAAGTTGGAACCCGGCATGCTGTACAGCGTGACATCCCGGTGAGGCGCGCGGCGCTTTGATCCGAGGAGTTCAGGTACCACAGATTACTGATGTACAGCGCCGTGCCGAGTGCGTTCAGCACCTCGTCATCGAGTAAGTCGCCAGGTTAGATGTTCGTCGCTGATAGGGGGTGGCTCGATGATATTTCGGGTCACGGCCATGTGGTGCGTGTGCTGCTCTACCAGGCGTAACGACAAAAAATTGGAGGCGTGTGCATAGCGCTGCATGAACTGTCGTAAAGACGACTGTGCGTCAGTCATGAATCTAATGTTCTTGTAGTTAATCACCCTGCGGTACAGAGACGCGCGTAAGGAAACCGAGTACGCAGGGAGTCATTGATTAAAGGCCGGTAATAAGAAGATCGAGCAAGTCTGGCCATCTAAAAGAGCAAGATGTGCGCCAATAAGTGGTGCCTTAGTGCACGTTTCATGTGGCAAGAATCATTAAGAATGAGGGCGCTGTGCTTTCACGTGCTATCGCCTCTCGATAGCGCGTGAAATAAGAGGGCGCGAGGTTTAACGTTCATGACTCTTGAGTCACTAAGTTGTCCTGTACTTGATCGTCAGTTTCACTGAGAAGTCCATCCGTCTGGCGTTGCCATAATCCGAAATACAAGCCACGGCGTTCAAGGAGTTGCCCGTGGGTGCCGTCTTCAATGATCTGACCTTTGTCCAGTACGACAATACGGTCCAGGTGCGCGATGGTGGACAGGCGATGGGCGACAACCAGCACGGTTTTGTCCGACATGATGTCGTCGAGGCTGCCTTGAATCAGGCTCTCGGTTTCTGAATCGAGGCTTGCCGTGGCTTCGTCGAGCACCATGATCGGTGCGTTTTTCAACAGTGCGCGGGCGATGGCGATGCGCTGGCGTTGTCCTCCTGACAGTTTGACCCCGCGCTCGCCGATCAACGCGTCATAACCCTCAGGCATTTGCAGGATGAATTCGTGGGCGTGGGCGCGTTTGGCCGCGAGGATGATGTGCGACTCGCTGGCGTGCACGTCGCCATAGCCAATGTTTTCGCGCAGTGAACGGTGAAACAGGCCCGGCTCTTGGGGGATGAGCGCGATGTGTGTGTGCAGCGATTGTTGGGTCATGTGTTGAATGTCCAGACCATCGACTTCGATCTTGCCGCTCTGTGGATCGTATGAGCGCAGCAGCAGGTTGAGTAACGTCGATTTACCCGAGCCCGAAAACCCGACAATGCCCACGCGTTGCCCGGCGCGAATGTCCAGATTGAAGTGTTTGAAAATTGGTTTGTCGGGGCTGTAGCCGAAATTCACATCACGAAAGTGAATCGAGCCTTTCTCGATGCGGGCAGCTTGCGCGCCGTGCTGATCCGGCATTTCGTGGGGTTGCAGCAGCGTATTGATGCTGTTTTCGATGTTGCCGATGAACTCGAAGAAATGCATGAACTGCATGCTCAGAAAGCTGCACTGCGCCACGATCATCAAACCCAGTGTGGCGACCATCACCAGTTGCCCGACATCGATTTTGCCCAAGTGCCACAGGTACAAGGCCAAGGCGACCAAACCCACGCGCAACACGATGGACAGGCTGTCTTGCAGCAGGCGGATTTTCTCCTGATAAAAGAAGGAGCGCTGGGCTGCCTGTTTCTCTTCTGTCTGGTAACGGGTCAGGTAATCGAGTTCAAACCCCTGACGGGCGAACAGGCGGATGCTGCTCAAGTTGCCCACGGCGTCGACGATTTTGCCGGTGGTCACGCTGCGCGCTTGCGCGTGATTGCCAGCGAGCACCTGGGCTTTGCGCGACAGCACAAACGCCAGCCACGAATAAGCGCCCACCCACAGCAACAAGCCCAGGCCCAGCCACGGTGATGCCAGGGTCAGCAATACCAGGCTGGTGACCAGCACCACCAGAATCGGCAGCATTTCCACCACCAGCGACCAGGTGATTTCCAGCAAACCGATGCTGCCTTCACCGATACGGTGCGCCAGGCTGCCAGCAAAGTGCTCGCTGAAATAACGCGGCGAATGGCGCTGCAAGTAGGAAAAAAGGTCGCGGATAATGCGTATTTTTTGCTGCGGGCGAACCATGATCATGCACAGCGTAGCGCCGCGTGCGAACAGCATTTGCGCTACCGCGAGGCCAAGCAGTAAGCCCAGCGCGGGCAGGCTGGCGTGCCACACGTCAGCCTGATCCCAGGCGCCATCGCTGACGGCACCGGTAATTTGGCCGATGGCGTAGGGCATCAGTGTCGCGGTCATGGCAGCCCCAACTTGTAACAGGGCAATGCCCCAATACCAGCCGGGATACAGGCGAATGTAATGCCACACAAAGGCCCACGGCTGTTTGGGTGGAAGGGTGATAGCGTCAACTTCAGACATGACGGGCTGCCTTCTTTTTTGGAGCAAAAGGAGTCGCGTTGGCGGCGCGATAAAAGGCGCAGCCAAAAACGGGCTGAGGGTCAGCAAACAGTGAGTGCGTATCGCTGGCGCCCCGGCATAAACGCGGGCGTCAGCGCAGCGTCAGGCTAAGTGTCGGTGCCCGGACACGAATGCCATACCGGCAGACGCAAGGCGACAAACAGGGCGGGGGAAGGGGCGGTGGTTGAAACTGTGCACGCATCCGACATCGTTCATATTCCTTTATAACAGCCGCTTATTGACGTGACTTTTGGTCCGTCATTGCACCGAATGTGGACGGCGTTACCGTCCGTGTTCGCAATGGGTGCGGGTTGCGCACGCGGGAGGGGTCATTCCAGCCGAATAATTGCGAACGCGGATTTACAAGAAAAAAGTGTGCCAGTTTGTGTCAAAGGAAATGTAAAGATGCAGCGCGGCTGATCGTAGCCGCGCATGACGGTTGGCGCCGACCCGCTGTTGCAGTGTTACCCCACGCTGATCAGGCTCTGGCGGCAATGCAGGGTCAGCCGGGCACCACCGCTTTCGCGGTTATCCACCTCCAGGCTGAAACCGTGCAGGTTGACGATGGCAGCCACAATCGACAGGCCAAGGCCAAAGCCGCCATGTTTGTCGTCACTGCGGTAAAAGCGCTGGAACACCGCCTCACGTTCTGCTTCTGGAATGCCGGGGCCGGTATCGAGCACTTCAATGCGCGGGCTGGCGTCATCGTTGACCGCGCGCAGAATCACTTGACCACCCGGCGGGGTGAATTTGATCGAATTGCTGAGTAAGTTGGCCAGCGCTTCAAATAACAATGCGCGGTCGCCGGTCAGGCCGGGCAGGCTGGCAGGCACGTCCAGCAGCAGCGTCACCTGGCCTTCTTCGGCCAGCGGCAAGTAAAAGTCATACAGCTCTTGCAGCAAGGGCAGTGGGTCTAGTTGCACAAAACCTGAGCGCCGCTGATGGTCTTCCAGTTCTGAAATGCGTAACAACCCGCGAAAGCGCGCCATCAACGTATCGGTTTCAGCGATCACCTGATCCATTTGCAACGCTTGGGGTGAGCCTTCGGGCGCCTGCTGTTGAATGCGGTACAGTTGCGCACGCAGCCGGGTCAGCGGGGTGCGCAAATCATGCGCGATGTTGTCACACACCCCTTTGACTTCATGCATCAGCCGCTCAATGCGGTCGAGCATGGCGTTGACGATGGCCGCCAGCATGTCCAGCTCGTCACGCCGGTTCGACAGCGGCAACCGATAAGTCAGATCACCCGCCACGATGGCTTCGGCACTGGCCTGGATGGCTCGGATGCGTTGCAAGGGCCGACGCCTGAGCAAATGCCAGCCCGCGATGCCGGGCAGAATGGTCAGTGACAATCCCCAAAACAAGGCATGCAAAATGATCCGCGTCACCGCGAACAATGAGCCGTTGTCGCGCACCAGCACCAGCCAGCGGCCATCGTTGGTCTGGGTGGCGACGGCGTCGCAGCTGTCTTGCGGCAGGTTGGGATCGTCGGCGTCGATGCAGGTGCGCAGCTCGTGGATCTGGCCATCGAGCGGCAGGTCATCAGGGATGACTTGAATCGGACCGCTGAGGGGGCGGTGTTGCGCATCGAACAGTCCATAGGCATCAACTGTTCGCATATCGAACGTCAGGCTGGTGGCCAGCGCTTCATCCAGTTGCTCACCTTCAAAGCGCGAGAACAGGTGCTGGCGCTGCATCAAGGAGTGCTTGGCCAGATTAGCGAGGTAGTGCGACACCTCGTAATACAGCACGCCCATCAGGATGCAGCTCCAGGCCACGAACAGAAAACTGTACAGCGCCAGCAAGCGACTGCTGGAAGAACGCCAGCCCTTAGAGGGGTTCGGCAATGACATAACCCGAGCCTCGAACGGTGCGAATCAGGGGCACCTGGCCCGGCGGATCGATTTTTTTGCGCAGACGGCCAATGTGCACGTCGATCAGGTTGGTGCCGGGATCAAAGTGATAACCCCACACTTCTTCGAAAATCATCATGCGCGAGAGGATTTGCCCGGTGTTGCGCATCAAAAACTCAAGCAGTTTGTATTCCGTGGGCAGCAGGCTGAGTTGTTGCTCGGCGCGGCTGGCTTCACGGGTGATCAGGTTGAGTTCCAGATCGGCGACGCGCAGGGACGTTTCGTATTTGTCGGCCGGGCTTTTGCGTCGCAACAACACTTCAACCCTGGCGGCCATTTCGTCGCTGGCGAACGGTTTGGTCAGGTAATCGTCGCCACCGGCCCGCAACCCGCGCACACGTTCGTCGACATCGGACAGGGCGCTGATCATCAAGATTGGGGTGCTGACACCAATGGTGCGCAAGGTGGTGACAATCGCCAACCCGTCCAGCTCGGGAAGCATACGGTCGAGGGTGATCAGGTCGTAATCGCCACTTACAGCGCGCACCAGGCCTTCACGGCCGTTGTCGACCCAATCGACCTCCAGGCCGTGGCTGCTCAGTTCAGCCACGATTTCTTTCGCCGTTACGGCATCGTCTTCAATGGTCAAAATGCGGGTCATACCGTCACCTGATAAGCCTTCACAGCGGTGAGCACATTTTGCCCACAAAAAGCTGAAACGTTTCTTAATAATTCTTCATGTTCAGCTTCGCGGCAGGTATGTCGGCGCGATGGTTGACCCGCACAGCGTCTTTTAAAGCGGGCGCGTGATCAGCGTCATCTGTGGAATCGGCTTGCGCATCAGGGTGCCTACCACCAGCGCGCCGAGCAATCCCAGCCAACCGGCGACCCACAACACCACGCTGAACCCGCTGACAAACGCCTGCGTCGCCAGCGTCTGAACCTGTGGCTGCACAGCATCGGGCAGTTGGCTCAAGGCCCCGGTCATGTCCCCGGCAGCGACTCGCGAGGCAATAAAGTGGGTTTGCCCCACCCATTGCGACGCGTCCACTTTCAAGCTGGCATGCAGGTTTTGCTCGGTGTGTCCGCCCAGTAATGCCCCCAACACGCCGATCGCCAACACGATGGCGCTGAAGCGCATGGTGGTGCTCATGCCTGACGCCATGCCCACCCGGTCGCGCGGTACACAGGCCATGATGTTTTTTTGCGTATCGCCATTGAGTAGGCCTGCTCCGGCGCCAGTCACCGCGGTGGTCAGCGCGAAACTCAAATACCCGCCGTGCTCCACCGCCCAGGCGCTCAGCAGGTTGCCGCAGCCCACCAGCGTCAAACCCGCTGCCATCATCGTGGCGGGGCTGTAACGTGAGGCCAGGCGGGCGCCAATGCGCGGGCAAATCAACATGGTCAGGGCAAAGGGCAGCATGCCCAAGCCTGACAGGACGGCACTGAACCCCAAGCCGTTTTGCAGGTAGAACGGCAGCAGGGTCATCATCACTTGGGCACAACCGGCGTAGGCGAACATGCCAAGCAAAGCGCCGATAAAGCGCGGATGACGGAACAGTTGCAGGTCAATCATCGGGCGCTTTTGCAGGGACTCAACCAACACAAAGACGCCCAGTAGCATCAGCCCGCCGAACATCCGGGCGTAGGTCAGCGGGCTGTTCCAGCCAATGCGGTTGGCTTCAATCAGGCCCCAGATCAGGCACACCAGGCTGGCGCTGAAAGCCAGGCTGCCCCACGGGTCGAGGCGCGCAGACTGCGGGTCGCGGGACTCGGCAATCGCATGGGTAACCAGTGCCATGAGCAACAGGCCCACCGGCAGGTTGAGGTAGAAGATCCAGCGCCACCCCAGGTACTGGGTGATCAGGCCGCCCAATGTCGGGGCGGCGGTCATGGCCACGCCCATGCAGGCGCCCCAGAATGCCCAGGCTTTGGCCCGCTCCACCTCGTCATGGAACGCATGACCAATTGAGGCCAGTGCCGAGGTCAGCAGCAGTGCCGCGCCCACGCCTTTTACCGCACGGGCGATGTCCAGCAGCAGCGTGGTCGGCGCCGCCCCGCAGCCGATGGAGGCGAGGATGAAAATGCTTAAGCCCCAGAGCAGGGTCTTTTTGCGACCGAAACGATCGGCAATGCTGCCCGCAGGCAGTAGCAGTGCCGCAAAGGCCAGCATGTAGGCGCTGACCACCCACTCGATATCGACGAAATTGGCGCCTAAATCCTGAGCAATGCTGGGCAGGGTGACGGCGACGATGTTGGTGTCGAGCACGATCAGTGAACACACCCCTGATGCGGCCAGCAGGGTAAGACGTGGGCTGACGGCTTTCATGGCTGTTGCTCCCGGGGGGTGCGGCTCATTGCGTTGCAGGCAATGCACTGCACACGGGCTGGGGCATGCGCCCCGGCTAACTCACTGCACGGCAATAAAACAGGGGATTTGACGGACATGTGAAGGACTCTCTAGTGTGACTGTCGGCACAGGGTATCGCTGTGTAACAGAGTGTTTGTTAGCGAATGTGCTGGACTTCATTACCTTTGAGCTAATACGGCTATGGATATACGTCATTTCCGCTACTTTCTGGCGGTTGCGCATCAACGCAATTTCACTCGCGCCGCCGAAGTGCTCGGCATCGCGCCGCCGACGTTGAGTCGCCAAGTGCAAGACCTTGAAACCGAACTGGGGGTTCGCTTGTTCGTCCGCGAGCAGCGCCAGGTCAGCCTCACGCAAGCCGGGCAGGCCTTATTGCCCGAAGCACAGGCCACGGTGCGCCAATTTGAGCTGGCGCAACGCAACGCCCAGCGTGCAGGGCGCGGCGAGTTGGGGCATATCGAGTTGGGGTATGTGGCGTCGGCGGTGTATTCGGGGGTTTTGCAGCGTCAGGTTCAGGGTTTCAGTCGCGAATGCGCCGACGTGAGCCTTACCGTGCGCGAAGCACTGATGCCCGATTTGCCACTGATGGTGGTCGAAGGTCGTTTCGATGTTGGCTACATACGTTCACCGATGGCGCTGCCAGAAGGTCTGCAAGCCCTGCGCTTGAACGCAGAAGGCTTTGTACTGGCGCTGGCGGCGGACTCGTGGCTGGCGCGCCTTAAAAGCATCAGCCCCGAACATCTGCAAAACGAGACGTTCGTGCTGCCGGAGCAAATCAGCGGCACCTTGCAAGTGGCCGCGCAAGGTGGCTATGCCCCCAAGTTGGGGCCGCAACCCGGCGGGTTGGTCGCGGTCATTGCACTGGTATCGTTGCGCCAGGGCGTGGCGGTGGTGCCAGCGTCCGTGGTGGGGCATATCAGTTTGCCGAGTGTGATTTATCGTCCCATCGACGGCTGTGAAGTGACTTCATGGCTATCCTTGATTCATCGGCGCTTTGAAAAGTCGGCGGTCGTGGCGCGTTACATTGAGCACGCCAAGCACGACTTCCGGGTAAACGAGGCCGCGTTAAGCCGCTGATGACGGATCGATCAAAAAGACCTGATTAGGTACTGGCACATAGCCAATGTCTTTGCGTGCGTTTGCTATGGGAACCAGTACAATCGCGCACTTTTCACCGAGCATGGAAGCAGTTCGGCAAACGCTCACGAGAAGGCCCATGGTTTCTGCAAGTTACTCCCCCGCGTTGGTTTTGATTTCACTGTGTGTCGCCATGCTGGCGTCGTACACGGCCCTTGATCTGGCAGGCCGGATCGCCACGGCGCGTGGTCGTGCCGTTTACCTATGGATGGGTGGCGGCTCGCTGGCGATGGGCTTCGGCATCTGGTCGATGCACTTTATCGGCATGTTGGCGCTGTCCTTGCCCATTGAGCTGGGTTACGACGTGGGCCTGACCCTGTGGTCGTTGCTGGTGGCCATCCTGTCCTCAGGTTTTGCCTTGTGGATGGTCAGCCAGCCGCGTTTGCCGGCGCTGCAATTATTATTTGGCGCCTTGATCATGGGAGCGGGCATCAGCGCCATGCACTACAGCGGCATGGCCGCGTTGCGCATGCAGCCAGGCATCGATTACGACCCGGCACTGTTTGGCTTGTCTTTGGTGATTGCGGTGGGCGCTTCGGCCGCCGCGCTGTCGATTGCCTTTCGCTTGCGTCAGCAAACGCCGTATGTGCGTCTGGCCAGGGCGGGCGCGTCGGTGATCATGGGGTTGGCGATTGTCGGCATGCACTACACCGGCATGGCGGCTGCGAGTTTTCCGGCGGGCAGCTTTTGCGGTGCGGCGCTCGATGGTTTGAGTGGCAAAGGCTTGGACGACCTGGTGTTGGTCGCCAGCCTGGCGGTGTTGATTATCGCGTTGCTGACGTCGATTTTTGATGCCAGGCTCGATGCGCGCACGGCGGCGCTGGCAGACTCGCTGACGCTGGCCAATCAAGAGCTGACGCAACTGGCGCTGCACGACAACCTGACCGGGTTGCCCAACCGTATTTTGCTGGCCGACCGTATTGGTCAGGCCCAGCGCAAAGTCGCGGAGCAGGGTGGCTGTTTCTCGTTGATGTTTATCGACCTGGATGGCTTTAAGCCGGTGAATGATGCGTTCGGCCACCATTTAGGTGATCGCTTGCTGCGTGAAGTCGCGCTGCGCCTGCGTGAGCAGTTGCGCGGGCAAGACACCCTGGCGCGCATTGGCGGCGATGAGTTTGTGCTGCTGGTGCGCTTGAATGAAGCCGATGATGCGCCACAGGTGGCGGCGCGCCAGGTCAGCCTGTTGTCCAGAACGTTTCAAGTGGACGAGCATCAGTTGCAAATCTCCGCAAGCATCGGCATTGCGCTCTACCCCGGCAATGGTGAAAGCGCCGAGGAGTTGTTGATGAACGCCGACGCGGCGATGTACCACGCCAAAGGCGCGGGCAAAAATGGGTACAGCTTTTTTGATGTGTCCATGAACACCAATGCGCGCAAGCAATTGCAACTGCTCCAGGACCTGCGTCATGCCTTAGAGCATCAGCAGTTCTGCCTGCACTATCAGCCCAAATTCGACGCTAGCAATGGCCAGGCGGTGGGGGCCGAAGCGCTGTTGCGCTGGGAGCATCCACAGCAAGGGCTGCTGATGCCGGACGCGTTTATCGACCTGGCGGAAAAGACCGGGTTGATCATTTCGATAGGCGAATGGGTACTCAACGAAGCGTGTCGCCAGATGCGCCTGTGGAGTGATCAGGGTTACAGCCACTGGCGCATGGCGGTGAACCTGTCGGCCTTGCAGTTTTGTCACAAAGGGCTGGTGGACAGCGTTGCGTCGGCCCTGGCGCGTCATCAATTGCCGGCCAACAGCCTGACCCTGGAAATTACCGAAACCACCGCCATGAGCGATGCGGATGCCAGCATGAACGTGCTGCAACAGCTGTCACTGATGGGGGTCGACCTGTCCATTGATGACTTCGGTACCGGTTATTCGAGCTTGATGTACCTCAAGCGTTTGCCGGCCAACGAGCTGAAAATTGACCGTGGTTTTGTGCGTGACCTGGAGCACGACAGTGACGACGCGGCCATCGTCTCGGCCATCGTTGCGCTGGGGCAGGCGCTGGGGTTGCGCATTGTGGCCGAGGGGGTTGAGACCGATACCCAGCAAAGCTTTTTGACCACCCTTGGCTGCGACGCGTTGCAGGGGTTCTTGCTGGGCCACCCCAAACCTGCGCAACAGTTCATGGCCGATATCCACCAAGGCCAACAAGCGCTTGTGCAGAAAAACACGGCGCACTGACAAACACCCTGCTGCCAGTTATTCTGCCCGCAGGTTTACACCGTGAATGGGGAACGCGTATTTATGGATAAAGTCATCGTGATCACCGGTGGCAGCCGTGGCATTGGGGCGGCAACAGCACTGTTGGCAGCCCGGCAAGGCTATAAAATCTGCATCAACTACCTGGCTGACGACGCGGCGGCGCACGAGGTGCTGGAGCACGTCCGGGCCTTGGGCGCACAGGCGATCAGCGTGCGCGCCGACATCAGCAATGAGGACGAAGTCATCAGCCTGTTCCTTCGGGTTGATCAGGAACTGGGGCCGGTGACTGCCCTGGTCAACAATGCCGGGACCGTGGGGCACAAGTCGCGGGTTGAAGACATGTCCGAGTTCCGCATTCTGCACACCCTTAAAACCAATGTGCTGGGCCCGATTCTGTGTGCCAAGCATGCTGTGCTGCGCATGTCCCCCCGTTATGGCGGGCAGGGCGGCAACATCGTAAACGTCTCGTCGGTGGCGGCGCGCTTGGGCTCGCCGGGTGAGTACGTTGATTACGCCGCGTCCAAAGGGGCGCTGGACACCTTCACCGTCGGCCTGTCCAAAGAGTTGGCGGGTGAGGGGATCAGAGTCAACGCGGTGCGGCCGGGTTACATCTTCACCGACTTTCATGCCTTGAGCGGGGACCCGGGGCGTGTCAGCAAGCTGGAGTCCATCATCCCGATGGGCCGAGGTGGTCGCCCTGAAGAAGTTGCTGAGGCTATTGTGTGGTTGTTATCGGACAAAGCCTCGTATGCCACAGGCACATTCGTCGACATGGGCGGCGGACGCTGAACAGCGCACAAGTGTTGATGTGCTTTAGATGGGCGTGCCCTACCATCCGGCCGCCTCGCCAAGTCTCGGCGGTGGCTTCGCTTCGGCACCGTTGCGGGGGCACGCCGCGACGGGCCATCCTAGGCCCAACACGGCTGTCTGGGCATTCTCGCAACAGTCACTGCGCTCAGCCTTCTGTGAGGGGCCTTTGCGTTGTTCGATCGATGTGGGTGGCAACAGGAAGAGATTGAAAAGCAAAGAGCAAAAAGCAACCCGCGCGAGGGTCTTGCAATTGAAGTCAATAAGTCGATAATGCGACTTATTACTATTTGAGTCTGGTTGTTTTTTATGAATTGTTCGAGTGGCGCAGTCCCTATGAGCAAAAGCAGCGTTGACCCCATTACCCGTGCGGCTGTTGACTGGATGTTGCTGCTTGAGTCCGGCCACGCATGTCCTTCCCAACGTCAGGTGTTCAAAGCCTGGCTGGCGCAAAACCCGGAACACCTGGCTGCCTGGCAGCGCGTCGCCGATGTTTTAAGTTTTAAATCCCGTCAAACCGCAGACCCTGATCAACTCAAAGAAGTGCGCCGGGTGCTGAGCGCCGGTACTTCGTTCTCGCGCCACAAGGCCATTCAACACGCATGGCTTGCGTTTTTAATCGGGGTGGGGGTTCTGGCCTCGGGCCTGCTGCTCCAGGGCTGATGCCAGGCTGAACGCCAACGGCAGGCGGGGCAGTAGCGTGGCCTGGTAGGCATGGTAGAGGTCAGGTTTGCCAGGCCAAATGCGCGCCGAAGGTTGATTGTCCGGGTTCAGTTCGTGATGCCAGCTGCCGTGTTGGCGGTCGATCAGGTGCAGGTCGATGTAGTCCCAAAACTGCGTGTACCACGTTTGATACTGCGCCTCGCCTGTGCGCTGCCACAGCGCCGCCGCCGCGGCTGAGGCCTCGGCCAGCGTCCAGTGCAGGCGCTCACGCACCACCGGCCGGTTGTCCTCATCGAGTGTGTAAACAATGCCGCTGCTGCCATCGACATTCCAGCCGTAGCGGCACGCGCTGTGAAACAGCTGGCGGGCATCTTCGAGTAACCACGCGGGCGTCGACAGGCTGCGCTGCGTGCGTGCAGCTTCCAGATGCAGCAACAGCCGCGCCCACTCAAAGGCATGGCCTGGGGTCTTGCCAAAAGGGCGGAATTGATCGGCCGGGTTATCGCGGTTGTAATCGGGCAAGGGCTGCCAGTTGCCATCAAAGTGCTCAACCGGCAGGTAGTCCGATTGCGCGGCATGTTGATGGATCACCCGTTCTGCAATGCGCAGGGCGCGGTCGAGCCATACGTCTTCATCGAGCACATCGGCCAACGCCAGAAAAGCCTCGGTGGCGTGCATGTTGCTGTTCGCCCCGCGATACGCCTCGCAGTCACTCCAATCGTTGGCAAAGGACTCCAGCAATGCCCCCTCGTCTTCAGACCAAAACGTATCTTCAAGGATTTGGACCGCATCGCCCAGCAGTTCGGCCGAACCTTGCCGACCGGCCATGACCGCCGAACTGAAAGCCAGCGCAACAAAGGCATGCAGGTAGGCTTGTTTGCGAGCAGTACCCGCGTGTGCGGTCGAGGTGGCGAACCAGCCGCCGTGTTTGGCATCACGCAAAGGCCCGGCCAACGCGGCTAACCCGTGATCAATCAGTTGCACACAATCGGGCAGGCCCTTGAGGTGGGCGAGCGCAAAACTGTGCACCATGCGTGCGGTGGTAACGGTGTCTGCGTCAGCCTCATCGGGGCGGCGACCAAAGCGGTCCAGACAGGCAAAACCCTGTGGCACTCGCGCAGCTTTGGCGAATTCAATCAGCGTTCGGCCCTGCTCATCAAGCCATTGATGGTGCGCAACAGAAGCCATCGAACCAGCGTGCGTGCGAGTGAGATCAATCATGGGCCACCTATGTTTTTGGGCATGATCCAGCGCGTGCAGCCTAAGGGATTGATCACCCGTTGAACAGCTGAAAGGTTTCACTGCGCCGCGTCACACGTGCTGTGGATTCAGCGCCGTTGATTGCTCAGACCTCCGGTCCCCAGCGTTGCGACCAGTCGCTGTCTTGTTTGACGATGTCGCGCAATAGCTCAAGCGCCTGTTGCAGCGCCGCGCAATCACGTTCGCGCGAATACACCAGATAGGTGGGGTAGCTGAATTCTGGCGCTTTGGGCACCCGCTCCAGCGCACCGCTGTTGAGGTAGCTTTGCACCACCCGCGTGCGAAAGTAGCCACTGCCGCCGTTTTCAAGAATGTAGTGCAGCGCCACAGGTCCCAGGTTGAAGCTGAGCGCGGCGCGCGCTTTATCGGGCAGCGCAGCATCATGCTGACGCCGAAAATCTTCGCCCCAATCCACGTACACATAAGGCTCTGGTAAGGCGGGGCGGCGGATTTGAATCAGCTTTTCTTCCAGCAATTGCTCCACCTGCACCCCAGGCCAATACGCGGGCCGGTAAACCAGAGCGGCATCCAGCAAGCCCATTTCCACTTGACGCAACAACTGCTCGCCATCGCGAATTTGCACGCGCACGGCGTGGGAGGTGAGGTGTTGGCGCAGGGCTTTGGTCCAGCTCAGGATCAGCGGGTTGCACAGGCTGACTTCCCCCGCGATATGCAGCACTTGATTGAGCCCTTCAGGGCGCGGCAAATCGCGCCGTGCCGCTTCCCAGGTTTGCAGCAGTTGATTGGCATACACCACAAAGGCTTCACCTTCGGGGGTTAACCTGGCCCCGGCGCGGTTGCGAATGAACAGCGTCACGCCCAGCAGGCTTTCAAGTTTCTGCACCCGTGCCGTGACGGCGGTCTGGGTCACATGCAGGTTCTGGGCTGCGCTGGCAAGGCTGCCGTAGCGAACAATTTCAAGAAAGGTTCGAGCCAGATCCAGGTCCATAGAGGGCCGCCGCAGTGCAAAGGGCATTTAGTGTAAGTGCATTAGGTCGAAAACTCGAAAAATCAGGTGAATCTATTGGCTTATATCAATGCTTATTTTTGCGAATCGTCTAACGTTCATGGACTTGGTATTTAAACGCCAAGACCTCTGGCTGCCCAAAAAATCCAGAGGCCCGCATGAAGCGGTGCGGCACCTGCGGGTGTGCCGCACAAGACACATTAAAAGGACAACATAAAAAAATGGATGATTTGAACCGGCAGTACGACATTCAACCTTTAATGCAGGCGGACATGACCATCCTCATCAATGGTCAGGCGGTGAATGCTGCGCAAGGGGAAACCGTACTCAGCGTCTTGAATTCAGTGGGTGTGCGCCAGGTGTCAGCCAATGATCACGGACAGATCAGCGGTGCATATTGCGGCATGGGCGTGTGCTACTGCTGCCTGGTCAATATTGACGGTCGGCACAAGCGTCGCGCCTGTCAGACCGTGGTACACCCCGGTATGAAAGTCGAAACCGGACACAACCGGGTCGCCGAACAGGAGAAAGTGCTATGAGCCTGAATCCTGTCATCGTTGGGGGTGGCCCGGCGGGTATGTCAGCCGCGATCGAGCTGGCGCAGCATGGCGTAGCCAGCACCTTGCTCGAAGAGGCGTCGCGCCTGGGCGGTGTGGTGTATCGCGGCCCGTTGCGCGAAGGCGTTGAGCTGGACTATTTGGGTGAGCGCTATAAAGACGCGCTGCATAAATTGCACGCTGAATTCGCCGAGTTTGGCCATCTGGTCGATGTGCGGCTCAATCATCGCGTGATTGGTGGTCAGGGCGAACAGCGGTTACAAATGCTCGATGCCCATGAACAGGTGCAAGAGATTCAATTCCCGCAACTGGTGTTGTCGGCCGGCTGCCATGAGCGCAGCGTGCCTTTTCCGGGCTGGACCACGCCGGGAGTCATCATGCTCGGCGGCCTGCAATTGCAGATCAAAAGTGGTGTAGTCAAGCCTAAAGGCCCGGTACTCATCGCGGGCACTGGGCCTCTGTTGATGCTGGTTGCCTGCCAGTTGCATGCGGCGGGTGTCGAAATAGCCGGTGTTTATGAAGCGTGTGAATTGGGCCGTATCGCCAAAGAAAGCTTGGCGCTGCTCAATCAGCCGCAGTTGTTCCTCGATGGCCTGAGCATGCTGGTGTACCTCAAGCGCCACGGCATCACAGTGCGTTACGGTTGGGGCGTGGTCGAGGCCCGTGGTGAAGGTGAGGTGCAAGAAGTGATTGTTGCGCCGTATTCCAGCGCCTGGCAGGCCGACATGAGCAAGGCGCAGCCGGTTGTCGCACGCACGCTGGCGGTGGGCTACGGGTTTATTCCGCGCACCCAGCTCACCCAGCAAATGGGGCTTGAGCACGCCTATAACGTTGATGGCTATCTGGCAGCAACGGCGAACAGCTGGCAGCAAAGCAGTGACCCGAGTATCCATCTGGCCGGTGATGTCACCGGGTTGCGTGGTGGCGAAGCGGCGATGCTCACAGGGCGTATCGCGGCCCTGTCGATATTGATGCAGCGCGGGGTCCTGAGTGAAAAACAGGCCCTTGAAGAGCGCCGCGCTTACATGAGTAAACTCAACACCATCATGCGGTTCCGTGGTGGGATTGACCGCTACACCCAACGCGGCACCCGCCAGATTGACCTGCCCCAGGCCGACACCGTGGTCTGTCGTTGCGAGCACGTGACGCGCGCTGATATCGACGTGGCGCTTAGCCAGGGCGTGCAAGACATGGCCGGGCTGAAAATGCGCACCCGCGTTAGCATGGGCGATTGCCAGGGCCGGATGTGCGTCGGCTATTGCAGCGATCGCTTGCGTGATGCCACCGGGCGCAAGGATGTCGGCTGGTTACGCCCGCGCTTCCCGCTGGAGCCTGTGCCTTTTTCTGCCTTCACCAATGCCTGCAAGGATGCCTGACATGATCAAGACCTATGACGTTGTAATTGCTGGCGGCGGGGTGATCGGTGCCTCAATCGCCTATCACCTGTCACGCCGCAAAGATTTGAAAATTGCCATGATCGACTGCAAACGCCCTGGCAACGCCAGCCGTGCTTCGGCAGGCGGTTTGTGGGCCATCGGGGAGTCGGTGGGCCTTGGCTGCGGGGTGATTTTCTTTCGCATGATGTCGGCTGAGCGCAAACGCGAAGCCCAGGGCAGCGCAGTGGTGGTGGACTCCAGTACGCCGCACATTCTGCCCGACTGTTTCTTCGACTTTGCCTTGCAGTCCAATGCGCTGTACCCCGGCCTGCATCAAGAACTCAAAGAAAAGCACGGTATGGATTTCAAGTTCGAACGCACGGGCCTCAAGTACGTGATTTACGACGATGAAGACCGCCTGTACGCAGAGCACATCGTGGCCAATATTCCGCATTTGGCCCATGAAGTGCGCTGGCTCGACCAGGCCGCCCTGCGTGAGTCCGAACCCAGTGTCAGCCACGATGCCAAGGGTGCGCTGGAATTTCTGTGCGATCACCAGGTCAGCCCGTTCCGCCTGACGGACGCCTACACCGAAGGTGCACGTCAAAATGGCGTTGACCTGTTCTTCAACACCAACGTCACCGGTGTACTGCGCCAAGGCGCCAAAGTGTTGGGTGTGCGCACTGACAACGAAGGCGTCTTCCACAGTAAAACCCTGATTAACGCGGCAGGCGCATGGGCCGCAGAGCTGAGCGTGATGGCCACCGACTTGAGCATTCCTGTGGCGCCAGTCAAAGGCCAGATCGTGCTGACCGAGCGCATGCCCAAGCTGCTCAACGGCTGCCTGACCACCAGTGATTGTTATCTGGCGCAGAAAGACAACGGTGAAATCCTGATTGGCAGCACCACGGAAGACAAAGGCTTCGACGTCACCACCACCTTCCCGGAAATCAGCGGTCTGGTACAAGGCGCCATGCGTTGCATCCCGCAGCTGAAAGACGTGAACCTCAAGCGCACCTGGGCCGGTTTGCGACCGGGGTCGCCGGATGAACTGCCGATCCTGGGACCCATGAAAGGGGTGGAAGGTTACTTGAACGCGTGCGGTCACTTCCGTACCGGCATCCTGACGTCGGCTATCACTGGCGTCATGCTTGATGCTCTGGTGCGCAATGAACCTTTGCCGTTGGACGTGACGCCATTCTTGGCGGATCGCTTTGATCTGCAGCCCGTAGGATTGCCACAAGTGATGGGCGCGTAAGCACTGCTTTTACGGTAGGAGTTGAGCTTGCCTGGTGAACACGGAGTGTCAGTCAACCTTAAGGTTGAATGCCAAGTCGTGATTGCAAGGCAAGCGCGATCCTTGTTTGTTGTAACAACCCTTGCCCGTAATGATGACCAGAGCCTGTGCGGTAGTGACTAGAGCCCTTGATATTACGTGTAGAGACAGGCTGTTCAGAGAGTATTCACGCCACCCACCATTTAAGTTTTAACACATCGAGTTCCCTCTAGACGGAACCCCGACAAGTGATAGATGCACCTATGGGAGCCTGATTGGAGGAGCCTGGAAACTCTGACTGACAGGCATAAACCCCAAGCTCGTCTGATAGGGTATCTAGCCAATGTCTACCTTCACCATCCCGTTTTTATCACTCGTCACGTCCCAACTGCCCGCGATGCCTAACAACAAGCAATCGCGCGTTGCGCAAGGCAACCCGTTATCAGTAACCCATCCGGCCCTGCCTGTGCAAAAGCCCGCTCCATTGCGCGAGAGCACTCAAAATAGCTCAAACCGTGAAACCGGGGCTCCTGCGCAGAGAGTGGGGGCGAATGGCAACTCGTTATCACTGCATTCTTCGTCGCCCCAACTGGATGACAACACGCACACTATTTATGGATCAAGTACGGTTTCACCGCCCACGGTGAGCTATAGCCTTAATGAGCGAAAGCAGCGTCTCGATGCTTATGCTGATCGGGTAAAGGCGCAGATTGGCAACATAGAACAGGGACGCGAGGGCGAAAGAAACATCAAGTTCCAGAACGCACGCCAGTTCTTGGAGCCATCAGGATTCTTCAGCGCAGGCTTATTGGCTGCGGGGTATGACCCACATGAAAAAATCACGGTGACGTTCGACGCCTACAGAAAAGAAATAATAGGGAATAAAACAAATCATGTAAGCACTGAAAAAAGAACGTACTTAGCCTGGGAGTTAGCAGCCGGTGCGCTGGCACACGACAAAGTGGCACCGGGTGGTCCGATCAATTTTCAATACATGAGCATTCAGCCAAAAGACCGGAGCAAAGTCGACGCGCTAGAAGGGCTAGGGAAAAATCTTCAAGATCATTGGGAGAAAGAAATCGCTACGCCCATGCGCGATGCATCGGGGGGGATGGCGCAGCGCTCCGGGAAAGCAGATGCCTATCTTGTAAAGGGCACTTTGCAAAGCCTGGTTAACGATAAGACGGGTTTTGAGTCGTTAAGCCCAGCAGGTCAAGCCGCTGTAAAACGCACCCTGGCGCACAATGGTCAGGTCATCATTCCCAATGTGTACGGTTACCCACTGGCCGGCTATGCATTTATTCCTAATACCCCTTATGACGCAAATTATGAGCACCGGCCAAATCAGGGGTTGATGATTGATTTGCGCAAAGGCAGTGCTCATGAAATTCAGGGGGATGAAGGCTTTGCCAACTGGGCTACCACCCATCGGGATGATCTGCTCAAACGTTTTAATGCCCGTGACAGACAAGGGGGTAAAGATGCCCATTGGCCAAAGGCAGGTGAAGTGCTTGATAGCCTGATCGCCGGCAATGATGTGAGCTACGAGGGCTATTTTAATCTCGTTTCGGATCAGACCATACCGGTGCGGGAGACCTTCAATTACACCCGTTCACGAAACCGTGATTATTCATTAAGAGAGGGGAGTCTGGAGCAAGGCCTTGCTTCTCAGTATCAAGCCGTGAACACCAAGAACTCAGTGTGGGCCGACCAGACGCAGGTGTTTGGTGCCTCACAGCAAAGTTGGAAGAGTGTGAAAGAGGCGTGGGGTAATACCTTCGGTTATTTACCGGTTGTTGGCAACGCTGGCAATATTGTCTTCGGTATTCATGACGGTATTTATGGCAAAACGGCTGATGATCGACTTCAAGGTAATGCCGCCGCGGTGATTTCGGGCCTGCAATTAGCGCATGAACTACTGCCCGGGGCCGTAGAGACGGGATTAGGTGATACACCTTCACTCAACACGTCTGCCGTCAAAGACTACAGTTGGACACCTAACGGGCAGACGCATGATCTTGAATTACGTCGACCTGCGAAAGCACTCGATAGGCCAGTTGAAGGAAATGTTCCCGTTCAGGGTGAGCCCCCCACCCAAGCAACATCGGTAACCGGGGCAGTTAACAAAAGGGTTTCAAACGACCCCGATATCAACCGCCTGCGTCCTGGCCAAGCGGGAAGCATTAGCGACTATGCAGTGCCAAACGGTGAAGCATTAATTGAAAACACCTTGCCGAATGGCCAAGGCATTTATCAGCTAAAAAACGCGAGCGGAGTGGATCAGTGGTTCATCCGTCATACCGATACCCGCGGTGCTCCCAAGGTCTACGAGATCAGGTCCGACTTTAAAATCGGTGATAACCGGGTACAGATTATTGACCCCGCTACCCGTAAACCTTTAGTGACGGTCAGTCATACAAACAACGGTGATTGGATTCGCACTGAGGGGCAAGGAGGAAGTTGGCCATGGCGCAGGAGCAGTTCGCCGACTACGCCAGTTGCTGAAGAGAGGCCTGCTTCACCCTTGGCAGCCAAGTTTGAGGTGGAAGGGCTGGACACCACGGGCGCCGAAAAGCTTGATGAATATTTAAAGTTCGATAAAAACATCGAATACGATTACGGGGTTAAAAATACACGGCAAGAAAACGGAGTAGTAACGCAAAAGCAATTCCAGCTTTCTTGGCAGGTTGAAGAGGATAATTTTATGGTTACGGAAGGGGAAAGAGCCAGACCCAACCAGTTGTCAGACACCGACTATTCGCACAACTTTTTATTAGACCTTGATCGCAATTACTACTCGGTCATCAATCGAGAAAAACCTGAGCTCAATATGATGCCTGACGCTGAAATTCTGACGGGAGATGAAGTTACCTTACTAAAACTTCGTCAGTTTGAGGCCGCTATTCCTGATCCGTTAATGCGTACGCGCATTTCCGAAGTGGCGCATCAAGGTGCGACGGTGCACGGATTTAGTAATGTAACGAGCGGGGACGCCGGATTAAAAGGCGGTCTGCTGCCCAGTGGCAGGGGCTTGAGTTTTATAATTGATTATGATCCTGTACATAAGGCAGCTAATGTCAATGTCGTTGCCAAAAATATCGTCTTTGACGTCGGTGATGAAATACGGCAAGTTCCGGATGTAGACTTTACGGTAAAACGCACTTATACCATAAGGGAGGGCAATGAGATCGGCGTGGACAGTAATCCTTACGTAATCGATAAACATGCGCCTTCCACCATAGAGTTTTCGCTGACCACGGATGTTTAAAACGGGCTGCTGACAACGTTGTGCATCGCGGATAACTCTCCCGGCTTGAGAGTCAGCCTCTTAGGTCGGTTTAAACGATGCCATGTTGCAGTGCAATTACGCCGCATCAGAACGCGAGTAAGCGCGTTCGGATGAAGTGTTGTCTTGGTGAGTAATTAACGCTCGCCTATCGGTATCCGCTGGTAATGCATCTCGGACAGGATAAAAAACTCCTTGTCCAGCAACGTACGCACATCAATCAGGGGCATCCCCCGTAAGTCGGGGGCCAGCCTTATCCCATAATCCTCAATGTTCTTGATCGTCTGCGCTCCTCGCCAGATCACGTGGTACGCCAGGTAATACACCGACTGGCCAGGTCGCAGCCCAATGTTTCGCTGCGCCAGTTTGTCGATGAGCAATGGCTCATCAAACACATCGACCAAGCCTTGCGTTACACGCTCCAATACGTGCTCCAGGCGCAGCAGCACAGACTGCTTCTCGGTTTCGCTGTACCCGTTCCACCCTACGATTTCGTGATGAAAGCGTTTGCAGCCACGGCATACAAGGTCGCCAAAAACCGTTGAGCATAATCCCACGCAGGGCGTTTTAATTTTCTGGCTACACATAAGCATCAGTTTGTAAGGGGGAAGGGTGAATGAGGCAGCGGGCTCAATCCCAGCTCAATGCGCCGCCAGTCTGGTACTCGATGACGCGGGTTTCGAAGAAGTTCTTTTCTTTCTTCAAATCCATGATTTCACTCATCCACGGGAAGGGGTTGGTGGTACCCGGGAACTCTTCCTTCAAACCGATCTGCGACAGGCGGCGGTTGGCAATGAACTTCAAATAGTCTTCCATCATCGCCGCGTTCATCCCCAATACACCGCGGGGCATGGTGTCGCGGGCGTATTCGATTTCCAGCTGGGTGCCCTGCAAAATCATTTGCGCCGCTTCATCCTTTAAATCGGCATCCCACAAGTGCGGGTTTTCCAGTTTGATCTGGTTAATCACATCAATGCCAAAATTCAGGTGCATGGACTCGTCGCGCAATATGTATTGGAACTGTTCAGCCACGCCATTCATTTTATTGCGCCGTCCCATGGACAGGATCTGAGTAAAACCGCAGTAGAAGAATATGCCTTCCAGAACGCAGTAGTACGCGATCAGGTTTTTCAGCAGTTCTTTGTCGTTTTCGACGGTGCCGGTTTCAAATGTCGGGTCGCTGATTGAACGGGTGTACTTCAATCCCCACGCGGCCTTTTTAGCCACCGACGGGATCTCGTGATACATGTTGAAAATTTCGCCCTCATCCATGCCCAGCGACTCAATGCAGTATTGATACGCGTGGGTGTGAATAGCCTCTTCAAAGGCCTGGCGCAAAATATATTGGCGGCACTCCGGGTTGGTGATCAGTCGATAGACGGCCAGTACCAAATTGTTGGCCACCAATGAATCGGCCGTAGAGAAGAACCCCAAATTGCGCATGACAATGCGGCGCTCATCATCGGTCAGTCCTTCAGGATTTTTCCAGAGGCTGATGTCGGCAGTCATGTTGATTTCTTGCGGCATCCAATGATTCGCGCAACCGTCCAGGTACTTCTGCCACGCCCAGTCGTACTTGAACGGCACCAACTGGTTAAGATCGGCGCGGCAATTGATCATGCGTTTTTCATCCACCGCCACCCGTGCCGAAGCGCCCTCCAGCTCAGCCATGCCCTCAGCGATGTCCAGCGAATTCAGGGCCGCCTTGGCCCGAATGATGGCCGGGGTGTCACCTGCGGTGACTTGGCGTGCTTTGGCGGCCTCTTGATCGCCAGCGTTGTTGAGTGCGTCCAGTGCAGCCGGTGCGGGTTGCGCGGCACGCAAATCAAGGTCTTCGTTGTCAGAGCTGTCCCAATTCAACATAGGAGTTTCCTTTCGCAGGAGGCGGGTTTGACCAGGGTGTGTGGTCTTGGACGGGCGTAAAAATGTTCAAGCATTAACAAAAACACACCAGGAGTGAGCTGGCCTCGCGATCTTGCGGGTGCGACCTCTCGCGAGTAATCGCGCTCCTGACGGTCGTGTTGATAGCGTAGCTTCTCAGGCTAAAAACACACTATGTGGTGTTTTTCGCTCTTTGGTGACACACCATATAGTCGACGGGGAGGGTGGTCAACCCAGATTTCCTGTTCGTGACCACGCCAGCGCAGTGATCAATCTGATAGCCTTTGGCAACTTTTCTTTCGTGCGGACTCGCCATGGACTATTTCGCAGCGCTGAATGCTTTTGTCGAAGCGGCGCACGCCAACAACTTTTCCAGGGCCGCCGAAAAACTGTCGATCAAAGCCTCAACGGTGTCGCGTTACATCAAGGATCTGGAACACGATCTGGGCATCGCCTTGTTCAATCGCTCAACCCGTACCTTGCGCTTGACCGAGGGGGGCGAGACGTTCCTGCACCATGCGGTGCGGGTACTGGATGAACTGGAGCAGGCCAAGCACGCGACGGCGTCGCTCAACCAGCACCCGCGTGGCCTGCTGAAACTCAATCTGCCCCCCGCATTCGCCCGGCATCACGTTCTGCCACTCCTCGGTGAGTTCATGGCGCAGCATCCCGAAGTCCGCCTGGAACTGATGCTGGACGATCAACATGTGAACTTGATCAATGCCGGCGTCGATCTGGCCTTGCGCATTGGTGTCTTGCCCGACTCCACCCTCAAAGCGCGCCAGCTGGCCAGCGAACGCACGCTGGTCTGTGTCAGTCAGGCGTTCGCCCGTCAACACCCGGCCCCTTCAAACCCGCAGGCGCTTGGCGCGGTGTTGTTGAACGGCAATTTGCCCGACGATGTTTTCTTTGTGCCGGCTGACGGTTTTATTCACCCCGTGCAGCGGGTGCAAGTGGCAGGCGGGCTGCGCATCAACGATCTGGAGGCGCAATTGCTGGCGGTTGAGCAGGGCTTGGGGGCGGCCTGTTTACCGGACTGGCTGGTAGCGCACAAGCTGGCTTCGGGCGCTTTGGTGCGTTGGTTGCCTGAATGGCAGGTGCAAGCGACGCAGGTGCCTGCGTCGCTGTGGTTGGTGTACCCACCCAAACGCACGGTGTCGTCGAAGGTGCGTTGTTTCATCGACTTTATGGTCGAGCGTGTCGGCAGCCCCGCGTATTGGCAGTCTTGAGGGGTTAGCTGAAGCGGATATCCAGCGCCCGCAGATACGTTTGCAAACCTGCGTCCTGGATCGGGATCAAAAACGCTTCGCTCTGCGACTCATTGAAGTGCGCATGCCAATAACCCGGCGGCGTGACAAACGCCAGCCCCGGCGCCCAGTCGACTCGGGTCGGATTACGGATCTGGCCGTTTTCATCGATGTCCGTGCCGACCAGGGTGTAGCAACCCGCAGGGCAGTCAATGATGAAGTCCAGCGCAATGGATTGATGGCGGTGTGGTTTTTGCACCGAACCTGCGGGCAAAATCCCGTACATCGCCCATAACACGTGAGTCACCGTGCGGGTTTGAGGAAAATGCCGATTGCCCAGCAAGATACTGATACGGCTGCGATCCTGCGCTCGCGGGTCATCGGCGGCTTCGCGCAGCTTGGCATTGGCGGTGTGAGCGGGATACAGCGTGGCGCTGAACTGTTGTTGCGCAGGCACCACCCCCAAGTAGCGCAGCAGCGGCTCGTCATGTACGTAATAGAACCGCGCATCTTCACTGGCGCTCAGCTGAACCGCTTCTATTCCGGGCATGGCGATAAAACAGCCTTTCTCCCATTCAAAACGCGTGCTGCCCTGCACCAATTGCCCACGCCCGGCGATCACATACACCACCTGAGAGGTCGTGACAGGCGCCAGCGTCAGGCTGTCACCGGCATTCAGACGAATGAAGTTCGCCAGCAACCCCGGCCCGGTTGCGGGTCCCGGACAGCCCAGTGCCTCGCTCAAGTCCAGCGGGACCACGCGACTTGGGCCTGTGTCATACAGCGATGAAGGGAAATTTTGATAAGGAATACGGGAAATCAACCCTGCACTGATCGGGTTGGCGGCTTTGCTGTACTCAAAGTATTGCGCGTCGTGTTCGGCATCCAGCACATCAAGGTGTTGCAATGGGGCATTCAGGCTACTCATGGAAACCTCTTCTTATCAGTCGCATCACGGCTGCACGGAGTCGCCACTATAAGAGGCGTTCACGCCCGGATTAAAGCCTCAAACGGAACAGCAGTTGTGCCGAAAGGGGTGTCCAGGACAACGCTTTACCCCCGACAGGCGTTAGGGGGGTAAGTGGTTAAAAGTGGACAGTTACCCTGGCTGGTGTGCGTTATCGATCATCAAGTTCCAAAAGTCACCGAAATAATAGGGACTGGTCTTGACTCAATACTCTTTGTCGGTCGCAGAAAGGGCGTATGACGATGCGTGACGGTGTATGAAGCCAAACGCAGTGCTCACATTAAGCAGCGTATTCATTGCCCGTGGCGCAAGCCCAAGATGATTGCTTAATGAGGTGACACTCCATTCGCCCGGTTGATGGAGTGTTTCAAACAGGCCCAACGTGTGTGCGATTAAAACTGCGGGGTAGGTAAATAAATTCAGGGTGGTATCAAAAACGTGGGTGTCTTGAGTCTTTGGGGGCGTTAAGCGCATGTGTTTACCTGCGAAATGATGGCAGCGCTTTAGGAGGGAAGGTGCGGTACGTCTGGGTTTGAGCGCTGCAACGCGAAAGTCTAGTTCAGGCATGCGCGCCCCCCCGTACAGCCGCTGGCAACCCTCAAACGCAAAAGCCCCGGCACGTGAGCACCGGGGCTTTTTGGGTGGGGCGGGTGACGCTTAGAACGTGTATTTGGTGGTCAGCATCACGCTGCGTGGCTCACCGTAGTACGTGGTGTTGAAGTTGCCCAGGCCGGACAGGTACTTCTTGTCGAATACGTTGTTGGCGTTGAGGTTGAACGTCAGGTGTTCGTTGTACTCGTAACGGGTCATCAGGTTAACCAGCGCGTAGCTGTGCTGTTCGATGATGTCGTAGTCTTCTTTGGCATCGTTGTAGATCTGGCCGTAGAACGGGCTTTGCCAGTTCACGCCACCGCCTACAGTCACTTTGTTCAACACACCGGGCAAGCGATACGTGGTGAACAGTCGCGCCACGTTTTCAGGCTTGGTGGTTTGCAATGGATAGCCATACACGCGCTTGCCATCTTCGGAGCGGGTTTGAGCATAGGTGTAACCGGCGATCAGGTTCCAGTCCGGCATGATTTCGCCGGTCAGCTCCAGTTCAACGCCCTTGGTGGTGGCACCGTCCAGAGACTCATAAATGCCTTCGTTAGTGATCGGGTTGGTGCCCACGTTGATGGGTACCTTTTTCTGCTCGGTACGGAACGCCGCGATACTGGCGTTCAGGCGACCATCGAAATACTCGCTTTTCAAACCGATTTCGTAACTGTTGCCTTCAGTCGGCGCCAGGGTGGTGCCTGAAGCGCTTCTGTCCGTGACCGGTTTGTAAATGGAGGTGTAGCTGGCATAGACCGAGTAGGTGTCGTTGATGTCATACACGGCACCGGCGTAAGGCGTCACACGGCCGTGTTGCTTGGACGTGGTTTTGTTGTCTTCGAAGTTCGGTGGTGCTTGTACGTAGTATTTGTAAGTACTGTTGTATTGGAAGTCGCTCACACGACTGCCCAGGATCAACGACAAATCGTCGGTAGGCTTGAAGCGTGCCGCTATGTAAGCGCTGTTCTGGTTTTGATTGGTCTCGTACTTGCCGTTTTTCGGGAAGTCAGGCTCCGGGTATTTGCCCTTCCAGTCAAAAATGCTGCCCGGTACTTTGGTGAACTGGCTGCCGTCAAACGTGGCCCCTGTTTGTCTGGATTCCTGAGAGGTGTAGCCCACCACCAATTCATGCTCACGACCGAACAGGCTGAATGGGCCGGTTGCGTTGAGATCGAAGGTGTTTTGAACGCGATGGCCTTCCCATTTACCCCAGTAGAAGAACATGCCATCGCCGGTCACCGGGTCAGGCTTGTCGCCACTGGCAGAGCCTAGCTGTGTGTCGTGATCGTTGACCTGCTGGTTGATCGTGCCTTTGATTTTCCAGTCGTTGGCAAAGCGGTGCTCAAGGGACGCGAAAGTGGAGCGCGCTTGCACGTCACGGCGGCTCCAGTCGGTGGCCGGGTTGAACGAGCGGCTGAAATCGGTCTTGGTGTAGTTGGAGAAGTAGTACGGGTTACCGGTCCAGGATGAGCCGCGCGGCTTGATGTCCTGGTAATCCATGCCAAAGGTGAACAGGGTGTCCGGGGTGATGTCGGCTTCAATAATCCCGTAGAACACTTGGTTCTTTTTTGTGTAGTGGTCGCGGTAGGAGTCGGCATCCTGAAACGCCGTCACAAAACGCCCACGCACACTGCCGTCGTCATTCAGCGGGCCGGAAATATCACCTTCGGTCCGGTAGTCGTCCCACGAACCGGCACTGGCGGTAATCGAAGCCTTGAATTCGCGGGTCGGTTTTTTGCGGATCAGGTTAACGGTCGCGGAGGGATCGCCGGAACCGGACAACAGGCCCGTTGCGCCCTTGACGATGTCTACGCGGTCGTACAACGCCATGTCGACCTTGGTCGCGCCTTCGTCGAATACCCCGTCGTATAACGAGTTGACGCCGTCGTACTGGAAGTTGGTGATGGCGTAACCGCGTGCCGAATACTCCATGCGGTCACTGTCGTACGCCTGGGTGCTGATCCCCGGCGCGTTACGCAACACATCACCAATACTTTGCGCGCCTTGGTCGTCCATGTTCTGACGGGTGATCACGGTCACGGTTTGCGGCGTTTCACGAATCGACAGCGGCAGCTTGGTCGAGCTGCTGGTGGCGCCGGTAGTATAGGAACCGGTGTCTTCGGTCGTCAGCGAGTTGCCCAGACCTTGGCCGGAAATGGTGGTTGCGCCCAGCTCTAGCCCTTTGCCTTGCGGGGCGTTGAGGATCACGGTATCGCCATTGAGCTGGTAGGAAATGCCGCTGCCTTGCAGCAGGGTTTCCAGGGCTTTAACGGGTTCCAGTGAGCCGGACACGGAATGCGACTTGATCCCTTGAACTTGATCGGCGCTGTACAGGATCTGCAAGTTGGCTTGCTTGCCCAGCTCATTCAGCGCGTTGGCCAGCGACTGCGCCGGGATGTTCAAGGCTACCGGGGCTGCCTGAGCAACCGATGAACCCAGCAGCACCGAAGCGACAAAAGCACTGGACAACAGCGTGCGGCGAACGGTCTGGCGCTGGGTAGCGATCGAAAGCGGGGTCCGTCTCAAGTTTGGTCGTTGCATGGCGTGCCGAGGCTCCGAAGGAGGGGGAATTATTGTTTGTTAATGGGAATAGTTATTAGACGCAGCGCGATTAATAAACCGGAAAGAAGTTCCTCATTTAGTTGGAATTTATTTTTTCTGAGCAAGAAATCACCGTAGGAGCGAGCAAACTCGCTCCTACTTGGCGGGGATCAGGCAGGTTCCAGCGCGGTGCTGACCTTGCCGCTGTCCATGCGCACCAGTTGGTCTGCGACATCGAAGTAACGGTCGTCGTGGGAGATGACGATGATGGTTTTGCCCAGGCGTTTGAGGTCCGGCAACAGCTCGGTGTAGAAAATGCGGCGGAAGGTCGGGTCTTGATCGGCCGCCCATTCGTCAAACACCAGAACCGGGCGTTCTTCGAGCCACGCGTTGACCAGGGCCAGACGTTTGCGTTGGCCGGTCGACAGGTCGGTGGTGCTGAACTGACCGTCGTTGATGCTGACCTTGTGCGAAATCTCCAGACGTTTGAGGTACTGCTCGGCGTCCTGCGGGATTTTCATGTCGCCCTGCACCACGTCGTCGAACAGGTAGTAGTCGGCAAAGATGGTGGTGAACAGCTGGCGGTAGTCATCGCGGGTTTGAGCGCTGACGGCCTGGCCATTGAGACGGATTTCGCCCTGTTGCGGTGCGTACAGACCCAGCAGCAACTTGATAAGGGTGGTTTTGCCACAGCCGTTTTCGCCGACGATAAACACGATATCGCCTTGATTGATTTTCAGGTTCACCGGTCCCAGGCGGAAGGGCGCGCTGCCCTCTACGGCCGGGAAGCTGTAGTTCACGTTCACCAGTTCGAGGCTGTTAACGGTTTTGTCTTGCGCGCCATCTTCGCTCAACAGCAGATGTGGCTCTGGCGAGTTGAATTGCTCGGAGAGGTCGGCAATGCGGCGGAACGCAATTTGCGCGCGGCTGATGATCGGCAGGGTGCTGATCAAGTGCTCAAGCGGACCTTTCATGTACAACAGCACCAGCACAAACCCGCTTATTACGCCAGGGTTGGCGCTTGGCCACAGCGATTGCATGGCCAGCGCCAGGCCGATGACCACGAAAAACAGCATCGACCCCAGGCTTTTGGCGATAACGAAGGTGTTGATCGAGCGCACCTGAATGTCACAGATTTTTTGTGCGGTGCGCGCGATGCCTGACACAAACATGCGCTGACGACGCGGGCGGTGAATGCGCAATTCCTTGGCGCCTTCGGCAATCGCGTTGTAATGCTTTTGCAGCTCATCTTCAGCTTCGCGGGCCTGGGTAAAACCGTTCAGGCCGTAGCCGCGCGCGATGTACTGAATCACCGTGCCGATCACAATGGCCACCAGCATCATCAAAAACATCGGCCACGAGAGCATGGCCAAATAGCCCATGCAACCTAGCGTCACCGTCAGGGAAATCGCCAGCGGGGCAAAGGCAAACGCGAAATCGCTGATGGTGTCGACGTCGTGGGTCAGCACCGGGATCAGTCGGTGGCTGCGGTAGCGTTCGATTTGCGAAATGGGCGCCGAGAGCACTTTTTCGCCCAGCTCTTTGCGCAATTTGGCAATGATGTGCTGGCCTACATAGTTGCTGCCAATGTCTGAGCAAATGGTGCTGATCAGCGCCAATACGCACAGCCCGGCGAACAGGGCGACCACATGGTTGGTGAGGCCGCTTTCGCTGTGCAACGCATTATTGATGGTGGCCAGCAGCACCGTCACGCTCAAGCCGCCGACCATGCCCAACAGGACGGACAGGCTGACAATGAGCCGGAACGGCTTGAGCAGTTGGAACAGTTCTCGAAGAACCCCGGGGTTGTGTCGGGGCGTGGCGGGCTGGCTCATAAACAAGAGTTCCTTGAATCAAGGTAAGGGCAGTCTCTTGAGAACGAGCGATTGGGGTGGGGATTTAGTGTGAGGCGGCCCAGGTCTACATCCCTTGGGCTGCGGTCTTTTTTATCAACATAAAAGCCCGCAGCCTTCTCCAGCGCCTACACAGTGGGGTTAAAGTTCGCGCTGCACGCGAAAGCCCACCCAGTCGCCACGGGTTTGCGGGTAAATATCGTTGCGGTTGCCGGAGCGGGAGAACACCGGCGCTTCACCCCAGTCGTTGCCGCGGATCTGGCGCAGTTCGCATGTGCTGTCGGTTACCCAGGCACTGCCATCAGTCGGCGCGCCGACGTAGTCATGGTGCTTGCAGTCTTCCAGCCATTCGTAAACGTTACCGTGCATGTCATACACCCCAAACGCATTGGCCGGGTAGCTGCCTGCGGGCGAGGTATAGCTGTAACCATCGGTCGGGCCGTAGGTGTTGGCATGTTTGGCGATGCTGTACTCCTTGCCTTCGTCCATCGGGAACGGGAATGGGCCGGTCGAGCCTGCACGCGCTGCATATTCGCGGGAGGCTTCGCTGACCATGCGATAAGGCTTACCGGTTTTTTTCGCAATCCAGCTGACGTAGTTTTTGACGTCGTCGAAGTCCATGCACACAGCCGGCTGGCGCGGGCCTTGCGGGTAGCGCGGTTTGCTGGCAATGCACTCGCGTCCCGGGCGGTCATCGCCATCAGCAATCTTGACCCCGGTTTCCTTGATATAGGCGTCAAACTCGGCAGCAGTGACCTGGAAGCGGCTGATGGCCAGCGGCTTGCTGAAGGTCACTTTATGCAGCGGACCTTCATCGGGCTCACGCCCGACTTCATCCTCTGGCGTGCCCATCATGAAGCTGCCCGTCGGCAGGACGACCATTTCAGGGCAGTCTTTACAGTCTTTGAACACCGTGCCCGGCTTGGCAGGTTCGGCTGCCTGAGCCAGTGCAGGCACCAGGCTGGCAAGCAATGTGGCCAGCGATAAACGGTAAAGCGGTTTCAACGTAAGCATGGTCGGCAAGTTCACTTATAGAGTTGATGTGGGTTTGGCAGCTTTTTGCACGGTGTCCCACACGCGCAGGAAATTGCCACCCCACAATTTGGCGATATCAGCCTCCGAGTAGCCGCGTTGCAGCAGTTCGGCGGTGACGTTGCGGGTTTCGCTCACATCCTTCCAGCCGTCTAGCCCGCCGCCGTCATTGAAGTCAGAGCTGATGCCTACGTGGTCGATGCCGATTTTTTTCACCGCGTAATCAATGGCGTCGCCGTAATCCTTGAGCGTGGCTTTGGGTTCTTCTTCGACGATGCCGTACAGACCGGCCGCGTACTGGCCAAAGCGTTGCTCGGGCCATACGGTGATAATTGCGTCGCCGGGCATCAGGGCCATTTCCAGGCTGTGCAACGGCGGCAAGTCAAACTGGCTGCGCAGGGTGTTGAGTTTGTCCTGGCTGGCAGTGCTCAACGGGCGCAAGTAGGTCGCAAAACCCACAATCTGCACCACGCCGCCACTGTCTTTGATCAGTTGCATTTCTTTGTCGCTGAGGTTGCGCGGGATGTCCACCAGCGCCCGTGGGGCTGAGTGCGACGCGATCATCGGGGTACGGCTCAGTTGGCTGACTTGCTCCAGTGCCTTGGTCGACATCTGTGACACGTCAATGATCACGCCCAGATCGTTCAGGCGTTGCACGGCTTGCTTGCCCGTATCGGACAGGCCGCCGAGGGCATCCGGGGTGTCGTTGAAAAAGGGCAGGGGGCGCGAGGAGTCGGCCCAGTCGTTGTTGCCGACATAACTGAAGCCGAACATGCGCATGCCGCGCGCCGCCCATTTGTCCAGTTGGTTGAGGTCGTTGCCCAGCGGGTAAGCGTTGAGCATGCTGATAAACACCGCGAACTTGCCTTCGCCATGCAAGCGACGCAAATCATCCGGGGTATAGGCAATGCCGACCTGATTGGGAAAGTCGCGCACCATGCCCGTGATGATCTGATAGCGCGCCTCTTGCTCGTTGCGCGCCGCCTCGACAAACCCTGCGGTGGGGCGGTGCGGTGCGTTGGGTCCGTTCCAGATTTCCGGCCAGCCGAAAACCGTCAGTGCTGCACCGGACAGCCGTCCCTTGGCGGCCTTGGCCAGGTCGAATTGGCCAGGGCCGTCCTTGTCGGCTTCATTGCCCGCTGTGCCGAACTCCAGCGGCACCGTGATGTGGCTGTCAAAAGACAGCACGCGGTCCTGTAGCTCGTCGGCTTGCTTGATGATCTTGAGCGGGTAGCCCGGGTTACCGTTGTAAAACGTGTCCCACACCAGAAAACCACCGCCGATGGCTGCGGCCAGGGCCAATGGGATACCGATTAACAGGGCTTTTTTTGAACGTGATTGAGTCATTGCCATCTCAGTAGAAATCCGCCGTCAAGGGGCCGGCGCACGGCCTTTGCTATCTGGAGAGAACGATGGGCAAGACAAATAATTTAGCGTCACGCAGGCCAGTCACGGCCGCAGACGCCACTTGGGTATGAATCAGATGACATCGCTGTGGCTGAATTCCTCGGCCAGAAAGTCAATCAGCGTACGCACCGACGGCAGTAGCCCCCGGCGAGAAGGGAAGACTGCGTGCACGATCCCACTTTTGGGTGCCCATTGCGGCAACACGTTGATTAACTGCCCGCTGGCGATGTGATCGCGGACCACCACATTGGGGACATGCACCACGCCGAGGCCGGCCACAGCGGCCTGGCACAGTGCTGGCAGGTCATCGGTAATGAGTTTGGGGGTGTGCGAGATGAGTGCGGTGGCTCCGTCGGGTCCGAACAGCTCCCAGGCATAGTCGCGCTGGGCCGACCCCCAATACAAACTGGGCAGGCCACTCAAGTCGGCGGGCGTGGGCGGCGTTGAAAAACGCGGCAGGAACGCAGGGCTGGCGACCAGACTTTGAACGCTGTTGCCCAGCACTTTCATCACCAGATCGCTGTCTTCCAACGGCGGAAAACGCACCCGGATAGCCATGTCGAAGCCTTCTTCAATCACGTCTACCCGGCGATTGGTGCTTTCAACATGCAATTGCACCAAGGGGTAAGTGAGCATGTAGCGCGCCAGCATGGCACTGACCCACGAGTTGAGCAGCGAGGTGGGGCAACTGAGACGCACAATGCCCTGCGGTTCTGAGCGATTTCGTTCAATGACTTCCGCCGCTGCCTGCGCCTCAATACACATGGCCCGACACCGCTGGTAGTACTCCTGTCCGATTTCAGTCAGGGAGCAGTGGCGGCTACTACGCTGTATCAACCGCACGCCAAGGCGCTCTTCGAGTTGGGCAATACGCCGGCTGAGTTTGGACTTGGGCATGTCCAGCGCTCGGCCCGCTGCAGCGAAGCCACGATGCTCGACCACTTGGGTGAAGTAATAGAGGGTGTTGAGGTCTTCCACCATCGTTCTCCAAATAGAACGCAACGGTTCAAAAACGCAGTCTAGTCGACAAAACAGATCAAACCTATGCTGTTGCCATGAATTACAGGAGGTGCAGGATGAAAAAAATTCTTGGCGTTTACACCGCTCCACGTCCCCATTGGGTGGGTGATGGCTTTCCGGTTCGCACGCTGTTTTCCTACGACAGCATGGGGAAACACGTCAGCCCGTTCTTGTTGCTTGATTACGCAGGGCCAGCCGAATTTACACCGACCACTGAGCGTCGTGGTGTAGGCCAGCACCCGCACCGCGGTTTTGAAACGGTGACCATTGTCTATAAAGGCGAAGTGGAACATCGCGACTCCACGGGCAATGGCGGCGTGATCGGGCCTGGGGATGTGCAGTGGATGACTGCGGCATCAGGGATTTTGCATGAGGAGTTCCACTCCGAGGCTTTTGCCCGCAGTGGCGGCACCCTGGAGATGGTCCAACTGTGGGTCAACCTGCCCGCCAAAGACAAAATGGCCGAGCCGGGTTACCAGGGCATTTTGGATCGGGACATTCCTGAGGTGGCGCTCAAAGACAATGCCGGGCGTTTACGCCTGATTGCCGGTGAGTTTGACGGTCATCGCGGTCCGGCACACACGTTTACTGACATCGAAGTGTGGGACATCCGTTTGAACGCGGGCAAGTCGACTGCACTCGACGTGCATCAGGGTCGCAACACCGCCTTGGTGGTGCTGCACGGTGCGGTTGAGGTCAATGGCAAGGAGGTGGTGCGCGAAGGACAGCTGGCGTTGTTCGAGCGTGACGGTCAGCGGGTGCAGCTCGAAGCCAATAACGACGCGGTGCTGCTGATCCTCAGCGGTGAACCCATCGACGAGCCGATTGTGGGTCACGGGCCGTTTGTGATGAACACCGAGGCTGAAATCCATCAGGCGTTTGCGGATTTTCAGTCGGGTCGTTTTGGCCGCATGCCGGCCTGACGCATCCGCTAACCCGCACACCCGGGCCGTGAACGGTCATGGCCCGGGCTTATCATTTCATCCCAAGAGAGGAACATCCTGTGACAACTTCTTACAAGCGCTTGGACAAGGACAATGCCGCCGTTTTGTTGGTGGATCATCAGGCCGGTTTGCTGTCGTTGGTGAGGGACATCGAACCGGACAAGTTCAAAAATAACGTGCTGGCACTGGCCGATCTGGCCAAATACTTCAACTTGCCGACCATTTTGACCACCAGTTTTGAAACAGGCCCCAATGGCCCGTTGGTGCCGGAATTGAAAGCGCTGTTCCCGGATGCGCCCTACATTGCGCGCCCTGGGCAGATTAATGCATGGGACAACGAAGATTTCGTCAAGGCGGTCAAGGCTACCGGCAAGAAACAACTGATTATTGCTGGCGTGGTGACTGAAGTTTGCGTGGCTTTTCCGGCGCTGTCTGCCTTGGCTGAGGGCTATGAAGTGTTTGTTGTGACCGATGCATCGGGCACGTTCAACGACATCACCCGTCACTCAGCCTGGGATCGCATGTCGGCCTCTGGGGCGCAGTTAATGACCTGGTTTGGTCTGGCCTGTGAGCTGCATCGCGATTGGCGCAACGACGTGGAAGGTTTGGGGGCGCTGTTTTCCAACCACATCCCGGACTACCGCAACTTGATCACCAGTTACACCACCCTGACGGCGGGTAAGTAAGCTGACAGGCAACTGGCGCTTTTCGCGTCAGTTGCCTGCATCTTTAACCTGAGTTCCGCGCTTAATATCCTGCTCAATACGTTCAAGCAAATACCCATAGAAGGGGTTTGAAGTGACGCGCATCAGTGTGTCCATCGGCACCATTAATACGCCGCGCTCACCGCGTGCCGCGAGTGTGCCCAGGTGTACGCCAAAATCTTCGTCTTTGTCCGGTTGCTGACCATAGAGCGCATCGCTTTGTGGGAAGGGCAGCGCGACATGTGACAGCGAATAAATGTCTTTCGGGTAGTCCAGCCCTAAGGGTGTTTGTGTGGCTATTTCAGACCGCGCCGGTGTGTTACGTACAACCATTTCGCTGCTTTCAGCGGACAGGTGGGTGACCAGGCTGGTTTGATAATTACGCGGTGGCGGTGGCAGCATCTGCTCGATTGAAGCGCTGGCGGCGGGTGTCAATAAACCACCGAATTCGCGGCTGCGATTAATGTCGAACAGCACCAGCTCGCTGCCATTGTCAGGCAATAAACGGAACAAGCCGTTGACCACAGCGGGTGTGCTGACCGTGTGGTCCATGAGTGATTGAAAGGCAAGAATCGGCGGTAAGTCGCGCAGGGCATCTTGCTTTGACAGTAGCAACAGCTGGCTTTGCAACGCGTCAGTCAAAAGCCACGATTGGCGAGCACCGTTGACTGGAAATGAGTTGTATTTGAACGGATTGAACTCCGGCAAGCGGCCTAGCCAGGCGGCTTTACTGAACGCCGGCAGCACCGCAGGCAGTCCGGCCAGCCCGGCATAGCGGGCGAAACTGTTCACCCCGATCATGGGCGAGATGAGGATCAGTTGGTCGGCCCGCGCCAGTTGCGGATCGCTCAGGCTGTCGAGGGCATATTTCACCGCCAATGCGCCGCCGTTGGAAAACCCCACGAGGTGCAAAGGCGCAGGTGCGGGCACTTGTTGGCGGGCTTCGCGCACCGCCAGGCGAGTGGCGGCCATCCAGTCTGGCCAGTCAGCGTCGGTCAGGCCCGCGGGGACGGTGCCGTGACCGGGCATGCGAATACCGATGGCCACAAACCCCGATTCACAATAGCGACGGGCGATGTGCCTGAGGCTGTAGGGAGAGTCGGTAAGGCCGTGCAACAGCACCACCACACCTTTGGCCACACCCTCGGGTTCGAGCACGTAGGAACGGTTCCAGTCTTGAGTGAAGCGGGCAGGATAGACGCGGCTCTGTGGCTGATAGCGGTTGATGGCCGGGGTGTCTTCTACGGCGAGTTTGTCGCTGACCTCGCGACGTACTTCGTCAAACACTCGCTGCTCCGCCGCCTGCCATTGCGCCCAGTCGGCCTTGTCGATCTGCTGTGCACTGAGTTCGTGAGGCACCACGGTGTGCCAGAGCTCCAGCGGCGGCCCAAGCTCAGTGTCATAGACACGCCAGGCGAGTAGCGTCACGGCCGCCACGCCAGCGATCAGGGCACTGCGTTTTAACCAGAATTTAAGCGGCGCAAGCATCGTGGCAAAAACTCCGGCAATGAAGGAGGCGAGCAGGTTCGGGTAAAGCAGGCGTTTCGTCAAATCCGTTCTAGGCTTGTGCCCGGGCGCGAAGGACGCTGCCTCAGTATGGCTCGCTACTCACATGGAGACGTGGACATGAACAACTATTATCAGGAAATGGATTACATGCTGACCGCCGATCCGGCGACCTTGGCGTTGGACCGCTTTGACGTCAGTCATCCAGGGTTGGTGCAAAACGACACCCTGGGCCCTTTTTTCGCACGCATGCGCCGCGAAGCCCCGGTGCATTACTGCGCGCACAGCCCTTATGGCGCTTACTGGTCCGTCACCAAATTCAAGGACATAGCTGCTGTCAGCACCAACCACGCGGTGTTTTCTTCGGACGCGGCCTTGGGCGGGGTCACCCTTCACGATCAACCCAAGGACTTTCACCTGCCGATGTTTATCTCGATGGACCCGCCTCTGCATACCCAGCGGCGCAAGGTCATCAGCCCGTTCACCACCCCTGAAAACCTGGCCAAGCTGGCGGGCACTATCCGCTGTGTGGCCGGACGCATTCTGGACGACTTGCCGCGCAACGAAACCTTCGATTGGGTCGAGCGGGTCTCCGTCGAGCTGACGATCCATATGCTGGCGGTGTTGTTTGACGTGCCTCAGGCGGACCGGCACAAGTTGATGCGCTGGTCGCAAGTGGCCACTTCGATCCCAGGTTCAGGTGTGGTGAAGAACAAGGCGCAACTGCGCACAGAACTGCTGGAGTGCCTGAGTTACTTCACTGACTTGTGGAATGAACGGGTTAACCGTGAGCCGCGCAATGACCTGATTTCGATGATGGCCCATGCCGATGTGATGCGTGAGATGCAGCCTATGGAGTACCTGGCGCATGTGCTGCTGTTGATCGTGGGCGGTAATGACACCACCCGTAACTCGATCACGGGCGGGGTGATGTTCTTGCACCAAAACCCTGAGCAGCAGCGCAAACTGCACGCCAATCCGGCACTGGTCGAGGGCATGGTGCCTGAAATCATTCGTTATCAAACCCCGGCCACGCACATGCGTCGCACGGCTTTGCAGGACATTGAGCTGGGAGGCAAGTTGATTCGTAAGGGTGATCGCGTGGTGATGTGGTACTTATCCGGCAACCGTGACGAAGAGGTGTTTGAGCAGCCCGATGCGTTCATCATCGACCGGCCCAATGCGCGGCGGCACCTGTCGTTTGGGCAAGGCATTCACTACTGTGTGGGCAACCGGGTGGCCGAGATGCAGCTGAAAATCCTGTGGGAAGAAATCCTCAAACGTTTTCCGGCCATTGAGGTGATTGAACCGCCACGGCGGATCTTCTCCAGCATGTTGCGTGGTTTTGACCGCAT
Organism: Pseudomonas weihenstephanensis; assembly: GCF_001043055.1. GTDB lineage: Bacteria > Pseudomonadota > Gammaproteobacteria > Pseudomonadales > Pseudomonadaceae > Aquipseudomonas > Aquipseudomonas weihenstephanensis. The sequence goes on from NZ_JYLF01000007.1 coordinate 86,489, forward strand.
GCAGGTGCGCATCCCCGGTTGAAGCACGGGTAGCACCGCGCTCTGGCGGCGTAGCCGTTGCCGAATTGTCGTGAACCCAGGATTTTCGACGACGTTGTCGCCAGACGCAGCCTGCGCAAGCTAAGGGGTTGAGAGGTTGTTGACGGGCACGTGTCGTTGCTGCCCAAGGCTGCGTCCGATTGCGCAGCGATCGCAAAACCGGAGGACACGGTTTAGCAGGCGGACTCAATACGCGGGTTCAACGACGGCTACGCCCCAGCACACAGCGTTACACCCGTTCGAAAATCACGGCAATCCCCTGGCCGCCTCCGATGCACAGGGTGGCGAGCGCGTAACGGCCTTGAATGCGCTGCAACTCGTGTATGGCTTTGGTCGCGATAATCGCGCCGGTTGCACCCACCGGATGGCCCAAGGCTATCCCCGAGCCGTTGGGGTTGACCTTGGCCGGGTCCATGTCCAGTTCCTGCATCACGGCGCACGCTTGCGCTGCGAAGGCGATGTTGGTTTCGATCACGTCCATGTCGCCGATGTGTAGCCCGGCCCGCTGGAGCGCAAGACGGGTGGCAGGGATTGGTCCCAGCCCCATCAGCTCAGGCTCGACGCCTGCATGGGCATAAGCCACTAATCGGGCCATCGGCTTCAGGTTGCCCGCCAGCACGGCGTCAGCACTGGCCAGTACCAGCGCGGCAGCGCCATCGTTCAGCCCTGACGCGTTGCCTGCGGTCACGGTGCCGTCTTTTTTGAACGCAGGCTTCATGCCCGCCAATTGTTCAAGGGACGTTGCACGCGGGTGTTCATCGGTGCTGAACAACGAAGTGCCTTTACGCGTCTGGACCTCGACCGGGGTAATTTGCCGCTCAAAGTAGCCATGTGCGATCGCGTGGGCGGCACGCTGCTGGTCGGTATGGGCCAGCCTGTCCTGTGTCTCGCGGCTGATGCTATTGCGCTCGGCGATGTTCTCGGCGGTGATGCCCATGTGAATGCCATGAAAAGGGTCGTGCAGCACACCGAGCAGGTAGTCCTGCACCTGTGCATTGCCCATGCGCGCCCCCCAGCGGGCCGACGGCAGCACATAGGGGCCACGGCTCATGGACTCGACACCCGCGCCAATGGCGAAGTCAGCATCACCGAGCATCAGGGTGTGGGCCGCCGAGATAAGTGCTTGCAAACCCGAGCCGCACAGGCGGTTAACGTTGTAGGCCGGGGTGTGCAGGGGAATGCCGGCGTTGATGGCCGCGACCCGCCCTACATAGGCATCCTGCGGCTCAGTGGGTATCACATTGCCCATCACCACATGCCCGATGCGCTCAGGTTCGACCTGGCTGTTGAGCAGCGCCGCCTTGACCGCAGTGGTGGCCAGGTCACACATGGGCACGTCTTTGAGTGCGCCACCAAAGGTGCCAATGGCGGTGCGCTGGGCACTGAGGATGAAAATGTCAGGGGTAGGCATCACGCGTCCTTGTGGTTGTCTGGTTGGCCGTTGTGCAGTATTCCACAGCGGGCACGCTGGCAGAGTAGTCCGTTTGAGGGGGAATTGGATCAGTTGTAGTGCCAGTGGGTGGTTGTCTGTGTCTGTGTGGCTAAGCTGTTCCGGTGCTGAGAAGTGTTATCCCCTTCGTGTTTTCATCCCCCCCATGCAAAGGGTAGGCATGCCATGACAAACATAGTACGCAACGCGCTGATTGGCGCATGGAAGCTGGTCAGTTTTGTAGAACGTGATCCTCGCACTGGTATAGAAACGTACCCGATGGGCACACAACCCGAGGGCATCATCATGTACACGCCCGATGGCTATATGTCTGCGCAGTTCTGCCCGCCCGGTCGACGTGAACTGGCCGGCAATGACCCGTTCACAGCCAGTGAGCGTGAATATAAAGACGCTGCACAAACCTATTTTGCCTACAGCGGGCCGTTCTATCTGGATGAGTCACGCGGGTTGCTGGAACACGAAATGTTCGTCAGTTTCTTTCCTAATTGGCGCGGACAACGCCAGGTCCGTACCTGTCGTATCGAGGGCGACATGCTCTACCTGTCCCCTGAAGACCCGGTCAGGTTCAACGGCTCGATGAAAATCGCCCATCTAGCGTGGCAGCGCGTCCCGCCAAACATCTAACACCGCAGGCAAGCGAGCGCCTCTCACGCCAGCAGCAAGGTTTTGAACTCGGCCAAGGGCACGGGTCGACTGTGCAGATAACCTTGGTACACATGGCAGTCCAGGCTTTGCAAAAATTGCAATTGCTGCATCCGCTCGACGCCTTCTGCCACCACGTTGAGTTTCAGACTGCGGGCCATCGCCACAATGGCGCGGATGATTTCCGCGTCATTGGGGTCGTTGATGGCATCGCGCACGAACGATTGATCGATTTTCAGCGTGTCGACGGGCAAGCGCTTGAGGTGGGTCAATGAGGAGTAGCCGGTGCCAAAGTCATCCATCGCGAAACTGACACCCAAGGCTGTCAGTTGGTGCATTTTAGCGATGGTGTCTTCCAGGTTTTGAATCACGATGCCTTCGGTGATTTCCAGTTTGAGCATGGAGCTGGGCAGGTGGTGAGCCAGCAGGCTGCGCTGCACGCGTTCGACGAAGTTGCTTTGGCGAAATTGCCGGGGGCTGATGTTGACGCACAGGCTGAAATCGCGTGAATCAATCAAACCGTCACTCAGCAGCGTGCCAAACGCGCGGCAGGCTTCATCCAGAATCCAGGTGCCGACTTCGAGGATCAGTCCGCTGTCTTCCAGAATCTTGATGAACTCGGCGGGCGACTGAGGCCCCAGCAGCGGGTGTTGCCAGCGCACCAAGGCTTCGGCACCGACGATACGGTTTTGGCGGGCGTCGATCTGAGGCTGGAAGTGCAAGCTGAATTCGTTGCGCGCAAGCGCAGTGCGCAAGTCACTTTCCATGCGCATGCGTTCACTGGCGGCTGCCTGCATGTCGTGATGAAACAGTTGCGTGGTATTACGCCCCGAGTCCTTGGCGCGGTACAGCGCGATGTCGGCGCGCTTGAGCAAGTCCGCCGGGTTCGAGCCGTGGTCGGGCATCAGGGCAATGCCAATGCTGGGCGTGACTTGCAGGCGTTGACCGTCGAGAAACATCGGCTCGGCGAGCAACTCGCGCAAGGTGTCGGCGGTGGCGCGCACGTGCTGGGTGACGTCATCGAGCGAGCCTTGAAGGCCGGTGAGTAACACCACGAATTCGTCGCCGCCCAGTCGCGCGACGGTGTCTTCAATGCGCACGCTGGCCTCCAGGCGCGCCGTGATGATTTTCAGCACCGCATCGCCCACCGGATGGCCCAGCGAATCGTTGATGTGCTTGAAGTGGTCAAGGTCCAGAAACAGCAAGGCGCCGCGCAAGTGTTGCCGGGTGAGCAAGGCACTTTGCTGGCTCAAGCGGTCCATGAGCAAGGCGCGGTTGGGCAAGTTGGTTAGCGGGTCGTGGTAGGCCAGGTGGCGGACTTGCGCCTGGGCGGTTTTAAGCTGGCTGATGTCGCGGGCCGTGAGCAGCAAGCACGCAGTGCCGTTGAGGGTAATGGGCTCAATCGAGAGCTCAACGTTAAGCAGGTCGCCGCGCCGCGAGCGTCCAAGCACTTCGCGGTTGCTGATACGGCCCTTGGCCTTCAGCTCATCCAGTAACTCCTGACGTTTGGAGCTGTCGCCCCAAATCCCCAGCTCGTAGGGGCTGCGGCCCATCACCTCGGCGCTGGTGTAGCCCGTGAGGCGGGTGAAACCGTCGTTGACCTCCAAATAACAGCCGGTGGCGTAATCGCTGATGGTGATTGCATCCGGGCTTGAGTGAAATGCCTTGGCGAATTTCTCTTCACTGGATTTCAAGGCGGCTTCGGCGCGCTGTTGCTGGGTGATGTCGCGCAAGGTGATGACGATGCAGGGCTGGCCGTCCACTTCAATCGGACGGCTGGACAGCACGCAGGTCAGCGGTTCTGCGCTCTTGTGGTGCAAGGTCAGTGTGGCGTTGTTTTGGATCGGGGCGCGAAGCGTACTCAGCAGTTGCTGTAAATGCGGTTGGTCGTGAGCCGGCTCGCACTGCAAATCCACCATGTGCCAGCCGAAGGCTTGACTGAAGCTGGTGTTGATTTCGATCACTTGCCCGCTTGGCGTCTGTATCACGCAGATCGGGTCAGGGCTGGTCTGAAACACGCTGGCAAACTTTTCTTCAGAGGCGCTCAGGCGTTGCTCGCGCTCCACTTGTTCAGTGATGTCGAGCAGGGTACCGGCCATGCGCAACGGCTGGTCGTCAGGCCCGCGATAGAGGCGGGCGCGGCTCTCCAGGTAACGCGAAGTGCCGTTTTCGAGCTGTACGCGGTAAGTCAGTTGGTAATTGCCAGCCGGGCCTTCGCGCAGGGAGCGGTAGGCATTGCGCATGTTGTGGCGCTCCTCGTCCGGCACGCCTGCAAAAAACGCATCGAATGATTCATTGAACGCCACGGCGTCCAGGCCGTGTAACTGCGCTGCACGGGCCGAGCCGTAGAGGCGGCCGCTGGGAATATGCCAATCCCAGGTGCCCAGTTGGGCAGAGTCCAGTGCCAGATCCAGGCGTTCCTGGCTGTCTTTGAGGGCCTGCTCGTTTTTTTTACGTTCGCTGGTGTCCAGAAAGGTGCTGACCAGATAGGCCTCGCCCTCCAGCTCGACGCGTTGTGCACTGAGAATGCCGTCGTGCAACTGGCCATGACGGTCGCGCAGTTGCACTTCCATATCGACCGGCGCGTGCTTGCTGCGTATCGCCTCGATGAAGGCTTCGCGCTGTTGCGGGTCCGGCCACAGCCCTAATTCCACCGTTGTGCGACCAATCGCGTGTTTGACCGGCCAGCCCAGCAAGCTTTCAAAGCAGTGGTTGGCTTCACTGATCAAGCCGTCTTCGAGGCGTACCAGCAGCACCATGTTGGGCGACAGATGAAACAGCGTGGCGAAGCGTTTTTCTGAACTGTTGAGGGCTTGCTGGCGTTGGCGCTGTTGAGTGACTTCGCGGATGACGCCCATCATCCGCGGTTGCTCATCCGGGCGGGAGACTACACTGCCGCGTATTTCCAGCCAGTGCAGGCTGCCATCGGCCCAGCGGATGCGGTGATGCAGGCTTTGCTCCAGAGGAGCGCCCTTGCTCACCGCCTCGAAGGCGCACTGGGCTTTGGGCCAGTCGTCAAATGGCAGTTCAGACAATTGCTCAAGGTTGCCAGGCAGCGGGTGATGCGGGTCAAGCCCAAATAACGCTTGCGAGCCGTGGGACCAGCGAATGTCGCCGCTGTCCATGTCCCAGCACCACGCGCCCAGTTGCGCAGCGTTCAAGGCCGCCAGCAATGGGGGGCCTTCATGCCAGTGTTGTTCCACGCCTGGCATGTCTATATCTGTCAAACCACCAAGAAATGGCACAGGGTCAGCGGGGTTTGGCATTGACGGCAATCCTTGAACTGAAAAGCTTTAGGGCTGGCTGGCGGGTTGCGCAGTGTGCCGCGTGTCCACCTGACCATCCAGCAGTGTCATGAAGGCATGTGCGGCATTCGACAAAGTTCGTTCTGTATGAACGATATAGCCTAGCTGGCGTGTCAGTTGTATGCCCGGCAAGGTGATGGATGCCACTTGTTCATCGAGCATGGTGCGCGGCAATACGCTCCAGGCCAGGCCAATGGACACCATCATTTTGATGGTTTCAAGGTAGTTGGTGCTCATGGCGATATTGGGTGTCAGCCCTTGGGCTTCAAACAAACGCTGCACGATGTGGTGTGTAAACGTGTTGCCGCCGGGGAAAACTGCCGGGTGATGGGCGATGTCCGCCAGGCTGATCGGGCCTTTATGGGTCAGCGAGTGCTCGGGCGCGACGACGAAATCCAGCGGGTCATCCCACACCGGTACCGCGCGGATCAAGGAATGCGGCTCGGGCGCCAATGTGATGACTGCCAGTTCGGCCCGGCCGTGCAGGATTTCTTCGTAGGCCACTTCTGAATCGAGAAACTGAATGTCCAGCGCGACCTTGGGGTAGGTGCGGGTAAATTCGCGCAGCAACGGCGGCAAACGATGCAGGCCAATATGGTGGCTGGTGGCCAGGGTCAGGCGACCGCTGACTTCTCCATTGAGGTTGTTGAGGGCGCGACGGGTGTCGTCCAGCACGTTGAGAATCTGATAAGCGCGTGGCAGTAAGGCGCGGCCTGCCTCGGTCAAGCTCACCTCGCGGCCCAGGCGGTCAAACAGCCTGAGCTGGAGTTGTTGCTCAATGCTGGCGATGCGTTTGCTGATTGCAGGCTGGGTCAGAAACAGCCGTTCGGCGGCGCCCGAGAAGCTGCCGGTTTCAGCAATCGCAATAAAAGCATTGAGATTGGCGAGGTCCATGTTTCGAATTCCTTTTGGTTATCCAAACTATGAAAATTATGAATTTGAGTTATTGACTGTAACGCCCTAGCATCGACCTCACAAGCCAAGTGGTTATTGGCACAGAAAGTAGCTGATGAGGAACCGTGTGATGGCCGGCAAAACGCTCTACGACAAGCTCTGGGATTCGCATTTGGTCAAGCAGCGCGACGATGGTTCGGCGCTGATCTATATCGACCGTCACATCATCCATGAAGTGACTTCGCCGCAAGCCTTTGAAGGGCTGCGTCTGGCAGGGCGCAAGCCTTGGCGCATCGATGCCAACATCGCGACCCCGGATCACAACGTACCGACCACGCCAGAGCGCAAAGGCGGGATCGAAGCGATTGCTGACCAGGTTTCACGTTTGCAAGTGCAAACCCTTGATGACAACTGTGACGAATACGGCATCACCGAATTCAAGATGAATGACGTGCGTCAGGGCATCGTGCACGTTATCGGCCCCGAGCAAGGCGCCACATTGCCAGGCATGACCGTGGTCTGCGGCGACTCGCACACCTCGACTCACGGCGCGTTTGGTGCATTGGCCCACGGCATCGGGACCTCCGAAGTCGAACACGTGCTGGCCACCCAGTGCCTTGTTGCAAAAAAAATGAAGAACATGCAGGTGTTGGTAGAAGGCCAGTTGCCATTTGGCGTCACCGCCAAGGACATCGTCCTCGCGGTGATCGGCAAAATCGGCACGGCCGGTGGCAATGGTCATGCGATTGAGTTCGCTGGCAGCGCAATTCGCGAGTTGTCGGTAGAAGGGCGCATGACCATCTGCAACATGTCCATCGAAGCGGGCGCGCGCGTCGGTCTGGTGGCTGCGGATCAGAAGACCGTTGACTACGTAAAGGGCCGTCCGTTTGCACCTCAAGGAGCCGAATGGGCCTTGGCGGTAGAAGCATGGAAAGACTTGGTCTCGGATGCAGACGCACGCTTTGACAGCGTCATCGAGCTGGATGCGACGCAGATCAAGCCACAAGTGAGCTGGGGCACGTCCCCGGAAATGGTCTTGGCGGTGGATCAGAACGTGCCGGACCCCGCGCAGGAAGCTGACTTGGTCAAGCGTGGCTCAATTGAGCGTGCCTTGAAGTACATGGGCTTGAGCGCCAATCAGGCGATCACCGACATCCAGTTGGACCGCGTGTTCATTGGCTCATGCACCAACTCGCGCATCGAAGATTTGCGTGCGGCCGCGGTCATCGCCAAAGGCCGTAAAGTGGCTTCGACCATCAAGCAAGCGATTGTGGTTCCGGGCTCCGGTTTGGTGAAGGCTCAGGCCGAGGCTGAAGGGCTGGACAAAATCTTCCTTGAAGCCGGTTTTGAATGGCGTGAGCCGGGTTGCTCGATGTGTTTGGCCATGAACCCGGACCGTCTGGAGTCGGGTGAGCATTGTGCATCCACCTCCAACCGTAACTTCGAAGGCCGTCAGGGCGCCGGGGGACGCACCCACTTGGTCAGCCCGGCGATGGCTGCCGCCGCCGCTGTCAACGGTCGTTTCATCGACGTCCGCGAATTGATTTAAGGAGCGCAGCATGAAAGCTTTCACCCAGCACACCGGTCTTGTTGCCCCTTTGGATCGAGCCAACGTTGACACCGACCAGATCATTCCCAAGCAGTTCTTGAAGTCCATCAAGCGCACCGGTTTTGGTCCTAACCTGTTCGACGAATGGCGTTATCTGGACGTGGGGCAGCCGTATCAGGACAACTCCAAGCGCCCATTGAACACAGACTTCGTGCTCAACGCCGAGCGCTATCAAGGGGCGAGCGTGTTGCTGGCCCGCGAGAACTTCGGGTGTGGCTCCAGCCGTGAGCACGCGCCGTGGGCGCTGGAGGAATATGGCTTTCGCAGCATCATCGCGCCGAGTTATGCCGACATCTTCTTCAATAACAGCTTTAAAAACGGCTTGTTGCCGATCATCTTGAGTGACGCCGAAGTCGACGAGCTGTTTGCGCAAGTTGAGGCGACACCGGGTTATCAGCTCAATATCGACCTGCAAGCCCAAACCGTGACCCGCCCGGATGGCAAGGTATTGAGCTTCGAGATTGATGCGTTTCGCAAACACTGCTTGCTCAACGGCCTGGATGACATCGGCTTGACCTTGCAGGACGACGACGCGATTGCGGCGTTCGAAAGCAAGCACCGAGCCAGCCAGCCGTGGTTGTTTCGTGACGCCTGACCCCCGCAGGTGCTAGCGCAGGCGGTGATGTTTTTAAACGTTCAACACATCGCAGCCCACGCCAGCCCTAACGATGAGCCATTGGCCTGAAGGACATCAGCATGACCAACGCCCAGCACAGTCAGGTCGTACAAAAACAGTTCGGTGAACAGGCGGCGGCCTATCTGAGCAGCGCCGTGCATGCGCAAGGGGCCGAGTTCGGGCTGCTGCAAGCTGAGTTGGCAGGCAAGTCAGGTGCGCGCGTGCTGGACCTGGGGTGTGGCGCGGGGCATGTCAGTTTTCACGTCGCGGCACGGGTCAAAGACGTCGTGGCCTACGACCTGTCGCAGCAAATGCTCGATGTGGTGCAGGCGGCGGCTTCAGAGCGTGGCCTTAACAACATCAGCACTGTGTGTGGTGCTGCCGAACGCTTGCCCTTTGCCGACGGTGAATTCGATTACGTGTTCAGCCGCTATTCGGCGCATCACTGGAGTGATCTGGGCCAGGCCTTGCGCGAAGTGCGACGGGTGCTCAAACCGGGCGGGGTAGCGGCCTTTATTGACGTGATCTCGCCGGGTAGCCCGTTGTTCGACACCTACTTGCAGAGTGTCGAGGTGCTGCGCGACACCAGCCATGTGCGTGATTACTCGGCAGGCGAATGGCTGCGTCAGGTCAGCGAAGCCGGTTTACACACCCGCAGTACGTTGCGTCAGCGTTTGCGTTTAGAGTTCGGGTCCTGGATTGCACGCATGCGCACACCGGTCACCATGAGCGTGGCAATACGGGCGTTGCAGCAATCAATGGGCAGTGAAGTGCGCGAGTATTTTGAAATTGAAGCCGACGGATCGTTCAGCACCGACGTGCTGGTGCTGTGGGCTGAGAAGTAACCCTACCTATTTCAAGGTGCGCCTGCGGGGGCACTAACAGACAAAAAAGAGGAACCCATGAGCAAGCAGATTCTGATTCTCCCAGGTGACGGTATTGGCCCAGAAATCATGGCTCAGGCGGTCAAGGTGCTGGAGGTAGCCAACGACAAGTTCCAGCTCGACTTTGAACTGACCCATGACGTGATCGGCGGCGCTGCTATCGACAAACATGGCGTGCCGCTGGCGGATGAAACTTTGGCGCGTGCGCGTGAAGCTGACGCCGTGCTGCTCGGCGCGGTGGGTGGGCCTAAATGGGACACCATCGAGCGTGACATCCGTCCTGAACGCGGCTTGTTGAAAATCCGCGCTCAATTGGGCCTGTTCGGCAACCTGCGTCCGGCGATCCTTTATCCGCAGTTGGCGGATGCTTCCAGCCTCAAGCCCGAGATCGTTGCGGGCCTGGATATTCTGATCGTCCGTGAGTTGACCGGCGGCATTTACTTCGGCGCCCCGCGTGGTGTCCGCGAGCTGGAAAACGGCGAGCGTCAGGCCTATGACACGCTGCCGTACAGCGAAAGCGAAATCCGCCGTATCGCCCGCGTCGGTTTTGACATGGCGCGTGTGCGCGGTAAAAAACTGTGTTCGGTCGACAAGGCCAACGTGCTGGCCTCCAGCCAGTTGTGGCGTGAAATCGTCGAACAGGTGGCCAAAGACTACCCGGACGTTGAACTGAGCCACATGTACGTTGACAATGCCGCGATGCAGTTGGTGCGCGCGCCCAAGCAATTTGACGTGATCGTGACCGACAACCTGTTCGGCGACATCCTGTCTGATGAAGCGTCCATGTTGACCGGTTCCATCGGCATGCTGCCATCGGCTTCGCTGGATGCCAACAACAAAGGCATGTACGAGCCGTGTCATGGCTCGGCGCCGGACATCGCGGGGCAGGGCATTGCCAACCCGCTGGCGACCATTTTGTCGGTCTCGATGATGCTGCGTTACAGCTTCAATCAGCACACGGCGGCAGACGCCATCGAGCAAGCGGTGAGCCGGGTTCTGGATCAGGGCTTGCGCACCGGTGACATCTGGTCGGCGGGTTGCACCCAGGTCGGCACACAGGAAATGGGCGATGCAGTAGTCGCCGCGCTACAGAATCTGTAATCTCTCGGGCCCGTTACTTCCTGTTGGTGGAAGTAACGACCCCACTTTTTGTTAAAGGTGTAGTTGCGATGAAACGTGTAGGTCTGGTCGGTTGGCGCGGTATGGTCGGTTCCGTGCTCATGCAGCGGATGCTGGAAGAGCAGGATTTCGATCTTATTGAGCCGGTGTTTTTCACCACTTCCAATGTCGGTGGACAAGGTCCGTCCGTGGGCAAAGATATTGCCCCGCTGAAGGATGCTTACAACATTGAAGAGTTGAAAACCCTCGATGTGATCCTGACCTGCCAGGGCGGCGACTACACCACTGAGGTGTTCCCCAAGCTGCGTGAGGCAGGCTGGCAAGGTTACTGGATCGACGCAGCGTCGAGCCTGCGCATGCAGGATGACGCGGTGATTATTCTGGATCCGGTCAACCGCAAGGTGATCGACCAGCAGTTGGATGCGGGCACTAAAAACTACGTGGGCGGTAACTGCACCGTCAGCTTGATGCTGATGGGCCTGGGCGGCCTGTTTGAAGCCGGTCTGGTTGAATGGATGAGCGCCATGACCTACCAGGCAGCCTCCGGTGCCGGTGCGCAGAACATGCGCGAGCTGATCAAGCAAATGGGCGCAACCCACGCCGCAGTGGCCGATGAACTGGCTAACCCGGCCAGCGCCATTTTGGACATCGACCGTAAGGTTGCAGCCGCCATGCGCAGCGATGCGTACCCGACCGAGAACTTTGGTGTGCCACTGGCTGGCAGCTTGATCCCCTGGATCGACAAAGAGCTGCCTAATGGCCAGAGCCGTGAAGAATGGAAAGCGCAAGCAGAAACCAACAAGATTTTGGGTCGCTTCAAAAACCCGATTCCTGTGGATGGTATTTGCGTGCGCATCGGCGCCATGCGCTGCCACAGCCAGGCGTTGACCATCAAGCTGAACAAAGATGTGCCGATTGCCGACATTGAAGGCTTGATCAGCCAGCACAACCCTTGGGTCAAGCTGGTGCCCAATCAACGCGAAATCAGCATGCAGGAACTGAGCCCGACCAAAGTCACGGGCACCCTGAATGTACCGGTAGGGCGTTTGCGCAAGCTGAACATGGGCTCGCAGTTCCTCGGGGCTTTCACGGTCGGCGACCAACTGCTGTGGGGCGCAGCTGAACCGTTGCGTCGCATGCTGCGGATCTTGCTGGAGCGTTAATTCGCGCTGCTCGCTCTCAAGCCCGCGTCTCGCAAGAGTCGCGGGCTTTTTAGTGGGTGTAATGTTTGTCTGATTGTTGAACGGCGCCACCGTGCGTTGCCTACCGGGGTTGTGCCCGGTAAAGTGCCGCTCCCAATGTTTCGCCTGAGGTAGCTACATGAACCAGTCCTTTGATATCGCCGTCGTTGGCGCCACCGGCACTGTCGGCGAAACCCTTGTTCAAATTCTCGAAGAGCGTGATTTTCCGATCACTGCATTGCATTTGCTGGCCAGTATCGAATCGGCCGGAAGCTCGGTGCCTTACCGCGGTAAAAATGTGCGAGTGCGTGAAGTCGACGCGTTTGATTTCAGTACCGTGCAGTTGGTGTTTTTTGCCGCCGGGCCCGCCGTGACGCTAAGTTATGCCGCCAAAGCCAGTGCCGCTGGTTGCACAATCATCGACTTGTCCGGTGCATTGCCCGCCGTGCAGGCGCCGCAGATCGTGCCCGAAGCCAATTCGCACGTACTCAAGGGGCTGGCCAAGCCGGTGCAAGTCAGCAGCCCAAGTGCCTCTGCCACCGCATTGGCGGTGGTATTGGCGCCTTTGCGCGGCGTGCTCGATATTCAGCGGGTGAACGTGACGGCGTGCCTGGCTGTTTCGGCCCAAGGTCGCGAAGCGGTATCAGAGCTGGCGCGTCAAACGGCCGAATTGCTCAATCTACGGCCGCTGGAATCGACGTTTTTTGACCGTCAAATGGCCTTCAACTTGCTGGCTCAAGTCGGCAAACCCGACGCTCAGGGCCATGTGCCGCTAGAAAAGCGCCTGGTCAGTGAGTTGCGTGAAGTGCTCGGCCTGCCTGCCCTCAAAGTGGCGGTGACGTGCGTTCAAGCGCCGGTGTTTTTTGGCGATAGCTTCAGTGTCTCGGTGCAACTGGCCGGGCCGGTAGACCTGGATGCCGTTAATGCATTGCTTGAAGCGGCCGATAGTATCGAGTTGGTCGAGGCGGGCGACTATCCGACTGCGGTGGGTGATGCAGTGGGCCAGGATGTAGTGTATGTAGGTCGTGTTCGCCACGGCGTGGACGATACTTCTGAACTTAATCTGTGGTTAACGTCAGATAACGTACGTAAAGGCGCTGCATTGAATGCCGTGCAAGTGGCCGAGTTGTTGATAAAAGCCCCACTGTAAAAGATACTTGGCGTCAATTTGCAGAATGATTCTAGCCAGACGGCCAATCGTTGCAGTTCAGCTGCTGTCAGGGCTCGTAAAGCGTAATGGGATGATTGCCGGGCACCTGAGCAGTGCGGGCATCGTCTTAAGGCAGCAGCTACACAGAGCTCGCAGGACGGGTTCTGTATCAATAAGGAAGAGGCTATGGTTCAAGTTCGCAAATTAGTGTTAGCAATAGCCGCCGCTTCGGCGCTGTCATCCGGTATGGCACAGGCGCTTGGGCTCGGGGAACTGACGCTGAAGTCGACTCAGAACCAGCCACTGCTTGCCGAAATAGAATTGCTGGATATCAAGGATCTAACTGCGGCAGAGGTGGTGCCAAGCCTGGCGCCGCCTGAAGAGTTCACCAAGGCAGGCGTTCAGCGCCCAGCATTCCTCAATGACTTGCGCTTTACCTCCGTGATCAACCCTGAGGGCAAAAGCGTACTGCGTGTGACGTCCACCCAGCCGTTGTCCGAACCCTTCGTAAAGTTTCTGGTGCAAGTGATGTGGCCCAACGGCCGTTTACTGCGCGACTACAGCGTCTTGCTTGATCCGGCCAAGTTCTCGCCACAAACCGCAGCTGCCGCGTCAGCGTCTGCACAGCCTGCAGCGGCTGGCGCGTCAACGCAATACACTACCTCGGCGCGTGACACCTTGTGGGAAATCGCTGCCAAGGCGCGTAACGGCGGCTCCGTCCAGCAAACCATGCTGGCGATTCAAGCGCTCAACCCTGACGCCTTCATCAATGGCAACATCAACCGCTTGAAAACCGGCCAAGTGTTGCGTTTGCCCGATGCGGCGCAAAGCACGCAGTTGCCGCACGCCAAGGCGATGGCGCAGGTGGCCGCGCAGAATGCTGACTGGCGCAACGGTCGCCGTACTGCTCCGCAAGCGCAGCAAGTCGATGCGACGGGGCGTAAAGCAGCACCGCTCGCGCCTGCAAAGGCCGCTGCTGGCGATAACCTGAGCCTGGTCTCTGCGCAAGCGGCCAAAGCATCGGGTAAAGGCGCTGCCGGCGACGCACAGAATTTGAGCGATAAACTGGCGACGACCCAAGAGGGTCTGGATGCCAGTCGTCGTGAAAATGCCGAGCTTAAAAGCCGCATGCAGGACTTGCAAAGCCAGCTGGACAAGCTGCAACGCCTGATCGAATTGAAAAACGACCAGTTGGCCAAGCTGCAAGCGGGCAATGCGCCGGGCACTGAGGCCGTGGCGGCTGCGCCTGCGCAGTTAGTCGCTCAGGCGCCTGATTCGCCAGAAGCCGATATCGAACCGGCCACCGAAGGCACGCCAGCCACAGCAGTCCCTCCTGCACCGGTTGAAGGCGATGCGAGCACCGAGGAGCGCAGCATCCAGGACCTGCTGAGCAGCCCGCTGTTGCTGGGTTTGATTGGCGGTGGCGCGGTCTTGCTGTTGTTAATGCTTATGTTGCTGCTGGCGCGTCGGCGTAAAGCGCAGCAAGCGGCTGAAAAACATCTGCGCATGGCGCGTGCTCTTGAAGAAGAGTCAGAGTTTGCAGCGGACCTGGAAATGCCCGAAAGCAGCTTCGAAGGGCTTGAGGTTGCGCCGCCCAGCGTCAAACTCGAACCTGCACCTGCACCTGCACCTGCACCTGCACCTGCACCTGCACCTGCACCTGCTCCGGTCGTTGAGTCTGTGGCGCCGGTGGTGGCTGCTGCGGCCGTGGCTGCGGCGGCCGTCGCCGCAGCTGCGACCCAAGCCAAACCGGACGCCGATGTATTGGTTGAAGCTGAGCATTTGATCACCCGCCGCCAATTCAAAGAAGCTGAAGAACTGCTCAAGTCCGCGCTTGAACAAGCGCCGCAACGCAGTGATTTACGTCTCAAGCTGATGCAGGTGCATGGCGAGTTGGGCGAGCGTGATGCGTTTGTCGCGCAAGAGCGCCAATTGGTTGCCAATGGCAAGAACCACGCTGAAGTTGAGCAGCTCAAAAGCCGTTATCCAGCCATGGTCGCGGTAGCGGCTGGCGGTATTGCCTCGGCTGCTGTTGCCGCTGAACTTGAGGCGCAGTTTGTCAAAGACATGCTTAAGGATGAGCCGGTTAGCGAACCCAAGGTCGAGCCTGCGCCAGAAGCACCGCTGGCTGCTGATGAGTTCGAACATGATTTCGACTTGAGCCTGGATGATCTCGAAGCCGCTTCGCCTGCGGACCTGGCACTGGAGCCAAGCCTGGAGACCACACCTGTTGCGGTAGATGAAGCGCTGAGTTTTGAGGCTGTGATGGCACAGCAAGCCGAGGCCCAAGCGTCAAGCGAAGACCTGTCGGGCTTTGATTTGGACTTGTCGGCCGATGAGCAGGTCGCACCGACACTGGCTGACGATGACCTTTTGGGGCTGGAGGACGAGCTTAAAGGCTTGTCTGACGTTGAATCGCCCTTGTTCGATGTCGAGGGTCACGATGATCTGGATATGCCTGCCGACTTTGACCTGTCGCTGGCCGATGAAGATGTCACGGCTGCTCCCGACAGTTTTTCTGTCGAACTGGACGAAGTGAATGCCGAGCTGGAGCGCTTGTCGCAAAGTCTTGAACATCCACCTCTTGCTGACCCGCTGGCCAATAAAGCCAAGTTCGAGGCGGATGATGCCGTGGAGCAAGGTGGGGAGCCTGAATTCGACTTCCTCTCAGGCACCGATGAAACCGCCACCAAGCTCGATTTGGCGCAAGCCTATGTCGATATGGGGGACGTTGATGGTGCGCGGGATATTCTGACCGAGGTACTGGGCGAAGGCAGTGTTGATCAGCGCAATGAAGCCAAGGAAATGTTGGCTAACCTCCGTTGAAATGAACGTACGCAACACATGACGGCAGCCTTGAGGGCTGCCGTTGTTGTTTGGTGCAGTGCTCGCGCCACTTACAATCGTCGCCGGGCTGCATTTGTTTCATGGCGTCTTGGCGGGTGCGCCTTATAATGCCCGCCTTTGCGTTCATGAGCAGGCTGTAAGTCCTTGGCAAATTTAGATAACGCCGCCGCTGAAATGGCGGCTGAAGGTTTTTCCCGCATTGCGTTGGGGGTGGAGTACAAAGGCTCGCGTTACAGCGGCTGGCAGCGTCAGACCAATGGAGTGCTGACGGTGCAGGAAACCCTGGAAAACGCCCTGTCCAAAGTCGCCGCATCCCCCGTGTCATTGTTGTGCGCAGGCCGCACCGATGCAGGTGTACATGCGTGCGGGCAGGTGGTGCATTTTGATACTCAGGCCGAGCGCTCGCTGAAAGCCTGGGTCATGGGGGCCAATATCAATTTGCCCCATGACATCAGCGTGAGTTGGGCTCAGGTCATGCCTGCGCATTTTCATGCGCGATTCAAGGCGGTTGCCCGGCGTTATCGTTATGTCATCTACAACGATCAAATACGCCCGGCGCACTTGAACCAGGAAGTGACCTGGAACCATCGTCCGCTGGATGTCGAGCGTATGGCGCAGGCTGCTCAATATTTGCTGGGCGTGCATGACTTTAGCGCCTTCCGGGCGGGTCAATGCCAGGCCAAATCACCGATCAAGCACATGCATCACCTGCGAGTGACCCGGCACGGGCAGATGATTGTGCTGGATATTCGTGCCAGTGCTTTTTTGCATCACATGGTGCGCAACATCGCCGGGGTTCTGATGACCATTGGCAGTGGTGAGCGCCCGGTCGAGTGGATAAAAGAGGTGCTGGAAAGTCGTGAGCGTCGTTCAGGCGGCGTGACGGCGCATCCTTACGGCCTGTATCTGGTCCAGGTTGAATACCACGATGAGTTCGCACTGCCTCAACGTTACATTGGTCCGCATTTCCTGACCGGTTTTAGCGAACTGGACGGCTGACGCCTGCAAAACCATTTGTTACCATCCGGCACTTTCGCGCGCAAAGCCTTGGGGTGAACTCGATATGTCAGTCGTTCGAAGCAAGATCTGCGGTATTACCCGCATAGACGATGCGCTGGCAGCCGTTGCCGCTGGGGCTGACGCGATAGGTTTTGTGTTTTATGCCAAAAGCCCGCGTGCTGTCAGTGTCACGCAGGCACAGGCGATCATTGCGGCCTTGCCGCCGTTCGTGACGACCGTTGGCTTGTTCGTCAATGCGAGCGCATGCGAACTGAACGAAACCCTGGATGCCGTACCGCTGGATTTACTGCAATTTCACGGTGACGAAACCCCTGAGCAATGTGAGGGCTTCCATCGGCCTTACATTAAGGCGCTGCGGGTGAAGGCGGGTGATGACATCGCACAGGCGTGCAGGGTTTATCAAAGTGCCAGCGGTATTTTGCTGGATGCTTACGTAGAAGGTGTGCCGGGGGGAACCGGTGAGGTCTTTGACTGGTCTTTGATACCTCAAGGGCTGAGCAAGCCGATTATTCTGGCGGGCGGCCTGATGCCGGGCAATGTGGCTCAAGCCATTGCTCAGGTGCGCCCGTATGCTGTGGATGTCAGCGGCGGCGTAGAAATCAGTAAAGGCATCAAGGACCACGACAGGATTCGTGCCTTCATGCAGGTTGTTCGCGCAACAGCCTGATGCACGATGTGACGGCTGGCTGTCTGCCACCGTCCATGATTACCGCTGCTGTAAAGCAGACGGGCCCGGTGGTTAGACGGGCAGAAATTAAAGTGGCAGCCGCTCTGTAGTGTGTTGTCGGGAAGGCTGAGGGTTGCAAGGTCGATGCTGGTTTGCCGAGTGCCGACCGCAGGGGTTTGCAACCATCGCCACACACCTAATGAATTAGCTCAAGGGCATACACGGGGCCTGAACCCAGCGTTCGGGTCGCCGGTACTGGAGAAAAAAAGCATGAGCAACTGGTTGGTAGACAAGCTGATTCCTTCGATCATGCGTTCCGAAGTCAAAAAGAGTTCGGTACCTGAAGGCCTGTGGCACAAATGCCCGTCCTGCGATGCAGTGCTTTATCGCCCAGAGCTGGAAAAAACCCTGGACGTTTGCCCTAAATGCAATCACCACATGCGCATTGGCGCACGTGCGCGCATTGATATCTTCCTGGATGCCGAAGGCCGTGCCGAGCTGGGTGCAGACCTGGAGCCGGTTGACCGCCTGAAGTTCCGTGACAGCAAAAAGTACAAGGACCGCCTGGTCGGTGCGCAGAAACAAACGGGTGAGAAAGACGCGCTGATTTCCATGAGCGGCACGCTGTTGGGCATGCCGGTTGTGGTGTCAGCGTTTGAGTTCTCGTTTATGGGCGGCTCGATGGGCGCCATCGTGGGCGAGCGTTTTGTCCGTGCGGCCAACTACGCACTGGAAAACCGTTGCCCGATGATTTGCTTCGCCGCCTCCGGCGGTGCGCGCATGCAAGAAGCGTTGATCTCCCTGATGCAAATGGCCAAGACCTCGGCGGTATTGGCGCGTCTGCGCGAAGAAGGCATTCCGTTTATCTCGGTGCTCACTGACCCGGTTTACGGTGGTGTTTCGGCCAGTCTGGCGATGTTGGGTGATGTGATTGTTGCCGAGCCTAAAGCGCTGATCGGTTTTGCCGGTCCGCGTGTGATTGAGCAAACCGTGCGTGAAAAGTTGCCAGAAGGCTTCCAGCGCAGCGAGTTCCTGCTGGAGCACGGCGCAATCGACCTGATCATTTCGCGTCAGGAGCTGCGCCCACGCCTGGGCAACCTGCTTGCACAAATGATGGGCCTGCCAACGCCTGTGTTCGTGGCACCGCCTGTTGAAACCATCGTTGTACCTCCGGCTCCAGCGAATCTATGACCCAGCGCACCCTTGGCGAGTGGCTCGCCTATCTTGAACAGTTGCATCCATCGGCCATCGACATGGGCCTGGAGCGCTCGCGAGAGGTAGCGAACCGCATGGGGCTACTCAAGCCTGCGCCTCGGGTGATAACGGTGACCGGCACCAACGGCAAAGGCTCGACCTGTGCGTTTGTGGCCTCATTACTCCAGGCGCAAGGGCTTAACGTCGGGGTTTACAGTTCCCCACACCTGTTGCGCTACAACGAGCGCGTGCAAATCTGCGGCGTTGAAGCGTCAGATGAACTGCTGTGCGAGGCCTTTGCGGCCGTTGAAGCAGGCCGCGGCGAGATTTCCCTGACTTACTTTGAGGTGGGCACGCTGGCCGCTTTGTGGCTGTTTGAGCGTGCCGCGCTTGATGCCGTGGTGCTGGAAGTCGGGCTAGGCGGGCGACTGGATACCGTCAATCTGGTGGATGCTGATCTGGCGCTGGTCACCAGTATTGGTGTCGACCATGTCGAATACCTGGGTAACACCCGCGAATCCGTGGCGTTTGAAAAGGCCGGCATATTTCGGCCGGGCAGGCCCGCGCTGTGTGGTGACCTCAATCCCCCGCACACATTACTGGACAAAGCCAATGAGCTGGGTTGCCCGCTGTTTGTGCGCGGTCGTGACTTCGACCTGGCCACCACCGATCAGGTCTGGCATTGGCGCGGTCTGAACGGGCAGGGCGGGGTTGTCGAGCTGCGTGATCTGCCGCTTCTGGATTTGCCGATGGAAAACGCAGCGCTGGCCGTGCAAGCCTACGCGCTGATGGATTTGCCCTGGCAGCCGGAGCGTATTGTTCAGGCACTCAAAGCCACGCGTGTGACCGGGCGGCTTGATCGTCGCCAGTTTAATTGGCACGGTAAAACCTTGAATGTGCTGCTGGATGTGGGTCACAACCCCCATGCAGCGCACTATTTGGTGCAGCGTCTGGCTCAGCGTCCCATAACCGGCAAGCGCTTCGCGGTGTTTGGTTTGCTGGCCGACAAGGACCTGGATGGCGTAGTGTCGCAATTCACCGCACCGATCGAGCATTGGGCGGTTGCACCGCTTGATACAAGTCGCACGCGGCCCGTGATGCAAGTCCAGGCCGCGTTGCAGCGTCACGGTGCATCCGTAACCGCCCATGACAGCGTCATTGCTGCGTTGCAAGCTCAATGCGAACGGGCATCCCCGGCCGATGAAATTCTGTTGTTCGGTTCTTTCTATTGTGTCGCCGAAGCCCTTGAGTGGCTGGAGCGGCATGCGACGCAGGAGGCAGCACATGGCTTTGCTGGATAAGGCATACAAGCAACGCATGGTGGGCGCGCTGGTGCTGGTGGCATTGGCGGTGATCTTTTTACCGATGCTGTTTTCGCGTCAGGACGAGCAGCGCCAGATTCAGGTCGATGCGCCCACCGCGCCTCAGGTGCCGGTGCTGCCGCAGGTTCAGGTCGAACCGGTCGCTGTGCCACAGCCGCAGGTGATTGCCCAAGAGCCGATGCCTGTTGAGGAAGAGGTTGCAACCCCGCCCGCTCCGACGCCTGTCCCGGTGACTCCGGCAGTCGCAAAACCGCCGGCCCCGGCGCCAAAAGCGCCTGCGGTCACTCCGGCCCAGACGGTGGCTCAGGCCCCCGCCAAGCTGGACACCACGCAAAAACGCATCGATGCCAATGGCTTGCCTATCAGTTGGTCCGTGCAATTGGTCAGCCTGTCCAATCGGGCGAGCGCTGATAACCTGCAAAAAACCCTTCGAAATCAAGGTTATAACGCTTACGTTCGCACGTCAGGTGGAATGAACCGGGTGTTTGTGGGGCCGCTGCTTGAGCGTGCAGAAGCCGATCGCTTGCGTGATTTGCTGGGTAAACAGCAAAACCTCAAAGGTTTTGTGGTTCGCTTCCAGCCGGAACGTGGCTAAGCGTGAAAAAAGGTTTCATCGGATCGCGAATGCACCGCTAAATCGCCTTACCTGAGCGGCGGCGCTCTGCTAAAATGCGCCGCCTTATCTGTCCGTAGGCTGCACTGTGCCATTTACTTGGGTTGACTGGGCGATCGTTGCAACGATTGCCATTTCCGCACTGATCAGTTTGAAGCGCGGCTTCGTTAAAGAGGCGTTGTCGCTGTGCACCTGGATCATTGCCGGGGTCGTCGCCTGGATGTTCGGTGGTTCGCTGTCGGAATATCTCAGCGGATACATCGAAACACCTTCCGCCCGCGTCATCGTCGGGTGCACCATCATGTTTGTCGCCACCTTGCTGGTCGGCGCAATGATCAATTTTCTTATCGGCGAACTGATTCGCGTCACCGGGTTGTCCGGGACCGACCGGTTCCTTGGCATGGCCTTCGGCGCAGCGCGTGGCGCGTTGCTGGTGGTCGTGGCAGTCGGGTTGTTAAGCCTGGGGCCGGTACAGCAGGACTCGTGGTGGCAAGAGTCACGGCTCTTGCCACAATTTCTATTGGTTGCCGACTGGTCAAAAAATCTCATTTTGGGATTGAGCAGTCAGTGGCTCGCCAGCGGTATCAGCGTACCCGCTGATATTCCGTTCAAGGAGCATCTCTTGCCGGCTATCCAGCCCAAGTGAGTGATGTTCAGTTCAGATCCATAAAGTAGGGGTTGCGTCGCATGTGTGGCATCGTCGGTATCGTCGGTAAGTCGAACGTCAATCAGGCGCTGTATGACGCGCTAACCGTCCTCCAGCACCGCGGCCAGGATGCTGCCGGTATTGTAACCAGCCATAACGGCCGGTTATTTCTGCGCAAGGACAACGGGCTGGTACGTGACGTGTTTCATCAGCGTCACATGCAGCGTCTGGTCGGCAACGTGGGCATTGGCCACGTGCGCTATCCAACCGCAGGCAGCTCGACTTCAGCTGAAGCTCAACCGTTTTATGTCAACTCGCCTTACGGCATCACCCTGGCGCATAACGGTAACCTGACCAACGTTGAGCAACTGGCCAAGGAGATCTACGAATCTGACTTGCGCCACGTCAACACCAACTCCGATTCGGAAGTGCTGCTCAACGTGTTTGCACACGAACTGGCCCAGCGCGGCAAGTTGCAGCCCACCGAAGAAGACGTCTTCGCGGCTGTCACCGACGTGCACAATCGCTGCCGCGGCGGTTATGCCGTGGTTGCGATGATCACCGGTTATGGCATCGTCGGTTTCCGTGACCCTAACGGCATCCGTCCGATCGTGTTCGGTCAGCGTCACACCGACGAAGGCGTCGAGTACATGATCGCCTCCGAAAGCGTGTCCCTGGACGTGCTCGGCTTTACCCTGATCCGCGACCTCGCGCCGGGCGAAGCGGTGTACATCACCGAAGATGGCAAATTGCATACCCGTCAGTGCGCGGCTAACCCGCAACTTACGCCGTGTATCTTTGAACACGTGTACCTGGCGCGCCCGGACTCGATCATCGACGGCGTGTCGGTGTACAAGGCACGCCTGCGCATGGGTGAGAAGCTGGCCGAGAAAATCCTGCGTGAACGCCCAGAGCACGACATCGACGTGGTCATCCCGATTCCAGACACCAGCCGTACCGCTGCACTGGAGCTGGCGAACCATTTGGGCGTCAAGTTCCGCGAAGGCTTTGTCAAAAACCGTTACATCGGCCGTACCTTCATCATGCCGGGCCAGGCTGCACGCAAAAAATCCGTGCGCCAGAAACTCAATGCCATCGAGCTTGAATTTCGTGGCAAGAACGTGATGCTGGTCGACGATTCGATCGTGCGTGGCACCACCTGCAAGCAGATCATCCAGATGGCGCGCGAAGCGGGTGCCAAGAACGTTTACTTCTGCTCGGCGGCGCCGGCGGTGCGTTACCCCAACGTGTACGGCATTGACATGCCAAGCGCTCACGAGTTGATTGCACACAATCGCAGCACCCAGGACGTTGCCGACCTGATCGGCGCAGACTGGCTAATTTATCAAGACTTGCCAGACCTGATCGACGCGGTCGGCGGCGGCAAAATCAAGATCGAGAAGTTCGATTGCGCGGTCTTTGACGGCAAGTACGTGACCGGCGACATCGATGACAACTACCTGGAGCGTATCGAGCGTGCACGCAACGATGCCTCCAAGGTGATAGCGCAAGGTGTGGGCGCCACCATCGGCATCTACAACAACTAAGGCTTCACCGAACCGGCCCTGATGGGCCGGTTTGCATTGGTGCGATATACAGCAAGGAGTGGTCAGTATGAGTCAGGATTGGGATGCCGGTCGGCTGGATAGCGACCTTGAGGGCGTAGCGTTCGACACCTTGGCGGTGCGTGCGGGTCAACACCGCACACCTGAGGGCGAACACGGTGACGCCATGTTCCTGACCTCCAGCTACGTGTTCCGTACGGCTGCTGATGCGGCTGCGCGGTTCTCGGGCGAGGCAGCAGGCAACGTTTACTCGCGTTACACCAACCCGACGGTGCGCGCCTTTGAAGAGCGCCTTGCTGCACTCGAAGGTGCCGAGCAAGCAGTGGCCACGGCCACGGGCATGGCCGCTATTTTGTCGGTAGTGATGAGCCTGTGCAGCGCCGGTGACCACATTCTGGTCTCGCGCAGCGTCTTTGGTTCGACCATCAGTCTGTTCGAAAAGTATTTCAAGCGCTTTGGTGTGCAGGTCGACTATGTGCCGCTGGCCGAGTTGTCGGGCTGGGACGCCGCCATCAAACCCAATACCAAATTGCTGTTCGTAGAATCGCCTTCCAACCCGCTGGCCGAGCTGGTCGACATTGCGGCCCTGGCCGAAGTGGCCCATGCCAAAGGCGCGATGCTGGTAGTAGATAACTGTTTCTGCACGCCGGCACTGCAACAGCCGCTCAAACTGGGCGCCGACATCGTGGTGCATTCAGCGACCAAGTTCATCGACGGCCAAGGTCGTTGCATGGGCGGTGTTGTTGCAGGGCGCAGCGAGCAGATGAAAGAAGTGGTGGGTTTTTTACGCACGGCCGGGCCGACCTTGAGCCCCTTCAATGCGTGGATTTTCCTCAAGGGTCTGGAAACCCTCAACTTGCGTATGCGTGCTCATTGCGCCAGTGCGTTGGCCCTGGCCGAATGGCTGGAGCAGCAAGACGGCATCGAAAAAGTGCATTACGCGGGCCTCAAGAGTCACCCGCAACACGCACTGGCTCAGCGTCAGCAGCGTGGTTTTGGTGCCGTGGTCAGTTTTGAAGTCAAAGGTGGCAAAGAGGGCGCCTGGCGCTTTATCGACGCCACACGCCTGATTTCGATCACCGCCAACCTGGGCGACAGCAAAACCACCATTACCCACCCGGGCACCACGTCCCATGGTCGCCTGGCGCCGCAGGAGCGTGAAGCAGCGGGTATTCGTGACAGCTTGATCCGCATTGCAGTTGGCCTGGAAGACGTCTCCGACCTGCAAGCCGATCTGGCGCGAGGTCTCGCCGCACTGTGACCGACATGATTCTAGAAGCGCACGCGGCCGGTAACGGGCGTGTAGCGCTGGTGACCGGCGCAGCGCGCGGTATTGGCCTGGGCATTGCCGCGTGGCTGGTGAGTGAAGGCTGGCAAGTGGTGCTGACTGACATTGACCGTGTGCGCGGCTCAAAAGTGGCCAAGGTGCTGGGCGAAAATGCCTGGTTTGTGGCGATGGATGTGGCGCTTGAGTCGGACGTTATCCAGTGCGTGGCTCAAGTGCTTGGGCAGTTTGGCCGTCTGGATGCACTGGTGAGCAATGCTGCCATTGCCGATCCGCACAACATGACCCTCGAAAGTCTCGACCTTGAGCACTGGAACCGGGTGTTGGCGGTCAACCTGACCGGGCCGATGCTGTTGGCCAAGCATTGTGCGCCTTACTTGCGTGCGCACTGCGGCGCCATCGTCAACCTGGCTTCAACCCGCGCCCGCCAATCCGAGCCTGATACCGAGGCTTACGTGGCGAGTAAAGGCGGGCTGCTGGCGTTGACGCACGCATTGGCCATCAGCCTTGGGCCGGAGATCCGGGTCAATGCGGTCAGCCCCGGCTGGATTGATGCTCGCGACCCCTCGGTGCGTCGTGCGCAGCCGCTCACTGACGCCGACCACACCCAACATCCGACAGGGCGTGTCGGCACTGTCGAAGATGTGGCGTCGATGGTGGCGTGGTTGTTGTCGCGCAATGCCGGTTTTGTGACGGGGCAGGAATTTGTGGTTGACGGCGGCATGAGCAAGAAAATGGTCTACGAAGCGTAGGGCGTAGCTGTCGTGGGTAATAGTCGAGGTTTATCGGTTTTAGCTTTTTTAAAAAAAAGTTCAATCTTGTCCTTGACTTAGCTTCGATAGATGCGTAAATTTCGCGGCCTCAACGAAGCAAAGGGTGATTAGCTCAGCTGGGAGAGCATCTGCCTTACAAGCAGAGGGTCGGCGGTTCGATCCCGTCATCACCCACCACTTCTTGAGTTTCCCGCAAGGGAAGGTCGTTCTGAAAAGAACCACCAACCGACGCGCAGCGGTAGTTCAGTCGGTTAGAATACCGGCCTGTCACGCCGGGGGTCGCGGGTTCGAGTCCCGTCCGCTGCGCCATATTTGTACAAATCAGGCTTGCCTGGTTTGCGATTGAAAAGCACCGAAGCTTTCAGTCAACGGTTTCAAAGTTTCAAACGGACGCAAGTCCGAGCGATACGCAGCGGTAGTTCAGTCGGTTAGAATACCGGCCTGTCACGCCGGGGGTCGCGGGTTCGAGTCCCGTCCGCTGCGCCATATTTGCTACAGAGCCCTTGAACTCTCTGTAGCTACAAAGAAAGCGACCTCAGGGTCGCTTTTTTTGTGCCTGCGATTTGACCCGGCCTCCCGCTCGGTCTTGGTTCACTCGCCAACCTCTGATGTCGTCTGCATTCAGCGACGCGTGCAGCCAGGTTGTTTACCGATGTCACCCGGATGCTCTATATCGGGCCTCTTAAAGGTGTGTCATTTTTCCAGCGCTTACGATTCTGTCTTGTAAGTCAGTGTTGGGTCGTCAAAAAACCGCCGCTTATTGCTTGCCGAGATAAAAAATCAAATTGGACGGTGCAGGCATGGATCCATAGGCTTGCTCGCAATTGGTGCGCAGTGCTGTGGCCGATTGAATTGAGCCGCAGGATCAACCAAGGCCACGTGAGGGTGGGTGGCCAGGTCGTTCAACGGCTGATCAAACGCATCCTGCAAGGACTCCAATCGTGTCAGCACTGCAATAACCGCTTTGTACTCGGTCATTAAGGTCAAACATTATTTATGGAGTTCAAGTTTCGCAGGAGGCGTGCGTTGACTGTCGCTTTGCGTCTGTTTGCCGCGTTGTCACTCTCGGTCGGGGCAACGGCCAGCCATGCTGCGCAAGCGGCGCCTGAGAGCGTTGCGTTCTGGTACGCCGATAATCCACCTCTTCAGGAACTCGCTCAGTTTGATTGGGCGGTGGTTGAATCGGGCCACCTGTCCACCGCCGACGTCGCCCGTATTCGACAACTGGGCAGTCAACCGTTTGCGTATCTCTCCGTCGGGGAGTTTGACGGCGACCGTGCCACGCTGATTGAGTTGGGGCTGGATCAAGGCGCCAGTTCAAAGCGCAACAAAGCCTGGAACAGCCAAGTCATGGATTTGACCTCGCCGCAATGGCGCGATCACCTGTTCAAGCGCGCCCATGCGTTACAAGCCCAAGGCTATGCCGGGTTGTTTCTCGACACGCTGGACAGTTTCCAACTGCTGCCGCCCTCCGAGTGGCCGAGCCAACAAACGGCCCTGGCCAGCTTTCTGCGCGAGCTTCACACCCGCGAGCCGACCCTGAAACTGTTTTTCAATCGCGGCTTTGAAGTGCTGCCGCAGTTGGACGGTGTTGCCGCGGCCGTGGCGGTCGAGTCGATCCATGCCGGTTGGGATGCAGGCGCCAAGCGTTATCGTCCGGTGCCCGAAGCTGACCGTGAATGGCTCGACATCCATTTAAAGCCCTTGCGTGAAAAGGGCATCCCGCTGGTCGCCATTGACTATCTGCCGCCCAGCCAGCGAGAGCAGGCCAGGAAGCTGGCCCGGCAACTGCGTCAGGAAGGCTTCATCCCCTTTGTCACCACGCCGGACCTCGATTACCTGGGCGTCAGTACGGTCGAGGTGCAGCCGCGGCGCATCGCCCTGTTGTTTGACCCGCGTGAAGGGGACCTGACCACCAACGCGGGCCACGTCATGCTCGGCGGTCTGCTCGAATACCTCGGCTACCGGATTGATTATTTTGCTGTGGATCAACCGCTGCCCATGCATCGCTTCAGCGGTTTATACGCAGGCGTAGTGAGCTGGATGAACACCGGGCCGCCGCAGGATTCGCAGCACTTCAATGCCTGGATCAACCAACGCCTGGATGAGCAAGTGCCGCTGGTGTTTTTGGCCGGTATGCCGATTGAGAACACGGTGCTGCTCAAGCGTCTGGGCTTGCAGCAGGGCACGTTCAGTGGCCCGGGCGCCTTAAAACTGCTGAGCCATGACCCGCATTTGATTGGCAGTTTTGAAGCCCCGCTGGTGCTGCGCTCGCGTGAGCTAACCCCCCTGTCAGTTTTGCCGGACGGCCCTAAGCCTGGCTTGCTACTGGCGGATGAAAAAGGTAACTCATTCGCACCTGTCGCCATCGGCGCGTGGGGCGGTATCGCCTTGGCACCTTACTTGATTGAGACCAACGGTGAGGCCAGTCGCTGGATCATTGACCCGTTCACCTTCGTGCAGCGGGCCTTGCGCTTGCCGCTGCAACCGCACCCGGACACCACCACCGAGAACGGTCGGCGCATCGCCACGGTACACATTGACGGTGATGGTTTTCCGTCCCGGGCGGAGATTCGCGGTACGCCTTACGCGGGTCAGTCGGTGTTGGACCTGTTTATCAAACCGTATCCCTTCCTGACCTCAGTCTCGATCATCGAGGGCGAGATTTCGCCGCGCGGCATGTTCCCGTTTCTGGCCAAGGAGCTGGAGCCTATCGCACGCACGATCTTCGCCGACCCCAAGGTCGAAGTTGCCACTCATACGTTCAGCCACCCGTTCTTCATGCAGCCTGAAAAGTCCATGAAAGAAGAAGGCTTCGATCCGCAATACGGCCTGAACATGAAAATTCCCGGCTACAACAAGATCGACTTCCGGCGTGAAGTGTTTGGGTCCCGCGATTACATCAACAATCACCTGACCACGCCGCAAAAGCCGGTAAAGATGATTTTCTGGCCGGGGGATGCGTTGCCAGACGAGGCAACTATTCAGTACGCCTATGACGCGGGTTTGCAGAACGTGAATGGCGGCACCACGGTCATCACGCATGCCAACCCTTCGCTGACGGGCCTGTCGCCGCTGCTGCGCCCCACCTCGGGCGGCTTGCAGATCTACGCGCCGATCATTAACGAAAACATGTACACCAACCTGTGGAAGGGGCCGTTCTACGGCTTTCGCGATGTCATCGACACTTTCGAACTGACCAACAGCCCGCGTCGTTTGCGCGGGCTGCACCTCTACTACCACTTTTACTCCGGCACCAAGCAGGCTTCGATCAAAGTCATGGACGACATCTATGCCTTCATGATCAAGCAGCAGCCAATCTCGTTGTGGATGAGTGATTACCTGCCACGGGTGCGCGGTTTATATGAGTCGAGCCTTGCACGCACGGCCAGCGGTGACTGGCAAGTGCGTGGCCTGAATGCATTGCGCACCTTGCGCATCGACCCGCAGATGGGCTGGCCTGATATGACCCGCTCGCAAGGGGTGGCCGGTGTGCGCGATCTGCCCGAAGGGCGTTATGTGCATTTGAGCAGCGACCACGCGCTACTCGCCTTGCGCCCTGAGCGCGACCCGCGTCCGGCGCTGGAGGAGGCCAACGTGCCATTGCAACAGTGGCGTTATCGGGATGATCGGCGGGTGAGCTTTTCGTTTGCCGGTGAATTCGACATCCAGTTTTCAGTACGCGCGGCAGGGCCATGCAGCGTTGATGTCAAAGGGCAGCGTTTTACCGCTCGTGCGGATAACGGCCTGTGGGTGTTCCAATTGCCAATCAAGCAGGTGAGTGATGCCCAACTCCTCTGCCATTAAGAAAACCCGGCTGCTCAACCCGTGGGCATTGGGTGTGGTCGCCACCGCCGTGGGTGGCTTGTTGTGGATGACTTTCCAACAGGAAAGCGTGTTCCGTCCCGATGAACGCCAGCCGGATGAGGTCTCGGCCAACTACGCTGAGCTGCTGCTCACCGCGCACCCGCAAGACGACGCGTTGCGCATCAAGCTGCTGGACTTGCTGATGACCCTGGGCGATTACCCCAGGGCACGCAAACACCTCAACCAGTGGCCGCACCCCAATACGACCGTCGCGCAGCTCTATGCATTGCACCTCGATGCGCTGGACTTGCCCCAAGGCGGTGATCAGGCCGCGCGCACGGCGTTGGTCGAGCGCTTGAGCCTGCTGGACCGCAGTCAATTGACGGTGCCTGCACTGGAGCGCATGGCCGACTTGCTATTAGTGCTGCAAGCCCCGGCGTTGGCGGGCCAGTGTTATGCCGAGCTGGCCAGTCGCGACCCTGAGCAACGCCTTAAGTGGCTCAGCGCTGCTGCGCAGTGGTTGATGGCAGGCGAGCAACCTGGGCGGGCGGCGGACCTGTACCTGCAACTGGCAGCGGTCAGTAGCGCGCCCGAGCAGCATAAGCGCTACCTGCGCCAAGCCTTTGATGCCCTGATTGCGGCGGATCGGGGCGGCGAAGCGGCGGTGTTGCTGAGCAAGGCCGTGGCGCTACTCAACGACCCGCAAAGCGACCCGCAATGGCTGGAGCACGGCGTTGAAACGGCCATCGCCCACGACCAGCTGCACGAGGCAGAAACTCTGATCCAGCAGTGGCGCACCCTGCAACCGGGCAATCGTGAAGCGCTGCGCAAAGAGTTCAAATTACGCCTGGCCTTTGGTGATCAGGAGGGCGCTTGGGCGGTGGGCCAGGAGTTATTGCAGAGCGAAACCGGCGATGCGGCGTTTTTGGCGCAGATGGCCCAGCTTGGCGAGTGGAAGGGTGACACCTACCAGGCGCTGGACTATTGGATGGCCTATCTCGAACTGCAAGACGACCCCACGGCGTATGAGCATGCGTGGCGTTTGTCGATTCAGCTGTTTGATTTCGATCACGGCATTCCATTGCTCACCCGGCTGCTGGAGACGCGCCGCCTCAGCGATGGCGAACTGGATGCGCTGGTGTTCGCTCACGAGCAGCGCGGTACGCCGCAATTGGCCGAAGCGGTGTTGCGGGCGAGTTTGCAAAAATACCCCAAGCAACGTCTGGCCTGGATGCGTCTGAGTCAAAACCTGGAGAACACCGAACAATACCCGGCCAAGACGCGGGTCATGCAAGACATGGCGCGGCACTTTCCAATCACCGTCGCCGAGCGCGTGGACTGGGCCAGTACCCACTTGAGGTTCTTTGACAACCAAGGGGCATGGCAGGTGCTGGACATCGACAATCAACACATCGATGACGCCGAGTATTGGGACCTGCGCGCCGCCTTGGCCTGGGAGCTTGAGCGCGACGATGACTTGCAGCCCGCACTCGAAAGGCTGTTGGCGATCAAAGGCTCGTTGAGCTACGGCGAAGAAGAGCAATTGGCCAACCTGTACCGCAAGCGTGACCCGGTCAAGGCGCTGGCCTTGATGGTTGCCAGTTGGCACACCACCCACAACCCGCAACGACTGGTCGTGGCTTTGCAGGTGGCGCAAGAACTACAGGATTGGGCGCAAGTCAGTGCGTTACTCGACAGCGCCAAGGCATGGCCCAAGGCTGATGCTCAAGAGCAGGTGCTGGCCGCCCGGGCCGGGCTGGCCGTGCATGAAAAGCGCTTCGCTGATGCCGAGCGCCTGCTCAAACAAGGGCTGGCGCGCTACAACGATGACAACCTGTTTCGTGAGCGCCTGTTGTGGCTGTACATCGATCAGGGCCGCACGGCCGATATGGCGCCGTTGCTGCAACAGTGGCGGGCCCGGGCGCGCAACGACAACCTGCTGTGGCTGCCGTTTGCCAGTGCCAGCCAGATGGTCGGGCGTACCCGCGAGTCGCTGGCCTGGTACCGCCTGTACCTCAAAGCCAACCCGCAGGACTGGCTGGTGCAAGCCGGGTATGCCGATGCGTTGGAGGCCGCAGGTTCACTGGAAGCGGCTCAGCGGTTGCGCCTGAAGCTGACGCGCACCGCCGACCTGCAACCGGGCGTGGAATCTACCCAGCGTTACGCGATGTGGCTACGGCTGTTGGCCAGCAGCTATTCATCACGGCTGGCACAAAGTCAGGCTTTGCAGTGGCAAGACGGTTCGCCAGCCATGTTGCAGCTGTGGTTCGAACGCCTGCTGGCGCGCCTGGACGAAACCAATCAAGGCGCACAGAAAAACGACTGGCTGGCCTGGGCCCGTCGCCAAGGCTTGAAGGTCGACCGTTTTGAGTTGATCCAACAAGCGCTGCGTGACCGCAATCGCGACATGCTCAAGCAACTGCTGGCCAGCGGCGAGCTGGACCCGGCGCAGCAGGTCGAAGCCCTCAGCCAATTGGGCCAGGGCGCTCGTGCCTTGGGCGTGAGCCTGTCGGCGCTGGGCGATCAACAACCCGCGGTGATTGGCGAGCAGTTGCGCCGTCAGGCCGTTGAAATGCTCGACCGCACGCCGCAGGGCATTCAGTTGGCGTGGGAGGGCAAGGATTTCGGCGGGCTGGACGTGTCGGGGCCGCAACTGACGGTTGCGCGCCACCTCAATGACGACTGGTACGCCAGCCTGGTGCTCGGTCAGGGACGCTACAACAGCGATCAGTTGCGCGACGGTGAATTGGGTCAGGAACGTAATGCGTTGCTGACCTTGCAACGCCAACTCGATAACGGGCGCTACAGCCTGATTGCCGACATCAGTACCCGCAAGGACCACAACCGTAACGGGTTGGGCTTGAGCCGTGCCTGGCAGTTGAGTGCCACCGATGAGATCGAAACCGGCGTCGACTGGCATCGTCAGAGTGACGACACCGGGCTGATGCGCGCACTGGGCCAGCATGATGGCGTTTGGCTCAAAGGCCAGCACGGCTTTTCGGCCCGCGACCAATTGAGCTGGACACTGTCGCACAACCGCTTCTCGACCCGTGCGGGCGATGCGCTGGGGTCGGGGCAGGAAGCCAAGCTTGAGTTCGCCCACACCCTTGAGTTTGAAGGGCCGAACTGGGTGGTGCGCGCGGGCGCCGATTATCAACGCAACGCCCTTAAAAGCGGCGAGCTGAATGACCTCAATGCCTTCCTCAAACCGGTTTATGAGCAAGAGCCGGTCGAGGATGACGATGGCCGGGTGATCGGTGCTCAGGCTGTCGATGTGACAGCGCCGCTGACCGCCAGCGATTTGCTGCAAGCGCGCTATGGCCAAGTGTATGTGGGCAGTTCGTGGCGGCGTGGCATGCCGGGCGCACTGAACCGCACCCAACCGCAATACACCTGGCTGGTGGACGTGACGGCCGGTTGGCAGTGGGTCGATAAAACCTTCAATTACGGCATCGACACCGGGATCGGCATGGTGCTGTTGGGCGATGACGAGTTGGCACTCAAAGTCGGATACCAGTCCTCACCGCAAGGTGGCGCGGGGGCGGGCGGCACGCTGGGCGTGAGCTACGGCTTGCGTTTTGGACGCTGAACAATCAATGACAACGAATACGTGGAGAAACACTATGCAAGCAATCCGTAACCTGACGCTGGTACTGAGTGTGATGCTCATGGCCGGGTGCAGCAGCTTCACCGGCAAAACCAGCCCGGCACTTTCACGCGATGCGCAGTGGGGCATCGTGCCGTTAGTTAACTATTCGCAAACCCCGCAAGCCGGGGAGCGCAGCGAGCAAATCCTGCTCAGCGTATTGAGCAGCAAAGGCTTGCAGCCTCAGGTGTACCCGGCCAGCGTGCAGGGCGAACAGGCGTTGCTGGATGACAATGAGCGGTTGAACAGCGCGTTGGAATGGGCGCGTCAGCAAAAACTCGATTATGTGGTCGCGGGCAGCGTCGAGGAGTGGCAGTACAAGAACGGTCTGGATGGCGAGCCAGCGGTGGGCATCAGCCTGCGCGTGATCGAACCCGCCACCGGCCGTGTGCTGTGGAGCAAAAGCGGCGCGCGTGCGGGTTGGTCGCGTGAAAGCCTGGCCGGTTCAGCACAGAAAGTGCTGAACAAACTGGTCGGTGGCCTGCGGGTCGAGTAACGATGATGAATTCCCCCCATATGGATTTCAGCCTGGCGCCCCGGGCCAAGGGTCCGGCCTCGTGGATCGAAACCGTGCTGGTCAGTGCGCTGGCCCTTGGCCTTGGCCTGTGGCTGACGCCTGATGACCCGCTGCAATTGCGCGGCGATTTTCCCTGGCCGTTGCTCGCGCCGCTGCTGATCGGTGTGCGCTATGGCTTTGTGCGCGGGCTGGTCAGCGCGTGTTTGGTGGTGATGACGTTTTTTGTCCTGCGCCAACAAGGCTGGCCGGTATACGCCGACATTTCGCCGTCATTCATTGTCGGCATTCTGGTGTGCACGATGGTAGTGGGCGAGGTGCGCGACTTGTGGGACCGGCGCCTGCAACGCTTGCAAATGGCCAACAATTACCGGCAATACCGGCTCGACGAGTTCACTCGCCATCATCAGGTGCTGCGCGTGTCCCATGACCGTCTGGAACAGCGCGTGGCGGGTAGCGATCAAAGCCTGCGCAGTTCGCTGCTGGGCCTGCGTGAACGCCTGCGCAGCTTGCAAGGCACGCACGACCCGTTGACGGCCATGGCCGAGCCGATCCTGGCAATCGCGGGGCAGTACGGTTCGTTGCGCGTGGCGGGCCTGTATCGGGTTGACGCGCAACGTTTGGTCATCGACCAGCCGCTGGCGACCCTGGGGGTGATGGGGCACTTGCCGATCCATGACCCGTTGATCACGTTATGCCTGGCGCGCAACGAGTTGGTCAGCGTGCGCAGCAACCTCACCGATAACGGTGAGCAGAGTGAGTTCTCCTCGTTGCAGGTGTGTGTGCCGCTGATGGACACCGAAGGTCGGCTGCTGGCTATTTTGGCGGTGCGCCAAATGCCGTTCTTTGCGTTTCAGGAGCGCACGCTCAGCCTGTTGGCGCTTTTGGCAGGGCACATTGCCGATTTGTTGAGCAGTGATGCGCACAGCTTGAAACTGCCCGATGCCGATGCGCAGCATTTCGCGCAGCAACTCAAACGTTCCTTGATCGATGTGCAACAGCATGACCTGTCGGCCTGTTTGTACTTTTTCGAATGGAGCGAACCCAATCCTGAACTGCTCGGGCTGTTCGAGCGTAGCCAGCGCGGGCTTGACCTGCAATTGAGCGTGCGTAATCAGCGCGATCACGAGGGGTTGCTGGTGTTGCTGCCGTTGACCAGCAGCGACGGTGCGCAAGGCTATCTGAGCCGCCTGGGTACGTTGGTGCATGAACACTTTGGTCAAGAGCACACCCTGCACAGTCTGGGCGTGCGCGTGTTGCCGTACACCCTGACGCCTGTCAGCGAGCGTGGCGGTTTGCGTAATTTCCTGTTCAACGAGTGTGGTCTGAATGATCAGCAAATGGCTATTTAGCCTTGGCGTAATACTGGAGGCCAGCGGCTGGTCCAGCCTGTGGCTTGACTTGCCGGCGGGGCAGGCGTTTGCGTTGTATACGCTGGTGCACGCAACGGCCAGCGGTCTGCTGTGTGCCGGGGTGTGGATGCTGTTACCGGCGCGCTATCGCAGCCCATTGCCCTGGAGCCCGTTGTTTCTGTTTTCACTGGTGTTTTTTATCCCGGTGATCGGGGCGCTGGGCGTCGCCTGTGTGATATTCCCGGCGCTGTACTTGCCGCGCCCGCGTGATCAGCAAGCGTGGCAGGCGTTGGGTATCCCGAAGCTGCCGTTTCGCTCGCAGCCGCTGCATTCGCCGATTTTTCGCGACGGCGGGCTACAGGATGTCCTGCGCCATGCACCGGACCCGGACCTGCGGCTGTCCGCCTTGCTGACCACGCGGCGGATGCCGGGTAAAGAGGCCATTCCAATGCTCAAATTGGCGCTGGCCGATCCCAGCGATGATGTGCGCTTGTTGGCGTACTCGATGCTCGACAAGCAGGAAAACGACATCAACCAGCGGATTCAGGCCGACCTCAAACAGTTAGCTGGCGCCAAACCTCCAGCGACTGGCGCCTTGCACGCCACGCTGGCGCGCTGGTATTGGGAACTGGCGTATCTGGGGCTGGCGCAGGGCAGTGTGCTGGAGCACGTATTGCGCCAAGCCTGCGAGCATGCCGAACAAGGCTTGCGCGAAGGTGAGGGGGGCGAGTTGCACCTGCTGGCGGGGCGTATCGCGCTGGAAATGGACTTGCTGACCCCTGCGCAGGCCCACCTGGATGCGGCTGAGAAAGCAGGCATCGATGCCACCTTGTTGATTCCTTTTCACGCCGAAATTGCTTTCAGGGCCGGGCACTACCACCAAATACCCCCGCTGCTGGCCGCGTTGCCCGCCGACGTGTTGCGTCGTCCCCCGTTTGCCGATTTGGCCAGGTGCTGGTTATGAACCCCTCTCAAAACGAAACGCCAGTGGCGGATGTCTGCTTGCTGCTTGAAGGCACTTGGCCGTATGTGCGCGGCGGGGTCTCAAGCTGGATTCATCAGATGTTGTTGGGTTTGCCCGACGTGACCTTTTCAGTGCTGTTCATCGGTGGGCAGCGCACGGCGTACAGCCGCCGCAATTACGACATTCCGCCCAACGTGGTGTACATCAAAGAAGTTTTTCTGGAAGAGGCGTGGCAAGGCCGCCCTGCGGGTAAAACTGACCACCAGGACATCGCCCCCGAGCTGGCCAATCTGTACCGGTTTTTACATCATCCCGACCCACCCACTGTCGCCCAAGGTGAGCAATTGCTCGATGCGTTGGCGCAAGACCGTCTGAGCCTGGCTGACGTGCTGCGCAGTCGCGCCAGTTGGGAGACCTTGAGCGCGGGTTATCTCAAGCACTGTGGCGACCCTTCGTTCGTGAACTACTTCTGGACCCTGCGCTCGATGCAGTCACCGTTGTTGATGCTGGCTGAAGCCGCACGCGACATGCCGCGCGCCAAGGTGTTGCACGCTATCTCAACCGGCTACGCGGGGCTGGTGGGCTGCATCCTCAAGCAACGCTGGGGGTGCCGTTATTTGCTCAGCGAGCACGGCATTTACACCAAGGAACGCAAGATCGATCTGGCGCAGGCCAGCTGGATCGCCGAAAGCAGCGAGCAGGCGCTCAATGGCAGCCTGGAAGCGGGTACCGGCTATATGCGTACGTTGTGGATTCGTTTTTTCGAACGCATCGGTCGGTTGGTGTATGACCATGCCGACAACATCATCGCGCTGTATGACGGCAACCGTCAGCGCCAGATCAAAGACGGGGCGCAAGCCGTGCGCACGCAGGTGATCCCCAACGGCATCGACCTGCCCAAGTGGACCGCCGCGCTGCAAGCCCGCCCAGAAGGGATGCTGCCGGTGGTGGGGTTAATCGGCCGTGTGGTGCCGATCAAAGACGTGAAAACCTTTATCCGCGCCATGCGCGGCGTAGTCAGCGCGATGCCTGATGTACAGGGCTGGATCGTCGGTCCCGAAGAAGAAGACCCGACCTACGTCAGTGAGTGCCGCAGCCTGGTGGCCAGCTTGGGGCTGGAAGACAACGTTCTTTTTCTGGGTTTTCAAAGCATTCAAAACATCCTGCCGCAGTTGGGGCTGATGGTGCTGACCTCGATCAGTGAAGCGCAACCGCTGGTGATCCTGGAAGCATGGGCAGCAGGCATTCCGGTGATTTCCAGCGACGTGGGGTCGTGCCGTGAGCTGATCGAAGGCGGTGTGGCTGAGGACCGCGATCTGGGGCTGGGTGGGGAAGTGGTGGCGATTGCCGATCCGCAGGCTACCTCGCAGGCCATTCTGGGCCTGTTGCGCAGCCCCGGGCGTTGGCAGGCGGCGCAGGCCAGCGGCTTGCAGCGGGTGCATCGCTATTACGGAGAAAACCTGATGTTCGAACGTTATCGCGCGCTGTATCGCGCAGCTATGGAGGCGGTGTAAATGGCCGGTATCGGTTTTGAACTGCGCAAAATACTGTCGCGCGACTCCTACACCGCGACCTTGCACGCCTATGTCTACGCCGGGTTGATCAGCTCCGGGCCGTGGGTGCTGTCGATTGTCAGCGTGATGTTGGTGGGGGTGTTGAGCCTGGGGTTGCTCATGCCCGAGATGCTGGTCAGGCAATTTCTGATTACCGTGACCTACCTGATGGCCACCTCATTGATTCTCACGGGCGGCTTGCAGCTGTTTTTCACCCGGTTCGTGTCGGATCGCCTATTTGAACGCAAGTTTTCACGCATCCTGCCCAATCTGGTCGGGGTGCTTCTGCTGGTGACGGTGAGCGCGGGCCTGCTCGGCACGCTGTTGCTGTGGGTGCTGTTTGACGAGCCGTTGATCTATCGCCTGCTGGTGCTCGCCAACTTCGTAACGCTCTGCAATTTGTGGCTGGTGATCATCTTTTTGTCCGGGATGAAGGCCTACAACCGCATCTTGCTGGTGATGCTGGTGGGCTATTCGCTGATGGTGCTGAGTGCGTACCTGCTGAGCTTCATGGGCATCAACGGTTTGCTGTTGGCGCTGTTGATTGGCCACGGCTCACTGTTGTTTTTGTACCTGTACGACATCTTGCGCGAGTACCGCGCCGACACGCTGGTGGCCTTCGACTTTCTGGACCGGCGCCACGTGTTCCCTAGCCTGTTGCTGACCGGACTTTGCTACAACCTGGGGATCTGGATCGACAAGTTCATCTTCTGGTTTAACCCGGCGACGTCCAGCGCGGTGATTGGGCCGATGCGCTCTTCGGTGCTTTACGATTTGCCGATTTTTCTTGCGTACCTGGCGATCATTCCCGGCATGGCGGTATTTCTGGTGCGTATCGAAACCGATTTTGCACAGTGGTACGACCGCTTGTTCCGGGCCATCCGCGAAGGTGAAACCTTGCAACACATCGGCCAGATAAAAGCCGAAATGACCCTGTCGATTCAGCAGGGCCTGTTGGAAATCTGCAAGGTGCAAGGCTTGACGGCCGTGTTGCTGTTTTTGTTTGCACCGCAGTTGCTGGGATGGCTGGGGATTTCCAGTTATTACCTGCCGCTGTTCTACATTGATCTGGTGGGGGTGAGCATTCAGGTGGTGTTCATGGCGTTGCTCAACGTGTTCTTTTACCTCGACAAACGCGCCATTGTGCTCAAGTTGTGCGTGATGTTCGTGTTGCTCAACGGCGCCTTGACCCTACTCAGCCTGTATTTGGGTCCAAGCTTCTTTGGCTACGGGTTTACGTTGTCGTTGCTGGCCTGTGTGCTGGTGGCCCTGCATCAATTGTCCTCGGCACTGGATGACCTGGAGTACCACACGTTCATGCACAGCCATTAAGCACGCATTGCTCGGGTCAAGCCGTCATTCGCGCCCGGTGAGGGTTGAGCGATAGAACGTAAACCGGTCTTTGCCGGCGTGTTTAGAGGCGTACAACGCTTTATCCGCTTTGGCCAGTGCCTGGTTCAGGCTGTCCTGATCATCCACTCTGGCCAGGCCGATGCTGACAGTCACAGGGTGGGCTGCCGGGTCATTGCGCACCTGGCTGCACAGCGTCGCCATCAGGCGTTCGACGTCGGCGCGTCGAACGCCTGACACGTACACGGCAAACTCTTCGCCCCCCAGGCGCGCAAATTCATAACCGTTCATCACCGCCTTGATGCTGGCCGCCGTGCGCTTGAGTACTTCATCGCCGATGTCATGCCCGTACAGGTCATTCACCCGTTTGAAATTGTCGATGTCGATCATTGCCAGGTAGTGGTCGTGCATGCGCGGGCTTTGCGCCAACACGCTGGTGGCGCGGGACATGAATGAGCGGCGATTGGGGATCTCGGTCAATGTGTCGATGTACGCCTGGGTCAGCAACAATTTGGACATGGTGTAGTTGTACAGTTTGACCCTGCGCA
Source organism: Pseudomonas weihenstephanensis (assembly GCF_001043055.1). Classification (GTDB taxonomy): domain Bacteria; phylum Pseudomonadota; class Gammaproteobacteria; order Pseudomonadales; family Pseudomonadaceae; genus Aquipseudomonas; species Aquipseudomonas weihenstephanensis. The sequence goes on from NZ_JYLF01000007.1 coordinate 125,044, forward strand.
GCTTGAAGAAGCTGTAGATGGTCAGGCAACTGAGAAAGGCGAAATAACACAGGATCAAACTGCCGCGCAGGTCAAACAGTTGCACTCCGGTCATCAAGAACGGGTTAAGAACCACCCAGGTCACCCCGACCACCGCCAGAAACCCCCAGCGGCTCAACGGCAAGACCGAAGCGTTATAGAGAATGCTTGAGGTGGCAAGGATCAGCCAGATGGGCTGTGTGTCGGCGGGCAGGCCGAAAATGATCAAGCGAATGCCCAGGGTAATCACCAGCACGAAGATCAGGTTCAACACGTCAAAATGGCGGGCCTTGCGGATAAAACCCAGAGCAATGGTCAGCCCCGCCATCGCGCTGACAAACACGACCGATAACACCGTGAAGCCTTGACCGCCCTTGAAGCTGACGATCAGGTCAAACAGCAGCCAGATGACAATGCTGGCGGCGTAGGTCAGACGGCAAAAGTTGCGCAGTTTTTCAAAGTCGTGCTGGGCAAACTCAGCTTGAACGGCAGGCGGGGCGGCGTATTTTGAGATTTCATGGTCAATGGTTTTGAGCATTGCAAGCCTTGATCACGGTCGGCGAAGTGGGCACTCAGCAGTCGTGAATCCGGGACATCAATGGCAGCAAAACAACGTCCGCGGGCACGTATGGGTAACCCTAGCAGGACTTTGACGGTTAACAGGCCGGATCATTCAAGGGGTCTGCCTCCTAGGTGAGCATCTGCTCAATTGGCCTGTGACAAGACCTCGCCAATGCTGCGCCGCCGGGCATAGTGCTCGCTGGTGCGAATCAGCTCTTCGAGGTCTTCAGGGGTGACGTCGATAAAAGCGTCCATCTTGGCCAGTGCATGTTGCAAGTCCTCAGCGGTAATGCCGGGGTCGCCGGGTGCGGTGGGGGCAACCACGGCGGCGGGGGCCGGTTCGGTGTGTTTTTTGGGATAGCGCACACGGGTCAGGTTGTTGTAGGCCAAAGCGGCCAGCAGCATGCACAGCGCACTGAGCATGACGGGGGCCAGTAATTCCCAGCCAAGGCGCGCACTGTCCGGGTCTGCCAGCACCACCAGCAAGGCCAGCGCCCCGGCGGGCGGGTGCAGGCAACGCAACAGGCACATGATGATCAATGCGGCTCCGACGGCCAGGCAGGCACTGGCCAGGTCACGTCCCAAAAAGTGAACCACCAGTAATGACACCACGGTGGCGCACAGATAACCGCCCAGGATTGACCACGGCTGCGCCAAAGCGCCGGAGGACACGGCGAACAATAAAATCGCCGAAGCGCCGAGTGGGCCGATCAAATGCATGGCAACGGGCAGGCCGAAAAACACGCTGCACAGCCATACGCTGAACAAAGTGCCAAGGGACACCCCAATCGCGGCACGGCTCCACTCAATCGGTCGGGTGTTTGTGGCCGCGGGCAATAGGCGGCGGATCCAGCGGGTTTGCATGGTGGCGAAGGTCCGGTTTTGGTCAGGCTGAGGCCAAAAAAAGGCTTGGCGGGGTAACCGGCAAGCCCTTGAAATGTTCCTTCATGGGGGAGGAACCGGTGCAGTCTGCCTACAGCGTATTAATTCCGCAAATTCATAATAATGATGGTTAACTTCATTATTAATGAGCTTTGTGCTGCGGGCCGCCGAGGTCGTGGCAGTGTTTAGCCACTGCTTACAGGGGGTAACGGTTTTGTGACCACCAATTTGCCCAGTATCCGTTCATGGGCATCATTGCTCAGTAATTGCTGCTCGAGGAGGTTGCGCCAATCAGCGCTGCTGCTCAGCGGGCTTTTGAGTACCAGCAGTGCATCGCGAAGTCTGACCAGCCTGCTCAACTCGGGGACGCAGTTCATGTCCCGGTTGTGTGGGGGTGATTGCCTGACGCTGGCAGTGGGTGCAAGCAGCAGCGGGCTTTGCTCTGGCGGGTCCTGGTCGTTAGCAATTACGGCATGACTCATCACGTTGTACTCCATCTATGAAGGTGGGTGGGCGGGGGGCGAGCGCATCCTCGAAAACCATTTAACGGTCGCACACCGCACGTGGGCGCCATCAAAACAACAGTTCTGGGGTGATGTGTTTTGCGAGTTGACTGACAGGTGAGTGGTAACAGGTTGTGTGTGGCAGAGGTCGGCAGCGCGTGCTCGATACAAGTGGTGACACAAGCGCTGTTTACTCGGGTCGGGATATTGGATTGGTGGGAGCGATTGTAAGGCCGGGGGCAGGGGACATGTTGTCAGGCAGTGAGTAGCTGACGGTAAGATTTACGGAGAAACTCGTAAGATTTTTCAAACGGCGGGGAGGAAGTTTTGCCCCAGAAACGCTTACGATTTTTTAGCTAAGGGTTTACGGGAGTCGATGTAAAAGTCTTACAGCGAAAGACACCGATATAACCCCACGCTGCCTTTAAACGCTTGAGGTGCAATTGATTGAGCGACCTGCCTTAGTCATCGAACCCCGCCTGTTCATGTATCTCGTCGACTTTGAGTTCCAGCCGGTAAGCCACTGCAATGAACAGCGCCTGACACAGGCACAACGTGGCACTGAGCGAGCGGAACGCGAAAGAACTGCCTTCATTGACCAGCAACACACTGTTGGCGCGTTTGGCCAGTGGCGACAGGTTGCTGTCCGTGATGATCAGGGTTTTGGCTTGATGCAACTGCGCAATGCGTAGGCAGTGCTGGGTTTCTTTGCCATAGGGCGTAAAGCTGATAGCGATCACCAGGTCATTGGCGCGCACGCTGCGCATTTGTTCGCGGTAGCTGCCACCCAGGCCGGAGATCAGATGGATGCGCTTGTTGGTGTGCTGCAAGTTGTACACCAGGTAATCCGCCACGGCGAATGAGCGGCGCACGCCCACAACGTAGATGTTGTCTGCGTTGACCACCAGATCCACGGCCTTTTCGAACGACTGATCGTCGAGCTCCAGGCCCAGGCGTTCGATGCCAGACAGCGTGGCGTTGATACATTCACGGGCCAGATCACCGCCGCTGGCTTTCTGCGATTTGTTGGCAATCATGCTGCGAATGCGTTGCTGGTAGTTCTGAACCGGGGTGGCCTTGTGCGTATAGGCCTCGCGGAACAGCGCCTGCATTTCGCTGAACCCACTGAAACCGAAACGCTGCGAGAAGCGCACGATGGCTGAAGGGTGTACTTCGCATTCGCGAGCAATATCGCTGATACGGTCGACCATGATGCGGTCGCTCTGTTGGCTCATGTAGCTGGCAATGCGCTTGAGCTGACGGGGCAGGCTCTCGTATTGCTCAGTAATGAGGTGCAGCAGGCGCTCGGCATTCACCGGCGGGCTGGTCAATTCGCTCTCTGACACTTGCTCGACGGACGCCGGCTGATCGGTGGAGGGCATAGAGGAATCCTTATAGAGGGCGCTGGGTTGTATCGGGCAGCCTGTTGGTTGCGCAGTTTACAGGGTCGGTGCACATAAAATCCTGACCAGCGACTCAAACCGCGAAGCGCTGAATCGATGCACGCGTGAAAAAAAACAAGGCAGGAGCAATCTGGAACAAAAATTCTACATTAAAATTATATGGAATAAATATTGTTTATTGCGCGGCGACGTTTTAGTCTTCGATTCACGAAGAGCGCTCGGGCCGTGTGAGGTGATGAGCGCAGGCTGATAAAAATAACAGGAGCCACCATGGGACAGACTCGTTTTGCCACAGGGCGTGATTTGGATCTGATCTGCCTTGGACGCCTGGGCGTCGACCTCTACGCGCAACAAGTCGGAGCGCGGCTCGAAGACGTCAGCAGTTTTGCCAAGTACCTAGGTGGCTCTTCAGCCAATATTGCTTTTGGCACGGCGCGCCTGGGGTTGCGTTCAGCGATGTTGAGCCGGGTGGGTGACGACCACATGGGGCGCTTCCTGCTTGAATCATTGACCCGCGAGGGCTGTGACGTCAGCGCCGTCAAAGTCGATGCGCAACGCCTCACGGCCCTGGTGCTGCTGGGCCTAAAAGACCGCGAAACCTTCCCCCTGGTGTTCTACCGTGAGAACTGTGCCGACATGGCCTTGCGCGCAGATGACATTGACCCCGCCTTTATAGGCGCCAGCAAAGCGTTGCTGATTACCGGCACCCATTTTTCTACTGAAGGCGTGTATCAGGCCAGTCTCAAGGCGCTCGAATACGCCGAGCAACACAACGTCCGGCGTGTCCTCGACATCGACTATCGCCCGGTGCTGTGGGGCTTGGCCGGCAAGGCGGATGGCGAAACCCGTTTTGTCGCGAATGAGACTGTCAGCGCCCATGTACAGTCGATTCTGCCGCGCTTTGACTTGATCGTCGGCACCGAAGAAGAGTTTCTGATTGCAGGTGGCGGTACAGACTTGCTGGCGGCCCTGCGTAAAGTACGTTCGCTGACGGCAGCGGCGCTGGTGGTCAAGTTGGGGCCGCAAGGTTGCACGGTGATTCACGGCCCGATCCCGGCCCGTCTGGAAGACGGCGCCATTCACCCCGGCGTACGTGTCGACGTGCTCAATGTGCTGGGGGCAGGCGATGCTTTCATGTCGGGCTTCCTGAGTGGCTGGCTGGAAGATGCCACCGACGAGCGCTGCTGCCAGCTTGCCAATGCCTGCGGTGCGCTGGTGGTATCGCGCCATGCGTGCGCCCCCGCCATGCCGACCCGCGCCGAACTCGATTACCTGTTTAATAGCCCGGTGCCCATTACCCGGCCAGACCAAGACCAAGCCTTGCAGCGTTTGCATCAAGTCAGCGTGCCGCGCAAACAGTGGCAACAGCTGTTTGTGTTCGCGTTCGACCATCGCTGGCAGTTGCTGGAAATGGCGCAGCAATATGGCCGGGATCACGCCAGCATTTGCGCGTTGAAGCAGTTGTTCATCAACGCCGTGGAGCAGGTTGAAACCGACGTGCGCCAACGAGGCATCGACGCCGATGTCGGCTTGCTGGCTGACCAGCGTTTCGGTCAGGACTCGCTCAATGCGGCCACCGGTCGAGGCTGGTGGATCGCGCGCCCGGTTGAAGTGCAAGGCTCCAGGCCGTTGGCGTTTGAGCACGGGCGCTCGATTGGCAGCAACCTGATTGCCTGGCCGCAAGAACACATCATCAAATGCCTGGTGCAATTCCATCCCGACGATGAGCCAATGCTGCGACTGGAGCAGGAGGCACAAATCAAAGGGCTGTATCAGGCGTCATTGGCCAGCGGTCACGAACTGCTGCTGGAAATCATCCCGCCCAAAGACCACCCCTCGACCTTCCCCGATGTGATGTACCGCGCCATCAAGCGCTTGTACAACCTGGGGATCTACCCGGCGTGGTGGAAAATCGAGGCGCAAACCCCTGCGGTCTGGCAACAACTCGATGCGCTGATTCAAGCGCGAGATCCGTATTGCCGTGGCGTGCTGCTGCTGGGGTTGAATGCTCCGGCGGCGGCGCTGGCTGAAGGGTTTCGCCAAGCTCGCAACAGCACCACCTGCCGGGGCTTTGCCGTGGGACGCACGATTTTTCAGGAGCCCGGTCGCGCCTGGCTGGCCGGTGAAATCGACGATGCGACGCTGATTGAGCACGTGCAGCGCACCTTTGTGCAGTTGATTGACGCCTGGCAAGCCGCTCGCCGCTGAGCCTGTGCCGCAAGGCCCGCTCGCGCTGGCGGGCGGTCACTGCCAGGGACTTACTTACACAACAATAATAGGTGCAGCCATGCCCGCTATCCGTATTGGCATCAACCCGATTTCCTGGAGTAACGATGACTTGCCGTCGCTGGGCGGCGAGACCCCATTGAGCACCGCCCTCAGTGAGGGTAAGCAAATCGGTTACGAAGGCTTTGAACTCAACGGCAAGTTCCCCAAAGACGCCAAGGGCGTGGCCGACGTGCTGCGCCCCTATGATTTGGCGCTGGTGTCGGGCTGGTACTCCAGCCGTCTGGCACAACGTTCGGCCGCGCAAGAAATCGACGCCATTGCCAGCCATGTGCAACTGCTGGCGCAAAACGGTGCCACGGTGCTGGTGTATGGCGAGGTCGCCGACTCGATTCAGGGCCAGCGCATTCCCTTGATCGAGCGCCCGCGTTTTCACACCGAACAGGCCTGGCAGGCATACGCCGACAAGCTCAACGAATTGGCGCGCTTCACCCTGTCGCAGGGCATTCGTCTGGCGTATCACCATCACATGGGCGCTTACGTTGAATCCCCGTCCGATATCGACACCTTGATGCGTCTGACCGACCCTGAAGTCGGCCTGCTATTCGACGCGGGCCACTGCTACATGGGCGGCGGCGAACCGGTGGAGGTACTGCGCAAGCACATCGACCGTGTTTGCCATGTGCACTTCAAAGACGTGCGCAAACCGGTGGTGCAACTGGCGCGCAACCACCTGTGGAGCTTCCCGGACTGCATCATCAACGGCACTTTTACGGTGCCGGGCGATGGCGACATTGATTTTGCCGAGCTGCTGGACGTGTTGCTGGCGGCCGATTACCACGGCTGGCTGGTGGTTGAAGCCGAGCAGGACCCGGCCGTCGCACCGAGTTTTGCCTATGCGCAAAAAGGCTATCAAACCTTGCGCGCGTTGCTGGACGCGAGGGTGAGTTCATGAGTTTGCTGATCAAAAGCCAGGCTGCTGGTCAAACGGTGGTGCAACTGCCGCCGGGTGCATTGCAATACGTGGGGTTCAGCGCTTACCGGCTGAAGGCAGGTGAAACCTTGCCGGTGGCGGCCGGGGACCAGGAGCTGTGCCTGGTGCTGCTCAGCGGTCGGGCCAGTATCGGTGGCGAAGCACCGGAGCAGGGCGCTTTCAACTGGCCCGACATTGGCGATCGCCTGTCGGTGTTCGACGATAAGTCCCCGTTTGCCGTGTATTTACCGCCCGGCAGTCAAGCCAGCGTGCAGGCCCTGAGCGACGTGCAAATCGCGGTGTGCGCAGCCCCTGGCTCGGCCAGTGCAGGCCTCGGCCCGCGACTGATCAGCCCCCAGAGCATGAAGCGCAGCGTGCGTGGTAAAGGCGCCAATACCCGTTATGTGTGCGACATCCTGCCGGACACCGAGCCGGCGCACTCGCTGCTGGTGGTCGAGGTGCGCACCCCGTCGGGGCATTCATCCAGCTATCCGCCGCACAAGCACGACACTGACGACCTGCCACACCAAAGCTTTCTCGAAGAAACCTATTACCACCAGATCAACCCGGCGCAAGGCTTTGTGTTCCAGCGGGTGTACACCGACGATCGCAGCCTTGACCAGGCAATGGCGGTGGAAAACAGCGACCTGGTGGTCGTGCCCAAGGGCTATCACCCGGTGAGCGTGCCTTACGGTTACGAGTCCTATTACTTAAACGTGATGGCAGGTCCCAAGCGGGTCTGGCAATTTCACAACGACCCGCAGCACAGCTGGCTGATGGATCTTTGACCTTTTGGGAGCACAACAACAATGAGCACGACCCCGATTATTGGCCATTACCTTGACGGCCACGTTCAAGACGCAGGCAGCGAGCGTTTGCGCGAGGTGTTCAACCCGGCCACCGGCAGCGTGCAAGCGCACGTGGCGCTGGCCAGCCAGCAAACCGTGGATGCCGCCGTGGCCAGCGCACTCAAGGCATTTCCGGCCTGGGCCGAGCAGTCGTCGCTGCGGCGTGCGCGGGTCATGTTCAAATTCAAGCAACTGCTGGACGAACATCACGACGCGTTGGCGCAGATCATTTGCCGCGAACACGGCAAGGTGTTTTCCGATGCCAAGGGCGAAGTGACCCGTGGTATTGAAATCGTTGAGTACGCGTGCGGTGCGCCGACGCTGCTCAAAACGGATTTCAGCGACAACATTGGCGGCGGTATCGACAATTGGAACCTGCGCCAGCCATTGGGTGTATGCGCAGGCGTCACGCCCTTCAACTTCCCGGTGATGGTGCCGCTGTGGATGATTCCGCTGGCACTGGTCACGGGTAATTGCTTCATTCTCAAACCGTCCGAGCGAGACCCGTCTGCCAGCCTGTTGATGGCGCGCCTGTTGACCGAGGCGGGTTTGCCCGATGGCGTGTTCAATGTGGTGCAAGGCGATAAAAGCGCGGTCGACGCGCTGTTACAGCACCCGGACATCGAAGCCATTTCCTTTGTAGGTTCGACCCCGATTGCCGAGTACATCTACCAGCAAGGCACCGCACGCGGCAAACGGGTTCAGGCACTGGGCGGGGCCAAAAACCACATGATCGTGATGCCCGATGCCGACCTCGATCAGGCCGCCGACGCGCTGATGGGCGCCGCCTACGGTTCTGCCGGGGAACGCTGCATGGCGATATCAGTTGCCGTGGCCGTGGGCGAGGTGGCTGATCAACTGATCGAGAAGCTGCTGCCGCGCATTGACCGGCTCAAAGTGGGCAACGGCCTGCACCCCGAGAGTGAAATGGGGCCGTTGGTAACGGCCGAACACAAAGCCAAGGTCATTGGCTTTATCGATCAGGGCGTAGCACAGGGCGCACACCTGATCGTGGATGGGCGCGGGCTTGAAGTACCGGGCGCCGAGCGAGGTTTTTTTGTGGGAGCCACGCTGTTTGACCGGGTCACCCCGGCAATGAGCATCTACCAGCAGGAAATATTCGGCCCAGTGCTGGGGATCGTCCGGGTGCCTGACTTTGCCAGCGCGGTGGCACTGATCAATGCCCACGAATTTGGCAATGGCGTGTCCTGTTTCACCCGTGATGGCGGTGTGGCCCGGGCGTTTGCACGCACGATCAAGGTCGGGATGGTGGGGATTAACGTACCGATTCCGGTGCCGATGGCCTGGCACTCATTTGGTGGCTGGAAGCGCTCACTGTTTGGCGACCACCATGCCTACGGCGAAGAGGGCATCCGCTTTTACAGCCGTTACAAAAGCGTGATGCAGCGCTGGCCGGACAGCATCGCCAAAGGCGCCGAGTTCAGCATGCCCACCGCCAAATAATTCCAGACACAGCGCGTGTAGCGGCTGTGCATGTTCAAGGGTGCAGACATGAGTACGACACGACTGACCATGGCCCAGGCTCTGGTGAAATTTCTCGACAACCAATACGTGGAGGTCGATGGGGTCCAGAGCAAATTTGTGGCTGGGGTGTTTACGATTTTTGGTCACGGCAATGTGCTGGGGCTGGGCCAGGCGCTGGAACAGGACAGCGGTGATCTGCAGGTGCATCAGGGCCGTAACGAACAAGGCATGGCTCACGCCGCCATCGGGTTTGCCAAGCAACACCTGCGGCGCAAGATTTACGCCTGCACCGCCTCCGTCGGACCGGGGGCGGCCAACCTGATCACCGCGGCTGCCACGGCCACCGCTAACCGGATTCCGCTGCTATTGCTGCCGGGCGATGTGTACGCCAGCCGTCAGCCTGACCCGGTGTTGCAACAGATCGAGCAGTTCCACGACCTGAGCATCAGCACCAACGATGCGTTCAAGGCGGTGAGTAAGTACTGGGACCGGATCAACCGCCCCGAGCAATTGATGAGCGCCGCGATTCACGCCATGCGCGTATTGACCGACCCTGCCGAAACCGGCGCCGTGACCTTGGCTTTGCCCCAAGACGTGCAGGCTGAGGCTTACGATTACCCCGATTACTTCTTGCAAAAACGCGTGCACCGCATCGACCGGCGTTTGCCGACACCCGCGATGCTGGGAGATGCGCAGGCACTGATACAGCGCAAGCGCACGCCGTTGATCATCTGCGGCGGCGGGGTCAAATACGCGGGCGCCAACGCGGCCTTGCAGGCGTTTGCTGAACGTTTTGCTATCCCGTTCGCCGAAACCCAGGCCGGCAAGAGTGCCATCGTCTCGGCGCACCCGCTGAACATGGGCGGCGTGGGGGAGACCGGTTGTCTGGCGGCCAACCTGCTGGCGCCCCAGGCGGACCTGATCATTGGCATCGGCACCCGTTACACCGATTTCACCACGTCATCCAAGTCGCTGTTCCAACACCCCGATGTGGAGTTTCTCAACCTCAACGTCAGCCCCTGCGACGCGCTCAAGCTCGATGGCGTGCAACTGATTGCCGATGCGCTGGCGGGGCTTGAAGCATTGGGCCAGGCGCTGTCCGCGAGCGACTATCGGTCTGGCTGGGGCGACGCGCCGCAACAGGCCAAGGCGCAATTGCAGGCCGAAGTCGACCGGGTGTATCAGGTCGACTATCAGCAACCGGACTTCACCCCTGAAATCAGTGACCACATGGACCCGGCCGTGCTGCGCGAGTTTATCGAGCTGACCGGTTCCTGCCTGACCCAGAGCCAGGTGCTGGGGGTGCTCAACCGCACGCTGGCAGACGACGCAATTATTGTGGCGGCCGCTGGCAGCTTGCCCGGTGACTTGCAGCGGGCATGGCGCAGCAAAGGGGTGAATACCTATCACGTGGAATATGGCTACTCGTGCATGGGCTATGAAGTGAACGCGGCGCTGGGGGTCAAGCTGGCCGAGCCTAAGCGCGAGGTGTACGCCTTTGTCGGCGATGGCTCTTACATGATGCTGCACTCCGAGTTGGCAACGTCGATTCAGGAACGGCAAAAAATCAACGTGGTGCTGCTCGATAACATGGCCTTCGGCTGTATCAACAACCTGCAAATGGGTAACGGCATGGACAGCTTCGGCACCGAGTTCCGGTTCCGTAACCCCAAAACCGGCAAGCTCGATGGCGCCCTGGTGCCCGTGGACTTCGCCATGAGCGCGGCCGCGTATGGCTGCAAGACCTACAAGGTCAGCACCCTTGAACAGCTGGATGCGGCGCTGGCCGATGCGCGCTTGCAGACGGTATCGACGCTGATCGACATCAAAGTGCTGCCCAAAACCATGATCCACGGCTATCTGTCGTGGTGGCGCGTGGGCGTGGCGCAAGTGTCAACCAGCGCCCGTACGGCCCTGGCCGCTGAGCACCTCAACCGTCAGCTCGCCAACGCGCGGCAGTATTGATTGCAACGCGCGCTCATCCATCCAACAGGAGTCTGCACATGTCGTTGAACACCCAAGCGTTGAAGTTAGGCGTCATTGGTACGGGCGCAATCGGTCGCGATCACATTCGCCGTTGCAGCCAGACCTTGCTCAATAGCCAGGTAGTTGCGGTCACGGATATCAACCTGCAACAGGCCGCCGACGTGGTGGCTGAACTGGGGCTGACCGCCGAGGTGTACCCGGATGGTCACGCCCTGATCAATGCCCCCGAAGTGGACGCGGTGTTAGTGACGTCCTGGGGGCCGAGTCACGAAGAGTTTGTGCTGGCGGCGATCAAGGCCGGCAAGCCGGTGTTTTGCGAAAAACCCTTGGCGGTCACCGCAGCAGGTTGCCGCAACATCGTCGACGCTGAAATCGCGCAGGGCAGACGTCTGGTGCAAGTGGGCTTCATGCGCCCGTACGACGCCGGTTATCTGGCACTCAAAGCCGTGATCGACAGCGGGCAGATTGGCGAACCGCTGATGCTGCACTGCGCGCACCGCAACCCGCGCGTGGGTGAACACTACAAAACCGACATGGCCATCACGGACACGCTGATCCATGAACTGGATGTGTTGCGCTGGCTGCTCGACGACGACTTTGTGTCGGTGCAAGTGGTCTTCCCGCGTAAAACCAGCAAAGCCCTGGCCCATTTGCGCGACCCGCAAATCGTGTTGCTTGAAACCGCCAAAGGCACGCGCATTGATGTGGAAGTGTTCGTCAATTGCCAGTACGGCTACGACATTCAATGCGAAGTGGTGGGCGAGACCGGGATCGCCAAATTGCCGGAGCCTTCGCAGGTGCAATTGCGCAGCGGCGCCAAGCTGTCGAATGCGATTTTGATGGACTGGAAAGACCGCTTTATCGCGGCCTACGACGTCGAGTTGCAAGCCTTTATTGATGGCGTGCGCGCAGGCCGGGTGGGTGGGCCGTCGGCCTGGGACGGCTTTGCGGCTGCCGTTGCAGCGGATGCGTGCATTGAAGCGCAGGGCAGCGGGGCGATTGTGAACGTTGAACTGGCGCCACGCCCGCATTTTTACGGCTAACAAACCCTCTCCCGCAGGCGCTGGTGCAGGTTGCGCCAGCGCCTGCGGGTGGCATGTACCGTTTTTTAAGGAGAGGTTGCCATGCGCATAGGGCTTGTCGGTTTTGGCCACGGTGGCCGTTTTTTTCATGCCCCTTTGATCGCCAGCGTGGCGGGTGTGACGTTTGCTGGCGTGGTCACGCGTTCAGCCGAGCGACGCCAACGGCTGGCCCGCGATTACCCAGGCGTCAAGGCGTTCGACACACTGGCGCAGTTGGTCGAGGCGGGGGTTGATCTGTTAGTCATTTCCACGCCGTTGCAAGGGCGTCCCGAGCTGGTCATGCAAGCCATCGAGCTGGGTATCGCGGTGGTCAGTGACAAGCCTTTTGCCGCCGACACGCGGCACGCTAAACCGATGGTAGATGCCGCCCAGCGTCAGGGTGTGCTGTTGAGCGTGTATCAAAACCGGCGCTGGGACTCGGACTTTCTCACGGTGCGCAAATTACTTGAGGCGGGTGCATTGGGCGTCGTCACACGCTTTGAGTCGTTCATCGAGCGCTTTTCTCCAGAGTCGGTGGGCAATGCCAGTGGCGGGGGGTTGCTGCGCGATCTGGGCAGTCACCAAGTTGATCAGGCGCTGCAATTGTTTGGCCCGGTGACCTCGGTGTATGCCGAGCTGGCATACAGTCCTGAGCATCCAGAGGTCGATCACAGCTTTTTTATGGCGTTGACCCATGACAATGGCGTGATCTCCCACCTTGGCGCCAGTGTGCTGCAAAACAGTCCGCGCCCGCGTTTTCGCGTCAGTGGCTCTTTGGGTAGTTATAGCGTTGAAGGGCTGGATGGTCAGGAGGCTGCGGTGCTCGCCGGGCGCACCCCCAAAACCGAAGGCGAACGCTGGGGCGCCGAAGAGCATCGACGCTGGGGGTGGTTCGAGCACGGTGATGAACGCGAGCGCGTGCCCACCGAGCACGGTGGCTGGCAGCGCTTTTACCAACTCATGATCGACGCCGTGCAAGGCTCGGGCCGGGTGCCGGTTGCGCCGCAACAGGTGTTGCAGGCTTTGCGTGTGCTGGACGCGGCGCGAACCAGCGCACACACCTGCGAAGTGATCACGTTGGGCGCGGAAGAAAAATAGAAATGTTGTGTTTTAAAATTCTAAAACAGGTTGATATGGAAATTATTTTCCAATAGAGTCGATTTCAGTGAATCGACACCAAGTACCGCATCTATAAAACCAACAAGAATGTGGAGACTGCCGCAATGAAACACAGCCTACGTATCGCTTCCCTCGCCCTGTCCGTGATGTTCGCCAGCGGCGCTGCCCTGGCGGACATCAAGATCGGCGTGAGCATGTCGCAGTTTGATGACACCTACCTCACGTACTTGCGTGAGTCGATGAACGAAAAAGCCAAAACCTACCCCGAAAGCGTGCAGTTGCAGTTTGAAGACGCGCGCGCTGATGTGGTCAAGCAACTGAGCCAGGTTGAAAGCTTCATCGGTCAAAAGGTCGATGCCATTGTGGTTAACCCGGTCGACACCGCTGCCACCAAACGCATCACCGAGGCGGCCGTTAAAGCCGGTATCCCGCTGGTATACGTCAACCGTCGCCCGGACGATCAGAACTTGCCCCAGGGCGTTGCCACTGTCGCCTCCGATGATTTTGAAGCCGGAAGAATGCAGATGCAGTACCTGGCCGACAAGCTGGGCGGTAAGGGCAATATCGTGATTCTGCTCGGGGATCTGGCCAATAACTCCACCACCAACCGCACCAAAGGTGTGAAAGAAGTACTGGCCAAGTACCCGGATATCAAAGTCGATCAGGAGCAAACCGGTATCTGGTTGCGCGACAAGGCCATGACCCTGACCAATGACTGGATCACCCAGGGCCGTCAGTTTGACGCGGTGGTTTCCAACAACGACGAAATGGCCATCGGTGCCGCCATGGCACTCAAACAGGCGGGCGTCGCGAAAGGCAGTGTGCTGATCGCGGGCGTCGATGGCACACCGGACGGCGTACGCGCCGTGGAGAAGGGCGAGCTGGTGCTGTCGGTGTTTCAGGACGCTAAAGGGCAAGCCTACGGCTCAGTCGACACGGCGATGAAAATGATCAACAAAGAACCGGTAGAACAAGCCGTCTGGGTGCCGTTCCAGCTCATCACCCGAGACAACGCCAAAGACTTCAAGTAGTCGGCCACTCACCCATAACAACAATAAGTGGCGAGGCATGCGCCTTGCCCACTGTCTCGGCCACTGACCGGGGCATCTGAGGAGTACTGGCTATGCTCGCGTCAGCGACTGTATCAAGCACCCTGGCTGTAACACCTGCTCCCACCGCCTTTACGGCCGCTGCGCCGTATCTGTTGGAAGTGGTCAATGTCAGCAAGGGGTTTCCCGGTGTCATTGCACTGGATGACGTGCAACTGCGCGTGCGTCCAGGCTCCGTGCTGGCGCTGATGGGTGAAAACGGCGCGGGTAAATCCACGCTGATGAAAATCATCGCAGGCATTTATCAGCCTGATGCGGGCGAGTTAAGGTTGCGCGGTAAGCCTGTGACGTTCAGCGGTCCGCTGGCCGCGTTGCAAGCCGGCATTGCAATGATCCATCAGGAACTCAACCTGATGCCGCACATGAACATTGCTGAGAACATCTGGATCGGTCGCGAGCAGCTCAATGGCCTGCGCATGATTGACCACAAGCAAATGTTCCACTGCACCGCGCAATTGCTCGAACGCTTGCGCATCAACCTCGACCCGCAAGAGCTGGTCGGCAACCTGAGCATCGCCGAACGTCAGATGGTCGAGATTGCCAAGGCGGTGTCGTACAACTCAGACATCCTGATCATGGACGAGCCGACGTCTGCGATTACCGACAAAGAAGTCACGCACCTGTTTTCGATCATTGCCGACCTCAAGGCGCAGGGCAAAGGCATCATTTACATCACCCACAAAATGAACGAGGTGTTTGCCATCGCTGATGAGGTCGCGGTGTTTCGGGACGGCGCCTACATCGGCCTGCAACGCGCCGACAGCATGGACAGCGACAGCTTGATTTCGATGATGGTCGGCCGTGAGCTGACCCAGTTGTTTCCGGTGCGTGAAAACCCGGTGGGCGAGTTGCTGCTGTCGGTGCGTGATTTGCGTCTGGACGGTGTGTTCAAAGGCGTGTCATTCGACTTGCATGCGGGTGAGATCCTGGGCATCGCCGGGCTTATGGGGTCGGGGCGCACCAATGTGGCTGAAACGCTTTTTGGCATCACCCCCAGTGATGGCGGTGACATTCAACTCGACGGTCAGCCAGTGCGGGTCTCCAGCCCCCAAATGGCGATTGAAAAGGGCTTTGCGCTGCTGACTGAAGACCGCAAGTTGACCGGACTGTTCCCGTGCCTGTCGGTGCTGGAGAACATGGAAATGGCGATCCTGCCGCACTACGTCGGCAAGGGCTTCATCCAGCAGAAAGCCCTGCGTGCCCTGTGCGAAGACATGTGCAAAAAGCTACGGGTCAAAACCCCTTCACTCGAACAATGCATCGACACGCTCTCGGGCGGCAACCAGCAAAAAGCCCTGCTTGCGCGGTGGCTGATGACCCACCCGCGTTTGCTGATTCTCGATGAGCCGACCCGGGGTATCGACGTCGGCGCCAAGGTCGAGATTTACCGGCTGATCTCCTTTCTCGCCAGCGAAGGCATGGCCGTGATCATGATTTCCTCGGAGCTGCCTGAGGTGCTGGGCATGAGTGACCGGGTCATGGTCATGCATGAAGGTGAGCAGATGGGCACGTTGGACCGCAGCGAGGCGACTCAGGAGCGGGTGATGCAACTGGCGTCGGGCATTGGCGCAATTCATTAACCATTTCGGCGCGCTGGCTGTAACCGGGCCGGTAGCACAGCAGAGTGAGAGGGTACCTGTCCATGAACGCAATAACCGAAAACAAACCCGCCATAGCCCCGACCAAGCCCCGTCGCCGGTTTCCGACAGAGCTGAGCATTTTTCTGGTGCTGATCGGCATTGGTCTGGTGTTTGAAGTGTTTGGCTGGATCGTGCGCGATCAGAGCTTTTTGATGAACTCTCAGCGTCTGGTGCTGATGATTTTGCAAGTGTCGGTGATCGGGCTACTGGCGATTGGTGTGACCCAGGTCATTATTACCACCGGCATTGACCTGTCATCCGGCTCGGTGTTGGCACTTTCGGCGATGGTGGCCGCGAGCCTGGCGCAGACTTCGGACTTCAGCCGTGCGGTGTTCCCGTCATTGACCGACTTGCCGGTGTGGATACCCGTCGTCGCGGGGCTGGGTGTGGGGCTACTGGCGGGCGCGATCAACGGCAGCATCATTGCTATCACTGGCATTCCGCCGTTTATCGCCACCCTCGGCATGATGGTGTCGGCCCGTGGTCTGGCGCGTTACTACACCGAAGGCCAGCCGGTGAGCATGCTTTCAGATTCCTACACGGCCATCGGCCACGGCGCGATGCCGGTGATTATTTTCCTGGTGGTGGCGCTGATCTTCCACATCGCCCTGCGTTACACCAAATACGGCAAATACACCTACGCCATCGGCGGCAACATGCAGGCGGCGCGCACCTCGGGGATCAATGTCAAACGGCACTTGATCATCGTCTACAGCATTGCGGGTTTGTTGGCAGGGCTGGCGGGCGTTGTGGCCTCCGCACGGGCTGCCACCGGGCAGGCGGGCATGGGCATGTCGTATGAACTGGACGCAATCGCCGCAGCGGTAATCGGCGGCACCAGTCTGGCGGGCGGGGTCGGCCGGATCACCGGCACGGTGATCGGCGCATTGATCCTGGGCGTTATGGCCAGCGGCTTCACCTTTGTGGGTGTCGACGCCTACATTCAGGACATCATCAAAGGCCTGATTATTGTGGTGGCGGTGGTGATCGATCAGTACCGCAACAAGCGCAAACTCAAGCGCTGAAGGGGTGCATAATTTGGGGGCTTCATCAAACGATGGCGACCCCAGTGGTGGGTGTTAGTGATAACGATTGAAATAGCGGGGCCTGTAATTGATCGCCCTGTCTTCATATCTGGCAGGTTCCCCGAGAGCCGACACTTTGAAGCTGATGATTCGCCCGTGGTCTTTCTTGACCTCGGGATCAAGGAGGCTGGCAAATTGCTGCTGCAATGATTTTTCAGCCGCTGATTCTGCTGTTTGCAGGCTGTTGCCTGGATGGGCGTTTAAGTGTGATTTGATCAAGTTATTTTTATATTCGGTGACTCTTGTTGACCCCCAATCCAGTGCGACGGGACCTTTGAATGCTTTGACCGGTTTTCTGATGGCTTTCTGGAAGCGATCTGCAAACGAGAAACCTTTATAACCTTCTCCTGCGTGACATATCAGCAGTCGGACATTGTCGAAGGTCGCAGGGTCAACACCTTTACTTTTCAGCAGTTGTATAAAACTGTTTACGCCGTAAGGTTTGCTATCGACCCACACTTTAGTGCCTTCGCCCAAAAATCTGTCGAGCGTAGACGCGCCGTTGCCATGGGCCACGATGTTAAGCCGCTGCGTCCCTTTGTAGGTATCCGTAAAGGTATGCACTTCATCAGCAATGAGCTGTAACTCTTTCATGCCGCCCCCCATACGGATGACGTTATCTTGGGCCAATCCCGTATCAAGCAGGGAGGGTTTTGACGATGACAATGTGCTGATCGAGGAGGTTTGCGGTTGAAAATTTTCGAGTGGGGGCCCGTAGGCTTTTTGACCTGGCACGTCATAGGCGTACCATTTTCCCGTGTTGATATCGTGTTTCGCGGTAATAGGTATTACGTGGTCGCCACCGTTCGCTATTTTTAAACTGCCGTGAGCGATATCACTGTGCTTGGCCAGTTTGAAAAAGTCCACGCTGTTCTCTACCCCCCGCAGGGTTTCGATTGCACGGGCCGTTATGCGCGAAGCTGTATTTGCGGTGGTGGTCACTGAACGTCCCAAGCCGGTCAAGATGTCTGTCGGTGAGGCCGTCACTATCAGCGCTTTGGCCACTTTGCTGGCGAGAGTGATATAGCGTGAAGTCGTGGAAGCACCTTTGGCCAAGCCGCCTGCCGCTTTGCCGGCTTTGACGCCCGGCACAATAAAACCAAAAATATCCAGGGTCAGATCAGTCACTCCCCCCGCGATATCACCTTTGGCGAAACTCTTGATACTGCTGACTAACGGGATGCTATTGACGGCTAAATTCAGGATCTGCCTTGTGACCGGGTGCTCGGTGTCGAACGTCGTGATGCCACCTTGCACATCCCTGCTGGCCTCTTTAATGCCAGCGTTCGTTGTTACGGCATGGGCGATAAGTTGGGTTCGGTCGCTGTCAAAACTATTGAGTGGCGCTTCACTATTACCTTCCTGAAGGGGCATCAGGCCGGGTGTATCAGGCGCCGGTATAACCTGTTCAATATCGGTCGCTTTTAGCGCAATGATGGCGAAACCGCCCGGTGGTACGAGCGTCACAGGCTTTAGTTTTTCCTGGCCTGGCCGCCGTGTGATGCAGCCTTTCATAAAGTCTATTTCGTAAGTGGTATAGGCGCCCTTGTGATGAATGTTGAGCAGTAGCGGTTTATCCGGGGCGGGCTCGCGAGCAATTATTTTGGCGTTGTTCGTCGTGACGTCCATATGACGAAACAGGCTGATTTCTCCATGTTCTATTATTTTCCGATCGGCTAATGGCAGGTTCGAAATGAGCAGTTTGAGGTGAGTTGTAATACTGAGATTAATGGCAGAGGTGTGCGCAGAGAGTTTGTTTTCATACACGGTTGCGTTAGTGGCTTGGGTCGAGGAGACCATAGGGGCGACGCCAATGGCGGGATCCGTTGACTGCCAGGTTTTAAAGGACGAGGCGTACTCGCCGGATACCCACAAATCGAGCAATGAATAAGGTCCGGCATCGGCGAAGTCTTTCGCCAGCCCACCCCCGCCTAGGGAAGGGTTGATATGCCGCTGGTAAATGACTTTTCTTTCGAAGTCGGTGCTGCGCCCGTATATGTTTTCCAGCTGTTCAAGTGCTATTTTTTTTCTGTCCGGGGGCACTTGAGTACGGGTGTGAGCTGCTTCAATCAACACGTTCAAGCGCGTGTTATAGGCCTGTTTGGCAGTCAGGGCTTCTTCAGGCGTGTACAGATCTTTTTTACTGAGGTATCCGTTGCAAACCCCCCACGTGATAACCGCCTCTTCTTTAGCAATGTGCTCAATGCGCTCACCGGCTTCAGTGATGGGCGCTTTATCAGCATGCAACATGACTTGCGCAAAATTCATCGTCGAGGTTTTACCCGGCGCTTGGGCTTCGATCCGGTCGACGGCTGTTTTGAAATCAACCCAGGTGTGCGAGCCGTAGGTCAAAGAGTCAGGGATATCCTTAACCAATACTTCGGGCGCTTTGCGCGATAAAAGCATAAAAGCTGCGACAGGGGCCAGGTTTGGCTTATGCAGTGACTGAGTGTCAATCAAGTGTTGGGTCAGGCCTTCTTGTATTGACGACAGGGGTTTACCCCAATGCTGCGACTGGCTTAAATCGTACCCGGCGACCGTATGCCTGCCCGGTGAAGGGTCATTGGCTTTTTCCTCAAGCGCCAGGGCCATTGAGGTTAAGAGCCAATCATCAGCACTGGTGGCGCTCTCGGCCCCTTCGAGTTTGTCTCGCAGGGCGGCGCCATGGGCCTGGGCTGCTGGCATTTTGATCAACTGTTCTAGCACGCTGCGAGGATCACTCACATCGGCTTGTAGCCAGCGATCGTCATCCGTCACGTAATCAAAGACGTTAAGGTTTACAAGCT
Source organism: Pseudomonas weihenstephanensis (assembly GCF_001043055.1). Taxonomy (GTDB): domain Bacteria; phylum Pseudomonadota; class Gammaproteobacteria; order Pseudomonadales; family Pseudomonadaceae; genus Aquipseudomonas; species Aquipseudomonas weihenstephanensis. The sequence continues at coordinate 144,729 of NZ_JYLF01000007.1, forward strand.
CCCTTTCAAAACCCGGCAACGGGTTTTTTAAGATCTCTTTTGCCGCGACCCTGACCGCATTTTGTTGCTGCGTGTTTAGCGCAATAGGCCAAGTCAGGCCACCGCCGAAGTTGCCATGGGGAGGGCTTTGTAACGGCGGTTCTTTAAGTACCGAGGTCAGGTTGGCTAACTCTTCATGGGTGGTAGGCAGTTTCCAGCCATGAGCGGTAATGAACTGAGCAACGCTCACCGTTTCGCCCTCTATGTGTTCACCTGTGAGGCTGAAACGGGAGTTGGGCGCAATGGACAGGGTTGTGTTCAGATCGAGTGACTTGGCATTAACCCTGCTGGTTAATTCAGCCAGCAGGGTGCGATGGTTGAGCAACTCTCCAAACGGAACATTTTGCGCGCTCAAGATGTCTACGGCTTTGTATTCAATACCGTTGATGTTCACCGTTTTACCCAGCGGTTCCTGAAAGCTTTTATGCTTGGCAATCGTTTCTGCGCGTTGCTTGTTAACCTCTGAATTGTCACTAATGGTTTCGCCATAGAATTGGGCGATTTCATCCATTGAGGCCGAATCTGGCGTGTAGGTATACGGGCTGACACCACCTTGAGTGGCAGGGTGGGTTTTCAAGGCGTTCACGATAGGCAACGCCTGAACAATATTGTTGAGCAGTGACTGATTGATTCCTGCCGCTCCCACTCGATCCCGGATGATGACTTTGCCGTCGGATCTCATACTGATTTTTGGATCTCGGGTAAGCCTTTTTTCCTGTAACCACTCCCTGAACACCGCATTTCTCAAAGCCGTGGAAAGCTGATGGCGTAAATGCCCAAACTTTGAGTCTGGCGGCACATTCAGTGTGATGGGTTTACCGTCCACAGTCCGGCCCGAACCATTGGATCGCAGTGTCTGGCTGTAGGCTAACGCCAACATTAAATCGGGGTCGGTGTCATGTGGGGAGGTACCGCTTTGCGCAGCAATCGGCTTTTGTTGAAGCGGCGTTGTGTTACCTGAAGGTTCAGTAGTGTTGGACGGGGTGGGCTGAATCGAATTTGCTTGGCTTTGTACAAAAGTCATTCACGGTTACTCACGGGGGGATTCGTCCATCTCAAGTAAAAATCTGTACTTGAGTTCTGAATCCTTTAGTCGTCCGTGCTGTAGGTGCTGTTCCAAGGGAGTGGTTGTGGACTTGTGTCGTACCGTGTTTCGTGCTTTTTCCGTGCTTGTGTGGAATTTCTTGCTACAAACGCACTCCATTAGCCCCTGCGTGACAAGTTTTTCGTCTTTTTCCAGGTTTTACTGGACAAATAGCTGTCATTTCAGTTGCTGAGTCGATAAGTCGGCCGTAGACTGCCGCCCCTCGTAAATTGAGTGCCGGGTGGCGCTTGAAATAGATGGCACCTAACTGGTTGGGATGAAGATCGGTCAGGACGCTCCCTAATTCGCCTTAATGCACGTATTTTTTATAGAGAAATCAATGACAAAGGATAAGTTGCTGGCCATGCCGGCGGATGACTACATGAATGCCGAGCAACATGCTTTTTTCACTGAGCTGTTGCAAAACATGAAGGTCGAAACCCACGAGCGTATTGAGCAGAATCGCATCGCAATCGAGAGCCTGGACACCCCGGCCGACCCTGCGGATGCGGCGTCGGTTGAAGAAGAGCGTACCTGGCTGGTTAACGCGATTGATCGCGACCAACGCATGCTGCCGCAATTGGAGCAAGCGCTGGAACGTATCAAGGACGACAGCTTTGGCTGGTGTGATGACAGTGGCGATGCGATTGGCCTCAAGCGTTTGCTGATCAGCCCTACCACCAAGTACTGCATCGAAGCTCAAGAGCGTCACGAGCAAATCGACAAGCATCAGCGTCAGGCCTAACCTGACCTTGCCGGGCCGCGCAAAGCGGTCCCGGTAGCTTTTCACACGCAGGTTTACTCCTTATTCCTGACGTGCTTACCCCTGAATAATCCTGACCGACGTTGCGCTGGTTTCAGCGTTTGCACGCCCTTATATTGGTGCGTGGATTTGGCATGAGGCCGATTTTTTTGAGGGCAGGATGAATGAACAATTTCAGCAACACGGGACGTGTGTTGCGTGTCGGTGTGTTTTTTGATGGAACAGCCAATAACCAGTTCAACAGCCTGACAGGTCAGGCACGACAGGCTCAGGGCTTGCCGGTTGACTCCGCCAGCAGTTATGCCGGCGTCCCGACCAACATCGCCAGGCTTTACCAGCTTTACCCGGTGCAACCGGTTTTTAATGCGCTGGGCCACGCGGTCACTGCGCTCTATATCGGCGGGATAGGTACCACGACAGGGCAGGCGGATACGCGTTTTCCGGCTCAAACTTATGGCCGTGGTCGAACCGGAGTGATAGGCAAAGCGCAAGAAGCGCATGCGCGGTTGCGCCAGTGCCTGCACAGTGTGCTGCTGAATGTGCCACCCCGTTCCCTGAGGGGTTTGCAGTTGGATATTTTCGGCTTTAGCCGTGGCGCAGCAGCGGCGCGACACTTTGCCAATCTCGTCAACGCCACACGCTTCGATACGTTGTTGGAGCTGGCGGCGGACTTTACCTGCGAAATCCGTTTTATCGGGTTGTTTGACACGGTAGCGGCCATGGGCGGGATGAAGGACTTGGGTGACATCAGTGATGACATCAATCCTGGACTTAACCTTTATCTGGGGCCGGACAGCGCCAAACAGGTGGTGCAACTCAGCGCTCGGGATGAGCAACGACGCAATTTTGCCCTGAGCCGCATTGCCCCGCAGTGGCCCTTGGACATTGCTGTACCCGGGGTGCATGCCGATGTGGGGGGAGGTTACCCGATTGAGATGCAAGAGCAGGTTTACCTGACGCGCTGGGAGACTAACCGGGTTAGCCCCAGCACGCCGCTGACGCTCACCCATGCATGGAAGAGCACCGCCGCTCAACTGCCGGGCTGGCAGGCGCGCGACCTGTTGGACCACTCAGACCCCCAGGCGTTACTGGAGGTCCATACGGTCTCCGGTCAGGCAGGCAGTCGCGATGACCCGATCACACGCGTACAGGCGGCGGTTTATATGCAGCGTCGGGTGTATGGGCATCTGTCGCGGGTGTATTTGCACCTTATGCATCAATTGGCATGCGAGCAGGGCGTACCTTTCAACCCGCTTTTAAGTATCGCCGACACGCAACTGCCTGATGAGCTTTTGCCCATCGCCACAAAGATCCGTGCTCAGGCAATGGCCGGACACATCGAGTTGAGGAGCGATGAAGAGCGTTTGCTGCGCCAACGCTACATCCATCAGTCCGCTAACTGGAATGCGGCGATTGGCGAGGGGTTGGGGGTGGTAGACAAGGTTTTTTTCAACCTGCCACAAGAAGGCGGGCGACCGGTTTACGATCAGCAGGCACCTGTTTTGGTGTGACCACGCGTTGATATTGTTACCGCTCATGCAATTGAGCTATGCAGGGTATAGCTTTTTCCTGCGGCATTTAGTCACTATGATGGCCGGCATCGTTAGCAGGCTAACTAAGTGCCAGGAGTGATCCTCATGAGTTATCAAGTCGATGTTGCAGTGATGATCGGTAGCGGTGTGCCACAGGGTATGCGCGAAGCCGGGCAGAAGGCGTGCTGGGTGGTATTGGTTAACGGGGAACAGCGCGGTACGGCGTTTTCCACTCGTCTGCAAGCACAAGAATGTCAGACGGCCTGGTTGGCGCAATTAAGCGCCAACCCTTTGGCAATGCGACGTCGGGCTTAGCGCAACGTGTGCAAGCGCACATTCAGTTCGTCGACAACCAGCGCCCAGGGACCGTCTTCAAGAAGTTTCTCTTTCAAGAGGCTGGCTTGGGAGGGTGACCAGAAAGGCGCTTCGACCAATTTCACACCTTCGGCCAGCGGATGGTCTGCGATGAAGGTCTCAATTGATTGTTCGTCACTCTTCAGGCCAAGCTGACTGAACAGGTTTTCCAGCGTCTTGGGTGTCTCGTCCATGCTCATCTCCAAAGGTAAATGCGGGTTACAGGCTATCTGAGGCTACAGAACCTCAAGAGTTCGCTCCGATAAGCGTTATCACTGTAGACCACAGATCAAATTGAGAGGTTGATACTGCCAATCAGTGCCTTTTCGGCTTGAAAGAGCGAGCTCAGTGCGATGGAAACTGCGCTGTTCAGGGCGACCACCTGACCTTTTGCACTCATGATGGCCGACATTCTGGCCTCTTCACTGCGGTAGCGCACGGATTTGACCGCCGCCATGCGTGCATTGGCTTCACGCAACTGCTGGTGGAGTTGATCTAGGCGTTTTTTAAGTTGCTTGATGCGTTTTTTGAGGGCTTCAACCGGATCGTCGCTTGAGCGTGGGGTGGGCTCGGTTTCGTTTTGCGACATCAGTTGCGCCAGGCTTGAGTCGCTGGCGGGTTTACCGGTCGTCAGCGTGGGGCTGACCGCAAGGCGAGTGTCAATATTCAAGGTAATCATCAGTGATGCTCTTAAACAGTTACTCACCTTGGTATCGGCCCGGCGCTCTGATCCTTGAGGCGCGAAAGCCGACAAGGATTCAAGCGTTAAGGGCACCGGCGTCTACGGCCGCTTTGAGGGCGAGTGCGGCCTCTTTACCTGCGATGGCTGCAACATCAGCAGTCTTGAACCAGCGATCCTTTTCGACCTGATGGTAGGTGACGGTTTTGAGAGGCGGTTTGGCTCGCATCACAATCACTGCCTGAAATTCGCCATCGATTTCTCTGGCCTCACCGCGGATGAAAAACTCGCCAATATCAAATTCCGTCACGTGTCACTTTCCCTTGGAGGTAATGGAGCCGAGACAACCCGGCGACATGGGCCGGGTCGGTTTTTGCGCGAGTATGGCAGTTGTTGGGAGGTAGTGGCGCAGTAAAGTCATCGACCTGACGAAAGCCCTCAATTCAAGGTTGTGCGGTGCGAGTACAGTCGAGCTGTTTGTTTTCGAGATGGATGGCCAGTTTGCACGCATCGTTATGGCTGCATCTGAAGCCTTTTATCTGACCCGTACCGGCTTCGCGCACATGAAAAAAGCCATGACTGATCGCAATCACTTGATAGAGCGGATGATGTGTATACCCAAGATCGGGCTTGAGCCGGTAGAATGGCCCCCCAGTCGAGACCTCAGGCAGGCTATCGGTGTGGCAGGTAGCGATTGGACGTTCATCTGTTGTGTCCATGCAGAGTCTTCCTCATACGATTCTGTTGCGCAGATGGTTGTTTGAGTCAGGTCAAGGCGGTGAGTGCTGTCGCATTCAATGCGTTTTCGTTTATGTATTTGTAAGGTTTATTTTAAAAACGCTGCGTAAGGCTTTTCGCCTTTACGTGCAGGATTTTCCTTTAAATGTCTTGGGCCGTTGCGTTTCATGTAATAAATGGCCGGTGTTCTTCACACATTGAGCCTGCAACGTTGTGCCTGAGGTACAAGCATCCTAATCTGCATCCAGCCACTGTTCCTGGCCCAAGCGCTCCGGGCTTTGCTGAACGCAGATTTTATAATCTTGGTGGTCAGTGCCTCTTTTGTGCTGCCGGTCTGTTGTGTGGCAGTTTTACTTCATGTTTTCGAGGGTTTTTCGTTGGCAGTCAGCAATTTGGAGATGCATGCGTTGTTCGTGTTGGGTGACCTGCGGGCGCGTTTGGTCAAACTGTTTCAATCGCATTTTGTGTACGTCACCGAGCAAACGTCTGAAGGTATCTACATTGCCGAGATTGATACCGCCGCCGCGTTAGTGGTGGATGACAAACCTGGGCTTCAGTTGAAGGTCGGGGATCACTTTCGCGCAGCGGTACTTCCCAGCCGTGAAGGTGGCAAGTTAGAGATCAAATTTCGAGAAATCAAAATGACGGTGTACGGCATTGGCGACTATGCCTATGTCAGCTCGCCGCAAGGTGAAGGCATTGTGTTTAAAGAAGGTCAGACAGTGGTGTTGGTCTTTGCCGCTAATGAGCAATTGGCCACTGGCTTGAGCAAAACCCTGAAAACCGTCACTGCCAAAGCAGCCAAATGGCCCAAAGGTGAACTGACCTTCAAGGCCAGTAAAGAGTGACAGTGTCGCGCAGCACGTTTCATCAGCAATACGCTGTGCAAGCCAGAGCCAAGGCGCTTGAGTTGTTTGCCCAAAAGCCCACGATGAAGGGTGCCTGGCTCAGTTGGGTGGCAGGGCAGTTGTATGGTTCAGGTCCCGCTGAATACGCAAGCATGGTGCGCCGTGAACTGGAACAGCTTCAGGCGCACGCGCAAAGAGGCGACCGTACGCCTGAATAAGTCTCTCCATACCCCGTGTCATCGTGCGCTTCAACGCGATTCGCGAGGCATGCAACCCCCCGCTCAGATGCTGTTGCATCCAGTGCGCGACGGGCTGACCTTGTGCCGGACTAGTCCGCTTGGCCCAGAGGGTCAGGGCGCTGCGGCATCGAAGGTGATTTGCACGCTGCCGTAATATTCGCCAGCGCGAAAACCTTCTTCTGGCTTCAGCGCCTCGATACGCAAGGCCACCCGTTTACCCGGCCATGCCTCATCAGCCCGTACGATCACGGTGTCTTGCTGGGTCAGCGGTTGCTGATTGAACGTCACGTTCAATGCGATCGTATCGCGGCCGTTGAACAGCACCGGTTCGTACCCAAGCCGCGCGGTTACGCTACCGGTGGCGCTGACCACATCAAATTCGGCGCGTAACGGTTGCAGGGTGTCGTTGACCAGGTTCCAGTGCATGCGCTGCTCTTGCTCCAGAAAGCTGGGGTCGACGGGTATCACAAACAGCGAGTAAGTCGGAATGCTGACCGAAACCTCAAACGTGTGCTCATCACGTGCGCCGGGGGCGTGCGAAGCCCACACCAGCAATGCCAGCGTTGCGGCCAGTTGCGAAGGGGTTTTGCGCCAACCCCGCATCAGCCTTTAACCTCAATAGTCTTTTGCGTATGACCTTCTACCAGCGTCAGGCGATACAGTCGCCCCGCGAGCTTGTCAAAACCGTACGCCTTACCCGGTAACACATGGGTCTTGGTGGTGGGTTTACAGTCCAGTGGCGCATCGCTCGCGCAGTCTTTGAATTCGTCGACCACCACCACCGTGTTGCCCTCATTGCGCAACGTGTAACGATGACTCGTGTTCTCAATCCGGGTATCGAAGCGCGCCTCTCTGGGCCGTACAAAAAAGACCGTGCCGTAACCCGCCAGCACATTGATACCGGCCGTGAGGGTTTTTTTGTAGGCGTCGTTGTCTTCATCGCTCTGACCGAATTCATCTTCTTTTTCGGGCACCACCGGGACAAACCTGACCCGAAAGTAGCGCTCTGCGTCGCGTTCGCCCATAAACAACAGGCGCGTTCCCTGGGTGCCGTTTACCGGTACGATCAGGCGCGCCGGGCTGGCCATCAAGCCGTCACGGGTTGAATGGTTGGCTTGGGTTTTAAGTGTCGTCTCCTCAAAGGTGCCATCGTTTTTTAAGCGCATTTCCATGACTTGAACCCGGACAAAAGCGGTGCTGGTTCCCCCATTGAATACCCGCTTCAAATACGTGCTTTTATCGCTGTCCAAATAGTCGTAGACCAGGCCCACATTAATGTTGGGACCTGCCAGTGCGCCCAGCGACACACCCCACAATGCAACTGCTGCATAGACCGCTTTCATATTTAAACCCCACTGACGAGAGACCGCTGGCGCGGCTAGACTTCTGAATCCCAAATAACCACGACATTCCCGGCATACGTGCCTTCCTGAAAGAGCATGTCCTTGACGTGTTGTTTCTGTATTTCGAAGTGCAGGGTTGCCTGGCGCTTGTCCACGTAATAGTTGGGCTGAAACAACTGCGTGCCTGCACCGCTCAATAACAGGGGTTGACGATTGACGGCAGAACCGTCTTCACGGCCCAGGCCGTTGGGTAGCGTGACCAATAGGTCCAGGGGCACCCGGTGGCTCTTTTTGTTATCCAGCGCGCAGGTATCGCCTATGACGTATTGGCATTGCAGGTTCATCTTGAAGCGCGAGCTGGCGGAAATAAGAAAGGTTTGGTCGCGGTATAACTTCTCAGGGGCGCGACCTTGAAACATCCATTGATGCCAGCCACCTTTTGGCACCAGCTCAACGTGATTGCCGCCGGGCGGAACATCAACTTTCAGGGTGTGTGACACGCCCAGTGAGAAATTGAGCGTCAGTAGGGTGTCCCTGGGAACCATGACGTCTCCCATATCAAAGTCTTGATAAGGGCCGAGCGTGTACGTTATGCGCCCCGTGTATTCGCCCGATGACATTTGCAGCGGGTTCGGCGTTTGCAGTTCATATGCAAAATCAAGTGACCTAAATATCAGGTAGGGGATGTCGTAGAGCGCTTGTTTGCCGCAGGCCGTGGTGACCGACGGTGTTTCCCAAAAAAAGATAAATTGCTTGCCGTCAAAAAGCGCTGTGGACTTTCCAATGCAGGGGGGTGGGGCCACAGACCATCGTTGGCCATTCCATAACTTGTTGTAAGCATCGAGCCAACTACTGGCATTGGGCACAAGATCATGGATTGTGTGCGGCGAGGTATCCATGGTCGTACCAAAGCCAATAATGCGGACTCTGACTTCTTCTGTTTCTTGAGTTTGCGCATGGGTTACGGTCAGTGTCCGCCATTCGCCAGGCACGGTGATCATGGCACCCTGGCGCGGGTCGGCATGGTGAGCGAAGATGGTCGCCACATTGTTGAAATACACCGGTGCACTGATGCTGTAGATGCCTCTGCGTTCGCAGTCAGCCGGGTAGTAACGACAATAACCGCTGTTATTGGGGGTTTTGTTAACGAACGTGTTGTGATTCGGCCGTGAGGAGTCCGGTTGAAACTCTGCCCGTATGTTCATCTTGGCGGCGAAGGTGCCGGGTGAAAGGCTGATTGCCAATGCACCGCTCAATGCAACCCGGCCGCCTGTCAGCTGTAGATCGCGCGCGGCGCAACGTAGCCACTTGAGGCAACGTAAGCCCTTATTTACGACGTGAGCATTCATCCGTTTCATCCTGCCACCTCTGCATCATGACCCGACTCCGCCAGCGTGTCGGGGTGGCAACGCAAGTCACCGAGTTCCAACACATGGTTTTGCAACCTGGCTTTGTCCATATCTATTCGGAACTGACACAGCAGCGCCTCTCCCTTGCGCACTTGCAAGGTGGGTGCATTGGCGTTCATTTCCATCGAGAAAAAGCCGTCGACTTCGCTGATCCCGCGGCTGGCGTGATTAATGATGTGATGGCCCTTGAGCGGGTTGCCCTGGGGGTCGATCAAGCGAGCGAGGACGGTGACGGTCTGCACCACATTGATCTTGCGATAGTCCACGCCGCCCTTGTTGAGGTGGTAACGGGTTCGGGCAGGCTGGATTGCAGCGGCCGGAACGTGGTTGCCTTCAAAGTCAAAACTCACTGCGCTGTTTTTGTAGGCCGTCACGGGAATAAAGTTGCGGCCCGCATGCAGCCTCGTGCTGCTGCCACTCAGGTCGTCAGCGCGTAATACGATGTCGCTCACATCAGACTCAACGTCAATGATCATGCCGGCGCCGCGACCCTGGTGCTGGCTGGTTAGCACGATGTTGTTGCCGCCCACGGCCAGGCTGCTGTCCAGATTCAGGCCGCCGCTCAGGTTGCCGTTAAAGGAGGAACGCTGAGCAAAGCTGTCGCCGTTTATGTGCTGGGTGGCAAAGGTGGTCCGGCCAGACAAACCCACACCATAGGTGTCGGTGGTGGCGCTGGCCGAGACGTTTTGCAGTACATGACCTTCCAGGTCGCGGCTGTACGTCAGTGAGGCGTTGTTGTCGCGCCCGCCATCGCGGTCGGTGCGTGAGCCGAGGCTGGCAGACCAGCTTTCGCCGGGGCCGCCGAGTGCCAGGCTGAGGGTCACATCCACCCCGCGATTGCGTGTGTAGGCCGAACTCAGGCTGCCCGGGCGATCAAACAGCGATAAACGCCAGTTGCCATCGCTGCCGAACAGGTAAGTGCGCCGGGTCCAGCCCAGATCAATGCCATAACCTTGGGTATAACCATCGCTGTGCGACAGGCGCGCACTGAGGCTACTCACAGGACTGAGGCGGTGAGTGATCGACAGGGACGAGTTGCGGGTTTGTCCGATAAACACCGAACGTTGTCGCACGCGTGTCCCGTCCGGCAACGTCTCGTAGGTATTGCGCGTATCCAGCCAACTGCGCGTGTGGTTAAACACCAGGCTGCCATGACCGTAGTTGTACAGGCCGTTCAGGTCGATCCCGGTGCCATAGTTTTCGGTTTCATACACGTTGGCGTAAACGCTGGCGTTGTGGGCTAACGTCCAGTCGATCGACGTGCCGTATTGCATGTCGCCTTTGACCTGTCTGCCCGACACGCCCACCACGACCCGCGGGTGCAGCAGGTAATTAATCGACGCACCGGCGGTCATGTCGCCACTGGCCTGTTCCGCCCAGTTGCTCCACAACTTGCTTTCTCGCCCGGCAAATACGTTGTAACGCCAGCGTTGATCGTGGTTGCGCCAGTTGTTGGGCTTGTAGATCAGTTCCGGGGAGGTGCTGGTGATTTGGCCGTCTTCGATCAGCCTCACCTCCACGTCATAAATCCCTCCGGGTAGTGGTCGAGTGTCGAGGCTCTGCAAGCCGGCGTTGACCATTTGGGTATTGATCAGCAAGCCGTTGCGATAGATCTCGACCGTGGCCTGACGGTTGGCGGTGACATAAACAGGGTAAACGCTGGGCTTGGACTGGTTGATTGCCAAGCTGTCGGAGCTGGCGTACATCGCCCCCAGCACGGTGTCGGGGTTTGCACCAAAGGTGCGTACTTGCCGGCTCAAACCTTCGGCGCTGGGGGTGAAATACCCCAGACGCCAAAAACTGCCGGCCCACTCACGCTGGGTATAGGCGTCATAAATGGCGTGATACAACGTCGTGTCATCCGGCCCTCCCACACGGGACAGTTGCAGGTTAAAGCTCTGGCTCCAGTTACCCAGGCTGCTGCTGGCCTCAAGGCCAAAGCGTGCGGCCAATGCCTCATCCTGCCCGCCGCTGAGATTGAGCTGATTGCGCATCATCAGACCGTGACTGCCTTGCTCCGGCAACGTGTAGTACTGAGGGGCCTGATGCTCACGCTCGGCATGTTCCGTCAGCAAAGAAACCAGTGAGTTTTGCAGGTTGTAATGCACGGCCAGCAACTGTTCCGGGCATTGGCTGTGACAACTGCCCAGTGGCACGCCTTGTTTCAGATAATCGGCCCATGCTTCGCGTTCGTTGATGGACAGCGCGCGGGTGTCATGGTCGGTGAATTCAAGCAGGGTCAAGCGATCATCGCGTGATAGCACAATCATCGCTTCACCGATCAGTTGTTGATTGAGTTCTACTTGCACGGCCAAAGGCACATCAAAAAAGTGCTCTTCGAAGTCCGAAGGCAGCCCCTTGGCTTGTGCGAGCAAGCTACGCGGCGTCGTGCCAATTGCCGTGGCGGCGCCAAGGGCGCTTGCACTGAATATCAAGGCGAGCGCTGCCGCGATGGGCGTCATCGGTAACATTCACGAAATACTCTGATAGCGGGTATTAAAGTGCGCAGGTAGCGCCCGGACGTGGTTACCCAGACCGGGCGCCTGGCATCACGTGTGAGGCGTTACCGGGTGACGCGCGGCACGTTGTCGAACACTACGGTGTAGGAGGCGGTGTAGGACCCCGCGGCACTATCGGCAGGTTTGGCGGCCGTAATCACCATGTCGGCCTGAGTACCCGGCGTTGAGCTGGCATCGTTCACCACCTCCAGGGGGGAGGCGGTCAAGGTGGTGCCGTTGAACGTGGTGGTCAGGGCGATATTTTGGTCCAGGTTGCCGTTGAACAGGCTGGTGGGGCCGCCCTCGATATAAGCATGGATAGAACCGTCGGTATTCTTCACGTTAAACACCTGGTGCAGGCTGCTTAGGGTGCCGTTGACCGGGTCATAGTTCATGGTTTCGTCTTTACCGAACTCCGGATCTTGCGGCATGACATGGAACACTTTGGTGGGAATGGACGCCTTGATATTGATCAGGCTGCTGGCTTCTCCGGCAGCCAAAGCGTGGCTAGACACGAGTGTCAGCATCAGCAGTGAACCCGTAATAACAACCGTTTTTTTAAACATGATAGAGACCCTGAAAGTAAGGAATATGAAGTGCATGAAAGCCCTCACGTCATAAACGCATGCGGCCAGTCTGACAGCGGCCGTATAAACAAATGAGCACGGACTAATTAAGTTTGTGCAGGAGGTGGTGAACTTTCGATGCCGGGAAAGTATTAACTAAGTTGTTTGAAGTGCCTATAAATCTTTGCGTAGCTCTGATCCTTTCGTTGTGTAGTACATATCCTTCAGTTGTCGAAGGAATATTCCGAAGCCTGCTTTTTTGACTATAAGCGAGAAAATAAAACCTATTTATATCAATTACATGGCTTTTTAATATCGCTTGGTATCTTTCTCGAGGCTGAAGGCGTGCATTTGTAGGGGGTTGAGCGGTTAGTTGGGCGTTTTTTTTACGTTATGTCGCAGTGTTGCGCGCAAGTAATAAAGCGGTCTGTGCGTGAGTTATATCACTCTGTGTGCAGTAAGTTATGTCGTGGAGTTGGGGAGTAATAGTGACTTGAGTTGTGTTTTAAGTTGTGCTTTAAGTTGTGTTTTGTTAGGGCATGAGGAGTACGCGTGAATGGTCATTCAACACACCTTTGAACGGGGGCAAGAACGCCATGACGGGTTTGAAAAGCGGGCAGCACGTATACGCAGTCCACGGGTCTTCGCGCCCGGCGATTTAAAACTGTTGTTATTAGCCTTGATTGCGGAACAACCGTGCCATGGCTATGACCTGATTTTGCAAATTGAAGGGTTATTCGACGGGGCTTACAGCCCCAGCCCTGGGGTGATTTACCCCACGCTGGCGTTTCTTGAAGCGGGGCTGCTGGTTGAAGTGAGCGTGCAGGGTGACAAAAAACGCTACGCGATCACGGAGGCGGGACGCTTGTCCCTGAGTCAACAGGCGGTTGCGCTCAATGGCGTGCGCATGCGCATTGAAGTCAGTCGTTCTTCGTTACGCGGGCAGGATCGGCCTGCCGAAATTCATGAGGCCGTGCACAACTTGCGCCACGCCCTGCAATTGCATCATGGTCATTGGAGCCCGCAAGAAATCCAGCGCGTGCATAACCTGCTCAATAACACGGCCAAAGCTATTGTCGACGGGCAATAACCTCCATCGCGGGGGCAGGTTTAAGGGGCGCGGTTTGGCTTCGAACACAGGCTGGCCCCGCGCTGAAAAGCCCCGATCGTGCACCGTATCGGGCCTGCATCCGCTCCAGGGTTTTAGTCTCAACGGACGATGATCTGGCCCTTGCGCCTTCCCATACTGCTCCCATGGAGCTGGATACCAATCCCGAGCTGATCGATGAGGTCAACGCAGGTCACTACGCGACCTTCAAAGCGGTACATCGCAACCCGGTGCCCGTGATTGTCGCCGTGCATGGCGTTGTGTTGGGGGGCGGGATTGGTATTACCGGTGCCGCTGAAATCGTGCCGCTGGCAGCGCGCAAACTGCTGTTTGACAAAGAAGGCAAGGCAGGCGGCCATCAAGACGTGATTGCCGAGCGTGACGAGTGCAAACGTGCGTCCACCACGCGGACGATTTGGCTGCCCTCAAGCCGGTCTGCAAAGAGGGCAAGTGGGTGCAGCAGGGCGAATTCATCACCGCGGGCAACGCCTCGCAGTTCTCTGACGGCGCGGCGGCGGTGTTGTTAATGAGTCGCGCCCAGGCCAACCAGCGCGCAATTGAACCGCTCGGTGTGTATCGCGGGCTGGCCGTGAGTGGCTGCGCCCCTGAAGTAATGGGCATAGGCCCGGTGGGAAATCAACGAGGCGTTTGCCTGCCAAGTGGTCTACTGCCGCGACTTTTTGCACATTCCCAACGAGCGCTTGAACGTCAATGGCGGAGCCATCGCCATCGGGCACCCGTTTGGCATGTCGGGCACACGCAGGGTGGGCCATGCCTTGTTGGAAGGCCGTCGGCGTGGTGCGCGTTTTGTGGTGGTAGCGATGTGCATTGGCGGCGGCATGGGGGCGGCCGGGCTGTTTGAACTCAACTCACCGCCAATCCCTGGCAGGCGCGTTGGATTGGGTCACTGGTAGCCCTTTTGGATCCAGGTACGGTATAAACCTTCACTGCTTTGTTTTGAGGTGTTCAGGTTATGCAAAAACCGTCGCAACGGCCGCTGTGGCAGATCTACCTGATCTTTCTGGCGCCGATGGTGCTGTTCAACTTTCTGCAAAACGTCTCCGGCACGCTGAATGGCATTTACATCGGGCAGATGCTGGGTACGCAGGCGCTGGCGGCGGTGTCGGGCATGTTTCCCATTGTGTTTTTCTTTATCGCGCTGGTGATCGGCCTGGGCGCGGGTGCCTCGGTGCTGATCGGGCAAGCGTGGGGCGCCCGTGAAACCACAATGGTCAAGCAAATTACCGGTGCCACCCTGACCTTGGGCCTGTTGATCGGGTTGATTGCCGCCGTGGTGGGCAGCGTGTTCGCGCGTCCTGCGTTGCAAGGGTTGGGCACGCCCGCCGATGTGCTGGACGATGCCGTGGCCTACGCGCGGATCATGATGCTGATCATGCCGCTGCTGCTGGTGTTCATCTTGTTTACGCAGTTGCTGCGTGGCGTCAGTGACACGGTCACGCCGTTGTTGGCACTGATGGTGTCCACCGTTGTGGGCTTGTTACTGACGCCGGCGCTGATTCTGGGTTGGGTCGGTTTACCGCCGCTGGGGATTGAAAGCGCCGCGTATGCCGGACTGGTGGGCAACGTACTGGCCTTGCTGTTTCTGGGCCTGCGTTTGCGCCATAAAAAAAACGTCATGGCGCCGGACCGTGAGCTGTGGGCAGCGCTGCGCCTGGACCGTGCCATTTTGGCAAAAGTGCTGCGCATCGGCTTACCGACCGGGGTGCAGATGGTGGTGCTGTCGTTGTCGGAGCTGGTGATTCTGGCATTGGTCAACAGCCACGGCTCGCAAGCCACGGCGGCCTATGGCGCAGTGACGCAAATCGTCAATTACGTGCAGTTCCCGGCGCTGTCGATTGCCATCACCGCATCGATTCTCGGCGCCCAGGCCATCGGCGCCGGGCACATCGAGCGTATCGGCCCGATTCTGCGCACCGGCCTGATGATCAACCTGTGGCTGACCGGCGCTCTGGTGCTGTTGGGCTATGTGCTGTCGCATTGGTTGCTGGGCTTGTTTATCACCGACATCGAAGCACGGGTACGGGCTGAGCACCTGTTGCACATCATGCTCTGGAGCATTCTGTTCTTTGGTTTTCAGGCGGTGGTGGGCGGGATCATGCGCGCCAGTGGCGTGGTGCTGGTGCCGATGGGTATCACCCTCTTCTGCGTATTGGCGGTTGAATTGCCGGTGGCCTATGCGTTGGATGCGCATTTCGGCCTGCAAGGGGTGTGGATGGCCTTTCCGGTGACCTACCTGACCATGTTGGCTTTGCAAACCGCCTACTACCGTCTGGTGTGGCGTCATAAACCGATCCAGCGCCTGATCTGAAACGGGCAATCGCTGGCCGTTACCTGCGCGGTAACGGCCACGCGAGAGCCTTGATCTACCCCCTCACGCCCAGCTAGGCCATTTGGACGATGTGCCTGTGACTGCCCGGTCTGATTATCGAGGCCAGGTTACTGCGACCTCGCCGCTGAGTTCGTCAGCGCCTCCACGGCTATAAAAAAAGAGGACTGGCCGTATGCAATTCGCCCTTCTACTGCCGCGTGCCGCAAGGTATCGATCATGCGTTCGCTAAACGGTTATCTGGTGTGCCTGATCGTTGCCGTCACCATCGCATTCACCTTCACCCCCCCCGGACAATACTGGACGTCGCCGCCCAATCGCTGCGCGCCGACCGCTTGCAAATCAACGGCATGGTCTACCTCAACCAGCGCGTGGTGGCGGTGGGCGAGCGCGACTCGTTTTATCAGGACGTGGACATCGGGACCCACAATATTCGGGTCAACAACCCGGTACTGGCCGAAGGTGATGGCCCGTTGTATCAAGTGCGCGAGTGGTATCAGCCGTTCTTTACTGACGAGGCCAGCGTAGCCGCAAGCATGGCCCAAAACCGTGCCTTCACCCCGGTGGACAATCGCTGATCAACACTGGCTTTTTGATCCACGCTGCTTAAGATGGCCCACACATAAAAATCAGCGGGCGTGGATCAAGGCCAATGTTGAGCAAAGACACGATCTCTATCCACTTGGTGCGTGAGGCGCTGTTGCAAAGCTGTGCCACACCTGCGGCGATGCGCGAGGTGCTGCACAAAGCTGGCATCGACCCCGCCCTTGCGGATCAGGCCGAAGGGCGCGTGCCTGCGCATCTGTATGCTCGCCTGTGGCGTTTATTGGCGCGGCGCCTGGACGATGAGTTCTTCGGCATGGACCCGCGTAAATTGCGCGCCGGCAGCCTGGCCTTCATGTGCCGCTCGGCGATGGCACAGCCAACCCTGGCGCAGGGGCTGGAACTGGTGCTGGGCTTTTTGTCCCTGATGCTTGAGCGCCTGCCGGCCACGTTGGTGCGCCAACAAAGCCTGGCCGAAATTGCTTTGCACGAGCCGCAAGAGACCCCGAGCCGCGCCTTCACCTACTTTACCTATTGGATGATGGTGCACGGTGTGGCGTGTTGGCTTGCCGGGCGGCGCATTCCCATCCTGACCATCGAGTTACGCTGTGCAGCGCCCGATTACTGCGAAGACTATGCGGTGATGTTTTCTGACAACCTGCGCTTTGAGCGGCCCCGTACGCGCATGATTTTCGCGGCCGATGGCCTGGACGCGCCGATCAAGCGCACAGAGCAAGAGTTACAGCGTTTTCTGGCGCAGGCACCGGCCAATATTCTGGTTAAATATCGCGACCCACAAAGCCTGGCCAGCCAGATCAAGCAGAACTTGCGGTTTGTAGAGGCTGCGCAATGGCCCGATACCGAGGGGCTGGCGCAGACCTTGTGCATGTCCGCCTCTACCTTGCGTCGTCGTTTGGCTGAAGAAGGGCAGACCTATCAAGGCCTCAAGGACGGCGTGCGCAAAGAGCTGGCCATCGGCTGGCTGGCAGAGCCGCAGTTGAGCTTTGCTGACATTGCGCTGAACCTGGGGTTCGCCGACACCAGTTCGTTCTATAAAGCCTTTCGCAAATGGACGGGGAGTAACCCTGGCCACTATCGCAGTTTGATTCTGGGCGTTAATTGACTGAGCCTGTCGCTGCAGTGCAGCGCGCAACGACAGGCGTGCAGGCAAAACGGCTACGCAGGCGCCGAACCCAAGCCTGCGGTGGTGCGGGTACTTCCCTCCAGACGACGTTTCAAACCGCGTGGCTCGATCATCAGTGTTGAGCCGCTGGCCGCATTGGCTCGCTGCCACTCCTCAAACAACTCCAGGCAGGAATGGTCGATGTAACTCAGGTTACCCAGCGGTACATGCACGGTGCTGCCTGCAGGCACACGCGCTAACGTGCGGGTAAGGGCCGGAACTTTGAGAAACGTCGCTGCACCGGTGAGGCGCAGTTCCAGTTCGTTGGGTTGAGGCAGCTCGATCAGGCTTATTTTCAGGCGCGCGGCCTTCCAGGCCAGGTTGGCCAGGGTCAGGGCAAAACCGATCAGCACCCCGCTCAGCAAGTCCGTGAAAATGATCGCCAGCGCGGTGGCCGCGTAGGTGAACATCGGCATGCGGCCATAGCGCGCCAAACCGCGAAAGGCTTTGAGGTCCACTAATTTGAAGCCGGTATACACCAACACCCCCGCCAGGCTGGCCACCGGAATGCTTTGCAACACACTGGACAGCAGCATTACAAATGCCAGCAACCACACGCCGTGCAGCATGGCAGAAAGCCGCGTGGTGGCACCTGCCTGCACGTTGGCGGAGCTGCGCACAATCACGCCGGTCATGGGCAGTGCACCGAGCAGACCGCAAAGCATGTTGCCGACGCCTTGGGCGGACAGCTCTTTGTCAAAGTCCGAGCGCTGACCATTGTGCATGCGGTCTACGGCGGCGGCGGATAACAGCGTTTCGGCACTGGCGATGAACGCGACTGTGAACGCAGCCAGCAGCAGTGTCGGGTCGGCGAGGTTCAACAGGTCGGCCGGACGCAGCCAGTCGATGGCATCGGCAAGGTTTTCCGGGACCTCAACACGTTTGACGGGCAAGCTCAGCAGCAAGCTGAACCCGGTAGTCAGCCCTACGCCTAGCAAGGCGCCGGGCACAAAGCGCAGGCGCTGCGGGCGAAACTTGTCCCACAGCCACATCACCAGAATGGTGCTCAACCCCAGTAAACCGGCTTGCCAGCCCAGCCCGCCGCCCAAGGTCGGGATCGCGGCCATGAGCGCTTGCGCAAAGCCGCTGAGGTTGTCCAGCCCGGAAGGCTTGGGTACGCCGTCCAACATGACATGCACTTGCGATAACACGATGAGTACGCCGATCCCGGCGAGCATGCCGTACACCACCGCCGGTGCCGTCACCCGGAACCAGCAACCCAGACGCAAACGCCCGGCCAGCAGTTGCACAAGACCCGCCAACAGCAGGATAGGGCCGAGCATGGCAATGCCATGTTGACGGACGATTTCGAACACCAGCACCGCCAGCCCCGCTGCCGGCCCGCTGACTTGCAACGGTGAGCCGGCCATCCAGCCGACCACCAGCCCGCCGATGATGCCTGTGATCAACCCTTTGGCGGGCGGCATGCCCGATGCGATGGCGATGCCCATGCACAAGGGCAACGCCACCAGAAAAACCACCACCGAAGCCAATAACTCCCGCGGCAAGACTGCTTTTAATTGTTCAGCACGCATGGCAACTTTCCCCTGCATATTTTTAGACGCAGCAAGGCCTGACTGGGTATGCGCCCGTCACTGCTTTGCAAGGTCGGGAATGGTTAGAAGCGCGCTTTGGGCGTCGCCGATGGAATGGCCTGCACGTCGTTCAAAGGCAGAAAAGCCTCTTGCTGCGCGTCGTAGGCTTTGATCCGGCCTGTTTCGATGTCGTAGATCCAGCCGTGGATGAACAATTGACCGTTGGCCATGCGCGACGCAACGCTGGGGTGAGTGCGCAGGTGCTGCAGTTGTGCGATCACGTTTTCTTCCGTGAGGCGGTGCATGCTTTCGGCTTCATCGACGCAGCCGCAGTTTTCATGAACCATGGTCTTGGCCACTTCTGCATGGCGCAACCAGGCTTTGACGGTGGGCATGGCGTGCAGGGTGTCGGGGTTGAGCACGCCGCGCATGGCCCCACAATCGGAATGTCCGCACACGATGATGTGCTGCACGCCCAGGACCAGGCTGGCGTATTCGATGGCGGTTGAAACACCACCGTTCATTTGCCCGTAAGGAGGCACGACGTTACCGACATTTCGGGTGACAAATAAATCGCCGGGTGCGCTTTGAGTGATGAGTTCGGGCACGATTCTGGAATCGGCGCAGGCAATGAACATGGCGCGGGGACGTTGGGCGGTGGCGAGTTTTTTGAACAGGTCTTTCTGTTGCGGAAAGACCTCGTGCTGAAAGTGCAGTAACCCTTCGACTATGAGCTGTAGCGCTGCATCGGCGTGTTCGGCCGGGTGGGGGGCAGTAGCTACAGCTAACGGCTGATTATCCTTGGTACTCATCATTCATCCTCTTTGGCAAAGCGGAGAGATTTCCGCTTGTGTCCAGAAAAAAGTCATCAGCGACTCGAATGAAAAAAGTACCGTTTGAAGCTTAACTCAAACTGAATTAACCGCTCTGGCACAAGGCTTTCATGATGGCATTGAGCAATCTCGATGGGCCGTGAACAGCGGTGTGCAGGGGCAATTCAGGTTCGCTCCTGCACACCGGTTGAGCTGGACGTTAGGCCGGTTTCAAAGCAACCACATGCCTACCAGTCCACTGACCACACCCACTAGCATGGTCATCAATGCGACGCTGACCAGCACGCGGGCATCAAAGTCTTTGCGCAGCATCAACAGCGACGGCAAGCTCACGCTCGGCAAGGTCATCAGCAGGGCCACGGCAGGTGCGGTGCCCATGCCCAGCGCCATCATGGTTTGCACGATCGGAATTTCAGCCGCGGTCGGGATCACAAACAAGGTGCCGACAATTGCCAATGGCACCAGCCACATCAGGCTGTCGCTCATGGCGCCATCGACGTGAGGGAACAGCCACACACGGGCCGCGCCCAGCAGCAATACCGCCAGCAGGTACACCGGGATAGTGTTCCAGAACAGCTGCCACAATGTTTGGCCCCAACGCACAAAGAAATGTTGCTGATCAATCTGGCTGGCTTGGGACACCGCCTCCAGCGCGGCGTCGGGGATGTTTTCGGGGCGTGAGATGCGTTGCGCAATCATCGACACTCCGAGTACCAATACAATGCCGGCTACCAAACGCAGCGCGCTAAACCCCCAACCCAGGACAAAGCCCATAAACACTAGCGTGGCCGGATTAAGCACCGGGTTGGCGATCCAGAACGCGAGCGCCGCGCCGACCGATACTTTTTGTCGGCGCATGCCTGCCGCCACAGGGGCTGCACAGCACGTACACATCATGCCTGGCAACGCGAACAGCCCGCCGCGCAAGGTTGAGCCGAACCCGGCTTTACCGAACAGGCGCAGTAGCCAGTCGCGAGGGATCAACACCTGGATCAGTGAGCCGAGAATGACCGCCAGCACGGCGGCTTTCCAGATCGCCAGAAAATACACCTTGGCGTAGGCCAGGGCCGCTGCAACGGGTTCGCCCTGATTGTCGTTGAGGATTGAAGCGCCGATGCTGTGATTGTCAGCAGCGACAAAGGCTTTGAAGTAGTACGGCGACCACTTGACGTAGTACAGGCCAATGCCTGCGATCAGCAGGAATAACAGCGGTTTCCACCAGAATGACCAGCCTCTGGAAGGTTGGGCTGAGGAGATACTGGGCATAAACAGTTACCGGACATGAGGAAATAGCGGCGCATCATACGCCAAACCTGCGTGCGGTTTACGCCAGCGAGCAGGCCGATCCCCCTGCGGTGCGGGGTCGGCCTGCGCGCTTACAAGGTTCGGATCGAAGTGCTGATGGCCCGCGCGCACTGAATGATCGCCGAGCTCATTTTGTCCTCGGCCTCTTCCATGCTCCAGCGACTGCAGGGGGCGACCACGTGCACCGCGGCCACAGGCGTGCCATTGCTGCCATAAATCGGCGCTGCCAGGGTCATGTCGCCCAGGAACATTTCTTCCTTGTTGGTGGCATAGCCTTTGATACGGGCGGTGAGAATGCGCTCAAAAATGGCCGCCGGGTCAGTGAGGGTGTAGTGAGTGAAGGCAGTGATCTCACTGGCGTTGAGAATGGCATGAACGTCTTCATCGGCCAGCCCACTTAAATAGGCACGGCCACCGCCGCTTAGGTACATCGGTATCCGGCTGCCAATCGGCATGTGAATGGGGATGAACTTGGGGGCCGCAAAGCGCGCCACAAACACCATGGACACTCCGTCGGGTTCAGTCAGGTTGACCGTCTCGCCAGTGAGCTGATTGAGTTCAGCTAGGTAGGGATTTGCAACATCGACCAGTATGTCGGCGGCTAAATAGTTGTAGCCGATCTCCATAACTTTGGGCGTTAACTGGAAACGCCTGCTCTGCGGGTTTTTGCGCACATAGCCAAGTTCTTCCAGGGTGTGCACCATGCGTTGTGCCGAGCTTTTACTGATACCGGCGACCAGTGCAATGTCCGCTAGGCTCATGGTGCGTCGAGCTGCGCCAAAGCCTCTCAAAACCGCGAGGCCCTTCTCCAAAGATTGATTGAAAAGGGGGTTGTTATGATCGCTCATGGCGCTTCCTTGGCGTTTATCAAAGCTATAGATATCGATATGCGATACCTATAATTCTCTTTACGATTTATATAAATTGTTTATAGTCGATGGCGGCTTTTTACACCAGAGGGTGAATCAGCTGTTTTGAATGCGTTATCAGGATAGTAAAAGCGACCACAGGGAGATTCGCTATGCATAAAAAATTTCAAGTGCTCACGCTCGTGTGCGCAATCACCGCGGGCCTGATGGGATCAGCCAGTGTTGTTGCAGAGCCGGTGTATAAAGTGGGAGCCACGGCAACTGGCATTCCCTTCACCTTTCTCAACGTCAAGACGGGTGTCACTGAGGGCATGATGATCGATGCCATCCAGGCCATCGGTAAAGCGGGCGGGTTCGAGACCGATATACAACAAAGCGTATTTGCCGCGCTGATCCCTTCGCTAACGTCCAACAAGATCGACCTGATTTCCGCTGCCATGCTCAAAACGCCTGTGCGTGAGAAAGTGGTGCAGTTCTCTGACCCAATCTACAGCTACGGTGAAGGTCTGATCCTGCGTGAAGACGACAACACCGTCTACAAAAGCATGGATGACCTGGCGGGTGAAGTGGTCGGCGCGCAGGTGGGTTCGGTGTTTATTGAAGCGCTGAACAAGCATGGCGGCTTCAAGGAAGTACGCAGTTATGACTCGGTTGCCGACATGATGAGTGACCTGAGACTGGGTCGTATCAAGGCCGCTTTCGGTGATCACCCTATCGTTGCCTACCAAATGGCAACCAATCCTCGCGCTACCAAGGGCCTGAAGCTGTCGAGCACGTATGTGCCGGTCGTCGTGGGTGATGTCTGTATCGTGTTGCGTAAAGACGATCCCGAGACCCTCGCTCAGGTGAACAAAGGTATTGCCGCAATCAAGGCCGATGGCTCGCTTGAACGCATCATCAAGCAGTGGAAGCTCAACTGATGGTTCCTCGGCCCGCCACTGATTGCGGGCCGTTTCATGTGTTGTTTTGCGGGTAGCTTATGTTTCTCCAGGACGCGTTGGACTTCCTCCCCATTTTGTTGAAAGGGGCGGTGGTCACTGTGCAAGTCACTGCGGGATCGTTCGTGCTGAGTTCACTGATCGGTCTTGTATTCGCGCTGATGATGGTTTCCAAAATACGGGCCGTTGCGTTGTTCGCCATTGGCGTGGTCAACGTGATCCGTGGTCTGCCCATCATCGTGCAGTTGTTTTACATCTACTTCGTTTTACCTGACTTCGGCATCCAGCTCAGTGCCATGCAGGCCGGTGTCATTGGTTTGGGTATCGCCTACTCGGCGTACCAGGCAGAAAACTTCCGGGCCGGCATTCAAGCCATTGATCACGGCCAGATCGAAGCGGCCGAGTCGATTGGTATGCGTGGGCTGATGATCATGCGCCGCGTGGTGTTGCCCCAGGCCTTTCGCATTGCCTTGCCGCCTTATGGCAACACCTTGGTGATGATGCTCAAAGACTCCTCATTGGTGTCGACCATCACCGTGGCGGAAATGACCCGCCAGGGCCAACTGATCGCCTCTTCGACCTTTGAAAACATGACCGTGTACACCTTGGTGGCGCTGCTTTACCTGTCGATGAGCCTGCCGTTGTCTTATGGCTTACGCCGTATAGAAGCGCGCTTTGCAACGCGGAGAGCCTCATGATCGAACTCAAGGGTGTGCACAAGAGTTTTAGCGGTGTGCCGGTGCTTGAAGGCGTTGACCTGTGCGTTGATCAAGGTGAAGTGGTGTGTTTGATCGGTCCTTCGGGATCGGGTAAGTCGACCTTGCTGCGCTGTATCAATGGCCTTGAGAGTTACAGTCAGGGCGACATTCTGGTCAGCGGTCAACGGGTCGACCGTCACGATAAAAGCATTCATTTGTTGCGCACGCGCGTGGCGATGGTCTTCCAGCGCTTCAATCTGTTTCCGCACCGTACGGCGCTGGAAAACGTGATGGAGGGGCCGATTTACGTCTTGAAAAAATCACCGCAAGAGGCGCGTGAGCAGGCGCAAGCCCTGATGGAGAAAGTTGGTCTTGCGCATCGGATGAATGCTTACCCGGATGCACTGTCCGGCGGGCAGCAACAGCGTGTGGCGATTGCCCGGGCGTTGGCAATGAACCCGCAAGCGATTTTATTCGATGAGCCGACCTCGGCCCTCGATCCAGAATTGGTGGGTGAGGTGCTGGCTGTCATGCGGCGCCTGGCCGATGAAGGCATGACCATGATTGTCGTGACCCATGAAATGGGCTTTGCCCGTGACGTCGCCGATAAAGTGTGCTTTTTGCACAGCGGACAGATCGTGGAGTCAGGCCCTGCGCAAACCGTTCTCAGTGCCCCGCAACATCCGCGCACTCAGGATTTCCTGCGGCGCTTGCTCAATCAGACGGGTGAGGTGCAACCATGAAGTCCTCTGCTAGCGGGCAATTGCCGCCCTCACTTTGGTCCTCCACAGCCCGCCCTGGCGCATCAACGCCACCCTTGTGTGAAAACAAACACGTCGATGTCGCGATTGTCGGTGCCGGTTATACCGGTCTGGTTACGGCACTGCGGTTGGCCGAAGCGGGCGTGAGCGTCTGTGTGCTTGATGCCGGTGAGCCGGGTTGGGGAGCATCGGGGCGCAACGGCGGCCAAGTGATTCCCGGGCTCAAATACGACCCTGAGGAGCTGATTCAACGCTTCGGTGAAGAGCGCGGTGAACGAATTATCGAGACCTGCGGGGGGGCTGCTGATGAAGTGTTTTCATTGATCCGCGAATACAGCATTGCCTGTGAAGCCAGTCGCAAAGGCTGGATTCAACCCGCTGTGTCTGCGGTGTCGATGAAAGCCCTGGAACATCGGGCCAAACAGTGGCAGCAGCGTGGCGTTGCCGCCCAAATACTGGATCACGCCGAGGTCAGTCAGCGGCTGGGCACGCAAAATTATTTGGGCGGCTGGGTCGACCCGCGCGCGGGCAGCTTGCACCCGTTGAACTATGTGCGGGGGTTGGCCAAGTCTGCATTGGGTCGCGGCGTCACGATTCACAGCCAGAGCCGGGTGACTGATTTGCGTCGAATCGGTGCGCAGTGGCAGTTGACCACCGCTCAAGGCAGTACCGTGAACGCCGAGCGTGTGGTGCTGGCCACCAACGGTTATACCGATGGTTTATGGCCGGGGTTGCGTCAGACCGTGCTGGCGGCCAACAGTTTTATCATCGCCACCCGTCCGCTGCCGCTTGAGCTGCGCAAAACCATCTTGCCCGGTGGAGAGGTGTGCTCGGATGCGCGGCGTTTGTTGTTGTATTTCAAGATGGACGCGCAAGGCCGTTTATTGCTCGGCGGTCGTGGACCGTTCGCCGAGCCGACTCGCGCCGGTGACTGGGGGCATTTGGAGCGCTCGTTGGTTATGCTGTTCCCGCAATTGGCCGGGGTGCCTATCGAGTACCGCTGGAGCGGGCGTATTGCTCTGAACCAGAGCGTGTTGCCACAGTTGCATGAGCCACAACCGGGGTTGTCAATTTTGCTGGGTTACAACGGGCGCGGGATCGCCATGTCGACCATGCTCGGCAAGCACCTCGCCGCGCGTGTAGCGGGGGCTGAAAGCGACTTCCCGTTCCCGGTCACGCCGATCCGCACCATTCCGTTTCACAGCTTGCAGCGTTTGTACGTGGCAGCAGGAATCACCTACTACCGGATGCTCGACGCCTTGAATTGATGATCACGCCTCTGCAAGCCCGCGTGTACACCGGGGCTTGCAGGTGCGGGCTGATCAATCGTCGGTCTTGATGGTGGCCACGTCATCGGCTTTGACTTTGATGTGCTTGCCGGCGATGTCGACGAATTCGTAAAAGCCATCCTTGGTTTTGGTTTTCGGCATGTCTTTAGTCAGGTATTGCGTACCGTTTTGCAGCGTGACCACGCTCGGTGAGGCACAACCGGCCAGAGTTAGCATTGCCACTATGACCATGGGTAAGCCGATAACGTTGATCTTCATGCAAGCTCCTTGAACATCCGAAAGTAAAGGGTTAAGCGCGCCGGGCATCGTGCAACAGCCAGCGCTGGAAAATAACTGCTGCCTCTGACAACGTTTTATGCCGAGAGTGCACCAAATAGTCAGCATTGCCGCTGATATATTCGTACGCCGCGACCCGCCGCAGTTCGCCGGTATCGATTTTGTCCCGCACCATGAAATCCCACCCCAGGCCAACCCCCATTCCTTGCACGATGGCTTGGTACGCCAAGGTGATTTGGTTGAAGGTTGGCCGCTGGGGCGCAGGTGTGTGTTCAATTGCGAAGTGGCGAAACCAGTCGCGCCAATCTATGCAATTCCAGCCTGATGAGTCCAACTCAATCAGGGGCAGGGCCTGCAAGTCTGACGGTTGCTTGATCTCGGGCAAGTGGACGGCGGGGCTGACCACCGGGTACACGCATTCGGCAAACAACGGTTGGGCATTCAATGATGACCAATTGCCATTGCCGTACAGAATCGAGAAATCGTAATCCGCTGTGCTGGATTCGTCCAGACCATTGTTGGCGTGGATGTTGACGGTGATGCCAGGGTGCGCCGTGTTAAATGCCAACAGCCGTGGAAACAACCAAAACTGTGCCACCGCGTGGGTGCACAACACGGTCACCGCATTGGGTGCATGTTGCACTTTAATGCGATTAACGCTGTGTTGCAGGCGTTCGAGCAGGGTGCTGACCTCGCCGAACAGGCTGGCCCCGGCGCGGGTCAAACTGACCCCTCGGGGCTGGCGTTCGAACAGCGCCAACTTGAGATGATCCTCAAGGGCACGCATTTGTTTGCTCACCGCGCTTTGGGTCAGGCACAGCTCGCTGGCGGCTCGGGTAAAGCTGCCATTGCGCCCGACGGCTTCAAAGGTGATGAGCGTGTCCAGCGGCGGTAAGTGTTTGAGGTATCGGCTCAAGCAAGCTCCTGAGTGACGTAGCCGCTGCCACCGGCAGCGTTCGATGCCGAAGCGATGGTAAGGGGTTCTACAGTTGTGGATGGCGTCGTTGTAACGCATTCCGCTAGGGAATGCCAGCATGCCGAATGATCCTTTGTGCATGACGGCGTGCCTGCTTAATCTCCCAACATATTGAACGGTATGAGAGAGCGACATGAAACGCGGGATAGTCTATGCGGGCATGGCAGGTGCTGTGTGGGGGCTGGTGTTTCTGGTGCCAAAAATACTTCCTGAGTTCAGTCCGCTTTTGCTCAGTTGCGGGCGCTTTATCGTGTATGGCGCAGTCTCGCTCCTGCTCATCCTGCCTGATGTCCGCCGTTTGATCACGCAACTGAGCGGGCGGGATGTGCTGACGCTGCTCAAGCTAGCCCTGTTAGGGAATCTGATTTATTACATGCTGCTGTCAGCTTCGATTCAGGGCGTGGGTATCGCAGTGGCCTCATTGATTGTCGGGGTGTTGCCCTTGAGCATTACCTGGATGGGGCGCACCGATACCGGGGCAGTGCCGCTTGCGCGGTTGATCTGGCCTTTGCTGTTGGTTGTGGGCGGCATGTTGTGCATCAACCTTGAGGCATTGTTTGGTGCCGGTGTGCAGCAGCCTTTGGCGGACAACGTGTTGGGGATTGCGTGCGGTATCGGCGCGTTGGTCTGCTGGACCTGGTTCGCCACCGAGAATGCACGTTTTCTGAAGTGCAGTGCGTTCAGTAGTGGTGAATGGTCGAGCTTGTGGGGCGTTGTGACCGGCGTGCTGGGCGCCGTGATCTGGGGCATGGCGAACGCGCTGTCGCTGGACGCCGCACACATCGAGGTCAGCGATCAGCGCTGGCAGATGTTCTGGCTGATCAACCTGGCGAGCGCGGTGCTGGGCTCCTGGTTTGGCAACAGGATGTGGAACGCCTCTACAAGGCGTCTTCCATTGACGTTAAGCGGGCAACTGATTGTGTTTGAAACGGTGTTTGCGCTGTTGTATGGCTTTGTCTACCTGCAACGCTGGCCTACGTTACTTGAGGCGCTGGCGGTGACGCTGCTGCTGGGAGGCGTCAGTTGGGCCGTGCGCTGCCATGCGCCGACCCGCGCGGCTCTGGCGTAATCAGGTGGGGCAGGCTTTGGCACCGTTATTCAGGCCTTGATGGTCAACACGGCTCACCAACGTGGCGTTGCCGTTATGCCAGGTCAGGGTCAGCACATATAAAGAGTCAAAGTCGTTGTTTGCCCAGTCTTCAGTCAGCGACATTTTTTTACCCGTTGCCTTGGCTGCAACCGTGTTGATCAATTCGGGCAGGTAGCCATGGGACCAGGCCGTGTAGATGGTTGCGTTGTGGTACTTGTCATCGGTCAGTTCATCGGCCAGTTGACGGGTGTCATTGGCTGAAAAGGCCAGGTTGATCGGCAAGCCCAATTTAATCGCGCTGGGGTTGATGGTCATCATCGGGCGCACGTAGCTGTAGGCATCATCGTCGATGCCTTCTTCAACCTGGCGTGAAGGGTTGGCTGCAAACACATAATCCGCTTTGCCATATTTTTGCGGCAGTACCGTGGCCAGATCGATGGCGCGGTTCAGGCCCTGACAGGTGAGTTGACCAAGCCCGTCGGCCGGTTTTTCGGCGTGGCGCATGAATACCAGGGTTTGCACGCCATCGGCAGGTTGCGCAAAAGCGTCCTCAACATGGGAGGACAGGCTGACGGCGCCTGCGATCAGTAACAGCGGGATCGCGGCCAGTGCGAGGCGAGGTTTCTTCCAGGTGAGTGGGATCATGGGGGGCTTCTGTGTGAATCCGGGCGAGTGCGCTCCTTGCCGTACAAACACCGAAGTGCCCGTCATCCCTGAACAAAGTGTTTATTAGACGCCTGTTTTGAGATTGGTTCGTTTGCCCTTTAGTCGCACACGTAACTGAATGCGTCCATTGGTTTGATCTGTGCACTGGTCAGACTGTACTCAATTGGCCATCATTCAAGTGTATTCACCTTCATGAGGTTCTCCCGATGCTGCCTGTTGCGCGTAGACGTCCGATCAATCCGCTGCATGTGCGCGTGCGTGCCTGGCGCGGGCGGGTAGGGTTGGGGCTGGTCGGGAGCCTGTCGGTGCTGGCGGGCATGACTGATGCCATCGGATTCTTGGCCACTGGCGATTTTGTCTCGTTCATGAGTGGTAACACCACGCGGCTGGCGGTGGCCATCAGTCAGGGCGATCTCAGTTTGATCGTGCGACTGGCCTTTGCGGTACTGGCCTTTATCGTGGGCAATACGTTGGGTATTTTACTGGGACGCTGGGGCAGACGCCGTGCCTTGCCTTTGATGCTGGGCATCGCCGGATTGCTCTGTGGTGCCGCGTTATTGCCCTTTGAGTCGCAAGTACCTGCCTTATTGGCTGCGATATTGGCGATGGGCATGCTTAATGCGGCGGTGGAGCAAGTCAACGGGCTGCCGGTCGGGCTGACCTACGTGACGGGCGCGTTGTCGCGTTTCGGCCGTGGCCTGGGGCGTTGGCTGCTGGGTGAGCGGCGCAGCGGTTGGCGCGTGCAGTTGGTGCCCTGGAGCGGCATGTTGATGGGGGCGGTGATCGGCGCAGTGCTCGAAGCGCATTTCGGGGTCAAAGCCTTGCTGTTCAGTGCAGGTTTTGCCGCGTTGCTCGGCGTTGTCTCGCTGAAAATCCCACGGCGCTGGCAGCGCGATTACATGCCGCGGTAAGGGGTTATCTGTCTTCATCGCTGATGGCGACGCGCATTTCTTGACGCAGAACTTGAGTGGTAATCGTCTGAGCTTAGATCTGTAGCGTGCGCCCGCAAGTAAATGCTTAAGCCTTGTACGGTCGACGATTAACAAGAGTAAATATCCCGCGGAAATAATCTGAGGAATAAACAAGTTGATCAGTCAATTCCTACAAAGGATTTGAGCGCAGTTTGTTAAAGTTCAAAACCCTTAAAGGGGGGGCAGTAAATTCATGCGTGAGGTGTGTCTATCGGTCAGTGGATAGATCAGAGTGAGATCAATATGAATTATGTGTTGGGCTTGTTGGTGGTGTTGTTCTCTCATGCAGTTATTGCGGGGCAGTGTCGAGTTAATGGCGGGCCGTGGTTACATGTTGATAAAAGTAGTATTTCTATAAATGTTCCCATCAAGGCAACACCTGGAGCGGATTCGATCCGGCTGGATGGTTACCACCTTGAATGCCGATATACCCCAGACGGTAATTCGTCCGGGAATGCCACGGACTATTGGCACACCGTCGATAATGCCCTTGTGCCGGGTCATAAGTTTGTGGCGTACAAACCGGGCCTAAGCATTAATGGCAACCGCTACTCTGTGCCCGTCAAACGCGGTATTCACATCGTTTCCCTGAAAAACAATGGCGTGGGTATCGACCTTAAAACGTTTATGTATTTGTCTACTCAAGGGGGGCCAGGCAATCCCATTAGCATCCATAAAGGTGACCTTTTGGGAACCGTGTATTTAAAACAGACCAATAATACCGGTGCACCGTTGCCACCTACATTTAGGGTTTATCTGTATGCCGCGAACAGTTTGATCATCGAACCTTCCACCTGCACAATTAATGCGAACAAAGCGATTGATGTAAATTTCGATAATGTTGATCCGGCGCTCTTGGGGGAAAGCGCAAGCAGTAGCCCTGTGGTTAAAGGGCTGAGATTGAATTACTCGTGCCCGGATTCGGGCGTGAGCATGCCTGTTACCATCACGTTAAAAGGAGCAGGGGCAGTATTCAATTCTGGGCTGCTTGCCATGAGTCATATGCAACTGGGCACGGGGTTATTGCGGGGAGGGGTTTTAATAGGGCCGGGCAGTTCTTTTTTGACTCGCATTACCAATAGTGCAGGCAGCGATGATGTGACATTTGTTTTGGTACGACAGCCGCGCAGCTTCCCGGCGCCGGGGCCATTTACGGGCAGTGGTACTTTGGTGATGGGGGTGCCTTGACGGGCAGAAGATACGTTGGCTCGCCTACGCTTTCATGGATCGGCAGGTTTTTATCAACAACACCAACGCTGGATGTTGGCGAGTTGCTTCTGGATCACCGCCCAAGACTGCAAGGCAAGGGCGGTGAACATATCAAAGAAACGGTTTGCAGCAGAACGCACAAGCAATATTAGCTGTAGCGGTCCACTTTCACGATGTCAGCGTTTGTCTGTGCCTTTTCCCAGTTAAGGGTCAGGGTTTGCAAAACTTCTGTTATGAACGTTTTATCAGCGGCTGCTTTTTTACCCACATAACCTTGACCGCGACGGTACATTTTCAGGTGGGTTCGCAGTGCCGGACGATGCTCTTCAAATGGGGTGTTTTCATGGCAGGCGGTAACAGGTTCAATACGCACTTCACCGGTATCGCTCACCCACAAGATGTGGTCGCTCAGGGTGTCTTTTTGGGCAGCGAACAGTCGAGCCAGCTCATTAATAGTCGGTTGATTATTCAGGTTCATAGCTAACTCCTTGACCACTCGTTGATCTGTCTAATTGATTCGCGCAACTGCGTTTGCAGCGCTACGCAGTGTCCATCTAAAGCAGATCCAGCCTTGAGTACGTCCCATGTAGTAGTTGACGCTGTCTACTACATAAGCGTTTTTAACGATGAAGCTTAGCGTGAACCCCTATGCCTGGGATGCTTACTGCATCAGCCACAAGCCTATTGAGGACGTTTCGCTAGCCTCTGTCGCCTAAAACGCGGACGATCAAGCCAGGTCAGCTTCATCAATTCTGCCTTGTGGGCAGTACCTGTCCCGGAACAGCCCGACGGTTCGTCGAGCGTGCTTACAACGACTTTTTCCAACGCTTCCGGTGGGGAAGACGTCTGCATCATGCAAGGGCGAAAAGCTGTCGTCAATAAATATGTAGTGATTATTTTGAGGCACTACATGCGTGACTTATGAGTCTCTTTTGAGCATGCCGGTCATCCCTCTGGAACCGTTCTTGCTGCGGGTGTGATCGTGCTTTGTATGGCCCGCGGCAAGGTCTAATGCCTGCGGGCTGGCCCGCTCTGCTAGTATCCGGCGCTTTGATATCTATTAAAGGTGCCCTATGAGCGAGCCGATTCGCCTGACGCAGTACAGCCACGGAGCGGGATGTGGCTGTAAAATTTCGCCTCAGGTGCTTGAAGTCATCCTCGCCGGCAGCGGCGCGCAACACCTTGATCCGAATTTGTGGGTCGGTAATGCGTCGCGTGACGATGCGGCGGTGTATGCCCTGGATGACGAACGCGGTGTGGTCTCGACCACCGATTTCTTTATGCCTATCGTCGATGATCCCTATGATTTCGGCCGAATTGCGGCCACCAACGCCATTAGCGACATTTACGCGATGGGGGGCGATCCGCTGATGGCCATTGCCATTTTGGGTTGGCCGGTGAATGTGCTGGCGCCCGAAGTGGCCCGCGAAGTGATACGCGGCGGTCGTGCCGTGTGTGATGAGGCGGGCATCCCGCTGGCCGGTGGGCACTCGATTGACACCCCCGAACCGATTTTTGGTCTGGCAGTGACGGGTGTCGTCAATAAGCGCCAAATGAAGCGCAATGACACGGCAACCGCCGGATGCTTGTTGTACCTGACCAAACCCTTGGGCATCGGCATCCTCACCACCGCCGAAAAGAAAGGCAAATTACGCCCCGAGGATGTTGGCGTAGCGCGTGACTGGATGTGCACGCTGAACAAAGTCGGCAGTCAGTTTGCCAAACTGGAGGGCGTCACCGCGATGACGGATGTCACCGGTTTTGGCCTGCTTGGGCACTTGGTGGAGATGGCCGATGGCAGTGGCCTGAGCGCGAAAATTGAATACGCCAAGGTGCCGCGCCTTGACTCGGTGGAGTACTACCTGGAACAAGGTTGTGTGCCGGGTGGCACGTTGCGCAATTTTGATAGCTACGCGAGCAAGATTTCGCCGGTGCAAGAG
The DNA here is from genome assembly GCF_001043055.1 of Pseudomonas weihenstephanensis. Lineage (GTDB taxonomy): Bacteria > Pseudomonadota > Gammaproteobacteria > Pseudomonadales > Pseudomonadaceae > Aquipseudomonas > Aquipseudomonas weihenstephanensis. The sequence goes on from NZ_JYLF01000007.1 coordinate 177,358, forward strand.
CTGCACAAGCGCGTGCTGTGCGACCCGCAAACCAGTGGCGGCCTGTTGGTAGCTGTCAGCGCGGACGGCAACGAAGCCTTCCTGCAAATGGCACGTGACAATGGTTTGAACCTTCAGCCTATCGGCCAGTTGGTTGAGCGACAGACGTACGCGGTTGAGGTTTCATGATGGCTCATGACATAACCGACTTGCGCGATCTGTTCATCAACGATCGGCCGATGATGGACACCCGCGCGCCGATTGAATTTCACAAGGGTGCATTCCCCGGCGTGGTCAATTTGCCGCTCATGACTGACCATGAACGCGAACGCGTGGGTACGTGTTACAAGCAACAAGGCCAGCAAGCGGCGGTGGTACTGGGGCATCAACTGGTTTCGGGTGCGACCAAGGCCGAGCGATTGCAGGCGTGGGCAGATTTTGCGCGGGCCAACCCTGAAGGGTGCCTGTATTGTTTTCGCGGTGGCATGCGTTCGCAAATCGTCCAACAGTGGCTCAAGGACGAGGCCGGGATCAATTACCCGCGCATCACCGGCGGCTATAAAGCGCTGCGTACCTTCTTGATTCAAACCCTCGACGATGCCGTTGCACAGTGCGATCTGCTGGTGTTGGGCGGCATGACTGGCACGGGTAAAACCGATGTGCTGGTGCAACTGGACAATGCGTTGGACCTTGAAGGGCATGCCAACCATCGTGGCTCCAGTTTTGGCAAGCGCGCAACCGGACAACCGTCCAACATTGATTTCGAAAACCGCTTGGCCATTGACGTGCTGAAAAAACGAGACAAAGGACTCGAACGCTTCGTGCTCGAAGACGAAAGCCGAACGGTGGGCAGTTGTGCCTTGCCGCTGGCGCTGTACCAAACCATGCAGACCGCGCCCATGGTGTGGCTGGAAGACAGCGTTCACAGTCGGGTTGAGCGCATCCTGCGCGATTACGTGATTGAGTTGTGTGCCGAATTTACCGCCAAAAATGGCGATCACGGCTTCACATTGTTTTCTCAGCGGTTGCTGGAAAGCCTGGCAAACATTCAAAAACGCCTGGGTGGCGAGCGTTATCAGCGCTTGCACGATGTGATGAACAGTGCGCTGCAAGAGCAGGCGCGTTGCGGATCGGTAGATTTACATCGGGTGTGGATCGAAGGCTTGCTGCGTGAATATTACGATCCGATGTACGCCTTTCAGCGTGAGAAAAAGGCCGGACGCATCGTATTTGCCGGGGATCAAACCGCCGTGCTTGAGTACTTGCGTCAACAAAAAACCAGTTAATACCCCCACGTCTCAGACATATTGCAGTGGTCGGCTTCACGGCCACTTCACCCCGCAGCGCAGCCTGGTGCCCGGGCGGCGCCCATCAGGATTGCGTCAGTCTATTGGCCAAACCAGTCAATCAGCTTGAGCGGTTTGACCATTGTTGCAGAGCCTTGGCAGGGCGATTATCAGCAGGATTTTCGACGGTTCCCATTCCTATAAAAAGACCGAGGGATTGTGCTGATGCGCGACTATCTGACCGCGATGAGTGACTTTGACTATCAACATACGGTAAGCCACGCCCTGGATGGCGATTTGACGGCACTCAATGCCTGTGTCGAATGCTGTGACCGGCACGCGCTACCGGGACGTATTGCGCTGTTCTGGGAGGGACGTAACGCCAGCAGCGCGGCTTACACCTTCACCCAGCTTCAGGATCACGCGGCCCGCTTTGCCAATTTCCTGCTGGCCCAAGGGGTTAAGCGAGGCGACAAAGTCGCCGGTTTACTGCCGCGTAACGTTGAGTTGCTGGTGGTCGTGCTTGCGGCGTGGCGTATTGGCGCGATCTATCAACCACTGTTCACCGCATTTGGACCCAAGGCCATCGAGCATCGGCTTAACAGCTCTGGCGCGGCGCTGGTGGTCACCGATGCAGCCAATCGCGCCAAGCTCAATGACGTCAACCAATGCCCGACGATTGTGACGGTGTCTGGCGCCAAGGGGCAGGGGCTGGTGCGCGGCGATTTCAGTTTTTGGGCCGAGCTGGAGAACCATTCTGCACAGTGTGAGCCGGTGATGTTGAGCGGCGAAGACCCCTTTCTGCTGATGTTCACCTCCGGAACAACCGGCCCGGCCAAACCCTTGTTGGTACCGCTCAAAGCCATTGTGGCGTTTCAGAGTTACACCCGCGACGCCGTAGACCTTCGTCCTGAAGATGCGTTCTGGAACCTGGCCGATCCGGGTTGGGCGTATGGCATTTACTTTGGCATCACCGGGCCATTGTCGCTGGGGCATCCGATCACGCTGTATGACGGGCCGTTCACGGTCGAAAGCACCTGTCGCGTGATCAAGAAATACGGCATCACCAACCTCACGGGTTCACCCACCGCCTATCGCATGCTGATTGCTGCGGGCAAAACGTTCGCCGAGCCGATCAAGGGCCAACTGCGGGCGGTGAGCAGTGCAGGCGAGCCGCTGAACCCGGAGGTCATCCGCTGGTTCGCCGAGCACCTGGACGTCACCATTCATGACCATTACGGTCAAACCGAAGTCGGCATGGTGTTGTGTAATCACCACGGCCTGGATCACCCGGTGCACATGGGCGCGGCTGGCTTTGCCTCACCGGGGCACCGAATTGTGGTGCTGGACGACAACCATCAGGAACTGCCCGTGGGTCAGCCGGGAATTTTGGCGGTCGATCGCAGCCAGTCACCCATGTGCTGGTTTGGCGGCTATCACGGGTTCACCACCAAAGCCTTTGTCGGCGACTATTACTTGAGCGGTGACACAGTTGAGCTGAACCCCGATGGCAGTATCAGTTTCGTCGGGCGCAGTGATGATGTGATTACCACCTCGGGTTATCGCGTGGGGCCATTCGACGTGGAAAGTGCCCTGATCGAACACCCGGCCGTGGTTGAAGCCGCCGTAGTCGGCAAGCCCGATCCCGAGCGCACTGAACTGGTCAAAGCCTTTGTGGTGCTCAGTCCGCACTTTCTGGGCGATGCGCAGTTGGCTGAGACCCTGCGCCTGCATGTGCGACAACGCCTTGCTGCGCATGCCTACCCCCGTGAAATCGAATTTGTCAGCGAGTTGCCAAAAACCCCCAGCGGCAAGTTGCAGCGCTTTATTTTGCGCAATCAGGAAATCGCCAAAGCCGACCTGGCCGCCAACGCCAACGTCAGCGCTTAACCTCAGGAATCATCATGCAGATCGCAGACAACGTTTTTATCGTCACAGGCGCAGCGTCGGGACTCGGCGCAGCCACGGCCCACATGTTGGTCAAGGCGGGTGCCAAAGTGATGTTGGTGGACTTGAACGCCGATGCAGTGGCAGCACAAGCACTCAAGCTGGGCGATCAGGCCCGCAGCGCGGTGGCTGATATCAGCCAGGCTGATGCAGCGCAGGCGGCGGTCGAGGCCGCCGTCGCAACGTTTGGTGGCCTCAATGGCTTGGTCAATTGCGCGGGCATTGTGCGCGGCGAAAAGATCCTCGGCAAAAATGGCCCGCACGCGCTGGAAAGCTTCAGCCAAGTCATTAATGTCAATTTGATTGGCAGTTTCAACATGCTGCGTCTGGCGGCTGCGGCCATCGCTCAAACCACTGCAGATGCTGAAGGTGAGCGCGGTGTGATCATCAATACGGCGTCGGTGGCCGCCTTTGAGGGTCAGATCGGTCAGGCCGCGTATGCCGCATCCAAGGGGGCGATTGCCAGCCTCACATTACCGGCGGCCCGTGAGTTGGCGCGGTTCGGCATTCGTGTGATGACCATCGCCCCCGGTATTTTTGAAACACCGATGATGGTGGGCATGACGCCGCAAGTGCGCGAGTCCCTGGCCGCTGGCGTGCCTTTTCCTGCGCGTTTGGGCAAGCCTGACGAGTATGCGTCGCTGGTTCGGCACATCATTGAAAACAGCATGCTCAACGGCGAAGTGATCCGTCTTGATGGTGCTCTGCGCATGGCTGTGAAATAAGGAGAACGAAATGACGTTAGTGAATGATCCGGTGGTAATTGTCAGCGTTGCCCGCACGCCCATGGGTGGCTTTCAAGGCGACTTCAAGGGCCTCACGGCCCCGCAACTGGGTGCAGCCGCGATTCGTGCAGCCGTGGAGCGGGCGGGTATTGCCAGCGATAGCGTCGAAGAGGTGTTGTTTGGTTGTGTGCTGTCGGCAGGCCTGGGGCAGGCGCCTGCCCGTCAGGCCGCGCTGGGTGCCGGGCTGGACAAAGGCACGCGTTGTACCACGCTGAACAAGATGTGTGGCTCGGGCATGGAAGCAACCATTCTGGCGCACGATCGTTTGCTAGCTGGCGGCGTCGATGTGGTGGTGGCAGGCGGTATGGAAAGCATGTCGAATGCCCCTTATTTGCTGGACCGTGCGCGCAGTGGTTATCGCATGGGGCATGGCCGGGTACTGGATCACATGTTCCTCGATGGCCTGGAAGACGCCTACGAACGAGGTCGTTTGATGGGCACGTTCGCTGAAGACTGCGCGCACGCCCATGGCTTCAGTCGTGAAGCGCAAGATGCGTTTGCCGTAGCGTCATTGACCCGCGCTCAGCAGGCGATCAGTGACGGTAGCTTCAGCGCTGAAATCGTGCCGGTGCAGGTCACAGTGGGTAAAGAACAGCGCCTGATCAGCCATGACGAACAACCGCCAAAAGCCAATTTGGCGAAAATTGCGACGTTGAAGCCTGCCTTTCGCGACGGTGGCACTGTCACGGCGGCCAATTCCAGCTCCATTTCTGACGGGGCGGCTGCATTGGTGCTGATGCGCCGTTCACACGCGCAACAACGTGGCCTCACGCCACTGGCCGTGATCCACGGGCATGCGGCGTTTGCCGATGAGCCAAGTTTGTTCCCGACCGCACCGGTGGGCGCGATCAAGCGTCTGATGAGCAAGACCGGCTGGAGCCTGAATGAAGTCGACCTGTTCGAAATCAACGAGGCCTTTGCGGTGGTGAGTCTGGTGACCATGAGCGAACTGGATCTGCCACACAGCAACGTCAATATTCATGGTGGCGCCTGCGCGCTGGGTCACCCGATCGGGGCCTCGGGTGCGCGGATTCTGGTCACGCTACTCTCGGCGTTGCGCCAACAAAAACTCAAACACGGCGTGGCCGCAATTTGCATCGGCGGCGGCGAAGCCACGGCGATTGCTGTGGAATGCCTGTACTAAGGAATTTTTATGCTCCCCACATCCGAACAGTTACACATTCGTGAAGCGGCCCGCCAGTTCGCCCAAGAGCGTTTGAAGCCCTTTGCAGCTGAGTGGGACAAGCAGCATCGTTTTCCTCGCGAAGCCATCACGCAAATGGCCGAGCTGGGGTTCTTCGGCATGTTGGTCCCTGAACAATGGGGTGGTTGTGATACCGGTTATCAGGCTTACGCGATGGCCCTGGAGGAAATCGCCGCCGGGGACGGTGCATGCTCCACCATCATGAGCGTGCACAACTCGGTGGGTTGTGTGCCAATCCTGAAGTACGGTACCGAGCAGCAAAAAAGCGACTTTCTGATGCCTTTGGCCAGCGGCGCCATGCTCGGGGCGTTTGCACTGACCGAGCCTCAGGCCGGTTCTGACGCCAGTGACCTGAAAACCCGTGCTCGGCGTGAAGTTGACGGCTACGTGCTCAATGGCTGTAAGCAATTTATTACCTCGGGGCAAAACGCAGGGGTGGTGATTGTGTTTGCGGTCACGGACCCCGCCGCCGGCAAGCGCGGCATCAGTGCCTTTATCGTGCCCACCGATACGGTGGGTTACAGCGTGGCCCGCGTCGAAGACAAGCTGGGGCAGCACGCCTCCGACACCTGCCAGATCCTGTTTACGGAGATGAAAATCCCGCTGGGCAATCTTTTGGGTGAAGAAGGGCAGGGCTACAAAATCGCGCTGGGCAACCTCGAAGGCGGTCGCATCGGCATTGCCTCACAAGCGGTGGGGATGGCGCGCGCGGCCTTTGAGGCGGCTCGTGATTACGCTCGCGAGCGTGTCACGTTTGGTCAGCCTTTGGTCCAGCATCAAGCCGTGGCCTTTCGTTTGGCAGACATGTCGACTGAAATTGCGGTGGCCCGCCAGATGGTGCAATACGCCGCCGCGTTACGTGACAGCGGGCAATCGGCCTTGGTCGAGGCTTCGCAGGCGAAGCTGTTTGCGTCGGAAATGGCTGAGCGGGTGTGTTCCAAGGCGTTGCAAACCTTGGGGGGGTATGGCTATTTGAGCGACTTCCCGCTGGAGCGCATCTATCGCGATGTGCGGGTGTGTCAGATTTATGAAGGCACCAGCGATATTCAGCGCATGGTCATTTCGCGCAATCTTTGAATTGAGGACCTTATCCATGAGTTACGAAACCTTGCTGTTGGACATTCACGGGCATGTTGGCCTGATTACCCTGAACCGGCCACAGGCGCTCAATGCCTTGAATGCGCAGCTGGTGAGCGAAGTCAATCAAGCGCTGGATCAGTTGGAGGCGAATAACGAGATCGGTTGCATCGTGCTTACGGGGTCTAAAAAAGCCTTTGCGGCCGGGGCCGATATCAAGGAAATGGCCGATCTGACCTACCCGCAAATTTATCTGGACGACCTGTTTTCAGACAGCGAGCGCGTATCGACCCGCCGCAAACCAATTATTGCGGCAGTGGCCGGGTTTGCCTTGGGCGGTGGTTGTGAGCTGGCCATGATGTGCGACTTCATTTTGGCCGGTGATAACGCCAAATTTGGCCAGCCTGAAATCAACCTCGGCGTGTTGCCGGGTATGGGCGGCACGCAGCGCTTGACCCGCGCTGTGGGCAAGGCGAAAGCCATGGAGATGTGCTTGAGCGGGCGCTTGATCGACGCGGCTGAAGCTGAGCGCTCGGGGCTGGTGTCGCGCGTGGTGCCGGTTGACGAATTGGTTGAAGAGGCGTTGAAAGTGGCGGCTTTGATCGCCAAGAAATCCTTGCCGGTATTGATGTTGACCAAAGAATGCGTCAACCGCGCCTTTGAAGTGACCCTGGCAGAAGGCGTGCGCTTTGAACGTCGGGTGTTCCACTCCCTGTTTGCCACTCACGACCAGAAAGAAGGCATGGCGGCTTTCGTGGGCAAGCGTGAAGCGCAGTTCAAGCATCAGTGACGGGTTGTGCCTGAACACCGCGGGGTCTGGATGGCGTGCAAGCGTGCGTCAGCTAAAAGGCCTTAACCCCTCCAGAACCGCATTTGTGCGCTCCTGGAGGGGGCAGGTTCAGATCAGGTAGTTTTTCAGCTCTCGTGCAATCACCATCCGCTGAATCTCGCTAGAACCTTCGTAGATCTGGGTAATGCGCGCATCGCGGTAGTAACGCTCGACCGGGTAATCCTCCAGGTAGCCATACCCGCCGTGAATCTGAATGGCTTTGGAGCACACGTACTCGGCGATCTCCGAAGCAAACAGTTTGGCTTGCGACGCCTCTGACAGACATGGCTTGCCGGCGCTGCGCAGGCGCGCAGCGTGCAGGATCAGCAGGCGCGCAGCATTGAGGCGGGTTTGCATGTCGGCCAGCATGTTGGCAACGCTTTGGTGCTCGATGATCGCTTTATCAAACTGCACGCGATCACGGGCGTAGGCCAATGCGGCTTCAAATGCTGCACGGGCGATCCCCAGCGCTTGCGCGGCAATACCGATGCGACCGCCTTCAAGATTGGACAGGGCAATCGCCAGGCCCTTGCCGCGTTCACCCAGCAAATTGGCTTGCGGCACGGTGCAGTTGCTCAGCGTGACAGCGCAGGTGTCCGAGGCGCGGATGCCCATTTTGTGTTCTGTGCGATCGACGATAAAGCCCGGCGTATCAGTTGGCACCAAGAACGCAGAAAGGCCCTTTTTACCCAGCTCAGGATCAGTGACGGCAAACACGATGGCGAGTTTGGCGCGCTTGCCGTTGCTGACAAACTGTTTGGCGCCGTTGATCACCCAGTGGCCGTCATGCAGTTCTGCGCGGGTACGCAGGTTGTGGGCTTCGGAGCCGGCCTGCGGTTCAGTCAGGCAAAAACAGCCAATGGTTTGACCGCTGGCAAGTTCTGCCAGCCAGGTTTGCTTTTGCGCTTCGTTGCCGTATTTGAGGATCGGGCCACAGCCTACCGAGTTATGAATGCTCATCAGCGCGCCGGTGGCACCATCGCCGGCCGAAATCTCTTCGACCGCCAGGGCGTAGGCTACGTAATCAACATAGGTGCCACCCCATTCTTCTGGTACTACCATGCCGAGCAAACCCAGCTCGCCCATTTTCGCGACCAGAGCGTCGTCAATCCAGCCTGCTTTTTCCCACGCCTGGGCATGTGGCGCGATTTCGCTACGGGCAAAATCACGGGCCATGTCGCGAATCATTACGTGTTCTTCGCTCAGTTCGATGTCCTGCATGGCTCAGACTCCCGCAGGTTTAAAGTTAATGAAAAAACTCGCGACTTTATCCGCATCCAGGGCGTCTAGCGTCGGTGGATTCCAGTGCGGTGTTTTGTCTTTGTCGATAATCAGCGCGCGTATCCCTTCAATCAAATCGCCACGGTCGAACCATTGACGATCCAGGTGCAGCTCCAGCGCGAAACATTGTTCAAGCGGTAGCGCAAGGCCACGGCGCAGCATTTCGAGGGTGACGGCCATGGCCAGAGGCGAGCGGGTGTGCAGCAGGTCAGCCGTTTCATTAGCCCAGGCTTGGTGCGCCGGGTCAGAGGTCGCACGCAGCCGGGCGACGATGTCAGGGACGGTCTGGGCATTGAAGGTGTTATCAATCAGTGTGCGCAGTTTTTTTAGCGGCGGGTCGGGCAGGGTATCGACGGTCAGCCGCTCAAGCTGGGCCTTGAGATCGTCCAGAGGCGCGGAGCGCCATTTCATCGAGTCGAGTGCACGGTCAAGATCGGGCAAGACGCTGCTGACGATGTACCGGTCTGCAAGCCCGCAATACAGCGCGTCACTGGCGCGAATCTGTACACCGCTGACACCCAGATAGGTGCCCAATTGGCCAGGCGTACGGGTCAAAAAATAGCTGCCGCCCACATCCGGGAAATACCCGATGCCGACTTCCGGCATTGCCAGCTTGCTACGCTCAGTGACGACACGCAGATCAGCGCCCTGAACCAGTCCCATGCCGCCGCCCAAGACTAAACCGTCCATCAGCGCCAGAACGGGTTTGGGGTAGTGGTGCAGGGCCAGATCGAGGGCGTATTCCTCTTCGAAGAACGCGGTATGCAGGGAGTTTTTATGGCGGTAGCTGTCGTACAGCGAGCGGATATCACCGCCTGCGCAGAAGGCTTTGTCACCCGCACCGCGCAGAACCACCGCTTTGACGTTGACGTCTTTGGCCCACGTGTCGAGGTGACGCTGAAGTTCGCGCACCATGTTCAGATTGATGGCATTGAGGCCGCTTGGGCGGTTCAGGGTCAGGTGGCCAATATGGTTGCGCACGTGAGCCAGAATTTCGGATTGAACGACCTCAACATACGGTGCCGGTGTGGAAGAAACCTGAGCAGTCATCACTAACTCCCTGCTTTGTCTTGTTTTTAGGGCTGTCCGCAGGCGAACGATGCTCGATGCTAACAGTGCAAATTTGCCCATTACAACCGGAATAAGTGCAGGGCAAACGTGCATATTTGCATGTTGGGGGGGCGTAAATATGTGCTGTTACTGCGCGAGCCAACCCCCATCGACATTCCAGGCGGCGCCGCGCACTTGGCTGGCTGCTTCGCTGCACAGAAATAACACCAACTCTCCCAGTTGAGGCGGCGTCACAAACTCCAGAGAGGGCTGCTTCTCGGCCAGCAGGTCATGTTGGGCCTGATAGGGGTCGATGCCCTGGCTGATGCGTTGATCAATTTGATTTTGCACCAGTGGGGTGAGCACCCAGCCGGGGCAGATGGCGTTGCAGGTGATGTTGCTGGTGGCGGTTTCCAGTCCTACGACTTTGGTCAGACCGATCACGCCATGTTTGGCAGCTACATAGGCCGATTTGCCCGCCGAGCCAACCAGCCCGTGAACCGATGCGATATTGACGATGCGTCCCCAATTGCGCTTGTGCATGCCGGGCAGGGCGAGGCGGGTGCTATGAAACACCGCTGACAGGTTGATGGCGATGATCGCGTCCCAGCGCTCAACCGGGAATTGTTCGACGCTGGCCACATGCTGGATGCCTGCGTTGTTGACCAGAATATCAATGCCGCCGAATTCACGTTCGCCATAGCTGATCATGTCGGCAATCTGGGTGGGGTCGCTGACGTCGGCAGCATGATGGCCAACCCGACCACCGAATTGTTCAACGTCTGCGATGACTTTGCTGGCATCGCCGAACCCGTTGAGTACTACGTCAGCCCCCGCTTTGGCCAGGCTCATCGCAATGCCCAGACCAATGCCACTGGTGGAGCCGGTTACCAATGCAGTTTTACCCTTAAGGCTCATGATCAATTCCCCCAAGTGAGACACGATTCATTCATGAATGAGGAAACGTAGCACGAGGTTAAGGCTGCGGATACGAAACGGCCCACCAAAGGGCGGGCCGTTATCACACAAAACCGCAGAGTTAGTCCTGACGGCTGGTGACTTCTAGCAGGTGGTAGCCGAACTGGGTTTTAACCGGGCCTTGAACCACGTTAATCGGTGCGCTGAACACTACAGTGTCGAATTCTTTAACCATTTGGCCTGGACCAAAAGAACCCAGATCGCCACCTTGACGGCTTGAAGGGCAAGTAGAGTTGGCTTTGGCGACTTCAGCGAAATCAGCGCCGCCTTCGATTTGTGTTTTCAGTTCATTGCACTTGGCTTCGCTGGCAACAAGGATGTGACGGGCGGTGGCTTTAGCCATGAGAGAGTGCTCCTTTCAATAAAGTGGTGAGACTACCGGATTCAGTCCGTTTTTTCTCGGCAAAAGTTCCTGAGATGAATCGCTCTTGGTGCGTCACAGGCCTTTGGCCTTCAGACGCTGGGCATGCTCGACATATAGCTTCACGGGGTCTACGGCTTTTGGGGGGCGCCTGCCTGCCAAGTGATTAATCGTGTCCATGTGGTCCAGCGCGTAATCCGAACGAATGACATGGCCTAAATGCGAGCTGAAACGCCCCACCATTCCGTCGTTTTGTTTGGTTTCATGGGTGAAGAAACGTGCGAAGACCCGGCAGGCATTGTGCAAGGGGTCCAGGATGTTGATCGACTCGGACAGGAGTGACCCTTTAATGATCCCGCTCCAGGAATAATAGAAAACGCCATTGGCCTGTTCCGGGCCCATGCCGCCCCAGACGCCGGGTAAACCTTGCGGGTATTTGCGGTTGAATTGCGCTACGCCTTTTGTCGTCAGCGCATTTAACGCACTGAGTGCATCCTGCGGATTGTTCGGTTGGCCGCTGATGGCGGACATGAACGAGCCAAATGCTGTGGTCAAGGCCGCGACGACCAGCTCTGGACGTTTGCCCGGGGTAAACGCCTGACGCAAACGGTCGGCCAGTTCTGAGCCGTGGTTGGGGCCGCTGACAGAGGTGACGGACGCCACGGCCTGCGGGGCGATAGCGCCTGCATAACGGGAGGTCAGGGCGCCCTGGCTGTGGCCGATCAGGTTGACCTTGGGTGAACCGTAATGACGACAAATGGCGTGTACTTGCTCAAGTAATTGCTCACCGCGTAACTCATTGCTGTTGGCGGCTGATACTTGCGCTACGTAAACAGTGGCACCAGCGTTATTGAGTGCCTGCTTGATGCCTTTGAAATAGTTGAACGGGCCGATGTGGTCGAAGCCAAAAAGCCCGTGCACCAAAACAATCGGGTACTGCGTATGGGCTGACGTATCCATGTCTATGCGCATCCTCGCAAGATGGTTGATCCATAGACAACACCCTAGATGACAACCTGAGCGTTGTTGTGCTGGGGAGTTGGATAGCCTTAGCGGCTCATAAGCCTGGATTAGAGCCTCATTAGCAGCAATCCTGCCGAGGGGGAGCGCATATCTGGCTGGTTGTGCTGAATTGTCAGACCGCTTGAATTGGCCTGCCTGACAGGTACGCTCCTGTTCTTGCGCAACCGCAGGCATGGCAATGCCGGGTTGCGCAGGGGAGCAAGGCTAGCCGATGACGTTGGTCTTTATCCGTTGTTGGCGCAGTTGGGTAGCGGCATTTCGCAATAAGTGCTCGGTCGCCTCCCAGCCAAGGCAGCCGTCGGTCACAGACACGCCGTAGCGCATGTCGTCACTCAGGGGTTGGCAACCTTCGAAGAGATGGCTTTCGAGCATCATGCCGATCACTGAGTCATCCCCCGCGAGCCGTTGCGCAAGCACATCGTTGAAGACGTCGGGTTGGCGCAGCGGGTCTTTGCCGCTGTTGGCATGGCTGCAATCCACCATCAGGCGTACGGAGATGCCATTTTTCTCAAGCCCGGCACGTGCTTTGGCTACATGTGCGCAGTCGTAGTTCGGGCCGCTGTGACCGCCGCGTAATACCAAGTGGGTATCAGGGTTGCCTGGGGTCAAGACTATGGCCGGATGGCCTCGATCATCCACGCCGAAGTGTCGATGGCTATGTGCCGCGGAACGCATGGCATCGCAGGCAATGGAAACCCCGCCATCGGTGCCGTTTTTGAAGCCTACGGGCAGGTCAAGGCCACTGGCCATTTCCCGGTGTATCTGTGATTCGGTTGTGCGTGCGCCAATCGCCACCCAGCCCAGCAAGTCGTCGAAGTATCCAGCAGCAATGGGTTGCAACAGTTCGGTGGCAACAGGCAGCCCCATGCGCAACATTTCGATCATCAATTCTCGCGACAGTGTGAGGCCGTGGGCCATATCATCGCTGCCGTCCAGATGGGGGTCGTAGGCCAGACCTTTCCATCCCACCGTGGTGCGCGGTTTTTCGATGTAGGCACGCATCACCAACAGCACGTCCTTGCTGATATCGCGGGACAGAGCCGCCAGATGGCTGGCGTATTCAAGGGCTGATTGAGGGTCGTGGATAGAGCAGGGGCCGACCACAATCAACAGTCGGGCGTCTTCACCGTTGAGGATGGCGCGGATGGCTTGGCGTTGTTCGCTGACCTGATTGCACAACAGTGTGCTCAGCGGCAATTGCTGCTTGAGTTGCGCTGCGCTGGGCAGGCGTTGGGTCAAGACGTTTTTGCTTTCTGGGGTAGCGGTGGGTAGTGCGCAGGCGGTTGCGTTCATGATGTGAGCTTCCTGGGCAGGCGGCGGGATTTCCCGCGCGCTCGGCCCTAGTGGGGTGTTCGACGATTGACCGGACAGGTCGTGAGTTCATGCTTGCCACCAATGTGGGTCCGTTCGGAGGCGGCAGACTGTCCCGAACGACGGCTGATAAATCGCCATGCAGTGCAAAGGTCGAAGCGGTAATAAGTGGCGTAGTTCATGGGTTAAATCCTCAAATTAATAAATTGTTAGGGCCTGAAAAAACAAAACCCCCGGTCGGGGAGCCGACCGGGGGTGAGAATTCTCTGGTAGGCGACCCCTGAAACATGGGCGCCGGTTGGGTATCAGGCGCGCCAGTGGCTAAACCAATACCCAAAATAAAATCGTGCAGCGCAGAGCGTGTTGTTCGCGCACACAGCGCCAACCGAGCGCGAAACGCTGGCGATCTGGCAAATGTCTGAGTGGGCGTGGTGCAACATGGCTGCTCTCCGATGAATGGCTCGAAGCTTACTCGAGACAAGTCAACCGATTCAATCAAAAAATGCTATGAGCCGTTGTAGCGGGGGCTATGAGTGGCGAATTCATGAATAGTCAGATCAAGGATTTAGCGTTGAACAGTCCCTGGATCGTGTGCAGCTGACGGCTTTGTCCGCATGGCTCAATTCTAAAGCGGGTGGTATTTGCATTAAGGCGCATACTCAACTGAGGGAATCACTTTTCGCCATAGCCTCTGCTGGAGCAGGAATGATTCCATCCTTCATGCCCAACAGTACCGCCACTTTGTGGGCTTCTCCGCGCTTTCCTTTTTTGCGCCCGGCGAGCACTTGATACGTGGTTGCCGGGTCAACGCCGTGTTCTCGAGCAAACTCTTGAACCGACTTTCCTTGATGCTCCAGCCATGCCTTGGCTTGTGCGGCAGTACGAATTCCGGTCATAGTTCAAAACCGTTCAAAGTTGTTTAATATTTTTTGATTATACCATCCGGGCGGGTGTTTAAAATGGGAACTTACATCCAAATGAGTGGAATTGGTTCGCGGTTGAGGCAAGAGAGAGAGCGACTGGGTATGTCGCAGAAAGCTTTTGGCATAATCGGTGGCGTTGAAGCAAATGCACAGGGCAAATATGAAAATGGCGATCGCGCACCCAAGGCAGATTATTTATCGCGGGTGGCTGAGCGCGGTGTAGATGTACTTTTTGTGTTGACGGGCAGTCCAACGCCGACATTGGTCGATAATCTGAGTCAGGTAGAAGAGAAGGTGCTGGTCAGTTACCGCGTGCTGCAAAAGGAGGATCAGGATGCTATTCGCCGCTTGACGACTACATTGGCCGACTTGACGGTGATCCATTCAGTTAAAAATCGTCATGAGCCGAGTGACGCTTAAACCCATGAACACGGGCGGCTTATAGGCTCATCTTGTTTTTGCGGGGGGTGACGTTGCAGGTAAATAGGTTGGTTCAATTGTTTTTTGCTAAGGTGTCGGCAACCAACGAAGACCAATTTACGAGGTGTCGACTTGATTCGGGTTCTAGTGGTCGATGACCATGATCTTGTGCGTACAGGCATCACACGAATGCTGGCTGATATCGATGGCTTGCAGGTAGTAGGTCAGGCCGAGTCCGGCGAAGAGTCATTGATCAAGGCTCGTGAACTGAAACCGGATGTCGTCCTGATGGATGTCAAAATGCCTGGCATTGGGGGTCTGGAGGCGACACGCAAAATGATGCGTAGCCATCCCGATATCAAAGTAGTTGCGGTGACCGTCTGTGAAGAAGACCCGTTTCCTACGCGCTTGCTGCAAGCAGGCGCTGCTGGCTATATGACCAAAGGTGCTGGCCTGGCTGAGATGGTTCAGGCCATACGCCTGGTGTTCGCGGGCCAGCGCTACATAAGTCCGCAGGTGGCTCAGCAGTTGGCGCTCAAGTCATTTCAGCCTGCCAGCGACTCTCCCTTTGACGCCTTGTCCGAACGTGAAATCCAGATTGCCCTGATGATCGTCGGCTGCCAAAAAGTGCAGGTCATCTCCGATAAGTTATGCCTGTCCCCCAAAACGGTGAATACCTACCGTTATCGGATCTTTGAAAAACTTTCGGTTAAAAGTGATGTTGAACTGGCCTTGTTGGCTGTTCGCCACGGCATGGTAGATGCTGGTTGACGATGACTGACGTGTTTGATTCAAGTGCCTTTCTTTCGACGTGCAGCGGTCGTCCTGGCGTATATCGCATGTTCGATCGCGACGCTCGCCTGCTTTACGTGGGCAAGGCCAAGAACCTGAAAAAGCGTTTGGCCAGCTATTTTCGAAAAGCCGGGCTGGCCCCCAAAACAGCTGCGCTGGTCTCGCGCATCGCTCAGATCGAAACCACGATCACCGCCAACGAAACCGAAGCCTTGTTGCTTGAACAGACGCTGATCAAAGAATGGCGTCCGCCGTACAACATTCTGCTTCGTGACGATAAATCGTATCCCTATGTATTTCTGTCTGATGGTCAATACCCGCGCCTGAGCATTCACCGTGGCGCCAAGAAACCCAAGGGTAAGTATTTTGGGCCATATCCCAGTGCGGGTGCGATTCGAGAAAGTTTGAGCCTTTTGCAAAAGACTTTCCTGGTGCGTCAATGCGATGACAGCTACTTCAAAAATCGAACCCGGCCTTGTCTGCAATATCAGATCAAGCGCTGCAAGGGACCGTGCGTCGGCCTGGTTGAACCGCAGGAATACGCTGAGGACGTGCGTCACTCGGTGATGTTCCTTGAGGGGCGCAGCAGCGCACTGACCGACGAATTGAACAGTGCCATGGAGCAGGCCGCCAGCACTTTGGACTTTGAGCGTGCCGCCCAAATACGCGATCAGATCTCATTGTTGCGCCGTGTCCAGGACCAGCAAAGTATGGAAGGCGGCAATGGCGATGTGGATGTGATCGCCGCATTTGTGAACCCCGGTGGTGCCTGCGTGCACTTGATCAATGTGCGGGGCGGGCGGGTGTTGGGTAGCAAGAACTTCTTTCCACAAGTGGGCATTGAGGAGGAGGTGGCCGAAGTCATGGCGGCCTTTCTTGGGCAGTACTACATCAGCAGCCCTGAGCGTGACTTGCCAGGCGAATTGATCGTGAACGTCGAGCACGAGAGCTTTGAAGCCATCAGCGCGGCCATAGAGGAGCTGCGCGGGCGGGAAATGGCAATCAGCTATCGAGTACGCGGTACGCGTGCGCGCTGGCAACAATTGGCCGTGACCAACGCCGAGCAGGCGTTGAGTGCTCGCTTGGCTAATCGCCAGCATGTAGCGGCGCGTTTTGAAGCGCTGGCCAAGGTGCTCAAGCTGGATGAAATTCCGCAGCGGCTGGAATGCTATGACATCAGCCACTCAAGCGGGGAGGCCACTGTTGCCTCTTGCGTCGTTTTCGGGCCTGAAGGCCCAATCAAGTCAGACTACAGGCGTTTTAACATTGAGGGCGTCACCGCAGGTGATGACTACGCCGCCATGCGTCAGGCCCTGATGCGCCGCTTTAGTCGACTCAAAGAGGGTGAGGGCAAGTTGCCGGATATTCTGCTGGTCGACGGTGGTAAAGGGCAGATGTCCATGGCCCGGGAAGTGCTGAATGAATTGGCGGTTCCCGACCTCATCTTGCTGGGTGTTGCCAAAGGGACAACGCGTAAGGCCGGTTTCGAAACCTTGTACCTGAATGATTCAGCTCACGATTTCACCCTGAAGGGGGATTCTCCGGCTTTGCATTTGATTCAGCAAATACGCGACGAAGCTCACCGTTTTGCCATTACCGGGCACCGCGCTCGTCGCGGAAAAACCCGTAGAACCTCCACGCTGGAAGGCATTGCAGGGGTAGGCCCGACGCGCCGCCGAGATTTATTGAAACATTTTGGTGGATTACAAGAGCTGTCTCGTGCAAGCATCGAGGAGATCGCCAAAGCACCCGGGATCAGTAAAAAGCTCGCTGAGTTGATTTATGCAAATCTGCACAGCGAGTAGAATGCCACCTCACCTCGTAGCCAGTTGTGCCGATGAATATCCCTAATTTGATCACCGTACTACGCGTTCTTCTGATTCCTATCTTCATCCTGTTGTTCTACCTCCCCTACAGCTGGAGCTATGTTGCCTCCAGTTCTGTCTTTGCATTTGCGGCGGCAACGGATTGGCTGGACGGGTATCTGGCCCGGCGATTGGAGCAAAGTACCCCCTTTGGTGCCTTCCTCGACCCGGTGGCAGACAAATTGATGGTGGCTGTTGCCCTGGTGTTGTTGGTGCAAGAGCACCATAACGTCTGGCTGACCTTGCCGGCCGCCGTAATCATTGGTCGTGAGATCGTGATTTCTGCTCTGCGCGAGTGGATGGCCGAGTTGGGCGCGCGAGCACAAGTTGCCGTATCCAACATGGGCAAATGGAAAACCGCCGCACAGATGCTGGCACTCGTGATTTTGCTCGCTAACCCCTCAGATTTCAGCTTTTGGGTGGTTGTCGGATATGGCCTGTTGTTGGTCGCTGCCGGGTTGACGTTGTGGTCGATGCTCCAATATTTGCGGGCTGCCTGGCCACATTTGAAAACCACTTCAGGAAAATAAAATAAAACTTATTGAATCAAGGGGTTGACGCATTCTTTTAAAACTATAGAATGCGCACCACCAAGACGCGGGAATAGCTCAGTTGGTAGAGCACGACCTTGCCAAGGTCGGGGTCGCGAGTTCGAGTCTCGTTTCCCGCTCCATATATCGATCTACAGAGTTCCACGGAAGTCTGTAAGTCATTGAAAATAGACGCTTCGGCGTCTTTTTTCGTTCCAGTGCAATCCATCGAAAACCAGCGTATCCGGACTTTTTTAGTCCAGAAATTAGTCCATGAAATCCGAGTGGTCGCGGTGCGGTTTGTTTCTGGAGAGGAGCGTTTGAGGTAACGAGCATCTATCCCTGAATCCTCTATTCAGGAGCTCGTACTATGGCGTTCTCAGATGCAACGGTTCGCTGGTCACTGTCGTCGAACACCAGTTGGTTATGGCCATTGCCGTCAAAGCCCTGGGTTTTGAACCCGGACAACGCCGCCGCATTGCGATGCAAATTGTCGCCTGCACCGCCACCGTGCCAGGCCGGGCTGTTGCCACCGGCGAGATTGGCTTCGGCGCTGGGGCGCTGGGGCGCTGATCGCTGGCATTTTCATACACTGACAGTTTGCTCTCGCTAGGGGCGCCACCCGGCGTCGGGGGAACACCGCCTTCGCCGCGGCCATTGTATAGCGCCTTGGAAATGATCGGCCGGTCGATGCCGCTGTTGACGAAATGCACCAGGACTTCCTGGCCACTGCGCGGCAGAAATTGAGCGCCGAAGCCTTTGCCAGCGAAGGCTTGGCCGACACGGATCCAGCAAGCACCGCTGTCGTTTTCGGCCTGCCAATGAAAGCGCACCCTGACGCGACCCAATGCATCGCAGTGCACAGGCCCGCTGCTGCCTGGCGTGGTTTCACCTTCGGGGCCAACGACCAAGGCTGTCTGCGGCCCATGAGCGGTCGGGCGTGGATTCAGGCGTTGGCCTGTGCCGTCCACGAGGGTAGGGCGCCAACGTTGGGTGTGCAGTACCGCGCGAAATTGCTGTGCGAAGCCACTGCGGTCTGCTTCACGGAGCACTTCTGCGTCGAACGTTTCCAGGCGCAGCAATGCCGCAGTATCAGCATCCAGCTCAGGAACTCCAAACTCCAGATTATTGATACCGTAGCTGCGTACCTCGGTGAACAGAAAATCCTGCATATCACGCATATGTTCGGCAGCGGCCCAGGGCGTCTCACCGAGATGGAACCGTGTGCCGGTCCGGGCGCTGCGCACGGTACCTCGGCCCTGCCAAGACGCTTGTTCAGTGTGCATCGCTTCGATATGCAATCGGGTGTAATGCTCGGCTTCGCTGAGATTGGCGAAGGCGTAGTTGCCCACCGGGTCATAGCTTTCCAGGTCTTCGCGTTCGGGGCCGATGGGGCGCGAGGCGCTGATGGCCTGGCGACTTTTATAGTCGCAGCTCAATAGCGTGACGCGGTGGTTGCCCAATTGATGGATGCGGCCCATGAACTGAATGGTGTCCTGTTCTTCTGTCGCATCGGCGCGGTGAAAGCGTAAGCCGGTGGCGCCGGAGGAAGTAGGGTCTTCAGGTAGCATGGGGCTGTCACCGAAGATGACCAGGCGGTGTCCGGATGGGCTCAGTTCATCTTCGACGAAGCAGTAGCCCAAGCCTTCCTCGGCCAGCAGGCGCTGCACGAAATCAAAGTCACTTTCGCGGTACTGCACGCAATAGCTGCGGGGGCGCACCGCGCTGAGCAGTTGCACGGCGTCGCTGGTAAAGCGCCAGCTGGCGTAGTCCGTATACGCTGTGAATACCTGGTCGATGATCTCCTGCACGGTCTTGTCTTGAAACACCCTTGAGCGGAAGCTCTGGGTCAGAACCCACAGCCAAGGCACCAGTTGCACATGATAGCGGGTCAGCGCGCCGTCGCTGCCGGTGCGCCGCACCACATTGACCAGCCCGCTGCGCCGGCACTGATGGCCATCCGCCAGGGTGGTCAGCAGTGTGAGCTTTTGGCCGAGGAGGGTGTTGAGCGGCAACATGTGGTCGCTGGTCAAGGCCAGTACATCCCAACGGTAAAGGTCGGACAGCAGTTCATAACCGGACCAACGCTCTACATGAAGTTGGTCTAGTGTTGATTCAAGCGAGTGCAGGCGTGTGTGACTGATAATGATCGGTGCAGTTGTGCTCATCGGCATTGAAATCCATGTCGTACGCTTTCCCCTGCTGCTAAACGAAAGTTTTAGGCGCAGGCTTGTCTGGCGGAAAAAACACAGTGATGATTATCTGGCTTAGTTTCTGACTGGGCGTAGTGTAATCATTTACATCAGAATATTGCATCACTGGCAGGGGGTTTTAGTGTCTGATCTTGAAATTTTGTTGCGCTCTATAAATGGCTTACACGGAAAGGGAAAAGATCTTACATATTCGTCTGAGTTTGATGAAATACAAAAACTCCGGGAGTTTGATGATCCAACATTAGAGCAAGGTGAGTGGGTTGCCGATCTTAAAGTCGCCAATTGGCCGGAAGTAGTTAAACGGTGTTCGAAACTGTTACGAGAGGACAGTAAAGACCTGCGTGTTGCAGGATGGCTGACGGAGGGTTGGGTCTACACCCAGGGATTCTCAGGGTTGGCCCAAGGCTACAGCTTGATTGCAGGGTTGGTTGAGCAGTACTGGGACGACTTGTTTCCCGCCATTGAGGACGGAGACGATGTTGAGCAGCGGGTTGGTTGTTTGGCGTGGGTGCTCAAGCAGAGCTTGCGCTGGGTGTCCTCAATTTCTGTGGTGGATGATGGCGTGCGGCCGTACACGCTCTCTGACTATGCCGTGGCGCATCAGCGATCTGGCGGTGCTCGTCTTGGGGATGCCGAGCATGTAACGCTGGAGCAATTGGAGCGTGCCAGGGCTGCAACGCCGGTAGAGTTTTATCAGCACCAGTGGCTTGCGGTTCAGGAGGCAGTCGTTGCGCTAAGTCGTCTGGAGCATCAGGCAGAGGTGCGTCTAGGCGATCGGACGCCCAGGTTTGCTGCAATCCGAGAGACGTTGGACTCCGCTTGCAGCAGTATTCAGCGGTTTGCCAAAGAAGCGGGTGTGGATGTGCGTGGAGGGGAAGAGTCGAAAGTTCCAGTGCTTGAGCAGCACTCCAGTCACTTGCCTCCTCCTCCCGCTGCGCCGTCAGTAACTGATGCTCAGGTTGTGGTGTCAGGCATTTCTTCGCGCGTGGAGGCGCTGAATCGGCTGCGCGAGGTGGCAAATTACTTTCGTCAGGCTGAGCCCCACAGTCCGGTGGCTTACATGGCAAACCAAGCGGCCGAATGGGGGGAGATGCCCTTGCATGAGTGGCTCAAGGTGGTGCTGAAGGATGACGCCGCACTGGCTCGTCTGGAGCATGTACTGGGTGTGGCCAAGGCTGTCGAAAGTGGCGGCTGACCTCTGGGTTTACTGGTGGTCAAGGCGAGGGGCACAAGCTCACCGAGCCCGAAAGGTCGGCGCAAATACGCTGACGACAGTCAATGCCCGCTTCGGTGTTGGCTGCCGGGCAGGCTTTGATACGTTCTTGCAAGGCTTTGCGAGTAGGTGGGGGGAGCTCGTTGTCCGGGCTTTCGATATAGCTCATCAGAGCAATCAGCACGTCTACATCGCTGGCGCGAGGTGAGGATGCTGTGCTGTTTGCTGAGCGTGAGGCAGGGGTTGTGTAGTAAGGTTTTGCGGCTTGGGTAGGTGGTGTTTTGTTGGGGGGTGGGCTGGCGCGGGTGGTGCTGATGAGGTTCGTGGGCTGCTCCGTAGGGGCTTCGTTAAAAATCTGGGCGGACTCACTGATCATTGGCGGTGGCGTTTGCTCACTCATGGACGGCGAATGGTCGGGGGCATCTGTGCTGCTGACGGTGTAAGCCTCTGCGGGGTTTTCAGCCACTTGAGGCGCCGAATCGAACACCCAGGCCACGCCGGTTGCGAGTGTCAGCGCGATGATGCTCAGCCAAATGTACAGAGTCTTTCTTGAGCGGGTGCTGGACTGGCCTGCATTGTTAATCGGGCGAATATTGGGAGTGCTGCCTTCTTGAGCATCCGCTAGCAAGCTGGGCGCTTTTGAATGTGCGTTACTTGATGTCACGGCGTCGATTCCGGTATTTGGCGGCTGTTTCGCCAGTGAGGTGGTGTGCGCTTATTTGCGGGCTGGCAAGTTTGAGTGGCGCAAAATGTTGCCAGGGATTTAGGCGCAGCTCTATTTAATTTTCAATACTGTCATTTTGATAGTTCGTCATATTGGCGTCGCCGTTTGACGCTGGCTCTATATTTTTATTCGAGGCGGGTTGTATACTTCATGCTATTGCTCGTAGTTTTTTGTTCGACCGCAAGTGCGATTGGCTACTTGTGGTTTTTGTTGTTTCCTGAAAGCGTATCGGCATATTTAAACTCGATAGGTCGACTCCTGAAGTGCTGTAGGAAGTTTCTATTTGCTAGGTTGGAAAGTTCTGCTTCTGTTTCGGGTAGTAGTGTTGTTCGCCTTGGATTTAATTGTAGGCGCTGGTTATTGCCAATAGTTCATTACCAACGGCTCCTTTGGCTAATGCTTCTCTTGCTGCTGTTGCCGCCCGCATTGGTTTTCAACTTGCGTGGGACGGTGGAGCTCGAAGGGTATGGCAGCGATGTTCATCGTGGAGAGGCGCCAAGCTTGATTGCAGAGCTGTTGCGTGGTGAGCGTTTGGTGCCGCCTCGCGCGTTGCCGCCGCAGGTGTTCACCTCCCGAGAGGTAGAGCGAATTCGACCCCGTACCGGCGCGGCAGACAGGTCATGGGACAAGATGGATGCCGACTTCGTCCAGCGACTACTGGTGGTTTACAAGGTGATGTTGGAGCGCCATGGGTACGAAATGGTGTTGCTAGAGGGCTATCGCAGCCCGGAACGGCAAGACGTTCTTGGCCTCTTGCCAGGAACGACCAATGCCAAGGCCTGGCAGAGCTACCACCAATACGGTCTGGCGGCGGACAGTGCGTTTTTGCGAGAGGGGACGTTGGTGATTACCGAGAAAGACCCTTGGGCAATGCGCGGATACGAGTTGTACGGGCAGGTGGCTGAAGAGCTGGGTTTAACCTGGGGAGGCCGCTGGAAACTGATGGATTTCGGGCATGTGGAACTGCGCACTGCCGGCCGTGGGCCGTCGGCCAGATCCACGCCTTAACCCTGAGCTGATGCAGTGCTTGGGCCTACATGGAGAGCCAAGATGACGCGACCTTTGATTGTAAAAGGGGATACGACCAGCCACGGCGGGATGGTGATGGAGGCCAGTGACGATTCGACGATCAACGACAAGGGCATTGCCCGCGTAGGTGATCTGGTGGCTTGTCCTGTCCATGGCCCCACAGTGATTACGACTGGCGACGGCGACTATGAGGTGGATGACAAAGCGTCGGCCCGCGACGGTGATCTCACCACATGTGGCGCCGTCTTGATTGCAGGCCAATCCACGACGTACAGGCCGTAAGTGTATGGCGAGCAGGAATGGAATCTGATGTTTAAACGAGTCCTTGGCTACAAAACGCTGTGGGTAGTATTGGTCTTTGCCGCTAGTTGGGGCTTTACCCTGTGGTCCTGGCGTGACCATTACCGTCTGCCGACGGCGGAAGACATTATCGCCCACTTTTTGGTGATACCCACGGCGCTTTGCCTGGGGTATTGGGGGGTGTACCTGGGAGTTGAGTGGCTGAAGCGCCGCCGACAGCCGGGGCCGGCAGAGTATCTGGCTGATGTTGAGCCGATGCTGGCCGCTGAACACGTCATGCCAGTTCAGATACAGGATTGGAGTCTGTATTTGCCGCTTGGCGATGAGCCTGCCGGGGTTATCGAAGCCTTGAAGGCGCGTGACCGACCGGCTCTTCACCCCACACTGAAAGACACAAACGGGTTCCCACGTCGTATTGCCTGGATTGATGCCTTGAGCACTGAGGATTTCATCGAATCAGGGCAAGACGATCCGTTACCCATCGATGTCCGACGCGCACTACTGTTGGCTTCGGAGGTTCTCGAACCTTTGCTGATGCGCCACCTGGAGCGCGACAGTATCGATGGGAGCGAGCTTCGAAGTCCCTTGCCTGTGCATGTCCTTGTCCCCACTCGCTGGTCGATCAATACTCAAACAACAGCACGCCAATGGTTGGTATCAGCCTTTACGCCGTTCTCTGAGCATGGCCTGGAATGCCCCGTGTTTATTCACGGTGCGAGCGACACTCGCCAGGTGCTGAGTTTTATCGAGCAGTTGCGCCATACCGAGGGTTTGGACGCGAAGTCCCATCTACAGGTCGTGGTCGCCATTGTTTCGTTTACCCAAGACGATGCGCTACTTGAGGCGCTGCCGGAGGTGTCCGGAGAGGGGGCGTGCGCGCTTTTGCTCGCGTGTGGGCTTCCCGCGACCACTGGGCCCGTCTCGGCGATTGTTCATCCTTTTCGCAGCGAGCAACGGGCGCAATCGGCCGACCTGCCCGGAAAGGTGCGAGCCGCGACGCTCCAGCACCTGCTCGAGCAATACAGCATGGACCTTCCACTGGTCAGTGTGGTGATTGCCGATGCGGATCAGCGTACCTCTCGGCAGACCGAACTCTTGGCTGCTTTGCATACAAAGCTTCCCGAGTTGGACCCTATCGATGAATGCCTGAGTTTGCCGGTGTGCTGTGGGGAGATGGGTGCAGTGACAACGCTGGCCTCATTGGCATTAGCCGCGTCAAACAGCCTCGAGACGCAGCAGGAAACCCTGCTGGTGTCGGTTCAGGATCCCTTTTGGCGAGCGGTCTGCCGCATCCAGCCCTCGCCGCCACGGGCTCCAAAGCCTCTTCAAGACTTCGCATGAATTTGCGTATCACGTTAGCCCCGGGAATTGTTCACCATGATTAACCGCCTCTCCGCTTTTTTCTCCAACTCTCGTGTGCTCGCTGTTCTCGGGCTCTTGATCGTTGCAGGCTTGCTCCTTCTTAATGCTGCCACGTTGAAAAAAGTGCTCCTTGCGCTCTTGGTATTGACGCTTGTCGCATTGGCGGCCGCTTGGTTGTGGCGGCGAATAGTGGCCAAGAAGTCGGCTGCGGCGTTGCATCAGATGGTTGCCGGTGGAGAAGGAGAGACTCCAGAGTTGCGCCAACGGCTTGAAGAGGCACTCCGCGCGATCAAATCCTCGCGACTTGGTCGGCGCAGCGGGTCAGAGGCACTGTACGAATTGCCGTGGCTGATGGTGATCGGCAACCCGGCAGCGGGTAAAAGCACAGCGGTCTTGAACTCCGGGTTGACCTTTCCCTTCAATGATCAAAAAGGCTCTGCGCTGCAGGGGATCGGCGGTACGCGCAATTGCGATTGGTACTTCACCACTGAAGGCATCCTGCTGGATACCGCCGGGCGCTATTCGGTGCAGGACGAGGACCGGGGGGAGTGGTTGACGTTCCTGAGCCTGTTGCGTAAACACCGCCCACGCGCGCCGATCAACGGGATTATTATCGCGGCCAGCGTTGCCGAGCTGACCGGAAATTCGCCGGAATTTGCGATCGATTTGGCCAAAAAGCTGCGCCAACGTATTCAGGAGCTAACCGAGCGCCTTGAGGTGGTCGCTCCGGTCTACGTGGTGTTCACCAAGGTCGACTTGATCAATGGTTTTAATGATTTTTTCCAGACGCTGGAACCTCAGGAACGAGAAAAAGTGTGGGGGGCCACCTTCGCTTTCAACTCCCAAACAGGTCTGGAGGCTGTCAGCCAGTTTGACCAGCACTTCGATGAGTTGTGTGACGGCCTCAAAGAGATGAGTCTGGCGCAGATGGCGCTTAACCGTGGGGGTGTCCAGGCACCGGGGCTGTTGACCTTGCCGCTGGAGTTCAAAGGCATCAAGGCCAGCCTGAGCACGTTCTTGATGGCGCTGTTCGAGGAAAATCCTTATCAGTACAGGCCGGTATTTCGAGGTTTTTACTTCACCAGTGCTGTCCAGGAAATTGCCAGCGTTTGCGGCATGTCCAACGAAATTGCGCGGCGTTTTGGTCTGAGCGCGGCGCAACAATCAAATGTGCCTGGTGAAGACCCGCAGTTGTCCCGCCACAGCTACTTCCTCCTGGATCTGTTCCGCAAGGTGGTGTTCGTCGACCGGGAGTTGGTGCGCCAGTATTCCAGTCGTTCACGGACTCGAAAACGTTCTGTAGCGTTCCTCGGTACCGCGTTGTTGCTCGGCGGTAGCTTGGCGGGTTGGACATGGTCCTACACCAACAATCAACAGCTGGTAAGCAACGTCCAGGCCGATTTGCGTAAGGCCCAGGACATTCAGAAGGATCGTATCGACCTGCAGTCGCGCCTTGAAGCATTGCAGGTGATTCAAGACCGGCTGGGCCAGCTACAAAAATACCGTGATGATCATCCGTTGATGCTGGGGCTGGGCCTCTATCAGGGTGCAGCACTGGAAGCCAAATTGCGTCATGAGTATTTCCAGGGGATGCGGCAGGTGATGCTGACTCCGGTGGCCGAGCAGCTGGAATCCTACCTGCGCCAGGTCAGTGCGAACTCTACTGCACTGAAGCCAGCGCAATCGACTGCCGCGGTCAGCGCAAATTCTGTCGGGGTTTACCAGGCCCCATCGCCGAGTAATGTTCAGGATGCTTACAATGCCCTGAAAGCGTATTTGATGCTGGGCACGGCCGAACGCGTAGAACCCGCACACCTGAGTGACCAGCTCACCCGTTTCTGGCGCCTCTGGCTGGAAGACAATCGCGGTGGTATGGACCGCGAAGACATGGCGCGCCGTGCAGAACGCTTAATGAGTTTCTATATCCGCCAATCCAATGCACCCGACTGGCCCGTCCTGGATACCAAGGTCACCTTGACTGATGACTCTCGTCGTACGCTCAGTAGCGTGATGCAAGGGCTGCCGGCGCGAGACAGAGTCTATGCAGAGCTCAAAGCCAGGGCTGCCACACGTTATCCGAGTGTGACAGTTGCGGGATTGCTGGGGGAGGGTGACAAGATCTTTGCTGGGAGTTATGCCATTTCTGGCGCCTTCTCTCGAGAGGCGTGGGAAGGCTATGTGAAACAAGCCATTCGCGACGCTTCTCATAAAGAGCTGACCACCACGGACTGGGTGCTGCAGAGCGCGCGTGCGGATGACCTGACGCTGTCAGGTAGTCCAGAGCATATCCAAAAAGAGCTGGAGCAGTTGTATACCCAGGAATACATCGCAGAGTGGCGAAAATTTCTGCAAGGCATCACGGTTGCCAGCTTTTCCAGCTTCAGTGACGCCAGTGCGGCGATGAACCAGCTGGGTGATCCGCAGAACTCACCTATGCGCAAGCTGATGGAGGCGATCTACCGGCAAACATCGTGGGACAACCCCTCGCTGATCAATGAGGGTCTCAAAACGGCTAAGGGTGGATTTTTGAGTTGGTTCTCCAAGGCCCCTGCCGAAGCGCAGGCGTTGGCGCGCGACAATGCCGGAGAAATTCCGGTCGGGCCTGTGGGTCTTGAGTTCTCCGGGATTGCTCGACTGATGGTGGCTCGCGACAGCGCGCCGTCACTGCTGCAAAGCTACCTGCAAAACCTGTCTGGCATTCGTACGCGTTTGAATGCCATCCAGACCCAGGGTGACCCTGGGCCAGGTGCCCGTGAGTTGATGGTGCAGACGCTGGATGCGAGCCCCACCTCCGAGTTGTCTGCTGGGCTCAGGCTGGTCGATGAGCAATTGCTGTCCAGCATGGAGGATGGCCAGCGTCGCACGTTACGGCCGCTGTTGTTATGGCCGATGATCCAAACCTTCGGCGCACTGATTCCACCGACTCACAACGAGATCAACAAGGTCTGGAAAGCCCAGGTTCATGAGCCTTTCCAACAAACCTTAGCGGGCAAGTACCCCTTTGCCCCTGCAGGGCAAATTGAAGCAGGCACTTCCGAAATTTCCCAGGTGTTTGGTCCACAAGGGTCTATCGCGCAATTTGTTAACGACAGCCTCGGCCCCTTGGTGATCCGTCGCGGAAACAGCCTGGTCAGCAAGCAATGGGCTGATGTCGGGCTGAGCCTCTCGCCGTCCTTGATGACCAATTTTGCGCAATGGGTGGCTCCGTTAGGCCAAACGGCTGAAGGCGGGGCGCTGGTGACGTTCCAGGTATTGCCGGGTTCTGCCGCGGGGTTCAGTGAGTACAGCGTGCTCGTAGGTGATCAACAGCTGCGTTATCGCAACACCCCCGCTCAGTGGAACAACTTTGTCTGGGATAGCAGCAAGCCCAATCAAACCGCCAAAGTCAGTGTGGTGACCTACGACGGAAGGGCGATCGACCTTCAGAGCTTCGTCGGTCAAAACGCGCTAGGCCAATTGATTCAAAGTGCTCAGAGTCGACAAAACGCTGATGGCTCTTACGAGCTTCAGTGGCGTCAAGACGATTGGGTTGTACCTGTCACCATGAAGATCATCAGTAATCCGCGCGCCAATGCCGATGGCAGCCAGCGCAAAGGGTTGGATGGTACTCAACTGCCGCTGGCTGTCGTTGGTCTGGATGCGACCTTGGAGGAGCGGCCATGACCTCGGACGATCTGATGTTACCCATCAGTTACTTTGGTAAATTGCCAGCGCAGGGGGATTTTTTAAGGGCTGCGAACAATCACCGTCCGTTGATTGCCATTCTCGATCGCTGGGCAACTGAGGGGTTGGATTTGCTCGCCCAAGACGTTGCCTGGAAATCTCTCTATGACAGCGCACCTGGGTTTAACTTTGCCTTTATGGGGTCTCGCCATCGGTCGGTGATCGGTGGGCATCTGTTGCCCAGTGTCGACGCGAGCGGCCGGCGATTTCCATTTATGGCCGGTGTTGCCTTTGAAGTGGCAAAACCGTTGGAGTTTCTTGCGCGCAGCCCATTGGCGTTCACCCGAATGTGGTCGCACCTGGGCCGTGAACTGTCGTTGGCGAAGCAGGCAGGTGAGCCGGCACCCATCCTGAATGAACTGAGTGTGTATAAGGCCAACCTTACGGTCAGCTCCGACACGCTACACCATACCTTTGCCGGCTTTCTGCAAGCGCAGACGATGGGCTCGCTACAGCAGATGCTCAACACGGCCGGGCACCAGGTTGATGTTCGGCGTATCTTGCTGGCCCTTGGTTTGCTGCTACGTCCGGTCATGAGCACGGGCGCGCCAAAAATGGGTAAGGGTTTGCGCTTGCCACTCCCATCCGATCCGCTCCACCGGCATCTGGTTTCGGCATTTTGGCTCGATTTGATCGCCGAGTTTTTGGGGCGAGCAGATTTTGAGTTGATGCTGCTGCAACGTGGCGAACATCAACCGACGATGACACTGGGTTTTGGTGGCGCCTCCGCCCGTGGGCTTTACGGTGTCATCGATCCGCGAATTGAAGAGCAAGACACCATCTGGCTTGCAGACCCTCAGTGGGTCGAGCAAGAGGTCAACGCGAGCTACGCATTGAAAAAAATGTCTACCTACACCAGTCAGCCGGAGCTTTCCTTGAGCACCGCCAGACACACCTTTCGCGAAATTTTTTTGGGGTTATGACATGCGTATTGCCTTAGGCTTTTTGCTCTCATTGATGTGCCTGACCGACGCTGCCCAGGCTGTCCAGGACAAGATTGTGGTCAGCGGCACCGTACCTACCGAGGCGATGAGGGCGCAAGTGCTCTCACGTTTGCGTGACCTGTACGGTGCCGAGAAAATTACCGATCAAATGGAAGTGGGGAATGTCGTAGCCCCGGCGAACTGGGATCAGTACGTATTGAAAATGCTTAGCCCAAATCTTCGGAATATTTCCGCCGGGCAGGTGCAAGTGGAAGGCAATCAGATCCGTGTCAGCGGTAATGTGAAGAACGAAGCGTTGCGTCAGGAGGTCACCAGTACGCTGGCCAGTTCCTTCAACCAAACTTATCAGGTGCATAACACGTTACAGGTCAGTTCGGGACAACAAGCACTGGATGAAACGTTGGGCCAACGCACCATTGAGTTTGAAAGCGGCAGTGCGATTCTTACCGCCAAGGGCCGTATCGTGCTGGATGAGATGGCGCAAGTTATACGCGAGCTGAACAATGCCCGGATTGCGATCATTGGCCACACCGACAATGTTGGGTTGCGTGAGAGCAACATCGAACTCAGCTTGGCGCGTGCGGCGGCGGTACGACAGTATTTGATCGGCAAGCGGATCGAGTCCAGCAGCATGTCAGTGACGGGTAGCGGGCCGGATGCGCCGATCGCTGACAACAGTACAGTGGAAGGGCGGAGCAAAAACCGTCGAATTGACTTCAAGATCTTGAATTGAAGGTCAGCACTTCACTGCGAAACTTACCCGCCTGGTGGGTTAAATACTGGTCCAGCGCCAGGAAGCGTTTACGCGTTTCATACTCAAACATCCGGATAGCCAGTCCGCTGACTAAACCGGCAAGCACGGCGGGTCTCAGCTGCAACGTGAATGAGTAACCAACTCCGAAGTGCCGCCGCTCAGGTTGCGGTGGCGCATTGTTGCAGCCCACCACTTAAATGGGCCGCTGGGTTCAACCAAGACCGTCGACGCAAGCTCGGAGGAACGATGTGTCCTCGCTTGATCATTTCTGGAGTAGGTTGATCCGTCTGGGTGCTTATGTCGTAGAAGGGCCCTGTTTAGATCGGCTGAATGCCTCTATCCCTAGCCGTCGTCGGCGTTTGAGCACTGCACCGCTGGTGACCCCGGCCAACTTGGCTATCTCGCTGTCTGGTTGAGTGCCAAGCAGCCCATCAAGACCTTCCCATGGTGATGGGTGTTGACTGCGTTGAGATTTGATTCCAATCTTTGTGCGCCGAAACGTCACGGCTGCTTTTGTAACTCCTGCGAGCTGGGCAACGATCTGGTCGGTCAATACGCCTAACAAGAAATCAAATCTGGTGATACGGCTCTGGGTTTTGCTGTTGTACGAGGCAATGCCCAGCCTAAGGCGGCGCTTGTTGACTGCGCCCTGAGTGACCTTGACCAGTTTGGCGATCTGCGCGTCAGGTTGGGTGCCCAAGAGGGCGTCGAATTTGTACAGATCGCTCTTGTTTTTCATCACCATCTCACCATCTCATCATTGGCTGACGGCGGCTTGTAGCCAAGGCCATTTGCAGAATAACGGGGGAGGGGCGGGTGGCAGGCAATCCTCCAGGACCTTTGCCAAAATCACCAAAACAACACGAGCCCCGAAATGATCAGGTAGTGGCGCGGGAGCAGACGCTCATTGGAGGGCTTTTTCGAGTTGAAGTGAATAGGGCTGTTCATTGGCGAATCTCGCATTGTCCTTTAGTAATTGCTTCATGCTTTGGTCGACTACAGCGTCGGCGCGGATTGATCCGGGCTCCATTGCCAGAAGGTTGTGCCGTAGTCGCTGCCCTCTATCGCCGGAAAGGCGATGCCTTGTTGGATGTAGCGTCGAGAGTTGGCCTTGGCGGGAGTGAACCACCAACCGGATTTCGGGCAGAGTTCGCCGGCAGTCTTGCGCGATATTGCAGAATTATCTGGTTGTGGCCTGCCCGGGGGACTACCAACGCTGCGGGCGTAATCCACCAGATCTTTTGGATAAAAGGGCATGTCGCGGTAGCTACTGTCGTCGATGCCAAGTATGAAGGTCATAGCTCCTGCCTCAAGTGACCAGTAGCCGGGAAAGAACGAACTCTTGTGTCGGTCGTGATAAGGCTCGCGACGACTGGCCAAATACCACTCTTTGAGATATTGAGACATCAGGGTTGGTTGTTCTTCAGGATCAGCCTGGAAAATTTTACGTGTTTTGCGGTAGGGAAGTTGTCGCGTGTAAACAGTCGCTACCGGGCGCCCAAGTAAGTATGGTGCCACTAAGTCTTCCAGTAACGAATCTTGGTCGTCGTTTTCATGAATAAGGAGATCTGCGATTTTTGCGAGTTTATCGCTGTGGCCAAGTAGAATGGCAAAACAGATCAGTTGCAGGGCTTCCCAATATTGACTGCCATAAAGGTCTAAGTGTGGAACTCTATGCCCATCGTTGTCGGTGCTAGATTCAAATTGAATTTGAGGTTCCATTGAGGCTAGCCAGAAATTGACTACCTCAGGGAAGAGATTAGATAACTCAACGATAGGGTGTCCCGCCGAATATCCGTAAATAATTGACTCGAGTCCTGCTTCAGCACGGCGCTTTGCTCCCCGCATAATACCCGCTTTGGGGCTGTCTTTTATTTTTTCGGGATTATTGAGGTTGTCGGTTATAATCTTGATGCTTTTATTGGCTGACTCTATTACGAATTTATAGTCAGCGTATTTTTGAAGTGGTTCGCGATGAGCTGCAATCCATGATTTATTTTCGAGGATTTCCATTTGATCAAGTTTCCAGGATGTGATCTGGGATTGTGACTATAGGAAGCTGGATTTTGTGTCGCGCACCTTTGCTTCTGTCGTGTATTTCATATTGCTTGCCCGTGACCATAAAGATTTCCCTGTTGTAGCAACTGATGCGTGAGAGTGACTCCTCTGCCTCGCGAATAGCTGTCAGTAGTTTCATTTTGTGAGAAGAAGGTATTGTCGTTTCTGAGATCAGTGATTGCTTTATCCAAAGGTGACTCATCTGCCGTCCTTTGTTTTTTGTTGAACTCAATGTTCCTGTCTGCTTGTCTGGGTCTGACAAGGCTTTTTCATTATCAATAGTGGCATAAGTATTACTTGAAGAGTCTTTGCTCATTGCCGTGTCTGGGTTGTATGGCTGTTTGTTATCCAGTACTTTGGCGGTATCGGCGCGGGTGCCTTCAACAGCTTTCCTATCGCCTTCGCTCATTGCCGCCAAGAAGCTGAACTGTGCCCAGATACTGCCTTTGGTTTCGCCAACGGTATAGGGTCTTCCTCTATGCTGGCCAAACCACAAGTGATCCAGTCCCTGACTACTTACGGCTGATTGGCGATGGGGTGTGCCGCCCTTCTTTTTGCTGCTTTCCCATTCTTCAGTCAACCGCCCGTTGTCGTTAATTTTTCGGCATGCTGGACGTGCGCTTTTTACGTAGTATTCGACAATATGCTCCGCCGGTACGCCCGTGGCCCAACGCTTGCGTTTACTCTGGCGAATTTGGTGGACTGTTGGCGTCTGGCTTCGGCTCGCGGGGTTCTTCCCCGTATTGTCAACTGCGGGCGAGGACGGCGTTTTGTTGCTGGCAGTTGCAGGGGAGGACGACGTTCGAGCCGCCGCCGGTGGTGTTGGCAAGCTGCGTTGTACTCCGGAAACCTGTGCGGTGCTCAGGACTTGGGGTTGGGATAGAAGCCCATTCACGGTTTTTTTTAGTTCGCCAATAGCTTTTTTTAGCATTGGCGAAGCTTGATTTTTCAGGTTGGTCAGTCCCTTGATCAATTCATTGGCTTGATTCCGGCCGGCCACCAGTTTTACCAGCCAACCATCGAGTGCGCTGATGAGGTTGTCGAGAATGCTATTGAGCATTTGCAGTGCCTCGCGCTCGACCTTGCTCCAATCCATGCTTTGAATTGCTGCGCGAGGGTTGACGCGCGTATAGGTACGCATGGCATCGAACACGCGATTAGCATTTTGCCCGCTGCGTGCCAGTTTAAAGGCTGCTTTAAAAGCGTCCCCAAAACCAGGAATACAGCCGATCAAGGTAATCAGCAGTTCCACCCAGCTGCTAATGCTGGTGGGCGACGCAGTGAGGGTGATAATGCAACGAATCAAATCGCGCAGATCGAATAGTTGGCCGACTACTGGAACGCAACCGAGTACAGCTGTAACGATGGCATGGGATGGTGTATTGCCCTTGCCGTCAAGCAAACCCAATAACCACTGGCCTGCAGTCTCGTCGGCTTGGCGTACCTGACGTGACAAAGCCGGTGCGGAAGACGGAGCACTCATGGATCAGGCCTCCTGCACTGGGCGAGGTGTGGGGTGGTCTTTTTTATAGTTAGCTACGTTGGGATCTGACTCTTCCGGGAGTTGGTATTCAAGAAACCCCTCGTGCTCTACTGGCATGCTTTCTTCCTGTATCGCTGCTATTTCATCGTCAAAGAAATACTCCTCAAGATGTGCTTGTTCAGTTTTTGAAAACTGCTCCAGCACTGACAGAGTTTCATTCTCGCTGTTGGGGGCTTTACCAAACGCCGGGTTCTTTAATGGAGGAATGAAATCATCGGGCTTTGTGCGATCGGTTTCTCCGTATTTGACTTCAGCCGGGAAGGGTGGTGGATTGTCAATAACTGCGGTGCCTTGTTCGTTTAGTGTTCCCGTCAAGGTTTGCCCATTACTGAAGCGCAGTGTGAAAGGAGCGCCGGTGACTGGAGACTGATCAAGGTAGTGATATGCAAGACTGAGGACTGCGGGCTTTACGCCGTCCGGCAGAATGGGGGGATTGAATAGTCCTTTTGCCCCACCCAGCAATGGATGCTCACTGCCCTTGACACTGAACACCCCCGGACAGGCAAAGGTGATGTCGGCGCCTTGCAACGTAATGCTCGCCGAACCGGCTTGCAGGACGATGCGGGTCTTGGCGATCAGGTCGATCCTCCCTGCCGTCGCGGTGAAGGTTGCCGCTTGGTCGGCCAACACCTCCATACGGTCGGTGTGTGCCTGCAGGCTGACTGCACCTGTCTCAGCCACGACCTTGGCGCCACCTTTGGCGGTATACCAATGCAGGTTGCCACCACTGGCCCCAGCGATGGTGTGAGCGGCGCTCAAATGCAGGTCCTGTTGACTGGTCACCTGTAGCTGCTGCCCGGCAAACACATGGCTGCTGGCGGGGCTGGCGACCGTTAGGTGATCTGGCGTTTCCAGCACTAAATGCGGCGCGCTGAAACGTTCGACTGCTTGTTCCGTGTCGGGTTGAGTGGTGCTTTGCCCATTGACCTGGGCGGGATAGTGCGCGCCCTTGCGTGGGTTCAACTCATCGCCTAACGCTTGTTGCGCAGCGTGAGCGGCCATGATCCCTGCCTGAGCTTGCTGCGCAGCCTGGCTCAAATGTTCGGCAGTGTTCATCGCGCCGTAGAGTTGGTCGAGGGCGTCGCTCATCTGCATCTGGGTGGCGTTTGCGCCAGTCTGGAGGCTGGCGGACAGGAGCAATCCTTCAGCGGCCCGAATCTGCCCCCAGCCTTGTGTGGACTGGCTGAACCCTAACCCCTGATAAGCATTGCGTTTGCTCCCTTCGCTGGCAATCGCATACCCCAGGGTGAGGGTGCTGCGCGCGGTCTGGTTACCTAGCTGCTGGCGCAGTTGGCCTTGGGCGTCATCCAGTTGCCAATGGCTGGCGGGTTGGCCATCCAGGCCAAGTGTTTGCACCCCACTGATCGTACCGGGATGGTTGGCAGGCGCGCCGATACCGGCACTGAAGGGGGCAGTGGCTTCGCCGTTGAACACCTGCGCGATGACCACCGGTTGATCAATGTCGGCATGGGTGTAGCTGATCACCACTTCACTGCCAATGCGCGGTGTGAAGTTCTGACCAAAGTGCGCACCGGCCAGGGCTTCGGCGACACGGATCCACGTGCCCGATGTTTCGTTGCCGGGGGCATGCGCGTTGTTCTGCAGCCCCCCCGCCAGAGGGCTTTCACCCCGTTGCCAAAAAAACTGTACCCGCACTTGGTGGTCACGGTTGCTGGTGATGACGTGCTGTTGCGCTCCGACCACGGTGGCTGTTTGTACACCGGGTGCTTGTGGACGGGGGCGTCGGGTTGGCACGATCGGTACGTTCGGCGCAACGGCGTGGAAGTGATTGGCGTAGGTGCCGCGCTCCAGAGCGGGGTCCCCCAGCCGATTGGCCAAAAGAAGGCCGAGATTATTGCTTGCCACATGCCTGATCTGCCGGCAAACCAGCGGGAGGGCACCCATGACTGGATGTTGCTCCACGGTATAGCGAATGCCCAGTTGCAGAGACCGCGTTGCGCTGTCTCCTTGATATCCATGGCGTGCAAGGCGACGCGAGTTCAACAGATGGTTGGCGGTCTGGCGTGCTTCGTTCGACGTCTCGAAAATGGCCGAAGGATTTGCATCGAACACTTCCAGCTCAGGCAACGCGGGGCCTTCGGCGATGGCGCTGTCAGCGGTCCCACTCAACCCTAGCAACTGCTCAGCGTTCCAGGCGCAGGTTGTGGCCGCATCAATAGTGATTTGGTGCTGCTCTTCCAGGTGGCGAATACCGTCATCCGCCTGCGGTGTATCCTCACGGGAAAAGACCAGCACACCACTGTCAGGCCATTGGTAGTCACGGTCAATAATCACCAGCCTGGCGCTATCCTTCCCGTTGCCCCCGTGTTCAAAATAGAAACTCAACCCCTCTTCGGATAACAGCCGGCAGACGAATTCAAAGTCGGTCTCGCGGTACTGCGTGCATAACGCACGTCTTGGTAGCAGTTGGGTAACCCGTGCATCCCACTGGGCGTGAGGGTAGCCCGCAAAAATTCGCGTGACTATCTCAAGCGCATTCAGATCCTGGAAGATCATTGTATTGCGGCGTCGCTTGAGTAAGCTCAACCAGGTTCCGGCATGCAGTCGATAGCGTGCGATACCACCGTCGCTGCCGTGCTGTTCTGCGCTGACCACGATGCCTTGCCAGCTGCGTTGCTGACCATCCAATTGCGTCAGTTGCAACTGCAGGGCTGTTCCCGGCAATGCAGCCAGATTCAACAAGGCTGAAGGGCTGATGCAGTCGAGCGTGAAGACTGGTTCTTCATTGATCGCTTCGAGGCTTTCCCAGTGCCGCACCACCAAAGCGTCGGGCAGAACCGTTTGCACGTGCAGCAGGCGGTTGTGCTGCGAGAGCAACGACCAGTCGGTGGCATCCATGTCAGCCGGTGTGAGCATGTGTAGCTCCTTCAGGGGAGGGTGATGGTCAGGCTGGCCGTGCGGGTCGGAAGCTGAATCACGTTGTCGAGTAAGGCCATTTGCGCTTGAGTGTCGGTTGAAAGCGTCAGGCTGAAGGCGGTAAAACTGATTGCCCCAACCACCCCCAAGACTAATGCGGGCGTCCATAACGGCACCTGACGACGCAGGAGGTGGGCGACACGGTCTGGTGAGGCCCAATGGGGGGCGAAAGCGGTTCGTTTGCCTTTGAGAAATACCAGCTCCTCGCCCAGGCGCGCCGTCAGATAGCCCAGCTGTTCCGAACCCTCCAGACGATATTTGCCCTGAAAGCCGATCAGCAGGCAAAGGTGGTAGACCTCCAGCGCCTGCAAGCGAACCGCACCTTTACTGCGCAGATCTTCCAGATAGGTGAAGAACTTGTCCCCCGCCAACTGATCACCGAACATCACCAACTGCATCGGATTGAGCTCCCACTGATCGCGGAAGGGGCAATCGGATGCGGAGAGAATCAGCTCGTCGATGGTTGCGCAAAACGCATACTTGGCTGCGTAGATGTCTTCGCTCGCGATACCCGCAGTAGCGGCAGCGTTCTCTATGCGGGTAAAAAACTGTTTGATCGCTGCGCTGAACGCTTGGTGGTGTTCTGGAGCTTGGCGGCGTTGAATCATCAGCAGCAGATAAAAGCCATCGGACATCAGGTCGATCAGACGCTGTGGAGCGTTGCCTGTGTGGCTGAGAAGTTCTGCCGGGGCAGGCATGTGAGGGGCGCTGGTATAGGTCATGGCATCAGGGCTAGCAATTCAAGTTTCAATTCGGAGAGGCCGTTGGGGATGTACACCGTAACGGTCTGGCTTTTAAGCATGTGTTCGTAAAGTGACCCGCGCGGCTCAAGGGCGAAATACAACATGCCTGGCCGCACAGGGATCGCGGACGGTGGCACGGGGGTGTAGGTCAATGTCACACCGGGCATAGAGGAGGTGACCAGTTTTTCAACCGCGTCTGGCGAGCCAATTTTTACTGTGCGCGGTACGATTT
Source organism: Pseudomonas weihenstephanensis (assembly GCF_001043055.1). GTDB lineage: Bacteria > Pseudomonadota > Gammaproteobacteria > Pseudomonadales > Pseudomonadaceae > Aquipseudomonas > Aquipseudomonas weihenstephanensis. The sequence continues at coordinate 214,774 of NZ_JYLF01000007.1, forward strand.
CTGCGAGCTCTGCGCCAGCCTTTTCCGCACTGACACCCAGGTAGAGGGTGCAATTGCCATCAATGCGCTCATTGTCCAGGCGCCCTTGGTGGTACGCCGGTTTCACTTGGGCGAGCGCAATGCTGAAGTAACGAGCAGAAATAACGGTGTCTACCAGCGTGTGAATAATGGCGAACAGGGTGTTGAAGCCAGGTGCTGGGTGGTTATGGTCGTAAGGTGGTAGATCCGCAAGGCGATGTGTCTTGGAAAACGTCAGCAGGGCGCCTGCCAAGCGAAGCAGTTCTTGATGAACGCGTTCGGGATGCAATCCCGGATGCTGGAAGAGGTGAGAAAGGCTGGCGCACGCGGTATTACTGGTGTGCAACAACCAGAATGACGCGATATCTCCGGCGCGGAACTCAACGACATTCTGAGAGGGCTCGCGGTGAGCTTCCTGCATGACCTGGACCTTGGCGTCGAGGGCTTCAAGCAGCTGTCGCAACTTGATCAGCAGGCTGGGCATGGCGGCCAAATTCACGGCGGGCGCCATGTACTGTTCGTCGACCTCAAAGCCTCCGGTGCTGCTGCGTTTCAAGCGCGCTATCGGGATGACTTCAAATGCATCATGCGCCTGGTCTTCCGTCAGCAAGCGAACGGCGGGGGCAAGGAATGCCACTTCGCTTTCTTCTGCTTCGGTGAACATATCCGCAGTTTGTTCGTTGTTCTGTGCATAGCGGCCAGCGTTTGCACCTGAGTCGCTGACGGCCAGATTGCGGCCGTGAGGGTTCAGTCGCGGCAGTGCCAGATACGTTGTGATTTCAGACACGCTGAGGGGGAGATCCTGAAGCCCAATGGCCGATGGCAGCGTGGCGCCTTCTGGCGCAGAGTACAGTTCACCGCCCGGAAACACGGCGGACACCTCCAGAACGCGTAACGTGCCTTGGGCCAGGCTCGCTTTGTCGAGTTTCAGGCGTTGAATGCCCCAGGCATAAGGCTGCAGCAACTGGCTCATCTGACTCAGCCTTGCCTCGTGATAGCGGTCCTGCTGTTGAAAAAGTTGCGGGCGCAGAAACAGCCCTTCACCCCACAGTATTTTGGCGTTATGACTCAATGGTGGGACTCCTGTCGGGCGCGGCGGGTGGAAGCACCGTGCTCATCTTTTGCTCTGGCATTTGACCGTCGCCAGTGTGTCGGTGGCGCCTGCGGCTGTGTTGATCAGTGCTCCTTGGGTGGAGGTGAGGGCGCAGGCATGAACCCCCAGGGTGATCCCCGTCAGAGCCGAAGCGTTGGCTTCATACGCAAAACGCCAACGCCGCTCGGCCGGTTCCCGGAAAAACGCAACAATGCCAATGTAGGCGGCACCGTTTTCCAGCTTTTCGTTGAGTTCGTAATGCTGCTCCGGCAGCAACAACATTTCCCTTACGCTGACCAAGTCTGAGCCTAGTGCTCTGAGTTCCTGCGCATCGTCTAGGAAGCTGTCGAAAGGTGTCTGTTCAAAGCGTTCGGTAGCGCGCAAGTGATAAATTTTAATGACTTGTGCCAGCGGTTTTTTATGGGTTCCCTGATTCATATTGGCGGCGGCATGGATGCGTAGGGGGACCTGGGTGTTCTTATCCTTCGGTGTTTCATTGCTTGAGCAGCCAATCAAAAAAAATATTCCAACCAGAGGCAGGTGCTTCATTTTACTTCCAAGTGCAGTTATAAAAGCGATGAGGTGATGAAGAGAGGGCTTTTTTTGTGTTTGCATCGGTAAGTGGCTCTAGAGCATATAAAGAAGTGGTGTGGCAGTTGAGTTCTAGCTCTAAGTTGGTCCGGAGGCCATTGGCCTCTCAGAAATTGCTTGCGCGCAGATGCACTGTTATCGCCGCGTGTGCGCTTGTTTATAAGAATTCATAGCGCTCAATTTGAGAGGTTTATCTACTTTGGTCAAGTGCGAGTAGGGGGTTTGGCTGTTTTAGTTTCTGTAAAGAGGTTGTTGTTCTTTGGTTCTGTAAGATGTTTTTATTTGTGTTGTGGGAAATGTTACTGGCTAATAGATTCCCTGAAAATTCTATAGAATTTGTTTGCAAGCCTTTTTCGGTTGCTATACGGTTCGGTTTCTTGCCAGTGCCGGTAGTTGTTTGCCGGATCACTGGATAACTCTAACGTTATACACGGATCTTTTAGTCAGGGAGGGATTGCTGTGCGTGCCATTCTTATTGTGATTGGTTTTCTAATAGTGTCAGGGTGCGCAATGCAATCTGCACAAGAGCCAGTCCCAACGTTTGAACACTTAATGTTTAAAGCAGATGAACGTATTCAAGCGCGCAACTTCGAAGCGGGTAGGAAGTTGCTGTCAGAAGCTGCATCCATGGAGCCCACTCGAAAAGAGCCTTGGTTGCGTCGAGCTGAGCTGGAGTTCAAAGCTGAGAATTATGGTGCCGCGATTCTGGCCGCGCAGGAAGTGTTGCAGCGCGATGCAGCTAATACCCGTGCTGACGCCATTCTGACCGTCTCGGGCTTGCGAGTCGCGGTGCAGTCGTTGGGAAGGCTACGCGATGAAAAAGACGTCAACGGCCCAGTGCATCAAGAGGCGCAAAAACTTGCTGCGAGACTGCGCGAAACCCTGGGAGCCAAGGCTTTGCTGCCCAAGGCCAAAACTGCGCCACGTAAGTCGGTGCCTGCACCCGCCAAAGCCACGCCAGCGGCATCGAGCTCCAATCCGTTCTCCAGCCTGCCGGGCATGAATTGAGCGTGAACCTTAAGTAAGTATTTGATCGAGGCGGTACCTGCTATGGCTAAGAAGGAAAGTGTGCAAAAACGCCTGCAAAAGGTGCGGGCGCCGAGGATTCAGCTGACCTACGACGTTGAGATTGGCGATGCCATCGAGCAGAAAGAGTTGCCCTTTGTGGTCGGTGTATTGGGTGATTTTTCCGGGAATCCGGAAACACCTCTGGCTCGTCCCAAGGATCGCAAATTCGTGTCGCTTGATCGGGATAATTTTGACGAGGTCATGGCGGCGATGACGCCACGTGCCACGTATCGGGTGGCCAACGCACTGACCGGGGAGGGGGAGTTCGGCGTGACCTTGAACTTTCAATCACTGGAAGATTTTGGACCAGAGGCACTCATTCGCTAGGTGCCAGCACTGCATAAGCTACATGAGGCCCGTAGCAAACTGGCAGACATGCGCAACAAGATCTCGACCAACGAGACCCTTGAGGATGTGCTCAGCGACGTGCTGACGAACACCGAGCAGATGGCCACGATTCGACGTGAATCTCAGGGGGATGTATGAGCACCGCAAACGCTTCTGGTGATATGAGTGCTCCACTGTTAAATGAAGGGGCCAGCTTGCTTGATCAGGTGGTCGAGCAAAGCAAGATTGCCAAATCCGAGTCGGAGCACCTTCGAGCGCGTGACCTGATCGCCGAGTTGGTTGCTGAGGTCATGCAGGGTACGGTCGTGGTCTCGGAGAACCTCGCTCGTAGCCTGGATGCGCGTATTGCAGAGCTGGATCGTATGCTCTCGGAACAGCTGTCGCTGGTCATGCACGCCGCAGAATTTCAGAAGCTCGAATCCAGTTGGCGCGGCTTGCACCATTTGGTGACTGAGTCGACTACCGGGGCCATGATCAAAATCAAGGTTTTCAACGCCTCGAAAAAAGAGCTGATGCGCGACTTCAAGGCCGCATTGGAGTTCGACCAAAGCTCGCTATTCAAGAAGATCTACGAGGAAGAGTTTGGCACCTTTGGTGGTGCGCCGTTTGGTGCATTGATTGGTGACTATGCGATCACCCGTCAGCCAGAAGACCTGTACTTCCTTGAGCAAATGTCCCATGTCGCGGCTGCCGCCCATGCGCCATTCATAACGGCGCCTGCGCCGGAGCTGCTTGGCCTGGAGAGCTTTGCCGACCTGGGCCGCCCGCGCGATATGGCCAAGGTATTTGATACGGTTGAATACGCCAAGTGGAAATCCTTGCGCGAATCTGAAGATGCGCGCTATGTGGGCTTGGCGTTGCCGCGCTTCCTGGGGCGCCTACCGTACAACCCTATTGATGGCATCACCATTGATAGCTTCCCATTCGTAGAGGATGTAGACGGTCGCGACCACTCTCGATACCTGTGGTGTAACGCTGCTTACGCCCATGGCGCGCGTCTTACGCAAGCGTTTGAGAACTTCGGATGGTGTGCCGCCATTAGAGGCGTTGAGGGTGGTGGTCTGGTGGAAGGGCTGCCGACTCATACCTTCAACACCGATGATGGTGAAGTGGCGCTCAAGTGCCCGACTGAAGTGGCCATCACTGACCGCCGGGAAAAAGAACTCAGCGATCTTGGCTTTATTTCCCTGGTGCATTGCAGGAACACCGATTACGCGGCTTTTTTTGGCGCGCAGTCGTTGCAAAAGCCGCGTAAGTACAACACCGACGCGGCCAACGCCAACGCGCTGCTGTCCTCGCAACTGCAGTACATCTTCGCTGTGTCGCGGATTGCTCACTACCTCAAGTCGATGATGCGCGACAAGATTGGCAGCTTCGCTTCGGTGTCCAGCGTTTCAACCTTTCTGAACACCTGGATCAGCCAATACGTGCTGCTCAATGACAACGCGAGTCAGGAGGCTAAAGCCCAATATCCCTTGCGTGAAGCGTCTATTCAGGTCTCCGAAGTGCCCGGTCGTCCTGGCGTATTCCGCGCCGTGGCGTTCCTACGCCCCCATTACCAACTTGACGAACTGTCGGTGTCTTTGCGCCTGGTCGCGGAGCTGCCCGCGGGCGTGAAGGCATAAAGTCACTGTTGCACCAACCCTCCCTAAAAAAGGACGAAGTAATGAAAGACATCTACCTCAAAATTGGACAGCCGGATGTTAAGGGTGAGTCGCTGGATAAGGACCACGCGGACTGGTTGGAAATCGACTCCTGGGTGCATGAAATCCGCCAGCCGAAATCGTCAACGGCGTCTGCGACCGGCGGCAACACGGCCGAGCGTTGCGAGCACGATGCGATGGAGTTCACCAAGGCGATGGACGTGACAAGCCCTCAGTTGTATGAGGCAGCGTCCAGCGGTACCACCTTCAAAGAAATCACCATCGAGTTCTTTAAACGAGACGGCGAAGGCAATCGCGTGAAGTACTTGGCGATTGATTTGAAAAACGCCGTGGTGGCCAGCATTTCGCCCAAAGTCGTGGCGGGGCAGGAGCCTATGGAAACCTTCAAGTTGAAGTACGCCGCCGTGCAATGGCGTTACACCCAGAAAGCCAGTGGTGGCGGTCAGCAGGGCAACACCCAAGGCGCTTGGAGCTTGACCAAGAACGACAAGTCGTTCGCGGTCTGATTGATGCGTTAAGTCGGGCCATGACGTGGTCATGGCCTCGAACTATTTTTCCAAACATTTTCTGCATGGCTCTGGGTGAAAACCTCTCGGACCAAAGGACTACTTCTGCGTGAAAGGATACGAACCTAGCCTGCTGGAAAAGCTCTTTGATGAGGCGCCGCACAGCGTTGCTCAGGGTAAATTTACCCGGCACACCCTGGAGCAGTTCAAGGAGTCCGTAGCGCTGGATGTTGAGGCTTTGCTCAACAGTCGGTTGGTCATGGAGGAGCACGTTTTAAAAGAATTCCCGCATTGCCAGGCGTCATTGATGACCTACGGCTTGCGCGATGTTTCAAGCCGCAGCTTGGCCAGCTCGGTGGACCGTGCGTTTATCTGCACGGCATTGGAAAAGGCCATCACCTTGCACGAAACCCGCTTGAAAGATATCCGGGTATCTCTGGATGAGCACCGGCGCGCGTCGGGGGGGTTACGCTTCTCGATCAGCGCCATGCTGATTGTTCATCCGGCACGTGAACCCGTCAGTTTCGATGCGTTGTTGCAGCCCAGCACGTTGCAGTACCGCGTCAGTAAAACCCGACGCTTGGCGGTGAGTGAATAAATGTCCATGGATGATCTCCTGCCGTTTTACGAACGCGAGCTGGCTTTTCTGCGCAGCTACTCTCGTCAGTTTTCTGAACGCTACCCGAAAATTGCCGGACGGCTGCTGCTGGCTGGCGACGTCAGTGAAGATCCCCACGTCGAGCGGATGATCCAGTCGTTTGCCCTGATGGGCGCACGTATTTCGAAAAAGATTGAAGACGATTACCCCGAATTTACCGAAGCACTGCTGCAAGTGCTGTACCCGCACTACTTGCGACCCTTTCCTACTTGTTCGATTACCGAATTCGATCTCGGTGATGGTGCCGGGCAACTCTCCGAATGCGTGACATTGCCGCGCGGAACGGAGTTGCTGTCCCGTCCGGTGCGGGGTGTGGAGTGCCGGTTTCGTACGGTCTACGACGTGACCTTGGCGCCATTGCGTATTGCTTCGGCGCGTTTTAGCCCATTGGTGCAAGCGCCCCGTGCCGTACAACTGCCGCTCAAGGCCAGCGCCCAGCTTTCAATTACCTTTGAGCTCCTGTCCACTCATGGCTCCATGCGGGAGCTGGGTCTGGATCATGTTCGACTGTTTATCGACGGTGAGCCGTCGTTTTGTGCAGTGCTGCGTGATGTGCTCGCGCTGAACGTCGCAAAGGCCTATCTCGAGTCGAGCGACAGCGGACAATGGCAGGCACTCTCCGCGTCACCGATGAAAAGTGTCGGTTTTGCCGAAAATGAGGCGCTGATTGACTGGCCGGCGCGGGCTCATCCGGCGTATCGGTTGTTGACAGAATTTTTCGCGTTCCCAGAGAAATTTGGTTTCTATGACTGCGATTTGAGCGGCGCTCAAGGCCGGCGTTTCACGCTGCATCTATTGCTCAGCGATGTGCTGTCTGGTTCGACTGCTTCGCGCCTGTTGGAAGGGTTATCCGCCGCTAATGTGCGCTTGCACTGTACGCCAGTTGTGAACCTGTTTCGACAGCATGCACGTCCTATTTTGGTGTCGCACCAGGCCGTGTCTTACAACGTTGTCGGAGACCAACAAGCGGCGTCTGCGTTTGAAGTGCATGCCATTGAATCGGTCACCCGGACCACCGAAACAGCGGATGGAGAATCCCAGAGTGAGATCCGGCCATTTTATTCGTTGCACCACGGCGAATGCCAGGAACGTAACGGCCTTTACTGGGTAGCGCACCGGGATGAAAATCTGGCGCGTAGAAGCCCAGGTCATGAATTGCAATTGACCATCGTCGATCCTGACATGGATCCCATTTCTCCAGGTAATTCATCGTTAAGCCTGGAGCTGACTTGTAGCAATCGCAATCTACCTGAGCAGCTTGCCTACGGCGTGCCGAGTGGCGATTTACGCATGCCTGGTGGCTCCCTGGCACAGCGTATTTCGCTGTTGCGCAAACCTACGGCCGCCGTGCGTTTTGCCTGTGATCGTGGTGCGCAATGGCGCTTGATTTCGCATTTGTCGCTCAACCATTTGTCGCTGGTCGAGGGTGGGGCTGTTGCGTTTCGCGAAATGCTCAAGCTGTACGACTTGCAACGCTCAGCCACGACGGCCCGGCAAATTGAAGGCATACACGCGTTGAGTCACCGCCCGGTCACCGCCTGGCTGCCCGGCAAATACTTCGCCAGCGTGGCGCGTGGGACTGAAATACGGTTGGTGATCGATGAGGACAGCTTTGTCGGTATCGGCTTGCACATCTTTGCCCAGGTGGTGGATCACTTCTTTGGGCTTTACGTTCATGCCAACAGCTTCACGCAGTTGGTGCTGATATCCAAACACAGCGGTGAGGAGGTCCTTCGATGCCAACCCCGAAGCGGCGACTCGATATTGGTGTGATCGCTCGGATGGTCGAGCAGCCTTATCGCTATGAATTTTTCCAGGCGGTTCGGGTGCTTGAGCATCTGTTTGTTGGACAAGGCGACCGCCCAGGCGATGTGGTGGGTAAGCGTCTGCAATTTCACAACACCCTAACCCTGGGTTTTCCCGCCAGTGAGCTTGAGCGGATGGAGGTGTTGGCAAACACCCCCGAACAGGGGTTGGAACGTGTTGAGCGATGGCAGGCGCATTTTCAGGGCCATCTTGATTCGGTGGCACTGACCCCGGCGTTCTTTGGCCTGCTGGGAGGGCAGGGGGCGTTACCACTGTCCTACACCGAGCGACTGGGAGAGCGGGAGGTGGTCCACCGTGATCGGGCCGCGCGAGCGTTTCTGGACATCTTCAGCAACCGCGCCACGGCGCTGTTCTACGGCGCCTGGAAGAAGTACCGACTCGCCTTGCAGTATGAGCTGGATCGCCAGGGGCGTTTTCTGCCGTTGACCCAAGCCTTAACTGGGTTGACGCAACGCTTTCTTTCCAACGACCCCGAGTCGGGTGGTGTATCCGACCAAGCCCTTGCGTTCTACAGCGGGGCCATCGGTCATCGGCCGTTGTCGGCGGCGTATTTGCAACGCGTGCTCAGCGAATATTTCCAGGTGCCCGTACGAATTGAGCAGTTTGTTGGCGGTTGGCATTCGGTACCGACGGATCAACGCTCCCACCTTGGCGCCCCCGGCTTGACGTTGGGACGCAATGCCTTGGTCGGTGGCCGTGTCTGGCAGTGCGATTTGCGCATGCGCTTATGGATAGGTCCGCTGTTGCGCGAAACGTTTGATGACTTCTTGCCCGGTGCGAACGCTGCCAAGGCGCTGGCAACATGGCTGATCTTGATGGTCGGTAGCAGCCTGGAGTTTGAGGTGTGCCTGGTCTTGCAAGCCGATCAGGTGGCCGGGGTAACCCTGTCACCAACGGGCAGCAGGCGGCTGGGCAGGGATGCGTTTTTGGTCACCCAGGCCCAACAAGTGGATCGCACCGACGCCCGTTACCAGATCGCCACATTGCATTGAACACCTGGGTCAACGCTGACGGCTTGACCCCGACATTTATCAAGGACGCACGATGAGCACTTCACTGAAAACCCTGATCGCCAAACTCAACACCACCTGCCGTCAAGCCGCCGAACAAGCTGTCTGCCGTTGCCGGGCGCGTGGGCACTTTGAGGTGGAGGTTGAACATCTGTTGTTGGCCTTGTTGGAGCAGCGCCACAGTGATGTGTCCGTCATCGTCAAACGAAGCGGCTTGAGCCTGGAAAAACTGGAAGCGGAACTCAGTCAGGAACTGGACACGTTACGTGACGGTAACACCCGCACCCCGGTGTTCTCCACGCAACTGCCGGTGTGGCTCGAAAGTGCCTGGCTGATTGCCTCCCTTGAAGCACAGGACGGCGCTATTCGCAGCGGTCATTTACTGCTGGCGTTACTGACCCAGCCGGCGCTGGTGCAAAGGGCGACCCGTAGCTCAACGGTGCTGGCGCAATTGTCGGTTGAAGACCTTAGGGGGCATTTTGACCGGTTCACCGAAGGCTCTCAGGAGCAGGATCATGTTAGCGATACTGCGCCTGAGGCAGAGGCCAGTGAGGGGGCGGCTGTACGGGTGAAAACACCGGCGCTGGATCAGTTCACCACCAGCCTGACCCAGCGCGCCCGCGACGGACACCTGGACCCGGTTATTGGCCGTGAGGTGGAAATTCGCCAAGTGATCGACATCCTCATGCGCCGCCGGCAAAACAACCCGATCCTTACCGGTGAAGCCGGTGTGGGCAAAACGGCGGTGGCCGAAGGCTTGGCGCACGCCATCGCCGTCGGCGATGTGCCCAGTGCGTTGCTGGGTGTTGAATTGCTGGCGTTGGACATGGGGTTGTTGCAGGCCGGGGCCAGCGTCAAAGGTGAGTTTGAACTGCGCCTTAAAAACGTGATTGAAGAGGTCAAGAAACACCCGGTTCCCATCATTCTGTTTATCGACGAAGCCCACACGTTGATCGGTGCAGGGGGCACGGCCGGGCAAAATGATGCTGCCAACTTGCTCAAACCGGCCTTGGCGCGTGGGGAACTGCGCACCTTGGCGGCCACTACGTGGTCCGAGTACAAAAAGTACTTTGAAAAAGACGCCGCTCTGACCCGACGCTTCCAGATGGTCAAGGTCGATGAACCGTCCGAGCCGGTAGCCGCCGCGATGTTGCGCGCGTTGGTGCCGTTGATGGAACAGCATTTCAACGTCCGTGTGCTGGATGAGGCGGTCACTGAAGCGGTGCGCTTGTCGCATCGCTATATAAGTGCCCGGCAACTGCCGGACAAGGCCGTCAGCGTATTGGACACGGCCTGTTCAAGAGTCGCCTTGAGCCAAGGTGTTCGGCCTGCGGTGATCGCGGTTCTTCAGAAACAACTTGAGCAACTTGAGGTCCAGCGCCAGGCGTTGAATCGTGAACTCGCTAGCGGCGGTCAGCACGAAAAGCGACTCAGTGAACTGCAAGCTCAATCCGCGACGCTGAAGCAACAGCTGGACGACGCCAATGCGCTTTGGCAGCAAGAAGCGCAGCTGGTCCAACGTATCGCTGAGCTACGTGGTGAGTTGGAGGAGGGTATGCCCTCTGTCAATTCGTTGACGACGGGGCGTAAAAAAGCGCCCGTGTCACCTCAACGCTTGGAACTGGCCCGGGCGATGGAAGCCTTGGCCAACGTGCAAGGGGAAAACCCCTTACTGCCGTTGCAAGTTGACGCTAATGTCATTGCCCAGGTGGTGTGCGCGTGGACCGGCATTCCTTTGGGCAAGATGGTCAAGGACGAGATTCGCACGGTGCGCACCTTGGGTGATGTGTTGGAAGCGCGGGTGATCGGTCAGTCCCATGCTTTGGCTGCTATCGCACAGCGGGTGCGCACCGCTCGCGCTTATCTTGAAGACCCCAATAAACCCAAGGGTGTGTTTCTGTTCGTCGGACCTTCCGGCGTAGGCAAGACTGAGACCGCCCTGGCCTTGGCCGATGCGCTGTATGGCGGCGAACGCAAGCTGATCACCTTCAATATGAGCGAATACCAGGAGGCCCACAGCGTCTCAGGACTCAAAGGCTCACCGCCCGGCTACGTCGGTTACGGAGAAGGCGGGCAACTGACCGAAGCCGTTCGGCGCAACCCGTACAGCGTGGTGCTGCTCGACGAAGTGGAAAAGGCCCACCCGGACGTGCTCGAACTGTTTTACCAGGTGTTTGACAAAGGCGTGTTGGACGACGCCGAAGGTCGTGAGATCGACTTTCGTAACACACTGATCATCCTCACCAGCAATACCGCCTCGTCGTTGATCATGCAGGCATGTCTCAACAAAACGTCTGATGAACTGCCGGATGTCAAACAGCTGTCGGAACTGATCCGCCCCACGCTGTACAAGACCTTCAAGCCTGCCTTTCTGGGCCGGATGGATGTCGTGCCTTACTACCCGATCAACGATGATGCGTTGGCCGCGATTATCCGCTTGAAACTGGATCGCGTCGGTCGCCGTGTCGAGGCCAATCACCAGGCCGAGTTCCACTACGACGATGCTTTGGTCGAGTCACTGCTGATGCGTTGCACCGAAGTCGACATCGGTGCCCGTGCCGTTGACCAGATCATCAATGGCAGCCTGCTTCCGGAAATCGCCGATGCCGTGTTGGCACGCATGGCCGACGGGCAGGCCCTCTCTAGAATCAAAGTCGGCGCCAATAAGCGCGGCTTTACCTACCAGATCAAGTGAACTCCATCAGGAAGGATGACCTGTGACGGCCTCTACCGCATTGACGCAACAGCAGCGCCTTTTGCAATTGCACACCCCCTTGGGCGCAGACACGCTGGTCGCCGAGTACCTCGACGGCTGGGAGGCACTGGACCAGCAAGGGTACTGCTTGCAACTGAGTGCCTTGTCCGCGGACGGGCGCTTGCCTATTGAACAACTGGTCGGTGCCCCGGTGTTGTTGCAGATGCAATGTGCTGACTCGCGTACTGACTTGCGCGCCTTTCATGGGCATGTCAGCCAATGCACGCGCGTCGGCAGCAATGGCGGATTGGCCCGTTATCAGTTACGGATCGAGCCCTGGTTGAGCCTGTTGCGACACCGGCAGGACAGCTACGCCTTTCATGACCTGACCGTGATGGAGATTTGCGAGAAAATTTTCGGCTTCTATAGCAAGGGCGTGATTGAACCGCAGTGGCGTTGGGCCCTGGAGGATCCGGGCGTGTACCGCAAACGTAGCCTGACGACTCAATACCAGGAAAGTGACCTGGCGTTTGTGCAGCGGCTGCTGGCGGAGGAGGGCATTGCCTATCACTTTGAGCATCTGGGCGATGCCCAGGCCCCGAACTTGGGCAGCCACACCCTGGTACTGACCGACAGCAACCGCAAATTGGCGCCGAATGCACCGGTATCCGTACGCTTTCATCGCAGCGACGTCACCGAGGCAGAGGACAGTGTGCAGCAATGGGCGGAAGAGCACCGCTGGATGGTCGGACAGGTACAGCGCCAAAGCTGGGACTATCGCAGCCATTCATTGTTGTCAGGACACGCTCAGGGCGACACCGGCATCAGCGGCTGTGTGGACCAGGACACGGTCGGGCCTTATGCCTGGACGGACCCTGCCCAGGGTGAGCAGCGTGCACGTCAGCACCTGAATGCTCAGCAGGTTGTGCGTCGCCAAGTACACAGCCTGGGGACATGGCGACGTTTAGCACCGGGCACGCAGCTCTGTTTAAGCGGGCATGACAGTGTTCAGGGAGATGAACCCATGCTGTGCATACGGGTGCGCCATCAGGCCCGCAATAACCTGGATGCTCAGCTGCAGGCGGCGGTACTGGCAGGGCTGGGGCCTGTACCTGACCAGGTGGAGGCTGTCTATTGCAACCACTTCACACTCATCCCCGGCAGTCACCCTTATAGCCCGCAAACCCAAGACGGTCATGGACGTCGCTTGCATCCCATCCCTACCGTCCACGGTGCACAGAGCGCCATTGTGATCGGCGACGGCGGCCCCGTGATGACTGATCGCGACCAACGCATCAAGGTGCAATTCCACTGGCAGCGCGGCGAACGCTCATCCAGCCATCACCCCCATCCTCGGGGTACCGACAATGCGCCGGCAGACACCAGTGTTGGCACTTGGGTGCGTGTGGCCGCGATCCAGGCCGGTGGCAATTGGGGGAGTGCCTGGGTGCCCCGGGTCGGGCAGGAGGTGCTGGTGGAGTTTCTTGAAGGGCATATCGATCGCCCCGTGGTCATCGGCTCGTTGTACAACGGCCGGGGCCAGGCCGAAGCGGCACATAACCAGATTGCGGGCGGCGCCTCCGGCAGTACCGGCAACGCACCGGCGTGGTTCCCTGGTAACCAGCACGCCGGGGTACTCAGTGGCTGGAAAACCCAAGACCTGTCCACCAGCGCCACCGGCAACGGCGGCTATCGACACCTGCAGTTCGACGACACCCCAGGGCAAAGCCGCGTCCAGCTCTACACCACCGATCAAGACAGTGGCCTGACGTTAGGGCACCTCAAGCAGAACAAAGACAACAAACGCTTGGCTGACCGAGGCTACGGCGTCGAACTGCACACCCAGGCCCAAGGTGCATTGCGAGCTGGTACCGGGCTGTTGGTGACGACGGAATCGGCTGACCAGCAAATGCAGGCCAAGGGGCTGTTAGCCGAGCTGGAAAAAGCCCAAGACCAAGTGGATCAATTGGCCGACAGCGCCAGACAGCAAAAGGCCGGGCTGGCCCGCGACGCTAAGGCGTTGCCCACCAGCGAAGCCCTGCAGAACAGCCAGGAAAGTCTGAAGGCGACGCAGCAGGGCACTGCGTCAGGCGCGGGCATCGGTGGTGGTGAAGGGCAAGTAGCGGGGTGGAGCAAACCGCTTCTCGCGCTCTATGGTCGGGCCGGCGTGCTCAGTCTGACGCCCAAGCACCAGGTCTGGGCGACGGGCACCCAATGCCTGCTCAACGCCGGTGCGGACATCAACCTCACCGCCCAAGGCCATACCGCCTTTCTCGCGGCGCAAGGCCTAGTGCTGTTTACCCGTGGCGCAGAGGGCGACAGTCGCTCCATTGCGAACACCGGCATTGCCCTGCACGCCGCCACCGGAGCGGTGAGCGTACAAGCGCAAAGCGACAAAATCAGCGTGGCTGCACAGCAAAATATTCGCATGGTCAGCACCCAGAGCAATGCTCATGTGCAGGGCAAAGAGCACGTGTTGTTGAACGTGCAAGGGGCGAGCGTTCGGCTGGTGGGGGGCAACATTGAGATTCATGCGCCGGGGGCGGTGACGTTCAAGGCGCAGCGTCATCAGTTGACTAAGCCTAAAAGCGACACAGGCGTTAATGCAGTCATGGGCAAAGGCGAACTCAAGCTATGCGACTTTAAAATGGCAGGCGCCAACATTGGCAATGATGCTCTGGTCTCGGTGGAGGGGTGATATGAGTGTTGTTCGGGAGCATCGCCTTATAACGGATTGCCCCTTTGCGCTGGTCAACCCTTTTGACGTTGATCGCGACCTTTGGGTTGACCTGCCTCATCACCCCTTAAGCGCTCCACGGCTGAGTGCTTTGCCTGGTCAGCTACCTGTACTGGTCGACCTGCTTAAGCTGTCGTTCACATCCCGTTTGGAATTAGTACAGCGTGCCTGGGATTGGAAGCGCGCGAACGAACGACCATTGTTCTGCGGGTTTATTAAAAGCACTGAACCCGTCGAAAGGATGGTCCGCCACTTGGGACGTCGTTTGCTGATAAAAAACACCTCGGATGAGCAACTGTTTTTGCGTTTTTACGATCCTCGGGTCTTTGAGCACTTGTGTTGGATATTCACGCCTGCGCAGTTGGCGTCCTTGATGGGACCGGCTGAGGCTTGGTACTGGCCGACGCGTTGCGGTGAATGGCAGAAAACCGTTCGCCCTGAGCTGAAAACTTATTCGTTGATTCTGGAGCCGCAACAACTCTTATCGTTAGGGCGCATAAGCATCCTAAATCGAATATTGAAAAACCTGCACCGGCGAGAGCCAAGCAACGCTTTGGACATCACATCGGTTCGACAAATCGAATCATGCTTGCGACGTGCGCTTGACGACGGGCTAAGCGAGGCAGCCGACCTGCAACTGTATGTCTTTCAGGCGTTGCAGTTTGGTGCAGGCATTCATCGGCACCCAACACTAGCGAATGCTCTACAAACGGTACGTATGGGGCATTCCACCTACGTCGGTGCGTGCTTGAAGATCAATGACGAAGAACTGCATCATTCAAAGGAGGCCCAATGAGCCAATGCGACCCCTCAAAAGCCTGCGCGGTCTGCGATCAACAGGGCCTGGCACTGATGCCGCTGCGTTATGCCGTCGCACAACCGGCCACTAAGAGTGCGCCAGCGATCCAGGCGCCGTTTGGTGAGGGCCTGGAGGCGGTGCCGTTGCCCACCGATAACGCCCACTACACCGTGCGTCACTTGCGCGGCGGTTACCTGTACGTGTTCAACGAAGTGCGTGGTGAGTGGAAAGCTTATGTAGTCAACGAAGATGCCTATCTGGTCGAGTACGACATTCACGATAAGACACCTCCCAATCTCTCAGGCGCCCGCCCTTGTTCGCGCATGGCGAAGTCGGCGGCGTCGCGTTGCGTGATGATCCCGGATGCCATTCGTGCCGGTGCTGTGTGGTTGGGCTTCAGCGATGTGGCCTGGACTGACAGGGTGCTGGAGCGACATCGGCAAGCGGCGTATCGCGACAAGCATATGCGGCGCATCGACCTGGGTGCTTGGGCCAAGAGCCAGACCGTGCAGCCCCACCTGACCGGTCTGAGCAAGGCGCGGGAGGTGGTCGCCGAATACCACCTGCCTGCTCAATCGGCGGCGGCTTCTCAGACTGCGGCCCCACACCTGCCCGGCATCCGCTTACAAAGCGTCAATGTTCACGGCTACAAGGCTTTTATGCATTCCCCACAGGACTTCCAGAATTGCCACGCTGAACTGGAAGCGTTCTTGGTCAGTGCACAAACGTCAGGTCGCGGTGTGCCGCCTGCCATGGTCGCGCTGGCCGACCCGCTGGGCATCACGTTGGAGCTCAATGCCCTGACCCTCGGCCGGGTCGAGCGGTTTGAGCAGGAGGATGATCGCGACTGGAAAAAGACCACCTCGACCGCGATCCAGGGCCTGCGCCAGATGCTGGAAGAGGACGCCGTGGCCACGGCACTGGCGCGTCATCAAGGCGAACGCTATGCCACCTTCGAAGGCATGCCGCTGTACCCGGAATGGGATGAGGCAGCACGTGAGCGCAATGAGCTGATCTTTTCTTCCCTACCTGCCGCGAAGGAAGCAAAAGCGCGCACCGACGCCTGGGCGCGCTACATCGACAACTACCGTGAAGCTGATCGCATTGCGTTTGAAGAGCAACTCCAGGTAGATCTTGAGCAGTTTATGCAGACCACCGTCACACCGCTGGTGAAAGCGTTGGCAGGCTGGTACTGGGGTGAGCCATTACGGCAAAGCATGCTGTGCAACCACGACGCAGAAGAATGGGACAGTGGCTTGTGCTTTACCACCCTGGTGACCGCCAGTTTGACCGGACTGACCGGGCACCCGTTGATCATCGACAAACTAGTGGAGGATCTGCGTGGGCGTTACAGCGACCCCAACAACCTGACGATGCGGGCGTTGGTGTTGAACAACGATCGGATTGCTGAACGCCTGGACGAAGCCGCCACACCAGAGTTGGTACTGGGCAACCCATTTGCGTGGCGCAATGTGTTGAATGCGTTTGGTCATGTGCTGGACGAATACGACAAAGGCCTGGTCAGCGGCGGTCTGGCCAGGGCTGCCGGGCTGGCGCACCAGATCTCCGGAGCGCTGGTGCGCAGCTTGGGCAATCCGTTGAAAGCCGGGGCCTCGGGGGCACTGGACTTGAGTGTTCGCTATCGCATGCTCGGGCTGCTGGGGGCGTTGTCGGGCAAGCAGATCCTGTCGTTGTCGACCACGGCGTCCGAGGCACAGATGGCGCACATCATCAGTGAAAAAGTTGCGCTGCTGCAGCCGGGGATTGATCGCAAGGCCTTGCAGGACAAGGTCACGCGGGAACTTCGGCAGCTGGAAAAACAAGCTGGGGTGCGTGAACCCACGGGGGCGAGAAATGCGCGGCAGAAAAAGGTATTCAGCTGGACCCTGATGTACGACGCAGATGTAGGCAAAGCCTTGAGTGTCGACAGTCGCGGCAAACTGAACAGCAACACACCGTTGCTGATGAGCCAGGACGAATTACGCCGGGTGATCGCGCAGCGTCATGCCACCTTGCCTAAGTTGGCACAAATAGATGTTGGCGTAGGGGTAGTGGGCGGGATACTGGATGGGTGGAATGCGTATATGGCGGTGCAGTTGGTGGATAAGGAAGGCGTTACGGCTAAGACGGGTATCAACTTGACGGCGGCGGCTTTTAGTTTGACCGGGGCAGGAGTTGATTTGATGGATCGGATTTTGAGGAAAGTTCCTGTAGAGCAATTGCGGCTTGCTAGGCCATTTAAATCAATAAATGGCCGATGGCTCGCACGTTTAGGAGGACTGGGATCTATCGCCAAGTGGCTAGGAGCCTTGGGAGGTTTTTTGACCTCGCTGGTAGATGTCATGAGTGCCTTCGAGGCAAAAGATAGACGAGATCAACCAGTTTTTTTACTGCGCTTCTCGGTTGCTGTAATAGGTGTGATTGCAGCATCCTCAGTGCTGCTTGGTTTCATGACCGCAGGTGTAGGTTTTGTCGTATTCTTGATTCTTGCAGGGCTGTCACTACTTGGAGAGTGGGTTATTAATTTAGTTCGCGATGATGGCATTGAAGTATGGTTGGGTAGAACTCCATTTGGTGTTGGACAAGTGCTGTCGTTTGAGTCACTGTCGGCACAAGACGACGCATGGAGTGAGTTGATTGGTGTAGATGTAAGGGGGGAGCAATGAGCAAGGAGTCGCGTATATTTGATGGATGGTTAACTCGTTATAAGATTAATCGAGGCCTGAGTCTTTATGAGCTTGAGTCCGTACTTGAGGTTGATAGGCCGATAAATATCCCATTGATGGATAAAGGTTTGATAAGGGTGAATAGCGTTTTTGTGGAGTTTATTGATCGATTCTTTTTCTTGAGAGGTTGGGCGACAATGGGGTTCCTCCCATTCGCTATTGCCTGGAGTTATTTTGCTTTTTTGTTTGGGTCAACCATATATGTTCCTCCTAGCGATGGGGCGGGGTTGTCGTTTGAGCATATTTTATCTGGTTGGATCGCAACTATAATCATTGTTGTTTTTTTGGTCGTGATGTGCGTTTTTGGATTGTGTCGCGATTTTTTTTGTTACACATATTATCCAATTCGTTTCAATCGAGAAAATCGTAAAGTTTATGTTTTTCGGCACAACAAGAAAAATGGTGTATTGACTCTGGAATGGAATAAAGTCTTCTGGTTCATCGGACGCTCTCGTGACGGCTCCCGGTATATTTATGACTTACGTGGCCATGTCTTGGATGACGAAAAAATCGTGCGGTACACCTTTGCTGTCGGTCAATACGGTGAAACTCAAGCGGAAATTTTGCAGCACTGGGAAACAATTCGACTATATATGGAAGAGTCTCCCGCAGCACTGCCTTATCCACCGCTGGCCTTATCACTCTCGACCCAGCCGACCTTACGAAACTGTCTTCTTATTCAAATGGGCTGGTTGGTTTCCGGTCGATCACCAGTCGTACTTCTGTTCGGCGTGGTCTGGGGCTTTTTCCGCTGGCTGGCACTCAAGACCTGTCGTCAACCTCGCTGGCCCGCTGATATCGAAGCCGCGTGTCAAATCCCGGCCAATGATCCCTATCGGCAGACTGAGCCGTTGAGGGCTGGCGAATTTCCCGATTTTGGCGAAGCAGAGGAACTTCGGCAATCTGAATATATACGGGAGGCTCGGGCTGCGGCCGAGGCATATGAACAGGCTCGTTCCAAGGCAAACGCCAGCTGATGCATGAATGTAATCCTTCAGCAATCTGCGCGATCTGCGATCAAAAGGGCCTGGCACTGCTGCCACTGCGCTACGCCGTCGCACAATCTCTCAGGCGCCCGCCCTTGTTCGCGCATGGCGAAGTCGGCGGCGTCGCGTTGCGTGATGATCCCTGACGCCATTCGTGCCGGTGCTGTGTGGTTGGGCTTCAGCGATGTGGCCTGGACTGACACGGGGGCGAGAAATGCGCGGCAGAAAAAGGTATTCAGCTGGCCCCTGATGTACGCCGCAGATGTAGGCAAAGCCTTGAGTGTCGACAGTCGCGGCAAACTGAACAGCAACACACCGTTGCTGATGAGCCAGGACGAATTACGCAGGGTGATCGCGCAACGGCATGCGAACTTGCCGAGGTTGGCCAAGATGGATGTCGGTGTAGGCGTGGTGGGCGGGATACTGGATGGATGGAATGCGTATATGGCGGTGCAGTTGGTGGATAAGTAGGGATATACAGCTAAATCCAGTGTCAACTTGACGGCGGCGGCGTTTGGTTTAGTGGGGGCAGGTGCGGAGCTAGTGGGTAATATTTGGGCCAAGTATCCATCCGGCCAGTTACGGTTGGCGCGAACATGGAATCTTATGGGTGAAAAAATATCGGCACGATTCG
This sequence comes from Pseudomonas weihenstephanensis, assembly GCF_001043055.1. Lineage (GTDB taxonomy): Bacteria > Pseudomonadota > Gammaproteobacteria > Pseudomonadales > Pseudomonadaceae > Aquipseudomonas > Aquipseudomonas weihenstephanensis. The sequence goes on from NZ_JYLF01000007.1 coordinate 234,134, forward strand.
CTATTTTAAAATTTGTTGGGAAAATGTTTAGTGTTGTAGGAAGTATGCTTACTGCAATAGTGGATTTAATGGCAGCTGCTGAGGCCTATGAGAAAAATGATATGCCAATTTTTTACTTGCGTGCTTTTACCGGTGTGGTTGGTGGTGTCGTTGCATTGGCTTTGCTGTTGGGTGTTATGTCTGCAGGGGTTGGGTTTATAGTTATTTTGGTTTTGGCTGGGGTTTCATTGCTTGGTGAGTGGCTAATTAGCTTGTTGCATGATAATAAAATAGAAAAGTGGCGAGATAGAGCACGCTTTGGCCATGCAAGTCATGGTAGTTTTTTGTCTCTTGAGGCGCAAGAAATTGAGTGGAATGCAATGTTGGGTATTGAGGTTGGAGTAAAATAATATGAGGGAGTGTTCTCGGGTATTTGATGGTTGGTTGACACGATATAAAAAAAATTGTCTGTTAAGGGAGTATGAAATAAGGTCGCGTCTCAGTCGGAAAGTTGTTATTGAAGCCCTTCCCCCTATAGATAAAGGGCTGCTTCGGATGAATGGTGTGTTTGTGGAGTATGTCGATCGTTATTTTTACTTGCGTGGTTGGGCGGCTATGGGAGGTGTTCCTATTGCATGTGTTTTTTTAGGGTTTTCTTTGTTTTTTGGTTTTGATTTATATGGATTTTCAAATGTTAGGGCTGAGTCGCAGGTAGTGGCGGCTTGGGTGGCAGTGAGTGTGTTGGGCGGATTTAGCATGGCTGTTTTTTATTTTGCTCTTTTGAGGGATTTTTTCTGTTATACCCATTATCCGATCCGCTTCAACCGAATAAATCGCAAGGTTTACGTATTCCGTCACAATGGTGAAGGCGGCGTATTAGACCTAGACTGGGATAAGGTTTATTGGTTTGTTGGCCGCTCGCGAGATGGCTCAGATATAAGCTTCGACCTGCGTTGCCATGTTTTGGACGCTGATGGCATCGTGCGTGACACTTTCGCCGTTGGGCATTTTGCATCAACACGAGCGGAGATACTTCAGCATTGGGAAATGATCCGTCGTTATATGGAAGAGTCTCCCGCAGCCTTGCCATTTCCACCGTTGGCATTGGTTATTTCAACGGAGCCTACCTGGCGAAACTGCATAACTATTCAGGTCGGGGGAGCAAGCGGGCACTCACCTCTATTTATGTTGCTGACAGTGCCTTGGGCATTCTTCCGCTGGATTTCCCAAATCACATGCCGCCGCCCGCGTTGGCCTGATGAAGTGGAGGCGGAGTGCCAGATTCCAATAGACGATCCGTATCGTCTAGCTGAGCCGGCTTCATCCGGTGAAGTGGTAGGCCTGGATGAAGTTGCGGAAGCGGCATTGTTTGAATATCGTCAGAAGGCAGAGGCCGCAGCCCTTGCTTATGAGGCTGCCTATTCGAAGCAGGCAGCGAATTAAGCTTCAGGGTGTGAGAAATTTTGCTCGTATGACAGTTGAGGGGAGTTGCGGCGTCTGTAAGTTTGTTTGAGCCACGCGTGGCACTAAATTGCTTCTCTGTTTGTAGGAGGTGACTGATAGATAAGGCATATTTTTATTTGCTTTTTATTTGATCCGATTCAGGAGCGGGTGATGGAGTCGGTTAAATCGTTGCACTATTCCGCGCATGCACTGGAGCAATTCAAGCAGTCGGCCCTTACGATCAGGAAGGACATGCCGGGGATCCACAGTGCTTTCATGACCGTCGTGTCACTGCTGCAAGAAAGTGTGAAGTTTATTCTGCCAAACCATGCTGATCTGATTGATATGAACGACTTGCGCCAAGTCCATATCAATATGGCGCGCTTGCCGTTCCCGGTCGTCGCGTTGGAGGCGCCGTGGATCCACCCTGATGGCGGTGGTGGAGATAAGTCTGGGGGTGTGCGTTCATCTAAACGCATCGCGCTCTGCATGATCTTTACCGTGGAACTGGCTGAACGAATCCCCGAGCTTGTTGTTTTTTTGAAGGAAGAGCATGGCGGCGCAGTCGTCATTCCCCTGTGGTGGGACGACGGTGGCAGCAAATGGACCATGCGTGCCTTAGCAGAATGAAGTGAGTGCCTATGTGTCCGGAGAGGCAAGTGTTGGCACGCGGCTGCGTACAAGCTACGGCAGTTCCGGGTGGCCGCCTTTGTGCTGCTGCCGGAGATGTTTGAATACATGGTGAGCCAGAGATCTCATGCCGAGGTGTATACGCAGATTGCATCTGATGCGCAGGACGTAATCTCCATGCTGTTTCAAACCGGGATGATGCTTAATTGCGCCAATGTGACGATCCCTGGGGGCTGATTCATGATCGACATGCCGGTGTTCCTCTTCAGCTTCAACGGTGAGACAGGTGTGCACCTGTATGCGCGCATGCCTGAGCCGAACGCGCCGGTACTGGTCACTAGATAACGCATTTGACCGACCGTCGCCTGGCCTTTCTCGCCCTTCGCGTGCTTTTCAGAAGCCACTGTCGGCGATGCCGCACGGAGATCTCGGACATGGCTGACACCCGGGACAGAAGTGGCTCCGATGGGGTAGGGCCGCTCAGTAGGACGGGGGGCATGCGTTGCGTGCGATCATTGACCTGCAGTGGCGCCAGATCGTGGCGATAGGTAATCAATGAGGGTGGATGGTTCGTGGGCGGGTTCGATTGCGGAACCTTGTTGGCGCTCTGAAGCAGCGCGTGGAACAATGTTCTCACCGCGGGGTTGCTATGCCCAAAGAAGTAGTCCTTATTCTTATCCATCGAAAGCGACGAGCCCACTAAAACTTCAACGTTTTCAAAGGGATAGATGGATAGCAAGCGTCTCGTTTCCCGCTCCAAATTGTTGACCTACCGAGTTCCAAGGAAGTCTGTAGGTCATTGAAAATAGACGCTTCGGCGTCTTCTTTCGTTCCAGTACTATCCACTGAAAACCAACAACAGCCACGAAATTTAAGTACATTTTCAAGTACATGGATTGGGGGTAAAAAGCACTGCGGTTTGTTGGTGGAGCCCCACGGGCTGGAATCGGTACCTATCTCCTCATTGTGTCAGCACCCTCAAGAGCATCGTCGAGAACACGCTCGACAACGCCCTCACGGGCATGGGTTACCAGGGGCTACAGACCGGTCACGGTATTCGGGGACGTTGTCTACCGCATTGAATGATCAGCAGATACGGCATGAACGGCGTAGCGGCCCCGGCACAGTTGTAGCCGAGCTGGCTGGTCAAACGACTGAAGGGCAATGCACCTGCATGACCGATCACATTGGCGATCTTGAAGCTGATCAGGGCGTTTTCGTGCACTTGATTGCTAGTGCGGTCACCCCCCCGCCTTGTGCGGCTGGATTGGCAGGGCTTAGCAACGCATCCAGGACGTAGTGCCGAACCTTGATCGAGGCTCTGACCTTGCAACCGTAAGGCGTGCAACGCAGCCAGTAGCGGACTATTGCCACGCGGTAGGCCAAGCAGGCCGGATGAGCGTTGCGCTATCGATGGCCGAGGTGCTGCCGGTCAGGGTCAGCAGAGTCGAGCTTACTTCGTGCAAGTTAGCCTTGAGTACTTCGGCGGTTCCAGAAGGATGCCCGGTGTCATGAAGGTTGAGCAGTTGAACACGCGTCCCTTGGCTGTGGTGGCCTTGAAGGTCAGTTCGGCACCGCCGAGGAAGTCCTCCTTGCCTTTGGTCACGGGTCCCATGGTCAACTCATCGGTAGAGGCAAGCCCGATCGTTTCGGCGGTAACTTTGTGGAGTTGCAATACGTTGGGGTTACTGGCACACGCTGCCAAAGCGCTGGTGAGTAGTAGCAGAAAAGCGACTCGGGAGATCGTTGTCATGAGAGTGATTCCTTGGACGTGAGCGGTTGCAGCCTCTTTTCTCTTAGAGAGACTGAACGATTCGTTTTGGAGTGTGGTTTTTGCCCTTCGGCGAGCGGAGTCTAGGAACGTCAATCTGCCCTCACAATGGGTCGGCAGAAATCAGGAGCGGGATGACCGCTTGCGGCGTTAATGTCTGACAGTTGCGTCCTACAAATTTGACGTCGGTCTTGGTCTTAACGCAATAACCAATCCAGGTTTGTCACAGCCAGTGGGTTCCAGCGATGGGCTGGAATCCACCGACCGTGTAGCAAGGATGGTCAGGTGCTTCAGAGTGCAAGGTGGTTGAAGTAATCCTGGCGGAGTTCGCGCCGTTGCGGTTTTCAGGGGATTGGTCGGGACAACTTCAATGTTTGGGTGAAAGTGCCATTGCCGTTGGGTTGCGAGCTCATTTCACCCGTAAACCCGGCATATTTCCCGGTGCTGCCGATGACCGCCACCACTGATGTGCCGACCTCGTGCTCTTGTCCGGCCACCACTAGAGTGCCTTCGACGTTGCCTGTTGCGTCATGGAACAGCAGTGTCCACTGACACTGGCTGTGAACGCTAGGTTGTGTATTAACGCAGTAACCACTGTTGCTGCCGATATCCTGTTGATCTTCATTCATCAGGGGCTGGTCAAACACAAACAGATCGCCCTGTGTGGAACCAGTCCCCCCTAAATCCACCGTATTCTTGGTGCCCCGGTTGCCGTCCGCAAGGGTAACCAGAGTCAAGGATTCGGGCTCATGGGCCTGAGCGCCGAGGGGAAGTGTCATCAACAACAGGCAGAGCAGGCGAAAATAAGTGTTCATGGGGACTCGATTGTCGGAGAGAACGTTGCACGGCGCTGCAGGCCGTGCTGTCGTGATAAAGCGTAGCAATCGCTGACGGGATACGAGGGAAGAAGTATGTGAGTTTTTATGAGAGGTTCAGTGGGTCGGCAGGATCGGCGGCCAGTTTTGCGCCTCATGCAACACGCGCAGGATCCGCACACGGTCATCGTATATCCGGTAGGCCGTGAGATGGGGCGTGCGATCAATTACCCGTTCGCGTGTGCCGAAGGGGAATCGGCGCTCTGGTTTTCGACACTCACCGAGGCCGAAGCGCTTGACGTCTATCCCCGGCTTCAAGGCGAACACGCTGATTAGGCATTCAAGCCTGACTTCAACGCGTTTCACCGCTTTACCCTGTAAGCCTCTCCACGCATCATGCCGCCCACTGATAAATGCCCGAGGTATCGGGCAGTCGTGGTCAAAAGGAAGCATCGTTTGAATGAACACACATTGTCCGTGCGCCTGGAGCGTGTGGCGGCGCACGTCCCGGCGGGCGGGCGTTTGGGGGACATAGGTTCCGATCACGCGTATCTGCCTGTGGCCTTGATGCGGCGCGGCGCCATCGTGGCAGCCGTAGCAGGCGAGGTGGCGCTGACGCCGTTCCATGCGGCCACCCGCACCGTGCGTGAAAATGGCCTGAGTGAACACATCACTGTGCGCCTGGCCAATGGTCTGGCAGCGATCGAAGCCCAAGACGCCATCACTGTCGTCACTGTCTGCGGAATGGGGGGCGAGACGATCCGCGATATCCTCGAACACGGCAAGGCAATACTCAGCGGTGAGGAGCGTTTGATCTTGCAGCCCAATGGCGGTGAACAGCCTCTGCGCCAATGGCTGATGGAAAACGGCTACCGCATCCTCTGCGAGGAGCTGCTGCGCGAGAACCGTTTTTTTTACGAGATAATCGTCGCCGAGCGCAGCGGGCCGGTGACTTACTCTGCTGAGGAGTTGTACTTCGGGCCGTTGCTCATGCAAGCGCGCAGCCCGCTGTTTCTGGCCAAGTGGCAGCGCATGCAACAACAAAAACACAAGACCCTGACCAGCTTGAGCCTGGCGCGCGAGGCAGTCCCCCGTGAAAAAATCCAGGAAACAGAGCAATACATGCGGTGGATCACTGACTTGCTCAAGTGAACCTAAAGCGTAATAACAGCACGCTGTTCATTCACATGACACAGCGTGCGTGGCTCTCGGGTTCGCCTCACATCACTCTTCGATGCGCGGATGCTGCTGTGCCAGGTTTTTGCGCTTGGCTTCCAGATCGGCGATTTCCGCGTCGATGTCTTCGATTTTCTGCTCGATGTTGTCGTGATGCTCCTGGAGCAACTCGCGTGCTTCCTCAATATCAGAGGCTGCTGGCGCGGCGCCGCGTAGCGGTTTGTTAGCGGTTTCTTTCATGGTGATGCCCGTTACCAGGCCGACCACGGCGATCACCATCAGGTAATAAGCAGGCATGTACAGATCGTTGGTGCTTTCTACCAGCCAAGCCACGGCAGTCGGGGTCAAGCCTGCGATCAGCACCGAGATGTTGAAGGCGCTGGCCAGTGCGCTGTAGCGAATGTGCGTGGGGAACATCGCAGGCAGTGTGGAGGCCATTACGCCGATAAAGAAGTTGAGCAGCACGGCCAGCATCAGTAACCCGGCGAAGATCAATCCCAGCTTGCCACTGTTGATCAGGATGAACGCGGGTACAGCCAGGAAAAACAGCCCCACGCTGCCACTGATGATGAACGGGCGACGACCAATCTTGTCACTCACAAAGCCGATCAGGGGCTGCACGAACAGCATGCCGACCATAATCGCAATGATGATCAGCACACCGTGGTTTTCACTGTAGTGCAGGTTGTGTGACAAGTAGCTCGGCATGTAGGTCAGCAGCATGTAGTAGGTCACGTTGGTTACGGCGACCACGCCGACACACGTCATCAAACTACGCCAGTGCTTGGTGGCCACCTCTTTGAACGACACCTTGGGGCCTGCGGCCAGCCCTTCACGGTCACCTTGCTCCAGTTTTTCGAGATGCTGCTGGAAGGCCGGTGTTTCTTCCAGGGCGTGACGTAAATACAGGCCGATCATGCCCAATGGCAACGCTAGGAAAAACGGCACGCGCCAGCCCCACTCAAGGAACTTTTCTTCCCCCAGCACGGTGGAAATCAGCACCACCACGCCTGCGCCGAACACGAAGCCTGCGATGGAGCCGAAGTCCAGCCAACTGCCGAGAAAGCCGCGTTTACGGTCGGGGGCATATTCGGCCACGAAGATTGAAGCACCGGTGTATTCACCGCCCACAGAAAAGCCTTGGGCCATCTTCGCCAGCAACAGCAGGATCGGCGCCCAGATGCCAATCGAGTTGTAAGAGGGGATCAAGCCAATGGCGAAGGTGCTGAGCGACATGATGACGATGGTCGCGGCCAGGACTTTTTGCCGACCGTACTTATCGCCCAGTACGCCGAAGAACAGTCCGCCCAAAGGCCGGATCAAGAAGGGCACCGAGAAGGTCGCCAATGCGGCGATCATTTGTACGCTGGGGGACGCAGTGGGAAAGAAGACTTTGCCCAAGACATAGGCGACAAAACCGTAGACGCCGAAGTCAAACCACTCCATTGCGTTGCCCAATGCCGCAGCGGTGATTGCCTTGCGCATCTTGGTGTCGTCGACAATGGTGATGTCTTTCAACCCGATGGGCTTGGCCTTTTTCTTGCGAGATATCATGCGTGTCCCTCTTCTATCTGTTCTGTCCGTTCCAAACCGCTGACCCAGTCGTATGAAGGGTAGACCCGTTTTGCGCGCGCTGAATGCCATCGCAGTGATGGCACTCGCTCTTGGGGATCAGATACATGGAGACACGAAAAAATTCACTGCTGGGCGTTTTTTCTTTCCTGACCTTAAATGTCCTCGGCTTGATGAGGCATCTGCTATCAGAGCGGCCAGAAAGCCATGCCCGTGCGCTGAGTTACACCATCAGCCTTTGGCGGCCATTGCGGTCACTTCAACGCGCATGCCTGCGACTGCCAGGGAGGCCACGCCCACCGCTGCGCGAACGGGCCAAGGTTGGCTGAAGAAACGCTTGTACACCTCATTGAAAGCAGCCCGGTCAGCCATATCGGTAAGGTAAATGGTCAGGTGCATGACGCGCTCCATTGAACTGCCTGCACGCTCCAGTGCAACTTTTAGCGCCTGTAGCGTGCATTCGCTCTGTTCGGTGATACCGCCCAGTTCGAGGCTGCCATCGGCATGTGTCGGGATCTGGGTAGACACCAGTACGCCCGCAAAACAGGCGACATCAGACGAAATGGAAGCGGGGTCAGGATCAGGGATAAAGGTCAGATCAGGGGTAGTCATGGGGAACTCTTTTCCGGGGGAGGTGGGCCAGTGTACAGACGTCTGAATGCCCTAAAAACCCGATGAGGCGCTGCTGCAACTGTCTGCGACGGTTATTGGCGGGTACTTCAAGTGGCCTGATTGATACCAGGCGCTGAAAAGTCCGGTAGCGTCTGCGGGTGGAGTGTCGGACTATACCGAGCTTTCCACGGGCTGTTCTTCATCTCCCTGCGCATAAGGCCTCAACTTTTCATGGACAAGCTGGATAAGGCAATTCTGCAAATCTTGCAAACTGACTGCACGCGTGCGGTAGGTGATATCGCCGAAAAAATCGGGCTGGGTACCACGGCCTGCTGGCGCCGGATCCAGAAACTCGAAGAGGCGGGCATTATTCGTGGCCGCGTTGCGTTGTTGGACGGTAAAAAACTGAACGTGGGGGTGATCGTGTTCGTGTCAATCAAGACCACCCAGCACAACCCGGACTGGCTTGACAGTTTTCATGCCTCGGTGTCTGCGATCGAAGAAGTGCTGGAGGTGTACCGCATGGCCGGTGATACCGACTACCTGTTGCGCGTGGCAGTGCCTGATGTCGCCGCCTATGACGCGGTCTACAAACAGTTGATTCGTATACCGGGCCTGTCGGACATCAGCTCGAGTTTCTCGATGGAGCAGATCAAGTACTCGACGAGCCTGCCACTGCGCTATGCCCCCTGACGGTTCCATCGATCAGCCTCAGGCGACTGCCACACAGGGCTTGTTGAGCGCGATGTCCAGCGCACGATGGAAGTCGTGCTGCAAATCATTGATGTGCTCCAGCCCCGCATGCACACGGATCAGATAGCCCTGCGCCGGGGTGCAATGATTGCGCTGAGGCTGCCCTACGGGCACGACCAGGCTTTCAAAGCCGCCCCATGAAAGCCCGATGCCAAACAGTTTTAAGTTATCGAACAAGCGGGCCAATACCACCGGGTCTTGTGTATTGACCTCAATGCCGAACAGCCCACTGGCACCCAGAAAGTCGCGCTTCCACAGGTCATAGCCGGGGTCGCCAGGCAGCGCGGGGTGCATGATGCGGGTGATCAACGGATGGTGTGCCAGGCTGCTGGCCAATTCGACGCCGTTGCTCCAATGCCGTTGCAACCGTACGGGCAGGGTACGCAGGCCTCTCAGCGCCAGAAACAGGTCATCCGGGCTGGCGGTTTGGCCAAAGTCATGGGCGCCGGCTTTTAACAGGGACCATGCCCGTTCGTTGGCCGTAGCGACTCCTAGCAAGGCATCCGAATGACCGACGATGTATTTGGTTGCAGCCTGTATCGACACATCTACGCCGTGTTCGAACGGTTTGAAATAGAGCGGCGAGGCCCACGTATTGTCGAGCAGCACAAAGGCGCCCACGCTGTGGGCCGCCTGGCAAATAGCCGGCAGGTCGCACACCTCAAACGTCAGCGAACCAGGCGATTCGGTGAATACCACGCGGGTATTGGCTCGCAGTTGCCGCGCAATGTTCGCACCTGCGCTGGGCGCAAAGAACTCCACCGCTACGCCAAGGCGCGTCAGTACCGTGCTGACAAAGTTACGTGTCGGGCCGTAAATATTATCGGTGATCAGCACATGATCACCGGCACTCACGAAGGCGAGCAGGGCATGTACGCAAGCGGCCAGGCCTGAGGGGAATACCAGGCTTGAGTGGCCACCTTCCAGTTCGGCGATGGCGTCTTCGAAGGCGCGGGTTGTCGGTGTGCCGAAGCGGCCGTAGTGGGCGTATGGGTTGCCATCTTTTTTGCTGGCCTCCCAACTGCTGAAATCTTTGGCCAGTATGGTTGAGCCCCTAAACACGGGGGTATTGATCAAACCGCTGTAGGCTTGGGAGTCTCTGCCGCAATGGAGATAGTGAGTGGTGGCATCGTGCATGGTCGTCAGTCTTGGCTGAGAGTGTCGAAAAATGATACCGATGCATAGCGTGTTTGTTTTTGCTTTTTATTCGATATTTGGATTGCTAATTAGAATGAAATTCTAGTTGGATGAGGTTTTAGGTTGATAATTCGCCAGGACGGCCGGATGGAAGCCGTCAAGGGTGCAAGCGCAAAGCGCGGTTACCCGCTTGCTGGCCTAGGCAGCGAGCGGGCAGCGCAGTGATCGGCAATGTTGCGTATCAACTCTCTTCATCAGCCCGATAGTGCAGCAGGTCACCCGGCTGGCAGTCCAGTGCTGCACAAATGGCCTCCAGTGTCGCCAGCCTTATACCTTTGACCTTTCCTTGTTTGAGGAGCGAGAGGTTTTGTTCGGTGATGCCGATGATCTGTGCCAAGTCTTTGGACTTTACCTTGCGCATGGCCAGCATCACGTCCAGCTTGATTTCGATGGGCATGCTTACCTCTTAAACAAACTGCTGATTTTCACGCGCCAACACACATGCGCGGTGCAAGCTGCGGGCAACGATCATGACACTGGCTGCCAGGAACAAGGCAACCAGATCCGAGGGGCCAAAGCTTATGGTAAACAAGCGCTCCCCTTGCGGACGCATAAAGGTGATCCAGACGCTTAATACGGGGCCCAGCACGAAGCTGATCAGTACCCACAGCCCGACACTTTTCCCGACTTTACCCAGTAATTGCGCAGATTCTGGTGCGAAGTATTCACCCTCGGCGTAGAGCTTGAACAAAGCACTCAGGGCAACCAGGCCCTTGGCCAGAATCAGCAACGGAATACTGGACAATATGATTCCACCTGCAACTTGCCACCATGGCATGTATTGAGTCTTTGCATCGAGGCTGTCTGTCAGGGCCGTCAGGTTAAAGCCCGGACCATAAACGTTCATGACCTGGGGAAACAGCCAATAGGCGATATTGGAGAGCAGCATTAAGGCAATCAATATCAAGGTCGCAGTAGCCAGCATGTTGCTGTATTTCGCCAAGCGGTCGGTATTCATTCAAAAATCCTTCTGTGTGGGTAAGGGCTCTGCGCATGACGTGTGTGAGGTCACAGGCTGCGTATGGTACGAAGGATAAAACAGCAATAAATGATTGTAAAACGATAATTTAATATCGTTTTATGTTCATACTCCCCGAATGACTGCACCGCTAAGCCCGGCAGGTCATGACACTTGGTACCGCGCCTCTCGTCGAAATTTCCTACAGATAAATTGACCTGCAACGCTTGCCGAAGTTTACTGTATGTCTATACAGTTATCAGATAAGGCGTGCGTCATGGGTTTCACGGTGTTGGGTCCTCTGGCTGAAGGTGGTGTTCGCCGACCGTTGTGTTCGTTCAAGGTGCCTGCCGGTTTTCCGTCACCGGCAGCGGACCATATCGAGAAGCACATCTCCCTCGATCAAGCGCTCAATCTCCGCGCGGCCCATGTCTATCTCGTCACCATTGAGGGCGACAGCATGCAGGATGCGGGGATTTTTTCAGGTGACCTGGCCGTGGTCGACCGCGCGATTGAGGCGGGCCACGGGCATGTGGTGGTGGCGCTGCTCAATAACGACCCGATCTGCAAACGGCTGTCGAAGAAGGGCAACACGCTCATCCTGATCTCTGAAAACCCTAAATACCCCAACCGCTACATCATGGAGGGCGATGAGCTTTCGATTTGGGGTGTGATCACCCATACGGTGCGCACTCATGGTCACTGACCCCAAGCCGGTGTTCGCCCTGATCGACTGCAACAGCTTCTATGCCAGTTGCGAGCGCGTGTTTCGCCCGGACTTGGCCAAGGTCCCGATTGTGGTGTTGAGCAATAACGATGGCTGTGTGATTGCCCGTAGCTATGACGCCAAACCGTTTATCAAAATGGGCGCGCCCTATTTTCAGATCAAACAGTGCCTGGAGCAGCACGGTATCCGGGCGTTCTCCTCGAACTATGCGTTGTACGGCGACATGAGTGAGCGGGTGATGAGCCTGATCGAGGCTCAAGTGCCTGCCGTCGAGGTGTACAGCATTGATGAGGCGTTCGCGGACATGACCGGTATTACAGATGTCACCGAGGTAAGTCGGCAATTGCGAGCACGTATCTTGCAATGCACCGGTATCCCGGTCGGTGTCGGTATCGCGGCGACCAAAACGTTGGCCAAGCTGGCCAACCACACAGCTAAACGTTTGCAGGAGCAAACGGGTGGGGTGGTCAATCTGTGCCCGGATATTTCGCGTGACTGGGCGTTGCGCAATACACCCGTTTCGGATGTTTGGGGGATTGGGCGGCGCATGAGCGTGCATCTGGAAGGCATGGGCATTACCAAGGCCATGCATTTGGCGAAAGCCGACCCCTGGATGCTGCGTAAAAAATTCAGCGTGGTGATCGAAAAAACCGCCCGTGAATTGGCGGGCACGCCGTGCCTGGAGCTGGATCAACCCGACCCGCCGAAACAGGAAATCTGTTGCAGCCGAATGTTTGGCAAACGTTTGAGCGACATAGCGCCGATCAAAGAAGCGGTCGCGACGTACATGATGCGTGCTTCGCAAAAGCTGCGGGAACAGAAGTCTTATTGCCGTAAGGTTCGCGTCAGCATTCGTACCGGGATGTTCAACCCCGACGAGGCCAAATACGCCAAAGGGGTGGTGGTGACGTTGCCATACCCGACCGATGACGTGCGCCTGCTCACTAAAACCGCCGTCGAGGCGGTGGAGCATGTTTTTCAGCCCGGGTTCAAATACAGCAAGGCCGAAGTCATGCTGCTCGACTTGCGCCAACCGGGCGAGTTTTCCGATGACCTGTTTGCCCTTAACCAGCCCGCCGAAGCCAGCAAGGTGATGGCCGTCCTTGACCAGATCAACAACCGCTGGGGCAGGGGGACGCTGCGGGCGGCCAGTGTGCCGAGTCATCCAGACTGGGGCATGCGCCGAGACCTGATGAGTCAGAGTTACACCACTCGGCTGGACCAGTTGTGGAAAGTGTCCTGCCACTAAACCAGCAGCCAGCCCGCCACATATAAGCCAAGGCCAAAGGTCAGGTGCGTGAGCAGGCTTTTTTGGCGTGCCAGGCGCGGATTGGGAGTGTTTGCAGCCGCGATGCCCATGCCAAACGCGGGCTGCATAATCACCCACGGCAGCGCAACGCTAAGCAAGCCTGCAAGCACGGCGGGAACCAACGTGGGCTGATAGAGCCAATCTTTACCGACGGCCGCCACCAGCAACCCCGCAAAGACAACGCCGGTCAGGTAATGAAAGCCCCAGCCAATCAGGCGCTCATGCCGCGTGGGGCGGGCGCTGTTAATTGAGGGATGGCTGAACGTGCCCGAAACCATATGGCCTAACCATCGGCCTAGGAGTGCGTAATCGAGTGATTGCACATTAAAAAGACGCTTGCGCAGCCAGGCCACGAGGTCCATAAACAGGGTGGCCCCCAAGCCAATCCCTACTATCCTGGCGATCATTTCAGCACTGCTCATGTCAGGTTCCCCTTGTCGGGCAGACGTTTGGGTTAATTGAAAGGCGAGTGTGCAGGTTCAAGTCGACTTGAGGTCAAGCATGAAAGAGTTGGGCATTGGTGAAGTCGTAAAGCGCAGCGGGGTGCCCGCATCGACCTTGCGCTACTACGAAGAAAAAGGATTGATCCGTTCAATAGGCCGACGCGGCTTGAGTCGCGTGTTCAACGCAGACGTGCTGGACCGTCTCGCAGTGATCACACTCGCGCAATCGCTGACGTTCTCAGTGGATGAAATTGCTCCCATGCTGGGAGAAAATGGCCGGGTGACATTAGACCGGCAACAGCTCACCCGCAAGGCTGATGAGCTGGACCGGTTATTAGATAAAGTCAGCGTGGTGCGTGATCAGCTGCGTCGTGCTGCCGCGTGCCCATCGGCCAGCCATGACCAATGTCCAAGCTTTCAGCAACGCCTCACAGAGGCGTCGCGCGAGGATACTCTTGCGAGCGCCTTATGCTTTCAAGGCCGCAATGCCCCCTTGTCATCACGAGCGTAGGGCTATCACGCAGGCGTCGGGTTCAAGGCCGGTAACTCGCGCCAAGGCATGCCTGCCCATGCGAATTGATTCAACCGCGTTTGTGCGTCACAGCAACGCCGCCATTGCGCAGCAAGCAAGGGCGGCTTGATGGTTACCTGGTTATTGGGTGTCAGCCGCCTCGTCATCTTCTGGCTCGCCGCAGAAATTTTCCGGGTCGGTGGGCCACACTACTTTGCCGCTGCCGTCAATCACTTGCTGCACATCGCAGCCAACCGTGCGGGTCTGAAAACTTGGCGTACCGTTGAGGCTATACAAGGCTCGCAGGCTGCGGGTTTCATCGTTTGGCGTACCTTCCAGCGCGTAAGCGAATAGCGCGCCGCGCGCTTCATCTATAACCACTTCTTGCCACTGCGCTGGCACCAGGAGCTTGCCCTTCAGGTCGTAGAGCGCAGTGTTTGTTTGGCGGGTTGATTCGGTCATGGCGCGGATAAAACGGCCACTTTTGTCCAGCGTAATGTTCAGATACTGGCCGGGTTCAATCAGCACCTTGCCGCTGGCATTCATCACGCCCAGCGTGGGCTGTTGATTGGCGGAGCCCAGAAACGTGACGGTTTTGGTAGGCGAATCGGGCTTTGCAAACACAAACAGATCAGGCGTCAAAACCCCTACCTGCACGTATTCGGGCTTGAGCAGTTCAATACCCTTGTCGGTGTCAAAAATGCCGTAATAAGCCACGAACATATTTTGCAGCGTACCGGTCTGGGTATAGCCAGGGGCATTCTTGAACATGCCCATCGGGGCATGCACTGCAGGTCCGGCCCAGTCGAACGTCGGCTCAGTCAGTGCTTGCCCGGTGCGTGCGATAAAACTGAATTTACCCCTGTCGCCGTCAGCAGTCATGGGCTTAACCATTGCGCCTTTCTGACCAAAAACCTCACATTCTGCATAGGCCGGAGCAATGGCGACCTTGCCCTGAAAATCCAGATAGCCACAGGGGCTGTCGTAGTTTTCCTTGAACGCAACCAAACCATTGCCAGGTACGCCCATCCAGTAATATTTGAGATCGGTCAACAGCTTCTTTGACGCGTCTGCCAAGCCCTTCTTGCTACCGAGCGAGACCACGAAATGGTCGTTGGCATATTCAACGAACTTATCGAAGCCGACCTGTTTGGTTTCCCCCGTCTGGAGGTTAATCACCCAATTCTGAGCGTCACGTTCGGCAAGAATCCAGCCGCCGGCCAGCGCGATGTCTTTGTCTGTTGTTAGAGAGTCGAAGAGCGGCTCAGTGACAACATGCCCATCAGCGCTAAGCAGGCCGAACTTTTCGTCGATCCCGTAGACGATGTACTGACCCATGCCAGGCGGCAGGTCACCTCCTGAATAGATTTCATCATAAGCAGGCGCTTGAACTTCATTACCTTGCTGATCCATCACGCCAAACTTGCCATCACGTTCGAAACCGAAATAACCCGGTGTCAGCAAACGCAGGCCATCCGTGAAGTTGGGTTTAATGATCTGAGAGCCATTGGCATTGGCGAGATTCCATTGACCATCTTCGGCAAAGATAAACGTGTTAGTCAGCGGTATGGACAATGTCACGGCATACGTATTATCGCCGTTGACCAACATCGTACCGTTTTGATCCAGTACCAGACATTCATCATTGACACAGACTGGAATGACCATCGAGGCGAGAGCAGCAGGCTGGGCTGTATCAGTTTTGGGGGCGGTATCTTCATTACATCCCGCCAGAAATAAGGCTGATAACGAAAACGCCAAAGGTGCCAGGCGGGCACTGAATATTCTTTCCATGACAAAAAATCCTTACAGGGGTAAGCCAATGCCCACTCACATATCAATAAGTGAATGGGCACTTGTAATGCGTTATATCCGGATGATCATTACCGAGTCCGACAGCCCTCAGCATTCATGGGCTATCGAAACGAAGCATCCTGTACAAACGTCTTAATGAGCGCTCGTACTGTTTATGGCTGCATGGATTTCAAACCTTGGCGCATGCCTTCATCGGCGCCTTTGCACCAGGTTTCAAGGCCTTGCGGGGCATCCTTGATATTCACAAGTGTGCCATCATTGCCCTGGATCATGCCCTGGCGGCCGGTTTTTTCCATCGCGTCCCCCGCGCTTTTATCGAACGTAGCCGGCATGTTAGTGACGTAATCCACCATTTTTCCGGCGTCAGCCTGGCTTTCTTTTTTCAATACACCTTGCTCGACACAGTACGAAATCAAGCCCGACATCGAGCGGCTGGTGTCATAGATTTGCTTCAGGGTTGCAGCATCGGGCATGCCCGCAGCAGGTGCGGGAGCCGCGTGAACGACAGAACACAAAGAAACGGAAGCTGCCAGCAACAGGGTTGAAAACTTGAGGTTCATGTTTAATCCATTAAAGTTGATGCAAGTTTGAACTTGCAGGACGAATCCTGACCGGTTCCGGGAGTGCCCGGGCAGGTGAAAGCACACCTGCATTAAACGGATTTAAGGCAGGTGTACAGAGCTCTTTCTGGTGTGAAGCGAAGGCACAATCAACTGCTAACAGCGCCTTTAGGGCCACTGGCTATTAGCGCCGCGCCACAAGCCGTCTTCATACCATCGAGTGCAACGGCAATGCCGTCAACGGAGTAAGTCGCGCTGCCCTCGGCAATGGGAAAAACCCCTTTGCATAACGGGCAACTGACGTTATGACCCACACCGGCAATCGGTTTACCGTTGAGGTCAGTCCGGGAAAAAGCTTCAAGCACGACACCCCCATGGGTGGTGGAGTCGCCTAGGCGGATGATGTCTTTCATTATCTACGCGCTCTATATCAGAGTTAATTTATAAATCATCATCAACCAGTTCTCCTGTGATTGCATATTCAATAGCTGAGGTAAATGACGGAGCTATTTGTTTTATTTCTTCTGGATCTAGGTCTCCAAAGTTTACGCTCGACAATTTGGGTTTTTTTCCTAGTCGGTAGTCCAAAAGAAAACAAATTGGTCCACCATCCGATCCTATGCCTAGCACGTGATCTCCGAGATATTGATTGATCTGATAATTACTATTTAAAAGCACTAGGTCCTCTGCTGGCCAAAGTGATAATTGAATGGCGGGGAAGACACCCTCTCCACCATTTGACCAACACATGAATTCCTTGTAGTCAGAAGGAAGCTGCAACTGTATCTGTGGCTCAATTTTATTAAAGACATCAGCTGATACCCCTTGACATCCATGCCAAGTGGACGAAATTAACGATATGCATTGTGCAATATTCATTTAGTCACCATGAAAATATTTGTATGCCTGCTTGATTGCTTTGCGCCTACATTTCTCGCTGACACCAGCAGCCCCAAGATCTCGATAGGAGTTGTTGAACTCCTCGTTCATTGAGCTACCCCATTTAGGCTCTTCATTTCTGACCCTTGCATCCCTTCGTGCGTTTTGTAAAACGGTAACTGTTGAGTGTTCAGGAGATCGTGGCAGTAGAATTGCTGGCGCACTTCCCCGTGAATAGCCAGACACGTTAGCCTTAGCCCATGCGTCTTGAATAATATGGTGGGATTCGAGCCCTGTAGGTCTAGGCGAGGGCTGGTTAGAGTGAGTTGTTATACCGCATGGGTCGCAGCACTTCGCCAACCCTAACGGATCAACCCACCCAACCGGATTAGGCGCATACGCATACAGATTCAACCCACCCGCATAACTGATCGGGTCCTTGCTGATAAACCGCCCAACCCGGGGATCATAGTACCGATAACGGTTGTAATGCAGCCCTGTTTCATGATCGTGGTACTGGCCCTGAAATCTGATCGGGTTGGTCAGCCCCTCACGCTGCGCCCATTCCGAACGCTGTTCCCGCACTTCACCCCACGCTTTGTACTGCGCACTCCAGGCGAGTTGGCCGTTGGGGTCGGTCAGTTCTTGCGGCGTGCCCAAGTGGTCGCACTGGTACCAGGCCAACACGTCTATCGGCAGCGCTTGCGGGGTGTGCGTCCACAGCGGATCT
This sequence comes from Pseudomonas weihenstephanensis, assembly GCF_001043055.1. Lineage (GTDB taxonomy): Bacteria > Pseudomonadota > Gammaproteobacteria > Pseudomonadales > Pseudomonadaceae > Aquipseudomonas > Aquipseudomonas weihenstephanensis. Next base: position 252,014 of record NZ_JYLF01000007.1, read on the forward strand.
TGGTCTATATCGTAGGCGCCTTCGTAGTTCGGCTGCGCCAACAGGCGGATCGGTTGATGACGCATGGCCTGAGCCACGGGCACGAAGGTGCCGGGTTCGTAGAGGTAGTGGACCGTGCGTCCCGCCGCGCCATCGGTCTGGGCCGGGCTGCTTTCCCAGGCCAGGGTGTCGCCGTCCCAACCGAAGAGGGTGAAGCCGCAACCCAGTTCACGTTGTTTGCGCGCCTGTTCGTTTTGGTTCCAGTGCGAGCCGGCTTCCGGGCGATGCTTGTGGTGGGCGTTGGAGTATTTATGGATGCGCCGCCCCAGCGGGTCGTAGGCGTAGTCGACGCTGAGTGTGTTGTCTTCAAAGCGCACCAGTCGGTCGAACAAGTCCCAGCGCATTTGGCCTTATTGGCCGTTTTGCCAACAGTAAATATCAATCCATACCGGCTCAGTTTTTAAAGAACGGTGTTGCGGTTCAACGGTTGACTGCGCCTTTAGGGCCGCTGGCAATCAGTGCGGCACCACACGCTGTTTTCATTCCATCGAGTGCAACGGCAATGCCGTCAACGGAGTAAGCCGCACTGCCCTCGGCAATGGGAAAAACCCCTTTGCACAACGGGCAACTGACGTTATGACCAACACCGGCAATCGGTTTACCGTTGAGGTCAGTCCGGGAAAAAGCTTCAAGCACGACACCCCCGTGGGTGGTGGAGTCGCCTAGGCGGATGATGTCTTTCATTGAGAGTAAATACTCTGAAGCTATATAAGTCCCTTATGAATTTATTTGCATGCCTAACTTTTAGTTGTTGGTCGAGGATGACAGTCTGGCTCTTGATTCAACTACTGCATTCCTTAACGCATCCCTATCCTTAATGGGCACTTTGAACTTGCTCATCATATCTATAGTTTTTTCAATGGCGTCTAATATAAGAGATATTTGACCTTTCTCGTCAGCATTCAAAAAGTCCTCGAATGGTATGGCGATACGAAATTCTAATACTTTCGTTTTTTTATGAAATTTTGCCACTTCGGGATAATCTGCTGAGAACTCTTTAGGCATTATGATGGAGATGTAGCTCCATCGCTCTAAGTCAAACTCAAGTTGTAATCCTTCAAGCGCTTTGTCAAGGGCTGGTTTTATTTTGTTTCTCGCAATATGTTCGGCAGTTCCAATTGCAGCTTCTTTTTCAGCAGACATAGAAAGTTTCATAATTCACCACTAATAGTCATTTTTGTTTAATGGGGGGCGCTTCCCTTCATGATTAGCTTTGTATTCTAATATCCGCTCGTGTTGCCAAACGTGCATTTCGCGCTTTGTACCACTTGCTTCCTGGGTAAAGTCAACTTTGTTTTTGTCGATGTACGATTCAGGGTAACGTTTTTTTCCTTTTGTGGTTTCGCCATACTTCATGACCTCATTTGTTTTCTGATCCCTCAGCGTGTACCCAATAGCCGGCGCATCACTGTCCAAACTATTGCCATGCACCTTTTTGGTCGGGTCAGCGACAGGAGGGCACGGTTTTTCAGGATTTGCACCTTTACTGAAGGTCCCGTTGGTATTTCTTGGCTGCCCTTTCCATAGGCCTAACGGATCTACCCACCCCGTAGGATTAGGCGCATACGCATAAAGATTCAACCCACCCGCATAGCTGATCGGGTCTTTGCTGATAAACCGCCCAACCCGGGGATCATAGTACCGATAGCGGTTGTAGTGCAGCCCTGTTTCGCGATCGTGGTACTGGCCCTGAAATCTGATCGGGTTAGTCAGCCCCTCACGATGTGCCCATTCCGAACACTGTTCTTTTATTTCACCCCACGCTTTGTACTGCGCGCTCCAGGCGAGTTGGCCGTTGGGGTCGGTCAGTTCTTGCGGTGTGCCCAAGTGGTCGCATTGGTACCAGGCCAACACGTCTATCGGCAGCGCTTGCGGGGTGTGCGTCCACAGCGGATCTTGGTCGATGTCGTAGGCGCCTTCGTAGTTCGGCTGCGCCAACAGGCGGATCGGTTGATGCCGCATGGCCTGCGCCACAGGCACGAAGGTGCCGGGTTCGTAGAGGTAGTGGACTGTTTTACTCGCCGTGCCATCGGCCTGGGCCGGGCTGCTTTCCCAGGCCAGGGTGTCGCCGTCCCAGCCAAACAGGGTGAAGCCGCAACCCAGTTCGCGTTGTTTACGCGCCTGTTCGTTTTGGTTCCAGTGCGAGCCGGCTTCCGGTCGATGCTTGTGGTGGGCGTTGGAGTATTTATGGATGCGCCGCCCCAGCGGGTCGTAGGCGTAGTCAACGCTGAGTGTGCTGTCTTCAAAGCGCACCAGACGGTCGAACAAGTCCCAGCGCATTTGGCTTTGTTGGCTGTTTTGCCAACAGTGAATATCAATCTATACCGGCTCAGTTTTTAAAGAACGGTTTTGCGGTTCAACGGTTGACTGCACCTTTAGGGTCACTGGCTATTAGCGCCGCGCCACAAGCCGTCTTCATTCCGTCGAGTGCAACGGCAATGCCGTCAACGGAGTAAGTCGCGCTGCCCTCGGCAATGGGAAAACCCCCTTTGCACAACGGGCAACTGACGTTATGACCAACACCGGCAATCGGTTTACCGTTGAGGTCAGTCCGGGAAAAAGCTTCAAGCACGACACCCCCGTGGGTGGTGGAGTCGCCTAGGCGGATGATGTTTTTCATTGTGGGGGCACGACGTCAGTGGAAAAAAGTTAAGAATGTTCATGTTGTTTAAAATCTAACTTGTTTGAATCAAGAATTTCCCCGCGTCGATATCTTGGCAAGGGATATTTTTTTTAAGCATCAAATAACCTATGCCGCCGACGAGTATGCCTTTGTGGTAGGGGGCTGCTTTATTTAAGCGTGAGCTGTTTATTTGGAGAGCGTAATCCAGGGTTTTTAAGTTCTCATCATCTTGAATCCATGCTGGAATTCCTCCTATTTTAGCAATGCCATTCTCATTGCTATCTTCATTGGGATTTTCAAAGACTGTTATTTTTTTTGAAGGGGTAATAGGGTCTGCATAGGCACCCATTTGTAGCACGGAAGGCTTATAAGCAATCACTTTGCCTCCTTCGGTCATGATGGTTTCAATGTAGGCGTCAGAAGTTTTTGAGTAAGGCGTAAAAATTGAAATGACCAACTGTGAGTCTAGATTGAAGTTTGTATATTTGTTGATGAACGCTGCTGGAAAGGTGGCAAGGTGTAGTAATGGCCCACCTTCTGAGCCTTTAGGCCAAGCTATAGCAGTTGGCAGATAAGGGTCGCCTCCAAGGTAGGGTTCAGAGCTACTTGGAGTTCCATCGATAAAAACTAATTCATTAAACATCTTCTGCACTCCGTTATTTGCAGGGGCATGGGCAAGAAGTAAGGAAATTTTCAGCTTCTTTGCGTAGTTCTCTAGCACGTGATGCGGGTAAGCCTGAGGTCCTTAGTGCACCTTGCCATACGTCCATTTGACGTTTGGAGGTAGTCCATTTGGTCCAAATTGGAACTCGTCGCGGCCAACATTGAGATGCAAAGCTGCCAAAGCATTTTCATTTCGGTGGCCATCTGTATGCATACCGCGAGGGATAGCAATTGATGGGTTAGATTTATTGCGAACCCCTTCGGGTGTCAACCCCATTTGCTCCAGTGCTTCATTGCGCACAAATTCATGAGCATCCAGGGCATCACCGGTATTCGTCTTTCCCGTAAGACTCCCGTAGGTGCCTAATTGGCATTTTCGTGCCAAGCCTAAAGGATCAATCCAGCCTGTGCTGTTTGAGGCGTATTGGAAGAGGTTCACACCACCAGCATATCCAATTGGGTCTTTGCTGATAAACCGCCCAACCCGGGGATCATAGTGCCGATAGCGGTTGTAGTGCAGCCTTGTTTCGTGATCGTGGTACTGGCCCTGAAATCTGATCGGATTTTTCAGCCCTTCGCGCTGCGCCCATTCCGAACTTTTCTCCCGCACTTTCCACACAGTTTTACACTGTAGGTGCCATACATTATTTTTTGATTGGTCAGCTCCTGTGGGGAGAAGCATAGATTAGTATAAAGCTAAGACGTCAAGCGACTTAGCCTGCAATCCTTTTGCAATGCCGCAAGATTTCTGCGCGCGCATGCTAGCAAGTTATGGGGCTATTAAAATGACTAAAGTTTAATGCTTTCATGACATGAGAAATCCAAACTGAATTCAAAGGCGCTGATCTCAGTGAGCCCTTGGTCTGTTATTAAATTTTTCGCATCATGTTACAACTTAGCTTCCAGATTAATATGATTATCCTTCAATCTCGAATTTAACTTGAGCGCCATCTGGTAGGTTTTTAATTTGATGGGCGATATCAGCCCTAATCTTCATCCCCCTTACGGAGTCGGACAGATATAGATTACTTAGCGAGTATTCTCCACCGAGTACGAATGGTACCTTCGGCAACAAACGTTTACCCACTGGAATCTGTCCATTATTCTTTTGCCATTGATGTGCCAATACCAAACCCGTAAGAATCTCGTAATCACTAAGGAGTATTCGTGCCCAGCCCTCAATATCATTAGCCAAATATTCTAGCTCGCCTGTTTCCGGGTCAAAGGTAAAAACACTATTGTCTTTAATGCAAAACTGCCCACCAAAAGCGTCTTCTGCAAAAAACAAACATTCATCTGCCAATCCTTTATAGGCGCTGCGCCATAGTGCATTATCATTCCAGTCAGAAATGCCAATTTCCAACTGGTCTGAATGTGTTGGAAATACATGCAAGGAACTTTCAAATGCATAAAAACCATTGCATTTGAGTAGCATCCCTAAAAGCTCGCCTGCTAATTTGCCTGCTAACTTGCGTGTCTGCCCAAATATTTCAGGAGTATGCTCGCACAATGGCAAACTTGAGATCAATAGTAATCTGTCTAAGCTGGTCATATTCTAATCCACCACGTCTATTCGAACATTCGTTCCGTTTGGAAGCACTCTACATTGAGCGCCAATACAAGCACCGGCACCACGGTTGTCGCTGGGATTGATATGTCTCACAGAGGAGCCTTTTCCTCCTTCTTTGAACATTGCAGGTGGGTACTCATCACGATCAAAGCCTGACTTGGTTTCAATACCGCGCAAAGAGTCACGCCTACGGGATGCCGCGTTCGCACGATCAATGGTCAGAGTCCCTGTCTTACCTGCACCAACAGCATCCTCGATGTGTTGTGCCGACTCAGGAAAGCGGCTTTTGCTGATTGTAACAATTTTTTCAGCATTGCTCTCAGTGCCTCCTTCACCTTTAGCCCCAATTTTGCATGGGCAACTAGATAATCCAAGCGGATCAACCCACCCCGTAGGATTCGGCGCATACGCATACAGATTCAACCCACCCGCATAGCTGATCGGGTCTTTGCTGATAAACCGCCCAACCCGGGGATCATAGTACCGATAGCGATTGTAGTGCAGCCCTGTTTCGTGATCGTGGTACTGGCCCTGAAATCTGATCGGGTTGGTCAGCCCCTCACGCTGTGCCCATTCCGAACACTGTTCTTTTATTTCACCCCAGGCTTTGTACTGCGCACTCCAGGCGATTTGGCCGTTGGGGTCGGTCAGTTCTTGCGGCGTGCCCAAGTGGTCGCACTGGTACCAGGTCAACACGTCAATCGGCAGCGCTTGGGCCGTGTGCGTCCACAGCGGGTCCTGGTCGATGTCGTAGGCGGCTTCGTAGTTCGGCTGCGCCAACAGGCGGATCGGTTGATGACGCATGGCCTGCGCCACGGGCACGAAGGTGCCGGGTTCGTAGAGGTAGTGGACTGTTTTACCCGCCGTGCCATCGGCCTGGGCCGGGCTGCTTTCCCAGGCCAGGGTGTCTCCGTCCCAACCGAACAGGGTGAAGCCGCAGCCCAGTTCACGTTGTTTGCGCGCCTGTTCGTTTTGGTTCCAGTGCGAGCCGGCTTCCGGGCGATGCTTGTGGTGGGCGTTGGAGTATTTATGGGTGCGCCGCCCCAGCGGGTCGTAGGCGTAGTCGACGCTGAGTGTGCTGTCTTCAAAGCGCACCAGACGGTCGAACAGGTCCCAGCGCATTTGGCTTTGTTGGCCGTTGTGCCAGCGGCGGATCTGGTTGCCGCGCTCGTCGTATTCGTAGTGGGTGCCGGTGTATTCGCGCAGCAGGTTGTCCATCAGTTTGTTGCGCTTGGCG
>NZ_JYLF01000008.1 GCF_001043055.1 Pseudomonas weihenstephanensis
CAACGGCGAAACATTCGACTTCACCACCATTCCCGAAGGCGCGGTGTTGCCTGAGTCCGGCTATCAACTGCGAATACATCATCGGCGACATCACCCGTAGCAACGGTCACTTGATCATCTGCCTGATGTTGCCGTGCGGCCCGGACTCCTCGGACGCTGCCAACTTCCCCGAAGACATCGTCAACCCACGCAACGGCCACATAGGGCTTCCTGAATGAACATCGACTTCAGCCAACTCAAAACCGCCGAACAGCTTCAGGCCGATAAAGAACGCGTCGAACTCGACGGCATATTAGCCACACGCCGCGCGGCTTACCTGAGCGAGTCAGACCCGCTACGGTTGGAGGCTGACTATGACGGCCTGAGCCAGGGCAACGCGCCGGACTACACCGCGTGGCTTGCCTCCGTCGCCGACATCAAGAAACGCTTCCCGCTGCCCAAGGCGGTCGTTCCGACCAAAGACTAAAGCCGCACGCACCACCGACCCCCGCCGAGTGCGGGATTTTTTTTGCCTGGAGAAAGCCATGCCCATCACCGCGCAGCAGCTGCTGCAAATCCTCCCCAACGCCGGCCACGTTGCCGGCGTTTTTGCACCTGTACTCAACACCGCCATGAACCGGTACCAGATCGTCGGCCCGCAGCGTGTCGCGGCCTTCATCGCCCAGATCGGCCACGAGTCTGGCCAGCTCAAATACATGCGTGAAATCTGGGGCCCAACCGTCGCTCAAGCTCGATATGAGGGCAGGGCCGACCTCGGCAACACTCAGTCGGGGGACGGCTCCAAGTTTCGCGGGCGTGGCCTGATCCAGATCACCGGCCGCGCCAACTACAAAACGTGCGGCGAAGCGCTGGGCCTTAACCTGATCGATCAACCCGGGCTGTTGGAAAAACCACAACACGCATGTATGTCGGCTGCGTGGTTCTGGGCTACCCGAGGCCTCAATACCCTGGCTGATGAAGGCAAGTTCGACACCATCACTCGGCGTATCAATGGTGGGCTGAATGGGCTAGCGGATCGTCAGGAACTGTACGCACGGGCGATGAAGGTGTTGGTGTGATCCCCGGGGTTTGGAAAATTGTGGGTATAGGGCTTGCGGTGGTCCTTCTGATGGTCTTGGGTGCCGGTGGCGGGGTTTGGCTGACCGCCTGTCACTACCGACCGTTGCTTGATATCGCAAACACAGGCCTGACCGCGGTCAAGCATAGCCGCGACAACCTCGAAACCTTGGCGGGTGAGCAAGGCAGAAAGCTTGGTGAACTGGTTTTGGCTGGAGATATGCGGGAGCGGAATGCGGCAATGGTGATCGCAAAAGCTAAGGAAGACGCCCAGCCAGATTACGCCGCAGCTAACAAACTTCTGCGGGACCGAACCGGTGGTGATCCGGCCGAATCCGTAACATTTATCATTGATCAGGAGCTTGGGTTATGAGCTGGTTGACGGAATCGACTAAAAAGAAAAATTGGTTGGCGCGATCTTTATCAACCGGATTAGTGCTGGCTCTACTTTCGGGCTGCGCAACTCCCGAGCCAGCGGTGCGCAATGTGCGGGTTGAAGTGCCGGTGATGGTTCTGTGCAAAACGCGGGAAGTTACGGTGCCGCTTTGGGCCGCCGCTGGGCTCAAAAAGTCTGATTCGCTTGAAGTAAAGGTGAGGGCGCTGCTTGCTGAGCGTCGTCAGCGGATTGGGTATGAGCGAGGATTAGTGGCAGCAGTTACTGCCTGTCAGTAAGCGCGATGTGCCGGAGAATTCTAGCCCAACCGTCGATGTGTGGCGAATGCATGCGATTATAATTAAATTTTGTAGATGCATTATTTAGTGCATGTATGGGGTGCTTTGACTGCGTTCTAATTTATAGTTTTTAAAGTTACACTTCGAAAGAGTTGCTAGCGTGGACCGTTGAGTAGCTCAGGGGGCGAATCTAATATTAATGCCTCAAAGCACTCTGCGATAACAGGTTTGCCAAACAGATAGCCTTGAAAGTGTCTGCAGCCACAACCTATAAGTGAGTCGTGCTGCGCGAGGTTTTCCACACCTTCGGCAATTACTTCAAGCCCTAAGCTCTGCGCCATGGCAAGAATGGCGCACACAATAGCTAAGCTGCTTGTGCTTTCTGGTAAGTCGCGCACGAACGACTGGTCAATTTTAAGTTGGTCTAGCGGTAATTGTTGTAAGTATGACATTGACGAGTATCCTATGCCGAAATCGTCAATTGAAAAGCTGATACCTAATTCTCGCAGCGCCTGCATGTGTATCGCTGCCTTTTTTTTATCTTTTAGCAAAATAGACTCAGTTATTTCGAGCTTTAGGTATAATGGATTAGCTTGTGTTGTGGTAAGTGATTGTGTGACTGATTGGGTAAAATCAGTCTTGTAAAGAGTTCTAGTGCTGATATTTACAGAAAGACTCAGGTTGGCCGTGCGCGGATTTTTAGCCCATTCCGCAAGTATTAAGCAGCCGTTATGCAGACCTTCCATATCGATAAGTTCGATCAGATCGCTTCGCTCTGCAATTTCGATAAAAATATCCGGTCCAAGTATGCCTAGCTGGGGGTGCTGCCAGCGTGTGAGAGCCTCAACTCCCTCCAGTTCCCCTTGAATATTGACTTGGGGCTGAAGAAATAATTTAAATTCACCTTCTGTCAGACCGCGGCCAATGTCCTGCTCCAGTTTCAGGCTCATGCTTACTGCCGCCTGCATCTGTGGGTCATAGAAACACATTGAATTCTTACCTGAAGCCTTGGCGCCGTACATGGATAGATCTGCATGCTGCATTAGTTCATCCGGCGTGTACTGCTCGTCATTGAATAATACAACGCCCATGCTTGCGCTCGTTGTGAGGCGATGATGATTGAACAGATAAGGTTCGTGTAGCGCCTTTAGGAGCTTGCTAACGACATGCTCAATCTGAATTGCAGCCTCTTTCTTACCGGTCTTAAGCTCTTCTAGCAGAATCACAAACTCATCTCCGCCCAAGCGTGCAACTGTATCGAGCTCGCGAACGTTATTTGCGAGGCGAGTGCTTACATGACAGAGCAGTTCATCACCAACTTTATGGCCATGCAGGTCATTAATGTTTTTAAAATCGTCAAGGTCTAGGAAAATCAGAGCCGCGTAAGTATGCTTTCGGCTGCACGCGACGAGCGCCTGCTGCAGGCGGTCATATAGCAAGCGCCGATTGGGAAGTCCGGTTAATGGATCAAAAAAAGCCAGGTGCTGAATTTTTTGTTCGTTATTTTTTCGCTCGCTTATGTCGATAAATGAAGCCACATAATTATTTACTTGTCCGTGTTCGTCATGCACAGCACTTATAGTCAGCCACTCGGGCGATATTTCACCATCTTTGTGTCTGTTCCAGATCTCTCCCGCCCAGCCGCCAGTTTCTTTGAGGGTTTGCCACATGTTTTTATAGAATTGCGGACCTTGCTTACCTGAAGCGAGTATTCGAGTTGGCTGTCCCATCACTTCAGCTTCGCTATAGCCTGATAGTTTGGAGAATGCTCCGTTAACTTTGATGATGCGTGTTTGCGCATCGGTAATAAGCATGCCTTGCTGACATTCAAAAGCTATAGCAGATATCCGAATTTCTTGCTCTAGAGCCACCCGCTCGGTAATGTCTCGTGCCATAAATATCACTGCAGGCAGGTCTCCACTCAGTATGTCCAAGCGGCGAGCACGACCCTCAAATATACGCTTGCCGATCTGAGTTTGCATGCTGTACTCAATTGTCTGTGGTTCATTGCTGGCTAAAGTCATGTGTATAAACTGCATAAGCAATTCAACCTGTATCTGAGGAAAACTATCCTGCAGATGCTTACTCGTTGGTCTAGTAGCGCTTGTAGGGAACTGCTGTTTATCTGAAGATTTGATGACTGTGTAGTTACCACCCTGGTCTATTACTATGGCTGTATCGGGCATAGCTTCAGTAATGGCTCGTAAATAAGCTTCACTTTCATGTAGGGCCTCGCGGTCATTCTTTTGCTGATGAATATTCCGCAGAATTAGACCTAGTAGTAGAGTTGAGAGCAGCTGTACGAATACCAGCGGCCATAATGCGTTCTCTACAAATATTGCAAATATTTTTTCAGACAATAGCCTTATATTTAAAATTTGCAACCCTTGAACAATGCAGCCGAATATTAGTAGGGATAGGGCGTTCAAAGGAATACTTCGCTTCTGATGCAGATAGTGAAAGGCCATCCCCATCAGCACCGACATCAGAATATTGAGCAACCCCGGTATGGCACCAACACCTCCAACCCAGAAGCGATAAAGTCCCGCGATGCACCCAGCGATAAGACCCACTAAGGGCCCTCCAAATAGAGCGGACAAGCTGAGAATTACAGTGCGGCCATCGATTATGATCCCTTGTGCTAAGACTAAAGGGGTCATCATGCCAACAATACAGACTAGGCCAAATAATGCACCGGTACATATTTTGCTTAGTAGAATATGTCCCTTGACATTACGTATGAGCGTCTCGTGTAGCCAGCAAAGAGTCATCAGCAGGGCAAGGTTTTCGATAATGTCGAGGAGCATTCAGTTCACCCCGGGCTCGGATTCATGTACTCATGATTCAATGTAGTAGCAATTGGTTCGCCTTGGGTTTCTAAAAGCGATCAACGGTTCTTGGGGCGGGGATTTCACCCTTACACGGTCTGTGGGGCGATGTCATTAGGCGATTACTTGCGCCAGTAGCAGGTAATTTTAGTACATTCGCTCTAATTCTGTTTCGCAGGCAGTCCATCGCCAGTTTGCTGGGTATAAGCTGGAGCTGTTTGCTGCATGGTGATCGTTCGGCAGGACGCCGTAGGTCAGTACCTTTTACAGTACCTATTGGTGTGTTTTCGTGCGTATTGCTGCGGGGCGAGACAGCGGATAACCCTTGATTCTATTGGGTCTGACTACTGAGCAAAACTCACAAATAATTGCATTCCACTTGACCACCCATTTGCATTGCTGCTGACCAGTCAATTGCATTCGAACTGACCAGTCGTTTGCACAGGACCTGACCAGCATCCTGAGTATCCTCGACCGGTTGAATTCACAACCCAAAGCTGACTGTCCTCAACGGTTTAGACGAGCGCCATTGAGGCCTGAAGGGGTCTACGAAACGCAGGGTGGCTAAGTTTTCTGACCAGTTCCAGTTCACGCATCAACCTGCGTACCTTGAAGCGTCCAATGTGCTCCATTAACATGATGCTTCGACTGCCCGTAGCACTTCGTCCTTGGGTGAACAGCTCTTTCACTCTGCTACGCAACCTAAGTCGCTCAACGTCTGGTGTTCGCCGCCTGAGGCGATGTGCGTAGTAGCCCGAACGGGCAACTTCAAATGCTTCGCACAAGCAGTCAACAGACTCATGGGCACTTAGCTGATCGATCAGCGCGCACGCTCGAGATCTTCCGACATCAAGAGCGCGGTGGCCTTTTTTAGTATCGACTTCTCGCGTTCAAGGGGAGTAATTCGCGCCTCCAACTCCTGGATTTTTTGCTGCTCTGGGGTTAACGCTTTGCTTTGCGGGGTGATGCCGGTGCGCTCTTTCTGAAGCTGGTCGACCCAGCGGCGCAGTGCCGATTCCCCAACACCGAGTGAGCGGCTAGCCTCAATGAAGCTGTAGTTTTGCTTGAGCACGAGGTCGGCAGCCTCGCGTTTGAATTCTGATGAAAAGGTACGGCTTTGTTTGGTCATCTGACACCTCAGTCTGGCGAGCATTCTCGCCTAAGCGGGTGTCCGGTTTCATTAGATCACTACACCCCGGGTTTCATTAGACCACTACAAATTGCTTCAATTCCTACATCAATTTTTCTGCCGTTTTGTTAGCGTGATCGAAAATTTAAGCTTGCTCAGGCTAGGTATGGCTTTGGCTTCGCGTTTTGTCTCCTCTCTCAGCTTAAGGATAAGCGTATGTTCGCGCCGGCTAATGCTGCGCACTTCACGTTACTGATCCCATCTGTTCGTAACGATTTTAAGGTGCTGGCCTTTCACGGCACCGAAGCTATCAGCAGCTTGTATTCGATCCAGATTGAACTGGTCAGCGAGTCGCCTGATTTCGATCTACAAAGTCTACTAAGTCAGCCTGCTTTCCTTCAGTTCGGCCTGAATGGCGAAGGTATCCATGGGCGAATCGAAGATGTGTTCGTGGGTGAGGCCGGTAAACGCCTGACCCGTTATCAACTGACATTGGTGCCCGCTCTGCACTATTTGCAGTTCAGCCATAACCAGCGGATCTTCCAGCACCTGACGGTGCCGCAAATCATCGCCCAGGTCTTTAAAGGTCATGGCATTCAGGCCGATGCCTATACCTTTCATGTCAGCACAAGCACTGAGCGCGAATACTGCACTCAATACGGCGAAAACGATTTCGAGTTCATCCAGAGGTTGTGCAGTGAGGATGGGATTTCGTGGCACCATCAACACAGTCAGGATGGCCATCATCTGGTATTCACCGATGATCAGACCTATTTCCCCAAGCTGGGGGGCACACCGTATCAGCAAGGCTCAGGCCTGGCGGCTGATCACCCGATCGTCAGCCAATTCTCCATGCGCTTTAGTACTCGTACCAGCACGGCCACGCGCAGGAGCTATGATTTAAAACGCCCAAGCCTGTTGCTGGAAAGCCAATTCACTGCCGAGTTTAATCCTGCGCTCGAAGACTACCGTTACCCGGTGCTGCACAAAAATGAAAAGCTAGGCAAACAGCTTGCCCGCCAGGCCCTGGAGCGGCACCGAAGCGACTACCAGTTGGCTGAGGGTAAAAGCGACCAGCCAATCCTGCGCAGCGGCCACTTCTTCGACCTGACCGACCACCCGCGTCAGCAGTGCAACGCGTTGTGGTTGTTGCTCAGTGTCAATCACGTCGGAAAACAACCCCAAGCTCTTGAAGAAGCGACCATCAGCGACGTGAGTCCTGAAGACGGCTTTACCCAAGGTTACCGCAACAACTTCAGCGCGATTCCCTGGGATGTGTTCTACCGTCCACCGCTGCTCACGCGAAAATCGATGCTGGTCAGCCAGACAGCCCGTGTAACCGGTCCAGCGGGGGAAGAAATCTTTTGCGATGATTACGGGCGGGTTAAGGTCGAGTTTCACTGGGATCGCGCCGAGCTAGGCAGCGACAAGAGCAGTTGCTGGCTACGGGTTTCATCCAGCTGGGCCGGGGATAGTTTCGGTGCGGTGACCATCCCGCGTATCGGCATGGAAGTGGTGGTGACCTACCTAGAAGGTAATCCCGACAATCCGTTAATTACTGGTTGCGTGCCTAATAAGGTCACGCCTGTGCCGTATCCCTTGCCCGCGAACAAAACCAAAACGGTTCTGCGCAGTCACAGCTCGCCCGCCAGTGGCGGCTACAACGAGCTGTCGATTGAAGACCGCAGCGGCCAGGAGTTGATCTACCTGCGAGCTCAGCGTGACATGGAGCACAAGGTCGAAAATGACAGTCGGCTGGAAGTGGGTAACGAACGGAGGGAAACCATCAAGGGCAACAGCATCGCTGTGCTTGAGGCTGAAGATCAGCGCACCGTTACGGCTGACCGCAAAGTCCAGCTCAAGGCTAATGACAACTTGCAGGTAGCCAACAGCAGCCACACCCGTGTCGGTCAAACGATGGTGGTCGAAGCGGGCCAGGAAGTACACCTCAAAGCCGGGGCTAATTTAATCCTTGATGCCGGGGCCAGCATCACCTTGAAGGCCGGTGGCCAACACATCGTGATTGGTCCCGGTGGCATTTTCAGTAGCACCGAGATTCAAATCGGCGGTGCGCCGGCTGGAGGAACGGCTGCTAATCCGTTGTTGCCGGGTGTATTAGCGGCCCTATTCACCCCACCCGCACTGCCTATTATGGCACCGACACAAAGCGCGCTGATGGCGGCCAGTAAAGTTAAAGGCGCTGACTTCTGCCCGCTTTGCGAGGCCTGCAAGAATGGTCTTTGCCGGCCCCAAGGAATGACATCATGATGGCTGCCTGCCCTCAGCAATGGATGATCGATCAGCTAAAACTCGACCATGCTCTGTGCCTGATTCTGGATTCGGAAGGCGAGCTCGACGTTCGCCAAGCCTTGCTGAAAAACAGTGGCCCTGATCAGCATTGCAGTGTGTACAGCGAGACTCAGGTCTCCGATTTGGCGGATGCGGGGCCTTTCATATTCCTCGTCGACAATCCTGACGATGAACGCATCCGAGGTCTACTCAAGGTGCCTGAGCGTAATTGGGGCTGGCTTGCCAGTATTCGTAGAGGTGACCTGTCTACGCTGATCCAACACTGGCGTGAACGGCTGATTATCGGTACGCGGCCCAATCAAGCGCTGTACCGCTTCCACGACAATCGCGTCCTAACCCGTGCCCTGGGGCATCTCCCTGAAGAAGCTCGCCCTGAGTATTTGGGGCCAACGATCAGTGCGTGTTACTGGCAAGGCGTAAGCTGGGAAGTCATCCACAATCCTGCTCCCGGAGAGTACCCGCTTCCTGCTGATCCGATGTGGCTGAACATCCCAGCACCGGCCAGTCAGTCGATGGAGATGCTTCAGTCCAATATCTACCGGTATCTGTGGGCAGAACACAGCGGCGACCTGATGCGACTCAGCCAGCGTCAAGACCCAAGCCTTTGGCTTGCAGAACAACTCACCCAGGCTCAGCAATGGGGATGGTCTGTCCCTGAGCAATTGCATTTCTTGATTATCAACAAACTCAATGAAACTGAACCTCCCATCATAAAAAACTGGTTGCCTCATGCCGGCGAAGCGCCACAGGTTCACTTCGAGCGCCTTTTTAATGAATTGAAATTCTGGTCAGGAGAGCCATCAGCATGATGCACGTACGACACTTTACTCCTCATTGCCTTCGGGTCTTATTTGTGAGCGCAATGGCCTTGGTTGTTTCGGGCTGCTCAATGGCGCAGACAGAAAGCTTTACCTTCCAGGCTGACATGCCAGAGAACTTCACCGTTAGGCCGATGGCGTATTACGACTCAGCCTCAGGCGAGGCGTGTTCCGGGCATAACCTTATCCAAAGCGAGCAGCCTAAGGGAGTGCGTCCGGTTGAGTTCAAGCTGCCACTGACGGACACAGCGAAGGGTTGTTCAATGGTTTTGACAAAAGTGGTGCTGCATATCAAAGGACAGTGGGGCAAGCGCGAGCTGGACATGAGTCTACAGACTGCTGGTTTATCGATTCATGATGAACCATCAGAATCGGTTCGCCCGTTCCCTGAGTCTGGACCTCTAGTCTTTCAGGGCCAGTGCCAGTGGTTGTTTCGTACGGTGGGATCGAAACGGTTTATCAGGAAAATCCTACAGTGCCGGGCGCTCGACGCGAATGGCGTTGTGCAGAAAAGCTTGGCGGGCGGAGCGTTGCAGCGCGATCAGTTAGCGGGCAAGACTGTGAAATTGGTCCTTACAGAGGCGAAAGAGGAAAAGCCTTACTTTGGTCGTTCATGGCTAGAAACTCCTAATGGGTGGAAGCCCTGTGTCGAAACGAAGGACACGTTCCGGTGCCAAACTCCGCCGAGTTTCACAGACTTCAAAATGCCTGATGGACGTGACTGTACCGTCTACCCCAATTGCACCGAATAAGGACATCAAAGGATGAGTTCGTATAAACCCATGGAAGATGGGGATAAGTCGGCTTTTAGCGACAAGATGTTTACCTGCCCAAACAAAGGGCACTGGGTTAGTTTTCAGTTGGTAGACGAGTTCGGTGATGGCAAACCGTATGCTGGTCTTGCCTATATCCTTCAGGACAGCGCGAAGCAACAGTACACGGGGGTGCTGGACGCCAAAGGGTTTGCCAAGATTGAAGACTGCTATCGTGGGCCTGTCGTATTAATGTTCGATAGTGAGTATCAAGGTGGCTTTGATATTTGGTATGAAAAGATCGTGGATAGGGACTCTTACCCACTGCCGATTACCGAACTCCAGGTCCGCGCCGAACAAACCCGTTTCTTCCACAAAGACGGATTTCCTGTCGATCACAACCCCGCGTACAAAGCCGGAGATAAATTCATCCAGGTCGAGGTGAGGGATCTGGTCAAACGTAGTGCGCATTTACCCCCGCGCGTTGACCGTAAATATCCGCCAGATGACATCTTGGTAAGAGCGCTCGATGAGCTGAGTTTTGGTCCAGAGCCGGTATCTCAAGTAGGTGTTGGGCTACTGTCGAACCGGCACACGCTGCTACAAGTGCGACCACTGCGTGCGTTTAGACCCATGCTGTCAACCGATAATGCTTTCAGTGCGTTGAACCTGTACCAGCTCGCGATTATGTCGAATTTGAGCTATTCCAATTTCGGTCAAAACCCCGTTAAAAATCCTGTGGACTTCGTGAGTTTTCCGCTGGATCCAAGCGTCGGTAACTTTTTTGGTGACGCGCTTTCGAACTATCGAGAAAGTTGGAAGGTAGACAGTTCGCAGTCGTCGGTTCACCGTTACTATCCATTGTACGAAGAAGTGCCTTACTCAAAGCGCTTTGAAATTTTGCCGTTCGACCCAACGGTGTATGAGCAGAATAAGCCTAGCGACACTCAGGAGCATCCTACCAATCTGCATTTTTTTGACGACATCAATGAGTGTTGGGTTAGCGAAAAGAGCACGCAGGCGTTCATCACTCACCATGATGAAGTCATACTGATTGCTATCCGTGGAACACTGGAATTGTCAGATTGGTGGCGGGACGCGGATGCGGCACAAGTGCCCTTCAAAGAAGGTAAAGGAAAGGTCCACAATGGCTTTTACGATGCCTATCAGGCGTTGAAGGAGTTTGTTAAGGACTATTTGGATCGGTTTCACATCGGGCAAAAAATCATTATCAGCGGTCATAGTCTGGGGGGCGCGATTGCATTGCTGCTGGCTGAAGCTCTTCGCAACTCTACTGATAACGATTACGACATTCTCCTCTACACCTATGGATCGCCACGCGTGGGGGATGCCACGTTCGTCGCCGCTGCCAAGCCGCTGACGCACCACCGGATGGTGAACAACAACGACATGATTCCCGGTGTCCCTGCGCCTTGGATGAACGCACGACGAACTATTTGGATTCCTGGGCTTGCGACACTTTTTATTACCAACCCTGTTTTAGGCATCTTGATCTTCCTCGCAGGCATGGTTCGTGTTGGTGGTGATCCTTATCAGCACCACGGCACGTTGCATCACTTCATGCCCGTGGATTTTACCGGGAAGGAAAAGTCGGCGATTCTCTGGGATCCGGGATGTGTCTCCATAGAAGAGGCCGCTTGCACTCGGGCTCTGGCCAAAGATGGCGATCTCCCATTTCGTGGAGGTTTTATCGATCAAGCCATGAATCTAGGTGATCACAGTATACCGGGGTCCTATATCCCGTTCTCTTGGGCGACCTTTCGACGTTGGCAGCAAACTCAAGAAACTGGCGGGACGGTGGTCACTAAGGGTGAATACGATCTGGTGGCGGCAGCATTGGAGACGATGAACAGCAAGGTGAAGGATCAAAGCAAGCAAACAAGAGACACTCTGCGTTATGCCAACAATGACCCAGAGTACCTACAAACAGTAACTGACTTGAACAACGAGTCGCGAAATCTTCTCGACTCGCTGCAACGACTTAAAATACAAAAAGGGCGCCATCTTACACTTGTCGATGTCTACGGCAGTGTTGCGCAATCTCCCAACTTGGAAGCCGCTCTCGATCGCTGGAAGGGACAGCGGGAGAACATGCGGAACGTGCAGATTGCAATGATTCCTCAGCAGGACGATGGCGATTTGATGTTCGCCTCTCGTATAGGTGCGCCTCATACGCTGGACATCGATTCTATTGTTTAGTGGGAGTGTCTACCGGTTTGTGCGTGGAATACGCACAAGCCAGTGGCGCCTTTGCTATGGCTAACACGTGGGTCGTACCTGGAAAACTTCCCTCGAGTCCATCCCCGTACACTAGGAGTTACCTTATTGCGATGCGTGTTTTCCGGTCAGACCGAGTCTCGAGCTTGACCGGTTAACTCACCAGATTTCTCATGAAAAACTCAAGTTCAATGGTCGAGATTCGTGCTCCACCCGACTACCACAGATGCCTACCCGCCGAGCTCCACAGCCAAGCGGATGCCTTTATCCGCTATCTGCACGAGCTACCCAATAAATCACCGGTCGAGTGCCCAGTGTGCGGTCATCCACGCTTTAGACTGGAAGCCAGCCAAAATCTGCGTCTGTCGTTTTACCGCTGCGCAGCTTGTAATAAAGGCTTTAACTGTCTGTCTAAAACCCCGTTTTCGGGGTACGGGCTTATGTACCGGTGGTCGAACTATGGTCAGTACCTGTTAGCGGGTTGGCCTACGTCCGCTATTGCCAAATCCATGGGTATTTCGCCCAGTGCCACGTGGAGCTGGATTAAACCCTGCCGTGCCGTGATTGCCAAAGAGTTTCCAGCCCTATATCACTGGTGGTCAGCACGGCAAGATCGAACTAACCTGAAGGCGCCCACGTATATTGCCGTCCAAGTCCAGGCGTTCCTAAATGGGTGTCCGGTTTCATTAGAACACTACAGAACCATGCGCAAAGCTAAAAGCTCGGATGAAGTACGCTGAATTTTCTATTGGTTTTCAAAGTGTTGCTGTGCAATTTTAAGTAAATATTAGATCGATTATAGTTAGAGAAATTTATCGTTTGATTGGTGTGGATAATGTTCGGATTACAGCTGCCCGAGCTATTGGGCGTACTCGGGGTTATCTGGCTTGGCGTAGTGGTTGGACTGATTGCGTGCTTGCGTAAAAAGTGAAAAGCAAAGCCCCAGAAGTTCGCGGCTCCGGGGCATCTATTCCCATATCCTCCACTCAATTTCAGTGAGCGTGGCGCGCTATCAGAATCTTTCACGGCGAACTGATCGCGCTAACTTTTTGATAAAACTCTTCGGGCGGCTAGTCTTGTCTCTGTTGCAGCTACGCATGATTAGATACGCTCTAACCCCGAGTGCTACAAGACAAAAAACCATGCCGGTGTTGAATTGAAATGTAGTCATGATATCCACCCACAAAACCCAACAGTAAATACTCTCAACGCGACAAACCTTACGCAAGGCGGAGTTGTTACAAATTGACTCAGCGAACGCGGCAGGTGAGCGGAAACTGATTTTTTAGGATTGTGTTCGTTCGGCAGGACGCCGGGGGAGGGTGGGAAATCTCGTACCAGTTTTTGTACCAATCAATGTTCCCTTGAGGGACTCTATGGGGCTTCAGAGCACGCTGAAGCCCCTTGTCTAGCGCCTTTGGAATACGCCAGCTAATCCACACATAAAGCTTGAACCCTTTTGAAGCCGGGCCTGTTGCGTTATGGCCCTGTTTTTGGATCGGATAAAAAGCTCTGACCTGTCTCCCGATCCCTTCGGCGCTAACACATCGTCAGAGTGCGCCGCCGTAAGTCGTCTGTTTTTTACGAGTCCCTGGTTTGCGTGAACGTTCAAAAAAATTCGCAGGCGCTCACTTGAGTCTACTCATAAGTATGTACGGCATCTTCCCCGCACGGCGCAGGTAGCGTGATGGCCTGTTTGCTCTGACTTGAAGAAGATCGCTTATGACCCGCTCACTGAACAAATTACCCTTAGACGCCCGAGAAGCCACTTTCAGTGACTTTGAGCCCTTGGAGATGGTGCAAAGTCACCTGCCCAAGTGGCTGGTGGACGCCGATCCCGGCATTCTCACGGCCTTGAATGAATCGATGGCGCAAAGCCGCTCCTACCATGGCTTGATCGGCAAAAAGTTCGGTGAGCTACAGAGTGTGGAGGTGTATTGCGGGGCGCTGCTGGCGGCTGAGGCGTGGCGTGAATTCGGGCCTTTGCTGGATGTTCGCCGCGATTATCTGGCAGTCGTCCACGTTCATCTGGTTGTGGACGACACGCTTGCTTTTTCGTTGCGTCATTACACGGTGCGCGATGAGCCAAAAACATTGTTGTGGGCAGCACTGCAAAACTTTTCTGAGGCTGAAGCACTGCCGGGTGGCTTCAATCCGCAAAGTCATATTCGTCACGGCGGGCATGTAGAGCAGGTCAGTGCGGTTAAACCCCAGCAGTTTGCCGCCCTGTGCCGCAAGCTGGACCTTGGGCAAAAATATCAAACCTATCTTCAGCAGTTTTTGGGGGTCCCCGCTTCAGGCACTGCCCAACCCAGCGCCGCGCAGCAAGCGACGCTCACTCACCTGCAACGGCTCAAAGCCTATGACATGCAGGTGGATGCGCATATTGGGCTGCTAAAAAAAAATATAGGACAAACCGCTTATCAGGCCGTGTTGGCCGAGTTGTCGGGTGCTACAGGGGCTGAATCCGTGACAGCGGGGGTGCTGGATGGAAAGCCCGTATTGCTCAGTTCAATGTCCATTCTGGATACCGTGATTGACGGGGTGGTGCTGTTCACGTCTGACGCGCCTCTGCTGCATCCCGATAACCGGCTGATTGTCTATATCCCGAACGATCCGGTGGCGCCGTTTTTTGAGTTCAGTTCATTACAGGCGTTTACCAATACCTTAAGGCTGCGACTGCAAGAGCCGGCTTATGCCCATTTCTTTTCGCGTTTTGTCAGCCTGCGCGCGCGTGCAGATTTCATGCAAAAAGTGGATGAGAAACGCGATCGTTTAAGCCTCACAACAGCCGCTCTCAACATGAGGGCGGATCACTACTTGTGCCAAGTGCAGCTTAAAAACATGTTTGCCGATGCCCGGATGCTGGCAGTGCCGACGGGCGTGCTGGACGAACAGGCGCGTGAAGCGCGTTGGCAGTTCTACAAAAATGCGGGCTTGTTATTGATCAATGTGGCGGCCCTGTTTGTACCCGTATTGGGCGACTTGATGCTGGCTGTAGCGATTGGCGACATGCTCAAGGAGGTTTATGAGGGTGTTGAGGACTGGTCTCAGGGCGATGTCGATCACGCTCGTGAACACTTGCTCAACGTTGCCAAGGAGGTCGCAATCGATGCAGGCATTGTAGGCGGGGCCACCGTACTCAAGAGCGTTGCCAGTCGCTTGAGTGCTGCGACCAAGGCGCACTTCGAAGGCTTGCAGCCCATCAAACGCGATGATGGAGCGGTTCGCCTTTGGGACACAAACATGCAGCACTACGTGAATGAGCAGGCAGCTTTGCACCATCACACGGCTGATGAGCAGGGTTTTTTCACTGTCGCTGGCAAGCAGTATGTTGGTGTGGATGGCAAGCACTATCCGGTTGAATTTGATGAGGCCCTTGGGCAGTGGCGCATCACTCACGGTCGCAGACCCGAGGCCTTTAAGCCTGCGTTACTGCATAACGGCAAGGGCGCTTGGCAGCACGCCCATGAGCAACCGTTAGTGTGGCAAAGCAGTGAGGTTTTAGTCGGCCGGTTGAGCGATGCGAGGGCTGGCCTGGATGAGCGCGCACTGGAGCAAGTCAGGCAGTTGACCCATACGCCCGAAGCCGTGATGCGCCGTGTACACCTTGATAATCTGGCCGCACCACCTTTATTGGCGGTAACCCTTAAACGTTTTGAGATAGACCGCCGCCTCGATGCGTTTATCGAACAGATGAACACTGCTGACTATAACGCTCATCGCTGGGCCGATTGGCAGTTGCATCAGTTGCCTTATTTGCCAGAGTGGCCTTCAGGTAAGGGCCTGATGGTGGTTGATGGGTCAGGCAAGACCCTTGCACAGTATGGCAATGCGCAGTGGGCAACGACTTCGCATATCAACCTGACGGACACGATCCTGAAGCAAGGGAAATTGTTGGATGCTGTCCTGGCTGCGTTGTCGAGTGCTGAGAGCAAGACACTGTTAAGTCATGGTTTGAAGGGGGATCTCAAACCCGCCCAAGCGTTGGCTCAATCCTTGGGCAATTTTGTCAGGGATAATCGCCCAGCAGTGTTTGACCGGTTGTATGCCTTATTCAACGTGTCGTCTGTACCCGAGGCGAGCGTTATAGAAGCCATGTTTCCAGGGCTACCGCGCCCTTTGGCCCAGGCGCTGTATGAATCGGCCAACCTCGATCAGCGAGCAGTTTTACGCACCTCTAAAGTCCCGCTTCAGTTGGCAGAGGCCGCACGGGTGTATCTGCGCGAGGCCAGGTTGAATCGAGCCATTGAAGGGTTTTATTTGCGCAGTAGTAGCAATGCGGACACTGAAAAGTTGGCGCTGCATTTACTGACACGCTCACCCCGCTGGCCTACAGGCATGGTGCTGGAGGTTCGAGAGGGGGCCTTGCAAGGGCCTGTGATTCGTCGCATCGGCAGTTCTCAGGCCATGACATCGCGTGTGCTGGTTAAAACAGGCGCAGGCTATCAACGCTATCAGTTGCGTGGATCTGTTCAGGTGCTTGAACCGGGTATATCCGCGTCCTTGACTGAGGCTGTCTTTCAATCATTGACGGCGCTTGAACGTGAGGCGATGGGGCTGGGTCTCTCACCGGAGACCGCTCATATCAATGAGGCGCTGGCTGCCCGGGCGGCTCAAAGCCGTGATGAAGTTGCTCAAGCGCTTGGCATGCAGCCGGTTAAGCCCGGCTTTAAACCGCCCACCATCATGGCGGATGGCCAAATTGGTTATCCCTTGTGCGGCTTGGATGCAGGGGTTCAGTCCTCGGCCATGCAGCTACGGGTGCGTAACTTGTTTCCTGAATTTAATCAGGATCAGGTGCTCTATTATCTTGAAAATTTGGAAGCGACTGGTGTAAACCCGTTGATCTTTTTGCGCGAACGCAAGCGTATAAGAACAGAGTTACGCAAATGCTTGCAGATTTGGATCGATGCACCATTGACGGATGTACCGGTCGGTGCGTCCTACATTGACTATTCGGAAAACAGGTACCAAGCCGCAGGGTTGATTGAACGAATATGGCGCCACGATCCTCAGCATTTTGGTTTGGCCGGTATTGCCGAAGGCCACAAATTGAGTCTGGAAGGTCTGCGCCTGTTAAGTTTTCCGGCATTGCCCGTCATGGCCGATTTCAGTCATGTCCGCGAACTCAACTTGAGCAATATGAATTGCAAGGACACCGCTGCTAATTTTCTGGAGCACTTCAAGGGGGTGGAGTCTCTTGCAATGGACAACAACGAAATGAGTCACTTGCCTTCTCAATTGGAAAGAATGCCCAACCTGCGGCGCTTATCTGCGGCTAGAAACAATTTGTTGCTGAGCTCAGGCACTCAGGAGACCCTCAACGCCTTGGGCAAGTTGGAAATCCTCAATCTTACCGACAACTTTCTAGGGGCCGAACTGGACCTCAGCCAATTGAGGTACTTGCGCCGGGTGTACCTGCGCCGTACGTGGATTGATCAATGGCCAGAGGGCCTGATTACCCGCCCACTGCTGGAGGCGGCTGATTTACGAGAAAACCGCATCGCAGAAATACCGGAAGCGGTTTATCAAGCTCCGTCCAAATTCACACGCAACATCACACTGTCAAAGAACCCGTTATCAAATGCCAGCAAGCTACGTTTGGGCCGCTATATCATGCAGGGCGGAAGTTCCATGGGGATTAACAGTGATGAACTGCTCAGTGAAGCTGCTGCGTTTGAATTCTGGACCACCGGCATTACCAGCCTTGAGCAGTCCAAGCGTGAACAACTCTGGAATAACCTGAGAGCTGAGCCTGCTTCTGAAGACTTGTTCAATGTGTTCTCCCGGCTTACCACCACCGCGGACGTCCAGACCGTTCGCCATGATCTGAGCCGGCGCGTCTGGGAAATGATTGAGGCTGCCAATGACAACATACTTTTGCGTCAGGACCTGATCAATATTGCCGCCGCTCCTCGCAGTTGTACGGACAGTGTGTTGATGGCTTTCAGCAACCTTGAGATTCAAATGGAGCTGGCGCGGGTATCAGCCCTGGAGGAAACTCAACTGTCAGAGTTCTCTTCGTTGGGCAAAAGTTTGTTTCGTCTGGAAAAACTGAGAAAAATTGCTAAGCGACACTGCGAGCTGGTCGTGCAACAGGGAGGGGCCGCGCCGGACGAACTTGAGGTGCTTTTGGCCTACCGCATTGGGTTGGCCAAAGTCCTCAAACTGCCCGGTCAGCCTCACAGCATGACGTTCAAAAATCTGGCAGGTGTGACCCAAGAAGATTTGAATCAAGCCCGATCAGCTGTTGAAAGTGCCGAGAAAACCATTGAACAAAACACGTTTATCAGCACGCTTGAGTATTGGAAACAATATTTGATCAATGGGGCCCAGGCAGAGTACAGCGTTTTGACAGAGCCTTATTTTGAGGCGCTGAGTGAATTGTTAAAAAAATCCCCCGAGATGGGCAGTCAGCGCTATCTGCGCAGGGTCAGCGAAGTGCGCAACCAAATGGACGCCGCCGTTGATGCCTGGAGCCTGCAAAAAACGAACGAGTTGTTGGAGACCGAGGAATCAGGTTCGTCCACTACAGCCCTTTGATCAGCGCACGCAATGCGAAGCGATTGGGGTGGCAGGCTTCAGCAATTGCGCGCGGGACTGGCAGTGGCTCGTTATTGATCCAGGCAGCAAGCATTTCACCGGACAGCGGTGCGGTAATCAAACCGCGAGAACCATGCCCACTGTTGACATACAAGCCGTGCAACCAAGGGCATGGGGTATCAGGTACTTGCCGTGCATCTTTGCGTAACACGGCATAGGTGCTCGCAAACGCCTCAGGGTCTGACAGTGGGCCGACGATTGGCAGGTAATCCGGGCTGGTACACCGAAACGCCGCCCAGCCTTGCAGCTGTGCCGGATCAAGTTGCTCGCCGAAAAGGCTGCTTAATTGCGGCGAAATTTCATGCATTAAATCGAGGTTTCCCTGATGTCCGGCCGGGGTAGTGGTCAAGTCATCGTTATGGAAATCGAAGCTGGCGCCCAAGGTGTGTTCACCCAGTCGGCCAGGTGCGACATAGCCTTCGGCACACACGACGGTATTCAACACGGCACTGTGTTCGGTTTGCACCAGTTGAGTGATTTGCCCGCGAATGCGTTTGAGCGGTAAACCACTGCTGGCGGGGAAGCGTTTAACCTCGGCGGCACCTGCCAGAATTACCACCGGTGCGCTGGCTAATACCCGTTCTCCATCACAGGCTTGCCACTGGTTGTCGACATTATTCAGTTGCAACACGTCATGGTGGGTCAACACCTGAATATTGGGGTGCATCGCCTGGTATTGGCATAACGCAGGCGGGTGAACCCAGCCGCCTTCTGGATAGAACAAGCCACCCTGCGCCAGTTCTATCCCGGCCAGTGCCTGGGCCTGAGGCTGGTCGAGCACGTGCACCAGGGCTGGCGCAAACGCACCCGCCAGTTGAGCCTGGCGTTGTGCTTCTTTGGCGTTGAAACCTAATTGCAGTACGCCGCAGTCATCCCAGTCGCGGCCGCGTTGCAGGTGTTCGAGCAAGCGTCGGGTATAACCGAAACCGCTGACAATCATTTGCGACAAAGTGGTGCCGTGAGCCGACAGCTTGAGATACAGCACCCCTTGTGGATTGCCCGAGGCTTCCTTGGCCAACCGTTCGTGGCGCTCCAGCAGAACCACCTGCCAGCCACGTCTGGCCAGGCTGTTGGCGCTGGCGCACCCCGATAATCCGCCGCCGATGACCAGTGCTTTGCGTTCAGTTGTCGGTTGGGGAGGGCGGGCATACCAGGGCTTGACAGCTGACGTGGCCAGCGCCTGTTCAGGCACGCCCAGAAAAGTGCCGCGCAGTATTTCCCACTTGTGGCCTATGCCGGGCGTTCGACGCATTTTGAAGCCTGCGTCATTTAACGCCCTGCGCACCCAGCCAGTACTGGTGAAGGTGCTGATGGTGGCGTCAGGCGCCGCCAGCCTGGCCAGTTGAGCGAACAGTTCGGGTGTCCACATGGCCGGGTTTTTTGCCGGTGCGAAGCCATCCAGGAACCACGCGTCAACCTGTGCGTCCAGTTGGCTCAATTGTTCCAGCACATCGCCGATCAGCAGCGTCAGCGTCACCCGGCCATTGCCCAGCGTTAACGTCTGAAACCCCGGGTGGATCGCGAAATAAGCAGCCAGTAACTGCTCACTGACATCGCTTAATTGCGGCCACAGGGCCAGGGCGCGGTGCAAATCGTCGCGAGTGAGCGGGTACTTTTCAACGCTGATGAAGTGCAGGCGCGCATCCGGTTGTGCCGTTTGTTCAAACAGCTGCCAGGCGCAGAGGAAGTTCAGACCCGTACCGAAGCCTGTTTCACCAATGACCATTTGGCCATTAGCCCGCAAGGCGGCAAAGCGCTCTTTGAGCGCGTTCTGTTCGATAAAGACATAGCGCGTTTCTTCAAGGCCCGTGGTGTCCGAAAAATAGACATCATCAAACACCCGCGAATGGGGGCGACCTTGGTCATCCCAGTCAAGCTGGGCATTGGGCATTTCAATAGTCATGTGCGGCTCGACATCGGCAAGGCGGCCATTCTAGCTGATCGGTACGCGCGCGAATGACCTATGACAGTTTTGTGTTCATTGTTGCAACGTATGACAGAGCATTGCGCTAGTCTTGTGAACTCTTGCCAGGGAGTTTTCCATGTTCGAATCCGCTGAAATCGGTCACTTCATTGACAAAGAAACCTACGACAACGAAGTGCCTGCGTTGCGCGAAGCCCTGCTCGAAGCGCAATACGATTTGCAGCAGCAGAAACGCTCGGCAGTCATCGTATTGATTAACGGTATTGAAGGGGCTGGCAAGGGTGAAACGGTCAAGTTGCTCAGCGAGTGGATGGACCCTCGCTTGATCGAAGTGCGCACCTTTGATACGCAAACCGACGAGGAACTGGCGCACCCTCCAGCGTGGCGTTATTGGCGCCAATTGCCGGCCAAAGGCCGTATGGGCGTGTTCTTTGGCAACTGGTACAGCCAGATGCTGCAAGGCCGGGTGCACGGTGTATTCAAGGATGCCGTGCTGGACCAGGCAATCAACGGTGCTGAACGCCTGGAAAAAATGCTCTGTAATGAAGGCGCGGTAATTTTCAAGTTTTGGTTTCATCTGTCCAAGAAGCAAATGAAGGCGCGCTTGAAAGCACTCCAAGATGACCCGCTGCACAGCTGGCGTATCAGTCCGCTGGATTGGCAACAGTCAGAAACTTACGACCGCTTTGTACGATTTGGTGAGCGTGTAATTCGCCGTACCAGTCGCGACTACGCCCCCTGGAACATTGTGGAAGGTGTCGACCCTTATTACCGCAGTCTGACAGTCGGCAAAATCTTGCTCGAAGGGCTGCAAGCGGCGCTCAATACACCCAAACCTAAAGCGCGCCCCAGCAGTGCTGCGCCGTTGACCGAGGCCATTGATGGCCTGAGTTTGCTTAACTGTCTGGACATGACCCGGCACCTGGAAAAAGACGACTATCAAGAACAACTGATCACTGAGCAGGCACGTTTGTCGGGGTTGATGCGCGACAAGCGTATGCGCCGTCATGCTTTGGTCGCGGTGTTTGAAGGCAATGACGCGGCCGGCAAGGGTGGCTCTATCAGGCGAGTGGCCGCAGCACTGGACCCGCGTCAATACAGCATTGTGCCGATCGCTGCGCCCACTGAAGATGAGCGGGCGCAACCGTACCTTTGGCGTTTTTGGCGAAAAGTTCCGGCCCGCGGCAAGTTCACGGTATTTGACCGTTCGTGGTATGGGCGCGTGCTGGTCGAACGCATCGAAGGTTTCTGCACGCAAGCGGACTGGCTGCGCGCCTACGGTGAAATCAACGATTTTGAAGAGCAGCTCAGTAATGCGGGCGTGATCGTCGTCAAGTTCTGGCTGGCGATTGATAAAGAGGTTCAGTTGCAGCGTTTTCAAGAGCGCGAAGCTATCCCTTTCAAACGGTTCAAAATCACCGAAGAGGACTGGCGCAATCGCGAAAAGTGGGACCTGTATCGCTCGGCGGTGTGCGACATGGTCGACCGCACAAGCACTGAAATATCACCCTGGACGCTGGTTGAGGCCAATGACAAGCGTTGGGCCCGGGTCAAGGTATTGCGCACCATTAACGATGCACTGCAAGCAGCGTTCGAGAAGCGGGACAAGCACGACAAGAAGCACAAGAAGTAACGGCGCTTTCTTGCATCCGGGCGCGAAGCGGTTGCAGACCAATCAACGCGGTGCTTCATAAACACCGCAATCGAGGGTTTGTGATCGCTGCGCACTCGGACATCGCCTTCGCCAGCGGCTACGCCAGCTTGTTGTGAGCAGGTTTAATGTTTGCCTGCTCCCAACATGTTTTGCGGCCGTACCCATTGGTCGAACTCGGCATCCGTCAAATAGCCCAATTGCAGCGCTGCCTCGCGCAAGGTCAAACCTTCGGCGTAGGCCTTTTTGGCGATTTCAGCCGACTTGTCGTAACCGATATGGGGGTTCAGGGCGGTGACCAGCATCAGGCCGCGCTCCAGGTGTTCAGCCATTTTGGCGGCATCCACTTCCAAGCCTGTGATGCAGTGCTTTTGGAAGTTGCTGCAACCGTCTGCCAGTAGTTGGATGGACTGCAACAGGTTGTGAATGATCACCGGTTTGTACACGTTCAACTGCAAGTGACCCTGGCTGGCAGCAAAACCGATGGTTACGTCGTTGCCCATCACTTGGCACGCCAGCATCGACAGCGCTTCGCACTGAGTGGGGTTGACCTTGCCGGGCATGATCGAGCTTCCAGGCTCGTTGGCTGGCAGTTTGATTTCAGCCAGCCCCGCGCGCGGTCCCGAACCCAGCAGGCGCAAGTCATTGGCAAGTTTCATCAGGGTCACGGCCAGGGTTTTGAGTGCGCCCGACAGGTTGGTCAGGGGTTCGTGACCCGCCAGGGCGGCAAACTTGTTGGGTGCCGTGACAAACGGCAAGCCGGACAACGCCGCCAGTTCAGCCGCAATCGCCTCGGCAAAGCCGTGGGGTGCATTCAGGCCGGTGCCCACCGCAGTGCCGCCCTGCGCCAGCTCGTAGACGGCGGGCAGGGCGGCGTTGATGCCGCGCTCCGCGTAATCGAGTTGCGCTATAAATGCAGACAGTTCCTGACCAAAGGTGATGGGTGTGGCATCCATCAGGTGAGTGCGGCCGGTTTTGACCTGTTTCATGTGGCGAGCCGACAACTCGGCCAGCCCCCCTGCCAGCTCACTGATCGCAGGCAGTAATTGTTCGTGGACGGCTTTGGCGACAGCAATGTGCATGGCGGTCGGAAAACAGTCGTTGGAGCTTTGCGAGCGATTGACATGGTCATTAGGGTGAACCGGCGATTTGCCGCCACGCCCCTTGCCCGCCAACTCATTGGCACGACCGGCCAGCACTTCGTTGGCGTTCATGTTGCTTTGCGTACCACTGCCGGTTTGCCACACGGCCAGTGGAAACTGGTCATCGTGTTCGCCGCGCAGCACTTCATCTGCCGCTTGTTCGATCAGGCGTGCAATGTCGGCAGGCACATCGCCGTTGCGATCATTAACCCTGGCCGCGGCCTTTTTGATCAGCACGAGCGCATGCAGCACAGGCAGTGGCATTTTCTCGTTGCCGATGGCGAAGTTGATCAGCGAACGTTGAGTTTGCGCGCCCCAATAGGCGTCCTCCGGCACATTCACTTCACCCAGGCTGTCGGTTTCGATACGGCTCATCAGGCGGCTTCCTCTCAGAATGTGATCACAGAGCTTAGGCGCTGATTGAGCATAGGGGTTCAATCTTTGGTTTTAGCGACTTTTGTCGATGGGATGAGAACGACTATCAGATGCGGGGTTGAGTGACACACTTTGTTAGGCGCAGAATGGGCGCCCTTGGGGTTAGACCTCGCTTGCTAGATAAAGGAAACTCGATGACCCGTCTTCGCGCCATCTGTACAGCAGTTGCTCTGGTATGCGCCAGCGGCCAGGTTTTTGCCGATGCTGCTAGCCACGCTGCCAGTGCTGAAACCTTCCTCAAGCTGGCCCATGCCGACAAGCTGGGTACCCCGGTATACATGCAAGTGCAGCAAATGTTTGCCCAGCGTTTTGAGCAAACCAAAGCCCCGGCGGCCAAGAAAGCCCTGCTCGAAACCTACCAGGCCAAAGCTAACACCGCTCTGGACCAGGCCATTGGTTGGGACAAACTGAAACCGGACATGATCAAGCTGTACACCACCAACTTCAGCGAAACCGAACTCAAGGACCTGGTGGCGTTCTACCAGTCGCCGTTGGGTAAGAAAGTCCTGGAAAAAATGCCGCAACTGACTCAGCAATCGGCCCAAATGACCCAGGCCAAGCTGGAAAGCGCGGTGCCGGTGGTCAACAAGCTGTTGGCCGACATGACAGCAGAACTGGAGCCTAAAGCGGCCCCGGCCAAAAAGAAGTAAGCGGAGCCTGAATGAACATGCAACAACGTATCGAGTCGACGCTGAGCGCGTTGCAGCCCGTGCACCTGAACGTGCTGGATGAAAGCCACATGCACAGTCGCGGGTTGCAGACGCACTTCAAGGCGGTGGTGGTGAGCGAGCAGTTCGCCGGGCTTAACAGCGTCAAGCGTCACCAAAAGGTTTACGCCACGTTGGGTGACTTGATGGGTGAGTTCCATGCGTTGGCCTTGCACACCTACACGCCTGATGAGTGGGCGAAAATCGGCACAGCCCCGGCATCGCCGACCTGTGCTGGCGGTGGTCACTCGTTGGCTTAACACGTCGGCTTTTTGCTAGAATCCGCAGCGCGCCGCTTAGCCGGCGCGTTTTTTTGCATCCGGTTCACCCCTTACGAGGGTAGCCACCTGGAGACATACCCATGACTGCACCTATCGTTGTTGCTGCACTGTATAAATTCGTCACGCTTGAAGATTACGTTGAACTGCGCGAGCCCTTGCTCAAGGCGATGGTTGATAACGGCATCAAAGGTACGCTGCTGATCGCCGAAGAAGGCATCAACGGTACGGTATCCGGCAGCCGTGAAGGCATTGACGGGCTGATGACCTGGTTGCGTGCCGACCCGCGCATGGTCGATATCGACCACAAAGAATCCTACTGCGATGACCAGCCTTTCTATCGGACCAAGGTCAAGCTGAAGAAAGAAATCGTCACTCTCGGCGTTGAAGGCGTAGACCCGAACAAGAAAGTCGGTACCTATGTCGACCCTGAGAACTGGAACGCGCTGATCAGCGACCCTGAAGTGCTGCTGATCGATACCCGCAACGACTACGAAGTATCGATTGGTACGTTTGAAGGGGCCATTGATCCGAAGACCACCAGTTTTCGTGAGTTTCCGGACTACATCAAAGCCAACTTCGACCCGGCCAAACACAAGAAAGTCGCTATGTTTTGCACCGGGGGCATTCGCTGCGAAAAGGCGTCGAGCTATATGCTCAGCCAAGGGTTTGATGAGGTGTATCACCTCAAGGGCGGCATCCTTAAGTACCTTGAAAACGTGCCGCAAGAAGAAACCAAATGGCAGGGCGACTGCTTCGTATTTGATAACCGTGTGACCGTGCGTCATGACCTGACGGAGGGCGAGTACGACCAGTGCCACGCCTGCCGCACACCGATCAGTGCCGTCGATCGCGAATCCGAGCACTATCAGCCGGGTATCAGTTGCCCGCATTGCTGGGACAAACTGAGCGAAAAAACCCGTCGCAGCGCCATTGACCGTCAAAAGCAGATCGAGTTGGCGAAGGCTCGGAACCAGCCGCACCCAATTGGCCACAACTACCGTAAACCTGCCGAGGCCTGAGCCATGTCCGCGCGCCTGCTCTATGTGATGGACCCCATGTGCTCGTGGTGCTGGGGGTTTGCAGCCACCGCGCAAGCCTTGGTTGAGCAGGCGCAGGCAGCCGGGGTTGAGTTGCATCTGGTGGTCGGCGGTTTGCGCACCGGTAGCGGCGCGGCGCTCGAACCCGCGACCCGACGCTACATTCTTGAGCACTGGCAGGCGGTGAACGAAGCCACCGGTCAGGCGTTCACGTTTGAGGGCGCCTTGCCCGAAGGCTTTGTGTACGACACCGAGCCGGCGTGCCGGGCCATCGTGGCCGCACGCAGTCTGGCGCCCGATTGCGCATGGACGTTGCTGGGCTTGATCCAGCAGGCCTTTTACGTCCAGGGGCGGGACGTGACCCAAGCCAGTGTGCTGGTGGAGCTGGCCGAAACGGCAGGGCTACCGCGCATCGAGTTTGCGGCGGCTTTTGACAGTG
The DNA here is from genome assembly GCF_001043055.1 of Pseudomonas weihenstephanensis. Taxonomy (GTDB): domain Bacteria; phylum Pseudomonadota; class Gammaproteobacteria; order Pseudomonadales; family Pseudomonadaceae; genus Aquipseudomonas; species Aquipseudomonas weihenstephanensis. The sequence goes on from NZ_JYLF01000008.1 coordinate 26,026, forward strand.
CAGAACAACACGCGGCCACAGCGGCGGACTTTACCTGGGTACAAGATTTGGGCATCGCAGGCTTCCCGACCTTGTTGGCCGAGCGTCAGGGGCAATTGGCGCTACTGACTAACGGTTACCAACCCCTCAAACCTTTATCTGACTTGCTCGGCCGTTGGCTTGATCGCGCTGCGAGTGCGTAACTCCAAGGAACTCCCTCTGAATACCCTTAACACCCAGATACCGGACCGCCTGACGTGGGCTGAAATCCGTCGATTAGCCCTGCGTCACAAAAAAGCCTTGTGGATTGCCAATGGCGTCGCGGTGCTGGCCACGTTGTGCAGCGTACCCATTCCGTTGCTGCTGCCTCTGCTGGTGGATGAGGTCTTGCTGGGCAACGGTGATGCGGCGCTCAAGGTGATGAATCAGTTGCTGCCCACCACCTGGCAGTCTTCTGTGGGCTATATCGGCCTGATGCTGCTGGTGACGCTGATGCTGCGCTGTGGCGCGCTGCTGTTCAACGTGCTGCAAGCGCGGCTGTTTTCACGCCTGGCCAAGGACATCGTGTTCCGCATCCGCTTGCGCTTGATCGAACGCTTGAAGCGTATTTCGCTGGCCGAATACGAGAGCCTGGGCAGCGGCACGGTGACGACCCATCTAGTCACCGACCTTGAGACCCTCGACAAGTTTGTGGGTGAAACCTTGAGCCGGTTTTTAGTCGCCATGCTCACGCTGGTGGGCACATCGGGCATTTTGTTATGGATGCATTGGGAGTTGGCGTTACTGATTCTGCTGTTCAATCCATTGGTGATTTACGCCACCGTACAGTTGGGCAAGCGCGTCAAGCACCTCAAAAAGCTCGAAAACGACAGCACCTCGCACTTCACCCAGGCGCTGACTGAAACCCTGGATTCCATCCAGGAAGTGCGTGCTGGCAATCGTCAGGGTTATTTCCTCGGACGGCTGGGGCATCGGGCCAAAGAAGTGCGTGATTTTGCTACCGCGTCGCAATGGAAAAGTGACGCCTCCAATCGTGCCAGTGGTTTGCTGTTTCAGTTCGGTATCGACATTTTTCGCGCCGCGGCGATGCTGACAGTGCTGTTTTCGGACCTGTCGATCGGGCAGATGCTCGCGGTATTCAGTTACCTGTGGTTCATGATCGGACCCGTCGAGCAGTTGTTGAACCTGCAATATGCGTTTTACGCAGCCAGTGGAGCAATGACGCGTATCAACCAACTGCTGGCGCGTGCCGACGAACCGCAATACCCCGGGGGGGCCGATCCGTTCAAGGGCCGGCAGACCGTGGGGCTTGAAGTGCGTGACCTGTGCTTTAGCTATGGCGAGGAGCGGGTGCTCGATCACCTGAACCTCACCATCGCGCCAGGTGAAAAAGTGGCCATTGTCGGGGCCAGCGGCGGGGGTAAAAGCACGTTGGTGCAACTGCTGCTGGGGCTTTATACGCCGCAGTCGGGCAGCATCTTTTTTGCGGGTGAAAGCCAGCCGGATATCGGCCTGGAAACCATCCGCGAACACGTCGCGGTCGTTTTGCAACACCCGGCTTTGTTCAACGACACGGTGCGCGCCAACTTGACAATGGGGCGTGAACGCACCGATGAAGCCTGCTGGCGCGCGCTAGAAATCGCTCAGCTCGACGGGACGATTCGCACTTTGCCACAAGGGCTGGACAGTATTGTCGGGCGTTCAGGGGTGCGCCTGTCAGGGGGGCAGCGCCAACGTCTGGCCATTGCGCGCATGGTGCTGGCTGATCCCAGAGTAGTGATCCTTGATGAGGCCACCAGTGCTTTGGATGCGGCCACGGAATACAACCTGCATCACGCTTTGGGAAAATTCTTGAGCGGGCGCACTACGTTGATCATCGCTCACCGCTTATCTGCGGTAAAACAGGCGGATCGGGTGCTAGTGTTCGATGGCGGCCGTATTGCCGAGCAGGGCGAGCATCAACAGCTATTGGCCGAAGGTGGCTTGTACGCGAAGTTGTACGGGCATTTGCAGCAAAGTTGACGCAGGGGTGACGTTGCGTTTTCTGTGTTGAGTGCTTGAATCCCCTCCATGATTCTCTTTTATGTTACAGATTGCCCTGAGCCGGGTTCATCGAAACGTGTCACCACGTCTGGTTGTTTCGTTTGTCAGAATCTGGCCAGGGTTAAGCAGCAATGAGGCATTTTCTCTGGTTTTCGTCTGGCAGTCTGAATGAAAGGGAACTCATGAAACGCAAACGTCCACTTGCAACACCGCGGCTTTTGGGGATTGTCTGGCCCTTTATCGCCGTGGTGCTGTTTCAGGCGTTATTAGGGGGCGTGAGCCTGTACATGCTCTCTGCGGTACGCGGCTATGTCGCGGGGGAGAGTTTGTGGTCCAAAGGTCAGAAGGACGCCATTTATTACCTGAATCTGTACGCTGACAGCCGCGATCAGGCCATCTTCGAAAAGTACCAGCAAGCCATCCGCGTGCCGCAAGGCGGCCATAACCTGCGCCTTGCGCTGGATCAATCACCTCCCGATTTGAACGCTGCGCGTGAAGGCATTCTGCAAGGTGGCAACAGCCCGGATGATGTGACGAGCATCATTTGGTTTTATCGCAATTTTCGTAATTTCAGCTATCTGGATACCGCGATACAGAAGTGGACGGTGGGCGACGATTACCTGGTGCAGCTCCACGCGCTGGCTCAGGAAATACACCAAAAAATCAGTGCCAACCAAGCGACTGATGCGGATGTGAAACGCTGGAAAGCCAATATTTTTGCCATCAACGAGGCGGTGACTCCCGCTGCCAAAGCGTTTAGCGACGCCTTGGGCGAGGGTTCACGGTTTATTCAGCAATTGTTGATTTTTATTAACCTGGCAACGGCATTGATGCTGATTCTGCTGGCGCTGTTGCGCACCCATAAAATCCTGGCGCAACGGCGTGCATTCGCTCAAGCGCTGGAGGTTGAGAAAGAACGCGCGCAAGTCACTCTTGAATCGATTGGTGACGGGGTGATTACCACCGACGTGACCGGTGCCATCGATTACATGAACCCGGCGGCCGAATTACTCACCCATTGGAAGTTGCAGCAGGCCCAAGGGGTGCCGTTGGCGGCATTGTTCAAACTGCTGGATGAAAATGCTCAAGACGATGGTTTTAAGCTGATGGACCATATCCTCAGTGGCCAACTGGGTAACAGCAGTGAGCACTCCAAACTGATTCAACGCATGGATGGCAGCACCGTGTCGGTGACGTTGGTGGGGGCACCGATTTTCAGTGGCGGCAAAGTCAGCGGCTCTGTACTGGTGCTGCATGACATGACGCAGGAGCGGCAATACATTGCCAATTTGTCATGGCAGGCCACGCACGATGCACTCACGGGTTTGGCTAATCGACGCGAGTTTGAGTACCGCCTGGATCTGGTGTTGCAAAACCTCGGGCGTCAGCACGGTCGGCATGCGTTGATGTTTCTGGACCTGGATCAGTTCAAGCTGGTGAATGACACCTGCGGCCATGCAGCAGGCGACGAATTGCTGCGCCATATTTGTGCGCTGCTGCAATCCGGGTTGCGCGAGGGCGATACATTGGCCCGTCTGGGTGGGGACGAGTTCGGCATCCTGCTGGAGAATTGTCCTCCCGATGTGGCAGAAAAAATCGCTGAGGGCCTGCGACAAACCGTGCAAAGTCTGCACTTCGCCTGGAAAGGACGGCCATTTCTCAACACCATCAGCATTGGGCTGGTGCACATCCATCAGGCGCCCGTTACGTTGGAAGGGTTGCTGCGTGCAGCGGACATGGCCTGCTACATGGCCAAAGAGAAAGGCCGCAACCGTGTTCAGGTCTACCACGCCGATGACTCTGAACTGTCGTTGCGCTTTGGTGAAATGGCCTGGGTGCAACGCCTGCATGTCGCGCTTGAAGAAAACCGCTTTTGCCTTTACGCCCAGGAAATCACCCCTTTGGGGCAGGGTATTGAGGGTGGCCATATCGAGATACTGCTGCGTCTGCACGATGAGTCGGGGCATATCATCTTGCCGGACAGCTTTATTCCGGCCGCAGAGCGTTATGGTCTGATGACCTCAATCGATCGCTGGGTCGTTGAGAATGTGTTCAAAGTGATTGCGCAGTGCACGGCCTTGGGCTCGGACCAGCCGATGGCAATGTGCGCGATCAACTTGTCAGGCTCCACCATTGGGGATGATGACTTTTTGGCGTTTTTGCATGAGCAGTTCGAATGCTATGCCGTGCCACCGTCGCGCGTCTGTTTCGAAATAACGGAAACCAGCGCTATTTCCAATCTTGGCAGTGCCATTCGGTTCATTAATGACCTTAAAGGATTGGGGTGTCATTTTTCCTTGGATGATTTTTGCGCGGGTATGTCGTCGTTTGCATATTTAAAACACCTGCCCGTCGACTTTCTTAAAATAGATGGCAGTTTTGTCAAGGATATGCTGGACGATCCTATTAACCGCGCTATGGTAGAGGTTATTAATCATATCGGGCATGTTATGGGTAAACGCACGATTGCCGAGTTTGTTGAAACCCCGCAAATTGAGCAGGCGCTGATCGAAATTGGCGTCGATTATGCTCAGGGTTACATCATTGAACGCCCGCAATTGTTTACCTGTGACAGCTTGTTGTGTCGCCCCAAGCGCGCATTGCCATTGGCAATGAAGGCGCCGGGCACGTTCCGTTGATGTCTAGCAGGTATGTCTTAATCACCTCTCAGAAGGAACTCGATTGTGATCGATACATTTAATCGTACGGGGCCGCTCATGGACGCCGCCAGTTATCCACAGTGGGCCCAACAGCTCATCCGTGACTGTGCAGAGAGCAAGCGTCGAGTTGTCGAGCATGAAATCTACAAGCGCATGCGTGACAACACGATCCACCCCAAGACTATGCGCATGTATTTGATCGGGGGTTGGCCAGTCGTTGAGCAATTTTCGTTGTACATGGGTCATAACCTGGGCAAAACCCGTTACGGGCGGCGCCTGGGTGAGGATATGGCGCGTCGCTGGCTCATTCGTAATATTCGGGTCGAGCTCAACCATGCCGATTATTGGGTGCACTGGGCCAAGGCGCATGGTGTCAGCCTTGAAGACATGATCAAGCAAGAGATTCCGGCTGAATTCCAGGCGCTTAATGACTGGTGCTGGCATACCTGTGCAACGGATTCGCTCGAAGTGTCGATGGCGGCCACCAACTACGCGATCGAAGGGGCGGTGGGTGAATGGTCTGCAGTGGTGTGCTCAACCAATGTGTACGAAGAGTCGTTCCCGGAAGAGGGGCGTAAGCGCGCCATGAAGTGGCTGAAAATGCATGCTCAGTACGATGATGAGCATCCATGGGAAGCGCTGGAAATCATCTGTACCCTGGTGGGTTTGAATCCGACGGAGCAAGAGCTTGCTGCACTGCGCAGAGCAGTCTGCAAAAGTTACGACTATAAATACTTGTTTCTGCAAGCCTGCCTTCAGTACGAAAAGACATTTGTTGCGCAGGAGCGTCGGGAGCTGGTTGAGGCCAGTTAACGATCCGAGGGTGTGAAAAAAACCGCAGGCTGCATGATAGGCAGCCTGCGGTTTTTGTTTGTGGCGCGATTACTGTGCGTCGAAGGCTTGCCCGTTGATCCCGGTACTGTCCGGGCCCATCAGGTACAGATACACCGGCATGATGTCCTGCGGCAGCGGGTTGTTCTGCGGGTTTTCGCCGGGATAAGCCTGCGCGCGCATGCTGGTGCGTGTAGCGCCGGGGTTGATGCTGTTTGAGCGCATGGGCGCGATGCCTTCGACTTCGTCCGCCAGGGTTTGCATCAAGCCTTCTGTGGCGAATTTCGACACACCATACGCACCCCAGTAAGCGCGACCTTTGCGACCTACGCTGCTTGAGGTGAAGATCACCGATGCGTCCTGCGACAGCTTGAGCAGTGGCAGCAGGGTGCTGGTGAGCATGAATACCGCATTGACGTTCACCTGCATGACGCGCATGAAGTTCTCGCCAGATAACTGCTCTATCGGTGTGCGTGGGCCGATGATCGAGGCGTTGTGCAGCAGGCCGTCAAGGTGACCGAATTCAGTTTCGATCATGGCCGCCAGTTCGTCGTACTGGTGAGGCAGTGCGGTTTCCAGATTGAAAGGAATGACTGCGGGACGAGGGTGGCCTGCGGCTTCAATCTCATCGTATACCTGGCTCAGGTTGGCTTCGGTTTTGCCCAGTAGCAGAACGGTGGCGCCATGCGCGGCGTAGGTTTTAGCGGTGGTAGCTCCGATACCTCGACCTGCGCCAGTGACCAGAATTACGCGGCCCTGAAGCAGGTCAGGGCGAGCAGAATAATCAAACATAAAACACCTCTACAAAAATCAACGAACGAACGCGGTGCAGGCTGCTCAGCAGCTGCACATCGCGTTATCCAATACTTTGCGCAAGTCTGAAGGTTGGTCGACCACCACGTCAGCACCCCAGTGATCGGGGTTGTCGTCCGGGTTGATATAGCCAAAGCGCACGGCAGCAGTCTTGGTGCCAGCATCGCGCCCGGATTCGATGTCGCGCAGGTCGTCGCCGACGTACAGCACGCTGGAAGGATCAAGGTTGAGCATCTTGCAGGCTAAAATCAGCGGCTCGGGGTCGGGCTTGCTGTGGGTTACGTGGTCAGGGCAGATCAGTACCGCTGAGCGTTCCGCCAGCCCCAGCCGCTCCATGATCGGCTGGGCAAAGCGCACGGGTTTGTTTGTTACCACGCCCCATACCAAATGCGCCTTCTCGATGTCGGCCAACAACTCGGCCATGCCGTCGAACAGTTTGGTATGGACGGCGCAATCACGCTGATAACGCTCCAGAAACTCAAGGCGCAACGCTTCAAAGCCCTGCGCCTCAGGGTCCATGTTGAAGGTCACGGCGACCATCGCGCGCGCACCGCCCGAGATTTCGTCGCGGATGAGTTTGTCTGCGATAGGGGGCAGGTCGCGCTCGGCACGCATGGCCTGGCAGATGGCAATGAAGTCCGGCGCGGTGTCGAGCAGGGTGCCGTCCATGTCAAAAAGAACTGCTCTTAAACGCATGTCTTACTCCTCGCGCAGGGTCTGGATCATGTAATTGACGTCAACATCGGACTCAAGCTTGTAGTGCTTGGTCAGCGGGTTGTAAGTCAGGCCGATGATGTCTTTGACGCTCAGTCCCGCCTGGCGGCTCCAGGCGCCCAGCTCGGAGGGGCGAATGAACTTCTTGAAGTCATGCGTGCCGCGCGGGATCAGCTTCATGATGTATTCAGCGCCGATGATCGCGAACAGATAGGCTTTCGGGTTGCGGTTGATGGTCGAAAAGAACACCTGGCCGCCCGGCTTGACCATGCGGTAGCAGGCGCGGATCACCGAGGCCGGGTCGGGTACGTGTTCCAGCATTTCAAGGCAAGTGACCACGTCGAACTGTGCTGGCATTTCAGCGGCCAGTTCCTCAGCGGTGATTTGGCGGTACTCCACATTCACCCCGGATTCGAGCTGATGCAGGCGCGCGACGGCCAACGGGGCTTCGCCCATGTCGATGCCCATGACGTCTGCACCGCGTTGCGCCATGGACTCGCTGAGGATGCCGCCGCCACACCCCACGTCGAGCACCTTTTTGCCGGCCAGTTGTACGCGCTCGTCAATCCAGTTGACGCGCAGCGGGTTGATGTCATGCAGGGGTTTGAACTCGCTTTCACGGTCCCACCAGCGATGGGCAAGCGCTTCGAATTTAGCGATCTCGGCGTGGTCAACGTTGCTCATGGGTCAATCCTCTAAAACTAAAACGGGGTAATGCTCCGGGTCCATGCCCCAAGCGTTGGAATCAATGGGTGTGGCCGCTGATGCGTTCGCCCCAGGCCTTGGCGGTCGCGATCAGGTGTGGTTCGTTCAGGCGGGTCAGGCGTCGGTCTTCGATCAGTTGCTTGCCGCCGACCCACAGGTGTTGCACGCAGTCGCGGCCGGTGGCGTAAATCAGCTGTGACACAGGGTCGTAGACCGGTTGTTGAGCCAGGCCGCTGAGGTCGAAGGCCACCAAGTCTGCAAGCTTGCCGATTTCGATCGAGCCGATGTCGCTTTCCAGTCCCAGTGCGCGCGCGCCGTTGAGGGTCGCCATGCGCAAGGCACGATGGGCATCCAGGGCTGTGGCCGAGCCTGCAACGGCCTTGGCCAGCAGGGCGGCAGTGCGTATTTCACCCAGCAAATCGAGGTCATTGTTGCTGGCAGCGCCATCGGTGCCAACCGCGACGTTCACGCCGGCTTGCCACAAGCGTTCAACCGGGCAAAAGCCACTGGCCAGTTTCAGGTTGGATTCGGGGCAGTGAATGACGCTGGTATTGCTTTCTACCAGCATCGTCAGGTCGTCATCGCTGATCTGGGTCATGTGAACGGCCTGAAAGCGCGGCCCCAGCAGGCCCAGGCGCGCCAGACGGGCCAGCGGACGTTCGCCGCTGTGCTCGACAGCCTGGTTTACCTCGAAGGCTGTCTCGTGCACATGCATGTGAATCGAGGCGTCCAGCTCGTCGGCCACAAGGCGGATTTTTTCCAGATTGTCATCGCTGACTGTGTACGGTGCGTGAGGGCCGAAGGCAATTTTGATTCGCGGGTGGTATTTCAGATCACCGAACAGTTCGACAGCCTGGCGCAGCGATTCATCAGTCGAACTGGCGCCCGGAATGGGGAAGTCGAGAATCGGTATGGCGATTTGAGCGCGAATGCCGCTTTCGTGCACGCGGTCGCAGGCCACTTTAGGGAAAAAATACATGTCGCTGAAGCAAGTGATGCCCCCCTTGAGCTGCTCGGCAATGGCAAGGTCGGTGCCGTCGCGAACGAAGTCTTCGTTTACCCATTTACCTTCTGCGGGCCAAATATGCTGTTCCAGCCAGGTCATCAGGGGCAGGTCATCGGCCAGGCCGCGGAACAGGGTCATTGCAGCGTGCCCGTGAGCGTTGATCAGTCCGGGGCAAAGCAACATGTCTGGCAGTTCGCGGGTTTCGTTGGCCGTGTGCTTCAGCGCGGCGTGACGCGGGCCGATGAACACGATGCGGCCATCGCGAACGCCGACGGCATGGTCCTTGAGTACGACGCCGGCAGGTTCGACAGGCACCAGCCAGGTTGGCAGCAGGAGTAGGTCGAGGGACATAGGGGCAGTCGGCATCGAAAAAGGATTCCAGTGCTTTATAAAAGGAGGGCAAGTATACCCGAGCGCCCGGCCGGGCGGCTCGCTATAATCGGCGGCTTTGTTCTGGGTGATGGGGGAGTGCATGCGCGATCGACTGTTGGCAGCAGAAAAGGTAAAGGCCATCGATTGGCGAGGTGAGGCCCTGTATTTGCTGGATCAGCGTATCTTGCCCTTCGAAGAAAACTGGTTGCCCTACACCAGCGCTGAGGGTGTCGCGCTGGCCATTCGCGACATGGTTGTGCGTGGCGCGCCCGCCATTGGTATTGCGGCGGCCTATGGCGTAGTGCTTGCTGCACGCAGCCGCCATGCGCAGGGAGGCGACTGGGTGGCCGCGCTGGAGGCGGACTTCGCGCTGCTGGCAGATTCACGGCCAACGGCAGTCAATCTGTTCTGGGCGCTTAACCGTATGCGTGACCGCCTGACGCGCGCGCACCACCGTGCTGATGTGTTGCAGGTGCTGGAAGCCGAAGCGATTGCCATTCATGAAAGCGATCGTGAGGCCAACCTGACGATGGCGCAATTGGGCGTTGATGTGATTCGTCGGCATCAGGGCAATGCGCAAACCGTTCTGACCCATTGCAATACGGGGGCATTGGCCACCGGCGGCTTTGGTACGGCGCTGGGGGTTATCCGTGGCGCGTTTATCGAAGGCATGATTGAGCAGGTGTATGCCGATGAAACCCGCCCCTGGCTGCAAGGCTCGCGCCTGACAGCGTGGGAGTTGGTAAACGAAGGTATTCCGGTAACGCTCAATGCGGACTCGGCGGCTGCGCACATTATGAAAACCAAGGGCGTGACCTGGGTGATCGTCGGGGCTGACCGGATTACCGCTAACGGCGATGTGGCGAACAAAATCGGCACCTATCAACTGGCCGTCAATGCGATGCACCACGGCGTACGTTTTATGGTGGTTGCGCCCAGCTCCACGATTGATATGGCCTTGGCCAGCGGCGAAGACATCCCGATTGAAGAGCGCGCGGGTGATGAGCTGCTGAGTGTGGGCGGCCAGCGGGTCGGGGCGGATGTACCCGCCTTTAACCCGGTGTTTGATGTCACGCCCGCCGATCTGATTGATGTGATCGTCACCGAGAAGGGTATCGTCGAGCGTCCGGATGCGGCCAAAATGGCTCAGTTAATGTGCCGTAAGCGTCTGCATTAATGCGCTCTCAGCTCCTCTGAGCGCGTTTAAGCCGACAATGGGTGCGCTTACTGTGTGCCATGCGCATCTGAGGGATAGGTGCGTGGCGGCGTTTGTGATAACATCCGGCGGTTTCCAGGGTGGCTCGCAAGGGTTGCCCTTAATGCGCAAATCCGTGTCATAACTCGTTGATTTGTCGTAAGTCGTTGCTTGGCACGTGGCCAGCATCGGCGAGCTTCGTTCGTCCCGAATGGATGTGGCGAAGTTTCACCCGAAAAAGGAATCAGGCTTCTCATGGGCGAACTGGCCAAAGAAATCCTCCCGGTCAATATCGAAGACGAGCTGAAACAGTCCTACCTCGACTACGCGATGAGCGTAATTGTCGGGCGGGCACTGCCTGATGCACGCGATGGCTTGAAGCCCGTGCACCGGCGTGTGCTGTTCGCGATGAGCGAACTGAACAACGACTGGAACAAGCCGTACAAGAAATCTGCCCGTGTGGTCGGTGACGTGATCGGTAAGTATCACCCGCATGGTGATACTGCGGTTTACGACACCATCGTTCGAATGGCTCAGCCATTCTCCCTGCGCTACCTGCTGGTAGACGGTCAGGGTAACTTCGGTTCGGTTGACGGCGACAACGCTGCCGCCATGCGATACACCGAAGTGCGCATGACCAAATTGGCCCACGAATTGCTGGCCGATTTGCACAAAGAGACCGTGGACTGGGTGCCGAACTACGACGGCACGGAAATGATCCCGGCAGTTATGCCAACGCGCATTCCAAACTTGTTGGTCAACGGCTCCAGCGGTATCGCTGTGGGCATGGCCACCAATATTCCACCGCATAACCTGGGTGAAGTGATCGACGGCTGCCTGGCGCTGATCGACAACCCGGAGCTGAGCATCGATGAGTTGATGCAGTTCATTCCGGGGCCTGACTTCCCGACGGCTGCCATCATTAACGGTCGCGCGGGCATCATTGAAGCCTATCGCACCGGTCGTGGCCGTATTTACATGCGCGCCCGCTCGATGATTGAAGACATCGACAAGGTCGGTGGTCGCCAGCAGATCGTGATCACCGAGCTGCCCTACCAGTTGAACAAGGCGCGTTTGATCGAAAAGATCGCCGAGCTGGTTAAAGAGAAGAAACTCGAAGGCATCACCGAGCTGCGCGACGAGTCTGACAAAGACGGCATGCGTGTGGTGATCGAGTTGCGTCGCGGTGAAGTGCCGGAGGTTATTCTCAATAACCTATACGCCCAGACCCAACTGCAAAGCGTCTTTGGTATCAACATCGTTGCCCTGATCGACGGTCGTCCGCGCATCCTGAACCTCAAGGATCTGCTTGAAGCGTTCGTCCGTCACCGCCGCGAAGTCGTGACCCGTCGTACCGTATTTGAACTGCGCAAAGCCCGTGAGCGAGGCCACATCCTTGAAGGTCAGGCTGTTGCCTTGTCCAACATCGATCCGGTGATTGCGCTGATCAAGGCTTCGCCAACCCCGTCGGAAGCCAAGGAAGCGCTGATCAGCACGCCTTGGGAGTCCACGGCGGTCGTGGCGATGGTTGAGCGTGCCGGTGCCGATTCGTGCCGCCCTGAAAACCTTGACCCGCAATACGGTTTGCGCGACGGCAAGTATTTCCTGTCGCCAGAACAGGCCCAGGCGATCCTTGAGCTGCGCCTGCACCGCCTGACCGGTCTGGAGCATGAAAAGCTGCTGGCTGAGTATCAGGAAATCCTTAACCAGATCGGTGAGCTGATCCGCATCCTCAACAGTGCCGTGCGCCTGATGGAAGTGATCCGCGAAGAGCTGGAAGTCATCCGTGCCGAATACGGCGACGTGCGCCGCACTGAGATCCTGGATCACCGCCTTGACCTGACGCTGGGTGACATGATCCCGGAAGAAGAGCGTGTGGTGACCATTTCTCATGGTGGCTACGCCAAGACCCAGCCGCTGGCTGCGTACCAGGCTCAGCGCCGTGGTGGTAAAGGTAAATCGGCAACTGGCGTGAAGGATGAGGACTACATTGCTCACCTGCTGGTCGCTAACAGTCACACCACGCTGTTGCTGTTCTCCAGCAAGGGCAAAGTGTACTGGCTCAAGACGTACGAAATCCCGGAAGCCTCCCGTGCTGCACGCGGTCGTCCGCTGGTCAACCTGCTGCCATTGGGTGAGGGTGAATACATCACCACCATGTTGCCGGTTGAGGAATACACCGAAGGTCACTTCATCTTCATGGCGACCGCGAACGGTACAGTGAAGAAGACCCCGCTGGAATCCTTCAGTCGTCAGCGCAGTGTGGGTTTGATTGCTCTGGAGCTGGACGAAGGTGATGTGCTGATCAGTGCCGCCATCACCGATGGTGAGCGCGAAGTCATGCTGTTCTCTGACGGTGGCAAGGTCACGCGCTTCAAAGAGTCCGACGTGCGTGCAATGGGTCGTACGGCTCGCGGCGTGCGTGGCATGCGTCTACCTGAAGGGCAGAAGCTGATTTCGATGCTGATTCCTGAAGAGGGCAGCCAGATCCTTACCGCTTCGGCGCGTGGTTATGGCAAGCGCACCGCGATCAGTGAGTTCCCTGAGTACAAGCGTGGCGGTCAGGGCGTGATTGCCATGGTCAGCAACGAGCGCAATGGCCGTCTGGTCGGTGCGGTTCAGGTGCTGGACGGTGAAGAAATCATGCTGATTTCCGATCAAGGCACCCTGGTGCGTACCCGTGTTGACGAAGTATCGAGTCTGGGGCGTAACACTCAGGGCGTCACTCTGATCAAGCTGGCCAGTGATGAAACGCTGGTCGGACTGGAACGCGTTCAGGAGCCTTCTGAAATAGAAGGCGAAGAGCTTGAGGGTGAAGCGTCTGAAGGGGGTGTTGAGATCGAAGGCGAGGTCATCCTGGATGCCGCCGACGGCGAGCAACCGCTAGAGGCTGGCGCTGACGAAGAGCAGCCGCAAGAATAAGCGGACACACAGGGGGGCGGATGAAGATTCGCCCCCTTGTTGTATGTGTAGGCGTTGTGCAGCGGCGCGCGGCTGCGATCTTTTGATCTGTCATGCAGGTGTGTACACAAAAGATTGCCGCCTCGCAGCACTGCGCAACGCCCATCGATTTATGGCGTGACCCACCAAATCAGAGCGAGAGTGGATGTGAGCAAACGAGCCTATAACTTCTGCGCAGGTCCAGCTGCGCTTCCTGAAGCTGTCCTGTTGCGTGCCCAGTCCGAGTTGCTCGACTGGCATGGCAAAGGCCTGTCGGTTATGGAAATGAGCCATCGCAGCGATGAGTTCGTGTCCATTGCAACCAAGGCTGAGCAGGACCTGCGTGACCTGCTGTCTATCCCCTCGAACTACAAGGTTCTGTTTCTGCAAGGCGGTGCGAGCCAGCAATTTGCTCAGATCCCGCTGAATTTACTGCCTGAAACCGGTACAGCGGACTACATCGATACCGGTATCTGGTCGCAAAAAGCCATCGAAGAAGCTTCGCGCTTTGGCTCGGTCAACGTGGCGGCAACGGCCAAGCCGTACGATTACTTCGCGATCCCGGGTCAAAACGAATGGAATCTGACCAAGAACGCGGCCTATGTGCATTACGCGCCAAACGAAACCATTGGTGGCCTGGAGTTTGACTGGGTTCCCGAGACGGGCGATGTACCGCTAGTTGCAGATATGTCTTCGGACATTCTGTCGCGTCCCGTGGATGTTTCGCGTTTTGGCATGATTTACGCGGGTGCTCAGAAGAACATTGGCCCCAGCGGTATTGTGGTCAACATCATTCGCGAGGACTTGCTGGGCCGTGCGCGCTCGATCTGCCCGACCATGCTCGATTACAAGGTCGCGGCCGACAATGGCTCGATGTACAACACGCCGCCGACGTTGGCCTGGTACTTGTCGGGTCTGGTGTTTGAGTGGCTCAAGGAGCAGGGCGGCGTAGACGCTATCGGCAAGCTTAACGAAGTCAAAAAACGCACGCTGTATGACTTCATTGATGCCAGCGGCTTGTACAGCAACCCGATCAACAAGCCTGACCGCTCCTGGATGAACGTGCCGTTCCGTCTGGCAGATGATCGCCTCGACAAGCCGTTCCTGGCCGGTGCCGAGGCGCGTGGCTTGTTGAACCTCAAAGGTCACCGTTCGGTAGGCGGCATGCGCGCTTCTATCTATAACGCAGTGGATATCAACGCGGTCAACGCGCTGGTTGCCTACATGGCAGAGTTCGAGAAGGAACACGGTTGATGTCAGAGCAAGAACTCAAGGCGTTACGTGTACGCATCGACAACCTGGACGAAAAAGTGCTGGAGTTGATCAGTGAGCGTGCGCGCTGCGCGCAAGAAGTGGCGCGGGTCAAGATGGCGTCTCTGGCTGAAGGCGAAGTGCCAGTGTTTTATCGGCCTGAGCGTGAGGCTCAGGTGCTCAAGCGTGTGATGGAACGCAACAAAGGCCCGCTCGGTAACGAAGAGATGGCCCGCTTGTTCCGCGAAATCATGTCGTCGTGCCTGGCACTGGAGCAACCGCTCAAGGTGGCTTATTTGGGGCCTGAAGGCACGTTCACGCAAGCCGCCGCCATGAAGCACTTCGGTCATGCCGTCATCAGCAAGCCGATGGCTGCGATTGATGAGGTGTTTCGCGAAGTGGCAGCGGGGGCGGTCAATTTTGGTGTGGTGCCGGTAGAAAACTCTACCGAGGGCGCTGTGAACCACACGCTGGACAGCTTCCTTGAGCACGACATGGTCATTTGTGGTGAGGTGGAGCTGCGTATTCACCATCACTTGCTGGTGGGTGAAAACACCAAGACCGACAGCATCAGCCGTATCTACTCCCACGCCCAGTCGCTGGCCCAGTGCCGCAAGTGGCTGGATGCGCACTACCCCAATGTTGAGCGCATCGCTGTATCGAGCAATGCCGAAGCCGCCAAGCGAGTGAAGGGTGAGTGGAACTCGGCGGCAATTGCTGGCGATATGGCTGCGGGCCTGTATGGCTTGACGCGGCTGGCTGAAAAAATCGAAGACCGCCCGGACAACTCCACGCGGTTTTTGATGATCGGTAATCAGGAAGTCCCCCCAACCGGTGATGACAAAACCTCGATCATTGTGTCGATGAGCAACCGTCCGGGTGCGCTGCATGAGTTATTGGTGCCATTCCACGAAAACGGCATCGACCTTACGCGCATCGAGACCCGCCCTTCGCGCAGTGGTAAATGGACCTATGTTTTCTTCATCGACTTTGCAGGCCATCACCGCGACCCGTTGGTCAAAAGTGTGCTGGAGCAAATCAGTCAGGAAGCGGTAGCGCTCAAAATATTGGGCTCCTACCCCAAAGCGGTTCTTTAAGGCGGTTTGACATGAGCGATGATTTTCTCGCCCTGGCACAGCCGGGCGTGCAACAACTTTCGCCTTACGTCCCGGGCAAGCCTGTGGACGAGTTGGCGCGTGAGCTGGGCATTAGCCCTGAAACCATCGTCAAATTGGCGAGCAACGAAAACCCAATGGGCGCCAGCCCCAGGGCGCTGGCAGCCATAAATGATGCGCTGGTTGAGCTAACGCGGTATCCCGATGGCAATGGTTTTGCGCTCAAAAGCTTGCTGGCCGAGCGCTGTGATGTGCAGATGGATCAGGTCACGCTGGGTAATGGGTCCAATGACATCCTGGAGCTGGTTGCGCGCGCCTATCTGGCGCCGGGCTTGAATGCCGTGTTCAGTGAGCATGCATTTGCGGTGTATCCGATTGTGACCCAAGCGGTGGGGGCGCAAGCCCGTGTTGTTGCAGCCAAGGCATGGGGCCATGATTTGCCTGCCATGCTGGCTGCAATCGACTGCAACACGCGCGTGGTCTTCATCGCCAACCCGAATAATCCGACGGGGACCTGGTTCGATACAGATGCCTTGAACGAGTTTTTGCAGGACGTTCCGCCGGGAGTGCTGGTGGTGCTGGATGAGGCCTATATCGAATACGCAGACGGCGGTGAGTTGCCGGACGGTCTCGAGTTTTTGTCCGCCTATCCAAACCTGCTGGTGTCGCGTACGTTCTCCAAGGCATACGGCCTGGCGGCGTTACGTGTTGGCTATAGCCTGTCGACTGCCGTTGTGGCTGATGTGTTGAACCGCGTCAGGCAGCCGTTCAACGTGAACAGTCTGGCGCTGGCCGCTGCTTGCGCAGCATTGCAGGACACGGATTACCTGGCACAAAGCCGCCGTCTGAACGACGCCGGGATGCAGCAATTGCAGGATGGCTTCCAGGTATTGGGCTTGAGCTGGATCCCTTCCAAAGGCAACTTTATTGCATTGGACCTTGGGCAAGAGGCGGCGCCTGTGTATCAGGGTCTGCTGCGTGAAGGTGTGATTGTGCGTCCGGTGGCCAACTACGGTATGCCGAACCACTTACGCATCACGATTGGTACGCCAGCGGAAAACATTCGCTTGCTTGAGGCGTTGGCCAAGGTGCTTGTTCGTGGTTGATGTTATGTCGAGTCAGAGTGTCAAACCTGTTTTTGGGCGCTTGGTGGTGGTTGGATTGGGTCTGATTGGTGGCTCTTTCGCCAAGGGCATGCGTGAAAGTGGTTTGTGCGCAGAGGTAGTGGGCGTCGATCTCGACGCGGCGTCACGCGCACTGGCTGTTGAACTGGGCGTGGTCGATCGCTGTGAAACTGATTTGGCGCTGGCGTGCAAGGGCGCTGATGTGATTCAGTTGGCCGTGCCGATCCTGGCCATGGAAAAAATGCTCGTCCTGTTGGCGGGTATGGATCTGGGGCCAGCGATACTGACCGACGTGGGCAGTGCCAAAGGCAATGTCGTGCGTGCGGCAACTCAGGCATTTGGTGGCATGCCGGCGCGATTCGTTCCGGGGCATCCGATTGCAGGGTCAGAGCAGAGCGGCGTGGAAGCGTCCAATGCCAACCTGTTCGAGCGGCACAAGGTTATTTTGACGCCGGTGGCTGAGACCGATGCTGCTTCGTTGGCTGTGGTTGACGCAATGTGGCGTGCCCTTGGGGCTGACGTCGAGCATATGCAAGTTGAACGTCACGATGAAGTCCTGGCGGCAACTAGCCATTTGCCACACTTGCTGGCTTTCGGTTTGGTTGACTCACTTGCCAAGCGCAATGAGAACCTCGACATTTTTCGTTACGCAGCGGGTGGATTCCGCGATTTCACAAGAATCGCAGGTAGCGACCCGGTGATGTGGCATGACATCTTCCTTGCGAACCGCGAGGCGGTGCTGCGCACATTGGATACATTTCGCACTGATCTCGACGCCTTGCGCGACGCGGTCGATGCAGGGGACGGGCACCAGCTATTGGGCGTGTTCACGCGCGCCCGGGTTGCCCGCGAGCATTTCGGTAAAATCCTGGCCCGCCGGGCATATGTGGACCCTATGAATTCTAAAGATCTGATTTTCCTGGCAAACCCTGGTGGCCAAGCAACTGGCCGGATTCGTGTACCAGGCGATAAATCCATTTCTCACCGTTCGATCATGCTGGGTTCTTTGGCGCAAGGCACCACAGAAGTGGAAGGTTTCCTTGAGGGTGAAGACGCCCTGGCAACCTTGCAGGCATTCCGTGACATGGGCGTGGTCATCGAAGGTCCGCATCATGGTCGCGTGACGATTCATGGGGTTGGCCTGCATGGTTTGAAAGCGCCGCCTGGTCCAATTTATCTGGGCAACTCCGGGACATCGATGCGTCTGTTGTCGGGTTTGCTGGCGGCTCAACCCTTCGATACCACCCTGACCGGCGATGCGTCGCTCACCAAGCGTCCAATGAATCGGGTGGCCAATCCGTTGCGTGAAATGGGCGCGGTCATTGAGACGGCTGCCGAGGGTCGTCCGCCGATGACCATTCGTGGCGGTCATAAGCTCAAGGGCATGGATTACACCTTGCCGATGGCCAGTGCTCAGGTGAAGTCTTGCCTGCTGCTGGCTGGTTTGTACGCTGAGGGCAAAACCTCTGTCACAGAGCCGGCGCCGACCCGTGACCACACCGAGCGCATGCTGCGCGGTTTCGGCTACCCGGTAAATGTTGACGGGGCAACGGCATCTGTTGAGTCGGGTCACGCATTGACAGCGACACACATTGAAGTGCCGGGCGATATTTCCTCGTCGGCCTTCTTCCTGGTGGCAGCCTCGATCGCTGAAGGCTCTGATCTGGTGCTTGAGCATGTCGGCATCAACCCGACCCGCACCGGTGTAATCGACATCCTGCGTTTGATGGGCGCTGATATCACCCTTGAAAACGAGAGGGAAGTGGGCGGCGAGCCTGTCGCGGATCTGCATGTGCGTGCAGCCAGGCTTAAAGGTATCGAAATTCCTGAAGCCTTGGTGCCGTTGGCCATTGATGAGTTCCCGGTATTGTTCGTAGCGGCCGCGGTCGCTGAAGGGCGCACGATCCTGCGGGGCGCAGAGGAGTTGCGGGTTAAGGAGTCCGATCGTATTCAGGTCATGGCAGATGGCTTGCAGGCTTTGGGTGTGAAGTGTGAGCCAACCCCGGACGGCATCATCATTGATGGCGGCTCCATCGGTGGGGGCGAGGTTCACGGTCACGGTGATCACCGGATCTCGATGGCATTCAGTGTGGCCTCGCTGCGCGCAACTGCACCTATCCGTATCCATGACTGCGCTAACGTCGCCACCTCGTTCCCGAACTTTCTGGCGTTGTGCAAGCAAGTTGGCATGCGTGTAGCGCAAGAGGCGCAATCGTGATGACTCAGGCGCCGGTGATCACCATCGATGGTCCGAGCGGTTCGGGGAAAGGCACGGTCGCGGGGCGACTGGCCAAGGAGTTGGGCTGGAACCTGCTTGATTCGGGAGCCTTATACCGTTTGCTGGCATTGGCTGCCCGCGATCATGGTGTGAAGGTGGGTGTGGATAACGAAGCGTTGTTGAGTCGGTTAGCCAGGCATCTGGACGTGCAGTTCGTCGCGGCGACAGAAGGTAAGCCAGCCAGAATTATTCTTGAGGGCGCCGATGTCACCCAGGATATTCGCAATGAGAGTGTAGCCGCCGGGGCATCCGAAGTTGCTGCTTTGCCCGCGGTTCGCGTGGCTTTGCTGGAACGTCAGCGTGCTTTTCAGGAGTTTCCTGGCTTGGTTGCTGATGGTCGTGACATGGGAACGGTGGTTTTTGCGGATGCGCCATTGAAAATATTTCTGACGGCCAGTGCCGAAGAGCGCGCTCGGCGCCGCTACTTGCAGTTGAAGGCTAAGGGCGATGATGTTAGTCTCCTTAGTCTGCTGGACGAGATACGTGCCCGCGATGAGCGTGATATGCAGCGTGCAATAGCCCCGCTCAAACCGGCGGCTGATGCCATACAGCTAGACTCTACGGAGTTATCTGTCGAGCAGGTGCTTGAACGCATCAGAAGCGAGATCGCCCAGCGCGATATCGCCAGATGACCAAGAAAGCGTGCAGGAGACCAGAAATAGTCCTGCATGCCTTCTTTTATATGAACGTAACCCACATTGTCTGGAATGTGGCAGATGGGCGTATTCCTTCGCCCTAGATCAACAGGAATTAAAATGAGCGAAAGCTTTGCAGAACTCTTTGAAGAAAGCCTAAAAACCCTGAATCTTCAGGCAGGCTCTATCATCACCGCTATCATCGTTGATATCGATTACCAAGCTGGTTGGGTAACCGTTCACGCTGGTTTGAAGTCTGAAGGCCTCATCCCGCTGGAGCAGTTCCACAACGACGCTGGCGAACTGAACATCAACATCGGTGATGAAGTTCACGTTGCGCTGGACGCGGTCGAAGACGGCTTTGGCGAAACCAAACTGTCCCGTGAAAAAGCCAAGCGCGCTGAATGCTGGATCGTTCTGGAAGCAGCCTTCGCAGCAGAAGAAGTGGTTAAGGGCGTTATCAACGGTAAGGTTAAAGGCGGCTTCACTGTCGACGTTAACGGCATCCGTGCGTTCCTGCCAGGTTCTCTGGTTGACGTTCGTCCAGTGCGCGACACCACGCACCTGGAAGGCAAAGAGCTGGAATTCAAGGTCATCAAACTTGACCAGAAGCGCAACAACGTTGTTGTTTCGCGTCGCAGCGTACTTGAAGCAGAGAACTCGGCAGAGCGTGAAGCGCTGCTGGAATCCTTGCAAGAAGGTCAGCAAGTTAAAGGTATCGTTAAAAACCTCACGGATTACGGCGCATTCGTCGATCTGGGTGGCGTCGATGGCCTGCTGCACATCACCGACATGGCTTGGAAGCGTATCAAGCATCCTTCCGAAATCGTCAACGTTGGCGACGAGATCGATGTCAAGGTTCTGAAGTACGATCGCGAGCGCAATCGTGTTTCCCTGGGCCTCAAGCAGCTGGGCGAAGATCCATGGGTTGCTATCAAAGCCCGTTACCCAGAAAGCACTCGCGTTACCGCGCGTGTAACCAACCTGACCGACTACGGCTGCTTCGCTGAGCTGGAAGAAGGCGTTGAAGGTCTGGTACACGTTTCCGAAATGGACTGGACCAACAAAAACATCCACCCTTCGAAAGTCGTACAAGTCGGCGACGAAGTGGAAGTTATGGTTCTGGACATCGACGAAGAGCGTCGTCGTATCTCCCTGGGCATCAAGCAGTGCAAATCTAACCCATGGGAAGATTTCTCTGGCCAGTTCAACAAGGGCGATAAAATCTCCGGCACCATCAAGTCGATCACCGATTTCGGTATCTTCATTGGTCTGGACGGCGGCATCGACGGCCTGGTTCACCTGTCCGACATCTCCTGGAACGAAGTGGGCGAAGAAGCCGTACGTCGTTTCAAGAAGGGCGACGAGCTGGACACCGTTATCCTGTCTGTTGATCCAGAGCGTGAGCGCATCTCCCTGGGTATCAAGCAGCTGGAAAGCGATCCGTTCTCCGAGTACGTTCAAGAGAATGACAAAGGCGCAATCGTTAAGGGCATCGTGAAAGAAGTTGACGCTAAAGGCGCCATCATCACTCTGGCCGACGATATCGAAGCGACTCTGAAAGCCTCCGAAATCAGCCGTGACCGCGTTGAAGACGCGCGCAACGTTCTGAAAGAAGGCGAAGAAGTAGAAGCCAAGATCATCAGTGTTGATCGTAAAAGCCGCGTGATCCAACTCTCCATCAAGTCGAAAGATGATGCTGAAGAGAAAGAAGCAATCCAGAGCCTGCGCGACAAGCCAGCTACCTCTGAGATCGCTGCTGGTCCGACCACTCTGGGCGACCTGCTGCGTGCACAAATGGAAAAACAGAACTAAGTTCTGATTGACCATGAAAAAGGGCGACTTAGGTCGCCCTTTTTTGTGCCTGCGATTTGATGGGCAAGCGCAAGCGCGCTTGTGGCTTTGGGTAGTCGAATGGTTGGGTTAGCGTTAGCCCGCAATGTTGGCTGCTAGAGCTTCGAAAGGTGGAGAGGCGAGACGCATGGGGGGGATGCAGCTGGTCGTGGCTGCTAATCAATATTGCTTCTGTCAGGAGTCGTTTCGCTGAGTATCGGCTGCACCCAGCCTCGTGGTGCTGACGGCCAAAGGTGGATCATGAAAAGTTCCTTCAATATTCCTGAAGATAAGTCAATCCCTGGGCTGTTCAAAATCATTTGATCATGCTAAAACCTTCGGAGCGCTGATCTAGCTGCTTGAAAAAGAAGGGAAAAATATGACGAAGTCGGAGTTGATCGAACGAATTGTCACCCATCAAGGGCTGCTCTCCTCTAAAGATGTGGAGCTTGCCATCAAGACTATGCTTGAACAAATGTCACAATGCCTGGCGACAGGGGATCGTATCGAGATCCGTGGCTTTGGCAGTTTCTCACTTCACTACCGTGCTCCCCGTGTTGGGCGTAATCCAAAGACCGGCCAGTCTGTCAGTCTTGACGGTAAGTTCGTGCCTCACTTCAAGCCGGGCAAGGAATTGCGCGATCGGGTGAACGAAGATGAGGAAGATGATCTTTGATCCTTAAGGAAGAAGGAGGCGCACATGCGTAGCTTTAAACGCACGGCTGTAGTGGTAGTCGCACTGCTGGTTTTCTTTGGTGTGATTATTTTCATACTCGAAAACCAGCAGCCCGCATCATTGACTTTTTTTGGCTGGCACACCGCTCAGTTGCCAGCTTCTTTGTTTTTTGTCGGAGCGCTGCTGGTCGGGTTGATGATTGGTCCGCTCTTGGGTTACTTGGCCTACTGGCGCAAATCTGCCGTGCTGAAACGCAAATTGCGGACTGTTTAAACCTGCCGATCTGATTGGGCTGAGTGAGTACGGTGTTTTCCGAGCATTGATGTGTCGAGTTGCCTGATAGGGCATGTGCGGATCAATCTGTACGTCTTGTCGGAGGAAAACGCCTACATACTGTCAAGTCTTGTATTGTTTGGTAATACTGGCAGAATGCGTGCTGTTCTCGATTGCCAGCTATTTTTTGTGCTTCATCTGGTGCGCAGTGATGCCAATACCCGATAGAAAATAAAAACCAAATACAAGCACGTTAGAAAATTTCTGCATGACGAGCCCGCAGTTTCTTTTTGAAGGCAGGCCCTTGTTGTGACTAGTATTTCTCGTATACCCGGTGGCTCATCGTCGGATGAGATTGATCTGTTTGCCTTGTTTCAGGCTATTTGGCAGCAAAAGAAAATTATCATCGCCGCCACGGTCGTCAGCGGGCTAGTTGCATTGGGCTATGTCTATGCCGTAACGCCTGAATACCAAGTCACCAGCGTACTGCGGCCTGCCGCCATCAATGAGCTTGATGCGCTCAATCGTTCCGGCGTTTACACGCTCCCCCCGAGTGAGGCATTGCTGAAAGTCGGTGCAAGCCTTGAATCCTATGATTCAAGATTAGGCTTTTTTCGTGACAATCAAGAACTCTTTACCCAGTTCAAGCGCCCTGGACGAACCCTTGAGCAGAGCTTCGAGGAGTTCAATCGAGACTCGTTGAAGCTGGTCCTGCCCGATCCTAAAAAAGCCGATTCCTTAAGCGCGTTTATTGCCTTGGAGTTGAACTATCCCAAGGGCGTAGACGGTGTACAGATCCTTAATGGATTTGTGGATTATGCAGTCAAGGCTGAGCGTGAACAGATCGCCTCTGACTTGAAAGTGATCGTCAATAATCGATTGACTGAATTGAAAGGCAAGATCGATGCTGCTCGCTCAAGTTACGAGATGGGCAAAGAGGCGCGTATCGCCACGCTTCAAGAAGCCGACAATCTGAAGCGTGCCCAGTTGCAAGATGAACTCAAGGCGCTGCGCCAGCAGCTCAAAGTTGTGCGTACAGACCGTATGGCACAGCTGACTGAAGCAATCGGGATCGCCAAGTCATTGGGTATTCAAAAACCGACGACACCTTCTGCGCTGGGTGACTCAGCCCGTATGGGTGATTCCAGTGTTATGCGCACTGAAATCAACAATCAGCAAATCCCGTTGTACTTTATGGGTGTTGAAGCGCTTGAGGCCGAGCGCTCGGCACTGCAACAGCGCAAAACCGATGACTTTACTGAGGGACGCATTGCTCAAATAGCGCGTGAATTGCAATTGCTGCAAAGCAATCGTGAAGTCGAGGTCCTCAAGCAGCGTCAAAATGAAGACGTCTTCCTGAGTGGGGTAGAACCACTGCGTGCAGAAGTGGTACGGCTTGGCAACTTGAGCAATCTCGATATTTCCAATCTGAAGCTTGTGTCTGTGGACCGTAAAGCCCTGGAACCGATGCGTCCCGTTAAGCCCAAAAAGGCACTGATCCTTGCGTTGGGGTTGGTTCTGGGTGCCATATTGGGCGTTCTCATCGTGCTGATACGCCACTTGCTGAGCACGCGCCGCGCTCAGTTGTCAGGGGTTGGCTCGCCAGTAATCACAGCAAAACTGGCAAGTGAAAAGGGTAATGGAAAAGTCTTGCAAAACGATCGATCCTGATCGGCCCTGAGGCTGGCTGAAACCCAGTCTCACTTGTGGGCTAATTGCCTCTTCATGGAGCTGTATCGAGAGCAAGCTTATGCCGTACCCTAACATCATTCACCATGGCGCTGTCACGGGCGTCACAGGTTCATGTCACCAATTGAGGATGGATGCCTACAGCAGCCTGTTAATAGACTGTGGGTTGTTTCAAGGTGGCGAAAAATCGCTTGGTAGTGGTGGTGAAGAGCATACGCCAGCGATTACTTTTGAACTGGGTGATGTTAAAGCCTTGGTGGTCACCCATGTGCACGCGGATCACATTGGACGCATTCCTTACTTGTTGGCTGCGGGCTTCAAAGGTCCAATTTTCTGCAGTGAGCCTTCAGCGAAGTTATTGCCATTAGTACTGGAGGATGCCTTCAAGCTCGACTTCAGTCGTGACGAAAGCAAGGTTGATCGCTATGTGAAGCGTGTACAAGAGCAGATTATTGCTTTGCCCTTCAATCAATGGTTCGTCATCGAGCAAAGCGATGGACTACTGGCGCGGATCCGTTTGCAAAAGGCAGGTCACATATTGGGGTCTGCCTATGTGGAGTGTGATCTAACCTACCCCCAATTAAACGTGAACCGACGGATCGTTTTTTCAGGAGATCTGGGGGCTTCGAATGCGCCTTTACTGGCAGCACCCGTACCGCCCGAAAAAGCTGACGTACTGGTACTCGAAAGCACTTATGGCGATCGCCCGCATGAAGACCGTTCTACCCGTCAGGCACGGCTTGAAAGTGCTATTGATAAAGCGTTGGCAGATCACGGCACGCTCTTGATTCCTGCGTTCAGTCTGGGACGTACTCAAGAGTTACTTTACGAAATCGAAGATATTCTCCACCGTAAATCGCTGCTTGCGCAGTTGTCTGGCGAAGCTGATGTAGACCGCACTCTACCCGTCAATTGGCCAGAGTTACCGATCATTCTCGATTCGCCACTGGCCAGTCGGCTTACAGATGAATATCAAAAGCTGGAACGTTTTTGGGCGGATGGAGCACAACAGCGCCTAAAAGGTGGCCGCAAGCCGCTTCGGTTTTCACAGCTGATTACCATCGACAGTCATAAGAAACACCTGCAAACCGTGAACTATCTCAAGAGCACCGGTCGTCCGGCGATTGTGATTGCTGCAAATGGCATGTGCTCCAATGGCCGCATCGTTAATTATTTGAAGGCCATGCTCGAAAACCCCAGACATAACGTACTCTTTATCGGTTATCAGGCAAAAGGCACGCCTGGTGCGGCCATACAAAAATTTGGTCCCCGTGGGGGTTATGTTGAATTGGAAGGCGAGCGCTGTATCATTCGCGCAGGAGTCACCAGCATAGGCGGGTATTCAGCACATGCGGATCAGCAGGATTTACTGCATTTCGTCTCAAGGATAGGGCAGTGGCCTGAGGAGATACGCCTGGTGCATGGTGAGATGCCTGCAAAAGAGGCATTAGCGATTGAACTGCAAGCGTTGTACCGCACTCAAAGTCTGCCAGTTAATCTGTTGATTCCCTCGGGCTGATAAAAGCCAACCAACATGCACACAGTCACGATAAAAACACTGCGACTTGCTGTCGAAGCAACGACAAGCACGATGAAAAATCACGGAAGTACGCATAAATGAATGGTCCATGGATAAGCGTCTAGCCACTGTGCAGCGGGTACCCAGTCTTGCCGCGCAAGGCGACTGGTACTTGGTGCAATGCAAGCCCAAACAGGATGAACGAGCAGAAGACAATCTCGTGCGTCAGGGCTACGTGTGCTCACGCCCCACGTGTCGACGTGAACGACAATTGCGTGGCAAGCAGCGGCTCATCGAAGAGTCCTTGTTCCCGGGCTATCTTTTCATTCGCATGCCACATGACGCCAATTGGGCGCCTTTGCGTTCAACCCGTGGCGTGAGCCGAGTGGTTGCTTTCGGCGGGCGGCCCTTGGCAGTAAGTCATGCGTTGATAACCCATCTGCAATGGCGTGCGCAGACGCATGTGATTCCTGCCTATCGCCCCGGAGATGAAGTCACGATCCTTGATGAGGGTTTCGAAGGCGTTGAGTCTATTTTCGTGGCGATGGATGGGAATGAAAGAGTGGTATTGCTGATTCATTTGATGAACCAGCAGCAACAGATTACTTTGCCCATAACCCGTATTGCTGGCCGCTAAGCCGTCCTCAGGCTTCGTGCCTGGGCAATGATGAATTTAAAACCGTTCTCAGGAAATTGACGATCAATCCTGGGGCGGTAGCGTGTTTAATTAAGAATAGAACTCAACCATTCGCCTGTCAGCGTTACAGGCGTTGAACTGAATAGATAAGGAATTGTTCAAGAGATGAACACCATCAACCGTAAAGGCATCATCCTCGCAGGTGGTTCAGGTACACGCCTGCACCCGCTGACCTTGGGCGTGTCCAAGCAGATGTTGCCGATCTACGACAAGCCCATGATCTTCTACCCGCTGTCTGTGCTCATGCTGGCCGGCATGCGTGAAATTCTGATCATCTCGACGCCTGAAGATCTGCCGTGCTTCAAGAAATTATTGGGGGATGGCAGCCAGTACGGTATTGAACTTAGCTACGCAGAGCAGCCAAGCCCTGATGGCCTGGCGCAGGCCTTTATCATTGGCGAAGCATTCATTGGCAATGACCCGGTCTGTTTGATTCTTGGCGACAACATTTTTTACGGTCAGCACTTCTCGGATAATTTGCGCAGTGCAATGTCGCAGGCCAGTGGTGCAACAGTGTTTGGTTATCATGTGTCTGACCCCGAGCGCTTTGGTGTTGTCGAGTTTGATGCCACGGGCCGTGCATTAAGTATTGAAGAGAAACCTGAAAAGCCGAAATCAAACTATGCGGTAACGGGTTTGTATTTCTACGACAACCAAGTAGTCGAAATTGCCAAAAACATAAAACCGTCCCCGCGCGGTGAGCTTGAAATTACAGACGTGAATCGCGCCTATCTGGACCAGAAAGGTTTGACCGTAGAAATGTTAGGGCGCGGGTTTGCCTGGTTAGACACTGGCACTCACGAGTCCCTGCTCGAAGCGAGTCATTTCGTGCATACCATCGAGCAGCGTCAGGGCTTGAAAGTGGCGTGCCTTGAAGAGATTGCATTCAATAACGGCTGGATTTCAGCGGACGTGTTAGGTGCTCAGGCAGAAAAACTCAAGAAAACAGGCTATGGCCAATACCTCTACAAACTGTTGTCGGAGAAATCAGCCTGATGAATTTCGTCCAGACGGCCTTGCCAGGCGTGGTGTTGATCGAACCTAACGTGTTCGAAGATGACCGCGGTTGGTTTATGGAAAGCTTCAATGAGCGGCGTTTCGCAGACGGTCTTTTTCAGTTGGGCCTCCCCATTCCCAAGCCGTTTGTACAAGACAATCAGTCGTGCTCAAAGAAAGGCGCGCTGCGCGGCCTGCATTACCAGCTTGAGCCTTTTGCCCAAGGCAAGCTGGTGAGCGTGACGCAAGGCGCTGCGTTCGATGTTGCTGTGGATATTCGGGTGGGTTCACCCACCTTCGGGCAATGGGTCGGTGTAGAGCTGAGTGCATCAAACAAAAAAATGCTGTGGATACCTGAAGGGTTTGCACATGGTTTTGTAGCGCTTGAAGACAATACCCATTTCCATTACAAGACCACGAACTTCTACAACAAAAATGCAGAGCGCAGCGTGCTTTGGAATGATGCGACGCTGTCCATTAACTGGCCTGCGTTAGAAGAGTATCTGGTCAGTGATAAAGACCAGATTGCACCGCGCTTAGAGCAGGCAGAACTTCCATCGTGGCAGGCCGAGCCAACGGATGAAGTTCGAACCCTAAATGTTATCGGTGATGAGCGGGGTAGCCTGGTTGCCTTAACCCGCGGCCTGGCCGTGCCCTTTACGATCAAAAGGGTTTATTACCTCTTTGGCACGCAAGAAAATATCAGCCGCGGCTTTCACGCGCACAAGCAATTGGACCAAATGGCTGTCTGCATATCGGGTCGATGCCGAATGATGCTGGACGATGGTACGAGCAAAAAAAATATCTGGTTAGATCGACCTGACAAAGGCGTGTTGATCAAAAGCAAAATCTGGCACGAGATGCATGAGTTTTCTGCGGATTGCGTGATGATGGTGCTCGCCAGTGATGAATACGATGAGAGTGATTATATTCGTAACTATGAATCGTTCATGTCATGGGTAAGTAAAGATGCAGAGTAAATCAGGCAAAACGATACGCTTGGATCTTGCCGTTCCCGACGATGCGCAGTTTATACACTCCTTGCGCGTGGACCCGACATATAACACGCACTTGTCACACGTGACGGGTGGTGTTGCCAGCCAGGCTGAGTGGTTAAAAAAGTACAAGCTGCGTGAAGCAGAAGGGCATGAATTTTATTTTGTGATCCGTCGCATCGATAATAATGAGCCGGTGGGCACTGTGCGCTTGTACGATTTCCAGCCTGAGCGGGCATCTTTTTCTTGGGGCAGTTGGATTCTCAATAAAGACAAAACACCCAAGGCCGCAATTGAAAGTGCAATGCTGGTGTACGCCGTAGGCTTCGAGGAGCTGGGATTCAAATCGTGCCATTTCGAAGTGAGAAAGGAGAATGGCGGCGTTATTAAGTTTCACGAGCGTCTGGGGGCACAGAAAGTCAGTGAAGATGCCGACAATGACTATTTTGTAATGACGCCAGCGGTTTATAAACCGTTTCTCGAAAAAAACAGTCACTTCATCAGCGTGGTAAAAAAAATGATCCCGTTCCTGGATTTGAAAAGTATTAATGCTCAGTACGCTGATGAACTGAAAGCGGCCTGTTCCCGTGTAATAGATTCGGGTTGGTACATTCAGGGCAATGAGTTAAAAGCCTTCGAGTCGGCTTTCGCGCAATACTGTGGCACCGAGTACAGTCTCGGGGTGGCCAATGGTCTGGATGCGCTGACATTAGTGCTGTCCGCCTGGAAAGTACTGGGCAAAATTCAGGATGGGGATGAAGTGATCGTCCCGGCCAATACCTACATTGCTAGTATCTTGGCGATTTCGGCAAATGGCCTCGTTCCAGTGCTCGTTGAGCCGGATCTAGAAACGTATAACCTGGATGTTACGTTGATTGAAAAAGCCATCACGCCAAGAACGCGGGCTATCTTGCCTGTGCATCTATATGGCCGTTTGGTGGACATGCCTGCTCTCATGACGGTTGCCAAGCGTCACGATCTATTGGTGCTAGAAGACTGTGCCCAATCTCATGGCGCTCACATAGACGGCACAAAAGCAGGCAACTGGGGCGATGCTGCAGGTTTTAGTTTCTATCCGGGCAAAAACTTGGGCGCATTGGGCGATGCTGGCGCGATTACCACGAATGATCCGATCTTGGCAGAAACAGTACTGGCACTCAGAAACTACGGCTCTCATGAAAAGTACCGCAATCTTTATCAGGGCGTGAACAGTCGGCTGGATGAGATTCAGGCGGCTGTCTTGAGTGTGAAATTAAACTACCTGGATAAAGAAACTCAGCGCCGGTGCGAGATTGCCGAACGGTACGTAGCTGAAATCAAAAACCCGCTGCTCGTTCTGCCGCAGGTACCGGAGCAGGGTCAGCATGCCTGGCACCTTTTTGTCATCCGCAGTGCGCACCGTTCTGAGTTCCAGCAGTACTTGCAGACGCAAGGTGTGCAGACACTGATTCATTACCCGATCCCACCGCACAAACAGCAAGCTTATAAAGAGCTGAGCGAATTATCGCTTCCTGTCTCAGAGTTGATTCACGATCAAGTCGTTAGCCTGCCAATGGGACCGACATTGACCGACGAACAAGTCACGGCTGTGATCAGCGCGTGCAACAGCTTTGCGGTGCGCGATTAGTACTATGAATCTTATTAGAACCGGCTTGTTGAATGGCATCGCAGTACTGATAAAAATGCTGACCCTGCTGGGGATTAATAAAGTCCTGGCGCTGTATGTAGGGCCATCAGGCTATGCAGCGTTAGGGCAGTTTCAAAATGCTGTACAAATGATTACTACCTTTTCCAGTGGGGCGATTAACACTGGGGTCACAAAATACACAGCGCAGTACCATGCAGACGAAGAAAAGCAACGCAGAGTCTGGCAGGCTTCAGGCACAATCGCCTTAGTGGGTAGCGTGTTGACAGCGTTGGTGATTGTTTATTTCAGTCACGAACTGGCAGCGTTCTTTCTTAAGGACAGGGCGCTCAATGGTGTGTTCATCTGGTTTGCTGCGACCTTGGCTTTCTTCACGTTGAACACATTGTTGTTGGCGATTCTGAACGGCAAAAAAGAAATTGTTCTTTATGTGACCGCCAATATCGCCGGGAGTATCTTTGCGCTATTGGTCACCGGTGGCCTCACGATTTACTTTGGTTTGTACGGTGCTCTAGTTGCATTGGCGGTATACCAGTCGCTGAGCTTTTTTATTACGTTGTATCTGTGCACCACGCGTCCGTGGTTCAAAGTTAGATACTTGTTTGGCCGTGTGGATAAAGAAACGGCCCTAAACTTGAGCAAGTTTACGGCCATGGCTCTCACGTCGGCGGCATGCATGCCGGTCTGCCAAATTCTCATTCGTGATTACTTGGGGGAGACCATCAGCTGGGAGGCGGCTGGCTACTGGGAGGCCATGTGGCGACTCAGTGCCGCCTACCTGATGCTGATGACCACCACGCTGAGTGTTTATTATTTACCGCGTTTATCAGAACTCGTCGGACTGTCTGATATTAAGAAAGAGATATTGAACGGTTATAAAATAATTGTGCCGTTCACCGTCGTTGCAGCCTTGATTATTTACCTATTGAAAGACTTCATTATTCAAGTGCTATTTTCCAGCGAGTTTGCACCCATGCGCGAGCTTTTCGGCTGGCAGGTAGTGGGTGACATCATGAAGATATGCAGTTGGTTGTTTGCCTATGTGATGCTGGGTAAAGCCATGTTTAAGCTGTTCATGGTGACGGAGATCGTGTTTTCAATCACGCTTTATGTATTAACAAGGCTGCTGTGTGAAAAGTACGGGCTGGTGGGTACCGCGATGGCCTATACAGTAAATTACGCATGCTATTGGGCAGTTGTTGTGGTGTGTGTTAGTTATACACTCAAGAATAAATCAGTGGTTATGGTAGAAAAATGTTAACAGTCATTGTTCCCGCGTATAATCACGAAGATTTTATAATCGAGTGTCTGGAATCCCTCATTAAGATCAAACTGCCTGCCTTCAAGGTTATCGTGATTGATGATGGCTCTGTTGATTCTACCGCAGAGAAAGTTTCTAGGTTTATTGAAGTTCATCCCTGGGTTCCGGTTGAACTGGTGACTAAGAAAAATGCAGGTTTGGTGTCCTCATTGAACCTTGGGCTTGAGATGTCAGCTGAGGGCTATATTTATTTTGTTGCTTCAGATGATATACCATGTCCCGAGGGGCTGGTGAGTTGTATTGAGGCGCTAGACAGTGATCTCTCTTTAAATTTCTGTGTGGGTGGTGGGGTCAATTTTTTTGAAGAGGATGGCCGTCCAGAAACGCCCATCTACGGGGCTGCTCAAAATAATTTTTTTAAAATGAAAAGCAGTGACCGTGAAGCTGAAATGTTTCTTAGGTACCCATCGCCGATACTCTTACAGTCAACTATTTTCAGGGTGACTGCCCTCAAGACGATAGGGGGGTGGGACAGTAAGTTGACACTTGATGACTTTCCGACGTTTGTTAAGCTGCTAAGTATGTATCCAGAATGTGATCAGGACTTCCTGTTTAAACCGGAAATCAATGTGGTGCGGTATCGGCAGCACGGGTCCAACAGCTATAAAAATATGTTGCGGCACTTTAAGATAGTTCGTCAGAGTTTGATTGCTTTGGCGCCGGCTTACCTGAAGCCTCGAGCACTGGGCACTGCGGTAGGGTTTTATACGTTAGTTGCTTTAAAGCGTTTGGATATACGAACTGCGCTATCTATATTGTTCAGTTCAGGTGCAAAAGCATTTGGGTATGGTCTGATGGCGATGGCAAGTCTGATCTGTGCTAAAGCAAAACACTGTATCGTGAGAGAGGGAAAATGAGCTCGGGTGAGTTTTTTGTTGTTTTTTTCAATAACCTTCCTCTTTTTCTGACATGGATGTTTGCTTGCTGTTTAGCACTCTATTTGTCCGTACGGAAGGTGGCGCCAGCGGCGTATCTGGATCCGCTGCATTTCTATTTTACATTCACCTTTGGCACCTCCTATGGGATTATCATCGGGCTTTATGCACTAGGCCTGATATCTGATTTTCTTTTTTATACAGTCTTTGGCTATGCAGTGTTATTTATTGTGAGCTTTAGGGCGTTTATTGTACGTTCTCCGATACGGTTGTTTAAGGCAGTCAATGTGCTCCTGATTCCTAAGGGGAGCGGTATCGTAGAGTTTTATGTTTTGCTATGTGTCTATATTTTATTACTTGTTTTTCTAGTTCTGCAAATTGGTTTGGGTATTACAGCCGAAACTAACAGGTTTGAACAGAATCGTGGCTATGGTGCTTTTGTACGTGTCGCGGACGGTGTCAGAGTTTTTGTAATTGCGTACTTGTCACTGCTGGTGTGCAAGCAATGGCTGACGTATAGACGTCTGGGCATTAAATATTACGCGCTGATATTTTTCATCCTTTTAATCGCTGTATTGAGCTCGGCTGTGAACGGTGCGAAGTTTGCCATGCTTGAAGCCCTTTACAGTAGTTTTGTCGCAATCGCCATTTTTCATCGCAAAGCTAAGTTTCGGTTAATTTATGCAGGTGGAGTATTTGCAGTTGCGCTTGTGTTTGCGTTATTTGTGCTGTCCATAAATCTGGAGAAGGCGGGTTTCGATAAAGACACACAGCCGACCTATATGGATGGTGGGAGTGTACTGGTTGAACGATTGATGCTGCGTGTATTAGGGAATGCCGACAAGTATTATTTAAGCCTGCCCAATGATGTGATCGATAAGCTTGAGACGGATGCTCTGTGGGTTAGGTTTCTTTCTCCAGTGGTAGGTTCCACGATGCTGAGTAAGCGGTTGGGGTATACGGTGAATAACTTCAACGTCGGGCGACAGGCGTTGCTTTATTATTTTCCGGACCATGAGATATCAGGAGGGCCGACCAGTCATTTTGATTTGTTCGCCTATAAATATTTTGGTGTTTATTTTGGTTGGGTGTGGGTGCTCTTTTCAGGCTTTATATTTGCAAGCATTGTTTCGCTGAGCAGGCTTGGGACAGGGAATATATATTTCACGGCGATTGTGACAACACTTTGGCTGCGTGGCCTACCGATGCTGCTTGAGCCGTCTGTAGGGTTTGCTTATATCTTAGATGTGGTGATTATTTTTTCTTTACTTAAGCTTGTTTGTTGTTTGCTTCCTCGTAAAAGGGATGTAGAAAAATGATGCCGCCAACATGTTCTGAAAATAATATTGCCCAAAAAACAGCCGTTGTTGTAACAACCTACAACCCTGAGATGTTGGACTTTGGTAAAAATCTGGCAAGCTATGCCGCTCAGGTGGGTAGCGTGATTGTGTGCGATAACTCTGACGGCTCACATGCTAAAGAGGACATTCAACGTCTAGTGGGAACGATGCCTAATGCACAATTACTTTGCTTCAATGAAAACCTGGGTATTGCCGAAGCACAAAATAGAGGTATAAGGCTTGCGGCCTCTCTAGGCGCTACTTATTTCATTGAAATGGATCAAGACTCCAGTTTGCCTGGGGATTATGTCGAGCGCATTATCCGGTCTTATCAGTACCTGATAGAAGCAGGCCATTCAGTCGGTGGTGTGGGTCCCGTCGCCGTGAGTGCGAAGGACGGCGCCTATTACCATGGCGTTAAAGAGCCGCAAGGGTTGATGAAGGTCGAAAAGACCCTCAGCTCAGGTTTTTTCTTTTCGCATGAGGCATTTAAAACGGTAGGCGACAAAGACAGCGATCTTTTTATTGATTACGTTGACTGGGATTGGTGCTGGAGAAGCAATGTAAAAGGGCTGGGTATTTTTGTAGACACCGAGTTGGCCATGCAGCACATGCTGGGTGAGGGCCATAGAAAAATCCTGTTTTTTTCCGTGGGCATGCCAGCCCCCATACGGCACTACTACCAGTACCGCAACGGGTTGTATATGTTGACAAGACGTCATGTTCCGTTGCGATGGAAGTTTGAGCGTGCTGTCATATTGATATTGAAGTTACCTGTTTATATGTTTTTTTCAGAGCGTGGAAAAGCCCGAAGGGCTTACATAGTTAAAGCGTTTAGAGATGTGATGTCAGGAAAAAAAGGACGACTTGTCGACTGACCGTAAAGTGTCAGGTTTCATAGATGAAAAATAATTCATAATTGTTGAGGGGGTGAAGTGATTTCGCTCAATCAATACCGTGTATTTTAGCCTGCAGTAAAATCAAATTGAATTATCAAGGGGGTAAGCAGTGTGTGGACTCGCAGGCTTTTTAAAGAAAACTGCTTTATTGAATGATCCGACCAATACCTTACGCAACATGGGTCTGGCGATCGTAAATCGTGGACCAGACTCCAGTGGCGAATGGTTTTGCGCTGAGCACGGCATTGGGTTGTCCCATCGAAGGCTCGCCATTGTGGATATGACGGCGTCTGGTCATCAGCCAATGGTTTCCAGCAGTGGTCGTTATGTCATGGCTTTCAATGGTGAGATTTATAACCACCTGGAGCTAAGAAAGGTATTGAAGGAGGCCAATCCTTCGCTGACATGGAATGGGACCTCTGACACAGAAACAATGCTGGCCAGTTTTGAGCATTACGGTCTCTCGGCTGCGCTTGATACCTTGGTGGGCATGTTTGCAGCCGCGGTGTGGGACACGCAGGCGCAGGCGCTCTATTTGTGTCGAGACAGGTTAGGTGAAAAGCCTCTTTATTACGGATGGCAAGACGATACATTTTTATTCGGTTCTGAGCTTAAGGCACTCAAGGCGCACCCCGCCTTCAAGGCTGATATCTACCGACCCGGTATATCGCTTCTTCTGCGCTATGGCTATATTCCGGCCCCGTACTCAATTTATGAAAACATTTTCAAACTTGAGGCGGGCGAATATGCGTGTGTATCAAGCCGTCAACCTGAGGTTCAAATAACAAAGTATTGGGATGTGGCGGACGTTATAAAGTCTTCCGTTAACGATCCTTTCAAGGGGGATGCACCTGAAGCAACCGCGCATTTGGAAGCGTTGTTAGATACCACCATATCCCAGCAAATGCTTGCCGACGTTCCATTGGGTTCTTTTTTATCGGGTGGCATTGACTCTTCTTTGATTGTTTCTCTGATGCAGAAACAATCGAGTCGTCCCGTGAAGACATTTTCTATCGGTTTTGATGATAAGTCTTATGATGAGGCTGGCTACGCCAAGGCTGTAGCGGCTCATCTGAAGACCGAACATCATGAGTTGTATGTGTCTTCGGCCGATGCTTTGGATGTGATCCCTAAGTTACCGAGCATCTATGATGAACCCTTCTCTGATTCATCACAGATTCCGACTTATCTTGTTTCTGCACTCGCACGCGAGCAGGTGACTGTCTCGCTTTCAGGTGATGGCGGAGATGAATTATTTTGTGGTTACAATCGCTACAAGATGACGGCCAAATTTTGGTCGGCACTCAAGAAAGTGCCACGGCCGATACGGTCGCTGTCCAGTGCCATGTTGACTTCGATCTCTCCAGCTACCCTCGATCTGTTAGCCAGTAAGGTACCCAAGCTATCGGGCTACGGCAGTGTCGGAGATAAAGTTCACAAAGCCGCCCGTGTAATGTCATCTCGCAGTGCACAAGATATCTATGTGGGGCTAGTTTCAAAACACCCCAACCCGCAAACGTTGGTGATAAATGGTGTCGAGCCCGACACATGTTTGATCGGTAACACGCCTGATTTCACTGCGCTCGATGATATTCAGCAGATGATGGCCCTGGATACCCTGTCGTATTTGCCTGAAGGGGTACTGACCAAGCTGGACAGGGCCTCGATGGCTGTGTCACTCGAAGGTCGGGCGCCCTTTTTGGATCACCGAGTCTTTGAGTTTGCCTGGCAATTGCCTTTGTCTATGAAAATGCAAGGCAATGACTCGAAGTGGATACTGCGACAGATTTTATATAAATATGTGCCACAAGCGCTGATTGATCGTCCAAAGATGGGGTTCGGCGTACCGCTTAGGGATTGGTTGTGCGGGCCTTTGCGTGAGTGGGCTGAAACACTTCTCGATGAGCAACGGCTTGTTCAGGAAGGGTATTTCAATGTACCGGCGGTGCGTGCCCTATGGGCGCAGCATGCAGGTGGACGTTATGACCGATCTGGAATATTGTGGGCCATTTTGATGTTTCAAGCATGGCTGCAAGAACAATAGATCCGGTCACGTCGAGACAGTGTTATGCGCGAATTCCATTCGAGGTCCCTATTTTGAACACTACGTTTTCTGTTCTGATGTCCATCTATAAAGATGAGACGCCTTCGAACCTACGCCAATGCTTGGAAAGTCTGGAGGCTCAGACATTAAAAGCGACGGATGTTGTGTTGGTTGAAGACGGTGTGATTGATGCGGTGCTCCTGAGCACGATTGAAGAATTCAGGCACTCACTGAATATCAAGAGCGTCAGACTGGCACAGAATATTGGCTTGGCTGCGGCTCTCAATAAGGGGCTTGAGTCTTGTGACCACGCGTACGTCGCGCGGATGGACACGGATGATGTGTGCTTGCCTTCGCGCTTTGAAAAACAGATTGGTTTTTTAATGGCGCACCCTGAGGTTGCGGTCGTAGGGGCGTTGGTCGAGGAATATGACGTCACTATGAGTGTAGCGAGCGGCATCCGTCACACACCCTCGCAACACGCAGACATTATGGCTTTTGCCAAGCGCCGTAGCCCGCTGAGCCACCCGACTGTGGTGTTCAGGAAAGAAGCAGTTTTGGCCGTGGGCGGCTATCCATTGTTCCGAAAAGCTCAAGATTATGCGTTGTGGTCGCTTATGTTACAGCGCGGGTACACGCTGCATAACGTGCCGGAAGTCCTGCTCAATATGCGCGCAGGGGCCGGTATGATGGAGCGCCGTAAAGCCGATCATTTGAAATATGAGCTGGCCATTTTGAAATACCAGAAAAGCATCGGCTTTTTAACGCCGAGTGAGTACCTCTTCAATGTGTGCGCGCGGTCGATCACTCGTCTGTCGCCTTCATTTGTAAGAACATTGATTTATAAATTCGCGCGTTGAGTGACAGACACCATGAAGATTTTAGTAACCGGGGCCGCTGGTTTTATTGGTCATGCATTAGTTAAACGCCTGGCCAATTGCGCGGCCTCCATTGTGGGTATTGATAATCTCAATGACTATTACGATGTTGAGCTTAAGCACAGTCGACTGAAAGAGTTGGAAACGGTCACCAACTTTCAGTTTATTAAGGGCGACATCAGTGATGCGACTCAGCTGAATGAGATTTTTCAATCGCATCAGTTTGATGTGGTTGTCAATCTCGCTGCCCAGGCGGGCGTTCGCTATTCGATTGAGAATCCGTCAGCCTATATTCAGGCTAACGTCGTGGGATTCTTTAATATCTTAGAAGCGTGTCGGCATTTTGCTGTTAAGCATCTTCTGTATGCGTCTTCCAGCTCTGTCTACGGGCTTAACAAAAAGACGCCATTCAGCGTTGACGATTCGGTGGATAACCCAATCAGTTTGTATGCCGCGACGAAAAAGTCGAATGAGCTCATGGCCCATACGTATGCACACCTTTATAAGTTCAAGACCACCGGCCTGCGATTTTTTACTGTCTACGGTCCTTGGGGTCGCCCGGACATGGCGATGTTCAAATTCACCAAGTCCATTTTCGAAGGCAAACCCATTGACATCTACAACAATGGCGATCTTTCACGGGACTTTACGTACATCGATGACATCGTCGAGGCTGTCTCTGCGCTTGTTCAGCGTTCACCGCGTGCTGAAGAACCGCTTTACCACGTCTACAACATTGGCCATGGCAGCCCTGTCAAATTGATGGACTTTGTGCGAGCGGTGGAAAAAGCAGCTGATAAAAAAGCCATTTACAACTATCTGCCCATGCAGGCTGGCGATGTATCCCAAACCTGGGCTGATACGCAAGCGTTGTACGAGGCTACCGGTTGTCGCCCCGCGGTGAAAATTGAAGAGGGCTGCGAACGCTTCGTTTCGTGGTTCAAAAATTATTACAATGTTTAATATTTGAAAATGCAGGTGATACTTTGAAAGTTACTATTTTCGGCACGGGGTATGTAGGTTTGGTCACCGGTACCTGCTTGGCAGATATTGGGCACCATGTGACATGCGTCGATATTGATGAAGTAAAAATCAATAACCTGAAGAAGGGCATTATCCCCATCTATGAGCCTGGTTTGGAGGCGATGGTTGTTCAGAATTACACAGCGGGTCGCCTCAACTTCACGACCGATGCGCGCGAAGCCATTGAATTCGCCGAAATTCAAATTATTGCTGTCGGCACTCCTCCGGACGAAGACGGTTCGGCAGATTTGAAATACGTTCTCGCGGTGGCCAAATCCATTGGTCAGCATATGAACGAACACAAAATCGTTGTTGATAAGTCAACGGTACCGGTGGGGACCGCGGATAAGGTCAAGGCTGAAATTCTGAATCAGCTGGCTGCGCGTGACCTGTCGTTGACGGTCGATGTCTGTTCCAACCCTGAGTTTCTGAAAGAGGGTGCAGCCATTGAAGACTTTACCAAGGGCGCGCGAATCGTCATTGGTACGGATTCTGACTACGTAAAAACCCGTATGCGCGAGTGCTACGCCCCCTACAGTCGTAACCACGACAAGCTGATTTTCATGGATATTCGTTCTGCTGAGCTGACCAAGTACGCAGCCAACGCCATGCTGGCAACTAAAATCAGCTTCATGAACGAAGTAGCTAACCTGGCTGAAAAGCTGGGTGCGGACATCGAAAGCGTTCGTATAGGCATTGGCTCCGACCCGCGCATTGGTTATCAGTTCATCTACCCGGGTTGTGGTTATGGCGGCTCTTGCTTCCCGAAAGATGTACAAGCCCTTGCGCGAACGGCATTGGAAGTCGGTTATGTGCCGGAGTTGATTCAGTCCGTAGAGAAAGTTAATAACCGTCAGAAAAAAGTACTGTTCCAGAAACTGTCTGATGCTTTTGGCGGTCGTTTGGAAGGCAAAACCATTGCGGTGTGGGGCCTGTCTTTTAAACCTAATACTGACGACATGCGCGATGCGCCAAGCCGTACGCTGATGGAAGCCATCTGGGCGGCTGGCGGTAAGGTTAAGGCGTATGATCCTAAAGCCATGGAAGAATGCCACCGTATCTACAAGGATCAAGCTGGCCTGACGCTGTGTGCGACCAGTGATGAAGCGTTGGCCTCCAGTGATGCGTTGGTTATTTGCACTGAATGGAAAGCTTTCAGAGCCGTAGACCCTGCCTGGCTGGCGTCTAACCTGGCAGAACGCATTGTGATCGACGGCCGTAATTTGTTTGAACCCGAAGCCATGTCCAAAGCGGGCATTGCTTACTCTTCCATTGGCCGCAATAGCACCGTTTAATGTGCGCGATCTGAGTGCAGCTCTGCAGGCGCTTTGATTTGCGGCCCCTGTGATGGATGGCAACGGTGTGTTGAGTCGCTCTGAGGGCGACTTGACACACAGTTGCAATCTGGACGCTTGGCTGGTTCGCACACCCGCAGGGCTTGAATCGCAGGCCTGTCTAGAGGTTTTGATGGATATTTCTTTATTTTTTATCGCCGTTGTATTGGGTTCTGCATTGATGACGTGGGTGCTGCGTCAATATGCGCTGCGCCGTAACATCATCGATATTCCCAATGCGCGAAGCTCACATGTGATTCCTACCCCGCGAGGGGGAGGTGTTGCCATTGTGGTCATTTATTTATTGGCTATTGTTTTGCTCTATGTCGCCGGTGCTATTGATCAAGCCGCGGCAGTGTCCATTCTTGGGGCCGGAGCGTTAGTCGCAGTGATTGGCTTCATGGACGATCATGGTCATATTGCCGCGCGTTGGCGTCTGCTGGGGCACTTCAGTGCTGCATTGTGGGCGCTCTTTTGGGTCGGGGGGCTGCCTTCTTTAGAGGTGTTTGGCTGGACCATACACTTAAGTTGGGCGGGGTATGTGCTCGGGGCTTTGTATTTAGTCTGGATGCTCAATCTTTATAACTTCATGGACGGTATCGACGGCCTTGCCAGTATTGAGGCCATTTGTGCGTGCTTGGGTGCTGCTCTTATTTACTGGCTGGCAGGGAGTGCGGGTTATCTACTTGTAGCGCCTCTCTTGCTGGCGGCGGCCGTGGCGGGCTTTCTTTTGTGGAACTTCCCTCCTGCGCGCATTTTCATGGGCGATGCAGGCAGTGGTTTCCTCGGTTTGATTCTCGGTGTGTTGTCGCTTCAGGCTGCCTGGGCGCAGTCTCAACTGCTTTGGGTATGGCTCATTTTGCTCGGCGTATTCATTGTTGATGCAACGTTCACGCTCTTCAGGCGCCTGCTGCGTGGAGAGAAAGTCTATGAGGCGCATAGAACGCATGGTTACCAATATGCGTCGCGCTCAGCGGGTCGTCACTTGCCGGTCACCCTTACCGTTGCGGCCATCAATATTGTTTGGCTTTTCCCGATTGCCTTGGGGGTGGGTGTCTATGGTTGGAATGGTGCGCTGTGTCTCGTGGTGGCTTATGTCCCGTTGATCGCTCTGGCTTATAAACTCAAGGCCGGCACTGCTGAACCTGTGGCTTGAAAGCGGTACGTACAAGGAAATTGCGGTATTGACGCAATGAGTTAACAGTTACTCTTATCGCAATCAAGAGTTACAGAGGTGTTAGAAGGCGTTATGGATAGAATCAGATCGTATTTGCTCAACCTCTCACGCTGGCACAAACGCGTTTTGCAGGTATTCACAGATGTTTTATTAGTCTGGCTCGCGCTGTGGCTTGCTTTTGTCGTGCGCCTTGGCGTTGACGAGATGATCAATCCGATCATGATGCACACGTGGCTTTTTGTCTGTGCGCCGGTGATTGCGATACCTCTGTTTGTTCGTTTTGGCATGTACCGCGCGGTAATGCGTTACTTCGGAAATGATGCGTTGATCGCCATTATCAAAGCCGTCAGCCTTTCATCGCTGATTTTGGCCGTGGTCGTGTATTGGTACAGCAACCATCAAAATGTCGTGCCGCGTTCGATCATCTTCAACTACTGGTGGCTGAGCCTGATCATGTTGGGCGGGCTGCGCCTGGGTATGCGTCAATACTTTCTCGGGGACTGGTTCGCAGCGGCACAACATGTGCCTTTTACCAATCGCGATGACGGATTGCCCAGGGTTGTGATTTATGGTGCAGGCGCGGCTGGCAATCAATTGGTTGCGGCATTGCGGATGGGGCGAGTCATGCGCCCTGTGGCTTTTATTGATGATGATGAAAGCATCGCAGACCGAGTGATCTCTGGTTTGCAGGTTTACCGGGCTAAAAACATACAGCAAATGATCGACCGAACGGGGGCTCAGGAGTTGCTGCTGGCCATACCGTCTTCTTCGCGCGGGCGTCGTCGAGAAATCCTGGGGTTGCTGGAAGGCTTTCCTCTGCACGTGAGAAGTGTTCCGGGTTTCATGGACCTGGCCAGTGGCCGGGTCAAAGTAGACGACATCCAGGAGGTCGACATTGCTGACTTGCTGGGTCGTGATGCTGTGCCTGCCCAAGGTGAACTTCTTGAGCATTGCATCAAGGGGCAAAGTGTTCTGGTGACCGGTGCCGGCGGCTCGATTGGATCTGAACTGTGTCGCCAGATTCTTGCACTACGCCCAACCACGTTGCTGTTGTTTGAGCACAGTGAATTCAACCTTTACAGCATTCTTTCGGAACTTGAACAGCGTGTAACCCGCGAGTCCTTGTCGGTGAGGGTCTTGCCTATTTTGGGGTCTGTGCGCAATCCGCAAAAATTGCTGGATGTGATGCAAACCTGGCGAGTTGATACGGTGTATCACGCCGCCGCCTACAAGCATGTACCGATGGTTGAGCACAACATTGCAGAAGGCGTGCTGAATAATGTCATCGGTACGCTCAATACCGCTCAGGCGGCGTTGCAGGCAGGCGTTGCGAACTTCGTGTTGATCTCGACCGACAAGGCTGTACGGCCCACCAATGTTATGGGTAGCACCAAACGTCTGGCAGAAATGACGTTGCAGGCGCTCAGTCGCGAATTGGCCCCTGTACTGTTCGGCGATAAAGCGAATGTGTCTCGGGTTAATAAAACCCGCTTTACCATGGTGCGCTTCGGCAATGTATTAGGGTCTTCGGGCTCAGTTATTCCGCTGTTTCACAAGCAGATCAAAGCGGGCGGACCGTTAACCGTGACGCATCCGAAAATCACGCGCTACTTCATGACGATCCCGGAAGCGGCGCAACTGGTTATTCAAGCAGGTTCAATGGGCCTGGGTGGTGATGTGTTTGTGTTGGACATGGGGGAGCCGGTGCGCATCGTTGAACTGGCTGAGAAGATGATCCATCTTTCCGGTCTTAGCGTACGTTCCGACAAGAATCTGCACGGTGATATCGAGATTGAATTCACGGGTCTGCGTCCTGGTGAAAAACTCTACGAAGAGTTATTGATTGGTGACAACGTTGTGGCCACCCAACATCCGATGATCATGAGTGCCACCGAAGATCTCCTTTCGTGGGACGAGCTTAAACAGCGTTTGTCGCAGTTACTGCAAGCTGTTGAGCAGGATGATTATTCGCGCGTGAGACAATTGTTGCGCGACACCGTGAGTGGTTATGCACCGGACGGTGAAATTGTGGACTGGATCTATCAGCAGCGCCGTTTAGAACCCTGATCGGTGTGAGCTATGTATGACGCAAGGAATTTGAAGTGCTGACATTGGTAATCCCTGTCTATTGCAACGAAAGCAATTTACCCAGTTTGCTACCTGCCATCTCCTCGATGAGTGAGCAACTCAATGATGCGCTGGAGGTTGTTTTCGTTGTAGATGGCAGCCCTGATCGTTGTTATGAAATATTGCGGGACACGCTTTCTACGCAACGTTTCAGTTCGCAACTGATTTTATTGTCGAAAAACTTCGGATCGTTCATGGCCATCCGAACCGGCTTGCAATACGGTACGGGTAATCGATTTGCAGTGATGGCCGCGGACCTCCAGGAACCACCGGAACTGGTAATAGAAATGAATCGCCTGTTACTCAATGATCAAGCTGACGTGGTGGTGGGGGTGCGCGAAAACAGGAATGATCCGTGGCTGAGCAAGTTATCGTCTTCACTGTTTTGGGGGGCTTACCGACGCTTTGTTGTCCCGGAAATCCCACCCGGCGGGGTTGATATGTTCGCCTGCAACAAAGCG
Organism: Pseudomonas weihenstephanensis; assembly: GCF_001043055.1. Lineage (GTDB taxonomy): Bacteria > Pseudomonadota > Gammaproteobacteria > Pseudomonadales > Pseudomonadaceae > Aquipseudomonas > Aquipseudomonas weihenstephanensis. The sequence goes on from NZ_JYLF01000008.1 coordinate 69,489, forward strand.
TTTCGTGACACGCTTTTGACGCTGGATGAGCGACACAGTTCATTGATTGCCCAGATTTTTTGGTTGGGGTTTCGCCGAGAACAAGTCACCTACACACGACAGACACGTGAGCATGGCAAGTCAGCATGGACATTACGCAAGAAAGTTAATTATTTGATGGACAGCGTATTCTCGTTCACCGACTTGCCGATTCGTTGGTTGACGAGAGCAGGCGCTGTGGGTGCAGGAGTGGCAGCGCTGTTTGGGCTGTTGACGCTAATTGCCAAACTGCATGGCGCAATAGAAGTGCCCGGCTATGCAATGATCATGATCACGCTGACGTTTTTGGGATGCCTCAACCTGTTGGGGATGGGGATTGTGGGTTCGTACGCCTGGCGAACTTATGAAAATACCAAGAATCGTCCACTTGCAATTCCGATGTGCAGTTCTGTCTACGCCGGTGCAAAAGCGGGTGCAGCCGTTTCGGTAATAGAAACATAAGTGTTTAAGGCGAAGCGTTGAATGTTCAAGCATAGATTTGTCCGTTTCCTGGTGTCGGGCGGCATGGGGACATTACTCTCATACGGTATTTACCTTGCGTTATTGCAGGCGCTTGATTTCAGGCTGAGTTATACCGTCTCTTATGTATTTGGCATCATTTTCGCCTACGTCATGGGGCGTTTTTTTGTGTTTAAGGCAACCCAAGGGGCAGCATCAATCCTGCTGTTCCCACTGGTGTATGCCGCGCAGTATGTGTTGGGCGTGTGTGTGGTGTGGGGCAGTGTCGACTACCTCGGCATGCCTCAATGGATAGCGCCGTTAATTGCGGTTGCCGTGACTATTCCCTGTACCTATTTTCTGTCGAAGTATTTATTCGTTGGACGGTTTTGACGTGAGTAAAGAAAGCCTTTTTGCACATCGCTACACCACTCAATCTATGATTGTGCTGTGCGCTATTCTGCTGTTTGTTGTGGTGTATTGGGTGTGCGGTACTATTGCAGTCAATGCAGGGACGGGATGGGATGGTTCGATCTATTTGAACTATATTGAGCGGCTTGCACGAGGTGAGGCCATTCATGGCGATCCGTATCGTTTAATGCGGATGCCAGGCTTTGGTCCTTTGATTGGCGGTGCCGCACTCGGGTTGTCGCCAACGTACTTCTTGACCTTTCAAATGTTGTTGAATGGGCTCGTTGTTTCCATAGGGCTGGCTTTGTTTTATTCAGCCTTAATGAACATAGGGTGCGAACGAAAGTCGGCGTTAATGTCGACAGGTTTGCTGATGTTGACCTGGCCCGTATTGGTCATGCCGGTGTATTACCCAATTCTCAGTGATCACGCGGCTATTGCGTTGAGTTGTACAGCGCTTTGGCTGTGGTCAAAGTCTCTTCGGGTGTGGCTGTCAGGTCTGTGTGTGCTGAGTGTCTGGGTACTGCCCGGGTTGTTTTTATTGCCTCTTGTATTACTGTGCTTCCCTTTTAAACAGCACGCCAGCAAGGATGAAGGTTGTCAGTCAGCCAAGGTGTTGTCAGTTCGTATATTTGCCGTCTCCGGGGTCATTGCTGCTGCGTTGCTGTTAAAACATTTACTGCGCTTTTCGGTTGAGAAAATTGCTGTTCATGCCGTAGATAAAAATGGTCAAACAGCGCTGACTGAATGGCTACCACTGACGTATGTCGCCGCTATTTTATGCGTTTTGTATGTCGCCTGGATCTACTCAAGGCTGATCGTCGACCGCTCTGTCTGGTCGGCATTGAACATAAAGTGGTTGTGCGTGAGTCTTGTGGTGCTTGCCAGTACCTTTGTGTGGGTGTACTTAAGTTTTGATTGGTCTGTAGGTTTCGCAGGCCCGCCGTTGACCAAGTTCATGACATTGCAATCACTTGCGGCGCCGTTTAAACCGCTGGTTGCGCACTTTTATGCGTTCGGCCCTGTGATTGTGTTGTCCCTGTGGAGCCTTTATCGCTGGAGTATCAAGCGCGAGCGTAGCGTGCCCCGGGCACTGATTGTCGTACTGGCTGCTTATTTACCCTTTCTGTTGTTCGGCTCGGAAAGCAGGCAATGGATAGGGGTGCTGCCAGTCAGTGCAGCTATCTTCGCCATGTCAGGGTTTTCGTTTGGCCTGCGGATATGGAGTGTTATTTATGCGGCTTTGCTCATCACGCCATTAATGTTTCTTCAGTCAAACAATGCTCAGGCTCTTGCACAAGGGCTGAGTTATCAAAGTGGTGAGTGGCAATATTATTTCGGCCGACAAGGGCCCTGGATGTCGGCGAGCCTGTATTTGTCTGTAGCGGCACTGCTTCTAGTATTTGTCCTCGTGGCGATGTTGATCCAACGCTTTAGCAAGCAGGGCGTGAAGTAGCGTGTGAAACGCTAAATTAAAATAATGAAATGGCTGGGCAGTAGGGGCAGGAAATGACAGGTGTTTGCATTGAAGATGGGCGAGAGCGAGCGGTTGGCGAGTCCGAAGAAATTAACTGTGTGCGGAATAAAAAGTGATAAATAATATTCAGTTTTTACGGTTTGTGGCAGCGTCGCTGGTAATATTTGCTCACGCACCTCTCAATGCCTTTGGTGTGTCATCACATGCCATTCATTTGGGTGGCTTTGGTGTGGATATATTTTTCATTATCAGTGGATTCATTATTCCTTACATCTTGTTTGGTGCTTCTAATAACGTAAGTCAACTCCCGAAAATGGGAGGTTTCAGTTTTTTTATTCGTCGAATAGTCCGTATCTGGCCCTTGTATTTCGTGGCGACCGCCTTTGTTATTTTGGCTGCTCTTATCGTGCGCTATTCAGGGTTGACCCCAAACTTTGAAGTGAACAATGTCTATGGGTTGGCCAAGTTGGACTGGACGCTGTTGTTTGAGTCTTTAACCTTCACTCATGCCGTTGTAGCGCCCACGCTGAATGTCGGTTGGACACTGCAACTTGAATTTTTGTTTTACACCGCCGTGGCCATTATGCTCCTGCTTGGTGCTAAAAGCTTTTTTCATGTGGCCATCTCCTATGCACTGTTATTGCTGGGTTCTGCACTGTTGCTTGGCTCTGCGGGGGCCACGTTTGCAAGCTATTTTCCGCCGTTAAAGTTATTGGCTACCCCCATGATGATCGAGTTTTTGTTCGGACTTATCCTTTATGGGTGCTACCTCAATGGCTATTTTTTGAATAAGTGGTTGTCGGCAGCATTGATGCTGTTGATCGTCCCTGTGTTTTACTACACAGAGCTTCATGCGCTGATGTCCAGTGTCGGGGGCGCCTATAACCGGGTGTTGGTCTGGGGTACGTTTGCATTTTTAATCGTTTGGGCAGCGATAAGCTTGGAGCCCTACTACTCAATGCCAAAGGTTTTCAGTGTGCTGGGTGATGCGTCGTACAGCCTCTATTTAACTCATTGGCTAGTCCTTCCCTGGATCACCTTTGTGATTGATCGATACACGTTGTATCCGAAAATTGGCTTGTTAGGCTTGCTGGTTATATGCTTTTTCGTCTGTCAGTTTGTCGCGTTGCTGACTCACTTCTTTGTTGAAAAACCACTCAATGAAAAAGTGCGCAAGGTTGTATTCCCGAAGGGTATAAATCGTACAGCTGTTCAGCCGGACACTGTTGTTTGAATGAGGGGCATCATTGTTAACCGCGTGTGAGAACCAGGGTAAACATGAGCCTATTTCGTGTCTCTAATCGCAGTTTACCGGCATGTTCTGCACCTGCTTTCATCGGTTGCGCAGTGCGCTCGTCAGGCTGAATACACATGCTGCAATCGCTTGATTTTTGACTCTTTCTCGACATCGTCTAGGTTTGGCATACAGCTCAGGAAAGCTGTTTCCATTTAACGATGTCTTGGAGTGTCACTCATGCGTATTGCACTGGTTCCTTTGTTCGTCATGGCCATGTTGTCGGGTATTTCGGGGTTGGCGGGTGCCAATACGCCTGCCACACCGCCCGCCACAGTCGTTACACCCGCTCAAGTGGCACCTGATGTTCAAGTGATGACCATTAATTTGAATACGGCAGACGAAGCGACCTTGCAGCGTGAGCTGTCGGGTGTTGGCGCCGCTAAAGCCAGAGCCATCGTGGCCTACCGGGAAGCACATGGTGATTTTGCTTCTGCGGACGAGTTGCTGGAGGTCAAGGGAATAGGCAAGGCGATCTACGAGAAGAACCGTGACAAGGTTGCGGTTAACTAAGCCCTATCGATGTATGACAGAAGGCCAGCCTGTGACTGGCCTTTTTGCTTTCTGTTGTTTAAGCCGGGTGAACAGGACCCTTCAACGCTTTACGCGTTACATCCAGAATCTTCTCTTTCAAGTCCTCGTTCTCGGCGCCCCGGGAGAGAACCAGCGCACCCACTAATGTGGCAAACAGCACAATGCTTTGATCTTCGGCGTCAGGGCCTGTCAATACATCCTGGATTTGCTTGAGCCGGGCATTGATGACGTAGTCGGTGGTCGCGCTAGGGTTGCCGTTCTGGGCCATTTCAATGGACATGGTTGGCAGCGGGCAGCCCTCGTGAGGGGAGGTGAGGTGCCATTCGGAGAGGTAAGTGTCGATAAAGGTATGCAGCGGGTCCGTGGTGTTGAACAGCTCGTTACAGCGTCCATCCACCTCGGAGGCAGCGTGCTGGAGGGCTTTTTCAACTAACTCGTCTTTGGAGGAGAAGTGCGCATAAAAGCCGCCATGAGTCAGACCCAATGCTTTCATAAGAGGCTGTAACCCCGTTGCGCCGATGCCGTCTCGTCGAAAACGTATAGAGGCTTCTTCGATAATGCGCTGATGGGTGTGGGCCTTATGGTCTTGGGAATACCTCATGGCGTGCGTCCTTGATTTCAATCAGCCATCATATGCCTGTGTTTCCGCAGGTTGTATGGGCGATTTTATGTAAAGACGTGTAGGTATTTGGCTATGAACACGTTCAAAGCTGTCGGTCACTCAGCGTTTAATTGTCTTTTGATTCCTTGGCGTCCATCTCTGCATTGCGCTCGGCAACGCGTTTGCGCTGTTCATCAGTGAGTTCGACTTTGTTGGCGGTGTCACGCAGGGTCATCAGCCCGCCTACGATGGCACCAATAGCAACGATCAGAATTAACCAGGCATACCAGGGCATAAATCTCTCCTTGAGTGGGCGCGCTGCCGAGCAAGAGGTTGCTCATTGACTCGCCATTTATAGATGTGAGTGCAGGCAGGCGCCAGTGGTTCAATTGTAGGCCGCTTATCTCGCCATGCTCTTTAATTGTTGGGCGATGACTAAAATCGCGAATTTACGATCATCGGGTGCCGGTAAGCGGCTGGTTCCGCTACAATGCGCGCCGATTTCGACCTGCCTGAGAACCCGCTAATGTCCGACTGCCAGACTCCTATTATCGTCGCCCTGGATTTCCCAACGCGTGACGCCGCATTGAAACTGGCTGATCAGTTGGACCCCAAGCTGTGCCGCGTCAAAGTGGGCAAAGAATTGTTCACCAGTTGTGCCTCTGAAATTGTCGGTACATTGCGCGACAAGGGCTTCGAGGTATTTCTGGACCTCAAATTCCATGACATCCCTAATACCACTGCGATGGCGGTTAAAGCTGCTGCTGAAATGGGCGTGTGGATGGTCAACGTGCATTGCTCGGGTGGCATGCGCATGATGGCCGCTTGCCGTGAGGTGCTGGACAAGCGTTCAGGTCCTCAGCCGTTGCTGATTGGGGTCACGGTGTTGACCAGCATGGAGCGTGAAGACCTCGCGGGCATCGGCCTGGATATCGAGCCGCAAGAGCAAGTGCTGCGTCTGGCAGCTCTGGCACAAAAAGCCGGTATGGACGGTCTGGTGTGCTCGGCGCTCGAAGCGCAAGCGCTGAAGGCGGCTCACCCGTCATTGCAGTTGGTGACGCCAGGTATTCGGCCGGCGGGCAGTGCGCTGGACGACCAGCGCCGCATCTTGACGCCACGTCAGGCGCTGGATGCCGGTTCTGACTATTTGGTGATCGGCCGTCCGATCAGCCAGGCCGCAGATCCGGCCAAGGCATTGGCGGCGGTGGTCGCCGAGTTGGCGTAAACCCGCTTTGGCGCAGCGGTGTAGTCGGGTGTGACAGCTATACCGCTGTACTCGGGTTGAACCGTGCTGAACACTGGATCGCAGCCTCGTACCTCGTCAACTCTCAGAGCACGAGGTTGCGTGCTAGACCTTCAATATGAGCTTGCCGAAGTTTTCGCCGTTAAACAGCTTCATCAGCATTTCAGGGAAGGTTTGCAGTCCCTCGACGATGTCTTCTCTGCTTTTGAGTTGGCCTTTGGCTAACCATCCCGCCATTTCTTGCCCGGCTGCACCATAGCGATCGGCATAGTCCATCACCACAAAGCCCTCCATGCGTGCGCGATTGACCAACAGCGACAAGTAGTTGGAAGGCCCTTTTACGGCTTCCTTGTTGTTGTATTGGCTGATGGCACCACAGATGATGACGCGAGCCTTGAAGCTCAAACGGCTGAGTACGGCATCCAGAATGTCGCCGCCTACGTTGTCGAAATACACATCGACGCCTTTAGGGCATTCACGTTTCAGACCTGCGAGCACGTCTTCGTTTTTGTAGTCGATAATCCCGTCAAACCCCAACTCGTCAATCAAGTAGCTGCATTTCTCTTTGCCGCCAGCGATGCCTACTACACGGCAGCCTTTGAGTTTGGCGATTTGCCCGGCAATGCTGCCCACGGCACCCGCAGCGCCAGAGATCACCACCGTGTCGCCTTCTTTGGGGGTGCCGACTTCCAGCAGGGCAAAGTAGGCGGTCATGCCGGTCATGCCCAGCGCGGACAAATACACGGGCAGTGGCACCAGAGTCGGGTCGATTTTGTAGAAGCCTCGTGGTGCGCCCAGAAAATAATCCTGCACGCCCAGCGCGCCATTGACGTAGTCACCTACGCTGAAATCGGGGTGTGAGGAGGCAATCACCTTGCCCACGCCCAACGCACGCATGACCTCGCCCAAACCGACGGGAGGAATGTACGACTTGCCTTCGTTCATCCAGCCGCGCATGGCGGGGTCAAGGGACAAATACTCGTTTTTGACCAGGATCTGGCCTTCGCCGGGCTGGCCCACGGGGATTTCTTGATAGGTAAACGTGTCGCGAGTGGCTGCACCGACGGGGCGTTTAGCAAGCAGGAATTGGCGATTGTTCAGGTCAGTCATGGCAAGGGGTCTTCATAAAGGCAAAGGTTGTTGATAGACGTTCTTGGCTTTGACCGCAAGTAAATGCGTGATGACGAATGTTTTTTTATCAGTTCGGGTGATGGTGCTGGGCAGGGTTTTATCACTGCGATAAATACTTCATGGGCTGTCGATGCGCAGCGCACTTCGATAAGGATAAAAATAATGAGCATGACATTTGCGGGCCGCGTTGCGGTCGTGACGGGTGCAGGGGCGGGCATCGGTAAAGCGACAGCCCTGGCGTTTGCCGCTGAAGGATTATGTGTAGTGGCCGCCGATGTAGACGTTCATGGTGGGCAAGAGACGGTCAGGCAGATCCAGGCCGCTGGCGGCATCGCCTTGTTTGTGCGCTGTAATGTGACCCTTGAAGCGGATGTCAAACAGTTGATGGATCAAACCGTTAACACCTACGGGCGTTTGGATTATGCGTTCAATAATGCGGGGATTGAAATTGAGCAGGGCCGTTTGGCTGACGGCACGCAGGACGAGTTCGACGCGATCATGGGGGTTAATGTCAAAGGCGTGTGGCTGTGCATGAAGTACCAGTTGCCCTTGATGGTGGCGCAGGGCGGCGGCGTCATTGTCAACACCGCGTCAGTGGCCGGTTTGGGCGCGGCACCGAAAATGAGTATTTATTCGGCATCCAAACATGCGGTGATAGGCCTGACCAAGTCGGCGGCGATTGAGTACGCGAAAAAAAGCATCCGGGTGAATGCCATCTGCCCTGGGGTGATCGATACCGACATGTTTCGCCGTGCCTGCGAAGCAGATCCGCGTAAGGCGCAGTATGCCGCGGCCGTGCATCCGATGGGGCGCATTGGCACTGCCGAGGAAGTGGCCAGTGCCGTGTTGTATCTGTGCTCTGACGGTGCGGCCTTTACCACGGGCCATGCGTTGGCGGTGGATGGCGGAGCACTGGCGATCTGATAACCCGGTGCAGGCTCAAGCACGCTTGCGCCTGCACGCGTGTGGCTTATCGGGTTTTCCAGCTCAGAATCATCAGCGTCAAAACCCCTGCGACAATCCCCCAAAACGCGGATCCCACCGAGAACAGGGTCATGCCCGAGGCGGTGACCATAAATGTGACCAGTGCGGCTTCACGCTCTTTGGATTCGTTCATGGCGATGGTCAGGCCGTTCATGATTGAACCGAACAATGCCAGAGCGGCAATCGACAGCACCAACTCTTTTGGAAACGCCGCAAACAGCCCGGCCAGCGTTGCGCCGAAAATACCGGCAATGCCGTAGAAGATTCCGCACCACACGGCGGCGGTATAGCGCTTTTTGGGGTCTTCGTGGGCGTGCGGACCGGTGCAGATGGCGGCGCTGATGGCCGCGAGGTTGATGCCATGTGAGCCGAAGGGCGCCAACAGTAATGAAGCGATACCGGTCGTGGTAATCAGCGGCGACGCGGGCACGGTGTAGCCGTCTGCGCGCAGTACGGCAACGCCGGGCATGTTTTGCGAGGTCATGGCCACAACAAATAGCGGGATGCCGATACTGATCGTCGCAGCCAGTGAAAAGGACGGCGTAGTCCACTCGGGGATCGCCACTTCGAGGGCGAAATCCTTGAAGTCCAACAGCCCCAGTAACCCGCAGATCAACGTGCCCACCAGTAATGCCCCAAGCACGGCATAGCGGGGGGACAGGCGCTTGACGATCAGGTAGGTGATAAACATCCCCAGCACCAGTGCGGTCTGGTGCTGGGCCGCGACGAATATTTCGCTGCAAATTTTAAACAGGATGCCCGCCAGCAGCGCCGAGGCGAGTGATGCAGGAATGCGTTTGACCAGGCGGTCGAAGCTGCCAGTCACGCCACAAATAATCACCAGCACGGCACAGGTCATATAGCCACCGATCGCGTCGGGGTAGCTGACGCCGCCCAAACTGGTAATCAGTAACGCAGCACCTGGCGTCGACCAGGCGATGGTGATCGGGGTGCGATAACGCAGGGACAAACCAATGCTGCAAATGGCCATGCCGATGGATAACGCCCAGATCCAGGACGAGATTTGCCCGCTGGTCAGGCCCGCCGCCTGGCCTGCCTGAAACATCAGCACCAGGGTACTGGTGTAGCCGGTCATCATCGCAATAAAGCCTGCGACCACGGCCGAAGGGGAGCTGTCTGCCAATGGCCGTAAGCGCGTATGAGTGGCATCCGTCATGAAGCTGTATTCCTTGTTCTTTAAATAAGGGTGGTGCAGGGCGCCAGCCTAAACGCAAACGTTACCTGTCATTGCAATACAGCCGTGGCAGCAAAGAGCCGTACAGTCGTACTGGCAATCTGGGTTGTGTACAATGCGCGCTGTTTTTAAGTATTAATTCATTACCAGCGGCGCCCGTTTACGTACTAACGTAAAACCTCATCCGCCGCCGCTATCCCACACGAGACCTCATGAACGAACAGTTGCAGCCCCTCAAGAAACCCACCCGGGCAGGTAAGGCCGGTCGCACCGGAACTCAGGACGATATCGTTTACGCGCATATTTTTGAGGCCATTCTCGAACAGCGATTGGCGCCGGGCACCAAGCTGAGCGAAGAAGCGCTGGGTGAGATTTTTGGAGTGAGCCGCACCATTATTCGTCGCGCGCTGTCGCGTTTGGCCCATGAAGGGGTGGTGTTACTGCGCCCCAATCGCGGTGCGGTGGTGGCCAGCCCGAGCATTGAAGAAGCGCGTCAGGTGTTTTTTGCGCGGCGTCTGGTTGAAAAGGCCATTACCGAATTGGCCGTTGTACATGCCACTGCCGAGGACCTCGCCGATTTGCGCAAAATGGTGCAAGACGAGCGTGACAGTTTCTCGCGGGGTGATCGCGGTGCAGGTATTCGCTTGTCTGGCGAGTTTCACCTCAAGTTGGCAGAAGCGGCGAAGAACACTCCGCTGATCAGCTTTCAGCGCAGCCTGGTGTCGCAAACCTCGTTGATCATTGCCCAGTATGAAAGCGGCAACCGCTCGCATTGTTCTTACGATGAGCACATGCAGTTGATTGATGCCATCGAGGCGCGCAATGCCGAGCTGGCGGTGAGCCTGATGATGCACCACATGGATCACATCGACAGCAAGCTCAACCTTGACGAAGAGAGCGCCTCGGACGACTTGCACGCGGTCTTCTCGCATTTGCTGCAAACCAAGGGCAAGCCCTCACGGCCGTCGGCGAAGCTTTGAGTGGCAGTCGCTGCTTTGGGCAGCGACTGCATTCAAGCATCGAGCACCTAGACCGGCATGAGCTGACGAGTGACACCCGACTGCGATCTGGTTCGTGCGCGCTTCGATCAGCGCTGGTGCACCAGGTTGCCCGCCGCAAAGGTCTGTTGCACGGTGCGGTCGTCGCCCAGCGTCATCAGGACGAACAGCGTTTCAGCGATGTTTTTTGATTGCTTGAGGCGATAACTCAGCAGCGGAGTCGCGTGGTAGTCCAGCACCAAAAAGTCTGCATCAGTGCCCGGTTGCAGGGTGCCAATGCGGTCTTCCAGGCGCAGCGCGCGCGCGCCGCCCAATGTCGCCAAATACAACGACTTGAACGGGTTAAGGCGCAGCCCTTGCAACTGCATGACTTTGTAGGCTTCGTTCAGGGTGTTGAGCAGCGAGAAACTGGTGCCCGCGCCTACGTCGGTGCCCAGGCCGACGTTAAGTTTGTGTTTTTCGGCCATTGGCAGGTTGAACAGGCCGCTGCCCAAAAACAGGTTTGAGGTGGGGCAAAACGCAACTGCCGAACCGGTTTCGGCCAGCCGCGCGCATTCTTCGTCACATAAATGCACGCCATGGGCAAATACAGAGCGCTCACCCAGCAGTTGGTAGTGGTCGTACACGTCCAGATAACCTTTACGTTCAGGGAACAGCGATTTAACCCATTCGATTTCCTGAAGGTTCTCGCTGATGTGAGTGTGCAGGTACACGTCCGGGTATTCACCGAGCAGTTTGCCTGCCAAGGTCAGTTGTTGCGGGGTGCTGGTCGGGGCGAAGCGCGGGGTGACGGCGTAATGCAGGCGGCCCTTGCCGTGCCAGCGTTCGATCAGCTCCTTGCTCTGGGCGTAGCCGGTTTCTGCGGTGTCTGTCAGATAGTCCGGCGCATTGCGGTCCATCATCACTTTGCCCGCGATCAGGCGCAGGTCCAGACGCTGCGCGGCTTCAAACAGTGCGTCAACGGATTGCGGGTGCACGCTGCCAAATACCAGTGCGGTGGTGGTGCCATTACGCAACAGTTCTTTGAGGAACACATCGGCCACTTCTTGCGCGTGGGCTTTGTCTGCGAACTGGCTTTCGCACGGAAAGGTGTAGGTGTTGAGCCAGTCGAGCAACTGTTCGCCGTAAGAACCAATCATGCCGGTTTGCGGGAAGTGGATGTGGGTGTCGATAAAACCGGGGGTGATCAGGGCGTCGGTGTATTCAGTGACGGCCACGTCAGCTGGCAAGGTGGCCAATAACTCGCGGGCGTTGCCGACGGCTTTGATCTGGCCGTCGTCAACGATCAGCAAGCCGTCCTCAAAGTATTCGTAGGACGCTTCGACGCCGACCTCGGCCGGGTCGGCGATGCTGTGCAGGATGGCGGCGCGGTAGGCTTTACAAGTCATCATGTTTCTCAGTTCGTGGCTTGGCTGCGTCGCGAAGACGGCAGCACTCTTTTAATGGGTTCGACGCTGGCACTCGGTTGGCCGAAGTGGGCGTTGTAGGTGGCGATAATTTCGCCGGCGATGGAAATGGCGATTTCAATCGGCAACTTGCCTTTGACTTCGCTCAAGCCCATCGGGCAGCGCATACGCTGCAAATGAGGGGCGCTGATGCCTCTGTCGCGCAGGCGGTGCTCGAACTTCATGCGTTTGGTTTTGGAACCAATCAAGCCGAAGTAGGTAAAGTCATTGCGTTTGAGCAGGGCTGCGCTGAGTTCCAGATCCAGGGCGTGATTATGCGTCATGACGATGCAGTAGCAACCCGCTGGCAGATCATTGACCTCATCCACCGGTTCGTCAGTGACGATTTTTTGCACCCCCACCGGGATGCAGGCGGGGAACTCCTGCTCGCGCGAGTCAATCCAGCGTACCCGGCACGGCAAGCTGGCGAGCAGTGGCACCAGCGCCCGGGCCACATGGCCTGCACCAAACACAGCGATCTGCGCCTGCACCTGGCCCATGGGCTCGAATAACAGCACCGCCACGCCGCCGCAGCATTGTCCCAGGCTGGCGCCGAGGCTGAAGCGTTGCAGGTGCGTGTCGGGCTGGCCGTTGTTCAGCCGCTCGCGGGCAATTTGCATCGCCTTGTATTCCAGATGGCCACCGCCGATGGTGTCGAAGGTTTGCGTGGCGCTGATGACCATTTTCGAACCGGCATTGCGCGGGGTTGAACCTTGTTCTTCGATGATGGTGACGAGCATGCACGGTTCGCCGCGCAGCTGTAAGTCGGCCAGGGCACTGATCCAGTTATGCATGCTGTTCATCCTGCGCCGCGGGGGCTTGTTGGGCGTGCTTGCGCATTTGCTCGCAGCCCCATAGCACACGCTCCGGCGTGGCCGGTGCGTCGATGTCGGGTTGCACGCGGTAGTTGGCCAGGCTGGCCACTGCGTCCTTGATGGCGCACCAGGCGGCAATACCGAGCATGAACGGTGGCTCGCCCACGGCTTTGGAGTGGAACACCGTGTCTTCCGGGTTTTTGCGGTTCTCGACCAGTGTCACGCGCAAGTCCAGGGGCATGTCCGCTACGGCCGGAATCTTGTAGCTGGCGGGGCCGTTGGTCATCAACTTGCCTTTGGCATTCCACACCAGCTCTTCCATGGTCAACCAGCCCGCGCCCTGAATGTAGCCGCCTTCGACCTGGCCGATGTCGATGGCCGGGTTCAATGACGCGCCAACGTCATGCAGGATGTCGGTGCGCAACATTTTGTATTCGCCGGTCAGCGTGTCGACGATCACTTCTGCACAGGCCGCGCCAAACGCGAAGTAATAAAACGGGCGCCCACGTGCCTGGCTGCGGTCGTAAAAGATTTTTGGAGTTTTGTAGTAGCCGGTGCTCGACAACGACACCTGGCCGAAATAAGCCTGTTGGATCAGCGTCTCAAAACTCAGTAGCAGTTCGCCGACACGCACCTGGCCGTTATGGAAAATCACCTCATGCTCACTGACCGCGTACGTGGCGGCAGCGAAGGCGATTAAACGCTGCTTGATGATTTCAGCCGCATTCTGCGCGGCTTTGCCATTCAGATCAGTGCCGCTGGAGGCTGCGGTGGGCGAGGTGTTGGGTACTTTGTCCGTGTTGGTCGCGGTGATCTGTACGCGGCTGATGTCCACTTGAAACACTTCGGCAACCACTTGCGCGACCTTGGTGTTGAGGCCTTGGCCCATTTCGGTGCCGCCGTGATTCAAGTGAATGCTGCCGTCGGTGTAGACATGGATCAACGCACCCGCCTGATTGAGAAAGCTGGCGGTGAACGAAATGCCGAATTTGACCGGTGTCAGCGCCAGACCCTTTTTCAGGAATGGGCTGCTGGCATTGAACGCCTTGATCGCTTCACGCCGTTGCGCGTACTGACTGCTGGCTTCCAGGTCGGCGGTCATTTCATCCAGCAGGTTGTGCTCAACAGTCTGGTAGTAGTGGGTTTCGTTGCGTTCGGTCTTGCCGTAGTAGTTGATTTTGCGCACGGCCAGCGGATCAAGCCCAAGATGGCGGGCGATATGGTCCATGACCTGCTCGATGGCCACCATGCCTTGCGGGCCGCCAAAGCCGCGATACGCGGTGTTGGAGGCGGTGTTGGTCTTGCAGCGATGGCCATTGATCGTGGCGTTGCCCAGGTAATAGGCGTTGTCGGCGTGGAACATTGCGCGGTCGACAATGGAGGCGGATAAATCGGGTGAATAGCCGCAATTGCCTGCCAGCTCCAATTGAATGCCTTGCAAGCGCCCGCGTGCGTCAAAGCCGACATCGTATTCGACGTAAAAAGGGTGGCGCTTGCCGGTCATCTGCATGTCTTCGACGCGGGGCAGGCGCATTTTCGTCGGTTGGCCGGTGATACGCGCGACCACGGCGCACAGGCACGCAGGGCTGGCGGCTTGCGTCTCTTTGCCGCCGAAACCACCGCCCATGCGGCGCATGTCGACGACGATTTTGTTCATCGACACGTCGAGGACTTCAGCGACCAGCTTCTGGATTTCGGTGGGGTTTTGCGTGGAGCAATACACGATCATGCCGCCGTCTTCGCTGGGCATGACCGATGAAATCTGGGTTTCGAGGTAGAAGTGTTCTTGCCCGCCAATGTGCAGGGTGCCTTGCAGGCGGTGCTCGGCATGCGCCAGTGCGCTCGCCGAGTCGCCTCGCCGGTGGGTGTGGCTGTCGAGCACAAAGTGTTTTTTGCGCAAGGCCTCGACCACGTCCAATACGGGCTCCAGGTCTTCGTATTCGATGATGGCGGCCATAGCGGCGGTGCGGGCGGTGTCGAGATCACACGCCGCTACGGCCAGTATCGGTTGCCCGACGAACTCCACCGTGTCGATGGCTAAAAGCGGGTCGCCGGGCAGTAGCGGGCCGATGTCTTTAAGGCCGGGGATGTCGTGGTGGGTGATCACCAGACGCACGCCGTCGATGGCGTAGCACGGCGAGGTGTCGACACGGATGATTTTGGCGTGGGCGCGGTCTGAAAGACGGGCATACACATGCAGTTGATTGGGGAATTCCAGACGGTCATCAATGTACTGCGCTTCGCCGCACACATGCTTTTGGGCACTGTCGTGCTTGACGCTGCGTCCGACACCGGTTTGCAGGTCTTGCTCGAACAGGGACAGCAATTGGGCTTGGGACGGCTCGATCTTGTGATGGTTAGACATAAGCCGTCACCCGCGTTTGAAGGTCTGGGGTTTGCAGTTCGATGAAGTATTTGCGCAGCAGGTTTTGCGCGCTCAGCAGCCGGTATTCCTTGCTGGCGCGAAAGTCCGACAGCGGGGCGAAGTCTTCGGCCAATGCGAGGCAAGCGCGCTCAAGGTTGTCGTTGTTCCAGTGAGCGCCATTGAGCACGGCTTCACAGGCCGTGGCGCGCTTTGGCGTCGCGGCCATGCCGCCGAAGGCGATCCGCGCTTCGCTGACCACGCCCTGACGGATGCGCAGGTTGAACGCGGCACAGACGGCGCTGATGTCGTCATCCAGTCGCTTGGAGACTTTATAGGCGCGAAAGGTGGCATCGACGGATGCGCGTGGAATGATGATTTTTTCGATGAATTCGCCTTCTTGGCGCGCCGTCACGCGGTAATCAATGAAGTAGTCCTCAAGCGCCAGGGTGCGGCTTGCTTCGCCTTTGCGCAGGACCAGGCGGGCGCCCAGTGCAATCAGCAGCGGAGGGGTGTCGCCAATCGGGGACGCGTTGCCAATGTTGCCGCCCAAGGTGCCCTGATTGCGGATCTGCAGCGAGGCGAAGCGTTGCAGCAATTGGCCAAAGTCCGGGTATTCACTGTTGAGCGTGGTGTAGGCGTCGGTCAGTGAAACGGCGGCGCCGATTTCGATTCGGTCTTCGATGTACTCAATGCGCTTCATTTCGGCCACGTTGCCGACGTAAATCATCACCGCCAGTGAACGGTGGAACTGGGTGACTTCCAGGGCCAGGTCTGTGCCGCCTGCCAACAAGCGCGCTTGCGGGCAAGCGTCATACAGGTCGGCCAGGTCGTTGAGCGTCAAGGGCAGCAGGCAGCGTTTGTCGCCGCTGTTGAGTTCGTCTGTGCGGGTGGGGGTGATGGCTTTGAGGGCGGCGATGGTATCGCGCTCGCGTGCATCAAATTGGTCGCTGCTGCGCACCGAACAGGCGCGTTCGGCGGCGGCCAGAATCGGCCGATAACCGGTGCAGCGGCACAGGTTGCCAGCCAGCGCTTCGTGGGCTTGATGAGTGTCGGGTTCGGTGCTGTTTTTTTGCAGCGCGAACAGCGACATCACAAATCCTGGCGTGCAAAACCCGCATTGCGAGCCGTGGCACTCAACCATGGCACGTTGCACGCTGTGCAGTTCGCCTTGATGCTTGAGGTCTTCGACGCTGATCAGTTGCTTGCCATGCAGTGTCGACACGAACGTCAGGCAAGCGTTGATGCTGCGATAACGCAAGCGCTCAATGCCGTGTGGATCGGTGTGCAATTGGCCGATTACCACGGTGCAGGCACCGCAGTCGCCGCTGGCGCAGCCTTCCTTGGTTCCGGGTTTATGCAGGTGCTCACGCAGGTAATTGAGCACGGTCAGGTTGGGGTCCAGCGCGTGCTCGGTACGCAGCGTCTGGTTAATCAGGAACTGGATCACGGAAGGCCTCGCAAAATCATTATTGTTATCGAGCGGGATGGGCTGAATTTAGTCATAACTGACTCGCGGGTCAAGAAAATGAGTGCGGGACACCAAAACGATAGTTTTGGGAGGGTAATGACCCCGTTATTTGCTTAAATCGTGCCAAATTCTGCGTCCCGGGCACTCCGCTAGTACGTAGCAAGTGCGCTACACTGCGCCGCTTGCACTGATCAAAGATTTTGAAGGTAAAACATGACGTTCAAGGCGCCGGATAGCCTCGCCGAGCAAATCGCTCATCACCTCGCCGAACGGATCATTCGTGGCGAGTTAAAGCCTGGGGAACGCATTCAGGAACAGAAGGTGACGCTGGCGCTCAATGTCAGCCGCGGTTCTGTGCGTGAGGCGTTGTTGATCCTGGAGCGTCGGCACTTGATCGCCATCCTGCCGCGACGCGGGGCGCATGTCACCGAACTGACTGCGCACAAGGTGCAGAGCCTGTGCACGTTGATGAGTGAGTTGTACATCCTGCTGGGTAATGCAGTGGCGCAGCGTTGGGCCGTTCAGGCTGACTTGGGCCCGTTCCTGCAAATTCAGCAGCGCTTGAGCGCCAGCCTTGAGCGCCAGGACATCAGCGCGTTTGTCGAAGACAGCTTCAATGTGATGCGCGCGGCGTATCCCTTCGCCAACAATCCGTACTTGCAGGAAACCGTAGAAAATCTGCACCCGGCCATGAGCCGTGCCTATTACCTGGCACTGGAGCAGCGCAAGGCCGCGATGAATGAATTCCTCACCTTGTTCGCCCAGTTGCTCGACGCGGTGGTCGCTCGTGACCTGCCGCGCATTCGTGTGGTGCTGAGCAGTTATGCCCAGCGCAGTTGTGATCTGGTGTTGTCTGCCTTGACGGTTGCCTGAGCGTGCGTCTCAAGTGCATCAAACTGGCGGGTTTCAAGTCTTTCGTCGATCCGACCACCGTTAACTTCCCCAGCAACATGGCGGCGGTGGTGGGGCCTAACGGTTGCGGCAAGTCCAACATCATCGACGCCGTACGCTGGGTAATGGGCGAAAGCTCAGCCAAAAACCTGCGTGGCGAGTCGATGACCGACGTCATCTTCAATGGCTCAACGACCCGCAAGCCCGTGAGTCAGGCCAGCATCGAGCTGGTGTTTGATAACTCGGACGGCACCTTGCTGGGCGAATACGCGGCTTACGCCGAGATTTCCATTCGCCGCAAAGTGACCCGCGACAGCCAGACCACCTACTACCTCAATGGCACCAAGTGCCGGCGTCGCGACATCACCGATATCTTCCTCGGCACGGGCCTTGGGCCGCGCAGCTACTCGATCATCGAGCAAGGCATGATCTCGAAACTGATCGAGTCCAAGCCCGAAGACCTGCGTAATTTCATCGAAGAGGCGGCAGGCATCTCCAAGTACAAGGAGCGCCGACGCGAGACCGAAAACCGTATCCGTCGCACCCATGAAAACCTCGCGCGTCTCACCGATCTGCGGGATGAGCTGGGGCGTCAGCTTGAGCGCTTGCATCGCCAGGCCCAGTCCGCCGAGAAGTATCAGGAATATAAAGCCGAAGAGCGTCAGCTCAAGGCGCAACTGTCAGCCCTGCGCTGGCAGGCACTGAACGAGCAAGTTGGCCAGCGCGAAGCGATTATCGGCAATCAGGAAGTCAGCTTCGAAGCCCTGGTGGCTGAGCAGCGCAACGCGGACGCCAGTATCGAGCGCCTGCGTGACGGGCACCATGATCTGTCAGAGCGCTTCAACTTGGTGCAGGGGCGCTTCTATTCTGTGGGTGGTGACATTGCCCGGGTTGAGCAAAGCATTCAACACGGCCAGCAGCGTTTGCGCCAGTTGCAGGACGACTTGCGTGAGGCTGAGCGTTCGCGGCTCGAAACCGAATCGCATTTGGGTCACGACCGCACGCTGCTGGCCACGCTGGGTGAAGAGCTGGCGATGCTTGAGCCCGAGCAGGAACTGACCAGCGCTGCCGCCGAAGAGGCCGGTGCTGCGCTCGAAGAGTCCGAAGTTACCATGCAAGCCTGGCAAGAGCAGTGGGATGCTTTCAACCTGCGCAGTGCCGAGCCGCAGCGCCAGTCCCAAGTGCTGCAAGCGCGCATTGCGCAACTGGAAACCAGCATGGAGCGGGTGGCTGAACGTCAGCGTCGTTTGGGGGAAGAGCGCGCCTTGCTCGCGGCTGACCCGGAAGACGCTGCCATTCTGGAGCTGAGCGAGTGTCTGGCCACCAGCGAATTGACTCACGAAACGTTGCAGGCCACTGAGAACCAGGTGGTTGAGCGTCTGGAACAGGTGCGTCACGACCTGCAACAAGCCACACACAATCAGCAACAGGCTCAGGGCGAATTGCAGCGGCTCAATGGTCGTTTGGCATCGCTTGAGGCCTTGCAGCAAGCCGCGCTGGACCCGGGCACGGGCACCGCACAATGGCTGCGCGAGCACCAGCTCAGTCAGCAGCCGCGTCTGGCAGAAGGCTTGAGCGTTGAGGCGGGCTGGGAGCTGGCTGTCGAAACCGTGCTGGGTGCTGATCTGCAAGCGGTGTTGGTCGATGACTTTGCGCGGTTCGATCTGGCAGGGTTCGCACAAGGCGACTTGCGTTTGTTCAGTGCAGGCACACCCTCACAGGGCATGGCGGGCAGTTTGCTCGACAAGGTTGAGTCAGCGTTCGACCTCGCGCCTTGGCTGGGGCAGGTCAAGCCGGTCGAGACCCTTGAGCAGGCGCTGGCACTGCGCACCCAACTGGCAGACGGGCAAAGCCTGATCAGCCGAGACGGCTATTGGGTGGGGCGCAATTTTCTGCGTGTTCGCCGCGCCAGCGAAGCTGAAAGCGGCGTGCTGGCCCGTGGCCAGGAAATCCAGCGCCTTGAGCTTGAGCGCGATGAGCGCGAAGCCACGTTGGCAACCCTCGAAGCGCACTTGCAGCAGTTGCGTGAGCAACAGCTGACGCAGGAAGAGGCGCGTGAGCAGGTGCGCCGTCGCTTGCAGGACGAGGCGCGGCAGCAGGGTGAGATCAAAGCCAAACTCTCAGCCAGCAAAGCCAAGGTCGAGCAACTGACCCTGCGCCGTCGGCGTCTGGATGAAGAGCTGACTGAACTGGGTGAGCAGCGCACCGTTGAGCATGAGCAGGTCGGTGAGGCGCGTCTGCACTTGCAAGATGCGCTGGATGCTATGGCGACAGACACCGAGCAGCGCGAGCTGTTGCTGGCGCAACGTGACAGCCTGCGCGAGCGTCTTGACCGTGTGCGTCAGGATGCACGCCAGCACAAGGATCACGCGCATCAATTGGCGGTGCGCTTGGGTTCGCTCAAGGCTCAGTACGATTCCACGCGCCAGGCCCTTGAGCGCCTGGAGTTGCAGTCCGAACGCCTGAACGAAAAACGTGAACAACTGAACCTCAATCTGGAAGAGGGCGAAGCGCCGCTTGAAGAGCTGCGTCTCAAGCTCGAAGAACTGCTCGACAAGCGTTTGAGTGTGGATGAAGAGCTCAAAGTCGCCCAAACCGCGCTTGAAGATGCCGATCGTGAGTTGCGCGATGCCGAGAAGCGCCGCAATCAGGCCGAGCAACAGTCGCAACTGATCCGCGGCCAGCTTGAGCAACAACGGATGGAATGGCAGGCACTGACGGTGCGGCGTACCGCGTTGCAAGATCAGTTGCTGGCTGACGGGTATGACTTGCACGGCGTGTTAGCCACGTTAAGCAACGAGCTCAATGAGCAGCAGGCGCAAGAAGAGTTGGAGCGCATTGCGGCGCGAATCCAGCGCTTGGGTGCGATCAACCTTGCAGCCATCGACGAGTACCAGCAGCAGTCCGAGCGAAAGCGTTATCTGGATGCTCAGGATGCGGACTTGGTCGAAGCGCTTGAAACCCTGGAAAACGTCATTCGCAAGATCGACAAAGAAACCCGCAGCCGCTTCAAAGACACCTTTGATCAGATAAATGGCGGATTGCAGGCCCTTTTCCCAAAAGTTTTCGGCGGAGGCAGCGCTTATTTGGAACTGACGGGCGAAGATTTACTCGATACAGGGGTGACGATCATGGCGCGCCCGCCAGGCAAAAAGAACAGCACCATCCATTTGCTGTCGGGTGGCGAGAAGGCATTGACCGCGCTGGCGCTGGTTTTTGCCATCTTTAAATTGAATCCGGCCCCGTTTTGCATGCTCGATGAAGTGGATGCACCGCTGGATGATGCGAACGTCGGGCGCTATGCCCGTCTGGTGAAAGAGATGTCCCAGACGGTGCAATTCATCTACATCACCCACAACAAAATCGCCATGGAAATGGCCGATCAGTTGATGGGTGTGACGATGCATGAGCCTGGCTGTTCACGTCTGGTCGCGGTTGATGTCGAGGAGGCAATGGCAATGGTCGAAGCTTGAGCTATAAGCAAGTAGGGTCAAAAATTTCTGCTGGTAGGAATTTTCCTTTGCGCTTGAGTGATTTGTCTCGTGCGCATGTGGCTTTGTTGGCATAGCTCAATGCGACAGACGGTGTAAAGTTATCTTTGGTCGTGCTAATTTAGCGTCTAATTTTTTTGTACGTGGGTAAAACGCCATTCAGAACATAGAGTTGGCGCCACGTTTTAAAGGGCTTTAGGCTCTTCTTCATAGAATCATTTTTTAGGGGCAAGGGATTACATGGAAATCGGTCTGCGCGAGTGGCTGATCGTCATCGGCATAGTGGTCATCGCCGGTATTCTTTTTGATGGCTGGCGCCGGATGCGCGGCGGCAAGGGCAAGCTTAAGTTTCGCCTTGACCGCAGCTTTTCCAATGTGCCGGACGAGGAGGAGACCAGCGCCGAGTTGCTGGGCCCTTCACGTGTTCTGGACACCCCGAACCATAAAGAGCCGCAACTCGATGAGCATGACCTGCCGTCCGTGAGCATGCCGGCGCGTGAGAAGGGTGCCAAGCGCGGCAAGCGGGGTGGCGAGCCAAGCCAGGGTGACTTGAACCTGAACCTCGATCTTGAGGATGACGGCCCGAGCCTGAGTGCCCGTGATGACTTCGCGCCTGAAGCCAAGCCTGCCCGTGGTCGTGCAACTTCCAGCCCCTCCATGTCGGCGGTGGTTGAAGACAAAGAGCCGCAACCGGCTGCCGAAGAAGTGCTGGTCATCAGCGTCATCAGTCGTGATCCGGCGGGCTTCAAAGGCCCGGCGCTGTTGCAGAACATTCTTGAAAGCGGTCTGCGTTTTGGTGAGATGGATATTTTCCACCGCCACGAAAGCATGGCCGGTAACGGCGAAGTGCTGTTCTCGATGGCTAACGCCGTCAAGCCGGGCGTGTTTGATCTGGACGACATTGATCTGTTCAGTACCCCGGCCGTCAGTTTCTTCCTCGGCTTGCCAGGCCCGCGTCATCCCAAGCAGGCGTTTGATGTGATGGTCGCTGCTGCACGCAAACTGTCGCAGGAGCTTAATGGCGAGCTTAAAGATGATCAGCGCAGCGTGTTGACCGCGCAGACCATCGAACACTACCGTCAGCGCATCGTTGAGTTTGAGCGTCGCGCACTGACCCAAAAGCGCTAAACCTTGTGGGAGTCAGCTTCTTTGCTCCCGCTCAAACGCGAATGAATCAACTCAAGAGCAGCCACGGCTGCTCTTTTGCATTGTGAGAGAACACCCCATGACTGCCGCCCATACTCGAATCCTGGCGCTGCGCGCTGAACTGGACCAGCACAACTATCGCTATCACGTCCTCGACGAGCCAAGCATCCCGGACGCTGAATACGATCGCCTGTTTCGCGAGCTCAAGGCGCTGGAGGCTGAGCATCCGCAGTGGATCACCCCTGATTCACCGACCCAGCGGGTCGGCAGTGCGGCGTTGTCGGCCTTTACGCAAGTGCGTCATGAAGTGCCGATGTTGAGTTTGGGTAATGCCTTCGATGAATCGGACATGCGCGAGTTTGACCGGCGCGTGCAAGAAGGGCTGGATTTGCCAGCAGCTGATTTGCTGGGTGGCGGCGCCGAGGTTGAATACAGCTGTGAACCCAAACTGGACGGCCTGGCGGTGAGCCTGCTTTACCACGACGGGCATCTGGTACGCGGTGCCACGCGCGGTGATGGCACCACGGGCGAAGACATCAGCGTCAATGTGCGCACCGTGCGCAATATCCCGCTCAAGCTGCACGGCAGCGGCTGGCCCGCAGTGCTGGAAGTGCGTGGCGAAGTGTTCATGTCCAAGGCCGGGTTCGACCGTTTGAATGAAGCCCAACTGCAAGCGGGTGGCAAGACGTTCGCCAACCCGCGTAATGCGGCGGCGGGCAGCTTGCGTCAACTGGACTCCAGGATCACCGCCAGCCGCCCACTTGAATTCTGCTGTTATGGGTTGGGGCAAGTCTCGCAAGAGTTTGCAGATACCCACATCGGTAACCTTAAACAACTACAGCAATGGGGCATGCCCATTAGCCATGAGCTGAAACTGGCCAAGGGCATTGGCGAGTGTCTGGATTACTACCGCGACATTGGCGAACGTCGTGCGGCGCTGCCTTACGAGATCGACGGGGTGGTGTTCAAAGTCAACAGTTTGGCCTCGCAGCGCGAATTGGGTTTTCGGGCGCGTGAGCCGCGGTGGGCGATTGCGCACAAATTCCCGGCAATGGAAGAGCTGACCCAATTGCTGGATGTGGAGTTTCAGGTGGGCCGTACCGGTGCAGTGACGCCCGTCGCTCGCCTCAAGCCCGTCAAGGTGGCTGGCGTGACGGTATCCAATGCGACATTGCACAACATGGATGAAGTGGCGCGTTTGGGGCTGATGATTGGCGATACCGTGATCATTCGTCGTGCAGGGGATGTGATTCCGCAGGTGGTGCAAGTGGTGCTCGAACGCCGTCCAGACGACGCGCGCCCTGTGCACATCCCGCAAAGCTGCCCGGTCTGCGGTTCCCATGTTGAGCGCACACAACTGGTCAAGCGCAGCAAGGGTCGCGAAACCGTCAGCGAAGGGGCGGTGTACCGGTGTGTGGGGCGTCTGGCCTGCGGTGCGCAACTCAAACAGGCGATTATTCACTTTGTCTCGCGCAGAGCGATGGACATCGAAGGTCTGGGTGAGAAAAGCGTTGAGCAGCTGGTGGATGAGGGGTTGGTGCGCTCGCCAGCGGACTTGTACACCCTGAATTTCGAACAGATCGTCGATCTTGAAGGTTTTGCCGAGTTATCGAGCAAGAATCTGTTGGCTGCGATTGCCGACAGCAAGCGTCCCACCTTGGCTCGCTTTATCTATGCATTGGGTATTCCAGATGTAGGAGAAGAGACGGCCAAGGTGCTGGCGCGTTCTCTGGCCTCGCTTGAGCGCGTACAGCGTGCGTTGCCGCAAGTGCTCACGTATTTGCCGGATGTCGGTCTTGAGGTGGCGCACGAGATCAACAGCTTCTTCAGTGATGAGCATAACCGGCAGGTCATCAGCCAATTGCTGGAGCGCGGGCTTGAATTGCAGGATCAAGGCGATCTGGGCGCCGAATTTGCGGCCAGCACCACGTTGGGTGGTTTGATCGACAAACTGCACATTCCGTTTGTTGGGCCGGGCGGTGCGCAAAAACTCGCCGACAAGTTCGGCTCGCTCCAGGGCGTGATTGATGCCGACTGGCTGGATATGCGCCAAGCCTTGCCGGAAAAACAGGCCAAGGCGGTGCGTGAGTTTTTTGACAGCCCTGAAAATGCCCGAGTGGCACTGGCGATCGAGGCGCAACTGCGTGATTTCGGCATGCATTGGCAAAGTGAGAAAAAAACCGTCGCCGGGTTGCCCTTAGCGGGTCAGACGTGGGTGTTGACGGGTTCGCTGGAGTTGATGAGTCGCGACGTCGCCAAGGACAAGCTCGAAAGCCTGGGCGCTAAAGTCTCGGGTTCGGTGTCTGGCAAGACGCACTGCGTGGTGGCGGGGCCGGGTGCTGGCTCCAAGCTGACCAAAGCCAATGAGTTGGGCCTCAAGGTGCTGGATGAGGAGGCGTTTGTCGCGTTTTTGAGCGCGCAGGGCATCGCGGTCTGACGTAGCGCTGGCGAAGGTAGCGTGCGACAGCGCAGGAATCGGACGCGATCTGAGCGAGCGGCTACGGGTGAGGATGAAAAATCCAAGTGCTTGAGCCTGTTCATTTTTTTATTCTTGAATAGGCGGTTGTAAGTTTTCCTCAGACAGGTACAATGGCGCCGTTCGCTGCTAGGCGAACGTTGTTATGGTGACCCTATCGGTCCCTCCGCAACGATTACCCGTGAACCTGGTCAGATCCGGAAGGAAGCAGCCACAGCGGGAACATTGTGTGCCGGGGTGTGGCTGGTGGGGTTGCCTCCATTTCAAAATCTCCTTTTTTTCTTCGTAAGAACACGACCGAACTATCGGACTTTTCGTGATTTTTTGCTGTGGGTGGCTGTCTGCTCTTTGAAACAAAATGGGTGGGTCTGGCCTGATTTTATATATCGAATATGTCTTTCGAATGCATTTATATCGTCTACATTTCTAACCAGCAGGCTGTTTATTCGCTCAGGGTATAGAGGGGGCAAGTCCTCGACGTGCAGGTTATTGTGTTGGGTACTTTGCTGCGCTATTTAAATGTATTACTTGACCTGTTTGATCGGTTATTAATTTTTAATAAGGTCGTATTTTTTATTAAATGGAACGATGGTGCCGATCTTTTTATGAAGTTGTCTTTAGGACGATACCTAAAGTTCAGGGGCTGTGCGATATGCATGCTTGAGCCTCTCACGCCCCTTGGTTTAAACCGCTGCAAGCCTTGTTGGGCAGGGATGAGACGTAGTCGTCTATTACTATTAGGCGTCCATTTAGTGTGTTTCGTTTTTTATGCTTAAAAATAGCCGCGTGATCAAGTAAGGGTGCTGTCTTACGGGGTGTGCGTTGTTTTGGTGCGCGGCTTACTGACTTGCAAAATTGAAATTAGTTTGTAGAATTGCGCTACTTTTTGATCTTCTTCAAGCCCGTGCCTGTTCAAGGATGTTGGGTGTTGTTGTGCGTCTGCTTAATGCTTTCTGGAGCCTATTAAGTGTGTTCGCGGCGAGCCTTGGGGTTGTTCTTTTTTTATATCGGCGCGTGCGAGCGTGCTGTCCACAGGTGGAGTTTTACCGTGCGCATTAACCTTCCCGTGAGCGGTGTTGAACAAACTTTTCCGGACCATCAACGGCTGATATCCGCCACTGATGTTCATAGCCATATCACCTACTGCAACGCCGAATTTGCAGCCATGAGTGGCTTTGCACAGGATGAGTTGATTGGCAGCACGCACAATCTGGTGCGACACCCGGACATGCCCGCGTCCGTGTTCGAGTTGATGTGGCGCTACCTCAAGGCCGGTAAAAGCTGGATGGGTGTGGTCAAAAACCGCTGTAAAAATGGCAACTACTATTGGGTCAGCGCTTATGTGACGCCGATTCTTGAAGATGGCCGTGTGGTGGGCTATGAGTCGGTGCGGGTCAAACCTACCCGTGAGCAAGTGGCACGGGCCGAAGCCTTGTATGCGCGCTTGCGTGAGGGCAAGCCGGCCGTGTCCGGGTTCCATCGTGCGACTCAAAGTGCCAGCGTCCTGCTACTGCCGGTGACCGCCGCGATTGTTTCGATTGCCAGTGCATACGTCCTCCCGGCTTTGGCCGCTCAGAGCCTCACTGCCGCCCTGTTTGTGGGGGTGGGTATCTGGGGCCATTCACGCCTCGGCCAGCAATTCAATCACATCGTGAATGCTTCGCCCGATGCGTTTTCAGACCCGGTCAGTGCGATGGTTTACAGCGACTCGCAGGGTGGCGTTGCGCAACTGCACATGATTTTGATCAGCGAAGAAGCGCGTTTAAAAACCGCGTTGACCCGCTTGCTGGATCTGGCCAATCAAATGGCTGAAGCGGCCGCTGACTCCAGCCAGTTGTCGAGTGATACCGAAAGTGCCTTGTTGCAACAGCGGGCTGAAACAGACATGACGGCCGCCGCCATGACTGAAATGGCCGCGTCCATATCCGAGGTGGCTGTGCATGTGCAGCACACGGCGGCTGAAGCGAGCACCGCCAACCAGTTGGCAGAAGAAGGCAGTCACGTGGCCGGTACCACGCGTGATGCCATCCAGCTGCTGGCCAATACGGTGAACCAGATCAACGCTGCGGTGGGTAATCTGGCGGGGCAGACCCAGGAAATCATGGCGGCCGCTGGCATGATTCGGGCGATTGCCGACCAGACCAACCTGCTGGCACTCAATGCCGCCATCGAAGCCGCGCGTGCAGGTGAGCAAGGGCGCGGGTTTGCGGTGGTCGCCGATGAAGTGCGCGCGCTGGCGGGCAAGACCCGAGAGTCGACCGAGCAGATCCAGGGCATCATCGAAAACCTGCAAGTGGGTGCTGATGAGGCGGTAAATATTGCCAGCCTGGGTATTCAAGAGGCCGAACAGGGGGTGCGTCAGGTGTTGCAAGCGCAGGAGGCGTTGCAAGGCATCCGTCAGGCGGTAGAGCGCATCACGGACATGAGCCAACAAATGGCGGCAGCTTCGCAAGAACAGTCCTGCGTGGCCGAGGATGTGTCACGCCAAATCAACAACGTGGCGCAAACCGTGCAAAATACCGCGCAAAACGCCAATGCGGCAGTGGTTCGCGGCGGTGAACTCAAGCGAATTTCTTCGGGGCTGCGGGCCTTGGTGGATCGTTTCAACCGGTAATGTGCAAGGCAGTGAATGAATCATGGACGATATGTACCGCAAGGCAGTGGATGCTGCTGCGATTTTTTCCGAGACCGACCTGAACGGCCGGATCACCTACGTCAACGAGCAGTTTTGTGAGGTGTCAGGTTATCCGCGCGAAGAGTTACTGGGCGCCAATCACCGGATTCTGAACTCGGGCTTTCACCCGCCCGAGTTCTTCATCGGCATGTGGCGCACGATTGCCCAGGGGCAGGTGTGGAAAGGTGAAATTTGTAACCGGGGCAAGGATGGCACCGTTTACTGGGTGGACAGCACCATGGTGCCGCTGGTGGATGAGTCCACCGGTGAGGTGCGCAAATATTTGTCGATCCGTTTTGATGTCAGTGAAAAGCGCCAATTACTGCACACCCTGCAATGGCGGGTGGGGCACGACGTGCTCACCGGGTTGCCGAACCGGACGTATCTGTCGGAGCTGTTGAACCGCGCGCTGGAGTTCTCTCGGGCCGAGGCCATCCCGTTGGCGGTGTGCATGCTCGACCTGGATGGCTTCAAGGCGGTCAATGATGGCTACGGCCATGCCAGTGGCGATTTGTTGTTGATCGAAGTGGCCAAGCGGTTGAAAGGCATCATGCGGGGCGAGGACGTTGTAGCGCGGCTGGCAGGCGACGAATTCGTGCTGATTATGCGCCATGTACGCGATGCCGATGAGCTGCGCGGCGCCATGCAGCGCGTGCTGGCCGCCATCTCGCAGCCTTACACGGTGTGCGACAAAACCCTCAGTGTTTGCGCAAGTATCGGCGTCACCCTCTATCCCCCTGACAATGAAGATGCGGGCACTTTGCTGCGCCACGCGGATCAAGCCATGTACGTGGCCAAACAAAGTGGCCGTAACCGCTTCCATTTGTTTGATGTACTCAAAGGGCGCGAGATCAAGGCGACGCATCAGCAAGTCGAGCGTGTGCGTCAGGCACTGGCGGCGGGGGAGTTGTGTTTGCACTATCAGCCCAAGGTCAATATGCGCACCGGTGAAGTGGTGGGTTTTGAAGGGTTGTTGCGCTGGCAGCACCCGAAAAAGGGCTTGGTGCAACCTGCAGATTTTTTACCGGTGATCGAGCAGACCGATTTGATCATCGACATCGGTGAGTGGGTGATTGCCCAAGCCATTGAGCAAATGCACGCATGGCAGGGCCAGGGCGCGCACTGGCCGATCAGCGTCAATATTGCGGCCCGGCATTTCCAGCGTGCGGATTTTGTCGAGCGGCTTAAAGTGTTGCTGGCCCGGCATGCGGATGTCGCGCCCGAAAAGCTTGACCTGGAAATCATCGAATCGACGGCCATCGAAAACATGCAGCATGTCAGTCAGTGCCTCAAAGCGTGTCAGGCCTTGGGCGTGCGTTTTTCGCTGGATGATTTTGGTACCGGCTATTCGTCACTGAGTTACCTCAAGCGTTTGCCGACCCAAACCATCAAAATCGACAAGTCTTTTGTACGCGATATTTTGCATGACAAGGACGATCTGGCGCTGACCATTGCAGTGGTTGGACTGGCGCGGGCCTTTGGGCGAAAAGTCATCGCCGAAGGGCTTGAAAGCGAAGCGCAGGGCAGTTTGTTGATGCATCTGGGGTGCGAAGTGGCCCAGGGCTATTTCATCGCACGGCCGATGCCGATTCGCGACGTGGCCAGTTGGGTGGCCAGTTTCAAGCCGCCCACCGCCTGGTTGCACCAGGCCTGCGCTTAAGTCCTCAAGGCGCGGAGGGCGTGGTATAGCGGGCGATGATGCGCTCAATCTCGCCCGAATCGCGCATGTTCACCAAGGTGTCGAGGATCCGCCCGGTTGCCAGGTGCGGATCGTTACGCACCATGCAGCTCAGCCGTTGTTCCTGGATCAGCGCCACGCTGTGCAGTTGATCCGTCTGTTCGCGGCTTTTATTGACCCAATCCAGCGCCCATTGATTGCTCACGGCGTAGTCAAAGCGCCTGGCAATCAGCATTTGCAAGACTTGCTCCTGGCTGCGGGCGTCATCGCGGTGCAGCTTTTCCGCATCAAACAAAGGCTGCAATGAGGGGTAGGTGTAGCTCAGCACCGTGCCGATCGATTGCTGGGGCAGCGTTTGCACGTTGACCGGGTTGAGGTGCTTGTGCGTGCTGACCAATACATCGCGCTGCTCCAGAAGCGGTTCGCTCCACAGGTAGTTGCGGGCACTGTGGCCCACCCAGGCGGGTGCGACAAAGCAGCGAATATCCACTTCGCCATGCTCCATTGCGCTCTGCACCCGTGCTCGGGCCAGGACTTGGAACTGCACGGGCTGCCCGAGGTGGCGTGCCAGGCTGAGTATCAGGTCATAGAGGATGCCTGAGGTGGGTTGGCCGTCTGTGACCTCGATCATCGGCATGGCCCAGCTATCGGCTACCGCCACGCGCAAGGCAGCCGAGTGAGCGTGACCGGTTATCACCGCGAGCAGCAAAGCACACAGGATCAAGCGCATTACAGTCTCCGCCAGGTGGCCTGAGAGAGCTAAATAGCCCGCTAGAGAGCAGCATAGTCAGAATAGGCGGCCACACCAGATGCAATTTTGGCCTTGCTCCGCTAGCATTAGCGCCTTCTGCTTTTCAGACGCGACGGTTATCAATGAGTTATCAGGTTCTTGCACGTAAATGGCGTCCGCGCTCGTTCCGCGAAATGGTCGGCCAGACCCATGTGCTCAAGGCTCTGATCAATGCCCTGGACAGTCAGCGCTTGCATCACGCCTACCTGTTTACCGGTACCCGTGGCGTGGGCAAGACCACCATTGCGCGGATCATCGCCAAATGCCTGAACTGTGAAACAGGTATCACCTCGACCCCGTGCGGCGAATGCTCGGTGTGCCGCGAAATCGACGAAGGCCGGTTTGTTGACCTGATCGAGATCGACGCCGCCAGCCGCACCAAGGTCGAAGACACCCGTGAGCTGCTCGATAACGTGCAGTACGCGCCGAGCCGTGGGCGCTTCAAGGTCTACCTGATCGACGAAGTGCACATGCTCTCCAGTCACTCGTTCAATGCGTTGCTCAAAACCCTCGAAGAGCCGCCGCCCTACGTCAAGTTCATCCTGGCGACCACCGATCCGCAAAAGCTGCCAGCGACCATTTTGTCCCGTTGCTTGCAGTTCTCGCTCAAGAACATGACCCCTGAGCGTGTGGTTGAGCATTTGAGCCACGTGCTCAGTGTCGAAAACATCCCTTTTGAAGATGACGCGTTGTGGTTGTTGGGCCGTGCGGCCGACGGCTCGATGCGCGATGCCATGAGCCTGACCGATCAGGCGATTGCGTTTGGCGAAGGCAAAGTGCTGGCGGGCGATGTGCGCGCCATGCTCGGCACGCTGGATCACGGCCAGGTGTTTGACCTGTTGCACGCCTTGATCGAAGGCGATGCGCGCGCGCTGCTTGAAGCCGTGCGTCACTTGGCCGAGCAGGGGCCTGACTGGAACGGCGTGCTCTCAGAAATCCTCAACGTGTTCCATCGCGTGGCCATTGCCCAGGCATTGCCTGAAGGCCTGGACAACGGCCACGGCGACCGCGACCGGGTGTTGGCGCTGGCCAGCGCGCTGCCCGCCGAAGACGTGCAATTTTATTACCAGATGGGCCTGATTGGTCGACGTGACTTGCCACTCGCGCCCGACCCGCGGGGTGGCTTTGAGATGGTGCTGCTGCGCATGCTGGCTTTCCGCCCCGCAGGCACCGCGGATGCGCCCAGTCAGCCGCTAAAGCCAGTGGGGATCAGCCAGGCCACAGTTGATTCCACCTCACCTGTGGCGGCGACTGCGGCAGTCGCTGCGCCAGCACCTGCACCTGTCGCAGCGCCTGCCCCCGAGGCGACTGCGCAACCTGCACCGACGCCAGCCCCTGTGGTGGAGACAACGGCGCCTGTGGTGGCCGAAATCGACTTGCCCTGGAACGAACCATCTGCGCCAGTGATTGAGCAGGAGGCGCCCCCTGAGCCGGTGCTGGACACCGTCAGCGAGCAGCCCGAGTTGCCGCCGATGCCGTTGCCGACTCCGGACAGCGTGGTGCCGGACGCTCCCGAGTGGAGCGCGGCGCCGATGCCGCAGCCAACACCTGAGCAGGTCGACGCCGCGTTGTCGGGCATGGACCGCGATGACGAGCCGCCACTGGACGAAGATTACATTGAGCCGGACATGGACTCGGCGGCTTACAGCTACCTCGACGAGTTGGCCAGTGAGCATGCGGCGCAACCTGCGCCAGAGCCTGAGCCGCTGCCTGCTTCCATGCCGGCGACGGGCCTGGCCCTTGAATGGCTGAACCTGTTCCCCCAATTACCGGTATCGGGGATGACGGCGAGTATCGGTGCCAACTGCACGCTGATCGCGGTCGAGGGCGATGACTGGCTGCTGCACCTTGACCCGGCACACAGCGCACTGTTTAACGCGACTCAGCAGCGTCGGCTCAATGACGCGCTGAACCAGCACTTGCAGCGCACCCTCAAGGTCACCATCGAGCTGATCAAGTCTGAGCAAGAAACCCCGGCGCAAGCCGCTTCACGTTTGCGTGCCGAACGTCAGCGCCTGGCCGAAGAATCGATTTATGCGGACCCGCTGGTCCAGCAAATGATTAAACAGTTCGACGCCTCGGTGCGTGACGATACGATTCAACCTGTCGACGTCATCGAGGCTCAGGCCTCTTGACGCAGGGTCAACCCTTACAGCTCGTGGCCGATAGGGCCATGAGTACATTGTGCAAATACAGATTGAGGTGATTCCCATGATGAAAGGTGGCATGGCCGGCCTGATGAAGCAGGCGCAGCAGATGCAAGAAAAAATGGCCAAGATGCAGGAAGAGTTGGCCAACGCAGAAGTCACCGGCAAGGCCGGTGGCGACATGGTGAGCGTGGTGATGACCGGTCGTCACGACATCAAGCGCGTGAGCATTGACCCAAGCCTGCTCGAAGGCG
Organism: Pseudomonas weihenstephanensis; assembly: GCF_001043055.1. Taxonomy (GTDB): domain Bacteria; phylum Pseudomonadota; class Gammaproteobacteria; order Pseudomonadales; family Pseudomonadaceae; genus Aquipseudomonas; species Aquipseudomonas weihenstephanensis. The sequence continues at coordinate 101,474 of NZ_JYLF01000008.1, forward strand.
TGAGCGACGATGATCGCGAAGTGCTGGAAGACTTGTTCGCGGCAGCGGTAAACGACGCCGTTCGCAAGATCGAAGCCAACAGCCAGGACAAAATGAGCGGCGTGACCTCTGGCATGCAATTGCCACCGGGCATGAAACTGCCGTTCTAAAGCCCTTTAAAAAAGCCAGGCCGATCGCGCCTGGCTTTTTTTTGCCCGCGTACCCGCTGCCGCAGGCGGCGTCTGATTGCGAAGCGATCATAAACCTGAGCCCGCACACTTGCTGAACCGCTTCAATCGCAGCCTCGTACTGATCATCAGAGGGCACAGCCTGGCTGCCCACGTCAGCGTGTCTACAAGATTTGACGCTGTTCCATACGGCGGGTATAAACCGCCTCTCGTTGTTTTGTCGGACTTTTCCTTATGAGCTTTAGCCCCCTGATTCGCCAACTGATCGATGCCTTGCGCACTTTGCCGGGGGTCGGTCAAAAGACCGCGCAGCGCATGGCCTTGCAGTTGCTGGAGCGTGATCGCAGTGGCGGCTCGCGTTTGGCGCTGGCACTGAGCCAGGCGATGGAGGGTGTTGGGCACTGCCGACTGTGCCGGACGCTGACCGAAGACGACTTATGTCCGCAATGCGCCGACGTGCGTCGTGACGACACGCTGCTGTGTGTGGTGGAAGGGCCGATGGACGTGTATGCCGTTGAACAAACCGGTTATCGAGGGCGTTATTTCGTACTCAAGGGGCACTTGTCGCCGCTTGACGGGCTGGGGCCTGAGGCGATTGGCATCCCGCAACTGATGGCACGCATTGACGGGCAGGGCAGTTTTACCGAAGTGATTCTGGCCACCAACCCGACCGTTGAAGGTGAAGCCACCGCGCACTACATTGCCCAGCTGTTGAGCAGTAAAGGCCTGATCGCATCGCGCATCGCACACGGTGTGCCGCTGGGAGGCGAGTTGGAACTGGTGGATGGCGGGACGCTGGCGCATTCATTCGCCGGGCGTAAACCCATCGCCCTGTAACGTCTGGCGCGCAGCGCGAGGCGATCGTAAACGTTGGTCTGCTGCACCACGTTGAGTGGTTTTACGACGACGTTGTCGCCGATCGCAGCCTCGTGTTACTCGTCAGCGCCTACAGGTTTATGCGTGCGATACCGACAACGGTGCAAGTTATCACGCGCTTGCTTCAGGTCGTTATTCGGTCAGTGAAAACGCGGTCAGGCTGAAGGTCGGTACGCCGATGTCGTTCAGGCGCTCAGAGCCGCCCAGTTCCGGGAGGTCGATAATGGCCGCCGCTTCGAACACCGTCGCGCCCATGCGTCGCGCCAGATTGGCCGCCGCGATCAACGTTCCGCCCGTGGCAATCAGGTCATCGACGATCAGCAGCGAATCCCCTTCGCACAAACTGTCGGCATGCACTTCCAGAAAAGCTTCGCCATATTCCGTTTGATAGCCTTCGGCTAGCACGTTGGCTGGCAGCTTGCCTTGCTTGCGAAACAGAATCAGAGGCTTGTTAAGCTGATGGGCCAGCACCGAGCCAATCAAAAAGCCACGCGCATCCATCGCCCCGATGTGGCTGAAATCAGCTTCGACATAGCGTTCGATAAAGGTGTCGGCGATCACGCGCATGGCGCGGGGCGATTGGTAAAGCGGGGTAATGTCACGAAAAATCACGCCCGGCTTGGGGAAGTCAATGACCGGGCGAATCAGGGATTTTAGGCAAAAGTCGTTGAAGGCCATTAGGCAGATGTCCTGGCATGCGTTAAGCGCGCCAGTATAGTCGCTATTGGCCTGTTTTAGACTTCCATGGCGCCGCCAGCGAGGGCGCACAGTTGAATCGGATCAAGGATGTGGATTTCTTTGCCTTCGGCGGCCAGCAGTTCATTTTGCTGGAAGCGGGTAAAGACGCGCGAGACGGTTTCTACCGCCAAGCCCAGGTAATTGCCGATTTCGTTACGTGACATGCTCAAGCGGAACTGATTGGCTGAGAAGCCGCGTGCACGGAAGCGCGCCGACAAATTCACCAAAAAGGTGGCAATGCGCTCATCAGCGGTTTTTTTCGACAGCAACAGCATCATTTGCTGATCGTCACGGATTTCACGGCTCATCACACGCATCAATTGGCGGCGTAGCTGAGGCAGTTGCAGCGCCAGTTCGTCCAGGCGCTCGAAAGGGATCTCGCACACCGAGGTGGTTTCCAGTGCCTGCGCCGACACCGGATACGTTTCAGTGTCCATGCCCGACAAGCCGACCAGCTCACTCGGCAAATGGAAACCGGTGATCTGCTCTTCGCCACTGTCGCTCAAGCTGAAGGTTTTAAGTGCGCCCGAACGTACTGCGTATACCGAGCCAAACGTGTCGCCCTGGCGAAACAGGAACTCGCCTTTTTTCAGCGGGCGGCCTCGTTTAACGATCTCATCCAACGCATCCATGTCTTCCAGATTCAACGAAAGTGGCAAACAAAGAGGGGCCAGGCTGCAATCCTTGCAGTGAGCCTGGGTATGAGCGCGCAGTTTTACTGGCTCGGACATTTCTTAAATCCTTGTGGGAAAACACACATAAGACGCAAGGGTACCCCAGCTAAGGAGTCGAGGCCAGCGCGCCATTTCAGAGCGCTGAGCTCAAGATATGCAGGATTTGGCCGACACAATTGTTATCGCTTAACCACGGGAGCAGGGAAGATGTCGTCGATGGGTGGAATTACCGTTAGCCAGAGTGGCATGTTGCCAGTCTACGAGCGGACCAAAATTAGCGAAGTGGCGCCTGCTGCTGACAAAGCGCCCAAGCTGGATGCGGACACCGGTGCGCCTGTTGAAGGGGTCAAAGTGACGATCTCGGGGGCCGCCCTGAAGACCGCGAACGCTCAGAAAAGCCAGGACAATGACATTACAGAGAGTGGCTTGTCTGATCAGGCGCAGAAAATTCTGAAGATGATTCGCGAACTCAAAAAGCAGATCGCCGAGAAGCAAGCGCAGTTGCAGCAAGTGATGACCAACAAGAGCCTGAGCCCCGAGCAAGCCAATGCCCAGGCCAGTGCGCTGCAATCAGCCATTTCTGTGCTCAATGCCGCATTGATGACGGCCATTTCAAGCCTGAACGAAGCCATGAAGGACTCGAGCGCGGACGACGCGGTCAAAGCCTCTTCATTGGCGGCGAAGTAGCGGTTAAATCACCCGCGAATAACGTTGGCGGTTTTGTTGCTCAAGGTAGGCGTCAAACACCATGCACACCGAGCGCACCAACAACCGCCCCGCGGGCAGTACCGTCAATTGGTCACTGTCCAGGGCAATCAGGCCGTCGGCTGCCATTTTTTCCAAGGCCGGCCACTGGGCCGCAAAATACCCTCTGAAGTCGATATTGAATGCCTGCTCAATGCGCGCAAACGGCAAGTGCAGGTTGCAAATGATTTGCTGAATGACTTCGCGTCGGAGTCGGTCATCCTGGTTACAGATCAAGCCACGACTGGTGGCGAGCTGAGCGCTGGCCAAACTGTTTTGATAGTGCGTGATGTCGCTGTTGTTCTGGCAGTACAGGTCGCCGATCTGGCTGATGGCCGAGACGCCCAGCCCAACCAGATCGCAATGCCCGTGGGTGGTGTATCCCTGGAAGTTGCGCTGCAAGGTGGCTTCTTCCTGAGCGATGGCCAGTTCTTCATCGGGCAGGGCAAAGTGATCCATGCCGATGTAGCGATAACCCGCTTTGAGCAATTGCCCAATGGTGTTTTCCAGCATCTGCAACTTGGCAGCGGGAGTGGGCAGGTCGCTGACATCGATACGCCGTTGGGGCATGAAACGCTCGGGTAAGTGCGCGTAGTTGAACACCGACAAACGGTCTGGTTGCAGGGTGATGACTTCATCCACGGTGCGGGCAAAGGCTTCAGGTGTTTGCTTGGGCAGGCCGTAGATCAGGTCGATATTGATCGAGCGAAACTGCAGCGTGCGCGCGGCATCAATCACGGCGCGGGTTTCTTCCAGGCTTTGTAAGCGGTTAACGGCCCGTTGTACCTGCGGGTCGAGGTCTTGCAGGCCGATGCTCACGCGGTTGAAGCCCAGCTCACGCAACAGGCCCATGGTCGACCAGTCGGCTTCGCGAGGGTCAATTTCGATGCCGTAATCACCCGAATCATCGTCGTGCAAATTGAAATGCTGACGTAGCTTGGCCATCAATTGGCGCAGTTCGTCATGGCTGAGAAACGTCGGTGTGCCGCCGCCAAAGTGCAACTGTTCGACCTTTTGCTTGGGGTCGAGGTGGCAGGCAATGAGTTGTATTTCTTGCTCCAGACGTTGCAAATAAGGTTGTGCGCGGCCTCTGTCCTTGGTCACGACTTTGTTGCAGGCGCAGTAATAGCAAATGTTCGCGCAGAACGGCACGTGGACGTACAAAGACACAGGGCGCAACGCTTTGCGGCTTTCGCGCAACGCGTGCAGCAGATCAAACGGGCTGACCTGGCTGTTGAACTGCATCGCTGTGGGGTACGAGGTATAGCGCGGTCCGGCCATGTCGTAACGGCGAATTAAATCTGAGTCCCAACGAATGGCGTCGAGCATGCGGGCATTCCCCCGGGATGGCTGGCAATGAACGCGAGTCTAGGGGGTGGGTCACTGTTGCATCTTGATTTGCATCAAGAGCTGTGCTTGGCGGGCAGGTTCTCGCGGGTGCCTAAACCCTGTAGCCGCTGACGAGCAACGCGAGGCTGCGTCCGGCTGCGCAGCCGTCGTAAAACCATTTGTCGAGGTGAACCAGGCCTGCGTTACGCGCGCAGGTTCAATGCCCCATCAGCCAATGCTGGTGCGGGCCGGGAAGGGTCCAAATACCAAACAGGATCACCAGCAACCCGCCAGCCATGCGCACGCTGCGCTTGCGCAGCAGCGCCGTGACACGTTCAGCCGCCAGCCCGGTGGCAAGCAACACCGGCCAAGTGCCCAGGCCAAACGCAAGCATCAGCAGCGCACTGTCGGTCGCACTGCCCTGGCTGGCCGACCAGATCAGGGTGCTGTAAACCAGGCCGCACGGTAGCCAGCCCCACAGCGCGCCCAGCAATAAGGCGCGCGGCACACTCGACACCGGCAGCAGGCGTGTCGCGAGTGGCTGGATATGTCGCCACAGCCCGCGCCCCAGGCTTTCGATGCGCGTCAGGCCGCTCCACCAGCCTGCCAGGTACAAGCCCATGCAAATCAGCAATGCCCCGGCAAGGATGCGCATAAACAGTGCTGCCGGGCTGTTGGCAACGGCCCATCCCGCTAAACCGAGCAGTAAACCTGCCGCGGCATAGCTGAGGATTCGGCCCACGTTGTAGGCCAATAGCAGCCTGAAGCGTCGGCTGCGTTGCTCTTTAGGGATGGCCAGCGTCAGTGCGCCCATCAGTCCGCCGCACATGCCCAGGCAATGGCCGCCACCGAGCAGGCCCAAAATGAGCGCAGAAGCCAGAAGCGGTGCCAGCTCAAGCATGGGGAGGGGTCTTGTGGTCGGCTTCTTTGAGTGAAGCGGTGGGCTGACCTTTGGCTTCTTCCACAGCGGCAGTGTGTTGTGGGTCCTGGTCATCAAACAGGATGCTGTGCGCCGGGCTGTCGAGGTCATCGTACTGGCCGCTGTCCACGGCCCAGAAGAAGATGTAGATGGCAATCGCGACAATCAGCAAGGCCGCAGGAATCATGACGTAAAGCGCTGGCATATGAGCTCCAGACGACCGGTTCAGGCCGGCAGCGGATGAGTGTCGAGGGTGGTCTGGGGGCTGACCGGCTTCGGCATGCGGGTCAGGCGCAAGGCATTGAGCACCACGGTCAGTGAGCTGATGGACATACCGACGGCCGCCCATACCGGTGTGATCCAGCCCAGTGCCGCAAACGGCAGCATAAGCCCGTTATACAGGCCCGCCCACAACAGGTTTTCGATAATAACCCGACGTGTGCGCCGCGCGAGGGTGAATGCTTGCACCAACGCCTCCAGGCGGTTTGACAGCAACACCGCGTCCGCGCTGGTTTTGGCCAGGTCGGTGGCGGACCCCATTGCCACGCTGATGTCTGCGGCCGCCAGTACGGGGACGTCGTTCACCCCGTCGCCGAGCATCAATACTTTACGGCCCTGAGCATGCAGCTGTTGCAGCACGTGCAATTTGTCATCCGGGCGCAAGCCGCCCCTGGCTTCATCGATGCCCAGTTCAGCGGCCACGCTGGCGACCATGGGCGAGGTGTCGCCCGACAGCAGCAGCGTGCGCCAACCGCGTGCCTTGCAGGCCGCCAACAAGGCCGGTGCATCGGCGCGCAAGCGGTCATCCAGCACGAACCAGGCCAGCGGGCCGTGCTCATCGCCCAGCAGCAGCCATTGGCCGGGTTCTTGCGGCATGTCAGGCACTGGGCTTTGGCTGATCTCGCACACGAAGCCCGCTTGTCCGATGCGCAAGCGCTGCTCGCCCACCCGCCCCTCAAGGCCAAGGCCGGCGGTACTGAGCACCTCTGAGGCGGCCAACGGTGCCCGGCCAAACGCACGAGCAATCGGGTGTTCGGAGCGGTTCTCCAGTGCAGCGGCCAGGCCCAGGCAGTGATCGCTGTCCAGGTCGCGCAAGGGGCGAATGGCGCGCAAGGCCAGACGGCCTTCGGTCAAGGTGCCGGTTTTGTCGAAAATCACCGTATCGATTTGATTCAGCCCTTCAATCACATGCCCGCGAGTCAACAGTAAGCCTAGTTTGTGCAGGGTGCCTGTGGCGGCCGTGAGTGCGGTCGGGGTGGCCAGTGACAGTGCGCAGGGGCAGGTTGCCACCAGCATGGCCAGCACGATCCAGAAGGCGCGAGACGGGTCCAACTGCCACCACAGCAGACCAATCGCCGCCGCAGCGATCAGCGAAAACAGCAGGAACCATTGCGCGGCCTTGTCGGCGACTTCTGCCAGGCGCGGCTTTTCGCTTTGCGCGCGGTCCAGCAGGCGCACGATGGCTGACAGGCGTGTGTCTTGGCCCAAGGCCAGTACTTCAATCGTCAGAGCACCGTCGACATTCAGCGTGCCCGCCGTCACGGCATCGCCGACGCTACGCGGCTGTGGCAAGTATTCGCCAGTCAGCAGCGACTCGTCGATGCTTGACTGGCCGTCCAGAATCTTGCCATCGGCTGGCAGAATGGCGCCGGGGTGAGCCAGTACATGATCGCCGACCTTGAGTTCGGTCAGCAGGATACGTTCGCTTTGGCCGTCGTCGCTTAAACGCAGGCAAGAGGCGGGCAGCAGATTGACCAATTGCGCGGTGGCGGCGGCAGTGCGCTCGCGGGCGCGGCGTTCCAGGTAGCGACCGGCCAGCAGGAACAGGGCAAACATGCCCACGGCATCGAAATACAGTTCGCCCATGCCGGTAATCGCGGTCCAGATGCCGGCGATGTAAGCGCCGCCGATGGCCAGCGACACCGAGACATCCATGGTCAGATGCCGGGTGCGCAGGTCGCGCATGGCGCCTTTGAAGAACGGCGCGCAACTGTAAAACACAATCGGCGTGGTCAGAAACAGGGCGACCCAGCGCAAGATGGTGTGCATCTCGGGGCTGAGGTCGATATTGAATTCGGGCCAAGTGGCCATCGTTGCCATCATGGCTTGAAACCACAACAGCCCGGCGACACCCAGTTGGCGCAAGGCCAGGCGATTTTCACTGGCCAGTTGCTCGGTAGCACGGTCGGCTTGATACGGGTGCGCGGCGTAACCGATGTGCCGAAGTTCGCTGAGCAGCTCACTGAGGGGCAATTGGCTGTCTGCCCAACGCACGTGCAGGCGGTGATTGGACAGATTGAGCCGCGCCTCGCTGACGGCAGGCAAAAGACGCAGGTGTTTTTCGATCAGCCAGCCACACGCCGCGCAGCTGATGCCTTCTATCAACAGTGTGGTTTCGGCCTGCTCGCCGTCGTGCCTTACAAACGGTTTTTGCACGTCGGCGCGGTCGTACAGCGCCAGTTCTTCGAGCAGTTGCACAGGCAGCGCGTCGGGGTTGGCTGAAGCTTCGCTGCGGTGCTGGTAGTAACTTTCAAGACCGCCCGCGACGATAGCGTGGGCCACGGCCTGGCAGCCTGGACAACAGAACTCGCGGGTTTCACCGAGCACAATTGCAGTGAATCGACTGCCGGACGGGACGGGCAGGGCGCAGTGATAGCAGGGAACAGGAGTGGTCATGGCGGTCTGTCGCGAGGTTGTGCGCTTGAAAGTACGTCATTGCGGGCACGCCCGCCCTCGCAGGGTTCGCGTATCCCTGCAAGGGCGAGCGTGGCCGCAACGGGTTTACTTCTTGTGGTCTTCAGCGCCTTGAAGCGGCTCGTCACCCAATAGCAGGTCTTTGTCGTGGCCGACTTCTTCCTCTTCAAACAGACGCCAGGTCTTGCCGTCTTCAACGCCCAGCAATTCAACGAAGCGACGTCCTTCAACCTTGTCATCCAGTTGGCCGATGTAGCGGCCCGGTTCCGACTCGCTTTGGGTCATTGCAATCTTGCGGTCTTTTTCTGGCTGAGTAGGTGAGATCAGGCTCAAATCAAGGGTTTTGGGCTGGCTGTTGCCTTCAAGCACGAGCACCACTTCGCCAGTCATGCCGTCCAGGTGCAGCTTGGCTTTGAGGTTCAGGTTCTGGCCCAGCAGCTCGCGGTCCAATGAGCGATTGATGCCTTTGCCCGCTTCGTAATAGTTGTCGTTGACCAGGTGGTCGGGGTTGTTCACCGCAATGGTCACCATCGACAGGGTCAGCGTTACCGAGCACGCCAGAATGGCAATGATGATCCACGGCCACAGGTGTTTGTACCAAGGGCTGTAGGGTTTTGGTGCTGGCATGGCAAGGCTCTCTTATCTGATTTGTGGGCCGATGAAGCGGCTCTTGGCTTTAACGTTAATGTCGCTGTTGTCTGCATCTTTGAGGATGAAGAACACTTCGTTGGTGCTGGACGGTAGCGCTTCGGGTGCAATCGACAGTTCAACCGGCAAGCTGACGATATCGCCCGCGGCGACCTTGATCTCGCGTTTGCCTTGCAGCTTGAGGTCAGGCAGACCGGCGGCCTCCAGCACATACGTGTGGTCGTGTTGGTCCTTGTTCATGATTTTCAGGCTGTAAACGTTTTCGATCCGTCCTTCAGCGTTCTCGCGGTACAGCACGCGGTCTTTGCTGACATCGAAGCCCACCAGGCTGCGAGTGAAGAACGCGGCTGCCAACAGGCCCATCATGGTCAGCAGCACCAGTGCATAGCCAATCAGTCGTGGACGCAATTTATGGGTCTTCTGGCCGGAGAGGTTGTGCTCGGTGGTGTAGCTGATGAGGCCACGCGGGTAGTTCATCTTGTCCATGATGCTGTCGCAGGCATCGATACAGGCGGCGCAGCCGATGCATTCGATCTGCAAGCCGTCACGGATATCGATACCGGTCGGGCAGACCTGCACGCACATGGTGCAATCGATGCAGTCGCCCAGCCCCATGGCTTTATAGTCCGCATCCTTTTTGCGCGGGCCACGCACTTCGCCGCGACGCGGGTCGTATGAAACGATAAGCGTGTCTTTGTCGAACATCACGCTCTGGAAGCGCGCATACGGGCACATGTAAATACACACTTGCTCGCGCAGCCAACCCGCGTTGCCGTAGGTGGCGAGGGTGAAAAAGCCGACCCAGAAATAGGCCCAGCCATCGGCCTGGCCAGTGAAGAAGTCGATCACCAGTTCGCGGATGGGTGAGAAGTAGCCGACAAAGGTCATGCCGGTCACAAAACCGATGAGCAACCACAGGCTGTGCTTGCTGAATTTACGCAAAAATTTGTTGGCGCTCATCGGCGCCTTGTCGAGCTTGATGCGCTGGTTGCGGTCGCCCTCGGTGACTTTTTCGCACCACATGTACACCCAGGTCCAGACGCTTTGCGGGCAGGTGTAGCCGCACCACACGCGTCCTGCGTACACGGTAATGAAGAACAGGCCAAAGGCGGCGACGATCAGCAAGCCCGACAGCAGGATGAAATCCTGTGGCCAGAAGGTCGCGCCAAAAATAAAGAATTTACGCTCTGGCAGGTTCCACCAGACGGCCTGATGGCCGCCCCAGTTGAGCCAGACGGTGCCGAAATACAACAGAAAAAGCCCGGCGCCGCCCACCATTCGCAGGTTGCGAAACAGACCGGTGAATGCGCGGGTGTAGATTTTTTCCCGTGCTGCGTAGAGGTTGACGCTTTCAGGTGCCTTCTTGGCAGGTGGCGTAACGTCGTGTACAGGAATCTGATTGCTCATTAGTGCGTCCCACGGCAGTGGAAAAATGCCACGACCAGTACGTGCCGGCCGCAGTCAGAAGGTGTTGCAGTGGCGTAATGATACGCCTGTGACTCTAGCTCAAGGGTGCGACCTTTGGTCGCGTTCCGAAAAACAGCAAGTTGGTATAGCAGTTGTAACAAGTCGTGACACAGATCAATTGACTTCAGTGCTGGGCTGGGATGCGCCAGTGCTCTGAATCAAGCTTCCCAAGGGTTCAAAACCGGGGCACCACTGAAGGTATAGTCTTTGGCGTTGCGGGTTACGACGGTCATGCCGTGTACCCGTGCAGTGGTCGGGCCCATACAAGCGGGCGCAGCGCCTGGCAACACTGGCGTCAATGGACAGCACGTGGCCGGCGAAGGCTGGGACTACATGGGTGTCAAGTAGAAACATTAAAGGTCCACAGGGCGCGGGGTGATGGCTGCGCGTTCAGGTTCACATTCAACCGCTGTTGCATCAGGCATTACAAGCAGATCGACAGTGCGGGTGATAGTCATGGGGCAAACTCGCAAAAAACGAATGCAGAAACGTTGCTACAGCGAGTTGTGCCCGGCAATCTTAAACACGCAATTGAAACAAAACAGCCCCGCCAACTATCGCTGGCGGGGCTGTTTTTTTCAGGCTTTAAACGGCTGCGTTATTCAACTGCCTTGGCGTCTTCACCGTGGGACAAGCTGTAAACGTAAGCGGCCAGCAGGTGAACCTTATCGTTCCCTTGCAGGTCGGCTTGAGCAGGCATCTGGCCCTGACGGCCGTAACGGATGGTCTGCTGCAATTGCGCAAAGCTGGAACCATAAATGAACGCGCCCGGATGAGTCAGGTTGGGTGCGCCCATCAGTGGATTGCCCTTGCCATCCGGGCCGTGACACACGGCGCAGTTGGTGGCAAACAGTTCCTTGCCTTTGGCCGGGTCGGCTTTGGCGCTTTCTGGCAATTTACGGCCATCCAGTTGGGTCAGTACGTAAGCGGCTACGTCGCTGACACCTTGTTCACCAATGACTTCAGACCAGCCTGGCATGACCGCATGACGGCCGCCCATGATCGTAGTCTTGATTTCTTCCGGGCTACCGCCCCAGCGCCAGTCGGCGTCGGTCAGGTTGGGGAAGCCATAAGCGCCTTTAGCGTCAGAACCGTGGCACACCGAGCAGTTGGAGGCGAACAGGCGGCCACCCATCTTCAGCGCTTGCGGATCTTTAGCAACTTCTTCAATGGGCATGGCAGCGAATTTGGCGAAGATCGGACCAAACTTGGCGTCCGCCTTGGCCATTTCCTTTTCCCACTCGTGAACACCGGTCCAGCCCGTCTGGCCATTGGCAAACGGTGTTTCCTTTTGCGTGTCCAAGTGCTGGTAGCCCGGCAGCAGGCCTTTCCAGTTACCCAGCCCCGGGTAAAGTACCAGGTAGCCCAAGGCAAAAATCACGGTGCCCACAAACAACATGAACCACCATTTCGGCATCGGGTTGTCGTACTCCTCAATCCCGTCGTAAGAGTGCCCAACTGTCTCGTCAGTCTGCTCGCTGCGTTGGCCCTTTCGGGTGGCCAGCAACAACCAGGTCAAGGCGAAGATGGTACCCAGAGTGAGGACTGTGACGTACAGACTCCAGAACGTAGTCATTCTTTGTTACTCCTAGAAGCTTGCTCTTGCTCGACGTGCTTGATGGCTTCGGGATCATCCTTGAACGGCAATAAGGTTGCGTCTTCAAATTCTGACTTGCGTCGCGGGCTGAACACCCACAGCGCCAAACCGATAAAAGCCACCATCACGACGACAGTGCCCAGGCCACGAATCATCCCGATATCCATCTAAATCACCGTTTGCTTTTGATGATGGTGCCCAAGCCCTGGAGGTAAGCCACCAGTGCGTCCATTTCGGTTTTGCCCTTCACTGCATCCTTGGCGCCGGCGATGTCTTCGTCGGTGTAAGGGACGCCGAGCGTGCGCAAGACTTCCATTTTTTTCGCGGTGTCCTTGCCGTCCAGCTTGCGTTCAACGAGGAACGGGTAGGCTGGCATGACTGACTCGGGCACTACGTTGCGCGGGTTGTACAGGTGAGCACGCTGCCAGTCATCCGAGTAACGACCGCCGACACGGGCCAAGTCCGGGCCGGTACGTTTGGAGCCCCACAGGAACGGGTGATCCCACACGCTTTCACCGGCTACCGAGTAGTGGCCATAGCGTTCGGTTTCGGCACGGAACGGGCGAATCATCTGCGAGTGGCACTGAACGCAGCCGTTGGCGATGTAGATGTCACGGCCTTCAAGCTCGAGGGCAGGGCGCGGCTTCATGCCTTCGACGGGCGTGTTGGTCACGTCCTGGAAGAACAGCGGAACGATTTGGGTCAGGCCGCCAATACTGACGGCGATGACCATGAAGAAGGCCATCAGGCCAATATTCTTCTCGACTGTTTCGTGCTTCATCAGTGGGCTCCAACTACAGCGATCTTGGTCGCTGCTTCAGCTTCTACCGGGTTCGAGGCGCGTACGGTGCGGAACACGTTATAGGCCATGAACAGCATGCCGCTGGCGAAGAAAGCCCCGCCGATGGCGCGAACGATAAAGCCAGGGTGGCTGGCTTGCAGCGCTTCGACGAACGAGTAGGTCAGCGTGCCGTCGTCGTTGATGGCGCGCCACATCAGGCCCTGGGTGATGCCGTTGACCCACATCGAGGCGATGTACAGCACGGTGCCGATGGTCGCGAGCCAGAAGTGCGTGTTGATCAGGCTGGTGCTGAACATCGCTTTCTGCCCGTAGAGGCGAGGAATCATGTGGTACAGGGCGCCAATCGAAATCATCGCTACCCAGCCCAGCGCGCCAGCGTGAACGTGGCCGATGGTCCAGTCGGTGTAGTGCGACAGCGAGTTGACGGTCTTGATGGCCATCATCGGACCTTCGAAGGTCGACATGCCGTAGAACGCCAGTGATACCACGAGGAAGCGCAGGATCGGGTCGGTGCGCAGCTTATGCCAGGCGCCCGACAGGGTCATCATGCCGTTGATCATGCCGCCCCAGCTGGGTGCCAGCAGGATGATCGACATCGCCATGCCCAGCGACTGTGCCCAGTCTGGCAGTGCGGTGTAGTGCAAGTGGTGAGGACCGGCCCAGATGTACAGGGTAATCAGCGCCCAGAAGTGCACGATCGACAAACGATACGAGTAGATCGGACGTTCAGCTTGCTTGGGTACGAAGTAGTACATCATCCCCAGGAAGCCGGTGGTGAGGAAGAAACCTACGGCGTTGTGGCCATACCACCACTGAATCATGGCGTCAGTCGCACCGGCGTACGCCGAGTAGGACTTGAAAAGACTCACAGGCAAGGAAGCGTGGTTAACGATATGCAGCATGGCCGTGACGACAATGAATGCACCGTAAAACCAGTTGCCCACATAAATGTGCTTGGTTTTGCGCTTGGTAATCGTGCCGAAGAACACAATGCCGTAGACCACCCAGACGATGGCCAGCAGGATAGCCAAAGGCCATTCCAGCTCTGCGTATTCTTTGGTCGTGGTGTAGCCCAGCGGCAGCGTGATCAAGGCACCGACAATCACCGCTTGCCAGCCCCAGAAGGTGAAGGCCGCGAGGGTGTCGGAGATCAGGCGCGTTTGGCAGGTGCGCTGCACGACGTAATAAGAGGTGGCGAACAATGCACAACCGCCGAAGGCGAAAATCACCAGGTTGGTGTGCAAAGGACGTAGACGGCCGAAGGTCGTCCACTCAAGGCCAAGGTTTAATTCAGGCCACACAAGTTGTGAAGCGATGAAAACCCCGAGCCCCATGCCAAGGATCCCCCAGACCACCGTCATGATGGCGAACTGGCGGACTACCTTATAGTTATAAGCAGTCGGACTGATTGCTGTGCTCATTCTAAGGTTCCACGGTTTAGGTGTTTTATTAGGAGTAAAAATCGGGCGCAAGTATGTATAAAGCGTAGGGTTATTGCAACGCAGCATGACCTCGGTCAATGCTTTCCAACGCTGATTCTGCGCCCTTTCCACACGTATCGTAGGGTCAAATTCGACCGCGAAAATTTAGTGTGTGGCGCACGCAGGCGAAGGGGAAGGTGGCGGTTAAAACCGGGTGGGGATAAGGCACGGCGACATCATGGCGAAGACCGCAATCGATGACAGCCGGTATAAACCCACCAGTGTGGCCCGTATCACTGCCCTTCAACTGACCGATTTTTTTCACTTGACCTGAATACGGCGTAGGCCGAATCCCAGAACTAAGAGCTTAGTCCCGAATGGCGAGAGAGCAATGAGGGAGGGGGGAGGGGTGCGACACTTGGTCGCGATTTGGGGCGGGAACTGCCGCACCAAAATGATGCGGCAGGAAATGTCCGGAAATTATTCCGCTGATTTCTCCTCTTGCTTACCGTGCGACAAGCTGAACACGTATGCCGCCAGCAGTTGCACTTTGTCATTGCCCAACAATTCGTTTTGCGCAGGCATGTGGCCCTGACGACCGTGACGAATGGTTTGCTGCAATTGCGCCAGGCTGGTGCCATAGATGAACGCGGCCGGTTGCGTCAGGTCAGGTGCACCCATGATCGGTGTGCCTTTGCCCGTTGCGCCGTGGCACGCCACGCAAGTGGTGTCGAACGCTTGCTTGCCTGCGGCCAGATCGACCGCAGTACCTTGCGGCAGTGGCAGGCCAGCCAGGTCGTGACGTACATAAGCCGCTACGTTCTTGACCCCGTCTTCACCCAGCACTTCACCCCACGCAGGCATGGCTGCCATGCGTCCGCCCATGATCGTGGCCTTGATGGTGTCGGCATCGCCGCCCCAGCGCCATGAGTTATCAGCGAGGTTGGGGAAGCCGAAGGCACCCTTGGCATCCGAGCCGTGGCACACCGAGCAGTTTGAGGCAAACAGGCGTCCGCCCATTTTCAGCGCTTTAGGGTCCTGAGCGACTTGCTCTACAGGCATGGCGGCGTACTTGGCGAAAATAGGCCCGAACTTGGCGTCTGCCTTGTCCATCTCTTTTTGCCATTCGTTGACCCCGGTCCAGCCATCTTCATAACCCGGCAGCAGGCCCTTCCAGTTGCCCAGACCGGGGTAGAGGATCAGATAACCCACGCCAAACACCAGGGTGGCGACGAACAACATGAACCACCACTGCGGCAGCGGGTTGTCGTATTCCTCGATGCCATCAAAGGCGTGCCCCATGGTCTCGACGGTTTCGCTCTTGGTTTCACCCTTGCGCGTACCAACCAGCAGCCAAGTCAGGCCGATCAGCGTGCCGATGGTCAGCACGCAGATATAGATACTCCAGAAGGTGGTCATGCGTTGTTACTCCTAGACGCTTGTTCTTGCTCGACGTGTTTGATGGCTTCTGGATCGTCCTTGAATGGCAGTAAGGTCGCGTCTTCGAATTCGGACTTGCGCCGCGGGCTGAACACCCACAACGCCAGGCCGATAAACGCCACGGCCACGACGACAGTGCCCAGGCCGCGAATCATTCCACTACTCATCTCCAAAACCATGGCTCACCTCTTGCTCTTGATGGCAGTGCCCAGGCCCTGCAAGTAAGCCACCAACGCGTCCATTTCGGTCTTGCCCTTGACTGAGTCCTTGGCTGCGGCGATGTCTTCGTCGGTGTACGGCACGCCCATCATGCGCATGACTTCAAGCTTCTTGCGGGTGTGGCTGTCGTCTACCGGCGTGGCCACCAACCAAGGGTAGGCGGGCATTTTCGACTCAGGCACTACGTTGCGCGGGTTGTACAAGTGCGCGCGGTGCCAGTCATCCGAGTAACGACCGCCAACGCGGGCAAGGTCGGGGCCTGTACGCTTGGAACCCCACAGGAACGGGTGATCCCAGACACTTTCACCGGCAACCGAGTAGTGACCATAACGCTCGGTTTCGGCACGGAATGGACGAATCATCTGCGAGTGACACTGCACGCAGCCTTCGCGGATATAGATGTCACGCCCTTCCAGTTGCAGTGCGGTGTAAGGCTTCATGCCCTCCACCGGGGTGTTGGTCACGTCTTCAAAGAACAGCGGCACGATCTGCGTCAGACCGCCCACACTCACACACAGAATCATCAGCAACAGCATCAGGCCGATGTTCTTCTCTACGACTTCATGTTTCATGGCGAACTCCTCAGGCCATCTGCGCGGCGGCTACGACTTCAGCGGGCTCGGCGTTACGCACAGTGCGCCAAGTGTTGTAAGCCATCAGCAACATGCCGCTGAGGAAAATCGCCCCACCGACCAGTCGCACCACAAAGCCAGGGTGGCTGGCCACCAGGGTTTCGACGAAGGAGTAAGTCAGCGTGCCGTCTTCGTTGACTGCGCGCCACATCAGGCCTTGAGCGATGCCGTTGACCCACATCGAGGCGATGTACAGCACGGTGCCGATGGTTGCCAGCCAGAAGTGCGCGTTGATCAAGCCCAGGCTGTACATCTGCGGGCGGCCGAAAATTTTCGGGATCATGTGGTACAGGGCGCCAATCGAAATCATCGCTACCCAGCCCAGCGCACCGGCGTGTACGTGACCAATGGTCCAGTCGGTGTAGTGGGAGAGGGCGTTGACGGTCTTGATTGCCATCATCGGGCCTTCGAAGGTCGACATGCCGTAGAACGCCAGTGACACCACCAAAAAGCGCAGGATCGGGTCACTGCGCAACTTATGCCAGGCGCCCGAGAGGGTCATCATGCCGTTGATCATGCCGCCCCAGCTCGGTGCCAGCAGAATCAGTGACATCACCATGCCCAGCGACTGTGCCCAGTCTGGCAGTGCGGTGTAGTGCAAGTGGTGCGGACCGGCCCAGATATAGAGAGTGATCAGCGCCCAGAAGTGCACGATAGACAGGCGATAGGAGTAGATCGGACGTTCGGCCTGTTTCGGCACGAAGTAGTACATCATCCCCAGGAAGCCAGCAGTCAGGAAAAAGCCTACGGCGTTGTGGCCGTACCACCACTGCACCATGGCGTCAGTGGCGCCACCGTAAAGTGAGTAGGACTTGGTGAAGCTGACCGGGATTTCCAGGTTGTTAACGATGTGCAAAATCGCCACGGTCACGATAAACGCGCCGAAGAACCAGTTGCCCACGTAGATGTGCTTGGTCTTGCGCTTCATGATCGTGCCGAAGAACACGATGGCATAGGCGACCCAGACGATGGTGATCAGAATGTCGATCGGCCATTCCAGCTCGGCGTATTCCTTGGAACTGGTGTAACCGAGCGGCAGGCTGATCGCGGCCAGCAAAATCACCAACTGCCAACCCCAAAAGGTGAACGCGGCGATTTTAGGTGCGAACAGGGTCGCCTGGCAGGTGCGTTGCACCGAGTAGAACGACGATGCGAACAGTGCGCAGCCGCCGAAAGCGAAGATCACGGCGTTGGTGTGCAGAGGGCGCAGGCGCCCGAAACTTGTCCAAGGCAGATTGAAGTTAAGTTCTGGCCAGACCAACTGCGCGGCGAGAAAAACGCCGAGCCCCATACCGACGATGCCCCAAACCACCGTCATAATGGCAAATTGGCGGACCACCTTGTAGTTGTAGGCGGTACTTGTAGAAGTGTTCATGGTTCCCCATCCACGGATCAGGCGCGTACAAACGCGCGCCTGGAGTTATAAGCAGACTAAAAGCGAGGCAAGCATGGGCGTAGCGGGTGATGTCGGTATTGACAAGGATCAATGGGCGCAGCGCGTGCAGCAGCGAGGTTGGCTGTGGAACTGCGCACCCATCACCCCTGCTGCGACCTTGATCCTGGCGCATGGCGCAGGCGCGCCGATGGACAGCGTGTGGATGAGCGAAATGGCTGAACGCCTTGCTGCTCGCGGGGTCAGCGTCCTGCGCTTCGAGTTCCCGTACATGGCTCAGCGCAGGCTTGATGGTGGCAAAAGGCCTCCCAATCAGCAGGTCAAACTGCTTGAGTGCTGGAGCGAGGTGTATGAAGAGGTGCGACGGCATGTCGCTGGGCCATTGGCCATTGGCGGCAAATCCATGGGTGGGCGCATGGCCAGTTTGCTGGCGGATGCGCTACACGCAGATGGCTTGGTGTGTTTGGGCTATCCGTTCTATGCCGTGGGTAAACCCGAGAAGCCTCGTGTGGCGCATCTGGCCGATTTAAAAACCCCGACGTTGATCGTGCAGGGTGAACGGGATGCGTTGGGCAACCGTGAAACCGTGGAGGCTTACACACTGTCACCGCGCATTGACGTGATGTGGTTGGTGGCGGGCGATCACGACCTCAAGCCGCTCAAGGCCTCGGGCTTCACCCATGAGCAGCACCTGAATGCGGCTGCGGATCATATTGCGAGCTGGTTGCGCAGCCATATTTGATACAACAGCAATAAATCATGCGTAGGCGCTCGAACGATGTGAACGCAAAACCTGTAGTGGCTGACGAGTAGTGCGAGGCTGCGTCCGGTTGCGCAGCAATCGTAAAACCGGCCACTGCGCAGTGCCTGACGAGCGGTCTCAGGATTAGCGGTTAAACCGCTCCACCAACGAATACTGCACATTGACGGTCTGGGTCAGTTCTTCACTCAGTTGTGCCGAGCGTTGGGCCTGATCGGAGGTTTGGTCAGCCAGGTCAGCAATGGTGCTGATGTTGCGGCTGATCTCTTCGGCGACCGAACTTTGTTCTTCGGTCGCGGCCGCGATTTGCGTGGTCATGTCGGTGATGTTGGCCACGGCTTCGCTAATGCCCACTAACGCCTCGTCAGCTTCCAGTACCCGCGCCACGCCTTCTTCAGCCTGACGGTGCCCGGCGTCCATGGTTTGCACGGCGCTGGCGGCGGTCTGTTGCAGCTTGGCGATCAGGCTGTGAATTTGCCCGGTCGAGGTGCTGGTGCGTTGCGCCAGTTGGCGGACTTCATCGGCGACCACCGCAAAGCCACGGCCCATCTCACCCGCCCGGGCGGCTTCGATGGCGGCGTTCAGCGCCAGCAGGTTGGTCTGGTCGGCAATGCCTTTGATCACATCGACGACGCCGCCGATTTCGTCACTGTCTTTGGCCAGTTGCGTCACCGTGGCACCGGTCTCGCCGACCACCACCGACAAGCGCTCGATGGCTTCGCGGGTTTCACCGGCAATGTCACGGCCGCGGCGGGTCAGGCGATTGGCTTCCTGGGTGGCGTCAGCGGTGCGTTGTACGTGGCTGGCGACTTCTTGCGTGGTCGCCGCCATTTGGTTGACGGCCGTGGCCACTTGCTCGGTTTCCATACGTTGACGTTCAAGCCCGGTGGAGCTTTGGTGCGCCAGCGCGTCAGATTGACGAGCCTGGTCGCTCAAGTGCTCGGCGGTGTCTTGCAGGCGTGTCAGGCAGGTTTTGAGGCGCGCTTCCTGGCTCAGAATGGACATTTCCAGACGCGCTTGCGGGCCACGGCTGTCGGTGTACATCTGCGCGATCAGCGGGTCAGACGTGGTTTGCTCGGCCAAACGCAGCAAGCGCTTGATACCGCGCTGCTGCCAGGTCAGGCCCAGCAGGCCCAGCGGAATCGACAACACGGCGGCCAGGGCAAAACCCCAACTGGAGGTGAGCAGGGCGCCGATCATGAAGCTCAACTGGCTAACCAGAATAAACGGCAGCCAGTCTTGCAAGACCGGCAGCCACTTGTCGCGCTGCGGGATGGCCGCTTTGCCACGATTGATTCGCGAGTACAGGGCTTCGGCCCGACGCACTTGTTCGGCGGTCGGTTTGACGCGTACCGACTCGTAGCCCACCACGCGTTCGCCGTCGAACACCGGCGTTACGTAGGCGTTAACCCAGTAGTGGTCGCCCGTCTTGCAGCGGTTTTTGACGATGCCCATCCACGGCAAACCCTTTTTCAGGGTGGTCCACATGTGGTCGAAGACCGCAGGCGGCACGTCGGGATGGCGCACAAGGTTGTGCGGAGCGCGCATCAGCTCTTCACGCGAAAACCCGCTGATCTCGACAAAGGCGTCGTTGCAATAGGTAATGACGCCTTTGGCATCGGTCGTGGAAATCAACCGTTGTTGAGCGGGGAATGTGCGTTCGCGTTGAGTGATGGGCTGGTTATTACGCATGTCGTTTCAATCCGCAAGGCTTTGACAGGGTGTCGGCCCATGGGGGGAATTGTTTAATTAATATTTCAGTCGCGGGGCGCTGTCATAGCGCCACTACGAGGGCCGGTTGACGCCTATGGCATCAGCATCGGGTAGGTGAAAAAAACAAAGTGCAGCACGTTGAGCCCCAAATGGGTGGCGATCGCCGCACCGAGCCCCCCAAAACGGTAGGCCAAACCATAGCCGACCCCCGCGATTCCCGCCAACAGCATCCACTGCCAGCCTGCGGCAATATGTGCCAGGCCAAAGAGTGCGCTGGCGATCAAGAGCGCCAGTGCTTGCCCATAAGGCACCTGTTTGAGCCAGCGACTCAGGCCGCCTTGTATATAGCCACGAAACAACACCTCTTCGACCAGCGTGACCAGCAGCAGGTTATTCAATAACCACAGCCAGCCTTGAGGCGGCCATTTTGGCGCCCAGTTGATCATGCCCAGTAACAGCGCTGCGCCCAGTGCGCCGGTGACTGCCAGTGCAAGCCCCATCAGGGTTGCGCCGAGGGAGGCACGCCAGTTGAGGCGCGTGGCAATCCACGGGCACACCAGCAGCAGCCAAAAGCCGATTAGGGGTTTGTCGAGGTTGAGGTACATCGAGAACGGTACGGCATCAGGGGTCAGCCGTTGAGGGGCGATGGCGCGGCCATTATGGAACCCCGGCAGCCAGTGCATGGCCAGGGCCAGCGCTACCAATACGAACAGCCCGTGCCCTGCATAACGCAGGTAACGGTGCCGGGTTTGCAGTGCTGCAAGCCCGCTAATGATCAGTAATGAGCCTGCGCCCGCAGCTTGCAGACCCCATTGGCCGTAGCTCAAGGCAAACCCGTATCCCAGCGTCAGAAGTGCCAGATAAGGCCATGGCAGAGCAATCATGAAAATCCTTTGAGTGGTCGAAAAAAAGACGCCCCGACACATGTTCGGGGCGCGCAATTATAACGATCACGCTGAGACGGATTTATCAAAAAACGTCGTAAGTGCCTTCCGGTTTTCAGGAAGCAATTAATTGACGCAGCACATAGTGCAAAATGCCTCCGGCCTTGAAGTACTCCACCTCATTTAGGGTGTCGATGCGGCACAACACCTCAACCTGCTCTTTGCTGCCGTTTTCACGGGTAATCACCAGCGTCAGGTTCATGCGCGGCTGCAACTCGGCGCCGCTCAGGCCCAGAATGTCCAGGGTTTCCTTGCCGGTCAGGTTCAGGCTTTTGCGATTTTGATCAAGCTTGAACTGCAAGGGCAACACGCCCATGCCCACCAGATTGGAGCGGTGAATACGTTCAAAACTTTCGGCAATCACGGCTTTGACGCCCAGCAGGTTGGTGCCTTTGGCGGCCCAGTCGCGGCTGGAGCCGGTGCCATATTCCTGACCGGCAATCACCACCAGCGGCGTGCCCGAGGCCTGATAGCGCATGGCCGCATCATAGATCGACAGCTTTTCGCCGGTCGGGATATAAATCGTGTTGCCGCCTTCTTCACCGCCAAGCATTTCGTTACGAATGCGGATGTTGGCAAAGGTGCCGCGCATCATCACTTCATGGTTGCCACGGCGCGAACCGTAAGAGTTGAAGTCTCGCGGTTCGACGCCTTTTTCGCGCAGGTAATGCCCGGCGGGGCTGTCGGCCTTGATATTGCCGGCCGGGGAGATGTGGTCGGTGGTCACCGAATCGCCGAGCAATGCCAGCACCCGAGCACCTTCAACGTCCTTGATCACCGGCAAGGGTCCGCTGATGTCATCGAAGAACGGCGGGTGCTGAATGTAGGTCGAGTCCGCCTGCCACACGTAAGTGGCCGCCTGTGGCACTTCGATGGCTTGCCATTGCTCATCGCCCGCAAACACTTCGGCGTATTCCTTGTGGAACATGGCGGTACTGACCTTGGCCACGGCGTCGGCGATTTCTTTTTGGCTGGGCCAGATATCGCGCAGGTACACCGGCTGGCCGTCTTTGCCAATGCCCAGCGGTTCACTGCTGATGTCCGTGCGCACGCTGCCCGCCAGGGCGTAAGCAACCACCAGCGGCGGGGAGGCCAGCCAGTTGGTTTTGACCAGCGGGTGAACCCGTCCTTCAAAGTTCCGGTTGCCGGACAGCACGGAGGCCACGGTCAAATCGTTTTGGGTGATGGCTTTTTCAATGGGGTCAGGCAACGGGCCGGAGTTGCCAATACAGGTGGTACAGCCGTAACCCACCAGCGAAAAACCCAGTTGATCCAGATAAGGCGTCAGGCCCGCCGCCTTGTAGTAGTCGGTGACGACTTTGGAGCCGGGTGCGAGGGAGGTTTTGACCCAAGGTTGAGTCATCAGGCCTTTTTCGACCGCCTTTTTGGCCACCAGGCCCGCTGCCATCATCACGCTCGGGTTGGAGGTATTGGTGCACGAGGTAATCGCAGCAATCACCACGGCGCCGTTTTTCAGGCGATAGGTTTTACCTTCCCAGTCGTAATCGGCTTCACCCACCAAGTCGGCATTGCCCACGGCGACACCGCCTCCGCCTTCACTTTCCAGACGGCCTTCTTCTTTGTTGGTGGGTTTGAATTGCAGGCTCAGAAAATCACTAAACGCTTGGCCCACGTTGGGCAGCGAAACGCGGTCTTGTGGGCGTTTCGGCCCGGCCAGGCTGGCCTCGACGGTGGCCATGTCCAGCGCCAATGTGTCGGTGAACACCGGTTCCTGACCCGGTTCACGCCACAGGCCCTGCGCCTTGCAATAGGCTTCGACCAGTTTCACAGTGGCGTCGGGGCGCCCGGACAGGCGCAGGTAGTCCAAAGTGATTTGATCCACTGGGAAAAAGCCGCAGGTCGCACCGTATTCGGGTGCCATGTTGGCCAGCGTCGCACGGTCGGCCAGCGGTAAATCCGCGAGACCGTCGCCATAAAACTCAACAAACTTGCCGACCACGCCTTTGCTGCGCAGCATTTGCGTCACCGTCAGCACCAGGTCGGTGGCAGTGATGCCTTCTTTGAGTTTGCCACTGAGCTTGAAGCCCACGACTTCCGGGATCAGCATCGACACGGGTTGGCCGAGCATCGCCGCTTCAGCCTCGATACCGCCTACGCCCCAGCCCAGTACGCCCAGGCCGTTGATCATGGTGGTGTGGGAATCGGTGCCTACCAGCGTGTCAGGAAAGGCATAGGTGCGGCCGTCTTCGTCTTTGGTCCAGACCGTTCGCCCCAGGTACTCCAGGTTCACCTGATGGCAAATCCCGGTGCCCGGTGGCACGACGCTGAAGTTGTCGAACGCGTTTTGGCCCCAGCGCAGGAACGCATAACGTTCGCCGTTACGCTCCATTTCAATGTCAACGTTCTGTTCAAAGGCGCTGGGGCTGGCAAATTTGTCGACCATCACGGAGTGGTCGATTACCAGGTCCACTGGCGACAGCGGGTTGATGCGCTGCGGGTCGCCACCGGCCTTGGCCATCGCGGCACGCATGGCCGCCAGATCGACCACGGCGGGCACCCCGGTGAAGTCCTGCATCAGTACGCGGGCCGGGCGATATTGGATTTCGCGATCCGAGCGACGCTCCTTAAGCCACGCCGCCAGGGACTTGAGGTCGGTTTCAGTGACGGTCTTGTTGTCTTGCCAACGCAGCAGGTTCTCCAGCAGCACCTTGAGTGACATCGGCAAGCGACTGAGATCGCCGAGTGTTTTGGCGGCCAGCGGGAGGCTGAAGTAGTGATAAGTCTTATCGTCGACTTTTAATGTACTGAGGGTGTTCAGGCTATCGAGGGAGGACATGAAATGACTCCTTTAGACCCGCACGGTACGGGTCGTGTGGAACAAACTGAGCTTCTAACCTAGCTCTGATTCATCAAACTGGCTAATAACTGGACTGTCTATGCAGGTTCAAGGTTCCAATCTCAGTTATCATGCCGGCCTTTTTGTGACAGTCCTTGCGCCAAAGCAAGGATGTGCAGCGGGCTAATCCTCGCGCGCTGCTCAGGAGTGATTCAATGAACACCGTTTTTATGCACTGCCGCCCAGGTTTTGAAGGTGAGGTCTGCTCGGAAATCGCCGAGCATGCCGCGCGCCTCAATGTGTCCGGTTACGCCAAAGCCAAACCTGCCAGTGCCTGCGCCGAATTTGTGTGCACCGAAGCGGGCGGCGCTGAACGCCTGATGCGCGGTTTGCGTTTCGCCGAACTGATTTTTCCGCGGCAGTGGGCGCGGGGTGAATTTATTGAGTTGCCCGAAACCGACCGTATCAGTGTGATCCTTGAACACATGGCCGATTTTGCGGTGTGTGGCAGCCTGTGGCTGGAAATGGTCGATACCAATGACGGCAAAGAGCTGTCCAACTTCTGTAAAAAGTTTGACGCTCACCTGCGCAAGGCGCTGATCAAGGCCGGCAAGCTGGTGGAAGACGATGACAGCAAACCGCGTTTGCTGTTGACGGTTAAAAGTGGTCGCGAGCTGTTCCTTGGGCTGGCCGAGTCTGGCAACAGTGCGATGTGGCCAATGGGCATCCCGCGCTTGAAGTTCCCGCGTGAGGCGCCAAGTCGCTCGACCTTGAAGCTTGAAGAAGCCTGGCACCACTTCATCCCCCGTGAGCAGTGGGACGATCGTCTGCACAGCGACATGACCGGGGTTGACCTGGGCGCCGCACCGGGCGGTTGGACCTGGCAGTTGGTCAACCGTGGCATGCTGGTGACGGCCATCGACAACGGCCCGATGGCCGAGAGCTTGATGGACACGGGGCTGGTGCAGCATTTGATGGCTGACGGTTTTACCTTCAAGCCTAAACAGCCGGTGGACTGGATGGTCTGCGACATCGTCGAAAAGCCTGCGCGCAATGCGGCAATGCTCGAAGAGTGGATCGGCGACGGTCACTGCCGTGAAGCGGTGGTCAACCTCAAGTTGCCCATGAAGCAGCGCTATGCCGAAGTGCGCCGTTTGCTCGATCGCATCGCCGATGGCTTCAAGGCGCGTGGCATCACGGTCGAAATTGGCTGCAAGCAGCTGTACCACGACCGCGAAGAAGTGACCTGCCACTTGCGTCGACTGGACGTGAAAAAACCTAAATCCCGTTGATTAAGGAGTGACTGATGAGTAGCGCTGACCTGCCGGTTGACGGCACGCTGGATGCCAGCGGCCTTAACTGCCCGGAGCCGGTGATGATGTTGCATCAACACATCCGCGACCTGGTGCCGGGTGGTGTGTTGAAAGTGATTGCCACCGACCCTTCGACAAAACGCGACATCCCCAAGTTTTGTGTGTTTCTGGATCACGAACTGGTGGAACAAAAAGAAGAGGCGGGCACGTACCTGTACTGGATCCGCAAAAAGCAGGGATAAAACCGACCGCCGCCTGCGCCAGCTACTACAGGGATCAAGACAAACCCCGTAGTCGCTGACGCAGGCGGCGCAAGGTTGCAACGCAAACCGTGTGTCCAACCAGGCTAGATGCGGGCCGCACGAATGCGTTTTTTGGCACTGCTCACCAGTCGCACGCTGAGCATTAACGCCGCGCAGGTCAGGCCGACAATCAAGCCTTGCCACAACCCGCTCGGGCCGCTGGGTTCGCCCAACCAGTCGGTCAGGCCCAGCGCATAGCCCACGGGCAAGCCCACACCCCAGTACGCGAACAAGGTCATGATCATCGTCACCCGCGTGTCTTGATACCCGCGCAGGGCACCGGCTGCGGTCACTTGAATCACGTCCGAAAACTGATACAGCGCTGCGAACACCAGCAGCAGGGTAGCCACTTCAAGCACCATTGGATCGGCGGTGTAGATACTGGCAATCGGCCCGCGCAGCAGCAGAATCAAACTGGCGGAAATACACGCCCACACCAGTGCGGTGCCCATGCCTACGCCTGCGACAAAGCGGGCTTCACGCGGTTGCTCACGGCCCAGCGCCTGACCCACGCGCACGGTGATCGCCATCCCCAATGAGTAGGGGATCATGAACACCAGCGAGCTGAAGTTAAGGGCAATTTGATGGCCAGAAACCACGGTTGCGCCCAGGCTGCCAATCAACAACGCAATCACCGCAAAAATGCTCGACTCGGCAAACACGGCGATACCAATGGGCAGGCCGACGCTGAGCAAGCGTTTAAGAATGGGCCACTGGGGCCATTCGAAATGGCTGTACACCTGGCTCGTTTGATAGATCGCGCCACGGTACGTCCACACCACCATGCCCAACGCCATAAACCACATCACAATGGCCGTCGCCCAGCCGCAACCGACGCCACCCATGGCCGGTACGCCCAAATGGCCATAGATGAACACGTAGTTGAGAGGGATGTTCAGCGCCAGCGCACACAGGCCCAGCACCATGCTCGGGCGGGTTTTACCCAGCCCGTCACTGAACCCGCGCAGCACGCAGTAAATCGCCACGGCGGGCATGCCGCTGGCAATCCCGTGCAAATAGCCCATGCACGGTTCAATCAAGTCAGGCGCGACCTTCATCCAGTGCAGCAAGGGTTCGGCCGCGATCAGAATCAAGGCGGCGCAGACGCCGGTTATCAAGGCCAGCCACAGGGCCTGGCGCACGATAGGGCCGATGTCACGGTGGTTGTTGGCGCCGAAACGCTGAGCGACTTTGGGCGTGGTGGCCAGCAAAATGCCAGACATCAGCAGAAATACCGGCACCCACACCGAGTTGCCCAGCGCCACGGCCGCCAGATCGCGCGGGCCGACTCGCCCAGCCATGACCGCATCGACAAACCCCATCGCCGTGGTGGCCACTTGGGAAATGATGATCGGAAACGCCAGCGCCATCAGCGCGCGTACTTCGGTACGTACCCGTGCAGGGCGGCTGATGCGAGTGGCACAAATATCAGGAGAAACAGAATTCACAAGCGTGCATCCACAGTGTTTAACGCGCAAAGGCGGGGATTGTACGCGCCCCTAACCGCCGAGTTGTAGCAGCTTTGTAAGCAGGCTGAAGAAACTCGCGCGACACCTCACTGGCCCATTGTGTACAACAACGCCTACACTGCTGCTCCGCCAAAGGAGCCTGCCATGTTGATTGTTGCTGATGAAAATATTCCGCTGATCGAACCGTTCTTTGCCTCATTCGGTGAAATCCGCCGTTTGCCGGGGCGTCAAATCACCCGTGCCGACGTGCATGATGCCGATGTGTTGCTGGTGCGTTCAGTGACGCGCGTCGACCGCGAGCTGCTGGAAGGCAGTGCGGTGAGATTTGTCGGCACGTGCACCATTGGCACCGATCACTTGGCGCTGGACTACTTCGAACAAGCCGGTATTCAGTGGGCCAGCGCGCCGGGCTGCAATGCGCGCGGGGTCGTGGACTACGTGCTGGGCAGTTTGTTGACGCTGGCGGAGATCGAAGGCGTAGACCTCAAGCAGCGTACCTATGGCGTGATCGGTGCGGGTGAGGTCGGTGGGCGGCTGGTCAACGTGCTGCGCGCACTTGGCTGGAACGTCAAAGTGTGCGACCCGCTGCGTCAGGCAGCAGAAGGCGGCGATTACGTCACCCTCGAGCAGATCATCGAGCAGTGCGACGTGCTCAGCCTGCACACCCCGCTGATCAAATCCGGCAATGATGCGACCTGGCACTTGCTCAACGCGCAACGCTTGAACCAACTCAAGCCTGGTACCTGGCTGATTAATGCCAGCCGCGGACCGGTGGTCGATAATGCAGCGCTGCGCCAGGTGTTGACCGAGCGTGAAGACCTGCAAGCCGTGCTGGATGTCTGGGAAGGTGAGCCGCAGGTGGATGTTGAATTGGCGGAGCTGTGCGTGTTGGCGACCCCGCACATCGCGGGTTACAGCCTGGACGGCAAGCAACGCGGCACGGCGCAGATTTATCAGGCGTTGTGTGATGCGTGGGGGCAAACACCTGAAGTCCACCTGGCGGACTTGCTGCCAGCACCGTGGTTGGCCAAGGTTGAACTCAGCGCCAACAGTGATCTGGACTGGGCATTGGCCATGTTGTGTCGGGGCGTGTATGACCCGCGTCGTGACGATGCTGAATTTCGCCGCAGTCTGGTCGGTACGGTTGAGCAACAAAAGCTGGCGTTCGATGCCTTGCGCAAGCATTACCCGGTGCGTCGCGAGATTGAAGGGCTGGCGGTACACATTGAAGGTGAACACGAGACGCTGACGTCGATGGTCACAGCGCTCGGGTGTGTAGTCGTTTAAACGGTCGCCTGAACAAGGTCCCTGTAGGCGCGAAGCAAGTTCGCGCCTACAGGTGGATGCGTGGTTAAACCGATGTCACCCAACGACGGCTATCAATTCTCGTGCTTGGGCTGAACCAGGCGTTTATCCAGTTCGGCGCACGCGTGTTGAATCATTTCTTCAGTGATCGACACTTCATTGCCCTGCGCATCAATGATCGCGCACCCCAATGACTGGTCTGGCTGAGTCCGAATCACCGGTACTGCGTGTTGAGCGTTGTGTTGCAAGTCCATGGCCTGTCTCCTCATCAGGGTGTAGCGCTAATGTAGTTCCGTTTAATGACCAAGCAGTGACAACACTTGGCGGCCATTTACTCAAACAGAATTATCTTGAAACTACCAGCCTCGGTTTAGATCATTCAGGCCTACGGTTTGCTGCACCCGGTCATATTCAAAACGAGTGAGAAAGGTTTACAGGTCTTACAGAACATTCGTTGTAGGCTGTCAGCCTTTAATCGCTGTCCATTCTTTTGCTGATTTTTCGGATGCCCTGGATGCTTTCTTCCGTTCAACGCCGCGCCATTCGTTTGGCCACTCATTTTGTTGCGCCGTATCGCTGGCAAGCGCTAGGTGCATTACTGGCGCTGATTGTGACCGCCGGCATCACGCTGTCGATGGGGCAGGGTATTCGTTTGCTGGTGGACAAAGGTTTCATGACCCAGTCTGCGCATCTGCTTAACCAGTCCATCGGCTTGTTTATGCTGCTGGTGCTGGCATTGTCGGTGGGCACTTTTGTGCGCTTTTACCTGGTGTCGTGGATCGGGGAACGGGTGGTGGCCGATATCCGGCGCCAGGTGTTTAACCATCTGATCGACTTGCACCCAGGGTTCTATGAGAACAACCGCAGCTCGGAAATCCAGTCCCGGCTGACTGCGGACACCACGTTGCTGCAATCGGTGATTGGCTCTTCCTTGTCACTGTTCTTGCGCAACAGCCTGATGGTGATCGGCGGTATCGTGCTGCTGTTCGTGAC
The DNA here is from genome assembly GCF_001043055.1 of Pseudomonas weihenstephanensis. Taxonomy (GTDB): domain Bacteria; phylum Pseudomonadota; class Gammaproteobacteria; order Pseudomonadales; family Pseudomonadaceae; genus Aquipseudomonas; species Aquipseudomonas weihenstephanensis. Next base: position 130,830 of record NZ_JYLF01000008.1, read on the forward strand.
CAACCCCAAACTCACCAGCATCGTGGTGGTGGCGTTGCCCCTGGTGCTGGCGCCGATTTTGATTTTCGGCCGACGGGTGCGGGGTTTGTCGCGTGAGAGCCAGGACCGGATTGCCGACGTAGGCAGTTACGTGTCCGAAGCGCTGGGGCAGATCAAAACCGTGCAGGCCTATAACCACCAACAGCAGGACCGTCAACGCTTTGCCCAAACGGTGGAGCAGGCCTTTGCCACCGCGCGCAAGCGTATTGCTCAGCGTGCCTGGCTGATAACGCTGGTGATCTTGCTGGTGCTGGGTGCTGTCGGGGTCATGTTGTGGGTGGGCGGCATGGACGTGATCGCAGGGCGTATCACGGGCGGTGAGCTGGCAGCGTTTGTGTTCTATAGCCTGATCGTAGGCAGCGCTTTTGGCACGTTAAGTGAAGTCATCGGTGAATTGCAGCGCGCAGCAGGCGCAGCCGAACGGATCGCAGAGCTGCTGCAATCCCAAAGCCTGATCGTGTCGCCCAGCCAGGGGGTGCAGGCTTTGCCTGAGCGGGTGGCAGGCAATCTTCAGCTTGATCGGCTGTATTTTTCCTACCCGTCACGGCCTGAACGCTACGCCCTTGAAGACCTCACGCTGACCATCCATGCAGGCGAGACATTGGCGCTGGTGGGGCCGTCTGGCGCGGGCAAATCCACGCTGTTTGATTTGCTGCTGCGCTTCTACGACCCGCAGCACGGTCAGATCCTGCTTGAAGGGCTGCCCATTTCGCAATTAGACCCGCAAGACCTGCGCCGCTGTTTTGCCCTGGTGTCCCAAAACCCGGCGCTGTTTTTCGGCACCGTGGAGGACAACATTCGGTACGGCAACCCTCAGGCCACTGACGCGCAAGTGGAGGCGGCCGCGCGCATTGCCCACGCGCATGAGTTCATTTTGCAAATGCCCCAGGGTTATCAGACTCATTTGGGCGATGGTGGGCTTGGGTTGTCGGGCGGCCAACGTCAGCGTTTGGCGATTGCCCGCGCCTTACTGGTGGATGCACCGATCCTGTTGCTGGATGAAGCCACTAGCGCATTGGATGCTCAAAGCGAACACTTGATTCAACAAGCGTTGCCCAGCCTGATGTCGGGGCGCACTACGCTGGTGATCGCCCACCGTTTGGCCACGGTGCAAAATGCCGACCGCATTGCGGTCATGGATCACGGCAAGCTGGTGGCTATTGGCACCCATGCCGAACTGATCGCCAGCAACCCTCTGTATGCGCGGTTGGCGGCCTTGCAGTTCAATGGACGAGAGTGATTGCCTGAAGAGTGCGTTGTATGTGTAGCCGTTGACGAGTAACGCGAGGCGACGTCTTGCGCGTGCGCCTTGCGAGGTAGCTACACCCGGGGGGTATCTCAGCGGTATTCACACAGGTAAGCGGTTTCAACCGCGACCTTGAGCTGAAACTTGCTGTTGGCCGGTACGTTGAATTGGCTGGCGGTTTTAAAGGTTTGAAATGTGTCGCTGCCTGGCAGTTTGACGCTCAGTTCGCCCGAGACCACGTGCATGATTTCTCGCTCGGCCGTACCGAACTCGTATTCACCCGGGGCCATGACGCCAATGGTGGCTTTGCCTTCAGCTTGCGTGAAGGCAATCGACTTGACGGTGCCGTCGAAGTATTCGTTGACTTTAAACATGGCGATTCCTCGGGAAGGGCTAAAAATGGCTGGCCAGTATGCAGAAGCCGTTTTATCCCGTCACGCCCTTTTATAAGCGCTTATCTTCAAGAATCAGCGGCAATAAACGTGCGGTATTTCGCGCATCTTCCAGTGCCCGATGTTGCTGACCGTTAAATTGCATGCCCGCCAGTTGCAACGCACTGTTGAGGCCCAGCGGTCGCTTCAACTGACGGGCATGAGCAAATTGCTGCTTGAGGTTCAGGTGCGGCAGGTGTGCCAGCACACTGTTGAGCTGTTTTTGCTGCCACTCCTGCTCAAGTTGCAGGCGGTCATAATCGCCCCAGCTGGCCCAGGCCTCAAGCTTGGGCCCGTGTTGCCCAAGCCAGCGCTCAAACTGCTCCCAGACGAGGGGCAGCGGTGCCGCGCCATCAATGTTGGCTTGAGTGATGCGTGTTAATTGGCGACAGAAGGGCGTGAGCAAAGGGCGGCGTGCTGGGCGAATAAAACGCTGGAAATGATCCACCTCACGGCCAGCCCGCGTGACAACACTGGCACCGATTTCAATTACCTCCATTTCCTCCAGAGGCCAGCCGCCATCGTCGGTTGTGGCTTCCAGATCAATTACCAGCCAGTGAGGCATGTGCAGCTTCCTTTAACAGCATCCGCGTTGAGCAATGGAGCGTAGCTAAAGCGTTGACATCCGCCTAGGTTCTATTTTGTATGGGCCAGTCAAGCGCTTCCTTGGTAGGCTATACAGGCTTAAATTGCCAGCACGCCCGATCTCAGGTCGTGTGGCGATCAATAAGTTCCAGCCAAGGGCGTTTCCAGAGGTGTACGGTTTGAAGTGTTTGCCAGTCCGGATGGCTCATAGCGTGTTGCTGGCCCTTGGCATGATGTGCCTGACACCTGTGTGGGCGGCTCAGGAAATCAGGGTCGGCGCAGCTCATTTCCCCCCTTACACCGTGCGCCCTGAAAGCGGCGCCGACACCGGCTTGCTGCCGCAATTGCTGGAGGCGTTGAACCGCCTGCAAAGTGACTACCGTTTTGTACTGGTGCCCAGCTCCATTCCCCGTCGCTTCCGCGATTTCGAGCAAGGGCGGGTCGATGTCGTGATGTTCGAAAACCCGGCCTGGGGCTGGCAGGGCATTGCTTACAGCGCTGTCGACATGGGGCTGGAAGATGCCGAGGTGTTTGTCGCCAGGCGCCAGCCGCAACGCCAGCAACATTACTTCGACGACTTGAGCAACAAGCGGTTGGCGTTGTTCAGCGGTTATCACTACGCGTTTGCAGGGTTCGACTCTTCACCTAAATACCTGACGCAGACCTTCAACGCGGTGCTCACCTATTCCCATGAGAGCAATCTGCAGATGGTATTGCGCGCCAGGGTCGACATCGCCTTGATCACGCGCTCCAACCTGGCTGAGCTGCTCAGTCGCGATCCGCAGATCCAGCACAACATCCTGGTCTCGCAGCGGATCGACCAGATCTACCATCACTACGCGTTGTTGCGCCCGCAGGCGCCGATCACCGGGCCTCAATTTGCAGACCTGCTGCAAAAACTGCGGGACAACGGGCAAATGAACGCTATTTTTGCGCCGTTCAAAATTGCCCTGGTGCCGGTTCGCACGGCATCGCCCCAAACCCTGCCCTAAATTCCAGCGAGCGGCTAACGTCAAACAGCCTGACTGTTGACGATAATCGTGAGCCCATACCATGACTTCTGTTTTAGCGCATCAACCCTGCTGGCGCGATTTGAGCGCCGACGTGACAGACACCCGCCTGACCCTTGCCCTCGGCCATGAGCCGTTGATCGACCTGCGACTTGAGCGCGGCGAAGGGCTGAATGTGTACCTGGGCGATCACCGTGCGGCGCCGTCACTCCAGGCCGTCTGGGCGGGGTGTTACTGGTTGTTGGCCAGTGATCCGCACTGCCAGCAACTGACTTGGCACCTCAGCCAGCCCCCCCATGAAGCACTGCTTGACGGTCTGCTTCTGGCCACTGACATCGCCGGTCAATACACCTGTTTGCGCAGCCTGTTTTGGCAGCGGCCTCAGCCGTGGCTGGGCGAAACAGTTGCGCCAGCGTATCCATTGCACATGGTCATCAGCGCAGGCAAACGTCACCCGCTGCGAGCGCCCAAACCGGAGGGGGAAGTGTATCGCCGGTTTGATTCACGGCTCGGTCAATGGATCTCCCTGCGCACGCTGGATATCGAGTTGGACCTTGAGCGTTTCAGCCGCTGGCAAAACACCCCGCGAGTCATGGACTTCTGGGAGGAGGGCGGCACGCTTGAGCGTCATCGCCAGTTTCTCGAAACCCTGGCCGCTGACCCGCATACCCTGACCTTGATCGGTTGTTTCGACGATCAGCCATTTGCGTACTTTGAGGCGTATTGGGCCAAGGAAGACCGCATCGCGCCGTTTTACGACGTGGATGATTTTGATCGCGGCATTCATATGCTGGTGGGGGAGCAGGCGCATCGTGGGCCGCACAAAGTGGCCAGTTGGCTGTCGGCGCTCACCCATTACCTGTTTTTGGCTGACCCGCGCACCCGGCGGGTGGTGGCAGAGCCGCGTGCCGATAACGCAAAAATGATCGGCTACATGCAGGCTCAGGGGTATCACTGCGAAAAAGAGTTCAACTTCCCGCACAAGCGCGCAGCGCTGATGATGCAAAGCCGCGAGCGGTTCTTTGACGGGTGCTCATTGCTCTGACCCGTGCTGACCTGTAGTCGCATGCCTCGCCCGCGGCTACAGGATCGAGCGCAAGGCTCGGGCTTTAACGGCGTGCGAAGGTATCGCGCGGGGTGCCCGAGACCTTGCGGCAGTGAATCAGTGCATCGCGGATCATGAAGTTCACCAGCGTGGGGGACACGCCCAGCTCCTTGGCGATGTCTTTTTGCTGCACACCGTGCAACCGGTACATCTCGAACGCATAGCGCGTGCGGCTAGGCAGCTCGGTCAGCGCTTCGGCGATGTTTTCCAGGGTCGAGAAGTTGATGTGCGAGGTTTCGGGCGACGCGCCGTGGATGACCACATTCAAGCCTTCCTCTTCTGTACCGGAGTATTTCTGCTCCAGCGCCTGCTTGCGGTAATGATCGATCGCCAGATTTCGCACGATCTGAAACAGGTAACTCAACTGCGCCTTGAAGGAAGAGGTGATTTGCGGCGCTGACTGCAAGCGGAAGAAGGCGTCTTGCACCACATCTTCAGCCCTGGAACGACAACCGGTAATGCGCGCGGCGATCTTGACCAGAATGAGCCTGTTTTCAACAAAGGCTTGAAGTAAGGGTGAATCGCACTTGCTTGTGAACACTTGTTCCGTCATGGAAATCACCTGCTGCAATTGAAAAAGTGTGGGCGGGTACACAAGGCGCCGCCTACACAGCTGGCAACAAATTAGGTTGAATGATAATGATTGTCAATTGAGAAAGAGAATTAATGATCGCAATTACAAAACTTTGAGAAACACCTCACATCACGCCGTATCCGCTCAAAACCGCTGTCTGGCGCCAGACTAATTATTTGCCGTGGCCAACCGTTCTCAATGGACAAAGGTCGGGCATCAATGCTGGCCGCGTAATGGCTCGGACAGGAGGGCGAGATGTTTTTTGATCGTGAACAGGGTGTGTTTCAGCCGGGTGACAGCGCGCACCGCCCGAGCATTGGCGCCTCATACCGCAGTGGCTGTTTGATATGAGCGACGAGATCAAACTGCGCTTGTTTTGCTTGCCGCATTCGGGCGCCAGTGCCATGTCGTACAGCCGCTGGCGCCGCTCATTACCTGCATGGCTGCACGTGCGTCCGCTGGAGCTGCCAGGGCGCGGCATGCGCATGGACGAACCGCTGCAATGCGATATCCAGCGTTTGGCCAGCCAGTTGGCGGATGAAATCAGCCTGGAGCTGGACCGGCCTTATGCGTTGTTCGGCCATAGCCTGGGCGGGTTGCTGGCCTTTGAGCTGGTGCATGCCTTGCGCACACGCGGCGTGCCTGAACCGCTGGCGCTGTTTGCGTCAGCGACGGCGGGGCCTGCCCGGCGCGATGTGAGCGAATACACCGTGGCTAAAACCGATGCGCAACTGATCGCCCGTTTACGTGAGTTGAAAGGCACTGACGAAGCGGTGCTGGGCAATGGCGAATTGATGCAATTGATGCTGCCCATCATGCGTGCGGACTTTCTGTTGTGCGGCAGTTTCGTCCACGGTCAACGACCCGCCCTGGCGCTGCCGATCCACGTCTTCGGCGGCAAGCAGGACAGCGTACGTGCCGAACAATTGCTCGATTGGCAGGCCGACACCAGCAGCGTCTTTTCCCTCGACATGTTTGAGGGGCACCACTTCTTTCTGGTCGAGCAAGAGCAGCCCTTGCTGCGCTGCGTGCGCCGTTATCTCGAAGAGCATCTGGCCCGCTGGCGCAATCACCAGGCCCGGCAGTTGGCCGGGGCGAGCGTGTAAAGCGCAGCCCCGGCGCCTCGTACTTCTAGCAGACCGAATTTCTTTCAAGCCGACCCCAGGCAGGAAACCCCATGATGGACGCGTTCGAACTTCCCGGCACATTGGCCCAAGCCCTGCAACAACGTGCAGCCCACACCCCGGATCAACTGGCGTTACGCTTTCTGGCCGACGACCCGCAGGCAGGCCAGGTGCTGAGCTATGGCGATCTGGATCTTCGCGCGCGCACCATTGCCGCAGCATTGCAGGCCAATGCCCGGGTGGGTGATCGCGCGGTGTTGTTGTTTCCCAGTGGCCCGGATTATGTGGCTGCGTTTTTCGGCTGCCTGTACGCGGGTGTCATTGCTGTACCGGCTTATCCGCCTGAGTCAGCGCGACGTCATCATCAAGAGCGTTTGCTGTCGATTCTGACCGATGCCGAGCCGCGCCTGCTGTTGACCAGCAGCGGTTTGCGCGCGTCCTTGCTGCACATGGATGAACTCTCAGGCGAAGGCGCGCCACAGCTGTTGTGTGTCGATGAGCTTGAACCGGGCATTGCTCAGGGCTGGCAACCGATCGCCTTGCAGGCTGACGACATTGCGTTCTTGCAGTACACCTCGGGTTCCACCGCCTTGCCCAAAGGGGTGCAAGTCACCCACGGCAATCTGGTGGCCAATGAAGTATTGATTCGCCGTGGTTTTGGCATCGACCTGAACCCGGACGACGTCATTGTCAGCTGGTTGCCGCTGTACCACGACATGGGCTTGATTGGCGGTTTGTTGCAGCCGATTTTCAGCGGTGTGCCGTGCATATTGATGTCCCCGGCGTACTTTTTGACCCGCCCTTTGCGCTGGCTTGAAGCGATCAGCGAGTACGGCGGCACTATCAGCGGCGGCCCGGACTTTGCGTATCGATTGTGCAGCGAGCGAGTCAGTGACACGGCGCTGGCAGGCTTGGACCTGAGCCGCTGGCGCGTGGCGTACTCGGGTTCTGAACCGATCCGCCAGGACAGCCTTGAGCGCTTCGCCGAGAAGTTCGCCTCCTGCGGTTTTACCCCCGCCAGTTATTTCGCCTCCTATGGTTTGGCTGAGGCCACGCTGTTTGTGGCCGGTGGCCAACGCGGTCAGGGCATCCCGGCCTTGTGCCTGGACGAATTGGCGCTGGCCGATAACCGCATTGTGCCGGGCGACGGTAGCCCGGTGATGAGCTGTGGCACCAGCCAGCCTGAACACGCGGTATTGATCGTCGAACCGGGTCAGCTCCACGTGCTGGCTGAGAATCGCGTCGGTGAAGTGTGGGCCAGCGGCCCGAGTATTGCCCACGGTTACTGGCGCAACCCCCAGGCCAGTGCCAACACCTTTGTCGAGTTTCAGGGGGCGACCTGGCTGCGCACCGGCGATCTGGGGTTTATGCACGACGGCGAGTTGTTTATCACCGGTCGCTTGAAAGACCTGCTGATCGTGCGCGGGCAAAATCTGTACCCGCAAGACATCGAAAAAACCATCGAGCGCGAAGTCGAAGTGGTGCGCAAAGGTCGGGTGGCGGCGTTTGCGGTGAATGTCAAAGGCGAGGAGGGGATTGGCATTGCGGCAGAAATCAGCCGCAGCGTGCAAAAAATTCTCCCCCCCGACGCGTTGATCAATGCCATTCGCCAAGCGGTAGCCGACGCCTGCCAGCAAGCACCCAGCGTGGTCGTGCTGCTCAACCCCGGCGCGTTGCCCAAAACCTCCAGCGGCAAACTGCAACGTTCAGCCTGTCGCAATCGCCTGGCCGATGGCAGTCTCGACAGTTACGCGCAGTTCCCGTCGGGCGACGATGCAGCGCTCAAAGAGGATGGCGCGCAGCGCGTGTCCGAACTTGAAGCGCTGATTGCCTGGGTCTGGTGTGAGCACTTGCAGGTCGAGCAAGTCGCTGGCGATGATCATTTCTTCCTGTTGGGCGGTAACTCGATTCTCGCCACCCAAGTGATTGCCCGCCTGCGCGAAGAACTCAAGCTGGAGCTGAGCCTGCGCCTGTTGTTTGAAGCGCCGACGCTGGGCGCTTTCGCTGCGCAAATCGGCGCATTGCAGCAGGATGGCGGCGTGGCCCAGGGCGCCATCGTGGCATTGCCGCGCCAGAACGGCCTGCCTCAATCGCTGGCGCAAAACCGCTTGTGGTTTATGTGGCAGCTCGACCCGACCAGCAGCGCCTACACGATTCCCGGTGCCTTGCGCCTGCGCGGTGAACTCAACGAAGCCGCGTTGTGCAGCAGTTTTGCGCAGTTGGTTGAACGCCATGAAGCCTTGCGCACGCGCTTTTATGAGCATGACGGGCAAGCCATGCAGTGGGTCGATGAACGTGCAGATTTTGACCTGCAACGGATTGATCTCAGCGACCTGGCAGTTGATCAGCGCGAGTCCCGTGCACAACAGATACGCGATGAACAAGCACACACCCGGTTCGATCTGCAAAACGGTCCGTTGTTCTGGGTCACGCTGGTCAAGCTCGATGACGAAGAGCACCAGTTGCTCTTGACCTTGCACCACATCATTGCCGATGGCTGGTCGCTCAACCTGTTGATAGAAGAGTTCTCACGGTTGTACGCGGCTGCCTGTCTCGGCCAGCCGCTGGAACTGACGCCGCTGGCGCTGCAATACGCTGACTATGGTAGTTGGCAGCGCCAATGGCTGGCGCAAGGTGAAGCGGCACGCCAGCTCGATTACTGGCACCGCCAGTTGGGCGATGAGCATCCGGTGTTGCGGCTGGCGGCCGACCACCCGCGTTCAGCTCTCCAGCGCGCCAGCGCTGCCCGCCACAGCTTAACGCTGGACGCCGCCCTGAGTGGGGCGGTACGCACGGCGGCGCACGCGCACAATGCCACGCCGTTCATGTGGCTATTGGCGACTTTCCAAACCCTGCTCTATCGCTACAGCGGCCAGAACGACATTCGCATTGGCGTGCCCAGCGCCAACCGGCCACGTCAGGAAACCCACGGCCTGATCGGCTTCTTCATCAACACCTTGGTGCTGCGCGGTCATGTGGAGGGGCGTTTAACGTTTGCAGAGCTGGTGCAACACACCCGTCAGGCCACATTGGAGGCTCAAGCGCATCAGGATTTGCCGTTCGAACAATTGGTCGAAGCCTGCCCGCAGGCTCGCGAGCACGGTTTGTTTCAGGTCATGTTCAATCACCAGCAGCGCGACCTGAGTGCCTTGCGCCGGTTGCCGGGTTTGCTCGCCGAAGAGTTGGAGTGGCACAGCCGCGAAGCCAAGTTCGACTTGCAGTTGCACAGTGAAGAAGACCGCCAGGGGCGCCTGAAACTGTCATTCGATTACGCCGATGAACTGTTCGATGCCAGCACGATTGCCCGTCTGGCCGAGCAGTTTGTCAGCCTGTTGGGCCAGGTGAGTGCGCGCGCGGATCAGCCACTCGGTGATTTGCACATGCTCTCGGCTCAGCAGTGCGCTGTGCAGCAAGGCTGGGGCAAGGCACCTTGCGCGCCAGCAGCGCAGTGGTTGCCGCAATTATTGGAACAACAGGCCCTGCAAACGCCTGGCGCTGTAGCGTTGCTGTGGGACGGTGGCAGCCTTGACGTTGCCAGCCTGCATGCTCAGGCCAACCGGTTGGCCAACTACCTGCGCGATAAAGGCGTCGGCCCGGATGTACGCGTCGCGATTGCCGCCCAGCGTTCGCCACAACTGTTGATCGGGCTGCTGGCGATTCTCAAGGCCGGTGGCGCCTATGTGCCGTTGGACCCCGATTACCCGCAGGACCGCCTGGCCTACATGCTTGAGGATTGCGGTGCCCAATTGTTGCTGACTCAAAGCCAACTGCTCGCTGCCTTGCCTGCTGTCGAAGCCGTCAGCGTCATTGCGATGGACTTGCTCAAGCTCGACAACTGGCCGAGCCACGCGCCGGGCTTGCACCTGCACGGCGACAACCTCGCGTACGTGATTTACACCTCTGGCTCCACCGGGCAACCCAAAGGCGTAGGCAACACCCATGCCGCGCTGAGTGAGCGTTTGCAATGGATGCAGGCCACTTACGGGCTACACGCCGACGATGTGCTGATGCAAAAAGCGCCGATCAGTTTTGACGTGTCGGTGTGGGAGTGCTTCTGGCCGCTGATCACCGGGTGCCCATTGGTACTGGCCGCCCCCGGCGAGCACCGCGACCCGCAGCGTATCGCGCAGTTGGTGCAGCAGTTTGGCGTGACCACCTTGCATTTTGTGCCGCCGTTGTTGCGTCTGTTTGTGGATGAACCTCAGGCGGCGCAGTGCCACAGCCTGCGTCGCCTGTTCTCGGGGGGCGAAGCGCTGCCGGCCGAATTGCGCAATCGGGTGCTGGCGCAATGGCCACAGGTGCAATTGCATAACCGCTACGGCCCCACCGAAACCGCCATCAACGTGACCCATTGGCACTGCGGTCCCGAAGACGGCGAGCGCTCGCCCATTGGACGACCGCTGGGCAACGTGCTGTGCCGTGTTCTCGACAGTGAGCTGAACCCGCTGCCGGCCGGGGTGCCGGGTGAGTTGTGCATCGGCGGTATCGGTTTGGCGCGTGGCTACCTGCAACGGCCGGGGCTGACTGCCGAGCGCTTTATCGCCGACCCGCTGGGTGAGCCTGGCGCGCGCTTGTACCGCACGGGCGATCAGGTGCGCTGGGGCGCCGACGGTGTGCTGGAGTACCTCGGGCGACTCGACCAACAGGTCAAATTGCGCGGCTTTCGTGTCGAACCGCAAGAGATCGAAGCGTGTTTGCTGGCACTACCGGGTGTGGCGCAAGCGGCAGTCTTGATTCGTGAAACCGCCGCGGGGCCGCAACTGATCGGTTACTACACTGCGCACGGGGCTGACGCCTTTGACAACGAATACGTGAGGGCCGCGCTGGCACAGGTGTTGCCGGAGTACATGGTGCCCGCGCAACTGCTGCAACTGGACGCCATGCCGCTCAGCCCGAGCGGCAAACTGGATCGGCGCGCATTGCCTGAACCGCTGTGGCAGGTGCGAGAACATGTCGAGCCTGAGACAGAACTGCAACAACAGATCGCGGGCATCTGGCGTGAAGTGCTGGGGCAAACGCGCATCGGTTTGCGCGATGACTTTTTTGCATTGGGCGGGCATTCATTGCTGGCCACGCAAATCGTTTCGCGGGTGCGTCAGGCGTGTGATGTGGAGCTGGCGCTGCGAACGCTGTTTGAAGCCAGTGAACTGGGAGCGTTTGCCGACCAGGTGGCACTGATTCAGGCGGCGGGCACACGTAATACGCAACGGCCGATTGAAAAAGTCGACCGTCGTCAGCCGGTGCCCTTGTCGTACTCGCAACAGCGCATGTGGTTCTTGTGGCAGATGGAACCCGACAGCCCGGCGTACAACGTGGGGGGCATGGCGCGGCTCAAGGGCGTGCTGGATGTCGGGCGTTTTGAGGCCGCGTTGCAAGCGTTGATCTTGCGTCACGAAACCTTGCGCACCACCTTCCCGAGCATCGACGGCGTGGCGTGCCAACGCGTGCACCACGAAACCGGCGTAAACATGGCCTGGCTCGACCTCAGCCAGTTGGATGAACCGACGCGTCAGCAGCGTTTGCAAGCGCTGGCTGACAGTGAAGCGCATCGACCGTTCGACCTGGAAGTGGGGCCGCTGCTGCGTGCGTGCATGGTCAAGGCGGGTGAGCGCGAACACTACTTTGTGCTGACCTTGCACCACATTGTGACGGAAGGCTGGGCGATGGACATTTTCGCCCGTGAATTGGGCGTGCTCTACGAAGCCTTCCTCGATGACCGCCTGTCACCGCTGGCCCCGCTGGCCGTGCAATACCTGGATTACAGCGTGTGGCAACGCCAGTGGCTGGAGTCGGGCGAGCGTCAACGCCAGCTCGATTACTGGACCGCCAAACTGGGCAGCGAACACCCGCTGCTGGAGCTGCCGAGCGACCGTGCGCGGCCCCCGGTGCAAAGCTATCAGGGTGAGTTGTACCGCTTCGACCTGAGCGACGAATTGGCGGCGCGGGTGCGGGCTTTCAATGCCGAGCATGGCCTGACGCTGTTCATGACCATGACCGCCGCGCTGGCGGTGTTGCTCTATCGCTACAGTGGCCAGAGCGATCTGCGCATCGGCGCACCTGTTGCCAACCGCATCCGCCCTGAAAGCGAAGGGCTGATCGGCGCTTTCCTCAACACCCAAGTGCTGCGTTGCCAACTCGATGCGCAGATGAGTGTGGGCGAACTGATAGAACAAGTGCGTCAGACCGTGATTGAAGGTCAGTCGCATCAGGACTTGCCCTTCGATCATGTGGTCGAAGCGTTGCAGCCACCGCGCAGCGCGGCCTATAACCCGCTGTTCCAGGTCATGTGCAACGTGCAGCGCTGGGCGTTCCAGCAACGCCGTGAATTGGCAGGGATGAGCGTCGAGTACCTGGCCAACGATGCGCGTGCCACCAAGTTTGACCTCAACCTGGAAGTCACTGACCTTGACCATCGTCTGGGTTGCTGCCTGACGTACAGCACCGATCTGTTTGACGAACCGCGCATCGCCAAAATGGCCGCGCACTGGCTCAACCTGCTTGAGGCGCTGCTGGGCGATCCGCAACAGCGCCTGAGCGAGTTGCCGCTGATGCTGGCCCCAGAGCAACAGCAACTGGTGCAACGCATGGCCGCGCCGGTGGCCGAACATGCGCTGGACCTGTGCATTCATAGCCTGTTTGCTGAACAAGCACGGCTTCGCCCCGACGCCATCGCGTTGACCTTCGCCGGCCAGCACCTGAGCTACGCCGAACTGGACAGCCGTGCTAACCGGTTGGCGGGGTGGCTGCGCCAGCGCGGTGTCGGACCGCAGGTGCGTGTGGGCTTGGCCCTTGAGCGATCTCTGGAGATGGTGATCGGCTTGCTGGCGATCCTCAAGGCGGGGGGCGCCTACGTACCGCTGGACCCGGAATATCCGCTGGAACGCTTGCACTACATGATTGAAGACAGCGGCATTGGTCTGCTGTTGAGTCACCGTGCGTTGTTTGACGCCTTGGGCGAGTTGCCGCAGCACGTCGCGCCCGGGTGCATGGAAGACCTCGCGCAGGAACTGGACAATTACCCGTCTGCTGAGCTGCCGTTTATCAGCCTGGCGGGGCATCAGGCGTACCTGATTTACACCTCTGGCTCCACAGGGCAGCCCAAAGGCGTGGTGGTGTCCCACGGCGAAATTGCCATGCACTGTCGTGCGGTGATCGAGCGCTTCGGCATGCGCCCTGACGACTGTGAGCTGCACTTCTACTCAATCAATTTTGATGCGGCGACGGAACGTTTGCTGGTGCCCTTGCTGTGTGGTGCGCGGGTGGTATTGCGCGCGCAGGGGCAGTGGGATGCGCAGCAGATCTGCCAACTGATCCGCGAGCAACAGGTCAATATTCTGGGCTTCACCCCCAGCTACGGCAGCCAGTTGGCACAGTGGCTGGCGACGCAGCAGCACACCTTGCCGGTGCGCATGTGCATCACCGGCGGCGAGGCGCTGACCGGCGAGCACTTGCAACGGATTCGCGCGGCGTTCGCGCCAAAGGTGTTTTTCAATGCCTATGGTCCCACCGAAACCGTGGTCATGCCGTTGGCCAGCCTGGCGCCGCAACAATTGGAAGAGGGCGCGAGCAGTGTGCCCATCGGCCAGGTCATCGGCGCGCGGGTGGCGTATATCCTCGACGCCGGGTTGGCCCTGGTGCCGCAAGGCGCCACGGGTGAGTTGTATGTCGGCGGTGCAGGATTGGCGCAGGGCTACCATCAACGGCCCGGCATGACCGCCGAGCGGTTTGTCGCTGATCCTTTTTCCGATAATGGCGGGCGGCTGTACCGCACCGGCGATGTGGTACGCCAACGCGCCGATGGTTTGGTTGAGTACGTCGGGCGGGTTGACCATCAAGTAAAAATCCGCGGTTTCCGTATTGAGTTGGGGGAAATCGAAAACCGCCTGCTGGATCACCACGACGTGCGTGAAGCGGTGGTGCTGGCGCTCGACATGGCCGGTGGCAAACAATTGGCGGCGTATCTGGTGTGCGACGCTGCGCAACACAGCGAGGTTGAACAGGCTGCGCTACGGGATGAACTCAAAGCGCAGCTCAAGGTGCAGTTGCCCGACTACATGGTCCCCACCCACCTGATGCTGCTGGCCAGCATGCCGCTGACGGCCAATGGCAAGCTCGATCGGCGCGCCTTGCCAACCCCGGACCCGCAGCTGAACCGTCAACAGTATGTGGCCCCCAGCAACCCGCTGGAGCAAAGCCTGGCCGGTGTGTGGTGCGATGTGTTGAACCTCAAACAGATCGGTCTCAACGACAACTTCTTTGAACTGGGCGGCGACTCCATTCTGTCGATTCAAGTGGTCAGCCGTGCGCGGCAACTGGGCATTCATTTCAGCCCGCGTGACCTGTTTCAGCACCAAACGGTGCAGGCATTGGCGGCGGTTGCGACGCGCACCGCGCAGCACCACGCCGAGCAAGGACGACTCAGTGGTGAGTCGGCACTGACGCCCATCCAGCATTGGTTCTTCGACACCGACATGCCACACCGTGAGCACTGGAACCAGTCGTTGCTGCTGGAGCCGAGTCTGGCGCTTGAGCCCCATACGCTGGAGCAGGCCCTGAGTGCGCTGCTGGAGCACCATGATGCGTTGCGCCTGCGCTTCCAGAAAACAGCGGGGCAATGGCGTGCGCAATATTGCACCGAGGCCGATCACGCACTTTTGTGGCAGGTCTCCGCGTCTGATATGCAGCAATGTGAGGCGCTGTACGCCGATGCCCAACGCAACCTTGACCTGCAAAGCGGTCCTCTGCTGCGGGCGTTGTTGGTCGATGGGCCGCAAGGTCAGCAGCGCTTGTTGCTGGTTATCCATCACGTGGCGGTGGACGGCGTGTCATGGCGCGTGCTGCTTGAAGATTTGCAAACGCTGTACCGCCAATTGGCGGCGCAACAGCCTGTGCGGTTGCCTGAAAAAACCAGCGCTTCACGGGCGTGGGCAGAGCGCTTGCAAGCCTATGCCGGCAGCGAATCGTTGCGTGAAGAGTTAAGCCTGTGGCGCCAGCAATTGAACGGGCCACGGGTCGAGCTGCCCTGCGACAGGCCACAGGGTGGCGGGCAAAATCAGCACGCGCAGACGGTCAGCGTGCACCTGGACGCCGAGCGAACCCGGCAACTCTTGCAACAGGCGCCCAGTGCTTACCGCACGCAGGTCAATGACCTGCTGCTGAGCGCACTGGCACGGGTGCTGTGTCGTTGGACCGGGCAGCCGTCGGCGCTGGTTCAACTGGAAGGGCATGGCCGCGAAACGCTGTTTGATGACATCGACCTGAGCCGTACTGTGGGCTGGTTCACCAGCGCCTATCCAGTGCGTTTGACCCCGTTGCCGGATGAAGAACAGGGCGCTTCGATCAAGGCTATCAAAGAGCAACTGCGCAACGTGCCGCATAAAGGGCTGGGCTATGGCGTGCTGCGTTACCTGACCGATAACGCCACGCGTCAGGCGCTGGCGGCGTTGCCGCAAGCGGCGGTGACGTTCAACTACCTGGGGCAGTTCGACCAGAGCTTTGCCAGTGACGCGCTGTTCCACCCGTTGGACGAACCTGTGGGCGCGGCCCATGACCCACTGGGGCCGTTGCCCAACGAACTGAGTATCGACAGTCAGGTGTATGGCGGCGAGCTACTGCTGCGCTGGACATTCAGCGCCCAGCGTTACGACGCAGCGATCATCGAGCAGTTGGCGCAAGCCTATGTCAGTGAACTGCACGCGCTGATAGCCCATTGCGTGAGTGGCGGCGCTGGCGGCCTGACGCCTTCTGACTTCCCGCTGGCCAGGCTTAGTCAGGCACAACTGGACGCCTTGCCGGTGGCGGCCGAGCTGATTGAAGACGTGTACCCGATGACCCCGATGCAAGAGGGGATGCTGCTGCACACCTTGCTGGAGCCGGGTACCGGGTTGTATTACATGCAGGACCGTTACCGCATCAACAGCGCGCTTGACCCGCAACGGTTCGCGCAAGCCTGGCAGGCAGTGGTCGGGCGGCATGAAGCGCTGCGCGCCTCGTTCTGCTGGAACGTGGGCGAAGACATGCTGCAAATCATTCATCGCCCCGGCAGCACTGAAATTGACTATCTGGATTGGAGTGCCGAGCCGCAGGAGGGGCATGAAGCGCGCTTGCAAGCCCTGCTCAAGCAGGAGCGTGAGGTCGGGTTTGATTTACTCAATAAGGCGCCATTCCACCTGCGCCTGATCCGTCTGGGGGCTGAGCGTTATTGGTTCATGATGAGCAACCACCACATCCTGATTGACGCCTGGTGCCGTTCATTGCTGATGAGCGACTTCTTCGACATTTACAGCGCGTTGGGTGAAGGCCGTGTTGCACAACTGGCCACACCGCCGCGCTACCGCGATTACATCGGCTGGTTGCAGCAGCGCAACCTGCAACAGGCCAATGACTGGTGGCAGCGCAACCTGCAAGGTTTCGAGCAAACCACTTACATCCCCAGTGACCGGCCGTTCTTGCGTGAACACGCGGGCGACAGCGGCGGCATGCTGGTGGGCGACTGCTACACCCGGCTTGAGGTGCAAGACGGTGTGCGCTTGCGTGAGCTGGCGCAGCAACATCAATTGACCATCAATACCTTCGCTCAAGCCGCGTGGGCCTTAGTGCTGCAACGCTTTAGCGGTGAGCGCGACGTACTGTTTGGCGTGACCGTGGCCGGTCGCCCGGTGGAATTGCCGCAGATGCAACACACGGTCGGTCTGTTCATCAACAGCGTGGCCCTGCGCGTGCAAATGCCGGCTGAGGGCCAGGCGCTGGGAGTGCGTCAGTGGCTGAGCAACCTGCTCGAACACAACATGGAGCTGCGTGAGTACGAATACCTGCCGTTGGTCACGATTCAGGAGCGCAGCGAGCTGCCAAAAGGTCAGCCGCTGTTCGACAGCCTGTTTGTGTTCGAGAACGCGCCGGTCGACATGACGGTCATGGATCGGGCGCACAGCCTTAAGGCGACGTCGGACTCGGGGCGCACCCACACCAACTTCCCGCTGACGGCCGTGTGCTATCCCGGCGATGACTTGGGCCTGCACCTGTCGTATGACCAGCGCTACTTCGAACGCAGCAGCGTTGAGCGTTTGCTGGCCGAATTCAAGCGTCTGTTGCTGGCGCTGATGGACGGGCTGGAAGGCGATATGGCGCAGTTGCCCTTGCTGGGTGACTGCGAGCGCGAATTTCTGCTTGCGGGGTGCAATCAGAGCCAGCGCCCATACCCGCTGGATCAGAGCTATGCCCAGCTGTTTGAAGCGCAAGTGGCAGCCCATCCAGAACGCATCGCTGCCAGCTGCCTTGATCAGCAGTGGCGATACCGCGAGTTGAATGCGCGCAGTAACCGTCTGGGGCATGCCTTGATCAACGCCTTGGTGCGGCCGGACCAGCCGGTGGCGCTGTTGGCCGAGCGCGGCCTGGACCTGCTCGGCATGATCATCGGCAGCTTTAAAGCCGGGGCTGGTTATTTGCCCCTGGACCCGGCGCTGCCGAGTTCACGCTTGAGCCGCATTATTGATATGAGCCGCACGCCGTTGCTGGTGTGCACCCAAGCCTGCCTCGAACAGGCCGAGGCGCTGCTCGACGAGGCGGGTTGCCCGATTCGCCCGCGTTTACTGGTATGGGAGCAGGTACAAGCCGCCGCGCTGGCCGACCATAACCCGCAGGTTTACAGCCAGCCGGACAATCTGGCGTACGTGATTTACACCTCGGGTTCGACCGGGTTGCCAAAAGGGGTGATGGTCGAACAGCGCGGGATGTTGAACAACCAGTTGAGCAAAGTGCCGTATTTGCAGTTGACCGAACACGACGTCATCGCGCAAACGGCTTCACAAAGCTTTGATATTTCGGTCTGGCAGTTCCTGGCTGCACCCCTGTTTGGTGCGCGCGTCGACATCGTGCCGAACACCATCGCCCATGACCCGCAGGCCTTGTTGGCGCAGGTCAATGCGCAGGGCATCACGGTGCTGGAAAGCGTGCCGTCGCTGATTCAGGGGATGTTGGCGCAAGAGCGCATTGTGCTCGACGGGTTGCGCTGGATGCTGCCGACGGGCGAAGCGATGCCGCCCGAACTGGCTCAGCAATGGCTATTGCGTTACCCGCACGTTGGATTGGTGAATGCCTACGGCCCGGCGGAATGCTCTGATGATGTGGCATTCTTCCGTGTCGATCAGGCTTCCACCCAAGGCAGTTATTTGCCCATCGGCACACCTACCGACAACAACCGTTTGTACCTGCTCGACGGTGACTTGCAGCTGGTTGCGCTGGGTGCCGTTGGCGAGCTGTGCGTAGCCGGGACCGGGGTCGGGCGCGGCTATGTCAGTGATCCGCTGCGCACGGCGACGGTGTTTGTGCCTAACCCGTTCGGTGCGCCGGGCGAGCGCTTGTACCGCACCGGCGATCTGGCACGCCGACGCCTGGACGGGGTGCTGGAGTACGTGGGGCGCATCGACCATCAAGTGAAGATCCGCGGCTATCGCATTGAACTGGGCGAAATTGAGGCGCGTCTGCACGAGCAACCGCAGGTACGCGATGCGGCGGTCAGCGTTCAAGAAGGTCCAAACGGCAAGTACCTGGTGGGTTATTTGGTGGCGGCGCCTTCGACGCTGAGCCACCGCGAGCGTCTGGAGCAGCTCAAGCGCTGTTTGCGCGCCGAACTGCCGGAGTACATGGTGCCGCTGCATTGGGCATGGCTCGAACACTTGCCGCTCAATGCCAACGGCAAACTGGACCGCAAGGCATTGCCTGTGATCGAGATCGGCCAGTTGCAACGCGAAGGCTATGTGGCGCCACGCACCGAGCTGGAACAGACCCTGGCCGATATCTGGGCCGAGGTGCTGACGGTGGAGCGGGTAGGGGTGAGCGACAACTTCTTCGAGTTGGGTGGCCATTCGTTGTTGGCCACGCAAATTGCTTCGCGGGTGCAGAAGGTGCTGCAACGCAACGTGCCGTTACGCGCCATGTTCGAATGCAGTTGCGTGGAGGAACTGGCGCAGTACATCGAAGGGCTGCAAAGCAGTGAAATCAACGAGGAGAAAGTAGACCGTCTCAGCGATTTGATGGCGGAACTGGAAGGGCTGTAGTCAGCGCAAAGGCCCGTGCTTGCATCAAGCACGGGCCTTTTGTGGCGTTATTTGGGACCGAGAATCTTCAGCAGTTTGTCTGGCGACGGCGCGCCTTGCTGCTGTTGCAGGTTGCCTTGCTCGTCGAGATAGAAAATCGCCGGGGTGGCCGCTACGTCCAGCTCGGTCATCAGTTGCATGTTGGCATCGAGCTTGGCCTGTACGTCGACCGGGATGCTGCCCAGTGCTTTAAGGGTGCTGGCTTTGCCGGCTTTTTCGTGGTCATGCAGGGCTTGCATCGGGTCTTTGGCTGCCATCAGCGCGGCCGATTTACCGGGGCTGTCTTCACGGATGATGCCGACCATGATGTGGCGCAATTGCACCTTGCCAGAGTCTACCCACGGACGGGCTTGCTCCCAGAACATGTTGCAGTACGGGCAGTTCGGGTCGCTGAACAGGTAAACAATGCGCGGCGCATCTTTTTTGCCGTCTGCGATCCAATTGCTCTTTTCCATGTTGGCCCAGACTTCCTTGGCCATCGGTTCGTACACCCACTTTTGCAGCGGTGCCAGGCTCAGGTCTTTGCCTTGGGCATCATACAAATTACCCACCAGCACGTTGCCGTCTTTGGTCAGGTACAGCGCCATGCCGCGATTCTGGTATTGCGCTGCATAGCCGCGCAAACCGCTGGGCGCGTCAAAGCTGCCAACGATTTTGGCGCCCTTGGCCTCGATTTTTTTGATCGCCGGGGGCAATTCTTCGGCGTGCAGCCATGGCGATTGCAGCAGGGCAGCGCCGAGCAGTGTGGTCATGCTCAGGTTTAGCAGTGTGCGGTTAGGCATTGGGTAGTCCTTGCAGGGTTGCCCTGGAGGGCTGACTTTGAGGTGTTCGGGTCAAAATTTTCGAGCGCCCGGGCCAGGCTGGCTTGCGACAACTCGCCCAAATGGCTGGCCAGCAAGCGTCCTTCAGCGTTGTAGAACAGGGTGGTCGGCAAGGCCATCGAGCCTACTTTCTGCCCCAGTTGGCCGCCACTGTCGAACAGCACGTTACTCAGGTTCAGACCTTGGGTTTCAAGGAAGGTGCTGACGCTTTGCATGCTCTCGCCCTGATTGACGAACAAGAAGGTCACGTCTTCGTGTTGGTGCTGCGCGTTTTGCAACACGGGCATTTCGCGTCTGCAAGGCGGGCACCAGGTAGCCCAGAGGTTGATCACTAACGGGCCGCCTTTATAGCTGCTCAGTTGCACCGACTCGCCGTTGGCATTACGCAGCGCCATGTCGGGTAATTGGGTGCCTTTGTCGTAGAGATTCGAGGCCAGACTGGCGAGCAGCCAGAACGCCAGGCCACTGCCCAACCCCCAGCCGAGCGGGCGTCTGAGGCCGGTGCGACGCCAGCTCCAGACCACGGCCCCGACCACGACGGCCAGCAATCCCGGCCACATCAAAAAGCCGCCGTCGCGCAGGTCGAGCATTTGTAGGGGATCGTTTTCGAAGTAGCGCCAGTAGCCAATGACGAACCCTATACGTGCTGCCAGCAAACCCAGCAGGAACAAGCTGAACAACACTGACTCAGGGTTTTCGCCACCGCGTTTAGCCACGCGCCAGCCCACCAGCGTCGCCAGGGCGAGGGCCAGTATCAGCAGCAAATGGTTGATTGCCAGTGCAAACGAACCGATGGTCAGGGTCAGCATTTAGAGGAGTTCCCGGGTGGCGTTCCAGTTATTCAAAAAAGTCTCGGCGTTGACTTCGCCGGTAATGCGTTGCGCGCGACGCTCAACTCCGTTGGGGCCTATCCAGATAAAGCTGGGCGGGCCGGGTACTTGATAGCGGCTGAGCAGGTCGCGGCTGGCGACAGTATCGGCGGTCACGTCCAGACGCAACAAGCGCACGCCTTGCAGGGCGTTCATCACCTGCGCTTGGCCGAAGACTTTTTTCTCCATCACCTTGCAGGACACGCACCAGTCAGCGTAGTAGTCGAGCATCACCCACTGGCCCTGCGCTTTGGCGCTGGCCAGTTCTCGCTCAAGGGTGGGGATGTCCTTGACCGTGATGAACGCGTCGTGGCCCGTATTGGCACTGCTGCCCGCCACGGTTTTGGCGGTGTACACCGCAAGCGGTTGCCAGGTATCGGTGCTGCCCCCGGCGGCACCAAGCAACATCAGTGCGCCCCATATGCCTGCCACCAGGCTCAATGGGCTGAACAGGGTTTTGGCCCGCAAGAACGGCTGGCCTTGTTGCCACAGGCTGCTGGCAAAAATCAGCAGCAGGACGCCCCATAAGCCGACCCACAACGATTCATCCAGCACCGGGCGCACCAACAGCAGGGCGGTGCCCAAGAACAGGAAGCCAAACAGGCCTTTCATCAGGTTCATCCAGGCACCGGGTTTAGGCAGGAAACGGCTGCCCACAGTGACCAGAAGCAACAACGGCATGCCGATCCCGATACCCATTGTAAACAGCACCAAACCGCCCTCCACGGCATTGCCGCTTTGCGCGATATAGAGCAAGGCGCCCGCCAGCGGTGCGGTCATGCACGGGCCGACCAGCAAGCCCGACAAAGCGCCGAGAATGCCCGCGCCAATCAGGCTGCCGCCTTTGCGCCCGCGACCGGCTGTTTCGAGGCGATCACGCAGCGCGGTGGGCAATTGCAGTTCGAAGAAACCAAACATCGGCAGTGCCAGAACCACAAATAACGCGGCAAAACTGCCGAGCAGCCACGGCTGTTGCAGCAGCGCCTGCAAATTGGCGCCGAGCAAGGCCGCCAGTACTCCCAAACCTGCGTACACCAGCGCCATGCTGACGACATAACTGCCCGCCACCGCAAAGCCGCGACCGGGGCTGGCGCCGCTACCCACCACCAGGCCTGCCAAAATAGGCAGCATCGGTAGCGAACAAGGGGTGAAAGCAAGCAACAGGCCCAGCCCGAAGAACAGTAGCAAGCTCCAGACCAGTGAACCCTGCTGCAAAGTGGCGGCTAACGACTGGTCTTGCGCCTGTTCGGGCGCAGTCGCGGATTGAGCGCCCCCCAGATCAACCTGTTGGCTTTGCGGTGAGTAACACAATCCGGCGTCGGCGCACCCTTGCCAACTGACCTTGATCTGGCCGCTGGCATTGGCGGGAATGAGCAGCTCAAGGCGGTCTCGATAAACCTCAGTCGCGCCGAAAAACTCGTCACTGTGCGCCAACCCCTCAGGGAGTGGTGGCGTGTGCGCGGCATCCAGGCCCTCGAACTTCAGACGCTTCTTGTACAGGTAATACTTATCGGTGATTTTCCATTGCAGACGCGTTTCACCTGAAGGCAGCGGCTCGGCGCTGAAGACGAACGCCTGTTCAGCCGGTAGGAAGTCGGCCTTTTGCTCAAAGGGGTTGTCGCTGGCGTAGGCCTGACTAAAACCCGTCAGCAGCAGGAAAAAAAACACAATCAAACGAGACATGCGCCAGACCTTGGTATTTTCAATTAGCCGCCACCTTGGAGGCACTTGATTAACCGAGTGTTAAAAACGGCATAATCGGGCCTTAATCCCACCGCCCTTTAATCGGCCTATTTACGCGGGTATCTGCATGCACGTATTGGTTTGCGAAGACGACGAGCTGATTGCCAGCGGCATTGTGGCGGGGCTTAAGGCTCAGGGTATGACGGTGGAGCATGTCGCCACTGCGGGTGCCGCCCGGGCCATGCTCAAGGCGGCTGAGTTTGACGTGATGGTGCTTGACCTCGGGTTGCCCGACGAAGACGGTCTTAAGTTATTGCAACAGTTGCGCCAGCAGGGGTTGGAGTTGCCCGTGCTGGTGCTCACTGCGCGTGACTCGGTGACGGATCGGGTCGATGGCCTGCAAGCCGGCGCGGACGATTACTTGCTCAAACCGTTCGACCTGCGCGAGCTGGCGGCCCGTTTGCACACCTTGCTGCGCCGCGTGGCGGGGCGCAGTGTCAACCTGATCGAGCACGGTCGCTTGAGTTACGACCCGAGCAGCCGCGAAACGTTGCTGGGCGGCAAACCGGTGGATCTATCCCGTCGCGAGCAGGCCCTGCTGCAAGCTTTGCTGCATAACCGCGGGCGGGTATTGTCGACTGAGCAACTCAAAGACAGCATTTACGGTTTCAGCGATGAACTGGAGAGCAACGCCTTGAACGTTCATATTCATCATCTGCGGCGCAAACTGGGCAATGGCATCGTCGAAACCGTGCGCGGCCTGGGGTATCGCCTGGGGCCAGCGGATGGCGCCGAGCCTGACGCATGATGAGCCTGCGCCTGCGCTTGAGCCTGACCATTGGTTCAGCCTTCATCCTGATATGGGTGTTGGCGGCGGCCTGGATGCTCAGCGATCTGCGTCAACAAATGATGTTTTCCCTCGATCAGCGCCTGGTGGCGTCTGCACGGATGGTGGCGGGCTTGCTGGAGCAATTGCCGCAACTGCCGGTAAAGGGTGAGGGCACGCATTTCAGTGCCGAGCAGTTGACCATACCCGGCGGCATGGCCTGCCAGGTCAGTTCGCTACGTGGAGAAGTTCTGGCTCGCAGCCATAACAATCCCGATCAACCCATGCAGTCCGAGTCCACCGGGTTTCGCGATCAGATCATCGATGGCGCAGCCTGGCGCACGTTTACCCTGGTACGCGGTGACTTGCGCATCACTACCGCAGACCGGCAAGTGGAGCGCGAGGCGCTGAATCTCTCCGTGTTACTGGCGGCCTCTGTGCCGGTGGGCATGGCGCTGATGGTGTGTTTGCTGTTGTTATGGCTAGGGATTGGCCAGGGGCTGGCGCCACTCAAACGGATGCGCGATGCGTTGATGCGCCGGGATGCTGATTCGTTGCAACCGTTGCAAATCAGTCCATTGCCCAGCGAACTGCAACCTTTGCTCGACTCACAGAACCAGTTACTGGCGCGTATTGCCAAAGCGATTGAGCGTGAACGGCGCCTGACGGGTGACGCTGCCCACGAATTGCGCAGCCCGCTGACGGCAATCAAGACCCACTTACAGGTGGCGCGCATGACGGATGGCGAGGCCCGTGAGCAGTCGCTGGCGCATGCCGAGGCGGGTGCTGACCGTTTGCACCGTACCCTTGAGCAGTTGTTGCTATTGGCGCGGGTGGAGGGCAGCTTGTCCTTCGATGACGGTGTGCAGTGTTCGGCCGAGCAAGTGGCGCGTCTGGCGATCCACGATGCGGCGAGTGGTGCGGCGGATCGAATCATTGTGCAAGTGCCCGCAGATTTGCCCGCCACAGCACTGAAGGTGCCATCGGTTCTGGCCATTGCCGCATTGCGAAATCTGCTGGACAACGCCTTGCGCCATACGCCGGAAGAGACCCGGGTCGAATTGAAATTGCGTGCCGAAGGTCAGTTCATCTATTTTGTGGTGCGCGATCATGGGCCAGGTATCTCGCCT
This sequence comes from Pseudomonas weihenstephanensis, assembly GCF_001043055.1. Lineage (GTDB taxonomy): Bacteria > Pseudomonadota > Gammaproteobacteria > Pseudomonadales > Pseudomonadaceae > Aquipseudomonas > Aquipseudomonas weihenstephanensis. The sequence goes on from NZ_JYLF01000008.1 coordinate 155,367, forward strand.
CAAACCTTGCAACACATGACCCAGCGCTTCTGGCGCAATGACAACAGCAATGGTTGTGGGTTGGGACTGGCGATTGTGCAGGCAATTGTTGAGCGTTGTGGGGGTGAGTTGCAGTTTGACAGTCAGCCCGACGGGCTGCGGGTTGAACTCAGGATGCCGTTGCAATAGGGCAGGTTTTGGGTGCCTGTTTGTATCGAACCGGCAAACAGGCAGTCGAGCAAGCACTGATATAGCTCAGTGTTTCGCACCCGTTACCTCTTTACAGTGGCTCTCGATTTATAAGGGGGCCACGTGGGTCCCGCCTATAAAAATAATCCACTTGTAAGGTAATAGAACATTGAAGGATTCAGCGTTTGATCACCGTCCAGCTGGGGAACCCCCAGCATTGCAGCGCAGTTTGTCCAACCGCCACATTCAACTGATTGCCATTGGCGGAGCCATTGGTACCGGTCTGTTTATGGGCTCTGGCAAGACCATTAGCTTGGCAGGGCCCTCGATCATTTTTGTCTACATGATCATTGGTTTCATGCTGTTTTTCGTCATGCGTGCGATGGGCGAATTGCTCTTATCCAACCTCAACTACAAGTCATTTATTGATTTTTCGGCCGACTTGCTCGGACCGATGGCTGGCTATTTCATGGGCTGGACCTACTGGTTTTGCTGGATAGTCACCGGCATCGCTGATGTGATTGCCATCTCCGGGTACACACAATTCTGGTTTCCGAACGTACCTCTGTGGTTGCCGGCGCTGGGGTGTGTCGCGTTACTGCTGTCGCTGAACCTGATTACCGTGAAAATGTTCGGCGAGCTGGAATTCTGGTTTGCCATGATCAAGATCGTTGCCATTTGCGCGTTGGTCTGCACCGGTCTGTATATGGTCGTTACGGCATACCAGTCCCCCGTCGGCCACACGGCAAGCCTGGGGAACCTATGGAATGACGGCGGCATGTTTCCACATGGAGTGATGGGCTTTTTTGCAGGCTTCCAGATCGCCGTATTTGCCTTTGTCGGCATTGAACTGGCCGGTACCACAGCCGCAGAAACCAAGAACCCGGAGCGCAATCTGCCCCGAGCGATCAACTCCATCCCTCTGCGCATCATCATGTTTTATGTGTTCGCGCTGATTGCCATTTTGGCCGTGACCCCGTGGCGGGATGTGGTCGCCGATAAAAGCCCTTTTGTTGAGCTCTTTATGCTGGCGGGCCTTCCGGCGGCAGCGGGAATCATTAATTTTGTGGTGCTGACGTCAGCGGCGTCTTCGGCCAACAGCGGCGTGTTCTCGACCAGTCGCATGCTTTACGGCTTGGCGCTGGAAGGCGACGCACCCGGTAAATTTAAACACCTGTCGCGTCGTGCGGTGCCTTCAAACGGTTTGATTTTTTCCTGCATCTGCCTGTTGGCGGGGGCACTGGTGATTTATCTGATCCCTAATCTGATGGAGGCCTTCACCCTGATCACCACGGTGTCAGCGACTTTGTTCATGTTTGTCTGGTCGATGATTCTGTTGTCCTATCTGGCCTATCGTAAAAACCGTGCCCATTTGCATCTGGCATCGCGCTACAAGATGCCGGGGGGCAAAGTCATGGTCTGGGTGTGCCTGACATTCTTTGCGTTCATTCTGGTGTTGCTGGCGCTCGAAGACGACACCCGCCAGGCGCTGTACGTCGTGCCAGGCTGGTTTGTGTTGCTGGCATTGGCTTATCGATCAATTGTGCGCAACAAGCAGCGCATAGCACTGCGGGCCTGTAAAGCGGATCTCTAGGGGCCGGAGCGCTTTGCGGTTTGTTTAAGGGGGGGGCGCTGCAAGGCGCCGCCCCCTTGGTCGTTTGGTGCCCCGTCGTCTGAGAATTATCTGCTTGAGCTCTAAATCGTGACCGCGCTGATGCGTCTCCAAAGCAGGAAAGCCTGCGGTGTTCTTCCGTACAGGGAGGTCACTGGCCAGGTCTGCGGTTTTGGTCAATCTCATCAGCGTATTGAGGGTCCCGGAAATGTCAGTCGCTAGCCGTTTTATCGACGATCAGCCGGTTGGAGTCAGTCCAACTGAAGCGCTGTATGAATTTGAAGAATCCCCTTTGTTGGCCCGTCAGAGCCGTCAAGAGTCCAATGCGCGCAGCTATCCGCGGCGTATCCCGCTGGTGTTGAAACGCGCAAAGGGTCTGTACGTCGAGGACGTTGAAGGCCGACGTTTTATCGATTGTCTGGCGGGTGCCGGCACGCTGGCGCTAGGGCATAACCATCCGGTGGTGATCGACGCGATTCGCCAAGTGCTGGATGACGGTCTGCCGCTGCACACGCTGGACCTCACGACGCCGGTCAAAGACCAGTTCGTTCAGGACTTGTTCGGCTTGCTGCCAGAAGCGCTGGCCGCAGAAGCGAAAATCCAGTTTTGTGGACCGACCGGCACCGACGCAGTCGAAGCGGCGTTGAAGTTGGTGCGTACGGCCACCGGGCGTAACACGGTAGTGTCGTTTCAAGGCGGCTATCACGGCATGAGCCAAGGTGCGTTGAGCCTGATGGGCAGCCTGGGGCCGAAAAAGCCGATGGCCGCACTGCTCGGCAACGGTGTGCAGTTTATGCCCTATCCCTACGATTACCGCTGCCCCTTCGGTTTGGGCGGTGAGCAAGGTGTGAAAGCAAACCTGCACTATCTGGAAAACCTGTTCAGTGACCCGGAAGCCGGTGTGCAATTGCCTGCCGCCGTGATCGTAGAAGTGGTGCAGGGTGAAGGCGGAGTGATTCCGGCTGATCTGGACTGGCTGCGGGGTGTACGTCGTATCACGGAGCAGGCCGGCGTGGCGCTGATCGTCGATGAAATCCAAAGCGGTTTTGCCCGTACCGGTAAAATGTTTGCGTTTGAGCATGCCGGGATCATTCCTGATGTGGTGGTGCTGTCCAAGGCGATTGGCGGCAGTCTGCCACTGGCGGTGGTGGTGTATCGCGAGTGGCTCGATACCTGGTTGCCGGGCGCACATGCGGGTACGTTCCGTGGCAACCAAATGGCGATGGTGGCCGGCTCGGCCGTGATGCGTTACCTCAAGGAACACGAAGTAGCCGCTCATGCGGCCGCGATGGGTGAGCGATTGAGCGAACACCTGCACATCCTGCAACGTGATTTTGCGCAGTTGGGCGATATCCGTGGTCGTGGGCTGATGCTGGGTGTGGAGCTGGTTGACCCGACAGGTAAGGCCGACGCGCAGGGCCATCCCCCTGCATTTGGCCGGTTGGCGCCCTTGGTACAGCGCGAATGCCTCAAACGTGGGCTGATTCTTGAGTTGGGCGGTCGGCATGGCAGTGTGGTGAGGTTTTTGCCGCCACTGATCATCACCCGCGCTGAAATTGATCAGGTTGCCGCCATTTTTGGCAATGCGCTGGCAGCCGCCATCGCCCGGCTCTAATTCCAGGCCCTCCTTGATCGTTTGTTTTATTACCCCCGCTGCGCGTGATCGCGCAGCCAGATTGCTGCGACGGAGACCCGCACATGAGTTCAGTATTTGACCGCGACGACATTCTCTTTCAGGTGGTGGTGAACCACGAAGACCAGTATTCGATCTGGCCCGATTACAAGGCCATTCCCAACGGCTGGCGCGCAGTGGGCAAAAGCGGCTTGAAGCCGGAGTGCCTGGCTTATATCGAAGAGGTGTGGACGGACATGCGTCCGCTGAGCTTGCGCCAGAAAATGGACGCCGTGGCAACGCACTGAAGCGACGGCTCACAAAAAAGCCAACTGACAGCAGACTGTCAGTTGGCTTTTTTAATGCTCACAGGGAAGTGATTCCGCGTGACTTAGTACTCCCAGAACATCCGCTGCAATTCTTTGCTGTCTTGGGTTTTGGTCAGTGCAACCATCGCCAGGATGCGGGCTTTCTGTGGGTTGAGGTCGTGTGCAACCACCCAATCATTTTTGTCGTCAGGCTGTTCTGCGTTACGCAGTACGAAACCGCCGTTATTCACGTGAGACGAACGGATGATCTGCACGCCATCTTTACGCAGGGCTTGCAGGGTCGGAACCACACGCGAAGAAACGGAACCGTTGCCAGTGCCTACGTGGATGATGGCTTTAGCGCCCGATTGAGCCAGTGCTTTGTAGGCAGTGTCATCAACGTTGCCATAGGAGTAGGCGATGCCTACGTTTGGCAGGCTCTTGATGTTTTTGATGTCGAATTCAGAATCCAGGGTGTGACGCTTGGCAGGCAAGCGGAACCAGTAGGATTTTCCTTCAACGACCATACCCAGCGGGCCCCAAGGGCTTTTGAAGGCTTCGGTCTTGATGTTCATCATTTTGCTGACATCACGGCCCGACTGGATTTCGTCGTTCATGGTGACCAGTACGCCTTTGCCGCGCGCTTCTTTGCTGCCGGCGACCGCCACAGCGTTGTACAGGTTCAGCATGCCGTCTGCGGACATGGCGGTGCCTGGACGCATGGAACCCACAACCACAATAGGCTTGTCGGTTTTTTCGACCAGGTTGAGGAAGTAAGCGGTTTCTTCCAGGGTGTCGGTGCCGTGCGTGATCACGATGCCATCAACGTCTTTGCTGTCAGCCAGCTCAGCAACACGGCGGCCCAGTTGCAGCAGGTTGTCGTTGGTGATGCTTTCGGACGCGATCTGCATCACTTGCTCGCCACGCACGTTGGCCAATTGGCTCAGCTCGGGTACACCGGCGATCAGTTGGTCGATACCCACTTTGGCAGCGGTGTAGGTCGCGCTGTTAGCAGCACTGGCGCCAGCACCCGCGATGGTGCCGCCCGTGGCCAGGATGATCACATTGGGTTTAGTAGCGGTTTCTTGCGCCTGAGCAGTTGGCAGGGCTAGCAGAAGGGCCAAAGCGCCCGGAACAATCGATTTCAACACAGCTGTTTTCATTATGTTCTCTCTTAATGATGAGAGTGCTGATGCACATACACCTAGCACGGCGCGTGCCATCCACTGGCCACGCGCTGGTCTTAGGGACGCATGATTTGTGCCAGTGCGAAGGGTTCTCGGAAATTTCTACAACTAATTGATTTATATCAAAAAAAGTAAATATTTCACCCTGTGTCTTTCCTCTATTGGACGGTTTCCCGAATGTCCGGCAGATTTTTTGTTCGGAGATGCGTCCGTTCGTCGGTTTTATGACGCCATTTTTTGACGTTGACAAATACGAAACGGGTTTCCATAGTGAGGTTCAAGCAAACGTTTGCGCGCTGCTTTTAGTTGTGCTTTTTCTAAGTGTCTGAAAACACACAAGGTCGGTTGTAGCTGTCGACCTGCTACTTCGCGTAAACAGGATGTTGCTCACAATAATCATAAGATCGGAGTGCTCCCATGAAGCTGCCCTTTGCTGGACGTCTTCTCGCTGTCGCCATGTTGGCGGCGACCTCTTTATCCCTTCCTGTTGCCCACGCAGATACCCCTGAGAAACCGAAGGTCGGCCTCGTGATGAAGTCGCTGGCCAATGAGTTCTTCGTCACCATGGCCGATGGCGCCAAGGCTTATCAACAACAGCATCCGGCTGATTTCGACTTGATCTCCAACGGAATCAAGAACGAAACCGACACCGCGGGTCAGGTCGACATCATCAATCAGATGATCATCGCCAAAGTCGACGGGCTGGTTATTGCGCCAGCAGACTCCAAGGCGCTGATCTCGACCATTGATAAAGCTCGCAAAGCCGGCATCGTGGTGGTCAATATCGACAATCAGCTAGACCCTCAAGTGTTGAAAGCCAAGCACCTGGATGTGCCATTTGTCGGGCCTAACAACCGTGATGGCGCGCGTAAGGTGGGCGAGTTTCTGGCGGCCAAACTGAGCGCGGGGGACGAGGTTGGAATTATTGAGGGGGTGTCGACCACCACCAACGCCCAGCAGCGCACAGCTGGCTTCAAGGACGCCATGCAAGCGGCGCAGATGAACGTGGTCTCGGTGCAATCGGGGGATTGGGAGATTGATGGCGGTAACAAGAAAGCGGCTGCCATGCTCAGCGAATACCCGAACATAAAAGCGCTGCTGGCTGGTAACGACAGCATGGCGATCGGTGCGGTCTCGGCCATTCGGGCGGCGGGCAAGACCGGTAAGGTGTTGGTGGTGGGGTATGACAATATCGATGCCATCAAACCGATGCTCAAGGATGGTCGTGTCGTTGCCACTGCGGATCAGGCTGCTACCCAACAGGCAGTTTTTGGTATCGAAACGGCGCTCAAACTGATCAAGAAAGAGCCGGTTGAAAACCTCAAAGAGGGTGTGATTGATACCCCGGTTCAACTGGTCACCCAACCTTAAATTTCCCCCTGCCCGGAGCACCTGTTCGGTTGAGCAGGTGTTCGGAGATGCTCTATGACGACTCCTGTAGCCGGAGTGGCCCTTTCAGTCAGCGGGATTGGTAAAACCTATACGCAGCCTGTGTTGAGCGGCATCGATTTGACCCTGAATCGTGGCGAAGTGCTGGCGTTGACCGGTGAAAATGGTGCCGGCAAAAGTACGCTGTCGAAAATCATCGGCGGCCTGGAAACGCCTACCACCGGCCAGATGCAGTTCAATGGCCAGCCTTATACGCCAGGCAGCCGGGCGCAGGCTGAGCGCCTGGGTGTGCGCATGGTCATGCAAGAACTCAATCTGCTGCCGACACTGACGGTGGCTGAGAATCTGTTTCTCGATAATCTGCCCAGCCGTGGGGGGTGGATCAGCCGTAAAAAGCTGCGCCAGGCGGCGATTGAAGCAATGGCGCACGTTGGGCTTGAAGCGATAGACCCCGATACATTGGTAGGAGAATTGGGCGTTGGCCATCAGCAGATGGTCGAAATTGCGCGCAATTTGATCGGCGACTGCCATGTGCTGATTCTCGACGAACCCACGGCCATGCTCACCGGTCGTGAGGTTGAGCTGTTATTTGTGCAGATCGCGCAACTGCAAGCGCGCGGGGTTGCCATCGTCTACATCTCGCATCGCCTTGAAGAGCTGGCACGGGTGGCGCAGCGCATTGCGGTATTGCGTGATGGTTGCCTGGTGTGTGTCGAGCCGATGGCCAATTACGACAGCCAGCAACTGGTCAACCTGATGGTGGGGCGAGAGCTGGGTGATCATCTGGATATGGGGTCTCGCCAGCGTGGGGCGCCTGTGTTGCAGGTGAAGGGGCTGGGTCGCTCGAACAAAGTGCTGGATGTCTCTTTTGAGGTCCGAAAGGGCGAGATTTTTGGTGTTTCTGGCTTGATCGGGGCAGGGCGCACCGAGCTTTTGCGCCTGATTTATGGCGCAGACACCGCTGACAGCGGTTCGGTAGCCGTGGGTTCGCCTTTGCAGGTGGTGCGTATCCGTTCGCCGGTTGACGCGGTTAAGCAGGGCATCGCCCTGATCACCGAAGACCGCAAAGGCGAAGGCTTGCTCATGAGTCAATCCATCGGCGCCAATGTCGGCCTGGGCAATATGGCTCGCATCTCCCGCGCAGGGGTTGTTAACGGTATTGCTCAAGACGCTCTGGCTCAGCGTCAGATAGACGCGATGGGCATTCGCAGCTCCGGGCCTGATCAAATGGTTGCGCAATTGTCGGGCGGCAATCAGCAGAAGGTCGTCATCGGCCGCTGGCTAGAACGCGACTGCACCGTATTACTGTTTGACGAACCTACCCGCGGCATTGATATCGGCGCCAAATTCGATATTTATCGTTTGCTGGGTGAGCTAACGCGCCAAGGCAAAGCGTTGGTGGTGGTGTCCAGTGATTTACGTGAGCTGATGCTGATTTGTGATCGGATCGGCGTGCTCTCTGCCGGGCGTTTGATCGACACCTTCGAGCGCGAGTCCTGGAGTCAGGAGCAACTGCTGGCTGCAGCATTTGCCGGTTATCAAAAACACGATGCGTTACTCACGCCAGTAACGCCAAAGGATGCGTCATGAAAACGGCTGCCTCGGTGCACAAAGCTGCACACAATTTCTATGGGATGGGGACGTACTTGGGGTTGGCGGGGGCTTTGCTGGGCATGGTGGTGTTGTTCTCCAGCCTCAGTGATCACTTCTTTTCCTATGACACCCTGAGCACATTGGCCAACCAGATCCCGGACCTGATGGTGCTCGCGGTCGGTATGACGTTCGTGCTGATTATCGGCGGCATCGACTTGTCGGTGGGTTCGGTACTGGCGCTGGCAGCCTCGGTGGTAAGCGTGGCAATACTCGGCTGGGGGTGGGGCGTGTTGCCTGCTGCGTTGCTGGGTATGGGGTGCGCGGCATTGGCCGGAACGATCACGGGTTCGATCACCGTTGCCTGGCGTATTCCCTCGTTCATCGTGTCACTGGGTGTGCTGGAAATGGCGCGTGGCGCGGCGTATCAAATGACAGGCTCGCGCACGGCTTATATCGGTGACGCCTTTGCATGGCTGTCCAACCCGATTGCGTTTGGCATCGCGCCTTCATTCATCATCGCTTTACTGGTGATCCTGATGGCTCAAGCAGTACTGACCCGAACGGTATTTGGTCGTTACCTGATCGCCATTGGTACCAACGAAGAGGCGGTGCGGCTGGCGGGTATCAACCCCAAACCTTATAAGGTGCTGGTGTTCAGTCTGATGGGTTTACTGGCTGGCGTGGCGGCGTTGTTCCAGGTTTCGCGTCTTGAGGCCGCAGATCCCAATGCGGGCTCTGGCCTTGAATTGCAGGTCATTGCTGCCGTGGTGATCGGCGGCACAAGCTTGATGGGCGGACGTGGCTCGGTCATCAGCACGTTTTTTGGTGTGCTGATTATTTCGGTGCTGGCGGCCGGATTGGCCCAAATCGGCGCAACGGAGCCGACCAAGCGTATTATTACCGGTGCTGTCATTGTGATAGCAGTGATTCTGGACACTTACCGCAGTCAACGAGCACGTCGACGGAATTAAGCAATGGCAACGATTAAAGATGTCGCGGCACTGGCAGGGATTTCCTACACAACGGTCTCTCATGTGTTGAACAAAACGCGTCCTGTGAGTGAACCCGTGCGGTTGAAAGTGGAAGAGGCCATTGCGCGCCTTGACTACGTGCCCAGCGCTGTCGCTCGTTCCTTGAAGGCCAAAAGCACGGCAACCATTGGCCTGCTGGTTGCCAATAGCCTCAACCCCTATTTCGCTGAGTTGGCGCGGGGCATCGAGGATTATTGCGAGCGCAACAATTACTGCGTGATCCTGTGTAATTGCGACGATGACCCCGACAAGCAACGCAGCTATTTGCGCGTGTTGCTGGAAAAACGCGTCGATGGGCTGGTGGTCGCCTCTGCGGGGGGGAATGCGGGCCTTGCCAGCGGGTTGGCGGGGGTTCGCACACCGATGGTGATCGTCGACCGCAGCCTTGAAGGCATAGATGCCGATCTGGTGCGAATCGATCACGAGCAGGGCGCTTATCTCGCTACACGGCACCTGCTTGATCTGGGGCATCGCGCAATCGCGTGCATTGGCGGGCCAGCCATCACTAGCGTGGCCCACATGCGCAAGGCCGGTTATCTGCGTGCGCTGAGCGAGGCGGGCGTGACACCCAACGACGACTGGATGATCGAGAGTGACTTCAGTTGTACGGGTGGCTATGAGGCGGCGGGCCGCTTGTTGAGCGGCGGCAGGCCGTCGGCCATTTTTGCGTGCAACGACATGATGGGTATTGGTGTGCTGCGCGCAGCTGCCGAGCGGCACATTCGGGTGCCCGAGCAGTTGTCTGTCATCGGTTTTGATGATGTGCAAATGAGCCGTTATGTGTACCCGGCCTTGACCACGGTGGGGCAGTCGATCCTGCAACTGGGTGAAACCGCCGCACAGGTTTTATTACGACGTATTGCTACACCGCAGCAGGCCGTCGAACAGTTGATTGTTGCGCCCAGCATCGTATTGCGAGAGTCCACAGGGCCGTACGACGTAGCCTTGCAATACCCACAGCAATCCAATGGATGAGTGTCGATACATGCAAGCAAATGTCGTAGTGGTTGGCAGTCTGAATATGGATCTGGTAACGCGTACCGAGCGATTGCCTCAACCGGGCGAGACGCTCTTTGGTCATTCATTGGCGACCGTGCACGGGGGCAAAGGGGCTAATCAGGCGGTTGCAGCGGCGAGGCTTGGCGCGCAGGTGGCGATGATAGGGTGCGTGGGCAGTGACGCGTACGGCCTGCAATTGCGCGAGGGGCTGTTGGCCGAACAGATTGATTGCCAAGGTGTGCGTAACGTTGAAGGTGGCGTCAGTGGCGTGGCGTTGATTGTGGTCGATGCCAACAGTCAGAACACCATCGTGGTCGTGCCGGGTACTAATGCGTGCCTGGTGTCTCAAGACATTGATGCGTGTGATAGCGCATTGCAAAAAGCCGATGTGATTGTGTGTCAGCTTGAGGTGCCAATGAGCACTGTGGGTTACACGCTCGATCGGGGGCGAGCGCTGAATAAAACCGTCATTCTCAACCCGGCGCCGGCCAGCGGCCCATTGCCGGTTGAGTGGTATGACGCTGTTGATTATTTGATTCCCAATGAAAGTGAAGCGCAGGCACTCAGCGGTGTGGTTGTCGACTCACTCGACTCAGCCGAATTGGCGGCGCGCACGTTGATGGGGTTCGGTGCAGGCAAGGTCATTGTCACGCTTGGCGCTCAGGGCGCTCTGTTTGTCAGCGAGCAACGGGCGGTGCATTTTGCGGCGCCCAAGGTGCTGGCGGTTGACGCGACGGCCGCTGGCGACACCTTTGTCGGTGCGTTTTCTGCCGCACTGGCCGCTGGTCGTAGCGAGGATCAAGCCATCCGATTTGCCCAGGTGGCGGCGGCCTTGTCGGTCACACGCTCAGGCGCTCAACCCTCTATTCCTTATTTATCGGACGTTGAGGGGTTTTCACCGTCATGAAAAAGACGCCTTTATTGAATATTGCGCTTTCCCGGCTCATTGCATCGTTGGGCCATGGAGACATCGTGGTGATTGCAGATGCCGGTTTGCCGGTGCCCAAAGGTGTTGAGTTGATCGACCTGGCCTTGACTCAAGGCGTGCCGGACTTCGCTAGCACCTTACGGACCGTATTGAGTGAAATGCAGGTGCAAAGCCATGCACTGGCCCACGAGCTGCTGCTGGTGCCCAGTGCCGCGCTGGACAGTATCGAGGCGCACGCAATTCGGACCGAGTTGGGGGGCAGGTGCCTGCTTTCACATGATGCGTTCAAAGACTTATGCCGGCAGGCAAAAGTGATCGTGCGTACGGGGGAGTGTCGTCCTTACAGCAATATCGCGTTGTTTGCGGGTGTTACATTTTAATAACGATCAATACAGGAATTCGGTTATGCCACGCTTTACACCACGTCTGCCTCAAGTCATCAGGAGTGTCTTGTTTTTGTCAGCTATCACGCTTTCAAGTGCTCAGGCTGCAGAAAAGATAGATCTCATCATCGACACCGATCCGGGGGCTGATGATGTGGTTGCTTTGCTGCTGGCACTGGCGTCTCCAGAGCAATTGAACGTGCGCGCGATTACCACGGTGGCCGGGAATGTGCGCCTGGATAAAACCTCGCGCAATGCGCGCCTGGCGCGTGAGTGGGCAGGGCGCGAAGAGATTCCGGTGTACGCGGGTGCGCCACGCCCACTGGTTCGCTCGCCTATCTACGCTGAGAACATTCATGGTCAGGAGGGCATAACGGGTGTGCCTGTGCATGAGCCTGCCAAAGGTCTTGAGTCCAAAAATGCAGTCAACTACCTGATCGAAACGCTTACGGCTGCCAAGCCTGGCAGTGTGACCATTGCCATGCTGGGGCCTCAGACCAATCTTGCGCTGGCGTTGACCCAGGCTCCTGGCATTGCCAAGGGCATTAAAGAAGTGGTGGTAATGGGAGGCGCGCACTTTAACGGCGGCAATATCACTCCGGTCGCAGAGTTCAATCTGTACGCAGATCCACATGCGGCCGATGTGGTGCTCAAAAGCGGGGTCAAGCTGACTTATATACCGCTGGATGTGACACACAAAATCCTCACCAGCGACGCGCGGTTAAAGCAAATTGCATCGTTGGGTAATACGGCCGGGAAGCTGGTAGGCGGTATTTTGAATGAATACGTGAAAGGGGATATGGAGCACTATGGTTTGCCAGGTGGACCGGTGCACGATGCCAGTGTTATCGCGTATTTACTGGAGCCTGGCTTGTTTACAGGGCGTGAAGTCAATCTTGTGATTGATACGCGCGAAGGCCCGACGTTTGGTCAGACCATTGCTGATTGGTATAACACCTTAGATCAGCCAAAAAATGCATTTTGGGTCGAAAACGGAAACGCCCAAGGTTTTTTTGATTTGCTAACGGCTCGTTTAGGGCGCTTGAAATAACCAGAAAGTGCGCAGACGCATGTCTGCGCAACGTCATGTTGCGCGGGACATGTCTCCATACTTCTCGAAAATCTGGCTGACAAATACGTGCGCAGCGTCTTTCCCCAGCGCCTTGACCAGCAGATCAATCCCGATAATCGCCAGTTCTTCAGGGGTGCCCGGGCTGTATGAACACTGGCCTTGAGACCACTTTGCCTTGATGTTTGCGTCAATCGTGACCGTGATCATGGTTATCTCATGGCGTTTAAAACCGCGATTTTAGCAAAATGCTATCGATAAGCCACCAGCGTTGGAGGCCGTCGTGCCCCAATCCTTAGGCCCATCAGTGACGGGTGCGTGTCACACTTGGCCTTTTTGAGGGGCAGGTGGATGATAAGCATTGATTTGAACAAAGCGGATGCGCTCACCATTGACGCCGTACGCCAGTTGCTGGCCTCTGCCAGCGATGATGTGCATACGCAGTTGCGCGTAACGAAAGCAGGCATTGCGTATCTGTCTGTCGGCGTCGTAGGTGGAGCCGATATCGACGGGCTGCTGTTCAGGCTGGAAACCTGGGCGGCAGGGTCGGGGTACGTGGGCAACGTTGCGGCCAGCGATGAGGTTTGGGTGATGCAGATTTTCAATGCGCTCAAAGAGAACTGGCCCAATCCTGCTTTTGACTACATTGACGTGTACTAGAGCGTGCACACATGCCGTGACGATTGTGGCTGAGCAATAGCCAATTTTTCGTTCAGAATCACGCGCCTTTCGGTCATGAGGTGTTTTGTTGCTTTGTGCCGTGCAACCTCTTTGCGATACAGCTGTCGCAAAGGCTTCGCTCATTCAATTTAAGGAGGTTTCATGTCCTGGAAGCTAATGCCATTGGGTTCGTTGTTGGCGGTGCTGGTCTTATCTGGCTGCACCACACCGAGTTCTGACAACGAGGTGACACAAGACGCTGGACACCGCCGGTGCGACGCTCAAGCCGCAGCGTTTGTGATCGGTAAAAAAGCCTCCTCTGAGCTTCTGGAGCAGGCTCGAGTCAAGGCCGGGGCGCAGAATGCGCGCATTCTGGGGCCGCACGACGTTATGACGCTGGAATATCGTTCTGATCGACTGAACCTGAATGCCGACGATAACGCGATCATTACGCGCGTGAATTGCGGTTAGGCGCAGCGGTTTAGCGTTCTATCAGGCATAAAAAACCCCGTCACATGGACGGGGTTTTTTTGTTCGAAGGAGATTTACTCCGGACGAACCTGCGCAGCTTGCATACCCTTTTGGCCTTTCTCAGCCACGAAGGAAACAGTCTGGCCTTCTTTCAGGCTTTTGAAACCGTCGCTTTCGATAGCTTTGAAGTGTACGAACAGGTCGTCACCGCCACCTTGAGGAGTGATGAAGCCGAAGCCTTTTTCATCGTTGAACCATTTTACGGTGCCGGTTTGGCGATTAGACATGGTGTATCTCCAAGAAACTTATATTTTCAGTAGTACTGTGTTGCTCAGGCCAACTGGGCACACTTGGCTATCATAGTCGAAATGTACGGTTTGGAACCCCCCCTGAGTCACAGTTTGCACAATTGTTAGCGTGTATGTGTTGCTGAAAACCGCCATGGCCCCCATTTTATGGGGGCTTGGGGTCGAAAAACGCTTTAAAAAAAAGCTGCTGTGAATGATTTTTTTTTTAAAGATAAGTGCTTTTTAAGTCGTTTTTACTCACGAAAGCACTTGCTCAGCCTTTGGTCGCGGGCTTTTTCTCAGCGCGGCAGGTCTGAATTGCATCCAGGGCTTTGGTGCGTAGTTCGACACTAGGCTGAGTGGTCTTGCTCATTAGCTGCGTGATTTCGGCAGTCGAAAACTTTTCGGATAATTTGTCAGCACCGCAGGCGCAATGCTGTTGAGCTGTCTTTACATCGACGCTTTGGCTGGCGGCTGCAACGCAGTCCTTCATGTAGTCATTTTTAGCGCCTGCAGGCCAGTTATCGGCGTGAGCGCTTAAAGGAATAAGCAGTGCCAGAGGGGCAGCGAAAGCAAACAGAGGATTCAAGCGCATGTGATGCTCCTTCTTGGACATTTAAGTCGAACGTGATTCACGGTGTATTTGAGGGCACAAGTGCAGCTCAAGTTCAGCATTATGCAAAAAAGGCAGCGTGAAGCGTTGAATGCCGGGGTACGCTGCATCAACCAGGCATCTGTGCTAGCATGCCGCCCTTGGCTTTTTTCTCGGTGCATTCAGTGTTAGCCCCGGAACAGAGCCATATACCCTTTTTGATTTGAACTCCAGTCACTCTGGTTCGGTAAATGGTTGGCCGCAAGGCTCCTGCCACTGTGAGGCAGGCTCACCACCGAATCGCGTACTGGCTCATCCCAACCCACGTGACCTTTGGTAGGGGTCACCACTAGGAGAGGAGGCGCCATGCCAACTATTACTCTTCCCGACGGCAGTCAACGTTCGTTCGATCATGCAGTCTCTGTTGCCGATGTTGCAGCATCGATTGGCGCAGGTCTGGCAAAAGCCACCGTGGCCGGCAAGGTCAACGGCAAACTGGTTGATGCGTGCGATCTGATTGAAAATGACGCCACTCTGCAAATCATCACGCCTAAAGATGAAGAGGGGCTGGAGATCATTCGTCACTCTTGCGCCCACTTGGTAGGCCATGCAGTGAAGCAGCTGTACCCAACGGCCAAAATGGTCATTGGTCCTGTCATTCAGGAAGGTTTTTACTACGATATTTTCTATGATCGTCCCTTCACGCCGGATGACATGGCTGCTATCGAGCAGCGTATGCAGCAGCTGATCGAGAAAGACTACGACGTGATCAAAAAGGTCACGCCTCGCGCAGAAGTTATCGAGCTGTTCTCTGAGCGCGGTGAAGACTACAAGCTTCGCCTGATCGAGGACATGCCCGATGAGCAGGCGATGGGCCTGTACTTTCACGAAGAATACGTCGATATGTGTCGTGGGCCTCACGTGCCTAATACGCGCTTCCTGAAATCCTTCAAACTGACTAAATTGTCGGGCGCTTACTGGCGCGGCGATGCCAAGAACGAGCAGTTGCAGCGTATTTACGGCACCGCATGGGCGGATAAAAAGCAGCTGGCAGCCTACATCCAGCGTATCGAAGAGGCTGAAAAGCGCGATCACCGTAAAATCGGCAAACGCCTGGGTCTGTTCCATACACAAGAAGAAGCGCCGGGCATGGTGTTCTGGCACCCGAATGGCTGGACGCTGTATCAAGTGCTTGAGCAATACATGCGCAAAGTGCAGCGTGATAACGGTTATCTGGAGATCAAGACGCCTCAGGTTGTGGATCGCAGCTTGTGGGAAAAGTCCGGTCACTGGGCTAACTATGCTGAAAACATGTTCACCACTGAGTCGGAAAACCGCGATTACGCGATCAAGCCGATGAACTGTCCGTGCCATGTGCAAGTTTTCAATCAAGGCCTGAAAAGCTACCGTGAGTTGCCGCTGCGTTTGGCTGAATTCGGTGCTTGCCACCGTAACGAGCCGTCGGGTGCTTTGCACGGCATCATGCGGGTTCGGGCTTTTACGCAAGACGATGCGCATATTTTCTGCACAGAAGAGCAAATGCAGGCGGAGTCCGCAGCGTTCATCAAGTTAACGCTGGATGTTTACGCAGATTTCGGTTTCAAAGACATCGAGCTGAAGCTTTCGACGCGCCCGGAAAAGCGCGTGGGTTCAGATGAGTTGTGGGATCGCGCTGAGAGCGCGCTGGCTTCAGCCCTTGATAGTGCTGGCCTGGCGTATGATTTGCAGCCGGGTGAAGGTGCTTTCTACGGACCCAAGATTGAATTTTCTTTGAAAGATTGTCTGGGTCGTGTCTGGCAGTGTGGTACCTTACAGCTCGATTTCAACCTGCCTATCCGTCTTGGCGCAGAATATGTGTCTGAAGACAATAGCCGCAAGCACCCTGTCATGCTGCATCGCGCGATCCTCGGATCGTTCGAGCGTTTCGTCGGTATTCTGATCGAGCATTACGAAGGTGCGTTCCCTGCGTGGCTAGCGCCAACTCAGGCAGTGATCATGAATATCACTGATAAACAGGCAGAATTTGCTGCTGAAGTTGAAAAAATTCTCAATCAGAGCGGATTTCGTGCCAAGTCTGACTTGAGAAATGAAAAGATCGGCTTTAAAATCCGCGAGCATACTTTGCTCAAGGTTCCTTATCTCTTGGTTATCGGAGATCGGGAAGTCGAGATGCAGACTGTCGCTGTGCGTACACGTGAAGGTGCTGACCTGGGCTCTATGTCCGTCGCGCAATTCGCTGAATTCCTCGCACAAGCGGTTTCCCGGCGTGGTCGCCATGATTCGGAGTAATTATTATTAAGCGTGAAATGAGACAAGATAAACGAGCTGCACCGAAAGCCCCGATCAACGAGAATATCTCTGCACGCGAGGTTCGGTTAATTGGGGCTGAAGGCGAGCAGCTTGGGATTGTGTCAATTGAAGACGCGCTTCTTAAAGCTGAAGAGGCCAAACTGGATTTGGTGGAAATTTCCGCTGATGCAGTACCCCCAGTTTGTAAGCTGATGGACTACGGCAAATCGATCTTCGAAAAGAAGAAGCAGGTTGCCGCTGCAAAGAAAAACCAGAAACAGATCCAGGTTAAAGAAATCAAGTTTCGTCCAGGGACGGAGGAAGGGGATTACCAGGTAAAACTGCGCAACCTGGTACGTTTCCTGAGTGATGGGGACAGGGCCAAGGTATCGTTACGATTCCGCGGCCGTGAGATGGCCCACCAGGAGCTGGGTATGGAACTGTTGAAGCGGGTTGAAGCTGACCTCGCGGAATACGGTACCGTCGAACAGCATCCTAAGATGGAAGGACGCCAGCTGATCATGGTCATCGCCCCGAAAAAGAAGAAGTAATCAATTGGGCACGGCAGGCCTTCTGATTATGTTTATCAACTGAATGCGGAGTACCGAACATGCCAAAGATGAAAACTAAAAGTGGTGCTGCTAAGCGGTTTCTGAAAACTGCTAACGGCATCAAGCACAAGCACGCTTTCAAGAGCCACATCCTGACCAAAATGTCGACTAAGCGTAAGCGTCAACTGCGCGGTAGCAGCTTGCTGCATCCGTCTGACGTGGCAAAAGTGAAGCGCATGCTGCGCCTTTGCTAATTTCGGTCAAGAATAGAGGAAGTAACTCATGGCTCGTGTAAAGCGTGGCGTTGTCGCCCGTAAACGTCACAAAAAAATTCTGAAACTGGCTAAAGGCTACTACGGCGCACGCTCCCGCGTATTCCGTGTTGCCAAGCAAGCGGTAATCAAGGCAGGCCAATACGCCTACCGTGACCGTCGTCAGAAAAAACGTCAGTTCCGCGCTCTGTGGATCGCTCGTATCAACGCTGGTGCACGTATCAACGGTCTGTCTTACAGCCGTTTCATCGCCGGCCTGAAAAAAGCGTCCATCGAGATCGACCGTAAGGTTCTGGCTGATCTGGCAGTGAACGAAAAAGCGGCGTTTGCTGCGATTGTCGAGAAAGCTAAAGCCACTTTGGCTTAAGTACCCCCGACAGTCATCCGGGCCTACCTGTGTGAGCTCGGATACTAAACGTCATAAATAGGGGAAGAGCCTTTAAGCTCTTCCCCTATTTTGTATCTGGAGTCTGTACATGGAAAACCTGGATGCGCTGGTCGCCCAAGCACTAGAGGCTGTGCAAAGCGCGGAAGACATCAATGCCCTGGAGCAAATCCGGGTTCTGTACCTTGGCAAGAAAGGTGAGTTGACTCAGGTGATGAAGACCCTGGGGAATTTGCCTGCAGAGGAGCGTCCGCAAGTCGGCGCCCTGATCAACGTTGCCAAGGAGCGTGTAACAGAGGTTCTCAATGCGCGTAAGGCACTGTTTGAAGAGGCTGAACTGGCCGCCAAACTGTCTGCCGAATCCATTGACGTGACCCTGCCTGGCCGCGGCCAGACCTCAGGCGGTCTCCATCCGGTCACCCGGACTCTGGAGCGCATTGAGCAGTTCTTCACTCATATTGGCTACGGCATCGCCGAAGGCCCGGAAGTTGAGGACGATTACCATAATTTTGAGGCGCTCAACATCCCAGGCCATCATCCGGCCCGGTCGATGCATGACACCTTTTATTTCAATGCGAACATGCTGTTGCGCACCCATACCTCACCGGTACAGGTCCGCACCATGGAATCCAAGCAGCCCCCGATTCGCATCGTCTGCCCAGGCCGTGTTTATCGCAGCGACTCCGATATCACTCACTCGCCAATGTTCCACCAGGTAGAGGGCTTGTTGGTCGATCGTGACATCAATTTTGCTGACCTCAAAGGCACTATCGAAGAGTTCTTGCGGGTATTTTTCGAAAAAGAACTGGCTGTTCGTTTCCGTCCTTCGTACTTCCCGTTCACAGAGCCATCGGCCGAAGTTGATATGGAATGCGTGATGTGCAGCGGTAAAGGTTGCCGCGTTTGCAAGCAGACCGGTTGGCTTGAGGTTATGGGGTGCGGCATGGTTCACCCGAACGTGCTGCGTATGTCCGGGATTGACCCGGAAGAGTTCTCGGGCTTTGCCTTTGGTATGGGGGTAGAGCGTTTGGCCATGCTGCGTTACGGCGTGAACGACTTGCGTCTGTTCTTCGACAACGACTTGCGGTTTCTTGCGCAGTTTCGCTAGTCGTAACGGATTCTTAGGAGAGCAGAATGAAATTCAGTGAACAATGGCTGCGTGGTTGGGTTAATCCGCAGGTAAGTCGAGATGAGCTGGTTGCTCGTCTGTCGATGGCGGGTCTTGAGGTTGATAGTGTTACCCCGGCTGCCGGTGTTTTCAGTGGTGTTGTGGTGGGTGAGGTGCTGAGCACTGAGCAGCACCCTGATGCCGACAAGCTGCGCATTTGTCAGGTCAGTAATGGTGCCGAAACTTTTCAGGTCGTTTGCGGAGCGCCGAATGTGCGTCCGGGTCTGAAAATACCGTTTGCCATGTTGGGTGCCGAACTGCCGGGCGACTTCAAAATAAAGAAGGCCAAGCTACGCGGCGTTGAGTCAAACGGCATGCTGTGCTCGCAAGCTGAGCTGCAAGTCGGTGAAGGCAATGACGGGCTGATGGAGCTTCCAGCCGATGCGCCGGTGGGTGAGGATATTCGTGCCTACCTGCAGCTTGAAGATGCCAGCATTGAAGTCGATCTGACCCCGAACCGTGGTGACTGCCTCTCGTTGGCAGGTCTGGCCCGTGAAGTGGGCGCCTTATATGCTGCCCAAGTGACGCGTCCAGTTGTAGCACCTGTTGCTGCCGTACACGACGAAGTCCTCCCAGTCGACGTGCTTGCCCCGCCAGCATGTCCGCGCTACCTGGGCCGTATCATTCGTAACGTGGATTTATCACGGCCTACACCCTTGTGGATGGTTGAGCGTTTGCGTCGCGCCGACGTACGCAGTATCGACGCGGCCGTGGATATTACCAACTATGTGATGCTTGAGCTGGGGCAGCCGCTTCATGCGTTTGATCTCGCTCAGATCCATGGCGGTATCCGAGTGCGTATGGCTGAGGAGGGAGAGAAACTGGTACTCCTTGATGGTCAGGAAATTACCTTGCGTAGCGATACGCTTGTAATTGCTGATCATCAGCGTGCGTTAGCCATAGCGGGTGTCATGGGTGGCGAGCACAGCGGTGTAACCTCAACAACACGTAACATCTTCCTTGAAAGTGCGTTCTTCGATCAGATCGTTGTAGCGGGTAAAGCCCGTTCGTATGGTCTGCACACGGATGCTTCGCACCGTTATGAGCGCGGCGTGGACTGGAAGCTGGCGCGTGAGGCTATGGAGCGAGCCACTGGCTTGCTGCTAGACATCGCGGGCGGTGAAGCGGGTCCGATCATCGAAACCGTCAACGAACAGTACTTGCCGTCGATTGCCCCTATAACTCTGCGGGCCGCGCGTATCAGTCAGATGCTTGGCATGGAGATGGACCCGGCTGAGGTTGAGCGCTTGCTGCGCGCACTGGGTCTGACCGTCACAGCAGAAACCGCAGGGCAGTGGCGCGTAGAAGTACCTAGTCACCGCTTTGATATCAGTCTTGAAGTCGACTTGATTGAAGAGCTCGCGCGATTGTACGGCTACAACCGCCTGCCGGTTCGCTACCCGCAAGCTCGCTTGGCGCCACAAGCCAAAGCTGAAGCACGCAGCGACCTGCCAGAGCTTCGTCGCCTGTTAGTCGCACGCGGTTATCAAGAAGCCATCACCTATAGCTTCATCGATCCTAAGCAGTTCGAGCTATTCAGTCCGGGTGTTGAACCCTTGCTGCTGGCTAACCCGATTTCTAACGACATGGCGGCGATGCGTGCGTCCTTGTGGCCAGGCTTGATCAAATCGCTGCAGCACAACCTCAACCGTCAACAAGATCGTGTTCGTTTGTTCGAAAGTGGACTGCGTTTCGTGGGGCAGTTGGAAGGCCTGAAGCAAGAGCCAATGTTGGCAGGCGTAGTCTGTGGCTCGCGCTTGCCAGAAGGCTGGGCGCAGGGTCGTGATACTGTGGATTTTTTCGATGTTAAGGCAGACGTTGAGGCTGTTCTTGGATTCGCAGGTGCTCTGAATGCTTTCACTTTTGTGCCTGGCAAGCATCCGGCGCTGCACCCGGGTCAAACCGCTCGTATCGAGCGCGATGGTCGAGAGGTGGGGTATGTAGGTGCAGTCCACCCTGAGCTGTCAAAAAAGCTGGGCCTCGATCGACCTGTATTTGTCTTTGAGATGGTATTGGCTGAAGTTGCCTTGGGTAAAATGCCTAAATTCCAAGAACTCTCGCGCTTTCCCGAAGTGCGTCGAGACTTGGCGTTGATTGCTGATTGCAACGTAGCGGCCAGCGATGTCCTGAAAGTCATTCGTGAAAATGCAGGAGAGTGGCTGACAGACCTAAGGCTTTTTGACGTTTATCAAGGTAAAGGTATTGATCCAAATAGAAAAAGCCTTGCAGTTGGCTTGACCTGGCAGCATCCATCGCGCACTCTTAATGACGATGAGGTGAATACTACTACGCAAAATATCCTCACCTCGCTCGAACAAAGGTTGAACGCCACGTTAAGGAAGTGACGTATGGGGGCTCTGACGAAAGCTGAGATGGCGGAACGTCTTTATGAAGAGCTAGGCCTGAATAAACGCGAAGCCAAAGAGTTGGTTGAGTTGTTTTTCGAAGAAATCAGGCACGCTCTTGAAGACAATGAACAGGTCAAGCTGTCAGGTTTTGGCAATTTTGATCTGCGTGACAAGCGACAGCGGCCTGGCCGTAATCCGAAAACGGGAGAGGAAATCCCGATCACGGCACGCCGTGTGGTCACCTTTCGTCCAGGGCAGAAGTTGAAGGCCCGAGTAGAGGCTTATGCTGGAACCAAGTCATAACGACGAGCTCCCGCCAATACCAGGCAAACGCTACTTCGCCATAGGCGAAGTAAGTGAGTTATGTGCGGTTAAACCGCATGTTCTGAGGTATTGGGAGCAAGAGTTTCCTCAACTCAACCCCGTAAAGCGCCGCGGTAACCGCCGGTATTATCAGCGACAGGATGTGCTGATGATCCGGCAGATACGCGCTTTGCTTTATGACCAAGGCTTCACTATTGGCGGGGCGCGTTTGCGTCTTTCGGGTGATGAGGCCAAAGATGACACAACGCAGTACAAGCAATTGATACGTCAAACAATCTCCGAGCTGGAGGACGTTTTGCTGATTCTCCGTAAATAATGCGTGATCAAATGCTTTCGCATTCTGAAAGCATGAGGTATATTCAACAGCGTTTGTTATAGCAAGTCGTTCTAACGCCTAGTCGGGGCGTAGCGCAGTCCGGTAGCGCACTAGCATGGGGTGCTAGGGGTCGAGTGTTCGAATCACTCCGTCCCGACCATATTCTGTAAGGGAATCAAGGGTTTAGGCCCTTGATTCCCTTTCTCGTTTCTGCCTTGCGCAAAACTGGCGCAAAATGCGCGCAAAACTAACCGGTGATTTCGCTGATATTCAGGTCTGGAATCGCATCCGACCAGATCACATCGGCGTGGTCTTTCTGGTAGTTTTTGGTCATGGTCTCGCTGGCATGGCCCGCAATTGTTTGCCCATCCTTACCAGCTCTTTTGTACAGGTGCAGCGACAGCGTGCGCACTTCGTGAAAGCCAGGCATTTCCTCTTCTTTCCAATCCGCATAACAGCCAGCAAGCTCTCGCGCCTCTTTGAAAGAGCGCGTCAAAAACCGATCTTCTACCTTGGTCCAGTGCTCTTTGGTCTGCGCCTGCTTTTGTAGCAGTCGTTGCGGCTTACGATGGATGAGGAAGGGCGAGGCGACGTTGTCACGGCAACGTGTGATAACGGCCTGCAATTCGTCAGTCACCTTGAAACGAATCCACGCAGTATCGCTGGCCTTGGCTGTCTTCTTTGCACTAGGTACAGGTCGCCATTCCGGACGCCATCAAATCGCATGTCCAAAATGTCCGAGCGCCGTTGTGCGGTGATCAGTGCCAAGTCGATGGCGTTCCGTAGTCAACCTGGAGCTACGTCTCGTATTGCCTTGAGGCCTTCGACGGTATGGCGTTTGCGCTGCTTCTTCTCGATACGGTTGATCGTGCTTGATGCCGGATTGTCAGGGCATAAGCCGTTCGATGCAGCATGGTTGAAAATGTCTACCAGCAGCTCGCGGCTTTGATTGGCACTGCGGGGTGTCAAGGTGTCAAGGTGTCGAGTAGTTCTGCAACCATACGAATGGTTATCTGATCGACTGCCTTACCCTCAAAATGCCGTCTGAAGTGTCTGAAGTGTCTGAAGTGAACGGCGTACAGTCCGAGCGTCCCCTTGGCCACCTCAATGGTACGGTCGAGGCCGTGCTCGATGCCAATTAAGGGCTGGCCGATGAGGTGCAGTTTCGGGCGGGGCTGGTTATTCACTTGCCAGATTTGCCCGTGCCGAGTGATGAGGTGGTGCTGTTGTGGGCTTGAACTTCTAGTGCTTCATCGACGAATAAAAGAGATAGACCCTCCGTCATTATGGGAAAGGTCTTATTGACCCTTGGCTGAACTGGCCGATACAGTCCGCGCACTTCAATGGATTGACCTGAACGGGACGCTGCTTTAATCGGCCCTGGTGATTAAGGAAAATACGACATGCACATGCGCCTGATTTATGCAGACGACCGAGAAGAACTTGGGGTTCGTCTCAGTGAGATCGAAGCCCCTTTCTTTGCCAAATTCGAAGTCGAAGACGCTTTATGTAAGCCTTTGCCCACGCTGAGCCTGTTTGATATCCAAACGTATGGCCGACAATTAACCCATGAAGAAATCGTAGACGCCGTAGAAGCGGGCGACATTTTATTGGTTAAAGACGATCCCTTCAGTCCGCTGAGCCAAGACACATTCAACGAGTATTCCCACATCACCGGACGCGGTTGGACGGGCAGTTTCCATATGCCTGTTGAGCAGGAAAAACCGCCGTTGCCGGAAGCTGAACCTATTTTCAAACCGCAACCGCAAGCGCCTGGCTTCTATGTCGTCCCTATGTCGTCCCTAAGAGCACCACGGGCGAAAAGCTAAAAGCGGCTTTATTCTCGGTACAAAATCCCACCGTGATGAGCAAGTTCGATGCGCTGAATCCAAACCTTGGCAAGATCAACGCCGGTACGATGATCGTATTGAGCGACCCGAATAACCTGCAATGCACGCGTGAAGAGGCTGTGCTGATGGACGTTGCGGCCAAGGCTAATGACGTCATCAAAGAAATGACGCCTGAAGAAGCTGACTTCATGGTTCGACATCGAGAAGAAATTGAAACGTTCTCAGGCTATGGTTCAACCGCTATCGGGATCGGTGAAGCGATGTTTGCCAAGCACCTGGATGACATAAAGCACTTATTTAAAGATATCGAAGCGCTGCATGTTAGAACTTTTCGGGTCAATGGCAATTTAAGCTCGCCTGATTTTTTTGCTGAGCGTAAACGTCTTTTAACTCAACTTGATGCCCATCTCACAGCGCTTACCCGAAAAAGTATTGGTTTTGCGGATCATCCGAACTTGAAAACAGCATTGGGTATTTCCAGTCGTAGCCTGGTTCATCGCTGGACAGCGGCAGGCGGTGCTGACCAGATCCCTGGGTATGCAACGCATATTGAGGGCGTGTCCAAAGCGGCCAAGTATTTGAAATATGGTGGTTGGATTGGAACAGGCATTGGTGGTGGAGCCTCGTATATGAAGGTTCAGGATGTTTGCGCGGTAGGAAAAACAGAGAAGTGCAGGAAGATCAGATTTACTGAATCGGGTGGATTTTTAGGCAGTGTTGCGGGTGGCGCGGGGGCAGGATATTTACTGTCAGGAGCTATTGGTGGAGGTCTTTGTGTTGGGCTTACAGCCGCTACTGGTGGGATTGGTGGCTTGGTGTGTGGGATCGTCGTTGTTGGAGCTGGATCTTTTCTCGGTGGTTTTGCTGGAGGGATAGTTGGAGAAATAGGTGGTGAAGTTATTTACGAGAGCGCGAAATGAGCTCTGCTGCATTGATAGTCGGGTATTTGGGTGTCATCGTTGTCGTTAGTTTGCTCATAGGCTTGGCTATTGCCTTGCATATGGCTTACACCCAAATAGACTTGATACTGGGGTGTTTAAAAAACTGTACTGCAATCATGGTTCGCGCCCCGCTTAAGCACGGTGGCCCGTGGGGGAGGCTTTTGCTGATTGGCGGCATTTCAGGCGTTCTAACGTTTCCAAACTCTTATCTAAAAAGAGGCGAATTATGCCCTGAGGATTTGAAAAATTTTCCGATAATGCTCAAGCGAAAGTTGGTTGTCATGCAGTGGGGTATCATTGTTTTGATGATAAGCATCGTGCTGCTGGCATTGATTGGGAAGTCTGACTTACTAAAACAATCATAAATCTAACCGAAGGCTAGGATTTAAATTTCCCTAAATGCTCGCATTTAACACATGAAGCATACACATCTACAGCCCACCTCAGCGTGGGCTTTTTATTATCCGGAATTTTCCGCATTGTCGCTGACGGCGCCGACATCACCGCATTGATCAATGATCGCCTTCTGTTGCTACGCACCACTGACAAACCCGGCATGGAGTCCGACGACTTTGAACTGCGCATCGATGACCGTGATAGCGCCGTGTCATTACCCAGCCGTGGAGCGAGCATCGAAGTATTCCTCGGCTACAGCGGCACCGCCTTAGCCAGCCTCGGGCGCTACACCGTGGACGAGGTGGAGTTGTCCGGTCCACCCGATACGCTGGTGATCCGGGGTAAAGCCAGCGACATGCGCGGCAGTGGCAAGACCACGCGCAGCGGCAGTTGGGAAGGGGTGAGCCTGGCCAGCATCGTCAAGGACATAGCTGCACGTAATGGCTGGTCGTCGGTGTGCCCGGTGGACGCGATAGTGCCGCGTGCTGACCAGCTCAGCGAGTCTGACTTCAACTTCATCAGCCGACTTTCCAAGCAGTTCGACTGCACCGCCAAAGTGGCGGACGGCAAGCTGCTGGTGATGCAGCGCCAAGGCGGTCAAAGTGCGAGCGGCAAAGCCTTGGGCTCAATCACTCTGACCCGCAGCGACGTCAGTCGCTGGCAGTTCCGGCAGGGTGATCGCAGCGCGCACAGGGCGCTCAGCACCAAGCACCAAGACAAGAAAACCGGCAAGTTGGCCATCGTCACTTTGGACTACGACGAAGCCCCTGTCCGATCTGGCCAACACCCAATCAGCGTTAATCCTTGCGGAACAGGGCAAGCGATTCGCCCTGGAGCAGTGGCTGGCAGCCAGCGATCAAGCCCACTATCGAGCCTTGACCGATGCCAAAACTCATCAAACCCGCCTGCGTGATCGCCTTGCTACTGCTGACCTGCGGTTGTCAGTCCTACTCGAGACCCCCGCCACAAATTGTAGTAACGGAATGCAAGCCACCACCGGCCCCGGCGGCGTGGTTCATGCACCCCGTCGAGCCAAACTTGACCCGGCGCATGCTCAACGAATTATCGGAATCACCGGCGAAGGCGACCAAGGACTGATCGCGCTGCAGGCCTGTCAGGCCTACGCCAAAGAAGTATCAGGCACGAAATAAAAGGAGCGGCCGAGCGGGATGCGTCAACATCCAGCCCGGCCACCAAACCCGCAGATTAGCCCTGCAAGCCCAGTCAAGGCTCCTGCTCCGTGCACAAAGCGGAGCGAGCCTGGTACTTGTCTATTCATACAGTAAAGGTCTTGCAAACAATGTCCTCACCCATCATTCCTTGGATGAGCGGCAAACGCCGGCTGGCCGACCGTTTTACCGCCCCCACCGCTCCGGCAATCAACCTGCTGCGCATTGAAGAAAATCTGTCTGCAGCTTGGCAGCGGTTGTCCGGCACCTACGTTGAAAACTTGCCCTGGCTTGAATGTGCCGAGCGCTACGACCGGCCACACACCTTCCACTATATGGACCCGCCTTACTGGCAGACCGCTGGCTACGGCGTGGCCTTCCCGTTTGAAAACTACGAGCGCATGGCTGATTTTATGCGGCGCTGTAAAGGGAAGGTGATGGTCAGCATCAATGACCATCCGGACATTCGGCGGGTGTTTGAAGGGTTTCACTTTGAGACGACTGAGATCCACTACACAACCATGAATAAGCGGCAGGGGAAAGCTGAGGTGACGGGGGAGCTGATTGTTATGAATTGGGTGCCGGAGGCTTTGGGAGGGTTGTTTTAGAGTGTATAGATGGAATCGCTAGCAGTCCGTGACGAAGGGCTGCCATCGGCCGATTCTGTTGAAAAATTCGATTTTCCCCAAACACTCGAATATGGATGGGCGAAAACACCTGTTTTGTACGTTGTCACGTGAAATCCGAGGCCTGAACCTTCTGCCCAAAATTCTGATTTCAATCTCAGGCGCGTACTTTTCTGCGTTGGAAAGCATGGCCGACTTTTTCAACAGAATCGGCTAAAAACTGTCATTCATCTGATCTCCAAACCAACGGAAATCATAGGGAGGACGATAACCGAGAATTGACAAGGCACCAGCGGTCGGACTCCCCTCAAGAACAGCTCGGGCACGCCGATGACGTAGGTGTTAGTTTGCGCGGCTCCGGCCACGAACCGGAACCGCAGACAGGGATGTTTGGACGTCTTTCACGCCTAACCAGGCGTACTTCATTCCTGTCATGAGTATCATCCGATGCTGCAAAAATCCCTGAGAACTCAAATCCTCGCGCTGCTGAGCGGCAGCCTGTTGGCGATGTTGCTGATTGCTTTAGCATGCTTTCATTTCCTGTCCAACGGCGTGCAAAACTACGCCACTTTAATCGAAGGCCCGCTGCACACTTCGCAATTGATCGACGAGGCCAACCTGCAATTCAAGGTGCAGGTTCAGGAATGGAAAAACGTATTACTACGGGGCAAGCAGCCGGCAGAGCTGGATAAATATTGGAAGCAATTCGAAGACCGTC
This sequence comes from Pseudomonas weihenstephanensis, assembly GCF_001043055.1. Taxonomy (GTDB): domain Bacteria; phylum Pseudomonadota; class Gammaproteobacteria; order Pseudomonadales; family Pseudomonadaceae; genus Aquipseudomonas; species Aquipseudomonas weihenstephanensis. The sequence continues at coordinate 183,009 of NZ_JYLF01000008.1, forward strand.
AGCGCGACGTACAGGGGATCCTTGGCGAACTGGCTAACCAGAAAGGACTGGACGGCCAACTCAAGACCCGCATCGACCGCCTGCGTGACGAACACCGTCAGTTGGGCAGCGCTTACCAGAAAGGTCGCGATGCCTATATTGCCGCGGGTGCAGACCCCACTGCAGGCGACGCCGCCGTCAAAGGAGTTGACCGTACCACCAGCGATCAGATGAGCGAACTTGTTGGCGAACTGCGCAAGCAGGGCACCGAGCAATCTACACTGATCAGCGCCGCTGCCAATCGCACGGTGATGCTGGGGATTATCGTGATGCTCGCCTCGGGTCTGTTGATCGGCCTGTTGAGCCTTTGGCTGATCAACCGCAACTTGGTTGACCCCATCCGCAAGCTAATCGACTACGTGGCGCAACTGAGCCAAGGGAAATTTGCCGAACGCGTGGCCAGCAGTCGTGAAGACGAGTTGGGCAAACTAGCCATGGCCGCCAACACTTTGCGCGACTTTCTCGCCGAAACCTTCAACCGCTTGCAGCGCAGCGCCAAGGATCTTGACAGCGCAAGTGGCGAGTTAAACGCCATCGCCGGTCTCATGGCCTGCGGCACTAACGAGCAGTTCAACCGTACCGATCAGGTGGCTACGGCTATGAACGAAATGTCCGCCACCGCCCAGGAAGTGGCTCGTCACGCAGCCGATGCCGCACGCGCCGCCGATGATGCCGACCAATCCGCGCAGCATGGCGAAAAAGTCATGCGGGGTACCATTCACACCATCACCCAAATGCGTGGTGAGATCGCTAACACAGCCACGGTCATCCGTCGGCTGGAAACCGATAGTGGCCGCATAGGCAAGGTGCTGGAAGTGATTCGCGGCATCGCCGAGCAGACTAATTTGCTGGCGCTTAACGCGGCGATCGAAGCGGCCCGTGCCGGTGAAGCCGGACGCGGTTTTGCGGTCGTGGCCGACGAAGTGCGAAACCTGGCCCAGCGTACGGCGGCGTCGATCATCGAAATCAACCAGATCATCCAAACGGTGCAAATCGGCGCGGTGGACGCGGCTCAGGCCATTGAAAGTGGCCAGTCGCGCAGTGAAGAAAGTGTCGCGCAAGTGAATGAGGCCGGAGCGATGCTGCAGCGTATCACCCATGCTGTGGAAGCCATTCGCGACATGAATCGCCAAATTGCCACCGCTGCCGAAGAGCAAACCTCGGTGGCGGAAGACATCTCGCGCAACCTCACCGAAATCACCACGATTGCCAGTACCAACCTGGACAACATGCAGCGCACCGAAGCGGCAAGCCGGAACCTTCACGGGTTATCAGGGCAGTTGAATAAAGTGACGGCACGTCTGAGTGCTTAGCCGGACCGTTAGTGGTTAGATCGGCTTCAGGCAGAGCTGCCATGTTAGAAGACCGAGCCCCGTATTTAGTCATAGCCTTATATGGGGCAAATGCTCTGACCAAAGATTCTCAGCATTTGTGTAACCTTCGGGCGATGATACTTAATCTACTAAACGTATGCTTTTTTTGGTGCCACTTGGGGCCGTTTTTTTGCCAAGTAATTGTGCCAGCAACTGCGGGAGGTCCAATAATTGGGTCTCCGCTCTTTCAAGCGCTGTAACTGCGTAGCGCTGCCAAACCTTTTCAAGTGGCCGCAGGTCAGATTCAGTCAAGGCTTTCTGGCACCCTTGAAAATGGTCATGCCAGGCACCCAAAGTCGAAGCGTTCCGGCAACACATCTGCCGCCCATCAACAAGTGTTGCGGTGTTCGTAGTCTGAAGCGCAGCACCTCGGGCAATTTTCCATCAGTAAAATCGTCCCATCGCAGGCACTCAACGTCTCATTCAGGGCGTGCGGGAATGCACGTAGGGTGCCAGTGCTTACGGCAATTTACGCGCACTCCCGCACTTTCGGGCTCTGCTAGAAGCTCCACTCCTCAGTCCGAACTAGCTTGCAGAACGGGCCGTCAAGAGTTGCATTGTGATGGTTAACGATGTCCTCAGCTTTCATCACTGGCGTGTCTGAACAGGTATGGCCTTCGGCGATGAGTACCGCATCGAAGCCAAGATCACGAGCAGCACGGCAGGTGCTGTCGACGCAGTATTGAGTTTTCATCCCAGTGACTACCACACCGGTGGCGCCACAAGAGCGCAAATTGTCAGCTAGGTCGGTCATTTCAAAGGCATTGGGCCGCCGTTTTTCGAACACCACTTCCCCACCCAACAGCTTCAGTTCTTGTGCAACCATCGTTAGCGGGCTGCCTGGTTCGATGGGAGAACCAGCGGGCCCGATGTGGCGCGCGAGAAAAATCGGAGCGCCTGCACTGCGTGCCTTGTCCATTAAGGTATTCAGTGTTTCCAGCAACTCTTCGCAGCGCCATAGTTTTTCCGGGCCGTGAACAAGCCCGACTTGGATATCGAGTATCAACAGGGCGTACATGGGTGCATCTCCTTGCGTTTGAGCCAGCGACACAAGGGCGTAAAAAAGGCCCTGTCCATCACTGGCGGGCCTTTGAAGTTCGTCTGCTATTGGCTCACGAAACCTCGCACGCTCCGCTTTCAGCGGTCGTGGTGGCGGTGGTCGAGGTGAGGCAATAGGTATTCATTGATCGACACTAGCAATATCGCAGCGAGCTGACCAGCCAGGATCCTAAAGTGAGTGCTTTGGGCGGATGGGGTCGTGTAAGTTTACGGAAATCAGGTCTTGTCTAACTCAAGCGGGCTGCCAGTTATGCGCCAGCAACTGGTAGATGTCACACGCCCGCTGCGTCGGAAGGCGCGTGAGAACATCCTCTAAGTAAATATACGGATCATGCCCGTTCGGAGGCGCCGATTGGATCAGACTCATGATCGCCGCCATGCGTTTTCCGCTGCGTAATGAGCCTGCGAAGAGCCAGTTCCTGCGTCCAAGAGCCTATGGCCGGATCTGGTTCTCTGCCCAGTTGTCTATGGGTACGGCCCCGTCATCATCTGTAGATGTTGGTCGAGATCTGCCAATCCTTGCAGGTAACAGATCACGACCGTCTATTTCTGGCAGGCCTCATCTTTTAACGAAAGCGGCCTCAGGCTACTTGCTAGCTTTCGCCAAAATGCAATTACCCAGCTGACTAAACCGCCGATCAAGACCTTCTTTTGCAATGTAATTCGGGCGCCCCGTATCCCCAAGTGATTATAGTTTTGGCCTGCTGTTCCCAGAGCGTTTCATTGCGCCCAAGATACTTTAAGCCACTGCCACCTGACTGCTGGTACATGAGCGATACGCTGTCGCCACGCTCCGCGATTAATGTCGGCGGATCGGTTTTAAAGAACATGACAGAAACCTCGCTGGCAGGCTTTCCTTCGCATTCGTAATAGAAAGGGCCGATTCCCGGTACCAGTCTGTACCGTGCTTGCAACTCGGCGATGCGACGCTGGTACTCTATGCGCAAGCATGCACCGACGTCATCACTCTTCCAGCAATCGTCGCGACCCTTTATCCATCCACGTTGTTCTGCTTTAAGCCGTGGGGGATGCTCGTTACCGGCCTTGATTCTTGCGCTGTCATAAACTACTGACAGATTGAGATCGAGCGCGGATAACGCCTTGTCCTCACATATCATCGCTTCGATAGCGCCGGGTTTCACATTTGCGCAATCGTAAGAAGGGCCAGGCGTCACATTGGCTGTTGACGATTTCCTCGTACTGCCCTCGGCCCCTTGCATCCCATTGATTTGCTGATCAATGTATTGGCACCACTGATCGGAGCTTCGTTCAGGGACATTTGGCCTATCGCGAACCCTTAATTTGAATTCGATCACCGACTTCCATTCATCGGAGCCTATATCCGGCCCATGCCCTTGCCCGTCAGTTGTATGCAGTATCTTATCGATCGATTCATACCATTGGTGAGTGCATATCGTTTGAGCCTGAGCAACGCCTGTGGCGCCAACCAACAACAAAACCAGATATTTTTTCATGCGTTGTCCTTTTTGATTTAAGCAGTTGCCAAGACCCGGCCTAAGCATGATTCCTTCCCCAGCGTTCGGTTAAAAATATTCGATTTAGCTGAAGACCTACGCCAGTTCTTAGCGGAAAGCAGTAGCTCACACACTATTACTCGCTTTAGTTTAAGGTGGTCCGGTGGGCACATATACAAGCATGCACAAAACCCATCCTACAGCCCACGGTTTACCGTTTGCCAATGCACGAAAATCAGTGATTTCTTTCTGCCAAAATAAATAGATTATTTTTTTAATTACAGTGAGTTACGAAATTTACGCTCGAACATGGGGGGCTAGGGGCCGAGTGTTCGAATCACTCCGTCCCGACCATATTCTTCAATGGCTTTGGACTGGTCCTGCATGTCCATCCCAAAGGCTACAGATCCTGGCAAGTGGTCATCAATTTAGGCCGCGGTAAAAAAATCCATCAGACTTTTTCGCTTCTTAAATACGGTGGTGAGGCGATGGCGTATCAGGCAGCGCGAACGTTCAGGGACGAGATGGTGCTCAGCCATCCTCCACAGCAGCAACACGAGCGGCTATGTGGTGTATACAAGCTGGGTGGCTCAGACGCTCAAGTATGACGGCAAGTATGTGCGCAAGTTCTTTAACGTTGCTCCGCTGGGCGAAGAACAGGCCTTGGCACTTGCCAGCGAGAACAGATTTCCAACCGCCAGTGCCGTAACGTCGGTAGGGAGCGTTTGTATCAGGAACTGATTTGCAGGCAGAAAAGCAGTCCAGAGCAATGAATCGATTTAGCCTGTGGACAGCTGCTACTTGCTAAAGGGGACTCATCCATGCAGTTGAGACGGTGAGTGGCCTGAAAGTAGAGCCGTTTTCAGGCGTCGGGGCTACGCCGAAGAGGTCAAGCGAAGCCCCTTAAACCCCACGTGCCGCCCCTTGATTCATCTGCCTTGCGCCAGACCATGGTTGCAGTCGTTGGGCTTGACCAGCGGCTACGGTGAAGTGCTGGGTTTGCCTAGCAAAATCTCCGTGCTTTGTTGCTGGTTTGCAGATCGCCGCATGACCATGCCGTACGGCACCTGTCCGGGCCCACTGTGTATTGGCTGTAGTCATGCATGGCCACGGATGACTTGGCCAAGGTCAAAATCCGCTACGGGGATGAGGGACGATGACGCCGTACCGTTTGCCAGATATTGACGCCTCACTGGATAACTAAGCGCTACGCTCAATACATAAATAATTGGCAGGCATGATCTCGCCTGTTTTAAAGGAGGCACGACGGTGAGTGTGAACACGATTGATTGCAGTGCAGCGTTTGTGGCCAATGGGGCCGTTAACAACTCCCGTTTTATTTCAAGTTTCTGCAAAGCAAGGATCTGGTAGTTATGTATACCCGTCCCGAGGGGGCAGTTCGAATCTGGTGATGGGGTTGCATTACACGGTCACCGGCGTGGGTCATGATAATGACGCGAGCATCACGACCAGAGAGATTCTGGCTGGCCCAGGGTAATTGATCATATTTCGGGATAGAGCGGTTTATCAGCAGGCTATGTCACGTAACGAGGGAACGTTAATGCACAAGACGCACACAGGCCTGCTCGGCAGATTGGCCCGGCTAGTTCAGCAAGGTTTTGCACTCTTTCGACTGCCTTTGACGCGGCCGTTTGGGCGTGACTATTACGAGGCACAGAATCGCCGCATTACCTCAGTCAAAGACCCTGTTGACCCGCAGGATGTAGCGACTAAACACTCTGTTGAAAAGCTCATAGCTGAACGTGTCGCCAGCGCCGAGGACCTCGCTGATACAGCAGATAACATTATTTATGTCGGCCCAAACGAAGAGATTGCAAAAGTGCAGCATCTGTCTGGCTCGCAGGGTTCGCTGTTGTTGGGGCATAACTCTGAGACGGTGGCGGATGTACTAAAGCGTGTTGGCGAAAACAGTTACTTTGCCATGGGAGGCGTTGTTCAAAACACCCGTGACTACTCGCTGAACGGTGACAACGTGCTGCCCGAACTTACTGTGTTCGCCAAAGTGAATTTTGATGCTTCGGGCTATCATGCCTCAGGCTCATTGGGGAGCATGACAACGACCGCTTCCCCCGCCGGCTCAGACTTCTCGCTTTACATGGTGACAGTTGTGCTTCAGACCGAAGTTGCAGGTTGCTTGAATATCAAGTTCGACGGCGCGCCGATAATGTCTGATCAGCCTTCGGGCTACTTGTTTTCAACAGCGCCCATCAAAACAGAAGGGGTCGAAAATAACCGCGCCATTGACGCCAATACCTACAACTTCATCTACGCGACGAGTGGGACGGCGTTCGCAACGGTGTCTATAGAGAGTGATGCCTTGTGGGGCGGCCGGGTCTATTCGTTATCCCTTGTGCCTGTGGCGGAGACGATGTTTGCCCTGGCGGGAGCGGGTACAGAGAACGGGCCAAAAAATCCGATTGGTTTCAAGGCCTGCGCTTATGGTCGAAACGACATTGCATTTGGGGATAGATACACACTTGCCAGCCTTAAATACGATGGATTACCTCAAACCCCTGCGCATAACCTTGCGATTGGCGCCAAAGCTCTGGCAACCAATCAGTTCGGTGACCAGAACACCGCGATAGGGACCTACGCACTTGAATTCAACGAAACATCAAACAACATTGCGTTAGGGTACTCGGCTGCAAAACTCAATACTAAAGGCCGAGAGCTGACAGCTATTGGCTATAAATCCCTAACCAATAACACCACAGGCTCGGCCAACACAGCGACGGGATTTTGGTCGCTAGGTCTGAATACAACCGGTACAGATAACAGTGCGTTTGGTTGGTACTCATTGCGAAATCTGCTGCTGGGTAACTTCAACACTGCCCAAGGCTCCAACGCTGGAATGATGGCCTTGTCCGGGTCGGGTAACACTTATGTGGGGGCATATGCCGGTTACGGCAATGGGGTTGCCTATGCCACCTATGCCAATACAACGGCCGTGGGGCGAGAGTCCTTGGCCGCAGGTGACAACGCCATCGCCATTGGTTTCCAGGCGCGAAGCGGCTCCTTGACTCTTTCGTCGCCATTTTCGGTGGCCATTGGTTCATCTTCTAGGGCGACAGGTGCCACGCCTTGCGTGGCTGTCGGAGCTTCTAGCACGGCAAGTGGTGACAGAACGGTGGCCATTGGCGAGTCTGCGGTTGCATCAGGCCCTAAATCAGTGGCCGTTGGCGCTTATTCTGAGGCCAGTGCCCAATATGTTACGTCTGTCGGCACTCAGGCGGGTGCAGGCAGTACCGGGATCAACAACACTTTTTTAGGCGCCCTGGCAGGATTTTCTCCAAACGCTTTCAACGGTTGTACCCTGCTTGGATCGAGCACTGCTGCGACCGGGGATAACCAGGTTCAGTTGGGCGCGTTCGGTACGGTCCCGTACGCGTTCGCGGCTCTTCAAATTCGCGCGGATGAGCGTGATGCGACGGATGTGAAGCCGCTAAAAAAATCATATGAGTTTATTCGTGCTCACAAAGGCATGGCGATTCAATACAGATACGACCTGCGGGCGCAGTATACGAGCGGTAAACCAGATGGGTCTAAAGCCGGAAAATCCCTCCATGCGGGTTTTCCTGCGCAGAAGGTTAGCGCGCTTGCCAAAAAGATAGGCATCACGTTCACGGGTGTAAGCCATCACGCAGATACCGGCGGGCTTGATGTCTGGTCAATGGGGTATGAGGAGTACGTTCCGCATTTGGTAGAAGCACAAGCCATCGCGATAGAAATGCTAGAAGCCCAAGCATTAGAGATAGAGCGGCTGTGGGCACGGATAAAAGTGCTGGAGGGGCAGAAGGACTAGACATTCATCACGGCATTAGCCCGGTATGAGCGTTTACATCGAGGGGGCGGGCAGTGATGCCCGAGTCGTGCCCCAGAACTAGCGTGTTAAGGCGTTGCCTGAGCGTGATGGGTCAAGGCAACGCCGTATCGTGATCGCCTCTCTTGCAGTGCGCGGACACGTATTTACAAGTGCTCTGAACGAATATATGCCAGGTTTTTTGTACTAAGTAGCTGTTTTTTAATAAATTTGTACGTTTGGGGGTTCCCAGATGAAACAAATGTTGGTAAATTTGCGCGCATTCCTGGACAGGTCATCACATGGCCTGCTGCAGAGGGCATATATGCCACCTGCGCAGAACAACCAGGAATAGAGTGCCAAGCACTCGTCGCAACAGATACAGGGGCGTCGCCAAGCGGTAAGGCAGCAGGTTTTGATCCTGCCATGCGTTGGTTCAAATCCAGCCGCCCCTGCCATTTTCTCCAAGCTTATTTCGTCGAACCACCAGCGCCTCTGCGTCAGGTGATTTCGTTGTCTGTTTTATCTCCTCCTCTATCTATGTTCTTGTTCAGCACGCTCTGTTTGCGCTGTCATGGCCAAGTGTTATCGCGCGCTTGAAGCCTTAATCAGTAAAGATTGGCGTGCACGCACGCCAATCCCGTGGTGGTTATGCCTGGGTGCTGCTCAGTGGCGGGGTGCGAGGCGGGATCATGCGCTTTGAGCCCGTGGCCTCAAACGCGCTGGCCAAGCCGAGCAATGACGAATCATCGTAGGCGCGTCCGGCAAATGTCAGCCCGACCGGCATCCCGATATCCTGCATCACGCCCATGGGGACGGTCACCGTCGGAACGCCCAAGTGGCGGATGGCCAGGTTGCCGTTAGCCACCCATACCCCATTGCTCCAGGCAATGTCGGCAGATTGCGGGTTGACGTCCGCATCGGCCGGCCCGACGTCGGCCACGGTGGGGAAGATCACCGCATCAAGTTGCAAGTGATCCATCCAGTCTTCGAGGTCGATTTTGCGTGTCTGTTCCAGTCCGCGTAAACCGTCGGGCAGCGTCGTGATCTGGTCCCACGGCGTGATCCCGCGCTGGGCCATTTTCACGTATTCGTCCATGCCGGCGGCCAGATCGTCTTCGCGGTTGGGCAGGGTGCCGGGGTCGTGGGGGAAAATCTTCGGCCCGTCGACATCGGCCAGCCGATTCAGTTTTGGGTCGCCATTGGCACGCAAGAAGTCATCGAAAGCCCAGGCCGACAGTTCCCACAATTCGTCATGCATAAAGGCTTTTGATACCAGGCCGCGATTGAAAACCGTCGGTGCGCCTGGGCGGTCACCCTCACAGTTGGACACCAGCGGGAAGTCCACTTCAATCACCTGCGCCCCGGCCGATTCGAGCGCCTTGCGTGCCTGCTCCCACAGCGCAATCACAGAATCGCGGGTGATGATTTTTTGCCCGGTGGGGCCGCCAATGCCTGGCTTTTCTGCGGTGCCTGCCTCAGGGTCTGCGTTGATGTACATGCGGGGCACACCGAAGCGCTTGCCGGCAAGCGATTGCGGGCTTGCGGCCAGTTGTGAATACGAAGCAGGGCGCACTGAAGAGGCGCGAGGGATCGGCACCCACGGCTGCAAGCGCCACAGGTCGCCACGGGTATCCGGGTCATCGGCGACCACAATGTCGAGCACTTCAAGCAGGTCAGCCATGGTTCTGGCGAAGGGCACCACCACGTCCATAGTCGGGGTTAAAGGCCAGTTGCCACGCACTGAAATCACACCGCGCGAGGGGGTGTAGGCACACAAACCATTATTCGATGCCGGGCCGCGACCGCTGGACCAGGTTTCTTCAGCCAGGCCAAAGGCTGCGAAGCTGGCGGCGGTGGCTGTGCCTGCGCCGTTGGAGGAGCCGCTGGCAAACGGTGCGGTTAGATAATGCGCGTTGTAGGGGCTTTCGGCGCGGCCATAAACACCGCGCTGCATGCCGCCGTTGGCCATGGGCGGCATGTTGGTTTTGCCCAGGCAGATGGCACCGGCAGCGCGCAGGCGCTCGATGGTGAAGGCATCGCGATAAGCAATCAGGTTCTTGAAGGCCGGGCTGCCAGAGGCTGCGGTCAGCCCTTTGACCAGATAGCTGTCTTTGGCGGTGTAGGGGATACCGTCCAGCGGCCCCAGGGTTTTACCTTCGGCGCGACGGGCATCCGCTGCCTGCGCTTCTTCGAGCGCTTGCGGGTTGCGTACCACGACCGCATTCAGTGCGGCGTCGGTGTGTGGACCGTCATAGGCTTCGATGCGCGCCAGGAATGCCTCGACCAGCGCTACGGCAGTCGTTTGTCCCGACTCAAGCGCGGCGCGCAGTTGGGCTATCGATACTTCAGTCACTTCGATCATGCCTTCACCCCCGTTGATCGGGAGGTGGACAGGAGACTGCGCTCATCAGGCCTGCATTGGGTTTCAGAGGCATTGTGTTGCTCAAAATGGCTTGTCATATCGGTTCTCATTGCACGGCTCACACAACAGGGGCTGAACGTGGGGTCAGAGCTTATCTAATCCGTGGGCGGTTAGGCCATCTGCGATGCACATTCAGGATAAATCGCCGCTTGTGGCGCGCGCTTTCTTTTGCTTGAGGCTGGCAGTCCTCAACATGCTGGAGCGGCAGGTTAATGCGCTTCAAGCGCAGCCTTGATGAGTTAAGGCCAAAGGTGAAATAAGCCTGCAAATTGGATCCGATTGCATAACCTGCTGAAAAGATTCAGCTCGTGGCCAAGTAGAATGGGCTTATGAGTCTAATCTAATGAAAAATATGTGGTTATTTAATGACTTAGATCAGTAATAAATTGAAAATATTCATGCAAAATATCTTGTTACGAGTTGTAACGCTGAGGTAAGATCGCCCCGCGTTCACCTACCACGGTTTATGCATTTTTAAGGCCCAAGTTTCCATCAGCTACTTGGGCTTTTTTTTGCGTGCGATTTTTATTGGATCCAAAAGCGGGCAGCCGTGGATCCGGTTATCGCGTGAGGGCCGTTGTGCCGTCAAACACAGGCTTACCCTGCATCTGCTCAGTGCTTGAGCGCCACATCTTCAGGATTGATGGTCTTGCACACTTGCTGCATCGCCTGCGCTTTGGACTCCTCACCGTTCTCTAGAGAGAACTGGATCAGCCACAACCGCGCCTCACGGTTGAAAGGTTGGCGCTTGAGCCGTTCTTCCCATTGCTCGCAGGCTTTGCCCTGCGGTTTCAAACCCAAGTCGATCGCATCACCCATCGCCACTGCCCGGTTCAAGGCATTGGGCGACAGCCTGTCGTCAGCTACATCACTGTTTAATGACGGGCGGCGCGCGTGCGCAGGGAAAATGAAACCGCGCTATCAGCGTGCTATCGTGCTTGCCATTTTTGAGGGGATACGTGATGCGAATGCTGATTGGCGCTGTGAGCCTGGCCCTGCTGGCCGGTTGTGTTTCATCTGCGATGAACGAGGCCCGCAACCAAAAGCCGTTTCGCGTGCTGATGTCCGACAAACCGACACCGCTGGTGGCTCAGTGTGTTCAATTTGCGTGGCAAGACGAAGCGGTTTACGGCGTAGATGCCAGTGGCTACATGGACAACGCTAACAACGGCCGTATGACGGTGTATACCCGTGGCGCCGAGTCGTTTGCTGACCTGCAACCTCAAGGCACGGGGACCGAGGCCAGCTACTACGCCGCCAAACCCGATGACAGCGTGGCCTTGCGCCGTCTGGCCGCGTTGGCCACGTGCTTGTAACGTCGCAACGTTGGCGCTGAGATTGACCCCGTGAGCCTGCGTCAGGGTTTTGTGTTGACCCGTCATTGGCGCGATACGCCGTCGGGCATCGAAGTCGAATTCTGGTTGGCCACCGATGAGGGGCCGCAACAGGTGCGGCTGGCGTATCAGACCTCGACCGCATTCATCCCGGCCCAGCAGCGCGAGCAGGCTGAGGCGTTGTTGCAGGATGAACGCAACGTTGAGTTTCGCGTGTTGGCTTTGTGCGACTTTCAATCGCGCCCGGTGGTGGGGCTTTATTGCCAGCAGCACGGGCAGTTGATCGACATCGCCCAGCGGCTACGGCGTGCCGGACTGGATGTGTATGAGGCCGACATTCGCCCCCCGGAACGCTACCTGATGGAGCGCTTCATTACAGCCCCCGTGAGTTTCAGCGGCCAGGTGCAGGCTGATGGCCTGCTGCTCAATGCGCAAATCAAACCTCACCCCGACTACCGGCCGCGTTTGAAACTGGTGTCGCTGGACATTGAGACCAGCGAGCAAGGCGACCTGTACTCGATTGCCCTCGAAGGCTGCGGCCAACGACAGGTGTACATGCTGGGCAAGGCCTCTGAGACCGACAGCGCTGTCGATTTCGACCTTGAGTTCTGTGCCAGTCGTGGTGAGCTGTTGCAGCGTTTGAACCAATGGATGGCCCTGCACGACCCGGACGCAATTATCGGCTGGAACGTCATCCAGTTTGATATGCGGGTGTTGCATGAGCACGCGCGACGTCTGGGCATCCCGCTGTTGCTGGGGCGTGGCGCCAGCGAAATGCAATGGCGTGAGCACGGCTCGCGCAACAACCATTTCTTCGCCAGTGCGGCGGGCCGTCTGATCATCGACGGCATTGAGTCGTTGCGTTCGGCAACGTGGTCATTTCCCTCGTTCAGCCTGGAAAACGTCGCTCAAACCCTGCTCGGTGAAGGCAAGGACATCAGCACGCCGTATCAGCGCATGGACGAGATCAATCGCATGTTCGTCGAGGACAAACCTGCGCTGGCGCGTTACAACCTTAAAGACTGTGAACTGGTCACGCGTATCTTCGAACACACCGAACTGCTCACGTTTTTGCTGGAGCGCGCCTCAGTGACGGGGCTGGAAGCGGACCGCAGTGGCGGCTCGGTGGCCGCGTTTTACCATTTGTACATGCCATTGATGCACCGCCAGGGCTTTGTCGCGCCCAATTTGGGCGACAACCCGCCCCAGGCCAGCCCCGGCGGTTTTGTGATGGAGTCCCAGCCGGGTTTGTACGAGTCGGTGCTGGTGCTCGATTACAAGAGCCTGTATCCGTCGATCATCCGCACATTTCTGATTGACCCGCTGGGGTTGGTCGAGGGCCTGCGCGATCCGCGCGATGAAGCGTCGGTGCCGGGCTTTCGCGGCGCACGGTTCTCCCGCACCCGGCATTGTCTGCCCGCGATCATCGAGCGCGTGGCCAATGGCCGCGAAGTGGCCAAGCGTGAAAAGAATGCGCCACTGTCCCAAGCGCTAAAAATCATCATGAACGCGTTTTACGGCGTGTTGGGGTCCAGTGGCTGTCGCTTCTTCGACACCCGGCTGGCTTCGTCGATCACCTTGCGCGGTCACGAGATCATGCTCAAGACCCGTGCGCTGATCGAAGCCAAGGGTTACAGCGTGATTTACGGCGACACCGACTCCACCTTCGTCTGGCTGCGCAGTGAACACAGCGAAGCCGACGCCAGCCGTATCGGCCGTGAATTGGTCAGCGACGTCAATCAATGGTGGCAGGCCCATGTTCAGGCGCAATATGGCCTGAGCAGCGCGCTGGAACTGCAATTTGAGACCCACTACCGACGCTTCCTGATGCCGACCATCCGCGGGGCTGAAGAGGGCAGTAAAAAGCGTTACGCCGGGATGATTGAGCGCCCCGACGGTCAACTGGAGATGGTCTACAAGGGCCTTGAAACCGTGCGCAGCGACTGGTCGCCGTTGGCGCAGCAGTTTCAGCAGGCGCTGTACGAGCGCATCTTCAAGCGTCAGCCGTATCAGGACTACGTACGCGATTTTGTGCGCAGTACCCTGGCGGGCGAACATGACGAATTACTGATCTACCGCAAACGCCTGCGCCGCCCGCTCAGTGATTACGAACGCAACGTGCCGCCCCACGTGCGGGCGGCGCGCCTGGCCGATGACTACAACGACCAGCACGGGCGGCCACGCCAATATCAGCGTGGTGGCAGCATCCGCTACGTGATTACCGTGGCCGGGCCACAGCCCCTGGAAAACCTGACCGCTGCGGTGGATTACGACCACTACCTGACGCGTCAGCTACAGCCTGTGGCGGATGCGATTCTGGTGTTCGTCGATGACGACTTCAGTGCGCTGGTCGGCGGGCAACTGGGACTGTTTTAAGCCTTGTCGGCTGCATCAGCCAGGGCTTTGGACTTGGCGCGGTCTTTGGCGGCCTTGGCTTCAACGGCCAGGCACTCCATGCAGAACTGCTCTGCATAGGTCATGAAAATCTCGGTGGTGTCGTTTTTGATCGTGCGTGAACCGGCGAGGATGTAGCGCATGCGCTTTTCCGTCACGCCGATGCGCGAGGCAATCCAGGCCGGGGTTTGGCCGATGCGGTCGACAAGTTTGTTGGCGTACTCGGTGTCAGGGTTGTAGCGGTCAGCGTTGGGGTACATGGGGGTTCCGTGTGCGGTGGATTCTGAGCAGGGCGGCAGGGTACTCCTTTTTGCCGGGGCAAGTCTGGCAAATCCCGCGCTAACCGACGCCCAGCAACTGCCCGCCTGCGCTGCATGAACGAGCGTTCCTGACGTTCACCCACACCCGCGAGAGGAATGTTCATGACGGCACTGGACGTTTTTTGGGTCGGCCTGGGCGGTGGCCTTGGCACATTGCTGCGCGGGTGGATCGGCCTGCGGGACGCACGGCGGTATAAAGGCGACCTGCCGCTGGGTACGTTCTTGATTAACGTCAGCGGGGCTTTCGTGATCGGCTACCTGCTGGTCTCGGTGTTGCTGGGCGTGGCCACGTCGTTGTTCAAGAGCAAGCGTATCAATCAGTACGTCCATGTCATGGTTGGCACCGGGATCATGGACGGGTTATCGACGTTCTCAAGCTTTGTGTTTGGCGCGGTGCAAATGATGAATGACCCGGCGCAGGTGTTTGTGTCTGTGTGTTATCGGGTGGCCAGCCTGGTGGCAGGGTTTGTTGCGGTAGCACTGGGTTTGATCGCCGGTGCCAAGTGGCCAGCACCGCGTGCAACCGACACTGCGCAGTGACACGACATACCCGCACGCAAGCGCTTGCGTACGGGTTGAACGCGTAAGGCTTAGCCCAACGAGGTGCGTTTACCGAAGAACATGTCGGTGATCAGGTCGTTATTGATCGTGTCGCCTTGCAGGGTGCGCACCAGCAGTTCGCTGGCCAGCTGCGGCAGTGAAAGCACCATGGTCGGGTTGACGCGCTTGACCTTGTTCATGTTTTGGCTTTCGTTGACCAGCGCAATGGTTTGCGTGTTATCGCCCACCACTTCTTTGGCCGCCAGCACCACGAATACGTTTTCTGCGTCACTGTCGCACAACGTGACGATGTATTTGGCTTCACCCGCACCGGCCAATCTCAAGGTGGATGCCGCCGAGGTATCGCCCTCGATAATGTCTGCTTTATCCGGCAAGTCGTGCTGGGTGCCAGGTGCGCACACCACTGTCACATGCTCTCCGCGATCAGTCAGGCTCTTGTAGACGTTTTGAGCCAGCGAGCTGGCGCCCACCAGGATGTAGTGATTTTTACGTGCCATGTGGGTAATCCTGCCTTTAACAATGCGTTGGAGGTTGTTGCTGATCAGCGGGCCGGCAATCGAGGCCACCGAGATCGCGAAGATGGTGATGCCCAGAATGATCACGGTCAGGGTGAACATGCGCGCATCGGTGGTGTGCGGCACGATGTCGCCAAAGCCCACGGTCGACATCACCACAATGGCGAAATAGAACGCGGTCGGAAGATCGCTCACCTGGGGTGCAAACTGCTCGCCCATGTAGAGCGTGCCGAGCATGCTGTAGACGATCAATGACGCCACACTGACCACGGCAAAGAAGCTGCCGGTGGCCAGGCTGTAATGGTCAAAGCGGCGCCAGTAATACACCAGCACCGCAATGGTGAAGAGCGAGTAGAAGGTTGTCCCGGTGGTTTTTTTTACGATGAACACGTCGACGCAGACGGTGGACACCAGCAACAACAGGGCAAAGAACCAACTGATGCGTGACTTGATCACCAAACCGATGGACATCAACAGCAACACCAGCCCGACCACGAAACCGGGTATTTCCAGTAAGGCCAAAAAGCTCAAGGCCTCCTTCCAGGTGTCGAAGGTGTCTAAGGCCGCGTTGGAGTGCGCGACCCCGCGTTGCAACACCGGCAAAAATAAAAGAAAGCCATTGATGGCCACAAGCAAGGCGACCCCATAGGCAAAGGAAAGTCTGGCTTTTATGTCCTCTTTTAAAGTCATGGTTGCTACGACGCCTCAGTGAAAGAGTGGGTGGAGTGTCGATCAGGTAATAACGGGCACATCCCTTTGCTGAACCTGTTCATCAGGCATTGGCTCCTAAGTGGTCATAACCGCGCAGGTAGTAATTCAAGGCTGAGATCAGCCAGCACAACACGAACATGCCGATGATCCAGTAGCCAATTTCACCGAAGTGATCGCTGATCGCATTGATCGGGGTCCAGATGCCGCCGCTCAATTCAAGTTTGTCGGCAATCAGCCCGAGCGCTTCAACACCGCCGATAAATAACGCGACCACCACCGACGCCGCCGTGATGGTGATGTTGTAGTACAGCTTGCGCAACGGCTTTGAAAACGCCCAGCCGTAGGCGCCAATCATCACGAAGTTATCCAGTGAGTCGATCAAGGCCATGCCCACGGCGAACAGCACCGGGAACACCATGATTGACCACAGGCTGATGCCGTGGGAGGCGCTGGTGGCGCTGATGCCCAGCAGTCCGATTTCGGTCGCGGTATCGAACCCCAGCCCGAACAGAAACCCCACCGGGTACATGTGCCAGCTTTTGTTGACCAGGTTGAACACTCGGCGAAACAGGCGCGCCATCAAACCGCCGTTGTTGCTGACAATCCCGTCCAGCTCTTCAGGGGCGAAGGTTTTACCGGCTTTGACCTGTTTAAATTTTTTGTACACCGAGCGCAAAATCACCAGGTTGAGTACGCCAAACAACAGCAGGAATAACGACGACACAAGGGTTCCGATCAGCCCGCCGGTTTCATGGAACCAGGCCATATCGTCCTTGAACGCCATGGCGGTGGCCGCGATGGCAAACGAGGCCAGCACCACAATGGTGGAATGGCCGAGGGAAAAGTAGGTGCCCACGGCTATCGGGGTTTTACCTTGCTGCATGAGTTTACGGGTGACGTTGTCGATGGCGGCGATGTGGTCAGCGTCCACCGCATGGCGTAAACCAAAACTGTAGGCCAGCAAAGCCGTGCCCATCAATACCGGGTTGGTACCCAATTCACTGAAGGCCCAGAGCCAGGCCAGCGCGTTGGCAACAATCAGACCGATCAGCAAATAGATCGCGTTGCGCGTGGTCCTCGAAGGTGCCGTTTGGACCAGGGGTTGGGCTATCGCTGTCATGTAAAGGCTCCGCTAAGGGGTAGATCGCTATTGTCGGTGGGCAGGCATGACGTCCTTGTTGGTCACCAGAAACAGCCACGACGCCAAGACAAACGGCATGGTCAAGGTCGGTATGCCCACCGGCGTCAGTAGCGTATTCAAAGCACCCTGTACAAATACAGTGAAAATTACGCCGATCAGGGTGTAGATCAGCACACGCCAGCTGAGTTTATTAAACGTCGAACCCAGCGCAATGGCCGTCAGCACGGCACTAAAGGCATACATGCCATTGTTGATATTGGCGTGCTCGGCTTGCAGCACCGTGGCGGTGAGCACAGCCCCAGGCCACGGCCGGAATGCCCTCGCTGTAGGCGCCGACGATGATCGCGGCGAAAAACAGCACGCCGGTCAGGGGGTTGTTCTGGAACATGACCTGAGCACAGCCGCGCAGGCTGACATCGATGATCTCAATCAGCCGATTGCTGTTTGCCCATTGTGTGCATTTGGGTGCGGGTGCATTGGCAACATTCATTGAATGTTCTCCCCATTAAAGATTCTCCGCAGGCTGCGAGCTGTTGATAGCTGAACCCGCGAGACCGCCTGATTAACGCCATAGGAATTGCGCTGGCAACGTCACGCCCAGCCTTTCTTCGCGGGCGATTTTCCAGAACTCACGGATCTGCGCTTTGACCTCGCCGCTGTCATTGCCCAGCACGTTGAAAATCAGCCCGCAGTTATTCGGCAAGCGCGTCACGCCACTGGCCAGCCCGGCCTTGATGTCGCACAGGGCAGGTACCCGCTCGACAATCCGCTCGTGGTGTTCTTTGGGCGTCAGCAGTACCACATTGGCGAACACATCGAGGTCGGGGCGCTCTGGCACACGCGGTGAAAAGTAGGCCTCGTACAGGTTAATTTGCCGGACGAAAACGAGGTGTCCCTGATGCCTCAGGAGCAGGGCAGATGCAGGAATTGAACACAAAGAGGGGGGGTGCGATGGCGCAATAAAAAAGGCCATTACCTTCATGGGGATCCGGTAATGGCCAAAAATCTCAACCAAAGAGAGCGTCAGGACTGACCTGACGGAGGCGAATGTATCAATCAGCCACTTAGTTAGCTAGCTAAGCAGGTGTGAAACAGTTTTACCCTGTGCGCAACAATGGTGCGTTTTTGATTCTCTGTTTTGAAAGCGCCTGCTTCGCTGAGCCGGGTATCGAAAGACTCAGGTCTGTTCAAGACCTTTGAACTGTTCACCTGAAGGGTTAAACGCTACCCTTCAGCCCCATGCATATACCTGACATGAATCTATTGGTTGCCCTCAACGTCCTGCTCGAAGAAGGCTCGGTGGTGGGCGCTGCCCGGCGCATGAACCTCAGCGCACCGGCCATGAGCCGTACGTTGACGCGTATCCGCGAAGCGCTCAATGACCCGATTCTGGTGCGCTCCGGTCGCGGGCTGGTGCCCACGCCGCGCGCCCTTGAGTTGCGTGAGCAAGTGCGCGGGGTGGTGGAGCTGGCGCACGGCGTTTTTACCCAAAGTCAGGACAGTGATCTGCGCCTACTGGACCGTACGTTCAGCATTCGCGCCAATGATGTGTTTTTCGGCGTTTACGGCGGAGCCTTGCGCCAGCAAATGGCGCTGGAGATGCCCAATGCCGCCCTGCGCGTGGTGCCCGAAGGCTTTACGGATGATGAGGCGCTGAACGAGGGGCGTATTGATCTGGCGATCAGTGCCACCCATCACTTCAGTGCCGATATCAAGGTGCAGCAGCTGTTTAGTTGCCCCTTTGTAGGGCTTGCCCGTGAAGGGCATCCGATTTTTGAGCAGGCCATGACCCCGCAACGGTTCGCGGGCTTCGACCACATCAGCGTGTCGCGCCGGGGTCGTGCCCGTGGGCCGATTGATGCGGTGCTGGCTGAACTGAACCTGGAGCGCCGGGTGCTCTTCACCACGCCCACGTTCTACTCGGCGATTTTTGCGTTGGCCGACTCGGACCTGATTTTGCCGTTGATGCCGCAACTGTTGCTCAGGACCCTTGAACCGTTGGGTTTGAAGCTCAAGGCATTCGAACTGCCAATTGCGTTGCAACCGGTTGAAATCTGCCAGGCTTGGCACCCACGCCTCGATAACGACCATGCGCATCGCTGGTTGCGACGCACCTTAAAAAACCTCTGCGATCACGCGTCGGTTTAAGGGTCGCCAGTCGATTGCGTTTGGTGCAATCCACAGTTGTCGATATATCAATTTTTATAGCTATCAGCGCTGATTAAACTTTTCGTCATCTTGTAAGGCGACGGAGTCAGCGATGTGTGGGCGTTATAGCTGTGGGCGTGATCTCGCGCCGAGAGTGGGGCTGTGACTGCGTTGACGGTCGGTGCGCAGGCGATCACCACGCCCGCACCGGCGCCCGCTGGCAGTGCAGCCTTTGGGTTGCGGATTTTTACCGGGCTGGTAGGCGTGTTGCTGGCGGTGCTGGTCTCAGGCTTTAACGAGAATGTGACCAAGGTCGCGATGCCGGACATTCGTGGTGCGATGGGCATCGGCTATGACGAAAGTACGTGGCTGCTGGCGGTGTATTCAGCCACCTCGATCAGTGCGATGGCTTTTGCGCCGTGGTGCGCGGCGACATTTTCACTGCGCCGTTTCACCCTCTGCGCCATCGGTGCATTTTTATTGCTGGGTCTGTTGTGCCCGTTCGCCCCCAATGTCGATGTATTGATGCTGCTGCGCACCTTGCAAGGCTTTGCCGGGGGCGCACTGCCGCCGATGTTGATGTCCGTGGCATTGCGTTTTTTGCCCCCGGGAATTCGGCTTTATGGGCTGGGCAGTTACGCACTGACCGCCACCTTTGGCCCCAGCTTCGGCACGCCGCTGTCGGCGTGGTGGGTGGAATATGCCGGATGGCAGTGGGCGTTCTGGCAAATTATTCCGCTGAGTCTTTTGGCGATGGGGTGCGTGGCCTGGGGCCTGCCGCAAGACCCGTTGCGTCTGGAACGTTTCAAGCAGTTTGACTGGCGCGGGCTGTTGCTGGGGTTGCCGGGGCTGATCATGTTGGTTCTGGGGCTGGAGCTGGGTCAGCGCCTGAACTGGTTTGAGTCGTCCATGATCCGCATTTTTATCGTCGCAGGCCTGGCGCTGCTGGTGCTGTTTTTTATCAACGAGTGGTCGCATCCGCTGCCGTTCTTCAAATTGCAATTGCTCAAGAATCGCAACCTGACACATGCCCTGATCACGTTGGGCGGGGTGCTGTTTGTGTTGCTGGCGCTGATCAAGATTCCCTCGGCTTATCTGGCGCAAATCCAGGGTTATCGGCCACTGCAAACCGCTCCGATGATGCTGTTGGTGGCCTTGCCGCAGTTGATCGCGCTGCCTTTGGTCGTCGCCTTGTGCAACCTGCGGCGGGTCGATTGCCGCTGGGTGTTGGCGGTTGGGCTGGCGTTGCTGGCGCTGGCGTGTGGCTTGGGTTCGCAGGTGACGTCGGTCTGGAGCCGGGAAAACTTTTATGTGCTGCAAGCGATTCAAATCATCGCTCAACCCATGGCCGTGATTCCGTTGCTGATGTTGGCCACGGGCAGCTTGCACCCCGCTGAGGGCCCCTTTGCCTCGGCCTGGTTCAACACAGTCAAAGGCTTTTCGGCGATGGCGGCGGGCAGCGTGCTGCAAGTGGTGACGCTAAATCGCGAGCATTTTCATTCGACGATGCTGGTGGATCGTGCGGGTAACTCACCGCTGGTGAGTGGCGATGCGGATTTGGCGCACCGCATCCACCAACAGGCGATGGTGCTGACCTCCTCGGACTTGTACCTGTGCATGGCCGTTTTGGCCGTGCTGTTGATCGTATTAATCCCTTTTGGCCCGACGCGGATTTACCCGCCACGGGCGCCGAGCTGAATCTGTAGTGGAGCAATGACATGAGTACAACGCACGGGCGCAAGCCCTGGCTGATGGCCGCACTGGGCCTGTTGAGCGTTCTGGTGCTGTATGGACTGTGGCGGCTGGTGTTCGCGGCCTCGCCGGTGCAAAGCACCAATGACGCCTTTGTGAGCGCGGACTTCACCTTGGTCGCGCCCAAAGTGGCAGGTTTCATTGACGAGGTGCTGGTGCAGGACAACCA
This sequence comes from Pseudomonas weihenstephanensis, assembly GCF_001043055.1. Lineage (GTDB taxonomy): Bacteria > Pseudomonadota > Gammaproteobacteria > Pseudomonadales > Pseudomonadaceae > Aquipseudomonas > Aquipseudomonas weihenstephanensis. The sequence continues at coordinate 204,245 of NZ_JYLF01000008.1, forward strand.
GGCGGTCAAGGCGGGCCAGTTACTGGCCCGTATCGACCCCCAGGACTATGAAACGCAAGTACAAGCAGCCACGGCCGGCGTGGCCACGGCGCAGGCGCAGCAGGCCAATGCATTGGCCATGATGGAACGCCAGCGTTCCCTGATCGAGCAGGCCAATGCCACGGTGGACGCCGACCTTGCGCAGGTGGAGTTCGCCGCCCATGAGTTACAGCGCTATGAGCACCTGGCCGGGCAGGGCGCGGGTACGTTGCAAAACTCGCAGCAGGCCAAAAACCGCTCGCAAACCGCTCGCGCCTTGCTGGCTCAGCACAAGGCCGCGCTGGAAGCTGCGCGTCAGCAAACCCGTGTGCTGGTGGCGCAGCACACGGCCGCTCAAGCGTCGGTGCAGCACGCCCAGGCCTTGTTGGCCCGCGCCGAGCTGGATTTGTCGCACACCCGGTTGCTGGCGCCGTTTGACGGCATCGTCGGGCGCCGTAGCCTGCGGCTGGGGGCCTATGTCAAACCCGGCGACACACTGATGGCGGTGGTGCCGTTGGCGCAGGCTTATGTAGTGGCCAACTTCCTCGAGCATCAATTGACCCATATGCGCCCCGGTCAGCGGGTCACGATCAAGGTTGACACCTTCCCTGGCGAAACCCTGCACGGCACCGTGGACAGCATTGCGCCTGCCACGGGCGTGACGTTCGCCGCCATCGCGCCGGACAACGCCACCGGTAACTTCACCAAAGTGGCTCAGCGGGTGCCGGTCAAGATCAGTCTGGATCACGACCAGCCCCTGGCCTATCAACTGCGCTTGGGCATGTCGGTGGACGCGGCTATCGATACGGCGTCGGACCAGCCGCAACAGGTGAGTGCGCGATGAAACACACTGCATGGGCCTGCGCAGTGGTCGGTTACTGCGCGTTAAACCTGAGTGGATGCGTGCTGGGGCCGGACTTTAAAACCCCGAATTCACCTCTTGCCCCGCACTGGGCAGCCACCCCGAGTGAACCCGGCCACAGCGCAGCGGTGGAAACGCCGGTCGATACACAGTGGTGGCAGCGCTTTGGTGATGCGCAGCTCTCGGCTCTGGTTGCCGAGGCGCAACGTAATAACTTCGACCTGCAACGGGCGGCCAGCCGACTGGAGCAAAGCCTGGCACTGCGGCGTCAGATCACCGCCGACACGTTGCCCGCTGTCGACGCAGGGCTGGACTACAGTCGCAGCCGCAACAGCCAGCACGGTTTGAATGACCCCTCGGGACGCAGCGGCAAGCAGGCCTTCAACCTGTGGAAGGGCGGGCTGGGTTTCAGTTGGGAAGCTGACCTGTGGGGCCGGGTAAAACGTTCGGTGGAGGCCGCCGATGCGTCGGTACGCATGGCCGAGGAAGATCGACACGGCGTGCAGCTGTTGGTCATTCAACAGACGGCACAGCATTACATCCAATTGCGCGGCACCCAGCAGGCGCTGGCGGTGGTGGAGCAGAACCTGACCATTGCCCGGCGCACGCTGGCGTTGACGCAATTGCAAGTGCAGGAAGGTGTGGCCACGGACCTGCAAGTGTCTGAAGCGGCCGCGCAAGTCGCGGAAATGCAGGCGCGGCTGGCGCCCTTGCAGCAAAGCAGTTCGCAATTGATCAATGCCCTGAGCCTGTTGCTGGGCAGGGAACCGCGTGCCTTGCAGGCGCAATTGGCGACACCGGCGCAGGTGCCGTCTTATCAAGCGCCAGTGCCCATCGGGTTACCCAGCGAACTGGCGCAGCGGCGCCCGGACATACGCCGTGCCGAGGCACAACTGCACGCAGCGACCGCTGCCATCGGCGTGGCCAAGGCGGACTTTTATCCGCGCATCACGTTGTCTGGCAGCCTCGGGTTGCAGGCCATGCAGCTGTCGGACCTGGGCAGTTGGGGGGCGCGCAGCTTTGCGTTTGGGCCTGGCCTGAGCGTGCCGCTCTTTGAAGGCGGACGCTTAAAGGGCGCTTTGCAGTTGCAAGAAGGGCGACAACAGGAAGCGGGCATCGGCTATCAGCAAACCGTGCTGCGGGCCTGGCACGAAGTGGACGATGCGCTGGTGGCGTATCAGGCCAGCCAGCGGCGCCGTGACAGCCTTGCGCAAGCGGTGCGCCACAGCCAGCGCGCGCTCGACAGCGTGCACCAGCAATACGCGCAGGGCACCGTGGATTTCCTGAACGTCATGACGGTGCAAAACGCACTGCTGGCCAACGAAGCTGCGTGGGTTGACAGCACGGTAGCGGTGTCGTTGTCGTTGGTTGACGTGTATGCCGCGCTGGGTGGCGGCTGGGAGGATGGATCGGTCAATGCACGGCGCTGATGCAGCAAGCAACTGCATCACAAGTTGAGGGACTGAAGCGCGGGTGCGCAGATTTGCTATGCTCGCGCCCCTGATCGCCGCGTCTGCTGAGGCGTGTCCTTTGAATATTGAGCGTATTTATGCCTGCTGATACTCAACCCTGCGGGGTGCGCTTTTCCCGTTCTGACTACCGAACCTTGGGATTGGCGGCTTTGGGCGGGGCGCTGGAAATCTACGATTTCATCATTTTCGTGTTTTTCGCCCTGACCCTCAGTCAGTTGTTTTTCCCGCCGGACATGCCTGAGTGGCTGCGCTTGTTGCAGAGCTTTGGCATCTTCGTCACCGGCTATCTGGCGCGGCCGCTGGGCGGGATCCTGATGGCGCACTTTGCTGACCATTTGGGCCGCAAGCGGGTCTTCAGCCTGAGTATTTTAATGATGGCGCTCCCGTGTCTGCTGATCGGGATCATGCCCACCTACGAAGACATCGGCTACTTCGCGCCCTTGATTCTATTGGCCTTGCGCATCCTGCAAGGTGCAGCGGTCGGTGGCGAGGTGCCCAGCGCCTGGGTGTTTGTGGCCGAGCACGCACCGGCGGGGCGTCGCGGGTATGCACTGGGCTTTTTGCAGGCCGGATTGACCTTTGGTTACTTGCTGGGTGCGTTGACTGCCACGGTGTTGGCGCAGTTGTTTACCCCGGCGCAAATCCTCGATTACGCATGGCGTTATCCGTTTTTGCTGGGCGGCGTGTTTGGCGTGATAGGTGTATGGCTGCGCCGCTGGCTGAGCGAAACCCCTGTGTTTTTAGCGTTGCGCGAGCGCACAGAGGGCCGGGCCGAGTTCCCGTTGCGTACCGTGCTGCGCGATCATCGCAGTGCTTTGCTGCCGGCCGCGTTGCTGACCTGTGTGTTGACCAGTGCCGTGGTGGTGTTTGTGGTGATTACTCCCACCGTGATGCAGCAGCGGTTCGGGATGGACGCCAGCCACACGTTCGCCCTGAGCAGCCTGGGTATTGTGTTCTTGAACCTGGGCTGCGTGTTGGCCGGGCTGATCGTCGACCGCATAGGCGTGTGGCGCAGTATTGTGCTGTACAGCCTGCTGCTGCCGCTGGGCATTGGCCTGCTTTACGCCAGCCTGGTCGGGCAGTGGGCGCTGCCGGGGCTGGCGTACGCTTTTGCCGGCTTAACCTGTGGCATTGTCGGTGTGGTGCCGTCGGTGATGGTCGGGCTGTTTCCGGCGCCAATCCGGGTTTCGGGGATTTCCTTCACCTACAACATCGCTTATGCGCTGTGGGCCAGCACCACACCGCTGTTGCTGATCGCGCTGATGCCATGGAGCCCGTGGGTGTGTGTGGTGTTTTGTGCGTTGATGGGCATGGTCGGGCTGCTCACCGCCCGCCGGTTCGGCTTTGCGCGGGGCAATCATGTCGAGCAGCGCCTGGTGGCCAAGGTGGACCTGTAGTGCAGGTTTACGCTTAGAGAAAACCTTAGCGCTCAGGCCCGCCGAGCGCTGTCATACCGATCAGTGCGGCGATCCGCATGAACTTGGTTCAACGCACTGATGCGTTGCAAGGAGATTTCACGATGGTGTGCAACCTCACCCACTTTAGGTGCCAATTGACAGCATGCGACAACGGTGTGGGGGGGGGTCATTGCAATTGCTCCTCAAGCAGGCGGTCGCTGTGGTCGATGAAGGGTGTTTCCAGTGTTGAGTCCAGCGTGCGGGTCATGATCCAGTAGACCGTGCTGGCGACCAGTAAGCCGATGAAAAAAGCCACGTCAGCCCCACCCAGCGCCTGAACAGCAGGCCCTTGGTAAAACTCGAGTGACATGAAGGGAACCATTGCGATCAGTGCCGTGCAGTAGGCCACCAAGCCGGCTTTATTCCACAGGCCGTAGATACCCGACGGATTGAATATTTCACTGATGGCGTATCGGCCTTTGCGCACACCATAAAAATCGACCAAGTTAACGGCTGTCCAAGGCACGAGCAAATACAGCATCAGCAATACGAAGGTGTTGAAGCTACTCAGGTAACTCGACGGAATCGACAGGGTTATCAGAAACACCGCAGTAGAAATGATCAGAATGCCTGCGACGCGCACTTTGAGGCTCGGCGTGACCTTACGAAATCCGTCGATGGCACTGAGGCTGGTGAGCATTGCGCCATAACAGTTGATAGCCATAATGCCGATCAGTGACGGTACTGCTATCAGGACCGTCAAGGTGCCAAAGCCGGGGTAGAAGTGGTTGCCGACTTCGCGCACGCTGCCAATGGCATCCGGGACCGGCAGGGCAGAGGCGAGAAATGCGCCCAGCGCCATCAGCCATAGTGCAGAGCCTGCGGCACCCAGATAGGTCCAGAACACCACCTTGCCCGTCGGGGTGTCATGGGGCAGATAGCGCGAGTAATCGGACACATACACGGCATAACTGATTTGGTAACCGGCTGCGGCAGAGAGCTGGATCAGAAATGCGCTCCATGAAAAATGGGCGTTTGCCAAGGCTGCATCCATTTGCAATGTCATCAATGCACTGACAGTCAGCACCCCGAACACTGAAATCATCACGTATGTCAGCCAGCGTTGCACAGTGTGCAGAAGATCATGCCCGATGATCGCCAGCAGTACGGCGACGAGAATCAGTAACAGATACCAAGGGGCGCGCAGGCCGGGCAGTACGGTATTGATGGCATCGGTGGCTAGGATAACGTTGAACACATTGAAGCCAATGTAGACACATACAACCGCTGCGAAGGGGACGATAGCGCCACGCAGACCGAATTGCGCTCGCGACTGGATCATTTGTGGCAGGCCCATGCGTGGCCCCTGATTGGCATGGAAGGCCATGAAAAAGGTCCCGAAACAGACACCTAATACAATGGCCAGTATTGAATAAAGTGTGCCCATGCCCAACGCAGGTCCGGTGAAGCCGGTGACCATAGTGGTCAACACGAAGTTACCTGTGAACCAAAATGGCGCTTGATGCCACACCTTGCCGTGGCGCTCGTTGCGCGGCACATAATCAATGGAGCGAACTTCAATTTTTGGGCGCGCAGGGGTAACTTGGTTGTCAATGCTCATTGAACATCCTCATCTTTTCTTATAGGTCTGTTTGCCGCTTGCACACAGCCGGTGTCGTTGACGCCGTGTGAGGTCGGGCAAGTGTTATTCATGGGGGCAACATATAAGAATAAAATATGAAAAATAATGACTTCACGTATTTCTGAGCGTTCTAGCTCGCCTGTCTATGGTTACTGATCTCCGCTGGTCGGCATGTAGGGTTTTTCTATTTGTTATGTAGGATAGGTTGAGCTTGACTGGTTTCAGGTGGCTGTTTGGGCTGCTCGCATAGTGTTTATGCCAACGGAATGTCATGAAATGTATGGAGTGCAGTTATGTCGTCAATCCCTACGCGTTCGCTTAGATCTCCGATTCTTGCCAATAAAGATGTCACCGCCTTGATTCCTGATTTTCCATTTCACTACGGTCAATATCTCGATGATGCGCAGGCTCAGGGCAGGCCTTTGTGTCAAATTGATCCGCTGCTGCACGGCACAAAGACGGTCCTGGTTGTAGGGGCGGGTGTGTGCGGGCTTGTCGCGGCCTATGAATTAATGAAAGTGGGCCTGCATCCGGTTGTCGTCGAGGCCACTGACAGAATTGGCGGGCGTTTACATTCGGTGCTGCAAGGTGACCCTGAAGATCCGGACGCGCAGGTGATCTGTGAGCTTGGAGCCATGCGCTTTCCTGTGTCCGGAAAGGCCCTGTTCCATTACTTCAACAAAGTTGGAATGACCCTCAATTCGGCCCCTTTTCCGAACCCCGGTTCTGATGCAGCGGTCAGTACTGTGGTTGATTTCAAGGGCACCACCAACTACTACGAAAATCAGAGCGGGGCCTTTCCCAAACCCGCTGAATACGTGCGGCTTGAAACTGAGTTTTTTGAAAATTTTGTGGGAGGAGAACCTTTTAACTTCGAAAGAATTGAAGCCGCCATGACGGAAGGGACAATTGATCAGGCCCTTATAAAACGGTTATGGAATGGCGTGCTTAAATTAGCGGACGGCAGAAGTTGGGATGATGTAAGTTTTTATGCGGCTTTGTTACAAGAGTCGGGGTGGAGCAAACAGGATATTGATTTGTTTGGACAAATCGGTTTCGGTACAGGCGGCTGGAACACCGACTACCCCAATAGCATTCTTGAAGTGCTGCGTGTGCTTTACACCGCGCTGGATGCAGACCACACATTAATGTATGACGGCTCTTCAACCCTGCCGCAAAAACTGTGGTCAAGCACCGCGCGTGACCTTGGGGATGCGTGCGTTGAATGGGCGAACGACAAAAGCGTTGAATCGCTCAGCAAAGCCGTGTTGGCAACCCCCTTCAACCAAGAGGTTCGGGATATAAAGCGCGAGGCTGATGGCGGTTTTTCGGTATTGATTCAAGACAACTCAACTGACGGCCAAGCGGGCTGGCACCCCTTTGATTTTGTTGTCTACACCCCGCATCTGCGGATTCTGGACAAGATGCGCTACGCCAATACCCCGCAGAGTCTTGACCCGGAACGTGCGTTGCTGCCGCCTGAAACGTGGGAGGCGATCATGTATACCCATTACATGCAGTCGGCGAAGATTTTTGCAGCCACGACCTCTGCGTTCTGGAACGAAACACCCCCCGAGGGAAGCCCGCGAAAAATGAGCGTCACGCTGTCAGACCGTTTGACACGTGGCACTTACCCTGTTGATTACGCCGGCAGCAGCGGCAAGCATAGGGGCAGTGGCATCTATTTGTCCTACACGTGGAATGATGACGCGCTGAAGTTTCTCGGTGACAGGGCATCGTTGTCGCATGCTCAATTGTGTACCACGTTGCTTGAGAGTATTTACCCGGACATCAAGCTGGATGAACATTTCAGCACGAGCAATGCCTTTATCGAATACAACTGGGAAGAGCAGCCTTTCCATTTGGGTGCCTTCAAGATGAACCTGCCGGGTCAGTATGAATACCAACGGCGTATTTTTTCCCAGTTTATGACGGGCGTTGCGCAAGGCGATCCTGATGGGTTTGTGTTGGCTGGCGATGATGTTTCATGGACGGGTGGCTGGGCCGAGGGAGCAGTGAGCAGTGCCATCAACGCGGTTAACAAAATCGCGGTATGTCTGGGCGGCGGCAGTTATGCGCAGTCGCCTGGTCCGGTCGAATCGTGGGAGGCGTTAAAACCCATTGAACTGAACAACTGATGTTAGCGGGGCGTCACAGTGATTGCTGGCTTTAATAGGAAGCATTACTATTCGCGCCCCGCCTTCATAGCCCAGTGCAATGACGCATAAACCGCCCCGTCGAACGGGCTTTTTTGACCATTACGAAGAGTTGATTGGCACCTGGACCCGCCGCCTGCGCAATCGCCAGCAGGCGCAGGACCTGGCCCATGACACCTTCGTGCGCGTGCTCGAATCCGACTCGGATGCAGTCGAGCAGCCGCGTGCCTATTTACATCAGACCGCCCGCAACATCGCGGTCGATGGTTTTCGCCGTGAAGAGCTACGCGACGCCAAGGAGCAGGCAGCCGTTCCCCCAAGTTCGTCCGAAACGGGCGACCCGGAGCAGTACATGCGCGCTATCCAGTTGGCTGAGTCGGTTGAGCGGGCATTGCAGGAGCTGCCACTCAATTGCCGCAAGGTTTTCGTCTGGCAGAAGATTGAAGGCTTGACCCAGGCCGAGATTGCCGAGCGCCTGGGGTTGAGCAAGAACATGGTGGAAAAGTATATGATCCGCACCCTGCGCCATCTGCGTGAACGCGTGGAGGCTCCGTGAAGAGGTCAGGTTGCCAGACAGGCTTGAACGGTTTACCGCCAGCCCCCGTAAGGATTCCATGATGGATACCCGTGACTGTAGCTGTGATAGCGCAAGCGTGCGTGACGCCGCAGCCACCTGGTTTGCGCGTGCTCAAGGGCAGGCCATGAGTGCCGCACAGCAGCTGGAATTGGCCGCATGGCGGGCGCAGCACCCCAGCCATGAAGCGGAATACCAATGGCTGCTGAACCTGTGGTCGGCCACCGACGCATTGCCCAAGGCGCGCTTGCAGGCGTTGTGTGAGCCGCCCGCAGCGCCGCTCAAACGTCGTTCGGTGGTGCGTTACGGGCTGGCGGCCAGCCTGGTTGCCATCGCCGCAGGCGCTGGGGTATGGGGTTATCAGCACACATCGGCGGGGTATCAAGCCCAATTCGCGACCGCCCTTGGCGAGCGGCGCAGCGTGACGTTACCCGATGGCACAAACCTTGAGCTCAATAGCCGCAGCCGCTTGCGCGTCAACTTTGAACGTCGCCAGCGCCATGTTGAGCTGGAACAGGGGGAGGCCATGTTCAGTGTGGCCCACGACAGCGATCGACCTTTTGTCGTGCAGGCTGGGCCGGGGCAAGTAACGGTCACCGGTACGCGCTTTGATGTACGCCGTGAGGGTGATCAAACCCAAGTGGTCGTCGAGTCGGGCCATGTGCAGGTGCAAGGGGCTGACGCAAACGCGCAGGTCAATTTGACGGCGGGTCTGGGCACCTACGTCACGGGGCAAGGGCAGGTGGCAGCGGCGTATGCGGTGAATGCCCAGGCGCTGACTGCCTGGCGCAAAGGGCAGTTGGTGTTTGACGATGCCACCCTGCAAGAAGTAGCGGCCCAGGTATCGCGCTATCGCCAGAAGCCGTTACGTGTGAGCAACCCGGCGCTGGCGCAATTGCGCCTGTCGAGTGTGTTCAAAGTGGATGACACCGATGCGCTGCTCATAGCCTTGCCCAAAATTCTGCCGGTGGTTATCCAGACCCACACCGATGGCAGTCAGGAAATAATTGCACGATAGATTCAGGTTTTTTTCGAGTTCTTCGTCTTCTTGAACAACTGAGACTGGTTTGCATTAACAGTCGCACTCAAGATGCGATCAATAGGGCAAGACTCGACGTGAAAAACAATAATTCCCGTGGACGATTTTCTTCGTTCAACTCAGCTCTGAGTACTCCACTTCCCTCCCCCCGAGCGCGGTGGCTGCCCTTGGCGCTGGCCCTGGCGGTCAGCGCAGCGCTGCCTGCCGCGTTTGCCAATGAGTCTGCGTCGAGCGTCATTCACATTCAGGCCCAACCGTTGGGCGCAGCCTTGAGCCAGTTGGCACAACAGACCGCCTTGCAAGTGTTTTTCAGCCCACAGTGGGTGGCTGGCAAACACGCACCGGCGGTCAACGGCAGCCTGTCACCTGAACAGGCACTGAGCGAGTTGCTGCAAGGCAGTGGCCTGAGTTACGCGTTGAGCGGCGATGTGGTGACGCTGCGCGAAGCGCCTGTGAGCAGCGCATCAGTAGGCAGCGGCACACTGGAACTGGCACCGCTGGATGTAAAAGTGGTGGGAAACTGGCTCGGCGATGCTAACGAATCAGTGGTGCAAAACCATCCGGGTGCGCGCACCGTGGTGCGCCGCGAAGCGATGGTCGAGCAGGGCGCAATGAATGTGCGCGATGTGCTCAAAGGCATCCCCGGCGTGCAGGTGCAAGATTCCAACGGCACCGGTGGCAGCGATATTTCCTTGAACGTGGGGGTGCGCGGCCTCACCTCGCGCTTGTCGCCGCGCTCCACGGTATTGATTGACGGCATTCCGGCAGCGTTCGCGCCCTACGGTCAGCCGCAGTTGTCGATGGCGCCGATCTCGCAGGGTCTAGCTGTTTCTAATAATTGTGATCTAGGTCGCCAAGCGGGTGGAGGCTCTGCATCCGCCTGATTGGGGGCCGGATACGGAAATAGCCAACGGAGTGATAATGGAAGGGGGGGTGAGGCTGTGGGTGATAGCTAATGGTTTGGAGATATATCCTTGAACCTATGGCTGCTTAGCTCAACGAAAAGATAGGCGGTATTTTCTACTCTGTGTGAGTAGGATATATGTCCGTGAAGGTCATTATTTGGTTTAAAGATACAAGTATGTATCGTGGCAGGATACATAGTGGTTGTAAATTCCTACGGTGTAGGAATGTGTATATCCGCAAAGCGAAAAATAGCTTCACGGGTATAAGTATGTAAAGTGGGGCTTTACATGTGTTTATAGTTTAATGTCCAGCTTTTCGATAATAGATTGCTTGTATTCGTCGGCTTCAATGTCTATTTTTATTTTTGCTTCTTTCCACTGTTCTTCATAAAGGTCTTGCCATCGTGCTACTAATGAATGGACAATCATATCAAGGTTTTGTTGTTTTACACTGTTCCCGCTTCTTGCAAACTCCTTGATTAGAACATCATTGGATATTGATTTGCAGCCTGAAAATGCTGCTATTAGCTTTTTAGCGAGGTTTGAGGTCATTCGGATATCATGAAGCTCATCCATTTCTACTATCTTTACGAACATGATTAAAAATTTTTGACGCTCACGTCTTTTAAATCCACCAACCATACCGCCTATTTTTCCTGCATATTCCATCCTGTTCATAATTAGAACTCCTATGTTGTTATAATACCAATACCATAGGGTTTTGATATGTCAATGCTTCAAGGTCATATCTCCGAACCTTCAACTATTTCAGGTTTTGCTTCCGGGATATGTATTGTAGGAAATTGGCTACTTTCGATTTTTTTGAAATTTTAACGTCACCAATCCCCCACATTTTTTTGTGAAATTAATTTGAGAGCGATTTTTGAGTTTTTGCAGTGTCGTTTTTTGTTCTGCTTTGTGGCAAATTTCAACTAAGTGATTTGCTTAGGGTTGAACCCTATTTGCTCATTAACGTCCGACCTTATATTTATTTTCGTTTTGCTATTGACAAGGTTTTTTGCTGTAAATAAGCCATAATTCAATGGTTAAAAAATTAAATATCTAAAAAAATTCGATGAAAACGTTAAATTTTCACGGCAATTTTTTCAAGAAAATAATTTTTGTAAAAAGTCGATTTTTGGTTACTGCCCCAAATCGCTTTCGGGATATTTACGCTTATCAGCCCAGTGAATGATATTCACCCATTTTGATGAATTTTGAAAAGTGTGAAATTTTCATTAGGAGAGAAATTTGATATGTATGTATACATACATATAGGTTGGGGGACATATCTCCGAACCTATGGAAGTATTGGGTTGAGTGGTTAACGCTGTTTTGGACTGTTTTTGATATAGGCTTTTTACACTACCCATAATGCTGCGAGGTATAACGCATTTGGCTATTTTAGGCGTGTAGTGGTGTGGCTTGGTGTCGTTATATCAACGGAGTGGAAGAATGCCGATTTTGACCAATTCCGTGCGTTATATCGATATCGGTGGGGCGGTGTATGTATATGTGGGGGATACGGGGAGGAAAGGGAGGGGATGGGCGGGAAAGGAAGAAGAAACACCCTCACCGGGTGCTATTATCTGATATAGGCTTTTGCACTAATTATAATGCTAGGGTTGCTTTCTCCAATAAAATACAGTTCTACGGCTTACATTTAACTCCTTCATGACTTCCTTAATGGTTGCTCCTGCTTCAAGTAAGATAATACCTCGTTCTCTCTTGGTCTTGCCCTTCTGTTTACCCCTGAAAGCCTGTATCTCGCTTGTATGGGTTCTTGCGACATAATCGTCAAAGGTGCCCCGGTTAAAGTTTCTATGCGTCCACTTCGCCACGCTTTTGGCCGTGTGCTTTACTTCGGAAATGTCCAACGGCGTAGTAAAATTAACGTTGTAGCCGGTGGCACGGTCTAGGCAAGCGTTTAGCCATTGTTCATAGGTCGGCCAACCCTGACGAATCGCCTTGTATGCCCACGCTCTTAATTGGTCAAAAAGCATACAGTTACGACCCAAGCCATAATCCTCTATGGGCTTTTCTTTGGCCTTTTCAGGGGTTAGGTCGATGTAGTCGGCCAAGTCGTCCAACGTGTATGGATCGGCCTGCCATTGGTGGACGATCCAGTGGGAATTGATCGGGTTCTTGCAGATCAACCCGGAATAGCCTCTGTCGGCTCCCAGACGACTACGCAAGCCTGCCTCAACGGCTGCAGCGTATCGTAAAGCGGCGGTTTTGCCGTCGATTGCGGTTCGGACAGGTGTTTGTAGGAGGTAAAGCAAATGAGCGTGCCCATTGGCCGGATTTCGAGCTATTAGGTTTGGGGCTGGTGCTCCCACGTCATCCCAGTGCATCCCTGCATTAGATTTATCGAGGTCAAAAACCATCCAATATCTATGTGTAGGCCCATTGGGCTGAACTAGTCTTGCAAGTTTAGCTTTTTCTTTTTTGTTGATTTTTAAGCCGCTGATTAAATCATCGGTGTGATAAGGTCTCTTTGGTAAGTAGTCCTCAAATAGTTTTATACATCCCATTGTTTTCCTCTTCTAATTGGTTGTTTAGAAAAAGAAAACCTTGGAAGATGACTTGACAATAAACTTTTTGATGATTAAATGAGTGTGTTGATTAAAGTTTTTTAAAATTTTATTGTAGTATCCTTAGCCACCTTGCCGGGTGGTTTTCTTTTTCTGCTCCTTTCAAGTTGCCACACTTTCGAAGTTTGTCAAACTTAGATGGTAAAAAACCCGCTTAGTCGCGGGTTTTTTATTGGCATAAAAAAGCCTGCACGATGCAGGCAAAGGGAAATGGAAATTACACTACCGCCTGTAAGTGGTGAGTTTGTACTGTGGTTTGTGTTGAAAATCAATGCTGCCTATCAATTAGACTGAAGGATATGAGTTTTTTCATTCAAGAAATTATTTTTTTTGCCGATACAGCAAGTATTGATTTATTACGTCTGGGTTTAGGAGCGGTCGATGAATATTAGAAGTATGAACATTGGTAGTCGAGCCGGTATTGGGTTCACAATTATCGCATTACTCGTTTTGGTTATGGGAGGGATCGCTTTATTCCAAGCACACCAAATGGACGATGCAGCTGCCGAAATTCGTAATGAGTGGTTGCCAGCAGTCGAGGCTGTGGGAGTGGTTGGGAGTAGTTTAGGGCGAGCCAGAGCACTGACTTTACGAACGTTGATTTTGGAGGAGAAATCCGAACTAAATACTACCGTTGATCTGGTTAGAAGTATAAACCAAGATGTTGCTATGAGCTTGAAAGGTTATGAAAAGGAAATAGATGACTCTGAGGATCGTCAGATTTTCGAGAAATTTAAAACCTCATACGAAAAGTACCTTTCTGTTCAGCGTCAGATTTTAGAAGGAGTTTTGTCTTCACCTGAAAGGGCTGACGAAATTAAGATGGCAAATGGACCTTTGGCTGATAATGCTGATCAAATGATGGTTTTTTTAAATCAGTTGATTAAGTTTAATGAGAAAGGTGCTGTTCATGCTGCTGATCAAACAAATAAAGTATTTAATGCTGCTGTTTTCATGATTGTTGTCGCGTTGATTATTATTTTGATACTGATGATTGTAATCGCGGTGGTTCTTACTCGGAGTATCGTTTCTCCTTTGGCTGAAGCGGTGGTAGTTGCAGATAGAATTGCCGATGGTGATTTAACTCAACGAATCAAGATAAATGGTTCTGACGAGCCTGCACACCTGCTAATTGCATTGAAAAAAATGCAGATTAGCTTGCATGATACGATTGAAAGAATCTCCGAATCATCACATATGCTGGCTTCTGCTTCTGAAGAGTTACATGCGGTGACGGAGGATACTAATCGAGGACTCAACCAGCAAAGTGCAGAAATCGACCAAGCCGCTACAGCGGTAAATGAGATGACAGCGGCGGTTGAGGAAGTGGCTCGTAACGCTGTAAATACTGCCGATGATTCTAAAGCTGCTGATAAAAGCACCTATCAAGGCCGTGAAAAGGTTAGTCAGGCTTTGGAGTCCATTAATAAACTCGTTGGTAATATCTCTGATACTTCGTCTGAAGTTAAAATTTTGGCACAGAGTGCCGGTGAAATTAGTCAAGTACTGGTAGTAATTCGCTCAATTGCTGAGCAAACAAATTTGCTGGCACTTAATGCTGCCATCGAAGCTGCTAGGGCTGGCGATGCTGGTCGTGGCTTTGCTGTTGTAGCGGATGAGGTACGTGCGTTGGCTCATAGAACCCAACAATCGACAGCTGAAATAGAACAAATGATTGAAGGTATTCAATCAGGTACAGGCCGTGCAGTTGATGCTATGAATGAGAGCCAAGACCGTGCTAATGGCACGTTAGTGGTTGCTCGGGAAGCTAATGATGCTCTTGAGGTAATTAGTGAAGCAATTACCTCAATCAACCAGAAAAACTTGGTTATTGCCAGTGCTTCGGAAGAGCAGGCACAGGTTGCCCGTGAAGTTGACAGAAATTTGGTTAATATTAGGGATTTGTCAATGCAAACGTCTGCGGGGGCTAACCAAACCAATGCGGCTAGTCAAGAGCTTTCGCGTCTTGCGGTAGATTTGCATTCTATGGTTTCAAAATTTAGGCTTTAAAAGCAAGATGACGCTCGCAAATTATTTATAAGCCCCTTTTAGGGGCTTTTTTTATGAGTTAGCTATATGGGTCATAAGGGTCTTGAAATGGGCTTGGTGGCTTGAGTTTTAGCAGTCTTCTCTTTCTGGCTTCTTTCGCCTGCAGGGCTTCCTCCTTGTCAAACTCAATAACTTGTTTTCTTGTGAACGTGTCGGATGCCAAAAGTTTCACTTTATCTGTAAATCCTAACTCCACTTTGGCATGGTCTAATCCTTGTTCTTTTAGTTGTTCCCCAACGTTAAATAGGTAATCCTTTCGTTTCTCTGAACCCAAGCGGCTTGCCATTTTATATGTGTTTTCTCTTAATCTCTTATAGAATTGCTCTGGATTTTCATCAAGCCTTTTGGCTTCAAGTATTCGATCAACCAGAATGTCAAATTTTTTGATTAATGGTTCAAGCTCTTCCTCGTAGACCTTAATCGCTTTTTCTAATACTGATTTTCTTTCGGTATCCTCTTCTATTTTCTTCCTTAGCTCGCGTAGTTCTTTGGTCATTTTTTCTTTGGTGGATTTGAAATTTATCTTTAGCTGTTCGGTTTTGTTCGTCTTCTCGGTTATGTCCTCGGACAGTATTTGCCTATGGTGGTCGAGCTTCGCATTTTCTTTTTGCTGCTCTGTGGCGTGCATCTCTAAGTTTTGGATTTTATTCTTGTATGTTGAAACAGTATTTTGAAGCTCGCTTATCGTGGTGTTAAGCGTGACGACATTCGTTTTTTGCTCGGTCAGCTCTTCTTTCTTCTGTGTAAGCTCCTGCTCAAGTTTCTCTACTTGTCTGGTGTAATAGTTATGGCTTCGCTCGCTCTTGGGCTTCTTGGCCTCCTGCTCAATCTTGCTTAGGAATTCTTTGTTATCCTTGGTTTTAGGTAGGAATTTGGCTTGTAAGCCATATGGAGCGGCTAAGCTGTTAAAGTGCTCGTAAAAGGCCGCCTGCATTACTTTTGACTTCCATGACTCGCGTTCTCGGATAAACCTATGGTTTTGCTTTTCTTCGCTACGGTTGGGAAGTTTGAAGTCTTCTAATGTTGGCGGTTCGGATATATTATCAAGGTGAGCTTTATTCTTCGCGTAGTATTGTGATGCGAATTCAAATTCTTGGGCTGAAAAATCATATTTTCCGGTCTTTGTGTTTTGAAGGTCAAGGAAGGCGTGAACGTGGTTGGTTGTCTCGTCCAAGTGGCTGAATGAAAAAAGCATCTTGTTGTTGGGGAAATTCTTTTGATAGAACTGGTGCATGGCTTTCTGCAAAAGGTCTGTGTATCCCTTTGTGATTGCCAATTTATTGGGTTCGGGGATCACAAGGATGATCTCCTTGACCCTGTTAACCGTCCTTGATACGGCTCTATCTGGTGCGTTCTGCTCGATCTCCTGCTTCTTGGTGGTGTAGTTCTCTAAAAGGTCGATCCTCTGGGCTACGCGGCTAATCTTGTGTTGATTTAATAGGGTGGCGTAGTCCTCGATTACCAACGTCCTTTCCCCCTCCATTACAGATGTGACATGTTCTTTTATCTCGGTTGGTTCGGTTGCGTTTATGAATTTGACCAGTTTAGATTTGAGTTTTCTCAGCTTTTCTTTTTCTGCTGCTATCTCGTCAGTCGCTTCTGTCGCTATGAGCTTGGTTTGTAGTTGGTCGTTGAAATCGGCCAGTAATTGCTCTGCCAATTCCCTTGTTAATATCTGTTCAAGACCACCTACAATGGCGACACTCGGGTGGTCTGGATTGGGATTGAATTCAAAGTCGTCATACTCATTTTGATCGAGCCTGAGCGAGTGTCTTAACGAACTATCTAACCCCTTCAGGTTGGAGTAGTTCCTATCTCTTTTTGTTAGCGTGATTGTTTGCAGGTTGGTGTCATTCATTACATCCTCAGTAGTGGGTTGGTCTTTGCTCTTGGCTTTTGCTTCTGTCCTGCCGACTAGGCACCTGCGTTAACCGTCACATCTTTTGCGTAGCAAAAGTGGGATGGTTAACATAGCAGGTATGTTTCTAAGGGCTTCTTTGAAAACTTGAACCATATGCATATATTGAACCACATAAAAAATGTATATCAAGCATGATGGTGTGGGTGGTTTTGTATAGTGGTGTTGGTTGGGTATGTGCGTGCGGTGTAGTAATCTTTATTATAGTTATCTAGTGTATATGATATCTATATATAGATAACTAAAGACGTGTGTGGGTGCGTGCGTATACATGAGGCGTGTGCGGGGGAGTGCATTATGCGAGAGATTTTTTTAAAAAAGTTTTTTTTGAAGAAAGTCAAAAGCTATTCTGGTGATTAAGAGCGTGGTGCCTTTTGTTTTTGCTCTGGTTTTTAACGTGTAACGCCTTGGATTGTTAATGTGTAACCCCTCCAATTTTCGGTTTATTAGAGGGGCTTAATTTTATTTTATGATGTGGGAAAGGTCTGGTATTCCAAATGGCGTTAGTGGAGCTTTTTGTTTGAAAAATTGATGGGTATAAAGATTAAAGTCTTTTTCACCTTTTATACGAATGTCCATGCCGACGAGGTTTGTTTCTTTGTCAATTTTAACGTCGAAGGTGATTCCTCTGGTGATGAAAAATGTGTTGAGTTTCAATCGGCCTTCTTCTGTTTCGTATAGGGCTATTATGTCTTCGTAGGTGGTGATTTCGAGCGTTTCCGCTTCGATTGCTAACGTGCCTTCAAGTTTTTGGATCTCGCTTTCTAACACGGTGATCC
>NZ_JYLF01000009.1 GCF_001043055.1 Pseudomonas weihenstephanensis
CCGCCGCTGACTTCCTGCAACCAGGCATCGAACACCGCCGCGCCGCTGGCCACGTCTTTAATGTCGATGGCACTGATCGGCACGATGGCCACTTGTGGGCCACGTTTTTCTGCAACAGCATTTTCAGTCGTCATGACAGCATCTCACCCGCCAGCAGGCCGGGGGTTTTGAAGACCAGCACCTGAAAAACCGCCCCGTCGAGGGCCAGCGTGAAATGGGGCTGATGGGCCGGTGCGAACATCCCTTGTTCCTCATGCAGTGTTGCGATTTTCGTCGTGTGGAAACAGGCGCCGAAAACAGAAAAATTCTGGGGTCATGCACGCACCACCCCGAACCAGGCCGGTGCGCTCAAACGATAAGCCAGTCTTAGCCAGCGACAGGCGAACGCCAGTCATCCGAACCGGACGTGCCGCACACTTCGTGGGTCCAGGTGATTTTGCGGTAGGTGAATTCCACGTCTTCTAGGTGCGTGAAGTGCGCGTTCGACGGGTCCTGGCAGTTGTGCATGTAGTCCTTGATGTCAACGATGATCGCGTCTTCAAGTTTGGTGGTGTAGTAATGCTCTTGAGTACCGGCAGCCGAGGTGCGGAACCACTGGATTTCGATCTCGGTCAGGCGCTCGCCGGAGGTCAGCGCAGCCAGCAGCAGCGGCGAGGACTTGTCGAACACCTTGGTGATTTTTACCGGTTTGTGAACGCGTTGGCCGGTCGGTTGGCCGGACTGCGGGTCGCGAGGAATGATCACTTCGTGGCTGAAGCCCTGAACCATGACCTGGTCTTCATGACCTTCCTGATAGGTATTGCCCACTGAGTCCGCGGTAAACGCACCGGCAGTGATCAGACCCTGTTTGGTGCCCGTGATGGACATATACGCTGGCGTCGCCATGGAGGCTCTCCTTGCTGAAAAAAAGGACTTGAAAGGCCCAAATGCCGTTCAAGTGCTGATAGAGACAGTCAAGGTTCGTGCCAAAGCTCATTAAATCTATATAAAACAATGAGATAACAAAATTAAGTCCATCGGAACGATGATTTTCACGTAAGAAACATCGACAAAGTGCGCAAGAAGTTGCGCAGTGCTGCGCAACTTCTTGCGCACTCGTCTACAGCTCGCGTCTTATATGCGCTGTGGCCATGTATCCACACGGTTATCCACATTTGAGTGCGCAACTTCTTGCGCAGTTGAGCTCTAGCCGGTCAGTGACAGTTCGAGCGGGCATAGAGGTGCGTAAAGTGCGGCTGAGACTGTTGCTTGTCGACAGCCTGCTTTCACCCCACTTTTGTCGCAGGCATGCGATTCCAGAACGCGATTTAACTGCGCCGGGTGCCGTCGATCTGGAAAAAAGCAGATCTACCTCTGCCCTGCAATCGCCGAAGACCCAATCCATCGTCGTCACCAGGCTCGAAAAGCTCCCCCGGCCTTGCTAAACAAACGCGCCGTTCAAACACCCTTTCTTACCAGGCATCACGCTAAACGTGGACGCCAGAGCGAAGGTACGCTGATAGAACGCGCTAGCCCTGTTCACATGCTCAACGAACGGCGAATCCGCCCCAACGGGCCCGCGACGTACGCCGGCAATGCCAACAAACCCTAGAGATGTTGAACATCCGCTACAGACCGCCGTACAACTGTCGTCACGCATATGCGACAATGCGCGCCATGTCCGGCATCAATCCCGCCTTTATTGCTCAGCAACTTGGCCATAGCGTCCCAATGTTGCTGTCTACGTATGCGCGTTGGCTCAACTCAAGCTCAGACTGGAGCGAGCTGGAAAAGCTCCACATTGGTATCGGCTCAAACCAGCCAACTCTAAGCTATTGATAGGTAAAGTAATTGATCTCCACAGCTAACATCACGATGCGGGATGGGATGCGCATGTGTGCTGACTGAGGAACAATGTTTACTGGACGAAGTTGGCGTGAGTAATCAGTAATAATGCTCAGAAATGCAGCCGTTGGTTCCTGAACTGGTCCCAGCGGCAACCTCCTCTCCCTATGCCGATTGTGCATAAACCTCCCCGGCGTCCTGCCGACTGCCCCCCCCATAGCAGGATGACCAATCGAATATTATTGGGTGCTGCTAGCCTTCAGGGCCTTACTTATTGCGCAAGCACAAGATCAGTCCCGCCACTATTCCAACCCAGAAAACTCCAAGCACACTCAATAACTCAGGTAGTTGCAATCCAAGCATTGTCCACACCAGTCAAACGATAAAACACCTTGACTATAATCGATGAAATCTTTACTCAAGCTGAATAGCAATATCTTAAAAGCCAACAATAGTTTTCAGGATATTTCGCTCAGGCTAGGTTTCCTATTCCTACATGAATTGAGGGCATGCTAATTTTTACGATCGTGAATGTAGGTCACTTACACGCATCAACATCCGTAATTCGCTCCCGCTCGCATCCCAATTGCTGATATCACTCAGCCGGCAACGGCCTCGTCTCAAGCAAACCGATTAAAGCTCATATCAGCTCTAGGCAGAGCGCTGCACCTTACCTCCTAGCACCCCGTTTCCGGAGCAGCATTGCAAACCCTTTAAACATGAATGCTTTCTCTGGCGCTCGCTGCGATCGAATAGCCATAGGTACAAATAGATTAAAATAGGTGCGTGAGAGTCACGCAAAAGTGAAGAGGGCTATTTCCCCTCCGTTGGCGTCCTGCCGAACGAACAAAAACCCAATCAACCGGTGTCACCCGGAATAACTTTCGGAATATTTCGCGGCGTTTTTGTCGTGATCCGGAATCCGCCATAACAGGATTCACGTCCAAAACGTACAAACGACGCTAAGTCTACCCGGCGATAGCTCGCTACGCTGAAAATATCTTCAACCGCGCGATGTACAGCTAAAGTTCTTACTCATCTATAAATTTGTAACCCACCCAATGGTGCTGGAATTTTGTGATCATATGAATCAGAGTTGATGTTCGACTGAGTAGCGCGCGCATGGATTTACATTTGGCAGAGATTATCACCGGCTCAAGATACCGCCCAACTTAACGCGCTGTAACGACAAGCTCAACTCTTACAACTAAGCAGCAGGCATTTATAATCTGAAATCAGTGAACACTTGGTGCGCCGGCACGCCCACCCTGCCTCTGAAATACATACACCTAAAGGCGATTGGTTAGTTAGCATTAATCAATTGAATGGAGCCATATCTTACTCATATGCACTTTAACATCAGTCAAGATATGTACGCCCATGCCACTGATCTCGAATAGATTATTGGAGCAATGCATGGGCGAGCAGATTTTTCAGCATCGAAAGACAAACGCGCTCTATTATGCCTTTATGCTAGACGACGCGCATACCATGCCTTTTTACTTGGATACAGGCCGTAGAGACTAGAAAGACTTTTGGAAACATGACTCGTTTGAATTTGAATCTGCTGAGAAACCTGGTCTGGATCGTAACTATGAAATTCCTCGGCATTGAGGGTAAAGGCACGCCGCAAAGTGAAAAAAAAGTCGTCTGGAATTTCAATCTTATAAATATTCTTGAGTATTTCTGCACGCGCTCTCAAAGAAGCGATATCAACAGATACAGAAGACACCCATGCTCTATGATTGGTTCTATGCTCTTTATTTTCAAGAAGAAAGCTAGCCCCCCTACGATTAAGATTAACTGTAGTATCAACCACCAAGTTCAACAGCTCAGTTGCTTCAGTACGCTGAGCTGTCGAGCGCGAATCATTAATAATGATCACCCAGCCAATTGCCGCCGCAAGCAGAGTAAGCCCTGGCGAAACAACAACAGTTACAATCTCAGCAAAATCTTTAAGCGCCATTAAACTTTACTCAGGTATTCATTAACTTCAAGCACGTAATCATAGTGCACTGTAACAAGATGAAGCTTTTTTCTAACTGTATCAGCATCAATATTACACTTTCTAACCAACCCTACGAAAGCTTCCTCAAGAAAAGAGGAACCATACTCATAACCATCTTCAACAGTATCCAGATAGACATTAACCTTATCGATCGTGGGATCCTTGAAGGCAGGAGCAAGAATTTTATCTCTAAATGCAGATGCATTGGCTTTGCCATCCACCTCATATCGACCGTAAGGCGTTTTAGAGAAATCACCAACTAAAATATTAGCTTCTCTCAAACTCACATCGCTCATTTAATCTCTCCGTCAAAACACCACTCTATTAGTGTACCACCAAAGCCATAATTTGGGTGCATTTCTGACGTATCAATTTTCTGATCCTTATAAACTACAGCACCCCTGCCGCTGGCTATAAATAGATGCTTCGCTTGCTTATTTATATCCACGGGCTTTTTTATATTATGAAAGCCATTACCCCGACCATGATGATCACCAAATCGGGTACTACCTTTTTGCATGGCGTACTCGATAACTTGGTTATCTGTATACCATACAACTTCCCTAGCCAGCTTATGCTCCAAGCTTTTAGGAATCCCTATACCGCAATCATAGAGCACAACACTAAATGTTCCATTAGCCCTAACTGAGGATGTGTATTGCCACCAACGACCAAACAAGTCTTCAATAAGATCTCGCTCATAAGCATGGTGATTTATATTTAAGTATCCTTCGCTGAGGGCTGACATCAACCTATCAGGAACATTCCCTAGCCGATTCTTAAGATGCTTAATAAGAGCTGGCAAATCTGGAACAGCTGAATTTGATGTTTTGAAAGGATTCCCCTCATCGCGCCACAATCTATTTAGCTTTGCTTTCCCACCAGGTCTTACAGCGTCATGAAAACCTGTACTTCTAAAAAATGCACGAACTTTTTTATCAAGAGGCATTGTGATTTCAAGTGATTGATGCCCCTTCGCCATCCCGACAAAATCTGCAATTAATTGATATCTAGTTATTTTGGCAAATGTCATCACGGCAGCAGCAGCATTAATCGACTGGCACTGCGAGAAATCAACCCTAATTGGTGAGCGCTGCCTTATAGCTTCTTCAATTTCCTCAAAAAACACCATAGTCCCCTGAAGGTATTCCCCTCTATAAATACAAATATGAGGTGGAGCTACAGCTAACTTCATGATCTTCCCTATCAATACTTACGTTCACCAGAGCTTAACACTCTGATAAGAGCTGAGCTAGAGTGCTTTTAGCTCTATTTTTCAGCCACTTAAGAAAACAATTCCACGCGTGTTACGGGTGAGTATTATGCCGTAGCCTACGGGCCGGACCAGTCTTTATGAGCAGCATCGACGGCTAATTGATCGCATACATCAAACGATGCAACCGCCCCTAGCGGAACCGCCATTTACCATAAATATAGATAGCACAGATTTCTGAATGATCCCCCTTCCCTAATTCAATAACTGAAGCTTTCTTGCATAGTCTTGACATGCGGCCAGTGCAATCAATCCTTGATCCCCGTCGTCAGTTATTCCGATAATTCGTTGAGCATGCGCTGGGTCAAGTCGGGCTCGCGTGGCTCCATGAACCACGCAGCCGGTAGCGGTGGCGGTTTGCATTCCGTCACTACCATTTGCGGCGGTGGTATCGAGTAGGACTGACAGCCGCAGGTCAGCAGTAGCAAGGCGATCACGCAGACGGGCTTGATTGGTTTTGGCATCGGTGAGAACTCGGTAATGGGCTTTATCACTGGCTGCCAGCCATAGCTCCAGCGCCAAACGCTTGTCCTGCTCGGCGAGGATCAGCGCTGCATTGGCATTGGCCTGATTGGTCAGGGTCGTTTGATGGGCTGTTTCCTGTTTGGCCAATTGCTGACCATAGGCGTTGGCCTGCCATGCCCATGCGGCCCAGGCACTACCAGCCATGAGACCAAGCGTCAGCAGCAATGCCCCGCTCCACTTCACCGCATCCAGCTTCACACCAACACCTTCAGCGCCCGCGCATACAGTGCCTGGCGATCCGCCAGTCCATTCAGCCCACCATTGATACGGCTGGTGATGGTGTCGAACTTGCCCTCATCTGCAAGGGTGTTGAGGCCTCGGGTGGCCCAAAACCAAGCCGCCGACATGCATGCATGCTGCGGCTTTTCCAGCAGTTCTGGCTGTGTGATCAGGTCGAGGCCCAGCGCTTCGCCGCAGGTTTTGTAGTTGCTGCGGCCGGTGATTTGGATCAGGCCACGCCCGCGAAACGTGGAGCCGTCGCCCGGGTGAGTATTGCCGAGGTCGGCCCTGCCCTCGTATCGCGCTTGAGCGGCTGTTGGACCCCAGATTTCACGCATGTATTTGAGCTGACCAGACTCGTGGCCGATCTGGGCGATGAAGGCCGCGACACGCTGGGTGCCGACGATCTGGTACCGGTTCATGGCGGTGTTGAGGACAGGTGCAAAAACGCCGGCAACTTGGCCGGCGTTCGGGAGAATAAGGAGCAATTGCTGCACGGTGATGGGCATGGCTTTCTCCAGGCAAAAAAAATCCCGCACGCGGCGGGGTTCGGTGGTGTGTGCGGCTTCAGTCTTTGGCCGGAACGACCGCCTTGGGCAGCGGGAAGCGTTTCTTGATGTCGGCGACGGAGGCCAGCCACGCGGTGTAGTCCGGCGCGTTGCCCTGGCTCAGGCCGTCATAGTCAGCCTCCAGCCGTAGCGGGTCTGACTCGCTCAGGTAAGCCGCGCGGCGTGTGGCCAATATGCCGTCGAGTTCGGCGCGCTCCTTGTCAGCCTGGAGCTGTTCGGCGGTTTTGAGTTGGCTGAAGTCGATGTTCATTCAGGAAGCCCTATGTGGCCGTTACGTGGGTTGACGATGTCTTCGGGGAAGTTGGCAGCGTCCGAGGAGTCCGGGCCGCACGGCAACATCAGGCAGATGATCAGGTGACCGTTGCTACGGGTGATGTCGCCGATGATGTATTCGCAGTTGATGGCTGCTGCGGGCAACACCGCGCCTTCGGGAATGGTGGTGAAGTCGAATGTTTCGCCGTTGATGTTCAGCGTGTCGTTGCGCTTGATCAGCGTGAGTGGTTCGGCGCCGAACTTCGGCGAGAGCTTGATAATCATTAGAACCACCGGCCTATGGCTGTCAGTGTGATGAAGTAGTTTTGCGCAGCGCTGAAGTTGCCGGTGATGGCGGCAGCCGTGACGCTTGAGGGCGCGGCCTGAAGCTTGTTGATGGTGAAGGTGTTGGTCGACGCTGGCCCGCGCAGCGCCACCAGTACGGCCGGTGCTACGGCGAACACGCACGGAAATTGCCAGTTGGCCGCGATGTCGGTATTAGCCGCGGCCGACATGCTGAGTTGCAGGTAAGTGCAGATGGCCGTGCCATCGGCCATCAAGCAGAACTCGCCATTGGCGTTGCTGCCGCGTTGGAAGATCGCGCCCGTGGGCACACCGCCCACTTGGGAGACGCCACCCAGTATGTCGGCCACGGCCGCGCTTTTAAGCCCAAGTCCGGAACGGGCAGCCGCTTGTGTTGTGCCGCCCGTGCCGCCCTTGGCCACCGGCACGACGTTCTCAGTTGAGACGGCGCCCAAGTTGGCCACGGCTGTTCCCCACTGTGTGAGCATCAGACGTATTTGATCGGCCAGGTCTTTGACGTGGGTTTGTGCAGGGGTAATGGCATACGGCGCGCCGTTTGCTGAGGCACCGTTGTAGGCCGAACGAATAGATAAAACAGTGGCGCTCGGGATGTTGACGATTTCGTAAACGGCGCCATCAGGGCCGACGAAAATATCGCCGACCAGTGCGTTGCCCGCAAAGGCGGTGCCCGCGCCGGTCACAGTCGTTGAGCCCTTTACGACCGATACGGTGCCGGTTCTGTACCAAGACATACTTTTCTCCAGACAAAAAAATACCCGCGACGTGGCGGGTTTAGTGAGGTTAGAAATTATCGATAAGGAAACGGATAATTGGCGGTGTTGATGACCAGCGCTGTCGGGGATCGATCAACCGGAAAACCTTCAAAAGATCCTGGCAGGCTGTATTGGTTACTGGGCGTGCCTGCTTGCGTGGTAACGCCCGCCGGGGCAAACATAAAGCTGATGCCACCCGAGCGCCCAAAGGCGCCCTCTGACATCCCATACACAATGCCATCAACCCCCGTAAGAGCATTACCTAAAAAGGCATTGGCTGCTCTCGACCACGGTAAACACGCCGCATATTCGACCCCCGCGCTCAACGGAATATCAATCAAGTGGTGTGCCTGGCTGTCAACGTTGGCGGTTTGGCGCCTAACTAATTCCCATCGTCCTCCCGCGTAACCGTATCGCCTGCCGTATCGATCCGTCCCTGTCGGTGCAGGTGCACCAATGGATGCGATGACGTTCAAGGGAACCTGCAAAGAGTTGAAAGTGATCTCTCCTGCCTCGTTAAAGGTTTTGAGGTATGGCCCTCCTGGAATGTCATTTCTCATCAGATCGAAGCAATAGAATTTGGTGTTGGCATTCGCTCCCGAGTAGTAGAAATACATGTCCGATCCGGCCAGTGCCGAGCCGTTAAAGCAGCCCCTGCCAACAATGAAGACTATTGGGGAAACCGCCTGACTCAGAGAAAAACCGTACATATCGTCACCGGCCCGAAAGGAGTCCTCCCAACTGCTCCCCTTATTAGGGTCAAGGTCGAAGCCTCTTAAATACTTGCGCTGCCATCTTTCCATGTAAGTGAACGTGCCGCTTTTCACCAGTCCATAGCAGATCTTTGAAGTGTCAAAGAGAAGTTCGCCGCTTTCTTTTTTGACGACTAACTTGGCTGTCATTCAGTAATACCCGTAGTAAATTTGACAGTTGGCAGCGAAGTAGCCCCAGCCATTGGTATTGAATGAATACACCCAGGACAGGGTGGTGCCGGATAAAGTCACCCCCGGCCTTTTACCCTTTTCTCGGTATGCACCCGCCATGGATACCACAATAAAAAATGGACTTTTCCCCGCGGGCGGCGCGGGAATCGTGATGGCGCCATTACCCCCGCCCGTTGAAACGCTACCGGTTACCTGACTGATATTGGCGGTCATATCGAGAATGACCTGACCGCCCTTGTTGCGAGCAACTAAACCGACACTCATACCCCTAACCCCAAATCGATGGCCGTAACCCCATTCCCATGGACGAACTTGAGCCCGGTGTTGCCCCACTCTGAACTGCCATCGGCTGCTGAGCCGCGCAAGATCAGCTTGCCTGCCGGGATGTTGATTTCCAGCAGCGGCAAACCCTGTTCATTCACCGCACTCGACCGCAACGTCATCCCCAGCACCAGGTTCTGAATAAACGCCGTATCGATCATGGCGTAGTTGATGAACACCTGACCGCCCTGCACCACAAAGGGTGTTCTGAGCTGCCCGGTGACTTCGTCGACGATGGCGAACCGTTGCGCAAAGGCCAGAATCTCCGAGGTGTCGCCATCAGAGCCCAGCGCAAGGGCCGCCATGACCTTACGCCCACCCACGATGGTTTCGGTCTTGATTGTGGTTTGGGCTGACACGCGCCCATTCACATCGACCACGGCCTTACTGACCTGCTCCACCGAGGCGGAGGTTTGGTTGAGGTTGACTTGCAGCTGCTCGGTTTTCATTGCCAAGGCTTCTTCAGCCGTGGCGCGCACCCTCTTCTCCAGCGCGAAATTGGCCGTTGAATTCCACGCCTCCAAAGCACTGGCCAGCTCTCCTTCGCCCGAGTCACTGCGCGCCTCTGCCCGCAACGATTCCAGGCTGCTGGCCGCGGCCACAATCTCACCATCGATGCGCGCCACTTCACTGCTGAGGGTTTCCAGCGCCTGGGTGTTGCCTGACACGACCTCGCCCACATCGACCAGTTCGCCTTTCAGTTCCGTGATGCGTTTGGCGGCGACTGAATCGTTGGTGGCCACCACCTTTTCAAGACTCGACAACCCGGCCTTGTTCTGGCCGACCTGTGCTCCGAACGTAGTAACGCGCTCGGAAATGGCCTCGTCGTCAGTGGCCCGCACACGCTTTTCAACGGCCAGCTCAGCCGTGGATTGCCAGCTCTTGAGGGCGTCGGCCAACTCGCCCTCGCCTGTGTCGGCGCGCGCGGCTGCCCGCAAGGCTTCCAGCGATGACGATGACGCCGTGACCTTGCCGTCGAGATCATCGATGTGGGTGGTGTTCTGGTTGACCTGAAAGGCCAGGCCATTGGCGGTTTCGAGGATCTCGCCGATGTCCTTCCAATAGACCGGGTTGGGCGGCGGTGTAGCGAGCGGCACGTCTTGAAGCGCTTGATAAATGTGCCGTCCTTCGCGAGCGTTTTCGCCGACCTTGTAGGTCTGCTTTGGGTCGTAGATAAAGGTGTCGACCAGGCCTTCGACCTTGTCACCCAATTCCTTGACCTGCCCTGCCAGCTCCTTGACCGAACCCGGGCCATCACCGGTGATGAGTTCAATGTCCTTTCTCAACTCCGGGTAAAGCGCACCCGTGCCGATTTGCCCCGCGAAGTACTTCTCGTATTCCGTCTGCTCAGAGCTTGGCTGGCCATTGATCCCGAACTTCTCCGGGAACCACGGCCCGACATTGCCGGTGCGATCCACCAGCCGCGCCCAGAAAAACACGCTGGTACCGGGCACGATGTTTTGCAGCTCATGCCGCGCTTGCGGGTAAGCGTAATCGCCGAGCTTGGTCGCAGACTCCCGATCATTGGCCGTGTTCTGCCAAATCTCGGTGCGCTGGGTGTCTTCTGCACCCGGTGGAAAGCCCCAGCTCAAGCGAATGCCGTAGACCAGGCTTTCAGTGGTCAGGTGCGTGATGGACGGTGGCAAGCCTTCCTTGCCTTTCAATTGCGTCAGTTGCGAGTTTTTCCAGATGGACGAAATCTCAAACGCACTGACCGCACGCACCCGAGCCAAATAAGCGCCAGCGTAAATACCAGGTACTTCAACACTGGATGAGCCGGTGCGCTGCACCTTGATCCAGTTGCCATTGTCTTTACGCCACTCCACGTCATAGGCGACAGCGCCGGGGACTGAATCCCATGCGATGGTCATAGTGGTCACCGCCAAGCCCTGGGCGACGGTTGAGTTGGACGTGAGCGTAACGCTCGCCGGCGCTGGCACGACGGTAATCGGGATTACGCTGATGGGGCGTTCTTCCAAACGCGCACCGGTGTCGATGTGCGCAAATTTGCCTGGGTCGTACTGCACAGCGGTAATTTCATAAACGCCTGGCTCGGGCCGTGACACGCTGGTGACACGATACAGCGGTACCGCCAAATCAGACGCGTCCAGGCACCACACCAGCTCAGGCTCGGGCGCGACGGAATAATCCGTGGTTACCGTGACCTTTCGGCCGCTCACCAGTTGGATAGTACGGCCTTCGCATTTGCCGTCCGGCAAATTCACAATTAGGCGATCGCCCGGTTTGGCCGAGGTGTCACGGTCCAGGGTGATGACCTTCCCTTTGACTGCGGACACAAGCCCGCCCACCGGCCGCCCCGCGATCAACTCATCCGCAATCGGAATCACATACCCAGGCAGCGGGATACGACCGGCCAAGCCCGTTCGAAAAGAAACGGTGCGATCCTTTGCATTGGTCAGCAGCGCCCACTTTCCACGACGCTGAGCCTCAGACTCGCGGGTGCAACCAATAGCGCTGATCTCCAGCGGGTTGTCGCCATAGCGGCGTTGCAGTTTGCTGTCGGTGACTGCCGTGACATCGGTGTCGTAGTTGTTGGCCGGGTTGTCGTAGCTGATAAGTGCGCGGCTGTAGCGTGTTCGCTCAGAGGCACTGCCGTACGAGAATTTGCCGTCGATCACGTTGGCACGGGTGTAGGCGAAGTCGAAGTCAGTGGCGCGTGGCATATCAGACAGCGAGAACACTTGCCCTTGCGCCCAATAGGTCATGCCGCGATAAATCGCGGAGATGTCTCGCAAAAGCGTCCAGGCGTCGGCTTTGCCTTGTAAGTTGAGGTTGCAGATAAAGCGCGGCTCCGTACCGCCTTTTCCATCCGGGACCAACTGGTCGCAGTACTGAGCAATGCGGTACAACTCCCACTTATCGACTTGCCACGGCTTAATCCGGCGGCCGAGACCGAAGCGGTCATTGACGGTGATGTCGTAGGTCATCCAAACCGGGTTATCGGTCCAGGCTTGCTTGAAGGTTCCGTCCCAGATCCCGGTATAGGACTTATTGCGCGGGTCGTAATTGCTCGGTACCGATATCTTGCGTGCGTCACATTCGGTCGTGACTGCCGGGATGTTACGGAACTGCTCAGCAGAGAATTCGATGTAGAGCAGCGCTGTATTGGGGTAGCGCAGTTTGGCGTCAATGACTTCGGTGAAGCCCGCGATCTGCATCGTGTCGGCGATTTTGTTGTTGCCTTGGTTTGCAGTTAAACGGGTGATTTTCAGCAACCAACCCGTTGCCGCCTTGGGCAGATCAACGCGGCGTGTACGCTCATAAGTGCTGGTGGTCTTTCCGTCTACAGCCTCGCTTAAAACCTCTTTGTAAGCGCCGCCGTCTGTAGCCACCTCGATCTTGTACTCGATTCGATAGCCGTTAATGTTGTTACTCTCATCCACTGCCTGCAAGGCTGGCCACGCGAAGCGCACGCGTACAGCAGAAAGCTGAGTGTTGCTGATCGCTCGAACCCACGGGGTCCCGCTGCGCAACTCGATGCCTAAAGTTGTTTCGTTTTCGACCGAAGGAATGCCGCGGATGTACGGCTGCTCAACAGAACCGGTGCGCCACTCCCACTTCACGTTAGGGAAGTTGTAGTTACCCTGTTCATCTTGCAGCGGGGTGTTGTCGAGGAAAATGTTGCGAGCTGTTGGTGTGCCGTCGAACTCACCCTCGCCGACTGCAATCAGCATCTTGGCCAAGGCGATTGAGCGCAGGCTGTCAGGTGCTTCTGTTGGCGTCTTCGGCTTATCTGATCCGCCCTTGGCGCCGTGGATATCAATTAACTGTGCTGCGCCCATGCTTTCCTCCAGGCGAAAAAAAACCGCCAATTGGCGGTGCGGCATTCGGTGGTTTCTACATCTGATCTTCGGCGTAAATCGCAGCACTGATGATCGCGCCGCCCCAGCGTCTGCGGCCGTAGCACAGTGAGACCGGGTTGCCGGAAGCTGTGGTGTTTTTGGCACTACCGAAGGCGTAGCCGGGGGTGTTTTCGGGCGCTGCGCTGGTTTTAAGGCCGCCCGCTTGAGGGCTGAGCATCTGGATGACGCCGCCGGCTACGAGACCAATGCCTGCAGGAGCCAGATAAGGCGCGGTGACCGGAAAGACGTACGAAATGGCCAGCAGCACAACACCAACAACCGTTTGAAGAATCCCGGCCCGCTTACTGCCGGTTATGACTGGAGCGATGATGATATCGCCCTCCCCCTGATACCCAATCTCGCTTTCGCTTATGTTTTTCTTGCCTCGGAACACCGCGAACTCCAACCCCCTGGACTTCGCATTTGAAATGAACAGCTCAAACCCCGGAAGCTGGACGCAAAGCGCCTTAATGGCCTCGGCAGGAGTTCGGACGGATAGCCGGTAGGATTTTCCAAAGCTACGCAACTGTCCAAAAAGACGGATAGTGGTAAGCGGCTGGTATTCGATTGCAAATGCGGACATTGATAACTCCAGGCGTAAAAAAACCGCCCGGAGGCGGCTTGATATTGTTGTTGATCGCTTATAGGCAATCGCGGACGGCCTTCTCGATAGCTGCTCGACCGTAGCCGGGGGCCCAAGACAATCGCTGGTACAGCGCCACGTTACTACCGGCCTGAGAGCGATTAACTTCGAGGAGTTCCTCGGCGGTCGTGTCGGTAGCAACGATCAGCCTGTAGCCGGTCTCAGTTTCAGACATCGTGGCTCCTGTGCGGGCATCTTGCCATTTAGGCATCACGCAAAGGGCATATTGCTTCGGTGCTTTCGACGATGATGCGCTGATGCTCGGATTCCCGCTTTTTAGGTCACCAGGGGTCGAACACCCGGCCAACAACCCCACCACCAACGCCCCTATCAAAATTCGCATATCGTTCCCTCTTTGGTTTGGCGGGACTGTAGCACTGATGGCCGAGATGCAAAAAGCCCAGCATCTCTGCTGGGCTTGTAGTAGCTAGGCAACGATCCAATTGTCATTGGCGCAAGCTGTAGAGTATGCCTTTCGCTCTTGTTCAGTTAAATCGGCCAGACTTCTCATGAAGGTTGCATCCTTCATTTTCTCATGTCCAGGATCAAGGATCGTCACAAGCAAAAATGGTTGTAAATGGAAATCGCCAAGCATCGTGTAAACAAGGATCCGATCAGACGTAAATCGATCTTGATCAGCCCTCCGCTCCGCTAGCTTGTCCCATTGACTGGTGACAAGCGACGTTTCCATATGAATGTGCCAAAGCTCTTGGTCAACCACGGGTTTAGGCTTGATAAACTGGACGTCTTTACCAAAAAATTCGCCAAGATACGTCTGTCCTGCTTTGTACAGCTTAAATTCAGAAGCTAGTGCCAGAGAGGATTCCGTTCCCAAGTCCACTTTTAGAGACGTCGAAATGACGACTGGCCTCATTCCTTTTCTTGCTTACGCCCCATGGCGACCAAACGAGCATGGCCACGCTCAGCTGCTAGGGTCAGAACTGCGTCGTTCAGCAATTCTGGACGGGGTCTACGCTCACTACGTGGGCGTGCTTTCATCAGGTTATCCACCAAATCGCAATTAATGATTACGAATCGACCGAGGAACGGCCGGTTGGGAAGCAAAAAGTCATGACAGAGTGAATGTACGAACACAAACGCATACCTTGCGCTTGGTCCGCTGCAAATCACTTTCGATCATTAAAACTCATATCTAGGTAGATGTCAGCTAGAAATTTAGCTGAAACTGCTCAGCACTGCCTAGTCGTCGCTTTATGACTATTTACCTCAAGTCAGTTTCTCCAACACACCATTCACAAAACTTGGATCAAGCTATAGCTTATCCGTGAGCAGCCTGTCCAGGCGTCCAGAGTGGTTGGAATGCCAGCGGCATCAAACAACAGGCGTGAGTAGGCGCAAGTCGCCCGTAAAAATTATTTCGTGAATTAGTGCATCCGGTTTGGTTTCTGGCTCGTAGATTCAATACCCTCACTCGGAGAGCATAAGAGCCAAGGAGATACATCATGCACGCTTTTTACAAAAAATTTGCTGCTGCAGCCTGCTTCGCGATCCTCTCCGTCACTGCCACGCTCAGCTTTGCCGCCGATACAGTGATGGTCGGAGGTGCAGCCATGTACCCAAGCAAAACCATTGTCGAGAACGCGGTCAATTCGAAGGACCACACGACGCTGGTAGCTGCAGTCAAGGCTGCTGGATTAGTCGATACGCTTAACAGCAAAGGCCCTTTCACTGTATTCGCCCCGACGAACGAAGCCTTTGCCAAGCTGCCAGCCGGGACCGTCGATACACTGGTCAAGCCTGAGCACAAAGCAGACATGACGAAAATCCTGACCTACCACGTCGTGCCTGGCACTCACACATCGGCGCAGCTAATGGCAGAGGCTAAAAAGAATGGCGGCACTGTGGTGCTGAAAACGGTTCAAGGTGAATCGCTAAACATCAAGCTGCATGACGGTAAGCTTTGGGTAGTAGATGCCAAGGGTGGTAAGGCTGGGATCAGCATCGCAGACGTTATGCAGTCCAACGGCGTAATCCACGTTGCCGACTCGGTCTTAATGCCTTAAACGCGCTTGAACCCGGCAGGCGTGTAGTTTGCCGGGTATTGACCTCCGTATAGAAACGTCAGTTACTGCCACTTCAAGGAAAGGCAAGCGCGTCGCTGGCCTTCCAAGCGGACGCATAACCAGGTGTACGAATCCTCAGTAACTCCTTGTCATCCCGCGATAGTAGCCTCCGCCCACTCAAACGCTTGTCAGGAGGCCCTATGTCGTCACTACTGTTCTACACGGATGAAAACGAAGCGATTGTGGCCACGGATACGCTTTTACATTATTCCGTCGATACGCCCCCAGGATACGTGAGTAAAGCTATCGCCATCCCGCACATGCGCATGGTCATCGCAGCGACAGGCTCCGCCCTGCTTTTCAGCCGCTGGGTCGGCCTTGTGAATAACCAAGGTTTTGCCCTCGATGTAGATGCGGTCGATGCTCATGCGCCCCAAGAGCTTCAGGCCCTCTGGAGCGAACTGGATCGCCATCTCCCCGCCCTCCGCGACCAATCTGCAACGATCTATCACTTCGGGATTTCCGACGACTCTGGAAAAGTCCATGGATTCGCTTACCGTTCTGGGTCGGACTTCAAATCCGAGCGTTTGGATTATGGGCTTGGTGTAAAGCCAGAGCTTGTAGACAAAGCGGGAATTGACTGGAATTCGTTTCCTGCGTGTGCGCCCGACATCATGCGTGCACAGTCGCGACAGGAGGACGAAAAGCCTAGGGATCGTGTTTACATAGGCGGCACGACTGAGGTCACTCATCTAACGAAAGACGGTTTTTCGATTTATTCGCTGGGCAATTTGGCTTGAGAGTCTTTGTGCCTGAGGATCAGGCGCGTCCGGTCATGCCAGGGGCCGCCGAAGACGATGATTTCCGACGGCCTGCCGTACAGGTGGTGCAGCAGGAACGGGCCTGGCCCGAACGTGTCGGAATCTTCGCCGGGCAACGCGGGGTCGGTACCCAGGTAAATCCCGGCATGGTTCGGGTGAGCAGTTCGCCCAATCGCCATAACTATCAAGTCGCCGCGCTGTGGCTGATCGACCCGCACAAAACCCGAAGCCTCGTAATTGGCCTCATAAAGACTCTTGCTCTCCGCACTCTCCCACCAGCCGTCCTCGCGTTTGAAGGCCTCGAACTCCAACCCCCACTCGCGCTTGTACCAATCAGCGCATGCCTCCCAGCAGTCCCACGCCCCATGAACGAACGGGCGCTTGAGCAGTGGCGTGCTGCCAGTCGGTGTAATCGAACGTAAATCCCCCTCCGGCCAGCTCAGAATGTGCCAAGGCAAGGCCGTGGCCTCGCACATGGCCAGATCGTGTGCTGACGGCCGACTGGTTGCGTCCGGGTGGGAGTGAACAATGCCTATAACCTCCCCCAAGTCTTCCGCAGCGGCGTAGTCCTCAGGCTCAAGGCGAAACTCTTCGTTTGGCTCGCTGGAAATGTTTCGGCACGGGAAGTACTGCTGCTTGCGCCCAATTGCCAGCAGCAGGCCGCAGCTTTCTTTGGGGTACTCAGCAGCCGCGTGCGCAGTAATCGCACTCAGTATGTGTTTGCGCATGATCAGCTCCGGGCTATCAGAGATACAGCGGGGAATCCACCGTGAGGAAGCTCTTCGTTTTCGCCGAAGCGCAACTTGCAGGACGACAGGCAGCCTTTGCAGATGTCCTTCGCTGGATCATCTGTAGGATTGTCTTCGTCATCAAACATCGCTGTCCCCGTGTAGTTACAGTCAGGGCCCCTGTAGCCCCCCGTCATGGCCCAGTGGCAAAACGTTGTCATTTGGCGCCCTGGCAGACCGTGGTTATCGATCTCGCCCGGGGAGGACAGCTCCCAGACCACGGCCTCGCCGTCCTCGCTGGTTTTCTGGTCGATAAACCAGATTTCCAGTGCTTCTTGCGTGGGGTCGGCCGTGGGATTGCCTTCGGGGAAGTTCTCGGCATCCAGGTACTGCGCCAATGTCTCGCGCACGGTGAGCTTGAACTTGAGCAGGTCTTCGAAGGCCAAACACAGCGCCGTCACCCGACCGTTGATGTTGCCTGCTATGAACGTTGGCCGAGTAGCTGTGCCGTCGCTGTCAGAGCCAAGGCCTTCAATGTTCACGGGCCACGCAGCGTATTCGTTGCCCTGCCAGAAAATCGACTTGGCAGGCAGATCTTCGTCGGAGCCTTGATAGGCCAGCAATTCATCCGGAGTATGCGGGATTGCATGCCCATGGAATCGCAGGTAATCCGCGCCGTATTCCGTGCCGTCGATTTCATACAGGCGAATTTCGCCGCCGGGCTCCAGTTTCTGGATGTCCGTGATTAATGCCATGTGAGGATTACCTTAGGGGTGAAACACTTGCTCGAAGGTGGCCGACAGGGAGTAGGTCAGCCCGCCGCGGGGTGAAGGCTTGTAACCGTTGCACTTGTAAAGACCCAGCTCGCCCAGTGGCGGCGTCCAGAGGAAGGCTTTCGCCCCTTGGTGCCGATCCAGAAACGCCATAATGGCCTTAATTCTGTCCTTGGGGCCGGTGTGCATAAACGGCCAAGACTGGGATTTGTTGTTGATCCCGTCCGTAGTCGTCTGCGCGTAGCCGTCGCCGAATTGCTTGGTGCGCACGCGCTGTTTGATCTCGCCTTCGCCCTTTTCGGTTTGCCAGGTGAATGTTTCGATTGCCATAAATCATCCTTTTACGTTTCGGCTGCTGACCTCGCCTTGGCGCCACGACTTGGCGATTTCCTCTCTGGCAACGACACGCATCCGGTCTTGCATGTTTCGCTGAAAAGCTTCGGTGTCGAGTTCAGCCCCTTCCGGGCGGCCTGACTCTTCGTCGGTCATCACCATCAAAGGCATGCTCAAGCTCAGGGAGGTCCCTCCACCGCCACCAACCGCCATTACGCCCAGCTTGCCGCTAGCGGTACGAGTCAGCGGCATGATGGCCTCTTCGCCTGCTTCACCCATGACCCCGGTTTTGCCGTTGGTCATACCGAACGCGGTCGGTTTGCTAACGATGGAGTTAGTGAAGGCGCCGCCATCAGCAAACATCTGTACGCCCGCATCCCAAGCACCGCCTTTGGCCTGCTGGATACCTGACCAACCGTCCATGATTTCAGGACTGTATCCGCCCTGCGTAGATCCTGCGGATGCAGTACCACCACCGAAATATGCGCCAGCCGCCGAGACGCCAACCCCTACCAGAGAGCTGAGAATCCCTGAAGCTGCCTGCCGTGATGCAATGCGCGCCATGTCCGCCAAAATCGACTTGGTGAAGTCCGCAAACGAAAGCTTCCCGGTCATGGCGAAGTTAACGACCGCATCTTCCATCGAGCTGAACGCGTTGCTGAACAGGCTTTTTGTTTGCCCTGCCACATCCCGGGCACTGTCCATGTAGTTCTGGAAAGCAGCCGTTGCCCCGTTGCGCCAATCACTTTGAGCGGCCGACATCTGCTCATAATTGCTGAGCGTGGTCTGCGCAAGGTCGGATTCGCTTTTATTGATGGCTGCGAGCTTCTGGTTGTACTCGTCCGCACTCATGTTGCGCGCGGCGTCGGCTTTATCCCGGGCCAGATCCAGGCGCTGCTGGTTGGCTTGGTCAGCAATGCCATTCAGCTCACCGTTGAGGGCGTTTTGACGGTCACCCTGACCAACGCCGAGCGCGGCCTGCTGCCCCGCCTGCTGCAACGCTTGATTCTGCCGACTCAGCGCATCGGTGTAGTTACTGATTGCCAAGGTTTGCTTTTTAAGGCGCCCCTCTTGATTGATTGCCAATACTTTTAACTGGCTGTCAGCGTCCTGCTGGGCCTTAACCATATCGGTGCGAGCATCGGCGATCTTCTTGTCCAGTTCGACCGCTTGCGCGGCTGAAGTGGTCTTTCTGGCCTTGGCCGACTCAAGCGCTGCTATCTCGGCCTCATACGCCGCGGTGATTTCGTCTTTCTCATTGCCGATCAGGCCTGCGCGCTTCCAGCCGTACTCTTCCTGCGAAACCAAGCCAGCCTTTTGCAGTGCATCCAACTCCTTTTGGGCGTTGGTGTACTCGGCGAGGATTGTTTTGATAGCGTTTTGAGAGGCGTTGAACTCCGTCAGGTCTACGGCGCCGACCGCTCCTTTTGGGACTTTCGGGTCTTTGTACTTATCTTTGATGTTCTGAAGGGATTTAGCCACAAACTCTGCCTGGACCAGAGGATCGTCCGGATTGGCCTTCTTCAGCACTTCTACATCACGCAGATAAGCCTTGGTGAGTTTGTCGCGCTTTTCTGCATTTGTAAGGCTGGCATCACTAATTTGCTTCAGCCGCTGCCCGGCATCTATACCTTCTTTTTGTATTCGGTTTCGCTCGCCGAGATAGCTGTTTTTGGATTTCTCCGCATCAATTTGAAGCTCGAGATAAGCCAGCTCACGCTGATCATTAGCAATGTCTCTGGTCTCAATACCAAGCGATGCTGCTCGTCCTCCGCGTCCCTTATTGGTGGCAAGGCGGTCTCGGATTTCTTGAGCTCGCTGCTCCATCGTAAGTGCGCGACCGACGTTGAGCGTTGCATCAAGCGCACCAGCGGCAGCATCTTTGATGCCTTTCCATGCTCGCTCTATGGTTCCGAGATTGTCAGTTATCTGTTGTGACCGTTCCTGAACGGTTTCCGCGTAGCTCTTGGTAAGAAGGTCAGCAGCAGCTGTGGTATTGCCTTGCTCCTTGAGCGCCACAATTTGCGAATAAACCGAAGCAGTCAGAAAGTGATACTGATCATTGAGTTCCTTAGCAGCTGCCACAGGATCTTTGGCGATTTTTATAAATTCAGCAATTGTCGCGTCGACAGACTTTCCAGTGGCGTCTTCCATCGCAGCGGCAGCATCGGCTATTCCCTTGAAGCTACTTTTTGCAATCACCCCGCTACTCGCCAGCTTGGCAAGTGATACAGCAGCCTCGCTGGTAGTACCATTTGTTGCGCTGATTTGTCGGGCCAAATCTGCCAGTTGATCAGCACTGGTACCGGCATAATTGCCAGTCAACACCAAAGATTTGTTGTATTCGTCGGCCTCTTTGCTTCCTTGGTAGTAGCCATAAATCAGAATACCCAACGCCGCGGCTGCGCCCGCTATCACTGCCGTCATGCCGACAAAACCGAGTGATGCTGCACTAACCACAGGCCGAATCGCACCTACCGCGCGCTGGGCATTTTCAGCCGCTTCGGCGGCGGTGTTCGAGCTTTCTGCCAGATCGGAAAGGCTGTCGCCCGCCTCGCCTGCGCTTTCTGCCAAGTCTTGGGAGTTTGCCGCTGCGCCAGCCAGCGAAGCCCCTAAGTCAGCAACACCCTCTCCACCCGAGAACAGAGATCGGAACTTGTCCCTCAATGCCGTTAGGGTGTTATCAACCCCGCCGAACGAGTCTTTGATCTGACCGCCCTGCTGAATCAGCACCATCAGCGGGTTCTGACCCCCAGCCAGGCTGGTGAAGATGTCAGTGAATTGCGCAGGCAGTTGGCGCAGCGCTTGTTCGGTTTGCCTGGCACTGATGCCCGTTTTCGACAGACCATCGTCAAAACCGCTCAAGCTCTTGCGCGTGGAATCAATACGGGCCGAATAGTCCTTGAAGGTTTCCGCATCAATCAACCCGGTCTTGCGATATTGCTCCAGCTTGGCCTGCTGCTCATCGAGGCGCGCCAGTGCCGCAACAGCCGGGTTGATCTGACCCAGCAGCTTAGCCAAACCATCGGCCTGAACGCCGGTGGCTGCCGCCGCTTGGCGAGTGGATTGGGCTTGTTGCTCAACAGTCCCGACCAGAGCATCGGCATCCGCCTTAAGCCGTCGATTGAGCGCCGCGAAATCGGTGGTTGTGGCCCGAGCCGCGTCCATGGCGGAGGTGCTGGAGTTCACGCTGGAAGCGAGGCTCTTCAGGTACTCGCTTGAGTCCAGGGATGCCTTGGCCATGGCAAGCAGGCGAGCCTTGGCATCCTCCGTGGTTTCAGCCAGCTTGGTTTCAGCGCCCGCCAAGCCAGAAGCCGCCGCCGAGGCCTTGCCGAAACCCTCGCTGATGCCTTCTGCTGCTTTTTCGGCTTTTTCGCCTGCTTGAACGAGCTTTTCAAGCTCTGTACTGGCCTTGGTGACATCGCCGGTCTGCACGGCAATTCCAAGGCTCGCAATATCGCCACTCATGCCGTCATCCTTTATTCATTTGCTCAGACATGACGAGCATGGCTTCGGCTTCCAAAACCCGAAGGTCAGGGAAGAGTTTGATCGTGTTTTTTTTGGTAAAGCCCGAGAGGCTGGCGGTGTCGTAGATCGCCGAATAATCAAGGCCGGTAGCCCCGCACGCGCCGGTGCGCCACTGCGTCGACAGCGCTTCAAAAAGCCGGAATGCCTGCCAGTTATCTGGCCAGACTTCGACGGTGTCGTCGTAGTCTGTCGAGGTCAGACCGAACAGACTGAGCTGCTCGGATGACGCCGAAGGTTCGTACAGTGCGCGACCGACCTCGATCAGTTTCCCAGGCGTGCTGCCTCGAATGCACCCTGATAGGCTTTAACGATTGCATCCCCAGCGCCCGCTGACGTTTCCACCAGCGCCCGAATGGATTCCTGGCTGAGCTTGACGTCATAGCCCCAGTCAACAACCAAGGCTTCGACCTGGCTCACCTGGTGCTCGATATTGGCTTCCGTCAGAGCAACGATGGTCAGCTCGGCGCCCATTTCCTTGAAGCGCACCTCATCCGCCTTGAAAGCCTCCTGCCACGACAGGAACAATGCAGCCAAGGCCTTGCGGTCTCGGTACTTGAACTCGAAAGGTACCTTGTCGGGCTCAGCGCCAACTCGAGGGATTTCAACGGTGACCTTAAATGTGGGGTTTTGCTGAATTTTGAACTTGGCCATGAGTGCTCCTTACACCAGATAACGGGTCGGTTCGGCCTGCAAAGCCAGGTTAACGGTGCGGGTCAGCACGTTGTTGCGCGAGACCGTCGGCTGCTTGGAAAACGAGGTATAGGCACCGTAGAAAATGGTGTCATTGCCGGGCAGGTTCAGGCGCGCAGCTTCCACCTTACGACCTGCGTCAGCGGCCTCCAGTACTTTCACGAATGGCTTGCCCGGGTCATCGGCAATGGTCAATGCCATGCTGGCTGCCGACTTGTCGGTTGGCACTTGACGACCTTGTTTGTCTTCCAGAAAAACCACGTCCGTGTACTGCTGCTCGCCGCCGGAAAACGCCACGTCTGTGATTTGCGGAATCTGCACCCACGTTTCGATCTTCTTCAGGGTTCCGCCGCCTGAGCCTGCGGGGAAGCTTTGCGTGTCCGAGGTATCGATATCCTCAAGAGTGATCGACACCGCTGTTGCGGCCTTAACACGTACAACACGCCCATTGAGGGTGCTCCAGCCGGACTCAACCAGCACGATATCGCCCACCTCCAAATCGGCGTCTGCGACCGTGGCCACGGCTTCAGTAGCGTTGCTGATCGCAGTGAACGTCAGTGCCGCGGCATAGGTAGCGGCATGCTGGAACGTACCGCCGTTGGGGAGTTTGTAGCCCATGGCTTTTACCTCTCTCAGAAATGACAAAACCCGCTCAAGGCGGGTTCGGGGTTTGCCCAATGGGCGGGATTAGTTGGTATCGGCGCGATACGAAAAAGAAACAGAAACCGTGTAAACGGAATCGCCCGTGATGCCTGGGCCCGGATCTACAGGCGACATGTTGATCACCGTAACTTCGCCCTTCGTGCTTCTGGCATAGAGCGGAAATAAGCTCGTCAGCTCAGACGCCAGTGGATTGGTTTCGGTCTTCCCTGTGCCCGCCGGGGCAATGATGCTTACTTGAAATACGCCAGTGTACAGCCGGTGATCACCGCCGAGGGTATTACTCGCGGTATCGCCCGGGATCATGAACGCGCGAAGGTAGGTTTCTCCCGCCGCCGGTGTATATGCCGTGTTTTCAAAGACGATCTTCAGCTTCTGCGCCCGGGCAGCGTTCCAGGCGATGAGCTTTGCCTCGTAGATCGAAGCGATAATTGCGTGACTCATACCTGGTTGTTCCTGATGGCCTCCAGCACGATCTGCTGAAAGCGAGCCACGGTAACTCTGACCATGCCGCCGGGGGCCTGGTTGGAATGGCCGAACTCAAGCGGGATCGCATAGCCGAGACTGTTGGTGATGTAGCAGGTGTCGCCCGCCTTGAATTCGATTGCGCCGGCAGCGATACGCGCTGTTGACTTGGTGCCCGTCGGGTCCACCTCTTCTGTCGTGGCGTTGTTCGGTGTGCCGATACTGAACATCCAGTTACCGCGGAACCGGCCGCCGACGTAGCCTGCCGGTGCGACGATGTCCATGCCGTCGTGCACCTTGCGCCCCGGCCTTAGCCTGCCAGCCTTTGTGAGGTTGGCAGGATCGCTCCGCAGTGCGCTGTTGTGGTCATCGACGGCCTTGTTGTATTGGGTCGCCACAGCGTTCTGCGCCCAGATCTCCGGGTTACCCACGGGAGACATGCGAATCAGGCTGCTACCGACCTCGATGATGATCTCGCGCAGGCTTGCGTCAATGGCTTCACTGGCCTGGGCGGCGAACGCGACCAGGCTCAGGGCGAAGCTGCCGGACTGGCCGGCGCCTTTACTTGCCATGTCACGTCCTCAGTTGAGCTGTCCACGTCGCATCGACCGGATCGGCGGATACGTTCATAACGCGCAGGCCGTTGACGATATCGCCAATAGCAGGGACTGCCGGTAACGCCGTCGACACGCCGCCCTCTGACACGAATAGCTCGTTTTGCAGCACCAGCAGCTTTTTGTCGGTGGTCTGGATCAGGGAGCCGTCGATCTCCTTGGACAGGTAGCTGCCCAGAACACCGCGTCCGGCGTACATGACTGTGGTCTCCGGCATTTCACCGCCCAGGTCAGGGTCATACTCGCCCGCAACCTTGCGAATACCGGTCACTGATGTAACCGCGTCGGCGAGCCCTTCGGGATCGTCAAGGGATTCGGCCAGCTCGGCCTGGATCTCTTCGCGCATGCCCATATGCAATACTCTCGATAACTAACAAAGGATTTGATGATGAAAAGACCGGAATGCAAAGCGGCTATCCCCACCCTTGCGCGGGAATGGGCAGGAACACAGAATCAGCCAGTAGGATGGCATCCATCTTTCAGTGAATTCGTCAATTGGCTCAAACAAAACGGGCAAGGCCACTATCTGGATTTCAGGAGCAGGATGGGATCCTTATATGATGCCGAGCAGTGGTTCGATGATGCGCTAAACCAGAAATGGCGTAACTGAAGTCCTGGAATCAAATTCTTTTCAGCATCAGAACGCCAGTGCGCTTTCTCCACGGCTCCAGCAGGGCCAAGGCGAAGCTCACGCTCGCCGATTGATCGGTAGAGCCAGCCACGTAGGTCTTGCTCACAGACGTGCCGGACTGGGCCGATACCGTCTTGCTCTGCACTTCCTTCTGCGTTGCTGTGTACAGCTTGCCCGCCGCCGCCTCTTTGGCGACCTGGGCGCCGGCTGTTTTGATCTCGGCCGGGACCGGATCGGGAA
Source organism: Pseudomonas weihenstephanensis (assembly GCF_001043055.1). Taxonomy (GTDB): domain Bacteria; phylum Pseudomonadota; class Gammaproteobacteria; order Pseudomonadales; family Pseudomonadaceae; genus Aquipseudomonas; species Aquipseudomonas weihenstephanensis. The sequence continues at coordinate 25,025 of NZ_JYLF01000009.1, forward strand.
CAGCCCGCTTAATCTTGGCCGTGAGCCAGGCATTGGCCATGGTCACAGCAAGGACCGGATCACCGGTGCCGGCCCAGTCAGGACCGAGCTGGGCGTCAACATCGGCAACAGTGATGAAATCGGTCATATGCTTGTCCTTATTCCGCAGGCACCAGGGCCTGCAGGTCTTCTTTCTTGGCGGTCGGGTCGAAGGCGATCTGCTTGGCGGTCAGCCACTCTTTCAGCTCGGGGACCTTCATTTTGAGATGGTCGGTTTCAGGGACTTCCCGCTCCTTGCCGTCGGAAACCTTGATGCCGGCAGCCTGGTAAGCATCGAAGATATCCGGTGCATCGCCATCAACGACCACCTCGGTCGCGGAGCCGATGACGCCGAAAAACTCGCTCAGCAGGCGGTAGCACACGCCGCGCTCTTTGCCAGGCTTGTCCGTGTAGATCACTTTCATAAGTCACCTCAAAAGCATCCCGGCGCCATACGGGCGCCAGGCTGTGTGGGCCGAATTACGGCGTGGTGGTACCGCTGATCACAGCGGCGAACGGAACCTGCTTGCGGCTGAACACGCGCTGCCAGTTCGCAGCAGCTGCGTACTGAGTCGAGGTCGGGCTGAGGTTCTGAGCCTCAGAGCCCTTCCAGCTGAAGCCGGCAGGCTGGAGGATGTAAGTCTTCCGCTCCCACAGCACTTCGGCACCGCCGCCATTACCGCCGCCAGGCTTACGCTCCAGTTCTACCGGAACCTTGGGCGTGCCTTCGCCGTAACCGAACGCGCCCTGGCCGAAGAACACGGACAGGTACTTGCCCGCGCCATACACCAGAGCATCGTCCATGAACACCGGCTTACCCAGATAGGTGGCCAGAATGATCTTGCCGTCGGAGTCACGCAGGTACTCGATGAGGTCTTGCTTGACCATCTGGTTCATCACCACCGAGTGCACGCCGATCGCGCCGAACTGGTCAGCAGCATCGCCGGCGGTGAAGGCGGCATCCTGGAAGGCGTTCGCGCTGATGGTCGCACCCGCATCGATGACCATGTCACCGCCGTTGTTGGCGATGTTCGAGGCGATGATGCCGCGAGCCGCGCCCAAGGTGTAACGCTGCCACTGGCGTGTCCAGTAGGTGCCAAAACGGTTACGAATTTGCTGCTGAGGCTCGGTGTTCGCCAGCTCAGCGGTCAGGTCGGTGACGCCATAGCCTTTGTTGAGGTACAGGACGCGGGCACGCATGCTGTCTTGGGTGACCTTACCGACTTCGCCTTGGTCGTCCGGGTCGTCGTTGCTGATGTTCGGCGCTTCATCGGCGTTGAGATCCTGCCAGTAGCTGATCTCGGCGGTGCCCTGGCTGCCGGAGGCGATCGCGTCCAGCACGGGCGATCGAGTCACGATGCCCGACTCGTACACAGCGGTCTTTTCCGGGCTGTTAACCGGTGCCAGGGAGGCGTAGTAGTCGCCGACGAAGATGTCGGTCAATTGGGTAGTTGGCATGGATTAGGTTCCTTTGGTGGCCTGGATTTTCTTGAAGAGATCGGGATTGTCACGGGCGATCGCAGCGCGTTCGGTTTCCGTGTACTCGCCCCACTTTTTCGTGGCCTTGCCACCGTTGTCGCCGGTCTGCCCGGCGCCCTGAGCCCTTGGCCACAGGTGCGTTGCTGTTTCACGCAGAGATTCCGCCCATTCGAGCGGCGACAGCGGGGTTTTCCCGTCTTTCCCGTACACGACCTCGCCGTCACGGTCGGTGGCAATTGCCTCGCCGTCTTCACTGAGTTTGAAAGTGCCCCGGGCGCGCAGGATGATGTCCTCGGCAGCCTCGGGGAGCGCGCCGGCCTTGATGGCAGCAGCGCGGATGGAATCGGCCAGCACCTTGTCGCTGTACTTGGCGGCGAATTGCTCGGCCTTATCGGCGCGAGTCTTCTCGGCGCTCAGCTTGGTGTCGTAGTCGCTGCGCAGGCGCTCGGTGCGGCGAGTGATCACCTCGTCCAGCTTGCCTTCAGCGATGAGCTTGGTTTCTTCGTCCTGGCCAACCTTCGCAAGCAGCCCCTTGACCGCTTCGATGTCCAGGCCTTCGAACTGCCCCTTCAGCTTGTCCAGTTCGGTTTTGATGGTCCGGTTCGAGCCCAGCAACTCCTGGTTCTTGGACTTGAGGCCGGTTACTTCCTTGTCCAGATACTCCTGAACCTTTCCGACTAGCGCCTCCTGAAGGGCTGCGGTCTGAGTTGCGTCGAGGGTGAGGCCAGCGGCGGCCGGGTCAAATTCAAATGGCATAGGTATCCCCTGGGGACTTGGTTGGCCCGCCTGACGGGCATAAAAAAACCGCCCATTGGGCGGCTTGGTGTGAATTCTGTGGTTTATCGGACTATCGAAAGCCCCCGCATGACCAGGTAGTCGGCGAACTGTGTCCTGCTCGGCGCGTACGGCGGCGGTCGCATACGCAGGCCTGGCGTATCTCGATTCAATAGAGTCCGCCGCCCGTTCGGCTCGGTACAGTGAGTCGGCTCTTCGATCTGGCAGCCCTGCTCAGCGGCGTAAAGTTCGACCGCCAGCCGCACCTGACCCCACTCAAGCTCAAAGGGCACGAATGTCTCCGAAAGCGTCTGGTATTCGATCTTGCAGTCACGCCGGGGCCAGGCCATTGCCTGTTTAGGATTGGCCTTTCGCCCCTTCCAATGGCGAGCATTGATGTCGGCGGCTGCGCGCAGCAACAATTCGACCTGCTCAGTCTCAGCTTCAGGTATCCGGAACCCGTAGTAGTCGCGGTAGAAGGTCAGCTTCTCCAGCGGCACGAAGCTATTCGCGTCTGGGCTGCCCTTCCCGTCCTCAACGATGATCTGCATGTGCTATCTCAACCTGGTTGAGCGCCGAGTGTAACGCCTGCGCGGATGAACATGTCAGGTTCGGCTTCCTTAAGCTGCGCCAGAGTCAGCGGCTTGAACGACTTGTCGAGCTGTAGCTTGGCGAACTTCTCCGGCGTCAGCCCTCCATCGCGGAACAACTTGCCCCGGACCGGCCCGAGAGCATGATCCTGAAAGCTCGCCGGTTGCGTTGCCAGCCACTCGTAATAGTTCTGACCTGCCTCAACCTGCGACCCGCCGTTATCGCCCACCGAGGCGCGTGTGGCGTCCTTGGCGAACATCTCCGAAAGCTTCGTGATCGGCACCGTGGTTGACCGGCAGCAGATGTGCGCCGGAGGTAGCGGGCCTTTGCCCAGGTCGAAGCGCATACCATCCAAGCCTTTGCATTGCTGCGAGGTTTTGCGGTCGAGCGTAGACACCCAACGGTAGCCCAGCACCACGTCGCTGTTGGCCTTCAGCGTCTCCATTCGTGCCGTGGTGGCTACGTGCTGGATTGCCGTCTGCACCACGGCGGCAGCATTGCGGTTGCTCACCGCCAACACGCCATCCGTGAAGTTCTGCGCCGCAGTTCCGCGAATCGCCTGAATGATCTGGGCGTTGGTCTGGCCCTGGCCGAAGCCGAGCCGGATCGTGTTGGTGACGCGCATCGTCTCGGTCCGCGTCCAGCCGCTGACGAAGCTCTTCAGCAGCTTCCCGCCGTCGATGCCCTTTACCTGAAGCGGATAGGAGAACACCGCCGCACGGATCACCGTGTTGGTCGGCACCACCGCGTCGATGGACAGTGCATTGCTCAGGCTTTTGGCCTCAAAGCTCGACTCGTACAGCGCGATATCGACCAGATCGGCCTGCACCAGGTCGCCGTAGGCCTTGTAGATATCCAGCAGCTTGCCGTCCACCCGAGCCAGGAACTGCTCAAGGCGGTCCCGGCTGTAGGTGGTCAGCTCCTTGCGGGTCAACTGCTCCCGCACCAGCCTGTCGATCTGCCGCAGGTACTTCTCGAACTTCTTGACCTCGCCGGCCTTAAGTCGCTCCAGCATTACCGAGTGGCGGGTCGTCTGCTCCAGCAGTTGGCTGTCCGCCTGCGCCAGGCTTGTCGTTGGCATCGTCTTTGTCCAAGTTGATGCCGGCCGACTCGCGCTCATCGCTGATCAGGTCGGCCTCTTCGTCGTATGGGCGGTCCGGCAACTTGCCGGTGGTGAGGTACTGCCAGTAGGTGTCGGCGCTGATCGTGCCAGCCATCACGCCCTTGAGCAGTTCGGCAAGTACTTGGGCATCGACCACTGGAGTCACGAACTCAGGGTTTACCTTGAACTTGACCTGCTTGGGGTCGTAGCCTTTCCACTCAGCGGCGTATCGCAATCCCTGTTCCACTGCCTCGGCGACCGTGATGACGATGCTGTGCAATGTCGCGTGCTGGTCGTTCTGGCGCGTCTTTCTGGCCTCGCCCGACTCAGTGCCAGCCACGTCCATGACCTTGGCGCCGGCCTCAAGCGCGGCGTTCTTCTGGTCATCCATGGCCTTGCGCACTGCTTCGATGCCGGCGCCTTGGAACTCCAGGTAACCGCACTCGCCATTCGGACCAAGATCCCAAGCCGCCGATGGCCCGGTGACGCTCAACTCGACCGCCTCATCCAGACCAGAGACCCACGGCTGCGGGTGGCTGGTCTGGTGCAGCGAGGTGAAGTAGTCAGCGCTCAACTGGTAGGACTTCAGCGCGGCCCGCGCCATGGTGAGCAACGGCACCTCGTCGACGTCAGGTGAATTATCGGTCGAGCCGCAGTAGATGACGGGCAAATAGGCCAGGCCTTTGACGAGACGGTTGTCGGTACCGGTGGTGCCCAGCGGGCGTTCGTCGTCGATCAGCTCGCCAGCCTCGTTGCGTACGGCCGTGTAGCAGACCTCGCCCAGCATGAAGAATTCACGGAAAACCGTGTCGCAGTCATGACTGTAGCGATCGCCGCCCTTCTTGCGAAACTCGCGAAATACCGAGAGGACCAGGTCCTGCCGGCCGCCTTGATCAGCAGTATCCCAGTTGATCGCGTTGCGTGTGGCGTACGTCGAGAAGTATGGCTCACCGCTTTCGTCGATGTTCACCACCAGCGGCACACGACCGTGGGAGATCGCCTGGCGCACCATCCGGAAGAACAGCTGCTTCAGGCCGAAACCGTCCGCTGTTGCGTTGTCCTCCAGCCCTTTCAGGCCGCTAGGCAGCTCAATCTCCGGGATCAGCCGGGAGACTAGGCCCATCATCGAACGCAGCGAGTCACGCACCCAATGCTCGTACTGGGCTCGGTCTGTGTAGTTCTGGTACAGGTACTTGTTGCCGGGGCCGTCGATCTTTTCAGCTTCAACCATGCCGCTCGGCTTGGGTAGGTTGCGCTCGTTGCGCTTCACGGCGCACTCACCCTCGAGCGCGTCGTCCATCATTTCCCACTCGGCGATGTGCACGTCGTAGTCGGGGTTTGTCGATTGCACTGGCATCAGGCCAAGCCTCCAATTCGGCGTGTTCCGCCTGTGCGTTTGCGTCGGCCCATCGAGACGGCGAAGTAGCGGAAGGCGTCCGCGCCGTGCGATGACCAGTCGTGAAGCGGTTTGTCTTTCCAGCAGCCCCGCTTGTCGTCCCACTCCTTTCGGTAGTTCTCCAGGCAGGAAATACCCAGTTCGCACTTGGACTCATCGAAGGCACAGGCCGGAAGGATCTCCCGAACCTGCTCAATGCCCTCATCGATGCCGAGCTTTGGAACAACGCTGAACTTGAGGCTGTATTTTTGCCCGTCGATCTCGTAGCCCTCCCGGGCCAGCTCGCGCCGGGTCTTGCCGTCGCTGCCGAATTCGCGGTTGTCGATGTCGTGTGGGCCCCAGTGATCGCCATACGTGTATTTGCGATCCTTGAGCACCTTCATGTAGTGCCGCAGGCCTTCGCCGCTGTTCTCATAGAAATCGATGACGTGGTATTCCTCGCCGACGATCCGAACGAACCAGATGGCCGTAGAGTCGCCGACACCGATATCCCATACCGTGTGCACCGGCAGATGACTGTTGTCCGGCAGTGGGCCAATGCGCTGAGCGCCATACAGCTTGGTGAACTGTTTGGCGTAGTACGCGCCCTCGATCGACTGCTGGAAGGCCTCAGCCGGCAGAGACGGGTATTCCCGCTTCATGTCGTCGCCGAGCGTCTTCTCCTTGGCCGCGTACCAGGCGCGCTGGCCTGGGTTCGTGTCAATGCCGTGCTTCGCGAACAGTTCGTTGAAGTAGTCGGCCAGGCGCTGCGGGATGACCACATCGGTCGGGTCAAGCCAATAGGCCTTGTTCTTCCACCAGGAGAAGAAGAAAAACTTCCAGTCCAGCAAGCCCAGGGGCACGCCAGCCAGTTGCTGCCGCTCCGCGCTCTGCGAGTAGTCGAAGAAGTAGCCTGCCCGGCCCTCCGCCGTCGATTCAATCGTGACGAAGCAATCGGTGGCGACAGCCTCGAAGGCGCCGGTGACGATCTCTCGGGCCTTGTGGGGAAACTTGGCGCAGATCTTCCCGAACTCGGATACGTGCAGATACCGTAGAGTCCCGCCCCGGAAGGATGTGGACACGTAGAGCGATCCGCCCTTGCTGAACACAAGCTCACCAGCAGCATCGTTAGAAGCAGGGTTGGCAGCGCGTATCTCAACAGGAAGGTTGTCGTAGGCATATTTGACCTTCTCCCGAAACAGACGTTTGGCGTCGTTCAGGGTGTGAGCGATCAGGGCGCACTTGGCGGACTCGAACAATGCAGCGTCGAGCTGGATGATGCAGCACTCAGTGGTGAAGCCGAGTTGCCGAGCCTTCAGGATGATGTTGCGGGTGTGCATCCCCTCGAAGTATTCGATCTGCTCGTCCGTCATCCGGAAGCGAACCTTCTTGCCCCCTTTGTCTGTGATGAAGTAGAGGTTGTTAAGGCGCCAGCGCTTGTCCCTGAGCAATTTCATGTGCTCGGGCTTCATGCGTCAGGCTTCCTTAGAAAGTTCGTCCATAAGTTTGGAGAGTTCGTCGGCTTCGCTGCCGCCAGTTTTAGCGTCCAGCTCGTAGGCTTGGCGCTCCAAAGCAATCAGCGTTTTTAGTGTCTCGGCCAATTCCTTCATGGTCTTGGTTCGGGAAGGTAGCGCGCCAATCTTGTTAGCCAGCGCCAACATATCTGCCATAGCGTCACCATCTTCGTGATCGCCTTCCTTGAACTGCTTGATCAAAGACTTAATCGTCCCCTGCTCATCAGTAAGCGATTCCAGCTCATCCAGCAGCTTGTTGGCCAGCCTGCGAGACCGGCCAATGTCAGTCCGATGAGCCATACGGATATCAGCAATAACCTCAGCGTTGGCTTCCACGATTCCACGTTCGGTTGCCAGTGTTTCCGTGGAAACCTTTGTGGAAACCTCCCGCTTGGAAACCAGCGAATCCGCTTTAGCCTTGATCTTGGCATTGAGGTCACGATCCCAGCCTTCCAGCTTGGAGCGCTTGTTGATTGCGGTGTGAGATACGCCGCAAGCCGAGGCGATCTCGCGCACTGAGAGCAAGCCAGCCCGAAAGAGCTGTTCAATGCGCTCCCAGTCGGGTTGCTTGGTTGTCATGGGTTTACTCTGATACTTGAAATAGTGGCGGGTTGCCGGTATTGGTAAAGATCACTCACCGAGGAATTAAAAATGGCAGAGATTGGCAAAAACATCGTGGCCGCTGGAAACAACGGAACCAATGAAGATCATCATCGACGTTACGCTGTAGCGGCCGCACTTGAAGTGATCGCTGGATATGCAGCAAGCGGACATCCGTCAATCAATCTCGACTATGAATTTGGTCAGCTCTCCAGTTACGCCGATCAAATTCAAGAAGCGCTGAAAGCCAAGTGATTCACCCGTGCCGCACTTACCTGCGGCACGCCTACCCCGCCTTACTCGAATCAATGATCAGCGTGCGAATCGTGCCGCCCGTGTAGATATCCCGCTTCATAGCAGCTTTCACCGCATCTTCTGCGCTTGCGCCCATATCCATTGCAGCCACGGCATATGCAGCGCCACTGCCGATGGCGTCAGGGTTGGACAGTTCAAGCTCCTGTTTCCATATGCCTGTCTTATCGTCATGACCGACCATCATCAGCTTGCCCCCATCGACGACATAGCCAGAACACTCAACGGGAACTGGCGAGGCAGTCCCGAAGTACGCCGCAATCAAAGCCTTCTCGTCGCATACTGCGCCTGACAGGAAGAAGCTGACCCCATCGACTACCTGGCACTTTGGCGCGTTGTCAGAAACGATTGCACTATTGCGGGTCTGGCGAGAGTCATAGGCGATCACGCCGTCTTTGTAAGCAATGGTCGTCATTGTTGCCTCTATCTTGGATTGAAATGCCGGGTGGATACCGGTATTGATGCTGATCACCCATTAAGAGTTACCAACGCCATGGATATTGTATTCATCGCTCAGCAGAGGCCGCGGGTCAGAGCTGTTGTGCAGGGTCAGCGAGCAGGCCAACCGGTAGAGCCACTTCCGCTCCAGGCAAAATGTTACAAGGCTGTCGACACTCGAACTGGCGACTACCTTGGCGAGTTCGATACCGAGGCTGAAGCCCAAGCGCTTTGCAACCGACTGAACGCACAGCTACCCCAGAACCAGCCACGATAGTTGGCTAACTCCGCGCCACGATTGGGCGCATTCGAAAACGTGGCGCGGCTTATTGAGTTACCCGGTTGAGGGCTTCGTCCGCTTTGTCGGTGGCCTGGGCCGCAGTGGTTGCGGCCTTAGTGGCCTTGTCAGCGGCTGTGCCAGTCTTGCGGGTCAGCTCTTCCAGCAGCCGGTCGCGCTCGGTCATCGCGGCGTCGTAGGCCTTGCGGATGTCCTGCACCTGGTTGCTCTGCTTTTCGGCTAGCGACCAGTACGCGGCCTGATAACCCAGCACCAACCCGCCACCCACCAGCACGACGGCAATGGCCCAGACCTCAGTCCGACGCCACCAGCGGCGGGCGATAAATTCCAATGCGCATCTGTCCATCAGGCGATACCTCCCAGCTTGGTACGCAGGCGAGTGATCTCGTCGCTCTGCTGCGTCACGCGGTCAGTGAGTTGGGCGACCTGACTTGTCAGGGCCTCGATCTTGCCTTCCATGCGCCCTACTGCTGCCGCGAGATCGTTCCGCTCCTTGGCGAACTGATCAGCGCGGGCCTCGGCCTCTTTGCGGGCGGCGCGCTCCTGATTCAACAGCTCGTTCAGGCGCTTCAGCGTGCCGATATCGGCGCTGTCCATTGCGCGGTCGGTAGCATCCTTGGAAAGGAAGCGGCGCAGCCAAAGCAGGCCGCCCAGTACAACGGTGGCGCTACCGCCCAGCCAGGTAGCTGTGCCTGGGCCAAGGTCAGTAGGATCCATGAGTTTTCCCTATGTGCAGGTCACTGCGCGCCAACGCGGCACACCAAAATCGACATTGAAATAGCGCTGCTTGTTGTAAGAGGATATTGTTGAGAGTTTGCCTAGTAATATCCGTACTACACAGCCTATCGAGGCAGACAGAATTCAAGAAGCTGGCGAAAAATGATCTTCGACATGCCCTCAGTGCCGACAGAATTGAATTGCTTTAAAGCGTCACGGCAGCCTGAGCGCCGGGCGCAAACTGACTTGGAGCTGCATTGTGCTTGACACCATTCACATCATTGATGAATACCTAGTAAAACCTAAACAGAAGCTAGACGACTCAGCTCAAAACTTCACTATGGTTGGCCGCAACCCAGGCGGAAATCCGCTAGGGTCGTTTGCTGTTGCTCTTACTCAGGACATCCTCTGGCCCCTCCCCAACTCAATTGTCCAGGCTGCTATATCTAGCATCCCAACGTTGGGTAGCCTCCTAAGCGCTGACGAAGGAGAGGACAAGACTGCACGAGCGCAGAAAGAAATGTTGCTCGCTGCATTTGTGGAACGAGCAACATTTTCGCCGACGCAAGCGAAAGCGGCTGGATATCGGTTCCAACCTGGGCACCCAATGGCGGGAAAATCGTATAGACGCCATCCCCTTGCAGACTTTTCTATCACTGAAACAGAAAATTTATACATCCCGAGCGAGAGCTATGACGCACATGTCTTGGAAGAGAGAGAGTCAGAGCTGATCAGGCTTTTGGTTTCACTTGGCGCGATCCGAATCAGCATTACGAAGATTACTACGACCAGCAACGGGGACAGGCTTGAAACAGGCGGCTCCGTAGATGCAGGCCCAATTATTGCGGCGAAAGCAGGCTACAAGGACAATACCCAAGTTGCAGCCGCGACTACGCACACAAGAGTATTCAATCTCAACGGATGTCCGTGGAACGCCTCAACACAAGTAGATCGCAGCAGCTTTTTTTGGCTCGCATTTGAGCCCTCTTGGAAAGCGGTTCTGTTTGCCAGGGAGCACGGTGGATGCACCGAGGCTTCCCTGGAGCTGAAGGAAAACACTTCTTTCTCAGAAGACAGAAACATCGAATTCGCAATCAAGGCAAAAAAGATGGGGGGCGGTGCATCGGTAGGCTGGGGTGAAAACGCTAACGAGGAGCGCACGCATCTTATCCACGTGCAATTCAGCGGGCTCCCGCCCGACATCCACTGACCTCTATCCTCAGAAGGATGCATTTCGCATTCGCGTGCACAAAAAAACCCAGCTTTGGCTGGGCTTTGAAGTGGTCGTGCGCTGGAGGTAAGTTGCGCAGTGTGGGAAAAGTACGCGCAAAACCCCGTCATGTCAACACGATTATGCCGCCTCTTGATCTTTTTCCGCGTGGATCACCTGCCATAGCGGCTGCTGGGCCTGAATATCCACTTCCTTGATCACCTCTTTCAGGGATTCCCACAGGTCGAGCCAGTCACGCGTCCAGTTCTTCGAGTCAATGGTTACGCCGAAGAACGTGTTCATTTCGGCGGACACCCGCGCTGGGCCCCACTCAGCAGACCCGGCCACCTCACCCTTGTACGATTGCAGGGCTAGGGTTACCAGGTACTGCGCCTTCACGCGCTTGGCCGAAGTCAGGTCTTGCAGAGCGGCTTTGGCGGTGATCAGCAGCACCGCGTTCAGCAGGTGCTTCATGTTCATAGCTGGGTGGTACAGGTAGTGCCCGAACTGCTGCACCTGGAACGGCAAGGTGTCGATGGCGCGCAGTACCTTGCCGATGGTGGCCAGGTGCGCGGCGCGAGCGGTGGAGCGGCCGGCGGGTGTACCGCGGGTCTCGCTGATGCTGATCTTCTGGCGCACAACCTGAATGCGCTCCTCCTTGTCTTCCCCAAGCGCAGCGAACACAGCCTCGGCGCGGCGCATGCGCTGCCCTTTCTTGATCGGTGCCGATTGCGCTTTGTCGATGGCCACAGCGCTGATCGACGCGTTCGATTCGTGCTGAGCTTCGGTCCATACCTGCCTTGCGTTGATCAGTTTCATGCTGCGATCCCCTTCTTTAGTTCTTTGGTCTTTGCCCGGTAGTCGGCGGTCATCGCCTTCAGCTCATCCACGGTGTACTTCTTGGCCTCATGAGGACCTTCCAGCCAATCGAGAGCCTCGGCGCCGATACGCTTCACCAGCTCAATGCGGTAATTCACGATGTTCCCGGAAAGCCGGGTATTGCACGGCGAGCACTGGCGGTGGCAGTTCATCGGCTCAAAGCGCAAGGCTGGATTGCTCCCCACGGTCCGGTAGTGGCCTGCGTCGTACTTACCCTGGTGGTGGCGGCCGCAGCTGATGCACGGCAGTGCCGCGTCTCGGGCGCGCACCCAAGCGTTGAATGCCTGCTGTGTGTCCTTGAGGTGATCCGCCCTGCTCTTCAGCTTCTCCTTGCGGACCTTGATTTCGCGGCGCCCTACTTCTGCCAGGGCTTTCCCGGCGATTGCCCGACCCTTCTCGGACTTGCCGTGTGCGATCGCGCACTCGATCTCGCCGCACACAGCCTGCGATTCTCTGGAGCGCGTGAACATTACTCGGCACTCTGGGCAGCGCTTGCGCCGCGGTCCGCCGGACGTGAGCGGGGTCTTGCGTTGCAGTGGGGTGCGCTTCATACAGCCTCCTTGGCTTTCTGCTGCTCTGGGGTGAAGTCGCCGCGCAGGGGCATCAGGTATTTCTCAGCTATGCAGCAGCGCGGATGCTCGACGAGGGCCTTGCCGATGGTCAGTGATACCAAGCCATCTGCCTCCACCACCCAGGCGTTTGCATCCCCACGGTTAAACCATGGGCCGTGCGCGGAGAACGAATCGCAGCCAGGCCCAACGCACTCAACCAGCTGCACGCAGCGCCCGATAAGGGTTGGTACAAGCGGGCAGGAAACGATCAGCGCCAGGTCGCCAGCCTTGAAGTTATGGTTCATCAGTAGCGCCCTCCCCAATTATCCTTTTGTGTCCAGCGCACCTGGTGCTCGGCGCCGAACGCATGCACCCACTCGATCAGCTCGCCGCACTGCTTCACGGTGAGCTTGCTTGTGCGCTCGTAGATGACGTCGAAGCCGTGGCCGTCTACCGCCGGTATCATCTGTGGTTGGTCGCCTGACTCACGCAGCCAGGCGGCCGTCAGCAGGCGCTTCCAGATCAGGACATCCCACTTCTTCCCGGCGTGCTCGACCTGGGCGGCGATATCGGCCAGGGCCGCGTGCAGGGCCTTGTTCTGCTCCCCGCTGCGGTCGACTTCGGTGATGGCCAGCTTCTTCGGCTTGGCCAGGTCCAGGCCGGCGATGTAGCCCATGGCCTTGTTGCGGTCCGATTCGTTGCGGATCTGGAGGCTGGTCATGGCCGGCCACCCGCATTTATCGGCGCCATTGGCGTGATGCCTGGAATCATGTTCGCCCGACGGATCAGGACATTGGCTCGCTCATGCGGCATACCAGTCGCATCAGACACACCATTGCGGTGCCCGTGCATGTAGGCTGCGTTACGGCGCTGTGGCGACAGGCCGTCCTTGCCACGCATGTAGCCCTGGACCATTTCCCAGTCCGCCTCGGTGTAGCTTTCTGGCTTGGCGTAGGTCATGACCGCCCTCCATGGAAAGTACCGGCTTCTGCGGTTGCTCTCGTTTTCGGGCAAGGCAGTCCGCCGTGATCGGTGTACACGCCGCAAATCACGCAACCAGTGAAGCCAATTGCCTGCTCATGAAAAGGCTTGAACGGGTGACGGGCAGCGCACTCTTTCCGCAGCACCTCGATCTCCGCCTTGAGCTTGGTATTAACGCGGTCAAAGGCAGCACAGGCGGTCTTTAGGTCTTCGTTCTCGACCAGCAGCTCCAGCGCCACCTCCGGCAGGGTCTTCTCGCCCAGGAATTCGTCCAGCGCCTCGGTGTTGCGCTTCCAATCGGCGCAGTCGGCCCGGTATGACGCGGCCTCAGCCCAGAGCAACCCCTTTAACTTTTCCTTATCGATATCCATCAGAAGCCCTCCTTGCCGCGCTGTGATTCCCACTCGAACGCCACACCAATGCAGCCGTTCTCGCGGATACGGTCGACACAGCGAACGCCCAGGGCATCATTCAATTCGGCCGGCGACAGGTTGCTGACTATGATCATCGGGCGCCCCTGCTCATACCGGCCGTTGATGATGCTGAACAGCGTGGCCAGCTCGAACTCGCTTTGCTTGGTTGCCCCCACTTCGTCCAGTACCAGCAGGTCAGCACCAATCAGCTCACGCATGATGTGGGCCTCGGTTTCGCCAGACTTGTCGCTGAAGGTCGCCTTGATATCGCCGATGACGGAGCCGACAGTGCGGTAGATCGCCTTGACCATGTGCTCGTTGATCAGTGCGCTCGCTGCGGATGCGGCAAGGTGCGTCTTGCCGGTGCCGACCTTGCCAAGGAGCAACATGCATCGCCCTTCCCGCTTGTGTTTCGAGAAGTTGTCGACGTATTCCATGCAAGCATCCAAAGCGACTTGCTGGGCAGGCGACGACACCACAAATCCGGCGAAGGACTTGTCAGCGAAGCGCTTGGGGATCTTGGCGGCGTCGTGCTGCAGCGTCCTGAACTGAAAGCGCTTGCGCTCAAGCTCTTCCATGTCGCGCTTGTCACTCGCGCAGATCGGGCAGCCCGATACGCCGCCACCACTGAGCATCACCGCCGAGTAATCGCCGTGGGTGTCGCAGCGTGCCGGCTGGCGGCCAATAACACCAAACTTGCGGTCCAGGTGCGGGCCGAGGTCAGAGACGGAACGTGCCATTGGCGTTCTCCTTGGTGCCTGCTTTGTAATCGCGGGGAGCGGTCAGGGTGTGTCGGCTGATCGGGAGCTGGTGAACGTTGCTCGGTGCGGCTGGCTTGTCAGGAAAAATACCGGTCCAGCCGTTGGAGATCGAAGTGACCAGCACTGCGTCCGGTGTCGGGTGGCCTGCCAGGGCCTTGGCCTGCTGCTCGCAGCTCTTGGCGGTCAGTGGCTTGCGGATTTCCTTGCGGTGTTGGCACCAGTCAGCCCAGGTTTCGGCGGTCACGTTCTCCGGCTTGGCAGTCAGCGGATCGAACCTGGCAGGCTTGCGCGGCGCGTCAGCGCCCTGCTCTTTCGGTTCATTGATGGTTAATGGATGGTTAGAGGGTGGATTGGCTGCAGCTCCTGCACCCCGCTCGGTCGTGAGCTGCACCCCGTTGTGTTCTGAACTGCACCCCGCTGTGTCTTCATTTGCACCCCGTTTATCACCGGGTGCAGGAGATGCACCCCGTTCAATGCACAGGTCATAGACAACTGGGCGGCGGTCGTGACGGTCAATGTAGGCAGCAGCAATGGATTGATTACCGAGACGAATTGCTCCGATCTCTTCAAGGTGGTCGAGCTTGTAGCGAACGGTACGAACGGAAAGGCCCGTGTCTTCGCTCAGGCTGTTTGCGGAAGGGAAAGCGGCCTTGCCATTCTTGTCTGCATAGTTCGCCAGGCAGAGCAGCACATGACGCGCAGTAGCGTCACGAATATCTCGCTGATCAAGGGCCCAGGTCATGGATTGAACGCTCACGCTGCACCTCGTAGAGCCTTGTCATGGGTAAACAAACCGTCCCAGGTCTTCTTCATGGGCAGTTCGTTGGCCAGGTACAGGTCATACAGGCGTGCGGCGCCCTTCTTCAGCAGGATCGGCGTGTAGGAGATGAAGGGGTCTTTGCCGTGTGGGGTGACTTCGTGCTGGTGCTCGGTCATGTACTTGTCGCGGGCGTACGAGCCAACGCGGTGGCGAAGCCCGGACTTGCTCTCGTTGTAGAGCCAACTGCGCGCTTCCAGGTACTTGCCCACCTGCATGACATTGACCCCATTGAGGCCCTTGCAGAACTGGGTGTGGGTCATGCCTTCCTTGAACAGGTTCTCCAGGGAGTGGATCTTGGTCGCCTGCTGCTCAACCTGGGCGGTGAGCATCAAGCGGGCCTTTTCAGACTCCATGGCGATCTGCAGGATTTCGATGGTGGAAAGCTGTTGTGGTTGCGCAACCTGCCCTTCCAGTTCCTGCCAGCGGTCGATAACTCGTGCGCGGTGCTCGTCGCTGTAGCCAGCCACAACCAGATGCGTGTCACGCTCGGTCAGGTCGTAGACATCGATGGGGCGGCCGCCAGTGGCTTCACGCCGAGTTTTACGACCTGATCGTAAAAGCCCTTTGGCAAAAAGACGCTCGATGGTGGTGATGACATCGTTGTGCCGGGCCTCGACCAGATCGGCGATTTCCCGAGATGACATTCTCCGCGCCACGTTTTGCGATTGCAGAAAACGTGGCGCGAGATTGTTGGGGGTATTGACGGGGATGGATTGTGTATTCATGATTACCTCGCTGATGTAGCAATGAGCCAGGCCACGAACCTGGCTTTTTTGTGCCTGCGATTTATGCGCGGGCTTTGTGCAACTCAATTACCGCCCCGATAGCCTCAAGGCTCGCCGACATGTACTTGGCGTGCAGGGCGCGGATCTTCTTTGCTTCGTTCGAATCGATTTCGCCGTCTTCCAGGGCGGAAGCCACCATCTGGTCAAGCGCACCACGCTGTGCGGATGCAGCCAGCGAGCGCTGATACAGATCGACGTTGTCCAACTCCCCCGCTTCCGGGATCTTCACGAACACGCCGCCGTACATCGCGCAGATGTAGTCCGGCAGGTGCTCGGTCTTCGTTTCGCTTTCCAGCACGAAGATCTCGGCATCGCTAAGCGGCTTGCACCCGGCGGTTTCATAGATCTGGTTCTCCAGGCGCTTGTCCTTGATGCCAAGGCGAGCTGCTGCGCAATCCATCCCACCAGGGAAAGCGTTGGACACGGCTGCCATTACTTGGCGGCGGGTCTCTAGTACGGGCGTTTTCATGTCCTAGTTTTTCCTTGGGTCGTTTGCGGTCAAGATTGCTTCGTCGCTGGAATGGCCTGGGCGCTCATATCTGGTATGAGCAAAATTCCGGACTTTTAAGGGCGGAAGAAATGCGTTAAGCGGCGATCGGGTAAATATCTGGACGAAGCTCATGGCGTGGAATGCCGGTGGCTTGCTCTACTGGAATAACGCGCTCAGCTGGGATGCGACCTGTTGCGCACCACTTCTGAACGTTTTGAGGCGTACAGCCAAGAACGCGAGCAAGGGCGGACTGGCTTCCTGCTGCTTCAGCTGCACGCACGGCTGCGTTCTGGTTCATAGGCACCTCTAAAATTTGACTTACAACGCAAAGTTACAACCTTTGCCAGAAAACTACAACTGAGAATTGCAATGCTGGTTACAACGACTAGTTGTAAAGTGTCTCTATGAGCACAATCGGAAAAAGAATCGCTGCTGCGCGAGAGGCTGTCGGGCTGAACCAGTCTGAACTCGCTCGTCTATTGGGAGTTAAGCCTCAGTCCGTCCAGGCTTGGGAGGCAGACAAAAATGTTCCCCGCCCGAAGAAACTTGAAGGAATTGCAGGCGCGCTGAAGGTTTCAATCTCCCACTTGATGGGCGAATCAGGCTCATTTAGCACTCCACACTTCACTCCTCTGACGGGCTCCGAAATCAAAGGCGCTGCGGCCAAAAAACTGAGGATAAGCTCGTCCGGCGGAGTGGAAAAAATCCTCCGTGATGTAGTGTCTCGCGCGCTTCAGAAAGGGGAGCTCGGAGAGAGTGATGTGTCACTTCTTACAGCCATGGCAAAGGTCATGATTGAAAGAAACGTTTCCTCCGGGGAAAACGTGCCAAATCTACCTGATGAATTGGATGCACTCGCAGAATCCGCGTTTAAAAATGCAGACGCTGGCGGTGATTCGGGAGATATGGTGAAGATGATCGGTCATGGCCTTAAGAAGTCAGTAGCCAAGGAAAGCGGCCCTACACATGCAAAACGCAAAACCGGAACCGATTGACATTCCACTCGCCCTTTATCTCCAGGGCGAGGCTGTTGTTGACCCAGACGTAAAGGGTCAGCACCCACTTTTCTACGGCACCATCAGCGGGCTGAAAGGCTACCGTAGAGACCTCCATGCATACATAAAGGTATTGCCTGCCGAGCGATTGTTCGCCGAAACCATGAGCGCGAGCATCGGGAGATATTTTGGCCTACCTATTCCCCTAACTGCTCTTGCGGTTGCCCGCGGAAAAGACGTTGGGCGAGGACAGGGTAAGTGCATCGTATTGGCTAGCGTGGACACCAATGCGGTGCCTATGAGCCGCGTGATCAATTTCGACAAGGTCTCACACTTACTCAATAAGTGGTCACACCTGCATGCCGCCATTGTCTTCGACGAACTCCTAGCTAACACCGACAGGAATTTGCGCAACCTCCTTATCGGTGGCGATGGAGCTATTTGGCTTATCGACCACGAGGAGGCGCTGTCAGCACCAAGCCTCCAAGCGAGCGAAAATATCCGGAACCATCTTCTGGGGATGGTCATCGGAGAGGTGTCTGAGTTTGAAAGACACCAAGCGTCCAAAAAGCTGAAAGATCGATCTGCGCCAGCATATACTGCTAACTTCAGGAACCATGCTGCGGCGAGTCAGCCGCATTACTGCCAAGTCGACCAGGCACATGTCGACAAAGTGGTGGACTTCCTCGAGTCACGCGTAAAACATATGAGCGCTCTAATGGATGGGGCTCTCGGCTTCAAACAGAAAACCATGGCGGTCTAAAGGATGCTCCCAGATCTCTCTGAATTCCCCAGCTTTCCTGAATATGAGGCGGATTGGGCCCCTGTTTACCTGGAGCCCATCGTTCAGTCCGGCGAGCGTCTAACTATTGCAGTGGTCGCAGCTTCTGGCGACGAGGTCAACGGCTGCCTCACTATTAGTGAAAAGGCCTTGAAATGCCTATATGGCAGCTCGGCGGTAGGCATGCAACGAATGATGGGGCTTGCGTTGTCCCGCGCCCTGGAGTTTGCCGAAGGCGGCTTCGAAGGGCAGTTCTCATGCGGCATTCACGGTGTAGTCATCGGTAAGACCCGCAGGGGGTTGGGCAACAACATGTCCCATATCCTCCAACAAGCATCCAGCCTTACCTCAAGCCTTTCCACCGTTCATGCCTCGGCTCTGATGGAAGAGGACGAAGAGTCTGACGATCCGGTAGCCTACGAGGCAAATCTTGGCCAGCTACGATCTGACATACAGGATCGAGTGCTGGGTATTCTCCCCCGCCTGAGGGATCGCTTTAACTTGCCTTTGCATACCCAAGCAATTCAGGGATCGCGTGGCAGCCTGTTCTTTGCTGGCAATCGCATGGCAGCCAGCCTGGCCAAGATAAAACCATCGAAGCAAATAAGTCGCCACGTAGACGGCGCCAAGAGCCGACTATGGGATCTGCATTTCGTTAAGCATAAGGTCGCCGACGCCCCGCAGAATAAATGCACGCTATTCATCTGGACGCCAAAGGAGCTAGACAGGTTTGATCCCTCGCTCATAGCGGAATACGAGCAAAGTCTTGAGGATCTCCAGCGCCAGAGTCTTGAAGACGGCATTGAGCCACACATTTTTTACGGCGCCGAAGAGGCAGCCGCTGCCATCATTGATTATGAGCGTGCTGCCTAGTCAGGCCTCCCCGTAACGCTCACCCCGCGATCTAAGAGCACCTATAAGCCCCTGATTCCTAAGGGGCTACAATTTTCATCGCCCAAAATTACAATTTAGAGTTGCACACTACAATTTTAGGTTGTAGATTGAATCCATCGAGTCACCCAACAGGGACTCGTTAGGGCCTCACAGCCCGTCGTTCTTTAACAGCACGGGAACCTCGCAGATCGATCCCCAGCAATGGGCACAGCGCGAGTAATAAATTCGATCTCCACGCCAGCTCTGGAACTGGCCGCGCTCACCAGATGTGAGTACGCGAAACCACGCAAGCCGGTCGGCGAAGAACACCGTCCACGAAATGTGTGACGCCGGCCAGAGATATGAATCGGGCGATGCGCGTGGTGGAGAAACGAACTCTGGCAATTCTTGCCATGGTTCAGCTGGACAGCATCACTGAGCAGCCTTCTCGCGAGGGCTGCTTGGGATGACAACCAAGAGGAATTCACCATGGCTCAATTCAACATCGATTCACACCTCAGCAACGGCAAGCGTCTCGAATGGCTTGCCATCCCAGATGCTGGCGAGCCCGCTGACGACGTGCTCGGCAAGGTTAAGCAGGCTGCCATCGACAAGTTCGGCGCCAGCGTCTTCTTAAACCATTGGGAGCACGTTGTGGCGAGCAACGGCCACATCACTGTTCGGATGTATGCATGACGGACCTTTTCACTGATGCCCATCCAGAGCGGTGGGCATTGGGAAAACAACCCGGAGCATGACCATGAACAAAGAAGAGATTTACGACAGCCAGATCAGCCCGCTCATGCAGCAGGTCATTGCAATCAGCAAGGAACACGGCATCGCGATGATGGCGAGGGGCCTAACGGCGAAGACTGCTCGAATTTGACGTGCAACACGCTGCTTCCTGATGAAGCTGGCGAGCCATACCCGGTTTTTGCACAGGCGAACGCATTGATTCGCCGCAATGGCCGGTCTGCTCCGCTGATGTTCACCACGTAACACGGCGACGGCTCCAAGACCATGACGGCAGTCATCTGAACAACCAGCACCAACGACAGCCTGTCGCTAACTGCCCGGTCACCTGCACACCTAAGTGCAGGCTGTATCGGAGTGAGAACTGAGTACCGCCAGCCAGCGCGAGAGCAAAGGCTGACAAACGTCATGCAGTTCTCACCCCGATGCGGACGAAATCGCGGCCTATAACCGCCCACCTGCATCAAATCCCAGAATCGGTTGTTATCGAGCGCTGGCGAAATGAATACGGCCGTGGAACTCGGCGCCGGAGACGTAACCGGTACCGCAGGCGAGTCCGAGGGCATAGCTGGCCAGACTCGACGCATTCCGGGAAGCGCCGGGCGCCTGCACCCTCCCCCTCAAACCACAAAGACCGCATTAGCAGATGCCAGGCCAGTCTCAGGGCTGGGCTTGGTCACCCGTGCCTGGCATCTGGCTAATGCGGTTTACGCCTGGAGGCGACCATGAACCCAAGTCACCGCGCTTACTGTGATATAGCGCTTGCAATGCACCAGCGCCGAAACATGTCTGTAGCGATCAGCCTCGGACTGGTCGGCTCAGTTTCACCTAAATGTGCGCCCCGCTACCGGGTAATCCCTGTCAGCGGCGAGTTCTTCCACATCGTCGACGCCCGCACCAACAAAGTGAAGGGTTTCCGGCGTGACCACAACGCCGCCTGCGCTTATGCACGCAAACTTGAGCAGGAGTAGCTGCCATGGCGACCAGCTATGCAGATAGCGCGCAAGCACGCGAATGGGATCGAAAAATGGACGCGTGTGGTCGCCCAAAGGCCACTCCAGCCCAAGGTCCTTTCCATGACTACGAAGCCGCTGCTTCAGAGCGGTCTCAAGCCCAAGTAAATAACGCGGTTCGCGAGTTGGCCGAAAGAAAGGCCCTCGCCATGCGCATTAATGCCGCAGTAGATCAAATGGCCGTTTTCTGGAACCTGAAGGGAAAACCAGAATGAATATTCAAGAGCGCGATCACCAGGCGGCCATTACCTGGATCGAAGGCGAAATTGAAGAGTTTGTTCGCAATATTGGCGCCCGCAACGCCAGTGCCGCGGCAACATCGGTCATCACCTTGGCCTTCATGTTGCGGGCAATAGATGAAGCTGAGCATCGCTGCTTCCGGGCGCGTATTGATCAGCTCTACGCCACTTACAACAACTCACTCGTTTCAGCCGCTTAACAGCACCAACCCACAACACTACTTTCAAGGCTGCGCCAAGCGCGGCGAGGGATCGTCATGTCCAAAAAAACTGACCAAGCACTTGCACAAGAGACATTCGAAATGAGCGAAAACGAAGAGTCGAAAAAATCCGTTGTCCCTAAAGTTACCGTCACCGACATCGCTGAATATCGGCCGCACGAAGAACAGATCATGCGCCTGGAGGCAAGTTATTCGAGCTTGGTCGTTGACTGCTCAACCAGCGAAGGCTTGTCGAACGCTAAGGAGGTTCGTGTCGACATCCGCGACGTACGCTACGCCTTGGCAAATACAACCAAGACGGCCCTCATCCCTTATCAACAGAAAGTCAAAGAAGCTCAGGCCCGCGTCAATCAAGTTAAGGAATTCGGCGAGGCACTAAAGGATCGTGTGCTTGCGATTGAGATGCCTGTCGATGAAGCGATCAAGGCCGAAGAAAAGCGTATTGCTGATGCCAAGGCAGAGCGCGAGCGTATTGAGGCTGAGCGTGTCGAAGCCATCCGGGCCAAAATTACCCGCTTCAGCTCTGTTGCTGCTGCTTATGCAAGCCGAAGCGCCGCCGACATTTCAATCATTCTGATGAGTGTCAAAGAGTCGGTGATCTTGCCCGAAGAGTACGGCGAGTTTGAAGCAGAAGGCACCATCGCTCGCGACAACGCCATTGAGCAGTTGGAAGCGCTACACAAGTCAGCCATCGAACGAGAAGAAGCTGCTGCCAAGTTGCTGGCTCAGCAGAAAGAACTGGACGAGCTGCGCGAGAAACAACGCATTGCCGATGCTGAAGCCGAGGAGCTTCGCAAGCAACGCGCCGAGGAAGACCGCAAGCGTATGAAACAGCAACAAGATGAGCTGGACCAGCAGCGTCGTGATATGGAGGCTCAGCAACGCCATCAACGTGAGCAACAGGAAGAGCAACAGCGTCAGCAGCGAGAGCGCGAAGCCCAATATCAGCGCGATCAGGAGGAGCTGATCCGCCTGCGCGCCCAAGCTATCGCACCGGCACCCGCAACTGCAGCGGCCGCTCATATGAGCGTAGAGAAAATTGAAATCGCATCTATTTGCTCGCATACGCCAAGCGATGAATCCGACGACGTGACTACTAACGCGCCATCGGTTGAAGACATTGTCGAGGTTGTAGCGCTCGGCTTCGATGTACACCTCGATACAGCTCGCGCTTGGCTACGCGCCATTCGCTTCTAATCTTCTTTTCTATCTGCCGGCCGACCCACTCCACGTCAGCCACGGAGAGCGCTATGACTGATCCAGACACCCAAGCACAAACGAGCCTCGCTACATACAACGATCCATCGCACAACGCGGCAGCGCTCATCCTCGACCCAGGCACCATGAGGTCGATGACTGAGCTTGCTACCATGATGGCAGACGGGAAAACGACCGTCCCTGAACACCTGCGGGGCAACAAAGCCGACTGTATGGCAATCGTCTTGCAGGCAATGCAGTGGCAAATGAATCCATTCGCGGTGGCTCAAAAAACCTTCATCGTGAAAGAGGGCGCGCTGAGCTATGAAGCCCAACTGGTCAATGCTGTAATAACGTCCAAGGCCCCCACCATTGATCGCCTGCACTATGAATGGTTTGGTCCATGGGAAAAGATTGTGGGTAAGTTCCTGGTTAAGAAAAACTCCGACAACAAGGAGTACCGTGTTCCAGGTTGGGGCCTGCTCGACGAAGTAGGTTTAGGTGTCAAAGTCTGGGCAACCTTCCGCGGTGAAAATGAGCCACGAGTACTTGAGACGCTCATGGCGCAAGCTCGTACTCGTAACTCCACTCTGTGGGCCGACGATCCAAAGCAGCAGATCGCTTACCTTGCTACGAAGAAGTGGGCTCGCCTATTTTGCCCAGACGTAATTCTAGGGGTTTACACACCTGACGAGTTCGAAAATCCCTACGGAAGCGAGATTGATATCACTCCGGCTGAGCAAGCAACTAACACTGCCGCTGCAGCAAGTGTTGCATTTGGCCCTAAATCCCCTTCCCCCGAAATCGACGGTGTATTTGCAGACCTCTTGGTTGTAGCGAAACGCCAGGACATCGAAGCCTATGCCGCTGCCTGGGCAGCCCTCAAACCTAAGCAGCGTGCAGCTATCGGACTGGAATGCCACGAAGCCTTGAAAAGCATGGCGGCGATTGTCGATGCCGACTTTTCTGACATAACCGGGACGGGCGACGACTTTTCGCAAGCCGAAGGGGCGGCATAGTGAGAACCGAACTTCAGGGCACCGAAAAATGGCATGCAGACCGATCTGGTCGAGTAACTGCCAGTCGGTTTAAAGATGTGATGGCCTGGGGGAAACCTGACAAAAACGGGAAGCGCGAGCCTATGGGTGCGCGCACCTCATACATGCGCGAACTGTGTTTTGAACGGCTAGCAAAAAGGTCCAAGCACAACGTCAACAGCGCCTCAATGAGATGGGGTCACACCGAAGAACAAAAGGCTCAAGACGCCTACGAGATGCTGACCGGCAATATCGTCATACCTTCAGAATTTATCGTCCACCCCAGATACGACTGGCTTGGCTGCTCACCTGACGGCCTGATAAACGAAGACGGAGGCACCGAATCGAAGTGCCCCTTCAATGAAGCGATACACGTCAGGACTTGGCTTGAAGGCATGCCCGAAGAACACATGCCGCAAGTACAGGGCTGCATGTTCGTGACGGGCCGAAAGTGGTGGGATTTCCTGTCGTTTGATTCTCGCCAAGATGAGGAGTGTCAGCTCTATATCGAAACGATTTACCGAGACGAAGACTACATCGCCAACCTGCATAAAGAGTTAGTCCAGTTCAACCTGGAACTGAACCGTATGGTTGATGAAGTCGCTGATAAAGCCAGGGCGCAAGCCCATCGTTTGGGAGCCTGATCATGATCAGCAACCACTTAAGCCTGGTCGAGCAGCAACGCCAGCTCGCCGAATCTATATCAAAGCAGATCGCCCACTACCTGGCCTCCGGCGGTCAGGTCGCCCAACTTCGAAGTCTGCCATGTAATCCGCTGCCGCCTCCCCGCTCACAGAAAATAGACCCTGATACGGTCCTTAAGCGCAAACCGAAAGCGCTGTCGTGGGCCGACCGCAAAGCCCTGCGGTTAATGGCTGACTCACTATGAGCAAGCGAAAACCTCACAACCTCCGCGTTCGAATGGAGCGCTCCTGCCGCGCACTGCTGAGCACGAATCACGTCGCGGTGGTCAACATCAACCCCAGCGGACACCAAGGCCTGATCAACTGGGCAAACTGCAAGAACGTCACAGGCCGCAAAATCGTAGATGCTGTCTGCGACATCCCGCATCGCTGGACGGTCTACCTCAGCGTTCATTGCGTCGATGGCCCGGGCTCCCGCTACACCAAGTCAGTAGAAATAGCGCCTCAAGGCGTTTACCTCGCCGAGCATCTGACAGATGCAATCGAGACTACATACAAAACGCTACTCGCGCAGTGCAACCCGAATCATTTAGTCGCGTCAGGCTGGATCGCTATTCCGGCCGAGGTTTCGCTGGACGAAGCTCAAGCTGCGCGAGTATTTGATGCGGTGGGTGCCTGGAATCAGCAAAAGGTCGCGGCATGAGGCGCATAGCCCGCATCCATCAACGCAAACGTCAAACCTGGCTCGCACTGCCGGCCAGCGGAATAGAAGAGGTAGGCCATGGCGAAAACATCGCAGGAGCGCTCGGCAAAAACTGCCAAGAAGCGCGTGGCGAATGCCGAAGAGGAATTGAGGCTCAGGGTTCGCCCCGGCACACGCCAGGCCCTGTCCGACCTGATGGAGTGGTCAGGCATTACTGAGCAGGGAGAAGCGATGACGCTGATGATTCATCACCTGCATGCTCTCGGCTCTGCCCGCTGCAAGCCGCTATTCGAACCGCCGCGCCACAATGTGCAGATATCCGGAAACGTGGCGCGGGAATTTCGCAATAAAAGCCTGCTCGCCATCCAGAAAGATCCGGGCGACGAGATCATAGATCCTTAGACAAAATCAAAAGTGACCTGTCCGGGGGCGGCCTTAGCGATTCGGACCATGTTATCTGTCGACTTTGCGTCTCCAGAAACAGTGAGGTGACCCACTCCAGCTTTACGTAGAGCTGACGCAATACGAACTAAATTGTCTGTAGGGATACTGGATGGAACTACGACACTTCCACCGACCTCTGCGATTCTAACTAAGTTATCCGTTGAGACTGCCATATCTTTCCTTGCGATAGCTTTGCCGAAATTGGCTGAGCAATAGAACATCATTTGACACTAATTTGCCACTGTCGCATCCGGTCACGGAGGGCGGCGCCTAACTGGATAGAAGCCATGGACAAGAATACTAAAATCCTGATCCCGGAAATCTCAGGCGAATGGACGCACCGCCTGCGCTCGGGGAAAACAAACATCTGGAATGAAGCTCGACACGGCAAGCCGCATACCAACGGTTTGCCAGAGGTTCGGCTTGATCCCCCAGAAGTAGGGCTGTACGCCGAGCGAATCGATGGCGCCTGGTACTGGGTATCTGGTTGCGCAAAGTGCAATGGAAGTGGTGAGAAATACAGCTACTCGGTGTGCGACAAGCATAACGTCTGCCGCCTATGCAGCACTCACCGCTCTAAGCTAACGGAAGCACCGTGGGGCCATCCTGAAGGCTTCACCTGCAAGCCTTGCCAAGACTCCGTAGATGCAATTGCAAAAGCTGAAGCACTGGCGAAATTCGCAGAAAACGAATACGACGAGCACGACTTTTGCGGGCTGGACGAATGCAAATGCCCGCACTGCGCGACGGTCATTCATATCGAGACCGAGGACTATCGCGATCAGAACATGGAGTGCGACACCTGCGGTGGCTTATTCGAACTAAAAATCGAATTCGAACCAAGTTTTACCACTACGGTGATTGGCGAGCGTGTAACCGCTTGATTGGAGAAAGTCATGAGCACATTTGCAGTGTTTGGAATGACCCGCGATGTTGCGCTGGCCGAGGCCAAGAAGCGCACCAAAGGCACCCGCAAGAACGTGAAGGCGCCAGGCGGTATAGAGCCTGTTCCTCTGGCTGAATGGCTGGAGCTGGTCGAGAAGAAGACAGAGCAGATTATGGGGGGGGGTACGGTTCGCCAGCTCTCGCCGCTGTTCGATGCCCCACAGTACGCCCAGCAGTTCATTGAGCTGGCCCGCAAGACCATTCAATGCCGGGATTTGCGGATCAGGGCGAAGCGCATTATGACTGACGCCGAAGGCCGGCCAATTATCAACGCGAAAACTAAAGCGCAACGGGTTGGGTTCTGTGAATGGCAGCCTGATACCCGAACTCAAGCTGCTTAGCCAACCCCCTCTTAAAACAACCCTTTCACTAAAAAATCACGCCGCCCGGCGAGGTCTACTTATGTCCGCACACCAGAAGAAATACCCCTTCGATTTCAAAACCCAGTACGGCCTTGGCTTCAACCAGCAGGACGACGAGATCGTCGTGGACTTCTTCTGCGGCGGTGGCGGTGCTGGTACAGGTCTGGAAATGGGCCTTGGGCGCGCGGTAACTGTCGCCAAAAACCACAGCCCTGCGGCGATCAGCATGCACACCATCAACCACCCGCATGCAAAGCACTTCACCACTGATGTGTTTGAGGGCGACCCTGACACTGAATGTGGTGGCCGGGCCGTGGGTTGGTTCCATATGTCGCCGGACTGCACCCACCACAGCCAGGCTGCCGGTGGCCAGCCGCGCAAGAGGGAGATTCGTAATCTGTCATGGATCGGCCTCAAGTGGGCAGGCATGAAGCGCCCCCGGGTGATCAGCTTGGAGAACGTGAAGCAGATCCTGCAATGGGGACCGCTTGTGGCGAAGCGCTGCAAATCGACCGGGCGTGTCATCAAGTTGGGTGGCGGAATCGCTGAGCTTGGTGAGGTGGTACCGGTTAACGAACAGTTCTTGGTACCCGATCCAAAACGCCGCGGTCAAACGTGGGCAGTTTTCGTGGCTGAATTGCAGCGCCTGGGCTATGCCGTCGAATGGCGTGTGATCAAGGCCTGCGACTTCGGCGCACCGACCAGTCGGGAGCGCCTATTCATGATTGCCCGCTGCGATGGCCAACCGATCGTGTGGCCTGAACCAACACACGCCAAGAACCCCGCCAAGGGTCAGCAAAAGTGGCGCACCGCTGCTGAGTGCATTGACTGGACGATCCCGAGTAAAAGCATTTTTGGCCGTAAAAAGGATCTGGCCCCGGCCACCCTGCGCCGGGTGGCCAAGGGAATGCGCAAGTTCGTACTGGACTCGGCCAACCCTTTCATCGTGCCGATCGCGAACTGGTCCGGGGAAAGCGTGCAGTCTGCGGCCGAGCCGCTGCGTACCGTGACCTCCTACCCCAAGGGCGGCGCCTTCTCGGTTGTGAGCCCGGTGATGGTTGCTGCCGCACACGGCGAAGGCAAGCCCGGAGGCGTTCAACGCTGGGGCGCCGGAAGCAGGTCTACCGGTGAGCCGCTCGCAACAGTTACAGCAAGTGGTGGGCACTCCATAGCGGCAGCGCACCTGGTCAAGCTCAGGTTTGCAGACGAAGGCAAAGCGCTGGGTGAGCCATTGCCCACCATTACCAGCGGCGGGAACTACAAGCGCCCTGCCGGAGCTGCGCATGCAATGGGGATTTCGACTGTGTTCATGGCCCAGATGAATGGCGGTTTCAACACAACCGCAGCCAAAAGCATGGACGACCCCATGACCACAGTGACCAATACCGGCAGCCAACAACAACTGGTCACCGCCAACCTGGTCCACTTGCGCGGCAACTGTGATGCGCGCGACTTGAACGACCCGTTGCACACCATCAGCGCTGGAGGTACACACCACGGATTAATGACTGCCTTCCTTGAGCGCCAGTTCGGCGCCAGTGTCGGCCAAGCCTTGGACGACCCAGCACCGACGATCACAGCAGGCGGAGGCGGAAAAAGTTCGCTGGTTGAGTTGCAGCTCTCGCCGGAGGTTGAGGCTGGTGCGCTGAGGGTTGCGGCCTTCTTGATCAGCTATTACGGCACCGAGAATGTGAGCGAAGCTAGCGAGCCATCACCGACCATCACCACCCGCGACCGCCTGGCACTGGTCACCGTGACCATAAAGGGTACGCCATACGTGATCGTCGACATCTGCCTGCGGATGCTGCAACCGGCCGAACTGTACAAGGCCCAAGGCTTTCCGAGCGACTACATCATCGCCCACGGCGCCGACGGCAAGCCCTTCACTAAGACCCAGCAAGTGCACATGTGCGGGAACAGCGTCAGCCCACCGCCGATGGCTGCACTTGCTCGCGCCAACGACCCGTGGCGAGCAATCGAACGGCAGGCGGTTGCAGCATGACCGCGTTACGCCGAACAGTCCGTCTAAACAGCGGCCCTATGCGCCCGCTGGATCTGCAAACCGTCTGCGACCAATGCAACAAGTCACGCGCCCACGGCAACCACACCAAATGCAGCAAGTTGCGCCAAGCCCAAGAGGCTGAGCGGCGCGCACGGGAGAAGGTATGAGAAATATCGAAACGCGTGAAGGTTACGACCTCTGGGACAAAGCTCACGAGCTACCGCGTTTTAATTTCTGGCGCGGTGGGGAGGATGAGAAAGGCAGCGTAATCCGCGTTCCCGAAAAGCATGGCAATTGGATCAACTTTAACGACCTTACGACGCTTGCAGACCAGTACCAGGATGAAATCAACAGTCTCCGCGAGCGACTTGCTCGCCTTGAGCTGAAATCGGTGAAGCCATGCTCTCCCGTCGCCCAACACCAGGGCGAGCCGGTGGCGAAAGCCAAGCCAGTGGCAAAGCTGCATGCAGAGCGGCTGACCGGAAGGGATGGCGAATACGGCGTCACGGTTGAGGACTCGGAATGGTCCAACACCTGCCGCCTGACGGGGGGGATATTCAATCTCTACGCCGAGCAGTCCGAGCCGGTAGCGGAGGTGCCGGAGGGATACTGCATCATGCCTAAAAGGTTGACGGCAGAGAATGGCGCCAAGGCGCTGCTGCTTGGTGAGTTCCAGCTTGAGGTCACGACCGAGTGCCCTGAGTGCCGCGATCTGGAAGAGCCTTTGGAAGGCTGTGAGTTCTGCGACGGCGAAGGTGAATACGGGCAGAAGCACACAATCCCGTGGGATCAGATCAAGTTCATTTACAGCGAAGCTGTAAGAGGTCTGGCTCGACCAAATGTAGTGAAGTCGTGAGGCGCCTTCTTCGACGCAAGTTCGAGGCTTGGCTGATCCTGCTGGCAGCGAAGATCCTGATAGGCAGAAACGCCCAACGCTCCCCAGTGGTATCCCGTCGCGACAACAACGCCATGTGGGGTATGGCCGAGCAGCTCGAAGCCATCGCCAAGCGCATCAGCAAGAAATACCCGTAACCCTCCCTCAATTCAAAGTCAGCCGCCTTAGCGGCAAGGACGAAGTCATGCCAAAACATCAGCCAGAATTGGCCCGCATCTATAACGTGTTCGGCCTCAGCTCAAATCATGAACTGTCGACCCTGCTGGTTAACATCGATAACTCCAAGCGCTTTTCCGATCTTCTGCATGCGGTTGAGCGCGAGTTCTTCATGGTGCCCGGAGAGCCATCTGATGAGCCAGAAGATGCGGGGCTCCTGGCAGATGACGAGTGCCTGGTAAACCGTTGGGGCTCGACACCGGCTGAATACCTCAGGCAGTTCAAGGCGGCTTTACCAATAGCTGCTGCTAACTCGGTGCCTGCCTATGAGTCGCCAGTTACGGGCGTGAAGTGGTCCCTAACCGGGGACAACGGCTCTTGGGATTACGACAGTCTCGATGAACTGCTCAAGGATAATTACGGCCATGACAGCGATGGCGACGGGCATCCGGCAAGCTACCGGCCTGGCCTGTATGAAGGCGGCACGGTCTATCGCGGGATTGAGTGTAAGGATGACCCTGCACGCTTCTTGCCAGACGCTAACGATGTGACCGAACGGATGTACGAAAACGCCTGCGATAGCGATGCCCGCGAGTGGGTTGACGCCTATCCAGACCTCAGCAAAGCGGCTGAGGCTGAGCTGGATATCGCGCTTGCTCCACTGAAAGCTTGGGCTCGCAAGCACTGCCAGCCAGATTTCTTCACCATCAAGGACAGTACACCGCACATCGTCACTGCTGAAGATGTTAGTCGGAGCAAGAAGTCATGAGCGACAACCCAAAGCCCACCGATGCCGAAATAAAATCCCAGATCATGTATTGGGGCTCGCAACAGATGACCTATGTCATTCGTAACGGTCTGAGCATGGCTGGGTACAAGGGTTTAAAAACCGATTGGGTTCGCCGTCAACTGGAACGCCTGGAGCGCGCCGGCCAGGTCAAGCGCGTGCCATCAGTTTATGCCAGACAGATCTGCTGGGCCTTGGTCGAGGTGGTGAGGCCATGACCGGCGCCTTAAAAATCCTCGACCCCTGCTGCGGCAGCCGCATGTTCTGGTTTGACAAAGGCGACCAGCGCGCCCTGTTCGGCGACATTCGTGACGAGCAACATGTGCTCTGTGATGGCCGTGCGTTGAACGTTGAACCCAACGTCATCATGGACTTCCGCACCCTGCCCTTCGCTGACGGTGCATTTAAGTTGGTGGTATTTGATCCACCTCACCTGACCCGCGCAGGCCGTGATAGTTGGCTGCGCGCAAAGTATGGGCTGCTAACAGATGACTGGCGCGACGACTTGGCCAAGGGCTTTGCGGAGTGCTTTCGCGTGTTGGCCACTGACGGAGTATTGATCTTCAAGTGGAACGAAACACAGGTAAAGGTCAGCGAAATACTGGCCCTAACTGATCAGCAGCCTCTGTTTGGCCATAAGTCCGGCAAGCGTGTGAACACGCACTGGATGACGTTTATGAAGCGCTAACCCTCAGTTCCAAGCCCAACCCTTACTCCAAAAACTATCCAGCCTTAACTGGCATGGCGAGGTATCCCTATGCAAGCCGCAGAAGAGCTTCCCGAAATACATCCTTTCGACAAAGTGCCCGAAGCCAAAATGGCTGAAATCCTGGGTACCACGGCGCGAGCACTTGAAAGCAAACGCGCGCGGGGCGTTATTCCTAATGGCGTCTGGAACAAAATTAACAATCGGATCTTTTACAGTGTCAGGAGATATGAAGCATGGCTGGAAAGTCTATGGGACTGCCCGCAGGGGTTGAATTCGCTAACAGTTCAATCCGGGTCCGCTTCTATTGGAATGGGCGGCGATATTGCGAAACGACTCCCTATCCCCAGACGGCCAAAGGGATCAAGTCAGCCACAGCTTTACGTGCTCAAGTAGTCAGCTTGATTAAGCTCGGGATTATGGATGAACAACGCTATTGCGAGTTATTCCCTTCTTCCATACAAGTTTCACGGTCGACCAGCCCTACGCTGTTTGAGTACGCGCAAGACTGGCTGGACAGTCGCGAGATCGCCAAAGGAACGCGCAAAAACTATCTCAGCAGCCTTAACCTGTACTGGATGCCCCACTTGGCCAGGCGGCCAGTGGACCAAATAACATCGGCAGAGCTTCGCAAACTGATTGTGAAGATAAAGTGGTCCACGCCTTCGGTAAAACGCTCAGCCATGAACAGGCTCGGCGCCATTCTGAATACAGCGGTGCTTGATGGCATGATCGAACGCAATCCGCTGGCGTCGATTGAGCTGCCTAAGAGACTCAATAAGGACGTAGACCCTTTCGAACAATCAGAAGTGGAGCTGATCATTGCTCATCTCTACAAAGAGGCATCGCCTTTTACGCGTATTTACGCAGCTTATTTCGAGTTCGCCATGTTCACCGGGATGCGTCCGTGCGAAATCATGGCCTTACGCTGGGACGAGATAGACGAAGATAAGCGTACTGCCCGAATTTGCCGGATCGTCGCCGATCGTCAGATTCGCGAGCGCGTGAAAAACAAAAAAGTCCGGGTGGTGCTTCTAAACGAGCGAGCCATGAAGGCCCTGGCCGAAGCAAAAGCCAACGCTGAACACCGCGCCACGCGTGAAATGCAGCACGCTCACTCCCCATACGTTTTCCCTCCCAGCAAGGGAAATGAGTTCGTCAACGAGACCAGCGTTCTGCACAAGCACTTCAAGCAGGCGCTTATCGCCCTATCGTTACGCGAGCGACCCCAGTACAATTGCCGCCATACATACGCGACCCTATGCCTGATGACGGGAATGAATCCTGCTTTCATCGCAAATCAACTTGGGCATAGCGTGCAAATGCTGCTGTCCACCTATGCCAGATGGATCAGTTCTGCTTCAGACTGGAATGAAATTTCCAAGCTCGGAATGTCGGAAATGGGTACTAAATAGGTACTGGCGCACCTCTCGCAACTCTGTAACCCCCGCAGGATAACCCTTTGATTTCTACAGCTAACATCACGATGCAATTCGGCGCTAAGCCGCTTTTTGAGAACGTTTCAGTCAAGTTTGGCGCGGGCAACCGCTATGGCTTGATCGGTGCCAACGGGTGCGGCAAGTCCACTTTCATGAAGATCCTCGGCGATGATCTTGAGCCGTCTGGCGGCCAGGTCATGCTGGAGCCGAACGTGCGCCTGGGTAAGTTGCGCCAGGATCAGTTCGCCTACGAAGAATTCACCGTGCTCGACACCGTGATCATGGGTCACGAAGAGCTGTGGAAGGTCAAGGCCGAGCGCGATCGTATCTATTCACTGCCCGAAATGACGGAAGACGACGGTATGGCCGTCGCTGAACTCGAAACCGAGTTCGCCGAAATGGACGGTTACACCGCTGAATCGCGCGCCGGTGAGTTGCTGCTAGGTCTGGGGATCGGTATCGAACAGCACAATGGCCCGATGAGCGAAGTCTCGCCAGGCTGGAAGTTGCGTGTTCTGCTGGCTCAGGCGCTGTTCTCCGATCCTGAAGTATTGCTGCTCGACGAACCGACCAACCACTTGGATATCAACACTATCCGCTGGCTGGAAAACATTCTGACGCAGCGTAACAGCCTGATGATCATCATTTCTCACGATAGACACTTCCTGAACAGTGTCTGCACCCACATGGCTGACCTGGACTACGGCGAACTGCGTCTGTTCCCGGGCAACTATGACGAGTACATGACGGTCGCCACCCAATCGCGCGAGCAACTGCTGTCAGAAAACGCCAAGAAAAAGGCTCAGATCAACGAGCTGCAAGCGTTCGTCAGCCGCTTCTCGGCTAACGCCTCGAAATCCAAGCAGGCCAGCTCCCGCGCCAAGGCGATCGACAAGATCACTCTGGCCGAAGTCAAACCTTCGAGCCGTGTCAGCCCGTTCATTCGTTTCGAGCAAAACAAAAAGCTGCACCGTCAGGCTGTGATTGTCGAGCAGATGGCCAAAGGCTTTGATGGCAAAACGCTGTTCAAGGACTTCAGCTTCACCGTTGAAGCGGGCGAGCGCGTAGCGATCATTGGCCCGAACGGTATCGGCAAAACCACCTTGTTGCGCACCCTGGTCAACGAACTGACTCCGGATGCCGGTACTGTGAAGTGGACCGAAGCCGCTGAGCTGGGTTACTACGCCCAAGACCACGCACATGACTTCGAAGACGACATGACCCTGTTCGACTGGATGGGTCAGTGGACTCAAGGCGAGCAAATGGTACGCGGCACTTTGGGCCGCATGCTGTTCTCCAACGATGACATTCTCAAGTCGGTAAAAGTGATTTCCGGTGGTGAGCAAGGTCGCATGCTATTCGGCAAGCTGATCCTGCAAAAAGCCAACGTGCTGATCATGGACGAACCGACCAACCACTTGGACATGGAATCCATCGAAGCGCTGAACCTGGCGCTGGAAAACTACCCGGGCACGCTGGTTTTCGTCAGCCACGACCGTGAATTTGTTTCCTCGCTGGCCACTCGCATCATTGAGTTGAGCCCAAGCGGCGTGATCGACTTCAGCGGCACATACGATGACTACCTGCGTAGCCAAGGCGTCGTGTTCTGATTCAAGGCACCCTGCGGCCTTAATAGCGTCATCAAAAAACCCGTCCTCGTGACGGGTTTTTTGTGGGCTGGCGTTCGTAGCAAAAGTTAGCCTGCTTTCTTTTATCGCCCGCGCCCGCCATCATGCGCGCCAACGATGATTGTTAGCCGGAACGCCCGTCATGCCTGTGCAACACCCCTCGCCCACACCTTGCGGGTCAGTCACGCTACAAATCTTGTCCATCGTTTTATACCTTCATCGCCTTGCTGTGCATGGGTTTGCCCATCGCGGTTCTGCCCGGCTATGTTCACGATCATTTTGGTCAGTTTTCGGCCTGATCGCGCCCCATGGGCTGAGCCTGATGTTGCCTCGATTGGCTACGGGACGCTGACCACGTTCATCACCCTGTAGGCGAATGACGTTGCAAGGACTGCCGGAAAAATCGACCTGCCTCCTCAATCAGGTCGCGGTGTATATCCTCGCGATCAACCCCTTCTGCGTCGGTGCACAAACCGGGCATTGTCGCCATCTGCTCATCCGTACACGGCGCCATGAATACAAAGTGACCTGCGCCCGCAATCACCTTGAATTCGGGTGCCACCGGCAACTTGCGTGCGAGCGCATCGGCGTTTTTGTCCGGGAACACCAACGTATCGTCATCGCCACTGTAAAGCAGGACTGGCACATGGACATCTGCCAGCGTTTGGCGTCCGAACATCAGACTCAGCGGTGCCAGCAGCAGCAATGCATGCACCCGCGGGTCTGCGCTGGGGACAAGGTCGTCACGATCGGCGATCAACTCGCCCTGTGTGGTGCAAGCGTCACGGTCATTCGGGCGCTCCTGGCAGTAACGGCGTAAACGCTCCAGATCTGGTTGCGCGCCCGCGAGGATCAGCGCGGTTTCCCCTCCGGCCGAGTAACCCATGACGCCCACTTCATCACCCAGTACGTGGGGTGATAAATGGCGGTCATGCAAGGTCGCGCTGATCGCCGCGGATATCTGCATGGGCCGCCCATACAAGTTGCTCAAGGTGCCAAGCCGACTGTGATCTTTATAGTTATCGCCGGGGTGGAGTACGGCAACCACGACAAAACCTTTACGTGCCAGCGCTGTGGCCATGTCATGCAGGGCCAGTGGTGTGCCGGTATTGCCATGGGACAACATCAACAACGGGTAATGCCCGCTGGCAATTTTGGCGTTTTCAGTGGCGTCCACTTGATAGCTGCCTAATCGGCTACTGCCCTCTTTCGCCGTAGAGGGGTAAAAGGCAATCGCGTGCATCGGCTGATGATCCAGCGGGTCCAGAAAATTCAGGCGATGAAAGCCCACACTCCACTGCAAGACCGGTTCAGCTCGCACGATTAAAGGGCAGCTAGACCATAAAAAAACCAGAACCGCACACAGACGCATCATGGAGGCTCACCTTGGTGAAGGCTTAGCGTGAGAGTTGATGCCAAAACGTAGTGGTTGATCTGGGCATAATCCACGCCAGCATCTTTCAGGCCAGAAGCAAAAAACTCCGTAGCCTGGCCATGTGTAGATGGCCAGAATACAGAGTTTAGTGTGTACGGCGTGCCCGCAAAGCTTACGCGACGCTGAACAAGCCTTCGTTAATGTGCGCGTGTGCATCATTCATGGCTTTGCTGCGAACATCGTCGCCGTAAGCCAGACCGTGAGCGCGAACAAACTCGATATCAGTGATGCCCAGAAAGCCCAACATGACTTTCAAATAGTCCTCATGTGCCGAACCGGTAGGCTGGCCCACGTGCAAGCCGCCTGAGGTGGAGACCACGATGACCTTTTTGTTAGCGCAAAGCCCTTCAGGCCCGGCATCGGTGTAACGGAAGGTCTGGCCAGCCACGGCAATACGATCAATCCACGCTTTGAGCTGGGTCGGGATCGTGAAGTTGTACATCGGTGCGCCAATCACGACCGCATCGGCAGCCAAGAACTGCGCCAAGGTATCTGCGCTCAATTGTGCTTCATGCTTGTGTGCTGCATCACGCAGTTCAGCCGGGGTGGCGGCGGCCACCAGCGTAACGGAGGAAAAGTGTTCAATCGCTTCAGCCGCCAGATCGCGGTAGCTCACTTCAATGCTCGGATCGGCGGCTTTCCAGGCGCCAACGACTTCACGGCTCAACTGACGCGACGCTGAGTTATCGCCCAAAATGCTCGAATCGATATGCAACAGTTTCATGGTGATCTCCACAAATGAGAATCGCCGCCGGGCGATCAAGTGGCAGTGATACTACCGATGAAAGCAATCGACGATAAGTCATCCGTTGTGTGATAGTTCGTCCCACTTGTAGGACGGTGAGAAAACTCATGCAGGATCTTAACGATCTCTATTACTTTGCCAAGGTGGTCGAAGCCGGCGGGTTTGCCGCTGCGGGCCGGCTACTGGGTGTCCCCAAGTCACGCTTGTCGCGCCGGGTCGCCGAGCTTGAGGAACGCTTGGGCGCGCGTCTGTTACAGCGCACCACCCGCCAACTCAAACTGACAGCCGTGGGTGAACGTTACCTGCGCCACTGCCAGGCGATGCTGCTTGAAGCCGAGATGGCTGACGAGGCTGTCGCCAGCATGTCCAGCGAACCGCGCGGGCCGTTGCGGGTGTCATGTCCGGTGGGACTGGCGCATGAATTCATGCCCGAGGTCATTAGCGCGTTTTTGCGCGCCTACCCTCAGGTGCAGCTGGAAATGATCCTGCTCAATCGTCGGGTTGACCTGATCACCGAGGGCATTGACGTAGCGATGCGTGTGCGCGAGCTGGGGGACGAAGACCCATTGTTGGTCACGCGGCGCCTGCGTCAGGCGCAGACCGTCATGGTGGCAAGCCCCGAGTTTGCCCGTGAATGGCCCATCAGTACCCCGAATGACTTGAAGCAGGTCCCGGTTTTAGGTGCCCTGGAGGCTGATCGCATGGTCCACCTGCGCATGCTGGATGAACAGGGCAAGCCTTGCGACCTGGTGCTGCAAGCGCGGTTAGGCATTGATGACTTTATTGTGCGCAAAGCCTGCACCCTGTCAGGGATGGGTTTCACCGTGCTGCCCATGATGTATTGCGAGCAGGAATTGCACACAGGCCAACTGGTGCAATTGCTGCCCAAATGGTCACTGCCGGGTGGCTGGCTGCACGCGGTCTACCCGCATCGGCGCGGTGTCATGCCCGCAGTACGCGCCTGGATCGAACATCTGGTCGAATCATTTGAACGCTGTGGAGACAAGCTTCTATGAGCGCTAACACGATGAGTAAAGAAGAGGTCGCTGCGTATTGCCGCAGCCTGCCGGGCGTCAAAGAAGACATTAAGTGGGGAGGTGTTCATGTGTTCTTTGTTGACCAGAGCAAGATGTTTGCGCTGTTCAACCTGAATCAGGACGGGCTGTCTTTTAAAGTCGAAAAAGACCTGTTTCTGGGCTATGTCGACCGACCGGGCATACATCCCTCGCCGTATCTGGCGCGGGCGCACTGGATCAACATGAAAACACCCTACCCGATGGCCACCGCAGAACTGCAAGACTTACTGCGCCGTTCTCATCAGCTGGTGGTGAGTAAACTGCCGAAAAAACGTCAGATCGGCTTATTGCTCTGACGTTTTTGCGCAGTGGCCTACAGATCAATAAACGTCATTTTCAAGAACAGCACATCAATCCAGAGTGCTTGATGCGCCGCGACGATCAACCAGAACCACACTTGGTAGGAGACTTTGCGGGTTTTGTGGCGAAACACGTGTTGCGCCACACATGCTCCAGGCCATCCCCCCAACAACTCCACCCCATGCAGGACGTTCTCCGGCGTACGCCAGCGGCCTGCTCGGGCCTGTTGTTTGTCATACCCATACAAGCCGAATGCCAGCGCGCTGGCGATGACGTACCCCCATAACGGCACGGGGGTGACGCCGGTGACCAGCAGCATCACCGCGCCCCCTACCGGCAACGCGCACAGCAGGGCAAACATCACTAGCTTGAACTTCACACCACGAACCGGTCCGGTGTCATGCGCCGGCTCGCGCCCACGGGGCTGACGCTGTTTGACGGGTGTTCTCACGCAGACGCTGCCGACCAGTCAATCCAGCCAAACTGCCAGGTGGCCAATATCAGCAGGCCAAAGACAATGCGATACCAGGCAAAGGCCG
Organism: Pseudomonas weihenstephanensis; assembly: GCF_001043055.1. Classification (GTDB taxonomy): domain Bacteria; phylum Pseudomonadota; class Gammaproteobacteria; order Pseudomonadales; family Pseudomonadaceae; genus Aquipseudomonas; species Aquipseudomonas weihenstephanensis. The sequence goes on from NZ_JYLF01000009.1 coordinate 63,048, forward strand.
CATAACTGTGACTGGAAATAAACTTCAACAAGGCACGTACGGCAATCATCGCGAAGATGAACGAGGTCACAAAGCCAATGGCAAACACCGGCAAATCATCCGGTTGAAACAGGTGACGGTACTTGTAACCGGAGTACACCGCTGCACCGACCATGGTCGGCATCGCCAGGAAAAACGAAAACTCAGTCGCAGCCTTTCGTGACAAACCAAATAACAAACCGCCAATGATGGTCGAGCCCGAACGCGACGTGCCGGGGATCATTGCCAGGCATTGGGCGAAACCGATCTTGACGGCGTCCTTCCAGGTCATGTCATCCACGGTTTCTGCGTGGATCACATGCTGGCGACGTTCGGCCCATAGCATGATGATCCCGCCGATGACCAAGGCTGTGGCCACGGTGATCGGGTTGAACAGGTACTCATGAATGGTATCGGCGAAAATCACGCCCAGCACCACGGCGGGCAGTACAGCAATTATCAAGTTGACGGTAAAGCGACGTGCCTGCGGCTGTGTGGGCAAGCCGGTGACGACGTCCAGAATCTTGCGTCGAAACTCCCAGACCACGGCCAGAATCGCGCCGAGCTGAATAATGATGTTGAACGCCATCGCCCGCTCACCACCAAAGTTGAGCAAGTCGGCAACGATGATTTGGTGGCCCGTACTGGAAATCGGCAAAAATTCCGTCAGGCCTTCTACTACGCCGAGTATCAACGCCTGTGCGGCAGTCCAAAGATCCATTGTTCCCCCATAAAGCCCCGCATCATGCCGAGCAGATAAGTCATTAGTGAGTGCCTGCAACCGCTGCCGCGGGGTGGGTTACAGCCGTGGATTTTCGCCAGCGCGATGTGAAAAAAATGTCAGAAATCAAGAAACATACAGGTTTTGCGATTTCGGCCGAGATCCTATCAGACACACCCGACTTTCGCTGCTATGACATTAGACCCAAGTCGCATGGGCCACACCCGCCAAGCGTGCTTGGATGCTAGTCAGTGTCGACTACAAGAAGAAAAACAAGGAGTGACCGTTTTATGAATACCTTACGCAGGTTGTCCATCAGCCGTCGTTTGTGGCTGATTTTGATCGTGGCCATGGCCATGCTGCTGGCGTTGGGTTTGTTGATGCTCAAACAGATCCATGACGATCTTTATCAGGGCAAAGTCCAGAAAACCCAGCATGTCGTCCAGACTGCCAGCGGCATTCTCAATTACTACCATGGGCTGGAAACGGCAGGTTCCTTGAGCCGCGAAGCCGCACAACAGCAGGCGTTGAGCGTGATCAGCCAGTTGCGCTACGACCACGATGACTACTTCTGGATCAATGACCTGCGCCCCTACATGGTCATGCACCCCACCAACCCCAAACTGGATGGCAAAGACCTCTCGGCAATCAAAGACCCGGACGGCTTTGCGATATTCAGCGAAATGGCGTCGCTGGCCAAAGCCAAAGGCGCGGGCATGGTCGATTACCGCTGGCCAAAACCCGGCTCTGACGCCCCGGTGCAAAAAACCTCCTATGTCCAACTGTTCGAGCCGTGGGGGTGGGTCATGGGGTCGGGGGTGTACATCGATGACATGCAGGCCGAGTTTTGGGGACAAGTCTGGAAAGCCTGCTGGGCCGGGCTTGGCATCGCGTTGATCATGGCCGCACTGGTGACAGTGATTGCGCGCAGTATCGTGCGTCCGCTGCAAGACGCCGTGCAGGCTATGGCCAACATCGCCAGTGGCGAAAGCGACCTGACCCGCAGCCTGGACACCCACGGGCAGGACGAAGTCACCGAACTGGCGCATCATTTCAATGTGTTTGCCGCCAAGTTGCGCAATGTGGTCAGTCACCTGCAATCCACGGCCACAGCACTGGACCAGTCCTCTACTGAGCTAGGCAACGATGCCAATGATGCTCAACATCGATGCCAGCAACAGGCGCTGCAAATGGATCAAGTGGCGACGGCGATCAACGAAGTCACCTACGCCGTGCAGGATGTGGCCAAAAACGCTGAGCACGCAGCCAGCGAAATGCGCGGTGCCCAGGAGCAGGCCGAGCAAGGCCAGCACAACATTGACAGCAGCCTGCAACAGATCGGCGACTTGTCCGGCACCATCAACCAGGCCGTCGAGGTGATTCGCACCCTGGCCTCGCAAAGCAGTGACATCAGTACGGTGCTGGAGGTGATCCGTTCGATCGCCGAGCAAACCAACCTGCTGGCACTCAATGCGGCCATTGAAGCGGCCCGTGCAGGTGAGCAAGGTCGCGGTTTTGCCGTGGTGGCGGACGAAGTCCGGTTGCTGGCCCAACGCACGCAAAAGTCCACTGCAGACATTCAGACCATGATCGAGGGGCTGCAAAAACACTCCGAAGCGGCGGTCAATGTCATCGCCAGCAGCAGCCGCGCATCACAGTCAACCATCGAGCAAGCGACGTTGGCCGGGCAAAGCCTGAGCAGTATTGGTCAGGCCTTGAATAATTTGAATGGTCTGAACGCCTCGATTGCCAGTGCCACCTTGCAACAGGCGCATGTGGTCGAAGACATCAACCAAAACGTGACCCAGGCCGCTGGCTTGTCGCAAAGCACGGCACAGGCGGCCGAGCAATCGAGCGCTGCCAGTGTTCATCTCAAGGCGTTGAGTGTGCAGTTGAACAATCTGTTACGTCAGTTCAAGGTCTGACGTGCGCCGCGGCGCAGACCTGCTCTGCGCCGCAATGGTGATCGATCAAGCGATCACAATGTCCGCGCCGCCAAGATGGGCCAGGCCCACGCCCACCAACGTGACCGAGCTGTCACCAAAACTCAGTACAGTGTCGGCGCCCGATGCACGGGCATGTGCCCGGTAATCGGCGTTGTAACCGCCCTCCACGCCCAAAAACACCAATGTGTCGTTGCCTTGATAGCCCTTGAGCGTGTCGTGCCCGAAATCACCGGTGAACACGAAGGTGTTACGACCTCCCGCCGCCTCTAGCAGGTCATCCCCCGCCCCACCAATGAACACATGCTGGCCCAGCGTACCGATCAAATGATCATTGCCTCCCTGCCCGATCAGCCAGTCACCCTTGAGCTGGGCCTTGAGCGTACTGTCAGCGGTGCTGGCAGTGACTGAGTGGGTGTAATCGCTGCGGCTATTGCCTGTCCACAACCCATCGTCAGCCACCCGGTGCGTGACCGACTGGCGGATGCCCAGCCAATTGGGCTCCTCGCTTACCAGCATGCTGATGTCATGGGTCAATGTAATTGCGCCGTGAGCGTCGCGCACATACACCGTGCCCTGCCCGTCATTTACCACATCGACCTTGCTTAAAGACGTTTGCAACTCCAGCGTATTGATACCTTTTCCCCCCACAATGATGTTGTAACCGCCACTGTCACGGAACGTGTCGTTGCCATCACGCCCTTCAAGGAAGTCATTACCGCGCCCCCCTTGAATCAAGTCATTGCCATCGCTGCCAATAATCAACGTGGTGCCGGTGTGCGTTTGAGCATTGCGATTGAGGTCTTGCACCCAGGTGGTTGCCCGGGCCGGATCGGACAGGTTGGCGACGACGATGGTCGAATCCTTGTACGTCAGGTCGTAGAACGCCGAATCGAGGATACGGTTCATGCCGCTTTCGTAGCCACTGGGCAAGTGCGTGACCCACGTCGACACATTGACGATAGAAAACGGCATCACATTCCACAGGGTTGACGCGTAATGGTCGTTGAAGCTCACGATGTTGTTGGTCGCCGACGGCTGATGCGCGTCATGAACGCCCAATGACGACAGGCTGAAATCAGAACCGTCGAGCGCTCGAAACACCGGGTCGTTCTCGTAACCAATGTTCAACACGTTGTGCGTGTTATCACTTTGGGTCGGTGACGCAAACGCCACGTAGCGCGCGTCCTGATAAAAGCCTGACCAACGATCAGTACTCAGGTCGGCCAGGCTGTTGACCGCCAACCCGCCCAGGCTATGGCCGCTGACTAAAATGTCCTTGCCACTTAAACCATGAGCCGCGGCAAAGGCTGCTACGTTGCCCAGCAGCGCGTTAAACGCGTTGCCCGTGTAGTTTTTGGCGTAATCGGCAGGGCCGATCGCCGCCAGCAGGTCGCTGATGGCATCGCCAATAGAATCGGTAATCAACGATTCTCGTGGGCCACTGGTGCCACGAAAACCGATGCCGATTGAAGTTAAATGCCCATCAGCTGTGTATTTGCCCAGAATTTCTACCTGAGCGGTGTCGTAGCCTTTCTTTTCGCCGAAGAAGGTGCCGCGCTGGTCGACCTTTCCCGCGTAGCCCAGTTGCTCGGCGCTGATCGGTGTCCAGCCGGCTTTCTCGACCGCTTCACGCGCCAGCTTTTCGGAGTCCGGGTTCCACGGGATGCCAGGTACCACCCCTTGCGCGTCCACGCCACCCAACACCGCCTTGACCAGCGTGGCAGGCAAGCCGGTGCCCATACCGTTTTTCTGATAACCGACTGCAAACCCGTTATCGATGTTGTGATAGCTGTACAACGTGATTGCCAAAGCATCTTTGAACAGCGCCGCCGAAGCCTCTGTTCCCACATCCTTGTAGTCAAAAACAGCCATGGTGTTGCACGCCTCAGGGTAGAAACTAATGAGCGTTCAAAGGCTGAACAAACGCCTCATCGACACGCGCAAGGTCTTGTTCGCGCAAGGTGCCCGCATAGAAATGCAGCTTGGTCCACGCCAATAAGTAGTCATAACGGGTTTGCGCTAGATCACGTCGCGTGCTGTAAAGCTGCTGCTCGGCATTCAATGCGTCCAGGTTGACTCGCTCACCGCCCAAAATGCTTTGCCGAGTGGAGACCACTAACGCCTCGGCCGAAGTCAGGGCTTTTTGATAAGCGCGCAGTTTGCTGACCCCCGACTGACAGGCATTGAATTGACGGCGCAGTTCGATCAGCGTTTCGCGGGTTTTACCTTCCAGCTCGTACTCGACTTGAGACAAATTGCTGCTGGCCTGGCGCACCGAGGCCGAGACCCCGCCGCCCGCATACAGCGGCAGGTTGATTTCAATCCCAATGGTGTTGGTGTCATAACGCTGGTTGTAGGTGTTGCCGCTTTCCGACTCCATCTTGCGCACACTGGCATAGGCGTTGAGCTTAGGCAGATGGCCGGCGCGGTTGCGCTCGACTTCATAACGCGCCACTTCCAGCGCTTCACGTTGCGAGGCTAACGCCGGGTTATTGGCCAGCGCCAAGTCGTGCCAGGTCGAGAAATTGGCAGGTTCAAGGGCGAAGGTGCCGAAGTTATGGGCCAGCGGCGTGAGTTGATCAATGTCGATCAGCGGCTGGCCAATCAGCGCACCCAGTTCGCGCAACGCCGCATCTTGCTCATCGCGGGCCTGAATTTCCTCGGCGGTGGCCAATTCATAGCGCGATTCGGCTTCAAGAATGTCCGTACGCGTGCCCTCGCCTTGGCGAAACAGGTGCTCGTTCTGCTGCCATTGTTGCTCGTAGGCTTTTTTCTTGGCTTGTGCGTTGTCGATTTGATCCTGCGCAAACAACGCCTGCGTGTAATGCGTCAGTACCCGCACCAGCAGTTCCTGACTTTTACTGCGAAAATTCTCATCGGCAAACAGCGATTGCGCCACACCCTTGCGGTAATTGGCGTAAGCCTCGTAGTCAATCAAGGGCTGTTGCAGCATGAACGTCGAACCGTAGCTGCTGTAGTTGCGGTCTTCGTGGCGGTTGCCGTTTTCATTCAGATAGGTGGCTTTAGAGTTGTTGCGCCCCTTGTTGTAGTTGTACGACAACTTGGGTAGCAGGCCAGCACGGCCGATGATGCGGTTTTCCTGGCCTGCCTCACGCTCCTTGATTGCCCCCAGAAACTCAGGGTCATTGCGTAATGCCTGTTCGTACACCTGAAACGGTCCCATCGCCTGTGCGCTAACGGCGATCCCCGCCCATAGCACCAACCCCAGGTACATCTTTGAAGCTGCTTTCATACGTCGCAATTTCCTATCGCTCAGTCAACGCAGAACCTGCGCGATCCAACAGTGGTTTGAACAGGTAGTTGAGCAGCGAGCGCTCGCCCGTGCGCACAAACATCTCAGCTGGCATGCCGGGTTTGATCACCAGGCCATTGAGTTTCTCCAGTGCCTGGTCACTCACCGAACTGCGCAGCACGTAGTACGGCATGCCGGTTTTTTCATCGAGCAACTGGTCGGCGGACACCAGACTGACTTGCCCGGATACGCGCGGGGTGCTGCTTTGGTTGAAGGCGGTGAACAGAATGTCCACCGGCAACTGATCACCGACCTTGTCCACGAGGTTCACGGGCAAGCGGCCTTCCACTTCCAGTCGTGTGCCCTGCGGCACGATCTCTAGCAGGGTTTCACCGGCCCGAATCACCGCGCCTTCGGTGTGCACACCCAGATTGACGGCAATGCCATCGGCGGGTGCATTAATCGCACTGTGCTGGAGGTCAAAGTCGGCGGAGGCCAGTTGCTGCTCAAGGGTCAGGCTTTTGAGTTGTGCATCAGCCAACTGACTGCGCACCTCTTTTTGGTATTCATCAACGTGCTGCGCTAATTTAAGGCGCGATTCGAGAATCCCTTGCTCTATGCGACCGCTTTCACCGGCGTTTTGCGCCACATCCTGCTGTACCTGCGACAGTTGGCGCTCGTACTCCATCAACCGGTTACGCGGGATGTAGCCGTTTTCAGCCAAAGGACGAAGATTGATCAACTGTTGGCGCAAGGAATCGGCCTGAGCGCCCAAATCGCCGCGCGCTCGGCGCATACCGGCCAATTGTTGGGTCGCGCCCTCGATACTGGCTTTAAGCCCGGATTGCTCACGGGCAAACGCCTCTCGACGGCTGCTGAACAGTTGCTGCTGACCTTCCAGTACCAATGCCAGTCGCGGGTCAGGGTTAGCGCTCAACTCGGGCGGAAAACTCACTCGCTGCAAGTTGTCGCGCTCACTCTGCCAACGCGCCGTGCTGGCCCAAGCCATGCGGTACTGCGCACGCAACGATTGAACATCAGCGTCGATCTGGGTTTGATCGAGTTGAAACAGCGGCTCGCCCTGGCGCACCACCTGCCCTTCACGCACCAGAATTTGGCTCACAACGCCAGCCCCCAGCGATTGCACCGCCTTACGCTTGCCTGACACCACCACGGTGCCTTGAACCGGAATACCTTCATCCAGCGGCGCAAGGCTGGCCCATGCAAAGAAACTGCCTGCGCCGACAATGGTCAGGATCCAGCCCATGCGCACGTAAAATCCGGCGCCTCGTTCACAAGCCTTGGGTAATTTTTGATCATTCATGATAGGAGCGTCCTTGCTCATGCGCCTGTGCTCTGGGTCTGTGCCTGATGCGGGCGATTGATACTGACTGCCGAGCCATGTTGTTGCTGGACATTGGCCAGCGCTTTGAGGACCTCCGCGCTGGGGCCGAACACCTGAGTTCGCCCCTCATTAAGCACCAGCAATTTGTCAGCCTGAGCCAACGATGAAGACCGATGGGTGACCAGCACCACGCTGCTGCCCTGCGCCTTGAGTTGCGCAATGGCATTGGTCAACGCCGCATCACCCACCGCATCCAGATTGGAATTGGGCTCATCCAGCACCACCAGGCGCGGGCTGCCATAGAGCGCCCGCGCCAACGCCACGCGCTGCTTTTGCCCGCCCGACAAACCGCTGCCGTTGTCCCCCAGCACCGTGTCGTAACCCTGCGCCAGGCGCAAAATCATCTCGTGAACACCGGCTTGCTGAGCGGCGGCCACCACATGCTGCGGGTCTGGATCGCGAAAGCGCGCAATGTTTTCGGCGATAGAGCCACTGAACAGTTCGATGTCCTGAGGCAAATAGCCAATGTAGGGCCCCAACTGGTCGCGGTTCCACTGATGAATATCGGCACCGTCAAGGCGCACTGTGCCCGCCAGAGTGGGCCATACACCTACCAACACCCGCGCCAGCGTTGACTTGCCCGAGCCCGATGCACCCAATACGCCCAACACTTCGCCTGCATTGAGGCTAAAACTGACCTGGTGCAGTGTCGGCACGGGGATGCCCGGTGGCGCCGCACTGACCTGCTCCAAACTCAGTTGGCCCTTAGGCGCCGGTAAGGCCATGTTGTCTTCAACCGGCGGATGCTCACGCAGTAAACCGTCCAGACGCTGATACGCCAACTTGGCCGAACTCCACTGCTTCCACACGGCAATCAACTGATCGATGGGGCTGAGCACGCGCCCCATCAGAATGGAACCGGCGATCATCATGCCCGCGCTCATTTCGCCTTGAATCACCAGTAACGCGCCAAGCCCCAACACCAATGACTGCAAGCATAAGCGCAGCGTTTTGCTGACTGACCCGATCACCGCGCCGGTGTCGCTGGCTTTGTTTTGCTCGGTCAAAAAGCGTGAGTGCACGTTAAACCAACGTTTACGTAAGACCCCCAACATGCCCATTGCCTGAATCGTCTCGGCATTGTGCAAATGGCTGGTGGCCAATTGACTGGACTGTTGCGAATACACGCTGGCCTGACTCAAGGACTTGCGGGTCATGACCTCGTTGACACATGCCAGCACAATCAGCAACGCCGCACCTGCCGTGGCAAAGACCCCCAGCCAGGTATTGAACATAAAAATCACAAACAGGTAGACCGGAAACCACGGCGCATCAAAAAACGCAAACAGGGCCGGGCCGGTGACGAATTGACGAATCAGCGTCAGATCGCCTAACGCCTGCCCGGCATGGGCCTGACCGCTGAACAGGTTACGTTCGAAGGCTGCACGGTAGACCTGCTGGTTAAAGCGGCGCTCCAATTGGCTGCCGATACGAATAACGATAAAGCTGCGCACTGTTTCCAGCGTGCCAATGAAGATAAAGAACCCCACGACCATTAACGACAACATGGCCAGGGTGGTGGTGTTTTGCGACGACAGCACCCGGTCATACACCTGAAGCATATAAATGGAGGGCACTAACATCAGGATATTAATCAGTGCGGTAAAACAGCCGACACTGATCAGGATTTTTTTATAGTCAGCCAACGCATGTATCAGGGGCGCGACGGGACTACTTTTAAGGCGCTTCATGAATCTTCCTTGATCAATAAACTACTTATCCAAGGCACGGGGTGGGGCCTCGCAAAGCCCTGGCTACCGGCCAACTTGTTCATTGGCTCATCACTGCACCGCTGTTATTGAACGACACTGATCCGCCCTCACTCATGCACCTTTAAGCCACGCCCCTTACTTCACACTTTGTAAATGCGCACGCTGCATGACCAGGGTGTTAGCGCCTTCCACTTCGCCCTCATAACGACCGGCCTCTATTAATGCCAAAAATATCGATTGCGTCCCGTCCTTACCGATAAGTAAAAGACCATCCGGGGTGGGCGACCACGTTGCGGGGGTAGTTCCCAACCAGGGTGCGAGGCACTTGACCTGCGCACTGAACGTTCGGTCTTGTTTGAGTTTTACCGTGCAGCTGTCTTTTTCATTCTGTTGCAGATAAAACGTCCAACTGCCTGCCACTTGTGCAGGGCTTAACAACATCAATGAACTGGCCATAACGCTCTCGGTGGTCAACAACAGCAATGCAGCGATACCGCCCATTGCCCTGGAAATTCTGGATGCAGTGCTCATAGGACCTCGGCCTTGTGCCAGAGAGCAGCGCTTGCGCGCTGCTCATGAACCGACAGCTTTACGCGACGATGTCGTAAGTTGCCACTTGGCCCACAGTGGTGACCAGGAAGTCAGCGACACCCTGGCCGCTGAAGTCCACTTGCAGCGACCCAGCGTTGCTAGCCTGGTGGTAGCTGACAATGGCATCACCGGCATGACCGGTGAACGCGTCAACAAAGTTCAGGCCACCCAGCTTGGTGATCGCAGTGAGGTCGATTTTGTCAAAGCCGCTCTGGAAGTCCTTGATGATATCGGCCGCTTTGGGTGTGGAGTCAGACACCGCCCCAAACACGAACGTGTCAGAACCGGTGCCACCCCACAGCACGTCGGCACCGCCGCCGCCATAAATGATGTCGTTCCCGGCACCACCTTTGAGCACGTTGGCAGCATCGTTACCGATCAGCAAGTCGTTGCCCGAGCCACCAATGGCGTTTTCGATGGTCACGCCTTGGGCGATCGACACGTTACCGGTCATGCCGCCAACATCAGAGAACGAACCTGCGGTGAGGTTGATTTTCTGGTTTTGGCTGAAGCCCGAGAAGTCCAGCGTATCGTTACCGCCGCCGTCCCACACCGAGAAAATCAGTTTGTCGGTCGACGAGGTGGCGCTATAGAAGTCACGGTCAGCCGTCGAGTTGAAACCGTAAACGGTGTCATCCGCACGGGTTTCCAGGTTGGCGCCATACAGCTTTTGCACAGCGGCAATATCATCGAGCAACGGCGCAGAGGCGTACGCACCTTCACCGGTTTTGGTGAAGACCTGGCCCGTGTTTTTCTCACTCCAGTAGCTCATGACACTGTAGGCGCGGGTATCTTCGGCGTACACCGCGTCGCGATAGGTCGGGTTGCCATTGCCAGCGTTGTAGTCGCCGGGGTGTGACAGGCCCAGGGTGTGGCCGATTTCATGAGTCAGAGTCTGGCGACCGTAGTTGCCTTCTCCCGGGGTTTTATTGACTTGGTAGTCCTTGTTGATCAAGTACCACGACTCACCTTTGCGCGAGCTGTTTGGCAAGTAGGCAAAGGCCGCGCCGCCATTGCTGGCACTGAAGTTGGCGAATGTCATGTGACCATCGTCACCCCGAGCTGCCGGGCCTTCAGTGAAGGTCACTTTGGCAACGTCTGCCCATGACTCCAGCGACAGTTTGGCTTGCTCTTTTTGCAATGCCGAGAACTGGCTGAACGTACCCAGACCGCGGGAGGCATAGCCGACAGGTGGGGCTGTGAGGAAGGTGTAGGTCAGGTTGATAACACCGTCGTTGTTAAGGTCGTGCCAGCTCGCACCGCTACGGGTCAGTTGGTCAGCCACCTGGTCAACCGTGAACGAGGGTTTGCCATTGACCAGATGATCACCTCGATCATAGAAATGGCTGAAATTATCAATTTGAGTGAAGGCAGAACTGGTGCCGTTGGCAGCAAACGTCTGGTTTACGGACAGTGCTGCTTTCTCTTTAAGTTTCGACATGTAAACATTTCCTTGTTTAGCAGTAGAAAAGTTTTGACAGACAACGACGATCCCTTGGCGAGATCGTCCTATCACTCGCCGTTAAATGGCCGGGCGAAGTTGCCACATTTTGAAATATTTAGTCCAGCATTTTTTTTGGCGTCAAAATGCGATCAATCGCTAAGTAACCGAAAACATTGGAAGTTTTGCTGCAAGGTTTTTCTGCGACCAACAAAACGTCTCGTTATATTCGTTTAAGGAATAACGATACACGTTAAAACAGAGGCTTGCCGTTCACTGGCTGACTGCACGGTCTAGTGCGCCCCCCTAAACTTACAGGCGTGTCGTTCGTACTGCCCGCCGGGCCGACTTTTAACTTTTAGCGCCTGAAAACATGCGTTTTTAACAGCGACCTATCATGGCCTCTCACCCGATAGACGCCGCATACAACGCGCCAAATAAGTGCAAATTAACAACGTGTTTTCTTATAAAAAACGTCGCTTATTTGTAAGTATCAGACGCATCAAGTAATTGAATAACCAATACTCGCTATCGACGCTGTTATGACTGCCTTAATTCTGCGCCGTGTGAATACCCCTCACCGCTTTAGTGCAGAGCACGCATTCACAGTGTCAGTACCTGACGGTGCCAAGGCGCCTCATACCGCTAGACCTGAGAATCGTCCTACAAACGGCACTTGACGGTAGTGGGTGATTTGGGTTTCCCTGAAACCGGTTTCAGCGTCATGAATGAGACCGCCTGCGATAACACCAATAAAAGGTTTCAGGCCGTGAATAGCTTTTCTGCCGCCCAACGCTCACGCGTCACCATGCTGGATGTTGCCCAACGTGCTGGCGTTTCCAAAGCCAGCGTGTCGCGCTTTATCGGCGAAGACCGCGCCTTGCTCTCTGACGCCACTGCGCAACGGATTGAGCGTGCCATCGACGAGCTGGGCTATCGCCCCAACCAAATGGCGCGTGGTCTCAAGCGTGGACGTACCCGGCTGATTGGCATGCTGGTGGCGGATATCCGTAACCCGTACTCCATTGCTGTGATGCACGGTGTCGAGACGGCTTGTCGCCTTCACGGTTACAACTTGGTGGTGTGTAACACCGATCGTAGCGATGAGCAGGAAAGCCAACACCTTGCAGCCCTGCGCGCTTACAACATCGAAGGGCTGATCCTGAACACCCTCGGCCATCATCCTGACGCGTTGCAAGCGCTGCATCAGGAGATGCCCATCGTGCTGATTGATCGCAAGGTCGAGCAGTTGCACACCGACCTGGTGGGTCTGGACAACGCCGGGGCCGTGCGCACGGCCTTGCAGCACCTGCACGAGCAGGGGTTTCGTGACGTGTTAATGGTCAGCGAACCCGTGGACGGCACCAGTTCTCGCCTTGAGCGCATCGCCAGCTTTACCGTGCAACTGGCCCATTACCCGGCGCTGCGTGGCGCCGTCATCGAAACCGGCCCCGCCCTTTTCAGCCTTGTTCAAACCTTCTTAAAAACTCCCGGCTGCGGCCCCAAAGCGCTGTTTTGCGCCAACGGGGTGGCCGCACTGGCCTGCACGCAAGTGTTGCGCGCGCTCAACTGCAACCTGTTTGAGGAGGTGGGGGTCATCGCTCTGGATGACCTGGAGTGGTACCCGTTGGTCGGCAGCGGCATTACCGCCCTCGCCCAGCCCACCCAACAGATCGGCGCCAGCGCTTTTGAGTGCCTGTTCAAACGCTTGAGCGGCGACAAAACCGCGCCACGCGCGCTCGATTTTGCCGCACAGCTCATCGTTCGCGGTTCGACACAACCCCCTGCTGCCTGACGTTTTTACTGCTGGCGTCCTTCATACGAACACGCGCCGGCCTTTATCTAACAAGAAATGAAACCGGTTTCAGAGGTAAGCACCATGAACACATTCCCTGTCTCAATCAGCCTGTCGAGCTATGGCGCCGACCTGGTACGAAAGCGTGGTCAACAGAGTTTTATTGCGCTACTGGCCAACGCGGGCGCTCAACGCATTGAAGTGCGTGAAGAACTGCTGACCGACGAAAACCCGGCAGCATTCAGCCTGGCCATCGACGAATATGCACTGGAATGCGTGTACTCCTCGCCTATGCAATTGTGGGATGCAGGTCAAACGCGGCCCAACCCTCAGTTGCTTGCGACCTTGCGTCGCGCCCACAGCTTTGGTGCCAAATGGCTAAAGGTGTCGCTGGGCTATTTCACCGAACATTGCGATATGGCCAATCTTGCGGCGTGTCTTGGCCAGCAACCGGTGCAATTGTTGGTTGAAAACGACCAAACCTCCCAAGGCGGTCGCATTGAGCCGCTCCAGCGGTTTTTTGATGCCGTTGAGCAGCAAGACGCGCCTGTGCGCATGACCTTTGACATTGGTAACTGGGCCTGGCAAGACCAATCTGCCAGCACGGCCGCACGTTTACTCGGGCGCCATGTCACCTACCTGCATTGCAAAGGAGTTGCCCGCCGCCCGGATGGCAAGCTGATTGCCACCCCGCCGACGGCCACTGACTTACAAATGTGGGAACACTTACTGCCTCACATGCTTCAGGGCCTGCCCCGTGCGGTGGAATACCCGTTACAAGGCAACGACCTGGACTGGCTGACCAAAGAGCACGTCGCCACGCTGGCCGCACTTGGGCAACAGGAGCTGAGCCATGTCTAAGGTCGATGTTCTGTCGTTTGGTGAAACCATGGCCATGTTGGTGGCCGAGCACACGGGCGATTTGGCGCAGGTCGCGTTGTTTCATAAACGCATTGCCGGGGCTGACAGCAACGTGGCCATAGGCCTGGCACGGCTGGGGTTTAACGTGTCCTGGCTGAGTCGCGTGGGCGCAGACTCGCTTGGCCGCTTCGTACTCCAGACCCTGCAAGCTGAAGGCCTTGACTGTCAGCACGTTGACATCGATCCGTTGCACCCCACGGGCTTTCAATTCAAGTCCCGTGTCGAGGATGGCAGTGACCCGCAAGTGGAATATTTCCGCCGCGGCTCAGCCGCCAGTCACCTGAACCGCGACGCCATCACCCCACACCTGCTCAATGCCGGGCACTTGCATGCCACCGGCATTGTGGCCGCGCTGTCTGCCAACTGCCGCGAGCTGTCATTTGAACTGATGCAGGCCATGCGTGCGGCCGGGCGCACGGTGTCTTTCGACCCCAACCTGCGCACCTCGCTGTGGGCCAGCGAGTCGCAGATGATTGGCGACATCAACGCCCTCGCCGCCCGAGCGGACTGGGTATTGCCGGGGTTGAGCGAAGGCCGGTTACTGACCGGCTATGACGACCCGTGTGACATTGCCAGGTTCTATCTGGACCAAGGGGCCGAAGCCGTGATCATCAAACTGGGTCCAAAAGGAGCCTACTACCGCACCGCAGACGCGGAAGATTTTGTACCGGCAGTGCCCGTAGAAAACGTGATCGACACCGTCGGCGCGGGCGACGGTTTCGCCGTGGGGGTCATCAGTGCCCTGTTGGAAAATCAGGGTTTTGCCCAAGCGGTCCAGCGCGGCAACTGGATTGGCAGCCGTGCCGTGCAAAGCCGTGGCGACATGGAGGGACTGCCCTCGCGCGCCGATTTAAACCTGCACATGGCGCACTGTGCGCCCGGTGAAACTGCGTAACTTGCTGCACCCGTGACCTGCTGCGACAAAAACAACAAGCTCAGGAGCAACGCCATGCACACGCTAAAACTCGCTGCCCGCCGGTGGTGGTACATCATGCCGATCGTGTTTATCACCTACAGCCTGGCCTATCTGGACCGTGCCAATTATGGCTTTGCCGCCGCCTCGGGCATGGCCGAAGACCTGAACATTACGCCGGGGCTTTCGTCATTGCTGGGGGCATTGTTCTTCCTTGGCTACTTCTTTTTTCAGGTGCCAGGGGCGATCTATGCGCAGAAGAACAGTGTCAAAAAGCTGATTTTTGTCAGTCTGATTCTGTGGGGCGGCCTTGCCACCCTGACCGGCGTGGTCTCCAACGCCTACACGCTGATTGCCATACGCTTCATGCTCGGCGTGGTCGAAGCAGCCGTGATGCCCGCGATGCTGGTGTACCTGTGCCATTGGTTCACCCGTGCCGAACGTTCACGGGCCAATACCTTTCTGATCCTGGGCAACCCGGTGACGATGCTCTGGATGTCGGTCGTGTCAGGCTATCTGGTGCAGCATTACAGCTGGCGCTGGATGTTTATCGTCGAAGGCCTGCCAGCGGTGCTCTGGGCATTCATTTGGTGGCGTCTGGCCGATGACCGTCCAAGCGAAGCCAAATGGCTCAGCCTGCAAGAGAAGCAAGACCTGCAAAGCGCGCTGGATGCCGAACAAGTCGGCATGACGCCAGTGAAGAACTACGCGGCGGCCTTTCGCTCACCCAAAGTCATCCTGCTGGCGTTGCAGTTCTTCTGCTGGAGCATTGGCGTGTATGGCTTTGTGCTGTGGCTGCCGTCGATCCTTAAGCAGGGCGCGCACATGGACATGATCGAGGCCGGCTGGCTCTCGGCCCTGCCGTATCTGGCGGCGGTGATCGCCATGCTGGGGGTGTCCTGGGGATCAGACAAACTGCAAAGACGTAAACGCTTCGTCTGGCCGCCGCTGTTGATAGCCTCCATCGCTTTCTACGGCTCCTACGCCTTGGGCGCTGAGCATTTTTGGTTGTCCTACACGCTACTGGTGATTGCGGGCGCTTGTATGTACGCGCCCTATGGCCCCTTCTTCGCCATCATTCCGGAAATCCTGCCCTCCAATGTAGCTGGTGGTGCGATGGCACTCATTAACAGCATGGGGGCACTGGGGTCGTTTTCAGGCTCGTACCTGGTGGGTTACTTGAATAGCGAAACCGGCTCACCTGGCGCTTCGTACCTGTTGATGAGCGGCGCACTGCTGATTTCGGTGCTGCTCACTCTGATGCTCAAACCCACCACGAAAGACCCTGTTGCGCCACAACTCAGCGCCGCCCAGCGTCTGGCCCATTCTTGAATTAAATGTTGGTGACCGCCTTGAAAAAACACATCGTGCTCTACAAAAAGCTGTCCGATGCGCTGATGCACCGCTTGCAGGCGCACGCGCATGTCACGCTGATTGAGCGCCTTGACGCACAGGGTCTGGAGCAACTGCGCGCCGCCCTGCCCCAGGCACACGGTTTACTGGGGGCAAGCCTGAAGCTGGATGCGCAACTGCTGGACCTTGCCCCCCAACTTGAGGCCATTGCCAGCGTGTCCGTGGGCATCGACAACTATGACCTCGAGTACCTCAATGCACGCAAGATCCTGCTCACCCACACACCCGACGTACTCACCGAAACCACGGCCGACACTGGCTTTGCCCTGATTTTGGCCACCGCCCGGCGCGTGGTTGAACTGGCCATTCGTGTGCGCAATGGCCAATGGCAAAAAAATATCGGCCCCGAGCTTTTCGGCACCGATGTGCATGGCAAAACCCTGGGCATCATCGGCATGGGCCGCATCGGCGAAGCATTAGCCCAACGCGGCCATTTTGGCTTTGGCATGCCTGTCATCTATCACAGCCACTCGCCCAAACCGGCGGTTGAAGCGCGCTTTGATGCGCAATACCGCAGCCTTGAGCAATTGTTGCAAGAGGCCGACTTTATTTGCCTGACGTTGCCGTTGACCGCCGAAACTGAAGGCTTGGTAGGTAGCGAACAATTCGCCCTGATGCGCCCCGAAAGCATTTTTATCAACATTTCACGGGGCAAGGTGGTCGACGAAGTCGCGCTGATTCACGCCTTACAAAACGGACTGATTCGCGCAGCAGGTCTGGATGTGTTCGAACGCGAACCACTCGATACGGCCTCGCCCTTGCTCACGCTGGATAACGTGGTCGCCACGCCGCATATCGGCTCGGCCACGATAGAAACCCGTGAAGCCATGGCCCGATGTGCCGTGGACAACCTGTTGGCCGCGCTGGCTGGAGAGCGGCCACCGAATCTGGTGGGCACGTTTCATCAGTGAAAAACTGAAACTCACGGATCCAGAGAAATGCCCTTAAGGGCTCTCAGCAACCTACCGACACCCATGTTACTCAGGTGGCATGGGTCATCACCGTTGTTTAATACCCCACCTTTTAATCTTGCATTTGCTCACGTCATTAGCAGATCGCTCTTATCCATCGAGCGCAGCGCCCTACAGGCATCAGCCAGCCAATTGCTCAAGCTAGCCGGCTATGACAATTGCAATGGGTTATTCAAGGATGTGGAACTTAAAATCGCACCATGGGCCACGCAACAACCGTGGCTATGAACGCGTGCCTGGGACGCTCGCAATCAGTTTGCTGACCAGCCTGTGGACCGGGCAGGTGCTGGCCTATGACGAAAGAGGCCAGTTGAACGATCCCGCCAGTTGGCACAGCACGGAGTACCAGTCCAATTGGGGACTGCAAGCCATCGGGGCTGATTACGCTTACGCCAGAGGCCTGAACGGCATCGGCATACACATGGGCATGCTCGACACAGGCACTGACCTGCGTCACCCCCAGTTACATGGCAAAGATCACACAGGGCTGAACCTGGCAGAGCCTGGATGCCACAGTGAACAAAACCTGTCGGTCGCCGACGGGTGTTTTTATACCCGTGGTGATCTCGAACAAGTGACCTGGAACGATGTGCCCCCTGAAGACATTCTGGCGTTCGAACAAAGCGTGGCCGATGGGCTGGTTGATGCCCAAGAGTTGAAATACTTTCTGGAAAACATCGGAGTACGCGCTGACAGCCACGGGACACATGTGGCAGGCACACTGCTGGCGAACCGAGACGGTGAAGGGATTCACGGGCTAGCCTGGGGGAGCCAGCTGCACGCGATGCGCCATTCCACCCATGCCTACTTCAGCCCGGTATCTATTGAACTTGAACCGCGCTCTTTGACACTAAGCGCCATATCCGATGCTCATGCGCAACTCCAGCAGCTACAGGTTCGCCTGATTAACCACAGCTGGGGGCTGGCTCAAGTGCTGAGGAGTGTTACACAGCTAGACCAGAGTCTACTGGGAGCTCCCGGTCAGTTAGGCAGTGCATTGGGAGACGCCTCCCGTCAGTTTGGCTTGTTGCAAGTCTGGGCGGCGGGAAATACACCTGAGTATGCAAATCTGTCCCCAGAAAGCGCGCCGTTCGCAGACGCTTTGCCAACGCTGCCACGCCTGTACCCTGAGCTGGAGCCTTACTGGCTCAGCGTGGTCAATGTGAATCAAAGCCTCACACTCTCTGACCGTTCTATGCGCTGCGGATATAGCCACAATTGGTGCCTGGCAGCACCCGGCACCGACATTAATTCCACAGTGGTCTCAGCGCAGATAGAGGCCGAAAAAACCTATGACATGCAGGGCGAAATAAGCGGGTTCAAGATCATTGCAAACCAGCCAACGTTTGCTTATGAGGTTGAATCAGGCACGTCGATGGCTGCACCACACGTTACAGGCGGCCTTGCCTTGCTAATGGAGCGCTTCCCTTATCTGAGTAACGCGCAAATCCGCGACGTACTCCTGACCACTGCACGCGATCTGGGTGTGCCCGGCGTGGATGAGGTGTATGGCTGGGGCTTGATGGACCTGAAAAAAGCCATCGACGGGCCTGGGCAGTTACGCGTCGATACCCACGTGGCAATGAGTGCTCAAGCAGGTGGAGCCAAGGTTTGGCAGGGTCATGCGTGGGACGATTGGCGAAACGATATCGGCGGGCTTGGCCGTCTTGGCAAGAGCGGGCCTGGCTGGCTACGACTCAGTGGCCACAATAGCTTTGCAGGCGCAACGCTAGATGATGGCACCTTGGAGCTCCAGGGCATTCAACGTTTATCGAGCGACATTCAGGTCAAGGGTGGGCGACTGCTTATTAACGGTACGTTGCTCAATACCGCCCTCAACATAAACGGCGGCATGGCGCACATTGCCGGTCAACAGTTGGGCGCTTACACCCGTGTTGGCCCAGCCGGGTTTCTAAGGGGTGATGGCACGCTCTCGCACACTCAGGTACTGGGCACCCTTGCTCCCGGTAGTGCGGACAAGGCCCTGAACGTCAATGGCGATTACGAGCAAGGCCGCGAGTCACTGTTCATTTTCCGACCTGGCCTTATGCCTGCCAAACCTGCACTCGAGGTGACCGGTTCAGCACTGCTACACGGTGGGACCTTGCACCTGATCCCGCAGGCTGAGGTGATGACACTGGGACAACGCTACGCGGTACTTGAAGCCGATGCCGGTGTTTACGGGCAGTTTAGCTCGGTGGATCACCCTGCGATTTCACCGTTTTTACGCATTGATCAGACTCTGGACTTGAACGCGTTGGGGCTTGAAGTCAGCCGTGGTGTGCCGCTGGCCTCTGCGGCCACTACGTCCAACCAGCGTGCTACGGCCAACGCTGCCGACCGCCTGACCGTATCGCATCCTCTGGCGCAGCGCTTGACTGCGTTATTTCCCGTAGACGCCCCGCCTGCGCTCGACCAACTGAGCGGCCAAATACATGCAAGTACCCAGTCAGTGTTGATGGAAAACAGTCGCGTCATACGCAATACAGCACTTGAGCATGCAGGCAGTGTGCAGCACCACCCCACACAAGAGTCGCCACCTTCACGCCAAACCGTGTGGGTTCAGTCCCTGCACAACAATGGCCGCATCGACGGCAATAGCAATGCTCAAGCGGCACGCTACACCACCACAGGTGTGCTGTTGGGTGCCGATCTTGACTTCAACCAAGGCACGCGCCTCGGCGTAATGATGGCCAGCGGCCAAGGCGACGTCACAACTGGCTTGCGCGACAAAGCCCGGTTCGACGCGTATCAGATTGGCCTGTATGCCGGGCACACGTGGGACGCATTCGGGCTTTATGGCGGGCTGGCTTATGCCCATCACACAGTCCAAAGCAAACGCCGGGTCAGCTTCACAGGACTGAATGAAACACTGTCCAGTGACGCCAAAAGTCGTACCCGACAGGCGTTTATCGAAGGCCGCTATCGTTGGCAATCGGGGATATGGGACGTACAACCCTACTTGCAACTGGCGCACGTACGGTTACACCGCGCGCCCTATAAAGAACAAGGGGGACATGGCGCATTAAACATCCGTAGCACCCAGAGCGCAGTGAATATGGCCACTGGAGGCATACGTTTCATGTTCGATCTGAGCAAAACTTCAGTGGGTCCTGCCTGGCTAAGCATCACCTCTGGCGCGGCTTATACGCGTGGCAGTGGGGACCTGCGACCCGTATCCGACGTTGCCTGGCAAGAGGGCGCCACGATGCACATCAGCGGTGCACCGATGAACAAGGCTAGCACCCAGTTGGACATCGGCGGCGTTGCACAGCTAACTCCTGATAGCACTTTTAACGTCAGCATGAACCATCACCGCGGTGATCGTGCCCGCGAACATGGCATTACAGCGCACTACAGTTTTGCTTTCTGAATGAGCCAACGAACAGGCCAGGCTGATGCTCAGGTCTGTTTTTTGTCCAAAAAACTGCACCTGGGCGTTACAGCCTAGGCTCTGTACCCACAGTGGCTGGACCTGATGTGTTTAACGCTGCAAACATCAGATCGGCCACAGTGCGTTCGTCCAAATGACTGTACCCAACACCCTCCTCGCTGCCCCCCCTCTTTACATCAGTCGTAACCAATGCATTCCGGGCCGTAGATTGCTGCCTGTCATTAATGATCTGCAATCAAAACACCCCGAGTGTACGAACTCCTTACACGTTGCTGACGGTGCCTAGGAACCCGAAAACGTGATTTGCGCACCCACAAGGAC
This sequence comes from Pseudomonas weihenstephanensis, assembly GCF_001043055.1. GTDB lineage: Bacteria > Pseudomonadota > Gammaproteobacteria > Pseudomonadales > Pseudomonadaceae > Aquipseudomonas > Aquipseudomonas weihenstephanensis. The sequence continues at coordinate 83,863 of NZ_JYLF01000009.1, forward strand.
GCCTCAGGAACCCATCACGTCCTGTCGCCAGAGAATCATCTCGCCACATTTTACAGGAGTCCTTGAATGACAACTTCCACGCTTTCGACAGTACAGAACAGGCCGCAGCAGCCCCTGCCCACCGCCAAAGAACTGGCACCTGCTTCGCAAGACAGGCCGCAAACCTCTTCAGAGCCACACACCCTTACCCATCATTCTGTGGCTGCACAGACCCACCCCAAAAACCTCTCAAGCACCGCATCAGTCAGCGTAGGTTTGAAAAAGGCATTAGCCGATAAACAAGACCTAATGGAGTTGGGCAAAAAACTTAACGCAATCATGACGAAGCTGGGGCCACATCCTCCTCCTGGAGCCATAACATCTGAACTTAAAAATACGCAGATGGACATTCACCCCGACTCGCCCTACATCCCCCAGTCGGGCAGTACGGTCACACTCGAAACGTATATCAAGGACAGTGAGTGGTTTTTACCGACACGCTCTTTACAAGTAAGCACTCTGGCGGATGCCGTACTGAGCAGAGCCTTGCAGCACCCGCTGGGCAATTTTGGCGGCAGCCTGTCATGGCCGCGACCTCTCACTGAACGTGAACAAAGCACCCTATTGAGCGGCGCCACCAATTTCGTTGCTAGTCGTCCAAATCCATCGCACATGGGCGGCACAAGCGTCGGAATACTGGAATACCTGAACAGCAACCAAAAGCTCAGCGAAGAAGCTATAAAAAACCCGGCCAAGGCGCTGGAGACCATCATCAGTACGCCTCGCGCCCAAGCACTTGGGCAAAGCTTACAAGCTCAATTAGATGGCATCGCCACGGACTCCAGCGCGAATGATTACGCGCTGGCAGCCATTAATTTGATGCTCGACCCGGATGCCTTAACCACGCCACGCCGTAACAAAGTCGCTGGCTTCGACTTGGCACAGCAAAGTCACTGGGGAGAACCGGTATCGAAAATACGCGCAGAACTGAGCAGCCACTTGAGCCGCACGGGTAAAACCACCCCTGAGATGGCCAACGTGGGCGCCTACCTGCTATTGGCAAGAAAAGCACCGGAGTTCCTGGCTAAAGATATCCCCGACAGCGTGACCTATGGCAGTGGCGCCTGGGTCAGCTTCGCCGTTGCAGCGGCTTCGGTAGAGGCTAATGCTCCGGGCACCGTTCCCAACTTGAGCTATGCCCAGGTCATGACTGAGGCTCAAACCCTCGGAGCGCAATATAAAGCCAGCACTCAACAAGCCAATAAGCTCGCCCTGCTGGATTGGGCCGTGGTTCAAGGCATTCTCCCGGCAAAAGAATCCGAAGATTACAGCGCGCAAGAAATCGAGCTAGGGAGAACCACGTTCAATGCTCAGTCGTCTGAACGAATTAAAGGATCCAGACTAGCGAACACCGAAATCCCCAGCCGCAAAGAAATTGCGTTGCTCAAACTTAAAGAGCGGTTTGGTGCAGGTGTGCCTTTTGAAGAACCGCTGCTGGAACCTAAACATCCCTCGACACCGTCTCCCTACCTGTTATCTGTGGCGGCGCGAGGCCCCGTGTACGGTCACTCACTGCTCGATATTGCGATGGGCGGGCAGGTAATGAGCAACATCGAATGGAAAACTTCCGATCCGCGTATCGCGGCGGCTATCAAAGACAAATCCCTCGTGTTCGACACCAACGAAGTGTTCAATACGAAATTCTCACAGGCCATGGACGACACTAAAGAATCGATTGCCATCCTTATTAAACATTTCATCTCCGAACTTCCCTTGCCTGACAGAAAGAACTTTGAATTCGGCGCGCTAGAGTTTCGTCAAGAACAAATATATAAAAGAGGACTGACGAGCACTCACGTCGATAAAAAGCCTTCGCTCTTTGTGAAGACCACGGTTGGCTCCACACAGTGCGCTTATGAAATCAATACCTCTGAGGGGAAAATAAAACCGATCTCGATGGGTATTTATAACCACTCGGACCGACTCTCTGGCGCTAACACTATAAAGATGGAAGCGTTTATACCCTCCACCGTCGCAAACCTGACATCCAGACCTCCCTCCAGTACAGGCCTGCCCCCCAATAGTTTTTCAAGTCCGCGCACTCAAACCATTGCCAATGTAATGGTTGAGCATCTTGATATTGATAACGAGGCGGTGGTGAGGCAAGCCACGGGTAGTACACGTTACGAAGACGCACTCGACGCCGAGAAGAACGTCAATAATTTTTTTCTGGACCTGATTCCCTTGAGATCCGCCATTGTTAACTTTAGTAAGGGCAATTATGGTGCAGGGGCTTTAGACCTCGCTTTTGATATATTTGGTTTTGCTACAGCCGCCGCCGGGGTCAGTGCGAAAGTTTTAAACGTCACCAGTAAAGCCGCTTCGACGGGGGCTAAAATTTTGCAGGCAAGCAAAATTATTGGCAAGCCTCTTATTGGGGAATTTAACCCCTTCAGTGTCGCCGGCACTCTCCTTGAGGGCGGGGTTAAACTTACAAGCAAGGCGATCAAGACATTCAGTGCAGCCAGTGGCAGCTATGACTTCTTGAAGGCGGCCAGCCGACAGTATGAAATCGCGGCGAAGGGGAACTTACAGATTGCCGGAAACAGCGTAGAGACCAGCGCGGTGCTCAAAGAGGGTAAATGGTACAGCTATGATGCTGCCCGTTCGCGCCCCTATGGCGCGCACCTGAACAATTTTTCGCCCACCGTGGTGGCACGCGATGGGGACATCCAGCACTCGGGCTGGTTTTCCAGTTGGTTTGGCAACACATCCAATCCGAACTTTGCACAAGATTTTGAAACGGCGCGCGCGAACGCATTACTTACCGATAACACAGGTTTCAATCGTGGCTTTAGTAGTCAAACGCCACCTAACGTATCAGGTTACGCCGCGTCAATGAAAATTGATGACATTAAGAAGCTGGCCGTGGCCTCCACGTGCTCTGCGGAACAACTAGGCCGTCTGTCTCAGCGAATAGATTTCCTGGAGAAATTACCTCAGGCGTATGGGACACAACTGATAAACGCCAAACTCGCTGATGCACACAATTTCAATCTGGGTTATACGTCAGGCAACCCCGCTGTTATTAACGGGTATTCTCCTTCATTGACGATTCCCCAGCTAAAAGAACTGACGCTGGTTCCCGGTCGAACACCACACGAGATTGGCTGTTTAAGAAAAAAAATTGAACTTGACGCCATACACATTAGCTTAGGTAATTCCCAAAGGTTCAGTGAGGAGGTCACCGCGGCCGGAGGGAAGATGTTACACATGCCGCAAGGATTCTATCTCAATCAGGTCAACCCTATCTCGGTAGGTGAATGTGCAGCGCTGTCCAACGCAATGGCTTATGCCATTCAAGAAGGGAAGCAACACATATTGATCGAAAATTTCTATACCACGGTGGCGCATCCTGAGCATGTCAACACACAAAAATTTAAGCAAAATCTGACAAACTTTCAGGCCACCCTTAGAACAGATTTTCACGGTGGACAAACCCCCTACCAGGCAACTTACTCAGAAATCATTGCAGATCTGGCCGATGCGAGAGCATCAGGGAGCATACTGATCGGGAATAATAAACATGGGGTGACAGCCGGAGTGGTAGTGAACGGGTCTGCTAAAAAATGGTTTTATTACGACCCGAACTTTGGCCTGGCATCGTTTCAAACTAAAGAGAGCTTACGTAATGGCTTGGAACGCATCATGAATAGTGGCCCGGCCAGCCAAATGTTTAAGCCCGACCCACGCACCCTTACCTATGATGTCTCTGCGTTCGATGAGTTGCACTTGATAAGTACCGTTAACAGCATGAATGTCTTAACTCTTTTCAACGGTCTTATCAAAATTCCTAAAACTACACCGCCAACTACACCGTAAGGCCTGTTAAGGGAGCCAGTTGTTGGCTCCCCATGCCTGGATAACCGTCAACCCCTGTGTTGAGCTAAAGCCGCTCACATCTGCAAAGCGACGCTAAATCGCTTCACTGCATGATTTACATCAAAAACTCGCCATTCAATTGACCTTCAGGTAACAAAAATCTCATCGCGTTGTACGACAGGTGCTAGGTTTGACCCGGTAAGGCTCGAATAACAGATGCCGGGCTTTACCCGTTACCGTTCAGACACTGAGCAAAAGGAAACGCTCGATGAATCCTATGGGCAACAGTACTAAAGTGACCTTTCCCAACGCCTGCCAACTGATGCGCTGGCATTTTAAACCGATGGGCTTTGAGGCAACCATGGATGCGCCTCGCAGCATGATCGTGCGACTGTACGACCGCGCCAGTGGCGAGACGGTTATCGCAATTGCCGGCATTCCCTGCTCCACCGTCATGACCACCGGCGAAGTGGCGCACATCATTCAAGCCGTTGAAGACGAGCTTGAGAGTTTCGTTCCACCGCAGGCATGGCGCGTACTGGCCTGAATCTCGCAGCGCATTGAAGCCTCACGCCTCTCACAACCGACCTCTCCCACGAGGATCACGCCTGATCCTCTTTCTCGATAACTTCATGTCGCGCTCTGTTTCTTAAAGGGCGGGCAGATATTTCTTTTTGTTACAACTACGAATCTATATCATTTGCTTTTATATCCACATGGAAGCTGATCACCTCATTATTCTTCGCATGCGGAAATTTCGATGTTGCCCTCACCTCCCCTGCCTTTTCGTCTACCCCCCATTGCTGCAACCCTCATCGGCTGCCTGAGTGCGTGTGCCGGTTTTGCCGTCCATGCTGATCAAGCAGCGGGGGGCACGTTGACACTGGACCCTACCGCTGTATCGGCCGATGCCCCGCCCCAAAACGCCTTACCTGCTGTGTACAGCGGCGGTCAGATCGCGCGCGGCGGTGAATTGGGCGTGCTGGGTAATCAGGACATCATGGATGTCCCTTTCACGATGTCGAGCTACACCTCGCAACTGATTGAAGACCAACAGGCCGAAAACCTGGGTGATGTGCTGCTCAATGACGCCTCCGTGCGCCAGTCATTCGGCTACGGCAACGCCTCACAAATTTTTGTGATCCGCGGCCTCCCCCTCAGCACAGATGATATTTCCTATAACGGTTTGTACGGTGTTCTGCCACGCCAGGTCATTTCAGCTGACAACCTTGAGCGTGTAGAAGTGTTCAAAGGGCCGAATGCCTTCATCAATGGCGTTACGCCTACCGGTTCGGGGGTGGGAGGCGGCATTAACCTTCAGCCAAAACGCGCGTTGGACACACCGACCCGACGCTTTACCACGGATATTTCCAGCGATGGACGCGTAGGTGAGCACCTCGATCTGGGACAACGCTTTGGCACCGACAACCCGTTCGGGGTACGCATGAACCTGGCGCAACGCGCAGGTGACACCGCCATCGACGATGAAAACCAGCGCACCAAGCTGTTTGCCCTGGGTCTGGATTACCGTGGTGATCGCTTGCGTGTATCGACTGATGTTGGCTATCAAAAGCAACGCATCAATGGCAACCGTAACGTGGTGTACGCGGGCGCCAAGCTCTCAGACATCCCCCATGCCCCCGATGCCGACCACAACTACAGCCAGAAGTGGACATCCACTGAACTGGAAGACACGTTTGGCATGGCGCGTGCCGAGTACGACCTCAACGACCACTGGACCGCGTATGCCGCAGCCGGGGCCAAACACACGCGTGAAGTCGGTAATTATTCGACGCCAACCTTGGTCAACTCTGCAGGCGCGACCACGGCCTCAAACATGTTTGTGGCCCACGATGAAGACAACCGCAGTGCAATGGCCGGGCTGCGTGGCAAATTTCAGACCGGGCCTGTGAGCCATCAAGCCAACCTGGGGTTAAGCGGCATCTGGACCCAGCAACGCTCGGCCTATGACTTGAGCGCCACCTTCAACAACAACCTGTATGACACCGTAGACGTGCCAAAACCTGCCCCCGGTAAATACGTGGGTGGCGACATTAATGATCCGGGGATTGTCGGTAAAACCATCAACCGCAGCGTTGCGCTCTCTGACACCGTGGGCTTTGTCGATGACCGTATTCTTCTAACGACCCGAAGAAGGACAGGCCGGTGGTTAAAACTGGTCTGCCCACCCTGCGCTCACAGTATCCGGTACAGCAAGCGCTCGATCCGCACCCGGCTGACCCGGCGCAAAAACTTGGCCACTGCTGGCGGGTAATCGGCCAGGGTTTCCAAGTGTTTGTATGAGTCAATGCGCCGGGCGTGAGCAAAAATCGCATCCAGCTCTTTGCGTCGTGGCTCTAGCAGTTCGCGCCGTGGATCATCGATCAACAGGCCGTTTTCCAGATCCAGACGAAACGCCCTCGGATTGAGGTTATTGCCCGTAATCAGGGTGTAGCGCTCATCCACCCACATACCCTTGAGGTGATAGGTGTTATCGCCGTCGCGCCACAAGTGCAGGTTCAGCAGGCCGCTGTCGATCATACGCTGATGACTTTTAGCAAACCGGCGCAGGCTCAACTCATACAAATACGGCAACGCCGCGATCACTTTGAACGGCTCACTGGGCGGGATGTAGAAATCATTCGCCGTCTTGTCACCAACCACGATATCAATGCGTACACCCCGCTCCAGCGCGCGATTGATTTCGCGGGTCACAGGCAAAGGCAGATTGAAGTACGGGGTACAGAGGGTCAGTTGCTGTTGCGCACTGGCGATCAATTCACAGATCACGCGACTGAGCGGGTTGTTTTTACCCACCCCCAGCAAAGGGCTGACAGACAGGCCGAAATGGCCGACCGTACCGGCGCTGGTGTCGTAACTGGCTTTTTTCAGACGACTGCGCAGATCACCGATGGCAGAGCGCAGACTGCGCGTGCTCGGCAGTGAAGGCACATCAAGCCGATGCACCGCTTGGGTCTGGATCAAATCGTGCTGCACAAAATGCTGCATCGAATCGGCCAACGGCTTGTTGTTAAGTACGTGATAGCGATCGAAACGGTACTTGTCGAACTTGTGCAGGTACACGTTATTGAGGCTGGCACCGCTGTAGATCACGCAGTCGTCAACGATGAAGCCTTTAAGGTGCAACACCCCGAACAGTTCACGGGTTTGCACCGGCACGCCGTAAATCGGTACCTGCGTGTCATGTGCCTGCGTCTGCGCCTGATACCAGGCCGCATTGCCAGGCTGCTTGCCCGCGCCAATCAATCCGCGCTGAGCGCGCAGCCAATCGACCATGACCACGATTTCAAGCTCAGGCCGGGCGGCTTTGGCGGCATGCAGAGCATCGAGAATTTCCTGTCCGGCTTCATCCTGTTGCAGGTACAAGGCCACCAGCGTAATGCGCTGACGGGCACCTGCAATATGCTGCAACAGGCAACGGCGAAACTCGGCCGCACTGGGCAAGATGTGCACCGCATCGGCGGCCAACGGGAAACTGCGCAACTTAGGCAGCAAAGAGCGTTTGAAGAACGACGGCATAGGGCTCGCTAAGGGTCGAATGCGAAGAACCGCGAAGCTTACACGATTCTGTGTTTTAAGCATTAGCCACGCCGCTGTCGGTGGCCCTCTTAACCCTGGCCCAGGCTCCACAACCGTGCGATGTCGCGCGCGCGATCAGTCAACAACTGCGACGCATGCGCACACGCGTGCTCCAGCGTCATCGGGCCGCTGGTTAGAGCAAACGCCGCATGAATGCCGTGCGCGTAGAGCGCTTGATAGCCATCACCCAAAGTGCCCGCCACTACGACCACAGGCACGCCGTGTTGCTGAGCGATGCGTGCCACGCCAAAGGGCGTCTTGCCGCGCAAGGTTTGTGCATCGAAACGGCCTTCGCCGGTGATGACCAGCGCCGCGCCCTGCACCGCCTCTGCCAGAGCGACCAGTTCCGCGACGACCTCCACCCCGGCGCGAAACTGCGCGCCAAGAAACGCCTTGGCAGCAAAGCCCAACCCACCTGCCGCTCCAGAGCCTGGCTCATCACGCACATCCTTGGGCAGCACAGTGGCGCAACGGTCTGCAAAATGCCCCAGCGCCTGGTCCAGCAGGTTGACTTGCTCGGGCGAGGCGCCTTTCTGCGGGCCGAAAATGGCCGAGGCGCCGTGCTCGCCGCACAGCGGGTTATTCACGTCCGCTGCGATTTCAAAGCGCACCCCGGCCAGCCTTGCATCCAGCCCTTGCAGTTCGATGCGGGCCAGCTTGGCCAACGCTAAACCGCCACGAGGCAGCGGCTGACCTTGAGCATCAAACAATCCCAGCCCCAAGGCTTGCAGCGCCCCGGCACCTGCATCATTGGTCGCACTGCCACCGATGGCCAGAATGATGCGCTGTGCGCCTGCGTCCAGCGCGGCCTTGATCAACTCACCGGTGCCATAGGTGCTGCTGATGCATGCATTGCGTTGGCCGAGCGCCACCAATTGCAAGCCACTGGCTTCTGCCATTTCAATGATCGCGGTGTGGCTGTCCGGCAGCCAGCCCCAGTTCGCCTGAACCGGCTCACCCAAAGGCCCTTGCACCTGATGACGGCGTAACTGGCCATTGCCTGCTGCCACAATCGCGTCAACGGTTCCCTCACCGCCGTCGGCCATCGGGCATTTGATCAACTGCGCGTGCGGCAAGACGTCAGCCAGGCCGATAGCAATGGCATCGGCGACTTTTGCAGCGCTCAGGCTGTCTTTGAACGAGTCAGGGGCAATGACGATTTTCATCAGGCAAATCTCCAGTTCTTATGCACGCCATGCTGCCAGCAACCGTGGGTAAACACGCCAGTCGGCTGCACAAGGTATCACGGGCTTTGTTGTACATTCCCACAAGCTCAGCGCTTGAGGTCAGACAAGGGTTTGACTCATCAGGCTCACTGGCCGAAGCTGAACACCCTTACGCACGCCTGTTTCTGGAATTTGCATGCTCAAGCCCCGCCGCTATCTGCTGATCAGCCTTGCCTCTGCCATCGTTGCCGCCTGCCTCTGGTTGTGGATGCGCCCTAGCGCGACCGTGAACTCTGCCAGCGTCCCCCACAGCTACGCCAAGGCGCTTGAGCAGGCGCACAATGGTCAGCCGGGGGCTGCGCGCGTGCTTTATCAGCAATTGGCCCGTACTGATTTATCCGACATCCGCCGCGCCAGCCTGCATGCCGAACTGCCCAACTACCCCAGCCCGCAAGCCTTGAAGCTTGCCGATGCCGATTTGCAACATCCTTCGCCTCTGGTTCGCGAAGCCGCGATCCAGAGCATCGTCGGCTTGGTGCCGAACGCTCAACGCACACTGCTGCTGGGGCCGATCCTGGATGACACGCAGCAAAGCGTGCGCTTTGCTGCCGCCAATGCGTTGCTGGGGTTATCACCGGATGAGCAAGGGCTGTATTTCGGTCCGCTGCAACACGTAATTGACGAATATGAACGGGCACTCAAAACCCAGCCGGACAGCGCACAAGCGCAAGGCCAACTGGCACGGCTGTACCTGCATGAAGGTCAATTGGACGATGCTCAAGCCGCGCTGGAAAAAGTCACCCTCCTTGAACCGGACAATCTAAGAGCCGTGGTCGCGCGGGTAGAGTTGCTGGACAAGCGCGGTGAAACTGACAAGGCCCGCGCATTATTGGCCCAGCAACTGCAAGCCAAGCCCGACTCTGCCTACTTACAACATGCACTGGGCATTTGGCTGCTTAACCATGGCCAAACCGAGTACGCCCTGCTGGGTTTGGCTAAAGCGGTAGAACTGGAACCCGACAACAGCGACTACCGTTACAAGCTTGCGATCGCCTTGCATGACCTTGAGCAACTGGAGGCGGCACAACGCCAACTTGAAGAACTGCTGCAACGCCAGCCTTCCAATCGCAAAGCCCGGGTGTTGTTAATCCGTTACTGGAAGGAGTCCGGGCAATTGCAAAATGTGCAGGTGCTGCTGGCGCAGCTGGAGCAGCAAAACCCGGATGACCCGGCCTTACAGCAGGGACTTTGAGCACTGCCTGCCACTCAGGGCCTGAGCGAGCACGTCACGGTCATGGGTGAGGAGATCGCAATGGACTTACTCAAACGCACCGTGTTAACGCCAATAAACCCTCCATATTAATAATAATTTCAAAACGTTGAACCGCCACGATACCGCAGGGTCAAGACCTTATAGCCGCTTAATACGCGGGGAATGGTTATAGGTCAGGTATCAAAAGGCGGGATATTCTGTGATTACATTGGGTCCACGCGAAGAGCGCGCACTGATTCTCACGTGCCCCGGACTGGTCAGGTCTGTCGATCAGCAACAATTGGCATCGGGCGGTGTTAACAGCCTTCAGCTTTCGCGCATCGATCAGCTGCAACCGGCACTGACAGAAGGCGCGGGGCTGCTGATTGTCGAAGCCAGCTCACGGCAAGCCGAAGAACTGCGCGAACTGAGCAAGGTACTTGCGCACCAGCCAGACTGGTCCGATGTGGCGGTGATCGTACTGACATCAGGCCAATCCTGGTCTGACCTGCAAATCACCGAACTCAGCGCTCAACTCGGTAACGCGATGTTGTTGGCGCCCTCCTGGACCTACACACAGTTACTCTGCCTGTCGAAAAACGCGTTGCGAAGCCGACGTCAGCAATACATTGCCCGTGACTGCGCAGCACGCCTGACTGAACGTGAAAACTTTATTAAGAATGCACTGCAAGCTATTGATATTGAAATAAATCAGCGAGTGGAAGAACAACTCAAGCACAACGAAGACCTGCGCCACGCGCAAAAAATGGAAGCTATTGGCCAGCTCACCGGCGGTATAGCCCATGACCTGAACAACATGCTGGCCGGGATCATCGGCAGTATGGAGTTACTGCGGCGCAAAGTAGCTCGGGGCAAAACCGACGAACTGGACAGTCTGATTGACATGGGGGTGACGTCCGCCAATCGCGCTGCGGGCCTCACCCATCGGCTGCTGGCTTTTTCACGGCGCCAGTCACTGGACGCCAAGCCCCTTTCCATCAACCCGTGGCTGATGGCACAGCACCAACTCATCGCACAAAACCTGGACCCGGATACACAACTAACCCTTGAAGTTGACGATGCCCTATGGGTGGCAGAAGTAGACCCCGTGCAATTGGAAAATGCGTTGCTACATCTGATTTCAAACGCCCGTGATGCCATGCCAGCCGCCGGGCATTTTACCGTTCAAACCTTTAACCAAGAGGTGAACACAGACTTCAGCGAAGCCAATGCCAAGCTCACGCCAGGCGATTACATTGTGCTGCGCGTGACGGACAATGGCTGCGGCATGGCCGAAAGCACGCTAAAACGTGCTTTTGATCCATTTTTTACAACAAAGCCCATTGGCCAAGGCACAGGCTTGGGCCTGTCTATGATTTATGGATTTTGCAAACAGTCACGGGGTCATGTACGCATCCAAAGCCAGGAGCTGCATGGCACCACGGTCGAGATTTTCCTGCCCCGGTTTAACGCAAGCGGTAGCCGTTTGAACGTAGACAGACTGTCGTTGGCCCAAACCTGCGCCAACGCGAGCAAAACGCTGCTGGTCGTCGAAGACGACAGTGCCGTGCGCAATCTGGTGACCGATGTATTACGCGAGCAAGGTTATACGGTGATCAGTGCAGAAGACGCCAATGGCGCACTGCCGATTATCGAGTCTGCGCAAACCATTGATTTATTGATCAGCGATGTGGGGTTGCCGGGTATGAATGGGCGTCAGTTAGCCGAAATCAGTCGCCAGGTCCGGCCGCAGTTGCCGGTGTTGTTCATTACCGGCTACGCACAACATGCTACGGCGCGCGGCGGGTTTCTGGATGAGGGCATGCACCTGATTACCAAGCCCTTCACCTTTGACCTGCTGACGGCCAAAGTGAATGAGATGGTGCAGGCAGGCAAGACGCAAAGCCAACCCTGAACCTTTCGGGGAATGTCAGGCCAACAGAGTCTTGATAGTGTTCTGTAGCTCGTCCAGGTCGAACGGTTTAGCCAAAATAGGGGCTTTGCGCGTGATGGGGCTGTCTGTCTCGCGGATTTCCTGTGGGTAGCCGCTGATGAAGACCACCTTCAGATCGGGCCGCAATTTAACCGCCGGCTCAGCGATCTGCACACCCGAGATCCCGCCGGGCAGACGAAAGTCAGTGACCATCAGGTCCAGGTGCGGTTTGCTGGCCAAAATTTCGAATGCCTGCTCGCCATTCTCCGCCTGCAACACACGATAGCCTTCACCGGACAAATAGGCGGACAGGACCATCAGGATCGAAGGATCATCTTCGACAATCAACACCACATCTTGTGCATCTTCACTCATGGGGGAAACCTTCATTCCTCAAATGCTGCCAATACGACCATGACGGCGGCCATAGGTTGCGCAAATTTTAAGAGTTTTGCTCCAATGGCAAACTGACCCGGAACAAGGCGCCTTCACCCAACGCGCTGTGCACGGTGATTTTCCCGTGATGCGCGGCAACAATTTGCTCAGAGATAAACAGGCCCAAACCCAGCCCGGCGACCGCATGTTTGGCGCAAACACGTTCGAATTGCAGAAATATTCGTTGCTGGTTCTCTTCGCTGATGCCAATGCCTTGATCCCGAACCTCGACCACTGCCCATTTGCCTTCAGCGTACACCGACACATCAATCGGGCTTTTGGCCCCATAGCGCAGCGCATTGGTCAACAGGTTGGACACCACTTGCTCGATCCTGAACTCATCCCACTGCCCCACCACCGGCTTCTCGGCACGCAGATTGATGCTCGATTGTGCGGCGTTGATTTGCGAAGCAAACGTATGAACCAGGGTAGTCACCAGACGCGACAAATCGAATTCATTAGGTCGAATCGACAACTTGCCTGTGCGAATGCGCGACACATCGAGCATGTCTTCAATCAGCCGGATCAGGCTCTGGATCTGACGCTCATCGCGCTCGACCATCGCCTGCATCTTGTCCATGGTAAAAGCTGAAGCGTTATCGCGCGCCAAATGCATTTTGCGCAGTTGGGTTTCGAGAATCAGCCCGTTGAGCGGCGTTCGCACCTCGTGGGACACAATCGACATGAAGTCGTCACGCATGCGCACAGCATGCTCAAGCTCACTCTGAGTCACTTTTAACTGCGCCAGCAGCACTTCCTGTTCGCGGCGGCTCTTTTCCAGCGCTTCAACCTGCTGCCTGACGGCCTTTCTTTGCCGATACAGATCGACAAACACATTAACCTTGCTCTTGACCGCGTGAATGTCCAAAGGCTTGTGCAAGAAGTCCACAGCACCGCTTTCGTAGCCCTTAAAGGCATAGTTCATCTCACGGCCTGCGGCACTGACGAACACGATCGGGATGTTTTTGGTTTTGTCAGTGCCACGCATCAGTTCAGCCAGCTCGAAGCCATTCATGCCCGGCATCTGGACATCAAGAATGGCGATGGCGAACTCGTGTTGCAGCAACAGCGACAAGGCCTCGTCGGCCGACAAGGCTTTATAGACAGTGCGATCCTCGCGCTTGATCAACGCTTCAAGCGCCAATAAGTTCTCAGGCAGATCGTCCACGATCAGCAACTTGGCTTGAATATCACTCAGTAGCATTCGATTCGTTCCAGCTCAACAAGCAGACGGCCGATGCCGCGCAAAGGGAGGATGTAGTCTGGTTTTATCCGATCCAGTGCCGCTTGCGGCATAGTCGAAACCAAGGCTTCTTCAGGGTCCTGGATGATGGTCAAGCCACTTTGCAGCTTGACCGTTGCCAGCCCCTGAGCACCGTCCTGATTGGCGCCAGTCAGTAATATCGCGGCCAGACGGTGTTGATACACATCGGCCGCGGACTCAAACAAATAATCAATCGAGGGCCGTGAGTAGTGCACGCGCTCCTCGCGACTCAACGAAAAACTGTGATCACGCTCAATCGACACGTGATAACCGGGGGCAGCGAAATACACCGTACCCGGCACAATGGGCTCTTTGTCATCCACCTCTTTGACTGGCACCTGCAAGCGACGACCAAACACCTCTGCCAACTGGCTGCGGCGCTCATCCGGCAGATGCAGCACCACGATAATGGGCAACCTGAAGCCAGGCTTCAGATCCGCGAAAATCGCCAGTAACGCCTCAACCCCGCCCGCAGAAGCGCCCACCACAATCGCATCGACACGCCTCGAGCGGTCGAGCTTCACTTCTTGATCGTCGCGAGTCATAGCTTGCGATAAATCCGTTCGGGCTTGAGCAGCGCCGTGAACTGCTTGCTGTAGTCAGAAAAGTCCAGCGTCTCCTTGCTGCCCAACATCAAAAAACCGCGATGACATAACGATTCATGAAACAAACCAAAGGCGCGATTTTGCAAATTTTTATTGAAGTAAATCAGTACATTACGGCACGAAATTAAATGTGTTTCTGAGAACACGCTATCCGTCGCCAGGCTGTGATCGGCGAAGGTCACATTCTCACGCAGGCTCTTGTCGAAAATGGCGAAGTCATAGGCGGCCGTGTAGTAGTCAGAAAACGCCTTCTGTCCGCCCGCCTTTTGGTAGTTCTGGGTGTAGGCGCGGATATTTTCCAGCGAAAAAATCCCCTGCTTGGCCTTGTCCAGCGACCGCGGGTTAATGTCCGTCGCATAGATGATGGTGCGGTCCAGCAAACCTTCTTCACGCAGCAAGATGGCCATCGAATACACCTCCTCACCCGTGCTGCACCCTGCGATCCATATTTTCAGTGACGGGTAGGTTCTGAGGATCGGCACCACTTCCTGGCGAATGGCCAGGAAGTGTTCCGGGTCGCGAAACATCTCGCTGACCGGGATGGTCAAGAACTGCAATAACTGCATGAATACCGTGGGATCGTGTAGCACCCGCTCCTGCAAAGCCGAAATGGTATTGCAATCAAATTGGCGCATGGCGTGATGCACCCGGCGCTTGATCGATGCGCCAGAGTAATCACGAAAGTCATAGCTGTACTTGAGATAGATCGCTTCAATCAGCAGCCGTATTTCGATATCGGTGTTTCGCGTCACTTAGATACGTTCCATTTTGGGTAACCACACACGAATCAGCGAGAACAGGCGATCCAGATCGATGGGCTTGGCCAGGTAATCATTGGACCCGGCTTGCAGGCAGCGCTCCTGATCGTCCTTCATGGCCTTGGCCGTGACCGCGATGATCGGCAGCTTGCGCCAGCGCGGGTTCTTGCGAATCTCAACCGTGGCTTCGTAACCGTCCATCTCGGGCATCATCACGTCCATCAACACCAGGTCGATGTCGTCGACTTCATTCAAGCGTTCGATGGCTTCGCGACCATTTCGGCCAATGACCACAATCGCGCCCTTTTGCTCCAGTGCGCTGGTCAGCGCGAAGATATTTCGAACATCGTCGTCCACCAGCAAAATCTTGCGGCCCTCAAACACCTTGTCGCGACTACGTGCAGTTTTGAGCATCGTTTGCCGTTCATGGGACAGCTGAGATTCCACTTTGTGCAGAAATAAAGTCACTTCATCGAGCAAGCGCTCAGGGGAGCGCGCGCCCTTAATGATGATAGAGCGCGAATACTTGCGCAGTTCCGCCTCCTCATCCCGCGTCAGATTACGCCCGGTGTACACGATGACCGGCGGGAATGAGCAAATGTCTTCGGTGGACATGCGCTTGAGCAAGTCGTTGCCCAGCATGTCAGGCAGTTTGAGGTCGATGATCATGCAGTCGTAGATATTTTCGCGCAGCAGGTCCAGAGCCTCCTGCGCGAAGCCCACGGCCGTAATTTCAATGTCGTCATCACCGATCAGGCGCGCAATACTGTCGCGCTGCAGGTCATCGTCTTCAACCAGCAGCACCCGCTTGACCTTTTGTGTCAGCTTCGCTTCAAGGCGGGCAAACACATCTTTGAGTTCCTCGCGCGTGGTCGGCTTCACCGCATAACCCACCGCGCCCATGTGCATGGCGGCCTCAACCCGGTCCTCGACCGAAATCACATGCACCGGGATGTGCCGGGTCGCAGCCAGCTCTTTTAGGCGTTGCAACACGGTCAGTCCGGAATGATCCGGCAGGCGCATATCGAGCAAAATCGCATCTGGAATAAACTCGGCCGCCAGGTTGAAGCCTTCATCCGCACCATGGGCGACCAGGCACTGATACCCCAACTCATGCGCCAGATCGAAGAGGATGCGCGCGAAGTTAGGTTCGTCTTCAATCACCAAAATACAACGCGTCGTGAACGGTGCTTTTTCACGGTCATCCATGAAACGGGGTATCTCGACTGGCGCCATCGCTGCAACGACCGGTGCGGCTTTGGCCGTCATCTGCGTAGCTCTGGCGGGCAACTCTGGTGCGGGTTGCGCATAAGGCTCATCGTGCTCGATAAACTGTTGGGGCAAAATCAAGGTGAAAATGCTGCCCTGGCCCGGTTCACTCGTGATGCTGATCGAGCCGCCGAGCAATGTTGCCAGATCACGCGAAATCGACAGCCCCAAACCTGTACCGCCGTAGCGCCGGTTGGTAGTGCCGTCTGCCTGACGGAAGGCTTCGAAGATGCTCTCCTGCTGGTCAGGGGCAATACCGATCCCCGAGTCGCGCACGGTGAAGGCAATGCCCTCCCCCGGTTGACGTGAAACGGTCAGGCTGACCTGGCCTTTTTCAGTGAATTTAACGGCGTTGGACAGCAGATTCTTCAGGATCTGCTCCAAGCGCTGACGGTCCGTGAAAATCATCGGCGGCGTGCCAGGCTGCACTTCAACGTGGAAATCCAGTGCCTTGTCTGCCGCCATTGGCTGGAACATGCCGCGCAAGCCTTCAATGAGCCTGGCAACCATTGCATTCTCGGGACGCACTTCAAGCTTGCCGGCTTCTACCTTGGAGATATCCAGAATGTCGTTGATCAGGTTCAGCAAGTCGTTACCCGCCGAGTAAATCGACTCGGCAAATTTGACCTGCTCGGCAGTCAAGTTCTGTTGCGGGTTTTCGGACAGCAGTTTGGCCAGGATCAACGAACTGTTCAGCGGTGTGCGCAGTTCATGCGACATGTTGGCCAGGAACTCTGACTTGTATTTGCTGGAGCGCTGCAATTCTTCTGCACGCTCTTCGAGCTGCACCTGAGCCTGATTCAGCTCGGTGTTTTTGTGGTCCATTGCATCACGCTGCGACTCCAGCGCCAGGGCCTGATCGGCCAGCTGCTCGTTGGTTTGTTCGAGTTCCGCTTGCTGGGTTTCGAGGTGGGTTTGCGACTCTTTGAGAATGCGCGACTGTTCTTCCAGCTCTTCGTTGGCGGTTTTGAGCTCTTCTTGCTGCACCTGCAACTCTTCGTTGAGCTGCTGGGTTTCGGCCAGCACTTCCTGTAGGCGCTGACGATAACGCGCGGCTTCAATCGAGGTGCCGATGTTGTCGGCAATCAGCTCGAACAGCTCGGTATCACGCTGCGTCAAAGGGCGCAGAAAGCCCAACTCGATCACGCCATTGACCCGGTCATCATCACTGGTCGGTATCACGAGCACACTACGAGGGCTGCCTTCGCCTAACCCAGAGCTGACTTTGAAGTAATCCGCCGGCACGTCGTCCAGGCGAATCAACTTATGGTGTTGGGCGGCCTGGCCAATGATGCCTTCATCGTTATGAATCACTTGGTCTTGCATTTCTTGCTCGCGGGAAAACCCGTAGCTGGCCACGCGCTTAAGACCGCCATGGTCTTCGCGCACATACACAGCAGCGACCACAGAACCCAGATATTGGGCACAGAACTGCAAGATATTGCGCCCCAGCATGTTCAGCGTAAGGCGCCCTAGCACCTGCTCTGCCAGCTCGGTCTGCCCGTTGCGCAGCCACGCCTGTTGCTCCAGGCGCTGCGCGCTCTTGAGCTGGGCGTCGAGGTTATAGCTGTAACTCTTTGAAAGATTTACCAAGTCACGACGACCGATATAGGCCAAAAAGCCACTTACGCCCAGGACAAAGACCAAATACAGGCCGATGACCAAGAAGGTGGTGCGGGTCACATCGTCGTTACGCGCCACGCGCAGTTGCTGCTCCATCGCAATAAAGGCGTCGAATTCCTTACGGATCTGATCAGTGAGGCGCTTGCCGCGCCCAGCTTGGACCGCACCGCGGTAATCACCATTATTGCGACGCAAGTCGATTATGGATTTTGCGTAGTTGCTCCAGTCATTCTGCAACGCTTCAAGGCGCTTGAGCCGATCGACTTGCTGCGCGTTATC
Source organism: Pseudomonas weihenstephanensis (assembly GCF_001043055.1). Classification (GTDB taxonomy): domain Bacteria; phylum Pseudomonadota; class Gammaproteobacteria; order Pseudomonadales; family Pseudomonadaceae; genus Aquipseudomonas; species Aquipseudomonas weihenstephanensis. The sequence goes on from NZ_JYLF01000009.1 coordinate 101,908, forward strand.
GCTGACCAACGCTTGTAAACCGTGCAGCTGCGCAATGATCTGCGGCCTGGCCACTTCATACGGGTCCAGAAAATGCTCATCACCGGTGATCAGGTAACCGCGCATGCCGGTTTCCAGGTCAACCGTCAGCTTCATCGCTTCATTGGCGTTGCTGATCACCCGGTCCGAATGCTGGAGCCACTGAATGACTGACAGCAAAAAGCTGATCATCACCACAAACAAAACGGCGCTGAGCACGCCCACGCCCAAGGGCAAACCAACGTTGCGACTCAGGAGCTTGCGAAAACTTCGCTCATCAACCGATGCAGGTGCATTCATTTTTCTGGCCCGTGAACAGTCTTAAAAAACTGCAAGTTTGCCGGAATATCGAGTAAATAATCTATTTTCTTACGAGAAACGGTACAAATTCGTGCAAAACGCTGCCTTCTACCGTGACTAGCAGCTATTCTTGCAGGCCTTGTACGGGCATTTTCTTAGTACAAGAGGGGGAACTTGTCCGGGGTGTCAGCTTACTGATACTGCATGCCACACCTGTTGATCCACCCGCGCTCACATTTTTTCGGGATACCCACTATGTCCGCAACACCCTCCACTATCCTCGTCGTCGAAGACGATGCCATTGTTCGCATGCTGATCGTGGATGTACTGGAAGAACTTGAGTTCAGCGTGCTGGAGGCTGACGGCGCTGAACAGGCACTGGTCTTTATTAAGAATGCTGAGCACACTATTGATTTGCTGATGACAGATGTCGGACTGCTCGGCATGGACGGTCTTCAACTGGCCAAAAAAGCACGCGAGCTGCGCCCGGCATTGCCCATCTTGTTTGCCAGCGGGTATGCGGAAAGCCTGGAAAAGCCAAGAGACATGTCCGTCATTGCCAAACCTTTCTCCATCGACCAATTGCGCGACACGGTTAAAAGCATTCTGTCCGCCTGCTGATAATTGACGGCTCCCCCGCGCTCGTGGTCTCCTACACATCTTGTATCAGGTGCCCTTCACAGGGTGAAACGGGAAACCGGTGCGTCAGGCGTTTATCGACCTGATCAGTCCGGTGCTGCCCCCGCAACGGTAAGCGAGAGACACATCAAAACCACTGTGCCGCTGGCATGGGAAGGTGATGTTTGCAGGTTCAAGCCCCTTGAACCCCTCGCAAGCCCGGAGACCGGCCTGAACACATCGAATAACAAACCCGCGGTGGGCGGGCGCTGTTGAACCCTGCGCACGTCGTTCGCGGGGTTTTGTTGCGCTCTATCGCCCGCTGTCTGACCAGAGGGAAGCGCCATGACCATCAGCACCAGCCGTACCCAATCCGCTGCTACCACGTCCACTCAAAGCCAACGCATCGTCGCCGCTGTCAGCGCGGCAGTGCTGGGCGCCTTTCTGGTTTATTTTGCAGGCTTTTCGCACATCGATGCGGTGCACAATGCCGCGCATGACACCCGTCACAGCGCTGCCTTTCCGTGCCATTGAGAAGCCCTGCCATGATTAAGCGTATTGCTCAAACCGCAGGCTTTACGGGCCTGCTGGCCGCACTTGTGCTCACATTGCTGCAAAGCTTTTGGGTCGCACCGCTGATTCTTGAAGCCGAAACCTTTGAAAAGCCTGCGCCCACTCAAACCCATGATCACGCTGACAGCGCCATGCCCGCTCACAGCCATGACGCAGAGGCTTGGGAGCCGGAAGACGGCTGGCAGCGCATACTGTCGACCACCGGCGGCAATCTAGTGGTCGCGGTAGGTTTTGCCTTGATGCTTGCAGGCTTGTACACCTTGCGCAGCCCTACCCGCACATCACAAGGCTTGTTGTGGGGCGTGGCCGGTTACGCCACGTTCTGCCTGGCGCCCACCCTCGGTCTGCCACCTGAACTGCCAGGCACCGCTGCGGCTGATTTGCTGCAACGCCAGATCTGGTGGGTCGGCACCGCCGCCTCAACGGCCGTGGCCATTGCGCTGGTCGTGTTTGGCAAACATTGGGCACTGAAGGTGTTAGGCATCGTGATTGTGGTCATTCCGCACATCATGGGCGCCCCTCAACCCCTGGTGCATTCGAGCCTGGCACCCGAAGCCCTGGAGTCACAGTTCAAAATTGCGTCGCAATTGACCAACTTCGCATTCTGGCTGGCGTTGGGCGTTATCAGCGCCTGGTTATTCCGGCGCAAACCTGAAAGCCAGTACGGCGCATGACACAAACCCGCACAGTGCCAACCCTGGTGGTTGGCCTGGGCTGTCGGCGCGGCTGTCAGGTTGAAGCGCTTCAGGCGCTCGTCGAACGTTCGCTGAAACAGGCCGGGATCGCGCTGAACACGATCCGTGCCTTGGCCAGTATCGAACTGAAACAGCACGAACCCGGACTGCTTCAACTGGCTCAACAGTTGCAATTACCGTTCAGGGTGTTCAGCGCGCAACAACTGAGTGTGCATGCCGCGCAACTGAGCCACCGTTCAAACCTGTCGTTGGCGCACACGGGGTGTTACGGCGTGGCTGAAAGCGCCGCGCTGGCCCTGGCTGAACACCTGACAGGCCAGCCTGCCCGCTTGCTGATCACTCGCCAAACATCGGCCGGCGCAACGTTTGCAGTGGCTTGCTGCGGGTAAAAAACGCGATAATCCCCCGCCTCACTATGAGCGCTGCTCAAGAGCCGCTCTATTTCACCCTTTTCAAGAGACTGCCATGACTGTTTACTTCATCGGTGCCGGCCCCGGCGATCCAGAGCTGATTACGGTCAAAGGTCAGCGCCTGATTCGCCACTGCCCGGTGATCATTTATGCCGGATCTCTCGTGCCCGCTGCCGTATTGGAGGGGCATCAGGCCCATCAGGTGATTAACAGCGCCGAGTTGCACCTTGAGCAAATTATTGAAGTGATCAAAGCCGCCGACGACAAAGGCCAGGATGTTGCCCGCGTGCACTCCGGCGACCCCAGCCTCTACGGGGCCATCGGCGAACAGATTCGCTGCCTGCGGGCACTGAATATTGCCTTTGAAATCATCCCCGGTGTCACCGCTACAGCGGCCTGCGCAGCACTGCTGGAGACAGAACTGACCCTGCCGGACATCTCGCAAACGGTGATTCTGACCCGCTACGCTGACAAAACCGTCATGCCTGCTGGCGAAGAACTCGCAAGCCTGGCGCAGCACAAGGCAACCATGGCCATTCACCTGGGGGTCAAACACCTGGAAAAGATCATTGCCGAGTTGACCCCGCACTATGGCCCTGACTGCCCGATTGCCGTGATCCATCGCGCCAGTTGGCCGGACCAGGACTCGGTGAGCGGAACCCTGGCGGACATTGCGCACAAGGTGCAGGTAAAAGGTTTCAAACGCACGGCGTTGATCCTGGTTGGCCGGGTACTGGCCAACGACAGCTTCAGCGATTCTTCGCTGTACCGCGCGGGGCATGCGCACCTGTATCGGCCTTGAAAAACAGGCGTAAAAAAACGGTGCTCACGGGGCACCGTTTTTTTATGCAGCTCGCAGCGAACACCCTGTGACTGATGACTCAGTAGTAGGCGTTTTCTTTCTGCGAGTGGTCGGTCACGTCACGTACGCCTTTCAACTCAGGAATACGCTCCAGCAACGTGCGCTCGATGCCTTCGCGCAAGGTCACGTCCGCCTGACCGCAACCCTGGCAACCACCACCGAACTTGAGTACGGCGATGCCGTCTTCAACCACTTCAATCAGGCTGACCTGACCACCATGACTGGCCAAACCGGGATTGATCTCGGTTTGCAGGTAGTAGTTGATGCGCTCGTTGATCGGGCTGTCGGCATTGACCATCGGCACTTTTGCGTTGGGCGCTTTGATGGTCAGTTGACCCCCCATGCGGTCGGTCGCGTAGTCCACCACGGCATCGTCAAGAAACGGCTCGCTGACCGAATCGATCCAGGCAGTGAACGTCTTCAGGCCCAGCGCGGTATCTTCAGGCTTTACTTCGTTAGGCTTGCAGTACGCAATGCAGGTTTCAGCGTACTGGGTGCCGGGTTGCGTAATGAAGACGCGGATGCCGATGCCCGGGGTGTTCTGCTTGGACAGCAGATCAGCCAGGTAATCGTGGGCGGCGTCGGTAATCGTTATGGCGCTCATGGAATCTCCTCGCAGACATGGGGCGCAGTTTACGCCAATCGGCGCGCCTGACAAAGTCCTAGTATTTTTGTCAGGAAAGCCGCACCCCATGTGGGTAATACAAATGACCCTTACAGGTTCTCGTAGCGGTTCATGTCCAGCACGCCCGCCTCCACCGGATCGGTTTCGTTGATGTACTCGCCGATATCGTGAAAGTACTGCCAGAACTGTGGATGGCTACGGCGAATGCCCCAGCGCTGCACAATCGCGTCAAAACTCGCCTGATCCTGGCTCTTCTCCATCGCCTCGACGAATGCCTCTACTTCCCCCGCCGGGATATTGAGCATGAAGTTAGGGTAACTGCTCAGTACCCCCGGATAGATCGTCAAGGTGTCCAGCCCTGGCTGCAAACGGTATTCCTCACCCAACATAAACGCCACGTTGGTGTGCGCCCGGTTGCGCAACATGCTGTACATCTCACGTTTGCCGTCAGCGGCTTCGATACGCAGCAGGGTGGCTTCAGGCAATTGATTGATCACTGCCAAACCGGCAGCTGGGCGCGACACCAGGCGGCTCAACGATTGCTCGGCATACTGGAACGCCTGGGCAATACCCGTACGCGAACAATACGCACCGGTGCACCGGTTGATCGGGTCAGGCCGCGCATTCAGGGTGCCGGTACGCTCAATCAGCTTGAGTGCAAAGTCGCGTTTGGGGTCCACCGGATTAAGCTTGATCCCGGTCGGGGTGTCAGTGTCGATCTTTTGATAATCCATCCACATCTTCAGCTTGCCACTGTTCTGATACCAGTCGCCGAGGATGTCAGCGCGCGCATCGGCGGGCATCAGCCGCAGAAAGTTCACCTCTGCACCGTTGCGAATCAGGTCAAAGTACAAACGTGTCTGCGCCTGATGCGAGACATTGCCGAACACATCAAAGTTGACCGCCAGCTGATAGTAAGTCCGTTCAAGCAGCGGATAGTCGAACAACCACATAGTTTGCGGAACTTCACCGATCAACCCTTTGCTGACGCTGGCACTGTCAAAGTGGCGGAAGATCGTCAGCAGCGCGTTATCGTTACCCGCCCACAGGGTCGACCAACTGGGTGGTGGCATTTCGGCATAAGCGCTCTGGCGCAGTTCTTCATACTCGTTACGCTTGTCGCGGTAGTTGTGCCACAACGAAATGACACTGCCAACGTCATCGATTTGCCCCGGCATGGCCAGCAATGGCGTGGCCTTGCCGCGATAAGCTGCATCCGTCACATAACGGTCACGGGCGGGTTCCTGGAACACGGTCCAGAAATTATCGCGAATCACGTCGGTGGCAATTTGCCCGCGGCACACCGGCCCGCGAATGAAGGTGCGAACGAAATACTCCGCGTTGTCGAGCATGAACTGATATCGGGCCACCGCCGGGATCGCTTCAAAGGTCTCAAACGGGTTGGCGCGACCACGCGGGCCGTAACCCGGCAGTTTGGCCGCATGCCAGTCACCGCTGTAAAACAGCTGTTTGACCCGTGCCAGCTTGCTCGCCCCCATTGGATAAGTAATGTGGGTTTTGTGAACGATCACGCCTTGTACCGGCATCAACCGGTAATAAAAGGTGGTGCCCGGGTCGTCATTCGGGCGACGGGTGGCGATCAGATCAATGGGCTGCCCACTGGGCGTGCGCGAGCGTACCCACTGGAAATAATGCCCGGGCAGGCCATTGTCGAAATAGGCATGCGCGAGGAACAAGTGCTCGTATAGCCAGCGGGCTACCAGCGCTTCAGTTGATCCGGGGCGATTAAGTAACTCTTCCCACTCCCCTATTTGCGTGGCTTCGGTGGCTGTCGGCTTGATGGCGTTCTGATCAACTGGTGCACCCTGAGCCAACCACGTCTGGACCGTCATGTACTGCTGATCGGTCAAGCCGGTTACGGCCAGCGGCATGCCTTCCTTGGGATGCTTTTGTGCGTAGTCATTGAATTCGTCCGGCGCCGGGCAACTGTTTTCACGGTTAAGCCCCAGCACGATGTCTTCAGGCAGCTTGGCATTGGGCGTCAGCGGCGTGCGGTGGCCCAATTCGAGCATGCGCGCCATCAATGCGGCCTGCGCGCCCTGTGCGTCGAGCACGGAGTAAAAGCCCTTGTTACGCCACGCCTGCGGGCCGCTGGCATCGTAAAAAATTCGCGTCGGTGGTACGGCCGAGGTGCGATCGCCCTGATAGACCGGCACTTTGCTCGCACCGCGGGTGGCGCCCTCCGCGCTCCCGAGATTGAGCTGGCACGCCGCATCGTTACACGCGTGGCAAGCCACGCATTTTTCAGTGAGGATCGGCTGGATATCCCGGGTATACGAGATAGCCGGACTTACAAGCGGGGTTTGGCCCAACGCTGTACTGCACACCACCAGCGTCACGGCGCCGGTGAGTAGGCGAAAAAACATGTGCCATTGTCCTGATATTAAAAATGTCGCGATTCTACCCGTCGAAGGCTCGCATCAACATGAATGAAATTCATGTAAATTAGCGAACGATCAAATCCCACGCAGGTTTGTTATGATTTGCCATCTTTTGCATGGCTCTAACAGGTAGTCCTATGTCTGACCGCAGCGCTCGTCTCCAAGCACTTCAGCAAGCCCTCAAAGAGCGCATTCTGATTCTCGATGGCGGCATGGGCACTATGATCCAAAGCTACCGTCTAGAGGAACACGACTATCGTGGCACACGTTTTGCCGACTGGCCGAGCGACATCAAGGGCAACAATGACCTTTTGGTCATTACCCGCCCGGACGTCATTGGCGCCATTGAGAAAGCGTATCTGGATGCCGGTGCCGACATCCTTGAAACCAACACCTTCAACGCCACCCAAGTGTCTCAGGCCGACTACGGCATGCAGGCGCTCGCCTACGAGCTAAACGTAGAAGGCGCAAGGCTGGCGCGCAAGGTGGCTGACGCCAAGACCCTCGAAACCCCGGACAAGCCACGTTTTGTCGCCGGGGTACTCGGCCCGACCAGCCGTACCTGCTCGCTGTCGCCAGACGTCAACAACCCTGGCTATCGCAACGTGACCTTCGATGAACTGGTCGAGAACTACACAGAGGCCACCCAAGGACTGATCGAGGGCGGTGCCGACCTGATCCTGATCGAAACCATTTTCGACACCCTCAACGCCAAAGCTGCAATCTTCGCCGTACAAGGCGTGTTCGAAGAATTGGGTGTCGAGTTGCCGATCATGATTTCCGGCACCATCACTGACGCCTCGGGCCGCACCCTTTCCGGCCAGACCACCGAAGCGTTCTGGAACTCGGTCAGCCATGCCAAACCGATTTCGGTTGGCTTGAACTGCGCCTTGGGCGCCAGCGAACTGCGCCCTTACCTGGAAGAGCTGTCGAACAAAGCCGACACCTATGTTTCGGCTCACCCGAACGCGGGCCTGCCCAATGAGTTTGGCGAGTACGACGAACTGCCGTCCGAAACCGCCAAGGTGATTGAAGAGTTTGCCCAAAGCGGCTTCCTGAACATTGTCGGCGGTTGCTGCGGCACCACGCCGGGGCATATCCAGGCCATCGCCAACGCGGTGGCTGGCTACGCACCGCGTCAGATTCCGGACATCCCCAAAGCCTGTCGCCTCTCGGGCCTTGAACCGTTCACCATTGATCGCAGCTCATTGTTCGTGAACGTCGGCGAACGCACCAACATCACCGGTTCGGCACGCTTCGCCCGCCTGATCCGGGAGGACAATTACACCGAAGCCCTGGAAGTGGCGCTGCAACAAGTCGAGGCCGGGGCGCAGATCATCGACATCAACATGGACGAGGGCATGCTCGACTCCAAAAAGGCGATGGTCACCTTCCTCAACCTGATCGCTGGCGAACCGGACATCTCGCGCGTACCGATCATGATCGACTCCTCAAAGTGGGAGGTGATCGAGGCCGGTCTCAAGTGCATTCAGGGCAAGGGCATCGTCAACTCGATCAGCATGAAAGAAGGGGTCGAGCAGTTCATTCACCATGCCAAGCTGTGCAAGCGCTATGGTGCGGCCGTGGTGGTGATGGCCTTTGACGAGGCTGGCCAGGCGGACACTGAAGCGCGCAAAAAAGAAATCTGCAAACGCTCCTACGACATTCTGGTCAACGAAGTCGGCTTCCCGCCGCAAGACATCATCTTCGACCCGAACATCTTTGCCGTCGCCACCGGCATTGAAGAGCACAACAACTACGCCGTGGACTTCATCAACGCCTGCGCCTATATCCGCGAGGAGCTGCCGTATGCCTTGACGTCGGGCGGCGTCTCCAACGTGTCGTTTTCGTTCCGTGGCAACAACCCGGTACGTGAAGCCATTCACTCGGTGTTCTTGCTGTACGCGATCCGTAACGGACTGACCATGGGCATCGTCAACGCCGGGCAACTGGAAATCTACGACCAGATCCCGACCGAGCTGCGCGATGCCGTGGAAGACGTGGTGCTCAACCGCACGCCGGACGCCACCGACAACCTGCTGGCGATTGCTGACAAGTACAAGGGCGATGGCAGCGTCAAAGAAGCAGAAACCGAAGAGTGGCGCAGCTGGGAAGTCAACAAACGCCTTGAGCATGCGCTGGTCAAAGGCATTACCACGCACATCGTGGAGGACACCGAAGAGTCGCGCCTGTCGTTCAAACGTCCTATCGAGGTGATTGAAGGCCCGCTGATGTCGGGCATGAACATCGTCGGCGACCTGTTTGGCGCGGGCAAAATGTTCCTGCCACAAGTGGTGAAGTCCGCGCGCGTAATGAAACAGGCCGTGGCGCACTTGATCCCGTTCATCGAACTGGAAAAAGGCGATAAGCCAGAGGCCAAAGGCAAGATTCTGATGGCCACGGTGAAGGGCGACGTGCACGACATCGGCAAGAACATCGTCGGTGTGGTACTGGGTTGTAACGGCTATGACATCGTTGACCTGGGCGTGATGGTGCCCGCAGAAAAAATCCTGCAAGTGGCCAAAGAGCAGAAATGCGACATCATCGGTCTCTCGGGCCTGATTACCCCGTCACTGGACGAAATGGTTCACGTAGCGCGTGAAATGCAGCGCCAAAACTTCCATTTGCCCCTGATGATCGGTGGCGCGACCACTTCCAAGGCGCACACTGCGGTCAAAATCGAACCCAAGTATCAGAACGATGCCGTGATCTACGTCACTGACGCTTCACGCGCCGTGGGTGTGGCCACACAATTGCTGTCCAAAGAACTCAAACCTGCCTTCGTGACTAAAACCCGCGAAGAATACGTCGAGGTGCGCGAGCGTACCGCTAACCGCAGCGCCCGTACCGAGCGCCTGAGCTATGCCGCCTCCATCGCCAAAAAACCGCAGTTCGACTGGGCCAGCTACCAACCAGTAAAACCGACGTTCACCGGCGCCAAGGTGCTGGACAACATCGACCTCAAGGTACTTGCCGAATACATCGACTGGACACCGTTCTTTATCTCCTGGGACCTGGCAGGCAAGTTCCCGCGCATCCTCACCGACGAAGTAGTCGGCGAAGCGGCTACCGCGCTGTATGCCGATGCGCAGGAAATGCTTAAAAAACTGATCGACGAGAAACTCATCAGCGCCCGCGCCGTATTTGGCTTCTGGCCAGCCAATCAAGTCAACGATGACGACTTGGAGTTGTACGGTGACGACGGTCAGCCGATTGCCACGCTTCATCACTTGCGCCAGCAAATCATTAAGACCGACGGCAAGCCCAACTTCTCGCTGGCTGACTTTGTCGCGCCAAAAGACAGCGGCGTGACCGACTATGTAGGCGGCTTCATCACCACCGCCGGAATCGGTGCCGAAGAAGTGGCCAAGGCCTATCAGGACGCGGGCGACGACTACAACTCGATCATGGTCAAGGCCTTGGCCGACCGCCTGGCCGAGGCGTGTGCTGAATGGCTGCACCAACAAGTTCGAACGAACTATTGGGGATACGCCAAGGACGAGCAACTGGCCAATGATGAATTAATCAAGGAGCAATACAGCGGCATCCGCCCTGCTCCCGGTTACCCGGCGTGCCCGGATCACACCGAAAAAGCCACGTTGTTCACACTGCTTGATCCTGAAGCCGAGGAAATGCGTGCAGGCCAAAGCGGAGTATTCCTCACCGAGCACTACGCGATGTTCCCGGCCGCAGCGGTCAGCGGCTGGTACTTTGCTCACCCGCAAGCGCAGTACTTTGCGGTGGGTAAAATCGACAAGGATCAGGTTGATAGCTACACCGCCCGCAAAGCCCAAGACCTTAGCGTGACTGAACGCTGGTTGGCGCCTAACTTGGGGTATGACAACTGATTGTGTAGCAAGCGCTACATTGTGCGCGCGCTGCCACCGCTTAACAGGTGGCAGCGCGTACACGGCTCAGTCGTCTGCAACCTGTGAGCGCTCACGCTCCGTGAGCTGCGTGAGCAATTGCTTGCGTTCGGCGGCGTTTTTCTTACCTAAAGCATCGACGGCCTTACTGTAGGCGTCATCGATGGCGGTAAAACGCTCCTCCAATCCATCTCTCTCGCTGAGTTGAAGTTGTTCCGACGCCAAAAAGTCATCCGGGTATTTAGACTTTAAGAAGTCAACCCAGTACTCACGCCCCAATAATTGCGCCATAAACGCGGGCGTCTCTTCAGCCGCAATGACCTCCAGGTAAGCGCGCTCGATTGCTTCTGGCGTGACTTTCGCTATGTTTCTGTACAGCATGGCATTGAGTCTCTCCTGATAACTCACGGGGGAGCCTCAGTAAAACGAAAAACCCAGTGCTGATGAGGTACATAAATAGAGCGTTTGCACACCGGCCGTCTTCAATTGCACCGTATTAATGGCCTTTGACTATCCTCAACTCAGTGCATATCGAATGGACAGGTGAGGACCTTATGGACGATCCCGACAACAATCCGCCCACTTTTTGGCAAGTTCTGCACAGCGTGATGGCCGCTGCTTTCGGGGTGCAAAGCGCAAAAAACAGAGCACGAGACTTTACCCACGGTAAACCCAGCCAGTTCTTGATTCTAGGTTTGCTGTTTACCGGGGTATTCGCGCTGACGTTGTACGCCATTGTCAGGTTGGTCCTGCACCTGTCGGGCGTTTAAGGGGCGTTAAGCAGCGATTTAAGGCTGAAAGGGTAAACATAGCTGTCAGGTTTTCCCTGTGCCGAAAACCGCTTGAATGGCAACTGGTAATTCTGCTCGCGCGTGATGCTCAGCAGGTGCTTGGCTTGTTCGACATCAATCAGTTGCAACAAAGGTACTTGGCGATCTCGCCCACCAAAACGGGTGAAATCGATGCCTTTGGCATCGTCATTGAGCAGGACCATCGCCCAGCCCCCCAACGTGAAGTGCCCGGCCACCAGCGCACTCAAGCGCCCGTCGATCCGAGCTTCAAGCGCGGGGATGGAACTGTTGACCGCGCTGAACAACATGTCACGCCCCGGAACGCGGCCGGCTTCTTGCGCGGCGTGCATGGCACCAAACGCCATTTCGTCATTGGCTGACCACACCAACGCAGTGTCGGGGTAGCGTTTAAACAACTGCGTTGCCTGTTCGTAAGCGCGCTGCTGACTCCACTCGCCGTAAACCATTTGGCGCAAGCGCACCTGCGGGTGCTCGCGTAGCGCGCGCAGCATGCCTTTTTCCCGCCAGCGCGATGCCGGGGTATTTTTCACGCCTAAAAAGGCCACGAGATCCAACGTCTTGGCCGGTCCCAACGCCGCATGCTGGCGCACCAACTCATTAAGCATCAGGTAGCCGCCCTCCTCGTCGTTGGTCACCATGCTGCCCACCCAGGTTGAATAGTTACCCGCATCCGGGCCGACCATTTGTATTTGCTCACCGGTCAGCCCGTTATTAACCATGAACAGCTTTACGCCGCTGCCTTGTGAGAGACGCAGGATTTGCGGGGCAATGTATTGCTCGTTGACGAAGACCAAGTAATCGGGACGGCGCGCTCCTTGCAGCGCTGCTCGCGCCTGAGCGATTGATGTATCAGGCGAGCGCCCGGCGTATTGCACCTCCAGGTGCATGCCTAAATCCTGGGCCGCCGCCTGCATGAACTGCGAATAGCTCACCCAAAAAGTTTCATCAGCGTTGCCGGGGTTAAGAAACAACACCGTCGCGCTGTGAGCCACCATCGAAAATGGCAGGCACAGCACGACTACGCATTGGCGCAAAAACTTGAGCATTGTCACCTGTTCCTGAACATTGAACCATCTGGTAGCTGGCACAATACCACTAGACAGCTGGCCCGCTGTCGCTTGCCCGGTAATCAATCGCTCTGGAATGGAGCAGGTGTTGCCCCTTCATGCTCAGGTCACTGGCGGCTGACCCAAAAAACCGCCGCCGCCACGACCAAAACAATCATAAAAAAAATGGCCCAAGCATCGACCTTGCTGTCGCTTTTACGCACTTTGACTGGAGTACTCATCGCATCGCCTTTTTTCGGTTTTATGGGTGAATGCTTGAAGACTTTAATCAGTTAAGTTGAGCAATGCCCACAGCACAAGTAAGTGATTGAGAATCAGCCTCTTATAGTCGATTTGGTTCTTTACATATGCTTAAACATCACTTTTGCGCATAACTGCAAACTGGTATCGTGCCTCGCTCCGTGGGGAGTGCGCGGCCGTGCGCGCAGATAAGCTGTCAGCAGCCTGAGAACAGGACCTATATGTACGTATATGACGAGTACGATCAGCGGATCATCGAGGACCGCGTAAAGCAGTTCCGGGATCAGACCCGACGCTATCTGGCAGGTGAGCTGAGCGAAGAAGAGTTCCGCCCCCTGCGCCTGCAAAATGGCCTTTATGTTCAACGCTTTGCCCCGATGCTGCGGGTTGCCGTGCCTTATGGCCAACTCACCTCGCGTCAAGCGCGGATGATGGCCAAGATCGCCCGCGACTACGACAAGGGCTATGCCCACATCAGTACCCGCCAGAACGTGCAGTTCAACTGGCCGGCGCTCGAAGACGTGCCGGACATTCTGCAAGAGCTGGCCACTGTGCAAATGCACGCCATTCAGACCAGCGGCAACTGCTTGCGTAACGTCACCACTGACCAGTTCGCCGGTGTTGCCGCCGATGAATTGATCGACTCACGCCCCTGGTGTGAGATCGTCCGTCAGTGGACGACCTTCCACCCCGAATTCGCTTACTTGCCGCGCAAATTCAAAATCGCAATCAACGGTTCTGCTTCAGACCGTGCGGCCATTGAAGTGCATGACATCGGTCTTGAACCCGTGTTCAACGAAGCCGGCGAGCTGGGCTTTCGTGTACTGGTTGGCGGCGGCTTGGGCCGTACGCCCGTGATTGGTTCGTTTATTAACGAATTCCTGCCGTGGCAACACCTGCTCAGCTACCTGGAGTCCATTCTGCGGGTGTACAACCGCTATGGCCGTCGGGACAACAAGTACAAGGCGCGGATCAAGATTCTGGTCAAGGCCCTGACGCCTGAAGTGTTCGCAGAGCGGGTTGAAGCCGAAATGGTTCACCTGCGCGGGGGGTCCACCACCCTGACCGAGGCCGAAGTGCAGCGAATTGCCAAGCACTTTGTCGACCCCGACTACAAGGACTTGCCTGATTTCAGTGCCGAACTGGCAGAGCTTGACGCCCAGCACCCAGGCTTCGCTCGCTGGCGCACCCGCAACACCCTGGCCCACAAAAAGCCGGGCTATGTCGCTGTTACCCTGTCGCTCAAACCGACGGGCGTTGCTCCAGGCGATGTGACAGACAAGCAGTGGGACGGCATTGCCGACATGGCCGATCGCTACAGCTTTGGCCAACTGCGAACCTCTCACGAGCAGAACATCATTCTGGCCGACGTTGAACAAAGCCAGTTGTTCACCATGTGGGGTGAACTGCGTGAGCAGGGTTTCGCCACGCCAAACATTGGCTTGCTGACCGACATGATCTGCTGCCCGGGCGGGGATTTTTGCTCGCTGGCCAACGCCAAGTCGATCCCGATTGCCGAATCGATCCAGCGCCGCTTTGACGACCTGGATTACCTGTTCGACATTGGTGAGCTTGACCTGAACATTTCCGGTTGCATGAATGCCTGTGGCCACCACCATGTGGGGCACATCGGCATTCTGGGCGTGGACAAAAAAGGCGCCGAGTTCTATCAGGTATCGCTGGGTGGCAGCGCCAGCCGTGACGCGAGCCTGGGCAAGATCCTCGGGCCCTCGTTCGCTCAGGACGACATGCCGGATGTGATTGAAAAACTGATCGACGTTTACGTTGAAAAACGCAACGAAGACGAGCGCTTTATCGACACCTATCAACGTATTGGCATCGATCCCTTCAAGGAGCGCGTCTATGCAACGAATCATTAAAAACAACGAAGTGATCGATGAAACTTGGCATTTACTGCCAAAAGGCACGAACTTCGACGATATCTCTAACTGTGATGACCTGATCGTTCCACTCGCGTTGTGGCGCGAGCACGGTCCGGCGCTCAGGGCACGCGATGGGGGCCTGGGCGTGTGGCTGGACAGTGACGAAGAGGCCGAAGAGCTTGGCAGTGACGTCGCGAACTTTCAGGTCATAGCCCTGAACTTCCCGGCCTTTACTGACGGGCGTAGTTACTCCAACGCCCGTCTGCTGCGAGATCGCTACGGCTACAAAGGTGAACTGCGCGCCATTGGTGATGTACTGCGCGATCAGTTGTTCTACCTGCACCGCTGTGGGTTTGATGCCTTTGCTATCCGGGCCGATAAAGACCCGTACGAAGCGCTTGAAGGTTTGAAAGATTTCAGCGTGACGTATCAAGCATCGACCGACGAGCCGCAACCGCTTTTCCGTCGCCGCTGAGCCCCGTGATGGCCCTGACTGATTGAATGAATGAATGATTGAGTCAGGCCGCACTTTAGCCCCCATTGAAGGTTTAAGGCATGGCGGGGAACATCAGCTCAGGGTGCTCTTGGATCTCCTGACGGGTCAGCCGAGTGGCCAACGCCACTCTGGACTGACTGTGTGCGCCTGCAATTGACTCTGCTTGTGAAGCATATTCATCACTCGACACACTCTCACGCGCCGTGAAAAGCCTATCCATGTATTGCTGATGTGGAATATCTGATGCTTTAAAACTTTCCGGGTATTTTTTCTCCAAAAAAGCCGTCCAAAAATCCCTCGCGACAATACTCGCCGTGAGTGCTGCAGATGTTTCCTGAGCCATTACATAGGCCTCGCCAGCGTCTAACTCCTCTTGTGTAACGTTGGCAACATTCACAAAGCGCATACTCTCGGGCCTGTTGGGCAAGTTCAGCGTCTCTGCCAAACGAATGTGGTAGTACATCTGTATTTCAAGTGGATCGATTTGCGCCAAATGGTTTTCCAGCCACACAGGACTAAGCCTTTCTGCCAGCGCAAGCCCTTCTGGCGAGCCGAGCCGGTACGCAACACCCTGGCGGTCTTGTGGCGTCATTTCACTGACCGGACCGGCCGAAAAATCAGGGCTTATCGCATCGCTCAGTTGTTGCAGTTGCTCTACAGCCTCCAAGGCAAGCGCACGTACCCGCGCCTTACGTAGCGCAATAACGGATTCAACATGCTCGTTAAGCTGCTCAATCCTGAATAACCCCCGGGCCAGTTTCAGGAGTTGCTGCTCGGTCTGCGGCTGGTGTTCAGCCATATAGATTTGTTGTTGCAGTTCAATGTCCGCAAACACCATTGCAATGCCATCTGAACACGTGCGCGGGTGGGTGCTGACCTCAAACACTCGACTGCGCAAGCCGCTGTTTTCATGCATGGCATTCACCAGCGCCCAGACGCGCAGGCGCAAATTTTCACGCTCGTGTAAAAATTGCGAGGACTCACTCAGGTCTTCCAGTACCCGAAAAAAATCCGATGCGTACTCGGCGCTGTTCAAGTCTTGCCAGGCGGCGAGCTGCGCTGCGCTTGGCGCAACCGCCCAATGCGCAATGCCCTGCCGGGGCATGACATGATGACGCGGGATCGATATTCCAAAATTAATGCCCTGCTCCCTTTGGTAGAGATAGAGACGGCGTAACGAATCGTTACTCAACGGGTTGTCGTGCAAAAACGTCACACGGTTAATGACGTTGCGTTCGGCGGTTAGCACTTGCGATGGAACATGACTGATCGCATTGTCACGCAAGTCCACTATGTTTAGGTGCTCAAGCATCTCGATGCCTTCGGGCCACTGCGTAAGCCCGGTATAGCGCACATACAAATACTCAAGTGCTCTCATCTGGCTGATCATCAACCTGCTGCCTAACGGATTGCCCGTGAGGTTGAGTGACTTGAGCTTTGTCAGCCCTGCCAGCGTACGGGCGGCCTCAGGGGTTAATACAAGCTGATTCCCTCTGAGATCTAGATCCAGCAACTCGCTCATTTCACCAATCGATCCGGGCAGCTCAACCAGCTTGTTTTGCTTGAGCGACAGGATCCGCAACTGGTGGAACTTATCAAGAAAGTGTGCAGGAAACGCCCCGCCCGGTGATTGGCTCAACCTCAACACATTGATATGCGCAAAGTCAGCCGACAACACGGGCAGACAGTCGACTGGCCAGGCATTCAGATCCAGTTCATAACCGATATGCCCACCTATGTGGGCGCTGGGCGTTAGCCGTCGCCAGGCGCGTATCAACACTTGGCTGATAGACCTTTTTACCTGTGCCGACACCTTAAAGCGCGGGGCGTTAAGCGGATGACTCCAGACCGTTGAGTTTTCCCACGCATGAAGTTCATGACGCAGTGTTTCAAGCTCAGCCTTAAGCGCACCTAATGCACGGGCAATCTGCGCAGGAGGCAGTTTTAAGCGGTGCAAAAACTGCCCGGCCTGCTCATCGTTCATTAAGGGGTACAACTCCAACACTGCGTGTTTGAGCAACTGTGGCTGCACATCTGGCAACGTGTGCCCCGAACGGCCGCCCAGGGTATAACCGACCCGTCCGTCAGCTAATCGCATTGGTGATTTAAACCAGGGTTTGAGGGTATGCATGCCCAATGCCTGTGCGCTTCGCTCACGCGCCTCAGTTGCTACCCTGGCAATTTTTGCTGTGAATGAGGCATACGGGTCTTGCGTTGAAAGCCCCATCTCAGAGCGTTCATTGGCTGACAGCAGCGTCAGTACGCACTGCAACAATGACCGGGAGCTGTAGCTATCGGCTGAGGATGTTGCAAAGTATTCGTAACCCTGCGCACTCTTGAACAGTTCACGCACACGGCGGGCCGTTGCACTGCCTGCACTGTCGAGTTCAAGCCCAGTGGCCTTGTCTCGGATCACCACGCGCAGTTCTCTGGGCCAGCCGGGCAGCCAGGGTAAGGACTTCCACCCAAGCGCACTGCTGTCTTCAGAGCTCAAGGCATCATTAAACAAGCCCTCCAAAGCGCGGTTCAATCGCAGCGTTTGCACCAAAGAACGGGCCTCCTCCAGCACCGTCATGGGTAAACGCTCTTCGCGCTCAAGCAGACTGACTTGCTCGGCAGTCAAATGCTCCAGCAACTCAGTGATCACCACGGCCGACAAACTTGGAAATTGCCGTTTAACGATGCTCCCCGCAGAGGCAAGCGTTTCGCCTTCAAGGTAGAGAGATGAGAACACCTCCTTTTTTTGTGTCTGCGTAAACTCTCCCAGGTGTTGAGCCAGCCTTTGAACTTGCAGTTCAAGCGATGACAGTTTTTGACCTAGCAAGCCTTCTATCTGATCCGGCGATAAACATTCCAGCGTTACGTTCAATAAGTCGCCCTGGGCCACCTGCGATTCAGTCACTTGCAGCCGTGGTAACCGAGAGACTAAATCCTTTCCATACTCTTTATACGCCTGGCCATCGTCGCTGATCACGCGCAAGACACGGTCGGCTGGCCAGCCGGGCAGCCGAGGCAGTACGTTCAACTGTATGTCCGCATCAGACGCATGCCCGGTATGGGCTGACTGCATTCGGGTTATGAAAGCCTCAATTCTTTCGATCAGCGCCATACGTTTCAGGCCATCGGCCAATAAGGACGGTGTGCTCAGGTTATCTATCAGCACCTTGCACAACACAGCGTCCGAAGTATTGGTCGCGGCCAAAAGACGATCGACAGCGCTGGCTGACAAAGCCTGCGCGTCGGGGCCCAGGCGGCGAAATAATTGCAAACGAGTCCATTCAAGGGGACGGTCCAGTTCATGGGTCCAGACCCCCATACCGTTGTGTTTCAACTGAGGCCTGTACGCCATTGGATCGGTGGG
Source organism: Pseudomonas weihenstephanensis (assembly GCF_001043055.1). GTDB lineage: Bacteria > Pseudomonadota > Gammaproteobacteria > Pseudomonadales > Pseudomonadaceae > Aquipseudomonas > Aquipseudomonas weihenstephanensis. Next base: position 120,136 of record NZ_JYLF01000009.1, read on the forward strand.
ATGGCGCACGGAAAATGCCTGCGTTGCGGCCTCTGTATGCAGGCTATAAACCTTGTCATCCAGCTTTATATATGACTGGCCATTACGTGTATAAATGCCCTGCACGTCCGGCTTAATACCGCCAAGATCAACGCCTTCAACGGCATAAGGCGCCATTTGCGGGTTCCATAGTTTTCGTGCACCGCTTTCGAGTTTGACGGGGACCAGAGCATCCACCACCCCAGGCGCCTTCAACATTTTGCTGGCCGCTACAGGACCTGCGAGTAACGCAACATTCTGTGCGATATCAAATAGGTAATTAATGGCGGCCACTTTGTCACCGGCCTCCCACGCCTTGATACCTGCGTAGACCTCTTCGCCCAACTGGATGACACCCACCGCCAACAACACTTCCCCCAACACCGGGACAAACCCCAATGCCAAGCCCAGCGCACTGATACCCAGATTTAAATAAATAGCCTGACGTTCCAGACGCTCCCGGGTGTCTTGGTCTTCCGTGGGCACGATTAATATTCGTGCGTCATCTTTAATCCGCTTTAATTGTTGCAACCACATGACGTCGAAAGGGTCATCAGTTCTGGGGGTGACGCGTGACTCTGTAAACAAGGCAGGCTCATAAATAATCGGCGGGCGCCGCAAGAGCAGTGAGTCCCACGACGCATGCTGAGGATGAGTGCGGCGTATAAACTCTGCGCGCTGGCTCAAAGGCACACGCTGTGCAAAATAGTCGGCAAACTCCTGGCGCTTTAACCATTCACGTAAATGCACCTGAAACGTACTGAACGTCTCAAATGCATAAAATGACTTATCGGGACTTTGGGGAAGATAGACCAAGCAGGGTTGTGCCTGCGCAGCGGGCTTTCTCTGCGGCCATAACACCATGATGCCCGTCACTTCAACATCCATTATTTCAAATACGCCATAGGCGGGATTGCCCAGACCAAGGGTCGATGCAGGCCCCATGAGCACCCGTGATCCAAAGCTGTAAGAGTCGACGCTAATCTCGCCTTTCATATACGCCATGTGCAGAGCACATGAAAACTCATGGCGTAAATGGTCACTGAAGGTGATTTTAATTTTATAAGCCTGCGCACGAGGATCCGTGGCGGGCCAAGCGTTTTCGACCGGTGTAAAAACGCTGTCCAAATGCAACTGATACTGCAGGCCCGCGTTCAAGTCCCGGCATACGCGCGCAAACTGTTCAGGCGCCAGTTCGGTGTGCACGGTGGGCTGATTATTATTCACTGAATAGATAGAAGTCCCCGGATCGAAACCCTCGGCCTGCGTTTCTGACAACTCAAAGTTCTGCATGGCTGCTTGCAACAAGCTCTGATACGTCGTGGTCGCGCCCACGTTTACTTCAAGCGACTCAGGCACCCACGAAGAGGGAAATAACAGGCGAATAAAGGAGTCAGCTACGTTAATGTTTTGCCGTGAAATAAACGCCAGCACATTACTCGGCAGATGGACGTGCTTGAGTCCATAGCGCTTGACGTCAACGCTATACCACCCCTGCGCTATTAATGCGTTTTTTAGACGTGTTTCTACAAATTGCACCATTGGCGTAACGCTGGCCAAGATACGAGAGACTTCTTTATAGGTGTCGTCTCGTCGCTGCATACTTTCACGCAGTGCATCACGCACAGACGGCGGTGCTTTAACAAACCAGGGAGGCAGTAGAGTGGGTATGAGCGCTTGATGTTTATTGTCGGCGCGCGTATTGGCCAGACGTGTTGACTGATCATCGACCAATTTCATAGCGTCGCTAGGTATTATTTTATTCCTGTTAGTCATCACAAAAGCCTGTTTCAAATTAGAAACATCAGCTTAAAAACTGGCACTCAGGCACAGGCGTTAGTTATCTAATACCTCGCATGGACAATTAAAAATAAACGTTAAACTCTGCACGACTTATCGCCAGCTCATGCCAGTGCCCTTTGCCAGGGGCTGTACGAAATGTATCTGCGCTCGGTGATGCGGCGCTGACAACATGTCGTACAGCCCCTGAAGCCTGCCGGATGCCCCCATTGCGACAAGCCCGCAGGCTTACCAAAAACGCTGTTGCGACACTCGTTTCCAGAGTGAGTCGACCAGGTGTTCTGCCGAGGTGCTGGCGGCCAGCCCAACACGCTCCTGCAAACTTTTACGCTGGGCGTAATGCAGGTGGTAGAGCTGCGCGGTCTGTGCACGCTCGCACAAATATTCATCGCTGGTTTTCAACTCGTCCACCAGCTGTTTTTCAACCGCCGCTACGCCTAACCAGACTTCACCTGTGGCCACTTCATCAATCGCCAACTGCGGGCGGTATTGAGACACAAAGTTTTTGAATAACTGGTGGGTGATATCCAAATCCTGTTGGAATTTTTCGCGACCCTTTTCAGTATTTTCGCCAAACACTGTCAGCGTTCTCTTGTATTCGCCAGCTGTTAGTACTTCGTAATCAATGTCATGTTTCTTCAGCAGGCGATTGACGTTGGGCAGTTGAGCGACCACACCAATCGAACCGAGGATGGCAAAGGGTGCGCTGATAATTTTGGCGCCAATGCACGCCATCATATAGCCACCGCTGGCCGCCACTTTGTCGATACACACCGTGAGCGGGATACCCGCCTGACGGATACGGGCCAGTTGCGAAGACGCCAACCCATAGCTGTGCACCATGCCGCCGCCGCTTTCCAGGCGCAGCACAACTTCATCGGCCGGGGTGGCCAGGGTCAGTAAGGCCGTGATTTCGTGACGCAGGCTTTCAGTGGCAGAGGCTTTGATATCGCCGTCGAAATCCAGCACAAAGACACGAGGCTTGTCGTCGGGTTGTTTTTTTAGTTTTTTATCGGCTTTGCCTGTTTGCTTGCGTAACGACTTGAGTTGCCCTTTGGACAACAGCGACTGTTCAAGACGCTCACGCAGCCCCTTGTAGAAGTCATTCATCTTGATGACCTGCAATTGCCCCGTCGCACGACGGCCTTTACCCCGCAGCGCGGCGACAACAACCAGAACCACGATGATCGCGACCACCAGGGTCACGGTTTTGGCCAAAAAGCTGGCGTACTCAGCTAGAAATTCCACAGACTCTCCTTTAAACGTTACACCCCGTGAATCGCAGGGTGCGTGATGACGCTCAGCATACCGGCGCCAACCTGAGGCTGCCAGCCGCGAAACACCTTGCACGCAGGCGCATCGGGCAATTCAAACGAGCGTATGTTTTTTCATTGACAGCTTCCCGGCTTACTCCTAACCTCGCCAGACTTTCAACGTACCGGGGCATAGCGGACGTGGGCAGCATCTACTTGATAAGACATGGCCAAGCCTCCTTCGGTGCAGACGACTACGACGTGCTGTCGCCGCTGGGCAAGCAACAGGCACAAATAGTCGGCCAGCATCTGGTTGACCTGGGCGTGTGCTTTGACCGCTGTGTATCCGGAGATCTGACGCGCCAGCAAGACACGGCCCGCCATGCGCTGGAGCAGTTCAGCGCCGCCGGGTTAGCCAGGCCCACACTGGAGGTTGACGCAGCCTTCAATGAATTCGATGCATTCGGCGTGCTTAAAGCCTTGCTTCCCGGCTTGTTGCAGGATGAACCCCACGCAGTGGCCGCGATGACCGACGCCGTCCATGACCCGGTCGAATTCCAGCGTATTTTCGATCTGATTGTTGCGCGCTGGCTCAGCGGCACGTGGGACACCCCAGAGCTGGAAAGCTGGCTGGCCTTTGTCGAGCGCGTGCAGGGCGGCCTCAATCGACTGCTCGATCACGCCCATGACGCACAGCATAATATCGCCGTGTTCACCTCCGGCGGCACCATCACCGCCCTGCTTCACCTGTTGACCCGCATTCCCGCCGACGAAGCCTTCAAGCTGACCTGGCACATAGCAAACACCTCGCTCAGTCGCCTCAAGTTTCAAGGCCGCGAGGTGACACTGGCTTCCTTCAACAGTCATGTGCATTTGCAACTGTTGAAGACGCCGTCACTCATCACCTATCGTTGAGCGTCGGCAACCGCGACCCTCGGGTCGCCGTAACCCACCATAAAAGGATCGAACCATGACTTCTGTAGCTGATGCCGTGCAAGCAATGAAAGCCAAATTCAACCCAGCCGCTGCTGCTGGCCTGGACCTGGTGTTTGGCTTTCGCATTGATGACACCAAGAACTTCTCGCTGATCGTTAAAGACAGCACCTGCGAACTGCAAGAAGGCGAAAACCCGGACGCTCAAGTGACGCTGGTGATGGACGGCGAAACCCTGGAAGGCATCGTCAGCGGCGAAACTGACGGCATGCAAGCTTTTATGGGCGGCAAGCTGCGCGCTGAAGGCGACATGATGCTGGCCATGAAACTGAGCGAACTCTTCCCGAGCTAAGCCCAGCGCACCACGAAAAACCGAAGCCCACGCAGCTTCGGTTTTTTTTGCGCTGCGTTTTGTGCAACTGCCATCAGACACACTGATTACCCATTAACACCCACGCCTATTAAGGCCTGCATCGACTTGTCGCGAGCGGGGTGGCCCATTAGATTAGCGAATGTTGTCTGGCCCCAATAATAAGCAGAAGAGATAGATATGGCGCTCACCGACTCGTCCACCCGTATCCGCCCTGGCGAAGAACTCGACGTCAGCCAGATTGATCCGTATCTCAAGGCCCATATTGCGGGGCTCTCTGGCCTGCCGACCCTCAGCCAGTTCCCTGGCGGGGCTTCGAACCTGACGTATCTGATCGAGTATCCGGGTGTCGAACTGGTGCTGCGGCGTCCGCCCTTTGGCCACAAGGCCAAATCCGCTCACGACATGGGCCGTGAGTTTCGCCTGCTCAATCATCTCAAGGACGCCTTCCCCTACTGCCCAAAAGCCTACGCCCACTGCACCGATGACACGCTGATCGGCAGTGAGTTCTATGTGATGGAGCGGGTCAAGGGCATCATTCTGCGTTCCGACCTGCCCCCTGAACTGAATCTCTCGCCTGCGCACACCAGCCAACTGTGTCGCCGTTTTATCGACACACTGGTCGAGCTGCACAGCGTCGACTACACGGCCTGTGGGCTGGCTGATTTGGGCAAGCCAGAAGGTTATGTACACCGCCAGATCAGCGGTTGGTGTGATCGCTACGAAAAGGCCCTCACCCCGGATGCCCCGCAGTGGGAAGCGGTCAAGGCGTGGCTCAAGGAAAAAATGCCTGCCGATCATCCGACGCCTGCCATCGTTCACAACGACTACCGCTTTGACAACGTGATCCTCGACCCGCATAACCCGATGCAGATCGTGGGCGTGCTGGATTGGGAACTCACCACACTGGGTGACCCGCTGATGGACCTGGGCAACAGCCTCGCCTATTGGATAGAAGCCGATGATCCACCCGTCGTGCAACGCATGCGACGCCAACCGAGCAATGCTCCCGGCATGTTGACCCGCCGTGAATTCGTTGATTACTACGCACAACGTTCCGGTATTCAGATCGACAACTACGATTTCTATTACATCTACGGTTTGTTCCGCCTGGCAGGCATCGTTCAACAGATCTACTACCGCTACTACCACGGCCAGACTCAAGACAAACGTTTCGCCCCGTTTGTACAGATGAATGCACTGCTGGAGCAGATGAGCCTTAAGGTCATCCGCCAGTCCAGCCTTTAAACCTGCGCTCACCCGGGAATCAGCATGACCAAAACTCAACTGTTCGACCTTGATGGCAAAATTGCCTTTGTTTCAGGCGCCAGCCGTGGCATCGGCGAAGCCATCGCCAAGCTGCTGGCCCAACAAGGCGCCCATGTGATCGTTTCCAGCCGCAAGCTTGAGGGCTGCCAATCGGTCGCGGAGGCAATCATCGCGCAAGGTGGCAACGCCACCGCGATTGCCTGCCATATCGGCGACATGGAACAGATTCACCACACCTTCGCGCGGATTCGTGCCGAGTTCGGGCGCCTCGATATTCTGGTCAACAACGCGGCCACCAACCCACAGTTCTGCAACGTGCTGGACACCGACCTCGGCGCATTCCAGAAAACCGTCGACGTGAACATTCGCGGCTACTTCTTCATGTCGGTTGAAGGCGGCAAGTTGATGCGTGAACACGGGGGTGGCAGCATCATCAACGTTGCCTCTATCAATGGCGTCTCGCCGGGAGCGTTCCAGGGCGTTTACTCGATGACCAAGGCGGCGGTGATCAACATGACCAAAGTGTTTGCCAAGGAGTGCGCCTCGTTTGGCATTCGCTGCAACGCCTTGCTACCGGGCCTGACCGACACTCAATTCGCCTCGGCGCTGGTCAAAAACGAAGCCATCCTCAAGGGCGTGTTGCAACAGGTGCCACTCAAACGTGTCGCCGAGCCGGATGAAATGGCCGGCGCGGTGCTGTATCTGGCCAGCGCTGCTTCCACCTACACCACCGGCATTTCATTGAATGTGGATGGCGGGTTTTTATCCTGAGACCAAATCAGTAATTTAGTTCCACTGATTGCAAATTCGAAATATTTATTCCATTAATGGCCTTCCCTGAAAATAAGCATTCAAAGGAAGTGGCTATGCGTTCACTTGGAATAGGCTTGATCGGCACCGGATTTATGGGACGCGCCCATGCGCTGGCGTTTCGCAACGTCAGTGCAGCCTTCGAGTTACCGGTGAAACTGCACCTGGCGGCGTTGGCGGATGCCGACGCTGAACGGGCCCGACACTGTGCTGGCGCATGGGGCTTTGCTCAGGCCCACAGCGACTGGCAGCCATTGATCGCCAACCCCAACGTGGACCTGGTGGCCATCACCACCCCCAACCACTTGCACTTCCCGATGGCGATGGCAGCGATTGCGGCAGGCAAAGCCGTGTACTGCGAAAAGCCCTTGGCCGTGAGCCTGCAACAGGCCGATCAAATGCGCCAGGCAGCCAAGGCCGCAGGTGTCGTAACACGCGTGGGTTATAACTATCAGCACAACCCGATGCTGGTGCTGGCCCGCGACATGATTGCGCGTGGCGATCTGGGTCGCATCGTCAGCTTTGAGGGTGAATTCAGTGAAGACTTCATGGCCGATCCGGCCGCGCCCTGGTCATGGCGCTGCGAGCCGGGGCATGCTGGCGGGGCACTGGCCGATTTGGGCAGCCACCTGTTGGCCCTGGCGCGCTATCTGCTGGGCGACATTGAAGCGGTATGCGCCGACAGCCTGACTGTGCACACGCAACGTCCCGCACACACGGGCAGTCATGAGCAAAAAAGCATCCGGGTAGACGACCAGACCCATGCCTTGCTGCGCTTCAGTCAGGGCGCGCGCGGCACCTTGAGCAGCAGCTGGCTCAAACACGGCTACAAAAATCACCTCAGTTTTGAAATCAGTGGCACACACGGCACGCTCAAATTCGATCAGGAGCGCTTGAACGAACTTCAACTGTGTCTAGAGGGGCAATCGGGCTTCGAACGCTTGCTGTCAGGGCCAACACTGCCGGGATACGCGGCTTTCAGCCCGGCGCCAGGCCACCAATTGGGCTACAACGAGTTAAAAACCCTGGAAGTGCACGCGGTGATTCAAGCCTGCGCCGGGCTGCCCGCACCCGGCCCGGACTTCGAAGAAGCCTGGCACGTAGAACGCCTGGCCGATGCCATTCGTGTGGCGGCGCTGGAGCAGCGCTGGGTCCAGCTCTGAGGGCTCGTCAAACGATCGCAAAACCGATGACCGTGGTGTCTTTCAGGCACCCTGTTGCACGGTTTTACGACCGCTTCGCAGCCTCGCACCCCTCGTCAGCGACTACAGGTTATACGCCGCGCTGACGGCCATCAGGCAGCGCTTGGCTTCACGCACGATGTCACCGATGACCTGCTGGCAACTCTTCAGATCGCCAATCGCTGCCGCCACTTGCCCGCTGGGCAAAACTCCTTCATCCGGCAGGCCGTCTACCATTGGTTTGCGACAACGCGCCTGGGTCGGCTTTGAGCGACTGGGCAAACACACTGAGCATATGCCGCACACTCATGCCCGTCTGATTGGCGCGCAACCCGATACCCGCCTGCTGGATGAACTGACCCGTGCCGGGCTTGAGGCGCGCAGTATTGGCGATTGTCAGCACATCGGTTACATCGAAGGCGCCATCAGCGCAGGTCATAAGGCTTACGCTATCTGTTCAGCCACCGTTCAGCGAATGCAATCAATTCTTGTTTAGCAATACGTATCACTATGTTACAAATTAGCTCCCTATCTAATTTGTAACGCGGTGCGCTTTCCATGCTGGTTCCATTTCTGATCATGCTGCGCGAAGGGATTGAGGCCGCGCTTATCGTCGGCATCATTGCCAGTTACCTCAAGCAAACCGGACACGGGCAGTGGATGCCCGCCGTGTGGATCGGCGTGTTTCTCGCCGCTGCCTTGTCACTGTTGGTCGGCGGTGGGCTGGAATGGATGAGTGCCGAATTCCCGCAAAAACAACAGGAACTGTTCGAAGGCATTGTCGGCCTGATTGCCGTGGGGATTCTCAGCGCCATGGTGTTTTGGATGCGCAAGGTGGCGCGCTCGATCAAGCACACCTTGCACACCTCGCTGGATCACGCCCTCGCAGGCTCCAAACACCACGTCACGGCGCTGATTGCGATGGTGTTTTTTGCCGTGGCCCGTGAAGGCCTCGAAACCGTCTTTTTCCTCCTTGCCGTGTTCCAGCAAAGCGAGGGCCCCGCAGCCCCGCTGGGCGCACTGCTGGGTCTGATGCTGGCGATTGGCGTGGGCTTTGCCATTTACAGCGGCAGCATGCGCCTCAATCTCGGCCTGTTCTTCCGTTGGACCGGCCTGTTCATCCTGGTCGTGGCCGCCGGTATTTTGGCCAATTCAGTGCAGGCGCTGCACGAGGCCGGGTTGTGGAATCACCTGCAAGGCGTGGTCTTTGATCTGAGCGCCACCCTGCCGATGGACGGGCCCACAGGTTCAGTGCTGGCGGGCATGTTCGGGTACCAGGATGCGCCCACCGTGAGCGTGCTCGGTGCGTATGTGATGTACCTGGCGGTGGCGCTGGTGATGTTTTTTCAGGCGCCCGGCGCCCCTCAAGCGCCTCAATCTTCTCGCGTGACAAACCCATAAGGTCCTGCATGTCTACCCCTGCAAGCGGTACACCCCCTCGCGCCCTGCGCTGGGCAGTGGCTGGCTCGGTGATCGTGATGATCGCGGCCGGCGGGCTGTTCTATTACGCCTCGCAACTGGCTGCGGCCAAACGCAAGGCTCACCGCAATGAAATCACCGTCACGATTCACCCCCACAGTTGCGAGCCAAACGCACTGAGCGTGCCTGCCGGGTTCAATAGCTTTCGCATCGTCAATGCCTCTGAACGCGCCGTGGAATGGGAAATTCTCGACGGCGTGCTGGTGGTCGAAGAGCGCGAAAACATTGCCCCCGGTCTCAGCCAGGTGATCAACGCAACTTTGGCGCCGGGCGATTACGTCATCACCTGCGGCTTGCTCAGTAACCCGCGTGGCACCTTGCACGTCACCCCGACGGCTGAATCAGAAGCCAGCGCCAAGGCCCCGCCTTCAATGGTCGCGTTTATCGGCCCGCTGTCCGAATTTCGGGTCTACCTCAGCAGCCAAAGCAATGCATTGATCAATGCCGTTGACGGGTTGTCGCACTCCATTGCAGCGGGCGAGCTTGAGCACGCGCAAAGCCTGTATGTGCCCGCTCGCGAGGCGTATCAGCGCCTAGCGCCAGCGGCGCAACGACTGGCAGAGCTGGACAACGCGATCAATGCCCGTGCCGATTACTTTGAGCAGCGCGAGCAAGACCCAGGCTTCAGCGGTTTTCACCGGCTTGAATACGGTCTGTTCGACCAACACAGCACCCAGGGCCTGGCTCCGGTTGCCGAACAATTGCAGGCCAATGTGGTGCAGCTCAAGCAACAGCTGTTGGCGCAATCACTGCCCCCTGCGCAATTGGTCAACATTGTGGCCCGCACCCTGCACAACCTGGCCGACACCCGCGCCAACAGCGGTGAAGAAGAGCGCTACAGCCATATCGACGTCAATGGCTTCGCCGCCAACCTCCAAGCCACACGCAAAGTGGTGGAACTGCTGCGCCCGTTACTGGCCAAGAACAACGCCGACATCCTGCTCAACATTGATAACGCCAGCGCAGCGCTGGAGGCCGAATTCAATGCGCTCAAATCACCCAACGGCTACCTCCCGTACGACACGGTCACGAGCACGCAACGCCAACACATCAGCACCAAGGCCAAGGCTCTGGCCGACGCACTCGATGGAATCGACCCCGCCCTCGGCCTTTAAGGCCTGTAATTGCAGACGAGATGCACATGAGCGATTCACCACACAGCCCCAACGACTTCAACCTGCAACGCCGCCGCCTACTGATGGGCATGGGAGTCGCCGGTGCTGCTTTGGCGGGCGGCGCCCTGAGCTGCCCGGCCATGGCGGCCAGCGCCCCTGCGAACGCGCAAGTCACCCAGGCGCCCAGCAGCGACAAGACCCGTGACCATCACGACGTTCACGGCCAACACCAGACCGGCATCGTCACCCCGCGCCCGGCTGCCGGCATGCTGGTGGCATTTGATGTGCTGGCCAGCGACCGCGAAGACCTCGAACGCCTGTTCCGTACCTTGGATGAGCGCATCGCCTTCTTGATGACCGGCGGGCCGGTCGTCCAGGTGGACCCCAAGCTGCCGCCCACGGATTCAGGCATCCTCGGCCCGGTGGTCACCCCCGACAACCTGACCATCACCGTCTCGGTGGGCGCGTCATTGTTCGATGAGCGCTTTGGTTTGTCCGGCGTCAAACCCAAACGCCTGAGCCGCATGCAAGGCTTCCCGAACGATGCCCTCGACCCCGCACAGTGTCATGGCGACTTGAGTGTGCAGTTCTGCTCCAACACCGCCGACACCAACATCCATGCCCTGCGCGACATTGTTAAAAACCTGCCGGATTTGCTGCTGGTGCGCTGGAAACAAGAAGGCACCGTGCCGCCGCAGGCACCGGCCAAACCCGGCGAGCCGGCGCAAAGTGCGCGTAATTTTTTGGGCTTTCGTGACGGTTCAGCCAACCCCGACTCCAATGACCGCACCGCCATGAATCAGATCGTGTGGGTACAACCGGGTAGCGACGAGCCGCGCTGGGCGGTCGATGGCAGTTATCAAGCGGTGCGCATCATCCGCAATTTCGTCGAGCGCTGGGACCGCACCCCCCTGCAAGAGCAGGAAAGTATTTTTGGGCGCAGCAAGGCCAGCGGCGCGCCGATGGATGGCAGCCGCGAAACTGACGTGCCGGACTACAGCAAAGACCCGCACGGCAAGATCACCCAGCTCGACGCCCACATTCGCCTGGCGAACCCGCGTACCCCGCAGACCCGTAACAGCCTGATTTTGCGCAGACCCTTCAACTACTCCAATGGCGTCAACAAAAACGGCCAACTGGACATGGGCTTGCTGTTCATCTGCTACCAGCGCGACCTGGAGCAAGGCTTTATCGCCGTGCAAACACGGCTTAACGGCGAACCCCTGGAGGAATACCTCAAGCCGGTAGGCGGTGGCTATTTCTTCACCTTGCCGGGTGTGCACGACGACCAGGATTTCATTGGGCGTTCGTTGCTCGATGCCGCATCACCCCACCCCCGCGCCTAACCTCAACCTCCCGGAAAAGCCCCATGAAGAAGACGCCGCTTGCCCTGTTTCTCGCTTTAGGTTTGCTCCACACCCCGCTGTCGGCTTTCGCGGCAACGGCGCCCCTGGATTTGGTGGCGCCGATTTCCGACTACAAAATCTACGTCACCGAACAGTTGGATGAGTTGGCCAGCCACACCCAGCAGTTCACCGATGCGGTGAAAAAAGGCGACCTGGCCACCGCCAAAAAACTCTACGCCCCCACTCGCGTGTACTACGAGTCGATTGAGCCGATTGCCGAACTGTTCAGCGACCTGGATGCGTCTATCGATTCACGGGTCGACGACCACGAACAAGGGGTCAAGGCAGCCGACTTCACCGGTTTTCATCGCATCGAATACAGCCTGTTTTCCGAAAACAGCACCCACGGCCTCGATCAGTTGGCTGACGGCCTGAACAAAGACGTCAAAGACCTGCAAAACCGCGTGGCTGGCCTGACATTCCCGCCGGAAAAAGTGGTGGGCGGCGCGGCGGCACTGATGGAAGAAGTGGCCGCGACCAAAGTCACCGGCGAAGAGGATCGTTACAGCCACACCGACTTGTACGACTTCCAGGGTAACGTCGATGGAGCGAAGAAGATTGTTGATCTGTTGCGACCCTACCTCGAACAAAACGACAGCGCCTTTGCCGCCAAGGTGGATAAAAACTTCACCACTGTGAACACCATCCTGGCCAAGTACAACACCGCAGACGGTGGTTTTGAGACCTACGACAAGGTCAAGGAAAACGACCGCAAAGCCTTGATTGGCCCGGTCAATACGCTGGCCGAAGACCTGTCTACCTTGCGCGGCAAGCTGGGTTTGAACTAAACGCTCAACCACAGCGTCAATCAACGTGACCTGCGTGACAGACCCGCAGATTGACGCTGTTTTTTACCCGTTTAATAACGCTGCTGACTGTTTAATTGCATAGCTTGCTTAGTGTTTAAACCAACTAAGTGTTCGCCAGTATTTACTGTCAGTTAAAAAACACGCCTGTCATTCGGATTAAGTTTTGACGCCGTTAATACTTTCCTGAATAGCAGCTGTCTGGTTTCTGGAAACACGATGTGTTGATCTGACTTTCATAGGATTTTCACAAAAGTGCGTTTAACGTATGCACTGTCCTTGTACAGCAGGGTCAAGAGTTCGCAACGAAATCATGCAGATAACGCAGCCCGATGACTTTACCTTTTTGCGCAATGAGCTTTAATCCTCTGGGCGCGTGAACCTGCTGTGTCCTGTGACTGTTTCACGTGAAGCCCCGTTGTCTTGTGCCATTGAAACTGACTGGAACGAATACTTTGAAACCCTACCCTATCCAGTGTGTGTCGATCGTCATTCCGGTCTACAACGAAGAACAAAGTTTGCCTGAGTTGTTGCGTCGCACCGAAGCGGCCTGCGCGCAACTGACCCAACCGTATGAAATTGTTCTGGTGGATGACGGCAGCCGCGATGAGTCGGCGCAAATCCTCCAGGACGCCGCCGAGCGCGAAGGCAGCCCGGTGGTGGCGGTCATTCTGAACCGTAACTACGGGCAGCACGCCGCAATCATGGCCGGTTTTGAACACTCCAAAGGTGATGTCGTCATCACGCTGGACGCCGACTTGCAGAACCCGCCGGAAGAAATCCCGCGGCTGGTGGCCCAGGCGGCCTTGGGCTATGACGTGGTTGGCACGGTGCGCAACAACCGCCAGGACTCGGCCTGGCGCCGCTGGCCGTCACGCTTGATCAACCTTGCGGTGCAGCGCTCAACCGGGGTTGCCATGAGCGACTACGGCTGCATGCTGCGCGCTTACCGGCGCACCATCGTCGACGCCATGCTCGCCTGCCGTGAGCGCAGTACGTTTATCCCGATTCTGGCCAACAGCTTTGCCCGCCACACCACCGAGGTGCTGGTCGAGCACGCTGAGCGCGAACACGGCGACTCTAAATACAGCCCCATGCGCCTGATCAACCTGATGTTCGATCTGGTGACCTGCATGACCACCACGCCTTTGCGTCTGCTGAGCATTATCGGCTTTAGCATGGCGCTGCTGGGTGGACTGTTCGCGATCATGTTGATCGTGCTGCGCTTGATCTTTGGCGCGACCTGGGCAGGCGACGGCACCTTCGTGCTGTTTGCGGTGCTGTTTGTGTTTACCGGTGGCCAATTTATTGGCATGGGGCTTCTGGGGGAATACCTGGGCCGCATGTACAGCGATGTGCGGGCGCGGCCACGATTCTTTATCGAAAAAATCGTACGCGCCGAACCCGCCACCGCTTCAGTTTCAACTAATCCAACTCCCCTCTCTTCTTCGACGCAGGTCCCATCATGAGTTTGAAAGCTGTTGTTTTCGCCTATCACGATATTGGTTGCACAGGCATCGAAGCCTTGCTCAATGCAGGCTATGACATCGCCGCGGTGTTTACCCATGCTGACGACCCCAAGGAAAACAATTTTTACGCATCGGTCGCCCAACTGTGCGCACGCAAAGGCATCCCGGTGCACGCCCCCGAAGACGCCAACCACCCCCTGTGGATCGAGCGCATTCGCAAACTTAATGCGCAGTACATGTTCTCGTTCTACTACCGCCATCTGCTGGGTGAAGAGTTGCTGGCGAGTGTCAGCCACGGCGCCTTCAACCTGCATGGCTCATTGCTGCCGCGCTACCGGGGCCGCGCACCGGCCAACTGGGTGCTGGTCAATGGCGAAACGGAAACCGGCGTCACCTTGCACCGCATGGTCAAACGCGCCGATGCAGGCGACATTCTGGCCCAGCAACGCGTAAGCATCGAGCGTTCGGACACGGCGCTGAGCCTGCACGCCAAACTGCGTGATTCTGCCGCTAAATTGCTGGCCGAAGCACTGCCATTGCTACCCGAAGGCAAGCTTAAAGAAACCCCGCAAGACGAATCCAAAGCCACTTACTTTGGTCGCCGCACTGCCGCTGACGGCCTGCTGCAATGGTCGCGCCCGGCTGAAGAACTGTTCAACCTGGTGCGCGCAGTCACCCAACCGTACCCCGGCGCCTTCTGCGCGGTGGGCGAACACCAATTGATTGTGTGGGCAAGTGAAGTGATGCCGGGCAACAACGGCATGGCACCGGGTCACGTGATCAGCTGCGATCCGTTGCGCATTGCCTGCGGTAAAGACTCGCTGATCATTAACGCCGGCCAACGCAACGCCGATGGCTTGTATTTGAGCGGCCCGCAATTGGCCCGTGAACTGGGTCTGGTCGATGGCTCGCGACTGCGTGGCAGCGAGTCCGGGCGCCCGGCGCGTCGTACCCGCGTACTGATCCTGGGGGTGAACGGGTTCATCGGTAACCATTTGTCTGAGCGTCTGCTGCAAGACGATCGCTACGAAGTGTATGGCCTGGACATCGGCTCTGATGCCATCGAGCGTCTGCGCAGCCACCCTAATTTCCACTTTGTGGAAGGCGATATCAGCATCCACACCGAGTGGATCGAGTACCACATTAAAAAATGCGACGTGGTGCTGCCACTGGTGGCCATCGCTACCCCGATCGAATACACCCGCAACCCGTTGCGGGTGTTCGAACTCGACTTTGAAGAAAACCTCAAGCTGGTGCGTTACTGCGTCAAGTACAACAAGCGCGTGATCTTCCCGTCCACGTCCGAAGTGTATGGCATGTGCCAGGACAAGAACTTCGACGAAGACACCTCCAATCTGGTGGTCGGCCCGATCAACAAGCAGCGCTGGATCTATTCGGTGTCCAAGCAATTGCTCGACCGCGTGATCTGGGCCTATGGCCAAAAAGGCTTCAAGTTCACGCTGTTCCGCCCGTTCAACTGGATGGGCCCGCGCCTTGACCGTCTGGACTCGGCACGGGTGGGCAGCTCGCGCGCCATTACCCAATTGATCTTGCACCTGGTGGAGGGCACGCCGATTCGTCTGGTGGATGGCGGTGAGCAAAAACGCTGCTTCACTGACGTGGCCGATGGCATCGAGGCGCTGGCGCGCATCATCGAAAACCGTGATGGCAAGTGTGACGGTCAGATCATCAACATCGGCAACCCGGAAAACGAAGCCAGCATTCGTCAATTGGGTGAAGAGTTGCTGCGTCAGTTTGAAGCGCACCCGTTGCGTGATAACTTCCCGCCCTTTGCCGGTTTCCGTGACGTGGAAAGCCAGTCGTTTTACGGCACCGGTTACCAAGACGTCAGCCATCGCAAGCCGAGCATTGAAAACGCCCGTCGCTTGATTGACTGGACGCCCACCATCGAACTGAGCGAAACCATCGGTAAAACGCTGGACTTCTTCTTGCGTGAGGCCATGGTAGAAATCGCGGAAAAACGCTAATGCAGGCAGGCCTACGCATCGACGTCGACACGTATCGCGGAACCCGTGAGGGGGTTCCGCAACTGCTCGAACTGCTGGATGAAGCACAGATCAAAGCCACGTTTTTTTTCAGCGTGGGGCCGGACAACATGGGCCGCCATTTATGGCGGCTGATCAAGCCTCGGTTCTTCTGGAAAATGATGCGTTCCAAGGCCGCCAGTTTGTATGGCTGGGATATTTTGCTGGCCGGCACCGCCTGGCCCGGCAAACCGATCGGCAAGGATCTGGGGCACTTGATGCGCCAGACCCTGGCCGCAGGCCATGAGGTGGGATTGCACGCGTGGGATCACCACGGCTGGCAAGCCAACACCGGGCGCTGGAGCGAGGCACAGTTGATCGAGCAAATACGCCTGGGTGTCGACACGTTGAGCGACATCACCGGGCAGGCTGTCGAGTGCTCGGCTGCCGCCGGGTGGCGTGCCGATGAACGTGTGGTTGAGGCCAAGCAAAGGTTTGGTTTTCGTTACAACAGTGATTGCCGCGGGCACAGTCTATTTCGGCCAAGGTTGGCCGACGGCAGCCTGGGCGCGCCGCAAATCCCTGTCGATTTACCCACATTCGATGAAGTGGTCGGGCCGCACGTAAGTGCCGCCGACTTCAATTCATACATTCTTGATCGCTTCAGCCCGCAACGGCTGAACGCGTACACCATCCACGCAGAAGTAGAAGGGATTCTTATGGCAAACGACTTCCGGCAACTGCTGGCGCAAGCCCGCGCCCGCGATATCCAGTTTCAGCCGCTGCGCAACTTGCTGCCTGCTGATCTCGAGAGCGTGCCCGCCGGGCAATTGAGCCGTGGCGTACTGCAAGGCCGTGAAGGTTGGTTGGGAGTGCAGCAGCCATGACCCTCAATCGTTGGGCAATACCCCTGCTGATTCTGGGTTTCGTGCTGTTTTACCTGGTGCCGCTCGGCACGCACGGGTTATGGATTCCTGATGAATCGCGTTACGCCCAAATCGGCCAGCAAATACTGGTCGATGGTAATTGGGTCACGCCGCATTTCATGGATTTGCGCTACTTCGAGAAGCCGATTGCCGGTTACTGGATGATCGCCATTGGCCAGGCGATTTTTGGCGAAAACCTGTTTGGTGTGCGCATTGCGTCTGCCGTCGCCACCGGCCTGAGTGTGTGGCTGGCGTACGCCGTGGCGCGCCGCTTGTGGAACGACCCACGCAAGAGCTTCGCCTGCGCGTTGGTGTACATGACCTTTGGTTTGATTGCCGGGCAAGCCGGCTACTCCAACCTCGATCCGCAGTTCACCTGGTGGGTCAACCTGAGCCTGGCAGCCTTGTGGTTTGCCATTGACAGCAGCACCCGGCGTGATCGGGCGATCAGCTGGGCCGTGCTGGGGTTTGCCTGCGGCATGGGCTTTATGACCAAGGGCTTTCTGGCTTTTCTGTTACCGGTGTTGATCGCCCTGCCCTACATGATCTGGCAGAAACGCTTTGTAGAAATGGTCAAATACGGCCTGCTCGCAATGTTGGTCGCTGCATTGGTGTCGCTGCCCTGGGTGTTGGCGGTGCATGCGCAGGAACCCGATTACTGGCGCTTCTTCTTCTGGCATGAACACATTCGCCGCTTCGCCGGTGAAGACGCTCAGCATGGGCGCCCGTGGTGGTTTTACCTGCCGTTGATGGTGGTTGCCAGCCTGCCGTGGGCTGCGTTGCTGCCCGTCACGTTCAAAGATGCCTGGCGCAACAAGCATCAGGCCAAGGTGGTGTTTGTACTGCTGTGGATGCTGTTGCCGCTGGCCTTGTTCAGCCTGAGCAAAGGCAAGCTGCCGACCTACATCATGCCGTGCCTGCTGCCGCTGGCCCTGTTGCTGGGCCCTGCATTGATCCAGCGTGTTGAGCAGGCCAAAACCGGTGCGCTGCGGTTCAATGCGCTGGTCAACCTGTTGCTGGCCAGTGTCGCCTTGCTGGCCCTGATCTACTTCCAGATCAAAAAACCGTTTTACGACAACGAACCGCAGCATGTGGCGTTGCTGGTCATTGTGTTACTGACCTGGATCGGTGCAGGGGCCTTGCAACTGTGGCGACCGCTTAAGCTGTGGGCCGCCCCGGCCCTGAGCATGGGTGTACTGGTGCTGTTGCTGCCGGCCAGCATGCCCAGCAGCGTGGTGCACAACAAAATGCCCGACCAGTTTGTGCTGGAGCACCTTGCAGAACTGTCACAGGCCAAAACCCTGCTCAGCAATGATTTGGGCGCGGCATCAGCGTTGGCCTGGCGCCTGCGTCGCCCGGATGTGACGTTGTACAACACCCAGGGTGAAGTGAAATACGGCCTGACGTACGACGACGCCAAAGGTAAAAGCATCGGTTTGGCCGAAGTCGGCCCCTGGCTGAGTGCCGCACGTCAAAAAGGCCCGGTGGGCGTCGTGATGCGGGTCAAAAACAGCGACGAGAGCCATGAAATGGACAGGTTGCCCAAGGATGCGCAGCGGTATGACGAAGGCAACATGGTGATTCTGATTTTCCCGCAGATCACCCCATGACCCTGGCGCTCTTGCTCATGGCGTGTGTGCTGACGTGTGCGGGGCAAGTCGCGCAAAAGTACGCGGTCGAAAGCTGGCGCGACGTTGACCTTGGGGTGGCGCACAAGCTGCGCTCCCCCTGGTTGTGGCTGGCCTTGCTGTGCCTGGGGCTGGGGCTGCTGGTGTGGTTGCTGGTGTTGCAGCGGCTGGAAGTCGGCATTGCCTACCCGATGCTCAGCCTCAATTTTGTGCTGATCACACTGGTCGCCCGTTACCTGTTTAAAGAAACCATCGACCTGCGGCACTGGTGTGGCGTGGGGCTGGTAATTGCCGGCGTGGTTTTGCTGGGGCAACACGCATGAGCCTGCGCCGTGGCTTGACCTTTGCCAGTGCCAGCGTCTTGCTGGTGAGCGGGGCGCAACTGGGTATGCGCTGGAGCATGACGCGCTTGCCCGAACCTGCCCAATGGCTGAGTGCAATCAAACAGGGGGATGTTTCGTTCAGTGCCCTGGCCGTGGTGACGGGCGCGATCATGGCCTACGCCCTGTCGATGCTTTGCTGGTTGCTGGCCCTGCGGGATTTGCCCTTGGGCCGCGCCTATTCGTTGCTCAGTGTCAGTTATGCATTGGTGTACCTGTTGGCAGCCAGTTTGCCGGTATTCCATGAAAGCTTCACGTTGTCCAAAACCCTGGGCGTGGCGCTGGTGATCGGTGGCGTACTGACCATCAATTCGCGCCGCACACCCCACCGCGCACGGTGAGCATGGCCGCGTGCTGCGGCTCAGGCTTAAGACACTGACGGCGCCGCGACTGATGACCAGGGCGGCGTTTTTTTATGCTTTTTATTGAGTCAAGGAACGGTGCATGCCTGCTTACTCGTCCAACATCGCCTTACAGGTCCAACACCGTCACTCCTTGATCTTGGGCGCCCTGGCGTTGTTGCTGTTCATCCTGGGTGAGCACAACCAGGCGGCGATCGGCTTCGACTCACGCTTTGTATTATTCGCCAACGAGATGCTGCGTCACGGCCCCGGTTTCTTCCCCACCACTTATGGCCAGCCCTACCCAGACTACAGCGCCACCTCGACCTTGTTCATCTGGTTACTGTCCACACCTTTTGGCGAAGTCACCAGCCTCAGCGCGTGGCTGCCGACGGCCATTGCCAGCGCGACCACAGTGACCCTCACCTATCGACTGGTGGTGCCCCATTCCCGCCAATGGGCGCTAATGAGTGTTGCCCTGCTCCTGCTGAGCATGACGTTCATCACCGAAACACGTGCCGTGTCACTGGACCAAATGATCGCGGCGGTGAGCCTGGGGGCCTTCTACCTGGCCTACGCCCACGACCATTTGGCGGCCCCGCGGCGCCATGCCGGGTTACTGGCCTTGTTGGTCGTGGGCTTTGCCATTCGTGGCCCTATCGGTTTAGTCATCCCTGCGGGCGTGCTCTGCAGCTACTACCTGGTCAGCGGCCAAGGGCGCCGGATGTTCAGCCTCGGGTTGCAGGCCCTGGCGCTGCTGCTGGCGTGCATCGGCCTGCTGCTGACACTGGCCTGGCTCAGCGGCGGGCAAACCTTCGTCCACGAAGTGATCCGCATGCAAGTCACCGGGCGTATGGACGGCACAGAAGGCGCCAGCAGCGTGTTGTATTACTTCACCAGCTCCATGGGTAACTATGCGTTGGCCTATCCACTGGCGGCCTTGGTCCTGGCGGCGCTGCTGGTGACTGGCCGCCATCCATCGGGCGCAGCGCTGCAACTGGTCAAATACTGCGTCGCGGCGGGTTTGGTGGTGATGATCGGTCTGTCGATTCCCCAAGCCAAAAAAGCACGCTACGTGCTGGCGATGTTGCCCTTTGCAGCAATCATTGCGGCCTACCCTTTCCAGGCCATGCACGGCCGGGTGTTTGCGCTGTTGCGCGGGTTGATACAGGGGCTTTTTTTACTGTTGCCGGGGCTATTGATCGTCGGTCTGGTGATTGCGCGCAAACGTTTCGACGAGCAAGTGCCTTCACTGGAGGGGTTCTTCTTTGTGTTGGGCGGGTTGCAACTGCTGGCCGTCGGGGCGCTGTTCAGGGCGCAATGGCGCGCAACTGGCCTGGCGGGCTGTGCCGTTTTCGCAGTGTGGGGGACGTACATCATGGTGTATGAACCGCTTGAGCGCAGCGTGTACGACACCCGCGAATTCACACATCAGGCGCTGCGCCTGATCGAGCGCACACCCGCACCGCTGGTGCTGCATGGCATGGGCAAAGATGCCAAAGCCATCAAGTTCATGGTCAATGTGAACCGGGACATGTCGGCGCTGTTCACGCAAACGGCCGCCGAGCTGGGCACGATCAACGGACCCGCGTGGGTGGTCATGGACCGTAAGGATTACCAGCGCCTGCAAGGAACCGTGTTGGGTAATACCGCGCCGGCATTAAGCGCTCGTTTTGACAAAAACGATTACGTGCTGCTGAAGAAACCATGAGCGCAGGGGCTGCGCACAGCCTGTCGAGTTTCATGTTGCATGAGCGGATTATTCTCCAGCGTGCTGGTAAGGTGTGCGCCGACTTTTCGTGGCCCACCCTCTCATCGGCAGGCTGCGGTATTTGCGTTTTTTGATGTGAGACACCTGAACCATGCCCGAGCCGATCCCGCTTAAAGATCACGACACCGAGAAACGGCTGGTCAATAAAAGACTGATCGCCTGCGCGGCGCTGGTGCTGGCGATCAGTTGCGCGCTGGTGGCCAGGATGTACTTCTTGCAAGTCACCGAATTTGACTACAACTCCACCGTGTCCGAAAACAACCGCGTGCACGTGTTGCCGATCCCGCCCGAGCGCGGCTTTATCTATGACCGCAATGGCGTGCTGCTGGCCGATAACCAGCCCAGCTTCAACATGACCCTGACCCGCGAACGCGCGGGCGACAGCGCCAAAGTGCTGGATTCGGTCATCAGCATCCTGCATTTGCCCGAAGAAGACCGCGCCGTGTTTGCCAAGGCGATGAAACAGGCCCGCCACCCGTTCGACCCCTCGACCCTGCTCTACGAACTGACGGAGGAACAGATCGCGCTGTTGGCCGTCAATCAGTACCGCCTGCCGGGCATTGAGGTTGAGGCGCAGTTCGTTCGCCACTACCCCCAGGGTGATCACTTCGCGCATTCGGTCGGTTATGTGGGCCGCATCAACGAGAAAGAAGCCAGACAGCTGAACCCCGCCGAGTACCGGGGCACGCAATCGATAGGTAAAACCGGTATCGAGCGTTTTTACGAGCACGCGTTGCACGGCACTGTCGGCTTTGAAGAAGTTGAAACCAACGCCCAGGGCCGCGTCATGCGGGTGCTGCGCCACACCGATGCGGTGCCGGGCAAAAACATCGTGCTCAGCCTCGACATCAAATTGCAGGAAGCGGCCGAAGACGCGTTGGGCGACCGGCGCGGCTCGATCATCGCCCTGGACCCGAAAACCGGCGAAGTGCTGGCGATGGTCAGCAAACCCAGCTTCGACCCCAACCTGTTCGTGACCGGCATCAGCGCCAAGGATTACTCGGGGCTGCGCGACTCCATCGACAAACCGCTGTTCAACCGCGCGTTGCGTGGCCTGTATGCGCCCGGCTCGACAATCAAGCCCGAAGTGGCGATTGCCGGACTCGACAGCGGCGTGATTTCAGCCTCGACCCGGGTGTTCGACCCCGGTTACTTCCAGTTGCCGAACGTGGAGCACAAATACCGTAACTGGAACCACAGCGGGGATGGCTGGGTCGATTTGAATGCGGCGATCATGCGTTCAAATGACACCTACTTCTACGACCTAGCCTCCAAGCTGGGGATTGATCGCATGCACGATTACCTGTCGATGTTTGGCCTGGGGCAAAAAGTCTCGCTGGACATGTTCGAGGAATCTTCGGGGTTGATGCCCTCGCGTGAATGGAAGCGCAGCACACGACGCCAAGCCTGGTTCCCTGGCGAAACGGTGATTTTGGGCATTGGCCAGGGTTACATGCAGGTCACGCCATTGCAGTTGGCGCAGGCCACGGCGCTGATTGCCAACAAAGGCGTGTGGAACCGCCCGCACCTGGCGCGCACCATCGATGGCGCGCCGCCGGTGGATGAACACCCGATGGCCAATATCGTGCTGCACGATCCCAAGGAGTGGGAGCAGGTCAACCATGCCATGCAATTGGTGATGCACGATGCGCGAGGCATTGCACGGGCGTCAGCCACCGGCGCGCAATACCGCATTGCGGGCAAGAGTGGTACGGCGCAAGTGGTGGCGATCAAACAGGGCGAGCGTTACAACCGGTTGAAGACGGCCGAGCGTAATCGCGACAACGCGCTGTTTGTCGGCTTTGCACCGGCTGAAGACCCGCAGATCGTGATCTCGGTGATGATTGAAAACGGCGAAGCCGGTGGGCGTGTGGCAGGACCGGTGGTGCGCAAAGTGATGGATGCCTGGTTGCTCGACAATCAGGGCGCTCTGAAACCGCAATACGCCAGCCCGCAGCTCAAGCATGGCAATGCGCATGTGTGAATGAAGACCGCCACCCTCACCCCAACCCTCTCGCGCAGGGTGGGGGTTGGGGGAGGGGCTTTGATCTCAGTACCGCGCATCCACCGGTTTACCCCCATTCGGCCAATCCTTGACCTTGTCCGGGAAGTCCGGCCGTGGCTGGTGCGAGAAATACGCCGCCACGTCCACCGCCTCCTGATCCGACAAGCCGCCCTGCCCCAGCGGGAACTGTTCATGGAACCCGATCGGCATGTTGCGTTTGACGAACGCCGCAGCGGTGTAGGTACGCGCCATCCCGGCACCGATGTTGAACGACTCGTCACCCCACAACGGCGGAAAAATAAAACCGCCGTCCGCGTGTATCAAACCTTGCCCGTTGTCACCGTGGCACACCGCGCATTGCTTGACGTACACCGCTTTGCCGTTGCCCATGTCCGGCTTGATGCCCGGATCCACCTTGCCCACTCCTCGGCCCGCCACTTTGTCGCCGGGCGCTGTGTTCATTTTCATCCAGTCGAAATACGCAACCATGGCTTGCATATCAGGCGATGTCACCGCCAACGGTTTGCCATCCATAGATCGACGAAAACAGCCATTAATGCGTTCTTCGAGCGTGATTTGTTTACCCGCACGCGGCGCATAGCCGGGGAAGAACGCTGACACGCCAACGAAGGGTGAGCCATCGGCCACCGTGCCGGCGTTCAAATGGCAACTGGTGCAATTGAGCGCATTGCCTACGTTATCGGGCAGCAAGGCTTTGGTTTGCAGGTGCAGGCGCATGCCGCGCACCACTTGATCAGCATTGGAGGCTGTTAGCAGGTTGCCCAGCCGCGGGGTGACAAATGCACGGGTGTCGTGGGTATCCGGGTTCAATTGCTTGCGCATGTGGGCCACTTGCGCGGGCTTGATGGCGGGCGCGTCATTGCCCCAACTGCTGCGCACAAAGCTCAGAATCTCGGCGATTTCATCGTCTGCCAGCCGCGCAAACCCGGGCATGGTCCAGACCCGTGGATGGGCCGCCGTCTCAGCCGTTTTCCAACCGGTGAGGGTGATGTGCAGGAGCGTCGCGGGGTTGGACGCCAGAATGCCGGGGTTGCCATTGAGCGGTGGGAACATGCCTTTTACCCCGCCACCGTCCGGGCGATGGCAGTCGGCGCAAAACTGCGTATAACCCAGCCCGCCACGGGTGGTGAACAGCGTGTCCGGTGCTGTGGCGGGCGCGATGGCCACTGACGGCATGGGCAGATCGTCCTTGCCCGGCGGCAGCGATTTCAAGTAGCTGGCAATTGCCGTCAGGTCCGCGTCGGTGAAGTGTTGCGTGCTGTGGTGGATCACGTCCGCCATGTTGCCCGAGACCGTGGCAAAACGGTTTTGCCCGGTCTTGAGCAGTTGCACGGTGTCTTCGACGGTCCACAGGTTGCGCAGGCTCAAGGCGCGCCAGTCTTCGACGGTTTCCCCCGCGAGGTAATGTTTGCCGCGGCTGCCAGCGTCGCTCAGGGCTTTTTCCTGGAACGCGAGGCCGCGTGGCGTATGGCACGAACCACAGTGCCCCAGCCCTTGCACCAGATAGGCACCGCGGTTAATCACCTCGCTTTTGGACGGGTCCGGGGTGAACGGCTGCGCATCCACAAACATCCAGTTCCACAGCGACAGGCCCCAGCGCTGATTGAACGGGAAGCTCATGTCGGCGTGCAGGTTGGCCTGTTTGACCGCGGTTACGTCTTGCAAAAGATACGCGTACAACGCACGCATGTCGTCTTCGCTCATTTTCGCGTACGACGGATAAGGCATGGCCGGGTACAGGTTTTCACCCGCAGGCGTTTTGCCCTCGCGCATCACCGTGTCGAACTGTTCAAAACTGTAGCGGCCAATCCCGGTCTCGGGATCCGGGGTGATGTTGCTGGAGTAGATCGTGCCCATGGGCGTTTTCAGCTCCAGGCCACCGGCCATCACGGCCCCACCTTTGGCGGTGTGGCAGGCAATGCAGTCGCCGAGCTGGGCCACGTATTGGCCGCGTTGTATCAGGTCGGTGTCTGCGTTGTTGACGCTGGGCGCTGCCGCTGTCGGCTCGCTGGCAGGTGTTTGACAGGCGTAAAGAAGCGTCAGGCCGACCGTGGCCAGACGCGCACACTTGAAAATCATGGCGATATTCCTTTAAGGCACCGGCCTGGGGTGGTCCCCTCGGCACGGGCCGTGCTCGTTTTTTGTTATGAACTCCTCACCCAGCATTTGTAACCGGTTCTGATGCGGCTACGGTTGACCCGGATCATGCAGGCGGCGATCGATGGGCACGCGGCACGCTCTAAGCTAGTTCCAAAACGGTATTTTCCCCTTTGATTTAAAGCACTTAGATTCAGCCCACCGGACCGCCGAACTCACCTTATAAACACCTCAGTTCAAGGTTGCGCCCATGTCCCTGCGTCCACTTTTGCTTGCCCTCGCCCTTGCCGGTGCCACGTTTCAGGCACACGCGGCTGACCTGACCATTGGCTACATCACCGGTATCGACCCCACCAAACTGGCTCAGGCCGAAGGCCGTTATGAGCAGGCCATCGGCGAAAAAATTGACTGGCGCCGCTTTGATGCAGGCCCGGCCGTGGTCGCGGCCCTGGCCTCGGGCGATCTGCAAATCGGCAATTTGGGTTCAAGCCCGCTGGCCGCTGCGGCATCGCGCAATGTGCCGCTGGTGACGTTTATCGTCACCGCGCAAATCAAAGGCTCCGAAGCACTGGTGGTGCGTGACGGCAGCGGCATCAACGGCCCGCAAGACTTGATTGGCAAGACCCTGGCCACGCCTTTCGTCTCGACCTCGCATTACAGCCTGCTCGGCGCACTGAAACATTGGGGCCTGACCCCGCAACAGGTGAAAGTGGTCAACCTGAGTCCGGCGCAAATTACCGCCGCCTGGAAGCGCGGCGATATTGACGGCGCGTTCACCTGGTCGCCTGCGATGGGCGAGATCCGCAAAACCGGCAAAGTGCTGACCGACGCGGGCGAGGTCAGCGAATGGGGCGCGCCAACCTTTGAGGTGTGGGTCGCGCGCAAGGACTACGCCGAGAAACACCCCGAAGTCATCGCCCAATTTGCCAAGGTCAGCCTGGATGCCATTGCCGACTACAACGCCCATCAGGCGGACTGGACCGCCGATTCGCCCAACGTGCAGAAGATCGCCGCCCTGACCGGTGCCAATGCACACGACATCCCCGAGTTGTTGCAAGGTGCACACTTCCCTTCCACCCAAGAGCAAAAATCCGCCCGACTGCTGGGCGGTGGCACGGCCAAAGACCTTGCGCAAACTGCCGCTTTCCTCAAGGACCAAGGCAAAATCGAGAGCGTGTCAGCGGATTACTCGGGCTTTGTCAGCGACCAGTATTTGCCGGACTAAACAGCCTCGTGTCATTGATAGCAATTGCACAGCATCGCCAAGGGTGGGATATTCGCGAATGTTAAACGTTCTCAATCAGTGCCTTATGCGAACCTCTCCTCATCTGCTGCTTGTCGAAGACGATTTTCGGTTGCGCCATGACCTTGAACGTCACTTATTGCAACGCGGCTTTGCCGTGACCGCCTGTGTCGATGGCACCCAGGGCTTGAATGCCCTGCAAAGCCAACCCTTTGACCTGGTGCTGCTGGACATTATGTTGCCCGGCCTTGACGGCCTGAGCCTGCTCGAAACCTTGCGCACGCATCAAAACGTGCCCGTGATGCTGATGTCGGCGCTGGGCAACGAGCAGGACCGCATCAGCGGCTTTACCCGCGGCGCGGATGATTACTTGCCCAAACCTTTCAGCCTCGCCGAACTGGATGCGCGCACCGACGCCCTGCTGCGGCGCATGGCCATGCAGGCCCAACGCCCTGTGCAAAAACTCGACAGTGCGCTGACCTACGATGACGAGGCGCAGGACGTGCTCCACGCGGGCCGCTGCGCCGGGCTCACCGGCTCGGAATTTCGCCTGCTGATAACCATGCGCGAACATGGCGGCCAGGCCTTGAGCAAAGCTTTTTTGTATCAGCAGGTACTGCACCGTATTTACACGCGGCTGGATCGGGGGCTGGATGTGCATGTGTGTAACCTGCGGCGCAAGCTCGCCGCTGTCGGCGTGCAACATCTGCAAATTCAATCGGTGCGCAGTCAGGGCTACATCTTGATCGAGTCGCAACCCGCCTGATGCGCCGTCATCCGTTGTTGTGGAAACTGGCGCTGCTGCAAATCAGCTTTTGCCTGCTACTGACCTGGTTCATCTGGATCTGGGGGCTGTCGGCCGAGCGCAGCACCTATTTTCTGTCTGCCCAGGAGCGCGACTATCTGCGCGATTACGCGCAACAGGCCCAGGACATCTGGCGCGAGCAAGGCACCGACGGGCTGGAGCGCTTCACCGAGCGATTGTCTGCCCGCGAACAAACCTGGGTCGCGGTGCTTGGCCCACGACTTGAAAGCCTGAGCAAGACGCCTGTTACCCCCGCGCATTACCAACAGTTGACGTTCATGCGCAAGCTCGACTGGCCCATGAGCCGCCGCCTGATGGATGAACTGCCCTACGTGAGCATTCCGTTCCCGGACCACCCGCAACAGGGCCAATTGGTGATTCAGCTACCCGAGCGCTTGCTGCCCAACGGCCTGACCGCCTGGACCCATGTTTTCAGCCACGGCGTGATGCCGACCCTGCTGGCGGCGTTACTCGGCGTGTTGCTCTACCGCCACCTGGTGGTGCCGCTCAACCGCCTGCGTGATCGCGCCGACGCGTTGCGCGCTGACGACCTCGACAGCCAGGCGCCAATGGCCCTGATGCGTCGTCGCGACGAACTGGGCGAATTGGCACACGCCTTCGAGCACATGGCCAGCCGCTTGCGCAACAGCCTCAATCAGCAACGTTTGCTGTTGCGCACCCTGTCTCACGAACTGCGGACGCCGTTGGCGCGCCTGCGCATCGCCCACGACAGTCAGTTACCGAACGCGCAACTGCGCCAACGCCTGGACCGTGAAATCGATGACATGCAGCATTTGCTCGAAGACACCCTCAACCTCGCCTGGATGGACACTGAACGCCCACAACTGACCCGCGAGCCGGTGCTGGTGCTGTCGGTCTGGGAAGCGCTGCGTGAAGACGCCGGCTTCGAAAGCCAATGGCCCGTTGACCGCATGCCTTGCCTGTTGGGCACCGACTGTTGCGTCAACGTCAACCTCGACAGCCTGGCCCAGGCACTGGAAAACCTGCTGCGCAATGCCATCCGCCATTCGCCGCTGCAAGGCCAAGTGACCTTGAGCGGGTGGCGCGAAGGCGATGCGTGGCATCTGTGCCTGAAGGACGAGGGACCCGGTGTGCCCCCTGATGAGCTGGACACGCTGTTTGTGCCCTATCAGCGGCTGTCCGGATGCGTGGGCGAAGGCTTCGGCCTGGGGCTGGCGATTGCCCAGCGGGCCATTGAACTGCAACAAGGCCGGTTGTGGGCCACCAATGAGCGGCCGGGGCTGTGCATGCACCTGCTATTACCGGCAGCGCAGGCTGAGGGTGGCTGAGGACGGCGTTGTTGCTTAAAACGCCAGCATGGCGGCGCAACATCGGGGGGCGAGCTGTACGCGCTTCGCACGCGGCACAAGTGTTTAGAAAGTTAATGCGCTTTACTCTCAATTAGCAGTCATTATCATTCGTGATCTTCTTGTATCAGGCCGTCCCGGAGATCACCGATGTCGTTACGTGTGTTGCGCCCAATCGCCCCTTTTGTGTTGTCCGGTTGCTGGTTGTTGAGCAGTGCTGTTCATGCCGCTCTCGCAGACGAAGACACTGCGCCACCCGCGCTGCAACTGGGTAACACCAACGTGATCGCCACGGCGCAGGAAGAAACCAAACAGGCCCCCGGCGTATCGATCATTACCGCCCAAGACATCAAAAAGCGCCCTGCGGCCAATGACCTTTCGCAGATCATCCGCACCATGCCCGGCGTCAATCTCACCGGCAACTCCACCAGTGGGCAACGCGGCAATAACCGCCAGATCGACATCCGTGGCATGGGCCCGGAAAACACCCTGATTCTGGTGGACGGCAAACCGGTCAACAGCCGCAACTCGGTGCGTTACGGCTGGCGCGGTGAACGCGACAGCCGTGGCGATACCAACTGGGTGCCGGCCGATCAGGTTGAGCAGATCCAAGTGTTGCGCGGCCCCGCCGCCGCCCGTTATGGCAACGGTGCCGCCGGTGGTGTGGTCAATATCATCACCAAGCAGGCAGGCGCCGAGACCCACGGCGACGTGACCGTGTACACCTCGTTCCCACAGCACAAGGACGAAGGCGCAACGCAGCGCATGAACTTCGGCCTCAATGGCCCCCTGACCGAGAACCTCAGCTACCGCGTTTACGGCAACATCGCCAAGACCGATCCCGATGACTGGGACATCAACGCCGGTCACCAATCGGCGCGCAGCGCCAATCAGGCCGGCACCCTGCCCGCAGGCCGCGAAGGGGTACGCAACAAAGACGTCAATGGCCTACTGAGCTGGCGCATGACCCCGGACCAGACGCTGGACTTCGAAGCGGGTTTCAGCCGCCAAGGCAACCTCTACACCGGCGATACGCAAAACACCAACAGCAACGCCAACGTGAAAAAAATGCTCGGCCACGAAACCAATCGCACCTACCGCCAGACCTATGCCCTGACCCATCGCGGCGAATGGGAGGTGGGCAATAGCATGGCCTTTATCCAGTATGAAAAGACCCGCAACGCTCGTCTCAACGAAGGGCTGGCCGGCGGCACCGAAGGGATTTTCAGCGACACCAACTTCTACACCGCCGTGCTGCGTGACCTGACGGCCCACGGCGAAATCAACTTGCCGCTGCACGCCGGGCTGGATCAAACCCTGACCCTGGGCACCGAGTGGACTGAGCAAAAACTCGATGACCCGAGTGCCAACACCCAAACCACCCGCGAAGGTGGCACCGTCGGTAGCCTGAGCAGCAGCAACCGCAGCACCGCATCGTCGGCGCGGATCTTCTCGCTGTTTGCCGAAGACAACATCGAGCTGTTACCCGGCACCATGCTCACACCGGGGCTGCGCCTGGATCACCACAACGTGGTCGGGGACAACTGGAGCCCCTCGCTGAACCTGTCCCACGCGCTGACCGACACCTTGACCCTCAAAGCCGGTATCGCCCGCGCCTACAAAGCACCGAACCTGTACCAGCTCAACCCCGACTACTTGCTGTACAGCCGTGGCCAGGGTTGCTATGGCCAGAGCACCAGTTGCTACCTGCAAGGCAATGCCGACCTTAAGGCCGAAACCAGCGTCAACAAGGAACTGGGCATCGAATACAAGGACAACGGCGTGGTCGCGGGCCTGACGTATTTTCGCAACGACTACAAAAACAAGATCGAATCGGGCCTGAGTCCGATTGGTCAGGCCAGTGGCGGTAAAGGCGAATATGCCAATGCAGCGATCTACCAGTGGGAAAACGTCCCCAAAGCGCTGGTCGAAGGGCTGGAAGGCACGCTGACCCTGCCGCTGGCCGAGCAACTGAAATGGACCAACAACTTCACCTACATGCTGCAATCTAAAAACAAACAGACCGGCGACTACCTGTCCGTGACCCCGCGCTACACGGTGAACTCGATGCTGGACTGGCAAGCCACGCAAGACCTGTCGCTGCAAATGAGCGCGACCTGGTACGGCAAGCAAACACCGAAAAAATACGACTACCACGGTGATCGCGTCACGGGCACCGCCAACAACCCGCTCGCGCCCTACGCCATTGCCGGTGTGAGTGGCACTTATGCGATCACCCGCCACCTGAGCGTGACCGCAGGCGTGGATAACCTGTTCGACAAGCGCCTGTACCGCGAAGGCAACGCCCAAGGCGTGAACAACATCGCAGGTGCCGGTGCCGCTACATACAACGAACCGGGGCGCACGCTCTACACCAGCCTGACTGCATCGTTCTAAACCTGACGAGATCGCCTGATGAGACACCTCTCGCTCCCTCTGGCGTTGCTGCTTGCCCTGGCACTGCCAGGGTTCGCGGCGCAGGCCCGGCCTGCGCTGGACGCCCCAATGGACACCCGGTTGCTGCAACGCAAGGACCTGGATTATCGCTTCAGCCGGTTACTGATTGACTCGGCGGATGGCCAGCGCCATTACCAACTGTGGATCGGGCGCCCGGCCACTGCCGCCCCCAAAACCGGCTTCCCGGTGCTGTGGATGCTCGATGGCAACGCGGCCGTCGGTGCACTGGATGCTGAGTTGCTCAGTCGCCTGGCCCACGGTCAGGCTCCGCTGCTGGTAGCGGTGGGGTATGACACGCCGCTGCGCATTGAGCGCACGGCCCGCACATACGACTACACGCCTGCGCGCGCCGGTTTGAAGGCGCAGAGCGATCCCCTCACCGGTCTTCCCAGCGGCGGCGCCGATACGTTCCTTGACTTGCTGCGTGATCGCTTGCGCCCCGCCGTAGCGGCCAAAGCGCCCATCAACCTCGAACAACAAACCCTGTGGGGCCACTCGTACGGCGGTTTGCTGGTGCTGCACGCACTGCTGACCCGCCCCGGCGAGTTCGCTCACTATGCTGCCGCCAGCCCGTCATTGTGGTGGGGCGACGGTATCGCAGCCCAACAGGTCGCAGACTTGAAAACCCGCAGGGCGGGTCACACAACCGGGGTGTTGTTGATGCGCGGCACCGATGAACCCGGCAACCCGAGAGCGCCAACCAGCGGCCCCCCCGATCAACGGATGCAGCAGCTGGTCACGGATTTACAAGGTATCGAGGGGCTGAACGTGCAGTTCCACCCGTTCAAAGGCATGAGTCACGGCCAAACCCTGCCCGCTTCGCTGCGCTACGTGCTGCACACGCTGTACATCGACTAATCGGGCCTGGCTTGACCGAGATCACAGGCCTCTTCGCGCATCCCGTTAGACTCCGCCCTCCCTGAAACCCCAAGGAGGGCCGGTTTTCAGTCTTAGGCACAACGGATTGATGATGGGAGTACCCCCGTGAAGAACTGGCACTGGCTGGTTGGTATTTTGTTGATAACGGCACTGACACTGCTGCTGGAAATCCCCGCTGACACGTGGCTGACCTCCGCCACACTGAGTCTGATCCTCGGCGCCACGGCGCTGGCGTATATGGCCGTGTCTTGCCTGCTGGCCAGCCGTTGGCGCGTGGCGGAAAACCTGTTCGGCGGCCTCGACCGTGTCTACGACACCCACAAATGGCTGGGCATCTGGGCGCTGGTGTTTGCCTCGTACCATTTGGTGTTCAAAGCCAACCTGGAGGTGTGGAACAGCGTGCCCATTGTGGAGCTGTCCAAATACTGGACGCGCATGGTGCGTCAGTTGAGCTACGTCGCGCTGGGCATGATTGTGCTGCTCGCCTTGAACCGCAATATCCCCTACAGCGTATGGCGCTGGTGGCACAAACTGTCCGGCCCGCTGTTTTTGATCGTGATCCTGCACGGTCTGAGCTTCAAATCCCCCATCACCCTGCTCAGCCCTGCGGGCATTTGGCTGGGCGTGCTCTGCGTACTGGGCGTATTAGCGGCGCTGTACAAGCTGCTGCTGTACCCGTTCGTGGCGCGTGCCGGTGAATACCGCGTGATCAACGTGCGCAGCGACAAAGGCGCCGTGCACTTGACCCTGGCCCCCATCGATAAAGGCTTTGCCTTCAAGGCCGGTCAGTTCGCGTTTCTGTCGTTCAAGGACAAAGGCCTGCGCGAGCCTCACCCCTTCACCATCGCCTGCGCCCACCGTGAAAACGGCCACCTTGAGTTCGTGATCCGGGCCTTGGGGGACTACACCCAAGCCTTACGCGAGCAGGTCAAAATCGGCATGATTGCCGACCTCTACGCGCCTTACGGGCGCTTCAAACGCCCGGCCAAAGCGGCAAAGGAAATCTGGATTGGCGCAGGCGTCGGCATCTCGCCCTTTATCGCCTGGTTGCAAGACCCGCACGGCGAGCGTTTCGACGCCGCCACCCTGATCTATTGCTTCAACCCTGCCCGCGCCTTCCCGCCTGCCGAACAACTGCAACAGGTGGCCGAACAACGAGGCGTGGCATTCGTGGCCAATAGCGGGGGCACCGAGCAACTGGCCGCGCACCTGCGCCAGGCCCTTAACCACACTTCACCGGCAACGGTGCATGTCAGCTTCTGCGGTCCAAAAGGCTTGTTGCTGCGGGTTCGCGAACTGATGCGCGAGTGCGGCGTGCCCGAGAAGAATCTGCATGTGGAGTTGTTTGAGTTTCGCTGAGGGTAAAGGTGTACAGGCGCTGCTCAGGCAGCGCCTTTTTTATGGGCAGCAGATGCCATTTGATGCTAAAAGGCTGCGCTGCATAGCTGCCAGAGCGATTTTGAGTGTTCGAGTTCACCAGTTACATCGGGCTGTTCCTCGCCGCATTTGGCGCGGCGTCCCTGTTGCCGATGCAGTCCGAAGCGGTGCTGGTGGGCATGCTGGTGTCGGCCCACTACAGCGTGGTGGTGCTGTTGATCGTCGCCACACTCGGCAATGTGCTGGGGTCGGTGTTCAACTGGCTACTGGGGCGCTCGGTCGAGCGCTTTCGTCACAAGCGCTGGTTTCCCGTGAGCCAAACAAAGCTTGAAAAAGCGCAGCAGTTTTATCTGCGCTATGGCCGCTGGTCGTTGCTGCTCAGTTGGGTGCCGATCATTGGCGATCCTCTGACCCTGATCGCCGGGGTGATGCGCGAGCCGCTTTGGCGGTTTTTGCTGATTGTGACGCTGGCCAAAGCGGCTCGGTATGCAGTGTTAACCGCCCTTACGCTGGGCTGGATTAACGCTTAGGGCGCTGGCGCGCGCAGGGTGATGTGAGTGATTTCTGCCGCACGACCCAACCGAATCGGAAAGCCGTTCCACAACCCGGTGCCGTTGCTCACGTAAAGCTGCATGCCTTGCACATCGTAAAGTCCTGAGACAAACCCCTGATTGGCCCATTGCGCCAATAGATGCGGCCCCAGGATTTGGCCGCCGTGGGTGTGCCCCGACAGTTGCAGACCGACGCCTTGCCTGGCATTGGCCAGGGCGCCAATGGGGCGGTGACTGAGCAGGATGACCGGGGCATCCTGCGGAGCATCGCGCAGGGCTGCGGCTACGTCCGGCAACGGTAACCTCGTGGTCGCCGCCGCTTTGTCGGTGATACCCGCCAGTACCAATTGCCGACCGTTATGGGTCACCAGCACGTGGTCATTGAGCAACATGTGCAGGCCCAACTGTTCGAACGCGGGCAACCAGTGTACGTAGTCAACGTAGTATTCGTGGTTACCGGGGATGGCAAACACGCCATACCGGGCGCTGAGCTGCTGCAAGGGTTGCACATCGGCTGCACGGGCTTGCGGGGTACCGTCCACCAGGTCGCCGGTGATCACAATCAGATCCGGTTGCAGGGCATTGGTTTTTTCGACCACCGCCTGCATCCACGGCGCTTGCAGCAGTCGGCTGGCGTGCAGGTCGGTCAGTTGCACCAGCCGCAAGCCGTCCATTTGCGGCGGCAAATGCGGCACCGTGACTTCAATGTTTTTCACATCCGGCACGCGTATCGCTTGCCACACGCCCAATAACGACAAGCCGACGCTGATGATGCCCAGAGCGGCATTCAGGCGCCGATTGCGCAGCAGTTCACGACCGTTTTGAGGTGAGACAAAATACGTCAGCAAGCCGATCACATCGCGCACTAACAGCAGCAGTGCCAGCACGATCAGACTGCCAAACGCCCAGCCCAGCGCAATCAACACCTCACCGGGTAGTTCGGGCGACGCCATGCTGCCAGACACATTGCGGGTGATCAGGTGATGCTCGGCCACCAGCAACAGCAACGCGCTGAGCACCCACTTGCAGGGCAGGCTGACACGCAATGGCCAGATGAAGCGCACCATTACATACAGCGCGATGAATGCAGTAACCACATGAAACATGCTTATTTCCTGTCCAGACCTGAGGTGTACGGCGCAGAGAGTGACAAGCCGGTGATGTCATTGCAACCGTTCGCCCGTCTCATTGTGAATACCGCGCAGGCATTGGCTGAGGGGCAGGCTTCACACAATTTTCACACCTAGCTGTTATGCTACGCGCCTCTTTGGGGAGTAGCAGGTCGCCATTTACGTGGCGACGCTCTGGTCAACATTCTCGGCAACCAGCCGTGGCCAGGGCATCCGTCAGGATTTGCGAGACCAACGTCATACCTGTGCTGAAGTCGGGCGCGCAGTGTCATGTCGTTGTCTTGCGCCCGACTGGACCATAGCCGTGAGCCCAATTGCCTTGATTTTTCTCGCCTTTGCCATGTCGACGGACGCTTTTGCTGCGGCCATTGGCAAAGGTTCCAGCCTGCATAAACCGCGTTTCAGCCAAGCCCTGCGCACCGGATTGATTTTTGGTGTGATCGAAGCCATCACCCCCGTGATTGGCTGGGCCATCGGCCAGGCCGCCAGCAGTTATGTCACCCAATGGGATCACTGGATCGCCTTCACCCTGCTGCTGGGGTTGGGGCTGTACATGATGTACAACGGGGTTAAACCCGACGACCAACAAAGCGAAGAAAAGCCCGCGCAGCACTCGTTCTGGGTTCTGGTGCTCACAGCCATTGCCACCAGCATCGATGCGCTCGCCGTGGGCGTCGGCCTGGCGTTTGTGGAGGTGAACATTTGGGTCGCGGCGGCAGCCATCGGCCTGGCGACCATGACCATGGTCGTGATCGGCACCTTGCTCGGCCGTGCGCTGGGCAGTTGGGTCGGCAAGCGCGCCGAAATCATCGGCGGCGTGGTGTTGATGTTGGTGGGCGCGACCATCCTGTATGAACATTTGAGCGCGGTGTAAGCCACGTGAAGCCTCTGCCGCCATCGCGGCAGGGGCTTCGACACTCAGTCTTGCGGCGTGCTGTGTGCGGCAGAACGGCTGATCCGGTACATGCTCACGCAATAAATCGCCAAGGCCACACCCGCCAGTCCGCCGCCGGTTACGCCAATGTAGGAGTAACCCGCGTTTGCGCCGACCCAACTGCCCAGCAGTGCCCCGCCCCCGATACCAATGTTGTAGATGCCGGAGAACATGGCCATCGCCACGTCCGTGGCATCAGGTGCCAGCATCAGCACCCGCGATTGCAAGGCCAACCCGAAGCACATGATAGCCATGCCCCAGAACAGGCTTAACGTGGCCAGATACGACTCTTTACCACTGAGCGGCAACAGCAACGCCAGGCACACGGCCAGCACTGACACGGCAACCACCAGAAAGCGTTGCGGGCTATGGCGATGCAACACGCTGAACAACAGTGAACCAATGATCCCGGCGCCGCCAAACAGCAGCAAAATGATCGTCACCACATTGCCACTCATGCCCGCCACGGTCTGAATGAACGGTTCGATGTAGCTGTAAGCGGTGAACTGCGCGGTGACCACCATCGCGGTCAGCACGTAAACGGCCACCAGCGCCGGACGCTTGAACAGCACCGGCAAGCTTCTGAGCGAGCCCGAGTTTTGGCTCGGCAACAGCGGCAACGTTCGCGCCAGCCAAAACACCAACACCACGGCAAAACCGGCAATCACCAAAAATGTGGTGCGCCAGCCCATCGCCTCGCCCAGCAGTCGGCCCAGCGGAATCCCCAAGACCATTGCCAGTGAGGTGCCGGTCGCCAATAAGCCCAGTGCTTGCACCTGTTTGCCTTCTGGCGCCAGACGCACCGCCAACGACGCGGTGATGGACCAGAACAGTGCATGGGACAACGCGACACCAATTCGGCTGAGCATCAGGATGCCGAAGTTGGACGCCACACTGGACAGCACATGGCTGGCGATAAACATGCCAAAGAGGATCAACAGCAACTTGCGCCGCTCCACGTTGCGCGTCAGCAACATGATCGGCAGCGAGGTCAGCGACACGACCCACGCATAAATCGTGAGCATCAGCCCGACACTGGCGGTGGTCATATCAAAACTGGCACCTATCGCACTCAGCAGGCCCACGGGCACAAATTCGGTGGTATTGAACACAAACGCGGCCAGCGCCAGCGCGATGACCGGTTGCCAATTGGCATTGGATGAAACGTTGGGAGTGCTCATTTAAAGGGTGTACTACTCGCTATCGATGATCTAACAGGCCCATGACTCGACCTCCCCGTCACATGCTTTTTGCATTCACAACACGTGCCATGCGCAGCGGGTCAGCCGCCTGAGCCACACAGTGCGGCATTCTATAGGCATCTGCCCCAAACGTTAGTGCACATCGATTGAGCGCGCGAGACATTTTGTCGCACGGGTGCCTGTGCCCCGCGTCAACCGTGCTCGACCCCAAATAGGTTAGTGCGCAGCCCAGAGATGCTACCCTGCGCGCCTCAAAGATCTGGCAACCAGCCAGGCAACATCTCCCCGTGCCGGCGCCAGCGTGCACAGGCCAGCAGGCGCGGGGCTGTTCAGGAGTGTTCATGGTCAAGCCTTCGCCGCGTCTTGCATTCAATGCCTTCAGTTTCAGCCTGCTGGTCACCAGCGCCGTGCAAACGGCTCACGCCAGTGAAACCGAGCTGCCCGCCATTTCGGTCACCGGCCAGGACAGCATGGGCTATCAGGCCGACACGGCATCGGTCGGCGGGTTTGACGCGGCACCGTTGCTCGACACCCCGGCTTCGATTTCGGTGTTCAATGAGGCGCTGATCAACGACCAACAGGCGCGCCTGCTCAGCGACGTGTTAAAAAATGACGCCTCTGTCGGCGAAAGCTATGCCCCCATCGGTTATTACCAGAACTTTGTAGTGCGCGGTTTCTCGCTGAACGCGGCCAGCAGCTACAAAATCAACGGGCGCACCATCGCTGGCGAGCAAAACGTCGGGCTTGAGAACAAGCAGCAAGTGGAACTGCTCAAAGGCCTTTCTGGCTTGCAAACCGGCATGTCGGAACCCGGCGGTTTGGTCAACTATGTGACCAAACGCGCGGCCGATGTGCGCTCGGTAACGGTGTCCACCGATGACCGTGGTAGCGGTTACATCGCCACCGACGTCGGCGGCTGGTTTGGCAGTGAGCAACAATTTGGCCTGCGCGCCAACGTGGCCCATGAAGACATCCACTCTTACGTTGAGCACGCCAATGGCCAGCGCGATTTCGTGTCGCTGGCCTTCGACTGGAACATCAGCCCTGATGCGCTGCTGCAACTGGATGTCGAATACCAGACCAAAGAACAACGTTCAGTGCCCGGTTACCAACTGCTGGGCGGCACTGAACTGCCCCATGACGCCTCGCCAAAAAAACTGCTGGGTCATCAAAGCGGCTCAAAGCCCGTCACCATCGACTCGCTGAACATGAACGGCAACTTTGAGTACCGCTTCAGCGACAACTGGAAAGGCACCCTCAGCGCCTCACGCAGCAAAGTGGTGATCGACGACTACAGCGCCTTTGCCTGGGGCGGATGCGCGACAGGCGACGCGTGCTCACAAGGCAACTATTTCACCCCGGAAGGCGGCTACAACATTTACGACTTCCGCAGCCCCGATGACACTCGGCGCAACGACGAGGCCCAAGCCACCCTCAGCGGCAGTTTCAATACGGGCGGCCTGCGCCATGAATTGGCGGTGGGCAGCAGCGCCTTGCGCCGCGTAGTGAATAACCGCACCTCGATCATGGAGTGGATCGGCAGCGCTAATATCAACGCCGAACCCGCAGACTACCCGCGCTACAACGGTGCCTTGAACGACAGCCACCGACGCCTCGACAGCCGCCAATATGGGGTGTTCTTCAACGATCGCATCAGCTTCAACGAGCAATGGCAAACCGTACTGGGCGGGCGTGAAGTACGCCTGGACGAAAAAACCTTCGACGACAGCGGTGACACCACGCGCCACACCCAACGCTACGAATTCCTGCCGCAGGCAGCGCTGATCTACAAACCGCTGCACAACCTGTCGCTCTACACCCGCTACAGCAAAGGCTTGTCGCTGGGTGGCACGGCGCCGTGGTTTACCAGCAATGCCTTCGAGATCCTGGCGCCCAGTGTGTCGCGCCAAATCGAAGCCGGGGTCAAGTACGACTGGCAGCGCCTGAGCCTCAGCGCCACGCTGTTTCAGATGCGCCAGGCGTACTCGTATTCGCAACCCGATGGCGCTGGCCACTTCACCTACGTGCAGCAGGGCGAGCAGAAAAACACCGGCCTGGAATTGGCGGCTAACGGCTGGGTGACTCAGCGCTTGCAGGTGTCTGCAAGTATTGCGGCCATCCGCTCACGGGTATCGGGTAGCGGCACGCCCGAGTACGAGGGCCATCAAACCCTCAACGTCCCGACCCTGCGCGCCAGCCTCTATGGCGATTACGCCCTGCCGTGGGTCGATGGCCTGGCGCTGCTCGGCGGCGTGCAATACAGCGGCAAAAAATACGCCAACCAACAGGGCAACGTGCAGGCGGCCAGTTATGCGGTGTTCAACATGGGTAGCCGCTACAGCACCCGCATTGAAGGGTACGACACGGTGTTTCGCCTGACCGTCGACAACCTGTTCGACAAGCGTTACTGGCGCGATGTCGGCGACTACATGGGCGACAACTACGTGTTCCAGGGCGCACCGCTAACAGCCCGGTTGAGTGCTTCAATCGATTTTTAAACTTCACGCGTGCACTGCGCTTTGAATCTCGCGTGGGTGACACTGGCCAGCTCTCACGCGGGTCAGCAGGTCCCGCTAAATCAACAAGGACTTTAGCGCATAGAGCGCTCAACCTATTAAGGCCTGATAGACAGATTGGTTCCTTTAGGTCTGTACGCGCAGGTTTTTGAACTCGCGGTGGCAGAATCACAGACTTGCAAACAACCGCCCCCCTCCGGAAATTGAGCACTGAGGGTCAACGTGTCGCCATAGATCGGAGTCACGGCCGTGAATTGCCGTTCGCAACGAACATCGGGACTGAACGCCAACGTTATCGATTCATGCCCTACGCGGGTACGGTAGTTCAACGCAAAACTGTGTGTGCTGTGCCAGCCACTGCGTGACGGCAACACAAAGCGATAGTTGAGGTCATCGAGTTTCTCGCCGCGCACGTCAGTAAAGCTCCAGTCGATGTGCATGGTCGGAACCCAATAAGGCACCGGCAGTATCGTTAAGGCCATGTGAAACCTCAGGTCCAGTACCGGGGTTTTTTTAAAGGAACTGAACTCCAGGCGCGGGTTGCTGCTAGCGAACTGTTTAACGAGATCGCCCTGTGGAGGTGAGTAGTCAGGCGAACGACTGAAGCGCACATCCAGTTGCAGCTCCGTTTGGTCTTTCGGAACATCCCGGGAAAATAATTTTTTATCCGAGTTGGCCCTGTTAAACGCACAACTTGCCAACATCAGACACACCAGGACAGTGAACACTGCTCGCGCGCAGTGAGAAAAAATAAACATGGCTCAGCATCCCTTCTTTATCAAAACCGACGTCCTGCCAAGCCCTTCTAACTGGCACGATGACCCCATCCACCGCAGGTGCTCTGCAAACCAGATGACACGTGATTCCTCCTCATAGCGAAGCGGTTCAAAGTCTCGCATTCCCGCTTCAAACGCCTTGCGACCTTGGGCAGTGGCCGTTTGCGATAGGGGCCAGAGGTGCCGAGCTGAGTCTTCATCCGTCAGCGGAAAAAAACTTTGACGGCCATCCTGAGTGGCGGTGGTCAATCCCTTATGGGTTATATAAGCACCGCAGCGATTGTCAGGGGAGACAGCTACCAGCGTGCCCGCAACATCACATCGCCAATCCGAATTAGCATCAAACCAAAGCACCTGCCCCGTGTTGGTTAACAATGCCCGGCCATTGTCAGGAAAAATCAATACGTCCGGCCGTCCCGGTTGCACCACCCCAAGATCGGGACGCCCAAAACTTTTAGAACGACTCAATACACGCGACAGAGGGACACCGTGCTGCACCCTGATCAGTACAGTGCCTACGGCGGTATCGCCAACAGTCGTGGCCAGCAGCATCGGCTGGCCTTCTTGGCGGGCAGGCAGGACTTTGAGTTGGTGGATCTCTCTGGCCCCCAGGGGAGAGTATTCCTGCCCCTGAAAGAACAGCGATATACGTTGCATTTCAGGAGGAATCACATCGCCACGCATATAAGCGTATTTGGCGCAAGCCAACATCGAAAAATCACCGCCCAACGGTGTTGGCCTTGTGGGGCTGTCTGGAGCCGCCGCAACCGATGAACTCAGGACCCAACTCAATAGTGCGGATAGGGCTAAACTTTTTTTCCGTGTCAACAAACGCATCATATTTCCTTATATGCAACCGCTAACGTCCCTTCAAACTCCTGCGCACGAGAGTTGTACACGTTTAACCCTTCAATACTTGAGTGAGTCACGTACGCGCAGAGAGCGGACGCCCGCAAACATAACACTTACATGCGCATCAAGCTCTGATGGAGGTTCTGTTTGCGGTGGCCAGTGGCCGAATGACGCGGTTTTACGAACCCCTACCCCCAGTGCTTTCATTTGTGCGTCGCTTTTACATTTCTGTGCGACAGATCGCATTTGAGGGGCTGCCTGCGCGACGATGGGGTGTTAGCTTGGAAAAGTTTTGTAGCAACTTAACCACCTACTCACTCATTACCTGCAAAGGAATGCCCATCGCAATGGATTTCTCCCTGAAAAAACTGGCTGCGGCCACCTTGGTACTGGCGGCCTTGTCCTCGTTCACCAGCGTCGCCAACGCCAACATCACCCCGCAACAAAGCGCGGCGATTTTGAAAAGCTTCAATGACGCTTCGATCAACGACTTCAGGCAGTTCGTGACTGTCCTGAGCAAAAGCGAGCTGGCGAAGACCGATAACCTGGGCGCGACCCTCGACGCTTTTCTCGCCAACAAGCCGCTTAACGCTGAACAGCAAAACGAGATTCATCGCCTGCTGGGCTTGTATACGCGCGTGAAGTACGGCAAGGCCGCGACCCAAACGCTGCGTGAATTGGTGGCCATCCCCACCGTGACGGTCGAGGGCGTGGCGCAACATGAAAACCCTGAATTCATCAAAATCGCCGACAAGATCAAAAGCCTGGCCGAGAGTTTTGGCCTGAAGTTTCGCAACGTCGATAACCGCGTCTATGAGATCTCCCTCGACGGCAACGGCGATGAAGTGGTGGGCATTCACGCC
Organism: Pseudomonas weihenstephanensis; assembly: GCF_001043055.1. Lineage (GTDB taxonomy): Bacteria > Pseudomonadota > Gammaproteobacteria > Pseudomonadales > Pseudomonadaceae > Aquipseudomonas > Aquipseudomonas weihenstephanensis. The sequence continues at coordinate 162,112 of NZ_JYLF01000009.1, forward strand.
CATGCCGATGTGGTACCCGTCACCCCTGAAAACTGGGTGCTCAAAGACGGCACACGCCTTGATCCGTTCAAGGTCACGCTGATCGGTGACCGCATGTACGGCCGCGGCACAGAAGATGACAAGAACGGTATCGTGGTCACCCTTTACGCCATGAAGGTGATCAAAGAAGAAAAACTGCCGCTGGCGCGCAACTTCAAGCTGTTGGTCGATACCACCGAAGAGACTTCGGGCGACGCCATGCCGTACTACTTCGAGCATAACCCGACGCCCCAGTACAACTTGGCGCTGGACGGTGGCTACCCGGTGGTGATTGCAGAAAAGGGCTACGGCACCGTCATGGCCAACTTCGCGCGCCGCGACGGTCTGGGCCAGGGCGCTGAAATCATCTCGTTGACGGGCGGCATGGCCACCAACCAGATTCCATCGACGTCGGTGGCCACCTTGGTGACGGACAAACCGGCCGAATTGGCTGGCGAGTTGAACAAAGCCGGGGCCGAGTATGCCAAGCGCAATGGCGGTGACTTCGAGGTAAACGCCAAGGTCGTCGGCAAGGACGTGGTCCTGACCGTCACAGGCGTATCCGCCCACTCGTCCGAGCCTGAATCGGGGGTCAACCCTGTCGCGCGCATGCTCGACTTCATTCACGGTCTGAACGGTAAAGTCGCGCTCAAGTCCAACCACATCACCGACGCTGCGCGTTATGCGTCCGAAAATTGGGGGCTGGATTACACCGGCGAAAAACTCGGCGTCGGGTTCAAGGATGCCTTCATGGGGCCGTTGACCACCTCGCTGACCTATGTCGGCCTGGATGACAAAGGCTTGAAACTGGCGGTTAACCTGCGCGTGCCAAAAGGCAAGTCACCCGAGGTGCTGAAGAAAGAAATCGCCGACAAACTCGGCGCCTGGAGCGCCAGCACGAAAACCCCGGTGACCTTCGATTACACCATCGCTGAGCCGATGTATCGCAACCCTGAAGGTGAGTGGGTCAAGGCGCTGCTGGCCGTCGCTACCGAAAACCTGGGCCTGGAGCATAAGTTCGAGTCGTCGGCAGGCGCCACCTCGGTGCACGACCTGCCCAACGGCGTGCAATTTGGCCTGGCCATGCCTAACGTCAAATACACCGGGCACACTGACAACGAGTTCAAGACTGTTGAGCAGTTCATGCTGGACCTGCAAATTGTCACCGAAATGATGGGCCGTATCGGGCAGCTGCCTAACCTGTAAACGCAAAGAAGACCCGCCACGGCATGAGGATCAACTCATTGCCCTGGCGGGCCCTGCCATCAGCAACCGCTCAAAGCCACCTGTGGACGCTCGCCGGCAAAGAAAAACGGACGCAGGCGCACACCCACGCTGTTCCCAATAAATGCTGCGACTAACCACGCCCAGCCATGCAGGCTGCCCGAGGCGATGCCACTGAAATACGCGCCAATGTTGCAACCGTAGGCCATACGCGACCCGTACCCCAGCAACAGCCCCCCGATGACAGCCGCCAACAGCGCACGCGCCGGGATTTTCAGGCTGGGTGCGAATCGCCCTGCCAGTCCAGCCGCCATTAAAGCGCCCAGAATGATGCCGACGTTCATCACGCTGGTGACGTCTTGCCACACGGGTGCGGCCAGCGCCTTGGCATTCCCGGGGATCTGCCAGAACCCCCAACTGCTGACATCGACACCCAGCGCAGTGACCGCTTTGGCCCCCCACAACGCGAACGCCGAGGTGATGCCCCACGGCCGCCCGGCCAGCGCCAGCGTGGCGTAATTGAGCAGCGCTAACCCAATCGCCCCCCAGACCAGGGGCCACGGCCCGCGCAAGAAGCGGCGTAGCCCCGGCTGCTGGCTGGCCACCGGGACTTCAAGTGCACCATGACGACGCTTTTCCAGGTGTACCGTGACCGCCGCAATCAAGGCAAAGACGGCCAGGCTCACGAGCAATGCGGGCACGACCCCAAAGCTTTTGACGATGGAGGTGGCCGGGAACGACGGCAGTGAAAACCACCAGTCAACGTGATGAGTGGCGATCAATGACCCGCAGATAAAAAACAACAATGTCACCAGCATGCGCGCATTACCGCCACCGACCGTGAACAGCGTACCCGATGCGCAGCCCCCGCCCAGTTGCATGCCGATGCCGAAAATAAACGCACCCACCACCACCGACACCCCGATGGGCGCTACCAATCCGACCACCGGCTGACCGAACAACGTTCCCGCAGCCAGTGCCGGGAAGAACAACACCACCGCCACCGCCAGCATCACCATTTGCGCACGCAAGCCAGCGCCACGCCGATCATTGATAAACACCCGCCAGGCCGAGGTAAAACCGAAAGCCGCGTGATAAAGCGTCAGCCCTAGCGCCGCCCCGACCACCAGCAATAACACTTGACGTGAGCCGACACTGTTTTGCAAAAACACGGCCCCCAGCAACAGCAAAATAAAAGCCACCAGCGGCGCAACCGCCGTGCGCGCCGGGGTCATAGAGAGGGAACGGCTCATGAGGTATCTCGGTTCGTTTGAATAAGGTTAATTGCGTTGGCGGCCAGTATAAGCCTGAGGACGGGCTCATTGCCGTGCAAATGCGCGTCGAGGGATGTTTGATCGACTTCGTACAATTCAGTCGTACCACCGCGGCTCTTTTTCGGTCGAACTGTCAACTTTGACAGTAGCCAGTCTGCTCTTGCCTCCTGCTAGATAGGTTCGATGGCTACCTATCTGATATTGAACTGGAGCATTACCGGATGACTAAAAGACTGCCTGATACGCTCACTGACCTGCGCACTATCGCTGCCAACCCCGAACTGCCCTACCCAACCATCAGGCATGCATCCAACAACAACTTGCTGTACCCCCTTGATGCCAAAGAGGGAACTGTAGCGACCATTACCGTTGAGGGCCTGCAGGATGCTCCGGTTACTCTGTACTGGGTGATCAAGGATCAGGCATTGCCCACGTTCCAGCCGATTGTGGTAACTGGCAGCAGCAGGGACAGTGTCGAGGTTCAAATACCTTGGGAATATGTGAGCACCTGCATAGGTCACACGGTACTGATCTGGTACACCGCCAAGGTGAGTGGCAGAGTTAAGGAATCATTGGTGCTGGAGTTAGAGATCCAGGACGTGCGAGAAGCAGATTTGCGCGCATCGCTGCCAGTATTTGAACACGCCAAACCCAATAGCCCCACGGATCCTACGGTTGTGTTGGATATGTTCAAGTTTCAAGGGGATGAAACGATCAGCCTCAAGGCATGGCCGATGATTCAAGCCGGGCAGCGATTGTTTATCACCATTGCGGGTGACCAGCATGTGACACCGTATCAATTCATTTGGGTGGCATTTGACCACCTGGTAACAGAGGCCGAAGCGACAGCCGACCATGTTTTCAGGTTCACTCTGTCCCGTGCCTGGATGGGGCGCCGAATGGACTATTCCTCCTTGACTACCCACTTGGGCGTTATATGGGACGGTGTTGACCCGATCCTTCCGGTACCCAATGATCCTGTGCATGAAAATCCGCTGCCGCTCAATGCTCAAGACTTTCACCTGCGCACGACCACACTCTTACGCGTGGACCCGGCGCTGGACTTACCACCACCGCACCTCAAGGAGTCAGTGGATTGCGCAGAACAAGGGTGGATGGTTAACCCGGTCAATACGGTTAAGGGTGCGCACATCGTCATTACTTACGATGGCATAGAAGCTGGAGATATTGTTTGCCCTGCGTTTATTGGCACCTCGGGGCCGGGATCACCCGTACTCGAGTGCCGAACGGTGCAGGATAACGAAACCAGCCTTGAATTTGTTGTGCCAGCCTCGGCGATCAGTGCCAATTTTGGTCAACCGATTACCTTGACTTACACCGTCAGTGTCAACGGTATCGAGGTGACGTCGCCAGAACGCGTGGTGAACGTTCTCAATGTCAGTCGCTTACCCTTGCCCGAGGTTGAGCAGGCCACCGGTAAAACACTGGATCTCAATACATTCGCCGGTGACGCTGATGCCAGCGTTATGCCGTGGCCCTACATAACACTAGAACAACCGTGTTGGTTATGGGTGACGGGTGAGCTTGAAGACGGCACACCCTACAGCTTTGAGGTTTTGGAAGGCGTACCCGTCAGTGCCCAGTGGCTGGCAGAGGGGGTCAATACGCCCTTGCCTCGGAACGAGTTGCAAAAGTTGGCCGATTGCCAACCCTTCCACGTGCACTTTGCAGTTAACTTCAATGGCCTGAAAGATAAAGCCAGCGCGACGAAATTCCCTCTGTTGACGCTGGGCATGGTTCAAGAAAACCTAGTGCTGCCAGTTCCAGCTGTCCTACAAGCCGTGGGCTCAGATCTGACGATTTGGAACGGCCGCGACGGTGTGACCGTACGGGTAACGTACGAACGAATCAGCGAACACCAGACAATTAATGTGCAATGGACCCAACCGGACGGCACGCATCTATCGCTGGCGCCAAAAACTGGCAACCGTGAAGCGGGCCATGTCGATTTCGACATCCCCAGAGAGGCAGTCATTCACGGCGCGGGTAAACAAACCCTGATCCGCTACACCGTTACCAGTGCCTGCAAGATGGCATCGTCCGAAACCCTGACGTTGAATATCAGCGGGCCAGTTCGCTTACCTACCCCCGTCGTGCCCCAAGCGACACCGCCAGCTACCCAGAATGGAATTCTGGATATCCGCACGTTCGCCGGGGATGCCACCATTACTGTCAATGACAACACCTACGAAGAGGCCTGGTGGTTTGCACTGGCTGGGCAACGGGTCTGGTTGCGTGGTGACGGGACGTTGAAGAGCGGAGCCCCCTACACCATCAATGTGTATCTGGGCACCGTCATTACGCCTGCCGAAGTCTATGCAGGCCTTACGGCTGCCTTGAAACGCACTGAGCTATTAATGTTGAAAAACGAGAGTCCATTGATCTTTACCTGCAAAGTAACCGCCGATGGCAGCACTCATGAAAACCAAGCGGTGGTTTTCCCTGTGTTGCAATTGATCGTACGCTCAGGTTTCAAAGACTTCACACCCTTTACAGCCGGTTGGAACGGCTGGATTGCAGGTTCGGCAGCCAATGGGGAAATGAAGTCCTACCATCACCAGGGCAAAAGCTGTGTGGCCAATGGGACGGCCAGCACTGGTGGCGTGGGCGTTGTTTTGTACAAAGACCTAACGGGGCTTGAAGCTGGCGCGCAATACGATTTCAGCCTCCTCGCATGCACCCTCAACGGAGCAGCTCCCCTGCCAAAATTATCGCTAAAAACCCGTGAGACCGAGAATGTTACAACCATTAAGACCTTTAACTCGAGGTCATGGACACCGCTCAAAGGGAGCTTTATTGCAACCGCAACTTCAATGCGACTGGAGATTCATGGTCACGAACCGCAAGGCGCCACCGGCAACGATTACGCTATCACTGACATTCTGATTACCGGGTAGCGTTTAAAAGCTGTTTACCCTCATAAAATGCTCCGGCCTTTGGCTGGAGCATTTTTTCATACGCATGATCGTTTCCGGCAACTTGAATCGCCCAGCGTCCCATCTTTTTTGGTCACACGGGTGAAGGGACCGGCTATCGGTAACTAAACTGATACAAATCATGTAGGAAGCGCGCTCTGAACTTGTAGTCATTGGCGCAGACTGCGATAAGGTGCGCCGTAAATCCGGGTTAAATCCTCAGCAAAGCCTTCGCCACCGAACGCAGCGTTCGATGGCGGCTAAAAAGACGGATCAGGCCACGTTGACGTCGCCACCGGTTCAATTAACACCCTCAGGAATTATCAATATGTGCGTGGTTATTGCATGAAGTGGCTCAAGGGCATATTGCTGGGCACCGCCCTGCTTGCAGTGGGCGCGGTTGGGCTAGGGTTGTTTTACTTTCTGCCCCAACACGATGTGGTGATGGTCACGGGCGTGGAAGTCAAACGGGTCGATCACAACGGCGTGATCAACGCAGAAAACCCCGCTGACGGCCCGACCCGGGATGTTTACTTCATCAACACTGAAGACCCGGTCACCAAAGAGGTGATGGTGTATCGCAATGAGGACACGGGCTGGTCCTTTCCGTGGTATTTCAAGTTCGACTCAGCTGACATCCAGGCCAAGGCCCAAGGGTATTCGCGCGATGCCAACCAACTGGCCTTGATTCGTTACTACGGCTGGCGCATCAAGATTTTCTCGGTGTTCCCCAACATCACTGCGATCGAAGCCACCAACAGCCGCACTGAACCCTTCCCCTGGTTCAATACAGTGTTTTTCAGCGTGCTGGCGCTGGTCCTGATTTGCCTGGCAGTCTTTATCAAGCGCCGTTTGAAGCGTCGTCCGCAAATGCTGGCCAATTGATCCATGCGCCCCTGACCGGGGCGCCTCCCCCGGTATAAGGCGACCTTTGAGTGGCCAGGCACTACTAAGCGCCCGCAGTGGATTACCTGCGATCAGGGCCGTGGCCCAGTCTGAAAAAGCCCGCACCCGCAGCGATAAATCACGGGGCGGGAGCTGCCCCATGCGGACTCGGCTTTGGACGTTTAGACGCACGAACGGGCGCTTCGCACGATCACTGCGCAGCCGAAACGAGCACAGGCTATTGATCGGTGACGGATACATCGTTGAGCGCCGGGCTAATCCAGCGCACTCAAGAATGACGAATAAGGCGCTTAACCTCCAAAGAGCTGACGCACTTTTGCAGAATCGGCGTGTCCGCTTTGTTCAAGAGCAAGGAAGTATCGCAGTTGCCATTGCTGTGTTCTGACGGCTTCTTTGGCGACAGGTTTGACCCACGGTGGATAAACCCGGATAGCGCGCTTACCGCCTTTACCGTTAATCGCCATGATGCCTTTTGATGCCAGTATCTTGAGGTCGAACACAAACTGTCCGCGATGCCTTGCGTCGAACACACTCACCACAACAAAAGCTGCGCCATCATCGATATCCAGAGGTGCAATGATGCTGTCGGACGTTCGGCGCTTCCAGAGCGTGACGAACTGTCCAATCTTCGTCGGCGTTGTTTTAGCCACACGAAAAACAATCGTATGCCCATCAAGGCCAAAGCGCGAAGCACCGTACTGCGCACTTTCAGCCTCGCGTTGAGCCTGCTCCGTCAATTGCATGCCCGCCGGCGTGTACACCTTCTGGATAGCAGCCATCAGATCGTTCGGAACATGGCCGAGGGCTGGGTCAGGCGCACCTGCATAGTTTGTGTGCTGTTCAGTTAAATCGACTTTCAACACGAGCAACTCCTAAATTACTCAATGACCCTACGGTCCACGCCAGCACATAGGCCAGGCCTCCAACATGCCGATGCTCACCGCATGTGTTTTTAGCCAGCCGATGATGGTACACAAACGCAGAACACGGCCACAGCCCAATTTTGCCGAACATTGCGAGCAGATCAGCCCGCAAGCTGCCCCGCTGCTGTGCTCACCTGAGTACCATTATTCGCCGCGTCTAAAGCCCTGAACCTACTTCATCAAGCGCCCACAGCGGGTCATTGGCCATCAGCGCTGTTACCCCATCGGTAAAGGCACGCACCCTGGCGCCGAGATTACCGAGCAACAGCAGGTACAGCTCATGGCGTTGCATCGATTTAAGCAGTCTTTGCACGAGGTATTGGCACCTTCGAAAGCGACCTCTGAGCAGCTGTCACTTCGATTGCCTTACCCCCCCGGTGAGGCAAATACCGATCGGGCATTGCTGGCCGGGCTGAACACAGCCGTCACCACCAACATCGACACAACAGCCACCACCAGTACCCACCAGGCACTGACAAAGCTGCCTGTCAGTTCACGAAGCCAGCCCGTCAGCCAAGGTGATAGCGCATTAACCAGAAACCCCGCCCCTTGCACGAAGCTGGCTAGCTGCCCCGCCTCGCGCGGCTGGCGGCAATGATCGAGGATCAAAATCAGGCTCAAGGCAAAACAGGCACCCAGACCGAAACCGATCAAGGCCACCCACAGGTGCGGCGAATCAAGCGGCCACATCACCAGCCCGACATAACCCAGCGCCTGTGCGCACAGACTGATTGCCAACAGCGGGCGCCGGTCAATACTGCGGTGCGCCAGGGCTGGCATCACCAGGGCGGCGATCACCTGAAACACGGTCATGAACGCCAGCAGCGAACCGCTGTGTGCCGCGCTCCAGCCCATTTGCACAAAATACGCAGGCAGCCAGGCAACCATGCTCATGTAGCCGCAGTTCACCAGGCCGAAGTACAACGCCAACAGCCACGCCCGGCGTGTGTGCCAAGGCCGTGTACCGGCCCCGGCGGCCTCAGGCAGTACGCTGGCACCAAGGGGCAGCCGCCACCACATCACCAGTGCCACCAGCGCCGGAACCAGCCAGATTCCCAACCCGCTTTGCCAATGATTGAAATGATCCGCCACCCGTGGGCTGACCAGTGCCGCCAATCCCCCGCCTGCCATCAGCGAGGCGCTGTACACCCCCAAAGCCAGGGCAATGCGATGCGGGAACTGGCGCTTGATCAGTACCGGGACCAGAACCTGAATCAACGCCACCCCCGCACCTCCTAACAAGGCCGTGGCCAGCAGGCTTGGGGCGTGCGTCCCATAGAACCGCCACAGGCATGCGCCCAGAATCAGCGTCAGCCCCAAAGCCACACCATAGCGTTCACCCACACGGGCTTGCACGCGCACCCCGAGCAACGCCACCAGGCCCATACAAATCACGGGCAGGCTGGTCAACCAGGCGCTGCTTTGAAAGCTCATGCCCGTGTCGGCACGAATGGCCATCAGCAGTGGGCTGACAGAGCTGAGGATCGGGCGCAGATTCAGGCCCAGCACGACCAGCAACGCCCAATGAGCGAACTCGCGAAAAGCGGCTTTATCCGCCTGCATGACGAGCCTGCCAATCGCGATAAATCTGCTCAATGCCCGGTTGCGCCAGATGCCGTACAGGCAACGTTTGCTCGCACACAGGGTGCGCCAATTGCTGATAGATCGCCTCCGTAGACAGGCCGAACGGTGCGCCCTGCTGGTTAGTGGCGCCAAACACCACCCTGGCGACACCGCTCAGGTACATCGCGCTCAAGCACATGGGGCAAGGCTGCCCGCTGGCGTAGATCACGCAATCATCCAGACGCGCACCGAGTTGCTGGCTGACTGCCCGTATGACTAGCAGCTCTGCGTGGGCGGTAGGGTCCTGAGTGACATGAATGGTGTTGGCTGCTTCAGCCAGTATCTGGTCGTGTTTAACCAGCACGGCGCCAAAAGGCCGGCCTCCGCCAGACACGTTTTCGGCGGCCAGTTGCACCGCACGTTGCAGGTAATGCTCATCGTTATGCATAACAACTCCAGATCGCGTATCAGTTTGCGCCAGCCTCGCGCAGCAAGTGCGCGATAACGTGTTGGCCGCGTTTTTGCGCCTGTTGCAACGGGGTCATGCCCTCGTTGTCAGGCAGGTTCAAATCGGCGCCCGCCTCGATCAGTTGGGTGACGATATGCTGGTGCGCGGGGCCGCCATCGGACAGTACGATGGCTTCCATCAGGCAGGTCCACCCCAGGCGGTTGACATGATTGAGGTCCACGCCCGCTGCAATCAGCAAGCGCACGGTTTCTACATGACCGCGTTCACAGGCCGGGATCAACGCGGTGCCGCCGTAACGGTTGGTACTCTTCAGATCGGCGCCGTGCGCCAGCGCAAGCTCAAGGATCTCGTTGCGACCCCTTGCGCCTGCCAGCAAGTAGGGGCTGTCACGGATCAAGTTTTTCTGGTTAACGTTGGCCCCCGCCTCGATTAAGGCCTGAGCAATCCCAATGTGGTTAGCGCGTGTTGCAAGCAACAGCGCACTGCTGCCATCCAGTGACGAGGCGTTGACATCTGTACCGTCTGCAATCAGTTGTTGCACTGTGTCCAGCTCACCGTTTTTCACCGCGCCAAGCAGTGTGGTGTCATTTGCCATCACGGCTCCCGTCATCAACCACCCCACTACCCACACTGCGTATTTGCCTGTCAGGGAACCCATGCTCACTCCCTCTTATCAATTTCATGAAAAGCCAGTATGGTCACCGCTCCAGGCATTCTGAAATTAAATATAAACATGCCTTTCAGTGGCTTTGTGAATGGCGGTAACAATGTTTGATCCCTTGCTCTTGCGCAGTTTTGTCGCTGTCGTGGATTGCGCTAATTTCACCCGGGCGGCTCAACGCCTGCATCTCACCCAATCCACGGTCAGCCAGCAAATACGACGTTTGGAAGACAGCCTGGGCTGCAAGCTGCTCGACCGCGAACAACGCCGGGTGATGGCCACCCCCGAAGGCGAGCGCCTGCTGGTTTACGCGCGCCGCATTCTGGCCCTGCAAGAGGAAGCCCGAGAGGTGCTTCTGGATGTAAAAAGTGAGGGGGTGCTACGCCTGGGTGTACCTGAAGACTTTGCGGCCGAACGCCTGATGCCGATCCTTTCGCGCTTCGGCCGCGAGCACCCCGGTGTACGCCTGGAAGTCACCAGCGGCTTGGGGCCGGAGCTGATGCGGCTCTATCGTCAAGGCGAGTTTGACTTGCTACTGGTCAAGCAGATGGGACAAGACGCGGACTGCCTGGCCTCCTGGCCGGAACGCATGTGCTGGGTAGACAGCCGCTCAACCCCCGCCTTGGCGCGTGATCCCTTGCCACTGGTTGTGTTTCCGGTCGGTGGTTTGTACCGCAATGAAATGCTGCATCACTTGGAGATGGGCGGATGGCGCTGGCGCATCAACTACTCAAGTGCCAGTCTGGCCAGTGTCTGTGCAGCGGTGGCTGCGGGGCTGGGCATCAGTTTGCTGCCCGAGCGGGTCATCCGGGCAGACCACCAGGTACTCGAAGCGTGCTGTGGCCTGCCTGATATTCAAGGGGTATTTCTCGCTCTCTACGGCCTGAACGGACTCAGCCACGCGGGCAATCTGTTGAAGCACCAACTGATAGACCTGTGCCAAGCACTCGCTCAACCCCAATCAGCCTGAACGCTTTTTGGCCGCTGGCGATATCGCGCCTGAGGGTGAGGCTCCAAACAACAGGCCGTGCGAGGTAAACACACCGCACGCCCTTGGATGTCGCGGCTGAAACCTTCAAGCACCGAGCCGCGGATACTCTTCTTATGCCGCCAGCCTGCGGCACAAAGTACGTGCAGGTGACGTGCACAGCATTTTTGACGGGCTACGGCAAAACCACCCTGCTGATGCAATGGCACGAGGTTTTGCGCCAACAGGCTCCCGAGACGGGAGTGGCCTGGCTGTCACTGGATGAGGCCGATGGCGAACCGCTTTCTTGCCTACCTGATTCTGGCCCTTAACCATGCTGGCATTGAACTGGCGAACTTGCCTCATCTGGCCGCGTCGCAGGCACTGGATGTTCAGCCGCAACGCACCCTGCATGCGTTGCGCCAGGCACTTGCCCGCGAGAACCGCGCAATCACACTGGTTCTGGATGACTATCACCTCGCTGCCAGCCCTGAGGTGGCCGATATTCTGGACCCGTTGATAGAGCAAGCAGCTCCGTGGCTGCGCTGGATGGTCGCCAGCCGCACACGCCCGCACTGGCCGCTATCACGCTGGAAAGCCAAGGGTTGGGTGCACGAAGTCAGTGCGATGCTCTATCTGAGCAACTTCGCCCTGGCCTTTTTTAGTCTGGGTGCCTGGGGTGTCTGGGGCACATGGATTGCCGAGCTTTACCCCACGCGGCAGCGCACCATTGGTTACGGCTGGGCAATTCTGGCGCAACGCGTCGCCAACATCCTGGCCCCCTCCGTGATCGGCATGCTGGCACTGCTCATTCCCGAAACCGAAGGCAAAACCCTGGAGTGACAGGGGTCCACACGCTATTTCACACAAATTGATTCGGCAGCCACTGACATCATCGTCTTGGGGGAATGCGCTTGAATAGCGGTTGAAGCAGGGATGCCCGCCGCTCCAACGGCTTCAACAAGCCCTTCAAAACATGACACCCCCGCTGACCAGAGACGGAACTCACTATGGACAAAGCCCCACAGGTGAAGGGGCTGACCCTCACCATGCATCGCGGCCCTTACCAGAACAACGGCGCTTCACCCTGGTACTCGACCCTACACATCGGCACACCCAAGCAACCGTTGAAGCTGGCGCTGGACTCTGGCACCAATATCACATGGGTAACCTCCACCCTCTGCGCGCCTGATCGCTGCCAGCACTCCAGTGGAGGGCGGTTTGACTATCAGGCGTCCAGCAGTTTCAGCTTCACCGACTGCTTGCAAAGACCTTATAGCTTCGGACCGTGGGGGACTCTACAGGTCGAGTCGGGGGATGACGTGCTGACACTCAACCAGACGACGCTGGCCAGCCAGCTTCTGCTGGCAAGTGACTATGCCGGTGCACAATTCCACCAATTGGACTGGGACGGAGGCATTGGCTTCCCTAGTAGCAGCGCCTATGTCGACAGTCGCAGCACGTTCGTGTTCGAAGCGCTGATGAACGCCGGGGAAATTGACCCCAAACAACCTTTCATCGCTTTCGATTGGGATCGCGTTTCAGGGCAAGGCCAGTGCCAGTTCGCATCTGTCGATACCAGCAAGACTCAAGGCCCTCATCTGTTCCTGCCCTGGGCGCTCTACAGCAAGGTGCCTGGCGTGGAGTACATTTGGTCCACACCCTTGACCACCTACTCGGTCGGAGGCGTTGTGTTGGCGCAGGACATCACCTTTGCGCTGGACTCCGGCTCCTCACGGTTCAAAGGCGACGACCGACTTATGCGCCAGACCCTGAAGCGGATCGCTCAAGGTGGCTGCCCGGATGTAGTGCTCGGCTTTGCTGATGGTGAGATCACTCTCGGGGCTGACCTTTACCACGTATTAATCGAAGAAGGGCCTGACAAAGGCCAAACACTGCCTCAATTTGAACCCCTTGGGCTGGCCGACCTGGTGCTGGTGGGTTCGGTGGTCATGGAGCATTGCTATACCGTTTATGAATACCGGGTCAAGCAATGCCGTCACGGGCAGTATTCATTGGCTCCCGTTGGCGTATGGCTCTACAACCGCCCGGACAGACCCAAAATCATCACACGCTCGTCTTCGCGCCAATTCGATACCGCGCCCAGGCTACTCGCCTGCGAAAAGCCAACACTTGACTACGCACCCAAGGCTCAAGTGCCACTTATACCCATGTCCGCGGCTGGCATCTGGAAGAATGACTACGGCTCGATCATGACGCTCACCGCGCAAGGGAGTCGACTCTCTGGCAGCTATGAATCCTCGACTGGCTCCACTGGAAAATACCCGCTCAGCGGTTATCAAGTACTTGCCGACGCCCAACAGGACCACGGCTGTGCGATAACACTGGCCATCGAATGGTATTCGCTAGACAAAGGTTCGCCTGACCCCAGCTGGCACTGGACCTCAGGATTATGCGGACAACTCTACCGGGTGAAGGGTGAGGATACCTTGGTGCTGTCGCACCTGCTGGTTGCCAGCAGCGGCTTTCCAGGGCTTGCCGACGCAGGAACCTACCTCGATAAGCTGACCTACCGCAGGGTTACCCACGAACCAGACAAGTGCCTGCCTGTCCAAGCATCGTCACTGCCAAAGATTAAGGACCGTCTAAGCGGCGTCTGGCTGGCCGCCGATGGGAGCCGCCTGGATCTAGGCGTCCATGCCTGCGACCAGCATGATTGGGGCTACGTTAGCGGCAGGCTGCTTTTGGATAAGGGCGAGACTGAGGTTTGCGGTTTTACCGACATCAATGCCCAGACCGACGGCCTTGCATTGCAATCGGTCAGTTTGGCAGCGCTCATACGCTCGAACACTACAGCCTTGTCCTTTTCAGGCTCAATCGACCTCAAACTCAACGTTTTGAACGTCCTGGTCATGCTCAGCGCGCCCACTCCTGCTGCGCACAGCTATATGCAGACTCAAGTGAAACCGCTTACGTTCTTGCGCCAAGAAAAACAGGACTGGATTCTGGGCAGAAACCCGTAGCTGAAGACCAGTTCACCTGGTAGGCAAGGCCGGACTGAGCCGCATGGCAAATACAACTGGCCCTGGAACCTGGCCGCAACACATCACGCCTCAGCGGGCATTTCTTCGCCGCGAACGGGTTCGGGTTCAGCCGCGAGTTTCATGCGGTCAGCTTTGCTGATGTACTTCACCTTGTTTTTCGGTGCCAATTTGGCACTGGCTTTTTTAGCGTGAGCCTTCAAGAGTTGCGTTATTTTTTTTCGACGATTCATATTTCAGTACTCAACGTGCCTGCTCGGAAGGACGTCCATTTAAAAAATTTACCCGACACGGTGTGTCAGTGGCCGGTGCGGGCGCCACTGACACTGACGGAATCAGTCCGAACCGTATTTGGGCGATCGAGGCCCATACAGTATCCCGGTGCGCTGGCCGGCCGAGAGCAATCGAGCACTGGCTACACCCGCAATAGGGTGTGCGGCATCGGTGGAGCTGTTAATCACCTGCTTGACCGCAGCCGTGATCAACATACCGATAATGCCTCCTCCGTTGCCGTTGCCCTCTTCGCTGGAAGCGCGCGCCACACCGGTCCACAACGTGGTGCCCGTTTTCAGGTCCACCAGTTTTGCCGTGGCCGTGACAGCGGTGTCACTGGCGATCAGCATGTAGCGCGTGCCGTACTCAGTGACGGTGATGTAAAGCCCAGCGTCCGCGCCAAAGATTTCCTGCAACTTGGCCGGTGATACCGCCTGAATATCATTGGCCGTGGTCAGCCCGTTCTGGCGGAAAGTTTCATCCACCAATGCAATCGGCAGCACGTAGTAGCCCGCCTCGGCCAACGGGTACGTAACCTGCGACACCAGGCTGTAAGAGGCCTGGATTTCGGGAGACTCGTTGATCGGTGGCAGTACCAGGATGCTTTTCGGACGGCTTTGTTTAAACGCCGCGTAGTCGATGGTTTTGGGGGCTGCGCAGCCGCCCAGCAAGGCCAGGCTCAACAACACCGCTAAATAACGCGCACTCATTTGGTATCTCCGGCCTTGGCGTTCTTGAGCAAGAAGTCCATGTAAGGCCCGGACTCGGGAAACAAGGCTTTTTCAGTGCGAAATTGCTGCACCATCTGATCATCCTTGCCCATCGACAGGTACAACATGCCCAAATGCGCGTGATAACCGGGCGGAGCCGAACGACCGCTGGCATTGATCTTTTGCAGATCGCGCTCCAGTGCCTCGACCTGCTGCTCCTTGGGTTCACCCTTGAAGTATTCGTACACCTGCGGCTGATAGCTTTCCCACTGATACAGCGGTTTGGGCGCGGTTTGGCAACCGGCCACTATCATGAATCCTGCCAGCATCAGCGACAACTTGACTGCCTTGCTCATCCTTGTACTGCTCCTTGATGCATCACTGATCAGTTAGAACGCGGGTTCCAGGCGCCAGCGTTGATACCGTCTACCAAATGATTGATCGCTTCACGCATGGCCAGGTCCAGCACCTTGCCGTTGAGTGTGGAGTCATAGCTGGCAGTGCCGCCAAAACCCACGATTTCACGATTGGACAAGGCATATTCACCTGCACCCTGAGTCGAATAGACCACTTCTGAGGTGCTGATGTTGACGATGTTCAGGTTGACCTTGGCGTAAGCCACCTGCGTTTTACCGCGACCCAGCAAACCGAATAATTGACGGTCGCCGGTTTCCTTGCGACCGAACTCGGTCACATCGCCTGTCACGACGTAATCCGCGCCTTTGAGCTTTTGGGCCTGGCCTTTGATCGCAGCTTCCTGGGCGATTTCGCCCATATTGTCGCGGTCCAGCACGCTGAAGCGGTTGGTCTGCTGCAAGTGGGTGATCAAGATGGTCTTGGCTTGTCCGCCGAGGCGGTCGACACCATCAGAAAAAATGCCGCGCATGTAACTGGAGCGGTTATCGAACTTGCCCACCGCAATTGGCACGCGCACACCGTGGTACGCAACGCTGGCACTGGCGACTTTTTCAATGGGTAATGCGCGCGAGCTTTCAGTGGCACAACCGGCCAGCGCAAAAAAACCAACCACGGCGGTGCTTGTCAGCAGGGTTTTGAACAGTGTTTTCACTGGATACTCCTTTAAGGAAAACGGGGTACCTGGTAGTTCGCACTGCCGAACGCTGCCATCTCGCCGACGTTTGCCCACGACAGGCACAGGCCATTGCGGGCGTGGAACGCGCGGCGCGCCAAATGAACATTGGGGCATTTTAAGAGGGGCGCACAAACGGATATGGCGCAAGGCTTAAGGCTGACCAGGTACTGTCTTGCTGAGTTCTTCACGCATGAGGGCTCAGAAAGCGCGCGGACAATACCAAACTGACCCGTCAGCTACAACTTGCCGCTACTTTCCTGATTGCGGATGCCGAAAGCCGTTGACCACGATATACAGCAGCGGACCTATCGAGACGAACACCGCCGTCAGCAGAAAATAAGGCCATACAGTAACGATCGGACGCCCCTTCGAGCGAGCATCGCGATACATCCAGACACAGGCCATGCCACCCAACAAATACAAGTCAATCACCACCTGAGCCGTATCGGGTTTGGACATAAGTTGCAGGCCGAAATCAATCAGGGATTGGTCGGCCTGCCACAAGGTGAACGCCGTATACGAGGAGAACAGCAGCAGTGCGATGAACGCGAGGTAAGGTTTTTTCATCATGGCCATCCTTGAGCAAAGGGGGTGTCAGTTGCCGTTACGTTAGTGATAACGTCACCGGCCAAGCAATGACCTGTCAGGTCATAGACGTTTGCCTTGTGCCCACAAGAGTTCATCCATGAACAGCCGACCGTTCCCACGAGCAGTGCCACCTGATCAACGCCTGTGAAATCAGGCGTGTTGCCTTGCAAAGCGCTGCGCGTGAAGCCTTGGACAATCGCGAATTGGCGCACCT
The DNA here is from genome assembly GCF_001043055.1 of Pseudomonas weihenstephanensis. Taxonomy (GTDB): domain Bacteria; phylum Pseudomonadota; class Gammaproteobacteria; order Pseudomonadales; family Pseudomonadaceae; genus Aquipseudomonas; species Aquipseudomonas weihenstephanensis. The sequence goes on from NZ_JYLF01000009.1 coordinate 178,933, forward strand.
GCTCAAGCAACTGCCCGCCCCTGCCATGCCGGACGTGTTGAGCGATGAGCTGCCACCGCTGGTGATGACGCGGGTCAACTCTCAACAGGGCGAGCTGAACTTCCTGTCTACCTTCACAACATTTGGCATGCCGCAGGATGTCACGGTGACCTCCTTGCGCATCGAGCACCTGATACCGGCTGACCCGCACACGTGGCACACCATGCGCCGAGCGTATGAGCAGGCCAGTCAGTAACGTGTGACACCCCTCAGCGAACCAGCATGGCCGCACCGGCTGCCACCATGATCGCGGCGGCACCGCGAAACAATCGCTGTTGCGCGCGCAGGCTCGACAGCAGGTGACGAATACGCACCGCACCGAAAACAAACAGCGCCCCGACACTCAGTAGCACCAGCACCGTTAACGGCACCAGCATCAGCCCCCACGTCGCCAGTGATACGGTTTCAAGGTTGATCACCAACGGCAGCAAGGCCAGGTAAAACGCAATGGTTTTAGGATTGCCCAAGGTGATGGTCAAACCTGAGACCGCCGCTGACAGCAGTTCTTTACGCTTCACAGGCTTACCGACTTCAATCGCCTGATGATCGGCAAACCAGAATTGCCAGGCCAGATAGAACAGATACAGCGCAGCCCCCCAACGCACCAATTGGAACAGCTCGTTAAAGTGCTCAGCGATCATCGCCAGGCCAAACACGGCAAATGACAGGTACGTCAAATCCCCCAGAATCAAACCAAACAACAAACAAAACCCGGTCAGTGCTCCGCCACTGACACTTCTGGCCACCAGTGCAGCCATGCCTGGCCCCGGAATGGCTGCGGCGATACCTAATGCCGCGCTGTAGGTGAGTACCTGTGTCAAATCGAGCATAGCGTTCCCCCTCGGGACATAAATTTTACGTAAGGCCAGGGCTCAAACCGGTCTGTGTAGTCAGCCCGATGAGGCGAGCCACTGGCGGATTACCTCACGGGAAAACACCAGGTCCTGCACCGCCAACCCTACGGACTTGAAGAGTGTGACGCCCCCTTCCTCCCGCCAACGTCGATCAGTCGGCACAGCACCGATTTCAGTGCCCACGCCCTGCGGGTTCAAAACGCCTTGGTTGACCGCTTTGATCACGCATTCACTGGCGGCCAACACCGACTGATTGCAATCGGTGAACAGAAGGCTGTCTTGGTACACATCTTCATGCAGCTCCTGAAACCCCAGCGCCGATGAGCCGATTGCGTTGACGTGGCAGTGCTTGGGCAAATCACTGCGCCTGATGATCGGTGACCTGGCGGCCGTGGTCAGGCACACAATGTCGCGGTCATGGACCGCCTCTGCGGCGCTGGCACATACGCTCACCGCCAGATCGCAGGTGCTCTGAATCCATTGGCCCAATTCACGGGTGGCTCGCGGGTTGCGGCCCCAAATTGAAACGTGCTTGATCGACCTTACGCTTTGCATGGCCAACAAATGAGCACGCGCTTGTAGCCCGGTGCCGAGTATGGCGAGACGTGAAGCCTGCGCATTTGCCAGCAAGTCGGTGGCATAGGCCGAAGCCGACGCGGTGCGAACCTGCGTGATTGCACCGGCATCCACGGCCACCACGGGTGGCGCACCGGGTTCGTCATAGATCAACACACTGCCACTGTGCGACGGGCCTTTGGCAGCCTCCCCCAACTTGACCACCACGGACTTCAGGCCGAAGCCCTGATAAGGGCCGGACTTGATGTACGCAGGCATGACGCCCATCAATTGCTGTTCCGCGCCCCTGACAATCGTGCGTAAAGGCTGATCGACTTGCCCAGTTGCGTGCAATTTGAAAGCGATCTCGCTCAATTTCAGGCTCAGCGCATCATTGAGCAGGTGTGTGACCGAGTGGCTGTCCAGGTACAGCATCAATCAGCCTCCGCTCGCCTGTTTGAAACCTTTAAACCCCGCCCATTGGAACGCGGTGTCGATTTCGGTGCCAGCAATGGCATTGACAATCGTCGACATGTTTTTCTGTGACACACCGAGCACCACATCCAGCATGTTTTGCTGGCTGAAACCGGCACGCAACACCGCATCTATGGCGGCTTGGCCCAAATGCCCGCGTGCATGAATCACCTCAAGCGTAAAGCTGCGCAGAGCCGTCAATTGCGGGCTTAAACGGCTCGGGTCATGGGCGATGGCATCCACGACTGCCGCGTCCACCCCGTTGGACAGTGCGATGAATGCATGCGCCTGCACCGTGTATTCACAGCTGTTTTCAACCCCGGTGGTCATCCACACCAGCGCTTTCTGCTCCTCAGTCAAGGAGCTGTCGATAAACAGGTCATGGGCGCTCTGATAGGCCGCGAGTAAGGACGGCGACTCGGACATGTAAGCGCTCTGATTAGGAATCCAGCCAAAATTATCGATAGAGCTTTGCAGCAACGGCTTGCTCTTGTGCGGCGTCGAGTCCAGGGTGTGGCGTTTCAATACAGTCATGACAACCTCTACTTTTATTCTTGGGAGTGAGCGCAGCGCTCAATTGCAATGCACGTTGCCTTCCATGCCCAACGCGCTCCACTGGGTGTAAGCGAACACTGACCACAGCATGCGGATGGGGCGTGTGCTGGAGACAAAGTTCAAACCGTGCAGGGCGGCGGCAACTTCAGTGGTCAACGCCACGTCCACTTCACCTCGGGCCGCGGCGCCAGCGGCGGCACTGGTGGACAGCGCAAGAATCACTGAGTCCACCTCAAGCCCCTCTGGCAACAGTTCTTCAATCAGCATCATTGGCGCGGGGTGAGTGGCCACCGTCAGTTTTTTGGTCGTCAGCGGCCCTTTGCTGGCCAAGCCATAAAGTGGCGTATCGAAGACAAACGTCGCCACCAGCGCCAACCGGGGGTCCATGTAGAAATGATTGATCTGCTGATAGGCATTGGCCACGATCATGACCGCCGGCACCTGTTCCACCAGGCTTGAACGCGCCTGTTCATACGAGTCGCACAGGTTGACCTGGACCTGAGCCCCGGGGTATTGGCGCCCAAACCACTGAGTGAAGAAATGGGCGGCGGCTTCGCTGCTGGTCCCGTTGGGCCCTAGCGTATTGATCACCAATTGACGCCAATCAACCACACCCACATTCATGAAATTTCTGTCCATGTTCATGACGCTCCAAGTGCTCAATGAATAACCGGGCTTAACCAGTGGGCGTATTGCGGGACCTGGCCCCTGACGGTTTTCAGGTACAGGTCCCTGACCTTCGCCGTGATGTTCCCCACCTGACCCGCCTGGATCGAGTAGTGATCAATCTGGGTCACGGGCACGATTTCTACCCCCGTACCGGCAAGGAAACATTCATCGACGCTGAACAGTTCTGAAAACGAAATATCGCGTTCAATGACCTTAAGTCCCAGCTCAGCCCGGGCCAGTGTCATCACCGTGTCACGGGTAATCCCCTCAAGAATATGCGCACTCAACGGGGGGGTGATCAGGCAACCGTCTTTGACGACAAACACATTGGAGGTGGTCGACTCAGCGAGGTTGCCGTGCACATTCAACATCAGCGCATCATCAAAGCCCTGACGTTGCGCCGACTCCATCGCCAACGCGGAGTTGGCGTAACTGCCGGTGATCTTGGCGCGGGCAGGCAATGACACATCGGGGATGCGGCGCCAGGTCGAAATCGCACAACGCACACCCGAGGCAGGCATGTAGGCCCCCATTGGCAGGGTATTGATTACCAGCCCGGAGCTGACACCTGACAGTTTCACCCCAAACCCGACGCCCGGTAGCAGCGCCTTTTTGTAGGCTAAAGGGCGGATGTAACTGTCCGTGCTGGCTTGGTTGTGACGCAGCAAGTCAACAAGGATGGCTTTCATTTCGGCGCGGTCGGGCAAGTTATCCAGTTGCAGCAACCTGGCGGAGTTCTCCAGCCGCTTGAGGTGATCCTCCAGGCGGAACACATTCAGCACGCCAGCGTCACTCACATACGCACGAATGCCTTCGAACACCGCGGTGCCGTAGTTAAACGCCTGCGTCGTCACCGGGATCAGCGCTTGAGCGGCCTCCACCACCTGCCCTTCAAAGTAAACGTGCAGGTGCGGCTTGCGCGCGAGGGTAGGTGCTTGATTGGGGGTATGCGCCATGATCAGGCTCTCCGTGCAGCAAGGGTCAACGCGGTATCGCGTTCGCGGTTATCGCTGCCCTGGCGCTTGTCGTGCAAGCGGGCGGCTTTCCAGCTGACCATGGCAGCGGTGCCGGTGACTGCATCGGTCGGGCCGACAGCAATGCGGGTCAGCGCTCCCAGGCGCGTCTGCATGAAGGCCGCGATGGCCACCAGATCGTTTTGCGTGGTCGCGCCCGGATACACCTCCAGCGTGACCTGCAACTGGTCAACGCCACCCACCGACTCCACCTGAATGTGGTAATCGAGGCAGCCCTTCAAGTGCTCGAACAACGCCGCTTCAACGTCGTAAGCACAATGGTTGTGGCCGTTGAGGACCAACGTGTCGCGCACACGGCCAATCGGCACGAGGTGCCACTTGCCGTTCTCCACGGCATGCACCCTGACCATGTCACCGGTGCGATAGCGAATCAGCGGTTTTTGCCCTTGATACAAATGGGTGATCACCAACTCGCCGGTCATGCGCTGATGTTCCGGTGACAGCACCTGGCCCGTCGCCGGATTGATCACCTCATAGATCACATTCAGCGGCACCGTGCACAGATCGCCGCGGGCATCACACGCCGCCAGAATCGACGACTCCTGTGAGGCGTACATGCAGTTGTACAGCGTGCAATTCCACACTTCGCCAATATTGCGCAACAACGCGGGCGTGGTCAGCTCGCCCAGCGTCAGCATCAGCTTGACCCCCAGGTTAGCGGGCTGCTGGCCTTTCTTGATCAAATGCCTGGCCAGGCTGATCGCCACGCCGGGCGTACACACCAATGCTGTGATTTTCAATTCGCGGATCAATGCCACAGCACGGTCCAGCCCGACCACGGGCGAGCGCGGCCACATTTTCACCACGGTGTGGCCAAGGCTGCGGCACACGTCTTCAAAGGTGTCACCGGTTGAATGCAACTCAGTAGGGCCCATCACCCCCACAATGTGACGTTCACCGTGCGCGCGAAACAGCTCACCGTAACGCTGGATCAGTGGGGTGTTATTGAAAATCGAATCATGCTCATTGCGCGGGCATGGCGTGGCGGCGCCGGTCGTGCCGGTGGTCTCGTAATAGACCCAGGCCTTATTGAGCGGTGCTGCGGCCAAATCGTGCCCGGCCTCGCGCAGGTCATTTTTGCTGGTAAAAGGCAGGCGGCTGAAATGTTCCCAACTCAGCGAATCAATGCTGTCATCCGGCACGCTGGACAAATGAGTCTTATAAAAAGCTGAGCCCGCTTTAACATAGCGCACCACCTCTTTAAGGCGATCAAGTTGCAGTTCCTTAAGGGCAGACTCGTCAATGCCGCCCGCCTCAAAAGCCGCCTGCTGTTGATACACCGCGCGCGCCAGGTCTAAAAGTTCAGGCTTGAATAATGCGTACACATAACCTCCTTGTTATTTGAAGAGTGCGAGATTGCCGGTCAACTTACTGATTAACTTTTTCGGCCCCACCAGACCAATGGCAACTAACTCAATGGCCGGACTGTCAGCCTCGGCAATACGCGACTCATATTCTTCATAGGTTTTGCAGGACTGCGCCAACGCACTAAACGGCATCACATGCACGCCTTCATCCGCCAGTGCCTTTTCTTGCAAACTGTGCAACAACGCATTGTCAGACACCAGAATAGGCAACGGTGCGTAAATGACACCGGGGTAGTTAATACCATCACGGCTGTGCAGATCCGGACCTACCAAGCCTTCGATCGCCCCCCCGAAACTGACCCCGATCACGCTGATGGCATTGGCTGCATGCCCCAGCCCCAGAGCCTTGTCGACAACAATCACGCACTTGTGAATGGCCGCATCAAACTTCATGTGTCTCTCCCTGGACTTTCCGGCTTTTCAAGATATCCCACTGTTTTATCTGGCCACCCACGCCCCCGGCCAACAACCCGGCAAAACTGGAGGTTTGGCTGTCCACTTCAACATCCACCACGGACCACGTCGCAATACGCCGCCACTTCTCCACGCCACGCATATGATCCGGATGTATTAAGTAGGCGGACAATTGTGTGTGATTTTCAAACAAACCCATGACCACAAAGTCCATCGCCTGTGCGCGTTCACTTATATTGCGCCCACAGGCCCATCCCAGAATCTCATCAATGTACAAGGGGTGTTGGTGAGTGGTTGATTCGGCATCAATAACTTCTTCATCCCCCCATTGATACGGTTCAATAAACTTGAAAAACACCAAATGAAGAATCATGCAGTCCCCTGAACGCGCACCTCGCGGCGCACATCACTGTTATTTTTATATAAGCAAGGGTTAGCCCTCACTGCGAAAGTTATTCAAGGCGTGTGTGCAGGTTGATGATTAAAGCGTTAAAAAATACTAAACCTTTGAGCAGAATAATTATTTCTATTTTGATTGCCGCGCGAATCGATTTAGGTAGAATCTTGCGCCTGATGACAGGGAGTTGGAATTTATGACCACGCCGGTGCTAACCACTACAGATGTGCGCATTCTTACCGCTTTGCAACAGGACGGCCGGATCACCAACCAGACCTTGGCCGATCAGATCGGCATGTCTGCGTCCCCCTGCTGGCGCCGCGTGCGCCAACTCGAAGAGCACCGCTACATTCAGGGCTACCGGGCGGTACTGGACCGACGCAAGATCGGTTTGGGGGTCATGGTGTTCGTGCGTATCAGCATTGGTCACCACAGCGAGGCAGAAGCCAAGAAGTTCGAAGAGCAAGTCATGCTGCTCGAAGACGTTGTGGCCTGCTACAGCATCGGCGGCGACGCCGACTTCTTGCTGCAAGTGGTTGCCCGTGATCTGGACTCTTTTGCCGATTTCGCCATGTCAGTCGTCCGGCGACTGCCCGGTATCAAAGAGATGCAGAGCATGTTCGTATTGAAAGAAATCAAACCCTTTGTCTCTTTCCCGGTTAAAAGCGCCCAAGACATTTAGCGTGACGCCCCACCGTTGAGTTCACCTTCAGGACGATCATGAACATACGATTAACGGAAACAAGAGACTGGCAAGCCCTCAAGTCCATTCGGCTTGCGGCGCAGTTGCAAGCACCGACAGACTTAGCCAGCCATCTCCAGATCAGGGTGCAAACCATGATTTGGGAAGACAGGGACCGGACCGATGCATAAACACTGGTCGCAGATCAAGCAGCTCTACATCGAAAGCAATCGGGTTTTTAGCTACCCACGCCTAAAAAGCTATGGCCGCTGGCGGGCGCTGGGGCCAGCCCTGGGGGTGCTCGGGCTGATCATTGCCCTGTCAGGCACGCTGTTTATTTTCAACCACCCAGTGGGCCCGGTTGCGTGCGTCACCGGTATTGCCCTGGCCATGATCGTGTTCTTCAGATCTGTCGACAAACTGCTGACCCGCCTCTACCCCTGCGAATACGAGCAGTACGATATCGCTCAGCAACGCCTGTCTGAACGCGTTGATTACTTGGCTTACGCGCTGTTCATGCAACGTATCAAAGCGCTCGGCTACACCCCGGCCCGCCTTGAAGCAATTAGCGAATACTCTGAAACCCTCAGCCAGCCGCCAAAACCGTTTCTGATCAACCAGCACTTCATGACGATGATCATGATTTCGATTCTGGTCAGCCTGTTCAGTGCTTATCTGCAAAAAACCTCAGGCTGGTCGACGCAGGCGCTGGAGTACATTTTGACCGCCGTTGCGATGACCTTCGTACTGGGTCTGGTGCTCGACGGTTTTCGTGTGACGCAAACCCGAGACGGTCGCATCCGGCGTTATCTCAAGCGCGCCTCCATTGAGCTAACCCACGAAGCAAACGCACAGGCAGCGCTCTCAGAAACGCCCGAAACGCTCACTCACCCTGTGGGCAATGCAACGCACAGCGGGTAACCCCCACAGCCAGCCACGCCACGTGCTGGCCCAGGCGTCACGCAGTTGCTGCACGGTGATGATGCGCTCTGCCGGATCAACACTCAGCGCCGCTCGCAACGCAGGCCAACACTGCTTGGGCACGTTACGCGGCGCACGCAGTTGCAGGTGCAAACCCTGCTCACGTGCGGTGTTTGAGGGCAGGCGCTGATACGGATGTTTACCCTCGGCCAACTCATACAGCACGCACGCCAGGGCAAAAACATCCGCACGGGCCGACAACGGTTGCCCTTCCAGCAGTTCAGGGGCCGCATAGCCGGGCGTCCAGGCATTAAAACGGCTGCGACTTAACTGCGGCAGGCCACTGAGAACGCCCTCCTCGGCCTGCCCCAGGCCAAAATCAAACAGGCGCACACCGTCTTCGCTGACCATCACATTGCTGGGCTTGAGATCACCGTGCAGCACCCCACGTGCGTGGGCATGAGCCAGCGCATCCATTAACGGCAAGGCGATCTCGCGCAATTCGTCCCACGCCAGGCCCTGGGGCCGCTCACACAGCAGCTTGTCCAGCGTTAACCCGCGCATCAGCTCCATGGTGATAAAAGCGTGCTGACTGTCGGGGTCGACCTCAAACGTATGCAGACGCAATACGTTGTCGTGACGCACATGCCGCGTGAGGGCGAATTCGCTGTACAGCAATGCGCTGCAATCAGGGGCTTGTGCGAAGGCTTCGCTGAGCACTTTGATGGCGATGTACGGTGACGGATCGCCGTACTGCTCATGCAGCAAGTCCCGCGCACGGTACACCGCGCCCATCCCACCCGCACCCAGCAAGCCTTCGAGCTGGTAACGGGCCGCCAGCACTTGCGGTAATTGCCCGACACTGGCCCGGGTGGGCGGGCCAGCTGGCGTGTCGCACACCGCCTTGGCAAAGGCAAAATAAGTCAGGTTACTGGCATGCTCAGCGCTGAGCAGCAAGTCGTCGATCACACTGTCGGGCAGGCTCATTGGCGTATCACCACGGCCGTCAGGTTATCCCGTGCAGCGCCACGTAACGCACCGTTAAACAGCCGCTCCAGCGCCTGCTGCGGCGCGGGCAAGTTCAACGCATGGCCAAGCGCGTCCGTACTCAAGCCTTGGTACAAACCATCGCTGCACAACAAAAAAGCATCACCGGGTAACGTCTCCAACTCCAGTACATCGAGGGTCAATTGCTCACTGGCCCCCACGGCCCGGGTCAAGGCATGAGCCGACGGATGCGCCTTGGCCTGTTCGACGCTCATCTGCTGTTCATCAATCAGTTGTTGTTGCAAGGAGTGGTCTTTGGACAGCTGGTACAAACGCTGCCCACGCCACAGATAACAGCGACTGTCACCGGCCCAGATACAGGCCGCACGGTTGCCTTCCATCAGCACCGCCACCACCGTGCTGCCCATGATGCTGTCATGGCGCCCGGCGGTGACCGTCAGCTCTTGGCCCAACCGCCGGTTCAGCCAGTGCAGGCACTGACGAACGCCCTTGAGGCGCTCGTCAAAATCCACCTGCGTCGGCAAGTCTGCCAGGCTCGCGACGATCAACTGGCTGGCAATATCACCGCCCTGATGACCGCCCATACCGTCCGCGACCACCCACAACCCCTGTTGCGGGCACTCCAGAAAGGCATCTTCGTTGCGCGCCCGCACCTTGCCCGCATCGGTACGCGCCGCGCTGCGCCAGGCACCGCTCACCGGCATCAGAGTTGCACCGGCATACGGAAAGTGCGGATCACACTCATGTCAAACGGGTTCGGTGTGCGCGGGCTGGTCAACAAATAGTTAGCGCGCAGGCCGCCAAGATCGGCTTTTAGCACCAACACGTCACGGCCGGTCAGCGACTCGGTTTGCATCAGGTCGAACAAACGGAACAGTGACCACGGCCCGGTATTTTTCTCGATGCCCACCGGGCGCCCGACCATTTTGTCCAGTACCAGGCTGGTTCGACCATCCGCGGCCTCCGTGGGCCATTTGAACGCCACCGGCACAATCGGCCCGTGGCGGTATTCAATGACCTTGTCGCCGAAGGTGAACTGCGACCGACTGACCGCCGCGTCCAGCGTGTAGGGCTCAAGCTTGAACTGCACCTGCGGCTCGGCCGGATTCTCTGCAAAGAAACTCTGACGGATCACCTGCGCCGACCCCATCTGGTCCAGGTATGCCTTGGAGATGGGCAAGCTGTGCCCATCAATGCTGCGCAACCGGTAGTTACCCGGATCACCGCTGACAAAGGCGCGCATGTAGGTGTCGAAGAACTTGTCCGCAATGCCCTGTGCCTTGAAGAACTCGCGGAAGTCGCTGATGGCGACGTCGCTGGTGCTGTGGGCATAGAACGGATAGCGCTTGTTGATCGCTTTGCCGTAGTAGCTGTACAACTCGCTCTGATAGCGCTGGTTCAAATACTGATAAGTATCGTCAAGCAGCAAACGCCAGGTGTCTTCGGCCAATACGTTGAACCAGGTGCCCACCGGGCGCGGCAAACGCGCCGAGGCATTGCGCAAACTGCTCAACGCATCGCGCTGACCGCTCATGCGCACCTTGGTCATTTCATAGGCCGCCTGCTCTGGCGCACTGGCACGGGCCAGGCTGGTCAGTTGCAACTGCAAGTCATTGAGCGCTTGCAGCGCCGGGGTCAAATCAGCGGCCGGGCCGTTGTTGTCATCCAGCAAACGGTGCAAAGGTTCAAATCGGCGCTGCAACGACTTTTTGGCGGTGTCTGGCAGTTTGGCGGTCAACACTTGCGATGCCTTGCCCGCCACTGCTTTAACCGCCTTGCCTGCTTTTGCGGCCTTTTTGCCCAATGCTTCAGTGGCCTCACCGGCTTCTTCGACGCTGTCGGCGATGGCCTGGAAGCGCGTGTTTTCCCGCACTTCAACCAGCAGTTGCAGCACGGGCGAGTTGGATGAGGTCAAGCCCGCCAATTGCTCGGCACCTTCACCGGCATCATTGATCGGTTGCAGCGCCACTCGGCCCACGGCTTCGCCCCAATAGTTGGCGTAGTCACGGAAATACAGCTGCTCCAGCTCCACCATCAGGCGGCGCAAGTCCATCCCGCTCATGCCCGGACCTTCGCCCAACACCCAGTTGTCTTGCAGGATGTCGGTGACCAGCGTGGTGCTCTGCACCGAGAAATACTGCTGATAGCCGCTCTGGGTATAGAACCCCGGAATCACATAGTCTGTGCCGATAAACAACCCGCCCTGCGGCCCCAGGTGCTGACTCAACCGGTATTCCGGCAAGCTGCGCGCCTGCTCACGCAACATCCGATAAACCACGTTGGCCAACGACTCACTGCGCAATACCTGACGCGCCTGCGCCACCAACTGTTCGTTTAGCGGGTACACGAACGGTTGCTTGAGCAAACGTTCAAAGTGCGTATTCAAGCCGTTTTGCACCTCGGTGTTACCGGCGTAACGCACCGACCAGTCGGTGGCAACCCAGTCTTTGAGCCAAGCCGCATCACGCCGGTCTTTGAGGTTAAGCATCAAGTAGGCACGCAAACTGTTAAGCAGGCGCTCGCGATTCTTGAGGTTGGTACGAATCTGCCCCTCAAGCATCGTCGCGACTTGAGGCAATAATTGGGCTTCAAGCGCTTGGTCATACGCTTGCGTGACCACGGGATTGACCGCCTCACCCTGATAAAGACCACCACGTTCCAGGTACGACACCTCCCCCGTTTTGGGAAACACTTGCGTCGCCGCATACAGCGTATCCAGCGGCTTTAGCACTGCACGGGCGTCGTCACGAGCGGTCAACGCTGCACGCTGCTGTACCCACTCCTGAGCCAATGTGCGCAGGTTTTCGAGGCGTTCATAGTTAGCCGAAAAGCCACCGGCCCACAACACGCCAAACAGCGCCAAGGCGGCCAGCGCGCCCACATACAAGGCCCGTTGGCCCCAATGGATGCGGCTGCGTTCGCGCTTGTCCAACCCTGCCAGATCAGCCTCAGGAAAAATCACCCGGCTGAACAAATGATGGATAAAACACGCACGCCCCCGGTGCAGGTTAGGCAATGCGCCAGCACTCAGGCTGTTGAGGTCATCCTCCTCGCTGTTGTCCGTCACGTGTGACACATGCGGCGCGCTGGTCAGGTAAAAACCACGTAACTGGCTGACACGCTGGTAGCGATTGCCGGTAAAGGCCATGTCCACAAACAGGCACATGCGTTCACCGATCTGGCCTAACTGATGCGGGAAATCGAGGATTCGCGCACGGCGCTGAGTGTCACGTTCCTGATGCATGCGCATGATCACCTGGCTATTAAGCCTGCGCAGCAGCTCTTCAAACTCAGCCCGTAAAACCGCGACATCGGTGCCACTTTGCTCCTTGCGCAACGTGGTACCCAATACCTGATCGCTTTCTTCGCGGCTTAATTGTTCAAAGAACTCATCGAACCCCAGTAAACGGTCTGCCTTGCTCAACACCAGGTACACCGGCACATCGACGTGCAGCTTTTGATGTACATCTTGCAAGCGCGCGCGGACTTGACGCGCCAACGCCTCCAGCTCACCGTCAGTGCCGTCCAGCAAGGTTTCCACGGGAATGGTCACCAGCACGCCATTCAAGGGACGGTTGCGCCGCCGTTGACGCAGCAAACTCAGCAACGTGTGCCAGCCGCTGCCATCGACTTCGGCATCCGGTTGGGTCAGGTAGCGACCCGCGGTGTCGATCAACACCCCATGATCGGCGAAGTACCAGTCGCAATAAGCCGTGCCCTGGGTATCGCGGGTCAACTTGCGGTCCAGCTTGTTGATCGGGAACTCCAGCCCCGAGAAGTCCAGCAAACTGGTTTTGCCGCTGCCCTGTGGGCCAATCAGCAAGTACCACGGCAAATCATTGCGCCAGCGCTCGCTGCGACCGCGATACACGCTGGAGGTCTTGAGGGTGTTGAGGGCGTCCTTGAAGCGCGTTTTGAGCGCTTTGCGTTCACTCTCGATTTGCTCTTCGCGCTGCAAACGGGCCTGCCCGTCTTCGCTGTCCAGCAACACTTGCTTGCGCACTCCAGCGCGCCAATTGACGTAGACCATGAACAGGCCCCACATCAATATCAGCGCGCTGATGGTCAACAGCCGCGAGGTCGAACCTTCCCAGAACTTGTAGTCATTGACCGCTAACAGCGGCCCGACAAACCACACCAGCAGCGCCACGCACAGGAGCAGTAACAGGGTCCAGACCCAGGTCTTGCACAAGAATGCGCCGATTTTTTTGAAAAACTGTTTCATCACACGTCCTTGTTAACGGCGGCGGCATCAGGCTGAACCAACGCCGGATCAAGCTGCTGATAAGGTTGCAATACCGTTTCGCGCTGTTCACCCAACACCCAGGCAAAACCGCAATACATCACCACCAGACACACGGCGGTAAACAGCACCACCATCCAGGCCGGTACGATGCGCACCAGATGGCGTCGCTGCTGGCTCAAACCTTCCCACTGCGGTGACAGCTCGCGGGGAACATCGCCGCGCAGTTGGCGGATCTGGCGATACAACGCATCGCGGATACCTTCCAGTTCCAGCATGCCGCGTGGCTGGACCCGGTATTTGCCCTCAAAGCCCAGCGACAGGCACAGGTACATCAACTCCAGCATCGGCAAGTGCTTGACCGGGTTTTTGGACAGTCGATCGAGCAGCTGAAAAACCTTTTCGCCACCGAACGTCTCGTTGTGAAAACTGCTCAACAGGCTCATCTGCGACCATTCGCTTTCATTACCCCAGGTCGTCGTCACCACCGCTTCATCGACGACTGTGCACAGCACGTAGCGGGCCGCCATGACCTGGCTGCTTTCCGCGCCGTTGTGCAGCGCGCGCACCTCAAACACTTTGAGCGCCGCCGTCAGCCGCTCGTTGAGCGGGAGCAAATCCTCACGACTTTCGCTGTGCTTGAGCCGAACCACCTCACTTAACAGCTGCGAAGCGGCGGCGACCAATGAATTGAGGCTGATGCTGAAGGTTTGCGTCGGGCGCAGGCGCGCGGCGTAAATCATCCGTTCTTCGAGCTGTTCAAAGCGCGGCGGCGAGGCGAAGTCAGTCAGCGGACCCGCGCCGGGCCCTTGGCCTTTGCGGTCAAGCAGCACGGTTTTTTCGTCCTGGCTATGTTCCATGTCCTTGATCATGTCGGTCAGTTCCTGATGGCCCAGAATTTCAGTTCAAGCTCGGCAAATTCCCCGGATACATGGAATGCAAAACCACCGGAGCGCTCCAGCTGTGCCACGTCATCAGGACTGAGTTCGAGAATGAAATAGGTTTTATTGGAATGAAAAGCGATCTGGCGCGGCGCAACCGGCAGCGGTTTAACCTTGATCCCGGGCAGGTGCAGGTTGACCAACTGGCGGATCTGCTCCACGGGGCCGACCTTCAGGTGCGCAGGCAGGCGATGGCGCAGCTCTTCGCTGTCGCAGTTGGCGCTGGCGGCCAACACAAACGAGGCCGAGGCCAGCAGCTTGTGGTCGTGTAACGGTGACACCAGAATCCCGTATTGACGCGCTTGCAGCACCAGCTCAATAGCATGCTGCTCCAGCACCATCGACAGCACTTGGCGAATCGCGTCCATTAACTTGCGAAAGCTGGCGCCCTGATCGCTGTGCTGATAACGGCTGTCCAGACGCGGGCGTTTGGTGTCGCTGGAAAACGTCGCCAGCTCGCCCAGCATGGTCAGCAGCGTGCGGTAAAGCTCTTCGGGGTGGACCTGCTCAAGTCCCAGGTAATGGCGCAGCAACAGCTCGGTACGGTTGATCAGTTGCAGCATCATGAAATCGCCGACTTCAGCACCACCGACCTTGCCGTTGGAGCGAATACGCTCGGCAATGGTGTCGCCACGGTGCCCGAGCATGCTGATGATTTCTTTGAGGCACGACAGCAAATAGCTCGAAGAGTGCGCCTGGATAAACGTCGGCACAAAGTCCGGGTTGAGGCTGATCACCCCATCGGGCGTGGTGTCGAGCACCTCACACAGCTTGAGCTTGACGTACGCCTGATCGCTCTGCTGCTCACCCAGCAGCAAACGAAAATCCGGCCGCGCGCAACTCACCTGGCTGGACGAGTCATCGCCTGCATTAGAGTCAGTGACTTCGGACTCGTAGGCGGTGTAACGCGCCAACACATCGGATTGCTCCGGGCGGCGGGCTTCAATGTGGTTGCCGGTGACCAGCGGCAACGCCAGGTAAATCGGCGTATTGCCGGTGTTGGGTGGCACATCGAGGGCCAGCGGTTCAGTGTTGCCGCCCAACTCAAACAGGCTGCCGTCGGGCAAGATCCCCGACGCCTGACTGACCACCAGCTTGCCCATGCTGAGGAACTGCAAATCGATTTCCAGCCCCAGAAACCCCCAGATGTAACTGCCCAGCAACTGCGTGCGGGTTTTCATCTGATGGTCGTAATAACGATCGTTATGTTGAAAATGCTGCGGACGCAGCAGCATGCCTTCCTGCCAAATGACTTTGTGCGCATTCATGATCAGTCATCCGCCTTGGCGAGCATTTTTTGAGCGTTGAGAATGCCGCTCTGATCGAGGATCAACGCCACGTCCGTTGTCTCTTGCGGGGTGACTTCAACCGTATAGCGCCACTTACTGTCAGGCAGGTCGCGGTACGCCGCGAGGATGCCGATATAACGGCTGCCCTCCTCTACGGTGAGTTTCAACTCCAGGGTTTCACCTGGGCGCAACTCAAGCTGTTCGCTGGCGACCATGTCCGGGCTGAGTGCCTCTTTGGCATGCTCATACAGACTGAAAAAGTCCGCATTCTCAAACGCCACCGGGTGTTTGAGTTCAAACAGGCTCACCACCACAGGTGAAGGACGCCCGTTAAGATCAGGGTTCAATTGATCACTGGCTTGAAGTTTGAGATTGACCTTGGTCAGCGTCGAATACGGTGACAGGGTCGAGCAGCCCGCCATCAGCACCAGGGCGGCGCAGGCCAGCAGCGTGTGAAACAAACGGGGCGAGCAGCAAGACATGCGCTTCATCCTTGGTAGTCGTTGTGAAGGGAAGAAATCAAGCGCACCTGTTCTTCGTAGGCTTGCGCGAAGTCACGGGCCAACAGGCGTTCGCTCCAGTCATCGTCCTGTTGCAACGCCTGGTGATAGCGACCGAACGCTCTCCAGCGGCTGCCGGAGGTGGCCAACAAAGGCTTGTTGTCACGCTCAAATCGCAGGGTCAGGCGCTCGGGCGAAAAGTGCTCCAGCGTGCTACGCAACGCCGCCCGGCTGGCGCTCAGCAATGCCACCTGATGCGCCTGCACATCACGAAAGGCTCGCGCAACAGACTGCTCGGCCGACAACTGTCCCGGACGGCCTGGCGCAAGCAGGATGCCCAGCGCTTCACTGGCGTCAATGGCCACTTTCAGCGGGTTCTTTTGCGTGCTTTGAACAGTGGTTTGCGCCAGACGCAACTCGTTTTTCAGCTCGCTGCGGGTGCGCAGGCTCTGCTGCAACCCTCCCACACTCTGTTTAAGCAACCGCGCAGCCTTCAAGGCCAAGGCTTCTCGGGCATCGTGATCAAGCTCGTTGAGGTCAACGCCGAGCGCTGCGCCAAAGTGCTGCCAAAATCCTTCAGTTTGACGCTCGACCGCAGGTGGTGGCGCCGCAGGCTCTGCCACAGGGGCTTTGATCAGTTGCGGTACGATCAGGCGCTCGCGATCCACCTGCGCGTAATCGGCTCGCTGGCGCGGCGGTTCGGCAGCGGTTTTAGGGCTGATCAGTTCATTAATGTGCGCGTCGTCGTGCTCGTGCTGACCGAGCGCATTGAGCGGGTCAAGATCATAAAACGCATCATCCGGAATGATGCTGCCCGCGGCTTGCGGCAGACCGATTTCAACGTCAAGGCTGGCCGGGTCACGAATCAGCCGGGCGCGGATTTCAAAGTCGCCCAGTACATAGGCCGTCCCACTCTCGATGCGCAGCGCTTCACCCTTGGGCAGGCGCGCACCGGTGTCACGGTCCTGAATACCGTTGCTGCTGGTGTCGGTCAGGTAAAACACACCGTCGCGGTAACTGATCAACGCGTGGCGGTTGGACAAGTGACGCTTGCGGTCAGGAATGACCCAATCGCAATCCTCACCGCGCCCGATCACGCCACCGCTGGGGGTGAAGGTTTTCTGGCACAGCTCTGTAGGCACGAATTGCTTGGTGTTCAGCATTTCGAAAACCAGTTCCATGATCTTGCTCCTTGCGGTCACTTGCCGCGATTGACCGCCTGCGGATCACCCAATGGGCGATAGGTGTTGTCATTGAATTTGTAATTGCCGTTACAGCCGCCAAGGCCGCAGACAACAACGAGGGCCAACAGCACGGTTTGCCAGTGACGAACAGGCATCGGAGGGTCTCCTGGGTAGACAAATTTCACAGGCAGGCGCTGGACGCGCGGCCTGCCGCAATCGAATGAGATGCACGCAAGAGCATTAACTAACCATCGCGTTCACCCACCTGAACATTCAGGCGCTCCATGCGGTACAGCAAGGTGCGGCGCGGCAGCCCCAGTTCGCGGGCGGCCAGGGTCTGGTTGCCATCGTTTTTGCGCAGGCTGTCGAGCAACCAACTGCGTTCGACCTGCTCCAGTCGTTCTCGCAGGCTCAGGGGGCTGTCTTCCAGTGCCAGGTCGGGGCGTAACGAGAAATGCTCGGCCAGTAGCTCCCCGCCCTCGCACAGCAGCACGGCACGTTCGACCAGGCCTTTGAGTTCACGCACGTTACCCGGAAAGGTGTAAGCCAGCAGATGGTCCAGCGCCGCCTGCGACCAATGCACGGCGTCGCGCTGCAAGAAGGTGCAGGCCTTGTCGGCGAAGTGCCGTGCCAACTCCAAAATGTCGCCTTCGCGCTGGCGCAGCGGGGGTAACTCAATGGGAAATTGCGCCAGTCGGTAATACAAGTCCTCACGGAATTTGCCTTCACTGACCAGTACTGCGAGGTCGCGATGCGTCGCGGCAATGATGCGCACATCAATTTTGTGCGTGTCGTTAGACCCCAGCGGCCGGATCTCGCCTTCTTGCAACACACGCAGCAGCTTGGCTTGCAGCGACAGCGGCATGTCACCAATTTCATCCAGTAACAAAGTGCCGCCGTTGGCCGCATCGAACAGGCCGGGGCGGTCGCAATCCGCCCCGGTGAAAGCGCCCTTGCGGTAGCCAAATAGCTCGCTTTCCAGCAGGTTTTCCGGGAACGCCGCGCAGTTCTGCACAATAAAGGCCCGTGAACGACGCGGGCCGTAGTCATGGATGGCGCGGGCAAAGACTTCCTTGCCGCTGCCGGTTTCCCCCAATAGCAGCACGGTGTACGGGCTGTGCAGTACTTTGCTGATTAACGAATAAGCCTGACGCATGACCGGGCTTTTGCCGATCAAGCCATAGCCGCTGGCACTCGGCACGCTGACCAGCGCCGCAGGGGGGACGCCTGCCGAGCTGCGCAATGATTGCAACAGATGCAGTTGTCCGAGTACGAAACTGCCGAGTTGGGCCAGTGAGTGCGCAAAACCTTCGAGTTCAACAGCGTGCTGACTGGCGCACAGCAGCACGCCTGCCACCGATTGCTTCTGGTTGACCAGCGGAACGCACAGCAACGACTGCCACGCCACGCCCGCGGGCAGGAAGCTGGTCTCGTGCAGACTGGAACTCAGCGCGTTGAGGCACAGCACCCGGTTTTGGCACAGCGCAAATTGCAGTAACTGCTCCCCGTTGTAATCGGCGGGCAGGCACTGCGCTTCACGGGGTTGTACCACCCCGTTCAGGCACTCGGCGCTCAAGCCCAGGCAGGTGTGGGTGGCGTCCAGCAAATACAGTTGCGCCAGTTCGCAGCCGCTGAGTTCTGCCAGCCCCTGCACAAACCGGCCCAACAACGTGGCGTCATCAGGTGCATGCGACAGGTTCGCAAACTGCGCGAGCAAGGCCTCTGCATACACCAAGGGTTGTGCCACTTGCTTAAACATCACGCCCACCTCAAGCAAACTCGCAGATCACGCTGGCATTGGCGTCAAGCGTGGCATGCACGCGTTTGAGACTCACGCCTTGGGCCATGGCGTCGAGCAAACGGTCGGCAACCAGCGTTAACACGTGCTGATCAAGCAAGTGATCAATCAGCCGCGCACCACTGTCGCTCTGGGTGCAACGCTCGGCCAATTGATCCACCAGCGGCTGGCAATAACTGAAGTCCAACTGACGACGCGCCAGGCGCTCGCCCAAACGATCCAGTTTGATCTCAATCAGTTCGCGCAACACCGGGCCGCCCACCGGGTAGTACGGGACTACGCGCATACGCGCCAACAGTGCGGGTTTGAAGTGGTGACTGAGCACCGGGCGGATGGTGTCTTCCAGCACTTGGGCCGATGGCCGTGCTCCGTTCTCGCACAGCTGTGAGATACGGTCGCTGCCCAGGTTTGAGGTCATCAGGATCAGGGTGTTGCGAAAGTCAATCTCACGCCCTTCCCCGTCATTGGCCACGCCTTTGTCGAAGATTTGGTAAAACAGGTTCAGCACGTCCGGGTCGGCCTTTTCGACTTCATCGAGCAACACCACCGAATACGGCTTTTGGCGCACCGCTTCGGTGAGCATGCCGCCCTCGCCATAGCCCACATAGCCTGGCGGCGCGCCAATCAGGCGTGACACCGTGTGTTTCTCCTGAAACTCGGACATGTTGATGGTGGTGATAAAACGCTCGCCGCCATACAGCAAGTCGGCCAGTGCCAACGCCGTTTCGGTTTTGCCGACGCCGCTGGGACCGACCAGCAAAAACACGCCCACCGGCGCATCGGGCTTGTTTAACCCGGCAGCTGTGGCACGCATGGAACGGTCGAGTGCATGCACCGCTTGATCCTGCCCGCGAATGCGCGTGCGCAAATCGGTGGCAAAATTCGCCACCTTGGCGTTGTGCTCACGCGCCAGTTGCGCCAACGGAACACCGGTCCACGCGCTGATCACTTCAGCCACCAGCCGTGGGCACACTTCAAAGCTGACCAGACGCTCAGTGAGCTGGGCCTCGGTCAAGCTGCGATGGGTTTCATTGAGTGCCGCCTCAAGGGTTTCGATGCTCGGTGCATCATTTTCCGGCGTCTCAATGACTAGACCTTCGGCATCTTCCTGTAAGGCCACCCGCGGGGCTGCGGCAGCAGCGATGCGCGCCGTCGCCAATGCTTTGCGTTGCTCCAGCAAACGCTCAGCCAATTGCTTTTGCTCGCTCCACAGTGCCTCCAAGGCCAATCGCTCGTCTTGAGCATCGCTCAAACGGTCTTCGAGCAGGTCAAGGGCTTCGTGGTCTATCTGCAAACCGGCTTCGGCATCCCGACGCAGGGCCTGACTCTGGCGATCACCTTCGGCCAGCTCACCGCGCAATTGCTCAAGGCGCTGGGGCGCGGCCGCGAGGCTGATACGCACACGGGCACAGGCGGTGTCGAGCACATCCACCGCTTTGTCAGGCAGTTGACGTCCGGCCAAGTAGCGTGCAGACAACTCAGCGGCCGCCACCACAGCGTCATCACGCAGGTAGATGCCGTGGCTTTTTTCATAGACTTGGGCCAAGCCGCGCAGAATCGTCACCGCCTCGCTGACGGTGGGTTCGTGCAGTTGCACGGGTTGGAAACGCCGCGCCAAGGCCGGGTCTTTTTCAAAATACTTTTTGTACTCCGACCAGGTGGTGGCTGCAATGGTGCGCAACTCGCCACGAGCCAGCGCGGGCTTGAGCAGGTTGGCAGCATCGGAGCCACCCGCGTTGCCGCCTGCGCCAATCAAGGTGTGGGCTTCGTCGATAAAAATAATGATCGGCTTGGGCGACGCTTTGACTTCGTCAATCACCCCTTTAAGGCGACGTTCAAACTCACCCTTGACGCTGGCACCGGCTTGTAACAAACCCATGTCCAAAGCCAGTAATTCAACACCTTTAAGGACCTGCGGTACTTCACCGGCGGCAATGCGCGAAGCCAGCCCTTCCACAATCGCGGTTTTACCCACGCCGGCTTCGCCGACCACAATCGGGTTGTTTTTACGGCGACGAGCCAAAATGTCGATCATTTGGCGGATCGCATCGTCGCGGCACAGCACCGGGTCGAGTTTGCCGTCGCGAGCCTGTTGCGTCAGGTTGTGGGTGAAGCGCTCCAGCAACGACTCACCCGGCGCAGTGGGCTTACCGGTGGCCGGTTGCTCTTTGAGCGACAGGGCAAACGCCTTTAAACGCTCGATGTTCAACCGGGCCAGCAGTGGCAAGTAATGACTGCCTGCGTAACGCATCGGATTGCGCAGCAATGCCAGGATCAACGCCGCTTGATCGACCTGGCTTTGACCCAGCTCCAGGTTGGCCACTAATAAAGCGTCTTGCAGCCACTGCACCAGTTCGGGAGCAAATACCGGGTTGCGCGACGCACTGTGTTCAACCCGCGACTGCAAGGCCGCACTCAATTCTCCAGCGTCCACGTCCGCGTCTTGCAGCGCTCGCGACAACAAGCCTTGCGCACGCTCAAGCAAACCCAGCAGCAAATCTTCTACCAGGATTTTGCTGCCGCCGCGGGCCACGCAGCGTTCAGCCGAGCTTTCGAGGTCGCGACGGGTGTCGGCGTCCAGCGCCTGAATCAGTTGTTGCAGGTCTACGTTGATCATGTGTCATCAGTCCTTAATGTATTTTGCTGCCCAGCGTCACCACACCGTCGGCGCGCTCGCGGCCCAGCCAACTGGTCCAGCCCAGACGACAGGCGTTTTGTTCGCCAATGCGCAGTTCGCGGATCTCTTCCTGACGCAGCACCAGGCGGATGTCGTAGTCGAGCGGATCGCGCAAGGTAAAACGCACCAGCGCGCACAACGGTTGATAACCGAACCCGATGGGCAAAAACTCATGAAAACGCTCCCAATCCAGTTCGCGGATGTAGATACGAAACTTGCCGCTGCGGTCGCGCACCCGCTCGCCCAGTACCAAGTCTTCACCCAGCATGCTGTTGGCACGGCCCAAACGGTTGCGCTGTTCTTCAAGAATCTCGACCCGACGCTCAATGCATTGCTCGATGGTCAATTGCGCGTGTTTGAAGTAGTAACGCAGCACTGCCTCAATCAGCGCCGCCGAGTGCGCCCGCAAGCTGAGCAACCCCAGATACGGCAGCAAGCGTTTCCAGTTCAGCTCCTTGGCCTGACGAATCTCTTCGCCGCCCAAGCCAATCAGCGCAAACAGTTGCGCCGAAAAAGGGTCCAGCGCACCGCTCTGAAAACTGGCGCGGTAGCGGTATTTTTTCCAGATCGGCAGCATCAGCCGTTGCAGGCGATGGTGAAACACATCCAGAAAGTTGCGTGTCGGGTTGCCGTCTTCGCTGTCGCCCAGCGCCTGCTCGCCATAGAACGCAGGCAAGGGCGAACCGGCGCCTACAAGCCCGATCAAGTTGAACCGCAGGCGTGCGCGCAACTGCCCGTGCTCGTTGAAAAACTCAACCCGGTCCACATCACTGCCCGGAAACCCGAGGCTGGGGTTGGCCTGAAATTCCAATTGGTCGTACAGATCGTCTTCGCTCAGGTAGGGATGCGCTTCACGCAAGCGGTCCACCACCAGCAACACGGCCTGGAACAGCGAGTACTCGCGTATTACCCGGCTCAGCCCGCTTAAAGAAGCGGCTGAAGGCCCATACGGGGTGTCCATTGGTACACCTCTCCCTGTGTGCTTTTTACGCGCAACTCGTGATACGAATTAAGACTGGCGTAGAGTGCGAAAAACTCGTTGAGCACCGACGCAAACACGAACAGATCGCCTTCGCCGATATACCCCTGGGTGTCGACAGTCAGCTCAGTGCGCAACCCGCGCACCGGCAACCCGCGGTGCAAGCGGTCTACGTGCTGGTGCTTGATCGACTTGAGACCGCCCAGCAAACGCTTGCTGACTTTCTCTGCGTGCTGGTCGTAGTAGCGCGGCAAGTCGTAAGTTTCGAGAATCACCTTCAATGCATTGACATCGGCCAGCGACAGGTAGTTAAGCGACATGTTGCTGATCAACTTCCACAGGAAATCGCGATTGAGCGGCGGCGCGAAACTGGCGGTCGCAGGCGTGATGTTGCGAAAAGTCAGAAACTCCGGGGTTGCTTCACATGCCCGGCAAATGTCACCCAACTTGAGTTTGCGCGGCAGGTTCTGATTGGTGCAGGTCAGCTCGATCGACAGGGTTTCGTGGGCTTCGCTCTGGCGGATACCAAAACTCAAGTACGTATCGAGACCGCCGTGCAGCAACGACGAGCGCTGACGAATGCTGTAATGCGCGCGGGCGGTGGGCACATCGAAGCTGGGGTCATGCTCAAACGATTCGAATGGCACGTAGTCCTGATAACCCAAACCACCGGGTTTCCAACCAATCACGCTTTCGACCGAGAACACACCGCAATGCTCTTGCTCGTACTCCGCGGGCAACAGCAGGTACTCGTCCTGTTTACCGTCGAGGCGAATCGGCAGCGCGTCATGCTTGAACAGGTTCACAATCGGCGTGCAATACAGCTTCACGTTGTCGAGTGTGGGGCGCAGGCGCTGGATACCGCTCTTGCGGATGTCAAAGCGCAGTTCCAGGCCGCGCATCTGTTTGAGCGTGTCGGGTGGCAACGCCTTGAGCATGTCCAGCCCATTGACATCGACAAACAGAAACTTGTCCTGAAACGCGAAATATTCTTGCAGGTAGCGGTAACCACGGAAGGTGTTGAGCGGGTACGGAATCAACGCTTCTTCTTCCGCGAAGCCGACGAGCTGCACGCGGTCGCCCGGCATTTTGAACGCCATCGGGCGCCCGCCCACGCCATCGAGCGGTTTGCCCGCAGCGTTCAACGGCACCAGTTCGATGCTTTCCAGATTGCGCAGCAGGCTCAGGTACAGCATCTGGCTGATGTAACGCTCGCCAGCAAAGTGCAAACGCAACGTGCTCAGTTGCAGCTCTCCCAAGTGGCCGTCAGCACTCATTTCAAGGCGTAAGCTGAGCAACGAACCGTCACCCTTGACCGAATAGTTGAGGGCGGTCAGGTCGAGCGCCATGACGTCGGTCGGGTAACAGGTGCGAAAGCGGCAGCGCACACCATCAATCGGCACGCTTTCTACCGGTGTGTCGCGCTCCACCCTCAGTGCAGGGCCCGGCAAGGTCAGCGGGTCAAACTGCAAAATGCTGAACGCCGGCAACGGACGCATGTAGTTGGGCCACAGCAATTGCATCAACGAATGGCTCAACTCCGGCAACTCGTCGTCGAGCTTCTGGCGCAGACGCCCGGTCAGGAAGGCAAACCCCTCCAGTAACCGCTCCACGTCCGGATCCCGACCGGCTTGCCCCAGAAAAGGGGCCAACGCCGGGCTGCGCTCGGCGAATCGACGACCTAACTGGCGAAGTGCGGTGAGTTCGCTTTGGTAGTAGTGGTTAAAGGACACGAAATACCTTCCCGGCTTTAAAACTCATGAAAAAACTGCCCTGCCCGTCCAGGCTTTGCCCACCCCCGGACCGATAAGGAACTGCTCACGTCTCGCGATGCGCCGCCCTGTTGCGGCGCGCAATTTTCAGGTCACTTTGACTTGACCGCTGCCGTCCAGGCAGGCGGAGAACGTCACTTGACGCTTCAAACCCTCAACTTCCAGCAGCCCTTCGATACTGAAGGTCAGGCGCAGTTGATCGTTATCCCGCGGCAAAGAAACGACACGCACCTCGCTCAAGCGCGGTTCGTAGGCTTCGATAAAACCCACAATCGCCAAACGTGCCTGACTCAAGGAGTCGTGCAGGCTCAGGCGCATGTCATTGAGATCGGGCAACCCGTAATCGGACAGCGTTTGCACACTGCCCGCACGGGTGCTGAGCATCTTGGCGAGGTGGGCAGCCACAGACGCCATCGCCGACACCTCGCGGCTCCAGCCGACGCGTTTGTCCGCATCGCCATTGAGGCGTTCGAAAAGGCTGCCGTATCCCGTCATCAGACGCTCCGTTTACTCTTTGTCCAGCTTGCCAACCAGCGACAGAGTGAAATCGGCGCCCATGTACTTGAAGTGCGGACGCACGTTCAAGCTGACGCGGTACCAGCCAGGCTCGCCTTCAACGTCACTGACGATGATCTGGGCTGCACGCAATGGACGACGACCCCGCACTTCGGCGCTCGGGTTTTCCTGGTCGGCCACGTACTGGCGGATCCACTTGTTAAGTTCCAGCTCAAGGTCGGTGCGCTCTTTCCACGAACCGAGTTGCTCGCGCTGCAACACTTTCAAGTAGTGAGCCAAACGGTTGACGATCATCATGTACGGCAGCTGGGTGCCCAGTTTGTAGTTCAGCTCGGCGGCCTTGCCTTCAGCGCTGATGCCAAAGAACTTGGGCTTTTGCACGGAACTGGCTGAGAAGAACGCGGCGTTGTCGCTGCCTTTGCGCATGGTCAGAGAGATGAAACCTTCCTCGGCCAATTCGTATTCACGGCGGTCAGACACCAGTACTTCGGTCGGAATCTTGGTTTCGATTTCGCCCATGCTTTCGAAGTGGTGCAGCGGCAGGTCTTCAACCGCACCACCGCTCTGCGGGCCAATGATGTTCGGACACCAGCGGAACTTGGCGAAGCTGTCAGTCAGCTTGGTGCCAAACGCGTAGGCGGTGTTGCCCCACAGGTAGTGCTCGTGGCTGTTGGCGACAGTTTCTTTGTAGACGAACGACTTGACCGGGTTTTCTTCGGGGTCGTACGGGTTGCGCAGCAAGAAGCGCGGCACGGTCAAACCCACGTAGCGCGAGTCTTCGGACTGGCGGAAGCTCTGCCACTTGGCAAATTGCGGGCCTTCGAAGTGGTCCTTGAGGTCCTTGAGGTCAGGCAAGCCGGTGAAGCTTTCCAGACCGAAGAACTTGGGACCGGCCGCTGCAATGAACGGCGCGTGGGACATGCAGGCCACGCTGGACACGTACTGCATCAGCTTCACGTCGGGCGAGCTTGGGGACATGAAGTAGTTGGCGATGATCGCGCCCACAGGCTGACCACCAAACTGGCCGTATTCGGCGGTGTAGATGTGTTTGTACAGGCCGGCCTGCATCACTTCTGGCGAATCTTCGAAATCGTCCAGCAGGTCTTCTTTAGACACGTTGAGGATTTCGATTTTGATGTTTTCGCGGAAGTTGGTGCGGTCAACCAGCAGTTGCAGGCCACGCCACGACGATTCCAGCGACTGGAAATCAGGGTGGTGCAAAATTTCGTCCATTTGACGGCTGAGCTTGGCATCGATCTCAGCAATCATGCGGTCAACCATGGCCTTCTTGACGGGTTCACCATTGTTCTGCGGCTTGAGCAGCTCTTCGATAAACGCCGACACGCCACGCTTGGCGATGTCATAGGCTTCGTCGTCCGGGGTCAGACGCGTCTGGGCGATGATGTTGTCAAGAATGCTGTATTCGCCGTTTTCGGTACTGCTTTGCTGCGCTGCGTTGGTGCTCATTGCGTTGTCTTCCTTGGCTGATGGGGACTCAAGCGTCCTGGGCGGCGGCGTTCAAGCCCAGCTCGCCCAGTACGCGACCACGGGATTCATCGTCGGCCAATACGCTTTCGATGGCTTTGCGAAAGGCCGGCGCATTGCCCAATGGGCCTTTGAGGGCCACCAGCGCGTCGCGCAGCTCCATCAGTTTTTTCAACTCCGGCACTTGCTCAACCAGGCTGGCCGGGTTGAAGTCTTTCATCGAGTTAACGCGCAATTTCACGGCCAATTCTTCAGTGTCGCTCTCTTCCTGAAGGCGGTTGGCAACACTCAAGGTCAGGCTCAGTTCTTGCTTGGCCAGCACTTCGTCGAACGTCATTTTGTCGATGCTGATCGGCTTGCGATCTTCGACTTTGCGTTCGTCCTTGCGGTGGGTGTAATCACCGATGGCGAGTAGTTTCAACGGCAGTTCAATTTCTTCCTGAGCACCACCGGTGGCGGGCTTGAAGGTGACGTTGATGCGTTCCTTGGGGGCTACCGAGCCTTCTTTGGCCATGGTTTTTTTCCTTGCGTGTATGACCCTTGGGCCTATTCGAGTACCACTTCGAGATCGAGATGGCACAACCTGCGATAAATCTCATCCCTGCGTTCACGTACGGCATGGTTCTGCGGCAACAGTTCGCAGCAGCTGTGCAGTAAATGCAGTACTTGCAGCGCAAGATCGGGCTCCCAGGCATGCAGGCCTGAGTCCTGTAATGTGTGGTCCAGGGTCTCAAGCTGGGTCTTGGCCAGCTCGTACTTCTTGGCCATAAAACACAGCCGCGCGAGGGCGAACTGCCAAAAAAACCGGACACGTCCACCCTGAGCGTTTTGCAAGCCTTGTTTGAGGGTCTGTACGGCGGGCTTGAGGCCGTCCTTGCGCAGAATCGGTAGCACCGCTTCAAGGGCCAATTCCCACGCGGGCTGAGTGGCGGTCACTTCCACCTTGCGCGGCGCACTGGTGCTTTGCAGGTGCGGCATGACATTGGCGCTGATCCACGCCCGCGTCGCCGGGTCGGCAAACGGCGCACCATCGTGAAAGCGCAATTCGATGATGCCCGGCAAACGTTGAATCAACAGGCTGAAGTGGATTTCCACCTCACGCATGGCGATCTCGGCATTCAGCGCCTGCAAACACTCCCAGACAATGCGATGCCCATCGAACCAGAACGGCGCTTTGCCCAGGCTGGCTTCGACTTCGACCAACAGATCGGCATATTGACCTTGGGCAAAGCGGTCCTGATAAGCCTTGAGTTTGTCGACGGGCAACCCCCGCAGCACGGTAACTTGCTCACTATTACGCTCAGGTACAGCGTCTATCGCCATCCACATCAACGTACGATTTAGGCGTAGCGCCCGCACATCCGTAGCCTTCTGTTTAAGCCACCAGGCACACAGCGGCCGTGCGCTGTCCTGCTGGGTGCGCAGCGCTTTTTGTGCGTCTTTTTCGTTATCAATCGGGGTGCCGGGCGTGAATAACTGGGTCGCGGCCTGCTTGACCTGAGCCACCACCGCCCCTACCACGCCAGGTTCGGGCTCATTGTTCGCCGCGCGCTGAACCATGTTTGCCAGCCGCCGGTGAATGGGCAGCAGCAACGGCGCAGCATCGTCAAGGTGTTGTGTCAGCACCGCATCCAGCGCTTGCAACTGCTTGACCAGGCTGCGGAACAGCGGCAGTTGCTCTTTGATCGGCACGTCATCTTTGAGCGCACCCTCAAGACGCGGCACCAACCAAGCAATCGCAGCGGCCCGAGTGCGCGCTTTGGCGGGGTGAAACTGCTCCCAGTGGTGCTCACACAGGTACACCAACACGCCTAATCCGGCATGCAACCCCACAAACGACTCACGCAGGTGCAAGGCCCATGTCAGCCAGGCCGCGACACGTAAATCCTTGGAGGATGTTCGGAGAATAAGTTCGCTGTTTTCCTGGATTTTCAACCAGTCGATGGGGCCACTGGCGTGCAGCGACTGGGCCTTTTCCAGCTCGGCTTCCAGGGCTTCGAACTCACTGGAGTAGCGAACTTCGTCGCCGGCAAAGTTATCACTTGAAATAGGCTGCCGGGCCAAGTCGGCATAGCGAACCATTAGCGTGCTTGAATACGTCATCTATGCCTCCTTGATGATTGAACGCTGGGCGTTCGTGCCTCCTGGCAAATGCAGAAAGTACCGTGGATGGTGTGCATGAGCACAGAGGATCCAACAGCTTCTCAATCAAGCCTCACACATGCCTTTATGGCACTTTGATACTTGATGCGGGCCGAGAGAATACACAAAAAATAAAACAGAAGTTACCAAAAAATTGATTCCCGTTCGTCGTAAAGAATCATGACCTTCATATCTTGCAAATGAATAGGCGCTTATTTTTCAGGTACGCCCCTACTCTGAAAGTTCTTTGAAAAGCCTTGGATTCACGTCTAAAAGGACCAATTTCCGCCCACTAAAATCAGGGTTTAGCCATTTATAATCAATGGCTTAACAGCTTTAAATACAGACTGTAATTTAATCATGAACACTGCAAACAATGTCGACAATAATCCACTCAGAACAGATCCGCGCCTATAAGACGATTCTTACAAAAATAAAGGATCTGACTTACATGCATAAATGCGACAAGTCGGAGATCCATGCAATTTACCCTACTAACAACCTGCTCCCGCAAAAAACAGTACAGATATGCCGCACATCTGATACGCAAAGCGCTACACAAAATCTGATTACCCGTTGACTTCTTAAAATCAACAAAATTGACATTTATGACAAACACCAACTGCGCAAGAAGTTGCGCACTTAAATGTGGATAACCGTGTGGATACATCGCCACAGCGTATATAAACCGGTAGCTGTAGACGAGTGCGCAAGAAGTTGCGCAGTACTGCGCAACTTCTTGCGCACTTTATCCATGCTACCTACCTGAAAATTGGTCATTTCATACGCTTACTTTAGCTATCTATCTGATTTATATGGTTATTATTTATGTTGGCACGAACCTTGATTGTCATTACCAGCACTTGAACGGCATTTGGGCCTTTCAAGTCCTTTTTTTCAGCAAGGAGAGCCTCCATGGCGACGCCAGCGTATATGTCCATCACGGGCACCAAACAGGGTCTGATCACTGCCGGTGCGTTCACCGCGGACTCAGTGGGCAATACCTATCAGGAAGGTCATGAAGACCAGGTCATGGTTCAGGGCTTCAGCCACGAAGTGATCATTCCTCGTGACCCGCAGTCCGGTCAGCCGACCGGTCAGCGTGTGCACAAACCGGTAAAAATCACCAAGGTGTTCGACAAGTCCTCGCCGCTGCTGCTGGCTGCGCTGACCTCAGGCGAGCGCCTGACCGAGATCGAAATCCAGTGGTTCCGCACCTCGGCTGCCGGTACTCAAGAGCATTACTACACCACCAAACTTGAAGACGCGATCATCGTTGACATCAAGGACTACATGCACAACTGCCAGGACCCGTCGAACGCGCACTTCACCCATCTGGAAGACGTGGAATTCACCTACCGCAAAATCACCTGGACCCACGAAGTGTCCGGTACATCCGGTTCGGATGATTGGCGTACTCCGGTCGCGGGCTAAGGCTGCGCGAGCGTTTTAGCGCACCGGGCCGTTGCGGGCCGGTGCGTGCATGACCCCAGAATTTTTCTGTTTTCGGCGCCTGTTTCCACACGACGAAAATCGCTGCACTGCATGAGGGACAAGGGATGTTCGCACCGGCTCATCAGCCCCATTTCACGCTGGCCCTCGACGGGGCGGACTTTCAGGTGCTGGCCTTCAAAGGCCGCGAAACCCTGAACACGCCGTTCGTTTTTGACCTGGAGCTGGTCAGCGAGCGGCCTTTCCTCGACCTCGAAACCCTGCTGCACAAGCAGGCGTTTTTGCAGATTTCAACCACCGGCACCGGTTTTCACGGGCAGGTGTACAGCATCTCCCGGGGCGAAGCCGGTAAGCGCCTGACCCGCTATCACCTGTCGCTGCGCCCGCATTTGTCGTATTTGGCGCACCGGGTCAACCAGCGAATCTTCCAGCAAATGACTGTGCGCCAGATCATCGCCCAGGTGCTGGAAGAACACGGGATTTTGGCCAGCGATTATAAGTTCCAGCTCAGCGCAACCTATCCTGAGCGGGTGTATTGCGTGCAGTACGACGAATCGGACCTGACCTTCATCCAGCGCTTGTGCGAGGAAGAAGGCATCCACTTTCACTTCCAGCACAGCCCTGGCGCGCACCTGCTGGTGTTTGGCGACGACCAGACCATCTTCCCAAAACTGGCACCGGTGGCGTATCAACAAGACACTGGGCTGGTGGCCGACACGCCGATGGTCAAGCGCTTTGGCATGCGTTTAGCGACGCGTACCAGCCGCGTCACGCGCCGCGATTATGACTTCACCAAACCGCGCATCGAGCTGGAAAGCGACGCCAAAAGCAAGGCTGTGCCGGACCTTGAGGATTACGATTATCCCGGTCGTTTCGTAGACCGCGAACGCGGCAAACACCTGGCCAATCGCAACCTCGAACGCCATCGTACCGACTACCAACTGGCCAAGGGCAAAAGCGATCAGCCCACCTTGGTCAGCGGGCATTTCATGCCGCTCACCGCGCACGCCAATGCGACATGGAATGACCTGTGGCTGCTGATCGACATCACCCACCACGGCAAGCAGCCGCAGGTGCTGGAAGAGTCGGTCACCAGCGATGTCACAGACTTGAAAGACGATTTCCATCAGGGCTATCGCAACACCTTCAGCGCAATCCCGTGGGACGTGCCGTTCCGCCCGCCACTCAAACACCCCAAGCCCAAAGTGCTGGGCAGCCAGAGCGCGATGGTTACGGGGCCGGCAGGCGAAGAAATTTACTGCGACGAATACGGCCGCGTCAAAGTGCAGTTCTACTGGGACCGCGAGGGCAAGTTCGACGACAAAACCAGTTGCTGGATGCGTGTGGCGTCGAACTGGGCGAGCATGAGTTTTGGCTCGATCAACCTGCCGCGCATTGGCATGGAAGTGCTGATTACCTTCCTTGAGGGCGACCCGGACCAGCCGCTGATTACCGGCTGCCTGTACCACGGCGTGAACCTGCCGCCGTACAAATTGCCCGAGCTCAAGACCTTAGCCACGGTCAAAAGCAAAGAGTACAAAGGCAGTCGCGCCAACGAACTGCGCATCGACGACACCACCAGCGAAATCAGCATCGCGTTGCGCAGTGACCACGGCGCGAGCGCGGTCAACTTGGGCTATTTGACTCATCCGCGACCTTCGGGGGGGCAGCCGCGTGGCGAAGGCTTTGAACTGCGCACCGACCGCCACGGCGCCGTACGTGCAGCGGCGGGTTTGCTGATTACGACCGAGCCACGTCCCAACGAATCCAAGCACCACAAAGACCTGCCCGAAACCGCCGAACGCTTGGCCACTGCCAGCGATCAGCAAGACGGCCTGTCCATGCAAGCCATGGAAAATCAGGCGCAGGAAGCCGGTGACCAAGACGAGGTGGCCAAGGCGTTGTTTGCTCAGCATCGCGGCATTACCGGCAGCGGTCCGGCCAACGTCAGCGCCAACGAATTCCCTGAATTCACCGAGCCGCATCTGGTGTTGGCGAGCCCGGCCGGTATCGCGCTGAGCACGCCCAATTCGACCCACATTGCGACCGGCGAGCACTTGGGGCTGAGCAGCACCGGTCACACCAGTCTTTCAATTGGTAAAAAACTCTTGGCCAGTGCCAGCCAAGGCATGCGCCTGTTTGTGCAAAATCTGGGCTGGCGACTGGTGGCCGCATCGGGCGACATCGACGTGCGGGCGCTGAAAGACAGCATCAACCTGTTGGCCAAACTCAATATCACCGCCAACGCAGACCGCATCACCCTCACCGCTAAAACCGAGCTGGTGATTCAAGGCGGCGGCAGCGCCACGACCTATAACGCAGGCGGCATCACCCACGTCACCACTGGCCCGTACACGGCGCACGCGGCCAACTTTGCTTATACCGGTGCCAAGAGTCTGGCCGGGGTATTCCCCGAGCCGCTGAAACCGGGCAAGGGCAACCTGGAACTGTTCAACCAGTACGCCAACCGCCAAGGCATCAAGGGCGGTGATTTTGAAGTGATCGACGCACTGGGCAAAAGCATCAAGGGCGCGCTCGACCCCAAAGGTTTCGCCGCCGTGGCAGGTGCTGCACCGGGACCGGCACGGGTCAAGTTTGGGCCCGACCCGTCCGACACCTGGAGCGTGGGCAGCTACATCGGCCAACCGCAATGGCCGCGTGAAAAGCCCGGCGATGCGGGTTCGGACAGCCTCCCCGGCCCGATCCAAAACATGATCACCGACCTGTTGCCGCGCCAAGGCAAAAGTGCCGAGTTGCTGGAGCAAGGCAAGGGCCTGGCGAAAAGCGGCCTGGACATGGCCAAGACTGGCATGGCCACGGTGCAAAGCGGTATGAGCGTAATCCAGACCGCCCAAGGCGCGATGCAATCAGCGCAAAACGTCAAAACCACTGTGCAAGCAGGCGTTGCGCAACTGGCCAGCGCTGCGTTGCCGAGCGCCTCAAGTTTGCTGAATCTGGCCAACAGCAGCGGCGCTCTGCCGAGCCTGCCTGCGCTGCCGAGCTTCACCCCTCCCAAGCTTTCCTTCAAAACCCCCGGCCTGCTGGCGGGTGAGATGCTGTCATGACGGCTGAAAATGCTGTTGCAGAAAAACGTGGCCCACAAGTGGCCATCGTGCCGATCAGTGCCATCGACATTAAAGACGTGGCCAGCGGCGCGGCGGTGTTCGATGCCTGGTTGCAGGAAGTCAGCGGCGG